>NZ_RXZH01000093.1 GCF_003970385.1 Vibrio aquaticus | reverse complement strand
TAACACGTTGCTCATAGGAGATATGGTAGAGCCGCAGACACGTCGTATGCAGGAACGTGCTGCGGCTGGCTGGTGAACTTCCGATAGTGCGGGTGTTGAATGATTTCCAGTTGCTACCGATTTTACATATTTTTTGCATGAGAGAATTTGTACCACCTCCCACCGACCATCTATGACTGTACGCCACTGTCCCTAGGACTGCTATGTGCCGGAGCGGACATTACAAACGTCCTTCTCGGTGCATGCCACTGTTGCCAATGACCTGCCTAGGAATTGGTTAGCAAGTTACTACCGGATTTTGTAAAAACAGCCCTCCTCATATAAAAAGTATTCGTTCACTTCCGATAAGCGTCGTAATTTTCTATCTTTCATCATATTCTAGATCCCTCTGAAAAAATCTTCCGAGTTTGCTAKGCACTGATACATWACTCTTTTCCARTAAKTGGGGAAGTCATTCAAATCTATAATAGGTTTCAGATKTGCTTCAATAAATTCTGACTGTAGCTGCTGAAACGTTGCGGTTGAACTATATTTCCTTATAACTTTTACGAAAGAGTTTCTTTGAGTAATCACTTCAC
>NZ_RXZH01000091.1 GCF_003970385.1 Vibrio aquaticus | reverse complement strand
TACGGACATCTGCATCTTCTTCATTCTTTAGACCACATATGAAAATCAAGCATTTAAATTGGTCCGCTGTGATTTCGTTTATTTTGAAGCGTTCGCACTGTCGATTTACCTTCCCRGCATACGTGAGATAATCGTCCTCTGGAGATTTYGTTATTTGGAARCATTTATAGCGAGTATTAAATAATGAGGACTGTTCATCGAAAATATCAGATARAATCTGRACTGTRTCTTTGAATGATACMTCTCGTGGATTTTGCGGYAAGATAAAATTYACATATTTATTATATTCCTGTGTTCCCAGTCTTCTTAAGAGTAAGCGGACTTTYGCTGCGTCATCAAGATGCGAGCATTCAACGCGGAAAATATCTTCACARCGGTGAAACCACGAACTGAAAATGAYATTAGCTTCAGGATCATACTGGAATTCAGAAATAGAATTTATGATGCTTTCATGCTTATCTGATTGACAAGCTGAGGACGACTGTAATGAGAACATTCGTGCGAATGCATCCAAAAGCTTCGTCTGATTYGCCTCATTTTGTGCTTGCTGCATTTGAAGAATAGTTTTAAGGTCATCCATCCA
>NZ_RXZH01000090.1 GCF_003970385.1 Vibrio aquaticus | reverse complement strand
GGAGTATAAATGCCTAAAGTAATAAAACCGAGCAATCCATTTACGAATGTTTGCTGGGTTTCTGTTTTAACAACATTTTCTGCGCCGCCACAAATTTTGGCTGCATCGACAGTTTTCTTCTGCCCAATTCCAGAAACGAAGAAATGATGGGTGATGGTTTCCTTTGGTGCTACTGCTGCCGGTTTGTTTTGAACAGTAAACGTCTGTTGAGCACATCCTGTAATAAGCAGGGCCAGCGYAGTAGCGAGTAGCATTTTTTTYATGGTGTTATTCCCGATGCTTTTTGAAGTTCGCAGAATCGTATGTKTAGAAAATTAAACAAACCCTAAACAATGAGTTGAAATTTCATATTGTTAATATTTATTAATGTATGTCAGGTGCGATGAATCGTCATTGTATTCCCGGATTAACTATGTCCACAGCCCTGACGGGGAACTTCTCTGCGGGAGTGTCCGGGAATAATTAAAACGATGCACACAGGGTTTAGCGCGTACACGTATTGCATTATGCCAACGCCCCGGTGCTGACACGGAAGAAACCGGACGTTATGATTTAGCGTGGAAAGATTTGTGTAGTGTTCTGAAT
>NZ_RXZH01000089.1 GCF_003970385.1 Vibrio aquaticus | reverse complement strand
TCAACTTCTGGTCGACCATTCCTCGAACCCGATAGATTTTCATCGCCCATTCATCGTCCTGGTCGAGGGTTCCGCCGTCCTGGTCGACGAATTCTCGGWCCCGGTCGACGATTTCAACTCCTGGTCGACAAATCCTCGACCACTCCTCGKCCTGGTCGACGAATWCTCGGACCCGGTCGACSATTYCAACTTCTGGTCGACCATTCCTCKAACCCGATAGATTTTCATCGCCCATTCATCGTCCTGGTCGAGSRTTCCGCCGTCCTGGTCGACGAATTCTCGGTCCCGGTCGAYGATTTCAACTCCTGGTCGACCACTCCTCGGACACGGTCGATGAAGTCTCGGACCTGGTCGACGATTTCAACCCCTGGTCGACCATTCCTCGAACCCGATAGATTTTCATCGCCCATTCATCGTCCTGGTCGAGGGTTCCGCCGT
>NZ_RXZH01000087.1 GCF_003970385.1 Vibrio aquaticus | reverse complement strand
CTGCCGCCACTCATAAGGCGGCGTCCACAGAAAGGATTTCCAGCCCCCGTGCTCTTCCAGAAACGACTCCAGTACCGTGGCCTCCTCACGGGGGACAGAAAGCGTCACGCTGTACGTTTTCAGGTTGGCATTCAGCCCGGCAGGCGCTCGCTGAGAATAGCCATCACCAAAGCGCACCTTTCTTACAGAAGGGACCGAAGCCACATCCATACCGGGTTTCACTTTCCAGCGGAAGGTCTTCATCGTCCACCTCCGGAGAACAGGCCACCATCACGCATCTGTGTCTGAATTTCATCACGGGCACCCTTGCGGGCCATGTCATACACCGCCTTCAGAGCAGCCGGACCTATCTGCCCGTTCGTGCCGTCGTTGTTAATCACCACATGGTTATTCTGCTCAAACGTCCCGGACGCCTGCGACCGGCTGTCTGCCATGCTGCCCGGTGTACCGACATAACCGCCGGTGGCATAGCCGCGCATCAGCCGGTAAAGATTCCCCACGCCAATCCGGCTGGTTGCCTCCTTCGTGAAGACAAACTCACCACGGTGAACAATCCCCGCTGGCTCATATTTGCCGCCGGTTCCCGTAAATCCTCCGGT
>NZ_RXZH01000086.1 GCF_003970385.1 Vibrio aquaticus | reverse complement strand
CCCGTCACACCATGGGAGTGGGCTGCAAAAGAAGTAGGTAGTTTAACCTTCGGGAGAACGCTTACCACTTTGTGGTTCATGACTGGGGTGAAGTCGTAACAAGGTAGCCCTAGGGGAACCTGGGGCTGGATCACCTCCTTATACGATGGACAGTTTGCTTTCACTTTTTAAAAGTGAAGACAAATGCGTCACGATGAGTGTCCACACAGATTGATATGTCTTATTTAGAGCTTTGATGGGGCTATAGCTCAGCTGGGAGAGCGCTTCGCTGGCAGCGAAGAGGTCATCGGTTCGATCCCGATTAGCTCCACCACCTATAGTGTCCCGTTCGTCTAGAGGCCTAGGACACCGCCCTTTCACGGCGGTAACAGGGGTTCGACTCCCCTACGGGATACCATCTTTAAGCGTACTTTATTAAGTGCTTTTAAAAATGGTKACTTCTTCGGAAGTGATTAGCTCTTTAACAATTTGGAAAGCTGACAAATCAACAATKTATTGTTGATTGTAAAGTTCTCAATGTTTGTCTTTATAGACAAACACCAATACAACACATTCAAGTGTTCTTGGGAATGTCACTTTAAGTGACTATTCAAAATTGAGTCC
>NZ_RXZH01000010.1 GCF_003970385.1 Vibrio aquaticus | reverse complement strand
CATGATCAAACTCTTCAATTTAAGATTTTGATGTCCCTAAGGACTGACTCAATGAATACTGACTTCAAAACTACTAATGTAATTTTAAAGCTATTATCGTTCCAACAGAACGATAATGAATTGACTGTGCCAAATAACCGAAGTTATTYGTATTGGTCACTCAGTTCATTGAAATCTTTGTGCTTATCGAAATAAGCGTTGGATTATCATCAACGAGTGCCCACACAGATTGATAGGTTTATATTGTTAAAGAGCTTTTCTTTAAGAAGTAAGCATTAGCGCTTTCTCTCAAAGTGGACGTGCATTTTAGCGATTTGGACTTCAGTGTCAAACACTTTTTTGAAGTTTTTCTCAATTTCTTTTTTGAAGAAGTTAAGAGGCTAAATTGTCTTATTCATCCTACCGACTCGTCGCTGAAGCCTTGTGGCGTCTGCCGTGTCAGTGGATGCGCATTATAGGGAGTTCAGAGTTAAGCGCAACCCCTTTTTCTAAAAAAAATGAAAAAAATGAGCGTTCGATGAATTTATATTCAAAAGCTAACAAAAAGGGAGCTAAACGCTCCCTTTTTCACCAAATAACACCGCTTTTAAATAAATGCGTAAGCATCAGCAAACATTCTTTCTGCTTGAGCCTGTTTATTGAGAGTAAATTGTTCTCTCGCGGCACCTGCCATTTCAAAACGGCCTGCAATATAGATATCGTATTCCGCTAATGAATCGAAATCTTGTTCTACCGCTTGAAGTACATTACCAACTTTACCCGCCCACTCTGCAGGTGCGTCTTCTACTACTGGCACAAAGTGAACATTTGAATTTGCTGCTGCGATTTGCTCGAGCTCTTCTTTTGCGTACAACTGACACTCATCACGGCCACCCCAATATAGATAAATCGGGTTCTCTATGTTTTGAGCAACGCAATGATCCAAGATCGACCGAACATAACTAAAGCCTGTACCACCAGCAATAAGTAGTAGAGAGCGTTCACTCTCTTCTTTTACCCAAGCATCACCGTGCGGTGCATCAATCGTAATATCGCCGCCGTTCTCTAGCGCTGCTTTCATTGCTTCTACTACTTCTAGAGCATAAGCGTTTTGCTCAGCCGCACCAATATGAAGTTCAAGTTCACCTTCATGGCGACAAGGGCTACTTGCGATCGAAAATGGGCGTTTGTCTTTCTCTCCCATTACCACCATTAGATATTGACCCGCTTTAAAGTCAACTGGGCTCTCTGGGTGTAATAAGATTTGGTAAGTATTGCAAGCCAACGGCTGAATGGACTTTACTTTACATTGAATAGTCATGGTTTCCTCTTACTTACTCTTCCAAAGTAAGCACTAATTTACTTTCTGCGAAGGCTTGGCAAGCAAATATCCATCCTTGTTGCTGCTCTTTTTCCGTCAGCATTGGCTCAAGGTGATATGAGACTTCCCCTTCTAGTTTACGACATAAACAGGCTGCACACGCACCAACCTGGCAACGGTGAGGAAAGCTAATATTATTGTTGAGCGCAGCTTCCAGCACCGTTTGTCCTTCTTGCACCTCAAACTCTATATTAGCCGGGTGCAAGATGACGGTATTGCTCATAGGATACCCAACTTATCCCAGAACGCATCGATTTTCGCGACCAATTGAGGATCTTTCTCAATTGGGGTACCCCACTCACGCTCTACTTCTTCACCCTCAATCTTATTCGTTGCATCAAGAATTAGGCGAGATGATTGGCTGTTACTCGCGAGAACTTGCTTGGTATCTCGCTCTGGATCCATTCGAGTTGTGATCGCCCAGATAATGTCATTCCAATCTCGGGCATTAACATCGTCATCACAAAGCACCACAAACTTAGGCTCCCCATGTTCAACAAGGAACTGTTCGACTTTTTCAGCTAATTGCTGAGATTGTCCAGCGTGCTCTTTGTTCATGGTCACGATCGCAAAGCTGTTATTGCTCGCTGTCGGTGGGATATAGATATCATTTACTTCTGGGTGACTTTCAATGAATGCGTTCAGTTCTCCCTCTTCTATTTGAGGAGAAGATGTCGCTGCATCTTGAGAACCAACCAATTCAGCATCCCACTTTATTGTAGCGTCTAGACCCATCTTAGAACCTAAGCCCACCACTGGAGAAGCAAAGTCGAGCGAATCAATCGGCGTATTGTTAATAAATAGCGTGTCTCGAACGGGTTCCATATTATCTGTCATCGCTTTGACGACATCATCCCAATTACGCGCATCGACCTTTTCATCACACACAATCACAAACTTGGTATACATGAACTGGCGCAAGAAAGACCACACTCCCATCATTACACGCTTAGCGTGACCTGGGTATTGCTTCTTCATTGTCACTACGGCCATTCGATACGAGCACCCTTCTGGTGGCAGATAGAAATCTTCTATTTCGGGGAACTGCTTTTGCAGAATAGGGACGAATACTTCATTCAGCGCAACACCCAATACTGCTGGCTCATCTGGCGGACGGCCTGTGTAGGTGCTGTGATAGATAGGGTCTTTACGCATAGTGATATGAGTAATGGTAAACACATGATGCTTTTCTTTCTCATTGTAGTAACCCGTATGGTCACCATAAGGCCCTTCATCGGCAAATTCGTTCGGATCGATGTACCCTTCCATGACAATTTCAGCACTGGCCGGCACTTCGAGTTCATTGCTGACCGATTTAACCACTTCCGTTTTACTACCACGCAGTAAACCTGCAAAAGCATATTCAGATAAGGTGTCAGGCACAGGCGTCACCGCGCCAAGAATGGTGGCAGGATCGGCACCAAAGGCGACAGAAACGGGGAATGGTTTACCAGGATTCGTTTCCATCCAGTCACGGAGATCAAGCGCTCCGCCACGGTGCGCTAACCAACGCATGATGATTTTGTTTTTGCCAATTTTTTGTTGGCGATAGATACCTAGGTTTTGGCGCTTTTTGTTTGGGCCTTTGGTGACGGTTAAACCCCACGTTAGTAGCGGAGCAACATCACCAGACCAGCAACTCATCACCGGAATTTTATCAAGGTCGACATCGTCCCCCTGCCAAACCACTTCTTGGCAAGGCGCTTTACGTAGCCTTTTCGCAGGCATGTTTAGGACTTGCTTAAAGACTGGAAGTTTATCTAGCGCATCTTTAAACCCTTTTGGCGGCTCTGGCTCTTTTAGGTAAGCGAGTAATTTACCTACTTCACGAAGCTCTTTGACATCTTGTCGCCCCATACCAATCGCCACACGCTCTGGTGTGCCGAATAGATTGGTCAATACTGGAACGTCATAACCGATGGGGTTTTCAAACAACAGTGCTGGACCACCCGCTCTCAGCGTTCGGTCACTGATTTCTGTCATTTCATAATCAGGGTCAACAGGGTGAGAAATGCGTTTAAGCTTCCCTTCTTTTTCTAGATGAGCGATAAAATCGCGTAAGTCCTTAAAACTCATAGGCCTATTTGTGGGCTGGTTAATCTGCAGGCAGTATAGCAAAAAAGAGGAATCGACCGATCCCTCTTTTTGTTGTGGTTATATCTCTATAGATTACTGACTCAATACACTCAAAATCGCTCGGCTGTTCACCTTTTGGTTACTGCTAGCCAACTCTTCAAGCCACGATGAGTAGCCTTGGCGAGCCAGCTCTCCTGCAATGAACCTTGCGTCTTCGGAAATCGCCATTTTAGCAATCAAGAACTCTCTCACTTGAGAAGACATCGGCCTAACTTTGGTCAGCTCAGAAATCGCTAATTCCTTAAGGCTTGGATTGCTTGAAGCTTGCATGATCTGTGTGACAGCAAACTCATCGCCCACCGTGGCTAAGCGAACTAATTCATTTTCACTGTGGTAATCTGATTTCATTAGCCATAGCAGTTTGTATACTTCTGCACTCTCACTCACTTGAGAAAGGCGAACCATCACTTCCGATGACGGTAACCAACTCGTCACCGCTTCTTGGGTGAGTTGATCAGACATCATCTTAACCGCTTCTGGCGATAAGCTATCTAGCTCTCTAATCAGCAAGGCTTCACGGGCTTGGACTTGATACTCGCTGCCCGATAACCACTCTTTTAAAATAAGCTCGCCTCGTTCTGCTTCAAGGACAAATGCGAGTGTCGACTGGTCTTGTTGCCACTGTTTAAGGAGACGATGTGCAATAGCTGGGTAATTAAAGGCAGGAACAGAAAACTCGTAGCCGTCGCCTCTTTCTAATACCTGATAAGTCGGAACCATGGACTTTTGTTGTTCGACAAACAGCGCCATCTTAGGTGTCAGGATAAGATTCTGGTCTTCGAGCTTTTTGAGTAGTAGATAACGAGAGACTTCTTGAACAGGCAATGAAAGACGCTGAAGCGCAAAGTTGAGCCCATCAATATCATCTTCAACCACAAACTGAAGCAGCTCAGCGACTTTGTCGTGAACTTGTGGTTCTTGAAGCCATTGTTCTACTCGTTGTGGCGGCATTTCTGTCGCCGTTACGGCAGGTACACCCATTAGTAGCGTGGCGGATAGGAGTACTGACGACAACATTCCTTGTTGCATGTTAACCTCCTTGTAACATTTGATTCCATTGTGCTTGTTATCACTAGAGAATGCAAACAAAAACGCCACCGGCTAAGCGGTGGCGTTTTTTCAATTTTTAATGCTTACTGACGACGCATCGCATCGAAGAATTCATCGTTAGTCTTCGTCATTGCTAGCTTATCAATCAGGAACTCCATCGCATCGATTTCGCCCATTGGGTGAACAATCTTACGCAGAATCCACATCTTCTGTAGCTCTTCGTTCTTCGTTAGAAGCTCTTCACGACGAGTACCGCTGCGGTTAAAGTCGATAGCTGGGAATACACGTTTCTCCGCAATCTTACGGTTTAGGTGGATTTCCATGTTACCTGTACCCTTGAACTCTTCGTAGATAACTTCGTCCATCTTAGAACCTGTATCTACTAGTGCCGTTGCTAGGATAGTTAGGCTGCCGCCTTCTTCTACGTTACGTGCAGCACCGAAGAAACGCTTAGGACGATGCAGTGCGTTTGCATCCACACCACCAGTAAGAACTTTACCTGATGAAGGAACAACCGTGTTGTATGCACGTGCTAGACGAGTAATAGAGTCAAGCAGGATGACCACGTCTTTCTTGTGTTCAACAAGGCGTTTTGCTTTCTCGATTACCATTTCAGCAACTTGTACGTGACGAGACGCTGGTTCATCAAACGTAGAAGCAATCACTTCACCTTTTACTAGGCGTTGCATCTCTGTTACTTCTTCTGGACGTTCGTCGATAAGAAGTACCATCAGCTCACACTCAGGGTGGTTGTGAGCAATGCTTTGAGCTATGTTTTGCAGAAGCATTGTCTTACCCGCTTTAGGCGGAGCAACAATCAGACCACGCTGACCTTTACCAATTGGTGAAGCCAGGTCAAGGATACGTGCTGTGATATCTTCTGTCGCACCATTACCGCGCTCCATAACCATGCGTTCGTTAGCATGTAGAGGGGTAAGGTTTTCAAACAGGATTTTATTACGTGCGTTATCAGGCTTGTCGTGGTTAACCGTGTTAACTTTCAACAATGCAAAGTAACGTTCGCCATCTTTTGGTGGACGAATTTTACCAGCGATTGAGTCACCTGTGCGCAGGTTGAATCGACGAATCTGACTTGGCGAAACGTAGATATCATCTGGACCTGCAAGGTATGAACTGTCTGCGCTGCGCAGGAAACCAAAGCCGTCTTGCAAAATTTCTAGAACACCATCACCAAAGATATCTTCGCCACTCTTAGCATGCGCTTTAAGGATCGCAAAGATAATGTCTTGCTTTCTTAGACGAGCTAGGTTTTCTAAGCCTAGGCTTTCGCCAAGTTTAACAAGGTCAGACACAGGTCTGTTCTTAAGTTCAGTGAGGTTCATGGTGGTTGATGCTTGTTTAGTCAAAATAAGGATCTATTTTCTAGTTTAAGAAGGATTTGGTCTCAGGATCGACCAAGAAGAGAACTTGTTTATTTAACGTGCGATAAACTAGCACTAAATAGTAGCCTAGTCTAGATTTTGTTGGTATTCAAAAAACAAAACCGTGCAGTATGTGCACGGTCTTATCTAGCAATTATAGGTTAGCGTCTAGGAACTCTTTTAGCTGAGTTTTAGACAATGCGCCTACTTTCGTTGCTGCCACACTGCCATCTTTAAATAGCAATAGTGTTGGGATACCACGGATACCAAACTTAGGTGGAGTACCTGCGTTTTGGTCGATATTCAGTTTACCGATAGTGAGTTTGCCTTCGTACTCGTCTGCGATTTCGTCCAAAATCGGTGCAATCATCTTACAAGGACCACACCATTCTGCCCAAAAATCAACAAGAACTGGGCCTGCAGCATTAATTACATCGGCATCAAAACCGTCGTCTGTTAGCTGCAAAATCTTATCACTCATCTTCCACTCCAATGTGTTTTTTCGGAACTGGTTGGATGATAACCAGTATTTAGATGCCCTATTGGAATGTATTTACTTTCGTATTGCAAGCTTAAGCTGATATTCTATAGCAATGAAAAAGACGCACATCACAGAGCAAAAGTTCGCCGATTTGGGTTTACACCCTCAAATCACTGAAGGTTTGGAGAAAAAAGGGTTCGAGTTTTGTACCCCTATTCAAGCTTTGGCGTTGCCGGTACTGCTCACCGGCCAAGACATCGCAGGACAAGCCCAAACGGGTACAGGTAAGACATTAGCTTTCCTGACTGCTACTTTTAACCACTTACTGACGACTTCAGAACATGAAGGTCGTAAGCCAAATCAGCCTCGCGCTATTATTATGGCACCAACTCGCGAACTGGCGATTCAGATCTATAACGATGCTGAACCTCTTATCGCAAGCACTGGTATTAAAGCGGCACTTGCTTACGGTGGCGAAAGCTACGATAAGCAGCTGGCGAAGCTAGAAGAAGGCGTAGATGTACTGATTGGTACGACTGGTCGTATTATCGATTTCTATAAGCAGCGTGTGTTTAATCTTAATCACATCCAAGCTGTCGTTCTTGATGAAGCAGACCGTATGTTCGATCTCGGCTTTATTAAAGACATTCGCTTTTTGTTCCGCCGTATGCCTGAACCAAAAGAGCGTTTGAACATGCTGTTCTCAGCAACACTGTCTTACCGTGTACAAGAACTTGCGTTCGAGCACATGCACAATCCTGAGCATGTTGTCGTTGAGCCAGAAGTAAAAACAGGTCACCGCATTCAAGAAGAGCTGTTCTATCCATCCAATGAACATAAGATGGCACTGCTTCAAACTCTGATTGAAGAAGAGTGGCCAGATCGCGCGATCATTTTCGCCAACACCAAACACAAGTGTGAATCGGTTTGGGGACACCTTGCAGCTGATGGTCACCGTGTTGGTCTACTAACAGGTGACGTTCCACAGAAAAAACGTGAGCGTATCCTAGAGCAATTTACCAAAGGCGATGTTGATCTATTAGTAGCAACCGATGTTGCGGCTCGTGGCCTTCATATTCCTCAAGTAACACACGTGTTCAACTTTGATCTACCTGATGACTGTGAAGACTACGTTCACCGCATTGGTCGTACTGGTCGTGCTGGCGCAAGTGGTCATTCAATCAGCTTCGCGTGTGAAGACTACGCCATTAACCTGCCACCGATTGAAGAGTACATCGAACACTCGATTCCGGTTTCTGACTACGATCCAAGTGCACTGATCGAAGAGCTACCTGCACCAATTCGTATGCGTTCAAACCGTCCACAGCAGCAGCGCCGCACTAATACTGGCGGTTCACGCTCTGGCAATCGCCGTTCGAACCATCGCTCTCGTCCACGTCAACAAAAGGATTCTTAAGTCGTCTATGAGCCAAGCAGTTTCATCTCCGCTATACGCCGCCATCGATCTCGGGTCGAACAGTTTTCACATGCTCGTTGTGCGTCACATTGATGGCAGCATTCAGACCATGGCTAAGATTAAACGCAAAGTACGTCTTGCCGCTGGTTTAGACGAAAACAATGCGCTAAGCCACGAAGCCATGCAGCGCGGATGGGATTGTTTGAGTCTGTTTGCTGAACGGCTACAAGATATTCCGACTGAAAATATTCGTATTGTCGGCACCGCAACGCTGCGTACTGCCACCAATGTGGATATTTTCCTTAAGAAAGCGAACCAACTTCTTGGTCACAATATTGAAGTGATTGATGGTGAGGAAGAAGCCGCCACTATATATAAAGGCGTCGCACATACTTCAGGTGGCAGCGGCCGCCGTTTAGTGGTGGATATTGGTGGTGCGAGCACTGAGTTGATTATCGGTGAAGGGTTCGAAGCAAAAGCATTAACCAGTCTGAAAATGGGCTGTGTAACATGGCTTGAGCGTCACTTTAAAGATCGCCAACTTACCGTAACTAACTTCAATAACGCGATCCAAGCAGCGAAAGAAACACTCCAGCCAATTCTAGAGCAGTATACAGATATTGGTTGGGATGTTTGTGTTGGGGCTTCTGGCACAGTGCAGGCTCTGCAAGAAATTATGTTGGCGCAAGGGATGGATGAGGTCATTACTCATGCCAAACTTAAACGTCTACAAAAACAAGCTATGCGTGCCGAGCATCTTGAAGAGCTCGAGATTGAAGGCCTAACACTTGAGCGCGCTTTGGTGTTCCCAAGTGGCCTATCGATTCTGATTGCGATTTTCGAACTGCTTGAAATTGATTCAATGACCTTAGCCGGCGGCGCGCTGCGTGAAGGCTTAGTTTACGAGATGGTCGATGAACTAAAGCAAGATGATATCCGTACTCGCACCATTACAAGTGTGCAAAGCCGTTATCAGATTGATGCAATCTATGCAGAGCAAGTCGCCAATATGGCGGCTCGCTTGCTTGCAGAGTGTCAGGATGATTGGATTAGTGAAGAGCAAGGTGGCGTTTTACTTGAAACCGCGGCCAAGCTGCATGAAATTGGCTTAACCATCGACTTTAAGAAAGGTGGGGAGCACAGCGCTTACTTGCTGCAGCACTTAGACTTGCCTGGCTATACGCGTGCGCAAAAGCACCTGTTGGGTGAACTGGCTCGTCGTTACCGTGAGCAGCTAACCTCTTTGCCGGAGCAACATGCTTTGTCTGGCACCAGTGCCAAGCGTGTTCTTCGTTTACTGCGTTTAGCGGTACTGCTAACTCATCGCCGTAATCCAGACTTAGAACCTGTCATCAACTTAAGCTCTAACGATGACAAGCTAACGTTAACGCTCAAATCAGAGTGGCTGCAAGCGAATCCACTGACAGCTGCAGAGCTAGAGATTGAAGCTAACCGCCAAAGTGATATTGGTTGGCCGCTATCGGTGATTGAGTATTAATTAGTACCAACACGTCAGAGACAAAAAAAGCCCGAGTGACTCAGTCCTCGGGCTTTTTCTTTTCTATTGTTTCGGTTACGAATTCGCACCAACCACTTTGAAATCGGGGTTTACGGCTGTCAGCTTTCGAACTAAGAAGTTCAGTAACACGCCATACATAGGAACAAACAAACCTAGGCTAATCACCAATTTGAATCCATAGTCCACCAGCGCAATCTCTGTCCAATGCTCAGCCATAAATGGATCTGGGCTTTGGTAGAACGCAATCGCAAAAAACGCGATGGTATCTAACGCATTACCAAATAAGGTTGAGCACGTTGGTGCTACCCACCACTGCTTTAACTGACGCAGACGGTTAAACACATGCACATCTAGAATCTGACCTAATAGATAAGCCATAAAGCTCGCGATAGCGATACGCGCGACAAACAAGTTGAACTCACCTAACTGGCTAAAGCCTTGGAATGCTCCCTCATAGAAGAGGACCGATAAACCGTAGGAAACCGCCAGTGCAGGTAACATCACCAAGAAAATGATTCGGCGAGCAAGCTGAGCACCAAAAACTCGTACTGTCAGGTCAGTCGCTAAAAAGATAAATGGAAACGTAAATGCGCCCCACGTCGTGTGGAATCCGAATACGGTAAAAGGAAGCTGAACCAAGTAGTTGCTAGATGCAATGATGATCAGGTGGAATAGAACTAATAGAAAAAGGGCTTTGCGCTGCTGCGCAGGGGTAAAGTTACTCATGCGATACCTTTTTAGTTTGGTTTGGGGGTGAGGGAACCCAAATCGACACTCTCCGAGCCACCGGAAATTGCCTTACCAACAATGTTAAATGAAATAATGACGATATTTGAAGTATGACAAATATCGCGGCGAGCGATTATACATTAACCAATATCCGCCGCAAGCATGAGTTATTAAGCAATCGTTGACGTACGTTTTCTGTACTTAAAAACCTCGTTGGAAGAGGGAAGCTAAGAAATCGAGTTCTTCTTTTGAGTCTTCAGTCGCTAACGCTTCAAACCAGACGCTCTCACTGTAGTGCTCTGATTTAAGGAACAGTTGGCAACCTTCAAAATCCACCAGCCATGAATGGATATCGGCATCCCACTGCTTTTCATGCACTGTCGCTGACAGCAAGGTAATCAAGCGTTGCGCCAATTCAGGGAAACTATCAAAGTCGAAGCGAGGCGTTCGGATAACAATGCGCCCCTCCTCTGCTTGATACTCAAGCAGTCCAAATTCCGTTTGTGCTGAATCAACCATGATTGGTAATGTGCTCCTGAATTAAATCTAAGAATGGATCGGCGTATTTCTCGAGTTTACGTTGGCCTACACCACTCACCGCAAGCATTTCACCGTAAGAGGTCGGTAGGATTTCCGCCATATCAATTAGGGTCGCGTCACTGAATACTACGTATGGCGGCAGACCATCTTCATCGGCAATGGATTTACGTAGCTTACGCAGTTTCGCAAACAGCTTCTTATCGTAATTTTTGCTCGACAATTTATCAGATTTAGCTGCACGAGCCGCGACATCCAATCTTGGTACTGCAAGCTCTAATGACATCTCTCCACGCAATAACGGACGAGCTTCTTCGGTCAACTGCAACGTTGAGTTACGAGTGATATTTTGGAACAGTAAGCCTTTATGGATCAACTGACGGAACACACTCACCCAATAATCATGACTGTTTTCACGCCCAATGCCGTAGGTTGAAAGCTTGTCGTGACCATTTTCTCTGACACGGATATTTTGCATACCGCGCAGCACTTCAACCACATAGCCCATACCAAAACTTTGGTTCACTCGATAAACACAAGACAACGCTTTTTGCGCTTGCTCGGTCGCATCAAAATGTTTGGGCGGATCTAGGCAAATATCGCAGTTGCCACACGGCTTCTCTCGGTATTCGCCAAAGTAGTTAAGCAGTACCTGACGACGACACGTCTGCGCTTCAGCAAATGCACTCATGGCATTGAGCTTGTGTGCTTCAACCTGCTTTTGCGGCCCATCGTCTTTTTCATCGAGCATACGGCGAAGCCAACTAATATCAGCTGGGTCATAAAGCATCATCGCTTCAGCCGGTAATCCATCTCGGCCTGCTCGACCCGTCTCTTGGTAGTAAGACTCGATATTACGTGGGATATCAAAATGCACCACAAAACGCACGTTGGGTTTATTGATGCCCATGCCAAACGCCACTGTCGCGACAACGATTTGGATATCATCACGCTGAAACGCTTCTTGCACGTAAGCGCGTTCATCCGCTTCGAGTCCGGCATGGTAGCTGGCAGCACGAAGGCCGTTGTTACACAGCTTCTCCGTCACCATCTCGACTTTCTTACGGCTACCACAGTAGATGATGCCGCAGCTACCCCGTTGGTTTTCAAGGAAACGTACCACTTGTGAAATCGGCTTATGCTTCTCAACCAAGGTATAGCGAATGTTCGGGCGATCGAAGCTGCCTAAATACGTATGCGGATCATTAAGCTGCAAGCGCTGCATGATATCGCTGCGCGTTGCATCGTCAGCCGTTGCCGTCAACGCCATCACAGGCACATGTGGGAAGTACTGCTTTAACTGACCAAGCGAAGCATATTCAGGTCTAAAGTCATGCCCCCACTGCGAGATACAGTGCGCTTCATCAACGGCAATCATCGACAATGGCAGGCTTTCAAGACGCTCAATGAAGTCTCGCATTAACACTCTTTCTGGTGAGACGTACACCAGTTTAAGCGCACCAGAATGCATGCGGTTGTAAACCGAGATAAGCTCTTCACGCGGCATGGTTGAGTTAACACACTCCGCAGCCACACCATTGGCTTTTAACTGATCAACTTGGTCCTTCATTAGTGATATCAAAGGAGAGATCACTAAGGTTAAACCATGACGGGCCAGAGCAGGAATTTGGTAACAGAGTGACTTACCACCGCCGGTTGGCATGATCACTAGGCTATCTTTCCCTGCAACCGCCAACTCGATCACCTCTTGTTGCCCATCACGAAAGCTCTGGTAGCCAAAAACATCTTCTAGAATGCTTTGTGGCGTCGGCAGTTCTTCCATTGGTTGTTGTGCTAAAAGTGTCGAGGTCATGAATTATCTCAGTAAGAATGCAGGTCGAATGCGTGTAAACGCAAGGGGCACATTGTAGTGGGGTTTAGAGGTGAATAAAACCGCAAATTGTTAGGCGATTTTGAGTGTCATTCGTATACTGCTTGTTTCAATTTGTAAAATTTTCATTTGAGCACACAGCCATGACTCCAGAAGAACAGCAAAGAGCCAAGCAAGGTGTCTTTCTCGCCATTGGTGCGTATACGATGTGGGGCATTGCGCCTATCTATTTTAAAGCCTTAGGTGAGGTGTCTCCTTTAGAGATCTTAAGTCACCGTGTGGTTTGGTCGTTCTTCTTATTAGCGGCATTACTGCACTTTGGGCGACGCTGGCGTAACGTTCGCGATGTCATCAAATCAAAGCAGAAACTATTGTATCTGGTCACGACTGCCGTGTTAGTAGGTGCAAACTGGCTGATCTTCATTTGGGCGGTCAATGCGGATCACATGCTCGATGCCAGTTTGGGGTATTACATCAACCCTCTGATAAACGTCTTACTCGGCATGCTCTTCTTAGGTGAGCGGCTACGTAAACTACAGTGGTTTGCGGTTGCCCTTGCCGCTTGTGGCGTATTAGTTCAACTGTTTGTGTTTGGCTCTATTCCGACGGTGGCTATTGCTCTGGCGATGAGTTTCGGCTTTTATGGGCTACTACGTAAAAAAGTGAGTCTAGAAGCGCAAACCGGCTTATTTGTCGAAACCTTGGTTCTGTTGCCTGCTGCCGCTATTTATTTACTGTGGATCGCCGATACGCCAACCTCCCAGCTCACAGAGAACCCTTTAAGTTTAAATATCTTACTGATTTCGGCCGGTGTTATTACCACTCTGCCGCTGCTTTGCTTTACCGGTGCCGCAACCCGTTTAAAGCTGTCGACCTTAGGTTTCTTCCAATACATTGGCCCGAGTTTGATGTTCTTACTCGCAGTATTGGTCTACGGTGAAGCATTTACCACAGACAAAGCCATCACCTTCGCTTTCATTTGGGGAGCACTGGTTGTGTTTAGCTTTGATGGTTTACGAAACAACAAGAAATCGAAGCAAGCGCTGGCCAACAGCTGATCGTTTTTTACAAGACATTCAAGATAACTAACGCTAAGCTTGGTGAAATATTCACCAAGCTTTTTTGTTTCTATGGATAAGGTTCAATACCAAACAGTGCCCAATCAAGAGATAGGTTTGATCGATGCAAACTACCAGACGTTTGCCTTTCAGCGTCACTATCATCTTGATTTTCACATTGGCCTGATTACCCAAGGTGAACAAAAATTCCATTATCAGGGTGAGTCACATCATGCAGGTCAGGGGCAGATGGTATTAATGCCACCGGATGAAATGCACGACGGCCAATCCAAGCTCGACTCTGGCTACAAAGTAAAAGTCTTTTCTCTCGATCCTCAATGGCTGAGCGATCTTTCCGATCCAAAACGATCTTCCGATATCATAGGCTTTAACCAACTTGTGATTGATGACTCGCATGTTTTCAACACCTTATCTCAGCTGCACCAGAATCTAACTAACAGCAACCTTAGCCAACTTGCTCAAGACTGTCTGCCTTATGAGGGTTTTAGCCAGCTGTTCGAACGCTACGGTGCAAAAGAGCAGAGAAGTATCGTGCCGCTTGGCAATCAGTCCGTCGCGACATTAAAAGAGTATTTGATGGCTAACCTCGATCAGCCAGTTAAACTCGATCAACTCTCTAAACTGTGCCAACTGAGCCCAACCCAGTTTCAACGCCACTTCAAAGCCAAAATCGGATTAACTCCGTATGCATGGCTGAGCCGATTGCGTATGGAGCAAGGGATGAAATTATTAAAAGCGGGCGTGAAAGGGACAGAGGTCGCCCATCAAGTCGGCTTTTACGATCAAGCGCATTTCAGCAAGGCGTTTAAAGCGGTGTATGGCGTCAGCCCATCTCAAATCAACTAGTGTCGATTATTTACAATCTTTTGCTTAGCGCTGCTGGCACAATTGCGTGATACATCATTAATCACGACTGCTATGAACGAATTAACCATCCTAACTACTCTTGCCGTTGTCCACTTTGTTGCGCTGATGAGCCCAGGGCCAGATTTTGCTCTGGTGGTACAAAACGCCACACGTTACGGCCGCCAAACTGGCCTTTATATTGCGCTCGGTTTGTCCTGCGGCATCTTGCTTCATTCATTATTAAGCCTCACTGGTGTCAGCTATTTAGTCCACCAGCAACCGACCTTATTTGCCTTATTGCAACTGGCAGGCGGAAGCTACCTGTTCTACTTGGGTTATGGAGCATTAAAAGGTACTTGGGCCAAAGTAAAACAATCACCAAAGACTGAGCAAGAAAGCGAACAAACCAGTGTGTTATTGAGCAATAAACGCCAAGCTTTCTCCCGTGGCTTTGCGACCAACATTCTCAACCCGAAAGCCTTGGTGTTCTTTGTTAGCCTAATGTCGAGCTTAGTGCCTGCCACTATGTCTTTGAGCGGTAAAGGCATCGCACTGATTATTCTATGGAGTTTGTCTTTGTTGTGGTTTTCATTTCTGGCTTGGGCATTATCGACTCAACGTATGCAGCGTAAAATCAAATCACTTGCTGTCTATATTGATGGGCTGTGTGGTCTGCTGTTTAGCTTCATTGGTATGAGTATTTTATGGCAATCCACCACTGCCCTTGCGGCTCAGTTTTGAGTCTTAAAGAGATATTAAGTTTGATTCAAGGTTAAACTTTGAACAAAAACTCTTAGACCTCGGCTCTTTCCACTGCCACTCTTGTCGTTGCATAAACAATAAGGAGAACAATATGCAGTGGAAAGTCACATGCCTTACCGCCAGCTTACTGCTTACGTCAGCTTCAACCTTCGCTAATCAAGCCGCCGATTCTGTTGCCCCTGAGTACAGCAGTGGTTTAGAACAAAAGCAATTGGTCACCGCCAAAGATTGGATGATCACGGCCGCTAACCCGCTCGCTACCCAAGCGGGTGCCGACATTCTTGCTCAAGGCGGTAACGCCATTGATGCAATGGTCACGACTCAACTTATGCTCGGACTTGTCGAACCGCAGTCATCAGGAATTGGCGGCGGTGCTTTCTTGGTCTATTGGGATGCTGAGAACGACAAGCTCACTACCTACGACGGCCGAGAAACAGCGCCAATCAATGCGACACCTCGCCTATTTCAAGATAAAAACGGTGAACCGCTCAAGTTTTATGACGCCGTGGTGGGTGGCCGCTCAGTCGGAACACCT
The DNA here is from genome assembly GCF_003970385.1 of Vibrio aquaticus. GTDB lineage: Bacteria > Pseudomonadota > Gammaproteobacteria > Enterobacterales > Vibrionaceae > Vibrio > Vibrio aquaticus. The sequence continues at coordinate 78,619 of NZ_RXZH01000010.1, read as the reverse complement.
GGTACCGTCAAACTGATGTGGGATACGCATCAGAAGTATGGCCACTTAGAGTGGAGTAAGCTGTTAGAGCCGGTCATTAAAGTGGCAGAGAAAGGCTTTGAGATCAGCCCTCGCCTTGCCACTTTAATTGAGAAAGACGCAGAGAAGCTTAGCCGCTTTCCAACGACCAAGGCGTATTTCTTTAATGCTGATGGCTCACCAAAAACTGCTGGTACCGTGCTAAAGAATCCCGACTACGCCAACACGCTAAAAGCAATCTCTAAGCAAGGTGCAAACGCGTTCTACCAAGGCGATATAGCCAGCGATATCATCCAGACCGTGCAAAATGCTCCGGGTAATCCTGGCGTTCTCGCGCAAGTCGATTTCGATGCTTACCAAATAAAGCAACGTGAGCCGGTATGTTCCGCTTATCAGAGCTACGATATTTGTGGCATGGGCCCGCCAAGCTCAGGCGCACTCACGGTTGGGCAAATTTTAGCAATCACAGAATCGTTCGATCTAAAAAAATGGGGACCGAAAGATGCTCGCTCTTGGCAAGTGATCGCTGATGCCTCTCGCCTTGCTTTTGCTGATCGTGGTATGTACATGGCCGATGAGGACTTTGTGCCGATGCCAACCCAAGGTTTATTGGATCCTTCTTATCTAGAACAAAGAGCCAAGCTAATCCAACCGGGCAAAGCACTGGATTCCGTCTCAGCAGGCACACCTCCGTGGAGCTATGCAGCGACTCAAAGCCAAGATGAATCGATAGAGCTCCCTTCTACTAGTCATTTCAACATTGTCGATAAACAAGGTAACGTTGTTTCCATCACCACTACCATTGAGAACGTTTTTGGCTCTAGGCTGATGACCAACGGCTTCTTACTCAATAATGAGCTGACGGATTTTTCATTTAGAACGCACAAAGATGGCAAGCCGATCGCAAACCGCCTAGAACCGGGGAAACGCCCTCGCTCCTCAATGGCCCCGACCATCATCATGCACGATGATGAGCCATACATGGCTATTGGTTCACCAGGTGGCAGCCGTATCATTGGCTATGTGGCACAAAGTATCATTGCCCATACTCAGTGGGGAATGGATATCCAACAAGCCATTAATCAACCACACCTTCTCAATCGTTTTGGCACACTGGACGTAGAGCAAGGTACCAGTGCTGAGCAATTCAAAGATGACTTAGAAGCGATGGGCTTTAAGGTCAACGTTCGAGACCTGAACTCAGGTTTGCATGCCATTTTAATCGAAGATAACCAATTAAAAGGGGCAGCCGATCCTCGACGTGAAGGTGCTGCGATTGGCAAATAGTGCCGATCACCTCACTTGCTTGTGCGAGATCTCTCACAAGCAAGTGAGTAATCATAGCTTTTTCGCTGAGAAAAATGTAAACAACAAACTGTAAGTCATTGTTTTTATTGTGTTGGTATGTTTCTTGTACGAATTGTTATGCAAAAAAACGTTTGCGTCATGTTGCTCTAAATCCGCATCAGAGTAATATGAACCTTGTCGGAAGGATGCTGACACGGAACAGGAAATTACCACGGATTAGGTAATCTTCAGGAAGAAGATACGGTTACTTAGGATGAGTAGTCGGCACGGATAGCAAATTGGACATTGAACGGACACAATAGTAACTAGGATGGTTGCTACTAAGGATGGGAAATGGACACCTCTGGACGAGGAAAGGACTTATCATCAGGATGATGAAAAGGACACCGCTCAAGGAACAAGCGAAGTGAGCTAACGAGGATTGTTGGCAGACCAGGATAGGGTCACACGGACACCGCTAGGATGGCGAGTAAAGGATTGAGCTGAAGGACATCAGCATACTATCAAGGATTAGATGCATGGAGCACCTATAGTAGCCGGATTGCTGCGAGTAAGACTATAACCCCGATGGGCCTTGGCCCTCGGGGTTTTTCTTTATCTGCTCTACAGAATGACTCACTTCGGCCCCCCTCACCTTCTCATCGTTTGACCTCCCCCTTCACACTAGCCTCAATGCTCTGATCGACTCAGCCTCCTGTAAGAGATCTCTCACAAGCGAGTAAGTAATCCTAGTCTTTTAGCTGAGACAAATGTAAACAAATCAACGTAATCATTTGATTATATTGACAATGTATAGATTTTACTCACTTATCTCTTGAGAAAAACGTTTGCGTCATATTGCTCTAAATCCGCATCAGCGTAATATTAACCCTGTCGGAAGGAGTCTGACACGGAACAGGAAATTACCACGGATTAGGTAATCTTCAGGAAGAAGATACGGTTACTTAGGATGAGTAGTCGGCACGGATAGCAAACTGGACATTGAACGGACGCAATAGTAACTAGGATGGTTGCTACTAAGGATGGGAAATGGACACCTCTGGACGAGGAAAGGACTTATCATCAGGACGATGAAAAGGACACCGCTCAAGGAACAAGCGAAGTGAGCTAACGAGGATTGTTAGCAGACCAGGATAAGGTCATACGGACACCGCTAGGATGGCGAGTAAAGGATTGAGCTGAAGGACATCAGCATACTATCAAGGATTAGATGCATGGAGCACCTATAGTAGCCGGATTGCTGCGAGTAAGACTATAACCCCGACGGGCTCACGCCCTCGGGGTTTTTCTTTATCTTTTTATCTGCATAATTGAACTCACTGCTACGTTAACTTCGCTTGTTCACCCCATCACATAGGTTCCCTATGCTCCGGGGCTTCACTCACTTGTTGCCTTGCAGCAAGCCCAATTCTATTGATAAAAACACTCTCAATAGAGACTGAAAATTTATAGGGTTTCTAACTTAGCGTAAGCCGTCACTAACCACTTAATACCTTCACCATTAAAAGCGACTTGAACTCGGCTTTGTGGACCGCTGCCTTCAAAGTTGATGATGGTACCTTCACCGAACTTAGGGTGCATCACGCGAGAGCCTAAGCTAAAGCCTGTTTCATTAAAGCTTTCTTTCACGACAGTTTGACTAAAACGGCCTGAGCTGGTTGGGCGGCTTACTTGTGCTTTCATGCGCACTTCATCCAAACATTTCTCTGGCAGTTCGCGAATAAAGCGTGATGGTTTGTGGTACTTATCTTGACCGTACAAACGGCGCATTTCAGCATAAGTAATATAGAGCTTTTCCATTGCACGGGTCATACCCACGTAGCAAAGTCGGCGCTCTTCTTCCAAACGTCCTGCTTCTTCTGCCGACATCTGGCTTGGGAACATCCCCTCTTCGACACCAACCATAAATACCAGTGGGAATTCGAGACCTTTTGCACTGTGTAGTGTCATCAGCTGAACCGCATCATCAAACTCATCCGCTTGGCCTTCACCAGCCTCTAGCGCTGCGTGAGTTAAGAATGCCGTGAGTAGCGTCATTTCATCAGCCTCTTCTGGCTTTTCAAACTGACGCGTTGCGGTTACCAATTCTTCCAAGTTCTCAATACGTGCTTTCGACTTCTCGCCTTTTTCTTGTTCGTACATAGCGAACAGGCCAGAGTATTTGATTACATGGTCCGTCTGTTCGTGCAGAGACAGCTCATTTGTGTCGTCTTCTAATGCATTAACCAACTCGATGAATCGGCTCAATGCGCCAGCTGCACGACCTGCCAGCACTTGGTTCTCAAGTAAGTACATACTTGCTTGCCACATGGTGCTGCCTTGGTCACGAGCGGCAAAACGAATCGTTTCTAGGGTTTTATCACCTAAACCACGGGTTGGTGTATTCACCACACGTTCAAAGGCTGCATCATCATTGCGGTTTGACATTAAGCGCAGGTAGCTCAATGCGTCTTTGATCTCTTGGCGTTCGAAGAATCGCATGCCGCCGTAGATGCGATAAGGCAAACCAGCTTGGATTAGCGCTTCTTCAAGTACACGCGACTGGGCGTTATTTCGATACAGCATCGCAGCATCATTCAACGCACCACCTTTGTCTTGCCACTCTTTGATTTTATTCACTGCAAAACGCGCTTCATCAAGCTCGTTGTAGGCCGAGTAAACTGAGATCGGCTCGCCTTCAACACCATCGGTCCATAGCTCTTTACCCATACGTTCAGTATTGTTGGCAATGAGCGTGTTAGACGCTTCCAGAATGGTTTTGGTCGAGCGGTAGTTCTGCTCCAAACGAATCGTATTCACGCTTGGGAACTCCAAGGTAAACTTCTCAATATTCTCGATTTTTGCCCCACGCCAACCATAAATTGACTGGTCATCATCACCGACAATCATCACGTGTGAATCAGGGCCAGCCATCATGCGTAGCCAGGCGTATTGGATGTTGTTGGTATCTTGGAATTCGTCGACCAAGATATGTTTAAAGCGCGCTTGGTAATGCTCACGAATGTGTTTTTTGTCACGCAGTAGCTCGTGGGCACGCAGCAATATTTCTGCAAAGTCGACTAAGCCAGCACGGTCACACGCTTCTTGATACGCACTGTAAAGTTGCAGGTAAGTCTTAGTAATCGGGTCACCGTAGGCATCGATATGACTCGGGCGTAAACCTTCGTCTTTTTTGCCATTGATCCACCACGCGACTTGCTTCGCAGGCCACTGTTTTTCATCTAAGTTTTGCGCTTTGATTAAGCGGCGCAATAGGCGAACCTGATCATCGGTATCGATAATCTGAAAATCTTCTGGTAGCAGAGCATCAAGGTAGTGAGCACGAAGAATGCGGTGACAGATACCGTGGAAAGTGCCGTTCCACATCCCAGAAGCACTGCCCATCATTAACTCTTCAATACGGCCACGCATTTCTGCCGCCGCTTTGTTAGTGAAGGTTACTGACATGATTGAGAATGGCGAAGCTTGCTCTACCGACATCAACCAAGCGATGCGATGTACAAGTACGCGCGTTTTACCACTTCCTGCTCCAGCAAGAACAAGTAAGTTTTCTAAAGGGGCGGCAACGGCTTCACGCTGCTTGTCATTCAGACCATCGAGAAGTAATGAAGGATCCATTGTGGGCTCAGCTACTGGTTATCTATACATGAAAAGTGATTATAACCTAAACAGCGACGGCTTTTCAGAACAAAAAGCATAAAAATTTGCCTTCATTAAGCGCTTAAAAATCATCACCTTAAATATTAATTTCTCATCTATTGATAAAAAATTAATCATTTTATGAAAGTTTTCTCTGCCGTTTTCTATCTTTTTAATTAAGCAAGTTGATGAATGACACCACTTCAATTACTTGCCCACATAAATCAAGGAATAAAGTCTGAGGAAATTACAATGAAAAAATCGAATCTTGCTGTTACTGCTGCTGTTACTGGTCTACTTGCTCTTGGTGGCACAATGCTGACTGCGGCACCTGCTGTCGCGGCTGAAAAAGAAAAATGCTACGGCGTATCTAAAGCGGGCAAAAATGACTGCGCAACCAAAACCAGCTCATGTGCTGGCACGGCAAAAGAAGATAACCAAAGTGATGCTTTCGTCGTCGTTCCTAAAGGACTTTGCGGCAAGTTAGCTGGCGGTAGCACTCAATCTTCATAACGCTTTACCTACCGACCTAAGATGAACGGCTCAGGCTCAACAAGCCGTTCATCTTTACTGACTCGCAAAGGACTCGCCCGTGACAAACCATAACTATCACAATCATATTGGTGTAGGGTTGCGAACACCCCATTTGGATTACTTTTCTCACCAACAGCCTGCGCTTTCTTGGTTAGAAATCCACAGTGAGAACTACTTTCAGCCCCACTCTGCTGCTCGTCATACCCTTAGAAACATTGCCAATGATTACCGAATTAGCTGCCATGGTATTGGCTTGTCGCTTGGCAGTGTTGGCCGAATAAGCCAACCACATCTCAAACAACTGAAAAGCTTAATTGATGAGATAAAACCCTTTCTCGTCTCCGATCATTTAAGTTGGAGTGAAAATGGCGGGCACTATTTCAATGACCTGCTGCCGCTGCCTTATACCGAAGAAGCGTTAGGCGTTTTTTGTCGCAACGTTATTGAGGTGCAAGATTACCTGCAGCGACCAATCCTGATCGAGAACCCTTCCAGCTATGTGAAGTTTGCTCATTCGACCATTCCTGAATGGGAATTCCTCTCCGAAGTTCAACGCAACACTGACTGTCGCTTGCTACTCGATTTAAACAACATTCACGTCTCGGCTTTCAATCATGGATTTGATTCGCAAACCTATTTGGATGCGATCCCCGCAGAGCATGTCGATGAAATTCACTTGGCAGGTTTTACCATCAAGCAATTGGAAAAAGGCGAAATCTGGATTGATACTCACAGCCAACCTGTCAGTGACGAAGTTTGGCAATTGTACGAACAATGGCTAAAACAACATGGTTCTCGTCATACTCTGATTGAATGGGATTTAGATATTCCAACACCCGAAGTGTTACTTGCTGAAGCAGACAAGGCTAACCAGCGTGTGCAGGGAATAATGACCAATAACGAAGAGAGGATCGCTTCATGAACCTTTCTTTGACAAAGTTACAGCATCAATTCGCCAAAGCCCTTCATTATCAAGCCACTGGCGAAGAATGTGGCATTGTGAGTGATACCTTCAGCGCCGACGAACGCATGCAGATCTATCGCAATAACTTTGTGGTTAGCCTCAGTGAGGTGCTCGAAGCGACCTATCCGATGGTCTCGGCTCTGGTCGGCGAAGAATGTTTTGCTCAATTAGCAAGACAGCATGTACTGACTAACCCGTTAGAAGCTGGCGATGTCAGTAAATACGGAGAGCATTTTTCACATACTATCGAGCAATTTCCAGCGGTCGTTGAAGCGGCACCCTATGCCAGTGAAGTGGCTCGTTTTGAATGGTGTATCGATTTGGCTCAGCAACAGCAAGGTAATATCTCTGTGTGTGATTCTTTGCTACCACTGGCAAAACTTGGGGAAATTGCGCCAGAACAACAAGCTTCTATACATCTTCATTTGCAGCCCGGTGTGAACTTTTTTCAATCTCAATACGCCGTGTTTTCTCTTAAGAAAGCCATTGATAACAATAACTTTGACGGATTGAATTTAGACCAAGCGGAACATGGTGTGATCTGTTGTTCTCAGCAGGGAACGATTTGGATGCAGCCTCTCGATGATGGCGCCTTTGAGTTACTGCAACACCTACACTCTGGTAGCACCTTAGGTGAAACGCCGCCTCATGCACTTGAACATCTTAATTACTTTGTCGAAAGCAATTTGATTGCTGGGTTTTCGCTCGCACGCTAAGGGGAAAAACAATGTCTGAATTGATAAAAAATAGTCTGAATAGCTACGATGCCGTGATTGAAAAAGCGCAATCTGTATTTGTTCCATTGCTGCTGCTTTTCTGTCGGCTTTGGGTTGCCTGGGTCTTTTTCAATTCTGGATTAACCAAGATATCGACTTGGGATAGCACACTGTTCTTGTTTGAGTATGAGTACCAAGTGCCGGTATTGCCTTGGCAGTTAGCTGCTTATATGGGTACCGCCGCAGAGCTGATTCTGCCAGTGTTCTTAGCACTAGGATTATTAACCCGACCAATGGCAGCGATCCTATTTGTATTTAATATTATCGCTGTGGTCTCTTACCCTGTGTTGTGGGAGCAAGGCTTCTTTGACCACCAATTATGGGGTCTGATGATCCTAATCGTAGTGGTATGGGGGGCAGGACCATTCTCCATCGATAAACTGCTAAGAGCTAAGTTTTCTCGCTAGCCATCGCTGTTTAGATCATCGTTGACCGAGTTAACTGCATCACGAGAGGCGTGACCTATTGCTTTAGTCGCATCTCGTGTTGCATGACCAATCGCCGTTGTAGCATCACGAGTCGCGTGACCAATATCAGTCCCCGCTTGCTTTAGCTCCGCACAACCAGACGCCCCTAGCAGTACGCTCAATATCAACATCTTACCTAGTTTCAGCATTTTACCTCCTTGCATGCTACGCTGATTATCATATCAATAAAAAACGCCCCTGACTCATCAAGTCAGGGGCGTTTTGTTTATTTCTCTAAAAAGGAATTAAGCACTGATGCCTGAATGACGTAGCAAGGCATCGATTTGTGGTTCACGGCCACGGAAGCGTTTGAACAGCTCCATCGGTTCTTCACTGCCACCCATCTCAAGGATGTTGTTTAGGAAGCTCTGACCCGTTTCGGTATTAAAGATACCTTCTTCTTCAAAGCGAGAGAACGCATCTGCTGACAAGACTTCTGCCCATAGGTAGCTGTAATACCCTGCGCTGTAACCACCAGCAAAGATATGGCCAAAGCTGTGTGAGAATCTGTTCCACTCCAAGCTTGGTAATACTGCTACTTTGGATTTCACTTCCGCTAGCGTCTCAAGCACTCGAGGGCCAACCTCAGGTTCAAACTCGGTGTGTAGCGTGAAATCAAACAGACCAAATTCAAGCTGACGCAGAATAAACATCGCTGACTGGAAGTTTTTCGCCGCCAGCATTTTTTCTAGCATCTCTTTTGGTAGTGCTTCACCAGTTTCAAAGTGACCCGAGATAAACGCCAGTGCCTCTTCTTCCCAACACCAGTTTTCTAGGAACTGACTTGGTAGCTCGACCGCATCCCATGGCACACCGTTGATACCCGATACCGCACCCGACTCAACTTGAGTCAGCATGTGGTGAATACCGTGACCAAATTCGTGGAACAGCGTTACCACTTCATCGTGAGTAAACAGCGCAGGCTTGTCACCGACTGGGCGGTTAAAGTTACAGGTTAGATACGCTACTGGTGATTGCAGTTCACCAGATTCATTAACACGACGTACTCGACATTCATCCATCCAAGCGCCGCCACGTTTATGTTCACGAGCGTACAAATCTAGGTAGAAGCTACCACGAAGGTTGTTATCGGCATCGAAAATGTCAAAGAAGCGTACTGACTCGTGCCAAGTATCGACACCTTCGCGCTCTTTAACCGTCATACCGAAGACGCGATTCAGCACTTCGAATAGACCGCTTACCGCCTTCGCTTCTGGGAAGTATGGACGCAACTCTTCATCTGAGATTTGGAATAGGTGCTGCTTTTGCTTCTCGCTGTAGTAAGCGATATCCCACAGGTTAAGCGCTTCAACGCCAAACTCTGCTTTAGCAAATTGGCGCAGCTCTTCTACCTCACGTTCACCTTGAGGTTTCGCTTTAGTCGCAAGGTCATTAAGGAAACCCAGTACCTGAGCTGGATTCTCTGCCATCTTGGTTGCTAAAGACTTCTCACTGTAAGTGTTGAAACCCAGCATACGAGAAATCTCATAGCGCAGTTTTAGCTGTTCGTTGATGATCTCTGTGTTATCCCACTCACCGGCTTTCGGGCCACGATCAGAAGCACGCGTCACGTACGCTTCGTACAGCTCTTTACGCAGTTCCTGGTTATCACAGTAAGTCATGACTGGTAAGTAAGATGGGATATCGAGTGTCAGTAGGTAACCTTCAAGCTCTTTCGACTCTGCCGCCGCTTTTGCTGCCGCCAGTGCCGACTCTGGCATACCTGCGAGTTCTTTCTCATCCGTCACATGCTTGCTCCAACCCATGGTCGCATCAAGTACGTTATTAGAGAACTTAGAGCCTAGCTCTGACATACGCTTGCTGATTTCACCATAGCGATGCTGTTCATCCGCAGGCAAGCCAATGCCCGACAGTTCAAAGTCACGTAGAGAATCAGTAATGGTTTTCTTCTGCGCTTGAGTCAACTGAGCAAACTCATCGCTCGCCTTGATCGCCTTATAAGCATCAAACAAACCTTTATGTTGGCCAACCCAAGTGCCGTACTCTGACAGCAGTGGTAGGCAGCTTTCGTATGCATCGCGCAATTCATCACTGTTGACCACCGAGTTCATGTGGCTCACTGGTGACCAAATACGACTTAAGCGATCATCCACCTCTTCGATTGGTGCTACCACACTGTCCCACGTTGGGGAGATATCACCAGCAAGCACCTGCTCGATTTTAGAACGGCAGTCTGCAATCGCCTGCTCTACTGCTGGCTTAACGTGCTCAGGTTTAATCTGTGAAAACGGGGGCAAATCAGTAAAGCTAAGAAGTGGATTTGGCATAAATCATTCCTTTTGTAGTCGAAAGCGAACTCCAGGTTCGTCTATTGAGTATATTCAACGTCTTAAAGATTAAATATAGGTGCGATAGGCATTTTTCAATAGCCAACACGAGCGAAGTTGTCGCTAAAGGCGAGCATCACACAGCCACTGCGTATATAATCAGCGAATTATTCGTATTAACGTCATCATGGTTGTAAGACCATTTCGAGAGAGTCATTTTGTTAAGTTATCGCCATAGTTTTCACGCAGGTAACCACGCCGATGTGGTTAAGCATATCGTTCAAAGCCTTATTCTGGATTCGCTCAAGCAAAAAGATAAGCCATTTGTCTACCACGATACGCACTCAGGTGTGGGCCGTTACGACCTGACTCACGAATGGTCAGAAAAAACTGGCGAATACAAGCAAGGTATCGCTCGTATTTGGGAGCAAGCTGACATCCCACAAGATATTCAAAGCTACCTTGAGTCGATTAAAACGCTCAACAATGGTGATGCGCTGCGTTACTACCCAGGCTCACCACGCGTGGCTCGTGCTCAGTTACGCCCGCAAGACCGCATGGTGCTAACTGAGCTTCACCCAGCCGATCACCCGCTACTTGAGCAAGAGTTCCACCGCGATCGTCAGGTCTCTATCTACAAAGAAGATGGCTTTAAACGTCTGAAAGCGAGCTTGCCACCACAAGAACGCCGTGGCTTGGTGCTGATTGACCCTCCTTATGAACTGGCAAAAGAGTACCGTGATGTAGTGAATGCGATTTTCCAAAGTCACAAGCGCTGGGCAACGGGCATTTACGCGATTTGGTATCCAGTGGTTAACCGCTGTGACATTGAAGACATGATCGAAGGTCTAGAAGGCTTGGGGATTCGTAAGATTCTTCAAATTGAACTTGGCGTATCACCAGACACCAACGAGCGTGGAATGACCGCATCAGGCATGATTGTGATTAACCCACCGTGGAAGCTAGAAAGCCAGATGAAAGAAATTCTTCCATTCCTGCAAGAAGCAATTGCTCCTGCAACCGGTCACTTTAAAGTCGAATGGATAGTACCGGAGTAATTCCCTTTTAACTAAGTGCTCTGTTTTATCGCTATTTGTCATAAGTTTTGTCACTTTTTCTCATTGGGAAATCGAAGGGAGTCGATTTATGATAGGAGCCAACGGAGCACTATGCTGGGCAGATTGAGTTTACGTCACCCTGCCCCCATGTAATTTTGCATAGCATTCAATAATTCAAACAGCTTGGAGAAAGTAATGGCGACTCATTTTGATTACATCTGTATCGGTGGTGGTTCAGGCGGTATCGCATCAGCAAACCGCGCGGCGATGTACGGCGCGAAAGTAGCCCTAATCGAAGCTCAAGACCTAGGTGGTACGTGTGTAAACGTGGGCTGTGTGCCTAAGAAAGTTATGTGGCATGGTGCTCAAATTGCAGACGCAATGAACCTATACGCAGAAGACTACGGCTTCGATGTCGATGTGAAAGGCTTTGACTGGAGCAAGCTGGTTGAGAGTCGTCAGGCTTACATTGGCCGCATTCACCAATCTTACGATCGCGTTCTAGGCAACAACAAAGTAAACGTTATTAAAGGCTTTGCTAAGTTCGTTGACGAGAAAACGGTTGAAGTGAATGGCGAGCACTACACGGCAGACCATATCCTAATCGCTGTGGGTGGTCGTCCAAGCATTCCTAACATTCCAGGCGCAGAGTTCGGCATCGACTCAAACGGCTTCTTTGAGCTAAACGAGCAACCAAAACGCGTTGCGGTTATCGGCGCAGGTTACATTGCAGTTGAAATCGCAGGTGTACTGAACGCGCTAGGTACTGAAACTCACCTGTTCGTTCGTAAAGAATCGCCACTACGTAGCTTTGACCCAATGATCATCGATACGCTAGTTGAAGTTATGGACGCTGAAGGTCCTAAGCTACACACGCAATCTATTCCAAAAGAGATCGTGAAAGAAGCGGATGGCAGCCTGACTCTTCACCTAGAAAACGGCAACACGCAAAACGTTGATCAACTTATCTGGGCAATCGGCCGTCACCCTGCAACAGACGCAATCAACCTTGCATCAACAGGTGTGGCAACTAACGACCGTGGTTACATCAAGGTAGACGAATACCAAGAAACCAACGTGAAAGGCATCTACTGTGTCGGTGACATCATGGAAGGCGGTATCGAACTGACTCCTGTTGCGGTTAAAGCAGGTCGTCAACTTTCTGAGCGTCTATTCAACGGCAAAACGAATGCAAAAATGGACTACAACCTAGTTCCTACTGTTGTATTTAGCCACCCACCGATCGGTACGATTGGTCTAACAACTCAAGAAGCTGAAGAGAAATACGGCAAAGACAACGTGAAAGTTTACACGTCTGGCTTTACGGCAATGTACACAGCGGTTACTAAGCACCGTCAGCCATGTAAGATGAAGCTAGTGTGTGCGGGCGAAGAAGAGACGGTTGTTGGCCTACACGGCATCGGCTTCACGGTTGATGAGATGATTCAAGGCTTCGGCGTAGCAATGAAGATGGGCGCAACCAAAGCAGACTTCGACTCTGTGGTAGCGATCCACCCAACTGGCTCAGAAGAGTTTGTGACAATGCGTTAAGCACAACGCGAATCGCTTTACTAAGCCCCGCATCTGCGGGGCTTTTTGTTTTTTGGCTAACCCAACCCCAACCTGTATTCACCCACTCTGTTCTGATTTTCTATTGAACTTCTCCTCGCAACCTTCGTAACAAACATCAACACTGTCACCAAGGAGCTAGTTATGAATTTGCTTATTGAGTCATTCGAAGGGGGCATTTACCTTGCCTACTACGTTGAAAATCAACATAAAAATCTCATTCGAGACGAGCAAAAAAAGCCACTCAAGTTTCAAAGTCTAGAACAAGCTAGACACCACTTTCGCGACGAACACTTCTCTTCCGCTACGCTTGTCCACAATAATGCTTACGACGAAATGTGTGGAGAGGACGATGGCAACTCCCCACCTTTGGAAATCGATTTATGCTGGCACTAAATTAAAAGGCCAACCGAAACCGGTTGGCCTTTTTACGACTAATAGCTTTATCGGGATAGTCTGCGTTGTCGGCGCTTAATGTTGGCATCTTTGACAATGAAGTCGAACAGTGGGGCAAATAAGTTAGCAAATAAGATAGCTAACATAATGCCCTCTGGATACGCCGGATTGAGCACTCGAATCCCTACTGTCATCACCCCAATCAACAGGCCATACGCCCACTTACCTTTATTGGTAAAGGCAGCAGACACCGGATCGGTTGCCATAAAGAAGGCACCGAAAGCCAAACCTCCGAGAACAAAGTGCCAGTAGAAAGGCATTGAGAACATACTGTTACTCTCAGATCCGATCCAGTTCAGTAAACTGGACGTTAGCACGACACCAATTAAAACACCGGCCACAATTCGCCAAGATGCAATTCTCATCGCTATCAGCAGCACACCACTAAGCATGATCAATAAGGTTGAAACTTCCCCCATAGAACCAGGCAGATTACCGACAAAGGCATCAAGCCATCCAATAGGCTGACCGGTCATGTTGTTGATCAATTCATTGCTGCCGCCGCCATACCATTGGCTCAATGGAGTGGCTCCCGAATACCCGTCTGCTGCAACCCAAACCGCCCCTCCGGACATATTGCTCGGATACGCAAAGTAGAGAAAAGCTCGACCCGCTAAAGCAGGATTAAGGAAGTTTCGCCCCGTTCCACCAAAGATTTCTTTCGCGACCACAATACCAAACGTAATGCCGAGTGCAGCTTGCCACAAAGGAATGGTCGGGGGGAGTATTAGGGCGAACAGCACCGAGCTGACAAAAAAGCCTTCATTCACTTCATGCTTTCGGACTATCGCAAACAACACTTCCCAAAAACCACCAACCACGAACACGGTGGCATAGACAGGCAAAAAGTAACTGGCACCGAGCAACATCTGTAGTCCCCAGCCACTTTCTGTCATGGCCTGAGGTGAGCCAAACACCCAACTCAATCGCCAACTTGCTTCAATTAAGGCAGCTAAATCCGCTTGAGAATAAGTGACGAGCAACGCAGAGACCGCTTGATGGCCTGTGTTGTACATGCCCCAAAACATGGCTGGGAATGTTGCTAACCAAACCATGATCATAATCCGCTTTAAGTCGACACTATCGCGAACATGAGTGTGCCCTTTGTTCACCAATCCGGGCGTATATATTATCGTCGCCGCGGCCTCAAATAACGGATAAAAACGCTGATATTTACCTCCCGGTTCAAAGTGTGGCTCCCATTGTTCCAATCTTCTTTTTAAACTCATCTCAACCACCTCTCTTTGCTTGAGCTACTGATTCGTACGAGTTCACCTTCCGAACAGAACAAGTTTGTGTTCATATTTTGAACATTTCTCGGTCAGCACCGTAAACATATCTATACCCCTTTAGCGGAGCAGACTATGGACACACTTGCTGTCGACCTCGCGAGGTTTCAATTCGCATTCACTGTCTCTTTTCATATTATTTTTCCCGCTTTCACGATTGGGCTGGCGAGCTATTTAGCCGTATTGGAAGGTCTTTGGCTCAAAACAGGGAAAGAGAAGTACCTGCAAATCTATAAGTATTGGATCAAGATATTTGCCATCAGCTTTGGGATGGGCGTCGTGAGCGGCATTGTGCTCAGTTATCAGTTTGGTACCAATTGGAGTGTATTCGCCGACAAAACAGGCCCGATACTCGGCCCACTGATGGGTTACGAAGTATTTACCGCCTTTTTCCTAGAAGCTGGTTTTCTGGGCGTGATGCTATTTGGTATGGATAGAGTGGGCAAAAAGCTTCACTTTGCTGCCACCTGCATTGTCGCCTTCGGCACCTTTCTGTCCGCTTTCTGGATTTTGTCGGTGAATAGTTGGATGCAGACGCCAGCTGGCTACTCCATCAATGAACTTGGGCAATTTATTCCAGAGAGCTGGTGGGAGATTGTGTTCAACCCTTCGTTCCCATATAGACTGGTGCACATGTTGCTGGCGGCCTACCTGACAACCGCATTCGTTGTGGCAGCGGTTGGTGCATACCACCTACTCAAAGCCCCTCACAATCCTCTCGCTCGCACCATGTTTTCGATGGCAATGTGGATGGCTGCCATCGTTACCCCGATCCAAATCGTTGCCGGCGACTTTCATGGCCTCAATACGCTGGAACACCAACCCGCTAAAATTGCGGCAATGGAGGGTCACTTCCAATCTCATAAGGGCGCACCTCTGATTCTGTTTGGTATCCCGAATGAGGAAACTCAGCAAGTCGATTACAAAGTCGAGATTCCACACCTGGGCAGTCTGATACTGACCCACTCTTGGGATGGCGAAGTGAAAGGACTTGAAGCGTTTCCTGCGGATGAGCACCCTCCCGTGTCTATCGTATTTTGGAGTTTTAGGGTCATGATCGGTATCGGTGTGGGCATGTTTTTCATTGGGTTGATCAGTTTATGGCTGAGAAAAAAGCGAACCCTCTACGGCACACCTTGGTTCCACCGTATTTGTGTCGCCTTTGGGCCAGCCGGATTCATTGCCGTCCTAGCAGGATGGATAACCACCGAAGTTGGTCGTCAGCCTTATACTGTGTATGGCCTGCTCAAAACCATCGACTCTGCGTCTCCAATTGATGCTGCCGCTGTCAGTGTCTCCTTGGCGGCATTTGTGATTGTCTACTTCATTATTTTTGGTGCTGGTTTCTTCTACTTGATCCGATTGATGCGTAAGTCACCGACCCGCTATGAAGAAGCGCTAGACAGCCGACTACCCGATGGAACCGATACCTCTCCGGTTTCCCATTCGAATCATCTCACTTAGGAGTCAGCTATGGATTACGCATTGATATGGTATGGGCTTATCGGATTAGCTGTCCTGATATACGTTGTGCTGGATGGGTTTGATTTGGGCATTGGTATTTTATTTCCAAGCGCACACAGCAAGGAAGAACGCGACCTGATGATGAACAGCATTGCGCCGGTTTGGGATGGCAATGAAACTTGGCTTGTACTCGGCGGTGGTGGTTTATTTGCAGTGTTTCCGCTGGCCTACGCGGTCGTGATGCCTGCCCTTTACGCTCCTTTAATCATTATGCTGCTTGGACTGATTCTCCGCGGGGTCTCATTTGAGTATCGTTTTAGAACCAAGCGAGGCATCTTTTTGTGGGACAGTGCATTCTTCATTGGCTCCCTTAGTGCAACCTTGATGCAAGGCATCATGCTCGGCACCTTACTGCAAGGGATAAGTGTTGAAGGACGTTCTTATGCTGGCGGTTGGTTTGATTGGCTAACACCGTTCAGCCTCTTTTGCGGATTCGCCTTGATGTGCGCCTATGTACTGCTTGGGTCGTGCTGGCTACTGATCAAATTACCGGAAGATATCATTGGCCGCTATTATGGCATCGCACGACGGTGGGGAATGTTGTTAGTCGGGTGCATAGTGATCGTCAGTCTTTGGTTACCAATGGCAAACGAACTCATTGCAGTACGTTGGTTTACACTGCCTAATGCGCTGCTGTTAGTTGCTATTCCTATCTGCGCTTCAGTCTGCATCTGGTTCTTGTTTGATGCGTTAATCAATCGTCTAGCCCTGCGTAGCTACCTACTTTCAATTGTGCTGTTTCTCATCGCAGCCATCGGGTTTGCCGTCAGTACCTTCCCTTACTTGGTGCCTTTTGCACTTACGTACTCGGAGGCCGCTGCGCCTGACTCAAGCTTGGTGTTTCTTCTCGTGGGAGCAGCTATCTTACTGCCACTTATTATCGCGTACTCAGCGTACTCTTACTGGGTATTTAGAGGCAAGCTCAAGCATGGTGAGGGCTATCACTAATGAAAAGCACATGGAGACAATGGGGCTGGTTTGTCTTTCTTTGGTTGGCCAGTATCGGAGCGCTAACCGTTATCGCCGCTGTTATTCGACTCGCTCTACCCCAGTAACAAAAAAGCAGGCTATCTCGCCTGCTTTTCACTATTTCACACACATTATATTGAGTAACGAGCTGCCTTTAAGCTGGTTAGTTTTACCACTGGTAAACATGCCCACTTTCTCAGCGCCCCAATACGGCAAATGCATTGGCCATTGGCTCTTCTCCATTTCCCCAGACGCGAGCAACGCTTGCCACTGCTCAGTGGTCGCGAGTTTCATACCCAAACGGTAACAGGTTTTGTAAGCCGCTTCATAACTCATGCGGTTCCATGGGAGAGAATGTTCCATGTAAAACTGATCATCGCTAAACATCAGGTAAGGAACGTTATACTCAACCCCACTCACGCTGGTCGACAGGCGAATGGTGATTTCCTGCTGCGGCTGTGCTTTCTTCGATTCAGTAGCAGTCACCACAGGCGTTGGCTGTGATTTTACTGGCGCAGGGATGACGGTCGTCGCTTGAGTCGAAGTACGAGAGACCTTTTTAGCCACTGGTTTAACTGGCGCAGGTGACACAGCGCCTTTGACCACTTCACGAATAAAGGCTTCTTTGTAACCAGGCTCTGTCTTAACGTTCGCCAAATCTTGTTTCGCTTGAGCAAAGTCGGTGTACGGGCCAATCAAGCATCGATTCGCTTTCCCTTCCGCCTTTGCCCACACATCAGTGGAAATATGTTGATAGAGCTTTTTTGCTTTCGCCACAGATAAAGGCTGACCGAAGACGCCACACTGAATCCAAAACGTCGATTCACTGCCACGAGGTTTAGTCTTCCCCCAGAGCCCTTTGCCAATCGGACACGCTTTATCTAAAACAGGCAGCTCATTGGTTGAGGCTTGAGTGGCATCACAAAGAAATTCCTCTGCGAATACGGGCGTGGAAAGAACTGGTAAGGCCAATAGCCCAATCAGGCTACCTAACTTTAAATAAGACTGTTTTGGTTTCAACACCATCTTGATACCCATACCTGTTAACTTCATCCTTAATCTGCTCTTCTTGTAGATAAGCATAGTGACATTATTATTGATTCACTGTTGAGAAAAAGTGAATGCAAAAAAAGAGCCGTAATCAATTACGGCTCTTAGTGTAGTGAGAATAGACTAATTAAATCTTAGGGTTAGATCACCCTTTGTAGATTTTCGGGTTAAATACATCACGTAACCAGTCACCCAATAGGTTAATCACAAGAACTAGCGTCACCAGAACAATGCCTGGGAAGGCGGTAATCCACCATGCGCCAGAGAAGATGTAGTTAAAACCAATGCTGATCAGAGCACCTAACGATGGCTGGTCTACTGGTAGACCTAAACCTAGGAAAGAAAGTGCCGCTTCTGACATGATGGCGTTTGCCACCTGAACCGTTGAGATAACCAAAATTGGTGACAAACAGTTCGGTAAGATGTGACGGAACATAATACGTGGTGCTTTAAAGCCCATCACACGCGCCGCTTCAACATACTCTTTCTTTTTTTCAGCCAATACTGAGGCACGAATAGTACGCGCATATTGTGGCCATTCCGCAACACCGATGATCACCACCAGCATCACAACCGCATACTGGCTGTAAAAGTCACTGCCAAAGCTGGCTTTAAAGATAGCCGAAACGATGATCGCTACCATCATGGTTGAGAACGATAACTGTACATCGGCAAAACGCATCAGGAAGCTATCGATACGGCCACCGAAGTAACCAGCCGATAGACCAATCACAATACCCAGCACCAGTTGAAGACCCACCGCAAGAAAACCGATAGTCAACGACAGACGTGAGCCGTATAGGATCGTTGAGAGAATGTCACGACCCTGCTCATCGGTACCAAGTAAGAATCGCTCATCACCATCTTCCATCCAGATTGGGGGAAGCTCAGAATCCATAATATCAATCGAAGAGAGATCATACGGGTCTGACGGTGCGAGAACTGGTGCGGCTAACGCCATCACCAAGAAAAGCATGAACACAGTAAAACTTGCCATCGCGACTTTATCGCGCTTGAAGTAATACAAGAAATCCGATTGTTTAAAGCGCTCCCAACGAGAAGGAACAGCTGCTGTTTGGCTCATGATTACGCTCCTTTACCAGTTAGATTTACGGTCGGGTTGATGATGCCGTATAGCAAGTCAACAATGGTGTTAGTGACCACGAAAATCAGGCCAACGAAGATAACGTAAGCAGTGATAAGTGGTGTATCAACACGGTTAATTGCTTCTAGGAAAAGGAAACCTGTCCCAGGCCATTGGAAAACCGTTTCAGTCAGGATGGTATAAGCCACCATAGTACCAATCTGAACACCGCCTACGGTGAGTACTGGCAACATGGTGTTTTTCAAAGCGTGTTGGTAATAGATTTTATTCAGCGCTAGGCCTTTCGCTTTACCAAATTTAATGTATTCAGAGCTTAGCACTTCTAGCATCTCAGAACGTACTAGACGAATAAACAATGGCAGCATAATAGATGCCAGTGCAATACATGGCAGAACTAAGTGAGAAAGACCATCAAGAGTAAAGAAGCCAGACTCCCAACCAAAGATGTTGGCGGTTTCACCTCGACCATAAGACGGCAGCCAGCCAAGCTCAATCGAGAAAACATACATCAGCATGATCGCCGTTAAGAAAACCGGAATTGAAATACCGATACTACTGCCGGCCATGACCAGCTTAGTGAAGAAACTTTTTGGATGAATCGCAGAGTAGACGCCAAGAGGAATCGAGCAGAAAACAATGATCAGCGTGGCACCAAACACCAGCTCTAGCGTTGCGACTAATTTATCAAGAATCACTTCAACCGCAGGGCGCTTGAAGAAGTAAGATGTACCTAAATCACCTTGTAGCGCATTGCCAACAAAGCGAGTGTATTTTGTAATGAAGGGATCATTCAGACCTAGATCATCACGCAGTGCTTGACGCTCGGCTTCTGAAACCGATTGACCAACCAGCTCACGTAACGGGTCGCCTAAGTTATCCTGAATGGCAAACGCCACTAGACTGATCACAAACATCACTATCAGTGCCTGAAACAGGCGCTTGACCAAGAACGAAAACATTCCTTGCCCCTTAAACTTTCCATGAATTTCAGTCTTAAAAATGGTACTTAACCCGACTGAAACAAAGTTAAGTACCAAAAATCAACCAAGCACTCGGTATTGCGAGCGCTTGGTCTGGTTCACTTAGGGTTATTTAACCACTAGGTCACCGAAGTATGGGAAGTTCATACCGTTGATGATTGGACCAATCTCAACGTTACCTTTCGCTGCCCATGATGGATCTTGCCAGTGTAGAGGTACGAATGCCGCTTCGTTGTATAGAATCTCTTCTACTTTCTTCAGCGATGCACTACGTTTTTCTAGATCCGTCATTGTGTTCGTTTCTACAATCAGCTTATCAACTTCAGCATTTGAGTAATGGCCACAGTTGTACTGACCTTTACCTGTTTCTGCATCACGCGTCATCGCTAGGAACTCAGTAAAGTTACCTGAATCCTCTGTATCTGGGTGCCAGCCGATCATTAGCATATCTGCCGCACACTTATCGAACTCAGGCCAGTATTGCGCTTTTGGCATTGTCTTCAGATCAACCTTGATGCCGATCTTAGACAGCATTGCTGCAGAAGCTTGAGCAATCTTGTCATCGTTCACGTAACGGTTGTTTGGCGCCATCATGGTTAGCGTAAAGCCGTTCTCGTAACCCGCTTCTTTCATCAGCTCTTTCGCTTTCTTAAGATCGTAGCGAGGTTTAAGATCGGCGTTGTGACCAACGAAACCTACTGGGCTCTGTTGACCAGCGGCTGTCGCTGCACCCTTCATTACTTTCTTAGTAATACCTTCATTGTTGATTGCGTAAGTGATCGCCTGACGAACACGTACATCTTTCAATGCAGGGTTGCTGTTTTGGTTCATTTGGAACGTGATTACGCGCGTACCAGGCATAGTGTATAGGTCAACACTGTCTGCTTTCTTAATACGCTTGTAGTCGTTTGGTGCAACAGGCGCAATCATGTCTACGTCACCAGAAAGAAGGGCTGCAACACGAGTCGCGTCTTCTTTGATTGGCACTAGCGTTAGCTTGTCTACGTTACCTTCAGAACCGTTGTCCCAGTAATCAGCGAAACGCTCAAACGTTACTTTAACGCCTTGCTCACGTTGAGTGATAACGAAAGGACCTGTACCAGAAACGTTCGTTGAGGCGTAAGAGTTACCGTGCTTCACTAGCTCAGCTTTGTCTTTACCATCTTCTGTCTTACCTGAGTAGAACTTGCTGTCCATTGGGAACAGGTAAGTCATTACGTTTTCTACTAGTGGGTAAACACCGTCTGTTTTTACTTCAACTGTGTAATCGCCAGTTTTGGTAATAGATACGATTGGGCCGAAGATGCCTTTGAAATCTGGAGAGCTTTTCAGACGGTCAAATGTCCACACTACGTCATCTGCAGTTAATGCATTACCAGAGTGGAACTTAACGCCTTGGCGAATATTAAACTGCATTGTTTCGCCATCAAGACGCTCCCAAGACTCAGCCAAGCGAGGTTCAAATTCCATTTTTTGGTTAAAACGGATTAGCGGATCAAATACCATGTGAGACATTTGCAGTGTACCGCCAGACAATTGCTCATGCGGGTCAAGTGACACTGGGTCTGCATCATAAGCGACGGTAATATCTGCTGCCGCTGCGCCAAAGCTAAGGCCAGCTGCCATTAAAGCCACTGCTAGTTTGCTTTTCATGGTTTTCATTGCATAACTCCTTATGCGGGATTTCTATCCCTAGTTGTTGTATTTGCGTCTGTTAAATACCTGACTCTGCGCGTGTCAGGAAAGATCTACGACTTACGCCGTTTTTATTTCCTCTCTTAAGCCCGTAAATTCAGGCATTAGAGAAATCAGTTGCTTACTGTATTCATGCTGAGGAGAGTTAAACAGCTGTTCAGTCGGGGCCACTTCCAGTAGCGTACCCATCTGCATCACACCCACTCGGTCACACATCTGACGAATAACCGGTAGGTCATGACTGATAAATAGCATGGTTAGATTTAACTCATCTTGCAGGTCTTTCAGCAAGTTTAGGATTTGTGCCTGTACCGATACATCTAGGGCCGACGTCGGTTCATCACAAATAAGCAATCGAGGGCGAGTCGCCAGTGCGCGAGCAATCGAAATACGCTGACGCTGACCACCAGAAAACTCGTGAGGGTATTTCACGCCTGCCATTTTGCCCAAGCCAACGTGATCAAGTAGATCATTTACGATCGTGCGCGTTTCAACTTCACTGTTGGTCAGTTTATGGAATCGAATAGGTTCTGCGATGATATCGAAGATTTTCATACGCGGATTCATTGAAGTGTATGGGTTTTGGAACACCATCTGCATCTGACGACGCAGCGGACGGCGCTCTTTCTCAGATTTCAATGAAGTCAGGTCGATACCTTCAAACGTTACTTTGCCTGAGTTCGGTGCATAAAGACCGGCAATAACACGTGCAATAGTTGATTTACCAGAACCAGATTCACCCACTAAACCAAACGTCTCACCTTCAAACACTTCAAAGCTAACGTTGTTCGATGCCTGCACGTATTCACGGCGGCTTTCAAACAAAGAGTCTTTAGTGACAAAGCGTAGGTTTACGTTTTCAACGTTCAGCAGAGAACCGGTGTAGTCACGGTGATCTTGGCTTTGACCAAGCCAGTGGTTTTTAACATCCAGCGGTTCCATTTCATGGGCTTCTTCGATGTAAGAAACCAATGGGAAGCGATCAAGCTTCATATCTGAACGAGGAACGGCCGAAATAAGACTGCGTGTGTAGGAATGGTCAGGGTCACCCAGTACTTTAGCGGTTGGACCAAATTCGACTAGGTCACCACGATACATCACCGCAACACGGTCCGTAACGTTAGAAACCACACCCATATCGTGAGTAACCAACATACAACCTACGTTGTTCTTAATACACAACTCGCGAATAAGGCTTAGAATTTGGTCTTGAATTGATACATCGAGAGCGGTCGTTGGCTCATCAGCAATAATAAGTTCAGGTTCGCCAGCAAGTGCAATGGCGATAACCACACGCTGACGCATACCACCAGAGAACTGGTGAGGGTACTGTTTGAGTCGGTTTTCAGGCTGTGGGATACCAACCTGCTGCATTAAAGAAAGCGAGCGTTGATACGCTTCTTCATCTGAAACCTTCATATTGGCATGAATGGTCTCTTTTAATTGCTGCTCAACGGTGAAAAGAGGGTTCAGTGACGTCATTGGGTCTTGGAAAATAAATCCAATTTTTGAACCACGCACTGTGCGCATTTGTTCTGGCGTTAATCCTGAGATTTGCTCGCCATCCAAATAGACATCACCACTCGCGATACGACCAGGAGGACTCAATAGATCGATAACGGCGTTACCAACTGTTGATTTACCTGCACCGGATTCGCCAACAACACCGACAATTTCACCACGTTCGATGTTGAAAGAAAGCGACTTAACTGCGGCATGAACACCATGACGCGACGGGTACTCTATTCGAAGGTTTTTAACTTCTAAAAGTGACATTAACCAGACCTCTACTGCTTCGGCAGCTTTCTGCCCTGTCTGAAAAGTGAATCCATTCTTACCAGAATATCGTTCTAGCAATTTATAAGCTCATCAATTTGGCAAAAATTTCACAGAAAAGCAACAAACATAGGATAAAAAGTTGAGTTAGGACAAAAACCAAGCAGCTTATCAAAATAAATATGCAATTAGGTTAGATGATCGGTTGGTCTAACCTGATAATAATTAGCAACAAAACACCGCTATAGCTAAACTTTTGGCTATTTCATACAACTTTTAGCAATAAGTGAATATGAATATAAATTCAAACCACCACCACCATGCTTGATTAACAAATTAAAAACAAACAACCAAGATTAATAATATATTTAGTTCATTAATTTATGTTTAGACCAAATGGCAGACTTTATCCAATGCAATAAACAAATAAATTAGTCCGATAAGCTAGTTTTAATATTATCTAGTTTGATCACTATGGTTAAGTGGAATGCTTAAGTATGAGGACATGAAAGGTGAGAAGGCAGTAAAGGAAAGATCGAGAATGGAAGAGTCTGCGAGCGGATGAAAGGCCAATGATATAGAGAAATCTTCTGCTTTACGGCAAGCGTTAACAGATTCCCTACTCCCTCATTCTTCGGTCTATGGAATGACGGTTTATTGGATATAAAGTTAAGAATTCTAGATGCAAAAAAGCCCCGTCATTTCTGACGGGGCTTTCTAATAGTGGTCGGTGAAGAGGGATTCGAACCCCCGACCCTCTGGTCCCAAACCAGATGCGCTACCAAGCTGCGCTATTCACCGACTTATGTTTTATCTCGTTTTCACAAGAAAGGGAGCAAAGCTACCTGAATAATGGGGTGGCTAACGGGACTTGAACCCGCGACAACTGGAATCACAATCCAGGGCTCTACCAACTGAGCTATAGCCACCGCTAATTTTTGTTGTTCACCGCTTCTTGAGCGTTAAACGAAAGAGTGGTCGGTGAAGAGGGATTCGAACCCCCGACCCTCTGGTCCCAAACCAGATGCGCTACCAAGCTGCGCTATTCACCGACATAGTATTTTTTTACTTGGTTTACGTTATAGAGAGTCAACCCTCTGGTCCCGCTTATTCCAAGAGCCGAAATGCGCTACAAACACGCTATTCACCGACTTATGTTTTGTTTCGAATCGAAACTGGAAACCGAAGTTACCGCATTCTACTTTCAAAGAAGAGAATGGGGTGGCTAACGGGACTTGAACCCGCGACAACTGGAATCACAATCCAGGGCTCTACCAACTGAGCTATAGCCACCACTGATTTTTTACCGATAAACCTTAAGGCGATTGGCACGCCCGAAAGGATTCGAACCTTCGACCTTTGGCTCCGGAGGCCAACGCTCTATCCAACTGAGCTACGGGCGCATGCCCCATCGGCGGAGTGGAATAATACGTATATCACACTATGTCGTCTAGTACTTTTTCAACTTTTTTTATCGTTTGACGCCTTTTTCAACAATTAAAGTGTGATAAACCCCTACTTCCGATTAGATAACTGATATTAACGAGGTAACTTGCTGTTTATTGCAACAAGTTAACAGGATATAATCACCCATTATTTACATTGATTTAACAGCGTTACCCGTTTTTTACGTCCGTTTCGGCTGTTGATATCAAATCACACTCTAATAATGGGTAAGCACGAACTTACCTTCAGGAATGTAAAGTGAGTTTAATGGATATGTCTCGAAAATTATTAACCGCTTTGGTCGCTGCAATCACTTTTTCTAGCGCCTCTTTTGCAGCAAGCGTAAGCCAAGAAGAATATGATGCAATTGCAGAACGTATTAAACCTGTTGGTGATGTTTACCTTGCAGGCGCAGAGCCAGTGAAAGCAGAGCCAACTGGCCCTCGCGATGGTGCAACTGTTTATGGCACTTTCTGTATTGCTTGTCACGCATCTGGCGTAAGTGGCGCACCGAAGACTGGTGATGCTGGCGATTGGTCTCCACGTATTGCACAAGGCCGAGATGTACTTAACAACCATGCAATCAACGGCTTTAACGCGATGCCGGCGAAAGGTTCTTGTATGGATTGTTCTGACGATGAAATCATCGCAGCCATCGACCATATGATTGAAGGTCTATAAGACGTTAATCAACCCAAGATAAAAGAAAAGCTTGAGTATCACACTCAAGCCTTTTTTGTTCCCTCTATATAGAAGCAGCTCTCTACTTCTTAAACATTGCGCGTAAGTTGGCAATGTGTGCCTGACCTTTTTCCATCCGCTCTTCGGCCGAGACAGGTTTTTTAGTCTGTTCCCACTCAACATCATCAAATGGCAACTCATCTAAGAAGCGACTTTGGGTTGGCTTGATCAACTCACCAAACTGTCGGCGCTCTTTACACATAGTAAAGGTCAGCTCTCGCTGCGCACGAGTAATGCCTACATACATCAAACGGCGCTCTTCTTCGACATTCTCTTCATCAATACTAGTCTGGTGCGGCAAAATGCCCTCTTCCGAACCAATTAGGTACACATAAGGAAACTCGAGACCTTTCGAAGCATGTAATGTCATTAACTGAACCGCATCGCTGTCTTCGTCTTCTTCACCACGCTCCATCATGTCGCGCAGCGTTAAACGCTGAACCACTTCTTTAATGGTTTTCTCTTCTTGATCGTAATTGTCACCCTCAAGGTCAGCGACGATCCAAGAATAGAGATCAGAAACGTTCTTCATACGCATCTCTGCGGCTTTTGGACTCGCAGAGGTTTCGTACAACCAATCTTCGTAGTTGATATCACGCACAAGCGAGCGAACCGCTTCCACCGTATCACCGCGCTCCGCTTGATCGGCAATTTTCACCAGCCAAGTAGTGAAGCGGCGTAAATTCTCTAGGCCACGACCTGAAAGTGTTTGCTCAAGCCCCATTTCAAAGCTGGCTTCAAACAAGCTTTTGCCGCGCATATTGGCGTAGCTACCGAGCTTCTCTAGCGTCACTGGGCCAATTTCACGGCGCGGTGTGTTCACGATACGTAGGAAAGCATTGTCATCGTCCGGATTCACCAACACACGTAAGTACGCCATGATGTCTTTGATTTCAGCGCGAGCAAAGAACGACGTGCCACCTGACAGCTTGTAAGGCACGCGGTTTTGCATCAACGACTTTTCAATCAGTCGAGATTGATGGTTTCCTCTATATAACACCGCGTAGTCTTTGTACTCAGTGCGATTAAGGAATTTGTGTGCGATCAACTCACCGGTCACACGTTCCGCTTCGTGTTCCTCATTTTTTGCCAACAAGACTTTGAGTTTCTCTCCATCAGGGATTTCTGAAAACAGCGACTTGTCATAGACATGGGGGTTGTTAGCGATCAAGATGTTGGCCGCACGCAAAATTCGGCTAGTTGAACGGTAGTTCTGCTCTAGCTTAATTAGGCGCAAGTTCGGGTAATCTTCACCAAGCAGCACCAGGTTTTGCGGTTTAGCACCACGCCATGAGTAGATAGACTGATCATCATCACCAACGACCGTTAAGCGGCCACGTTCACCGACAATGAGCTTCACCAAATCGTATTGGCTTGTGTTGGTATCTTGGTATTCATCAACAAGCAGGTAACGGATACGATTTTGCCAACGTTGACGCACTTCCTCATTGGTTTTGAGCAGTAACACCGGAAGAGAAATCAGGTCATCGAAGTCGAGCGCGTTATATGCTTTCATCTGCTTTTGGTACATCTCAAAACAGAAAGCAAACAGCTGCTGTTGCTCACCTTTCGCCTGAGCTTTCGCTTGGTCAGGCGTCAGCATGTCGTTTTTCCAATTGGAAATCGTGCTGAGCAGCTGACGTAACAAATCTTTGTCACCATCGAGTTGCTTTTCGGTCAGCTCTTTTAGCAGTGCCATTTGGTCTTGGTCATCAAAAAGCGAAAAGCCTGCTTTTAAGCCCAGTGACTTATATTCTCGCTTAATGATATTGAGGCCTAAGGTGTGGAACGTCGACACCATCAAGCCTTTCGATTCGTTTTTACCTAGCGTCTGCCCGACACGTTCTTTCATCTCTCGGGCCGCTTTATTGGTAAAGGTAACCGCAGCGATGTTACGTGCTTTGTAGCCACACTGCTGAACAAGGTAAGCAATCTTATTGGTAATTACGCGCGTTTTACCTGAGCCTGCACCTGCCAGCACTAAGCAAGGGCCAGATACGTATTTAACGGCTGCGTCTTGATTGGGGTTCAGCTTCATCGCTATCTCTACGGTACAAAAAAGTGGCGCCTATAATAATAGTGCAATCACAAGATTGCTATGTTTACTCAAAGGCAACGTAAACCTAGCGCCTTTTATTCACAATTTTTTTGCTCTATTCATGCAATAGTTTGTTGCATATGTGGTGGCTCTTTAGGCTATAATGAATGAACGTTCATTCACTAACCCGCTATATGCACTGTCTGGATCTGCTTTGATGAAAGATAAAAGACAAAAAATCATAGATGCCGCAGAAACATTGATTGCAGAATCAGGGTTTCAAGGCCTCTCGATGCATAAGTTGGCCAAAGAAGCTGGGGTCGCAGCAGGAACGATTTATCGCTACTTCTCTGATAAAGAGGATTTACTGCAACAAGTTCGTTTAGAGGTAGCTCAACGGAACGCCGAGGCTATTCAGCGTGATGTTGATGAATCCATGCCGCTAAAAGAACGCTTTCGCAAAATGTGGTTAAACATTTTTGATCTCTCGGTGTCGAATATCGACAACTTAAAGAACCGTGCTCAGTACGATTCTTTACCTTGTGTTCGTAGCCATGAGACCAAAGAAATTGAGCGAAAGATGTTCAGTAAGGTTGATCAGCTTTTCACAGAAGGACGTGAGACGGGGGTATTTAAACCTCTAGACAACCCAGTGTTGGCTGCACTTAGTTTAGAAGTCAGTGTCACTCTGGCTCGTAAACAATCGCTTGGATATTACCAACTGGATCAAGATGCTATCGAAGCAGCCATTGAGGCTAGCTGGGATGCAATCATTACACATTAACTTGGAGTTCTAACTAGAATGAAAAAGTGGACTTTCTTTATGTTGCTTATCGCAATACTGCTGTTTGGCAGTGTGATAGGTTTCAATTTATTCAAACAACAGAAGATCGCAGAGTACATGGCGAATCGACCTGAACCTGAGTTTCCTGTGACTGTCACAGAAGTTCAAGCGGTTGATTGGGTTCCTGTTATCGAAGCGATTGGTTTTATTGAACCAAACCAAGGTGTTACGGTTGCAAACGAAACCAGCGGCGTGATCGATAAGATTGCTTTTAACTCTGGTACTCAGGTTGAAGAAGGCCAGCCTTTAGTATTGCTTGATTCTGAAGTAGAAAAAGCAAACCTAAAGAGCGCTCAAGCGAAACTTCCTGCAGCGCAAGCGAAGTACAAGCGTTACCAAGGTCTATACAAAAAAGGCTCTATCTCTAAAGAAGCTTACGATGAAGCAGAAGCTAACTACTTCTCTCTTCAAGCGGATATTGAAAGCCTAAAAGCAGCGATTGACCGTCGTGAAATCAAAGCACCATTTGCTGGTGTTGTCGGTATTCGTAATGTTTATCTAGGTCAATACCTTCAAGCAGGTACTGATATCGTTCGTCTAGAAGATACTAGCGTGATGCGTCTGCGTTTCACCGTGCCTCAGACAGACATCTCTCGCATCAACATTGAGCAAGAAGTGGATATCTTCGTTGATTCTTACCCAGAGATCGCGTTCAAAGGGTCTATCTCAGCGATTGAACCAGCGGTTAACGTTCAAAGTGGTCTGATTCAAGTTCAAGCGGATATTCCGAACAGCGATGGCAAACTGCGTAGTGGTATGTTCGCGCGTGCAAACATCATCCTACCTAAACTAGATAACCAAGTAACGCTACCGCAAACGGCGATCACTTTCACGCTATACGGTGACAACGTGTACGTTGTGACAGAGGAAGATGGCGAGAAGCGTGTAACACAGCAAGTGGTTAAAGTAGGTGAGCGCACTCAAGATATCGCGCACATTCTAGAAGGCGTTAAACCAGGTGACGTTATCGTGACTTCTGGTCAAGTTCGTCTAAGTAACCACGCGAAGGTTCGTGTAGTAGAAAGCGATGCGACTACTCCACCAGCTGAAACACCAATGCTGTAATTGGAGGCTTCATGCGCTTTACTGATGTTTTTATTAAACGTCCAGTTTTAGCGGTATCGATCAGCTTTTTGATTGCCCTGCTTGGCTTACAAGCAGTGTTCAAAATGCAGGTCCGTGAATACCCTGAAATGACGAATACAGTAGTAACGGTTTCAACCAGTTACTACGGTGCCAGTGCCGACCTTATCCAAGGCTTCATTACTCAGCCTTTGGAACAAGCGGTCGCACAGGCCGATAATATCGACTATATGACTTCATCTTCGGTTCTCGGTAGCTCTACAATTACCGTGAACATGAAGCTGAACACTGACCCGAACGCAGCACTTTCAGACATATTGGCCAAGACCAACTCTGTTCGTTCTCAGCTTCCTAAAGAGGCGGAAGACCCAACAGTAACCATGTCGACAGGTTCTACGACGGCGGTACTCTACATCGGCTTTACCAGTGACGAGCTTTCTTCAAGCCAAATCACTGACTACCTTGAGCGTGTAATCAACCCGCAGCTATTCACTGTAAATGGTGTGTCTAAGGTTGACCTATACGGTGGTATGAAATACGCCCTACGTATTTGGCTAGATCCAGCCAAAATGGCGGCGCTAAACCTAACTGCAACTGACGTTATGGGTGTTCTGAACGCCAACAACTACCAGTCAGCAACAGGTCAGGCGGTGGGTGAGTTCGTACTGTACAACGGTAGCGCTGATACTCAGGTGTCAAACGTTGATGAATTGTCTAACCTAGTGGTGAGCACTGACGACGGCGACGTAACTCGCTTAAGCGACATTGCGAAAGTAACGCTAGAGAAGAGTCACGATGTTTACCGTGCAAGTGCGAATGGCCAAGAAGCGGTTGTAGCTGCAATCAATGCAGCGCCAAGTGCAAACCCGATTAACATCGCAGCTGATGTACTTGAGCTATTGCCTCAACTTGAGCGCAACCTGCCAAGCAACATCAAGATGAACGTAATGTACGACTCAACGATTGCGATCAACGAATCCATCAATGAAGTTGTTAAAACGATCATCGAAGCGGCACTTATCGTACTTATCGTGATCACTCTGTTCTTAGGCTCGTTCCGTGCGGTAATCATTCCGATCGTTACTATCCCACTCTCTTTGATTGGTGTAGCGATGGTGATGCAAGCAATGGGCTTCTCTTGGAACCTGATGACGCTTCTGGCGATGGTACTGGCTATCGGTCTAGTAGTAGATGACGCGATCGTTGTTCTTGAAAACGTTGACCGTCACATCAAGCTGGGTGAATCACCATTCCGTGCTGCCATCATTGGTACGCGTGAAATTGCGGTACCGGTTATCGCGATGACATTAACGCTAGGTGCTGTGTATGCGCCGATCGCCTTAATGGGTGGTATTACCGGCTCGCTATTTAAAGAGTTTGCTTTAACCCTGGCCGGTTCGGTATTTGTATCCGGTATCGTGGCGCTAACGCTATCACCAATGATGTGTTCAAAAATGCTTAAGGCGAATGAAGAGCCAAGCAAATTCGAACAGAAAGTGCATCATATTCTTGATGGTATGACGAACCGCTACGAAGGCATGCTAAAAGCCGTTATGCAGCACCGCCCTGTGGTTCTTGCATTCGCGGTTATCGTATTTGGTAGCTTGCCAATGCTGTTTAAGTTCATTCCAAGTGAACTTGCTCCATCGGAAGATAAAGGCGTAGTGATGCTGATGGGTACTGCCCCATCGAATGCCAACTTAGACTTTATGCAAAACACCATGAATGACGTAAACCAGATTCTGTCTGATCAGCCAGAAGTTGCGTTTGCTCAGGTGTTTACAGGTGTGCCTAACTCGAACCAAGCCTTTGGTATCGCTTCTATGGTGCCTTGGAGTGAGCGTGAAGCTAGCCAGTCTGAAGTGGCAAACCGTGTAGGTGGTTTAGTATCAAACGTTCCAGGTATGGCAGTAACGGCATTCCAGATGCCAGAACTTCCTGGTGCGGGTTCAGGTCTACCTATTCAGTTCGTTATCACAACACCAAATGCCTTTGAGAGCCTATTCTCAATCGCAACCGACGTGCTAACAGAAGTGAAGTCTAGCCCGATGTTTGTTTACTCAGACTTGGATCTGAACTACGACTCGGCAACGATGAAAATCAACATCGACAAGGACAAAGCTGGCGCTTACGGCGTGACGATGCAAGACATTGGTATCACGCTAAGTACCATGATGGCGGACGGTTACGTAAACCGTATCGACCTAAATGGCCGTTCTTATGAGGTAATCCCTCAAGTTGAGCGTAAGTGGCGTCTAAATCCAGAGTCGATGAATAACTACTACGTTCGCAGTGCAAACGGTGAAGCAGTACCTCTAGGTAGCTTGATCACGATTGATGTTGTGGCAGAGCCTCGCTCTCTTCCTCACTTCAACCAGCTAAACTCAGCAACGGTTGGTGCCGTACCAGCTCCTGGCACTGCTATGGGTGATGCGATCACTTGGTTTGAAGGTGTTGCGGCAGAGAAACTGCCTAGCGGCTACAACCACGATTACATGGGTGAAGCACGTCAATACGTAACTGAAGGTAGCGCACTGTACGCAACATTTGGTTTAGCGTTGGCAATCATCTTCTTGGTTCTAGCGATTCAGTTCGAATCACTAAAAGATCCAATCGTTATCATGGTTTCGGTTCCTCTAGCGGTATGTGGCGCTTTGATTGCTCTTGCTTGGGGCGCAGCAACCATGAACATCTACTCTCAGGTAGGTCTGATTACCCTGGTTGGTCTGATCACCAAACACGGTATCTTGATCTGTGAAGTGGCCAAAGAAGAGCAGCTACACAATAAACTGAGCAGAATGGAAGCGGTAATGGAGGCGGCGAAAGTACGTCTACGTCCTATCCTAATGACAACAGCAGCGATGATTGCGGGTCTTATCCCGTTAATGTATGCGACAGGTGCAGGTGCGGCTCAGCGCTTTAGTATCGGTATCGTAATTGTTGCGGGTCTTGCGATTGGTACTATCTTTACCCTATTCGTACTGCCAGTTATCTACAGCTACCTAGCTGAGAAACACAAGCCTCTACCAGTGTTTGTTGAAGACAAAGACTTGGAGAAGCTGGCGCGCGTTGATGAAGCGAAAGCAGCACATCGCGAGCTTGCAGAAAACAAATAATCTGCATTGAATGAAAAAGGTCACTTCGGTGGCCTTTTTTATTGCGCGCATTCTGTAGAATTTTTGCTATCGAGGTAGCGACTTTCCCGTATCAATTACATAGAATGAGAACAAATTGAAAGGAGTTTTCGTCACCATGTTTGACCCAAAGAAACTAGAACAAATCGCTAAACAAATTCATGATTCTATGCCTGCACCCGTAAAAGAGCTTGGCTCAGACGTAGACCAAAAAGTTCGCCAAGTTATTCAAGGCCAACTGAACAAGCTAGACGTGGTTAGCCGTGAAGAGTTCGATGTACAAACACAAGTACTGCTTCGTACTCGTCAAAAGCTAACTGAGATGGAAAAGAAACTGGCAGATCTTGAAGAGAAGCTAGCAGACAAATAGAAACACGCTTCCGGTTGGAAGCGTTTTTTGTCACTGCTTTTATTTTTATTGATGCTTGGCTTTAAGTACCTTAAGCGATACGTTCTTGAACCCCATTGCAGAAACAGAATAAGCATACTCATCGGTCACAACCCCATCGACAGCACTTATCAACCCACCGACCTTCACCTCTTTGTTACCAATAAAGTGCCCATTTAAGAAATTCTTACCTGCGACGTTAGCCGGAGAATACTGCGTGAATCCTTGGTGGCAGATGCCTTTCATTTCTATTGCTTGTCCATCAACGGCGACATGACGGTTAGGCAACGTTTGATTGTCTGGGCCAACATCATCTTCCCCATTACAACGATGACTGCGGTCGACAAAGTACAATGTAAAGTCACCATCAAATCGAAGCATCAAATGGCCATAGTTTTGCTCATCTGCATTAATGGTTTCTGAAGCAACCGTGGCACCAACACCTTCAACATACTGCCACTGCTCAGTGTCGTATTGGCTTCGATCCAACTCAGGCAGTGGCCGCCCCATCGCAAAACACGAAGCAGAAGTAAGCCCGATCACTACACCAACCAAATATTTGTTCATCACATATAAGCCTTGTTGTTATCACTGATGCCATTCAAACACATTTACTCACCAAACCGTGCCTCACTTGTAGGACGCCCTACAATACTCTGACTAAACATTAACCGATTTTACTGAGCACAAACAAAAAGGGCTTGGTCAACGGCGACCAAGCCCTTTATTCGATGTTGTGTTTATGTGTATTTATCGACCCCAGTCTATCTGGAGTTCTTACTGCTTTGCTTTAAGGCAATTACGCAGAAATAGTTTCAAAGCTAAGAGCTTAGGTTCTGTCGTAAACAAATTTCGAAGAATTAAGGTTTCATTTCTAGGAGAAGGCGCGGAGTTTACGATAGTAAATGAGCACCTTCGACACCGAAATGGAACCTTAAGACAAGTAATTAGCCGCCTACCGCGATGTTCTTCATATCCGTCATGTAACCACGTAGCTCTTCACCGATGTACTCAACTGGGTGGTTACGGATTGTGTCGTTCACAGCGATTAGCGTTGCGTTATCAACTTGGTTAGACGTTTCGCCTAGGCCTTTACCGATTACGTCTGTACCTACTGAAGGCATGAACTTCTCACGTAGTAGCGGTGTTGCTACGTTAGCGAATAGGTAGTTACCGTATTCCGCTGTGTCTGAGATTACTACGTTCATTTCGTATAGACGCTTACGTGCTACTGTGTTTGCAATTAGTGGTAGCTCGTGTAGAGACTCGTAGTACGCTGACTCATCGATGATGCCTGATGCTGTCATTGCTTCGAATGCTAGTTCAACACCAGCACGAACCATTGCAACCATTAGGATACCGTTGTCGAAGTACTCTTGCTCAGAGATTTCAACGTCGCTTGATGGGTAGTTTTCGAATGCGGTTTCACCCGTTTCTGCACGCCAGCCTAGTAGGTTTGCATCATCATTTGCCCAGTCAGCCATCATAGTGCGAGAGAATTCACCAGTGATGATGTCATCCATGTGCTTGTTGTAAAGCGGACGCATTAGCTCTTTTAGCTCTTCAGAAAGCTCGAATGCTTTGATTTTCGCTGGGTTAGATAGACGGTCCATCATGTGCGTTACGCCACCAAATTTCAGTGCTTCTGTGATGGTTTCCCAACCGTACTGAAGTAGCTTACCCGCATAGCTTGGGTCAATGCCGTCAGCGATCATCTTCTCGTAAGATACGATAGAGCCCGCTTGTAACATACCACATAGGATAGTTTGCTCACCCATTAGGTCAGATTTAACTTCTGCTACAAATGAAGACTCTAGACAACCTGCGCGGTGGCCACCTGTACCTGCTGCCCATGCTTTCGCGATATCCCAGCCTTCGCCTTTAGGGTCATTTTCTGGGTGAACAGCGATTAGCGTTGGTACACCGAAGCCACGCTTGTACTCTTCACGTACTTCTGTACCTGGACACTTAGGTGCAACCATGACAACCGTTAGGTCTTTACGGATTTGCATACCTTCTTCAACCACGTTGAAGCCGTGTGAGTAACCTAATGCAGCGCCTTCTTTCATTAGCGGCATCACCGTCTCAACAACGTTCGTGTGCTGTTTGTCTGGAGTTAGGTTGATAACTAGGTCTGCTTCAGGGATTAGCGTTTCGTAGCTTGCTACTTCAAAGCCGTTTTCTTTTGCGTTCTTGAATGACTGACGCTGTTCGTCAATCGCCGCCTGACGTAGTGCGTATGCTACGTTTAGGCCAGAGTCACGCATGTTTAGACCTTGGTTAAGACCTTGCGCACCACAGCCAACGATTACCACCTTCTTGCCTTTTAGGTAATCAGCTTCTGTTGCGAATTCGCTGCGGTCCATAAAACGACAACGACCTAATTGGTCTAATTGCTCACGAAGGTTTAGGGTATTGAAATAGTTAGCCATGGTCGGGCTCTCCTTAAAAAATTTTTCCATTTGGTCGATATTTCACTATCGAATGACCTGATACTAATGCAGACTTCCTGTTGCTTAAAGTGATATATTCACAATTAGTAATTGCGTTTTTTGCAACAAGTTATACATCCATTGATTCTGTTATACCTTAAAAGCGTATGGCATTCATATAGTAACTTGGCAAAAAGTCAGTTTTATTCTCTTTTCAAGATCGAAATATGAACATAAAAAGTCTGCAACTCTTCATTCACTTATGTGAGAGCCAAAATTTTTCCAAAACAGCGGCATCGATGCACATCAGCCCATCGGCACTCAGTCGTCAGATTCAAAAGCTTGAGGAAGAGATCGATCAAACTCTGTTCTTAAGGGATAACCGCAGTGTCGAGCTCACGCCTGCGGCAAAGAAACTGCTGCCTGTCGCGCTTAACATTATTGGTGAATGGCAAAACTACAATGCTCAGCTCAGCGGCCATGACGAAGAGCTCAAAGGTGAAATTCGACTGTTTTGCTCAGTAACCGCCAGCTACAGCCACTTACCTGAGCTGCTGTCAGATTTTCGGATTCAGCATCCGTTTATCGAATTTAAGCTCTCGACAGGCGACCCAGCTCAAGCGATTGAGAAAGTGTTAGCCGATGAAGTGGATATTGCGATTTCCGCCCAACCAGAGCAGCTTCCTGCTCGTATTGAATTTGAAACCATCAGTGAAATTCCACTCTCGGTGATCGCGCCAGGTGGCGTCAGTAACTTTGCTCAGGAGCTGCAAAAAGATAAGCCAGATTGGTCAGCGATTCCTTTTATCGTGCCTGAATCCGGTACCGCCCGAGAGCGAGCGAACGCTTGGTTTAAGGCAATGAAGATAAAACCGAACATCTACGCTCAGGTATCAGGTCACGAAGCGATTGTGAGTATGGTGGCGCTGGGGTGTGGTGTGGGGATTGCGCCCGATGTGGTGATCAATAACAGCCCAGTTAAAGATAAGATTGAACGCTTGAAGGTGGCGTCGATTAAGCCATTTAAACTGGGCGTATGTTGCAAACGCTCACAGCTCGATAACCCGCTAGTTAAAGCCTTGTGGGAAATGGCGCACGATACCTATATCGCACCTTAACTTTCCAACAGCCAAATACAACAAAGCCACCGCTTCTTCAGATATAAAGAAACACGGTGGCTTCAAACAGTTGTAATTTTCAAAGTAGTTGGAGTCACAGCTAGGCGTCAAACAACCTTATTCCCATGAGCATAGTTCGCTATGTGATTGGGATAAGGTGGTGAAGACAACAACGCTGTGGCTTCAAATACGAAGAAAATTTAGATTACGCGAGAGAACTGCTGCTGCCTAGCCTTAGCTCTTAAATACTTATCGAAACACATACAGATGTTACGAATCAGTAAGCGACCACGTAGTGTCACGCGGATCTCTTTGTCATCGACTTCAACCAACTCATCATTAATGAATGTCTGTAGTAAGCCCAAGTCTTCTTTAAAGTAATCATTGAACGTGACGTTAAACTCAGACTCAATCATCGTTTTATCGAGCTTAAAGTTACAGATTAGCTGCTTGATCACTTCGCGACGCAGTAAGTCATCACTATCAAGAGCGACACCTTTCCATAAAGCATGGCGCTGGTCATTCACCTGTGCGTAGTACTTTTTCAGCTCTTTCTGGTTCTGCGCGTAGGCATCACCCATCATAGAGATCGCTGAGACACCAAAACCCACTAAATCGGCTTCACCTTGTGTGGTGTAGCCTTGGAAGTTACGGTGAAGAATGCCTTCACGTTGCGCCACAGCCAACTCATCATCAGGCAGTGCAAAGTGGTCCATACCGATAAATTGGTAACCTGCACCCGTCAACGTGCTGATGGTGTCTTGCAGAATCGCCAACTTCTCTTCTGCAGCTGGTAGGTCTTCATCTTTAATCTTACGCTGCGCAGCGAAAAGCTGAGGCATGTGCGCATAGTTAAACACGGACAACCGACCAGGTTGCATCTCAAGCACTTGCTTTAATGTCTCTGCAAAAGAGTCTTTAGTCTGCTTAGGTAGACCGTAAATCAAATCCAGGTTGGTTGAACGGAAGCCAAGCTGCTTCGCTCGCTCAACCATCGCGAAGATAAACTCTTCATCCTGCTCACGATTCACCAACACCTGCACTTCTTTATTGAAGTCTTGAACACCAATACTTAGACGGTTAAAGCCTTCACCACGCAGGTGATCCAGCATGTCGAGTTCAATTTCACGCGGGTCGACTTCGATACTGATTTCAGCATCACCTTCAAAGTAGAACTCACCGCGAAGAATGGCCATCACACGGCTAATTTGTGCTTTGGTTAGGAAAGTGGGAGTACCACCACCAAAGTGAAGCTGAGTCACTTTACGACCTTGTAGCAACGCCGCGCGAGTACGAATTTCTAGCTCTAACACATCCAAATACTCATCGGCTTTATGAGCATGACGAGTGATCACTTTATTACAGCCACAGTAGTAACAAAGCTTGTGGCAGAAAGGGATATGAATGTAGAGAGAAAGCGGTCGCTCTGGGTACTGAGTACAAGCCATGTCATAGTCAGAAACCGTAAAGGCTTCATGAAACTCTAACGCGGTTGGGTATGAGGTATAGCGAGGACCTGAGTAGTTGTACTTATCAAGAACGGCTTGATCCCAAACAATTTGTTGGCTTGAGGCGACTGGCTGCGACATGATGGTATTTCCGTTGGGCTGTAATGCTTCGTGTGGCGAAAGGGCCATTATAATAAGCAGACTATTTTGCCACACCTAGTTACGAGTCACGGATGGGCAAAGTGCTTTTTAAGTAGTAAAAGTCAGAAATGATAACTCGATCACTACCCATTAAGTGTAAGCGATCGAGTTACAAATGCTTGGTTCTAGATCATTTGAATATTGATCTGATTGTTTAAAGGTTGGACCTTTTTCTGCAGCGCTTTTAGCTCTTCCACAATGTTCTCTTGAAGACGAGACTCTGCTTTATGGCGCTCAAGGTTTTGCTTCATGCGATCTTGCTTGGCTAACTCCTGACGAGCTTCACCACGTGCCATATCTTTTACGATATGGAACAGCTCAGACGTTGCTGGGTATTCTTTGTCAAAGTCGACTCTATCTTCACCTTGAACATAGTCCATGATGTTATAGAGACGAATGCTGATTTCCGACAAGTCACACTGCTCTTGGATGCCTGCGAGACAAAGGACGTTAACGCTTTCAAAAATGTTAGCGTTGCGTTTTTCAATTGCCAGCTTTTGTTGCTGCAACTGCAATTCCTTTTGCTTTTTAAGCTTGAGCAGAAGGTAACCTGCATAAGACGCTAGGCCGAGAATGATTGCTCCGCCTGCAATGGCTAATAAGGTTACGTTCATTGGCGCTATTATCCTTTAAACTGATCCAGGTCCATATCTTCAAATTGAGAAAGCAGGTCATCGTCTGATGAAACTGACTGCCCTTTTGATTCAATAGATGGCGCATCTTCAGGCTGTTCAAACTCGTCATCTTCATAAATGCCAAGCTGCTTCATTAGCACTTCAATACGTGCCAATTTCCCATCAACATACTTCTGTAGACCAGCACCTAGATGTTCACCTTCTTCGATACGATCCAGTAGCACGTTCAGTTGAGCATCATTTTCTAGCATCTCAAGCTCTTTCTCTGCACTCATACGGCGCTCAGCTTTCGATAGTTTCTTCTGCGGCTCTACAATCAGTGGAATTTTCTTTTTGCTGCCTAAACGTGGATCACGCTGCTGGCCTGCTGTTTGTTGCTTACTCGTCTTTGCTTCAGAGTTACGACCACCTGTTTTTAGGCCTTTGCGCTTTTTCTCTTTTTTGCGCAGACGTCCATCAACGTCTGACTGAGTACGGTTACGTACAACGACAACATCACTGTTGCCAGCTGATCTTACTTTTTTATTACGGCTCATTACTGGGCTTTCCTCAGTAAAATTACATCATTACCAATAAATTCAAGCTTGAGCTGATCCCGCTCTGCCAAAAATTGAAACGTGTTACGACTAAAAAACACCACATGGGTTTGGTCGTTCTTATAGTGCCATGAGGCAAACGCTTCAACATCGATAACCATCTTGGTCATTACACCAATCCAGCCACCTGGCTTAACTAAATTCAACCATTGCTGCCACACTTTGTTGGGCTCATAAAGATGCTCAATCACTTCCGTAGCAGTCATAAAATCATACGACTGATCTAGCACCGCAGTATCAGGGTGATAGTAGATATCGTACAAACTCATGGTGTGTCCCTGCTCTTCCAACATCAATGACAATGTTGGGCCTGGGCCACAGCCAAAATCTATCCCGTGAGAACTCGGCTCTACACGCTCTAATATTGGATCAGCTACGCGAGATAAGAAGCGTCTATACCCTTGATCTAATGGGTTGTTCTCATGCAGATCATAGTGCGCTTTTTCTTCTTGAGCCCCCAAACGCTGGTCTGGATTAACAAACACAAGCTCACATTGCGAGCACTGAAGATATTCTCGGCGCTTATCTTGATAGTAGTGCTGAGTATCTTGGCTTTGACAAAGGGGGCAATGGTGCATATCGACTGCGTTAACTCATCCTCAAACGGGGATGCGAAACATACCAGAAACTGGCCTTGGAGTGGAGCACTATTGTGCAAATAATCATCGATTCTTTAAAATTTAGAGATAAAAAAAGCGATAGGGTTAACTATCGCTTTCTAAATGCCTTGCGGCCAAACTGTGTGGTACTGATTTCAGTACACCAATATTCCATTTGTTTTAAGTGCTTTCCCTGCCAAAAGTGTTGTTTGCCACCATCCTGGTGAGTTTTGGCTTTCCGTTTACTTCCTGCTACCTGGGTTCATCCTGAACCTGATCCGTTTCGATATCTAAACCATTAGACAAGGTGACCATCCATATCCAGTAGGTTTCCTACCTACCCAGCTTCATGCTTATCACCCAAGCAATCCTCGCTTGCGTCCTTGGAGACCTCCTAGTCTGAAATCCGTTATCAGCGCCCTGCC
Source organism: Vibrio aquaticus (assembly GCF_003970385.1). Taxonomy (GTDB): domain Bacteria; phylum Pseudomonadota; class Gammaproteobacteria; order Enterobacterales; family Vibrionaceae; genus Vibrio; species Vibrio aquaticus. Next base: position 38,026 of record NZ_RXZH01000010.1, on the reverse strand, counting down.
GATGAGTCCACTTTACCTTCTTAGGCCATAACAACAATCCACCAAACAGAATAAATACGCTCTTTTTTGTTCCGTTTTTTTGAAGCCTTGTTTTTCAATGCGTTATATAAAGAGGCAAGAAGATAGACCAAGCAAGTATGGGCGATCTCTTACATTACGAGCGGAGATCTCAACGATTGAGTGATTTTCGGTGTGTGATGTTGATCATACGAAAAAGCCCAGACTCAGGTCTGGGCTTTTTCAATACAACTTTATGCTCGAACACAGTGATTGGGCTTAGTGTAGGCCACCAACGTATTTTGAAAGTGTATCGATATCTTCATCCGTTAGCTTCTTCGCTACATCACGCATCATCGCGTTCATGTCGTTTGCACGAGAGCCATCACGGAATTTTTCTAGCTGCTGCTTAATGTAGTCAGCATGCTGGCCAGAAATTTTCGGGAAGCCTGAAAGTTCAGTACCGTTACCACGAGGACCATGACACGCGATACATGCTGTTAGGCCACGCTCTGCATCACCAGCGGTGTAGAGAACTTTACCTGCTTCAACTACGTTCTCAGGTGTTGAGTTGTCTGAGATAGGCAGAGATGCGTAGTAAGCCGCAAGATCTTTCATATCTTGCTCAGACAGAGGCATCGCCATACCACCCATAACAGGTTCAACGCGGCCTTGTTTACCACCACTTGTCATACCTAGTTTTAGGTCTCTCAGCTGCTTTTCAATATATTTAGCATGCTGACCAGCAAGTTTAGGGTACATTGCGAGTTGACTGTTGCCGTCTGCACCGTGGCAGGCAACACAGGTTTGAGATTTTGCTTTACCAGCTTCGATGCTGCCTTGGGCCCATACGGAGCAGCTGGCTAAAAGACTCAATATTAGCGCTAATTTCTTCATGACATTCCATTTATAATTATCAAGCTTCCAGTACCACTCATGGTACAATAGGCGACCTTATGCCGAGCACGGTTATTTTACACAATTTCACAAAAAAGTAATCAATCGACTACACAAAGTCGAGATGGAGTTAACAGTGAGCGTAAAAATTCATTATCAAAACACTCATTTCATCACAAGTGCGCCGGATATCCGCGCCTTGCCAGAAGATGAAGGTATCGAAGTTGCGTTTGCAGGACGCTCCAATGCGGGCAAATCAAGCTCTCTTAATCGCCTGACGAACCAGCGTAGCTTAGCGAAAACCAGTAAAACCCCTGGTCGTACGCAGCTTATCAACCTATTTAAGGTCACTGACGGTTGTCATATCGTCGATTTGCCAGGATACGGTTTTGCTCAAGTTCCACTTGAGATGAAGAAAAAGTGGCAGAAGTCTCTAGGTGAATACCTACAAAAACGTCAAAGCCTAAAGGGTCTTGTTGTCCTTATGGATATTCGTCACCCAATGAAAGATCTCGACCAACAACTGATCTTCTGGGCAGTCGACAGCGGCATTCCTGTTCAAGTTTTGTTAACAAAAGCGGACAAACTGAAAAGCGGTGCTCGCAAAGCTCAAGTGCTAAAAATCAAGAAAGATGCAGTTGGTTTTGGTGGTGATGTTAGCGTGGCTGCATTCTCTTCACTGAAAGGGATCGGTGTGGATGTTCTTCGCAATAAACTGGATGAGTGGTTTGCACCTGTCTTTGCTGATTCGATAATCGAAGAGATTGTTGAAGAAGAGAATCTAGATAACGAACAAGAATAATTGCTCTCGTTGATTAATGAAGCCCTGCTGTAATAGCGGGGTTTTTTGTCTCTGCTGAAAATAAAATGCCCCACCATCCTGGCAGGGCAACGGGAGAGAAATCGTTGTTATACGTTATTATGCATTCAAGATTACTCGTTTCCTCTTTCCAGTCAACTCCCACCCCTGCCTGTTTTAGCAATCTCAAAAATAGAATTAAATATTATTAATCAATAACTTAATGAAATTTAAAACATCTTAACGTCACCAAAACAGGTTTGATTTTCAGCCCAAAATAACCAAAATGTGAAGGGAGTAAATTTACAACGCGTCAACGAATGATTTTTTGGCTGAAACAGGGCTATTCGATAAAGAGAATGCATCATCGGAGTGGTGATAAAGATAAAAGCAGAGAGATGAGACGTAGAGTTATGAATTTATTGACTTTTCTTTGGCCCAATAAAAAACGCCCCAATCAAAAACTGACTGGGGCGGCTGAATCAGCCTAATCCAATAACGTGAAACAAAAGGTCTGAAAGATAGAACATCTTACCTCTGTACCCTACGCCGTTAAATGTACAACAATTGGTCAGAAATGGAAACTATTTTCGTAATTTTTTTTCATTACACTTTTACTAAACTACATTTATAGTCAGTTCAGACAAACTTATTTATTGATAAAAAAAAGCCAGTGTTTGTGCACTAGCTCATGTTATTTTCTGCTTTTTGATGAATTAGTGTCTAGTGAGCCTGATCCCAGTTATCACCATGTCCTGATTCCGCCACCAGCGGTACATCTAACGCTGCCGCTGACTCCATCAATTCTTGTACTTTACTTTCAATTTCGGTCAAAGCTGACTCTTCAACTTCAAATACCAATTCATCGTGTACTTGCATCAATAGCTTAACGCGACCAGCGCCTTCCGCTTGAATCCACTCATCCACAAGCAACATTGCTTTCTTGATAATGTCTGCCGCGGTCCCCTGCATTGGCGCGTTGATCGCAGCACGTTCAGCCGCTTTGCGACGCATGCCATTACGAGACTGAATTTCTGGTAGGTGCAAACGACGACCAAAGATGGTTTCTACGTAACCTTGCTCGGACGCTGCACTGCGCGTGTCTTCCATGTACTGCATAACGCCAGGGTAACGCTCGAAGTATTTGTTCATGTAATCTTGCGCTTCACCACGTGGGATACCCAGCTGCTTCGCCAAACCAAATGCACTCATACCGTAGATAAGGCCAAAGTTGACCGCTTTGGCACGACGACGCTGCTCTGAGCTCACTTGGTCAATGGTTGTGCCCATGATCTCTGCTGCCGTTGCCGCGTGGATATCTTTACCTTGTTGGAACGCTTCAAGTAATGCCTTGTCACCCGAGAGGTGCGCCATGATACGCAGTTCAATCTGAGAGTAATCGACTGCTAGGATTTTAAAGCCATGTGGCGCAACAAAGGCCTGACGAATACGGCGACCTTCATCATTACGAATTGGAATATTCTGCAGGTTTGGATCGGTGGATGATAAACGCCCCGTTGCCGTCACCGCTTGATGATAAGAAGTATGCACACGGCCCGTTTCTGGGTTGATCATCTTCGGTAGCTTATCGGTGTAGGTCGATTTTAGTTTCGCTAAACCACGGTATTCCAAAATCAGTTTTGGTAATGGGTAATCCAGAGCCAGCTCTTGCAGCACTTCTTCATTGGTTGAAGGCGTGCCTGATGGCGTCTTCTTGATAACGGGTAGGCCCATCTTCTCAAACAGAATCGCTTGCAGCTGTTTCGGTGAGTTCATGTTGAACTCTTGCTCAGCCACTTCGTACGCTTTTTGCTCTAGCTCATCAAGGCGCTGAGCGATCTCTTGTGATTGCGTACCTAGCTTCATGTCATCAATGAGAACACCAGTACGTTCAATGCGAGATAATACCGGCACAAGCGGAACTTCAATCTCTTCATAGATAGATTTCAGTTTCTCATCTTGATCAATGTTTTCCATGAGGCGGTTATGCAAACGCAATGTCACATCGGCATCTTCAGCGGCATAAGGTGAAGCCTGCTCAAGCTCAATCTGGTTGAACGTCAGTTGCTTCTTACCTTTACCTGCAATTTGTTCGAACGAAATGCAGCTGTGCTGAAGGAAACGCAGTGCCAAACTGTCCATGTCGTGCTTGCCGCCAACGCTGTTGTAAACATACGAAGCGAGCATAGTGTCATGCTTGATGCCTTTCATCTCAATACCGTAGCGTGCTAATACGCTCGCATCGTATTTGAGGTTTTGACCCACTTTCGCCTGAGCATCATCTTCAAGAATCGGTTTCAGTTGCTCTAGCACCCAGTCACGATCAAGCTGCTGTGGCGCATCTAAGTAGTCATGAGCGACTGGAACATACGCCGCGACGCCTTCTTCGGTCGCAAACGACAGACCAACCAGATTGGCAACCATGTAATCTAGGCTGTCAGTTTCAGTATCAAAAGCGAAGACTTCTGCCGCTTTCAACTTTTCTAGCCACGCGTTAAAGCTCGCTTCATCTAAGATAGTCTCATATTGGCTGCGATCGATAGTCACTGCTGACGTGTTCATCTCTACGCTACTAGACGCTTTCGCCGCACCTGTCGCAGCACCCGACTTTTCGTCCGCTTCGACTACGCCAGTGCCACCGTCAAGCAGCTCATTCAACCAAGACTTAAACACAAGCTGACCGTAAAGCTTAATCAGCTCATCTGTGTTGGGTTCTGTTTTTAGTAGAGACTCAGGGGTTTCTTCTAGTTCAACATCAAGCTTGATGGTCGCAAGTTCGTAAGACAGCTGCGCATTGTCTTTATTATCGACCAGCTTCTTCGCCATGGTTTTAGAGCCACGGAAACCAAGCGGTGCAATGTCGTCGAGGTTGTCATACAGCTTATCTAGGCCGCCAATACCTTGCAGCAGTGCCGTTGCTGTTTTGTCACCCACACCCGGTACACCCGGAATGTTATCAACCTTATCACCCATTAGCGCTAAGTAATCGATGATAAGCTCTGGTGGAATACCAAACTTCTCAACCACGCCTTCACGATCCATTACTACATTAGTCATGGTGTTGATCAAAGTAACGTTGTCATCCACCAGCTGAGCCATATCTTTATCGCCCGTGCTGATCAAAACCGGCATACCCGCTTGCGACGCTTGGTAAGCCAAAGTACCAATCACGTCATCCGCTTCCACGCCAGGAATACAGATCAACGGTAAGCCCATCGCACGAATCACATTGTGCAATGGCTCAATCTGACAACGAAGATCGTCTGGCATTGGTGGACGATTGGCTTTGTATTCAGGATACATATCATCACGGAAAGTTTTACCTTTCGCATCGAAGACTACGGCAATACGGTCAGAAGCGAATTGACGCATCATGCTGCGCAGCATGTTAACCACGCCGTAAACCGCATTAGTTGGAATATCACCATTACTCATCGTGCCTGGGTAGGCATGAAATGCGCGATATAGGTAAGAAGAACCATCGATAAGAATCAACGGATTATCAGGAATGTTAGCCATAGTCTTTACGTATCCAAAGAAAATGCAAAAAAGATCTGCTTAGGATGCCATGACTGGGTCAGTGAATCCATTTTAACTCTCAGAACTCGATAAAGGAGTGTGATTATTCTTCCACCGATGCAAGCAACCATCTGTGGATAAGTCTGTTTATAGTATTTATTCACAGGATGTGAAATGCGATGGTCCAAACGAAAAAACAAACATAAGTAATTGTAAGTATGGACAATTAACACAGATCGATCATTAACAGATCGATCCTGAAACGATCTTGCGTTGTGGAAAAGACTATTGGTGTCCTTTTATTCGATCAAAAACGGCAGGCATAAAAAAAGCGACATCTTTCGATGTCGCCTAGCAAAAAGGGGTCAAAGCATTTCAGGTGAATGATCCGCTTTGCCATAAAGCTATAAATTACACTGGAAGCAATGTGAGCAATGTCGTGTCAAAAAGAACTCGTGCAAGTTCGATTAAGTTCTGTGTCATCACCGTCTCCAATTTGAATCTGGTAAGTCAACGTCCTTGTGAACTTCTCTCATTCCCTAAGACGAGATAAATAATAACCATTCTCATTTATCTCGTCAACACCTAAATGAGAAAAAATCTCATTTAATTTTTATGACAGCACTATAATGACTTTAAAAAGTGTATGCGGCTTTCTAGCATTGGCTCTTTTTGTTCATGATTTTCAATCAGATAACCATTCTTTATTAACAGTCTTAGCATGCTCGGAAACTGGTTACGCGACTTCACTTTGAGGTATTTATATCCTTGCTGTTGCGCCCATTCTTCCTGGTGTTCCAGTAAAGACTGAGCAACGCCCTTATTTCTCGCAAGCGGCGATACCCCGCCAAACCAGCTATAGAACGTCTCGTCATCCAACTGGTAGCCAATCTTAAACCCAAGCAGCTTGTCCTCTTCTTGAGCAACTTGAATCAACCAACGCTGCTTACCCTCTAACCGAGCCGATAAGCTTTCAACCGTTTCTTTAAGGGCAAACTCATCGATCTGCTCCACGACTTGAACACATTCTTCCAGCGTCCCTAGACGATAAGTCACACTCATAGTTTTTCTCGCCATTAAAAAAGGCTGACAATCGCCAGCCTTTAGAACTTGATCAATTCAAGAGATTACTCTTGTTCGCCTTTCAAGAAGGTCGCCGCTTGGGCATTTTCTTCCGCTAACCACTCAGCCACATCTTTAGCAAAGTAAGTTAGGATACCGTCTGCACCCGCACGCTTAAAGCAAAGCAGAGATTCCATTACTGTCTCACGCTCTTTAAGCCAACCGTTGGCAAACGCGGCTTTGTGCATCGCGTACTCACCAGATACTTGGTAAGCAAACGTCGGGACTTCGAGTTCAGACTTCACACGGCGAACGATGTCTAGGTAAGGCATGCCTGGCTTAACCATCACCATGTCAGCACCTTCGTTAACGTCCATTGCGACTTCATGGATCGCTTCATCGCTGTTAGCAGGATCCATTTGGTAGTTCTTCTTGTTGCCGCCTTTTAGGTTGCTTGCACTGCCGACCGCATCACGGAAAGGACCGTAATAACAAGACGCATACTTTGCTGAGTACGCCATGATTTGCGTGTTAATGTGGCCCGCTTGCTCGAGTGCTTTGCGAATCTCACCAATTCGACCATCCATCATATCTGATGGCGCGACCACATCTGCGCCCGCTTCCGCGTGAGACAGTGCTTGCTTAACCAATACCTTGGTGGTTTCATCATTCAGTACGTAGCCCTCTTCATCGATGATGCCATCTTGGCCATGCGTCGTGAATGGGTCGAGTGCCACGTCAGTAATCACACCGATTTCAGGCACATGCTCTTTGAGTGAGCGTACCGCGCGCTGAACCAAACCTTCTGGGTTGTAAGCTTCAGCAGCACAGAGACTTTTTGCATCTTGGTTTACCACAGGGAATAGAGCGATAGCCGGAACACCCAGCTGAGCAAGGTATTGCGCTTCTTCTAACATCAAGTCGATAGACAGACGCTCAATACCAGGCATTGAATCCACGGTTTCGCGGCGATCTTTACCCATTAAGATAAACATTGGGTAAATCAGATCGTTAACAGAGAGTTGGTTTTCAGCCATTAGGCGACGGCTAAAGTCATGTTTACGCATACGGCGCATACGACGGCCAGGGAATTGGCCTTGAATCGAAACTGACACTCTATTCTCCTTGTGTGGTGAAAGTGCTTGAAATGAATGATATCACTCCTTCGAGACTACGCTAGCAACAAACAATAAAAATGCAAAAAATGACCCAATGCTCACACTGCCGTATACTAACGCCACACCGATAACCAAGAATTAGTTTGCCAAGAGAACGACCATGATTGATAGCCACGCCCATATCTATGCCAGCGAGTTTGACGCTGATCGCGATGATGTCGTAAAGCGCGCCCTTGCCCAAGGTATTGATAAGATCCTTCTTCCTAACATTGACCTAGAATCCATTGAGCCGATGTTAAAAACCGAAGCGGCCTACCCAGAGATTTGTCGCTCGATGATGGGTCTGCACCCTTGCTACGTGGATGGGAATGTCAAACAGACACTCGACATCGTTCATTCTTGGTTTGATAAACACAACTTCATTGCGGTCGGTGAGATCGGTATCGACCTGTATTGGGATAAAACCTATAAAGCTGAGCAAGAGATGGCGTTTATCACTCAGCTCAACTGGGCAAAAGAGATGAACTTGCCCGTCGTGATCCACACGCGTGATTCAATTGAAGAGACGCTTACCCTGCTTCGCCAAGAGCAAAATGGCTCATTGAGTGGCGTGTTCCACTGCTTTGGCGGCAGCGTTGAAGAAGCGAAAGCAATCAATGACCTTGGGTTTCACCTTGGCTTAGGTGGCGTTTCAACATTCAAGAATGGTGGCATGGACAAAGTTATCCCTCACCTTGATCTGAACTACGTTATCTTAGAAACAGACTGTCCTTATTTGGCGCCAGTCCCACATCGCGGCAAGCGTAATGAGCCCGCTTATACGGAACTCGTGGCGAAGCGAGTGGCTGACCTGCGTGAACTGAGCATCGAAGAAGTCGATACCATCACGACTCAGAATGCGACCTCACTGTTCAAACTGTAAAACACCGAATAGCAAAAAGGGGCTGATACTCACCGTATCAGCCCCTTTTTATTTTACTCATTAAGCGTTGTGGTTATTCTTCCACTTGCTCTTCTTCATCTCGATCTTTGCGTACATAGAAGCGCGCAAAGAACAATCCGACTTCAAACAGTAAGCACATTGGAATCGCTAACAGAGTTTGAGAAATCATATCGGGTGGCGTCAGCATCATACCGACAATAAACGCACCAACAATGATATACGGACGTTTCTCGCTCAGGCTCTTAGGGTTCGTTGCCCCTGTCCAACATAGCAAGATGATCGCCACTGGCACTTCAAACGCGATACCAAAGGCCAAGAACAGCGCCAGAACGAAATCGAGGTAGCTCGAGATATCCGTGGCAAACTCAACCCCACCCAAAGAGATGGCAGTAAAGAAGCCAAACACTAATGGGAACACCACAAAGTAAGCAAAGGCTACACCGCAGTAGAACAACAGCGAGCTTGAAAACATCAGTGGCATGATCAGGCGACGTTCATGCTTATACAAACCCGGAGCGACAAACGCCCAAACCTGATACAAGATAAACGGGACCGCAAGGAAGATGGCCGCTATTAGGGTTAACTTAAGCGGAGTAAAAAACGGAGATGCCACATCCGTTGCGATCATCGTTGCGCCTTCTGGCAAGCGTTCTACCAGAGGTGCTGAGACAAACTCATAGATGTCATTGGAAAAATAGATCAGACCTAAGAACACCACCAAAACCGCTACGATTGCGCGTAGAAGACGGTTACGAAGTTCCAACAGATGGCTGATCAAAGGCTGTGTCTGCTCTACAGAAGACATGAAAACCTCTACTCTAAAAGAAAGAAAAGGAGCTACGAACAAAGATGTATGTCGTAGCTCCTCTAATACGAGACTATTCGGCTTTTTTATCTGCCTGTGGTGCTGTTTGAGTCTCTAGACTCTCCACAACACCAGCGGAGTCATTGGCGCTCTGAACGGATGCTACTTTGTCATCCGCAGTCTCAGTACTGTTCGTGGCTGAGTCGCTTTTGCTCGCATAAGGGCGTTGAACGTCTTGCGCTGCTTGCTTCAATTGTTCCACTGAAGACTTAAGCTCAGGAGACAGATCTTCCATTCCCATTTGCTCCGCTTTACGCAAGTTCTCTTGCAGTTCTTGTACCTTAAGCTCATGAGAAAGTTCGTCTTTCACACTGTTTGCCATACTTTTCGCCGCACCAATAAATTTGGAAACGCTGCGAATCGCATGTGGCAATCGCTCAGGACCAAGCACCACCAGCCCAACGACAGATATCAATACCAGTTCCCAAAAACCGATATCAAACACGAGTTACGCCTGCTCTTTGTCTTTCTTAGTTTCAGCAGTCGCTTCCGTCTTCTGCTGCTCTAAATTCTTCTGTTCGAAGTCTGCGTCTTTCTTGTCTTTGTCCGCATCCTCTTCGCTCATTGCTTTCTTGAAGCCTTTTACAGCGCCGCCAAGATCACCACCAATACCACGCAGTTTCTTTGTACCAAACAGTAGAACAACGATGACAGCAATGATAAGAAGTTGCCAAATACTAATACCACCCATTCTTTTTACCTCGGGTCTTATTAAACAAATTTATTTCAAGAGTTTAACGTCTATTGACGGTAAGCTCGCCAACTTAGCAACCAAAATGTGACTCCGCCGATAGCGCTAGCCAATGAGAGTTGCTCATAAGGGCTGTTGACCAATATTGCCGAGCATACGACTAATGTGGCCCCAACACCAAATAAAAATTTACCGGTTGCTTGCTGCTTTTTGCTCGCTCGGTAACCTTGGTAAAGCTGATCCATACGTTGGTTCATCATTTTACCTTGGCGCAAGCTGTCATACAGAAGCTCTGGCAGTTCTGGCAGTTTCTCTGCCCAGAACGGCGCTCGGTCTTTCACCGCATTGATTACCGCTTGCGGACCAACTTGGTTCATCATCCATTCTTCTAAGAATGGCTTAGCAGTTTCCCATAGATCGAGCTGCGGGTATAACTGGCGACCTAAACCTTCTACATAAAGCAAGGTTTTCTGCAACAACACCAACTGAGGCTGCACTTCCATGTTAAAGCGACGTGCCGTATTGAACAGGTTCAGCAACACATGACCAAACGAGATTTCACACAGTGGTTTAGCAAAAATAGGCTCACACACAATGCGAATCGCAAACTCGAATTCATCAATGTTGGTTTCACGTGGAACCCATCCTGAATCAACGTGCAATTCAGCCACTCGGCGATAGTCACGATTGAAGAAAGCGAGGAAGTTTTCCGCTAAATAGCGCTTATCTTCACTATTCAGTGTGCCCACGATGCCGCAGTCTAAACCAATCCAACGCGGGTTTTCTGGATGCTCAGGTTCAACAAATACGTTGCCCGGGTGCATGTCCGCATGGAAAAAGCTATCACGGAATACCTGAGTGAAGAATACGCTCACACCACGCTCAGCCAATAGCTTCATGTTGGTGCCGTTCGCCTTCAAGCCTTCAATATCAGAGACTTGGATGCCGTATATTCGCTCAGAAACCATGACAGTTTCATTACTAAGGTCAGTAATTACCTCAGGAACGTACAATTCTTCACTGCCTTCGAAGTTTCGACGCAGCTGAATGGCATTGGCAGCTTCTCGGCGAAGGTCGAGTTCATCAAGTAGCGTTTTCTCATACTCGCGAACCACTTCGACCGGTTTCAAACGACGTGCTTCAGGCAGTGCCTTGGCGACTATACGCGCCATGCGGTACATCAGTTTTAGATCTGCATCAATGACCGGGCGAATATCTGGCCTGATCACTTTTAATACTACTTCTTGGTTAGTCTCTTTGAGCGTTGCAGTATGCACTTGAGCAATCGATGCCGACGCCAAAGGCTTAATCTCAAAGTCATTGAACCAATTTTCAACCGGACCACCAAGCGCTTGTTCAATCTGCTCTTTCGCTAATTGACCATCAAACGGTGACACTTGATCTTGCAGCAGTGCTAGAGGGTCTGCGATATGTGGAGGAAAGAGATCACGACGGGTAGACATCATCTGGCCGAACTTAATCCATACCGGACCAAGCTCTTGCAGAGCTAAACGCAGTCTGTCACCCAAAGGTTTTTCTGGGTGCTGATTCTTAATCCAGAATAGGCTCTTTCTCGCGAGTAGAGGCGCTTTGGTGAGCTGATGTTCAGGAAGAAGTTCATCAAGGCCATACTCAAGCTGGACTTTAACTATCTGATATAAGCGGCGTAGCTCGGTTAACGTCATGCCAGCTCCAGCAATTTATTCAGTCTTGCTTCAACGCGAGCAGCTTGGCTTTTCACCTCGTCCACTTGGTCGCAGAAGTGTGCTACTTCAAGTGGTGCAGGTGCTACTCGCCACTCTTCGGTCAATACTTCAGCAAGATGACTCTGGTGCTTTTGCGCTTGTGCTTTGATCATTTGACCAACGCCTGTCACACCTTGAACGACCGTGTGAGCGACAACATCGCCCGTCGCTTTTGAAAGCCACTCTTCAATATCTGGCTTGCAGTCAGTCATTAGCTGAGAGAATTTCTGAGCGAGTTGAATGTCCCCTTCCAAAATCAGCTTATCTTGCTTAATCAGCTTAGTAATATTGGATTGGTCACGCAGCTCTGGAAGCACAGAGAGATTAAGAGAAAGGTAACAATCTGGCTGACCTTCATAATTGGCCAACACATCAATTTGTTGGCTAAAGATAAAGGTAAGAGTTTTGTTCAGTTCTTTAAGATGAACTTGAATCACTTGCCCTTTTAAGCGAGCAAGTCGACGACCCAGTTCAGGGTCGTCTTTAATCAAGGTGTTGAGCGTTGTCTCAATCACAGCCGTTACAAGAGGTTCAAATGGCATCGTCAGTCACCTTAGAATTTGTAACCACGGTGAAGCGCAACAATACCACCGGTTAGGTTGTAGTAACTGGTGTTTTCAAAGCCTGCTTCTTCCATCATGCCTTTCAAGGTTTCTTGATTTGGGTGCATACGGATAGATTCCGCGAGGTAACGGTAGCTTTCTGCGTCGTTCGCAACCAGCTCACCCATTTTCGGCAATAGGTGGAAAGAATAGGTATCGTAGATTTTTGATAATGGCTCAAGCACTGGCTTAGAGAACTCAAGAACCAATAGACGGCCACCAGGCTTAAGCACTCGGAACATTGAGCGAAGCGCTTTGTCTTTGTCTGTTACGTTACGTAGACAGAAGCTGATCGTGATGGCATCGAAGTAGTCATCAGGGAACGGCAGTTCTTCTGCGTTCGCTTGAACGTAGTGAACATTACCAACAATGCCGCTGTCGCGAAGCTTATCACGACCGACATTCAGCATTGAGTTGTTGATGTCTGCTAGGATCACATGACCTTTTTCACCCACGATGCGTGAAAACTTAGCCGTCAGGTCACCAGTACCACCACCAAGGTCAAGCACACGCTGACCAGGACGAACACCACTACAATCGATAGTGAAACGCTTCCATAGACGGTGGATACCACCCGACATTAAGTCATTCATAATGTCGTACTTGGCTGCCACAGAGTGGAAAACCTCAGCAACTTTCGTCACTTTCTCGTCTTTCGCTACGGTTGTGAAACCAAAATGCGTGGTTTCATTTGATTCTAAAGCTGTATTCGATTGCACGCTTGTATCCGTCATGATGATTCCTCTTCGAGCAGCGCTTTAAAATAATACGACCTAAGCGCTGCGGGCGATTAGTTTACTTTATCCTCATCCGGATGTCTTTCGAGGAAAGAATCATTTTTATTCAATACATTCTTTTCTGTGAGGCCATCATGTTGAGCAAGCTGCGCAAGTTCATTAGAGATCGGTTTTTTCACTTCAACCCCCAGCTGTTTAAAGCTTTCTGCTTGGCGAATCACGTTGCCACGTCCTGTCGCTAGCTTATTCATTGCGCCTTGGTAATTCTGGTTAGCTTTGTCCAATGCGCCGCCCAAGCTTTCCATATCATCAACAAACAGACGCAGCTTGTCGTAAAGCTTACTTGCTCGCTCAGCGATGATTTGCGCATTCTGGTTTTGTCGTTCATTGCGCCACAAGTTATCAATGGTGCGCAGTGCCACTAGTAAAGTGGTTGGGCTGACCAAGATAATATTTTGCTCCATGGCGTCTTTAACCAAACTTGGGTCAGCTTGAATAGCGACCTGAAAAGCCGGTTCGACCGGAATGAACATCAACACATAGTCTAAGCTTTGAATGCCTTTCAGTTGATGGTAATCCTTCTGTGATAACCCTTTAATATGGGCACGCAAGGCAAGTAAGTGGTCACTTAGCGCTCTGTCACGTTCATGGTCGTTTTCCGCATTGAAGTAGCGCTCGTAGGCCACCAGCGCCATTTTCGAATCGACCACCACTTGCTTGTCTTGAGGTAAGTGAACAATCACATCCGGCTGATAACGCTTACCTGCCTCATTTTGCAAACTCACTTGGGTTTGGTACTCGTGACCTTCGCGCAATCCCGATTCGGCTAACACGCGCGCCAACACCACTTCGCCCCAATTACCCTGCTGCTTGTTATCCCCTTTTAAGGCTTGGGTCAGATTGAGGGCTTCTTTGGTCATTTGCTCATTAAGACGCTGTAGGTTCTTAAGCTCATGTACCAAGGTGTGGCGTTCTTTGGCTTCTTGATTAAAGCTGTCATTAACTTGCTTTTTAAAGCCTTCCAGTTGCTCACGCAGTGGCGAAAGCAAACCATCCAGACTCTGGCGGTTTTGTTGATCGACTTTAGCGGTTTTTGCTTCGAAAAGTTGATTCGCCAAGTGTTCAAATTGCTGCTTTAGACGCTCTTCTGCTTGTTCTAACAGCTGCAGCTTTTCTTGATTGGCTTTGTTCTCTTGTTCATGGCGAGCTTCTTGTTCACGCAATTGCGCTTCAAGTTGTGATTTATGCTCTCGTACCTGATTAAGGTCGTCGGCGTATTGCTGGCGCTCCTGCTTCACAGCATCGAAGTAACGCAGCTTTTCCAATACCGCCATCAGTTTGCCATGAGACTGTTTTAGCTCGTAGGCCGCTTTATCACGTTCAGTATCAAGCTCATCTAACTCATCTTGAGCTTCAGCCAGCTCTTTTCGTAATTGGGTGATTTGACTGGTCGATAATTGCTGATTTGATTCCAATTGCTGCTCTAAAAGCTGATTATCAAAACGCATTTTCTGCTTCACCCACCAGCCTACCGCGACACCACTGGTAATCGCGCCTGCTAAGCCACTGACCAACACGCTTTGATGCTCAAGAATCCATTGCATAATAATGATTTAACTTTTCAAACTTTGATGTTTTCAATGGTATTTTACCACTGGATAAATGTCCAGTTTGTCGGCTAGATATCGAACAGCTAGACTAGGCGCTCCGTACTCTGTACCACTCTCAATGAATCAGTGAACAATAAGTCGTTGGTTTTGCATAAGGAACATCATGAACGAGCGCCGCGCTTTAGGATTAGGTCTATCTGCTGTACTACTCTGGTCAACGGTCGCCACGGCTTTCAAGCTGACTTTGGCTGAGTTTTCTCCCATTCAAATGCTAACGATCGCGAGTATTGTCTCGGCCTTTGCGCTGCTCGTGATTTGTGCCGTGTCTGGCAAACTCAAGTTGCTGCCAAGCACCTTTCTTTCTAACCCTTGGTATTACTTGTTACTGGGCTTAGTTAACCCACTGGCGTATTACATCATCTTGTTTAAAGCCTATGACTTATTGCCTGCCTCTCAAGCTCAAGCAATCAATTACAGCTGGGCGATTACATTAACCCTGATGGCAGCGGTATTCTTAGGCCAAAAAATCCGCAAGCAAGACTGGATTGCCTGTACGTTCAGCTACATTGGCGTGATTGTGATTGCGACTAAGGGCGACATCTTAGGACTGAACTTTGATAGCCCATTAGGTGTGGGTTTAGCGCTGCTATCAACGTTATTATGGGCAGGATATTGGATCCTCAATGCCAAGAATAAAGCCGATCCAGTGGTAGGCGTGTTGTTGGGCTTTTTAGTGGCGATCCCTTTTGCTATCGGCTTAACCCTCTATGAAGGTGAAAGCTTTGCTCAGATTACCACTCAAGGTTGGTTAGCGGTGACTTACGTGGGTTTATTTGAAATGGGCGTGACGTTCGTCTTGTGGCTAAGCGCCCTAAAAGCAACGGAAAATACGGCTCGAATCAGTAACCTTATTTTTGCTTCACCGTTTATTTCGCTGGTGCTACTGGCCACCATCATTGGTGAGCAAATACATCCAACAACCCTAATCGGCCTATTGTTGATTATCACTGGTCTTGTGATCCAACAGATCAAATTTGGCAAAAAAGATCCGTCAAAACAAACCACTTAACATTTAATTAACCTTGCCTGTTAACCGTCAAACAGTTGATAGGCAAGTTCACTTCCCTGACCTCTTATCTCATCGATTTTTTCAACCAGTAAAGGCGACACGTGCAGTGCTTGCGCCGCTTTACTATTGGCGAGATAGCGCTGTTTTTCATCCACATCAAGCATATTATCCCAGCGTTGGTGTGCGTCACGCGCTAGATACATCAAGCATGCTAAACGTTTAGACTCCACCGCTTTGGCTGGGTGATTCACATTAGCGATCGCATCGACCAGTTGATTGGGGAACATCCAGCTTTCAGCCAATACCGCGCCTAGCTGCTGGGCATCGACACCGAGCAGCTCTCGCTGAACTTGCGCAGGATTTTCACCACTTTCAATACGGTGACTGATGATCACCGCTTTTTCAGGTTCTAAGGTATGAATCATCAACTCACCAATGTTGTGTAAAACTCCGGTGGTAAACGCTTCATTGGGGTCGAGCTTAATGTCTTTGGCGATGGCACTGGCAATGGTGGCCACCTCAAACGTCCCGGCCCAATAGTCTTTGATATTGAGAGTTTCAATTTTCGGGAAGGTTGAAGCAAGTATCGAAGATGAAATGAGGTTTCGAATCGCACCAATACCGATACGAACGATGGCATCGTTAATGTTGGAGACGCCTTTGATTCCGCCAAATTGAGCAGAATTGGCCATCCTGAGCACTCTTGCCAATAACACTTGATCCATCGCCATTTTGTGGGCCAATTCCCCAAAGTCGATGGAATCACGGTTAACCATCTCAAGCAGCTCTTGAAGAACGCTCTCAATACGTGGCAACTCGTTAATACGTGAGATAAGTGCTTGTTGGCTCATAGAGTTCACTCCTTTGACACCCTTATTACTAAAATAAGTGTAGTCGCATGAATGAACTCTAATCGGAAATTATCAGAGAAAGTTAGACCCTTTGTCCGGCAGCAAAGCCTGAGCTCCAGCACCATTGGAAGTTGTAGCCGCCCAACCAGCCGGTCACGTCCATCACTTCACCGATAAAGTACAACCCGTTGACCTGGTTACACTCCATTGTTTTAGAGGAGATGTGCTTGGTATTTACGCCGCCCAAAGTCACTTCGGCTGTTCGGTAGCCTTCCGTGCCATTCGGCATGATCTGCCAGTTCTCTAACGTATGAGTGATCTCTTTAAGCTGCTTGGGATTAAACTGCTTAAGTGGCTTATCTTGCAGCACTTTTCTATCAATCAACACTTCGACTAAGCGCTTTGGCAGAACCTTAGCTAGGGTGTTTTTAAGGCTCTGGTTTGGGTGCTTTTCAAGTGAACGTTCGAGCAATTCATCGATATCGGCTTCTGGTACTAAGTTAATCGTCACTTTCTCACCCGCTTTCCAGAAAGATGATATTTGAAGTACCGATGGGCCAGATAAACCACGGTGAGTAAACAGCAACGCTTCTTTAAATACCGTTCCGTCTTGCGCGGTGATCTCAGCAGGAATCGCAATCCCAGACAATTCAGCAAAGGCTTCTTTGTCTTCTTTGTGCAATGTAAATGGCACAAGACCAGCGGTAGTTGAGACGATCTCTAGGCCAAACTGCTCAGCAATCTTATAACCAAATGGCGTAGCGCCCAATTTCGGCATTGATAAGCCGCCTGTCGCGACCACCAGCGACTCACATTCAATCTCGCTGGTATTGGTACGCAGTGTAAAACCAGCTTCAGTCTTTTCGATTTGGTGGATATCTTGCTGATAGCGCTGACTGACATTTGGTAAATCACACTCAGCGAGCATCATCTTAACGATGTCTTTTGAGTCATAGTCACCAACACAAAATAGCTGACCGTGATCGCGCTCTTCAAACTCAATACCGTGCTTGCTCACCATCGAGATAAAATCCCAGTTGGTGTATTGAGACAACGCCGATTTCACAAAGTGAGGGTTCTGACATAGGAAATTGTTCGCAGAAACATCGTAGTTGGTGAAGTTGCATCGACCGCCACCCGCAATAAGGATTTTACGCCCCGGTTTTTTCGCGTGGTCTAGTACCAAGGTTTTACGACCTCGTTTACCCGCTTCTGCCGCACACATTAACCCTGCAGCACCGGCACCGATGATGACGACATCAAACTTTTCAGACATGAAAACTACTCACAAATAACCAATAAAAAAGGATGTGCATAACGCACATCCTTTGTAATTCGAACGCTTATTCTATCGACTTTTCATTGGAAAGCCAATTGAGTGGCTAAAGAATCATCGCTGCCAGTAAGGTTACAGCCAACAGTGACGTTGAGAGAATAAACAACTCTCTGACACGATCGCATTTACCAGTAAATACCTCATCATGGTGATGGTGGTACTCTTTGCTCTTCAGGTAATGGAAAAGTCGAAACTGCTTGGTCACGTTGCCGTGGGTGGTAAAGAAACCATTGCCATCGACTTGTTGATAAAGCAAGGGGTGCGCTTCTCGCATAATGTAAATGAGAGAGCGTAATGCGGTAAGGTAACGCGCCATATTGACGATGGTTACCATCATTAATGCGAATAGAATTGTGTCTGCACTGATCATCTTTTCCTCCCTACATCTTCATGCATCCCCGGAGAAAAAGACGATCTGCTTAGAGTGTCTTTTGCTGAAGTTTATTCAGCAGGGGCATCCATAATTGAAGATGAACCTTCTTTTGCCAAAGCAGCTAAATCTTTGTCGATAAAGAACAGCGCTTTGCCATCTTCACCTACTAGATCCAGCTTATCTAAGATCCCTTTAAATAACTTCTCTTCCTCGTGCTGCTCAGCAACGTACCACTGTAAGAAGTTGAACGTAGAATAGTCTTGAGAAGTAAACGCGACATGAGCCAGTTTATTGATCTTCTCAGTAATCATTTGTTCATGTTCAAACGTCTCGCGAAATACATCACCCAGACTATTGAACTCGTGCTTTGGTGCTTCAATCGCACCCAAAATTGGCATTGCGCCTGTCTCGCTCACGTAAGTGAAAAGACGTTGCATGTGCTCCATTTCTTCTACGGCGTGCGCACGTAAAAATTCAGCGGCGCCTTCGAATCCTTTGTCTTCACACCAAGCACTCATTTGTAAGTATAGATTGGATGAGAAAAATTCGAGATTAATTTGCTCATTCAATTGTTCAACCATTGCTTGAGAAAGCATTTGCTACTCCTACTAAGTCTATGAAGTTAAATTGACTATATCATTATCGCCACCTTAACACTTTGTTTAACAAATGTGGATCTGAGATCACTTCTACAAAATTTGCCTAACGAAGGTGCTAATCTTTAATCAGTACCCTCTACAAGGAGATAGCATCATGAGTTATCGACATATTTTGGTTGCCATTGACCTGTCTGAAGACAGCAAGCTGTTGGTCGAGAAGAGCGTCGCGTTAGCCAAACCACTGGGCGCAGATCTTTCCTTTGTTCATATCGATGTGAACTACGCTGAGCTCTATACTGGCTTAATTGATATTAACCTTGCGGAAACCCAGCATCAGGCAATTGAAGCGTCTCAGCGCCAGTTACAGAACCTAGCCGAACACGCTAACTTCCCTGTGAAACATACCTTGGTCGGCAGTGGCGACTTAAGTAATGAGCTGTGCGATACCATCAAAGAGTTCAATATTGATTTGGTTGTGTGCGGCCATCATCAAGATTTCTGGAGTAAGCTGCTTTCCTCAACGCGTCAGTTAATCAACTGTTCGCCAGTCGATATGTTGGTTGTACCACTGAAAGACTGATTCGTGAGCGATATTGGTATAAACTGCGCCCATAATTTTTGATAATGAGTCTTAGTTATGGGTTATCTTTCTGCCGTCACTCTTCTGTGGGCATTTTCATTCAGCCTGATTGGTGTCTATCTTGCCGGTCAGGTTGATTCATGGTTTTCCGTTTTCATGCGTGTCGCGTTGGCAAGCTTGGTCTTTTTGCCGTTCCTTAAATTCAAAGGGGTCGATAAAAGACTGATTGCTAAGTTAATGACCGTTGGCGGATTCCAACTCGGTTTAATGTACTGCTTCTACTACCAATCTTTCCTACTGCTTTCTGTTCCAGAAGTGCTACTTTTCACCGTCTTCACGCCGATCTACGTCACTCTGATTTATGATTTACTGAAACGTCGTTTCTCACCTTGGTATTTGGTTAGCGCGGTCATTGCGGTAGCAGGTGCGGCCTTCATTAAGTTTGCCGGCGTCAACGAAAACTTTGTAGCGGGCTTTTTAGTCGTTCAAGGGGCGAACATCTGTTTTGCGATAGGCCAAGTCGGTTATAAACATTTAATGGAGCAGTATGAAGTTGAACTGCCTCAGCACACGATCTTTGGTTATTTCTACTTAGGTGCTCTGTGTGTGGCAACCGTGGCTTTCGCCTTAATGGGTAACCTAGATAAGCTACCAACCACCAGCACTCAGTGGGGCGTATTAACCTACTTAGGATTAATTGCATCTGGCCTGGGTTACTTTGCGTGGAACAAAGGTGCAACCATGGTTAATGCCGGCGCGCTGGCTGTGATGAACAATGCCCTCGTTCCTGCCGGCTTGATCGTTAACATAGTTATCTGGAATCGCGATGTTGATATCCCACAATTAGCCATTGGTGGTGCAATTATCTTGTTGTCTCTTTGGGTCAATGAAACCTGGGTAAAACGCAGAGTTGAGCAAAGCTACCAAGCATAAAAAAATCGCCCTCCGTTTGGAGGGCGATTTTTTTAATACCGGTTTGATTAGTGCAGATTAGCACCTTTGCAAGCTGAGCTCTCTTGCGGGATAACCGCCAACTGCTTTTGAGAGTATTCAATACTCGCTTCTAGCTTCCTTTGTTTCTTCATCAGCTTGTGTTGCTTTTTCGCCAGCTTAATCAGCTTTTTCTGCTGCTTAAATTGCTTCTTAGCGGCCTTCTTCGCTTTCTTAATCGCCTTTTTGTCGACTAACTCTAATGCAGTTGCTTCGATACTATCTTCACGCACAACGGACTTATCTTGCTGAGCTTTGTGCTTCACTCGATCTACAATGCGACGAACCGCTTCGGCTTTTTGTGGTGATTGCTGAGGTTTAGGTAATGCTTCGATTAATAAGCCGCATTTCTGTTGCTCACTGATAGGCTTATCTTGGCAGGCTTGAGGAGGAATCGCTGCAGGCTTGCACAGACTAGCGTTGTCCGATGACGAACGAGCACAGGATCGACATACAAACTTAGGTTCAACGACAAGGCGGTGAATATCTCCCAAGTTTTCTGCAATTTGTTTGCGATTCATCTTACACAGACGTTTAGCCACACCCACAACCTTAGCTAAGAATACGAATAGTTCTTAGTAAGATATACCTTCAAAAGTATTGATGCGCAAGCAATAAAATCGTCAGTTTTTTACTCTGTTCACTAAGTCATTGAAGCAATGACATAAACATCAAAGCGGTTCTTTTTGGTCTCGATCGCCATTGACGGCTTTTGTTCATGTAACCAGTCGGCATAATCCGGGCGTTTTACTACAACTCGTTTAGTCGCTAACGCTAAAGCAGGCTCTAGCAATCCATCAGCATCTAAGTCAGCGCCGACTAAAGATTGGAAAACTCGCATCTCTTTCTTAACCAGAGCGCTTTTCTTTTTGTTTTCTGGGTGTGGGTACATTGGATCGAGGTACACAACATCAGGCTTAGCAAATTCTTCATCTTGGGCGAGATCATCAAGCGCATTGAGGCTTGATGCGTGAATGAGCGACATTCTTTCACTCACCCATCCGCCAATTTCAGCGTCTTGTTTAGCGCGCTCTAAGCCATCATCAAGTAACGCTGCGACCACTGGGTGACGTTCAACCATTTGAACTTTACAACCCAATGAAGCCAACACGAACGCATCTCGGCCCAAGCCCGCTGTACCATCTAGAATGGTCGGTGTCGTACCTTTATTGAGGCCTGCAGCTTTGGCAATTGCCTGCCCTTTACCGCCACCAAACTTACGACGATGAGCGACAGCCCCACCGGCAAGATCAACAAAAATCGCGCCCAACTTTGGCTCATCGAGCTTACGCAGCTCAAGACGTTCCGCCGTCAGCACTAAAGCGAAAAGACTGTCTTGATCATGAGTCAGCCCCCAGCGTGCGGTGAGCTGTTGAAAACGGTCGAGTTGAGTTGAGTCTTCACATTGAAGTTGTAGTTGCACGAAGTGCTCCAAAGCCGATTACGATATCTGTGCGCAGTGTACTGGATTTTCTAATTAGGTACTAAGCTTTCTGCTTGTGCATCAGCTCTTGTACGAGTTCGCCCAACGGCTTTGGCTTGCCAATGATATAGCCTTGAGCATAGTCCACTTCGAGCTCAACCAGTTGATCGATGATTCGGGTATTTTCGACAAATTCAGCCACGGTTTTTTTGCCCATCTGTCTCGCGAGATCGTTAATCGAGCGCACCATCAAATGGTCCATTTCGTTGACATCAATATCACGAACAAACAAGCCATCAATCTTCACAATATCAACAGGCAGCTTTTTCAAATAACCAAATGAAGACAGGCCCGAACCGAAATCATCTAAGGCAATCCAGCAACCAAGCTCTTTCAATTGAGTAAAGAACTCTATGGCTTGATTCATATTACTCATGGCTGCTGTTTCGGTGATCTCTAAACAAATTTTGTCACACGGTACTGGGCTGCTTTGCAACTTATCCAAGAGAAACGCGATAAATTCTTTGTTACCCATCGAATGACCAGACAAGTTAATTGCGCACATACCCAGAGCCTCTAACTCTCTTGGGTGGGTGGCAAACCAATCTAATGTCTGGGTAACGACCTGTTTATCCAACAAGTGGGCAATATTGTATCGTTCCGATGCAGGCATAAAGATCCCAGGAGAAATGTACTCTCCTTGCGCATTCTTGATTCGAATCAGAATCTCGAAGTGAATGCCTTCTGAGTTATCTTTAAGATCTAAGATTTGTTGAGCAAACAGTTCAATGCGGTCGTTCGCCAATGCGTTATGTACCAAGTTAACACTTTCCATTTCTTGCTCTCGACGACGCAGTTCTTTGTCATCAAGGCAATATAAGCTGAAGCGGTTACGCCCTTCTTCTTTGGCGATGTGGCAAGCGGTGTCGGCCTGCGCATGAACCATTTGTGGTGACAACGCGGTATGGTCAATCAAACGAATGCCGATAGAGCAGTTCAAGCTAAGGCGGATATCTTCCCAAACAAATGGGTACTCACCGAGGGTATTAATGATCGATGATGCGAGCTTCTTGGTGTCGGTTTCAGTGCAGTCTTTAAATAGAATGGCAAACTCATCACCGCCCATACGTGCCAATATTGTGTTATATGGCAAGATCTCTTCCAACATGCTGGCACAAAATTGAATCGCGGCGTCGCCTGCATCATGGCCAGCGGTGTCATTGAGCACCTTTAGCTGATCCAAGTCGATATACAACATCGCATGGGTTCGAGTATAGCTTTCCACTTCTTGCAGCGCTTTTATCAGCTCTTGCTCAAAGTAATTACGGCTATAAGTGCCAGTCAGTAAGTCATGTTGTGCTTGGTATTGGAGCTGCTCAGACAATTGGCGAGTTTCTGTAACGTCTTCACCCACAATCAATAGGTGGCCCGACTCTACCAATGGACGAATATTTTCGCGAATCCACACGGTATGACCATCTGCGTGACGATACTCAATATCTCGTCTCCAGACTCCTTTGATCGCTTGCTGAGGTTGTAACAACACCTGACGAGGTATTAATGCATTTGGGTCGAGGTAGAACTCTCTTGGACGATGACCTAGTAATTGCTCAGAGGTATAACCCAAGAGCTGCTCTGCAAACTGGTTCGCTTGTTGGATGCGATTTTGTTCATCCAGCGTTAGCATCATCACTGGCTGTTGGTCGTAGTAATGACTTAGGTTCGCTTCGCGTTGAAACAGACGCTCTTCGGTTATTTTCCTTGAGGAGATATCACGAGCTTCCAGCAGGTATTGCTGCTCATTATTGAGTGATGGGATCGGTTTTAACGACAGTTCTAGTACCAATGAACCATGCTCAGCGTTCCATATTTCCGCTTCAAACTGAGTCACTGAATCATTGCTATCGCCATTAAAATAACTTTTGAGCTGAGTTGCCGCCGCATCTTCCCAGTGCGGGTGCTGCCATACAGGTCGTTCAACCTGATAGTTTTGGTCATAAAGTAGTTGCTGAAGTTTGCTGTTACTTGAGGTCACTGTGCCGTTTTTATCCAGCAAGCCAATAAAGTGATAACTTTGATCAAAGACCATTTCAATCAGCGTTTGGCTCTCTTTGGCCATTTGCTCACTGCGCTTGATTCGGCTTAGATAGTAAACCAACGCGAGTATGACGCCCGAGAGTACTAAGACCACACTACCCAATAATCGCAGTTCACTTCGGTAACGCTGAGCAAACGAGAGCGGTTTATTGAAGATCACCGACGCCGCTTCACCTTCAATACCAAGCCCCCACTTCAGCACCGCTTGATAATCGAGTTTAATTTCAGGGATACCCACACTGACTTTCGGTAACGACTTTTCTGGATGAGCCAATACATCGAGTAAAATGTCCGCCGTTTTCTGGCCATGTGCCTTACCATTTTGGATTACGCCCCCTACCGCACCGTAACCCAAACCTAAGTCATGAACCATGTAAATTGGCGCCTTTGACACTTCATTCAGCTGCTTCCACTGGCTGAGTTCGGTTCTCACCGTTCCGTTTCTATCTCTATAATAGACCCAAAACAACACGCTGCTGCTTTCGTCTAAGCTAGCAACAAATGTCAAAAGCTCACTATAGCTTTCTGGTACCACTGAAATGACTTTATTTTGGTATTTAGGATGATTAGTGAGGAATCGTTTCGTCTGCTGGCGAACCGCATCTCCTGTGACCGAGTAGTCACTAATGATGTAGATCGACTCAATGTCGGACTGCAGGCGTTCAATCAAAGAGATGTTGCTATAGAGATCGATATCTTCAATCACACCGGTAGAGTGAAGCTCGGCATGCAGCTCGGGAGAGTAATTGTTAATCCCACCAAAAATAACCGGTGTATCTCCTAACTCTGGTGCCAACCGATTCATTAAGCTCAAAGCGTTATTGTCACTGACAACCACGGCCCGAAATGACTCTTGCTCAAACTTGGTTTTGTATAACTGGTACAGCCGATCTAAATAAGCGTCAGTCTGTGAACGCTTTGAGTCTAAATAGAGCACTCGCGTTGAAATATCTTTGCCTTTAAGACCCACCTCAAGCCCGTCTTGGAAGCTGTCGGTCCAGAAGAAGCCATGATGATAGGAGTGGACGATCAGCACGTCTTTATCATCAGCTGTAGCGAAAAAGCTTACGAAAGCAGTAAGAAATAAGAGACAAAAGCGCACTAATTGGAAGTCTTAAATTGAATGGAAGAATGAGTTTAATTGTATCATCAATGGTGATAATTTGTACTTATTCCATGATGTTAACATGAGCGACCCGAAAGAATGCACACTCAAAGTATGAAGTTAGATGACCTGGATAAAGCGATTTTAAAGACATTGATGGAAGATGCTCGTACTCCTTACGCAGAGATGGCCAAGCTTTTTGAAGTCAGCCCAGCCACTATCCACGTGCGGATAGAAAAGATGAAGTCAGCCGATATTATTCAGGGAACGGAAGTCATCGTGGATACCAAGAAGCTTGGTTATGACGTGTGCTGTTTTATTGGGATCAACTTGAATGCCGCGCGCGATTACCATTCTGCACTTGAAAAGCTCAATGCATTAGAGGAGGTGGTTGAAGCTTACTATACGACGGGGGCTTACAATATCTTCGTTAAGTTGATGTGTCGTTCGATAGAAGAGTTGCAATATGTGCTTATTGATAAGCTACAAGCCATCGATGAAGTCCAATCAACCGAGACGTTAATCTCATTGCAAAACCCTATCAATCGTAACGTGAACCCATAAAAAAACTCGCCGAAGCGAGTTTAATTGCGATTTATCTGTCTGCTAGTTATTAGCGAGATACGCTTTTAGCTGCTCAACTGAGATACCTTGAGCAGCGATCTCTTTTGCTAACACATCAAGCTGCTCTTCTTTACGAGACTCAATCACTTGTTGAAACTGATAGACCATGTCGCGTAGGACCGCAATCGGTACCTGTTTTGCCGCGCTTTGGATGCGCTCTGCACTTTGGCTGCCTAATTCATTAAGCACTTTACCAAACATAATTTTATCTGGAGCAGTATCCAATTGCTCCATAACGCGAGCCATCTCGTAGGCAGTCATTGACATCGTTGGTTTGTATCCACAGATTTCGATATAAGAAGCTCAAATATACAGCGTTTACAATCAATAGCAAAGAGCTAGATGCGCTTTAAGCCTCTGCATAATGCCAAGTTTTTCCTGACTTCGACCATAAGATTGCGAGAGCCGGCGTGACAATCAACATTAATGTGGCGATCATAATCTG
The DNA here is from genome assembly GCF_003970385.1 of Vibrio aquaticus. GTDB lineage: Bacteria > Pseudomonadota > Gammaproteobacteria > Enterobacterales > Vibrionaceae > Vibrio > Vibrio aquaticus. Next base: position 11,949 of record NZ_RXZH01000010.1, on the reverse strand, counting down.
AGGCTCCATCCCTAAGCGTTGTACCGTACCCACAACCAAGCCAGAACCACTCATCTGAAATAGCCCTAGCAGTGCCGCCGCGGTGCCCGCTTTATCTCCAAATGGCGCCAGCGCTTTACCTGCCGCTGCACCAAGAATCCAAGCAAACCCGATCGATGACATGAAGATCGGCAGCATAAACGCGAGAGGCGTCGCGTGGTTCATGATCAGCAGCATCACCATACCCGCAATCATCAAGGTGGTAATACCAACCGTCAGTGCAGCGTGAGTGCCATACTTTTCCATAAACTTAGGTGCACTCATGCATGCTGCGATGTTAATTACCGCATTCACACCAAACCAGAACGTAAACTCGTTCATTGTTAGACCTGAGTTTTCCATCAATACCACGGGCGCAGATGTGACATAGCCTATGATTACCGCCATGGCCAACATACAAAGAGATGCATGGAAAATAAATGATGGCGTCTTCAATACATCTAAGTAGCGATTGAGCTTAAACACTGGTTCTTTGCTTAACTGTGGATTGCTCTCTTTCATACCTACCCAAAGGAACACAAGCACCACTACAGCGAAGCCCGCCATAAAACTAAAGTTTGAGCGCCAGCCAAATTGCTGCGTCAACCAACTACCAAGAATAGGCGCCAGTGCAGGAATAAAGCAGATTGCACCGTTTAGGTAGCTAATCATTTTTCCACTTTTCTTTGGTCCAAAAATGTCGCGAACTGTTGCAAAGGCTGCTACCGATGTCGCACACGCACCTAAGCCTTGTAGCAAACGAGCCACTAGCATCCACTCGATATTCTGAGCACTCCACGCCAATAAAGCGCTCACGGCATAGATACTAACGCCTGCCAATGCAACAGTCCGACGTCCTAGTTTGTCTGCCAACGGGCCAGCAAACAACTGTCCTACACCCATCGCAAACAAAAACCATGTAATCGTATCTTGTGCTAAAGCATGTTCCACGTGGAACGTTGACGAGATCAAAGGCAATGCAGGCAAATAGATATCTATCGCAAGAGGGCTAAATAGAACAAGCAGCGTCAATAACGCGAGCTGAGTTTTTGATGGACCATTTTGATTTGCCAGTTGCACTTATTACTCCATAGCAGCTGATGAATTTGGCCATATAGTAGGCTAAACTAGTTATGCCTCATAATGACAATTAATCATCAAAGTTATTCTATATAGGAATTTCTAGTGAACATTGAAAAACTCGCCCGTATCGATCTCAACCTTCTCGTTTGCTTACGTGTCCTTATTGAAGAACTCAATGTGACTCGAGCTGCTCACCGACTTTGCTTAAGCCAATCTGCGGTGAGTAAGAACTTAGCCAAACTGCGTACACAATTTGATGACCCCCTTTTTATTCGTCATGCTCATGGGCTAAAGCCGACACCAAAAGCACTATTCCTAAAGCCAAAGCTTGATATTCTAATCAACCAATTAGAGCAACTCACTCAGCCAGAAGAGTTTTCTCCTAGTTCGAGTGATTACCGCTATCAGATTGCTGCGGTTGAAAGTGTCTACCCACTGATTCTTCCTCACTTCTTACCTGAGATATTCAAGAGTGCACCAGGGGTGACTATTGCCACGCATGCTTGGGCCGATGAAACGTTTCGTCAGATACAAAAAGGCGAAATCGATTTAGGCATCACTGGCAAAGACATCGACATTAATGACGCAAAACTGACCATGCTGCCACCGAGCGATATTTGCGAGCAAGAAATCTATCGTGACATTCAAATGTGCCTGGTACGTAAAGACCACCCTGCTCTTACACAAAACTGGAACTTGGAGAACTACCTGTCGCAACGACATGTACAAGTAAGGTGTGATGGCAATGAGCGCTGGCTACTCGACTACCGGTTGGCGGACTTCGGCAAAGAGCGAGATATTGCGATTACTGTACCGGATTTTAATAGCGCAGCCAGTTTATGTTCATACACAGATTTCGTTTTCACGGCTCCAAGCCACTTCGTTAAGCTAGCGTCTAAACAGCTCGACTTAACGGTACTTCCTTTGCCAATGGAATTCCCACCAATGGCCTACACCTTGTTTTGGCATCGAGACCGAGAAAACGACCCAGCTTTGTCTTGGATTCGCCAAATGATTGAAGATAAAACCACTGCCCTGAGATAGTTTGCAGCTCGGGTATAAAAAGAGTAGCTTATTCACTTCGTCCACAGCGTGCGCCTGTTGAAATGGACGCTATAACCATAATGAAGGATTAACACAGATGCTAACGAATACTGAGCAGCGCTTAACCGCGATTCGCCAATGGCTTGCACAAAACAATATCGACGCTTTACTAGTCCCACATGAAGACGAATATTTAGGTGAATACGTTCCTGCACATAACGAACGTCTTCATTGGTTAACGGGCTTCACTGGCTCAGCAGGCGTAGCCGTAATCAGCCAAGAAAAAGCCGCTATTTTTGTTGATGGACGCTACACCGTTCAGGTCACCAAAGAAGTACCACAAGACCTATTTGAGTACCGCCATCTAATCGAAGAACCGGCGTTAGACTGGATCACTCAACAACTGCCACGTAACTGCACCGTTGCGATAGACCCTCGCATGCACAACGCAGGCTGGTTGAATCAAGCGCAAGCCAAGTTAGCAGCAAACAACGAGTTGGTAATTCTTGAGCAAAACCCTATCGACCTTCTTTGGAGTGACCGACCTGAGCCAGTGATCTCTGATATGATTTTGATGCCAGATGAAACATCGGGTCAAACAAGTACAAGTAAGCGTGCAGAAATCGCTAAGTTGGTTTCGGATACTGGTGCAGATAGCGCTGTGATTACTGCATTGGACTCCATCTGTTGGTTACTCAACATTCGCGGCCTAGACGTCTCTTGTCTACCAGTCCTACTTTCACATGCAATTATTCACAAAGACGCTTCTGTTGAATTTTTCCTAGACCCAGCACGTATCCCTGAGCAATTTGCCTCTCACGTTGGACAAGGCGTAGACGTGTTTGCCCCAGAGCAACTTCAACAGCGCTTAGAACGACTTCAAGGTAAGAAGGTTCTTGTTGACCCTAATACTTCAAATGCGTGGTTTAAGTTAGTACTGCAAAACAGTGGTGCTGAAGTACTTTCAATTGCTGATCCGTGCTTGATGCCAAAAGCGGCGAAGAATGATGTTGAAATTGCAGGTATGAAAGCGTGTCATATTCGTGATGGCGTGGCGATGGTGCAATTCTTAACATGGCTAGACGCGGAAGTATTAGCAGGTAACCTGCATGATGAAGCCGTTCTTTCAGATACTCTCGAGCAATTCCGTCGCCAAGACCCAAGCCTTAAAGACTTAAGCTTTGACACCATTTCGGCAGCTGGTGGCAATGCGGCAATGTGTCACTATAATCATGCAAACCAGCCGGAACCGGGTAAGCTAGAATTAAACACGCTTTACCTTGTCGACTCAGGTGGTCAGTACCTTGATGGCACAACAGATATCACCCGAACTATCGCCATTGGCCAACCGTCAGAAGAGATGATCCGTCAGTTTACTCTCGCACTGAAAGGCCATATCGGTATTGCTCGCGCACGCTTCCCGAAAGGAACCCGTGGTTACCAGTTAGATATCTTAGCGCGTCAGCACCTGTGGGCAGAAGGCTTTGACTACGACCACGGCACTGGTCATGGCGTCGGCCACTTCCTGAGTGTTCATGAAGGCCCACAAAGTATTTCTAAGAAGCTTATCGAAGCACCGCTTGTTGAGGGAATGGTTCTTTCAAACGAGCCTGGTTATTACCGAGCTGATGAATTCGGTATTCGAATCGAAAACCTAGAGTTGGTGGTTGAACTTGAAACTCAAGGCGACTTCCCTGTATTGACGTTCGAATCATTGACTCGTTGTCCTATCGACAAACGTAACATCAATGTGGATTTGCTTACCCGTCCAGAACTTGCTTGGCTAAACGACTATCACCAGAAAGTATGGGATGACATTAGCCCACTTGTAGAAGGCGATGTGAAAGAGTGGCTGCGTGAAGCTACCCAGCCTCTAGCACACAGCTAAGCTGAGCCGATAATCATAGAAAGGGCTAACGTTTTGCGTCAGCCCTTTTTTGTTTGTGTTTCACGTGAAACATCTTAGTTTGTACGGTCCAAACCGCTAATCTTAAGCTATCCTGAATATGCGGAATGCCAATCTCTCCATACAGGAGCAAACCCTTTAGAGCGAATCATATCCTCAACAGATGCAGCACTCCGCTCATCACTGATCTCGAACTGCTCTAGTTCTACATCTCCCATGGCATAACCACCGGGTTGAGTTTTTGAAGCAGCGGACATCGAGGTAACCCCCAAAGGTAATACGTTATCTCTAAATACAGATGACTCTCGAGTTGAAAGTGATAGTTCTACTTCTGGATTTAACAAACGATAAGCACAAATAAGTTGTACAAGCTGTTTATCTGTCATCACCGACTTAGGCTGCATTCCATTTAATGAGCTGCCTCCCTCACAAGGGCGCAATCTCGGAAACGAAATGGAGTATCGAGTTTGCCAATAGGTTCTCTCTAAGTAATCGAGATGCGCTGCGACATAGAAACAATCCGTTCGCCACTCTTCTAAGCCAATTAGCGCTCCAATACCAATCTTATCAATACCGGCTTTGGCTAAACGGTCGGGGGTATCTAAGCGATATTCGAAGTCCATCTTATTGCCACGCAAATGGTGCTCTGCATAGGTCGATGGATGATAGGTTTCTTGATAGACCATCACGGCATCCAAGCCCAACGTTTTAAGTTCAGCATAACTATGTTGATCAAGAGGCTGTACTTCCATCGCCAAGTAATTGAAGCTTTGCTTAATCATCGGCACCACTTCACGAAAGTACTTCATCCCTACTTTGGTTTCGTGCTCTCCGGTCACCAACAACACACTATCAAACTTCATCCTTTTTATCGCTTGTACTTCCGCAGTCACTTCATCCCTATTTAACGTGCGCCGCTTAATACGGTTTTCCATAGAGAAACCACAATAGGTACAAGCATTAGCGCACAAGTTGGAGAGATACAATGGGATGTACAACGACATGGTATTGCCGAACCGCTGTCGAGTCGCGGTATAAGATAACTGCGCCATTTGCTCTAAATATGGCTCTGCTGCTGGAGATATTAGTGCTTTGAAATCTTCCAAATTTCGCTTAGGTTTACTGAGTGCTTGTTCAACGTCACTCGCAGTTTTAGCGTAGATCGACATTGAGATATCATCCCAATCCAGTTTTTTAAATTGCTCAATGAAACTCATGTTACCCTCGCTTACTTTTAAAGCTCATCAAGGAATGAAGTCAATGGGCTCGAAGCAACTGCGTGAGATACCTTTCCAGCAAGCCCCGCTTCGAAGGCCATTCGACCTGATTCAACAGCAAGCTTAAACGCGATAGCCATCGCCACGGGATCATTTGATGCAGCAATCGCTGTATTAACAAGTACCGCGTCGGCACCCATTTCCATCGCTCGCGCGGCATGTGAAGGCGCACCAATACCAGCATCAACGATGACAGGAACGTTGGCTTGATCAATGATGATTTCGAGGAAGTCCTGAGAGACGACTCCTTTATTCGAACCAATCGGCGCACCCAATGGCATCACTGCAGCACAGCCGACTTCTTCAAGTCGCTTACACAAAACAGGGTCAGCGTGGCAGTAAGGCAGCACGATAAAACCTTGTCTGACAAGCTGCTCAGCTGCGGCAAGCGTTTCGATAGGATCAGGCATGAGGTATTTAGGGTCTGGGTGAATCTCCAGCTTTACCCAATTGGTGCCAAGTGCTTCTCGTGCCAACTGAGCTGCGAACACTGCATCTTTGGCATTTTTTGCACCTGATGTATTAGGCAGCAAGTTAACACCTGCTTGAACTAGTGGCTTGAGAATATCGTCTTGACGATCATTTACATCAACACGCTTTAGAGCCATTGTCGCCAATTGAGAACCCGACGCTTGAATCGCATCACTCATCAGCTGGTTGTTAGAAAATTTTCCAGTCCCAGTAAACAGCCTAGATTCAAAGTGCTTATCACCTAGTTTCAGCATCTCGCTCACCCTCCTGCTATTGCTTGAAATAGAGAGATGCTATCTCCTTGAGAAAGCACCGTGTTCGCCCATTCGCTTTGAGGGACGACATTGTTGTTGATTGCCAGCACACAGCCCATTTCGGGTAATTCGAACTGGTTAATGATTTGCGTCAGATTGGATTGACTCGCGACTTGATGAGATTGGTTGTTTATCACAATGGTTATCAAGTCATTGTCTTCAGTCAGTGAACCTGATTCTGAGATTTGATGCGATGACATAATTGCTTCCATGTTTATCTGTTGGTATTAACCCATCGCCAGTTTGCACACTTCGTTACGTCGTGGCGCGGAGTCAATACTGTTACCCTTCGGAACATACCTGACATGCTTTATCTTTGCCGATTGCCATAGTGCTCCATTGCATTTGCATACCGTCGAATTGATTCAAGTGGAAAGGTTTCACGTGAAACATTCCAGTTGCAATTTTTTGGATAGCGGCCAATGCTTGATAGTTGCCAAGCGTACCAACAACTGGCCCCACAATTCCGTTCTCACTGCATGATTGGGCCCGAGGCAATTCATCAAAAGGAAATAAGCAACGGTAACAAGGTTGGTCACCTTCGTATGCTTGAAAATCAAAAACAGCAAACTGGCCTTGCCAACCGATCGCGGCGGCAGAGATTAACGGTGTCGATCTTTCAAAACACGCACTGTTGATTAGCTGTCTTGTCGGCATATTGTCACTACAATCTAAAACAACATCCGCCAACATCACTTCTAGGAGCAGTTGCGATTTATCCAAACGTTTGTTGATAGCACGAACTTGGACTAAGTGATTGACCTGAGAAAGTTGCTTAGTTACCGCTGTAGTTTTTGAGGCACCTATGTCGCCTTCACGATAAATCACCTGGCGTTGCAAGTTACTGCAATCAACGTCGTCGTCATCGACAATCACTAACTTGCCAACACCAGCCGCCGCCAAATACAAACTCGCCGCACTACCCAACCCACCGCAGCCAATAATTAGCACATGAGCCTTTGATAGTTGGAGCTGACCAGTTTCACCAATTTCAGGTATAGAGATTTGTCGCTGGTAACGAAGAAATTGTTGATCAGAGAGCACATTCACTCCTTTCATTACCACTCAAGTTGACCTCGTCACCACTCTGATTACCTTCTTCTCTGCTCATTAACTGAGAGAACATATCAATGACTGCCTTTGGAGAGTCCGCCAAAGTAATTGCTCGAACTACCGCCAAACTCGACACACCGGTTTGCCACACTGATCGCACATTATCTAGATCAATGCCACCAATCGCGACAGTAGGATAGCCGAGTTCCACAGTATCTTTTGACGAAGGTTCCACTGGAGAAATAGGTCGATAAGGAATGCTATCAATCAACTTCTGATACAAAGCTAAGCGTACAAGCCCTTGCGGCTTTGACGGCATTTTCTTAGTTGTAGTTGGGAATATGTGGCCAAGAGCGATATAGCTTGGGTGGATTTGAGTAATTCGTAATAGTTCGTAATAGCCATGGGTAGATAGGCCCAATCGGATTCCGGCATCACTCAATTGACTTAGGTTCGACTCTTCAATGTCTTCTTGACCAAGGTGTACGCCAAAAGCGTTGTGCTTTATTGCCAACTGCCAATAGTCATTAATAAACACTTTAGCGTCATACTCACGACCAAGCTCAATGGCACGAATAACCTGCTGCTCTAAATCACCTTGCTGCGGGTTCTTAATTCGTAACTGTACCGTCTTAATGCCTAAATGAAGCAGTTTCTTAATCCACTCAACATCATCTACAACGGGATAAAGTCCAAGGCTTTGCTTATTCAGCTTAGAAAAGTGGATATTGGATCCGGTACTAGCCCAACCGACGTGAATTCCTAAACGTTCATCTTCTAGAACTGGGGTTGGAAAGTCACTAAATTGGTGAGCCCAAAGGTTAGACGAAGACGAAGCTCCACCTTCACCCAATCGCGTTTCACGTGAAACATGAGCTTGTCGAGTCGCCATCGCTCTGGCAAGCGTTAGTGAGTCCTCAATAGGAAAGTCGAGAACTGACAAAGTCACAAGCCATGATAGATGATATTCAGGTATAAACTCATCCTTGAAGTCGGAGTAAAAGGACAGCGCTCTCATATCATTGGTAATCTGATGACGCCATATATCAAGATACGATGAGTTGTCATCAACTCTATCGTGATCCTTAATGCCAACAAAAATTGAGTTGGTGCCCTGATTCGCGCAATTTTCTACGGATAAACTTGATCGATAGTGGATTAGAAAAGACTCTTCAATATGAGAGTCATCCATCTCGATCAAATCAGATTTAAAGTGAATGCACTGCTGTTCGTGAACAAGTTGAATGGAATGAGTTGGGCTAACACCCAACTCAATATCTTCGATACAAAACCCTTGTTCCTCAGCCAACAGCAGACATTGCTGAACTAAACCAGTAATATCGTTCTGCGCAGGCGGAATTAGGATTTTTGCCATTAGTCACTCACTTCCGCTGTCGCAGCTGGGTGATATAGCTCTGAGCCCGTTGCTCTGAACTCTTCAGATTTCTTGCGCATCCCTTCTAATGGATCATCAAGCATTTTAATTGAAATCGCTTGATCGGCCGCTACCTGTTCTGTGTCCTTAGCATACTCTCTGACTTCTTGTGAGATCTTCATCGAACAGAACTTTGGTCCACACATCGAGCAGAAATGAGCAACCTTACCTGACTCCTGAGGCAGGGTTTCATCGTGGAAAGTACGTGCAGTATCAGGGTCTAACGATAAGTTAAATTGGTCTTCCCAACGGAACTCGAAGCGCGCTTTTGATAATGCATTATCACGCACCTGTGCACCTGGATGGCCTTTCGCTAAGTCAGCGGCATGTGCAGCTAGCTTATAGGTAATCAAGCCAGTCTTTACATCATCTTTGTTTGGTAAACCTAGGTGCTCTTTTGGCGTAACATAACAAAGCATCGCACAACCATACCAACCAATCATCGCGGCACCGATACCGGAAGTGATATGGTCATACCCAGGGGCTATATCGGTAGTCAGTGGGCCTAGTGTATAAAATGGGGCTTCATGGCAGTGCTCCAGTTGCTCTTCCATGTTCTCTTTGATCATGTGCATTGGGACATGACCTGGGCCTTCGATAATAACTTGAACATCGTATTCCCAAGCAATCTTGGTCAGCTCGCCTAAGGTACGAAGCTCAGCAAACTGCGCTTCATCATTAGCGTCAGCGACCGAGCCAGGGCGAAGACCGTCACCCAGCGACAGTGCAACATCATACTGAGCACAGATTTCACAGATTTCTCGGAAATGAGTATAAAGAAAACTCTCTTGGTGATGAGCAAGACACCACTTAGCAATGATAGATCCGCCACGAGAAACAATGCCTGTTACACGCTTTGCCGTCATTGGGACATAACGAAGAAGTAAACCAGCATGGATAGTGAAGTAGTCGACACCCTGCTCTGCTTGCTCAATTAGAGTATCACGCATCACCTCCCAGTTAAGGTTCTCAGCAATACCATTAACCTTCTCTAGTGCTTGATACATAGGTACAGTACCAATCGGAACTGGGCTATTACGCAGTATCCACTCTCGCGTTTCATGAATGTTTCTACCAGTCGATAAATCCATGACAGTATCACCACCCCAACGAGTCGCCCATACCAGTTTCTCAACTTCTTCCTCAATTGATGAGGTGACTGATGAGTTACCAATATTGGCATTAACTTTAACAAGGAAGTTACGGCCAATGATCATTGGCTCAGATTCAGGGTGGTTGATATTAGAAGGGATAATCGCGCGACCTTCGGCTACCTCTTTTCGTACAAACTCAGCCGTAATGTCTTTAGGTAAATTCGCACCAAAGCTCTGGCCCGGATGCTGCTGATTTAATACTTCATCACGGTACTGAGCACGTCCCATATTCTCACGCAGTGCAATGTATTCCATCTCAGGGGTAACTATCCCTTTTCGAGCATAGTGTAATTGCGTGACGCATTGGCCAGCTTTGGCACGACGAATACGAGGAAGGTTGCCATAACGAAGTTCATCGAGCGTTTCGTCATTCAAGCGTTCTTTGGTGTAAACAGAGCTCACATTGTTTAATAGCTCAGTATCTGTACGCTCTTCAATCCATCTTTCTCTAAGCTTCGGTAAGCCATTATAGAGGTCGATAGTATGCTTAGGGTCTGTATACACTCCTGAAGTGTCATAAACACGTACAGGCTCGTTAGGCTCGAATATTGGATCTTCTTTAGTGCCGCCTCTAAGGCTATCGGCTAAAGATATTTCACGCATCGGGACGCGGATGTCCGGGCGTGAGCCTTCTACATAGACTTTGTTTGAATTCGGATACGGCTGTACCGAAAGAGTATCAATAAACTGTTTTGCTTCCAGTCTCGCTTGTTTGCGACTCGACATAGCATTTTTCCTTGCTTTGTTATTCTAAATAAAAAGATTTTGGATAAAAATGCTTGGCGGATAGATGCGACAAGAGGTATCAGGGCTACATAAAGAAAGATACTGTAGCTTGATAATAGATAGATCACTGATGTGAAGGTGTAGTGATCTCTTCTCCTGTTCCCTTCGCAGATTCTAATCTGATCAGGTTCAACGGATCCCGAATTAACGGTCTCAGCCTTATGGCACTCCGACAAGTGAAATCAGTATATAAAATCGGCTTGGTTAAACCAAGCCGACTTGTACAAAAATGTTAAAAAGTGAGCAGTTACTAGCTTTTTATTAGTAGCTGAAAGCCAATCCATGCCGCTGAAATACTGAGAACCACGTTCAGTAATACGTTGAGGCCCATCTTAAAAAACGCACCTTGCTGCATTAAGAGAACGTTATCCATGGAGAATGTGGAGAAAGTTGTTAAGGCACCTAAGAAACCTAACCCAATGATTTGGCGCCACGGTTCTGTCGAGATCATTTCATTCTCAAAGGCTGCAATAAGTAGCCCCATCATTAACGAACCAACCACGTTGACTGTAAGCGTACCATAAGGGAAGCCTCTTCCGAGGAGTAAGGCACATAGTTCAGCGACTAAGTAACGAGAGCAAGCACCAACTGCCCCACCAATTGCAATGAAGCCCAATATTGAAAGCTGTCCCATTATTATTACTCCGCTAGTTAATCTTATTCATCTAAAAAGTCGCATGAACAACGACACTTCATTTACGCCTAATCTATACAATTTAAAAGTTACAGGAGTCACTTTAGTGTAAAGCCTAGGCGAAAATCAAAATTTGAGCTGGTTTAGAGCTGTTCTAAAAACATTCTATACTAAAAATGTGTGGGGCATAAATTGGAAAGTAATAATGCAGAAAGGCCCGACTCTAAAGACTACGGCCTTGAATATGTCAGGGGTGGGCTGGGCTGGCGATCCAGAGATTCAAACTCCCAACACGCACTGTTTGGGTAAATCGGGGAATCCGCTGCACTGTATCAGCGTCTTTAAACATAAAAGCAAAAAGGCCTTAGTCTTTCGACTAAGGCCTTAGATATGGCAGGGGTGGAGAGATTCGAACTCCCAACACGCGGATTTGGAATCCGCTGCTCTGCCAATTGGAGCTACACCCCTGTAGAAACTACAGTTTATCATATTGTAGATTCTAAAAAACCTCGCATAAGCGAGGTTCTAGAATAATGGCGGAGTGGACGGGACTCGAACCCGCGACCCCCGGCGTGACAGGCCGGTATTCTAACCAACTGAACTACCACTCCGCAGTGGCAAACATGCCCTTGGGCATGGTTCCATAATTTAAAGCCTGGCGATGTCCTACTCTCACATGGGGAAACCCCACACTACCATCGGCGCTAATTCGTTTCACTTCTGAGTTCGGCATGGAATCAGGTGGGTCCAAATCGCTATGGTCGCCAAGCAAAT
>NZ_RXZH01000085.1 GCF_003970385.1 Vibrio aquaticus | reverse complement strand
TCGATTCGTGAAGCCGGTCGTTAGGATTTGCTGGGAGAACGCTAACTTCTGCGCCAGTGTCGACGAGGTAGCGAACTCTCGTTGTCACATCTGTGACGAATAACAGACGGCTTTGTTCGCCGGCTACGGTTGCCGTTAACGCGTGCCGGCTTGGAAGTTTCCCGARTTGTTTTTCGARTCASTCGGTTTCGTGTTGSGAAAATTGCAGGGTTTTCTGCAATTTCTGRAAARCTTTCCATACTGGTTATGATACCAGCACCAGTCGGGGTTATCTGTCTCTCGTGGTCTAGAGACAGATCGCTTACGWGAMATGCTTCTACGTGGKGTGCGYGATCTCTTACGGTCGGTACGAAGACTAAGATAACGCGTGAGTGTGTGACATAACTCGGTTATATCRTTCTGAGTCGTKTGAGGCTTTTCTTTGACTGAAAATACCTCGGTAGTAGAAGACTTCGTAATTTCTAGAATGCGGTCGGCAGATGCAGCTAGCTCGTCTAAGCCGTTGTTCTGGAACGAGACCAGAACTGCTAGCACCTGTTGGGGAAGTTTTGACAAGAAGAGTTGTTTGAATGGACCTTCGTCGAAAGTTCTTGGGCCTATTACCTCTCTCATCCGTTGCAACAT
>NZ_RXZH01000084.1 GCF_003970385.1 Vibrio aquaticus | reverse complement strand
ACTTTAGCGGCTTTTCCAGTTACTCGGGATTCCCGATTTTTTCATTTCCTGATGTTAGCAATGTACAGCGGTCAAATAGGATCATTTTCTTCTCGGGATCTTCTACTTTTTTTCATCATGTGGGAATTAGAATTAATTCCCGTTTATCTACTTTTATCCATGTGGGGTGGAAAGAAACGTCTGTATTCGGCTACAAAATTTATTTTGTACACGGCRGGARGTTCYATTTTTYTMTTAATRGGAGTTYTRGGTRTMAGTTTATATGGTTCKAAYGAACCAACATTAAATTTAGAACTCTTAGCTAATAAATCCTATCCTGTTACACTTGAAATAMTATTYTATATTGGATTTYTTATTGCTTTTGCYGTCAAATCACCGATTMTACCYYTACATACWTGGTTACCWGAYACCCACGGWKAGGCACATTACAGTACYTGTATGCTTCTCGCTGGAATCTTATTAAAAATGGGAGCCTATGGGTTGGTTCGAATCAATATGGAATTATTACCCCACGCTCATTCTATGTTTTCTCCTTGGTTGTTGGTAGTCGGTACAATCCAAATAATTTATGCAGCTTCAACATCTCCCGGTCAACGTAATTTAAAAAAGAGAATAGCCTATTCTTCT
>NZ_RXZH01000083.1 GCF_003970385.1 Vibrio aquaticus | reverse complement strand
ATCGGTTARCCATAGACCYCCAGTYACTGGRTCTAATCCKCCACGAAAAGTAAGAAAKTCCGMRTATTTTGACCAATTYAAGGTRAAAAAKGGRGTTGCTCCYTCRGCAAAACTKGGATAAAGTTGAGCCAAAAGATCCCGATTCAAGATAAATTCATGAGGAAGYGGTATTTCTTTAGGATCTACTCCAGCGTTTAGAAATTGGTTAATCGGTAAAGATACATGTACTTGATGCCCCGCCCAAGAGAGAGACCCAAGTCCTAGTAGCCCCGCTAAATGGTGATTCAACATAGATTCTACATCTTGGAACCAAGCCAATTTTGGAGCTGCTTTGTGATAATGGAACCAACCAGCAAAAAGCATTAASGCTGCRAAGACCAATGCRCCAATTGCGGTACAATARAGTTGTAATTCACTAGTTATTCCGGATGCTCGCCAAATYTGAAAAAARCCWGAGGTTATTTGTATTCCTCGGAARCCYCCRCCCACRTCWCCATTCAATATTTCTTGGCCCACTATTGGCCAAACCACCTGCGCACTAGGTCCAATATGAGTAGGATCGCTTAGCCATGCTTCATAATTGGAAAAACGAGCACCGTGGAAATACATGCCACTCAGCCAAAGAAAGA
>NZ_RXZH01000082.1 GCF_003970385.1 Vibrio aquaticus | reverse complement strand
GATGACCGGTTACAACGGCATTATCGCCCGTCTGCAACAGGCTGCCAGCGATCCGATGGTGGACGGCATTCTGCTCGATATGGACACGCCCGGCGGGATGGTGGCGGGGGCATTTGACTGCGCTGACATCATCGCCCGTGTGCGTGACATAAAACCGGTATGGGCGCGTGCCAACGACATGAACTGCAGTGCAGGTCAGTTGCTTGCCAGTGCCGCCTCCCGGCGTCTGGTCACGCAGACCGCCCGGACAGGCTCCATCGGCGTCATGATGGCTCACAGTAATTACGGTGCTGCGCTGGAGAAACAGGGTGTGGAAATCACGCTGATTTACAGCGGCAGCCATAAGGTGGATGGCAACCCCTACAGCCATCTTCCGGATGACGTCCGGGAGACACTGCAGTCCCGGATGGACGCAACCCGCCRGATGTTTGCGCAGWAGGTGTCGKCATATACCGGCCTGTCCGTGCAGGTTGTGCTGGATACCGAGGCTGCAGTGTACAGCGGTCAGGAGGCCATTGATGCCGGACTGGCTGATGAACTTGTTAACAGCACCGGTGCTGGATACCGAGGCTGCAGTGTACAGCGGTCAGGAGGCCATTGATGCCGGACTGGCTGATGAACTTGTTAACAGCACCG
>NZ_RXZH01000081.1 GCF_003970385.1 Vibrio aquaticus | reverse complement strand
CAACGTCGCTTGATATGAGGTCATCAACCTTTGATTCTTCTGGAACATTACCATAGAATTCCTTGAAAATCTCATTTGTGGATAGTCGATCACTGGGATAATYAACATCTATCAAAATTGTATTARAYTTCTGAYCATCATTTRRTGCATYTAACACATTTTCTGGTACAARARGATCTAGATAATAAGATTCRTCAGAATCTCCTGTTGTTGAMTGATGAGGACTGTTTGGAGCAGCTAGACTTAGTATACTGCACGATTTGTTTCCTGTTTCTTTGTGAGAGGGCACTGTAATTAATTTATGAGCATTTAATGAGAGATCTTCTTCCTGTGAGCTGGGTACATCACTGTCTGTACAYGTTTCAGGAACAGTGGGATTTGAACCCACRACAGGGCATGMTTCTGAACTGGACATTTCCGCATCGCTGGACGGATTATGAGCGACTGCCTCGTATGCATTACTGATCATAAGGGATTCATAGAGGCTTTTGTTTTCATMTTCATAYGTSCTGCAGTCATTYTCGAGTTCAGTATGYAAGTGAGAAATTAATTCRTCAATYTCTTTCACATCTCCGAAACATTGGAGACTTAGCAGTCGCGTGCGTAAATTGTCCAAAACATTCAACTGGCTTTCTCTGA
>NZ_RXZH01000079.1 GCF_003970385.1 Vibrio aquaticus | reverse complement strand
GGAGAACGCTTACCACTTTGTGGTTCATGACTGGGGTGAAGTCGTAACAAGGTAGCCCTAGGGGAACCTGGGGCTGGATCACCTCCTTATACGATGATTACTCACGATGAGTGTCCACACAGATTGATGGTTTATGTAGTTTAAGAGACGATACTGGGTCTGTAGCTCAGGTGGTTAGAGCGTTCGCCTGATAAGCGAGAGGTCGGTGGTTCAAGTCCACTCAGACCCACCAATCTTCCTTCCAGAAAGATTGGCACACAGTATCAAACACCTGATGGGGCTATAGCTCAGCTGGGAGAGCGCCTGCCTTGCACGCAGGAGGTCTGCGGTTCGATCCCGCATAGCTCCACCATCTTTAAGTGTTCTTTCACAAGAATCTTTAAAAATGGTTTTCATCAGCTATTTATTAGTGAAGAAAGTCTGCTCTTTAACAATTTGGAAAGCTGACAAATCAACAATTTATTGTTGATTGTAAAGTTCTCAATGTTTGTCTTTATGACAAACACCAATACAACACATTCAAGTGTTCTTGGGAATGTCACTTTTAAGTGACTATTCAAAATTGAGTCCGGCAAAATCGAGTCTGCACATGTATAAAAATGCAGACAACTTTGGTTAGTTGACTATAAGACCCTTTGGGGTTGT
>NZ_RXZH01000078.1 GCF_003970385.1 Vibrio aquaticus | reverse complement strand
TTCATTGAATCATTCATTACCAATGTGATATAGTCTAACCTTCAAAAATGCTGATGGAATACTGTGCATCGGTCTGCAATGTGACCACCACCACCACCTGCACGATCTTTACTATATCTGATCGGCCTGACACATACTACATATTCAACACTCATTCCTATCTATGTTTACAAGACTTCTTTATACAAAACTAACAGAAATATCACAAAGAYAGATGCACCAGCAGTGACAACAAGTAATTTACATCGTTTCATCTCATGTAGAAACACAATTTATCAATTTCATGMATTTTTAACATAACAACTAACATACCGTTCACTTACCACGTAACACYACAAAAYGCATTTCCATTCAATAAGGCGTAAATTCCTATTGAACAATCAAGTCAAACGTTTGTTTAATAGAGAAGAAATATTGCAAATTCAAATGTAATCATTACTAAAGTAGTAAYTRAAGGTGATGGTCACAAGAGTCACTCTCTACGTTTGTTTAATAGAGAAGAAATATTGCAAATTCAAATGTAATCATTACTAAAGTAGTAATTAAAGGTGATGGTCACAAGAGTCACTCTCTCATGTCAGAAAATCATAATAATAATAATAATAATAATGAAATGGATTGAATTGCAGTATAATGTTATGAACAGTCAGTTATT
>NZ_RXZH01000077.1 GCF_003970385.1 Vibrio aquaticus | reverse complement strand
GCAATTTATATGAAAATACATGAACAATGAAGTGTGCGCCATTTTCAGACAATTGACGGTCGTTTTGCGAATTGAGCATTTTCTACATGGTTGTTCGAATTTACTAACAGGTTGTTTATTTGTTGACAAATACAGTCGATTGTTCCCCACTGGTGTTCTTGTTCACTACTTTAATTTGACTATTGACGTTGCAGTCTACTGAATGAGGTTTTCTGACGAAATGAGTAGTATGTGAGGTGTGTGATGTGTATTTGGTGAGATGAGGATAGATGAGTGTGGTTGTGAGAGGATTTAGTGAAATGAATGGAATTTTGGTGGTGGACGAATCGGCATTGTGCATCAGCTCATCTATTGTGCTGATGTACGGGTRTGATTGATRATTCGCAAAGAGTARTTTGAATGTAATGTTSTGGATGATGAGTAGGAGAGAGAGATAGAGAGCAAGYGAGYGAGAGAGTGAGTGATTGTGATGCAGAATGTTGTGTGACCGGTTGGAGTCTGAGCATTGCACCTCGTTCGGTTGGAACTCACGACGAACTGGAATCGGCTGTGCTGTGAGCTACTCACATTGACATAAGTAGTATATGACGCTAGTCAGGAACAGAATGTCTGGCAGCAGAGAGACAAGAGGATCGAACAGTAAGCAATGGAAGGAGA
>NZ_RXZH01000009.1 GCF_003970385.1 Vibrio aquaticus | reverse complement strand
TGTGATAAGAAAACCTAAAGAGTGGCGCGTCCTGGAGGATTCGAACCTCCGACCGCCTGGTTCGTAGCCAGGTACTCTATCCAGCTGAGCTAAGGACGCGCAGTTTTCGATATCAACTTAAGTCAATATCAGGGTTTCTAATCTTATGAGAAGAAAACCTAAAGAGTGGCGCGTCCTGGAGGATTCGAACCTCCGACCGCCTGGTTCGTAGCCAGGTACTCTATCCAGCTGAGCTAAGGACGCGCAGTTTTCGATATCGACTTAAGTCAATATCAGGGTCTCTAATCTTATGAGAAGAAAACCTAAAGAGTGGCGCGTCCTGGAGGATTCGAACCTCCGACCGCCTGGTTCGTAGCCAGGTACTCTATCCAGCTGAGCTAAGGACGCGCAATGTTCTCGAAAACGAGAGTTGTGAAGTATATCACACTAATTTTTTGAAACAACATGCTTTAAAACAAAAAAATTGGCCATAAGCCAATTAATGGCGGTGAGGGAGGGATTCGAACCCTCGATACGGTATCAAGCCGTATACTCCCTTAGCAGGGGAGCGCCTTCAGCCTCTCGGCCACCTCACCGTTTTATATTCCCTGGTAAGGAAATTATGGCGCGTCCTGGAGGATTCGAACCTCCGACCGCCTGGTTCGTAGCCAGGTACTCTATCCAGCTGAGCTAAGGACGCGCTGTACTTTCGTGCTAATGAAAGTGTTGTTTTAAAGCGGTTCCGAAGAACCATTCTTCTCAATGAGAAGAAGCAAGAATGGCGGTGAAGGAGGGATTCGAACCCTCGATACGGTATCAAGCCGTATACTCCCTTAGCAGGGGAGCGCCTTCAGCCTCTCGGCCACCTCACCGTCTTGCGGAGGCACATATTACGATTTACCAAAAATATGTCAAACATTTTCTTGGCAAAAATAGCAAAAAGTCTTTTAACCGTTGGCTATTTAATCAAAGCGGTGTTAATTCGCTCTTTTTGTTAAAAATATGCCCTCAACCTATACAAAAAAGGCTGACAAAAACTGCCAGCCTCTCTGTGTAATTAGTAGTTGCCTGATGCAACGTTACCATTACCTTTTTCTGCCTGAATGCGCATGTAAATTTCTTCACGGTGAACAGACACTTCTTTCGGAGCATTAACACCGATACGTACTTGGTTACCTTTAACACCTAGTACAGTTACTGTTACTTCATCACCGATCATTAGAGTTTCGCCAACGCGGCGAGTTAAAATTAGCATTCTGTGCTCCTTGAGTAATCTCTGATTTATCTTGCTACGAGGCTATTATCCAACAAAAGTTATATTTTCGTAAACTCTATTGTCGCCTTAAACTACCCTAAAAAGGTATGTTTTTTCAGGCAATCGAGTGCCTCAGCAGAAGTTATGTAAGCATCATGCAGTATGTTGGCCGCTTTGTCGACACATTCTGGTAACAGTATCAACATTAACGATTGAGGGTTCACCGCACAATGTTTTACATCAATGCCCTGCTCCGTGAGCAAAGCGTAAGAATTTTCAACCAGCCCTTCGACATCGAGTCCAACAGCCGTCAGTAAACTTACCAACTCACTATTACGGATTTTATCGCTGAAAACCAGTTCCAGTTTTGCATAAGCATCATGTTTTATCACCACACCTATCCATTCTGCATGCTCGATCACATTCCAAATCGTGATACCAAGCATTTGACACTGACTCTTTAGCCCCGAAAAAGCAGCTCGTTCGATTTTAATCAACGACATATCTCGTTGAATAGCAACACCACAAACCGAGCTTTGGCACTCTTCACCTTTGACCAAACTGCCGTTGTTAGTCTCGAACGTTGAAAGCACTCTCAAAGGGACATTGTGTTTCCACGCATATTGAACCGATGGAAGATGCAAGACCTTGGCGCCTTTACGAGCCATTTCTTCCATTGAAGGAAAGTCAATCACATCCAATTTCTGAGCCGACGCTACGACGCGTGGGTCACAGGTATAGATGCCATCAACATCGGTAAAGATTTGGCACTCATTGGCTTTAAGCGCTCCGGCAAGTGTGACAGCACTGGTATCTGAACCACCTCGACCTAACGTGGTGATATCCCCATTTTCATTGATACCTTGAAAACCCGCTACGATGACGATTTGATCTTGCTTCAACAAACCTTCAATCATATCAGTATCAATATGTTTAATCGTTGCGTCATTGTGTTGGTTATCCGTCACAATATTCGCCTGTGCTCCGGTAAGTGAACGCGCCGAATAACCGAGTTTATTCAGTGTCATTGCAAGCAGTGCCATCGACACTTGTTCACCAGCAGAGAGCAAAACATCAAGTTCTCGAGCCGTCGGTACGCTATCGACCTGCATTGCGAGGTCCATGAGTCGGTTTGTTTCACCAGACATCGCCGATACAACTACAACAACTTGATTACCATCATTTTTCGCCTTTATGATGTGTTCAGCTACTGCGTGGATTCTTTCAATTGAACCTACAGATGTTCCGCCAAACTTTTGCACGATAAGGGGCTTTTTCACCAGTCTTCACCTTCCCAAGACCAAAGTCTCATTCGAACCACAATCTACTTATTGAATATAAACTGCAGTAGTTATTACAAAACAAGTGGTCGATTTGAGTGTCATGAAACATTCAATTAAACCACTTGGTTAGGACAAAAAAATTACGCTCAATCAAACAAATGATTGAGCGTAATTTTATAAAGCAACGATTATAGGCGTTCTTCTAGCCATGGCTGCACTGATTGAATCGCTTCAGGCAGAGCTGCTACATCAGTACCACCTGCTTGCGCCATATCAGGACGACCGCCGCCTTTACCGCCAACTTGCTCAGCAACCATTTTAACCAGGTCACCGGCTTTAACTTTGCCAATAAGATCTTTAGTGACACCAGCAATTAAGCCAATCTTATCGTCGTTGATGTTAGCCAGTAAAATCACACCACTGCCTACTTGGTTTTTGATGTCATCAACCATGGTACGTAGGTTCTTGTTATCCGCACCTTCTAGAGCAGCAACCAACACTTTAGTGCCGTTGATATCCTGAACTTTACCCATGATGTTTGCGCTTTCCGCAGCAGCCATCTTGTCTTTCAGTTTCTGGATTTCTTTCTCTAGAGATTTCGCTTTTTGCGCCGACTCAACAAGTTTCTCTTCGTATTTCGCTTGTTGTTCTTCGATCGCATCTAATGCTGCTTCACCTGTTACCGCTTCGATACGGCGAATACCTGCTGCGATACCACCTTCAGAGGTAATCTTAAACAGACCGATGTCACCCGTGTTTGCAGCGTGGATACCACCACAAAGCTCCGTTGAGAACTCGCCCATAGACAGTACGCGAACTTCATCATCGTATTTCTCACCGAACAGGGCCATTGCACCTTTCTGCTTCGCAGACTCGATGTCCATGATATTCGTTTCAATCACGTGGTTGCGACGAACTTGAGCATTCACAAGACGCTCAACTTCTTTCAATTCCGCTGGCGTTACCGCTTCTAGGTTCGAGAAGTCGAAACGTAGGTTCTCAGGTTTAACAAGCGAACCTTTCTGCGCAACGTGCTCACCAAGTACTTGGCGTAGGGCTGCGTGAAGTAAGTGCGTTGCTGAGTGGTTTAAAGAGATAGCCGCGCGACGCTCTGCATCGACAACCGCTTCAACTTCATCACCTTTCGCTAACACGCCTTCCGCTAGAACACCGTGGTGCGCAATTGCGTTACCTAATTTCTGAGTGTCTTCTACTTTGAATAGACCTGACTCAGTTTTAAGTACACCAGCATCACCACACTGACCGCCTGATTCTGCGTAGAATGGCGTTTCACCTAGGATAATGATGGCTTTGTCGCCTGCTGATAAAGATTCAGCTGCTTCACCTTCAACGAAGATTTCAGCCACATTGCTGTTACCTTGAGTGCCCGTGTAACCACAGAACTCAGTCTCAGATGCAGTTTTGATCGTTGCGTTGTAGTCAGTACCAAATTGGCCTGCTTCACGAGCGCGCTGGCGCTGCTCTTCCATTGCTTTCTCAAAACCTGCTTCGTCGATAGTGAAATCACGCTCACGAGCAACGTCGTTAGTTAGGTCAGCTGGGAAACCGTAAGTATCGTAAAGCTTGAATACTGTTTCACCGTCAAGCTCTTTGCCTTCAAGTGCATCGAGTGCTTCATTCAGGATAACCATGCCGCGCTCTAGTGTACGGCCAAAGTTTTCTTCTTCAATACGAAGTACTTTTTCAACAACAGCTTGTTGCTTTTTAAGCTCGTCAGCAGCACTGCCCATCACTTCAGCTAATACACCCACTAGTTTGTGGAAGAATACGCCTTGTGCACCTAGCTTGTTACCGTGACGAACTGCACGACGAATAATACGACGTAGAACGTAACCACGACCTTCGTTTGAAGGCATAACGCCATCAGCGATTAGGAATGAACATGAACGGATGTGGTCAGCGATAACGCGCAGCGATTGGTTTGATAGGTCTTCGTGACCAACAACCTCTGCTGTCGCTTTGATTAGCTTCTGGAATACATCGATTTCGTAGTTTGAGTGAACGCCCTGCATGATTGCAGAGATACGCTCAATACCCATACCCGTATCAACAGCAGGTTTAGGTAGCGGTTCCATCGTGCCATCAGCATGACGGTTGAACTGCATAAATACGTTGTTCCAGATCTCGATGAAGCGATCGCCATCTTCTTCAGGCGTACCAGGGCGACCACCCCAGATATGTTCACCGTGATCGTAGAAGATTTCAGTACATGGACCACAAGGACCAGTGTCACCCATTGTCCAGAAGTTATCTGATTCGAACTGCTTACCGCCTTCTTTGTCGCCGATACGAACGATACGATCAGCAGGAACGCCTACTTTTTTGTTCCAGATATCGAATGCTTCGTCATCTGTCTCGTAAACTGTTACCAATAATCGGCCTTTTGGAAGTTGCAGTGTTTCAGTCAGGAACTCCCAAGCAAACGCAATCGCGTCTTCTTTGAAGTAGTCACCGAAGCTAAAGTTACCTAGCATTTCGAAGAAAGTGTGGTGACGAGCTGTAAAGCCAACGTTTTCTAGGTCGTTGTGTTTACCACCCGCACGTACACAGCGCTGAGCCGTAGTTGCTCGTGTGTAGGCACGTTTCTCGGCGCCTAAGAAGCAATCTTTAAATTGGTTCATACCTGCATTAGTAAATAGCAGGGTTGGATCGTTATGTGGAACCAACGATGAACTGTCTACGATTTGGTGTCCTTTGCTTTCAAAGAACTTAAGGAACGCGTTACGAACCTCATCAGTGCTCATGTACATGCAGCTCTTCCTGAAAATAGTCAAGTTAGAATTTTGCGACATTGTAGACCAAGCAAGCGCTGACGACTAGTTTTCTAAAAGAAAAGAGTAGATTGTTAAAACGAAAGCTAGACGAACAATAAAGCAACACTGAGTGGTGTCCATCACCCAGTGCTGCACAGTGACCCTTAGGTCATTATAGTTACTCCCCCTATTCCACAACTCGCTTAGCCAGCCAATCATCTAGCCATTTCTGCGTGTCTGTAAACCATTTACCACGTAGTCGGCTGACCCCCTTACTCTTAAGCCAATTATAGTTTTGAGGCGGCACATATTTTTGATCTAATAGTACTTGATAGAGCTTAAGCATTTCGTCAGAGTCCAAAATGTGGACACTTCCGTCGGCAAGTCTACGTAATCCAACACCATCAAGCTGTTGTTCTAACGAATCAGGCACAAAGAATAACGCGGGGAAATTATCTTCTAGCGCACTAAATGAATTGGAAGCATCATGATTATGGTGAATTAATTTAGAATCAGCATCTAACTTAAAGCGAGTATTAATATCACCAATCAGCACCCTTAACTCAGGGCTAATATTACCCTTACCAAACTGATACTCGAACCTAAGTCCAGAGTAGTATTTTTGAGAGTCGTAGGCCTGTTTTAATATAGGAGGCATCTCATTCACATTGTCAAATAAGTCATCAAGAATCGTTCGCATCCCCTCCCAGCTCTCAGAGTCCTTAATGATATTCACGAAATCTTCATCAATGGGAAAATTAGCACGGCTTTCCCATTGAACAAAGAAGTTATGATCATCGTACATGGCCCTTAAATCGGGAGTTAAATCGTCAAGACTGCGCCCACTGCGAGCTAAATCTTCTTCAATACGGACTTTATACTCAGACCAACTTATTCTAACTGGAGAATAACTATCCTCAGACAAATTAGAGTAGTGGCTAACAACTGCTAATAGATCATAATCGGCGATCATTAACTTACCGTTGCTTGCTAACGCCAAAACATTAAGGGGTTGGAATGCACCTTGCTCATTGAAGTATTTCACCGTGTATTTGTTATCTGCACCACTAAAATCTAACCTAAAAACAGTATTATTTCTTTCGGTAAGCAATAACGAACCATTCGCCAAAACACTATCAACCTGAATTTTCCCGGCACCCACTAACTCATCAATTCGCGCTGATGAAATTTTCAATGGCACGCTTGATACTAGACCGCGATCAATAACATCTTGTGAATATTTAGAGAACTTAGAGACTCTCTCTGGTGAAGTTCGGATCGAGGCTTTAGAAAAGCTTTGATCTACAGGGATAAAGCCCATCATAGGTCCCCAATCTGATGTCTTCGCTTTAACTTCAAAATTTTTAGTGACAAATTCACCACTTTCGATGAGCGATTCAGCCAATGGGTCAACTGGTCTTACACCAATAGCAATATCTTTCTCATTTGCTATGTTACCTAAAATTGTACGATGTTCAGCGGGCATACCATACCTAAAACCACAACCCGATAATGCACTACCACCTAATGAACATGAATACTGTGGCCGTTTACTAGACAACTTGACAAAATCATCATCTACTGCGTTGACTAGAGTACCTTTTGCATTCAAGCGGTTAGCTTTCCATTTCAGCTTAAACTTCTTGAGTTTACGTCGTCCCCCATTAAGCAAATCGTAAACATCGTTAATTGGTACAATTTCTTTATAAGATTGCTTCAGTGTAGCTACAAATACATCTTTCAATCGACTATATAACCGCTTTCTATCAAGAGAAATAGTACCTAATACTGGAACTTTTCCTTTCCTGAATATCGCACCAATCCCACGAGCAAAGGACTTTGAAGAGTTTTTAAGCGCCTTTAAAGTTAAAGACAATGTGACATCGCGCCCAACAGCTGCCGAAGCTGAAGCCTTAAATATAGGTACAAAAGTCATTATGTCCCCTACTACACCAGCGACTCCAGCACTATTATTCCCCATCTTAAAATCATCTATCGTCCCCCATAAAGGTAATATCGCCTTACCGATACTTTTAGAGAAACGACGAGCCTTTTCTCTACGACTTTCAATACTTTTGAAGATTTCTTTTTGATCAAATAGGTAATCTTTATAGAGTAGCATCAGCCCTCGATAAGTATTTGTAGCACTGCTGTTGTAAATGCCTCGGATACGGAAGCCATCATAATAACAACCTGGCGAATTAAACCCATTCAGACAAGCATCTCTTAGCCCCATAGTGACTGCTTTTACCAAGCTTTCATTCGAGTGTTGGTCCGTATCCACCGACACCCTAGATGTATCAATTAAGTGCTCCAATAGTTCAAACTTATTGCTAGGAAACGTATGGTATCCATAAGGACTGTAACTCCATAAATCACTCGAAAAAAGAGCATAATGGCTTTGATCGTAATATATATTAACTCCATTAACTTTTTTAAACGCTTCTGCAATAACATTTAAGTTAAATGAATAACTTGTACCGTCAGAGCCAAACGCTTTATTAAAATCAATCATTGAGTGGGTTTCATAGAGATATAAGGTGTGCTTCATTGCTAAAAGCTGAGAAATTGCTTTGGCATTACTTTCAAATACTAATTCCCAGTAATTAGTGATATCCGGAATGCTTGAGTAACCTTGTTTGTGCCAAAAAGACTCCTCCTCTTCATAATAATCTTCGAAATCACTGCTGCCAATAACAATATTTCGGATACTGCCCCTATTAACATAGTCTTTCCAGCGTGATTCGATCAAGTTTTGAGGAACCCCGATACTCCACATAACATGACGTGCTATGGTCTCTCTAGTAATATAGAGTCCAAATTCATCCGACTGTTGGTCTTCATTGTACTCTGCATTTAAAAGCACCGAAGCATCTTGTACTTTAGCTGTTTGGTTAACATAGCTTTCGTTCAATCTAAATAAACGCAACGCTTCTTCTGAGGAGAAATTGTTGAGGTTTTGGTATAACTCAACAGCTAGTTGGCGAATATTTACTGGTCGTTCTTCGCCCCCTTGTGCAACATCGAGCCAACCATAAATTGGGTGCTTCATTCGAGTAAGAGGGAGATCAACAGCCTGACCAGAACCATCAGTACTACCGTCACAAATAGCATCCCCATCATTTCCACTACGAATATACGTGTAGCCGCTATCGAATGAGAGACTGACTAAACAAAATAGCACATCATTCTTGTATCGTGTACTAGGATAAATTTGATAGCGATAGCTTCCGTTAGGCAGTAATTGATAAGAAGAGTTGCCTAGCTTGAAGTGTTCATCTACTCCATAGGTAAACTCTAACTGCACCGGAGAGTCTAGCGCTAGCCATTGTTCAGGGGTTAAATCAACGGTGAGCATAACACGCCGTCTGGTTAAACCCGACCTAACTGCACTGATAATCCCTGTGGCTTTGTCTAATACATCTACACTTGCAGGGTTCGTCACAAGGGTATCTAAATAGTATTGATCATAAAGGGTAGCCCATTCATAATCGCTGATTGTACTTTCTATTTCTTCATCAACAATTGTACTTAAACGGCGTGCTAAGGTCGCTTTTACATTTTCTACACTCCCATACGGGTAATAGATATCCTGTCGAAGTTCATCAAATAACATTCTTATAGCTATTAATTGTAGGCGTTCCTCATACCCTCCAGCTGTAGAGCCAAACACCATATCTTTAAAGTGGCCAATGTTATATCCGATAAGTGATGTTGACCCTTTAATCATATACTGGCTTTCATCAACGTATAAAGGTGTACCATTTAACATCAGCTCAACAAAATCTTCTTCTGTAGCCCCAGAGCCTTTATTGATTGAAATATAATACCCCGCAGCCACTTCCTCTGGATTAACAAGAGCATTTGCTACAATATCTTCAAGCGAAGCGGCCTCATAATCTTGTACAAGGCTAGCATAGAGCTCTTTAATATCTTCTTGGCTAAGGTTATTAACTGAATGAGCATTAATGTTAGAGTCTAACTGCAATAACACTGTAGAACGGATAAAATCAAGACTCGCATAGGTTGAATAACTATCTTGTACCAATAGATTTAGAAGAGATCTTCTTAATTTATCTTGGTACTTTAGATTCAAGCTAAAGTCATCAACATCAGCAGCAGAGGAATCAGCTAGACCATTAAGGAGTGTGTTAATTTCGCTACTACTTTGGTGTTTAAATTCATTAATAAATCCCGAAGAGTCAATGCTTAACTCCGTATTGTTAAATATATTTT
The DNA here is from genome assembly GCF_003970385.1 of Vibrio aquaticus. Classification (GTDB taxonomy): domain Bacteria; phylum Pseudomonadota; class Gammaproteobacteria; order Enterobacterales; family Vibrionaceae; genus Vibrio; species Vibrio aquaticus. The sequence goes on along the minus strand of NZ_RXZH01000009.1, from coordinate 107,709 downwards.
CAGCCAACTCTAAATATTTTTCATTCTGATAAATCTTTCCTAACTTACGAATGGAATCCTCAATGTCACTAAAATCTGTGTACCCTGATATAGAAGATACTATTTTGTAATATATCGGCAAAGCTAAAGCATTTGCGACTTCATCATCCCCCAGCCAAAGCTGTGAGTTTTCGATATCGTTCAAACGAATAGAACTACTTTTTTCCGTTTCCAAAGGTGTCAAATATCTATTGGGTAAATACACATCTCGACCTAACAAAGTTACTTTATCAAAGTAGCAAGTAGCCCCATCATGCAGGTCAGCATTTAGCAGCACTGAAGTTTCACCGCTATAAGGGAAATGTTCATTGCCAGTATCAACAAGTACCGTTGAAATTGAATCTGAAGAGAACAAAAGCTCTAGTGTAGGTTCAGAGCTTTCATCTTCCGGTGGTATCACTACTGACTCTTTATAACTAAGGTAAGCCGTAACATCGGATTCAGCCTGAGCCTCAATAATGAAGGAATTAGGTATATCGACCCTAATATTGCATCCCATCGAGTGGCCTTCTTCATTCATCCCACTTCTAAACAATGTGAAGTGAAGCTCAGTACTCAACTCTTCTGCTGAGAAAGCAGAAGAAGGGTAAACAACATAAGCTCCCGCTAATGTAAAACCAAATAAAACGTAGAAGGGGAAAAGTCTTAACACTTTTTCTTTGACCATAAAAACACTCCATTATTCAGTACGTCATGCTGAATAATACATCAAAGAAAAACAATTTCCAACAAGTAGAGCTAACTTCAAATCCATATAAGGAATGTCTTTGCACGATGAATAACTTTAATACTCGCTTCTTTGCTTGAAAAACATACCTAATCAGTCCTGCTAAGAGATTCATCCCATAACTAACGTGGCTCAGGTTAGCCAAGAATTTATGCGTGTTTAATTAATCACTTCCTTTCTCTTCAAGTGCATAGCTAATTTGCTCAAAGCTATAACCACGGTACTGAAGAAATCGTACCTGCTTCGCGTATTCTTTCTGATCTATTGCTTTGACACCTTTGAATTTCTTTTCAGCAGCGCTTTTTGCAAGTTCAAACCAATCTTGAGGTTCCTCTTCCATCGCTTTTTCGATGACAAAGTCAGCCACTCGCTTTTGGTTGAGTTCTTGGCGAATACGGCGTTCACCGTGTCCTTTATAGACGTGCTGTCTCACTTGGCTCTTAGCGTAACGAAGATCATCTAAGTAATTATGTTCTAAGCAAAAGTTAATCGCCTCTTGGATTGATTCATCTTCGTAACCTTTTAGACTGAGCTTCTGATACATCTCATACTCACCATGGTCACGACGACTCAGTAATTGAATGGCTGCTTCTTTGCTAGATAAGGTTGGTGGTTTTCTTTGAAACATGGACAATTAATTTTTCAAAATCTAGATACAACAAAGCCCCGCATAGGCAGGGCTTTAATAATCAGTAGAGAGCTCGCTTATAGCTCTTGTTCTGGCATTTCGCCAAGTTCAGCATCATCTGGCTGAGCTTCAGCTGGTGAAAGTAGCATTTCACGTAACTTAGCATCGATAGCTTGTGCAGCTTGCGGGTTTTCGCGTAGGAACTTACCTGCATTCGCTTTACCTTGACCGATCTTGTCACCGTTGTAGCTGTACCAAGCACCCGCTTTTTCAACGAGCTTGTGCTTAACGCCTAGGTCGATAAGCTCACCTTCACGGTTAAAGCCTGCGCCGTAAAGAATTTGTGTTTCTGCTTGCTTAAATGGTGCAGCAATCTTGTTCTTCACAACCTTGATACGAGTTTCGTTACCAACAACTTCGTCACCGTCTTTGATCGAACCGGTACGACGAATATCAAGACGAACAGAAGCGTAGAACTTAAGTGCGTTACCGCCTGTTGTTGTTTCAGGGTTGCCAAACATCACACCGATCTTCATACGGATTTGGTTGATGAAGATACACATACAGTTAGATTGCTTTAGGTTACCTGTTAGCTTACGCATTGCTTGAGAAAGCATACGAGCCTGAAGACCCATGTGGCTATCGCCCATCTCGCCTTCAATTTCAGCTTTAGGTGTTAGAGCCGCAACCGAGTCAACAACCATGACATCGATAGCACCTGAGCGCGCTAGTGCATCACAGATTTCTAGAGCTTGTTCACCTGTATCAGGCTGAGAAACAAGTAGTGCATCGATATCTACGCCAAGTTTCTTCGCGTAAACTGGATCAAGTGCGTGCTCAGCATCGATAAACGCACATGTTTTACCTTGCTTTTGCGCTGCAGCAATACACTCAAGAGTTAGGGTTGTTTTACCTGAAGATTCTGGACCGTAGATTTCTACGATACGACCCATTGGCAGGCCACCAGCACCTAGGGCGATATCCAGAGAAAGTGAACCTGTAGAGATTGTTTCTACATCCATTGCGCGGTTGTCACCAAGGCGCATGATTGAACCTTTACCGAATTGCTTTTCAATCTGACCTAGCGCAGCGGCGAGCGCTTTCTGTTTGTTCTCGTCCATCACTTTCTCCAAATGATTCATCGTATGCTGATGATTCTCAAATCTAAACTCTTCCGTTCAGTCTTATATCCTGAACAATCAATGAAAGTCATTATACTGTTGATTCATACAGTGTCTATACCTGTATGGATTTTTTTTAACTTTTCATGATATCTATCTGATTTTTATTTAATTATATTTTGACTGTCCCTTTTCAGGCACGTTTAGACAGTTCTTCATACAGGGTTCGCATTGCACACTCTACCGCTTGCTGGCGTACTGCTGCTCTGTCACCAGAAAAGCAATGGGTCGCGACTTTTTGCCAACCTTTTTCGTCTGCCCAAGCAAAGCAAACTGTGCCAACTGGTTTTGACTCCGTTGCCCCACCAGGGCCTGCTATCCCACTGATTGAGACACCCACGGATGCCAATGAATTAGATAGTGCGCCTTGCACCATTTCAACCACGGTTTCTTCGCTCACCGCACCATGCTTCTCAAGCGTTTGTTCTCTCACTCCCAGCATTTCCATCTTGGCTTCATTGCTGTAAGTAACAAATGCACGATCAAACCAAGCTGAGCTACCCGCTATGTCGGTAATCGCAGTAGAAACGCCGCCGCCTGTGCACGATTCAGCAGTAGTCATAACTAATTTATTCTTTATTAATGCCTCACCTAGCTTTAGGGACAATAATTGTTGTGATTCCATGTCTAAAAACCTCATTGTGACTTTTCGGCCAAAGGTGATTCACGTATCCTAAGCCGCAATAGAAATTAACGAAAGCAATTAGACCGATGCCAGCCGTGAAAGCCGATCAAAAACACACGCCAATGATGCAACAGTACCTCAAGCTCAAAGCTGAGAACCCAGATATTCTGCTGTTCTATCGGATGGGCGATTTTTATGAGCTTTTCTATGATGATGCCAAACGCGCATCGCAGCTTCTGGATATCTCTTTAACCAAACGCGGCTCATCGGGCGGTGAACCTATCCCTATGGCTGGTGTGCCGTACCACGCGGTTGAAGGCTACTTAGCGAAGTTGGTTCAGTTGGGGGAATCAGTCGCTATCTGTGAGCAAATTGGCGATCCTGCGACAAGTAAAGGACCGGTAGAACGCGCGGTAGTTCGTATCGTGACGCCAGGTACGGTTACTGATGAAGCTTTACTCTCAGAGCGTATTGATAACCTCATTGCGGCGATCTATTACCATAATGGTAAGTTTGGCTACGCTACGCTTGATATCACTTCCGGTCGTTTCCAGTTAATGGAACCTGAGACAGAAGAAGCGATGGCGGCAGAGCTGCAACGAACCTCTCCTCGCGAACTGCTATTCCCTGAAGATTTTGAACCCGTCCAGTTAATGTCTGCTCGCAACGGTAATCGTCGTCGCCCTGCTTGGGAGTTTGAACTCGATACCGCTAAGCAGCAGCTCAACCAACAATTTGGTACAAAAGATTTAGTTGGCTTTGGCGTAGAGCAAGCCAAATTGGGCTTATGTGCGGCAGGCTGTTTGATCCAGTATGTAAAAGATACACAACGTACGGCCCTACCCCATATTCGTTCGTTGACGTTTGATCGCCAAGATCACTCGGTGATTTTAGATGCCGCGACTCGACGTAACCTCGAGATTACTCAGAACTTAGCTGGCGGTAATGACAATACCTTAGCTGAAGTCATGGACCACACCGCCACTGCGATGGGCAGCCGTATGCTGAAGCGTTGGTTACATCAACCAATGCGAGACATTGATACATTGAACCACCGTTTGGACGCCATTTCAGAGCTAAAAGATGAGGCTTTGTTTGGCGATCTTCATCCGGTACTCAAACAAGTGGGCGATATCGAGCGTATTCTAGCGCGTCTTGCTTTGCGCAGTGCTCGCCCAAGAGATATGGCTCGTCTTCGTTACGCAATGCAGCAATTACCAGAACTCTCTGAGTTAATGAGTTCATTGACTCACCCTTATCTAGCAAAACTGGCTCAATATGCCGCGCCTATGGATGAGGTGTGTGAGTTATTAGAACGCGCAATTAAAGAAAACCCACCAGTGGTTATTCGTGACGGTGGCGTCATTGCCGAAGGTTATAACGCTGAACTAGATGAGTGGCGTAAGCTGGCAGACGGTGCAACCGAATATCTTGAGAAAATGGAACAAGATGAACGTGAACGTCACGGCATCGATTCACTCAAAGTTGGCTACAACAATGTTCACGGTTTCTTTATTCAAGTTAGCCGTGGTCAGAGCCACTTAGTACCGCCACACTATGTGCGCCGCCAGACGCTAAAGAACGCTGAGCGCTACATCATTCCTGAGCTAAAAGAGCACGAAGATAATGTACTCAACTCTAAATCCAAAGCACTCGCCCTTGAGAAACAGCTTTGGGAAGAGCTATTCGACTTGCTTATGCCGCATCTGGAGCAACTGCAAAACTTAGCTTCATCGGTGTCACAGATCGATGTGCTGCAAAACTTAGCAGAGCGCGCTGAAAGTTTAGATTACTGTCGCCCGACTTTAACTAAGGAAGCCGGTATTCACATTCAAGGTGGTCGACACCCGGTAGTTGAGCAAGTGATGGATGAACCATTTATTGCCAACCCTATCGAGTTGCACTCTCAACGTAAGATGCTGATCATTACCGGCCCGAACATGGGTGGTAAGTCGACTTACATGCGCCAAACAGCGTTGATTGCCTTGATGGCTCATATTGGTTCATACGTACCTGCAGAATCAGCGCAAATTGGCTCGGTGGACCGCATCTTTACTCGTATTGGTGCATCTGATGACTTAGCGTCAGGTCGTTCAACCTTTATGGTCGAGATGACGGAGACGGCTAATATTCTGCACAACGCAACGCCAAACAGCTTAGTGTTGATGGATGAGATTGGCCGCGGCACCAGCACTTATGATGGCCTATCTCTGGCTTGGGCAAGTGCTGAATGGCTGGCGAAAGAATTGGGTTCGATGACGTTATTCGCCACGCACTACTTTGAGCTGACGGAGCTGCCAAACCAACTCCCTGCATTAGCGAATGTTCACCTAGATGCGGTTGAACATGGCGACAGCATTGCCTTTATGCATGCCGTTCAAGAGGGTGCAGCGAGCAAATCTTACGGTTTAGCGGTAGCTGGTTTAGCGGGTGTGCCAAAGAGCGTGATTAAGAATGCACGCGCTAAGTTGACTCAGCTTGAGCAAATCGGACAAAGTGAAACCTCGCCTACACCAAGCAGTGCAGTCGATATTGCCAACCAATTAAGTTTGATTCCTGAACCAAGTGAAGTGGAAGAAGCATTGTCCAATATCGACCCAGATGACCTAACACCGCGTCAGGCACTGGAAGAGTTGTATCGTTTAAAGAAACTGCTTTAATCGCCCAGAAACAAGAAAGAAAGCAACCAAAAATCCAAGCAAAAACGGCAGCCTAGTTAGGCTGCCGTTTTCTATTGGTTCTATTGCTACAGTTTTCGTCTTAACAACATCAAGGCAATGGTTAAGAACACAAGGCTTGGCATCACCGCACCAAACACAGGTGGAATGTTGTATACCAAACTGAGCGGGCCGAAGAACTCACTGGAGATATAGAAGGTAAAGCCCGCTATCACACCAGAAAGAATACGCGCCCCCATGGTAACACTACGCAGTGGACCAAAGATGAACGACAACGCCATCAGCATCATTACCGCAATCGAGAATGGCTGAGTCACTTTACGCCAAAACGCCAATTCATAACGAGAAGGGTCTTGCTCAGAGGCTTTTAGGTAAGTGACGTAATCATACAAGCCACCTAATGACAACTCTTCTGGTTTCACCGTTACCACCGCCAGTTTGTCTGGAGCTAACGAAGTCGTCCAACTGTATTCTGGCAAGCTCTGCTTAGAAATTTCAACTTCGTCGACCATTTCCGTCACCTGCACATCTTTCATTGTCCAAGTGTTATCTGATACGTAATCCACTTGCTTGGCATGAACCACACTTTCTAGGCGCTTGTTCTCATCAAAGCGCCACATGTTCATGCCGTAGATGGTGTCGTCTTCGACTTTCCCGATAAAGATAAAGTCATTGGCATCGCGCGCCCAAACACCTGTCCTAACAGATAACAGCGCGCCACCTGACGTCGACATCGCTCTTAGGTCACGAGCTGCCTTTTGCGCTTGCGGTGCACCCCACTGACCCAGTAACGTCACCATTATCATCAGAGGAACTGCCGTTTTCAGTACCGAGAGGCCGATATCAAGCTTAGAGAAACCTGCCGCCTGCATAACCACCAGCTCAGAGCTAGAGGCCAACATGCCTAAACCAATCAGAGCGCCTAGCAGAGCCGCCATTGGGAAGAACATTTCGATATCACGCGGAATACTCAGCAGTACGTAAAGCAGCGCTTGCAGCAAATCATAAGTGCCTTGGCCCACTTTACGTAGCTGCTCAACGTATTTGATGATCGCAGACAGGCCGACAAAGGTAGCCAAAACCAAAGAGGTCGTGGCAATAATGGTCTTGCCGATATAAAGATCGAGAATTTTAAACACGACTTACGCTACCTTATTCTTTCTTTGTCTGAGTTTGTCTTTAAAGCGGCGAACAGCAATGCTGTCCATCGAGTTAATACCGATAGCGGTTAACAACAATGCTGCATTGATTGGCCACATACCCACAATGGTAGGAATAGTGCCGTCTTCCAGTGCAGACTTGGTTGCACTGATTGATAAGAAGTAAGCTAAGTAAATCAAAATCGCTGGTCCCATCTTAGCAAAACGACCTTGGCGAGGGTTTACCGCCGACAGTGGCACAACCAGCATGGTTAACAGTGGGATACAGACCACTAATGAGATACGCCACTGTAACTCTGCCTGAGCACGTGGGTCAGGATTGCTCACAAGGTCAAGAGTAGGAATCGCTTCCCAATCACGCCCTTTACGTTTCACATCACGCTGACCAATCAGACCTTCATACTGGTCAAATTCCGTGACCATATAATCAACACGAGTCGGCACGCCTTCATAACGCGTACCATCGTACATACGAATCACCTGACGGCCATCGCTGAGTTCTTTGACTTCCCCTGATTGAGAGAAAGAGACACTCGGTAAGATAGAATCACGCGGACGCATCTGAGCAACAAAGACATGCTGGAGCTGTTTTCCATCAATATCATCGATAAAAACAACCGAAGAACCGTCTGGCGTACCTTGGAAGTGCCCCTTCTTAAGCAGGTCTACGGTATTCTCTGCCTCAACTTCTTCTTGCAATTGCACCAATTTATCTTGGCTATATGGCGCAAAATAGAATGAGTTAAAGCCGGCAATTAAACCAGTGATAACCGCTAGGTACAATGCCGCACGAATCAGGAACTTGTTCCCGATGCCTGTGGCATTCATCACGGTAATTTCACTTTCCGCGTACAAGCGCCCAAACGTCAGCAAAATACCTAAGAATAAACTTAAGGGCAGCATCAAAAGCCCCATCGATGGCATGCTTAACGCAACGTAGTGCATGACCAAACTTGCCGGGATATCACCATCTGAGGCATCAGCCAGTACTTTGATCAATTTTTGGCTGAGGAACACTAAAAATAGGATAAAAAATATCGCTAATTGACTCTTCAGTGTCTCGCGGATCAAATATCTAACAATAATCACGCTGAAATTACCTATACAAAACTTGTTTTTTTAATTGAATCACTATAATTTCCCGTTGAACCTTTTATTTTTAAATTTTTTGGCTAACTGTTAGTACGCTTATTTAAAGATAGTTCCGAGTAAGGAATCAACAAGTAAGATGACATTATCTAACATTTAGTTCTATTTGTCTTCAGGATGTAGGAGTACGCATGGAGTTCAGTGTAAAAAGTGGCAGTCCAGAGAAACAGCGCAGCGCATGTATCGTTGTAGGCGTGTTCGAGCCACGTCGCCTTTCTCCAGTTGCCGAGCAGCTAGATAAAATCAGTGATGGCTATATCAGCTCACTGCTGCGTCGCGGTGATCTGGAAGGTAAACCGGGGCAGATGCTACTGCTTCATCAAGTACCAGGAGTGCTATCAGAGCGCGTTCTACTCGTCGGTTGTGGTAAAGAACGTGAACTTGGCGAGCGCCAGTACAAAGAGATTATTCAAAAGACCATTAATACGCTTAACGAAACAGGTTCTATGGAAGCAGTATGTTTCCTAACTGAACTGCACGTTAAAGGCCGTGACACCTACTGGAAAGTACGTCAGGCAGTTGAAGCGACTAAAGATGGTCTTTACACTTTTGATCAATTCAAGAGCCAAAAACCAGAAACGCGTCGCCCACTACGTAAACTAGTATTCAACGTACCAACGCGTCGTGAACTAAACCTTGGCGAGAAAGCGATCGCACACGGTCTCGCAATCGCGTCTGGTGTGAAAGCATCGAAAGACCTTGGCAACATGCCGCCAAACATCGCTAACCCTGCTTACCTAGCTTCTCAAGCACGTCGCCTAGCGGATGACTACGAGACAGTAACGACTAAGATCATTGGTGAGCAAGAGATGGAAAAACTGGGTATGACTTCATACCTAGCAGTAGGTCGCGGCTCTAAGAATGAATCTATGATGTCTATCATGGAATACAAGGGCAACCCAGATTCTGATGCGAAACCAATCGTTCTTGTTGGTAAAGGTCTAACCTTCGATTCAGGCGGTATTTCACTTAAGCCAGGCGAAGGCATGGATGAGATGAAGTACGACATGTGTGGTGCTGCATCAGTATTCGGTACGATGAAAGCGCTGGCTAAGTTAAACCTACCAATCAACGTTGTTGCGGTTCTTGCCGGTTGTGAAAACATGCCGGGTAGCAATGCTTACCGTCCTGGTGACATTCTAACGACTATGTCAGGTCAAACGGTTGAAGTGCTAAACACGGATGCTGAAGGCCGCCTAGTTCTTTGTGATGCGCTGACTTACGTTGAGCGTTTTGAGCCAGAGTGTGTGGTTGATGTTGCAACGCTAACAGGGGCATGTGTTATCGCACTAGGTCACCACATCAGCGGCGTTATCTCAAACCATAACCCGCTGTCTCACGAGCTAGTGAATGCATCTGAGCAAGCAAGCGACCGTGCATGGCGTCTACCAATGGCAGACGAGTACCACGAGCAGCTGAAGAGCCCGTTTGCTGATATGGCAAACATCGGCGGCCGCCCTGGCGGTACTATCACTGCGGGTTGTTTCCTATCTAAGTTCGCGAAGAAATACCACTGGGCGCACGTTGACATCGCAGGTACTGCTTGGAAGTCAGGCGCAGCAAAAGGCTCTACAGGCCGTCCAGTCTCAATGCTTGTCCAATTCTTGCTTAACCGCAGTGGCCAAGACGCAGAGGAATAATCCTCACAATGTTAAAAAGGGCCGCAAGGCCCTTTTTTGTATCTCACGTAGAGTGGACTGACACCGTATGGCTAACGCAACGTTTTACATTATCCAACCTGACTCCAAGCAAGCAGACGCTGAAGGGTTTGGTGCGTATGTGATGTTTCTAGCCAAGCACTTTTCATCACAAGGCGCTAAGGTTTACCTTAACTGCCATGACAAAACTCAAGCCGAGCAAATCGCAGAGCAGTTCTGGCAAATCGATGCCAAAGAGTTTGTCGCGCACAACTTAGTCGGTGAAGGCCCCAAGTATGCAACCAACATTGAAATCGGTTACCAAGGCGTGAGGCCTTCTTGGAATAGACAATTAGTAATAAATTTGGCGGAAAATGATACAACCTTTGCGAACAAGTTTGCTGAGGTGGTAGACTTCGTCCCTTGCGAAGAAAAAGCCAAGCAACTGGCGCGAGAAAGATATAAAATCTACCGCCAAGCGGGCTATCAGCTACAAACGATCGAGATCGTACACAGCTAACAGCAACAAAATATGCAACCGGTCAATCCTTATAGTTAAGCTCTCCATTTAGAGAGTTCACTTATAAAGATTGACTCAGATTTACCATCAACCAGATAAGATTTTCTCTAAATAGTTGGGCTTAGAGCAAGGCAACCAATGAGTAAATCCCTATGAATATACATTAAGTATTTGATTAGGGTTTGCGAGTGCAGGTAACGCAGCTATCAGTCCAAATATGACGAGAAAAAAGGCGACTATGGAAAAGACATATAACCCAACTTCAATCGAACAAGCTTTATACCAAGCTTGGGAAGAGAAAGGCTACTTCAAGCCACACGGTGACACGACGAAAGAAGCTTACAGCATCATGATCCCGCCACCGAACGTCACTGGTAGCCTGCACATGGGCCACGCGTTCCAAGATACGATCATGGATACTCTAATCCGTGCTGAACGTATGAAGGGTAAAAACACCCTTTGGCAAGTAGGTACAGACCACGCTGGTATCGCAACTCAAATGGTTGTTGAGCGTAAGATCGCTGCAGAAGAAGGCAAAACTAAACATGACTACGGTCGTGATGCTTTCATCGACAAAATCTGGGAATGGAAGAACGAATCTGGTGGCACCATCACTAAGCAGCTTCGTCGCCTTGGTGCATCTGTAGACTGGGACCGCGAGCGTTTCACTATGGATGATGGCCTATCTAACGCTGTTCAAGAAGTGTTTGTTCGCCTATACGAAGATGACCTCATCTACCGTGGTAAACGTCTAGTAAACTGGGATCCAAAACTGCACACTGCAATTTCTGATCTTGAAGTTGAAAACAAAGACAAAAAAGGCCACATGTGGCACTTCCGCTACCCGCTAGCAAATGGCGTGAAAACGGCTGAAGGTAAAGACTACATTGTTGTTGCGACCACTCGTCCTGAGACAATGCTCGGTGATACTGGTGTTGCTGTAAACCCAGAAGATCCACGTTACAAAGATCTTATCGGTAAAGAAATCCTACTTCCTATCGTTAACCGTCTGATCCCTATCGTAGGTGATGAGCACGCAGATATGGAAAAAGGTACAGGTTGTGTGAAGATCACGCCTGCGCACGATTTCAATGACTACGAAGTTGGTAAGCGCAACAACCTACCAATGATCAACATCCTAACCTTCAACGCAGACATCCGTGATGCGGCTGAAATCTTCACGACTAACGGTGAAGCTAGCGATGTTTACTCTACAGAACTTCCTGCTAAATACCACGGCATGGAGCGTTTCGCGGCTCGTAAAGCGATCGTTGCTGAATTCGAAGAGCTTGGGCTTCTAGACGAGATCAAAGATCACGACCTAACCGTACCTTACGGCGACCGTGGTGGCGTAGTTATCGAACCAATGCTGACTGACCAATGGTACGTACGTGCTGCACCTCTTGCTGAGCCTGCTGTTAAAGCGGTTGAAGATGGTGACATCCAATTCGTTCCTAAACAGTACGAAAACATGTACTTCTCTTGGATGCGTGACATTCAAGACTGGTGTATCTCTCGTCAACTTTGGTGGGGTCACCGCATCCCGGCATGGTACGACAACGACGGCAACGTATATGTAGGTCGTACTGAAGAAGAAGTACGTGCCAACAACAACCTTGCACCAGTCGTTGTTCTTCGCCAAGACGATGACGTTCTAGATACATGGTTCTCTTCTGCACTATGGACGTTCGGTACTCAAGGCTGGCCAGAGCAAACTGAAGATCTGAAAACATTCCACCCTTCAGACGTACTAGTAACGGGTTTCGACATCATCTTCTTCTGGGTTGCGCGTATGATCATGATGACCATGCACTTCAACAAAGATGAAAATGGTAAAGCACAAGTACCATTTAAGACAGTTTACGTAACGGGCCTAATCCGTGACGAAAACGGCGACAAGATGTCTAAGTCGAAAGGTAACGTACTTGACCCTATCGACATGATCGATGGTATCGACCTTGAGTCTCTAGTAGAGAAGCGTTGTGGCAACATGATGCAGCCTCAATTAGCGAAGAAGATCGAGAAGAACACTCGTAAGACTTTCGAAAACGGTATCGAACCATACGGTACTGATGCACTGCGTTTCACTCTTGCTGCTATGGCTTCTACTGGCCGTGACATCAACTGGGATATGAAGCGTCTTGAAGGTTACCGTAACTTCTGTAACAAGCTATGGAACGCAAGCCGTTACGTACTAATGAACACAGAAGAGCACGATTGTGGCATGTCACTATCAGCTGAAGACCGTGCAAACATGGAATTCTCTCTAGCGGATAAGTGGATTGAATCTCAGTTTGAGCTAGCAGCGAAAGAGTTTAATGCTCACCTAGACAACTACCGTCTAGACATGGCAGCAAACACGCTTTACGAATTCATCTGGAACCAATTCTGTGACTGGTATCTAGAGCTAACTAAGCCAGTTCTATGGAAAGGCACAGAAGCTCAGCAGCAAGCAACTCGTTACATGCTGATCACTGTTTTAGAGAAGACGCTACGTCTTGCTCACCCAGTTCTACCTTACATCACTGAATCTATCTGGCAGAGCGTGAAGCCACTAGTAGATGGTGTTGAAGGTGAAACTATCATGACTCAAGCACTTCCTCAGTTTAACGAAGAGAACTTCAACGCTGAGATCGTAGAAGACATTGAGTGGGTTAAGACTTTCATTACAGCTATCCGTAACCTACGTGCAGAGTACGACATTGCACCTAGCAAAGGTCTAGAAGTAATGATCAAAGTTGCTAATGAGAAAGACGCAGCGCGTATCGAAGCGAACAAGGTAGTTCTGAACTCTCTTGCTAAGCTAGATAGCCTAACTGTTCTTGCAGGCGACGCTGAGACTCCTGCATGTGCGACTAAGCTAGTGGGTCAATCTGAACTGATGATCCCAATGGCAGGTCTTATCGACAAAGATGCAGAGCTTGCTCGCCTTGATAAAGAAGTGCAAAAGACGCACGGTGAAATCAAGCGTATCGAAGGTAAGCTAGGTAACGAAGGTTTTGTTGCTAAAGCACCTGAAGCGGTTATCGCCAAAGAACGTGAGAAACTAGTTGGCTACCAAGAGACACTAGCGAAGCTTGAAGAGCAGAAAGCAACTATCGCTGCACTGTAATCTTCGCCTCAAGTAACAACAAAAAAGCTGGTCACTGACCAGCTTTTTTTATACCCAATATTTTTTCGTTACTACTTTTAGGCTAGTTTTAATAAGAGATACAGCGAAAAGAGCCTCCTATGATACGCACTCTTCTATTGTTTGCTTTGTTACTCTCTCCATTGTCCAGCAGTGCTGATGAAGAGAGTAAAGTCATCAAAATTGTCGCCGGAGAATGGCCACCCTTTATTGGCGAGAAACTCGAGAACTTTGGCTATGTTGGCGATAAAGTGCAACGCGTGTTCGCCAGTCAGGGCTATCGAGTTGAGTTCCATTTTTTACCTTGGAAACGCGCGTACAAGAAAGCGAGTGAGGGAGAATATGTGGCAACTGCAGTATGGATGTATGCCGAAGAACGCACCGAACATTTCTATTTCAGCTCACCCGTGGCTCAAGAGCAGTTTGTCTTTTTCCACCTCAAAGAGACACCATTTCGTTGGCAAAGCTTGTCTGATGTTGAGGGGCAACACTTAGGTGGTGGGCTTGGCTACAGCTACGGCAAAGGGCTCGACCAATTGATCGAAAACCAAAAAGTACGCATTACACGCGTTGAAGATCCGACCAAAGCCTTTCAGTTACTGAAATATCGCCGCGTTACCCTTGTCCCTGAAGAGAAGCATATTGGTATGTTTACCTTAAGCCGTCTTCCTACTGATATGCAGGATTTGATCACCTATCACTCAAAACCATTTTTGAGTAACAATAGCTATCTGATGTTCTCCAAATCTCACCCAAAGGGAGCGGAATTGCTCGCCATCTTCAATCAAGGTCTGATGTTGATGGAGAATGCTCAGTAACTGACTCAACCGTTCACTTTTTCTCGTATTACACAATTCGATTCTGCGTTTCTCCAGCCACAAAGGCTGAGATATTATCCATTAATATTTTGGCCAGATTTTGAATCGAAGAATCACTGCCCCAAGCAACATGCGGGGTTAGCAGTAGGTTTGGAAGAGTATGGTTTGCGAGTAAAGGGTTACTGTCATCGGCAGGCTCTTGGGTAAAGACATCACAACCCGCCCCTGCTATTCCACCGCGCTTGAGAGCGTCAACCAACGCCTGTTCATCGACTAAACCACCTCGCCCAGTATTGATGAGAATGGCGCTGGATTTCATTGAGGCTAGCTCTGACGCACCAATGCAGTTCTGGGTTTGCTCATTGAGGGGGCAATGCAGTGTGATCACATCAGAAACCGCCAATAAATGCTCAAAAGGTACATAACCGTCACGGCATGTTGTCGCTCCTTTCCGCTCAGCAAACAACACATTCATCCCAATGGCCTTGGCCAAGGTTGCCGTTGCTTGACCCAACACACCACTACCAATCACACCTAATGTTGAACCTGCCGTATCGCTAATTGGATAAGTAAAGAAACAGAACTGCTTATTGCGTTGCCACTCCCCCAATGCAATATCGTTATGATAGCCTTTGAGGTTACGCTTGAGTGCAAACATCATTGCAATGACATGCTCCGGGACAGACTGAGTGGCATAACCTTGAACATTGGCGACCGCAATCCCCAGCTCCTGACAGCACTCAATATCAACATTATTAAAGCCCGTTGCTGCTATGGCGATCATTTTTAAGTTCGGCAGCTGACGTAACAGACTGCAATCTAAAATGACTTTATTGGTAATAACGATCTGCGCATCTTGTAAGCGCTCTAAGCGTTGATCTGGTGAGGTCAAATCATATTCGATCCATTGATGATCGAATGGTAGGTGAGGCAATTCAATATGAGCAGGGATCGTGGCTCGATCGAGAAAAACAACAGTAGGCAGCGACATAAGATCTCCTAGTGCTGCCAATAATTATGAGAGAGTTAGGGCCGAGGCAGCGTTTTATAGTCCGGTAATTCTCGCACAGGATCGAAATAGTTAAAGATCGCACTCTCTGCTTCAAGATAGAAGTCACACGGAACAAAAATACTTTCAAGCTGATGGGTGTGAGGGTGATAAAAACTCAGCTCAGCTGCATGCAGGCCTAACCTATCAGAGCACGTAAATGCTTCACCTTCAGAGTAAAACTCATCACCGACAATTGGGTGCCCTAATGACTGCATGTGAACACGCAGCTGATGTGAGCGACCTGTAATCGGTAGCAACCTAACAATGGTCGTGTTCTCTTCACGCTTAGCCACTTCAAAACGAGTTTGAGAGGGCTTACCATCCTCAAAGCAGACTTTCTGCCTTGGTCGATTCGGCCAGTCACAAATTAAAGGTAAATCGACTTCCCCTTCATGCTGCTCAAGGTGTCCCCACACACGTGCATAGTAGACCTTGTGTGTTAAGCGATACTGAAATTGCTTTTTCAAAGAGCGTTCAGCGTCTTTATGCTTGGCAAACAGCATTAAGCCCGAGGTATCCATATCAAGGCGATGGACCACTTGAATCTCTGGGTACATTTCCACTAAACGAGACCACAAGCTGTCGTAGTGTTCTTCTAATCGTCCAGGAACAGACAACAACCCTGGCGGCTTA
Organism: Vibrio aquaticus; assembly: GCF_003970385.1. Lineage (GTDB taxonomy): Bacteria > Pseudomonadota > Gammaproteobacteria > Enterobacterales > Vibrionaceae > Vibrio > Vibrio aquaticus. The sequence continues at coordinate 91,733 of NZ_RXZH01000009.1, read as the reverse complement.
TTCGCTACCAAGATGTGTTCGTCTTCAAATACGATATCAACCCAAGGTTCACGCGGTGGGTTGTACTCGGTCATTGCCATGAAAGAATCTCTTTCCGATAAATACAAAAACGTCATTCCCGATAGTGACGAAGGAACGTAGTCGGGAATCTCTAACCATTTAAGAGATTCCTGATATCTCGTTCCTCAATTCAGGAATGACGCATTTAGGTCATTCCCGATAGCGACGAAGGAGTGTAGTCGGGAATCTCCAACCATTTAAGAGATTCCTGACATCTCGTTCCTCAATTCAGGAATGACGCATTTAGGTCATTCCCGATAGTGACGAAGGAACGTAGTCGGGAATCTCCAACCATTTAAGAGATTCCTGACATCTCGTTCCTCAATTCAGGAATGACGCATTTAGGTCATTCCCGATAGCGACGAAGGAGTGTAGTCCGGAATCTCTAACCATTTTAGAGATTCCGGACATCTCGTTCCTCAATTCAGGAATGACGAGTGAAGCGAAAATTAGTTGTGAGAGACAACAATCATACGTAACGAATCCAACTGATACTGAGCTTGGCTGATGTAACCATTGAGCTCTTTAATTTGTGCATCAATCGCTTCAATCTCTTCATCACGAATGTTCGGGTTCACTGCTTTCAGAGCCTGAAGACGCTCTAGCTCTGAATTCAAGCTTGCTTGCATCTCTTGTTGAGCTTGATTGCGAATCGCTTCCACTTTCTCAACAATCAGCTTCTCACCCGCTTCAATCATCTGATGAACTTGCGCTTGAACCGATGCCACTAGCTTAGTCGCAATGTGACGACCTACAGGGCTAAGCTGACGGTTAAAGCTTTCAAATTCAACCTGAGCAGATAGGTCGTTGCCCTTACCATCCATCATCAAACGAATTGGTGTTGTCGGCAAGAAACGGCTAATACCACTGCGCTTCGGCGCTTGAGCATCTACCTTGTACACCAACTCAAGTAACATGGTGCCCACTGGCAGCGCTTTGTTCTTAAGTAGTGAAACTGCGGTTGCACCCACGCCTTCACTCATCAGAAGATCAATACCACCTTGAATCATTGGGTGCTCCCAACTGATGAAGTTCATGTCTTCGCGAGATAATGCGGTTTCACGATCAAAGGTAATCGTCGCCCCTTCATAAGGTAGACCTGGGTAGCTTGGTACCAGCATGTGCTCTGATGGTGTTACAACCAGTGCGTTTTCACCTTTGTCATCTTGATCGAGACCAATGGTATCAAATAGGCTTAGAGCAAACGTCACAAGATTCGTATCACCGTCAGTCGCGGCAATCTTCTCTACGATCGCTTGCGCTTTATCACCACCATTAGAGTGCATCTCTAACAGACGGTCACGGCCTTGTTCTAACTGCGCTTTCAACTCTTTGTTCATTGCTGCAGATTCAGCAATCACTTCATCCAAATCACTGGTATCGCCAGATGCCAGCATCTCGATAAGACGATCTGAGTATTTGTCATACACAGTGCGACCAGTCGGACACGTTTCAGCAAAGGCATTCAGACCTTCATCGAACCAACGCGCTAGAATCGCCTGTGATGTCCCTTGAAGATAAGGAACATGAATATCGATATCGCGGTTTTGACCAATACGATCCAAGCGACCAATACGCTGCTCAAGCAGATCTGGGTTGAACGGTAAGTCGAACATCACTAATTGGTTAGCGAACTGGAAGTTACGACCTTCTGAACCGATTTCACTACAGATAAGAACCTGTGCACCGCCCTCTTCTTGAGCAAAATACGCCGCTGCTTTATCACGCTCGAGGATAGACATCCCTTCGTGGAAGACCGTTGCACGGATACCTTCACGTTCACGCAGCGCTTGCTCTAATTGCAGTGCGGTACTTGCGCGTGACGCGATCACTAAAATCTTTTCACTGCGCTTATCGGTAATTTTCTCAAGTAGCCAGTTTACGCGGCTATCAAATTGCCACCAGCTTGAGTCTTCACCTTCAAACTCTTGGAAAATCTCTTCTGGGTAGAGGTTTTTCACCGCGCGAGCTTCTGGTGACATCTTACCGCCAATCATGCCAGACACTCGCATTGAAGTGGTGTACTGCTGAGGAATTGGCATCGGCATTAAGTGAACGTTACGTTTTGGGAAGCCTTTGATTGCCGCGCGTGTATTACGGAACAGCACTCGTCCAGTACCATGACGGTCCATTAGGTTATCAATCAGTTCTTGACGCGCTGCGGCTTTGGCTTCTTCGTCTGAGTCACTTTCAATGATGCGGAACAGCGGTTCAACATCTTGCTCTGAAAGCAGCTCAGTAATTTGATTTTTCGCTTCGTTTTCAAGCTTTTGACCTGAGAACAGCGCACTTACCGAATCTGCCACTGGTGCGTATTGATCTTCTTCTTTCACGAACTCTTCGTAATCAAAGAAGCGATCAGAATCGAGCAGGCGTAGACGAGCAAAGTGACTCTCACGACCAAGCTGTTCTGGCGTTGCTGTTAGCAGTAGAACGCCAGGTGTACGTTCAGCTAAACCTTCAACGACTTGGTATTCACGACTTGGCTTTTCAGGGCTCCACTCAAGGTGGTGCGCTTCATCCACAACCAATAAGTCCCACTCACCTTCTAGTGCTTGTTCAAAACGTTTGCGGCTCTTGCGCAAGAAGTCGAGAGAACACAGGACATATTGCTGAGTATCAAATGGGTTGTCTGAGTCAGCAAACGCTTCGATGCAGCGCTCTTCATCAAAGATTGAGAAATGCAGGTTGAAACGACGCATCATTTCCACCAGCCACTGGTGTTGCAGTGTTTCAGGCACCACGATTAGGATGCGCTCAGCACGACCCGCCAACACTTGTTGGTGAATGATCATACCCGCTTCGATGGTTTTACCTAGACCAACTTCATCAGCCAGCAAGACGCGCGGTGCATGACGGCGACCCACTTCATGAGCAATATAAAGCTGATGCGGAATCAGACCTGCACGCATACCACATAGGCCACGCATTGGGCTCTTGTGCTGCTCATACTGGTTCATCAAAGCGCGGTAGCGCAGTACGAAGTTGTCCATGCGATCAATCTGACCGGCGTACAACTTGTCTTGCGGTTTGTTAAAACGAATTTGGTTACTCAGCATGATTTCACGTAGAACCACACCTTCTTCACCACTGTCTTCTCGAACGCCTACATAGCTAAATAGGCCTTGGTCTTCGACCACTTGCTCAACTTTAAGAGACCACCCTTCTTGGCTGTCGATCACATCGCCAGCATTAAAGGTTACTCGGGTTACAGGCGCATCATTTCGAGCGTACACTCGGTTTTCTTCAGAAGCTGCAAACATTAGTGTCACAGTACGAGCATCCAATGCTACAACGGTTCCTAAACCTAGATCGCTTTCCGTATCGCTGATCCAGCGCTGGCCCAAAGCAAATGTCATGAATCGACTACCTCATCTATTTAATTCGAAAATGGGTCTATAAATATTAGTTGTTCTTACGCAACTTGAAAGGCAACTGACGAGGAAAAATATGTCAGCCATTGCGCAGAAAAAGGTCGCTAATCTTACTTGAAGCTGTGACATTGGTCACGTACAAAGGCCTCAAAAAACAACAATTTTTTACTCAGCTTGAGCTTGACATCAAAGTGTAAGAAATCAGTGGCACTTCTAATAAAGCGAGCTAAAAATCATGCTTATACTTAAAGGTGAGAATGCATCGTAAGCGTCAACTTTCTGGCTGGCACAAGTGATGCATTCGATAAGGATGACGATCAACACGGGTTTGCAGTTTCTGTAGTCAAACCATCAGTGATCTCTGATTACCGGGCTACATTTCTGCAAGCAACCGCAGGTAGACCACTTCATGCCAAGGTATGAGGGGTAAGCAAGCCGCATGTCGGCAAGGAGACGCTTATGGGTGACACAGACCGGAAAATCTTTGTTCTAGACACCAACATTCTTCTTCATGAACCACTAGCCATCTATTCATTTAAAGAACACGATGTCGTCATCCCGATGACCGTATTGGAAGAACTCGACCGTATTAAGGACAGCAAACGCGATGTCGCCAGAGATGCACGTGTTGCCATTCGTGCCCTTGAAGCGATGTTTAAAGACGCCACCCCTGACGAAATCTCAGAAGGGATCCCTATCCATAAAGAGCAAGACGCAACCGGCAGCATTGCGATTCTTGCTGACTTCGAGCTCCAAGAAACCGTCAAAGCGTTCGCCGATAAAGCGGGCGACAACCGAATTTTAAATGGCGTGCTTTACCTACAAAACAAGCGCGCCCCTCGTGAAGTCATTCTGGTAACCAAAGACATCAACATGCGCCTACGTGCCAAAGGTGCTGGTGTTCGTTTCGTAGAAGACTATCGCAGCGACCAACTGATCGATGATGTCCAATACCTCACCAAAGGTTTTCAGCAGGTTGAAGGTGACTTTTGGAGCAACATAGATGAAGTAGAAAGCCGCAATCTAGCCGGTCGCACCTATCACACACTCGCCAGAGATCCTTTTGAACCGACTTACATCAATCAATATGTGATCGATGAAGAGAGTGACTTTGCCGGTCGAGTCGAAGAGATCGATTCCGATAAAATTACCATTAAAGATCTCAGCCGAGAGCGAATGATGCATCGCCGAGCTTGGGATATAACACCGAAAAACATCTATCAAGGCATGGCGCTCGATGCCCTACTCGACCCAGATATCGATCTGGTGATCTTAACCGGGGCCGCTGGTAGTGGTAAAACATTGTTAGCAATGGCATCAGCTCTGGAACAAACCATAGAGAAAGGGATGTTCGACAAGATCATTGTGACTCGAAATACACCCGACATTGGTGAGTCGATCGGTTTCCTACCCGGCAGCGAAGAAGAGAAAATGCTGCCTTGGTTAGCGGCGATCACCGACACACTAGAAGCACTGCATAAAAACGATCACTGCACGGAAGGATCACTCAAATACATCTGTGATAAAGCCAACATCCAGTTCAAATCGATCAACTTTATGCGTGGCCGCTCGATCCAAAATGCGTTTGTCTTACTCGATGAGTGTCAGAACCTGACGGCTTCACAGATCAAAACCATCATTACCCGTTGTGGTGAGGGAACGAAGATCGTCTGCTCGGGTAACTTGGCTCAGATCGACTCCCACTATCTCACCCCGGTGACTTCGGGTTTAACCTACATGGTTGAACGGTTCAAAAACTTCGAAGGCAGCGCTAACCTTCACCTAAATGGTGTGGTTCGTAGTCGCCTTGCTGAATTCGCCGAAGAGAATTTATAGTCACTCATGCCGAGATATAATTCATATCTCGGCATTTATTTAAAATAATTATTCACAAGCACCACTTAGATATGTTTAACTAACTCCATAAGACGAATAAACATTCAAGGACTGGAGTATGGCCTTTAACCTACGTAATAGAAACTTTCTTAAGCTACTCGATTTCACTCCGAAAGAGATTCAGTTTTTATTGGATCTGTCTGCCGATCTTAAAAAGGCAAAATACGCAGGAACAGAGCAGAAAAAGCTCGTTGGTAAGAACATCGCTTTGATCTTTGAAAAAGCCTCTACTCGTACACGCTGCGCTTTTGAAGTCGCTGCGTTTGATCAAGGCGCTCAAGTCTCTTACATCGGCCCTTCTGGTTCCCAAATCGGTCATAAAGAATCCATGAAAGATACCGCTCGTGTTCTTGGCCGCATGTACGATGGCATCGAATACCGTGGTTTTGGTCAAGAGATCGTAGAAGAGCTAGGCGCTTACGCCGGTGTTCCTGTCTGGAACGGCCTAACCGATGAATTCCACCCGACTCAGATTTTGGCTGACTTCCTAACCATGCTGGAGCACGGCCGTGGCAAGCAACTGCACGAAATCAAATTTGCTTACTTAGGTGATGCTCGTAATAACATGGGTAACTCACTGCTGGTGGGCGCAGCGAAAATGGGCATGGACATTCGCCTAGTCGCACCTAAAGCATACTGGCCAGAAGAAGACCTCGTTGCCGCCTGCCAAGCAATCGGCAATAGCACTGGAGCCAAAATAACCCTCACGGAGAACGTTGAAGAAGGCGTACAAGGTTGTGATTACCTCTACACCGACGTTTGGGTTTCAATGGGTGAAGCACCAGAAGCATGGGATGAACGTGTCGCGATGATGACACCTTACCAAGTGAATATGGATGTCATTGCCAAAACAGGTAATCCACAGGTGAAATTCATGCATTGCCTACCGGCTTTCCACAATGATGAAACCACGATAGGTAAGCAAGTCGCAGAGAAATACGGCATGAATGGCTTAGAAGTGACAGATGAAGTCTTTGAGTCAGAACACTCGATTGTGTTTGATGAAGCAGAGAACCGTATGCACACCATCAAAGCCGTGATGGTCGCCACACTTGGTCAATAAAGTTACACCTGAGTCGACACGAAAAGCCTCGATGTAATCGCTTGCGTTCACCAATCTTCAGCGTATAATGCTCGGCAATTTGTCTGGAGGTAGTAAAACAATGCCACGTAATTCGTGCTCTACAAAGCGTATTACACTGGGTAAGCAGAAGTGCTTATCGGCGTTCGGTTTTTCTATTTCCACCGATTTTTAAAGCCTCCCGTAATGGGGGGCTTTTTTATTGCCTAAATTTCATGACTGGGAAGATGATTATGACCAACACGCTTTATAACAAGCACATTATCTCGATTCCTGAGCTTTCACGTGAAGAGCTCGAATTGATTGTCAAAACGGCTGGTGAGCTAAAAGCCGATCAGAAACCTGAGTTAATCAAAAACAAGGTGATTGCGAGCTGTTTCTTTGAGCCTTCTACTCGTACTCGCCTCTCTTTTGAAACGGCAATCCAACGCATTGGCGGCAGTGTGATTGGTTTTGATAACGGCGGTAACACCTCTCTGGCGAAAAAAGGCGAAACCCTGGCTGACTCAGTGCAGGTTATTTCATCTTACGTAGATGCATTTGTGATGCGTCATCCGCAAGAAGGCGCAGCGCGTTTGGCCTCTGAGTTTTCTAACGGTGTCCCTGTAATTAACGCAGGTGACGGTGCCAACCAACACCCAACACAAACGCTGCTAGACCTGTTCTCTATCGCTGAAACACAAGGCCGTTTAGACAACCTTAATGTAGCGTTTGTTGGCGACCTTAAATACGGCCGTACGGTGCACTCTCTGACTCAAGCGCTGGCAAAATTCAACAATGTGCGTTTCTTCTTTGTGGCTCCAGAAGCGCTAGCCATGCCAGATTACATCTGTGAAGAGTTAGACGAAGCAGGTATTGAATACAGCCTGCACACTGACATGGAAAGCGTGGTACCTGAATTGGACGTTCTGTATATGACCCGTGTACAGAAAGAGCGTTTTGATGAGTCGGAATATGCGCACATTAAATCGGCTTACATCTTAACCGCTGAGCTACTGAAAGACGCGCGTGAGAATCTAAAGGTGCTTCACCCACTACCACGTGTTGATGAAATCACTGTAGATGTGGATAAAACCCCACACGCTTATTACTTCCAGCAAGCAGAAAACGGTGTCTACGCTCGTGAAGCACTGCTTGCTCTAGTGCTAAACGAAACCCTGTAATCGAGAGGAGAACAATCATGTCTAAAGAAACTCAATTGCAGGTTGAAGCAATTAAAAATGGTACGGTTATCGACCATATTCCAGCGCAAATTGGTATTAAAGTGCTAAAGCTGTTCTCTATGCACAAATCAGAGCAGCGAGTAACGGTTGGTCTTAACTTGCCATCTTCTGCGCTTGGTCATAAAGATCTGCTTAAGATTGAAAACGTGTTCATCAGTGAAGATCAAGCAAGCAAGTTGGCACTGTATGCGCCACATGCGACAGTAAACCAAATTGAAAACTATGAAGTCGTAAAGAAACTGCCGCTTGAGTTGCCAGAGCAAGTGAACAACGTGTTCGAGTGCCCAAACAGCAACTGTATTACTCATGATGAGCCAGTCGAAAGCAGCTTCAAAGTGTTTGAGAAGAAAGATGATATTCGCCTGAAATGTAAATACTGCGAGAAAGTATTCTCACGTGAAATCGTTACTGAGCGCTAGTTCATAAGTCACCGTTATCGCTGAGATTTTAATCTATCCTCGCTTCACTTAAGCGGGGATTTTTTCTTTACGCAGCACGCAAATCACGGCACACTGAGTTTTCTTATTTCCCCTAAACAGATGGAACATAATAATGACTAAAGTACTTCACACAGAATCAGCTCCAGCAGCTATCGGCCCATACGTACAAGGCGTAGACCTAGGCAACATGGTTCTGACTTCAGGTCAAATCCCAGTAAATCCAGCAACTGGTGAAGTATCAGAAGATATCGCAGTCCAAGCTCGTCAATCTCTAGACAACGTAAAAGCGGTTGTTGAAGCGTCTGGCCTGTCTGTGACTGATATCGTGAAAATGACTGTATTCGTTAAAGACCTAAACGACTTTGGCACAGTAAATGAAGTTTACGGTAAATTCTTCGATGAGCACAACGTAGCAAACTACCCTGCACGTTCATGTGTAGAAGTGGCTCGTCTACCTAAAGATGTCGGTATCGAGATTGAAGCAATTGCCGTTCGTAAATAGTCGACGTAATTGAAAGAGAAAAGCGAGCTTGAGAGCTCGCTTTTTTGTTGCAATCAATAATAGCGGTCACAGCCTAAATGCAATTGAGGGTCATCCATTAAGTCACTGACTTCAACCTCGAACTTTTGGTGAGAGGTGCGCTCTTCGATGACCACGGCCTGAGCACTCTCATCGACCTCTAGTACCGTACCGATTCCTTGTCGGCATTCAACCAACATGCCTTTTTCAATTTCGCTAATATCCATCTTTTTCTCCTCCGTTACTTAAATAAGTGTACAGCTGACTAAGAAGAAAGGATCAAAAAAGCCGACTCGAAAGCCGGCTTTTGCAATTTTTAAGGGACGATTACATTACTTAGCGAAATCTACACCAATTTGAATGTCGCCATTTAGCGTTTCTAGCATGCCATCTAGCGCTGATTTTTCGAAATCGCTCAGTGGGCCGTAGCTTAGGATTTCTTCAACGCCATTTTTGCCTAGCTTCACAGGTTGAGCGAAGAATGGTGCGTGCTCACCGTCGCCTTCAACATAAGCGTATTCAATAACTTCTTCGCCTTGAGCCGCTTTCACTAGCGCTAGACCAAAGCGACATGCTGCTTGACCCATAGAGAGAGTTGCTGAGCCGCCACCCGCTTTTGCTTCAACAACTTCAGTACCTGCATTCTGGATACGCTTAGTTAGCGCTTCCACTTCTTCAGCTGTGAACTCAACGCCTTCAACCTGAGACAGTAGAGGAAGGATTGTCACACCTGAGTGACCACCGATAACAGGCACACGAACGTCACCTGGATCTTTGTCTTTTAGATCTGCAACAAACGTTTCAGAACGGATAACATCCAGTGTCGTTACACCGAACAGACGACGCTTGTCGTAAACACCGGCTTTCTTTAGGACTTCAGCAGCGATAGGCACTGTTGTATTTACTGGGTTAGTAATAATACCCACGAATGCTTTAGGACAAACGTCTGCAATTTTTTGAGCAAGAGACTTAACAATACCCGCGTTCACGTTGAACAGGTCAGCACGATCCATACCTGGTTTACGTGCAACACCCGCAGAGATAAGTACCACGTCTGCACCCTCTAGTGCCGGAGATGGATCTTCACCAGCGTAACCTTTAATAGATACAGGTGTTGGGATGTGGCTTAGATCTGCAGCAACACCTGGAGTCACAGGTGCGATATCGTATAGCGCAAGATCTGAACCTGCAGGTAGACGGTTTTTCAGTAGTAGGGCTAGGGCTTGACCGATGCCACCAGCGGCACCAATAACGGCTACTTTCATCGTAGTTCTCCTTGAGATGACTCTCTTATATATGTTTTGTTAGTCGATTAAAATCGGTGTGTTCAACCTATAGTAATCACAAGATGATTACAAATGATTAACGTCAGCTTTGCGACCTTGCGCAAGCGGTGAGAAATGGTCGTGACGCCTTTTCGCTATTATGTTCTTAATCCTTTTTAATAACAAAGAATTATAAGGTTTCCTGTCAATAAATCGTGCCAAGTTTACAGTGATTTACTAGACAGATTTGAGGTTTATCGTTGGCACATTTTGCATATCTATGCGAGAATATTCACTTGCTTTTTATAAAACAAACATAGAAAGAGAACCATGCGCCATTCAGAAAAACAAGATAACCTCGTTCGCGCTTTTAAAGCCCTACTAAAAGAAGAACGCTTCGGCTCCCAAGGCGATATTGTGGAAGCTCTTAAAAACGAAGGGTTCGATAACATCAACCAATCTAAAGTGTCACGTATGCTCACCAAATTTGGCGCGGTACGTACACGTAATGCCAAAATGGAGATGGTTTACTGCCTACCGGCTGAACTTGGGGTACCAACTGTCTCAAGCTCACTAAGAGAGTTAGTATTAGACATCGATCATAACAACGCATTAGTTGTCATCCATACCGGACCTGGTGCTGCTCAGTTGATCGCCCGCTTGCTAGACTCACTAGGTAAAGCAGAAGGTATCCTAGGTGTCGTTGCTGGTGATGACACAATCTTCATTACTCCAACGCTGTCTATCTCGACTGAGCAACTGTTTAACTCGGTATGTGAACTGTTTGAATACACGGGTTAAGTTGTCAAAATAACAACGTTTTAACTCTTCAATTGCGCTACGCTCCGTAGCGTGATTGAGATCACATCTTAATAAAATCATGTAACTCACCCCGCCCCAACCTAACCACATGATATAAAAGAATTAAAAGACAAAAACTAGCTAAATAGTTTATGAGACCAATCAGCGGTTTTACCTATATTCTTTAACATCCGTGTAATTATGTGCCAATTTTTTGCTATTATTCAGCCACTTTTTCAACATACGGATTGAAAAAGATGCCGTTTCCAGCAAGAGGAAACTCCCGGAGCAACTACACTTGCAATGGGTTAATAATGAATAAAGGAAGGGAAATTCATGGCATTGAACAAACTTATTAAGGTTGGCGCTATTGCTGCTGCAGTTATGGGCGCAGGCGCGGTTAACGCTCAAGAATTCATCACAATCGGTACAGGTTCAGTAACAGGTGTTTACTACCCAACTGGTGGTGCGATTTGTAAGCTCGTTAACAAAGGCCGTAAAGACCACAACATCCGTTGTTCTGTAGAATCGACTGGTGGTTCGATTTACAACGTGAACACTATCCGTGCAGGCGAACTAGACTTCGGTATCGTTCAGTCTGACTGGCAGTACCACGGCTACAACGGTACAAGTAAGTTTGCAGAGCAAGGCCCGTACAAAGAGCTACGTGCGGTATTCTCTCTACACACAGAACCGTTCAACATCATCGCTCGTAGCGATGCTGGCATTGAAAACGTTTCTGACCTTAAAGGCAAACGCGTAAACATTGGTAACCCAGGTTCTGGTGACCGTGCAACAATGGGTGTTGTCATGGACGCTATGGGTTGGACTAACGATGACTTCAAACTGGCTTCTGAGCTGAAAGGTTCTGAGCGTTCACAAGCACTTTGTGACAACAAGATTGACGCATTCGTTTACGTAGTTGGTCACCCGAATGGATCGATCAAAGAAGCAACGACTTCATGTGATGCGAAGCTAGTTTCTGCAACAGGTGCGAAGATCGATGAGATCGTTGCTGGTAACCCATACTACGCATTCAGCACAGTACCTGCGGGCATGTACCGTGGCACTGACAAAGACGTAAACAGCTTTGGTGTTGCTGCGACTATGGTAACAACAACTAACGTTTCTGACGATGTTGCTTACAACGTAGCGAAATCTGTATTTGAAAACTTCGATACATTTAAGCGTCTACACCCAGCGTTCGCAAGCCTGAAAAAAGAAGACATGGTTCAAGCTGGTCTTTCTATCCCTCTACACCCAGGTGCAGAGAAGTACTACAAAGAAATCGGTCTACTTAAGTAACCATTCTTTGTAATCAGGGGGGCAAACGCCTCCCTGATTCTATCAGCGTTATACACTGATAAATATCATTCAATTTAGGAGTTTCACAATTTTGAAACTCTTCCTCGTTTTATACCTAAGAATCCCGTACGACTGAGCAATATTCCATCTTTTGGCTACACTAAAAGATGCAAAATTAGGTTCTCATAACCAAAACTACACGGACCTCTAATAATTAAGGATTTAGTACATGTCGAAGACAACATCTCCGTCTCAAGATGTGCAAGATATGGTCGCTCAAGCCGACACTGGTGCGCGTGCCCCGCAAGGCATCTCTGGTCGCATCTTGTGGTTTGTGCCGCTATGTTGGTCATTATTCCAACTTTGGTACGCATCCCCCCTGCCGTTTATCTTTGATTTCGCCGTACTCAATGATACTGAAGCACGTTCTATCCACCTAATGTTCGCTGTGTTCCTAGCGTTTACCGCTTATCCAGCACTTAAAAATTCTCCTAGAGATAGAATTCCTGCCATTGATTGGCTATTAGCTTTAGCCGGCAGTTTCTCTGCTGCTTATATTTATATTTTCTACACCGAGCTGGCTGGCCGCTCAGGTGCGCCAACAACACTCGATATTGTTATCGCTGTGACGGGTATGGTGCTCCTACTTGAAGCGACCCGCCGTGCGTTAGGTCCACCACTGATGGTGGTTGCTGCTGTATTCTTGCTGTACACCTTTGGCGGCCCACATATGCCAGACGTTATCGCCCACAAAGGCGCAAGCTTGAACAAGGCGATGTCGCACTTATGGCTAACTACAGAAGGTGTCTTCGGTGTTGCTCTGGGTGTCTCAACCTCATTCGTTTTCCTATTCGTTCTGTTTGGTGCCATGCTTGAACGTGCTGGTGCAGGTGCTTACTTCATCAAAGTAGCATTCTCATTGCTTGGTCACATGAAAGGTGGCCCAGCGAAAGCAGCGGTTGTCGCATCAGGCTTGTCTGGTCTTGTTTCAGGCTCATCGATTGCAAACGTAGTAACAACAGGTACGTTTACTATTCCTCTGATGAAGCGCGTTGGCTTCCCAGGAACCAAGGCGGGTGCAGTAGAAGTTGCCGCTTCAACAAACGGTCAGCTAACACCACCAATCATGGGTGCTGCTGCCTTTTTAATGGTTGAGTATGTCGGCATTTCTTACGTTGAAGTTATCAAGGCAGCAATCCTTCCTGCACTGATTTCTTACATCGCTCTTATCTACATTGTTCACCTTGAAGCTTGTAAAGCGGGCATGACTGGCTTACCTCGCCGTCATACACCAAAGCTGATTCATAGCCTACTGTCATTTACCGGCACTATCTTAGGTCTATGTGTAATCAGTGCTGCGGTTTACTACGGTGTGGGTTGGACCAAAGATGTCTTTGGTGATGCAGCTACGCCGATCGTGACGGTTGCTCTTCTGGTTGCTTACGTCGCTTTAGTCAACATTTCGGCTAAGTACGCGAAAGAAGGCGCTATGGAGATCGATGCGGAGTTAACGGAAGTTCCTGATCCAGGCCCAACGATCAAATCTGGCTTGCACTTCCTATTACCGATTGTTGTTCTTGTATGGTGTCTGACTGTTGAGCGTTTCTCTCCAGGTCTATCAGCATTCTGGGCAACGGTATTCATGATCTTTATCTTGATCACTCAACGTCCTTTGATTGCGATCCTTTCGAAAGAAGGCAGCATTGCTGAGCAAACTAAAGCTGGCTTTATTGATCTCGCTGAAAGCTTAGTGTCGGGTGCTCGTAATATGATTGGTATCGGTGTTGCGACGGCAGCAGCAGGTACAGTGGTTGGTGTGGTAACGCTAACGGGTATCGGTCTTGTTATGACAGACTTCGTTGAGTTTATCTCTGGCGGTAACATCATTCTGATGCTGCTATTTACTGCAGTGATCAGCTTGATTTTAGGTATGGGTCTGCCGACAACGGCAAACTACATCGTTGTATCAACCTTGATGGCGCCGGTTATCGTGACTTTGGGTGCGCAAAGTGGTCTGATTATTCCACTTATCGCGGTTCACTTATTTGTGTTCTACTTCGGTATTTTAGCCGATGATACACCACCTGTAGGTCTAGCCGCATTTGCCGCGGCAGCGATTGCCAAATCGGATCCAATTCGAACTGGTATCCAAGGCTTTACCTACGACATTCGAACGGCCATCTTGCCATTTATGTTTATCTTCAATACCCAGCTACTACTGATGGGGATTGATAGTATCTGGCACTTAATGCTGACGATCATATCGTCCGTCATCGCCATGTTGATTTTCTCAGCGGCGACACAAGGCTGGTGGTTTACCAAGAACAAATGGTGGGAAACCGTTGCCCTATTGGTGCTTACGTTTACTTTCTTCCGCCCAGGTTTCTGGTGGGATCAAATTTACCCTGCGAAGGTTCTGCACCCAGGTACTGAGATCGTACAAATCACTGACCAATTGAAGGTAGGTGAAGAGGTAGAGCTACTGGTTGCTGGTGAGAATTTAGAAGGTGATTACATCTCTAAAACGGTTCGTCTACCATTTGATGACCGTGCTGAAGGCGGTGAAGAGCGTATTTCGTCAATGGGCCTTATGCTGAACGATGCCAACGGTCGTATGTTGGTCGATATGGTTGAATTTGGTAGCCCTGCTGAAGCAGCCGGTGTCGACTTCGATTGGGAGATTCGTTCGGTTGTGGTTGACGCTGATCGACCAATGAAAGAGTGGGTCTTTGTACCGGCACTGATTCTTCTGATTGGCCTTGCAATGAACCAAAGAAGACGAGCTCGAAAGGATGAGATGAGCGCGTAACTTAATCAGCCCTACTGACTCAGTAGGGCTACAATTAAGCTAAGGATGCATTTCACTCCCCCTTATGGTGTTTTAAGGGGAATACAAAGAGATTTCATAATGTATAAGCAAATTCTTGTTCCTGTAGACCTCAACGACAAAGGCTTTTCCGACAAAGCGGTTGAACTAGCAGTGTGGCATGCTAAGCACTCTAAAGCCGAAGTTCACTTGTTGAATGTACTTCCTGGTATTCACATGTCGATGGTTGCGTCTTACTTTCCGAAAGATGCCGTTCAAAACATGAAGAGTGATGTTGAAGATCAACTAAGAGAGTTCGCGGTCAACCACATCGATGAAGACGTGGTATATAAAGTACACGTTGGTGAAGGTAAGCCGTATTCCACTATTCTGGATTACGCAGAGAAACTTGGTGCTGACCTAATTGTTATGCCAAGCCATAAACGTTCTAAGATCGACAAAGTGGTTCTAGGTTCAGTTGCGAGTAAAGTAGTCGAAAACTCACCGATCAATGTTCTGGTTGTGAAACCACAAGGCTAAGACTGAGCACACTGCTCTCTGCTCATTAAGAATAAAGGCGCACTCTGCGCCTTTTTTGATCCCACTCGTTTATTAATAGCTAATTCCTATCAAAACTATCGAATCAATCGAATTTATTTAATGAGAATAATTATCAATAATAACCTTATCGAGTTACTGAGATAACAAAGCAGATGACTGCTTACGTTGAACAAGGTTATTACCATGAAAAAGACACTGACATTCGCCGCTATTCACTTCACTATCGCCTTTACTGTCGCGTACGTGCTGACCGGAGATATCTTAATCGGTAGTCTGATTGCCATGGTCGAGCCTTCTGTAAACTCAGTAGCGTTTTACTTCCATGAGCGGATATGGCAAACCAGCCAAGCATTGCAGAATTTAGCTCGCTCAGCCAAGGTGAAAACCACCAGCTTCGCTATCGTGCACTTCAGTGTTGCATTCGGAGTGGTTTACTTAATGACTGGTGATGCGTTTGTCGGTGGGGTAATGGCTGCTATCGAGCCAACCATTAATACTGTGGCTTACTATTTCCATGAAAAAGTGTGGCTACGCAAACAAGATAGCCACTCTTCGAATTGGATGTGTGCACACGCTTAAAGCGGGAAGTGGGTAACGCAAAGGTCCTTGCTCAAGCCCACTTTAAACTGCTGGCTTTGACCATCGAGTGTCACGTCTAATTGATAGAGATCGTTTGGATTAGGTGACTTAGGATCAATATAGACGGGCGCTTCCACTTGGAACAAAGCACTTACATGGTCATTACGCACATCTATTGGTAAGTGATACGTCATGCCATTGAATTTTACCGACGCTGAAATCAAACCAGAAGCATAAGTTTTATAGTGCAGATCCACCATAAACTCACAGCCACCACCATGGTGCCAAATTTGCTCCGTGGTAATGTGCTCTAGGCGAACATGACGAATAAACTGCAGATAAGGCTCTTCCCAAATCCCCATGCGAGAGTCTTTTTTCTGCTGTTGTTCTCCAAGGTGACACAGCTCTGGCTGCTCTTCTTCGAACAGTAAATCCTCTTCCTCTTCTAGGAATAAAATCTCAAAGCGATTACGGCCAAGTTGCATGTATGGACGAATGTCTTTCTTATACTCAGATTGAGAGCCATCACAGTCAAAAACGGCGACGCCATTGAGGCGAACTTCGGCATGATAATCAACACCTGCAATCACCAAATCCACGGCAGGAAATGCCATCATGGCTTCATCCACTTCGATGTCATGCATTAAGTGCCACTCTTGAGCTGCAATCGCACTCTCTGACAAACTGTCAGGAAGCCGAGCGCTCAATGGAGCGGGAAAGGTAATGTCATCTTGAGGTATTGAGAGGTCTGTAAGAGGTGATATTTGCCAAAGACCTGCAAGTGATAGCCGCATATTCCTTCAATCTTAGTGCTATAGAGAGGTCGGAAGATTATAGTGTAGCCTATGGCATAAAGATATAAAAATGCCAGTCACTAGGACTGGCATTCTCAATTCTGTTCTTAAGAGTGATTACTCTTCGTCATCATCTTCTTCAGGGTAAAGTGCATCTTCACCTTCGTAGTAAGTGCCCCAACCGTCATAGATGATGTCGTATTTCTCAGCAAGTTGGATCAGCTTCTCGACTTGCTCATCAATCGCTTCTGGGTTTAGTGCAGATTCCATAGTGGCATCACAACACAGTAGCTTGTTACCATCTTCGTCTTCTGTTTCTTCTGCTTCAAGAACTTCAAAACCCATCTTGAATGCTTCTACTACCGCTTTTTCTAGCGTGTTAAAGTCTTCAGCAAAAAGGTGGTGTTCAATCTCGTATAAAGCATCTGGATCACTGCCATCTTCGAGTAAGGCTTGGATAATATCGCGAGTCTCTTCCTTTTGAATCTCAATTAGTGCTTCAACAGATAGATATTCATCTTCGTGAGACATGTTTCGTGCTCCAGATAGTCAAAAAATAGATCATAGTTAACAGCGATGAAATATCGCATGGATCAGAGGAAATTACTACCCAGAATGTAGCTTGATCGCGATCTTTCTCTGTCACTATCGTCACGATCTAAGCAGATCAACTTCACAAGATGAGAGATTTAACATTTTATTATCAAAGTCGGCATTCAGAGTTATCTGTTTTCAGCGCCCATATACGATGATCAGCGCAGATATGCGTTTTTATCAGCTTTATCTGCATATCAAAATAGAAAGCTCACTGCATAAAAATATGCTTAATCCGGCCTCATCGGTGAATTACTGAATAGCTATGCTGGTTCCTTTAAGAACTCCTCACTCTTGAATTTTTCGTGAAACGCATAGAGACTCAGCCTCACATTGAATGTTTCTAAATCAAAACTTCCGTAATTTTATAGATCTCGCCTCCCACATAAGATAAATCTCTGCTTTATTGAGTTATGACGGTATATCTGGCCACTAATCGAGCTTGCATCTTTATAACAATCTTGTCATAAATACGCTCTGGAATTTATTGTAAGGATACAAAATGAGTAAGTTGTACGTAGGCTCAGAGGTTGGTCAATTAAGACGAGTCTTGCTTAATCGTCCAGAGCGAGCACTCACCCACTTAACCCCATCTAATTGTCATGAACTGTTATTTGATGATGTATTGGCCGTTGAGGCCGCTGGGGAAGAACATGATAAGTTCGCTCAGACGCTAACCGATCAAGGGGTGGAAGTTCTACTTCTACACAACTTACTGGTGGAAACCTTAGAAGTCTCAGAAGCAAGAGCTTGGCTACTCAATACTCAAATTTCTGATTTCCGTTACGGCCCTACTTTTGCCAAAGACTTACGCAGTTACCTTTCAAGTATGGACAACGAGCACCTAGCGACGGTACTGCTTGGTGGACTTGCCTACTCTGAATTGCCAATCAAGTCGTCGTCAATGCTCCAACACATGCATCAGCCTCTGGACTTTGTCATTGAGCCACTACCAAACCATCTGTTTACCCGTGATACGTCATGCTGGGTCTACGGTGGTGTCTCTCTAAACCCTATGATGAAAGCGGCTCGTCAGCGTGAAACTAACCATTTGCGTGCAATCTATCGCTGGCACCCTGTATTTGCAGGCCAAGACTTTATTAAGTACTTCGGTGATGACGATCTTCATTACGACAATGCCAATATCGAAGGCGGAGACGTGTTGGTTATTGGTAAAGGCGCTGTTTTGGTGGGTATGTCTGAACGTACCACCGCACAGGGCGTTGAAAACCTAGCGGCGAATCTATTTAAACATGGCCAAGCCAAAGAAGTGATTGCGATTGAGCTACCAAAACATCGCTCTTGCATGCACTTAGATACGGTTATGACGCACATGGACATCGATACGTTCTCTGTCTACCCAGAGATCATGCGTAAAGACCTGAATACATGGCGACTTTCACCAAAAGATGATGGTGAAATGAAGGTAGAAAAAGTACCAAGCTTTATTCATGCGATCGAAGAAGCGCTTGGCCTAGATTACTTGAAAATCATCACCACTGGTGGTGACAGCTACGAAGCTGAACGTGAACAATGGAATGACGCCAATAACGTACTAACGGTAAAACCAGGTGTTGTGATTGGTTACGAACGTAACGTTTACACCAATGAAAAATACGACAAGGCTGGGATTCAAGTTCTAACTATTCCAGGTAATGAACTCGGTCGTGGTCGCGGCGGCGCGCGTTGTATGAGCTGTCCAATTGAGCGTGACGGTATTTAGTACCTAAAACGATAGAATATAAAAAGGGTTGATGTGAAAGCATCAACCCTTTTTGTTTTTTTAATGAATTTGGCCGTCATCCCCGTGTATGGAATGACCAAATCTACAATTTAGTTATTACTCGGTACCACCGACCGTGATTGAATCAAGCTTCAAGGTTGGCTGACCAACTCCAACAGGAACACTTTGACCGGCTTTACCACATACACCGACACCGCGGTCGATACTTAGGTCATTACCCACCATCGACACCTGCTGCATGGCCTCAATACCTGAACCAATCAAGGTTGCGCCTTTCACTGGGCGAGTGATTTTACCATTTTCAATCAAGTACGCTTCTGACGCTGAGAACACAAACTTACCGGAAGTGATGTCCACCTGACCACCACCAAAGTTTGGTGCGTAAAGACCTTTCTCAACAGTTGAAATGATCTCTTCTGGCGTATGTTCGCCCGGTAACATGTAAGTGTTAGTCATGCGTGGCATTGGCAAGTGAGCATAAGACTCACGACGGCCGTTACCTGTTGGGTTCACACCCATTAAACGCGCATTGAGCTTATCTTGCATGTAGCCTTTCAGCACACCATTTTCAATTAACGTGTTGTATTGACCATTCACACCTTCATCATCCACATTCAGTGAACCACGAAGATCTTTTAGTGTGCCGTCATCGACGATGGTACAAAGATCAGAGGTGACCTTCTCGCCCACTTTACCGCTGAATACCGATGATTCTTTACGGTTGAAATCACCTTCTAAGCCATGACCGACCGCTTCGTGCAGAAGTACGCCTGGCCAACCTGAGCCTAGTACGACTGGCATCATGCCTGCTGGCGCTGCATCAGCTTCAAGGTTAACTAAAGCCATGCGAATTGCTTCATCAGCGTAGTGATACGCGACTTTGGCACCGTCGCTATCCGTTAGGAAGAAGTCGTAACCAAAACGACCACCACCACCTGAGCTACCACGCTCACGGCGATCGCCTTTTTGCGCTAATACGCTGATAGATAGACGAACTAAAGGACGAACATCACCCGCATAAGTACCATCCGTTGCCGCAACTAGCATTTGCTCATGTACACCACTGAGACTTACCGAGACTTCTTTGATCAGAGGTTCTTTGGTACGGATGTAAGCATCTAATTCTTTTAACAGTTGAGTCTTCTGCTCTTTCGCCCAACTCTCTAATGGGTTTTCAGCCGCGTAATACGCTTGGTTGTCAGTACGTTTGAATGCCTGTACTTTGCCATTTTGACCTTGCTGAGCAATGCCTCGAGCGGCAATCGCGCTTTGCTTAAGGCCGTCTAATTGAATTTGATCAGAGTACGCGAAACCCGTTTTCTCACCGGTTACGGCACGAACACCGACACCACAATCAATATTAAAAGAACCATCTTTGATGATGCTGTCTTCCAATACCAGTGACTCATGCCAGCTAGACTGAAAGTAAATGTCTGCATAATCGATTTGACGTGTGGCAATACTTGCCAGCGTATCCGCAACGTCTTGCTCACTAAGGCCGGCTGGTTTTAGCAACGCATCTTCTACGTGGTTTATGGTCATACTTTGCTCTTAATTTTGTAACTGATTGCAGAATCGAGAGTGCTGCCCAATCGGCATCGCCGCTCTTAACTCTTCTACTTGGTTTAGGTCAATTTCGACCAATAAGTTGCTTGGTTGATTCGCTAGTGTCGCAATAACTTCTCCCCAAGGAGAGATCACCATTGAATGTCCCCAAGTCTCTCGACCACATGGGTGAATACCTACTTGGTTTACTGCGACTACCCATGACTGAGTTTCAATCGCTCTCGCTCGTAACAAAGACTCCCAATGGGCCTGTCCTGTCACGGCAGTAAATGCGGCTGGAACAACAATAAGGTTGGCACCTAATCTGGCAAGTTCACTATAGAGTGACGGAAAGCGAACATCATAGCAGATACTCAGGCCCAGGTGCGCAAATGGCGTCGGATAAGTAACGATTTGAGAGCCTGGCATAAAGGTTTCAGACTCTCGGTAACGCTTGTGGCTGTCAGCGACATCGACATCAAACATGTGCAGCTTGTCGTAGTGACTGACTAACTCACCTTGTGGCGAAAAGAGCAGCGAAGTAGTCGTAACGCCGTTTTCTCTTTGAATTGGCATACTACCAATAAGCAGCCAAACCTCATTCTCTTTCGCCATAGATGACAACGCTTGTTGCAATGCGCCTTCAGCCAATCGCTCGGCATGTTGGTGGTAATCCTTACGACTACCAAACACCAAACTGTTTTCCGGTGTCACGACAAGTTGAGCACCTTCTTTGGCCAGGGCCGCCACTTGCTCTCGAATATAGAGCAAGTTATGTTCTGGATTCGGCCCTGAAGTCATTTGTACCATTCCAACTCGTTCCATGAGTGCTTCTCCTTATTGCGCCGAATCCATCAGTTTTTTCGGTAACTTAAATTCACCTCTGCTGCGAGATAACTCTTTAACTATAGGTGCGTCTAGCGGCCCTTTCACTTCATAATTAACCTGAGTGAAGACTTCCACCACCGGCGAAATCACCGTCGTAATCGCTAATACGTATAATGCAGTTTGAGGCGCCACGGCAAAGGCGGTTAGCACTGGTATGCCCGATGTAATATCAGGGGTAAAGTTCACTTCTGCATCGATAGTACGGGTATTAAGGTTAGCTAACCCTTTGATGTTCATTTCACCGGCCACCGCATCCATCTTAATGTCATTAGTTAAGAACACACCGTTGCGAATCGAGCCACTGCCAGTGATGGAGTTAAACGCCATCCCTTTATCAAAGACATCACTGAAATCGAGCTGCATCTTACGAATGATCGAGTCTAGGCTGAAAATACCCAACAGGCGAGCTGCGCCACTAACGTCTGATACGATTCCTTTGCCTAGTTCGGTTTTTACGTCCCCTTTCAAGGTAGACACTCGGCCAGACCAAGGTGAGCCATCCCATTCGACATCCGCTTTAATATCAAACGGTGCTCTCTGGATACCCGAAGAAATACCAAAGCGCTCCATCACCTCACTGTTATTTTCTCCAGACATCGTGATGTTAAATTGGGTGTGGCTTTCCGTCTCATTAAGCTGCCACCAGCCGTTCATATTCGCTTTATTACTGCCACTTTCAAAAGAGAGCGTTTTCCACTCGACTTTCTCACCTTGGCGCTGCAGATCTAAATGCGTTTTACCGACCTTGTAACCTTGCAACCAGAAGTCATCAATCGTTAAGGTGATGTTGGGCACCTGCTGATGGAAAGAGCGTTCAAAATCACTGATCAGAGGTTTCTCTTCTTTCTCCCGATCAAACATGGTCTTGTCTTTTAGCTCTTCATCAAGGGCTGGGATATAAACATGCAATCGATCTAATGAAACTGAAAGGTCATACGGTTCTAGGTACGTCGCTTCACCTTTCGCCTCTTGGCTGTCCAGCGAGGCATACCAGCCTAGTCCTTTGCGCTTAGCACTAAAATCCACATCATTCCAATGGATACCAGCTAACGTCAGCTCTTTCGCATCAATATCAATTCGACTTGGCAGCGGTATGGTTGGCGTATTCATTTGAGCCAAAACCGCCGAAGACTCTGGTTGTTGTCCAGAGAACATAGAGATCCAGCTATCAAGATCAAACTCATCTAAACGAATCTGAGCTTGGTGCCCCGTAATCGGACTAATCTTAAAACTTCCTTTGCCTAGCACTAGGTTAGTCGCTTTTAATACTGGAACGTCGGGCCTGATATCAATTTCCGTTTGATACTTCGCATTTGGCATTTGTAAACGAGCACTCACACTCTGCTGGTTACCTGATGCTTGTAAACGTACTTTATGTTTTTCTCCCGACACTTTGTTCAGTGGCGCTGGGTAGTTACTGCTTACTAACTTAAAGTCTGCGACGGTATCAATCTGGTAAGTGAAACCAACATCATTGAGCTGTAAGTCGATATCCATTTGCCATGGAGCGTGGCCTGACACCGGGTCTATCCATTGGCGACCAATGTACGGCGCAAGAGGCTTCACATCCCAATCGCCCAACACATTTATCGCGACACCGTAGCCTTGGTCGATGTTCTCACCACTGAAATCAATCGACACTTGTTGCGTGAGAAGATCTCCAGATAAGCCTGCCGCACTCACCACATCGTTATCAAATTCAATACGACCCGAGACCGCTTCTAATGTCATTGGTGGTGCATCAATCGTCACGTGGTTCTTGCTTAAGTCCGCATACCCCCAAGCACGCGCTTCTTTATCAGTGTCGAAAGGAATATTGAGCTGAAAGCTAGACTCTACTTTGCCATCCACTTGAACCGCCGTTAGCGCCGCACCAACAGAATCCACCAATGGAGACGCGGTCATATAATCTCGAACAGCATTACCCTGTGCAGTCGCTTTTGCCTCAATCTCAATGTGACCGCCAGGAGCAAGTTCTGGGATACGACCTGTAATTCGTTTCGCGGTTACGTCCATTAAGGTGGCGCTGTGCGAATCTAAGTACATCGCATCATTTTGGAACAACAAATCAAGCTGAAGATCAGTAATCGGAGGCCAGGCGGTATCAAAGCTGAATTTTGCTTGTTTTAACCCAACCCATGCTTGGAACATGCCGTTATTTTGTTTATACGGGAAATCGCCCAGTTCACCATACCAAAGCAGCTTAGCGGTATTAACTCGGCCACCTTGGATAGCGGTACTGAGGTAATCGGTGAGATCTCGTCCAAGTGCCAACGTCGGCAAGTAACGCCACGTTTCACCCGCATTATAGAGGTCAGCTTCTGCATAGAATGAAAGGAATGGACTACGATCATCAGGGAAATCTAAGCGAAAAGCGCCCAAAACTTGTAAGTCTGGCGTTGCGGCCGTCACTTTGTCAGCCCAAAGGCTCCAGCCACTTTCGCGGTTTTGCCACACAATATCGACTTCACCTTGCTTGATGTTGAGCGGCGCTTGAAACACCTCACCATAAGGCAAAACATCATCAATCAAGGTGACTTTCGCGCGCGCCTGCTGCAAATCACCAGACACCGAAGCCGTTAGATGGTGAATGCCCGGTAACAGCTCCCATTGAGACATGGTGCCATTACTTAAATCCGCCGAGTATTTGAGACTATCGACGTTACCGTGCTGCATAGACACGCGAACATCTTCAACCAGACCACCCAAAGCAAATGTATCAAGTAGTTCAGTGGTCGTTTTAGAGTTAGGTGCGAGCTTAACAAGTGGCGTAATCGCCGCGATATCTAGCTGAGAGACGTTGACACGCCATTGCTCGGGTTGCCAGTCAAAGGCAGCATCAAGCTCAGGCCACTCGATATCATCGGTTGTCAGCTGAAGTGAGTGAGCATTTACTTGCCAACCATTTTTGTGCGGTTCAAGCTCTAGTACGCCGGACTCAACCCACAATTCATGACGCTCACCTTCTTGCCAAATCAGCTCTGATGATTCTAATTCTAAGTAAGCGCTAACCGGCTGGCTCTTTTTCAGTGTGAGCCAGCTGCTAAAACTGACTTGCCCCTTTTCAATACCGGTTTCAGTTTGCAGGTACTGAGTTAACCAAGGCGTAACCAGAACATTTTGCGCAGAAACGTAAAATTCACCGCTTACATCAGACAGAGAACCATAATCAACAAAATTGGCTTTCACTCGGGCTGAGTTAATTTGACTGTTCGCTAGGCTGATTTCACCATCGGCCAAGTGATGGCGACCGTCGTTCTGCCATCTCAGTTGAGCGATATCCAGCTGTCGTTTACTGCCATCTAAGCCAACGAAACTGATTTGCGACTCGGTCAATGAGAATGCATCAAGCTGACGTAACAACAGTTGGTCTAGCTGCTGCATCACCCCTTTTTGCTCACCCTGCGGATTGAGCTCAGCGGATTCCTCGCCCTTTTGCCATTTGACCGAAGTGATGTCTAAATTGAGCTGATAAATACGTAAGTCAGCCACAACGGGCTGAAATTGCAGGATCGACTGAAACAAGTCGAGTTCGACTTCTACCGTATCAGAGGAGAAATGAATGCCGCTGCTTTTAGGTGTATTCGCTTTTACACCTTGCAGTGAAATAGAAGGATGAGTATTACGCCAGAAACCATGAATATCCGAAATTTCAAACTCTAAGCCTGACCCTTTATTCACCCACTGCTGAATTTGTGGCTGAAAGTGGTTAAGTTGAGGGAGCGCAATACGCAGAGCTGTTACTGTAATTGCCAGAAAGACAAATACAGTAACAGTCAGCCAAAGAAAGATTTTCGTTATACGAGTTGCAGTCGAGTTCACAAACAACCTTTACATCATGACAACGTCAAACTGTTCTTGGATATAGAGTGGCTCAGCTTGAATCTTAACCTGTTTTCCAATGAAGACTTCGAGCTCAGCCAGAGCATGTGACTCATCACCTTGCAAAGTTTCAGCCACAGCTGGAGAGGCATAAACCACAAACTTGTCCGCATCATAGGCACGATTTACTCGTGTAATCTCACGTAAGATTTCATAACAAACCGATTCAACCGTCTTCACGCTACCACGACCTTCACAGGTTGGGCAGGTAGAACACAGTACATGCTCAATGCTCTCACGCGTTCGCTTACGCGTCATTTCAACCAAACCAAGCTGAGTAAAGCCATTAATATTGGTTTTCACGCGATCTTTAGCGAGTGCATTTTCAAGTGAACTTAATACTCGGCTGCGATGTTCGTCTGCCATCATGTCAATAAAATCGATGATGATGATACCACCTAGGTTACGCAGTCTTAACTGGCGAGCGATCGCTTGAGTCGCTTCAATATTGGTATTGAAAATCGTCTCTTCTAGGTTACGACGTCCAACGAATGCACCGGTGTTAATGTCCACCGTTGTCATCGCTTCCGTTTGATCAATGATGAGGTAGCCACCAGATTTAAGTTCCACCTTTCGCTCTAGCGAACGCTGGATCTCGTTCTCTGTGTCATACATATCAAAGATCGGCTTTTCACCTTCGTAGAGTTCAAGCTTAGCGGTCAATTCTGGTACATATTCAGACGTGAATTCTTTTAGGTTCTCGAACTCTTGGCGAGAATCAACCAAGATCTTGTTCAATTCAGTACCGACAAAATCACGCAAAATACGTTGTGAAAGACCAAGCTCTCCATACAGAGTCGCACGCGTTTTGTATTTGCTACGGCGCTCGATCACTTTCGACCATAAACGCTTTAAGAAAGCCGCATCTTGTGACAACTCTTTTTCGTCTGCCCCTTCAGCAGCAGTACGAATAATAAAGCCGCCATTTTCATCACAGTAGTGACCAACGACTTTCTTTAAACGGTTACGTTCAGATTCACTTTCGATGCGCTGTGACACGCCAACATGACTCGCACCAGGCATGAAAACTAGATAGCGCGAAGGCAGAGTAATATCGGTAGTAAGACGAGCCCCTTTGGTGCCAAGTGGGTCTTTCACTACTTGTACAACAATGTCTTGGCCTTGGCGAACAAGTTCTGAGATATCACGCACTTGAAACTGCTGCTTTTCATTTTCAGCAACACATTCTGTGTGCGGAACAATGTCAGAAGCATGAAGAAACGCGGCTTTTTCTAGGCCAATATCGACAAACGCAGCCTGCATACCTGGTAGTACACGGCTCACTTTGCCTTTGTAAATGTTTCCGACGATTCCACGCTTTGCTTCACGTTCAACATGGATCTCTTGTAGGGTTCCCCCCTCAATCATGGCCACACGAGTTTCACTCGGGGTCACGTTGATCAGCAACTCTGCACTCATGAGCGCACCTCAAATATAAATTATAAAAATTTGTGCAAGAGCTGGTCAGTTTCGAACAATGGTAGGCCTACGACAGCGTAATAGCTGCCCTCAATGCGAGTTACAAATCGCCCACCAATTCCCTGAATACCATAACTACCAGCTTTATCGCATGGTTCACCCGTTTGCCAATATTGTTCTATTTCTTGCTCTGACAGGGTTTTGAACCATACGTCTGTCGATACCACGACAGTTTCTTGAATTTCTTTTGTTGCGATTGTCACCGCCGTCATCACTTGGTGTGCACGGCCTGATAACATCAATAGCATTTGCTTAGCGTGCGCTAAGTCATCTGGCTTTTCCAATACATTGTCATCGCAAACCACGATGGTATCGGAGCCAATAACCACTGATGTCGGCTCCACTTCTACCACTGCCATCGCCTTATCAAGCGACAAACGAGACACATATTCAAATGCATTTTCGGCAGAGTTTTGGCTCTCTTCAACATCGGTTTTTAACACCGTAAATGTATAGCCGAGTTGAGTTAAGAGCTCTTTTCTTCTTGGTGAGCCGGAAGCCAAAATCAGTGGTTTAGTCATTATTTTCTATCTTACATGCCAATGGCGTCTAACACGACGCATTAATAGGAACATCCACGGCCATAAAATACAGTTGATAAGGCCGCTCCATGCCGTCACAGGGTTAAACATCACATCTTGAACCAGATACTCACCAAAGAAGATAAGAACATCTAAAACAACGGACATAACACCTATAAGGATAGCCTGTTGCCACAGCGCCATGTTACGAATCACTAAGAAGTTGAGCGCAATAATGTAGACCACAATCGACATCATCATCCCTCGAATACCCAGTGTTGAACCGAGTAGAAGGTCCCACAGCAAACCGAGAATCATCGCCGTTCCGACGTTCACTCGATGCGGCAGGGCTAATACCCAATAACAGGTCACAAGTAGCAGCCAAGAAGGACGCAATAGATCCAACACTCCGGGCCAAGGAATGGTCTGAAGCGTCAACGCCACTAGAAACGAGCCGAAAATGACAAATTTGCCTTTTAATACACTGTTCGCCATTTTCGATTATTCCTCGTCCGTCACTAGGAGTGTTTGTTGTATTTTTTCCTGGCGCGAATCACTTGGCCAAATCAGCAACAAATAGCGAAGGCGCTCGAAGTCAACAACCGGCTCCGCCTCTATCATGGCAAATTCACGACTGGTATCTCGCTCCACTTCTGCCACGTGAGCAACGGGGAAACCCTCAGGATAAATCCCGCCAAGACCAGAAGTCACCAATAAATCGCCTTCTTCGATATCTAAACTGATCGGAATGTGGTCGAGATTAATCCGATCCGATTGGCCCGTTCCCGAAGCGATAATACGAATGTCATTACGGATAACTTGTAACGGAATCGCACTTAAGCTGTCAGTAAGTAAAAGTACTCGGCTATTGTGAGCAGAAACAAACGTTACCTGGCCAACAATGCCTTTCTCGTTGGCAACGGGCTGGCCGACATACACGCCATCAATCTGGCCTTTATCGATAACCACTTGATGTCGATATGGCGACGTATCGACCGCCATCACTTCTGTCACTACTTTTCGCTCATCACGAATGAATGAAGATCCAAGCAGCTTTCTCAAGCGTTGGTTTTCTTCACGGTATTGATCCAGTAGGAGGAGGTCGTTTTTGAGACGCAGCACTTCACGCTTCAAAGTGCGTGTGCTTTCCATGTAGTCTTGTCGAATATTGAAGCGCTCATAAGCGCCATCAAACATCACTCTTGGGACATCAGCAAGATACTGAATGGGCGCAACCATGCTGTTAAGCAGATAACGCACTTGAGTGAATGCACCTAAACGACTATCAGCCAGCATAAGGCTGGCTGATAGAATAACGGCAAAAAACAGACGTAGCTGAAGTGAAGGTCCCTGGCCAAAAATAGGCTTCATGAAATAGGAGGTCCTTGTATCTTGCCAGCCTCAGCGAAACACTGAGGCTATATGGATTATTCTTCGCTGAACAGATCGCCGCCGTGCATGTCGATCATTTCTAAAGCTTTACCGCCACCACGAGCCACACAAGTCAGTGGGTCTTCAGCAATCACCACTGGAATACCGGTTTCTTCAGTCAATAGACGATCAAGGTCTTTCAGTAGTGCACCACCACCGGTTAGAACCATGCCATTCTCAGAGATGTCTGATGCTAGCTCTGGTGGACATTGTTCTAATGCAACCATCACTGCTGATACGATACCTGTTAGAGGCTCTTGAAGCGCTTCTAGGATCTCGTTTGAGTTTAGACAGAAGCTACGTGGCACACCTTCAGCAAGGTTACGACCGCGAACTTCGATCTCTTCTACTTCATCGCCTGGGTAAGCAGAACCAATTTCGTGCTTGATCTTCTCAGCTGTCGCTTCACCAATCAAGCTACCGTAGTTACGACGAACGTAGTTAATGATCGCTTCATCAAAGCGGTCACCACCGATGCGTACAGATGATGAGTAAACCACACCATTTAGTGAGATAACGGCAACTTCTGTTGTACCGCCACCGATATCGACCACCATTGAACCTGTTGGCTCAGAAACACGTAGACCGGCACCAATTGCAGCCGCCATTGGCTCATCAATAAGGTAAACCTCACGAGCACCTGCACCTAATGCCGATTCACGGATAGCACGGCGCTCTACTTGAGTAGAACCACAAGGAACACAGACCAAAACGCGCGGGCTTGGTTTAAGTACACTGTTGTCATGCACTTGCTTGATGAAATGCTGAAGCATCTTTTCTGTCACGTAGAAGTCAGCGATAACGCCATCTTTCATAGGACGGATTGCAGAGATGTTTCCTGGTGTACGACCCAACATTTGTTTTGCAGCATGACCGACTGCAGCAACGCTTTTGCCCGCACGATTGCGGTCTTGGCGAATAGCGACAACTGAAGGCTCGTCTAGAACAATACCCTGTCCTTTAACGTAGATAAGAGTGTTGGCAGTACCTAAATCGATAGATAGGTCATTTGAAAATATGCCACGAAGTTTTTTGAACATATTCTTCGCTCGTCCTGAAAGAATTATAAGATAGAAAATTGCACTAAATGTACCAATGCCTTGCCGTCACAGCAAGGCATTGAAGTCTAAACATGGACTGAAACCCGCAATTTCTAACAGATTCCTTACTTAAGCAGGAAAAATGACAAAAATTATTGTCCTGTTAGCCCGGGTTCTCCACGGAAGATCACTCGATCGTTACCGCGATAGATACCAAAGGTAACAACCGTGGAAGGATCTTCATCACCTAAGTTACGCCAATTGTATTGCAACCACGGCTGTGCCAAAGTGCTCGCACAACCTGATGAGATACCAGATGGTCGATCTGCTCCGAGCCTCATCCAGAATTGAATTTGTTCTCGAATACCGCTTGAATCAGGGTTCGCGGTAACGTCATCACTCACACCATTATCCACATGTTCCCACGGTGCGGAAGACGAACCAGAGAGTGATGAATCAGAGCTTGAACCATCACTCCATAAAACTTGCTTACAGATATGACTGTCTGGTGTTGCCAATGACGTCGCTGAATCTTGCGTATTGGTTTCAAATCCATTGCCGTTCCAAAACTCGACTCGCAGTGGAACCGATAAGTTATCAGTGGTTGTTCCTCCGACACTGTCCAACACCATACGTCCATAACGAGCTGGGGGCTGATTTGGGAACACCTGTTCGAGCACAGCGCTAGTTTCATTAAACGAAACAGGATCTGCGCCAGAGGTGATCTCTAAACCAAAATCCGTCGTTGTCGAATTGGTATCACTGGTATTGAAAGGACCATTCTCTTCACTGATCAGCGGTGAGGCTGAAGTGTAGTTTCTCTGTAACAACGCATTACTATCACTCACCAACCAACGAGAGTGCCCATCACTATCAGCGCTCCAACTTCCTCCTGAGAGGTCGAAACTCAACTCACTGTCGATGTCATCATCTTGGCTCAAATTGAAACCGGCCAATAAGCTAGGAGCAAACAAGTGATAGTTTTTTAGTGCCTCTGTCGCACCAAGTGAGAATGGCGCAACGCTGACTTCACTGTTTATGTAAGGCTGGTCGAGATAGGCAATTCCACCTTGAGAAGTGGGTGCAGTCCAATCAGACAATTCAATATTAAAACGAGCTGGATAGAAGCGGCCAATGTTTTGCGTATCATTATCTAACGTCATGGTTAGGTACGTCGCACCCGTTTGAAATTCAATCGTCCCTACTTCATTCCAAGTATGTTCAATATTAAGGATTGAAGAGCTGCTAAACGATGGCACCGTACTTGGTGTTACCGAACCTAGCTCCGCGCCACTGGTTGGATAGGCTATCTGATAACTTAACTCCAATGGACCGTTATCTAGTGCGTAGTTACCCGTTAATGGATAAACACATTCGTCAGTGGCTGTACCTTTTGAATCAGGGTGAACAATCGGTCGATAATTGATGTTAAAGGCATGCCCTGACGGAATGAAACCTGGCGTTCCAGTGGTGGTTGCTGGATTCTGATTGGTATCGTCAGCAGACTCTTTCACATCACAAATCGCTATTTTCCAAGGCCTTGCATAGACATCGAATTGACCTTTTAATGCACCGCCTTCTGATGGACACAAATCCTCATCACAGACAAAATTAGGATCTTCAATCTGAACCGTAATATGGCCTGATTCTTTGAATGTTAAATCTGCCAGGCGATTCGAGTCTGATAAATTGGCGGTAAAATCTAAATCGTCCGCAATCGGTGTGATACTCGGCTGGTTATAGCTGAACGCAGAAGTAGGCGACCCCGTGTAACCAAGGTTGATGAGCTGGCCATTGTTACTGCACGCCTTAACCGACACGGTGACTTGGTTGTTCTCGCCTGCGGTAATGTATTGATCATCGACTTCGAACTTATATGGCACATATTTGATTTCATCTTGATCGGTCACCGTTGAGCCATCCGACAAAGTTAGAGAAGCCGTCAGTGGGTAATCTCCAATATTACCGGCATTGTTTTTGGTTACCCGATATTGAGCGATACCATTGGATTCAGAAAGGAACGTGATCCCCAGACTATTCCCGCTTGTTTCAACAAGTGATGGGACTTTTCCTGAGACATAATTATTATCTTTGTCAAAGACATGCACTTCGACGATGTCTGCTGGTGACGATTCACAGGTTAGATGATAGTTAAAAGGCTTGATCTCGATACGCTCAACTTCGGGGTCAGGAGGCGTTGGCTGACAGCTTTGTGGGTAGAACTTATTTTTGATGCCACTTATTGCAATACTGTTTGCGGTAATGCCACCATGAAATTCATTATTGTTACCATTGACGATAAAACCATTGGTCGCATTGGTTGCTCGAGGGTCCACATAGAAAAAGGCATGAAGCTGGTAGTTCATATCGCCACCCAGATCAGGAATTTCAATGGCTGAGTCTTGCCCATGACCAATAAATAACAGCTCTTGGCTATTACCATTGACGTTCACTCTGACGTTTTTCTTTTCGAAATACATTTTTTTGTAGTGAACAACACTCGGTGCCAGTACTTCAATTTGCGCATTTTGCTCCGCAAATTTCAGTTCGTTGAGCCAATACTCCCCACCCGTCAATTGCAATCTAGCATTTTCTTTTATGATGATGTCTTTGTGACGACCACTTGCTAGCTGACACACATCACCATCGTCACAGGTTAGATCATTAGTACCGTGGGTATAGCCCTGAGTCGGCATGGGTAAAGTGTCGAATGTTTTCGTCGCATCGAATGTACAAGCCCCAGTCGTCCCATTTGGGTAATCACATAATGAGCTGTTTAGTGAAAACGAGCTAAATGAATATTGAGGGTCATTGCTTGATGGATAGATCTTATTTTCTTCACCAAGGTGAGTAGTTATGGTTGTAAAGGCACCATATGGCTCAGGTGGCGTCCCTGTGTAATTATTGGTTTGAAGGCCATCTGGTACATAAGAACAGACATCAATGCCTAAAGACTGCTTTTCAAACGCAAAGTAACCAATATCTTCAACAATGTGTCCGCGCCTTGTGTTGTCTTCATCCATGACAACACTGTATTGATTATCTTCTATACGGCAGCGACGCAGCCATCCGCCATGCGAACCGGCCCTTTCTTGCTTCTTAAGGATAATGCCATCAAGTTCGGAAACACTGGTAGAACGCATCACACGGCAACCGTCTCGAACCGCTGTAGACTCTCCTTGGGAGACAGAACGATTGGTACCAAATTCAAATTTAAACTCTCCATCCGTCACCGGTTGGCTTGTTGGCTCAGCGGCTAAAAAGGCAATTTTTTCATTGCTGCTGATCGTGTTCGAAGATGCGCCTAATTCAACAAACAGCCTTACTCTTGTTCTGTTTGGACTAAGCTGACCGGAGGTTTCCCAGTTTGAATTGTTTTTAGACTGCAATTGGTGCAGTACAATAGGAGTCTGGCTAAACGAGCTAAAACCAAAATCCGAAAAATTCACACTTTTCGAGCTATTGCCACTAAAACGCGCCGCTTTGGCTTTAGTGGAGACATGCCCCGCGACTACGCGGTGCCCACCAATTTCTTGCGTTCCCGGCTCCATAATGAAATAACTGACCTCAGTCATAGGTTGGCTATTCCAGGGTTGTCCATTCGAGTCAATCGACAACGCGGCCTCTTGCCTGATCGTTGCTCCTTGCCTTGAAACGCTTTGTACGTATAGCGTCGCCGGTGCATCATCATCAAGCGCGTTTTGATCGACTGTCGGCATAACAAACACAAGAGGAGTAATTTGGTAGTCTTTCTGGAAATCGATATCACACTCACCGCCCGCACAGCTCGCTACGCCAAATTCATAAACCGCATCATTACTGAACTCTGGCGGGATTTCAGGGAACTCGACATCGTCATCACATTTGAGATCACTAACACCGCCCCCTTCAGTCACTTTTATGTCTGCCGCATTGATACTACTCAGATTCGCATCTTCACTATCAATAAGGACCCAGGCACCATTCTGTTCTAGGTAGTAACGCAGCTTTCCTGTTTTATTCGATTGGTGCGTATAGGTGAGCAATACTTCGTAGTTGTTTCCAGGAGAGGTTTCCTGATCATTAATAACAGAAGTCGAGGCACTGTTTGTCCACAAGGTCATTGGGTTCTGACCCTTTTTTTTGGAAGCGATGACATTGTCATTATTTGTGGCAGGCGCTAACTGGAACCAAACGGAAAAATCTTTATTACTGTGTAAGCCTGTACACTCCGACGCACTAAAGTCCGCATAAGAAGGAAAAGCAAACAACAATAATAATAAATAAAGATACTTGTTCATGCTTGTTACTCCCTCACCCATACTTCTTGACTGCGCTCGACTTGGAATACCCCTGAGCCACAAGTGACTCTCGCTTCCACTTTAAAGTAACTTAAGTCGCCGAGTGTTCCAATTTCATTACAACTTAATTGTAACTCACCGCACTGAGGAACCGTTGCCAACAAGCTTTCTGCCCCAGTAATGATTGTTGGCTCTAGAGGTTCGCAGTTACCCGCGACATCCGCGGCTTGATTGAGTGGGTAGAATTGCGTTAACACATACTCATTAAGCGACTGACTGAGTAACCATGCCTGAGTCCCTAGCACATCTCGGTTGTGGGCATCATTATTCGACCATTCGATTCGCATTAATGAGGTAGCGAGAAAACCCATCACGACAAGAACAAACACCACAACAATATAAAGATTACCTTGCTGCTGATTCTTTTTATGGGACATTGAGCACCTGTATATCTTGCTGGAAACTGGTTGTTTCACCTTGCTGAGTAAAAATGAGGTTCAGGCGTACCAAACCATTCATTTGCACATTGGCAGGCAGATAATCCAAAAAACCGCTCACGATAGGGTCAGATAACGGTGTGTCATTTCTGGTAATGCGAGCATTGTTAATACAGTAATTTACCTGCCCGCCAGCAGAAGCATCAAAGATATACTGACGATTCGCCACCGACTGACCAACTAATGTGCTTGCCGCTCCAGATAGGATAAATCGGTCATTTTGCTGTGACAGCGTGAAATCATTAAATGCAAATAGGTTGTTAGCCGAGGAAAGTTGAGTCGTTGGATTAATGATCATCGACAGGTTAGCAAAGTCAGCAGGATCAAGTGACTCATTCTGCCCAACAATGAACTCAATGTCCTGTCCAGACACTCGATAAAAGCCTGAATAAGTGATGGGATAAAAGGAGATGCAGCTTCCTGTTG
Source organism: Vibrio aquaticus (assembly GCF_003970385.1). Taxonomy (GTDB): domain Bacteria; phylum Pseudomonadota; class Gammaproteobacteria; order Enterobacterales; family Vibrionaceae; genus Vibrio; species Vibrio aquaticus. The sequence continues at coordinate 56,701 of NZ_RXZH01000009.1, read as the reverse complement.
AAGTAAAGATGTTCGGTACAGCATGCCTCACTTCTCGTGACATTTTTTCAAGCACAAACTTCGCTTGAGTTTGTAATCGCTGCCGTTCAATGGTATCGCTATAGCCCTTTGCGCCGAGCTCAACAAACCCTGCAATACCCAAAACTAAGATACTGCCTACAATCAAAGTGATGACCATCTCGATAAGGGTAAAACCAAAGCGCTTCATCAGTAGTTCCCCCTTAAAGCAACAAACGTGAGTGGCTGTTGATTACTCGCAGATACCGTCATGGTAATTTGCTTTAGGCTCGGTGCATCTTGGTAAACGACTTCAACATCAAGGCGAACGTTGTGGTACGTGGTTGCAGAGTCTCCGACAAGTAAATTGAGGTCCTGACAAGAATTGGTTCCGTTTGGTTCCCAACACCCTATGTAGTCATCAACATCATTGTAAGTGGCAATTGTTTCACCACTATCAGGGCCGAGTGGAATCGATGAGCCCGTGGTGCCGGTGCAATTGGTTGAACCAATATCAGATGACGAGCAACGAATCGCTCCACCAATAAAGTCACTCTGCTGATCGAACCCGCGAGCTAGAATCATCGACATCGCACTTTGGCCTAAAGCCGCCGCTCGGGTTTGATAGTGAGGATCCGCTGAACGCGTAATTTGAGGAACTAAGAAGGAAGTGATTGTCAGCATGGCAATTCCCATAATGACAATGACAATCACGCTTTCAATCAGTGTAAAACCCTTGAGGCGATTCATGAACAACCGCCTTGTGACACATAGCCTTGTGCATTAATGGTCACGATGCACTGCTCGGAGACAGACTGAATAGCAATGTCGATGGAGGTGCCTGTCAATCCTGTTGGGTTCCCAAGCAAATCAAACTCGACAAGGTTAAGGGCGGGAGACGCACTAAATGTTAAGCCATTCATAGAAACCCAATCACTGCGAGTTTCACTGCGCAAGGCACAGGCATTTTGAGAGCCGATACAATCGCTTTGAATAGCTAAGGTGAAATTTGTATTGCCAGAGAGCGCTTCGACATTCGATTGCATGCGGTTGACTTGAACTTGGCGAATCACGGAAATGACTTGTTCTTGGGCGACAAAAGCGGCGAAACTATCTTGACCAATATACCGACTTGCTGCATAAGCAGAAACTATCGCTAGCAGTATGATTACTATAATCAATTCAATCAGTGTAAAGCCTGACGTTTTCAACCTAATCATATCCATATACCAAGGTGTACGTATGGTTAGATTATATATCAGTTAAGCTTAGAACTGTTGTTTTTCAGTTACTTTTATAAACTTTTGGGCGAGATTTAGATAACAAAAAGGCCAGCGAGTGCTGGCCTTTATCATATAGAAATTCGATTAGTTACAACCGTTACCTAAAACAACTTCGGCACCAGCAGCCGTATCAGCTGTAGTTCCCGTTGCTTGGGTGTATGTAACGATACATTCCGTAGCGCCAACAGCAGTGCCGTTGAAACTGTATGAGATACTAGTATCAGCGGTGCTTGCTACAACTGTCCAGTCATCACTCAGACCAACGACTGCTGCACCAATACCAGCATCATTAGCTGTAGGATAACCAAAAGCGGTAGTAATACCCTCAACGTCCACACCAGAACTAATTGCCTCTTCGCCTTCAATTGCCGATTTGCCGTAAACAATACCCGCAGCGCCATCAATTGCACCTTTTAGGCCTTGAAGAGAAGCTTGACGCGCATCATCTTGCAGGTTAAGGAAACGTGGCGCTGCAGTTACTGCAAGAATACCAAGAATAACAATTACCACCACTAGTTCGATTAGGGTGAAACCGCCTTGTCTTTTCATAGTTTAACTCTCTCTATGTTTAATATTTGCAGAATTACTGCAACGTTACGGTCACACGACCAGTTTCGATTTCATAGACAAACTGATGATCGCTGTTACCTTCTTTTTGTACATAAGTACACGTTGAAGCGCCATTATCAGCTTGTGCAGAATATTTTAAATTCGAGTCCGACTCTGCTTCAGCAACAGTGCCAACACGAGGAGGATTCTGTAATAAGTTTTCCATCAGATCGATACACGCAGTATCCGTTAGACTAGTAGGAAAACTGCTGTTGTCATTGTTCAGTGCGTAAGGATAACCATCACGGAAATCACCACCGCTTTGCGTTGAACTGGTTAACCAAAAATCAACACCATCATAATTCACAGTATTGCGAGTCACGCCATTTAACGTCACCGATGGTCGTGCTTCAGCTTCCCACTGAGCTCGCGCTGATAGCACGCCGGTTGCAAAACCGCCGGCAACACCTTCTACGCTGGCTTTTTTCGCTTCATCGGTCACGTCTAAAAAGCGAGGCAATGCAGCAACGGCCAATAACCCAACTACCACGATCACGACCACTAGCTCAACTAATGAAAAACCTGATTGTTTGTTAAACATAATAATCAACACTCACTTTTTAGTACACCGTATTATACGGAAAATATACAATTGCGCTACTACTCAATACGTCAAAAAATCAATTCGCCAAAAAACCGACTTTAACAAAAAACTTGTTGTCTATCAGTCCGATAGACATAAATCGATCCTGTTTATATAAGTAGTGACATTGATATTCGGAATTAATAAAATCACTCTCAATTTCTATTGGCGTATCACCCAAGATTTCCTCATCGGGATACAACATCTCTAACCACGCCGAGCAGTCATATTCCTGCTCGCGAGACGCAGGTAGTACCCACCCTGATGGAGAAAAGTGCACTATTTCCCCATCCAATTCCACTTGAGCTTGCTGCCCAGATAAAAGCCACTGTTGTTTATAATAGTTGGCACGCTCAATGACTCGCTTACTCGCTACCAAAAATGCTGTATCGTTGGCTTCTCGTTCTACATTTTGCCACGTAATCAAAAAGCTCATCACTAAGACAATCACAACCAGAAGCCAAATAACCAAACGCGAACGTTCAAGGTTAGCAATAAGACTAGCCTTTGATGGCATCCAACATTCCCCACATCGGCAAGAAAATACCCAATGCTAAGATCAGTACCATACCCGCAACAATCACCAACAAAATTGGCTCAATACGCGCCGTTAGAGTCTTTAGATCGTAGTCTACTTCTCTGTCATAGAAATCAGCCACTTCCAACAAGAGCTCATCGATTCGTCCAGTTTCTTCACCCACGCTGATCATTTGAATAACAAGTGGGGTAAAAACGCCACTGTTGATCGCGGTCGATGATATGGTTCCACCGGCCTCAATAGAGGACTTCATTTCCATTAATCGGTTCTCTAGGAACTTATTGCCCAAAGCTTCCGCAGACAAAGCCAATGATTGGTTGAGCGGCACACCCGCTTTTAACATCAAAGCAAACGTACGTGAAAAGCGCGATAATTGAGCACGGTTAATTAACTCTCCAACCACTGGCATTCGCAAACGAAACTTGTCCCACTTTTCTCGTCCATTGGCCGTATTCAACCAAGCTCGAAAACCAAAGGCAGCACCCACCATCATCCCGACCATCATCAACCAGTAGTTGACAAAAAACTCAGAGGTTGCCATCAAAATCCGAGTCGGCAGCGGGAGATCCACACCAAAACGGGCAAACATACTAGAGAACTGTGGGATAACCTTGACGTTGAGAATGAACATTGCGACCAAAATGAAACTGATGACAAAAGTCGGGTAGCGCATGGCGGTTTTAATTCGCTTACGTGTTTCAACCTCTTGTTCATAGTAGTTGGCAAGTTGAAGCAAGGCTTCATCGAGACGACCGGTGTTTTCGCCAACATGGATCATCGACACAAACAACGGACTAAAGACTTTAGGAAACATTTGCATCGAGCTTGATAGGCTACGACCATTCGTCAGCTCTTGAGTCACATCTTCGAGTGCCTCTTGCATCTGCTTGTTTGCGCTGTTTTGGCTCAAACCTTTCATCGAGCGCAATAATGGCACACCCGCTTTGGTCAAACTGTATAACTGACGACAGAAAATAACTAAAACTTCGAGAGGAACCGCAGGCGTAAAGAGTTCTTTTAAATCGATCTCAAGTAGGCTTTTTCCACTCCCCACTTTGATGGAGATCGGGATTATCCCTTTATTCATCAATTGCTCGATGACAGCATCTTCATTCGGCGCATCAACTTGCCCCGAAACCGATGCCCCGTCTGCGCTGCGTCCCTGATAGTGAAAATTTGGCATAATCGACCCTAAATGTAGATAGCCTGTTCTGAGCCGGAAGAGTCACCCTCTCCTAAGCTCATCACTTCGCTAAAGCTCACTACACCTTGCAGTGCCAGTTCCATTGCTGATGCCAGCAGCGGCTTGTAATTCTCAGATTGGCGAGCAACACGAGAGAAGCCCACGGCATCATTTGCCCGAAGCATATCCATCATATCTTGCTCAAGTTCAAGTAACTCAAAAACACCAACACGGCCGCGATAGCCTGTAAGGTTACAGTTTTGACAACCTCGCCCCTTCACAAATTGACTACCTATCTGATTAGGAAAACGCTGTGCTAACCACTGCTTACGAGACTCATCGAGCTCGTCTTGCGCTTTACAATCAGGGCAGACTTTACGCACAAGACGCTGAGCCACTACCGCACGAACCGCACTCGCGACGAGGTAACCCGGCGCTCCCATGTCCATCATACGCAGCGCACTATCCACCGCGTCATTGGTGTGTAACGTACTTAAGACTAGGTGACCGGTTAATGCTGCGCGCAAGCCAATTTCAACCGTTTCTTGGTCACGCATCTCACCAACAAGAATGATATCCGGGTCTTGACGAAGGAAGGTCCTTAATACCGTAGAGAAATCTAAATCAATCTTCGGGTTCACCTGTACCTGACTGATCCTTGGCAAACGATATTCCACTGGGTCTTCGGCCGTAATGATCTTCTTGCCTGGTTCGTTGAGTTCGCTCAATGCGCCATACAATGTGGTGGTTTTACCTGAACCTGTTGGGCCAGTAACGAGAATCATGCCATGAGGACGTTTTAACTGACGACGTAAACGCTCTAGAAGGTGGTTTGGGATACCTGACGCTTCGAGCTTACGCACACCCGATGATTGGTTCAGAAGACGCATTACCACCGATTCGCCATGCTGAACCGGTAGCGTTGACATACGAATATCGACCGATTGCCCTTTTGCACGAATATTAAAGCGGCCGTCCTGTGGAAGGCGTTTTTCTGAAATATCTAAGTTGGCCATCAACTTAAGGCGCAACACTAAAGCTGATGCAATATTGACTTCATTCAGCAAGGTTTCATGCAACACTCCATCAATACGCTGACGCAAGCGCAGCACGTTCGCATCGGGTTCAATGTGAATATCCGACGCCCCAACTTGTATTGCATCTTCAAACAGTGAATTGATCAGCTTTACGACCGTCACTTCTTCACTGTCATCACCTTCAATATTAAAATCAAACGCTTCGGTCACTTGGTGTTCGGCTTGCAGCTGCTCGGCGAAAGAGGCGATCTCTTTCGTTCGACGATAGTAACGGTCAAAGCCTTCAACCAATTGCTTTTCCGGAGCGATGACAAATTCAATACCGTACTGTCCTAGCTGGCCAAGTAAAGCCTCTTGAGCAAACAGATCGGCAGGATCACTCATCGCGACACGTAATGTGTCCATTTGACGACCGATAACAAGCGCTCGCAAACGACGTGCATGCACCTCAGGCAGGAGCTGAACAGCTTCTACGTCAACATCTGCTCGACTTAAGTCAATTAAAGGAATATCTAACTGCTGAGATAAGAATGTCAGCATCTGATGTTCGGTCAAAAAACCAAGGTCAATCAAAGCTGCGCCGAGTTTAGTCCCCGTTGTTTTTTGCGCGATTAGAGCTTGTTCAACCTGCTGCTCAGTGATGATTCCTTCTTCAACTAACAGGTCACCAAGTCGCTTTCTTAGTTTAATTTTCACTAGGTTGTTCCTCTAACTGACTAATGAGCGTCAGTCGATCTCGAATAAATTGCTGTGATTGGTTCGATAGACCAAACTTATTCAACGCCTGCTGGTAGGAGTGCTTTGCTCCCTCCAAGTTAAACGCTCGCTCTTGCTGAATGGCAAAACCCAACCACCAACGACCACTCTCAGGCTCTCGGGTAGTCAATATTTCATAGCTCTCTAGTGCCAACGCATCTTGCTTATTTTTCTGCGCCAAAGCGGCACGCAGAGAGACGTATTCAATGGAGGCTGAATTTGGCAACACGCTCAATACCGTCAAGGCTGCTGCTCCTTGATTCTCTTTCATTAACATCTTGGCGAAAGAAAGACGTAAGCTGGCATTATCAGGTTCTAGAGCGATACCTTTTTGCAGGATTTCTGCCGCTTTTCGAACTTCACCTTTACCATAATAGAGGGCTGAAAGGCGCTGACGCACGCTACTGTCAGAAGGGGTATAGCGAAGCGCTTCATTATAATTTTTCAATGCTTGCGCTAGATTGTTGCTGTCTAAGGCTTTTTTGGCGCGTTCTTGCGCTTTTTCAGAAAGCTGCTGAGGCGTCAGCTCGACCTGTTTGATCACCACTTCACCAACGTTCACAGGTTGAGGTAGCTCTTGCTTAGGCACAGTATCCACCTTTGCGATAAGCACAGGTTTTGAATCCGTTGATTTTTGAGGTTCAGCCACTGGGTGAGAGGCATGACTTGGAGATGCCGTAAATGATTGAGGTTGAGTTACCTCGTCAGGAACGCCATCAACATCAGCCTCTAACTGAGCAACGTGATAAAGCGGTTGCTCCATCGTGACCACTTTTGTTGTCGGTGAGGCTATGTCGAATGAAGGCTCGATCTGCGTTGAGTACTGAGCGGCTTGCTCTAGTTCACTGTAAGGCGCTTGTTGTGAAATCGCCCAGCCGCCAACAGCTAGGCTTAAACCAAAACTACCGACAACCCAAGGTAATACCGCGCGTTGTTTCACTGGAGCGACTTCTGCCCGCGATATGCCGTTCGCAGAACTGGATTTTTCTTTGGCTAATTCAGAAAGCGCACTGTTCATCGCACTCATGGTTTAACTCCACCCCCACAATAGCGGGCTCTTAAATTTCGGTTTACAACTGTCGTAAGTATCGTGCATTGCATCAAACAGCGCTTTATTAGTGACCTGTTCACAGCTCTGACTGCATGCGATCACCAAAGCCTTATGACAAATTTGATTGATCAATCTAGGGAAACCTTTACTTGCTCGCCAGACCGCTTTTTTTTGACTCAGTGAGAGTAAGCTCTCTTGACCACCGGATTTCTCTAAACGGCTATTGATATACGCCACGGTTTCATCAAGAGTCAACCCTCTGAGTTCAGCACTAAAAGTGATACGCTGGCGCAATTGTCTTAAATGATATTGCGCTAAACGCTCATCCAGCTCAGGTTGACCAAACAGGACGATTTGCAGCAGCTTGGCTTGCTCCGTTTCAAGGTTGCCAAACAATCGCAACACCTCTAGCGCGTCATCACTCAGAGCCTGCGCTTCATCCACCAGCACCACAACTTGGCGATCAAGTTTTGCCAGTTCAATCAAACGTCGCTGAATGTCTTCAACAATCGAGCTGGCATCAAAATGTTCTATGCCTAATTCTTTGGCAACCGCCACTCTCAATTGGTCACCATCGAGAGCGGGATTAGGCAAAAACACCAGCTGAATATTAGGTTTGAAATGTTTTGCCATGACACGACAAATCATTGTTTTTCCTGTCCCAACCTCTCCGGTCACTTTGATCAACCCTTCCCCCATTTCTAAAGCAGCATTCACCGTTTGAATCGCTTCATAGTGGGGAGCTAACCCCAGAAACAGTTCAGTATCTGGGGTCAAATGAAAAGGAAGCGCCTCAAGTCCAAAATGGTCGAGATACATGGTTATTGTTGCTCTTCAGGGAACCACTCTTGCAGAAGATCACGAGATCGTTCTAGCTCTTTCTGCCAAGTGTTCACACCAACCACCGAAGGTTTCAGCAAGATCACCAATTCCGTTTTCTGAGTCAATTGGCTGGTATTGCGGAACAGATGACCAAGTGCTGGCACATCACCAAGGAAAGGCACTTTTGAAACTTGGTCGATGGTGTTGGACTTCATCAGTCCGCCGATAACTACCACGTCACCGTCTTGGGCACGAATCACAGAGTCCGATTCACGGATAGAGCTGCGAGCAAGTGGTAAGGTGATACTGGTGTTACCGTAACCAATTTCTTTTACTTGCTCATCAACTTCAATCACCGCTGGGTGGACGTGCAGCAACACATTACCTTGGTCATCGATTTGAGGGGTAACATCCAGTGAAATACCCGAGAAGAATGGGGTTAATTCGACTTCAGGTGAAGGCTCAGAGTTATCACCGCTGCCAACGACACTAGAAAGATCCGTCACGTAGTACTCATCAGTACCGACTTTGATGACCGCTTTTTGATTGTTTGAAGCCGTTACACGCGGGCTAGAAAGGACATTAAGATCGCCTTGGGTGGCCATAAAGCTCAATACAGCTTCAAAGCTACCATCAGAAATCGTCACATTGGTTTGCCCACCTAATAAACTACCAATAGGATCTAAACCTGCAAGTCCAGCTGTCGCCGCATCGCCAAGTCGATTAATGACAACATCACCATTACCAAACGACATGTTCGACCAGTTAATACCTTGTTGGTAACCGTCACTCAGTGTCACCTCTAGAATTTTGGCTTCTAAGATCACCTGACGATGCATACGTTGCTGAGAGATGCCTAAGAACTCACGAACTTGGCGAATCTCATCTGGGTAGGCACGAACTGTAATCACACTCGCTTGAGGCGTCACGACCACACTCTGGCCTTTGCCTGAGCCAATCAACTGCGCGACTGCGACTTCTAACTGAGGCCAGAAATCACTTTCATTGGTGGTTTCAATCTCAGTACCACCTTTGGCGCTGCCGCTAGAGCTTGATGATGAGTTAGATGAAGAATTAGAAGACGATGATGATGATGACGAGCTTGATGAATCGCTGTCACTGTTTGTAATCGTTCCTGTCGAAATAGAAGTTAACGAGCGGCCTACGCGCTTAAATTGAAGGTAATCAACAGGAATGGTGACAGTACGAAGGCCAGCAGGATAAACCTGAATCACATTACCGGTTTTAGCAATTTCATAGCCATACATATCTTGTACAACCGATAACACTTCATCGAGAGACACATCCGTTAAGTTTGCGGTAATGGAACCACTCACTTGTGGGTGAATCGCCACGCTGAACTGTGTGCCTTTTACTAAGCTTGCAAAAAAGGCTTTTGCATCAACCTTGTTTGCTTGAACTCGAAACCTTTTGACCGTTTGTGGCGAGCCAAGATCATCGCCACCTAGCTCTGGCATAAGGTCAGCTTCTACTGAAGCAGGTAACGTTTCTAAACTGCGACTGTTATTTTCATTGATCGCTTGGTTGAGCGCACTTTTGGCTTCAACAGGATCTCGATGCCCCATTGAACAACCAGCTAACAATGATGTTACCGTAATTGCTATAGCGAGTTTACGCATATATTCCACTGACCTTACTGTTTTACATCTAATTTAAAAAGTTCCAGTTTCCACTGCTTACCACTGCGGGATAAGGTGACAAATTCTGGATCAATCTTATTGACTCGATAACCACTGACACTCTCTCCAGGTAGGACGACCTGACCACTGAGAATAGCGCGACAGTCCTTTTGCTCGTTGCAGACGATACTCTGTAGAGAGGGCAAGGGCCTTTTCACTGCTTTCGGTTTAGTTATCACTTGCTTTGGTTTTTCCCAGCCCAAAGGTGCTGTGGGATCTTGAGATGCCCAAACGTTCGTTACTGCAACGACCAACAACGCCATCAGCCATGTTTTAGCCACCGATAAACTCCTGTCTCGTTCCAAGGGTATACACTTCAAGCACTAGACGCGCCGCTGGATACTCTTCAACTGAATATTGAAAAGTGCGCCAATAGTACTTCACGGGCAAACTTTCCAATGCTTCTAAATAACTCACGATAGAAAAGTAATTCCCCGTCATCTCAAGCCTAACAGGATGAACATAGTAACTTGATGCAGACTGATTAGCGCTGTGACTAATGATAGGCTCTGCTGCCATCGACTCTAAAGAAACCAAATGTAGCCCTTTTGAACCCGCTAGAACCTCTTCCAATAGTTGCGCCATCTCGCTTGGAGCAATCAAGTTCTCAACAATTTCTGCTAGCTGCTGCGAAAGCGCCTGACTTTCTGTCATCAGACGTTTGTATTCTAAGTTTAGGTCTTGGTCAGGATCTTTCTGCAGTTTGGCGGTCATCACTAGGATGTCTGCTTCCAAACGCTGAGCATTACTCTTTGAACTTTGCACTTGCTTTTCAAGCACTTGATTGCTCTTCATCACAGGCTCTACGACAAGGGTAAACAAGCCCAAAGCAAGAGTGACAAAACCACAAAGAGTAATGAGCCATTTCTCGCGAGGGCTCATTTGTGTGAATTTGTCGCTCCACTGCTGCCAATAGCGCTGCATCACTTCTTCTCCCGCTTTGTTTTCAGCTCAAACACAATAATATCTTGCTCGTTACGGCCAATCTTTAGCTTTTCGAAAGTACGACCGACTAAATTCAGTTCATGTTTAAACTGGTTTACCCAATTTGGAATCGCCTTCGCTTCTCTCGCTAACCCTTGTAAATCTAGGCGTGTAGCGTCTATATGAATAGAACTCAATGAAATATCGTTTCGGCCTAATTCGGCTAGCGAGCGCATAATGCCTGAATAGCCCAGTTGCTGTGACTCATCAAACTCACCGACCGCGTCAAGAGAATTGGTTTTTGCTTCAATCTCCAATTTCAATCGTGCTACCGCAGCCACTTTCGCCGCTGTTGGCTTATGTTCTTTTAATCGTTCATTCAAGCTCGCGACCTGCTGCCTGAACTCTGACTCTTGAGAGCGAACCAATTGAAGATCTTCAGTAAGCTGGCTCTTTTGATAGTGTAAGTAGCCAGCAGAAAGCAATAGAGTCACAGCGACCACTGCCCAACCCGCCACGACATTCTGTAATGAAAAGTGATTTTTTTTAGGCTTAATATCGGCAGGAAATAGGTTGACTTGCGCCTCACCCATCACGCCCAGTACAGCAGCCAAAACGTGGCCCGACTCTTGATTTGACTCTGTTAAAGCAGAAACTTTGACGCTCAGCCTTTCACTTAAAGCTTGGGCAATCTCTTGCTGGTCTTCTTCATCACAGCAGACCTGCATTTGATGTAAAGACGTGCCTCTTAACTGAGATGAGAGATAGTCAACCGAACGTTGTAGCTCGAGTGCAATGCCATCAAGCTGTAAAACACTCGCAGCAACGCCTGTCAGTGGCGGTGTCACACCACGAATGGTTCGCTGAAATGCACATTGAGAGTTAACAAATGCACTGACTTTAAATTGACCTCGCTTACTGCGTTGGAGAAGTAAGAAATTAGCCAGCTCACCTGCGCTATGCCCCCAGACTTCATCCTCGACAAGCACCTGATTCAACTCGATATTGATCTTCTGAAGCGCGCTATAGAGCTCCTTAATTAACGCACGTTGAACGACATAGACTTGACGTTTATTGCCCATAGGCAAGGCGATTGAATCCGCGACGATATCGGTAACGCGTTCGGCAATCAGATCTTTCAATAAGAAAGGCAACGCACTAGACAGCTCTTCGTCAGGAAGGTTGGGCTGCTCAATCTGGTACGTTTGATATAAGTTGGAATGCAGCACGATGTTCAGGGAGAGATCCGTTACGTTATTCTCTCGCAATACTTTTATCAGCGCTTCTTGCCAGGAGACATTGTCGAATGTCACATGCTGTGGAAGCTCTGTTCCACTCGTTGCTGAGAAAAACAACGCACTAGGCTGCACGACAACCCCTAGAGAGGCCGCCGTCTGCTTATTAGTTTTGAACTTTCCGATCAGTGATTGAATATTCATTAAATTTCTATGTTTTCCGCCAGCGATTACGTCGACCAACTTGAATTTTACTCGTCATTGGCGCGACACTCTGCTTACTACTTGGCTTAGGTAACAATTGTTGCTCCTCGGCCAAATAACGCCCTTGAATGCCGTGTACACCGAGTTCAAGGATCGTTCTATATTCTTGTTTATTATCGACCCCGACAGCAATAACTCGAGTCGTCAGCCCTGCACACGCCCCCAGCAAACTGCGCACAAACAGCTGGTTCTCATGACGCTGTTCAATTTTTTTCACTAAGCTGCGATGCAGTTTAAGGAAGCTAACAGGCAGTTCTTTCAAATAGTGCGTACTAACGATCGAGCGTCCTGCCTGGCCAATGGCTACTTGACAGCCTACGCCTGCTATCATTTTGATCACAGGGCGCATGTAATCTAAATGCTGAACCACTTTTGCTTCAGTAAACTCAAAGATAAGTTTACTGCGTAGCTCCGAAGAAACTTGCAATAACTCATCTCTAAACCATTTGAAATAGTCTCGATCAGCGAAAGGTATCACATGCAGGTTAATAGAGTAACTCTCTGATTCATCAGAATCTTTTAAATAGTTAACAATTGCGGTAACTGCAGCCTTATCCAGCACGCTTTCATAACCAACTGATTCAATGGCTGAATTAAATCTCGATGCTTTTATCACGCCCTTTTCTGGATCGTTGATACGTGCAAACAATTCTAAATGGTCCACCTGCTTATCTTGCTTACTGTCTAGCAAGTAACAAGGCTGACTAAAGACATAAAGCATGTCTGGTTTAAGAGCGATATCAAATAGAGTACGCCAACGTACGCTGCCTCGTTCCTCAATCTGAGAAACATGTTTCTGGAAGCGGCTCCAAGTGTTATTGCGTTGCAGCTGAGCACTTTTCAACGCCGTTTCCGCCTCATCAATAATACGAGTCGGACTTTCCCCTTCACGGTACATGCTGACACCAATATGGACCCAGTCGTCTAATGACAAAGGCTGTGGTGGCTGTAACTTAGCTAATTGCTTTAAGCACTGCACGGCAATGTTCGCTATTTCTTTACTTGAAAGGTTCGGAGCAAAGATGGCAAAGTCAGACTGATAGTATCGAGACAGAATCACCTCTGGGAAACGTTGAATAACATTATTCAGCCCTTCACCCACTTCGACAATAAAGTCATTGGCAACCTGCTTACCCAACTCTTCTTCGATGTCCTGCCAATCATCCACTCTCAATAACAAGACACCACCATGAGAGCCATGCTCAGATAATGCTGATTCTAGCTTACTATCAAACAACACGCGGTTAGCGGTACCGGTCAATTGATCAAGGAAAGTTTGAGTCCGAATAAAGGTGTCGAAGCGGCTGCGCTCTTGCCTCGCATCCTGCAACTCTTCAATCAAGCGGTCGAGGGCTTCACTGGCTGTATACGGCCATTCTTTAAGATCGCCTTTGGCATACTCTTCCACTCGCCCTGCGAGAATCATTCGCCCTCGCTCTTCAAGCAGCTCAGAGCCGTATAGTTGCTCTTTCAACCATTTAAGGCCACGCATCAAGCAAAACACAATCAGACCAACGGCTAACGTAATTGACCAAAGGGCTTGCATTGAGTAGCCATAGCCAATATACGGCGGTACGGCTTTAAACCTAAGGCTGTAACCGTCATTTCGCTCCAGTTGGAACTCAATGTTATACAGTAGCGATGGGTCTATTTTTGAAGACGTGTCTTTGAAACGGTATATCACACCATAAGTGGAGAGCAGTTCCATCTCGACAATGTTCGAGGCTTGGAGCATTTTCGGCATCCAACGCTGCAATGAATACGCAGCATCTGGATCTTCCATTTCTTTATCAACAACTTCCACTATGCCTTTCAATGAGTGGTCAAGGTACTCTTGCCCCAATCGTTTAAAAGAGAGTGTCCCACCTAAAAACAGGATAAACATCGCACTAATGACAATCATAGTCACAAACGCAACGAGTCGAGTGCTCAGCTTTAAGGTAGGTGTGTACCTCATAAGTGAAAGTCCTTTTTCTTTACAGGTAACACATTTATCAGAATGGTAACCCATAAGTGTTAATTTTGCTATTAATTCGATTAAATAAGCAGCATATAAATACCACCGCTGTAAGCACCATTTTCTATAAATAATAGAGTAAGCCCATACATCCTTCGCTGTCAGCCGCTTTATCTACTATATAAAAAAGCCGCGATATACGCGGCTTTTTTTCAATAACAGATACTTAGAATGGGATATCGTCATCAAAATCCATCGGTGGCTCATTGTACTGAGGTTGAGCCTGCTGTGGTTGTGATTGAGGTTGCTGCTGCTGTTGCTGCTGAGCAGGTTGATGCTGCATTGGTTGCTGAGGCTGTCCCCAACCACCTTGTTGAGGTTGAGACTGGCCCATACCTTGACTAGGAGCGCCACCTTGAGCACGACCACCCAACATTTGCATCACACCATTAAAGCCTTGAACAACCACTTCTGTCGTGTAACGGTCTTGGCCACTTTGATCTTGCCATTTGCGAGTCTGAAGTTGGCCTTCAACATAAACTTGTGAGCCTTTACGTAGGTACTCACCAGCCACTTCCGCAAGTTTGCCAAATAGCGCAACACGGTGCCATTCCGTTTTTTCACGTTGCTCACCCGTGGCCTTATCACGCCAAGATTCAGACGTTGCGATGGTGATATTTGCCACAGCTCCGCCGCTTGGCATGTAACGTATTTCTGGGTCAGAACCCAGGTTTCCGACTAAGATTACTTTGTTTACTCCACGGCTAGCCATGTTTCGCTCCGTCCAAAATTAGGTGTTGATAGAATAAATAGCGCAATAGGATAACACGCTTTACGTTTGGTACAAATCCTACTACCAACAATGTCCTGTTCTCTCAACTAACAATATTATACAAAATGTGTTTTTAGAAGCCGTTCAAATAATGGCTCATCTGAGTAATTCATTAGTTACCATTTGCCATGAATTTAAACGCAAACTCCTAACCGCAATTCGCACTCGCCGCACTCTTGCTTCACTCTGATAAAAAACAAAACACGTTCGTAGGCGAGGAAATTATGGCTAAAAATCAATACACCAGAACCATTTACTTTTTGTGTGACGATGTTAATGCTCACTACCCCATCGTTGATCAACTAGAGAAACAGATCGATTTACCGATTCCACGTATCGTGACTGATGACCTCATGTTGGCGCTACAACAACACAAACACCGAATCTTAATGATTGATCATCAAGACTACTTAAAGATCAAAAGTCAGATTCGAGATTTGCCTCTGGCCGATAAAGCTTTCGAAACCATCATCATTAATCTTACTCACCGATTAACGACAGACGAACTGCTTTCATTTGGTCACTTGAAAGGGCTTTTCTATCAAGAAGATGACATCGAAGTTCTGGCTAAAGGATGTGAAGCGATTATTAATGGTGAGAATTGGCTCCCAAGGAAAGTGGTTGCTCAACTTCTTTTTCATTATCGAAATGTTGTTGATACACACACAGCACCGGCTACCGTTGATCTAACGACTCGCGAGTTACAAATTTTACGCTGCCTTATGCACGGGTCTTCCAATACTCAAATTGCTGAAGATATGTTCATCAGTGAGTTCACCGTAAAATCACATCTGCAAAAAGTCTTTAAGAAACTGTGTGTTAAAAATCGTGTGCAAGCGGCCGCATGGGCGAAGCAACACATGAGACCTTTGTCTTAACTATTTAACAGAGCGCTAATTTTTGTTTTTCGTGTTGGCGTATTCATTATCTATTCATACGAATCATGATATTGTTGCGCCAATTCGGATTAATATAAAAAGTTAAAGGGTTTTTATCATGATCAAAAAGTGCCTCTTTCCAGCCGCTGGTTACGGTACTCGTTTCCTTCCTGCCACCAAGTCAATGCCAAAAGAAATGATGCCAGTGGTGAACAAACCACTGATTGAGTACGGTGTAGAAGAAGCCATTCAAGCAGGCATGGATGGTATGTGCATCGTTACAGGTCGTGGCAAGCACTCCATCATGGACCACTTTGATAAGAACTACGAACTAGAACACCAGATCAACGGTACAAACAAAGAAGCGCTATTGGTTGATATTCGTGACATCATCGAGTCAGCGAACTTCACTTATATTCGTCAACGTGAGATGAAAGGCTTAGGCCACGCTATTTTAACAGGCAAAGAGTTAGTCGGTGACGAACCTTTTGCTGTAGTCCTAGCTGATGACCTTTGTGTCAACGAACAGGAAGGTGTGCTAGCGCAAATGGTCACCTTGTTCAAACAGTTCCGCTGTTCCATTGTTGCGGTTCAAGAAGTACCAGAAGATGAAACACACAAGTACGGTGTGATTTCTGGTGAAATGATCAAGGACGATATCTTCCGCGTTGATGACATGGTTGAGAAACCAGAACCTGGCACAGCACCAAGCAACCTAGCTATCATTGGCCGTTACATTCTGACTCCAGATATTTTTGAGCTGATTGAAAATACCGAGCCAGGCAAAGGCGGTGAGATTCAAATCACTGATGCACTACTTAAGCAGGCAAAAGCGGGCTGTGTATTAGCATACAAATTTAAAGGCCAACGTTTCGACTGTGGTAGCGTAGAAGGTTACATCGAAGCAACCAACTACTGCTTTGAAAACTTGTACCTAAAAGACACCAAAACGTCAGAATTAGGCAAGCAGAAGACCACTAAAGAAGACGTATAACCACGGACTTCTTTCAAAGATAAAGGCGACTACAATAGTTGCCTTTACTGTTTTTTTATCCAGTATTTTCTTTGCACATTTCTCACACTATGTAATACTTAGCCCACTTATTTTTGCATAGAGTGATGATAATGGATCAAATTGAAGTCCGCGGTGCCCGTACCCATAACCTGAAGAATATTAATGTAACCATTCCTCGCGATAAACTTACCGTCATTACAGGTTTATCTGGTTCAGGTAAATCTTCGCTCGCATTTGATACTTTATATGCAGAAGGCCAACGCCGTTACGTTGAATCCTTATCCGCTTATGCACGTCAGTTTTTATCTTTGATGGAAAAGCCGGATGTTGACCATATTGAAGGTCTATCACCCGCAATTTCCATCGAGCAAAAATCCACCTCTCATAACCCTCGTTCTACCGTTGGCACCATAACCGAAGTTTATGATTATCTTCGTCTGCTTTATGCTCGTGTCGGTGAGCCTCGCTGTCCAGATCATCACACTCCTCTCGCTGCGCAAACTGTCTCTCAAATGGTCGACAAAGTATTAGAGTTACCTGAAGGCTCTAAAATGATGTTACTTGCGCCGATTGTTAAAGAGCGCAAAGGTGAGCATGTTAAGACGCTAGAGAACCTGGCTGCACAAGGCTTTATTCGTGCTCGTATCGATGGCGAAACCTGCGATCTTTCCGATCCTCCAACACTAGAGCTACATAAGAAGCATACGATTGAAGTCGTTGTCGATCGTTTCAAGGTACGCAATGACTTACAACAACGTTTAGCAGAATCATTTGAAACCACGCTAGAGCTCTCTGGTGGCATTGCCGTTGTAGCGCCCATGGAAGGAGATGGAGAAGAGATCATCTTCTCAGCCAACTTTGCCTGCCCTAAATGTGGCTACAGCATGCAAGAACTTGAACCTAGATTGTTCTCGTTTAACAACCCTGCGGGTGCCTGCGGTACCTGTGATGGTTTGGGTGTCCAGCAATACTTTGATCCTGATCGAGTGATCGTCGATGATTCACTCAGCCTAGCCGAAGGTGCCATTCGCGGTTGGGATCAGAAAAACTATTACTATTTCCAAATGCTGACTTCTTTAGCCAATCACTATGGTTTCGATCTCACGGCACCATTCAACTCACTACCGAAGAAAACCCGTGACATCATCCTTAAAGGATCAGGACGCACTGAAATAGAGTTTAATTACATCAACGATCGTGGTGATATTCGCGTAAAACGTCATCCGTTTGAGGGGATCCTGAATACCTTAGAGCGCCGCTATCGTGATACCGAATCTAGCTCAGTACGAGAAGACCTTGCCAAATACATCTCTACCAAAACCTGTTCAAGCTGTGATGGCAGTCGCCTACGTTTAGAAGCACGAAATGTGTTTATTGGCGAAACGACCCTACCTGAAATTGTTGAGCTCAGTATTGCAGATGCTCTGGCTTTTTTTGCATCGCTTCACCTTGAAGGGCAGCGTGCTCAAATCGCCGAGAAAGTCATGAAAGAGATCAATGACCGACTGCAATTCTTAGTCAATGTTGGCCTTAACTATCTCAACCTATCACGCAGCGCTGAAACGCTGTCCGGTGGTGAAGCACAACGTATTCGTTTAGCGAGCCAAATTGGTGCCGGCCTCGTTGGTGTTATGTATGTACTGGATGAACCTTCGATTGGTCTACATCAACGCGACAACGA
The DNA here is from genome assembly GCF_003970385.1 of Vibrio aquaticus. Classification (GTDB taxonomy): domain Bacteria; phylum Pseudomonadota; class Gammaproteobacteria; order Enterobacterales; family Vibrionaceae; genus Vibrio; species Vibrio aquaticus. The sequence continues at coordinate 38,356 of NZ_RXZH01000009.1, read as the reverse complement.
ACGCTTGCTTAAAACCCTAACGCACCTTCGTGACTTAGGTAATACGGTTCTGGTTGTTGAGCATGATGAAGATGCCATTCGCATGGCTGATCACGTGATAGATATTGGTCCTGGTGCGGGTGTACACGGCGGCAATGTTGTAGCTGAAGGGACTATGGCCGACATCGTTACTAACCCGAATTCACTCACCGGTCAGTACCTCAGTGGTAAAAAGGAAATTGCCATCCCTAAAGAGCGCACTAAACGGGACAAGAAAAAAGTTGTCGAACTGGTTGGCGCGACAGGCAATAACCTAAAAGATGTCACTCTAGAGATCCCTGTCGGTCTATTTAGCTGTATTACGGGCGTGTCTGGCTCTGGCAAATCAACCCTGATCAATGACACCTTCTTCAAGATTGCTCATACACAGCTTAATGGCGCAACTACGGCTACACCGGCACCTTACAAGAAGATCAAAGGACTTGAGCATTTCGATAAAGTCATCGACATTGATCAAAGCCCAATTGGCCGTACTCCTCGTTCCAACCCTGCCACTTATACGGGGATCTTTACGCCAATTCGAGAACTCTTTGCAGGAACCCAAGAGGCCCGCTCCCGAGGTTACAAACCGGGACGTTTTAGCTTCAATGTTCGAGGCGGTCGTTGTGAAGCTTGTCAGGGTGATGGTGTTATCAAAGTCGAAATGCACTTTTTACCCGATGTTTATGTCCCTTGTGACGTATGTAAAGGCAAACGCTATAACCGAGAGACATTAGAAGTTCGCTACAAAGGAAAGACGATTGATGAAGCCTTGGAGATGACCGTAGAAGATGCTCGTGCTTTCTTCGACCCTGTTCCAGTCATTGCGCGTAAATTGCAGACCTTAATTGATGTCGGACTGTCTTACATTCGCTTGGGCCAGGCGGCGACAACGCTATCCGGCGGTGAAGCGCAACGTGTTAAACTGGCAAGAGAACTCTCTAAACGCGATACCGGAAAAACACTCTACATTCTGGATGAACCTACCACGGGTTTGCACTTCCATGATATTCAGCAGCTTTTAACTGTTCTGCACCGACTGCGCGACCATGGTAATACGGTCGTTGTTATCGAGCACAACCTGGATGTGATTAAAACGGCAGACTGGATTATCGACTTAGGCCCGGAAGGCGGCCAAGGTGGCGGTGAAATCATTGCAACAGGCACACCAGAAGATGTGGCGCAAGTCGAAGGGTCACACACCGCAAGGTTCCTTAAGCCTATGTTAAAATAGCGATTAATTGTAAGATAAGTAGACCAGTGGATCCCCCTCTGGTCTATTTTGTTTAAAGGTATGGTAATTTATGGCGACTACTCACGTAGCAGGGACGGAACTCGAGATCAAAGCCCCTAAGATCCCTTTGATTAAGCCATTTCTTATTTCTTTCGGCATTGTTTATTTGCTCGCTATGCACTTTTTTATGCCGAACCCTGGCGGCTCAGGCCTTGCGCTCTCTTTTAACCCGACAACATGGCTCGTGCTCAGCTTTTCGATTGCGATCGGTTTATATCAATTCGGCACCCAAGGACAACTCAAATACAACAAACTCACCATTGCGCTGTTTCTAAGCTGCGTCATGCTCAGTGCACCCTTGTTGTATAGCAATGCTGCTCCAACCCTATCCTCAGGTAAAATCATAGGCCTTTGGACTGGTTTCTTACTCTTTGTGGTCTTACAGCAATTTCGATTCAGCAATAAACAAAAACAACGCCTGCTGTGGTTTATTACCTTAGGCGTATTGATTGAAGCGCTCTTTGGCTGGGTTCAATTCTTTGTTTTAGAACCAGGAAATCTGTTTGGTTACAATACCATTGCCAACCGACCTTACGGCATTTTCCAACAACCAAATGTCATGGCAAGTTTTCTCGCAACTGGCTTAGCGCTGTCAGGCTACCTTCTCACTCGACACCCTAAAAAGTATCAGCGCAAAGTCAGTGAAGTTGCACTGTTGTACTTAATGCCAATCGTAACCATTCCCCTACTTGTCGTACTCGCTTCACGTACGGGTTGGTTGGCCGCCCTTATTTCAGTCGCTTTACTTATGCCCTACCTCTATAAGTTTGCGACGAAAAAACGCTTTTGGGGCTGGACTCTAGCTATTATTGTCGGCTTGAGTATTGGAGCAATAACTACGATCAACACTGGAGAAGAAGCTAACCTTGTAGCAAAAAAGGCTCACTTCGAAGGAGCAAGGAAATATATATTTCCTCAAACTTTCGACATGTTGATAGAGAAGCCATTTACTGGCTATGGTTACGGCCGATTTGAACCAGAGTACATTGTCTATACCGCTCGCCAACATCAGTTGAATCCAGACTATCAACCAGGTCTCGCAGCGATGGATCACCCCCACAATGAACTGCTCTACTGGGGGGTAGAAGGCGGTATTGTACCCATTTTAGGCATCGTTTTAGCAGCAAGTATGGTGCTGGTTCGCATCGCACAAACGGCAAAAGGTACTCGCTTAGCCTTATTCGCTCTTTTTGTGCCAATCGTCCTGCATAGCCAATTGGAATACCCGTTTTACCACTCTGCCATTCACTGGATAACGTTTGTGGTTCTGCTCTATTGGGTCGACCAAAGAGCCAATTCCGGCCGTGTTGTGTCATTAAGCGTTGTTTCACAAACATTGCTACGCGTAATGAGTTTAGTCATCCCAATTATCGTTAGCGTGTATATGCTCAGCACACTACACACAAACTATGTCCTGACTCAATTTGAACGTTCAAATCCTAAAAACCCAGATTTACTTGAACAAGTGAGTAACCCTGTGGTTTGGAAAGATCGCTATGATTGGGATATTTTCAGTACTTATCTCAACATTGGTTTGTACAAGCAAGACGCCCAATTTATTCAGCCTTATGTCGATTGGTCTTTGGACATCATCAAAGACAAGCCTCGTCCTGCTTTCTATAACAACCTAATTCTGGCTTATCAGGGATTAGGGGAAACGGAAAAAGCAGAGCAGATTCGTCAAGAAGCTCAATTCCTCTTTCCCAAGAGAGATTTCTCGGACGTTCACTACATTCCGCCAAATGTCGATGCATTAAAAGCGGATAGCGAGAAAGAGTCGATGCCCGAGGAATAAAAACAATAAAGGCGACCCTAGGTCGCCTTTATTGTTACTGGATAATGACTCACTTCGCTAGAGACTCTTCAAGTGCTCGCAGACACACAGCGACATTCTCCGCGCGAGCCCCGTAGCCCATTAAACCAATACGCCACGCTTTGCCTGCCAACGCCCCTAAACCGGCACCAATTTCCAGGTTGTAGGTATTCAATAGGTGGCTGCGTACAGCCGCATCATCGACGCCTTCTGGAATGTAGATAGCATTGAGCTGAGGTAATCGAGACTGCTCTTCGACCACAAACTCAAAGCCAAGTTTTTCTAGCCCTTGCTTAAGATTCTCATGCATATCACGATGACGCTGCCACGCATTCTCAAGCCCTTCATTTTTCAGGATAAGTAGTGACTCATGCAGAGCATATAAGCTATTCACTGGCGCGGTATGGTGGTAGCTGCGCTTGCCCTCGCCGCTCCAATAACCAAGCACTAAGCTTTGATCCAAAAACCAGCTTTGAACCGGTGTCGTTCGAGCTTGGATCTTTTCTATCGCCGCAGAAGAAAATGTCACTGGAGACAAGCCAGGAACACAAGACAAACACTTCTGACTGCCTGAGTACACCGCATCCAATTGCCATTCATCAACTTTAAGGGGCACACCACCCAATGACGTTACGGCGTCGACAATGGTTAATACGCCATATTGCTTAGCGAGTTTGCCTAATGCTTCGGCATCACTACAGGCACCGGTTGACGTTTCTGCGTGAACGAAAGCGAGAATCTTAGTATCAGGGTTGGCTTTTAATGCTTGTTCAACTTTATCGAGAGAAACCGGCGCTCCCCATTCATCATCCACAACTTCAGCAATACCGCCTGCACGTACCACGTTTTCACGCATGCGCTCACCAAACACACCATTGCGGCAAACAATCACTTTTTCACCTGGTTCAACAAGGTTCACAAAACAGGTCTCCATCCCTGCACTGCCCGGCGCTGAAACGGCAATCGTAAATTCATTTTCGGTTTGGAAGGCGTACTTAAGTAGCGACTTTAGCTCATCCATCATTGCAACAAACAGAGGGTCTAAGTGGCCAACAGTAGGGCGACTCAGCGCTTGCAATACTTGAGGTGAAATGTCCGATGGCCCCGGGCCCATTAGAATACGGTGTGGGGGAATGAAACTTTGAATCGTCATTGGCAGCTCCTTTTTAATCATTTTTGTTCTATTTATTTCTTATTACTCCACATTAATCGAAATAAGAGTGCTCAGCAATTAGCCCAAAGTCTTGAGGTCAAACCAGTGTCACAAGTTTGTTAATTTATAAACAATATAAAGTTACAAATTACCGTTGACATACGTCACATAAAAACGTTCAATGCAAAGTGTGTGGTGAATATTTATCCCACATAGCAAATTATTTTGCAGAAGAGGAGCACTGCCCAGGTAGATGTATTGTGGATCCGCAAATCCGAAACAATATATTAAGGGGGAGCAGTGCCGAGGTAGATACGGGTTGCAGGCTTGAATCTATCGGTTGCTAGGGCTGAATCCCTGCAACTGTCATCGGCACAGACTGATGATGAGCTTCTGAGGTATACCATTCGAATAATCACCTCTATCTCGCTCTACTCTCTGCATTAAAACAAACATTGGATGTTGGTATCGCTACCAAATTATATTTTAGGAAGTCGTGGGAGAAACGCTGTGAGCAGTTTTAATGTCGCTAAGTTTGGTGGAACAAGTGTTGCTAATTTTGAAGCAATGAGCCGCTGTGCTGCAATTATAGAAAATAGTCCAAATACAAAACTCGTCGTGAGCAGCGCCTGTTCAGGGGTCACAAACCTACTTGTTGAGCTCGCTAATGGTGTTCAAGACCAAACCCGGCGCAATGAAGTCCTAAATCAACTGGCTGATATTCACCAAGCTGTTCTCAACAATCTTGAAGATGCCACTCAAGCAGCGAGCGAAGTGTCAGCCATTCTTGATACCGTGACGCGCTTAGCTGAAGCAGCTTCCATTCAGTCCAGTCATAAATTGACCGATCACCTTGTTGCTTGTGGTGAGTTAATGTCGACTCACCTACTGACTCAACTTATGAAAGATCGCGGCATTAATGCCGTTCGCTTTGATATCCGAGATGTACTGCGCACAGACAGTAACTTTGGCAAGGCGGAGCCTGAACTAGACACTATCCGCCAGCTATCGCAACAAAATCTAGTACCACTTTGCCAAGATTTCGTCGTTGTGACACAAGGCTTTATCGGCTCTGACGCAGAAGGGAATACCACCACGCTTGGTCGGGGTGGCAGTGATTACAGTGCGGCGTTGATTGCAGAGTCAGTCGAAGCATCAGGCCTAGAGATTTGGACTGACGTTCCGGGTATATACACCACAGATCCACGCATCGCACCAAAAGCATCTCCGATTTCAGAAATCAGCTTCAGTGAAGCGTCAGAAATGGCTAACTTCGGCGCAAAAATCCTTCATCCTTCCACACTGGTGCCAGCACTTCGACACGACATTCCTGTCTTTGTCGGTTCATCTAAAGAGCCGGAGAAAGGCGGAACGTGGATTCGCCATCAGGTAGAAAGCTCACCTCTTTTCCGTGCACTTGCCCTACGTTGCAATCAAACGATGGTGACTCTACGCAGTGCAAAAATGTTCCATGCGTACGGCTTCTTAGCTAAGGTATTTGAAGTCCTTGCTAAGCACAAAGTGTCTGTTGATTTGATTACAACCTCAGAGATCAGTGTTTCTCTGACTCTGGATCAGACTGACACATCCGGCGGCGCACCTCAGCTTCCAGAAGCAGCTCGTCTTGAACTTGAGGAGCTATGTACGGTAGAAGTCGAACACAACCTCTGTTTAGTTGCTCTTATCGGTAACAACATGAGTGAGAGCAAAGGCTACGCTAAACAGGTCTTTGGTACTCTAGAAGACTTCAACCTACGTATGATTTGTTATGGAGCAAGCCCTCATAACCTGTGTTTCCTTGTTCATGAATCTGTTTCTAAACAAGCGATTCAGAAGCTGCATACGGAATTGTTTGAAGGCTAAGAAACAAAAAAGGTTGATGCGAAAACATCAACCTTTTCTTTTACTGTCATTCTATGGAATGACCAATGGTATGCGAAAGCGGAAGTTTTAGCTCTTACTCACCAGCAACCTTCATTGATTCAAGCAAGATAGAACCCGTTTGGATTTGTGAACGGGTTTCAACATCACTGCCCACCGCAACAATCTGGTTGAACATATCTTTAAGATTACTTGCGATAGTGATCTCAGACACGGGGTATTGGATCTCACCATTTTCTACCCAGAAACCCGCTGCACCGCGTGAGTAGTCACCAGTTACAATGTTCACACCCTGCCCCATGGTTTCCGTCACCAGCAGACCCGTGCCAAGCTCTTTCAGCATTTGCTCAAAGTTCTGACCGGTCGATTTTACGAACCAGTTGTGGATACCACCCGCATGGCCTGTTGGTGTCATCTCCATCTTGCGTGCTGCATAACTTGTCAGTAGATACGTTGCAAGAGCACCATCGGTGATGATCTCACGGTCTTGGGTAAACACACCTTCACTATCAAACGGGCTTGACGCCAAACCACGCAGAATATGTGGACGCTCAGAAACATTAAACCACTCAGGTAAAATTTGTTTACCTAGATGGTCCAATAGGAACGACGATTTACGGTATAGGTTGCCACCACTGATCGCCATCACTAAGTGGCCAAGCAAACCAGTTGCAACATCAGCAGCAAACATTACTGGGTACTTACCTGTTTTAAGCTTCTGTGCATCCAAACGACTCACGGTTTTTTCTGCTGCTTTCTGGCCCACAATTTCAGGCGTCCACAGCTCATCTTTATGACGAGCAACCGTGTAGCTGTAATCACGCTCCATCTCGCCATTGGCACCCTGGCCAATGACACAGCAGCTAGTGCTATGACGGCTAGAAGCGTAACTCGCCAATAAACCATGGCTGTTACCGTACACTTTTAATCCGTAATGGCTGTCGTAGCTCGCGCCATCACTTTGTTTAATTTGATCGCTGTAAGAAAGCGCTTGTTGCTCTGCGGCAATGGCAACTTGAGCCGCATAGTCTGGATCAGGCGTATCCGGATGGAAAAGGTCAAGATCCGGAATCTCTTGGACCATCAACTCTTTTGGAGCCGGACCCGCATACGGATCTTCAGACGTGTATTGAGCAATATCAAGAGCAGCGAGAACCGTTTGCTGAATCGCCTTTTCACTCAAGTCTGATGTAGAGGCACTGCCCTTACGTTGGTTACGGTAAACCGTGATACCCAACGCTCCATCACTATTAAATTCAACGTTTTCAACTTCGCACATACGAGTCGAAACACTTAAGCCTGTGCTTTTACTGATAGCGACTTCTGCAGCGTCAGATTTCTCTGCAGCCATCTCTAATGCTTTGGCTACTGCGGCTTCTAACTCAACTCGTTGTTGAGCCACTTGCTCTCTTACGTCCATATTTGCTTATTTCTTAAGATCAATTGCCTTTAGAATAACAAGAATTTCGCTTTCTCCCCACGATTCTTGTTAAAATAGAGAAATAGATGTTCAAATAAGGCAGAAAGATGGCACGTAAGAATCAAAAAGCGCCATGGGAAGAAGAAGAGGAAATCATCTGGGTTAGTAAAACCGAGTTGAAGCGTGACATGGAAGAGCTACAAAAGCTGGGCGAAGAGCTAGCTGCATTGAAGCCGTCTGTTCTAGAAAAATTCCCATTGAGCGAAGACCTCGCTGAAGCAATTAAAGACGCACAACGTTTTAAGAACGAAGCGCGCCGCCGTCAGCTTCAGTATATTGGCAAGCTGATGCGTTTCGAAGAAACCGAACCGCTGCAGGCTGCGCTAGACAAAGTGCGTAACAAGCACTCTCAAGCAACTGCTGAACTGCATAAGCTAGAGCAACTTCGCGATCGAATCGTAGAAGAAGGTGACAGTGCGATTGCCGATGCTGTAGAGCAATTCCCAAATGCTGACCGTCAGCGTTTACGCCAGCTTGCTCGCCAAGCTGCCAAAGAGAAAAAAGCCGGTAAACCGGCGAAAGCGTTTCGTGAAATCTTCCAAGTGCTAAAAGCGCTTAACGAAGAAGAATCTTAACCTTCTAAAGCACTTTCGCTTAAAGTTAAAAGAGGGCTGACGCCAAACGTCAGCCCTCTTTTATTTTCAATCAATTGGCTAGTCATCCTCAAGAGTAAAAGATGAGTGAGTTGGGGTTCTCTTCCAGCAAGTCGATAGCTTTATAAGATTCCCGACTCCTTCCTTCGTCAGTCTAGGGAATGACCTGACTCGTGACGCACCCTTTGCTTAGTTCATTCCCCGGCCCGGACAAATTCACGTAATGTCGGGTTAGAGTGACCTGAAGACAGCTGCTCAATCTCTTCTGCCACTTCCACACGCCCATTGGCGACAAAGATAAAATCCGAACTTATCGCCTTAGCGTCACTGATATGGTGCGTGACCATCAGTACAGTAATGTTGCGCTCTTTGGCCAAGTTTTCCACCAAACTCAACATCTCTTCACGCAGAATGGGATCTAATGCTGAGAATGGCTCATCAAGCAACCACACTGGGTGTGGCTGAACAAAACAACGAGCCAGTGCTACTCTTTGCCTCTGACCGCCCGAAAGCTGCTCTGGGAGCCTCTCCAAATACTCAAAAACCCCAACTTGCTGTGCGGCTTGTTCAACCGACTTAGATTGCTCAGCCGTCAATTTCAAACCTGGGTGTAACCCCAAGCCAATATTCTGTCGTACCGTTAAATGAGCAAATAAGTTGTGCTCTTGAAACAACATTGCAAAGGGGCGTTGATATGGTTCTAAACCTACCAACTCCTGATCATCAGCAGTAATAGAACCTTTCTCCGGCTCAATAAACCCCGCGACCAAAGCAAGTAAGGTCGATTTACCCGCACCGCTTGGCCCCATAAGCGCAACAATTGAGCCTTGCTTCACTTCGACATCAAAGTGGAACAGTTCATTGTGGTAGTAATAATCCACGTTACTCAGCGTCAGCATAACTCACCTTTTTATTCACGTTGAACAACCGTTCTATTAGCGTAAAACAGCCAACACTTAACAGCAGCAAGGTGACCGAAACCACCGCTGCGGCTTCCATCTGGTAGCTACCAAGTAACTGAAATAGATAGAGCGGTAAAGTGCGAAACTCTTGGCTACCAAACAGCGCCACCGCACTTAAATCGCCAATGGCGAACATAAAACTAATGGCAAAGGCATGAGCCAATGGTTTCTTCAACGCCTTCCATTCCACCATCTTAAAACGTTGCCAGCCTTTCATTCCTAAACTTGCACAGACATATTGGTACTGTTGTTCAATGTGCAGCATCGGCTGTGAGAGCGTTTTTATCACATAAGGCAGCCCCATCAATGCGTTCACTGCGACAACCACAAAAAAGGCTAAGCTGAACACATCGGTAAATGATCGTAATAGCAAGAACAACCCAGTTGAAATCACTAAGCCTGGCGTAACAAGAATGATCGTACCAATCAATTCAATATGGTCCGCACGTTTGACTTGATGATTCAAACGCAAGCGTCGACTGGTCAGTAAAATAGCAATACCCGCCGTTAACGCTAGCAAACTGGCTAACGTGGCGACTTTGATTGATGCCCAAAAAGCGAGCCAAAATCGACCGTCGCTTAAGACATTGACCACTTCTTTGTTGAGGCCGCTCAGAATAACCATTAACAGAGGTGGCAGAACCAATAACATCGCACCACTAATCCACCCCCAATCCCAAAGCTTAGACAGCAACGTATCTTTAGATAAGTAGAAGAGCCTTGTTTGTGAGCCGTTACTCACGGCCATCGGCTTGGCTAAGCGCTGAATCGTCAACGCCATAATGCCGCACAGCATCATTTGCCAAATCGCTAGTAGCGCCCCAGCCTGCAAATCAAAATCAAACTTAATCGCCTGATAAATGGCCAATTCTATCGTGGTCGATTTCGGTCCGCCCCCTAACGCCATCACAGTTGCAAAACTGGTGAAACAGAGCATAAACACCAAGCCGCTGACATGAGGTAATTGCTGTCGAAGCCTTGGCCACTCTATCCAGCGAAACTTGTCCCAATGTCCCATTCCTAAGTGAGCACACAGCTTGTGTTGTTCTTGAGGAATAGAATCCAGAGCTTGAAGCAGCAATCGGGTCGCATAAGGCAGATTAAAGAACACATGCGCTAATAAGATGCCATTTAGACCGTATATAGAAAATGGCAATTTGCTATCAAACCACTCAAAAATGTTAGCGACTAAACCGCTATTTCCGTATATCGCCAACAAACCAAAAACACCCACCAGCACCGGTAGAACTAAGGTGGTCGCAAATAGTTTAAGTAGCAATTGTTTGCCCGGAAACTGACGGCGAGATAAAGCATGTGCGACAGGAATAGCGAGACCAACACTAAACAGTGTCGATAAAAATGATTGATAAAAGCTGAATTTGGTTACGTGACGGTAGTAAGGGTCGCCCCAGATTTGACCGATATTGAAAGTGTCGGCATTAAGCATCAGAGCCGATAACGCAGAAATAACAAAGGTCGCGATAAGTATCGCGACCCATAAGCCAATAAGAGGTGTTTTACGCAAAAGAGAGCCTTAGAAGGTTAGAGCACTTTGCCATTCACGAATCCAAGACTTGCGGTTTTCTGCCACTTCGTCAGCGCTAAAGCTTAACGCTTGGCTTGGTACGCTTAACGTTTCAAAGCCTTTTGGCAGTTCAACGCTTGTTACTGGGTACATCCAGTTGCCCGTTGGCATCGCTGATTGGAACTCATCGCTAAGGATAAAGCTCATGAACTCATCCGCTAGCTTTTCGTTTTTAGAGCCTTTTACTTTTGCAGCCACTTCAACTTGCGTGTAGTGACCCTCCGCGAAATCTGCAGCTGCGAACTTAGCATCATTCTCCGCAATCAAGTGGTAAGCCGGAGAAGTCGTGTAAGAAAGCACGAGGTCAGACTCGCCTTCCAAGAACATCGAGTAAGCTTCAGACCAACCTTTGGTTACTGTTACTGTCTTTTCTGACAATTGCTTCCATGCTTGGGTTGCGTCATCACCATAAACAGACTTCATCCACAGCATTAAACCTTGGCCCGGCGTTGATGTACGCGGATCTTGATAAATCACTTTAAGATCCTCACGCGATTCCACTAACTCTTTCAAACTTTTAGGTGGGTTAGCGAGCGTTTCTTTGTTGTAGACAAAGGCAAAGTAACCAAAGTCATACGGAACAAAGGTGCTGTCTTTCCAACCGTTTGGTAGCGTTACTTTCGACGTGTCGACATTGTGCTCTGCCAATAATCCGGTCTTTTTCGCTTCAGCCATGAGGTTGTTGTCTAAGCCAAGTACGATGTCAGCTTTACTGTTGTCACCTTCTAAACGTAGGCGGTTTAGAATGGATACACCGTCATCAAGCGCGACAAAGTTAATGTCACAACCACATTGTGCTTCAAACGCTTTCTCTACCGTTGGACCTGGGCCCCAGTCTGCGGCAAATGAGTCATAGGTATAAACAGTTAGGGTGTTGTCTGCTGCGAAAGCAGAAAATGAAGTTAGTGTCGCAGCCGCTAGAGTGCTGATGGTAAGTGTGCTTAGAGTGGTTTTCACTGCTCGCTCTCTCCTTGTATGAGCGGCACAGGTTTGAGGAAGGTATCGTGGCGATAAATCCAAACTCAATTCCTACGCCAGCATTATCTGGTTCAGGTCCACGGGTCCCGAAATATATTCGATCTCAGCATTAGCCAATATAACTTGGCTCAATAGCTCCCCGATGAGTAACACTCAAATTGTAATAGTTATGAGACTCAATAGCTAGAGTATGTTACCTAGCCGTTAACTGCGTTGGTCATAGCCCCAACGTGGAACAAGGCCTTGTTCTACACCGAGGTGATCTAAGATACGCGCTACCATAAAATCAACCAAATCTTCAATCGACTTAGGTTGATGATAGAAACCCGGTGCTGCTGGCATAATGGTTACGCCCATTTGTGACAGCTTATGCATGTTCTCAAGATGTAGGGTTGAGAATGGCGTTTCACGCACGACTAACAGCAACTGCCCGCGCTCTTTCATCACAACATCAGCGGCTCGTTCAATCAGGTTATCAGACATGCCGTGTGCAATTGCGGCAACACTGCCCGTTGAACATGGACACACCACCATCTGCTTAGGTGCTGCAGAGCCTGAGGCAACCGGAGAGAACCAATCATCTTTCCCACACACCACCAATTTCTCTGCGTCACACTTGAGGTGTTCAACTAACGCTTTGTGTGCGTTTTCAGGGTTAGCAGGCAGTTTTAGCCCATGCTCGGTCGCGAGAACAACTCGCGCAGCCGAAGAGATCAGTAAATAGACTTGATAGTCAGCAGCGAGTAGACACTCGAGTAAACGCAGACCATAAGGCGCACCGGATGCGCCAGTGAATGCCAGGGTGATGGATTTCGTTATTGTGCTCATTACTTATTGTTTCTCAGCGAGTTTATCTAGCAACTTGCCATGAATACCTTCAAAGCCGCCATTACTCATCACTAAGATATGGCTACCGCTTTGCGCTTGCTTGACAATGCTCTCCACCAGCTGATGAATATCACTCGATGTGTCCGCTGGCTGACCACATTGACTCGCAATGTCATCGACTGACCACTCAATATTGTCTGGTTGGTAGAGGAATACATGATCCGCTTGTTTTAGGGAAGCCGCTAGAGTGTCTTTATGCACACCACGTTTCATGGTTGCGCTGCGAGGTTCTAAAACCGCAATGATAGGATCATTACCGACCTTATTACGTAGACCACCTAAGGTAAGTTCAATCGCAGTTGGGTGATGTGCAAAATCGTCATAAACTGTGACGCCGTTCACGTCACCTTTTAATTCTAGACGACGTTTGGTGTTAATAAATTTACCAAGCGCTTCACATGCGAGATCCGGTGTTACGCCCACGTGTCGAGCCGCAGCAATGGCCATTAGTGCATTATCCACATTGTGGTCGCCCACTAAATCCCATTGTACGGAACCAACAAGCTCACCTTGGAAGAACACGTTGAACGTCGAACCATCTGCCTCTTGTTTTTGAGCTTTCCAATCGCCTTGCTCACCACTGAATTCGGTTTCACTCCAGCAACCGCGTTCGAGAACATCAGCAATCGAGCTATCTTGCTTAGGCGCTAAGATACGTCCGTTTCCTGGAACGGTGCGAACTAAGTGATGGAACTGACGTTTAATCGCTTCTAAATCATCAAAGATATCGGCATGATCAAACTCTAAGTTATTCATTACCAAGGTTCTTGGGTGGTAATGCACAAACTTAGAACGTTTGTCGAAAAAAGCACTGTCGTATTCATCCGCTTCAACGACAAAAAACATGCTTTCGCCCAAGCGTGCAGACACTCCGAAGTTACCTAACACACCACCTACCAAGAAACCCGGCTGATAGCCGCACTCTTCGAGGATCCAAGACAACATGCTTGAGGTAGTTGTTTTGCCATGTGTCCCTGACACAGCCAGAACCCAACGATCATGCAATAAAAACTCTTGTAACCACTGAGGACCAGAGGTGTAACGTAAATTGGTGTTTAGTACATGCTCGACACACGGATTACCACGACTCATGGCATTACCTATCACCACTAAGTCAGGTGCAGGATCTAACTGCGATGGGTCGAATCCCTCTATGATTTCAATACCTTGAGACTCCAATAGAGTACTCATTGGCGGATAGACGTTGGCATCACTTCCCGTCACTTTATGTCCTAACTGACGAGCTAACACCGCTGCACCACCCATGAATGTGCCGCAAATTCCCAAGATATGAATATGCATAAACTGACCTTGTTGTAGGCAAAAATAATGTTGTCATTATGGCGATAAAGCCATCAAAAGCGAACCATTTTAAGTCGACAATATTGATGTGGCCTCTCTAACTGCTCACTCTTGAAGCAGCGCTGCTTGATTCACTGAATATATGTAAGCTAACTCATTGGTCGACAAGCAAATTGAGATCTTAAGCAGTTAGTTCATTACCAATAAAAAGATCTAACTCTTACACTTTGTAACGGGTAACAGCAAAAGATCCGTGAGAGATCATCACTACCCATACCCCCTACTTTTAAGAGCGACTTTTTAAGGAATAACCATGTCTGGAATGCGCACCCTTGGCGAGTTCATTGTTGAAAAACAAGCGGACTTCCCCCACGCAAGCGGTGATCTATCATCCCTACTTTCTTCTATTCGTCTTGCTGCTAAGATTGTTAACCGTGAAATTAATGCGGCGGGTCTTGGAGACATTACCGGTGCCGTTGGTACTGAAAATGTTCAAGGCGAAGATCAACAAAAACTGGACGTTTACGCCAACGATAAGTTCAAAGCGGCGCTAGAAGCCCGTGACCAAGTCTGTGGTGTTGCCAGTGAAGAAGAAGATGAAGCTGTAGCGTTTAACAAAGAGCTCAACAAAAACGCGAAATACGTTGTCTTAATGGACCCACTTGATGGCTCATCAAACATTGATGTGAATGTCTCTGTTGGTACTATCTTCTCGATCTACCGCCGAGTTTCTCCAATCGGAACCCCTCCGACTCAAGAAGACTTTTTACAGCCTGGTCACAAGCAAGTGGCCGCCGGCTATGTTATCTACGGCTCTTCAACCATGTTGGTGTACACAACCGGTAATGGTGTGAACGGCTTCACTTACGATCCATCACTCGGCACCTTCTGTCTATCGCATGAAAACATGATGATTCCAAAAGATGGCACTATCTACTCAATCAATGAAGGTAACTACATTCGTTTCCCTCTTGGTGTGAAGAAATACATCAAGTATTGCCAAGAAAACGAGCCGAGTGAAAAGCGCCCATATACTTCGCGTTACATCGGCTCTTTAGTAGCAGATTTCCACCGCAACCTTCTCAAAGGCGGTATCTATCTGTACCCAAGTACGCAAAGCCACCCGAATGGTAAGCTACGCCTACTGTATGAATGTAACCCTATGGCTTACATCATCGAGCAAGCTGGTGGTGTTGCTTCAGATGGTGTGCAGCGCATCATGGACATTGAACCAACCGAACTGCACCAACGTGTGCCATTCTTTGTTGGCTCGAAGAATATGGTAGAAAAAGTGGGAGAGTTTTTAGAGCTTAACCGCGAGTAAGCACCACAATCCCCAACGAAAAAGAGTCGCACTGAGCGACTCTTTTTTTTTGCGATTAGAACATCGAGCCAGCGGTTGACGTTTTACCTGAGACGTAATCTTGCTGAAAGAAAGGATTAAGTTTGTCGCAGATGCCTAAATAGGGTTTTCCCATCACACCCAACATATAGGCACTTTGCTCACAGTACACTTCTCTACCCGCTTCATAGCCGTCTTGGTAAGCCGAATAAAGTTCAGGAGTCAAATACCCCTGAGTGTCGAGTTTCGCTAACCGGCTCTCTGACTGCTTTAAGTAGCCTTGCTCTGCTCGTTGTTGACCATAATCGGACCAATCACTCTCGATGCTGGTCATTGGGGCCGGTTGAGAAGCACAACCCGCCAATAAAATCGCCATGACTACCAATAGATATTTCACGATAACCTCCTCATTAGGTTTCATTCATTTTCTATACGCTAGTGCCTATCCAGCTAAACCAATCAGACTTTTTGCCGCCAGTCGCCAGAAGAAATTGAGACGTTCAATTGACTGATGTCCTGATATAAATAAATCCACGCCTGACCAAAAGGTGTCTCTATCCGCTCTCTTCGATATAAAACAGGAACATCTTCCAATAGATCCAGTTGAGCCAGGGTTTCTTCATCGACATGATAAACCTCTCCAACGATCGCACTATGCCCTTCTATTACGGCTGGGTAAGCACCAAGATCATAAAGCGCGTAGACAGGGGCGGTTGTATGGTTACCCAAACAACTGCTCTGCGCTAATAAGTGGTGGTTACATTCGCCATAACGTAACGTGCCATAAACGAAGACCAAATGTTGCATTGCACTCCCTCGCTACTCTGTCGTTAATTAAACTCAAACTGATACAGAAGATCGACCGCACTGTCGACACCAGACATCGCTTCTACATAGAGATCCTGCATCAAACGGTAACGGACGGTAAACTCGCCCACGGAGTCAAAGATCCCGACGCCGTACTTCACCTGCAAGCCAGGTAACACATAGCCACTGACGGTCACTTGAGAATCATCGCCACTGCCTGCAGTATCAAGCTGCAGATCTTGTACGCCAAATGCTTCACCAATTTCACCGACCACCCGGCCACTCTTGGCTAAACTTAGCCCAATCAGAGTTGTAGTCATCGAGTTTCCACCTGCTTCGCCATCAATATCTTGCCCTCGAAGCAGATAAGAGAGCGCATTGGCCTGCGGCATCGCTGGATCAGAGAAAATCGTCACCGTTGGCTCACTCGCAGGGCCGGTAACCTTCACCCCAGCGGTCACATCATCTTGCGTATTATCAGGGTTTCGAATTGCACTGATTTGAACATAAGGCTGATCCACAGGGCCATTCATTAAGATCTTACCTTCTTGGATTAGGAGGTCTTGACCAAATGAGCTATACGAACCATCGGTAATGTTAATCTCGCCAGTAATAAACGGGCCTTTATCTTTCTGAGCCACGTTAAGCTTACCGACAAGGCCACCTTCAAGTCCAAAGGCGGACAGCTTGAAGTCATCACCAATCTTAATATTGATATTGGTTTCAAGCACAAATGGCACCGTATTCTCTTCATCAATCGGCTTAAGCTGCTCGTTCAGCAACACCTGATCTTTTGAGATACCAATCGCACTTGGCGGTAAAGCTTCCACCACAATACGCCCCCAAGGCAGTGCAATATCGCCATCGACACGAGCATGTTTTGGAGATGCGGAGATCGTCATATCCGGCTGGACTTTCATCTTGACCATTGGCGGCACGTCGACATAGAGCTCTTCAGCGAATACTCGAACATTGCTGCTCCAATCTTCAAGATCATGCCAATCGGCATCACCGGCCACTTCTAGCTTGCCGTCCGGCGTATGAATCGCCGCCGCTAACGTGGCATCGTAGCCAGTAAAATTAATGGTCAAACGGCCCGAATCAACCTCTACTGGCGAGATATCCCCTTTCAGCAAAATATCATCAACCAAGAACTTACCATTCACTTTCGGCTGCATCACTGGGCCAGTAATCGCTAAGTCGGTAGAAATGTTCGATTTAAGCTGACTGAAGTCACCAATGACAGGTGCTAAGAAATCAAGGTTAAAGGTGCTTAACTTAAGTTGACCATCGATCTGCTTATCGTCAACTAGCACGTCTGGAATCGTCACCTTACCCGAGACATCGCCATTATCTGTGATGTCGAATAGCCAATCCGCCTGAAGCTTGTTTTCCGCCAGTTCAGCGTTCAGAGTGATGCTTTCCCAGCCTAGTGTTATCGGCTGCTCTAATTTCTGAATCACTTGACCTTTCGGCAAATCAATCGATGCTTTCAATTGCGGTGGGAGCTCTGGGCTCCATTTCGCCCACACCTTTGCATTCGTTTCGCCGGTTAATTCGGTAGTCTCTGGCACTAAAGCGGCCACCTGAGAGAAATCAAACTGACTTAATGTTAGTGCCGCTTCACCACTTTGACCGACTTCAATGTCCTTATCGAGACAGAGTGACGAATTTCCTTGCAGCCAACAGTGCGCAGCAACGGCTACTTGCTGAGTCGCATTTTCAAAACCCAATGCGGTAGGCTGATTCAAGCGCCATTCGCCTTGCTTCGAGCTCAACGACATGCGCTCTAACTCACCTTTCCAGGAAAGATCAGGTTCATTTTTCAAAGAGCCATTAAGAGCCAAACTGGTAGAGACAATATTAGACGTCACATCAAGTTTAAGCTGATGCTGCTTTTGAGAACCGTTGAACAACAAAGCCACATCATCAAGCACGTTCTCTTGATATTGAGCGTTCTTAACCTTCAAAGCCAAATTACCCACAGGCTCAGGAAGAGGCGTGATATCGCCTTTTAAGGTCACCTGTTCCACTTTGGCTTCGCCTTGCCAATCGATACTCTTAACATCTAGGTCTAAGCCAACCTCTGGCTCTTTCAATGCACCACGTAAAGAAACCTTGCCCGCAATCTGCCCCTTGAGTTCAGGCACACTTTTGACCAGCTCAGGAAAATCGATCGCCAACTCCATTTGCCACTGCTTATCAAGTTGACCTCTGGCTTCAATGCGATTAGGGCCATGAGACAAAACAAGTCTTGGTGTATTTAAGCTTAGCTCGCCTTTTCCGCTGGAATCAGAGGCCGCTAGCGCCCCTTCAATATTGAGTGGGTAATCACGCAAGATACCGTCAATATCGAGGGTCGGTACATCCACTTTCCAGCCACCTTGTTCCGTCAGGCTGCCACTGGTCGAGAGCTTACCACTGATGTCCCCTTCCGCTTCTGGCCACTGCAAGCCAGGTTGGATATGGCTCAAATTCAGGTTTGCCGCCCAGTTAATCGGCTGTTGCCAATTAGCCATCACATCACCGGTCACGTGGCCACCAAGCGTCGCAAGATCGATTTTCTCAAGCGTAATGTGGTTAAGGTCTCCGTCACCGTTAAGCGAAACAGCGAGGTCAGGAAGGTCTTTCCCTTGAATGTCAGTGGCTAAATCAACCTTATAGCCATCTAAAGATCCTTTGGCGTTCAAGTGGTCAATGGCAACAAAGTAATCGCCCTTGCCGGTCAATGGCCACTGAACATCACCGTCACGTAACTCAATATCAAACGGCAACTCAGGCTTTAACGGCTGCAACTGTGCGGATAATTTCGCTTTTGCCAAACCACCTAACGTTGCTTCCAAACCTAAGTCAGCCACGCTTCCGTCAGCCTTTAGCGAGAGAGTTTGCCCAGCTGCGATTTCTTCTTTCACTGTTGCATCTAGGTTGAGCGTCAGTGGGTAATCCCCACGTAATTCAACGTGTGTGGCTAGCGTTGCTTGAGCTTGAGGCATGTCTAGCTCAAGTGTACGTACATCAACCTTGAACTCTTTCGCAAGCGCGCTTAACCCTAGGTGATGAACAATCACGGGTGTTTCTTGCTCAAGCTTAAAGTTATGTATATCCAGCCTCACAACGTCAACTTGCAGTGGTAACTCAACCTCAGGCAGTTCAATAGCAGTAGGGGCCGCGTTGCTCGATTCGGGTTCAGGGTTTGTCGGCTCTTCAGTTGGAGCGAGCTTGACCACAGGTTCTGTCAGCTGAGTCTTGGTGACTCGAAGCCGGTTACCTTGGAAAGACAGGCCCGAGGTAAAGGATTCCCATGTCACCTTATTGCCAAGCACATCAAGGTCAATGTCCGTCAGTGCAATGCGTTGTACAACGATAGGAACCGGAGAAGTCACTTTGCCTGTTGTCGATGCAGGCTCTTCTTCGACGGTTTCATTGCTTGGGGGCAATTCCGGCATCGCAAAACGCAGACCATCAATCGCCACTTCATCAATACACACTCTTGGTTCAGTAAAACAGCTCGCATTGACCGCTAGCGTCAACGCTTCAACCTCGGTGTCTACATTCAGTGACTCATCTTTAAAGGTAACGTTATTCAACGTAAATCTTGGAAAGATCGCCCCTTTAGCGGACTCGACCTTAAGCTGAGGTACAAATTTTTCAGCGCCCCATAACGCAATATTCAACCCACTATTGGTAAACAGCAGCCAACCAATAGTGATGAAAATCAGTGCCAATAAGCCGGCTATTGCAATGGATAGCCATTTTGACCACTTAATTACAACTCGGGTCATAGCTCAGGTCCCAATGTGAAGTGAATTTTAAACTCATCGCCTGGTGTCGCATCTAACCCCCAGGCAAAATCAAGGCGAACAGGCCCAACAGGTGATGCCCAACGCACCCCGACACCGGCGCCTCGCTTGAGGTCAATCTCATCATTAAACGCGTCACCAACGTCGTAGAAAAGCGCGCCCCACCAGTTGCCGTAGACTCGGTATTGGTATTCCAGTGAGCTGGTCGCGATGTATTTGGCACCGGTTAGAGCGCCACTGCTATCTTTAGGGGAAATAGACTCGTAGCCATAACCACGTAAGTTATTATCACCACCTGCGAAGAAACGCAGAGAAGGAGAAAGCTTGTTGAACTCTTCAGCGAAGTTGGCGCCACCATCCATACGGAAGATGCCTCGATGATTGTCGCCGATTCCACGAATCCACGTCATCCCACCAATCAATCGAGTCACTCGCGTTTCAGAGATTACACTCGGATCACCATATTCAATGGTTAAACTTTGGCGATCACCCCACATCGGCATAGAACCACCACGAATCCGACTGCGAGAGAACGAAATGCCCGGTAGAACAAACTGAGCACTGTCATCTTGCAGACCTTGCTCATAGCTCTCGATTAAGTAACGGACAAACAAGGTTCGATGCCAGCCATTATCCAGCACCCAGTGCCTTTCTAAAGCCAGGTTAGACTCTAAGCTTTTGGTGTCGCGGTTATCGAGGTTTTTCATTCCATATTGAATGCGATAGTAGTCATTCAATACATCTTCAAGAGGAATTCGGTAACCGGCGGTAATGGTCTGCTCCGGCGCAGAGAGTGAGAAGCTACTGTCAAAGCTATGACCTCGGCTGTTCACCCAAGGCTTTTTCCACTTCAATGATCCTCGAACGCCCACATCGGTCGAGTAACCAATACCCGTCTCAAGTTGGTTTCTTGCTTGAGGCGCTAATGAAACTTTCATCGGCAGCTCCCGACCTTTTCCGAGTTCACTAAGGTCAGGTTCAACAAACACCGATGAAAACCAATCGGTATTAGAAAGGTTCTGGTTGTACTCACCTACCTTTGAGACCAAGTAAGGTTCTCCCTCTTCATAAGGAGAAAGTGATGCTACGCGGTCATGCTCAATTTGGCTGCCTTGAACCGTGCTGGCACCAAAGTGGTAACGAATGCCACTGTCGTAATGAAGACGAACAAACGCTTCATTGCGATCTGGTGAGACTTCTAGGCGACTCAAAGTATAGTCACCCTCAAAATAACCTTTTTGCAGCGCTAAATTACGAATCCCCGACTTCAATGCATCATAGGTACTGTGGTTGAGTGCATTCCCTGCCTTTATGCCGACTCTTTTGATCAATGCTGCGAAATCTTCATCGTTTTTCGCTTCACCTGATATCTGGATGTCGACTTCTTTGATCACCACCACAGGACCTGGTGTGACGGTCACGGTTAACTCAGAGTCATCATCAGCGACTTCGAAAGCAAACTCAGGATGGTAGTAACCTAATGCATTGAGTGCTTCGCGGATATTTCGCTCGATACGAGCTTGGAAACGTAACCCTGTTGAGTACTCTTCTGCTGGAATAGAAGTGATGTAAGCATCAACATTATCTTGTAAGGCGCCATCCAAGCCATCTATTGAAAGATCGACGTCTTGCGCCCACGCTGAGGACGTTGTTACAAGAAATGTTAATAGAACTGGTAAAGGCTTTCTGAACATGCTTAATTATCTGTCTACATCACGTAAGGGAATAATACCGCCAGTAAAAATATAAGTCTGTATGAAAACAGTCAATTAGGCGGTCTATATAAAAATATACTCAGCAAGGAAAATACAATGCTCAACAAACAAACCCTCATTTCACCACAAGATGCCTTGCCTGGTCGTGATACACCGCTTGCTATTGATGATACACATTTCGTCAATCATGCCAGTTTGACTGCAGAGCCGAGCCAAGGTTGCGAAAAAATATTACTAGGAATGGGCTGCTTTTGGGGGGCTGAA
This sequence comes from Vibrio aquaticus, assembly GCF_003970385.1. Taxonomy (GTDB): domain Bacteria; phylum Pseudomonadota; class Gammaproteobacteria; order Enterobacterales; family Vibrionaceae; genus Vibrio; species Vibrio aquaticus. The sequence continues at coordinate 16,481 of NZ_RXZH01000009.1, read as the reverse complement.
AGACTGTTCTGGCAATTAGATGGGGTGATCAGTACCTCAGTCGGCTACTCCGGCGGGTTTACGCCAAATCCAACCTATGAAGAAGTGTGCTCCGGATTAACCGGTCATACTGAAGCCGTCAGAGTGGTGTTTGACCCAAGTAAGATCAGCTTAGGTGAGCTTCTTTCGCATTTCTGGGAGCAGCACGACCCAACTCAGGGAATGCGACAAGGCAATGACCGTGGCACTCAATACCGTTCAGCCATTTATGTCTACAGTGACGAGCAACTCAGCGTAGCACAAGCGACCAAATCAGAGTATCAGCAGTTACTTGGTCATCAAAATGGCGCCATTACTACCGAGATCCTACCGGCCGGTAAATACTACTATGCTGAAAACTACCACCAGCAGTATCTCGCGAAAAACCCAAATGGTTACTGTGGATTAGGGGGAACAGGCGTCTGTTTCCCACCAGAGAGCAGATAGCAAAAAGCCGCCAAATGAAGGCGGCTTTCTTTTAAACAGGTAATGCTGATATCGCTTGGTTAATCTCTTTAAACGTACTGAGTTTTTGACGATCTTTAAGGTCTGGGAGTAACACCTTCCCATTGTCAAAGGTAAACTCTCCAATACCTGAGATTACAAACTGACCTTTGAATAAGGTCTTTACGAAACGCGCCACTTGTCGTGGACGGTAACTGGTAAATTCACGCAGCATAACAACTCCAATATCCCTTTGTGAAACAGGTTGCTATACAACCTGAACTCCCATCCTGAAAGCCACGCGCATTATACTCAATAATCCTTTAATGTATATCATTTTGTTAAAGAATTGTCTCAGCTCACTGAATGAATCATGTCACACCACTGTTTATTCATTTCGGTATATACTTTTTGCGCTAACCAAAAGGAAAATACTGATAATGAAAATGAAAACTCTGCTCTCTATGGCTATTGCATGCTCTCCAACTTTCGTCCTGGCTCACAACATTTCTGTTGGTCAAACGTTGCCGAGTGTCGAAGTGACAAACTATGGCGAAATCATTCTGGATGGGAAAGAAACAGCATTTAAAGCGTGGGCAACGCAAGATATGCTCGGCAAAGTTCGCGTGGTTCAAGCCATTGCAGGCCGAAGCAGTTCGAAAGAAATGAACGCACCACTTATGGCTGCGATTACTGCGGCTCAATTCCCAGAAGATAAATACCAGACCACCACCGTTATTAACCAAGATGATTCTATTTGGGGAACGGGGTCGTTTGTAAAGTCGTCCGCGCAAGACAGTAAAAAAGAATTTCCTTGGTCATCAATGGTATTAGATGAAGAAGGAACGGTTGCAAGTACGTGGGACTTAGCTCAAGAGTCGTCTGCCATTGTCGTTCAAGATAAGCAAGGTAATGTGCTGTTCGTAAAAGAAGGTGCGCTCAACGAAGCAGACATCAAACAAGTGCTTTCTCTGGTTAAAGAAAACCTCTAACTCTGACCAATTCATATCGTGTTCCTCAAGGAATTGTTATAGTATAACAATTCCTTTTTTATTGACTTGATGACGCTTTGTTCCATATTCGCTTAGGTTTGACACATATTAGTCTGACTGCCTGCACTATTGCTTTAGTGCTATGGCTAAACTTTGCGTTTATCGAGCACCAATACGACCTTTCCAACTCTCATCATAGTCAACACCATTGCCAAATGTACGCGAGTGCGCACCACGGTGCGATGGCGGCACTGAATCTTTTTCCCATCGTCAAAATGGGCCAAGAGCCTGCTGTTGATCCTATTTACACCTACACTCAAACCATTCATGTTGCCTATTTAGCTCGTTCTCCACCTTATATCCTGAGCACTTTACCCCTCACTTAAGGATACCCACATAAGTGGCTATCAATATGAATTACGATTTTTTAGGATTTACAATGAACAAGATCACTCCTATCGCACTTGGTATTACTCTCTCTCTAAGCGGCCTAGCACAAGCGGAAGAAGGCTTTCGTCAACACAGCGCTCACGTTCATGGCGAAGTAGAGTTCAACATCGCTCAAGATGGCAATGAGCTGTTAATGGAAATCACAGCACCAGGTGCGGATGTTGTCGGGTTTGAACAGGCGCCACAAAACAGCGAACAAGAACATAAGCTTGAACACGCTGTAGAACATCTCAATAAAGCGGACCACATTTTTAGTTTGACCGCTAACGCAGGTTGTAAAGTGGTTCATCAATCGGTATCTCACACACTTGGTGAAGATAGTCATGAAGGCCATGATCATCATGACGACCACAAAGGTCACGACCATGACAAAGAGCATGATCACCATGATGACCACAAAGGTCACGACCATGACGAAGAACATGATCACCACGATGACCACAAAGGCCACGACCATGACAAAGAGCATGGTCACCACGATGACCACAAAGGTCACGATCATGACGAAGAACATAGTCACCACGACGACCACAAAGGTCACGATCATGACGAAGAACATGATCACCACGACGACCACAAAGGTCATGACCATGACGAACACTCATCATCTCACGGTGAATTTACTGTCGAATACCACTTCGAGTGTAGCGATATCAATAAGCTAGAAGAGATCAACACCACTTGGTTCAAAGAGTTTCCTTCGACTGAATCTATCAAGGTCAATGTCCTAACGGATACAAAACAAGCCGCGATGCAGCTGAGTAAAGGCGAAGGTAAAATCTCGCTATAATGATGAAACCAATCAGACTCGCTGAACGACCAGCGAGTCTGATTGTTATCGGCCAGTCGTATTTGTGTTCTTCGACTGGCGAATAACTTAGGACATTTTATGACTCAGAAAAGCGCTTCAACTGTAGTCGAACTCAATCAGCTTCAGTTCACTTGGCCCGGTAATCCCTCTCCGACTCTCGATATTGCTTCCCTCAATGTAAAGCAAGGTGAGCACCTTTTTATCAAAGGTCCTAGTGGTTGCGGTAAATCAACCTTGCTCGGATTGTTAACCGGAATCAATACGCCAACCGCAGGGACAGTAACCGTATTAGGGACAGATCTAGCAACGCTTTCTGCAAGCCAGAGAGATAAGTTTCGCGCCAATAATATTGGCTATATCTTTCAGCAATTTAATTTACTCCCTTACTTAAGCGTGATTGAAAATGTCACCTTGCCTTGTCAGTTTGCTAAGCAAAGAAAACAGCAAGTTGTTGGTGATTTGAATAGCCAAGCCAGAAAGCTTCTCAAAAAACTTCGTTTGCCAGAAAGTTTACTCAATAAGCCTGTCACCGAGTTGAGCATCGGCCAACAACAGCGTGTAGCCGCAGCGCGAGCACTTATTGGCCAACCAAAAATCGTGATTGCTGATGAACCGACGTCCTCGCTCGATTTTGATAACAGAACGGCTTTTATTGAGCTTCTCCTAGAGCAAGTTAACCAAGCAAACTCAACGCTATTGTTTGTGAGCCATGACCCTACGCTTGAGTCTCTCTTTGATCGAACAATCAACCTGCAGCAGCTCAATCAAGCAGGAGAACCGCTATGACTCCCACTCTTTCTTTAGCCTGGAAAAGCGTTAGAAACCGTAAGGTCACCGCCATACTTTCTATTCTTACTGTCGCGATATCGGTCATTCTATTACTGGGTGTCGAACGTATTCGTACTCAAGCAAAAAGCAGCTTTGCTAATACGATTTCAGGGACAGATTTGATTGTCGGTGGCCGCTCCGGACAAGTAAACTTACTGCTTTACTCCGTATTTCGCATTGGTAATGCCACCAACAATATTGACTGGAAAAGCTATCAAGAGTTTAGCCAGCATCGCGCTGTAGATTGGGCGATTCCCATTTCATTAGGTGACTCACATAAAGGCTTTCGAGTCATGGGCACCAACCATAGCTATTTCGAACATTACCGCTATGGTCAAAAACAAAACCTTGCATTCCAAGACGGTCGAGAGTTCAACACACTGTTCGAAGCAGTGATTGGTTCAGACGTCGCTCAATCACTGAACTACACCATTGGCAGTGAGATGGTGATTGCTCACGGTATCAGTGACGTCGGATTTAGCCGCCATGACAATACCCCATTTAAGGTCGTTGGAGTGCTCGCACCAACAGGTACCCCCATCGATAAAACCGTGCATGTCTCTCTTGAGGCGATCGAAGCGATCCATGTAGGCTGGGAGTCAGGAGCGAACTTAGGTAATAACCCAAGTGCAGAACAGCTTCAGAAAATGGATTTTCAGCCAAAACAAATCACCGCGATGATGATTGGGCTTAAGTCTAGGATTCAAACCTTCGCGCTTCAAAGGCAGATCAACACATACAACCAAGAGCCTTTAAGTGCGATTTTGCCGGGCGTTGCACTCCATGAACTTTGGGGAATGATGTCAGTAGCAGAGCAAGCGTTAATGGCGGTGTCAGTCTTTGTCGTCATTGCGGGATTACTGGGAATGTTGTCTAGCTTACTGACTAGCCTACAGGAACGCCGCCGAGAAATGGCAATTCTAAGGGCGATGGGAGCGAGACCAAGGCATGTATTTAGCCTGCTGATCTTAGAAGCAAGTGTACTGACCTTCGTCGGCCTAATCGTTGGAACACTCAGCCTGTATGCCTTGCTCGCTATCGCATCCCCTTTCATCCAACAACAGTATGGGATAAACCTACAAATTGTCGCACTCTCTCATTATGAGTGGATGCTATTAGCCGCAGTACAAATTGCTGGTACTATCATTGGTTTTATTCCAGCCCTAAGAGCTTACAAACAGTCACTCAGTGATGGGATGACGATTCGAGTATAGATATGAAAAAACTGATTCTTCTTTGTTTAACCGTTCTGACCTTTGGTCTCAGTACAAACACAGCTTTAGCTGAAGATACATTGACCTTAGACTGGATTGATCTCATCCCAGAAAATGAACGTAATCAATTTGACTCTTATGGCATGCCTGCAGTGGATCACACAGGTGACGTGATGCAGCAATCAAAAGTGGGCAGTGTAAGACCTGAACTCAATGGGAGTAAGGTAAAGATTCCCGGTTTTGTGATTCCGCTGGAAGGTGATGAGAATATGGTGACAGAGTTTCTACTCGTGCCTTATTTTGGGGCTTGTATTCATGTTCCACCACCACCACCAAACCAAATCATCTACGTGCATTTCCCAGAGGGCGCACCGGTTCAGCAATTATGGGATGTGATTTATGTGGTTGGAACGCTCAAAACAGAAACCGTCAGTCATGAGCTCGCAGAAACAGCCTACGTCATCCAAGGTACTGAGATCTTGGAATACGATGATATGTAGATGTTAACGTAGAAGCCGCCTGTTAATTCGCTGTATTAGGATAGATAGCTAGATAAATAGCCTAGAACTCCGATGTATATGAGTAATAATAGAGCAATTGACAGGTGCTTTTTCAGTTTATTGTCATTGAAATACTTCATAAGCCCCTCAAAAGTAACGGTAACAATTTTAACAACTTGTTATCATTTATGGTAGTAATATTTTTATAGAATGGGTCACACTCTTTTTCTGGCGAGCTTTTACGTTAAGAGGTACATTTAGTATTCAAGAATAAGCATTTGAGGCGTAAGGAAATAGCATGTCAGAGAACAGCAATCCCGTTGTAATAGACCAACAGCCAGAGAGCTCTTCTCGCCAAGAGAAAAAGTCGGGCTACATCAAAGACAGTGCTAGCCGAGTACTCAATATTGCGCAGACCTATGGGCTGGACGCGCTCCTACAAGCTGAATCTCCACAGAAAACCACCATTGAACGCGCACTCATTCGTGAGAAAAAACGCAAAGAACTGCGCCAAAAGAACCTAGAGCAGATCCTCAAACTCGCTCATATCTCTTGTAAAGATGAAACGGCAGGAGACCCAGACCAAGATTGGCTATATCGCTTCTTTGATATGGCTCAGGAGGTTCACAACTCTGCGATGCAACGCTTGTGGGCTCAAGTGCTTAAACGTGAAGTCACCAACCCGGGATCGACCTCGATGAAAGCGCTGAAAGTGCTGCAAGATATGACGCCTAAAGAAGCGCAGATTCTGCAACGTGCGGCATCACTGGCTTGTAGCTTTGGTGGTGATAACAGCCGAAAGTTATTGGTCGGTTATCGCTCACAAGCAGGGATTTTCAGTTTCGGTAAACGCAGCACTACCAGCAACATCAATGTGGGTAATTTTCAGTTGCCCTACTCTAGCCTTTTGGTGCTGTTTGAACTGGGCTTGATGCATGGTACAGAACTCGAGTCTGGCGAGATCGAACTCGACTCACCACTTCCCTTGATTTACCAAGGTAAACAACTTTCCCTTCAAGCCCATGGTAAGGGAGTGCGTTTGCTCTATTACCGCTTTACTCCAACCGGAAATGAGCTGTGTAAACTGCTAGGCAATAAGCCCAATATGCAGTATTACGACCAAATGGTGGCGCTACTGAGCCAGAAGTTCACGGCAAGCACCGAAACCAAATCCAGCATTGATACGATGGCTTAGGATAATAACAAACGCGAAAACACCTCTACGACGAGTCATCCTCAAGAGCGAAGAATGAGTGAATTGGGGATCTCTTGAACGTAAATGACTCTAGAATAGATTCCCTACTCCTTCCTTCGTCAGTCTATGGAATGACAAAGCCTCAACAACAAAGTCTAATACCAAAAAAAACGCCAGCATCTCTGCTGGCGTTTCTATATCAGTTACGACGGAAATTTAAGCTTTGAACGCTTTAAATGCGTTAATCAGACCATTCGTCGAGCTATCGTGAGAGCTGATTTCAGACGCATCCGCAAGCTCTGGTAGGATTTGGTTTGCTAGCTGTTTACCTAGCTCAACACCCCACTGGTCAAAGCTGAAGATGTTCCAAATCACACCTTGTACGAAGATCTTGTGCTCGTACATTGCAATTAGGTTACCTAGCGTACGCGGCGTAATCTGCTTAACTAGGATAGAGTTCGTTGGACGATTACCTTCAAATACTTTGAATGGTGCTAGTGTCGCCGCTTCTTCTTCGCTCTTACCTGCTTTGGCAAATTCCGCTTTCACTGTCGCTTCATCTTTACCGAATGCCAGTGCTTCTGTTTGAGCAAAGAAGTTAGACATCAGTTTCTGGTGATGATCGCCTGCTGGGTTGTGGCTTACTGCTGGTGCAATAAAGTCACATGGAATCAGCTTCGTACCTTGGTGAATCAGCTGGTAGAACGCATGCTGGCCGTTAGTACCAGGCTCACCCCAAATGATTGGACCTGTTTGGTAAGTTACTGCGTTGCCGTCACGGTCAACGTACTTACCGTTTGATTCCATGTTGCCCTGCTGGAAGTACGCAGCAAAACGGTGCATGTACTGATCGTAAGGTAGAATCGCTTCAGACTCAGCGCCGTGGAAGTTGTTGTACCATAAGCCGATAAGCGCAAGGATCACTGGAATGTTGCTTTCTAGTTCTGTAGACGCGAAGTGGTTATCCATTTCGTGTGCGCCGTCTAGAAGCTCAATGAAGTTGTCGTAGCCTACCGCAAGAGCAATTGAAAGACCGATTGCTGACCATAGTGAGTAACGACCACCAACCCAATCCCAGAACTCAAACATGTTGTCTGTATCAATGCCGAACTCAGAAACCGCAGTTGCGTTAGTAGAAAGCGCCGCGAAGTGTTTAGCAACGTGTGCTTCATCACCCGCAGAAGCTAGGAACCAATCACGAGCGCTGTGAGCGTTAGTCATGGTTTCTTGAGTCGTAAACGTCTTAGATGCCACGAGGAATAGTGTTGTTTCTGGGTCTACGTTCTTCAGTGTTTCAACGATATGCGTGCCATCAACGTTAGAAACGAAGTGCAGGTTTAGGTGATTTTTGTATGGCGCTAGCGCTTCTGTCACCATGTAAGGGCCTAGGTCAGAACCACCGATACCGATATTTACGATGTCAGTGATTGCTTTACCTGTGTAACCTTTCCACTCACCGCCGATCACGCGATCTGTGAACGATTTCATTTTTTCTAGCACTGCATTCACAGCAGGCATCACGTCTTCGCCATCGACCATTACTGGCTTGTTGCTGCGGTTACGCAGTGCTGTGTGAAGTACTGCGCGATCTTCTGTTTTGTTGATCGCTTCGCCACTGAACATCGCTTCGATTGCTGCTTTTAGCTCAGTTTCATTTGCTAAGGCAAATAGGTGCTTTAGCGTTTCTTCATTGATTAAGTTTTTAGAGTAATCAACAAGAATGTCTGCGCCAAAGCGTGCAGAAAAGTTGTCAAAACGAGCTGAATCTTGAGCAAATAGCGCTTTTAGATCCATATCTTGTGCAGATTCAAAGTGCGCTGTTAGCGCTTTCCAAGCTTGTGTTTGCGTTGGATTGATATTTTTCAACATGGTGTCTATCCCGATGTTCAGTAGGTTTTATTCCATCCAGTCTAGCGAAAACTGAGGAATCCCCGATTAAGCAAAATAATAATATTAGGTATGTTAGGGCAAAATGCCACAAAACAAGACTTTGTAATTTTTTTTCAGACCAGCATTATGACTCAGGCCACTCTCACCCACATTGAGTTAGGTCACGTTACCTGATTCAAATTTAAACAATTATGTTACCAGTCTTATGATATTACCACCAAGCTAGGTTAAGCTTAACGTCTGGTTCATGAAATATCGATTTTAGGCACTGTTATGTGGCAACAAAAAGTCATACATCTTACTGCCCGCCAACGCGGCTTCCATCTCATCACCGATGAAATTGAACAACAATTACCGCAAATTACTGATTATTCTGTCGGATTATTACAGCTATTTATCCAACATACCTCAGCCAGTCTTACGATCAATGAAAATGCTGACCCAACTGTAAGACATGATATGGAAAAGCACTTCAACAAGTTTGTTCCAGAACGCGCGCCCTATTACAAACACACCTACGAAGGTGATGACGATATGCCAGCACACATTAAAGCCTCAACGCTTGGCTGTAGTGTGATGATTCCGATCAGCAATGGACGCCTAGCAGTTGGGACTTGGCAGGGAATCTATTTAGGTGAGCATCGTGACTATGGCGGTAGCCGCCGCCTTGTCGCCACGCTACAAGGTGAAGTGAACAGATAAAAAAATGGGGAGCTATTAGGCTCCCACGAACATCACTCTAACGCTTAAAAGGGTTGATTAATCATTACTCGGAAAGTGCCTTCATCAGCCCCTTTCGCTAACTCCGCACGCACCACAATACCTTCGACTTGAAAGCGTACTGCTCCGCCTAGGTTCCACTGCATATCGGTGTGGAGAGTTGAAACGTCATACTCATCAGCGACTCGGCCCGCTTCTGCAAACACCACCCATTGCCACCACGGCAAATCGTAGTAATTGATCACCGGAATATCATCGAGCGGCTGCCAATCAGGCAATACTCGGTATTCTGCTGAATAGTGGACTGCAGAGCGTCCATGATAGCGGCCGCTGGTGTAGCCTCTGAGTCGGTACAATCCGCCTAAACGTACTTGCTCTTGCTCTGGTGGCTTAGTGCTGTCCCAGCTTGGCGTATCGGCGGTGTAAAAGTCTAACGCTAAGACTTGTTGATCAAACAGCTCACCTAACGGCCCAAGTGCAAAGTACTGACTATTTTGAAACTCCCATTTGGTCCAGATCTCATCACTTTGCCAACTCTCGCCTGCAACAGTGAGTTCAACTGAGGTATGTGAACCTTTCGTTGGGTTACGTACGCTGTCGCGATTATCCCAATCTAGGGTCATTTCAAGCCCTGTCGCCTTTTCTGGCTGGCTATAAATATCTAATTCACGCGATGAAAAGAATGGCGTCACGACCAACGAGCTCACGCCAGATTCGAGCGGCGAAGCAAAATCGACCGTTCGAACTGGCTGGAACGCCCCCATCAAACCATGCTTTTCAACATTGCCCCACGGAAGAAGGTATTTAAACTCAAACTGATAATTCTGCTCAAAGCCATCGGTAACGGTTTTATCGCCAGTCACCGAGCTGTTATCACCTTGCTCACCTAAGTAATAAGGGTTTTGATTAAACTGGGCTTGGTACATTTGAGTACTAAACAACACGCTACCTGACAGCGCATAGTTAAACGCAGAGACAAAACCAACGTAGCTGTCTTTATCTGAGTAGAGCGCCATGCCAAAAAGCGCAGCCTGAGGCTGGCCGACGCCCTTAGCGACGCCCGCGAGACCAAATGTATTGCCTAAGGTTTCAGTACTAAAATAGAAAGGAAGAAAGGCAGAGTCTTTTTCTTTTGCATTCACTTGGCTACAAATAAAAAGGCTGGCACATAAGGCCAGCACTTGTTTGATTTGGTTTCGCTTCATTTACTTGGAGTATTCCATATCAACGCGTGACGTTAGCTTTGTCACTAATTCATAAGCGATAGTACCAATATGGGTTGCTACCTCTTCTGGCGGTAACTCTCGACCCCACAGAATGGCTTCATCTCCCACAAGGTCTTGAGCATCAGATCCTAAATCGACCGTCAGCATATCCATCGATACTCTACCTGCGATTGGCACCTTGCGGCCATTCACCAGCACCGGAGTTCCATTTGGGGCGGTTCTTGGGTAACCATCACCGTAGCCAATCGCGATCACACCAACTTTGGTGTCTCGCTCGCTAGTCCAAGTGCCGCCATAGCCAACGCTTTCACCCGCTTTCACATCGCGGACAGCAATCAAGTGTGACTTCAAGGTCATCACAGGTTGGTATCCCAATTGTTGTGCGTGCTTATCATTAAACGGAGACACGCCATACATGATAATGCCTGGACGAACCCAATCTAAATGACTGTCTGGCCAAGCAAGCAAGCCTGCAGATGCCGCTAAAGAGCGCTCCCCCTCACAGCCTTCAGTTAGCTTAAGAAACAACTCTGTTTGCTCATGAGTCGTATTACTATCCAATTCATCCGCACAACCGAAATGGCTCATATAACGCAATGGCTTAGCCACGTTATTACACGCTTTCAGACGTGAGACAAAATCATCGTATTGCTCAGGACGAACCCCAAGGCGATGCATACCGCTGTCAACCTTAAGCCAAACAACGACTGGGGTTTCAAGTTCTGATTGTTCGAGTGCCATAAGCTGCTCTTCACAATGCACAACCGTCTGGATGTTATTGGTAACCAAAACCGGTAAGTCGCCCGAGGAATAGAAGCCTTCGAGCAATAGAATCGGTTTGACGACCCCGCAAGCTCGCAGCTGTAAAGCTTCTTCAATGCGTGCAACACCAAAAGCATCCGCACCTTTCGCATGTTTAGCAATATGACGTAATCCGTGACCATAGCTATTTGCCTTAACCACGGCCATCACTTTACTGTGCGGCGCTTGTTGTTTGATCTGGTGTAGATTGTGCTGCAGCGCACCAAGATCAATATAAGCAGTCGCCGCCTTCATATAGCTCATTGGCTTACTCATCGTCCATGTCAAATGCAGGGCCTGCATAGTTATCAAAGCGAGACCACTGTCCTTGGAAGGTCAAACGCACCGAACCGATAGGACCGTTACGCTGCTTACCAAGGATGATTTCTGCTGTGCCTTTCATTGAGCTATCTGGGTTGTAGACTTCGTCACGGTAGATGAACATGATTAAGTCGGCATCCTGCTCGATAGAGCCCGATTCACGCAAGTCCGAGTTAACTGGGCGTTTATCGGCACGTTGCTCTAGGGAACGGTTAAGCTGAGAAAGCGCAACAACTGGCACGTTGAGTTCTTTGGCTAGCGCCTTAAGCGAGCGAGAGATCTCTGCAATTTCGAGTGTACGGTTATCAGACAGCGCTGGGACGCGCATAAGCTGAAGGTAGTCGATCATGATCATTGATAGACCACCGTGGTCACGGGCAATACGACGAGCACGAGAACGAACTTCGGTTGGTGTTAGACCAGAGCTATCATCGATATACATATTCTTCTTATCCATAAGAACCCCCATGGTCGAAGAAATACGAGCCCAATCTTCATCATCAAGCTGACCGGTACGAATCTTGGTTTGGTCAACACGAGAAAGAGATGCAAGCATACGCATCATGAGCTGTTCCGCCGGCATCTCTAACGAGAATATGAGCACTGGCTTATCTTGATCCATTGCCGCATTTTCACACAAGTTCATCGCGAAGGTGGTTTTACCCATCGATGGACGCGCCGCCACAATGACCAGATCTGACCCTTGTAGACCCGCCGTTTTCTTATTCAGGTCAGTAAAGCCAGTGTTCACCCCCGTCACACCATCTTGAGGTGTCTTGTAGAGGATCTCGATACGTTCAAGAGTTTTCTCTAAAATGTTATCAACATTCTGAGGGCCTTCATTTTCATTGGTACGAGACTCAGCAATCGCAAAAACTTTACTCTCTGCCAGATCAAGAAGATCTTCTGAATTACGGCCTTGTGGATCATAGCCAGCATCCGCGATTTCGTTTGCCACACCAATAAGATCACGCACCAAAGCACGCTCAGCAACAATATCGGCATAAGCATTAATATTGGCCGCACTTGGCGTGTTCTTTACTAGATCAGCAAGGTAAGCAAAACCCCCTACATCATCAAGCTGCTCGCGCAGTTCGAGGAACTCAGAGAGTGTGATTAAATCGAGCGGCTTATTCTCTTCAAGCAGCGTCTTTACTGCTTCAAAAATAAGTCGATGTGGACGGCTGTAGAAATCTTTAGCAACAACACGTTCAGAGACCGTGTCCCAACGTTCATTATCAAGCAGAAGACCGCCAATAACGGATTGCTCCGCTTCTAATGAGTGTGGAGGAACTTTGATTGCATCAACTTGTGCATCTCTAAACTTATTATTTCGATTATCTACTTTGGTTTCGGCCATGGGTCTGCTCAACAACTTGCTTTAGATCGCTAATTATAACGAGAATGTCGCGGTTGTCTGTACCCTTGCAAGACTTTGTCGACTTCTAATGTAGAATTAACTTAAAGCTGACGGTGTTATAGAGTTTTGAATCTACTATTGCGCCATTCGTTTCATCAATATTGAGGTAGTGAGTGTCTAAACTTTGGATTATGAGTGTTGGCTTAATGAGCTCTATGCTCGTGCACGCAGATGATAAAGGAACACACGACACGGATCTTGAAGTGCCTTCACCTTGGAACACAGAAGTAGAATTTGGTTATCAGGCCCACTCGGGTAATTCTGATTCTCAATCCCTCAATTCTCGCTTGAGTGCCGAATACCTTCAGGGTCGCCACCGAACCAACGGAGAATGGAAATACTACTTGCTGTATAAAGATGGGGAAGAAGACAAAAGGCAGTCGACTTATACGGCTCAAAGTGACTATAAGTTAGGGCCTAAAACGTATCTGTATGGCAGCTTTAAAGGCGTAGATTCTCGCTACAGTGCGTACTTCAAAGATTACACTCTCTCGGGCGGGCTTGGTTATCAGTTTTCGAATACCGAACAATTTGTTCTCGAACTAGAACTCGGGCCGGGTTTTCGTTATCAAGAACCGAACTTAGATGAGATCGATGACGATGACATCATCTTCACTGATATCGTTCAGGAGGGGATTTTTCGTGGCAACCTAAACACCAAGTGGCAAGCACTCGATAATCTAAGCGTATCTGCAGACTTAACGGTCGTGACAGGGCAAAGCAACACCCGAACCGACACTGACCTTAGTGTCACTAATAATATTACTGAAGACATTGCGCTTAAGCTTGCGCACTCTCGCCAATACCACGATAAAGTACCTGATGGACTAACCAAAGCAGACAGTATCTTCTCCGTCAACTTACTCTTTATCTTCTAAATTTTCTTCAGATACAAAAAAAGCACCTGCGAACAGGTGCTTTTAAAATACGTCTTGATACTGAATTACTCAGCAGCAACAACTTGTAGGTTAACTGTAGCGAAAACTTCAGAGTGAAGTTGAACGCTGATCTCGAACTCACCAGTGTTACGTAGTGCGCCTTCAGGAAGACGAACTTCGCTCTTAACTACTTCAACGCCAGCTGCAGTGATTGCATCAGCGATGTCGCGAGTACCGATAGAACCGAATAGTTTACCTTCGTCACCAGCTTTAGACGCTAGAACAACAGCTTCAAGAGCGTTGATCTTCTCAGCGCGAGCTTCACAAGCAGCCAGTTGCTCAGCAGCTTTCGCTTCTAGTTCAGCACGACGTGCTTCGAACATTTCAACGTTAGCTTTAGTTGCCATAACAGCTTTACCCTGAGGGATAAGGAAGTTACGAGCGTAACCAGACTTAACGTTAACAGTTTCGCCTAGAGCACCTAGTTTACCGATTTTATCAAGTAGAATAACTTGCATTGTTTAATTCCTCTTTTTAAAAACGAACCGATTACTGATGCTTGTCAGTGTACGGTAGAAGAGCTAGGTAGCGTGAACGCTTGATAGCGCGAGCTAGTTGACGTTGGTACTTAGCGCTTGTACCAGTGATACGGCTAGGTACGATTTTACCAGCTTCAGTGATGTAGTTTTTAAGAGTTGCTACGTCTTTGTAATCAATCTCTTGTACGCCTTCTGCAGTGAAACGGCAGAATTTACGACGACGGAAGAAACGAGCCATGGGCTATCTCCTGATCTTAAATTTGAATAAGTTGTCAGTCTTTATATCAATAAAGCTAAAAGCGAACTCTTAACCCGATATTCAGACTTAGTACTAAATCTGAGTGTTTAATTACTCAGCAGCTGCTTCTGGCTTAGCTTCAGCACGCTCTTCGCGACGAGGAGCACGCTCTTCTTTCTGCTTAAGCATGATAGATTGCTCAGTGATCGCTGTTTTAGCACGCATGATCATGTTACGTAGAACTGCATCGTTGAAACGGAAAGCAGTTTCTAGCTCGTCAATCACTTCTTGACCAGCTTCAACGTTCATTAGAACGTAGTGAGCTTTGTGAAGCTTGTTGATTGGGTAAGCCAGTTGACGACGGCCCCAGTCTTCTAGACGGTGGATAGTACCGCCAGCTTCAGTGATTGAACCAGTGTAACGCTCGATCATGCCAGCAACTTGCTCGCTTTGATCAGGGTGCACCATGAATACGATTTCGTAATGACGCATGGGTTGCTCCTTACGGATTATTCAGCTTCCACAAATGGCTCGGTCGTCCAGAGGAAGCAAGGAACTAAAGATAATTGACCGAGTTTAAGGAGCACGAATAGTACAGAAAGAAACCAGTTGAAGCAAGAAAAATGTGAGGTGATACAAAAACAGCTACTCAAAGAGAGCAGCTGCTATTTCATTCGTTGTTTAGGGAGGTTTTCAAACTAATCTTCATCGACATATTGTGCTTGTAGATAGTTTTCTATGCCTGTCATTTTGATGAGACCTAACTGAGTTTCAAGCCAATCTACATGCTCTTCTTCATCTTCTAGAATGTCTTGGAACAAATCACGAGAGACAAAGTCGCGAATGTCTTCTGCATACGCTATCGCATCTTTTAAATCTGGAATGGCGGCCATCTCTACCTTAAGGTCGCACTCCAACATCTCTTTGGTATCTTCGCCAATACTCAATTTACCGAGATCTTGTAAGTTAGGCAGCCCTTCTAAAAATAGAATGCGTTCGATCAAATGATCTGCGTGCTTCATTTCATCGATCGATTCATGGTATTCCTTATCTGCTAGGTGTTTTAAACCCCAGTCTTTATACATTCGTGCATGAAGAAAATACTGATTGATTGCGACGAGCTCATTGCCGAGCACTTTATTGAGATGTTGAATGATGATTGGATCGCCTTTCATTATTAAGCCCTCCTCTTTGGCTTCTTTAAACATAGAAGCAAATAGAAGAGTGTCAAAAAGGCGCAACTCGCTTTAGCTGGCTTGTTTTAGTCGAAACGGTTCTGTTTCCGCTAAGATTTCTTTGGCTTGCTTAACGCATTTTCCACATTGACTACCCAGTGCCGTACACTTTTTAATGCCACGAATGTCAGCAATACCTTCTTCAATTGCTAACTTCTTAATTTTCTTATCTGAAATTCCATGACAAAGACAAACGTACATACAACTTAATCCAACAAATCTTAGTGCGAAGAAATATAAACAAGAATAACTATCATTACCAGTTGTATTGACAGGATTTTGAGAACATTTTGTTATATGGATTGAGATTGAAAGAGAAACTTTCAGAGGGTTAGAAGAGGCAGAAATGGCAATAGAAAAAATCAGTGCATTATCATTACGTTAAAATCAAAAAACTGAGTTGTTCTTATAACTAAAAAACAAAAAGGGAAGCCGAAGCTTCCCTTTCCAGATGCATGTTCTTCAAACGAAGAATGTGCAAGATATCAACTAAATATTAGTCAAAGATCTTAGCAACAACACCAGCACCTACAGTACGGCCACCTTCGCGGATTGCGAAACGTAGACCTTCGTCCATAGCGATTGGAGCGATTAGTTCAACAGTCATTTGAACATTGTCGCCTGGCATTACCATTTCTACGCCTTCTGGAAGAGTGATGTCACCAGTTACGTCCGTAGTACGGAAGTAGAACTGTGGACGGTAGCCCTTGAAGAATGGAGTGTGACGGCCGCCTTCGTCTTTAGAAAGTACGTATACTTCA
>NZ_RXZH01000075.1 GCF_003970385.1 Vibrio aquaticus | reverse complement strand
TTGCTATATATTTACTGGAAAAAATATTTTGATAAAAAAACTGAAATTCTCTCGGACTTTCTATTGAAAAATTAAAAATTTAATTATTTTTTTTCTGATGKATAAAATCCCTTGATTATTTTTTTATTCAATAGATCGTGCAATTTTACATAAAATAAATTAAAACTCTTTGAAATCCATTCAACTTTTCAATTGCGCATTACACTTGGTCTTACTATGAAATCAGTGTTTTTCGGCTAAGTCAAATTTTTGACGCGCTTTACACATGGTCTTACTCGCCATGTTATATAGGGAGACTACCCCTAACTTCGTGGTCTCCCAGTGGTGCGCTTTGTTTTCCGTGCACCCTAAAATAAGGGGGATATATATATATATATATCGCGGGCTTAGAAAGTTTTTAGCGACCAGCCGCGCCGCGGGCCGGCCGATTTTTGCGCGAAAATCGCGCGGACTACACCTGGACTTTCCATGGTCTTACTCGCCATGTTATATAGGGAGACTACCCCTAACTTCGTGGTCTCCCAGTGGTGCGCTTTGTTTTCCGTGCACCCTAAAATAAGGGGGATATATATATATATATATCGCGGGCTTAGAAAGTTTTTAGCGACCAGCCGCGCCGCGGGCCGGCCGATTTTTGCGCGAAAATCGCGCGGACTACACCTGGACTTTCC
>NZ_RXZH01000074.1 GCF_003970385.1 Vibrio aquaticus | reverse complement strand
GTTAACGATGAAACCATGCAGGAGATTAACACTCTGCTGATCGCCCTGGATAAAACATGGGATGACGACTTATTGCCGCTCTGTTCCCAGATATTTCGCCGCGACATTCGTGCATCGTCAGAACTGACACAGGCCGAAGCAGTAAAAGCTCTTGGATTCCTGAAACAGAAAGCCGCAGAGCAGAAGGTGGCAGCATGACACCGGACATTATCCTGCAGCGTACCGGGATCGATGTGAGAGCTGTCGAACAGGGGGATGATGCGTGGCACAAATTACGGCTCGGCGTCATCACCGCTTCAGAAGTTCACAACGTGATAGCAAAACCCCGCTCCGGAAAGAAGTGGCCTGACATGAAAATGTCCTACTTCCACACCCTGCTTGCTGAGGTTTGCACCGGTGTGGCTCCGGAAGTTAACGCTAAAGCACTGGCCTGGGGAAAACAGTACGAGAACGACGCCAGAACCCTGTTTGAATTCACTTCCGGCGTGAATGTTACTGAATCCCCGATCATCTATCGCGACGAAAGTATGCGTACCGCCTGCTCTCCCGATGGTTTATGCAGTGACGGCAACGGCCTTGAACTGAAATGCCCGTTTACCTCCCGGGATTTCATGAAGTTCCGGCTCGGTGGTTTCGAGGCCATAAAGTCAGCTTACATGGCCCAGGTGCAGT
>NZ_RXZH01000073.1 GCF_003970385.1 Vibrio aquaticus | reverse complement strand
ATTGACGAAGGTGAAATAGTATCTCTCTCCAAAAAAGCATGTTTTTTTTTACCACCGCACGAAGAAAATGTTTTGTTGTGAATGAACAAGATAGTGAGGCATTGTCCATACGTAAACGTAAAATTAGAATTATTAAGACGGGCCTTTTCCACATAAAAAGGGAATCTTTTGTTACAATAGAAACAGAAGTGATGTGGATTATTCAAGAATCGAAGYCGATTTGCTTTAKAAAAAGAAGATATCAATGAACTTCYMTGAAATGGTTTCACGGGATTCAGCCAATTGTCTYGATCGTGGGATATCATTGAGAAATAGGCTGAATCMGTGTTATCAARGGATTTCCTGCGATTTTTTCTAGTATGGAATGAGTCAATCATCCRCTTTGGTATCTTATTGAACAAAAATGGTGATATTGTTCCTCCATTGATCAAKAATTTCGATTTTTGRGAAGTATYATGATCATCCAATAAAAAGKGTTTCAACTTTTTCAAATGAACGATTTGAAGACCTATTGATTCTAACAACTGATTGCAGAGTTGATCGTTCGGACCTTTCAATTCATAGATGTGGATCTCAGACCTATGAATAGGGATATTCTCGAAACTCACAAAGAAAGAAACTCACAAAGAAAAAAGGAAGTGAGTTAGACAAAAAGAGAAGTAACTTGGACAAAAA
>NZ_RXZH01000071.1 GCF_003970385.1 Vibrio aquaticus | reverse complement strand
TTAAATCCATAACATAATATATATCTAACCATTCACAATCAACTACACATTTGCATTCACAATTATGTACTACATTACACCGACTCATTCATTCTATTCAACACCCCAAACTCATCATCATTTACTACATTACACTACTATCAATTGCATCAACAATTAATCATACATCCAAATCTACTAAAATCTATTCAACACTATTTATCAATATGTTCAATATCCACTGGTCCATTTCACCTTACACCTTACACACACTATTTCACTATATAACATAKTGTATAWCATTAACTARTCTCCMCATGATTATTGCTATTTTARWCACTGTCTAMTTTCTGTGTTTYGTCAAGATAATAAATCTAGATGAATTCAGTGTTAGACTATCGTGTATCCKAATGTYACAATGAGCATGAWTCTTTTCAYAATCTACTGAATGAATGAGCGCGTCAKTGCAAATCAAARTGAATTAGATGGTGTTTTGYCAGTGACCGAATTATATAYTGTATAGAAAGAGAAGGGAAKAGAAAGTAAGAGATCCTGTGTGYAAMATTCGATCAATGATTRTTTCGAAWYGGTTTAAGCGATCATGTATGAATGTCTGTGTGATTTTCACTTTCAGCCTACTGAATGATTGTTTCGAAACGGTTTAAGCGATCATGTATGAATGTCTGTGTGATTTTCACTTTCAGCCTACTG
>NZ_RXZH01000070.1 GCF_003970385.1 Vibrio aquaticus | reverse complement strand
TTCACTTAATCAATAATTCATCCACACTTGATTGACTCTCAAAAATATATATGGATTTTCAACTCGCATACACACGCACACACACACACAGAGAGGGAGAAACAAACATTCGTGGTTTCACAGTGTGCTGGCTCAYTGTACKCTTGCGGATGTTATTTATGTTTAAGAATAAAATATCTGTACAACTGATGTTCAGGCTTCTGAATAATCTCCAGTAAATCCATAATTCTRCTAGGAGATTTAGCCTACCTTAAATACCCAGTTAACGGGATATCATCTATTGGAGTCAGATATAGAAGAAATTAGCGTAAACAGTGGACAGGCGTTTCGTCCTATTGTGGGACTGCTCAACAGTGCGCATCCACGATCCCGCTCACGGGATTCCAACTCAGGGCAGTCAGTCTCGCGCGCGAACGCTTAACCTACTGGACCACTGAGCCGGCATCCAATGCTGTTAATGTCTAATCTCAACCAATCCACCAAGATGCGCGACCATCTTCCATTGTACTGAGGTAGACACCTGTTTCTACCCGACACGGATTAGCTCCACTGGTCACGGCTTCTCACCACAACTCCGAGAATTTTCTCACGAAGCTACCACCATATTTATCTAGACCAACTCCTGAGATTGCTCTTATAACACAAAAATCATTCTTTATTTTCATTACTATTTGTTCAATTGGCCCGACGCATC
>NZ_RXZH01000069.1 GCF_003970385.1 Vibrio aquaticus | reverse complement strand
TGAGGACCTTAGTTTTCCCTTTGTGTATGTTGAGGCCTACTGATGCAGAGACTGCTGCTACACTGGCTGTCTTCATCTGCATCTGTTCGTGTGTACGTGATAGGAGGGCTAGGTCATCTGCGAAGTCCAGATCGTCTAATTGGTTCTGAGCTGTCCATTGTATTCCGTGTTTTCCTTCAGATGTCGAGGTCTTCATAATCCAGTCGACCACCAGAAGAAAGAGGAAGGGAGAGAGTAAACAGCCTTGTCTGACTCCGGTCCTTACTTGGAATGCATCTGTCAGCTGTCCTCCATGCACTACTTTGCACTGTAGTCCGTCGTATGAGTTCCGGATAATATTGACAATCTTCTCAGGAACTCCGTAGTGTCGAAGAAGTTTCCATAATGTCCTCCTATCTACACTGTCGAATGCCTTTTCATAATCAATGAAGTTGATGTATAGTGATGAGTTCCACTCAACTGATTGTTCGACGATGATCCGTAGTGTTGCAATTTGGTCTGTGCACGACCGATCCTTACGGAATCCAGCTTGTTGATCTCGAAGTTGGGCGTCTACTGCATCCTTCATCCGGTTCAGCAACAATCTGTTGAAGACTTTCCCTGGTATTGACAGTAGTGTAATGCCTCTGTAGTTTTCACATTTGCTCAGATCTCCTTTCTTTGGAATCTTGACGAGGTGTCCTTCTTTCCAGTCCAT
>NZ_RXZH01000068.1 GCF_003970385.1 Vibrio aquaticus | reverse complement strand
TTCGCGAGGTTTTATGAATGGCTGAGCCCGACGAGCTAGCGAATCACAACACCTTTTAATTTGGTTGCGGGGGCCGGATTTGAACCGACGACCTTCGGGTTATGAGCCCGACGAGCTACCAAGCTGCTCCACCCCGCGTCCGTATTCACCATTTGAGGCATGATGAAAGCCTTAAAATTTGGAGCGACACACGAGGTTCGAACTCGTGACCTCAACCTTGGCAAGGTTGCGCTCTACCAACTGAGCTAGTGTCGCATATTCTCATTAAGAGAATTGGTTGCGAGGACTGATTTGAATCAGTGACCTTCGCGAGGTTTTATGAATGGCTGAGCCCGACGAGCTAGCGAATCACAACACCTTTAAATTTGGTTGCGGGAGCCGGATTTGAACCGACGACCTTCGGGTTATGAGCCCGACGAGCTACCAAGCTGCTCCATCCCGCGTCCGTATTCACCGTTAAGTACGATGACAACTTTAAATTTGGAGCGACACACGAGGTTCGAACTCGTGACCTCAACCTTGGCAAGGTTGCGCTCTACCAACTGAGCTAGTGTCGCATTTTCTCATAAGAGAAATTGGTTGCGAGAACTGATTTGAATCAGTGACCTTCGCGAGGTTTTATGAATGGCTGAGCCCGACGAGCTAGCGAATCACAACACCTTTTAATTTGGTTGCGGGGGCCGGATTTGAACCGACGACCT
>NZ_RXZH01000067.1 GCF_003970385.1 Vibrio aquaticus | reverse complement strand
GCGATACCCGTGCCTATAAAATCCGCTTCCCGAACGGCACGGTCGATGTGTTCCGTGGCTGGGTCAGCAGTATCGGTAAGGCGGTGACGGCGAAGGAAGTGATCACCCGCACGGTGAAAGTCACCAATGTGGGACGTCCGTCGATGGCAGAAGATCGCAGCACGGTAACAGCGGCAACCGGCATGACCGTGACGCCTGCCAGCACCTCGGTGGTGAAAGGGCAGAGCACCACGCTGACCGTGGCCTTCCAGCCGGAGGGCGTAACCGACAAGAGCTTTCGTGCGGTGTCTGCGGATAAAACAAAAGCCACCGTGTCGGTCAGTGGTATGACCATCACCGTGAACGGCGTTGCTGCAGGCAAGGTCAACATTCCGGTTGTATCCGGTAATGGTGAGTTTGCTGCGGTTGCAGAAATTACCGTCACCGCCAGTTAATCCGGAGAGTCAGCGATGTTCCTGAAAACCGAATCATTTGAACATAACGGTGTGACCGTCACGCTTTCTGAACTGTCAGCCCTGCAGCGCATTGAGCATCTCGCCCTGATGAAACGGCAGGCAGAACAGGCGGAGTCAGACAGCAASCGGAAGTTTACTGTGGAAGACGCCATCAGAACCGGCGCGTTTCTGGTGGCGATGTCCCTGTGGCATAACCATCCGCAGAAGACGCAGATGCCGTCCATGAATGAAGCCGTTAAACAGATTGAGCAGGAAGTGCT
>NZ_RXZH01000008.1 GCF_003970385.1 Vibrio aquaticus | reverse complement strand
GCTCAGTCTCTTCTTCGTTCAACGTCAACTTAACTGTGACGTCGATGTCTGCCGCTTTGCTTAGACTCACCGTGAAATGCGCTTTATCGCCTTCGCTTACGTCACCACCACCGGCAATGCTCACGGTTGGACGGTCGTCATCACCACCGTTTTGGCCACCGTCTTGGATTACTGTGTTAACTAATCCTGAGCCCAGAGTGCCTTCGCCCGCCTCTACTGTAACAACGTAGTCTTCGTCACCTTCATAAGTGTCATTTTGAGACGTTTTAATCGTAACAGTTAATGCCGTTTCACCAGCAGGTACAACAACTGTTCCGTCTCCAGAAACTGTAACAACTTCACCGCTTGAGAGTGTTACAACAATAGATTCAAGATCATCTACTTCAGCACTTCCAAAATTCACTCCGAGCTTAATCGTTGTTTCTTGCGTTGAAGGCTTGTCAAAGTTGACGGTATAGCTTGCTGCATCACCCTCACTAACAACATCGTTACCAACGATTGAAACTTCTGGAATTGGTGTGACCGTAACATTAACAAGCAAAGTATCAGTGCCGCCATTTCCGTCGTCGACTGTAACTTCGAAACTATCACTACCATCAAAGTTTTCGTTCGGTGTATACGTCCAAGTACCATCAGGGTTTACGGTTGCCGTGCCATTTGAAGGGCCAGAGGTCTGCGTAAAGGTAAGAACATCTTGAGCGTTTTGGTCAGTTGCAGTGAGTCGGCCGCTGATTGGTGTATCTTCGTCCGTGATTACAGCTAGGCTTTCACCTAGTGGGGAGTTATTGATATCGACAAAAACAGGCTCGAATAAGCGGAATTGCTCAAGTAAGGAGAGGCTTTGGGTTTCAGATAGGCCTAAGGACTCGAAACCTTGGGTAACAAAATCAGTTGAAGCAATTCTTTCTGTACCGTCTCGGCTAACAGAAGTAGAAGCTGTTAGGCTCGAACCACTCTGTCCACCAGCGGCAGTAGCCAAGTCATCACCAAGCTGAGTTGGATCTTGACCTTCTTCTAACGCTGCAAAAATCTCTTCAATTTCAGAGGTGATATCTTGGTTTTCACCATTATCGTCAACAAGTTGAACCTGAGGGTTCTGATCTTCTGATTGACCTGCTTGGACAACAACTTCACCCGGTAAAGGCGTTTCTCCTTCCGCCAAGACTCTTACGTCACCATTAGCGTTTATTACAATAACTTGGTTAGCGGCAAGATTTCCAACTGCAACAAAAGTACCAAAACCCATAATTAAGCCCTTTTCCTTGACTACGTCATACCAACTCGACCGTCAGAGACAAAATTCTGACAGTGATAAATTCATTAGCTTTATAAATTAGCACTTTTCATCGGCTGACTGAAACTATTTATCTACATTCTGTAACATTAAACACGACACAAGTTGCATTTCTCAGCATTGAGAAACGGAATGAAGATCTCAATATTATTGAGTGAGCAACAGTTCACCATGCGATTTACTGAATAAACATCAAAAATACGGCGATATACATATTTTAACAGTTTGATCACACGAAAGTTTCTGATTGCATTAGTCATCTTTGCTTAAGAGTGTTACTTTATTGGCGCTATTAATGGATACCTCTCACATTTGAGACGCACTAGTGCGTAATATCCACGCCTAAGAGCACTTGAGGAGAACCAAAGTGAATTGGAATAAATTGAAAGTACTAAGTTGTGCGGTTGCACTTAGCTTTCCAGCACATAGTCAGACTTTAGAACAAGCGGTTGCTAATACCATCGCGACTAACCCAGAAATCAAAGCGTCATACAACGAGTTTCGAAGTAAAGTCTTTGATGCTGAAGCTTCTTCTGGAGCTTACCTGCCAAGCATTGATTTAGACGCCGGTATTGGTTATGAGGCCGTTGACCTAACTACCACAGAAAACGAGCTCACGCGTAAGGAAGCAACATTGAGCCTTACACAGCTTATCTGGGATGGTTCTGCAACACTTAATGACATGGACCGAACTTCTGCTGACGCCGAATCTGTGCGTTTCCAACTTCTTTCTGACGCTCAAGACATTGCGCTTGAAGTGACTAAGATCTACCTTGATGCGACTAAAGCTTATGAAGTTTTAGCCCTTTCCGAGAGTAACCTCGCCGTTCATAAAGATATCTACCGTGATATTAAAAAGCGCGTTGATTCTGGTATTGGCTCAACTGCCGATCTCTCTCAAGTAGAAGCTCGTCTAGCTAAAGCACACGGTAATTTGCTTGCCGCGCAAAACAACCTGTTTGATGTGCACACGCAATTTAAACGCATTGTCGGTCAATCACCTCAGGGCCTAACGTTCCCAAGAGCGGATGAGACTGCAATTCCATATACCGTTGATGAAGCCATTAATAGCGCGTTCGAAAATCACCCTGTGGTAAAAGTCGCTCAGGCTGATGTGGATTCTGCTCGTTTCCAATACGATCAAACTAAGGGCGTGAATTTCCCAACTCTCTCTATTGAAGCCAATCAAACATGGCGTGATGATGCAGGTGGTATAGAAGGAAGTAGTGATGAGTTTTCTGCCATGCTTCGCATGCGTTACAACCTATATAACGGTGGTTCTGACTCAGACAGAAGCGAAAGTGCAGCGTATCAACTAAACAAAGCTAAAGACTTCCGTGACCGTACATTTAGAACTGTAGAAGAAGGCCTCCGACTTTCTTGGAGCGCATTAGATTTGACTGTTCAGCAAAAAGATTTTCTTTCCGACCACGTTGATTCTGCCTCTGATACCGTTATCGCTTACGACAAGCAATACAAACTCGGTAAACGTACCCTACTAGACGTTCTGAACACTGAAAACGAACTGTTTGAAGCTCGTAAAGGTTACCTAGACGCTAAGTACGACGAACAGTATGCTAAATACCGTGTGATGAATGCGACAGGCAATTTGCTCGCAGCACTCCGTGTTGATACACCAGAAGAATGGAACGAAAAGGTAGAATACTGATATGAATAAGTCATTTTTAGCTGTTTTGATTTCAGCAACAGTGTTTGCCGCACCACTTAAAGCGGAAGACGCTTACGAGTACATTGAAACGCCAAAATCGAATCAAGTGGACGACCTGCTTGATGAAGATAAAGATGGCGTCATTAACGCTCGCGATCTATGCCCACAAACTCCTCGAAGTGCTGACATTGATAACGATGGTTGTGGAACTTACATCAAAACCGAAGAAGAGATGAGCTTACACATTCTCTTTGCTAACGACTCCGATGTAATTCAGCCTGCATTCCTGACCCAAATTCGCGAAATGTCTGAGTTTCTTGAGTCTTATCCGTCGACTTCAATCGAACTTCAAGGTTACGCAAGTAAAGTGGGTAACCCAGAGTACAATAAAGCGCTTTCAGAGCGTCGAGCTGAGTCGGTTCAATCTGCACTTCTGTCTAACGGTGTTGACTCATCACGAGTGCGCATTGTAGGTTTTGGTGATACGAACCTTGAAGCGCTTGGCGATGACGAAGTTAGCCATGCTCGTAACCGTAAAGTTGTGGCTACCGTCGTTGGACACAAAGGAAATGTTAAAGAAGAGTGGTCTATTTTCACTAAGATTGAAAAATAGTCGTTATTCTGACAGAAAGGGAAGCAAGCGCTTCCCTTTTTTATTTGGCTTTTGGCTGATGAATGGTACTCTAGCACCGAATAAACATACGAGATAAATCTAATGAGTAAATTAACTTCTGATATCCAAGCTAACCTAGAGCTTTTCGTTGCAGAAACTAAACAATCTAAATTGGTTTGGGGTATGCGCAATGAAGAAGGTTGGTTAGCGTGTGACTCTACAGAGTTCGAGAACAGTGAAGTAATGCCTTTTTGGTCATCAAAAGAAGATGCTCAAACTCACAATGTTGAAGAATGGGCTGACTTTGAGGTTCTAGAAATCCCACTGGATATTTTCGTAGAAGATTGGCTACTGACACTTGCAGAAGATGGTGTTCTTGTTGGGACTAACTGGAATGCTCAACTTGAAGGTAAAGAAATGGAACCTTCAGACCTTGCGAAACTTTACCTAGATTAATCTCTGATGATTTAGCGTCCTTAGTTGGGCGCTTTTTATTTTAATAACAACCCCACACAGCTCGCATTTCCCCGCACACAACACCAATATCATATTGTACCCCATACCATTTAGAGCATAGAATAGTAAGAAACCTTATAAATTAACTCTAATGAAACGTCAATTTGCTCGGACGCTATCCATAATACTGGCTGCAGCGCTCACACCAAGTCACACATTGGCCAACAACCATTGGCAAGAATGGGAACAGGCCTACAACCAAGTCGCTCAGCAAAGTGATACTCGTGCTCTTGCGATGTTGCAAGACCGCTACAGTTCACTCGCGCCAGGTATCGAAAAGCTCTACGTCAGCTCAAAGCTGCATGGTTTTATGACATTAAAAGGTCAGCCTTTTCATGGCCACCAACTGGCGTTCAATGAAGAATATTCCTCTCGTGAGCAACAGTTTATTTCAGCGCTCAATTCAGAGAATAAACTCGAATTTAGACGTTCAACGGAAAAATACACGCAACTGCTTAATCACTCTAATTTGAACAATGATATCCAGGGTAAAATTCTATTTGAGTATCATCTTTGTCGCTCTCTAAATAAACAGGGGCAATACCACAAAGCCAACTTATATTGCTCTTCGTTGCAAACGCATTTATCTGACACATCATCAACCATACTACCCCGCTACCAGGCTGTGCGAGTCATTGCTAACAACTTGGAGTACCTTGGCGATTATCAATCGGCATTAGAGCATTATCAGAAGTATCTTTCGATATTACCAAGCAACGTTGATCCGTCTGGAGTCTATAATGATGCTGGCCTATTGCTTATGAACCTTGGGCAGCTCAAGCAGGCGGAAGAGTACCTTAATGTCGCATTGAAAATACGCAACGAAAATAACTCTCAGTTAGAGTTGGCCCAAGCGCACCATAGCATGGGAACCATACAACTTGCGGCTCAAGACTACAGTAATGCCAAGCATCACTTTACTCAGGCAAAATTAATCCTAACAAATTACAACCACGAATATGGGCTCACTTACGCTTTGTTAGGTTTAGGTAATACTTATAGTGCCTTAGAGCAGTATGAAAAAAGTCGCAAGCTGTTGCTTGATTCTCTAGAGTTCGCCTCCATTCAAGGCAACGATCAAATACGCGGTGAGATATATCTGTCTTTAGCGCAAACACACCACCTGCAGGGCAACCACATTCTCGCGATATCGTTCGCTGACAAAGCGTTAACACTGGGCAAGCGAATTAAGAGTGTGAATCTACAGGCTGAGGCTCTCATTTCGAAAGCAACATTTACAGAAGCAAATAATAACTTTCAATCGGCCTTAGAGCTGTATAAGCAGTATACCGAGTTGGAGTTGTCAAAGCGGAAGGTTCAAAATCAATCGGCTTATCTTGCTCTAGAATCTGCAGAAAGAGAATACAGTTTAGATGCTAAGCACAAAGAAACCTTAGCCGAAAACCAAGTGCAACAAGATCAAATTGATAACCTTACCTCATTGAATCACTTGTACTTATTCGCACTCGGCTCTTTGACGCTTCTGTTTATCTTGTATGCGTTTTTGATTCGATCTCGCTCTAGGAAAGCCGAGCATGATCACCTAACAGGTGCGCTAAACCGAGCGGCGTCTATCCGAGAGATTAAACAAGTTCAAGCCGTTTCAAATCCAGAGCATCGACATTTGCTGATCTTATTGGATCTTGATGATTTTAAGAAGATTAACGATTCATACGGACACCCTACTGGCGATCGCGCTTTATCAAATATTGCTCATGTAATTAATGAGAAAATGGACACTGGGGATATCTTTGGCCGCTTAGGTGGAGAAGAGTTTATTGTTGTAGTGCGTGATATCGATGAATTAGACGTCGCAAGCTATATCGACAAACTCCATCAATCCATCGGGGATTCGGAATTTGAGGCGGAGAATAAAGAAAAGCTCAACGTAACCGCGAGCCTTTCTTATATTGCTACAACAAAATCTTTGTCTGATTTCGATGAGCTCTATTCAATACTGGATCAAGCCCTATATCAGGCAAAGCAAAGCGGGAAGAACTGCACAATTGACGCGTTCAACGATCCTATTTATCTTCCTGCGTCTGCTTACGCACCAATTGAGCCATAATAGTCTCTCGGTCACCTAAATAGCTGTTAAGGCCGACTTTACGTAGCTCACAAGACGGACAATCGCCACACCCATCACCAATGATGCCGTTGTAACAAGTCAGTGTTTTTTCACGAACAAGTTGCAGCGCATCATATTGGTCAGCTAGGGCCCACGTTTCCGCTTTATCCAACCACATCAACGGCGTTTGTATTTCAAAGTCACGATCCATACCTTGAACCATTGCATTATTCATCGCTTTGACAAAGTCATTTCGGCAATCTGGATAACCAGAAAAATCTGTTTCACACACCCCAGTAATGACCGCTGTAGCGCCAATCTGATAAGCATAAATCCCCGCAAGTGTCAGGAATAAAATATTGCGTCCAGGAACAAAAGAGTTTGGTAATCCGTTCTCTTGTAACTCATGTGATACAGGGATGTCATCTCGCGTCAGAGAACTGATGGCCAACTCATTTAACAAGCCCACATCCATCACTTTATGCGCGGCAACACCAAGCTCTTTAGCAAGACTTTGTGCGACTTCAATTTCTAGTTTGTGGCGCTGACCATAATCGAACGTAATTGCATGTACTTCATCAAACTCTTTTAAAGCTTGCACTAAACAAGTCGTGGAGTCTTGGCCTCCACTAAAAACGACAACAGCTTTCTTCATTTTCACTTCCTTAAGCAATGCTCAAATATTTATGGGTTTGAATCGATAAGCGCCAGTTACGTGCAACACATACATCAATACACAGTTGTGTCGCTCTTGGCTTTTGACTGATTGGTTGAAGTGCGATCGTTGTACTGTCAGTCACTCCCGCTCGACACAGCAGTTCATCCAACTGGTCAATGTCCTTCTGTGTCGCTACAGGGTGTTTAATCTCATTCGCGCGCAATAAAGCAGAGTCAAGAACCGGCAGTTTACCTTTCATTGCCACTTTAGGTGACACTGTCACCCAAGTTTCATCCGATGTTTGCACTTCCGACGTACCGCTTGTCTCAATTTGACATTGGCACCCTATCGCCTCAAACGCTTGAGTAAGAGGAAGGAGATCATAGATGCAAGGCTCCCCTCCCGTAATAACGATATGCTTGGCTGTATAACCCTGACTCTTATACTCATTAACGATATCGTCGGCAGTCACACTACACCAAGTTGGAGAGTCTTCCGTTTTCTTAAGGATCTCTTTTAAAGGTCGCTCGTCAGACGGAGTCGCATCCCATGTTTGTTTCGTGTCACACCAAGCACAGCCTACCGGGCACTCTTGCAGTCTTACAAACACAGATGGAACACCCGTAAAGACACCTTCACCTTGGATGGTCTCGAACATTTCGTTAATTTTGTACAATTTGATCTCAGCCTAACACATATTCTAAATTCCGCAGGAGCGAGACATTATCGGGTTGAGCAACTCAGGTCAACCCATTCATAAATTGATCAATCTCTCGTTTGACTTTATTCTGCTCAGATTTGGTAAGTATTAATTAAAGTTGTTAGGTAAGAGATGTATAAACTTATTGCATTAGATATGGACGGCACCCTGCTGGCCAGTGATAAAACGATTTCACAACGTACTCAACGAGCAATTTCGCAAGCTCGTGAAAACGGAGCAACCGTGGTGTTGGCTTCTGGTCGACCAATTGATGGCATGCGCGACAAGCTTGACCTGTTAAACCTAAAAGGAGACAACGAGTTTGTTGTCTATTTCAATGGGTCAATGGTCAAAGAATTGGGGACTGACAAGATCATCCACTCTGCAATCATCAATGGTAAAGATGCCAAGCAAGTTGCGACAACAGCAAAACAACTAGGAGCATACTGCCACGCATTCAGCACTGAGTTTGGCCTCATCACACCTGAGATGAATGAATACACGGATATTGAAGCGACGATTAATAACATTCCTGTGACCGTGATGGATTTCGAGCAACTGGCAGATGAGCATTCCATCATTAAAGCGATGATTGTTGGTGCACCTGAGAGCATCACTCAAATTAGTCAATCAATCTCACCTGAAATGAGAGAAAGCTTCACTGTTGTTCAGAGTGCTCCTATTTTCTTAGAGTTTTTGAACCCTGAGAGCAACAAAGGTGTTGGGGTGAAAGCGATTGCTGACCACCTTGGTATTACTGCTGACGAAGTGATTTGTATGGGCGATGCAGAAAACGACCATCATATGATCGAATATGCAGGCCTAGGTGTGGCGATGGCAAATGCGATGGAGCAAACCAAAGAGATTGCGGATCTTATCACCAAGAGTAACGATGAGGACGGCGTAGCTGAAATCATTGAACAGTACATGCTCAATCAATAATTGATAAAAAGGCAGCGTCACTTTACACGCTGCCTTTGTCATTTAACGAGCCAATGCCCTGCTAGCCTTCATTCTAATGATTGAAGTAAAGAGCAGAATAGTGATTGGGTAACGTAAGGTTTCCCCGACAAGGGACCAGAGACTGCTGTTTGAAACTAAGGGTAGCAAATAGTTTAGGACTAAATTGAACACGACCATTGCACCCGTCGCCGCGATGATAACGTTAACTGAGGCCTTACTGCCATCACGTTTCAGTGTCGAAACAAGTGCCAGGACAGTCATAGAGATAGCTAGCCAATAGGTAAAGCTTGGAATCGGCCAAAGAATGGTAAGCACCGTACACACAATTACGAGCAATACCCAGATCGCTTTCGATGACAACAATTCCATGATGTTGATGTCTGGTTTATTCTCTAAGCGGATAAGATGCCAGGCACACAAAGCGCCTAACAATGCGCCACTTAAACTGTCTACTAAGAAAGCCGCACCGCTATAGAAACGCGCAAAGCTCAGCCAAACAACAATACATAGCAACGTTATAGACCACCGATTCAAATACAAACGATTCAATCCGTGCAGTACTAAAGTGCCAATACATAACCACAACGCCATAGAAACGCTTGGCAGACTAAAACCGTAGGTTTGTTTGAGCTCTATAGCTGGGAGATAAACATGCGGCCGCGGGTTAGCAAATCCTTGCTGAGCAACCAAAGCTAGCAATGTGGTCACCGTCACTGCAAAGAACGCTTTGTACGCAAACTCTTTACCAAAGCGCCAATATAACAATGGCAAAACAAGAAGAAGTAACCAAGCTTGCGCAAACCAATCGCCAGTGAAGATAACCTGCTCAGTGATTAATCTGACACTTTCTGGGAGCGTTTGTAAGGTATTTTGTAGACTCACCATCCAACCCAACTCAACTTGATTGTACACTGGCGCGGCTTCCACCAACTGGTCTACATACATAACACTTTGATCGGTCGCATTCGGTAAAGCTGATACCAACCATTCTAGTTGCTCCGGAAAGCGGTAAAGAGTCTGAGGAACAATAGAGGGTGAAATAAGCATGGCAGAAGCGATTTCAATACCATAATGAGGGGCAAACCAGATCGGAAGTTCATTCCCATCTAGGTGGTTGTTAAATTGATAGGCTACGATCTCTGAATCACTGACACAGTCATAGATTACCGCTTCATCGGTCCGAGCTAACTCACCATAGATGGAAACCACAAGACCCGTCTCTTCCCACGTCTCTCTGACTGCGGTAACTTTTGGGTCTTCTCCTTTGTCTATCGTTCCTGCGGGCAATGACAATTTTTTGGTCAAAATTTCATTCACCATGACGACTTTATCACCAGAGCGAATGACACACACTGCCCCTTTGAGTCCCGGGTCTGACTCACTCGCCCATGATATTCCTGATGTAAAAAACGCCAAAAAGGTGATTAAGTAAAGTGAAAAGCGTTTCAATATTGTCATAGTCCCTAATGCTTAGTTTGTGATGGACTTACGCATCACATGAATGTGCTGCGAGAACCCAGATTGGTGATAAAACGCGATAGCTGGCTGATTGAAATCCCAAACCTCAACAAACAGCTGTTTGACGCCATATTCTTCAAAACGTTGCTCAATATGTTGGCACAAGGTCTTTGCGATACTTTGCTTGCGGAAAGCATGTAACACATAGAGCTCATCTAGACTGCCCATTTGAACCGGCTTACTTACGGTTGAAATCAATTCACAAAAATGGCCGGAAATAAACCCGACTATTTTGTCGTCGTGGCATGCCACGAAGACTAAACATTCTGGGTCATCGATGTATCGAGCAATACTCTTTTCTTGCTCAATCTCTTCAGCTGTTTTGAAATGCTCAGGACATTGAGCATGGTGCTCATCGTGAAGGCTGAACATTAACTCATTGAGCTGTTCAAGGTCATCCGTTTTTGCTGAGCGGATCGTTACCTGTTGCATAAATATTTTTGCGTGACGAATAAAGTCACAGTTTGGCGTGTTCGACAAAATTTATCAATAAAAAAGCCCCTTATAGAAGGGGCTCATTGAATGCTTATAAAGATGACTAGCTCTTCAAGACTCGCTCAATTTCAGCAAGACTTGTTGGATCGTCGATCGTTGATGGCACGACATATTGTTCACCATCCGCAATTTGTCGTATGGTTCTGCGTAAAATTTTACCTGAACGCGTTTTAGGTAACCTTTCAACGACCAGTGCATGTTTAAAGCAGGCCACGGCCCCTATTTCGTTTCGAACTTTGCCAACAAGTTCACCTTCGAGCTCCAAGTCATCCACTTTTACACCGTCTTTGAGCACAACTAAACCAAGTGGTAGCTGTCCTTTCAGCTCGTCGTGAACCCCTACCACTGCGCATTCAGCAATCGCTGGATGACCACCGACAATCTCTTCCATTTCCCCGGTGGACAAGCGATGACCAGCAACGTTAATGACATCGTCAATTCGGCCCATGATGAACAGGTAGCCTTCATCATCAATATACCCACCATCCCCAGAGACATAGTAGCCTGGGAACTGACCCAAATAGCCAGATTCAAACCTATCGTGATTTCTCCACACCGTTGGTAAGCAACTCGGCGGCAGTGGGCGTTTTAGCGCGACAAAGCCTTGTTGGTTTGATTGGGCTGGTTCTCCCAATTCATTTAAGATCTCGACTTGGTAGCCTGGCATAGGCTTAGTCGCTGAACCCGCTTTGATTGGCATATGTTCAAGGCCAATAGGATTGCCTGCTATCGCCCATCCTGTCTCTGTTTGCCACCAATGATCTATGACCGGTTTGTTCGTTTTAGTTTCAACCCATTCTAACGTTGGAGGATCCAACCGTTCGCCAGCCATAAAGATGGTTTGCAGCTTGCTCAAGTCATATTGAGATAAGCATTCGCCATTTGGGTCTTCTTTCTTGATTGCCCGAAAGGCAGTGGGCGCAGAGAAGAGTACATCGACCTTGTATTCTTGGCACACTCGCCAAAATGCACCGGGATCGGGTGTACGTACAGGTTTTCCTTCAAATAGGATTGTCGTACAACCGTGAATAAGTGGCGCGTAAACAATATAGGAATGCCCAACAACCCAACCAACATCAGATGCGGCCCAAAACACGCCGTCTTGAGGGATGTTATAAATTGAGGTCATTGAATACTTCATCGCAACAGCATGACCGCCATTGTCACGCACAACACCTTTGGGTTTTCCAGTGGTACCTGATGTATACAGAATATACAAAGGGTCTGTACTCAACACTGGTACACAAGCGTGAGGAGAAGCAGATTCATACGCACTCAACCAATCGACATCACGTTCGCCATTCAGCTCTGACTTACATTCTTGGCGCTGTAGTACCACTACCTGCTGCGGCTTCCAACGACTGTCCATGATCGCTTTGTCGACTAAAGGCTTGTAAGGAATCACTTTATTTACTTCAACGCCACAGGATGCGGTCAGGACAACTTTAGGCTCTGCATCTTCTAAGCGCACAGCAAGCTCATTGGCAGCGAACCCACCAAACACCACCGAGTGGATAGCACCAAGCCTTGCACATGCCAGCATTGCCATTGCCGCTTCCGGAATCATCGGCATATAAATAACGACGCGATCGCCTTTGGTTACACCTTGATTGGCCAACATACCCGCAATTCGGGCAACTTGGTCTCGCAGTTGTTGATAGCTATATTGCTGTTTTCTATTTGTCACTGGAGAGTCGTAGATAAGTGCAACCTTATCCCCTCGCCCTTGTTCACAATGGTAATCAAGCGCAAGCCAACAAGTGTTCAATAAACCGTCAGGAAACCAACGTTCTATGTCATTTTCATCCGTTGCTAATAAGGTGCTTGGCTTCTTAAACCAATCAATATGTTGAGCCTGTGCTTCCCAAAATTCTTCTGGGTGATTCGCTGCCCATTGGTACTCTTTCTGATATGCAGACATAGTGCTTCCTCCAGTATGTCCTGACATGATGTTTAGTGCGTTTGAGGTGCTAATTCATCTTAGTTTAATTCGAAAAACCGAGTGGGACGCAATCAAATGGCACACGCACGCATCCTTCCATTATTACGCGCGCACTGCGGCTCATACTTGCTTTTTCAACCGTCCAGCTGCCTTGATTGCTAATCGCCTTAGCGCCAACCTTGAGTGTTCCTGACGGGTGACCAAACGTAATACTGCTTCTCGCTTTTTCTCCCGCAGCTCGGTGAACAAGCGTACCCGGGACACTTGCTGCTGCTGCAATGGAGACCGCTGCAGTTCCCATCATGGCATGGTGAAGTTTACCCATTGATAACGCGCGAACGAGTATATCGACCTCATGAGCTTCAACCACTTTGCCACTTGATGTCGTGTGTCTTTTCGGTTGTGAAACAAAGGCAACTTTAGGCGTATGCTGACGCTCTTTTGCTTGCCCTAATTCACTGATCAAGCCCATTTTCAACGCCCCATGAGCTCGAATCAGTTCGAATTGTTCCAATGCAGCTGAGTCTCCATTAATCGCTTCTTGAAGCTCCGTTCCTTGATAACCTATTGCTGCAGCATCAACAAAAACTGTCGGTATACCGGCATCAATTAGCGTCACTTCTAATTCTCCAATCCCGTCAATGTTGATAGAGTCAATCAGGTTCCCCGTCGGAAACATCGCTCCGTCGCTCGCGCCAGGTTGCACGAAATCCACCTGAATTTCAGCCGATGGAAACGCAACGCCATCAAGAAAAAAGTCACCCGATTCTTGAACGACTCCGTTAGAGATAGGTACATGAACGACAATCGTTTTGCTTATATTCTGTTGCCATACCTTCACCTCAACAATGCCGTTCTCGGGAATTTTCTCCGTATTAACTAAGCCTGCGTGAATGGCGAAAGGCCCAATAGCAGCCGATAAATTGCCGCAGTTGCCACTCCAATCGACAAAGGGTTTGTCAATTGAGACCTGCCCAAACAAGTAGTCGACATCGTGATCTGGCCGTTCACTCTTGGATACAATGGCAGTTTTACTCGTACTTGACGTCGCGCCGCCCATGCCATCAATCTGTTTGCTGTAAGGGTCGGGACTGCCTATCACTCTCAAGAATAAAGCGTCTCTATATTCACCTGGAGTTTGGGCCTCAGTAGGAAGATCTCGTAGGCTAAAGATCACGCCTTTGCTGGTCCCGCCACGCATATAGGTCGCTGGAATGTTTAATGGTTTTCGTGTCATTCCATCCTCCTACTTTGACAAAAAGTCTTGAGCAAAACGTTGCAGTACGCCACCGGCTTGATAGACGCTCAGCTCATCAG
Organism: Vibrio aquaticus; assembly: GCF_003970385.1. Taxonomy (GTDB): domain Bacteria; phylum Pseudomonadota; class Gammaproteobacteria; order Enterobacterales; family Vibrionaceae; genus Vibrio; species Vibrio aquaticus. The sequence continues at coordinate 132,484 of NZ_RXZH01000008.1, read as the reverse complement.
CCGTGTCCAATCGACAAGTCACCGTTACGTCGAACTTTTCACCGTTCGATCGTGTTATCACAAGAACGAGATCAGCTCCCGGAGCGATTTCCCCTTTTACATCATATAGTTCACTCCCATCGAGCTTAAGTGTCTCGCGGTTTGTCTCTGCTTTGAACTGCAGAGGCAACACTCCCATGCCGACTAAGTTAGTTCGGTGGATACGTTCAAACCCTTCCGCAACGATAGCTTCAACCCCGGCTAACCTGACGCCTTTGGCTGCCCAATCTCGAGAGGAGCCTTGTCCGTAATCAGCACCAGCGACAATAATAAGAGGCTGCTTTCGCTCCATGTAGGTTTCAATCGCTTCCCACATACGGGTGACTTTACCTTCAGGTTCCACTCGCGCCAGTGAACCCTGAACAACTTCCCCGTTCTCTTCGACCATTTCGTTATAGAGCTTAGGGTTAGCAAAGGTCGCTCTTTGAGCGGTTAAATGGTCACCGCGGTGTGTCGCATAGGAGTTAAAATCTTCTTCCGGTACACCCATTGAGGCCAGATACTCACCGGCGGCACTGCTCGCTAAAATGGCATTAGACGGCGATAAGTGGTCTGTGGTGATATTGTCACCAAGCACAGCCAAAGGCCGCATACCACTCAGAGTGCGCTCTCCTGCTAATGCGCCTTCCCAATATGGTGGTCGGCGGATATATGTACTCTGAGAACGCCATTCGTACAGTGGATCACTCATTGGCTCACTCTTATCAAGGTCAAACATTTGAACGTAAATCTGTTTGAACTGTTCTGGGCGAACATGCTTACCCACTACTGCGTCAATTTCTTCATCAGTCGGCCATAAATCATTGAGATAGATTGGGTTGCCGTGGCTGTCGTCACCTAATGAATCGCGCTCGATATCAAAACGCATCGTACCGGCAAGCGCATAGGCCACAACCAAAGGAGGTGAAGCAAGAAACGCCTGCTTTGCATAAGGGTGAATACGACCATCAAAATTTCGATTGCCCGACAATACTGCTGTTGTGTAGAGGTCACGGTCTATGATTTCTTGCTGAATCTCTGGATCTAACGCTCCGCTCATGCCGTTACACGTCGTACATGCGTAGGCAACAATGCCAAATCCTAATTGTTCTAGTTCGGATAGTAGACCTGCATCTTCTAGATAAAGCTTGGCTACTTTAGACCCGGGGGCAAATGATGATTTAACCCACGGCTTGCGTTGAAGCCCAAGTTCGTTGGCTTTTTTCGCCACTAACCCCGCAGCAACAACGTTTCTCGGATTACTGGTATTGGTACATGATGTGATGGCAGCAATGATGATCGCTGCATCTGGCAGCTGACCTTGGGTTAACTGCGCTCCAGTCGCAATGCCACTCTCTACCAAACGAGAAGTAGGAAGACGTTTATGTGGGTTCGAAGGACCGGCCAGATTTCGAGTGACTTGAGACAGGTCGAACTCTAACACACGTTCATACTGAGCGTCGTCTAAGTCACTCGCCCACAGACCGACTTGTTTTGCGTATTTCTCGACCAAGTCGACTTGGCTATCTTCTCGTCCAGTCAAACGTAGGTATGTGATGGTCTGCTCATCAATGTAGAACATGCCTGCCGTGGCACCGTATTCCGGTGTCATATTAGAAATCGTTGCTCGGTCACCAATAGTGAGATCACGTGCTCCCTCACCAAAGAACTCTAAGTAGCAAGAGACCACTTTTTGTTGACGAAGAAACTCAGTAATCGATAAAACGATGTCCGTTGCGGTAATTCCCGGCTGACGTTTACCCGTTAGCCTCACGCCGACAATATCAGGCAGCCTCATCATAGATGGTCTTCCAAGCATCACTGTTTCCGCTTCCAGACCACCAACGCCAATGGCAATCACACCCAGTGCGTCAACGTGAGGAGTATGACTGTCTGTACCCACGCACGTATCGGGATAAGCGATACCCTGTTTTACTTGGATAACCGGTGACATCTTTTCAAGATTAATTTGGTGCATGATCCCGTTACCTGCAGGAATCACGCTGACATTCTTGAATGCCGTTTTACACCACTCAATAAAGTGGAAACGGTCTTCATTTCGACGTTCTTCAATTGCACGATTTTTTTCAAATGCCTCTGGGTCAAACCCTGCGTGTTCAACCGCAAGTGAATGGTCAACGATGAGTTGGGTTTCGACTACCGGGTTTACATCGGCAGGATCGCCCCCTTGCTGCGCAATCGCATCACGTAACCCAGCTAAATCAACCAAAGCGGTTTGTCCTAAAATATCGTGACAAACAACACGTGCCGGATACCAAGGAAAATCTAAATCACGTTTTCGCTCGATAAGCTGTTTTAAGCTTGGTGTCAGCGTTGAAGGGTCACAGCGTCGTACTAGTTGTTCTGCAAGTACGCGAGATGTGTATGGCAACGTTTCATAGGCACCAGGGGAGATGGTGTTTACCGCTTCGCGGGCATCAAAATAATCAAGATGTGTTCCCGGTAGCGGTTTTCGATAATTTGTATTCATGTTCGGCTTCCAATGCAAAACTTATGGTTGGTAAACCTCTGACTCATACTCAAAACTGGATCTGAATAAGAGATATACCCACAATTCACTAACGCTGATCGATTGGTAACCAATCCTGATGCTCTGGCCCGGTATAGTCTGCACTTGGTCGAATAATTCGATTGTTTTCACGTTGTTCGAAAACATGCGCAGCCCAACCAGTTAAGCGGCTCATCACAAAAATCGGGGTGAATAGTTTGGTTGGAATGTCCATAAAATGATAAGCAGAAGCATGGAAGAAATCGGCGTTACAGAACAAACCTTTCTCGCGTTTCATTACCGACTCGACTCGCTCAGACACGGCGTATAAGTGTGTGTCACCAACCGCAATTGAAAGCTCTTCCGACCAACGTTTTATTAACGCATTGCGAGGGTCACTTTCACGATAGATAGCATGACCGAATCCCATGATCTTCTCTTTGCTTTCGAGCATACGTAGGATGTTGCTTTCGGCCTCTTCCGGTGTCATCCAACGCTCAATCATCTCCATCGCGGCTTCATTTGCACCACCATGTAATGGCCCACGTAATGTTCCTATTGCGCCCGTCACACATGAATGAATGTCCGACAGCGTGGACGCACAAACACGCGCGGCAAAAGTAGAGGCATTGAATTCATGCTCTGCGTATAAAATCAGAGAGCAATGCATCACTTTCTTATGTAATTCACTTGGCGCTTTGTCAGTGAGCATTTTCAAGAAGTAGCCACCCACACAATCTTCACTTTGATCCTGTGTCTCAATTCGAACACCTTCATGGCTAAATCGATACCAATAACAAATTATCGCAGGGAAAAGTGCCAGCATTCGTTCTGTTGCATCTAACTGCTGTGAAAAATCTTGCTCTTGCTCTAAATTGCCAAGCACAGAGCAGCCCGTTCGCATTACATCCATCGGATGGGCAGAAGCAGGCAACAACTCTAACGCTTGTTTCAGTGGTTGAGGTAAACCTCTTAGGCTCAACAGTCGCGTTTTGTAGGCATCGAGCTCTTGCTGATTAGGCAAGTGACCACGTAACAGTAGATGAGCAACTTCTTCAAACTGAGCATGATTAGCAAGGTCAGTGATGTCGTATCCTCGATACGTTAACCCCGTCCCCGATTTACCGACAGTACATAAAGCTGTGCTTCCAGCGCTTTGGCCACGAAGGCCTGCTCCACCTAGTTCATTAGGCATGATAGAACTCCTTTTCTGCCTGAAGTTGCTCTCTTTTCGGAGCGATTTTCGCTCAGGCGTTTCACGTTATTGGATTAAGTTGAATAGTGTTTTCTTAGGCTTCCGTTTTTAGCTATTTCTCTTCCGAAAACAGTTGATCGAGTTTGTCTTCGTAATCGTGATAATTCAGGTGCTGATACAATTCTTTTCTTGTTTGCATCGAGGCAATTAACGCTTCTTGATTACCGACTTCAAGCAAATGTTTGTACACCATCTCCGCGGCTTTGTTCATTGCTCTGAACGCACTCAATGGATACAAAACCATGTCCACGTTTGAGTTCGCTAGCTCTTCTCCACCATACAGTGGGGTTTGACCAAATTCGGTGATATTAGCCAGTATGGGTACATGCTTGCCGGTCGCTTGTGACAGTGCAGTAGAAAACTGTTGGTACTGAGCTAACTCATTCATCGCTTCTGGAAAGATCATATCTGCGCCCGCCTCAACACAAGCAATCGCTCGTTCAATCGCGCTGTCCATTCCTTCGACGGCTAATGCATCGGTTCTTGCCATTACGACAAAGCTCTCATCGTTACGCGCATCAACGGCAGCTTTTACTCGATCAACCATCTCTTGCTGGCTAACAATCGCTTTATTTGGTCGGTGACCACAGCGTTTTTGGGCAACTTGATCTTCCATATGTATCGCCCCTGCTCCGGCTTTCTCCATCGCCTTGATCGTACGAGCGATATTGAACGCGCCGCCAAAACCAGTATCAATGTCGACGAGTAAAGGCAAGTCACAAGCATTGGTGATACGTTCAACATCAACAACTACATCATTCAACGTTGTGATGCCTAAATCGGGTAAACCATACGAAGCATTGGCAATACCACCACCCGACAAATAGATCGCTTGATGGCCAAGGTTCTTTGCCATCATGGCACAATATGGGTTGATCGTACCGACGATCTGTAACGGATTGTTTTGCTCTACAGCGAGCCTGAATTTGGCCCCTTGAGATAAGCTCATATCTCTGTCCTCTAATCCTTAAGAATGTGTTGTTCGATAAGGGTACGACTGCCTGATATGTGACGTCGCATTAGCATTTCTGCTAGTTCCTCATCCCTATTTTTAATCGCTTGGAGAATAAATTTATGCTCGTCCAATGCCTCTGCAGGGCGCGACTGAGCGCGAGGAGACTGGTATCGATACATACGCAGTAAGTGATAAAGTTCACCACAAAGCAACGCGATAAGTTTGCTGTTGCGGCTCGCCTGAATAATTCGATAATGAAAGTCAAAGTCACCGTGTTGATGGAAGTAAGAGGCACCTTCCACTTCATTGATGTGCTGAGAATGAGTCGACAATACTGCTTCTAAGCCGATCAGTTCTTCATCGGTGATGTGTCTCGCAGCCAATCGAGCCGCCATACCTTCCAATGCTTCTCTTACGGCATAAAGTTCAATCAACTTCTCAGGTGAGAAACTGATTACTCTCGCACCAACATGAGGGATTCGCTCTATCAACCCTAGCCCCTCAACTCGCATAATCGCTTCACGCAAAGGCCCTCGGCTCACTTGATACTGCTTCGCCAATTCGGGTTCTGAGATTTTGCTGCCGGGTGCAATGTCACCGTTCACAATTGCCTCAACTAATGATTCAGTTAGGCTTTCAGATTTTGTGTTTTCCTTTTCAGGCGCATTCTCTTTTGGTCGAGTGATAAATTCAGTATTCATACTATTGATACTCGCTTTGACCGTTCTTACTTTGTCTACAATTTGTCCAACTAGAATTAAAATAGACTATAAAACTGTCGACAATCAACAAAATTGTCGACAATTTAGACTAAGGTCTTAACGTCTGAAACGAAATCGCGTTGCATTTAGACGCTCGATAATGTGCTCTCACCCCCCATTATTACTATGATACGAGTGACTTAAGCTTGTGTTCCCATTAGTATTTATCCACTCATTGAAACGCTTAGATTGTAATCATTCATGCGCACACCCTTAACTAAACCGCTGTTGCTTTCACTTTTGACTTCCACGCTGCTGGGCGGGTGTTCACTCTTTTCTGCACCAGAACGTGAACCAGATTACCCAACCTTGGGTTCTACCTATTACTCTAGTGATGACACGACTGTGATCGAGTCAGACAACGTTCTAAAGACAGCGATTAAAAATAACCGCTTAATTGCAGTCTCTAACCGCTCTGCGATTGAAGAAAAATTCGATCTGTTGTTTGCAGAAGTTAGGCAATATCAAACCTTCGCAACGGACACTAAGCCGTTCACAAACGATGATTTAAAAGGTGAAGACTTTCATAAGGGGTTGGAGACTCTGATCAAGCAGTTCAGTTGCGAGCTATACGCCAGTCAACAATCGAGTGATTCGGTCCAGCTTTGTCCCCTGAATCATAAGATTGTCGACAATAATCTAGGCTATTTGCCGTTTCAGGATGGAAGGCATGTCACTGAGCGCTTGAGCACTACGCTAACCAACTCAGAAGGTACTAAGGAGTTAGATATGTTTCTCAGGAGCACTCATGAGCGACCATTAGAGTCATTATGGGGAGGAGTACACGAACTGGGTTCTTTTAAGGGAAGTGAGCTTGCGCCAACAAGTCTAGTATTAACGGTTAACCTTTCAGCGCACAAGAAGGAAAGTCATTCGCGCCCTTGGCAAGAATTGCATGATGAACCATTGATTCTTTTTGTAGTGTTGCCAAGCGTGGAGCGAATCCTAACGCAACGTAATGAAGTCGACGCGATGAACCTAAGCTATCAAAAAGCACAGTTACTCATCGTTGATAGTCGTTAAATCAGTGCTTAGCTCCTATCTCGTCCTTAAATGATAAAGGCGCTCAACTAGAGCGCCTTTTTAGATCCAATCTTTCCGTTAAACGGTGTATTTGTACTTTGCCATGCTTGGATCCATCATGCCGGCGTTGATAAGGTTTTTTTCTAACATCATTTCTTGAAGCTGTTTGAGCGAGTTAATGTTGCCGTAACCTTTACGGATTTGATCAAACGCTTCTTCCAGTTTAGGTAAGTTTTCCGCCGTCATTTGTTCTGTAGCTGCTTCACTGGACGCTAGGAACCATTCCACATCTTTCGTGATTTCCTGAACATGAACTAACGTATCACGGAGTTTGTCTTGGTAATGGTTTACCTCTTGAATAGCTGAAAAATACGCTGCCCATGCCTGCATACGTTCCAGAGTTGCGTCTTCACTTGAATCCATGCTGACGATAGTTTGCGAAAGCTTGTTTCTCGACGAGTTAATCGCTTCTTTAAGTTTAAACAATCGCAGACTCATTTCATCGGCTTTTTTCGGCAACAGCTTAATTTCGTATTTCACCAGTTTCCGAATCGCATGCATCTTTTGATCTCGCTTTTGAGCCGAGTTCACAAAAACTTGGTGATCCACTTTTCCAACAGGGTTGACTTTGAGTTGTTTACGGGCTTCTTCAATTTTCTTTGAAAGCAATGACTTAACGCCTTTTTTCGACCCTTCTTCCCATGCTTTACGTGAGGCAGCTTTCAAAGCAGATCCTCCGGCCGCTTCAAGTAATGCCGCGCCTTCCTTGCTGCCTGGAAAAGGGATAAGTCCAATACCGGTTTTCACCCCTTTTTGAACTACATCCATCGCAACCATTTTTTTGTCACGTTTGACCCAGTTCTTGGCAGATTGATACTTGTTTCCGAACTTTCGCGCCCAACTTTTGTGATAAGACGCGCTTTCCTTTTCTACATGGCCTAAAAATTGTTTCGCCATGTTCTTAGCATCCGAGCTTGCCATCACACCTCTCCTCATAATTGCATGATTTATAGATAATAGTTAATTTAATTTATTTCGAAATCAATACCTGCTACTTTTTAATGAATCGTTAACATAAATCACAAATCATTGTTTCGAGTACATCTACTCAAATCGGCAGTCATTTATTAAGGAAGTGCTATGGCTGAGAATTTCTCTGCGACCTCTGGCCCAATGTCAGCAAAGGATTACAAAGGACAAGAGCATGCGATAAGCCAATTCTCCATTACTCAAACCTTGTCAGAACCTTTTCAAATAAACGCCACACTGATATCCAATAGCTTTGATATCCAAAGTCAGTTGGGTCAATTGATTACGGTCAACCGATACTCCAATCAATCTGGTAGTGACACTTTATCGCGCTCATACAATGGTGTGATAACCGCAATAAAAAGCCTTGGCATGGATGGAAACCTTCAATTTGCACTCTATGAAATCACGTTAAGGCCATGGACAGAACTACTGAAACACACTCATGCGTTTCGTGTTTTTCAAAATCAGTCGACCAAAGATATCGTCAGCGACATTTTCGATAATGCGGGATTTAAGGGGTGTTACAAGATCGCCAAGATGCCGGCAACAAAACGCGAATACTGTCTTCAGTACGATGAATCAGATTTTGATTTCGTCACCCGTCTATTGGCGGAAGAAGGCGTCTCTTACTACTTCACGCATACAAGTAAAGCTCATACGTTAGTACTACAAGACGCACAGTCGCCTTTCGACAAGGCGGCTACCCCTAAATTTGATATGGCAGAAACCCCAAGTGGCTCATTACCGCTAATTGATTCATGGTCTCCGCTGCTTTCGTTTCACGGCACAAGTGTAGAACTCACTGCGTACGATTATACTCAATCCAAACTTGTCTCGAGTAAAGCACAGAAAAGCACTCACTCAATCGCCAACAATACCAAGCTGACTAACCGCCATTACCCACCTGTTGGCATTAGCGGTGACAAAACAGACCTTGCAAGTAACCTAGCCAAACGTCGCATTGGCCATTTAGAACAAGATTATGAAAAAGTCATCGCAACGGCTAAACATGACCTGTTTGACGTTGCAACTTGGTTTTCGTTGTCGAGCCATTTGGACAAGTCTCAATTGGCAGATTACTCGGTTATTTCTGTCACGACACAATATTCAGAAGACGTAGTGTGCAATACACAAGTCACAGCTATCCCTAAATCGACCTCATACTACCCTCAGCCGCGTGAAAAGAGCCGCGTGCACGGGTTACAGAGTGCGACAGTGGCAGGGAAAACAAGTGGAGAAATAAACCAAGACGACCAAGGGCGCGTTTATATTCAATTTCATTGGGACACCGAAACCAGCGGAGATAAAACCAGCTGCTACGTTCGTGTTGCTCAAATGCTGGCTGGAAATGGCTACGGAACTCAATTTGTACCCAGAACCGGTCAAGAGGTGTTGATTTCTTTTATTGATGGAGATCCTGATCAACCCATCATTACAGGCAGCGTTTACAACAGTAAAAACGCGCCCCCGTACAAAGAAGCTGACAGCACCAAAAGTGGCATCAAAACTAAGCTAAGTGGGCAATCTAACGAACTCTATTTTGATGACAAGAAAGATAAAGAGCTTGTCTATCTCCACGCGGCAAAAGATCTGACTCGGGAGATCGAAAATAACCACACGGAAACCGTAAAGGGTGAGCTCTCACAGTCTGTCACCAAGAAGATGACCATCGCGACTGAAGACAGTTACACACTATCTGTAACCAAATCACTCTCAGAGAAAGCGAAATCCATCACAATTGAAGCGGATGACTCCATCGATCTCAAAGTTGGCTCAAGCACGATCTCGATCTCTTCCTCATCCATTTCAATTGAAGCCAGTAATATCGATATCAAAGCGAGTAGCGCTCTCAACCTGCAAGGCACTAACGTCACCAGTAAAGCGACCTCAGCAAATAAAGTCTCAGGCACCACCACTGCGCTCGAAGCAACCAGCTCTAATTCAATTAAAGGGCTAAGCATAGCGATTAAAGCAGACACTACACTGTCTGCAGAAGGCTCTCTAAGCGCCGAGTTTAAATCTGGGCTTAAAGCGACATTTGATGGTGGTGTTATGGGCGAAGTGAAAGGCGCAATCGTCAAGGTAAATTAATGACTTATAAGAAAATCCCTTATCAGACCTGCGGTCAGGTCTTACCCAGATTCACAGCATCCGACGAAGCCGATGCATTGCTCAATCCAGATATGTCGATCGAGGAATCTATTCAGGCATTGAAAAACGAGCAGCTCAACAACGACTTAACTCAGTTTCTTGCCCATGCCCTTCCCGTTCGTGAGGCCATCTGGTGGGCGAGTCTCTGCTTACTGCAAAGAAAAGACATTTGGAACGCTCACCAAATGCAGTGCATCCAAACAGCACAACAATGGGTGCAATCACCAAGTGAAGAGCTCAGACGTAAAGCGGAGCTGTTATCGAATCGATTAGGTCTCAACTGTGGGCCATCTTGGTTAGCACAAGCGGTTTTTTGGAATGGCTCAGGAAGTATTGTCTCTCCAGATTTACCTGCTGTACTCCCTGATCCGTTCTTGTATTGCAAAGCCGTTGCCGGAGCGATTAATCACGCTGCAGCGTTACCGAATTGGAAAAACTCGGAGGAGTACTATACTAATTCAATAACTTACATTCTTGATATAGCAAATGGTGGAAACGGAGGTTCAGCATGACGCTAGCAGCAAGATTGACAGACATGCACGTTTGCCCAATGCAAACACCTGCCGTGCCGCCAATACCTCATGTTGGCGGTCCTATCTCGGGTCCAGGGGTTCCTACTGTACTTATTGGCAATATGCCAGCCGCCACTATGGGCGACATGTGTGTGTGTGTCGGTCCCCCTGATTCCATCATAAAAGGCAGTGCTACCGTTTTAGTGATGAATAAACCAGCAGCCCGTATGGGTGATACGACTGCACATGGTGGCACAATCGTACTAGGAATGCCCACAGTATTAATAGGCGGATAAAACCACTTAACAAACAAGGATTTGATAAAATTTAATCGTGATCCGTCCAATTTTCTAGATGCTTGTCACTTTTTTAGTTAAATAATAAATTTGAGCGAGCCTTTTCACAAAATAACCCTAGACTATATCTAGGTAGGATTTTTCCTAATACAACAATTAAACAACCACTTGCATCAACTAAAGCATTACATTTTGACAACGGAAGTCGTATGGTAGATATCGAAAGTTTATTGAGCCCAATTTCTGAACAGGAGCCTTCTGGCACCTATCTTAAGTTAGATCGTTCTGCTTATCGTTCTCTACGTAACAGCTACAACACCGCTCAGTCTTCTTTTCGCCAATTGATTGAAACCCCGGACGCTTCTGGTGATGAAGCTCTGCTTGAAGCTAACCAAAACAACTGGGATCAACTTAGGCAAGATACATTCAGTGCATTGACGAGCTCAACGAAAGACTTAGAGCTACTCGGTTGGTACATTGCAAGTCAGCTTTTTACATCGAATCCTTATCAAGCACTGTCAGACTCCACTCAAGTGCTCAATCAGCTGATCGAAAAGTATTGGGATTGTCTCCACCCGACTTTGCCAGAGAACAAAATTAAAAGCAGTGATGAATCCGGTGCGGCTAAAGAAATTGTTGAGTTTAGAATTAAGCCTCTACTACAACTTGTTGGTGAAAGTAACGAGTCTACCGCTCTGTTCATGCCATTACAGCTCATTAGCTTGATCGAAGATATTACCTTCGGAGACTATTTACGAGCAGAACGTTCTGGCGAGCTCGCTGAGCTTAAGGAAAATGCGCAGCGTCTATTCTCTTCAGAAGTAGAACAAACCACCCTGCTACTCGCCCAAAGCTACCAACACTTATCACAAGCAGAAACGACGATCGCGCAACAGTGCCAAGCCATTGGTATCTCGCCAATTAGCTTCCGATACATCAAATCGAACATTGCCGACTCAATCAATGCAATTCGTTACCTTGCCGAAGACAAGTTCGCAGTTTGGCCACTCGACGAACAATTCGAACTTAGACAAGAAGCCCCAGTAGAAGAAACGCCAGTTCCAGAGGCCGTTCAACCTGCTGCTTCCGAGTCAACTGGTGAAGCAACGCCAAACGTTCAAGGCAATGTTGCTCAGCCTGCCGAGGTGCACAATCCATCTTCTCAAGCGAGTGTGACACAAACATTCCAGACACAGCCAATCAATATCTCGGCCAATGTCGCCTCTAGAGATCAAGCCTTCCAAGAGCTTAGAAAAATCGCTGAATACTTCAAAGCGACCGAACCTCATAGCCCAATATCTTTCTTATTAGAGCGCGCTATTCGTTGGGGTTATATGAGCTTACCTGAACTGCTCGAAGAGATGACTGGCGGCAACAGCAGTGTGATCACACATATTAATCAGCTTACGGGCATGGATAACTTAGACAAAGTCGAACTCGCGACTAACGTCACTTCAAATTCAACTGGAGAGGTACCCTCTTCTAGCTTTACCCCGAATGTTCCTGCTGCTGCTCCAGCAGAAATATCTCAACCGTCACCTTCTTCTATTTCTCTTCCAACGGAAGAAAGTGCACCTACTCAAACTATACAAACTGAAAAAAGCTCCACTGAGTCGTCTGGCAACCTCACCGACTTTGAGTGGTAAACAATGCTAAATAGCAAAGGAGAATAAAATGGCTTCTATTTTCATGAGAATCGATGGCACGAAACCTAAAGGTGCAGCAACAGTAGAAAAAATTGGTGGCAAAGATGGCTTTTTCGCTATCGATACACTCACCTGGAATGCTGTTCGTGGCGTTGGTATCGACGTTGGTAATGCGAACAATGCAGACCAAGGCATGGTTGCTTTAGGTGAAGTCAACGTGACTCGTGGCTGTGACGGCGCGACACCGCACCTAACAACTTTCCTTTATGCTCCAGGCGGCGAAGGTAAAACAGTAGAAATCGTAATGACGAAACCAAACCGCGAAGGTTCTGGTGCTGATCCATACCTTATTTTGACGTTGAAAGCGGCTCGTATGTCTAGCTATAACATGGCAGCGTCTGACGGCACACTTCCAAACGAATCATTCAGCCTAACTTATACTGAAATTTCAAAAGCTTACTACATCGAAGGTGAAGGCGGTAAGATCGAGAAAGGTCCAGAAGTCGGCTTCGATGCAACAACAGCGAAAGTAACGTCTACAGCATCATAATTGAATAAGGAGATTCATTGTGGCACTAAATTCCCAACACAAACGCGTAAGTAAAAACCGCGTAAGTATCACTTACGATGTGGAAACCAATGGCGCTGTAGAAACCAAAGAACTCCCATTTGTTGTTGGGGTGATTGGTGATTACTCGGGCCATAAACAAGACAAAGAAGATGTCGAAGAGCGCACTTTCTATAACGTAGACAAAGACAACTTTGACAACGTAATGAAGCGCGTTGGCCCAGAGCTCAGCATGAAAGTCGACAACGTTCTCGCAGATGATGATAGCCAGTTCGAAGCAAGCCTCAAGTTCAACTCAATGAAAGATTTCGAACCTGAAGCAATCGTCGATCAAGTTGAACCTTTGAAAAAGCTAGTTGAAACACGTAATCAGCTTAAGGTTCTACTGTCTAAAGCCGACCGTTCACGCGATTTGGAAAAACTACTCAAAGAAGTTCTTCAAAGCGCAGATACGATCAACGCACTTTCTGATGAGCTTGGCATTAAAAAAGAGGGAGATGAATAATGAGCACAGAAGCTGAAAACCAAACCCAAACGGAAGCTGGCGCTGCCGAAGGTGCTCTGAGCTTCCTTGATCGCGCAATTGAAGCAACCACACAAACTCCTGCCGACACAACAAAAGAACTGTTTTCTGTTCTGGCAGAGCAAGCGCTTTCTGGTACGGTTACATGGGATAAAAACCTGACCAAGACCATCGAAAATGCAATCTCTGAAATCGACAAAAAGCTTTCACAGCAGCTTTCGCAAGTCATGCAGCAGAAAGACTTCCAAAAGCTTGAAGGCTCTTGGCGCGGTCTGCAAAAACTGGTGAAAGAAAGTGAACTAGGCCGCGACCTGAAAATCAAAATGGTCGACTACAGCCAAGAAGAGCTTCTAGAGCAATTTGAAGACGCACCTGCAATTGACCGCAGCCCACTGTTCAACGCTGTTTACCAAGGCGAATTTGGTACAGCGGGTGGTGAACCATACGGCACATTCATCGGTGATTACGAGTTCAGTGCAAAAGATGAAGATGTTGCCCTACTTCGCTACATGGGTGAAGTGGCCGCAGCGTGTCACGCACCATTCGTTGCCGCGGCTAACGCTCAAATGTTCGAATTCAATGATTTCACAACATTTGATGAAGGCAAGCCGGTTGCAGCTGGTTTCGACTCTCCGGCTTACGCAGCCTGGAACTCATTCCGTGAAAGTGATGATGCTCGTTACGTAACGCTAACACTTCCTCGTACTATGGCTCGTTTGCCGTATGGCGCGAAAGGTCTTGGAACTAACCTATTTGACTACGAAGAGCTTGATACGGACATGGATGGCAATCCAAACCCTTCAAGCAACGATCAACTTGTATGGTCAAACGCAGCGTACGATCTAGGTCTGAAAATGACTCAAGCGTACACAGCATCTGGCTGGTGTACCTCAATTCGCGGTTTAGACAATGGCGGTAAAGTTGAGAATCTACCGAACCTGACTTACAAGACTGAAGCCGGTGACTTAGTTCAACAATGTCCTACCGAAGTTAACCTAACTGATGAGCGCGAAAAAGAGCTCAGCGATCTAGGTTTCTTGCCGCTTGTTCACTATAAGAACAGCAACTACGGTGTCTTCATTGGTGGTCAAACGACTCAGCAACCTAAAACTTACACTGACCCAGATGCAACAGCAAACGCGGCAATTTCTGCTCGCCTGCCTTACATCATGGCAAGCGGCCGCATTGCTCACTACCTAAAAGTAATGGGCCGTGACAAGTTAGGTTCTAACCTTGAAGCTCCCGATATTCAACGTGAACTGCAACTCTGGATTGACCAATACACCAACGCAGGTGCTATTGGTAATGAACAGCGCGCTAAAACGCCGTTGGCAGAGTCTCGTATTGAAGTCGTTGAACAACCAGGTCGCCCAGGTGCTTACTCTGCCGTTGCTCACCTGCGCCCTTGGTTACAACTTGAAGAACTGACTACCTCTGTTCGCATGGTTGCGAAGATCCCAGGTTAATCCTCTATAGGCCGGCTTGTCCGGCCTTATTTCCCCATTATTTTTCAAGGACGATGTTGGATATGAATCTTGATTATCAATGGCAATCTGATTTCACCGCATTAGACAGCACTGACAGTGATTTTTTAAAAGAATCTCTCTCAATGCTATCTGAAATAGCGCCTGATGCACTTTCAAGCAAGGGGCGACTGTTAAGCACCATTTCCTCTTTGATTGTTGAACTCGACAATGCTCTATCCGAGCAACTCGACAGTGTGATTCATCAACCTGACTTTCAGAACCTGCATGCTAGCTGGTTAGGCTTAGAGGGCTTGGCAAAGTTACCAATCAATAAGAACAAAACCCGACTTAAGTTGTTGGATATGTCTTGGGGTGAAGTGTCGAGTGATCTCAACCAAGCCTACACCATTAAGGCCACGGACCTGTTTAATAAAATAGGCAATCGTGAGCTCAACACTTTAGGTGGACAACCTTTTGGTTGCATCATGTTCACTCACAAAATTTCACTCGATATGGATTTTGATGCGGATTACGATGATCTCTTTACCATCGAATTGTTAAGCAAGCTTGGCGAACTAACGCTTTGCCCGATGTTGTTCTCACCTGATGAAGACTTCTTTGTACAGTCTCGTGCCGACTGGCTTTCTGACACCAAACGAATCAACAAAATTCTTCACGGTGAAGACCACCAGCCATGGCAAACATTGCGCGAGAAAACATCGTCTAAGTTTTTAGGCTTAGTCATGCCTTCAATTCGCATGCGCTCTCGCTACCAAAACCAGAAAGTTGGGTTTATCTACAACGAATCAGGACAAGGGTTATGGGGAAATGCCACCTTCGCCTTCGTAGCAACCGTTATGCGCGAGTATCACCGAGTTAACTGGTTCGGTTTTTTGAAATCACGCTGGAACGATAAATATCAAGGGGCGCTGGTGAACATTGAAGACCACCCTAGCCTGTTTTTAACTAAACCAGAAACTGATGTGGTGTTGTTTGGTCAAATCTCTACGTTCTATGCACAGAACGGTTTTATACCACTGAGCAAAAGTGCACTCAGCGATAAATATTACTTTAATGGTAACAACTCGATTTGGATGAGCGGCACGACCGACAACGAAAAAGTGCTCACACAAATTCAAACCAGTCTTATGTCGTGTCGTATTGCCCACTACCTCAAAGTTCAAGTTAGAGAGATGATTGGTAGTTTCAACACTGCAGCCGAGTGTGAACTTTTCCTCACCCATTGGATAGAAAAGTTTTCGAGTAACGTCTCTTTCGCTAATGAAGAAACACTGTCGAAGTATCCGCTGAGTTTTGCCAAGGTTTCCATCATTGAGTCACCTCATAGTGCGGGTAGCTTTTCATGTACGCTCCGTATGGTGCCACAGTACCAATACGATCATTTCTCTGGCGAAGTGGTTCTGACCACCGAGTTTGATGAGGTAGCGTAATGAGTTTTTGGCAAGCGTTTATTCAACCTAACAGTGAGTCATCGACCAATTCTGAACTCGATGACATCAAATACCATCTTACGCGCCTGTTTGAGTCTGAAGCGTCATTGGTTGATATTGATGACCGCTTCATCGAATTGCAGCGCTCTAACTTCCGTTTCGGTATCGAAGATGTTCAGCTACTCAGCGCGAGCTTAGACCAAACTCAGCTTGCTTTGCGTTTAGAGCGATACATCTCCCATTTTGAACCTCGATTGACTCATGTATTAGTCGAGTTGAACGAGCGTAAAGAGAGTGAAAACGCAATCACTTTTAGCATCGTAGCCAAGGCAAACACCGCCCAAGGTCTTAAAGAACTTATCTTTGACTCCAAAATCTCTTTGAACAATTTAAAAACCATAATGACGGAGGATAGTTATGAGTGATCCGTTATTGCGCTACTACGAACAAGAACTCACCTTAGTTCGCCGTGCCTTAGGTCAGTTTGGTCAACAACACTCTAGCCACGCAGAACGCTTAAACATTCATCAAGGTCAGATTGAAGATCCAAGTCTTGCGCGCCTACTTGATGGCGTTGCGTTACTCAATGCTTCTGTAGAGAAAAAGCTCACTGAACAGTTACCGGAAGTGACGGAAGGCCTTTTAGGGTTACTTTATCCGAGTTACATCCAAACAATTCCTAGTGTGGCGTATTTAGAATTGGCCGAAGATGCCGATCTCTCTGAATCTACCCTTTTGCCTTTAGGCTCTCAGTTCACCGCGAACGCACAAGGCAAAGAGTGCACCTTCGCAACCGTCGATGATTTATCCACTACCCCTTTTGCAATTACCGATACCTACGCATCGAGCGCGCCGTTTAAATTCAATCGCCCTAAAGGGACCGAACTGACAACCGGCGTTATTCAAATTAAGTTATCGACGCAAGATCCGGATACTCACTTCAGTGCCTTGAGCTGCGATACGCTCGACCTATTTGTGCAAGGTTTCGAAAACAACGCTGATTCTTTGGTTGAATTGTTGCTTGCTGAGACCCAAGCGATTTCAGTGTCGGATGTGAGTGGTGAAAACCATGTGGTTCTTGACCCTAGCCTGTTAACTAACCGTGTTAGCGACGAAGCGTTCCGCTTTTTGCCTCAAAAAGGCAATCAGTTCTCTGGTTTTCAATTGGTCAGTGAATTTTTCTTCTTTAAGGAAAAACGTCAATTTTTCCGAATCCATGAGTTTGGCAACGCTCTAACAAGCTTCGATGAGTCTGAGGTGGTATTAAACTTATTCATGCACAGCTTGCCGAGTGAGTTTATCCGCCTTTTCGACCGTCATGTATTTAAGCTCAACATTGTTCCAGCGATCAATTTGTTTGATAAAACAGGCGAACCGACCAGTTATGATCAACGTAGTCTCAGTATCCCGGTGAATGCGGATTCACACAGTGATGATGATATTGAGATCGTTGAAGTAAAAGAAGTATTTGAAATTACCCCGATGGGCGAAAAACTGTTGGTGCCACTATTTAAAGACAGTTACCGCTCTGATAAACAGGCTGACCACTGGCAGAGTTTGCGTGATAGCAACAATGAGTTTCGGTTAGCGATTTCTCTGCAGAACCAGCAAGAACTCGAATTCAATCGCCTTTACGGGACTCGACTCCTGTGCAGCAACGGGAAAACCGCTTGTTCAGTCCAAGGTGAGTTTGAATGTCTTGAAAACATTAACTTGCCGGGTGCATTTAATGCGATTTATCCGCCAAGTTCTCCAATCAAAAAAGAGAATGACAGTCAGCTCCATTGGCAATTCATCGCATTGCTCAATGCAAACTTCACTTCTTTATTGCACAGCCAAGATCCAGCAGAAGCACTCAAACAGATGCTTCAACTATGTAGTCGAAACCAAGTTTCAAGTGACGAGATACAAACGATACGAGAGGTTAACTTCCGTTCTCAGGTTTCGGCGGTGCGTATTCTCGGAAAAAATGTATTTTGTCCGGGAACCGAAATCGAAGTAATGCTTGATAGCCAAACTGGGTTCTTAGCCTTTAGTGATGTTCTCAATCGTTTCTTCCAACAATATTGCAGTTTCGACCGCTATATTCAGCTTTCTATTCGTGTGTATGGCCGAGACGGTTACGTTAAACGCTACCCGAAATTCCACGGAAGCCAATGCGCGCTTTAATGGATACGGGAGATAACATGACGCTCATTCACGACCTCAGCCAACAACCTCAAAAGTACGACTTTGTTCAAGCAATGCGTTTATTGACGCACTTCATCGCGAGCTCTGAACAAAGGATACATATCGTACTGAAGGCCGAGGCCATGCCAACGGGTGACGCCAGCGAGATCCAATATTTCTCGCTTAAAGATAATCGCGCTAAATTTCGTCTCGCCAAAGAGGCGCTATCTGGTGTTAAAGGGGTCATTCCTTATTATATCTACGAGGAACTGTTACTTTCGCTTCACGATGATGACCATGCGCTAAAAGATTTCTTGGACGTGTTCAATCAACGTTACTTTGAGCTTGCCGCTCAACTTGAAAGCAAACAGTGGTTATTGGTGCAAGACGAGCTTGCACCTGAAAAAACACAAATGCTCCGCGAACTCGCATCATTAAAAGAGCAGCATTCGCACCTATTCCAATATTCACTGCTGCTTAATCAACAAACGCGCAACATTAAAACGCTAAAGCAGATTTTGAATGATTATTTTCCCTATCAAATTGAGGTCACGACCAAACAATCTGAGCGTAGACAATTGCCAAACGACTCTCTGACTCGTTTGGGGACAGATCGCGCATACAACAGTCGTATTGGTCAGGGGTTTCTCATTGGCAAAACCTGCTTAACGCACTTTACTCATCTGTTGGTCTCAATCTTACCCGCGAATGAACAAGAGTTGACCGATATACAAAATGATCGCGAACTGGCTGGTTGTATGACCGAACTGATTCAGCACTATCTCAGAGACAACACACCAGTATCGATTTACCTAGAGGTGAAGCGGGCTTATTTAGCACGCCCACAGCTTTCCTCAAGCCGTATGAATGCGGCAAAACTTGGCGAGGTAGATTGCCTCGCTCCGGAGCGGAAGCCTCAGCAAAGGGTTCGTATTTTGCTCAAATAAGAGCGCCAGTTGCTGTAAAGCGCTGTGACTTTGAAATACAAGGATAAATGTATGACACAAGTAACATTAACTAATTTGGTGGCCAAGCTGTCACCCGAGCTTAAACAAGCACTTGAAGTCTCGGCCGGCGCGGCAATGAACCAAGGTGTGGCGTCTATCGAAGTTGAACATTGGTTGCTACAGCTAATCTCACAACAAGATACGCACCTGAGCAATTTGATTCAGTCTCAAAATCTCTCTCAGGACAACATCGTTAATGAACTTTCGAGCAAAATTTCTCGCCTGCCTAAAGGAAATGAAGGTCAACCAACATTAAGCCAAGCACTTACTGAGTTGGTTAAAGATGCCTGGATGCTGGCCTCTGTTAATTACGGTCACGGGGAAATCATCAGTCTGCACTTAATCCATGCCCTATTGCAGCAAAACGTACTCGGTGTGAATACACTTCAGCTTGAAAGCCTGCAGTCTGTCTCTTTGGAATCACTTCAAGGATTGATCAACAAAACAGCGGTTGCGCGCGCTAAAACCACCGCCTCAGGTGAAGCTCAATCAGCGGGTCAAGCAACAGGCAATGATGCACTGAGCAAGTACACGGTAAACCTGACTCAGCAAGCGATTGACGGAAACATTGATCCCATTTCAGGGCGTAATGCGGAAGTTCGTAAAGCCATCGATATTCTTTGTCGTAAGCGCCAAAACAACCCAATCATGGTCGGTGAACCAGGGGTCGGTAAAACAGCCGTTGTAGAAGGGTTAGCACTTCGCATTGCGGCAGATGAAGTACCCGGTGCGCTGCAAGGTGTTCAGATCCACTCGTTAGATTTAGGTCTTCTTCAAGCCGGTGCGAGCGTCAAAGGTGAGTTTGAAAATCGCCTTAAAGATGTCATCAATGAAGTAAAAAATAGCGAAGTGCCTATTATCGTCTTTATTGATGAAGCGCATACGCTTATTGGCGCTGGTGGTGCAGCTGGTCAAAACGATGCCGCTAACCTTCTCAAACCTGCTCTAGCTCGTGGTGAGTTTAAAACCATTGCGGCAACCACTTGGGCTGAGTACAAAAAGTACTTCGAAAAAGACCCTGCTCTTACACGCCGTTTTCAAGTTGTCTCGATTGAAGAGCCAAATGCAGAAGATGCGAAACAGATGCTACGCGGCGTTGCAGTCTCATTGCAAAAACACCACGGTGCATTTATCGCCGAATCCGCGATTGATGCCGCTGTTCACCTCTCTATCCGTTACTTACCAAGTCGCCAACTGCCTGATAAAGCCATCAGCCTATTAGACACCGCCAGTGCTCGTATCGCACTGACACAAGGCGCGAAACCAGAAGTCATTGAATCTTTAGAGCAAAGCATTCGTTATCAAAATAATGAGAAAGCCGCGCTAGAAAAAGAGAATGCCTTGTTTGGCATTGCTGAAGATGAAATCGCTGAACTCACTGCGACTATTCAATCGAATGAGCTGGAACTTGAAGCCTTTAACAAACGTTGGGAACAAGAAGTTGAGCTTGTCGATAAGATTAAGGCGCTACAAGAGTCAATCAGCCACGCCGATGAAGACCAAGCGCCTGACTTAACCAAACAGAAAGCGCTAAACGATACATTGGATGAGCTTGCAACACTGCAAGGCGAGCAACCCTTGGTAAATGCGATGGTCGATGACAATACCATCGCGCAAGTCATTGCTAATTGGACCGGCATCCCTGTTGGTAACATGATGAGTGACGAGATCGCTCGCCTACTTTCTTTAGAAGAAGAATTAGACAAGCGAGTTATTGGTCAAGACGTTGCTAAACAGGAACTGGCAAAAGCGATACGCATCTCACGTGCAGGTTTAACTGACAGCCGCAAACCTATCGGTGTGTTCTTAATGTGTGGCCCAAGTGGTGTCGGTAAAACAGAAACCGCCATGGCGCTAGCGGAGCAACTGTATGGTGGAAGCAACGATATGACCATCATCAACATGACTGAATTTAAGGAAGAGCACAAAATCTCAATGCTGCTTGGCTCTCCTGCCGGTTATGTCGGCTTTGGTGAAGGCGGCGTGCTGACAGAAGCTATCCGAAGAAATCCATATTCAGTCCTTCTTCTTGATGAGATGGAAAAAGCACACCCAGGTGTCCATGACCTTTTCTATCAAATCTTCGATAAAGGCCATATTAAAGACAGTGAAGGTCGTACCGTTGATTTCAAAAACACCATCATCATCATGACCTCCAATGCTGCTGATCAGGCCATTTGTGATGCATGTGAAAGCCAAGATGAACGTATGAGCAACGACGATCTGCTTGAGAGTATTCGTCCAGACTTACAGCATTACTTCAAACCGGCGTTCCTTGGTCGTACGACCATCGTCCCTTACTACCCGTTGAACGATGAAGAGCTAGGTAAAATCACCGAGATTTCTCTCAACCGTATTAAGAAAAAACTGGCAGAGCAATATCAAGCTAGCTTTACTTGGGATGAGGGGTTTGTTGATTTTGTTGTCGGTAAAAACACGGACCCAACCACAGGTGGTCGTGCTGTGGAGCAGATCATCAATCGCTCACTCATGCCTAAACTCGCAGAAGAGTGCATTAGTCGCTTAAGCCAACAGCAGCCAATTGAGCAGGTTTCTGTTGTTGCGGCAAACAATGCAACGGGCTTTGAGCTCACGATCAAGTAGTAATAGGGCCGAAGGAAAGTTGTAATGGATAACTCGATGAATCACAAGTCACGTTCGTTGTTCTCGCTGCGCGTTAAGCTCGTACTTGCGATCATCGCTGTCTTGCTGTTTTCCAACGGCCTCAATACCACTCTTAACTACCTCAATTTTGAAAAGCGGCTAACTCAGACGAGCGATTCGACCTATCAAGTCGTACTAAACGAAACGGACAATGACATTAAACAAGCAATGACATTGGGTTTGCCGCTTACCGCTATTTCAAACATTCAATCGTTATTGGAAAGGCGTCTTGCCCTGGTCGATGGGATCACCAAGATCGAAGTACTCGATAAGAATGGTATCGCCCACTATTCTGCTGGCGAAAATGTCAAAGTAGAGCGTATGATCAGCGCTAACATCACCAATACGTTTGGACAAAAAGAGGGACAGCTTAACCTCTTTTACTCGACTGCTTATCTCGACAACATCAAGTCTACTCTGCTCACACAGCAAATTGTCGATACCCTATTGTGGGTGTTGTTTACTGCCGGCCTCGGCTATTTTGCTTTAAACTTTAGTTTAGACTTCATTCTTAAAAAGGTACAAGCGACTCAGCAAGCATTAGAACAAACAAACGCAACCGATGAACAACGTATCGATGCCGCGCATCAAGCGTTTTTCAGCGCTCAAGGGAAAAGTCAGTGGCAACAATTCCGAGACCACTACTTCCCATTATTGATTATTACGCTCGCTATTGTGCTTACCTTTACCTCTAACATTGGGAGTTCATACCAAGCGCTGGATAAGTTCTCCGTCACTTACCAAACTCAGTTAGAGCAAAAGTCTCACGTCATTGGTGACACGCTGTCTAGCATGATTAAACGTCTGTTAGAGCAAGGTGTACCACTGAATCGATTAGATGGCTTAGAGGATGAATTTGCAGCCTACACTTCTCAGCACCCTGAGCTTCTATCTATTCAACTGCAACAAGCCGGTAATGACCTCTATCATTACCAAGCTTATCAGTTCGACGATAGTTCTATATTCGCCTCTACACTTCCAATTGACGACTCGGCAACCATTCAACTTCGCCTGACAACGGATACCAACATCATTCCTCAACTATTGGAAGACAGTTTGATGGATATGGTGACCGTGCTAATTGCCTCCGCGTTGATTGTGATAGAAATTATCCTGTTTGTTTGTAATTTCATGATCATTAAACCTTGGCACCAAATAAAGCAGCTTCTTCGCGGTATAAAAAGCGGCCAAGCCAGTTGGGTGGCTCAAGTTTCAGCAAAAGATGAACTAGGGAATATTGTTGGCACGTTAAATAACATCGTCCGCCGCAATGGAAATAATGAAGAACTGACAACGCAAAGCGTTCAAGACTACCGCTTTATCCGCTTACCACTCTTTATGTTGGTCTTTTCTGAAGCCGCATCACTGGCGTTTTTCCCGAACTTTGTCGCGAGCTTAAGCCATTCACAGTCGTGGATTCCAGAAAGCTTAATTACTAGCTTACCTATCTCGTTGTTCATGTTCTGCTGGGCAATTTCGCTGCCCTTTGCCGGTTACTGGTCAGATAAAGTCGGACGCAGAAAGTCATTAATTGTTGGCGGCCTAATCACCAGTTCAGGGCTCGCGTTAACCGCAATATGCCAAACGTTGGAGCTGCTGCTTCTCGTTCGAGCTTATACCGCGGTTGGCTACGGTATCGTGTTTATTTCCGCGCAAGGCTATATCACCGATACAACAACCACTAAAAACCGCACCAAAGGCATGTCGACGTTTTTATCCGCCTTCTTCGCGGGCTCACTGTGTGGCGCTGCGATCGGTGGCATTGTCGCCGACAAGCTTGGCTACCATGTAACGTTTGTCTTAGCGGCGGTGCTTGCGTTGGCGAGCGTGCTGTTTGTCATGAATTTCTTTAGCCGCGGCGGTACGAATGCACAGAGTAAACCGGTCAGCCTTAATGACTTTAAAGTGCTCCTTAGCAACAAATACTTTGCGCTGATTACGTTCTGTAGCGCTATCCCTTCTAAGGTCGTTCTAACGGGTTTCTTGTACTACCTGTGCCCTGTTTACTTGCAATCTCTAGGTGAAAGCAGCGCCGTATCTGGTCGAGTTATGATGAGCTACGGTCTCGCCATCATTATTATCTCTCCACTTAGCGCATTCTTAGTGGATCGTTGGAATAACAAGATTCGATTCATTGTGATTGGTGGGCTGCTTTCTGGTCTTGCGCTTGTCAATGTCATGATGTTGCCCGGAACACTTGGCCTGTTGCTCATCGTTATTATGATTGGCATCGCTCACGGAATTAGTGTGTCGCCTCAAATTCCACTTGTTATGGAGCTGCTTGCCAACGAAGGCATCGATAAAGGCAAAACCATCGGTATTTTCCGTCTGACTGAGCGTATCGGCAATATCACTGGGCCAATGCTGGCTGGTTTGAGCTTGAGCCTGTTTGGTTACCAAGAAACCATCGTCTTATTCGGCATCACCCTGTTTTTCAGCTCAGCCATTCTTATTGTCTTCTACGCACTGTTCACCAAACGTGACCGTTCGCAGTTGGAGGTGGCCAAATGAAATATCTCGTTCCAGTTCTGATCGCATTACTCGTCTCGGTTTCCACTAGCGTCATGGCCTCTTCGAACGATTCAAAACAAGTCGTGATGTTGCTCTGGCGTGGTGTAACAGATGCAGAGCGTGGCTTTATGGATTACCTTTCCAGCCAGATGGACGTTAAATACACACTGCTAGATGCTAAACGTGATAAGGAAACATTGAACCAACATATTGCTCAGATCGAACGTTACGAATCCGACTTGATTTATACCTTTGGTACAACCACCACCTTGTCGTTGCTTGGTACCGAAGATAAGCCGTCTGACTTTCGTGTAAACAGCAATACCCCTGTCGTATTCAGTATCGTTACCGATCCGGTTGGATCGAAGATCGTTTCAAGTACTACAGAGTCTACGCGTAACTTCACTGGGGTGAGCCATATCGTGCCACACAAAGTGCAATTCAATGCCATCCAGAAGTTACCCAACATCCAGACCATGGGGATTGTCTTTAACCCACTAGAGAACAATGCGGTCATCACCGCCCGTAAGATTCAAATGCTGTCAGCGAAGTTCGGTATGGATGTTTACTTGTACCCTTTACGCACCAAAAACAGCAAACCAGATTTAGCATCCTTAGATGCTGTTATCGACACGATGTTGGAAGATAAGGTTCAGCTCGCTTACCTGCCGCCTGATTCATACATCATCAGCCAAGGTGAAGCGATCATCGAGAGTCTTCACCAACAAGGTATCGCAACCTTCTCTGCCACCGAGTCACCGATTCGTAAACACAATGCTTTATTCGGTATTGTCAGCCGCTATTACAACGTGGGGGAGTTCGCAGGTCACAAAGCCGAACAAATTTTAACAAACAAACAGATTCCTCAAGAGGTACCGATAGAACCTTTAAGCCAATACTCCTATATTGTAAATATCGGCGCTGCACGAACATTGGATTACTATCCTCCTGTTTCTATTCTAAAAATTTCCGAGCTCATTGGAGGGAATGAATGGCAAGAATGATTCCGAGTCTTACTTTCTGCCTAATACTATTAATCAGCCTAAAATTCAGTGCTGACGTTTACGCACAGCCAACGTTTGGCCCATCTCGCTTACTACTGACCACCCAAGATTGGCCACCTTATCAAGAGTATAAACACGGCCAAATGCAAGGCGTGGCGCTAGATAAAGTAAAGTGTGCTCTGGGAAAGATGGGGCAACCCTATCAACTCACGATGACCGCATGGTCGGACGCACAATTACGTGTTCATAGTGGTGCGCAACATGCGTTTTTTGTCGCGACTCAAACCACGGAACGTGATGATTACGCCACCCTTTCGGCACCTATCGCGCAGCAAGAGTTAGTTTGGTATTTCGGCCCGGGTGTTGAACCTAAAATCAATGAGTTGTCAAAGTTAAACCTTAAGTTCTCTGCCAAATTTGGGTCGAATAAGTGGTTTTGGCTAAAACGTAATGGGTTCAATGTAGTGAAACAGCCACGAGATGCTAAAGTATTACTAAAGCTTTTAAAACAAAGGGAAATTGATATCGCGCTAGAGGATAAGCTTGTCTTTCAACGAGAGTTAGACACAGCCGAACTACCAAGCGATTTTTTCCAATCTAAAGCCCACGAGACTAAACCGATGGGTGTGTATTTTTCGAATCGTTTCCTAAACAAGTATTCTGGTTTTCTATCTGCATTTAATGCAGCGGTTTCAAAATGTGAGAGGTAACTAGTGGCTATCAGCATTCACTTGATTTCTGTACCCACTGAAGAGGTTGTCACCTCTAGAGTTGTGTATTTTCCAGAATCAGGCGGCACTATTGGTCGTGCGCCTGATTGTGATGTTTCTTTACCAGACCAAAGCAAGCGTATCTCAAGGTTGCACGGCGAGGTACGCCTTACCGATCGTGGCTATATCTATATCAGTCGAGGCCAAAACAGTGCGGCTCTCAATGACAAACCTCTCAGCCGAGACAAAGAATATCCATTGAGTGATGGTGATATTCTCAAAGTGGAAAGCTACACCATGCTCGTATCGACTATGGTCTCTCCACAAACGTCTGCCCCTGAAAGCCCATTTGACGATCCTTTGACTCAGCCGTTTGAGTTAAATCTTGATGATGATACGGATTTTCTCGAACAAGAACGAGTGCCTGACGCGGAAGTAAAATCGCACGGCTTTTCACATGAAAATGTATTGAGTGATGATCCTTTCGCCTCTGACCCATTCGAAGATATAGAGCGCGAGACGATCGCCCAGCATGTTGAGGTCGATGAGATTGCTCCCCAGCCTCAATATCAACCAAGTTCGGATCTCGAACTGTTACCGCTGGACAGCCCTAATCACTCTCATTTAGAAGCGTCCATCGAAAAACTGCTGATTCAATCTGAAAAGAACCAGCAGTATTTGCAGAACCCGATGCTTCACCATGACGCGCTGTTTGATGCGTTAGAAAAAACGGTTGATCAGTTCCTTAACGAATTTGCGCCACAAGAACTGGAATCCCAGTTTAGTGAATATATCTCAGGTGGGATGTTCACCAATAAAGATAAACGTTACTGGAAAATCTATCGCAAGCACTTCCAACATCGCCAACAAAGTGGAGACTTCCGTCGCCAATTTAAAGCTCTGTTTATGGAAAACATGCAGAAGCAGCGAGAGGAAAGCTAATGGCGAGGTGGCTATCAACCCTGTTACTTCTCACGTTAGTGGGCTGTTCATCTGACCCAGTACCCGTTGTGTCGCAATATACATTGGCGGTGTCGTCTGACAATACGATTAATCCGTCAGACAACAACCAGGCAAACCCTGTCGCGGTGCGTTTATACCAACTAACGGATGCTCAGATGTTTAATCAGCTACCGTTTATCGACTTGTACTCCAACGATGTCACTTTACTGAGCGCTAATCTCGTATCAAAGCAGATACTTCCGATGGTGATGCCCGAGACAAAAGTGACACAGACTTTAGATATCAATTCGACCACCCAGTACGTGGCAGTATTGGTTGAGTTTATCGATTATCAAAATAGCGAAGCAAAGGCGTATTCCACTTTGCCACTCGAAGAGGATCAGTTCCTCCAACTTACCATTGAAGGGGCAACGGCCTCATTGAACATTGTGACGCCAGACTCGAGCTGGTGGCAATTATTTTAGTCAGTAGATAGGGAAATTACGTGGACGCGTTTAAAAAAGTAGTATGGCAAGAAGGCATGTTCATTGCCCCACAACATTTTCAGCAGCAAGACCGCTATGTACAAAACTACGTGAGACAAAACGTAGAAACGTTAGCGGGGTTTGCGCCCTTTTACGGTGTGACTGAACTGACCATTAATCATGAATTGCTTAAGATCGGCAAACTTTCTATTACCAGCAGTGCTGGTGTCTTCCCTGATGGCACTCACTTTGAAGTAAACCATGAAGTCGCAAGAGACATTCCAGAACACAGCATTGAAACCGTAGTATACCTTGCTCTGCCAATTTCCTTACAAGGTAACAACGACTACGGACAAGAGCAGTCTGATCAAGGTCGATACCTCACTCGTACCGTCAATGTATTTGATACCTCAACGTCAGAAAACGCCAGCGTAGAAGTCGATGTCGCGCACCTAAACATCTCTATTAAGCTGCAAGGTGAAGACACATCAGGCTTTACCTTAATCCCTGTCGCGAAAGTATTAGAGTGCACCGAGTCTGGTGAAGTGGTCCTAGATCGCGCATTTATACCGGCTTGTCTCCATTTTGGCGCTTCTCAGCTATTGCTTGAACGCATTAAAGAGATCCATGCTCTCACTTCGAATCGCGCGACGACCCTACTTCAGCGTATCCAAGCTGGTGAGGGTCAGAAAAGCCCTCAGTCGATGATGCACGATTATCTATGGTTGCAAACATTGAACACATGGCTTCCTTGGTTTGACTTAACCATCGCCAACCCAAAACTTCAAACGCATCAACTTTATGCTCAACTGCGTAAATTTGAAGCTCAGATCATGGCGCTAACACCTGCGATCCCTGAAACCTGTAAGCCGCTGCAATACCATAAGTTGTACGACAGCTTTAACCCATTGTTCTCATCCCTACGTAACATGCTGACCCTTGTGCAGCAGGATTCTGTACTTGAATTTGCTTGGGACAGTTCATTGTTCGAAAAGCGCCGACTCTTACGCAGTCTGATTAAAGATACCGCTAGTGTGGCTAACCGCCGCTTTGTGCTCGCAGTGAAGTCAACCATCAGCAGTTCCGAGCTGAATGAAGTATTCCCGATTGCCGCGAAGCTAAGCAACAACGCACGCATTGTGGAAATCGTCCGTAACGGCCTATCTGGTATTAAGTTAACCCCTCTACCTGTAACACCAAGTGAGCTAAAACCAATGCAGGGAACGTCTTACTTTGAAGTCGATAGCTCTGACCGTATGTGGCTGGAGATGCTTGAAAATCGCGATGCAATTGCCTTGCATGTTGATACGCGAATCGCCGATATAGACGTAATGCTTTACGCGTTGAGATAACTGTATGGATTACTTAGACGAAGAAACGCTCGTATGGGACGCAAAGCAAGCAGACTTTGTGAGCAAGGATGATGATTCACCTCTGGACACTTGGAGCATGGTTGATCCAAGCCGAGGCCGTGGTGAGTTTTTACATTACTTCGATAAAGCGGAAAACCAGCTGCTCAACATCAGCAGTGAACTATTGGCTATTACGGTAAAAGTCTCGACCCTGCCCGAACCCGATGATGTAGCGGCGCTCAGACAGCAACTTGTCGACAGTATTAATGACATCAAAACCAAAGGTGCTGAGCTAACCTACCCCGTTGCCGTGATTGATAAGCTGTGTTTTCTTTACGCCGTTGTATTAGATGAATTGATCATTTACAGCGAATGGGGAGAATCGAGAGGTTGGGAAAACAAAACCTTACTCAGTGACCTATTTGGCATGCGTAATGGTGGTGAGCTGTTCTTCACAGTGGCAGAAAAAGCGCTGAGACAGCCGCATAAGCTGATTGATCTCTTGGAGATCATTCACATCTTCCTCAATATCGGGTTTAAAGGCCAATATCGAGAAACCGGTAGCGAACAACTAAAAACCTTTATCCACCAGCTGGAACAAGTGCTCAGTCAGTATCGTCAACCGGGTAACATCCATTGTCATACGCGCATCAAGTTACCCAAAGTACGTAAGCCGACACGAAGAAAGCGTTATTTCCTGACGACCCTATTCTTTTCCTGCTTATTAGTGACCAGCGTGCTACTTACCTATTTTTGGTACGATAAAACACATGCTCAACGCGCACGAGATTTCTTTAACTTGCCAGACTTTAGCACTCGCTACATTTTGTCTGGCGAAGTCAATGATATTATCTTCATCAGTGACGATGCGGATCTCGACTCTTTACCAAAAAAAGCCAGCAAAGTTGAGATGGTGAGCGCAACCCCACCAGCGAACCTCGCAACTAGCCAATCGTCATGGTTAGTGCAGTTGGCTACTTTCAAAAGCAATGACAATGCAACTCGCTTTGTGGCCAACCTGTCGCCATCTAAATACGAACCAGTGATCGATGAATTTGAATCCTACTATCGCGTCATTGTTCGCAGTAATTCGTCAGCTCAAGCGACTGAGATCAAGAAGTGGTACGCAGAGAACGACAGCATTACACCTATCATCGTCAGAAACACCCACTCTACTAAAAATGATAATAAAGAGGCCCAATAATCGATGAGTGAAAGCAAATCCTCTAAGCCAAAAAGCAACAAACGCAGCCTAATTTGGGCTACGGCTATCACCTTTATCA
Organism: Vibrio aquaticus; assembly: GCF_003970385.1. Classification (GTDB taxonomy): domain Bacteria; phylum Pseudomonadota; class Gammaproteobacteria; order Enterobacterales; family Vibrionaceae; genus Vibrio; species Vibrio aquaticus. The sequence continues at coordinate 102,191 of NZ_RXZH01000008.1, read as the reverse complement.
CGCTAACTATTGGTGGCATTCTGACTTGGTTACTTGGCTACCCAGATCACTGGGTTGCCGGCATTGTTTCAACGCTTTTAACTGGCATTCTACTTGGCTTACTTACCTATTGGTTAATGCAACGAAAAACCAAAAGCGCTACGACCAATCAACAAAACCTGTTGATTCAAAAGCGCAGTAAATTGCTCGCCCTGCATTTCAAGCGCATGTTGAACGTTCAAAAGCGTAAAAAGCGTTTGAATAGTCGTTATGACCAACCTATCTACCTGATGCTGAGTGACGACCCAAATAAAGATAAAAGCATCATTACCCAAATGGGATACGAGGCCTATAAGCTCGATGACTTCGGTAACGATATCGAGTTTCCTATTCTTTTCTGGCTCAGTGAGCACTCCATTCTTATCTCCCTTAGCATGGGTGAAGACCAACAACCAGCCTACCTTAAAACCTTATGTAAGTGCTTAAACAAATGGCGACCAAGACAAGCTGCTAACGGTATTTTGCTCACTACTGAAGTCTCTATGCTTTTAGAGAACCAAGAACTGCTGACCCAAAAAGCTGATCAGACGAAGTCGACCATAAAAACCTTCAATGACGCTTTGGGATTAGATTTACCCATCTATAACGTCATCACCCAAATGGGCCAGATCAACGACTTCTGCCAGTTCTTTTCCGCATTTGATGAATCCAAACGCAATGAAGTTTTCGGCGCAACCGCCCCTGTGATGAAAAACGGTGGTGTTGATGCCGATTGGTTCAATGAAGAGTATGACCATCTGATTGGACAACTGATTGCCACAACAGGCAGTGCGCTTTCCTCGCAGTTAAATCAAGAGTTTCGTAATTCGATCTGCGCGGCCCCGTATCAATTTGGTTTGCTCAAGCAGTCTTTATGGCATTTTTTACAACGATTGTTCCGTGGAGACCAGCTGAATAATGGCCTCAATTTCCGTGGATTCTATTTTACCCATAGCGGTTCAAACGACACGCAATATGACTTATTAGCGAATGTGGTCAATGACTCTTTAGGCAACGAACGATTCCAGCAACAACAGCAAATGCCGGTCAATCAGTCTCTGTTTGCTCAGCACCTTATGAGTCACGTAGTGTTGAATGAACATGAGTTGGTGGGTGTCAATCGCCGCAAAGAGAATATGCTGCTGTTTTGGCAAGGCGCTTACACTATATTTTGCGCTGTCACTCTTGTTGCGATTCTCACGATATTGAAGCTCGATTTCGATTATCAAAACGCGCGAGAGGCTCGTGCAGATAGCATGTTGGAGCACTATAAAGAGTCTGTCTCCGCCGCTCCGTATGATATAGAAAATATGGGTGAAAACATCCCTAACTTATACTCACTAAATCGGATTTATAGCCTCTACTTAAGACCAGACCCTTGGTACACCTTGCCATTTATGCCGAGTTCCAGCATTAAGCAAGAAGTCGAAGATGCGTACTTTAATGAGTTAGAAAAAGTGCTGATCCCTTCTATGGAGAAAACGCTCGAAAAGGATCTGTTTGTTTACGTCAACCTCGAAGACCAATCACAAACGTTATCCCTGCTAAACAACTACCGTTTGTTGTTTAATCAAAACAGAACCAACATTGAAGAGCTCAAGCTGTATTTCATTTCTTCACTTCGTGACCAAGGTGAAGCTGACAGTGTGAGCCTAGCCCAATTAAAAGTGCTGCTAGATGATGTATTCGCCCAAGACTTGGTGCCGACTAAACCTAATTTTGATCTTGAAAGCTTGGCGAAAAAGGTCATCAATCAAACCGGCATCGAAACTTTGCTCTACGAGCACATCATTAATTCATCAACCTATTCTAAGCGTATTGATATTCGACCAGAGCTTGGGGAAAACTTTGCACAACTGTTAAGTTTTTCACCTAACTATGCGGGCTATCTCGTTCCTTACTTGTTCACACCATCAGGATTTAACGAACTGGACCTGTCAGTCGAGTCACCGTTACTCCACGAAGCGCTCAAAGCTTACGAAGGTGTGGCTGGAAACTCGCCAAGTGCTCTAGAAATGTACCGCGTGAGCCGCGATCTAAAGCAGATGTATCAAGCTGACTACATCAATTACTGGCGTGACTTTATCAACGGTGTTGAAGTGAACACTAATGATTCGCCGGACCAGCTCAAGTCGACCTTATCGGTACTGACCACAGCATCGAATAATCCTCTCGCTCAGCTCTATACAACGATCAGTAAATACACATCACTTGAGATCGAAGTACCAAAAGTGGAAAGCGATGAGAATGCGCCACCTCCGCAGCAAGACGTCGAGAAAAAGGAAACCGCGCGACAAATCTATATCGCCTTTATGCCATACCACCAGCAAGTGAGAGCAGCTAACCAAGACGCAAAACCTATTGATACATTACTTGGTCAGTTTACTGCTCTCGAAACTTGGTTAGACAAGTTTTACAGCGCAGCTCAACCTCAGCAAGTCGCGTACAACACCTTAACCGCTGAACTTAAGGTAGGTAATCCTGTTTCAGATTTGGCAGCCTCTATGTCAGGTCAGCCGGCTATTTCGACACAGATCATCCAAGGCGTGACTCAACAAACGAATGAAATGGTCATGCAACTTGCCCATGAGTATCTGAATAGCGCTTGGCAAACCGAAGTGTTCCAAACGTATGAAAATACCATTGCTGCTTATTATCCGTTTAAAGGCGGTTCCTCGTTAGATGCGTCTACGAGTGATGTGAAGAGCTTTTTCCAAAGCAACGGCATACTCGATACTTTCTATAAGACAAAACTGAAAGGGTTTATCACTGATGAGCGTTCCCCTTTCTTGCCGGGGTTACTTCCGAACACCGGCCTAGCTTTAGACCCGAACGTATGGCAAATGATCAGCAAAGCAGAAGATATTCGCAATGCGCTGTTTTTGAATGATCCGCAAAGTTTGTCGCTAGAGTTTCAGTTAAAGGCTCAAGAGATGAGTGCCAACTTAACCCAGTTCTCAATTGATGCAGATAAAGCGCTGTTCAGTTATCGTCATGGGCCTCGCCTATGGAGTAAACAATCTTGGTCGGCGACCGACCTAAGCAAAGACACCATTAGCTTTAAACTTGTCGCTCAAGGAGAGCAAATTGCGAATGAAACATTCAGCGGTAACTGGGCTTGGTTCAGGCTACTCACTCCTCATGTTGTCTCTGCTACTTCCCAAACAACGCAAGTGAAGTTCTCGTTTAAAGACAGTAATGTTGAGCTAGATATTAAAACGCAAGGGCAAAATAACCCCTTCGTACCGAACTTCTTCTCTGCGTTTTCTTTACCGGGAAGTATTTAATCTATGGCGCGTATCGCTGAACAGTTAACGCCTGAACGGCGATACGCTGCTATTATTGAACAACTTGGCCTCACCGTCTGCTCTGAACTGTCGACCAACGTTCTTCATTGTCATGGTAACGATGTTGGCAACGTCACACTTAAAGTGGCGCATACCAAGATTGGCCACGCTCAATTGGCCAATGAAATAGAGTTTCTAAAGCGCCACGCCAGTCCTTATTGGCCGACCTATATTCAATCTGGTCGTAACAACAACCAGATGTGGCTGTTGACACAATTTCAAAAAGGCAGCCCACTGACTGAGCCAAAGGTGTGGAACCTAAATCAAAACTGTGTGCTTCGTGCGTTTGAAAGCGCGCTCTATTCCCTTCATCAAACGGGCTATATTCACGGTGATGTTAAACCCGCCAACCTACTCCTTACCCCTGATGGAAAAGCTAGGTTGATTGACATGGGCAGCGTGCTTCCGATTGGTGAACGCTACGATCAACAAATGTACAGCTCAATCTCTCCTATGTTCAGCTCACCCAAGGCGCATCTGAGGCAAGGCAGAATTTCGCCCGTTGAAGATTACTTTTCTTTTGGCGTTAGCATCCATTCCATTTTCTACGAACATCCTTTTAACTTTCAAAATACATTAGACTTTTTCAAACAAGGGAGAACACCCGTCACCCAAGGATTGCCTGCGCGCTATCAGTACATTATCTCATCTACTTTCAAAACCTTACCTCTTCTGAAAACAGTCAGTTCACAACCGTGAACTTTATGAACAAAACCACCAGAATGCTCAATATTGTTTTTATTAGCGTATTAGAGACAGTTATGTAACAACCCATTAACCTTAATCCTATCTATCAACAAGCTCCCTCCCTTGGTGATAGTAAATTCATAATGATAAGTACATTTTCAATGAAGAATGTACACCTACATAAGGAACGTGAATCATGTTTAAGGCATTCAAACCGACACTGGCCGCTTCAATTATTGCAGCGTCATTTTCATTCAGCGCAATGGCCGCTGACGTTGAAAAAATCCACTTCTTAATCCCAGGTGGTGCAGGCGGCGGTTGGGACATGACTGCTCGTGGAACGGGTGACGTATTGGTGAAATCCGATATCGTTGAAAATGTCTCTTTCCAAAACCTTTCGGGTGGCGGCGGCGGTAAAGCAATTGCTCACCTTATCGAAACAGCAGAACGCCAAGAAGACACTTTGATGGTGAACTCTACGCCTATCGTTGTTCGCTCCCTAACCGGTATCTTCCCTCAATCTTTCCGTGACCTAACACCTGTAGCAGCAACGATTGCAGACTACGGTGCAATCGTAACGTCGGTTGATTCTAAGTACGATACTTGGGAAGACGTTGTAAAAGAATTCGAAGCGAACCCACGTAAAGTGAAAATTGCTGGCGGCTCGGCTCGTGGCAGCATGGACCACCTTGTGGTAGCAGCGGCATTTAAAGGTGAAGGTTTTGATGCGAAGAAAGTTCGCTACATTGCCTACGATGCGGGCGGTAAAGCGATGGCAGCGCTCCTTTCCGGTGAAACTCAGCTTCTTTCGACAGGTCTTGGCGAAGTGCTAGAAATGTCGAAATCAGGTCAGGTTAAGATCCTTGCAGTTACGGCACCTAAGCGCTTAGATGCAGCACCAGACATCCCGACGCTAACTGAATACGGTAACGAAACGGTATTTGCAAACTGGCGCGGATTCTTTGCAGCGCCAGGTGCGAGCCAAGAGAAAATCAATGAGTGGAACACGGCGCTGACTAAGATGTACAACACCGATGAGTGGCAAGTCGTGCGTGACCGCAATGGATGGATTGACAACTACAAAGCGGACAAAGACTTCTACGCTTTCCTAGAAGATCAAGAGAAGCAAATGGGCGACCTAATGCGTGAGCTAGGCTTCTTGAAGTAATTTCCTGCAAATAAGTTGAGGGCGACTTGCACCGCCCTCACACCAATCTCCCCAGAGTAATGGCTGATTGGTATTGCCCCTTTTCGCCGTACACGAGCTAACACCACAATCTCCTCTGTTTGTTTATGAACAGCTAAGCCTTTGACTAGCAGCTAATGGCTTATTGTTAGTGAAACATGCTCATTAACCCTCGTGTACGGCCTTTTTATTTATTACCTGTCACATGGAGTTGGATATGTCGGACTTGCCAACGAACTCTCTTAACAATGGACGTTTCTTTACCAAGGAAAATCTCCTCTGCCGCGACCGTGTCGGAGCAATGATTTTTTTGCTTGTCTGCCTTTGCTATGGCTACCAAACGTCTCAGATCCCATTGTTCCCCGGAGACGAATATGAACCCTTTACTGCAAGAACGTTACCTACACTTCTGACGTTCATCGGAATTGGGCTTTCTTTATTGCTACTTGTGACAGGCCAACCTGACGTTAAAAGTGGTGCGGTTGTTGAATTCAACTGGAAGCTCCTAACCGGTTTCCTAGTACTAATGGCATTGTACGGCGTCGGGCTTACCTACCTCGGTTTTGTTATTGCAACAAGCTTATTCCTATTAGCGGGTTTTTACTTATTGGGCGAAAGACGCAAAGCCGTTCTATTCGGTGCATCGTTCCCGTTTGTACTCGCCTTCTATCTTCTTCTTACCCAAGGCTTAGATATCTACCTAGAGCCTGGTGTTATTTTCACCATCTGGTCGTAATTTTAAGGGAAATGACATTATGTTAGACGGAATCTTACAAGGCCTATCTACCGCAATTATGCCAATGAACATCATGATGGTGGTCGTTGGTTGTTTCGTAGGCACCTTCATTGGTATGTTGCCGGGTCTAGGCCCTATTTCAGCCATCGCACTGATGATCCCAATTACTTATGGCTTGGATCCATCATCTGGTTTAATCCTAATGGCAGGTGTGTACTATGGCGCCGTTTTTGGTGGTTCTACTTCTTCTATCCTAATCAACGCTCCGGGCTGTTCTTCTACGGTAGTGACGGCGTTTGACGGTTACCCGATGGCGCAAAAAGGTCAAGCGGGTAAAGCACTAGCATTAGCGGCTTACTCATCGTTCACCGGTGGTACGCTGTCTGCGATCATGCTACTTATCGCAGCCCCTGCCCTTGCGAGCGTATCACTGAGCTTCCAATCTTCAGATTACTTTGCCCTAATGCTTCTTGGTTTATCTGCTGTAGCCGCCTTTGCCGGACCAGGTCAGGTCATTAAAGCATGGATGATGACAATTCTTGGCTTGATGCTTTCAACAGTGGGTATTGATAAAGGTGTCGGCGTTGAACGATTTACCTTTGGTCTAACCGACCTAATGGATGGCTTTAGCTTCCTACTCCTTGCTATGGCAACGTTCGCTTTGGGTGAGACCTTGATGGGCATTTTGAAGCCAGAACAAGACACTCGCTCTGATGAACAGAGCAAAATGAGCGACATTGGTAGCATGAAAGTCACCAAAGAAGAGATAAAGGAAGTCGCACCTGTCTCAATCCGTTCTTCGATCCTTGGTTTCTTCACTGGGGTACTGCCGGGCGCAGGCGCAACTATCGCCGCTTTCTTAAGTTACGGTATGGAACGTAACCTTGCTCCAAAAGAGAAAAAAGAACAGTTCGGTAAAGGCAGTATTCGTGGTCTTGTTGCTCCTGAGTCTGCAAACAACGCAGCGTCGAGCGGTTCGTTTGTTCCTCTACTAACCCTTGGTATTCCGGGTTCTGGTACAACAGCCATCATGCTTGGTGCTTTGATAGCTTACGGTATTCAACCAGGCCCTCGCCTGTTCGTTGAACACCCAGATGTCTTTTGGTCAGTCATCATTTCTATGTACTTTGGTAACATCGTATTGGTTATCTTGAACCTACCGCTGATTCCATACATCTCGAAGCTATTAGCAGTGCCACGTACTGTCTTACTTCCTATGATTCTGTTCTTCTCTATCACAGGCGTGTACTTGGTATCGTTCAATACTATGGATGTGTTCATCATGCTATTGATTGCGATGGCCGCGATAGCACTTAGATTGGCGAACTTCCCACTTGCTCCATTATTGCTTGGTTTCATCCTCGGTGGCCTGATGGAAGAGAACCTTCGTCGAGCACTAATGATCAGTGATGGTGAACTGAGCTTCTTGTGGGAGCGCCCAATCACAATGACATTCACCATTTTGGCTGTACTGGTGCTGTTTAGCCCAATATTTGTAAAGCTGTTCCAAAAGCTAAAGCCGACTCCTACTAAGGTCGAGCAATAGTCGATTTACATTCCTATGTATTTGGGGCCTTTGTGGCCCCTTTTTTGATCTATCCATTTTTAGCTCTAGACCGCTGGCGTTCTGTTGTACTAAATACCATTAGAGTATAAACTCTAATTTTTAACAGTTCAGGAACATTGAGATGTCATTGCGTCCACTTGCGGTACTCATGGGTTGTATCAGTTTCGCCTCTCCTTTTGTTTACTCAGCCCCAGTCAGCTTTGACCAAGCTTGGCAGGTTCTGCTTCAAGAAAACAATTCTCTAGCGGCTCAACGATCCAATGTTGAACGTTATCAACATTTAGAAAGTGCGACCGATAACCTTAATCTCCCGTCTGTTTCAATTGGTGCAAATTACACTCGCTTAGATACCGACGTGACCGTTTCAGGGCAGCAGCTATTTGAAAGTACCGGTCAGCCGCTTCCTAATTTAGGGCCTATACTCAATCCCATTCTTGGAGAGCTTGGCGGCATCACGTCGACCATTTCTGAACGTGACATCTTCACTTCTTCCATTCGTGCTATTTGGCCTATCTTCACCGGTGGTCGTATCAATGCCGCGCAATCTGCAGCCGAAGGCAAAAAAGAACAAGCGCAGAGCGAACTCGCAATGGAAACTCAAGCCCGTTTCGAGGACTTGAGCAAATATTACTTCTCCGTACTGCTCGCGAAAGAAGTGGTTCAGACTCGTCAATTGGTTGAACAAGGCCTAACTCAACACAGAGACAATGCCCTTAAGCTCGAGCAACAAGGTCAGATCGCACGAGTCGAGCGCCTACAAGCGGAATCGGCATTAGACAAAGCGACTATCGAACGTAAGAAAGCGGAGAAAAGCCTCGACATTGCTCAATCGGCGTTGACACAAATTCTTAGCCAAACCGATACTGTAGAACCTGCTGATAGCTTGTTCATCAACCAAAACCTACCCGACCAAAGCATTTTCGTTGAACGAACATTGGCAACCTACCCTGGCTTGGCACTACTTGATGCAAAAGAAAAACAAGCATCAAGCCTGATTGCAGCAGAAAAAGGCAAGTACTACCCAGAGGTTTATCTCTATGGTGATTACAGCCTTCATGAAGATGACTCTTTAGCGAGCCAGATGAAACCGGATTGGTTAGTAGGCGTGGGTGTAAACATTCCTCTAATCGAAAACAGTGGTCGTAGCGAACAAGTTAAAGCCGCACACAGCGCCGTTTCTCAAGTGCGTTACCTAAAAGCGCAAGCGAAGCAGGATTTATCCATCCTAGTACATAAAACCTATTTGGAAGCGCAGCAAGCGCAAGAAGAAGTGCAAGGTTTAGAATCGAGCATTGCCCTTGCGAAAGAGAATCTTAAGTTAAGACAAAAGGCGTTTAGCCAAGGTTTATCAACATCAACGGATGTGGTGGATGCGCAGCTCTATATTGCCAGCGTACAAACCCAAAAGGCGGCCGCAAGTTTCAACTACCTCATCTCATTATCTAAGCTGTTGGCCCTTTCCAACGAGATGAACAGTTTCAGCCAATACCAACACAACGCAATTAACGTGAAGAGTTTATAAGGATCTAAGATGAAAAACGCAAAATCACTTATTTTGAGCGCCGCAGCTATTGGCATTGCATCTTGGGTCGGCTACAGCTTCTACCAAGCTTACCAACCACAACCGATTCGCCTACAAGGGCAGATCGAATCTCAACAATACAGCATTTCATCTAAAGTACCGGGGCGTATCGACCAAGTGCTTGTCCGTAAGGGCGATGAGGTTGAACAAGGCGACCTTATTTTTACACTTCACAGCCCAGAGATTGAAGCGAAATTAGAACAAGCGAAAGCCGGTGAAAAAGCCGCAGGCGCACTCGCACTTGAAGCAGAAAAAGGCGCTCGTAGCCAACAAATTCAAGCGGCTAAAGATCAATGGCTAAAAGCAAAAGCGGCTGCATCACTAATGGAGAAAACCTACCTTCGAGTGAACAACCTCTACACAGAGGGAGTCGTTGCTGAGCAAAAACGTGATGAAGCCAAAACCCAGTGGGAAGCGGCAAGATACACCGAGAGCGCTGCACTGCAAATGTATAACATGGCGCAAGAAGGCGCACGTAGTGAAACCAAGTTAGCAGCGGCTGAGAAAGCTCGCATGGCAGCTGGCGCGGTAGCCGAAGTGGAAGCGTACGCAGAAGATACCACTATCAAAAGTTGGTTTAATGGAGAGGTTTCTCAGGTTCTCCTTCAAAGTGGTGAGCTTGCACCACAAGGCTTCCCGGTTGTTACCGTGGTCGATACTAAAGACTCTTGGGCGATGCTCAATGTGCGTGAAGACCAGCTTAAATACTTCAACAAAGGCCAGGCTTTTACCGCTTACCTTCCAGCGCTAGATAAAGAGGTTGAGTTTACTGTGAGCCACATTGCCGTTATGGGTGACTTTGCTACTTGGCGCTCAACTGACGCTTCGCAAGGCTTCGACCTACGCACATTTGAAGTGGAAGCTCGTCCTACTCAACCGCAAAATGACCTACGAATGGGTATGAGCCTATCTGTTGAACTCAACTAAGCGAATTGGTTATGCAAACTCACCCAATTTCACAGCTAGAGATTGTTCGGCGAGACAAATGGCTGCTTTCGAGCTTAACGTGGATCCCACTGCTGTTGGCCGTGATGATTTGGGCAATATTTTCACAAGGTATTGCCCGTGATCTGCCGATTGGCGTGGTCGACTTTTCCAATAGCGCCTTGTCCAATAAGCTAACTCGTTATTATGATGCGACGCCAACCATGTCGGTGGTCACCAAGTTTAATAGCGTTGATGAAGCGAAACAGGCGCTTGTTAGTGGTGATGTCTACGCTTACGCCGTTATCCCAAGCCAGTTTGAACAAGACACTTACAAGCAGTTGGTTCCGCAGGTCAGTGTGTTTTACAACAGCCAAATGATCTTGGTCGGTAAATTGATTAACTCCGCCTTCTTGCAAGCTCAAGGCACATTTAATGCCGAAATCAGCACGATGAAAGGGCTCGCTTCCGGCAACAGTACCCTGCTTTCTGCCATGGGCAACGCTGTTCCCGTTCGAACTCAGATTACACCGCTGTTTAACAAAAACTCCAATTACGCTCAGTTTCTGGTTTCTGCGATCATTCCAGCGCTTTGGCAAATTGTTATTGTCGTTGGAACCATTTTAATTCTGTCTGCTAACTTAAGAGACCGTCAGTTGTCCCCTTGGCTGGCTCAACATCCGATTAAGAGCTTGATCAACACGCTAGCGCCTTATTATTGGGTGTTTGCGTTACAAGGTTTTGGCTTCTTATGCTGGTTTTATCTGGGCTTTGAGTGGCCAATGAATGGCAGCTTCATCACCCTTGCCGCTGCGCAGTTCATTACGATTGCAGCATGTATGATCATGGGATGTGTCTTCTTCTTTCTTACTCTTGATGCAGCGCGAGCCATGAGCTTTGCCGGTGCGTTTACGGCTCCAAGTTTTGCCTTCATGGGGATTACGTTCCCAGTGACTGACATGGGCTCTTTGGCTCAGTTTTGGCGTAGCCTATTGCCTATTAGCCACTATATTGAGGTTCAGGTGAGTCAGGTCAGCTACGGTCAACCTTGGATCACCTCGTTTAAGCACCTAGTACCTATGATTGGCTATGTAATTCCTATCATACTTACCGTGGTTCTTATCAAGAAGCATCTGAACAAAGAGGTAATTCAATGAACATTGTCGAATTACTCAAAGCAGAATTCAAAGCACTTCTGACCAACCCAGTTGTCGTCTTAACCGTTTTTGGCGGTGTGTTATTTTACTCGTTTCTCTACCCTCTCCCGTACAGTCATCAGACACCGAGAGAGCAAGAGATCAGTGTGGTGAACCTCGATAAAAGCCAAACCAGTTATCAGCTTGAACGCATGGTCGATGCCACCCCACAAGTCAAAGTTGGTCAGCGAGACAGTACTATCACAGACGCAAAAGACGCGTTCTTGTCTGGGGAAGTCAGTGGAATATTGGTGATACCTGAGCATTTCTATAAAGATTTAATGTTGGGGAAAAGCCCAACCCTTTCTTACGCAGGTGATGCTTCCTACTTCTTGGTCTACGGCACCATTGTAGAGGGTTTGGCTCAAGCGGGAGGGACATTAGCTGCTCAAACTACGGTGGCTAAATTGGTGATTGATGGCCAACCTCTGTCGCTTGCCAGTGAGCAATATGCAGCGACCAAGCTAAACCTTAAACCTACCTTTAACCCGAGAATGGGCTATGTCGATTATGTCGTGCCTGCAGTATTTGTGTTGATCCTTCAGCAAACCTTAGCCATGGCGGCAGGTCTAATTGGTGGAACACAAAAACATGGCTCTGGATATTGGAATCGCGTATCACCGCTGCGCTTGATTGGTGCTCGAACTGCTGTGCTTGTGGCTATCTACTATTTCTTAAGTTGCTACTATTTCGGCGCAAGCTTTACCATGCATGGCGTGAGTCAGCTGGCGAGCATCAATGATCTATTGGCTCTGCTGCTACCATTTCTCATTGCCTCGTCAGCGATTGGGATTTGGCTAGGTAATGTTACACCGCGCCGAGAATTGGTCACATTAGTGGTGTTAATTAGCTCAATGCCGTTGGTATTCAGTGCTGGATTTATTTGGCCATTAGAGTCTATTCCTCCACCTATGATTTGGCTTTCGACTCTGTTTCCTAGTACCCCTGCGATTCAAGGTTTCTTAACACTGAACCAAATGGGCGGAGATTGGAGCGCCGTTGCCGGGCAGTACACCTTACTGTGGGGACAAGCGATAGTTTGGACGATGCTTGCTTGGCATACTCAAAGTAAAAACATGAAAAGCTAAGGTATTAAAGAACTAAAGCGATATGAAGTAAAAAGGCTGGTGAATCACCAGCCTTTATTGTTTATACCTTAATTTAACAATGCTTATTAGGACGTTAAGAAGAGTAACGCTCGAAATTTAGAAACCTCTGCGTTTCCAAAACTCCCCTTCATCACGAGCAAAGACATCAAAGGTCTTGTCTGATATGACCTTGTTGCCCAACTGAATCGTCATGCGCCATTTACCGATGTTGGACTCAAACCCGTCAATCGGGTCAAGCAGCTGAATAGTATCGCCAAGATAGAAGTCCCAATCGTTACTGCCAACATGCAGTTCTCCTGTGAACGGTTCGAGGATTTGACCCTTTTTGCCTTTAACACCTGGGTGATCAATGCAGAACTCAATCACCTCCCCTTTGGCTTTTTTGATGTTAACGATATAGCCAAATTCAATCTCTTCATCCGCCGGAACCTTAGTCGTAAAGTCGACGATTTTAGGCAGTTCTTTTGAGCGAGAATCCCACTCTTTGTAGATCCCGTAAGAGACCATTTCTACAACTGGACTGCGTTTCGCCATTCTTGCCACCGTTTTTTCATTTTTGCGATTACAGCAGGGCCAACTCCGTGGATGTTGCCGTACTGCTTATGACACTCAATCACCTCAAACTTGGCGCCATAGCGTTGCGCTATTTTAAGGTAAGGTACAATTTCCCAACGCCTGACGAACGTATTCGACACCACGACACTTTGGCGCTGAGCTAGGGCCTGCTCCACACTCGATTGGCACCATTCGTGCGCTGCGGTAATCCTATCGGCTTGATAGACGTACTCACCCTGCTCATTGATAAAATACATATCTGCTTCGAAATGCTGAGCCGGTAGCGTTTTCGCTAAGGTACTTTTTCCCGAGCCGGGAAGTCCTCGAATGAGAGTAAGAGTGAAAGCCATAATTGAGTTGGATTGAGCATGATGGGCAGATCTTAATACAGATCAGACCAAGATTGCTATCGACATCTCATTCTGATTGGGTTAAGTTTGGAAGTATAGACGTCCACAATAACGCTTAGGGAGTAAGCTGTGCCAATTAAGATCCCCGATCAACTACCTGCATCTGACGTATTACGCACTGAGAACATCTTCATCATGCCTGAATCTCGTGCTTCTACACAGGAAATTCGTCCGCTTAAGGTTCTGATCCTCAATCTTATGCCGAAGAAAATTGAGACGGAAACTCAATTCTTACGTCTGCTATCTAATAGCCCGCTACAAGTCGACATCGAGCTGCTGCGTATTGACGACCGCCCAAGCAAAAATACCCCAACCGAGCACCTTGATAACTTCTACCGTCAATTCGAAATGGTCAAAGGACGCAATTTCGATGGCCTTATCATCACGGGCGCGCCACTGGGTTTAGTTCAATTTGAAGATGTGATTTATTGGGAGCACCTGCAAACCATCATGAACTGGGCGAAGGAGCACGTGACCTCAACGCTATATGTGTGTTGGGCTGCGCAAGCTGGCTTGAAACTGCTTTACGATTTACCTAAACGCACCCGTAAAGAAAAGCTGTCTGGCGTTTATAATCATAAGATTCATCAACCTTACCACCCTGTTTTACGTGGTTTCGATGACACTTTCTTAGCACCGCATAGCCGTTACGCTGACTTCTCACCAGAGTATTTAGAACAGCACACAGACTTGGACATTCTTGCCACTTCTGACGTTGCTGGTGTCTACCTTGCCTCAACCAAAGATAAGCGTAATGTATTTGTAACCGGACACCCTGAATATGACTCACACACTCTTCACAATGAATACGTGCGTGATTTAGGTGAAGGTATGGAACCGTCGATTCCAGTGAACTACTACCCGAACAATAATCCTGATAATCCGCCATCAGCGAGCTGGCGTAGTCACGGACATTTACTGTTTTCTAACTGGCTGAACTACTGCGTTTACCAGCAAACGCCATACGATCTTGATAAGTTCAGCGAAGCTAACTTCACCAAAGACGACTAACATCATCCATTCGCCTTTAAAGGGGAGCTTTATTACCAAGCTCCCCTTTTGTTTTATCTCTCTCAAAACATTGGGAAATGCCAAACCTGTCGCATACTTTTTCTTGGCTTCTCATCAAGGCTAGCTAAGTAGGTTATATAGATAATTCATTCATAACCTTTGTTGGAACTATGCGTCTACTGCTTCTTTCTCTGCCCCTTCTCGTTTCCGGTTGTGTGACTGTAGAAGCGACATCAAGTAACACGCTCACTGCTAGCTCAAGAGAACAAGCCGAGGCCCGTATTGAGCTCGGCATCGGTTATCTTGAACAAGGCAATATGCTCAAAGCGCGAGAAAACTTAGAAAAAGCCTTAGAACACGATTCGAAATACTATCGAGCGCAGCTTTCACTCGCGCACTACTTTGAGCAGGTGGGTGAAGAAAAGTCAGCAGAAAAGCTCTATAAAACCGCACTAAGACAACACCCGAAAAACGGTAATGTACTCAACAACTACGGTACGTTCCTTTGTAAGCATGAACGCTACGAACAGGCCGATCAGTACTTCAATAAAGCCATCAATCAGCCTTATTATTACCTTATCTCTGCTAGCTATGAAAATGCCGCGCTATGCTCACTGAAATCAGGTGAAAAAGAGAAAGCGAAGCAATACTTCGACCGCGCATTAGACCATGATCCTTATCGTCCGCGCTCGTTACTTAACTTAGCAAAACTTGAGATTGAAAACGGTCAGTATACTGATGCAAGAATCCGTTTGATGAACTTCCATAAGCGCTATGGTGTGCAAAAGCCATCGTTACAATTGCTGATAGATTTAGAGGGCAAAGCAGGTAACAAAGCATTGGAGAAGAAATATCAGAAGAAGCTAGAACTGATGGGCTAACGCTTGCCGCTACGTTTGTTACTGCTTTTACGATGAATGCGGCGGTGTTCTTTATAAAGAATGTAGATAAAACCCGCTAGACCAAGTACGCCTAACACAGTGAACAGAGCCAGAAAGCTATCGCAAATCCAAACTGGCTCGCAGGGCATATAGATTTCAAACTCCATACCCCCTCCGTATCAAACCGTTAGCGTTTTACCTTTAACCACTGTTGGCGTTCATTTTCTGTTTTGAACGTCCACGCAACAAAGCGACTCACCTTTTGTCCTTGGCTCATCTCTACAATTCGCATTTCAGTAGCACCCGCTTTCTCTAAGTTCTTGCGCATCCAACGAACGTTTTCTTTCTTAGAGATCAACGTTGAGAACCACAGTACCTGTTTAGCGAAATCTCGGCTCTCAAACGCCATATTCTTAATAAATGTCGCTTCACCACCCGGACACCAAAGCTCAGCTTTTTGACCACCAAAGTTAAGTATAGGTGACTTTGCTGGCTTCGATTTCTGCTCAGCTTGATTACGTTTATTCTTATTCGCCGCTAGGTTGTTGAGCTTACGCTCCGTCCCTTGCTGCGCGTCTTGAAGCGACTTATGGAACGGCGGGTTACACGTCGTTACGTCATAATACTCGTTTGGCTGAATAATACCTTTGAAGAAATGGCGACTATCGGCCTGTAAGCGGCACTCAACACGCCCCGTTAATACACTATTATCTTGGGCTATCTTATTCGAGTTATCGACAGACACGGCGTCAACATCGGCACCGATGTACTGCCAACCATATTCCGTTGCCCCTACAATAGGATAAATACAGTTCGCGCCCACACCGACATCCAATGCTTTTACTTGATTATGCTTAAGTGAGGAACTTTCACTGCTTAACAACTCTGCTAAACGATGAATGTAGTCAGCTCTTCCCGGAATTGGCGGACATAAATAGCCTTCAGGAATATCCCAAGACGTGACGTTGTAATGATGAGCAAGCAATGCTTTATTCAGTAACTTGACCGCTAAAGGATCGGAAAAGTTAATGCTCGCATCCCCTTTCGGGTTCTTAATAACGTGCTTTTGTAGCTCTGGGAGTGCTTTTACCAACTGAGTAAAGTCATAACGACCTTGGTGTAGGTTACGCTTATGTAAGCCCGCTTTACCTTTAACCGTAACCACTTTCATAGTTGAGGCGCTGGCATCTTTGGTTTGCTTACTTTGACGATGAGGTTTGTTTAGGCGAGTCATAACGCTACTTTTTCTTATTAATTTCTTGGTAAATCATAAATAGACGAGCATCGAGCTCTAACTGATGGTAATCCGGTTCCATGTGGCAACAGAGCTGATAAAACGCTTTATCGTGTTCTTTCTCTTTGATGTGCGCTAACTCATGCACTACCAGCATTCTCAGTAATGGCTCAGGCGCATTCTTGAAGATACTGGCAATACGAATTTCGTTTTTCGACTTAATCTTGCCACCATGAACTTTAGCCACATACGTGTGCAGACCGAGTGCGTTGTTGATCAAGTGGATCTTGCTGTCATAAATGACTTTACTTAGTGGCGCTGTTTTCTTCATATAACGATTTTTAATCGCCATCGTATATTCAAACAGAGCTTTTTCACTTTTGATGTCGTGATTGGTTGGGTAACGTTTTTCAAACCAAGTGGTAAAGCGGCCCGACTCTATCATTTGAGTCACCGGGGTGAGGATATGTTCAGGGTAGCCTTGAATGTAGCGGAGTAACGGATTCATAGTCACAGTAGAAAATAGAGCCAACGGCACAACTAAAGGGGCGTAAGTCTACCCTATTCCTACTTGCCATTCACAGCCTTTTCGTTAAACTCTGCGCCAGAGATAACCCTTAGGAAACCTAGCATGAAACGACTTGTCCTGTACGTAAAAGATAAATGCCCACATTGTAAAGATGCACAGCGTTACTTAGATTCTAAGGGTTACAAGTACAGACTAACCAACGCAAAAATGCAACGCGGCCGTAAAGAGCTAGATGCGATCGGTGCTCGCTCGCTGCCTGTTCTTAAAATCGGTGACCGCATTATGATTGGCTGGAATCCAGGTAACTTCGAGAAGATGTATAAGAGCTAAGTAATTGTCACTAACGCTCGATTTCATCATGAATGAAAAAGGCCTGAGAAGTATCAAATTCCTCAGGCCTTGTTATTTGGGCATCGCTTGTTTAGGTCACCACTTGGGCTTTACCTCGTTTTCCTGTGAGAAGGTTTTTTAACTTCGAAAACATCCCTTTGATATCCTCAAGCATAAGATATAGACATGGCACGAGCACCAATGTCAGCAGGGTTGCAAACAGCACAGCAAAGCCAAGTGCTACCGCCATTGGAATAACAAACCTTGCCTGCAAGCTCGTTTCAAACATGATCGGCAAGACACCCACAAAGGTGGTAATTGAGGTCAGCGTGATGGCTCTAAAGCGCGCACAACCCGCTTCAATCACCGCTTCTTTGATCGCCACTCCCTTTGCTCTCACTTGGTTGACGTAATCGGTCATTACCAGCGAGTCATTAACCACCACACCTGCGGCGGCTATTAAGCCAAAGGTCGACATCATACTGAGATCCAAACCAAACCAGTAATGTCCCCAAATTGCACCCGTTAAGCTAAACGGAATCACCGACATAATAATCAGGGGTTGAGAGTAGCTCTTAAGCGGCACAGCAAGCAGGATATACACGATAATCATACCGGCAATGAAGAAGATGATTTGCTCATTTTGCTGAGCTTGCTGCTCTTCTATAGTGCCGCCGAGTTCACTTTTAACCCCCGAATAATTAGCAAGAATATCCGGGATGATTTCACTGTTCACTTGCTCGACAATTTGGTTTGGTTCAACTAACTCTTCATCAATAGAGCCGTAAACATACACGCTGCGATAACCGCCTTCGCGGCGAATACTGCTCACTCCTGGCTGCTGGTTAATCTCGACCACATCGCCAAGCATCACCTTTTTGCCTTCGGGCGTTGTGATGATGGCGTAGCGTAAAGAAGAAAACGCTTCTCGGGTTAACTTCGGATAACGCACCATGACTTTGATTTCTTCCCCGTCACGGAGCACACGCTGAGCCTCACCGCCATAGAAGCTGCCACCAACTTGAGTGGCGATATCAAACAAATCCAAACCAAGGTCATAAGCGACGGGAGCGAGAGATAACAAAACTTCTTGGCTGCCAGAATCGATCGACGATGAAATATCAAAGAGACCTTGCTGCTGTTGCAAAGCAAGAATCAAATCACGCCCTGCGGCGTTAAGGCTTTCTATGTCTCCTCCGTAGAGCAAGAAGCCAAATTCATCGCCTTTTTCATCGTCATTCACGTTGTCTGAGACGTTAAGCATCTTCAAACCTGGGATGGTTGGAATGCTTTCTCGCCAGCGCCTTGCCAACTCAAACGTATTGAAAGGTCTTAACTCTTCGTCCACCAGCGGGATAACCAAGCGCCCTTCTTTTCTGCCTTGACTGAAGGTCAGAATATCGCGCACCATTTTCTGACCGGTCTCTTGTTCGATGCTTTCATCAATGCTTAAAACGGTAGACTCAATCAACTTCAATGCTTCAATGGTTTGTTCACTCGAGACATTGTCGTTCATCACGAGCTTGATGCTAGGAAAGTCATGGGGAACCTTGGGAGATGGCACAACACGAACATAATTCGCCATAACCAAAGCAACACTTACCGCCAACACACCAACAAAGGTAGTGAAAACACTCCAACGCCAATGGGTACACCACTTAACGAACTGCTTGTACGGGCCATTAATAAACCCAAAGAAGCGTGTGTTGAACCTGTCACGCCAGCTGCCTTTTTTGATGGGCTTAAACTTAGTGTGTGCCAAGTGTGAAGGCAGAATCAGTTTGGATTCAATCAAGCTAAAGAAAAGACACAAAATCACGATAGAAGCGATACCAAAGAAGAAGGCGCGCTCTATCCCTTTTGACATCAAAAACGGTGCAAATACCGCCATTGTCGTCAAAACGCCAAACGTAGCAGGTGTTGCCACACGTTTAGCTCCACGGACCACGTTCTCGACACCACCTCCATGTTTCTCTATTTCACTGTAAGCGCTTTCCCCTATGACAATGGCATCATCAACAACGATCCCCAGAACCATGATGAAGGCGAACAGAGAAACAATGTTGATGCTGACACCAATGGCTGGCATAAGCATGACTGCCCCCAAGAAACACACCGGAAGACCAACCATCACCCACATGGCGAGCTTAACGCGCAAGAACAGACTGAGCATTAACGCCACCAATACCGCACCTTGAAGCAGGTTTTTCAGCATCATGTCTAGGCGGGCGTTTAGGTAGTAGGTCATATCGACCAAGGTTTTGATCTTAAGGTCAGACGGTAACGTTGGGTTCTTTTGTTCTAGGTAGGATTTCACCGACTCTGCAACCGTCACCATGTTTTGGTCTTTAGTTGCCTTAACCGACAGGTACATGGCATTTTGACCGGAATAGCGGAAGTAACGATCGTCTTCGGTAAAGCCATCTTTGATCGTTGCGATGTCTTGAAGTAAAACCTTACCGCCGTTCGCCCCTATCTTAACCGGAATGTCGCGAAACTCCTCGCCGCTGTAATATTGGTTTTCGATACGCACCGAAATCATGCCCGAGTTAGTGCGAACTTCACCGGCAGAATAGTTCGCTGAGTAGCGTTGAATGGCGTTACTGACATCGTTCAACGTTAAGCTGTATTTCTGTAAAATGCTGGGCTCAACCTCAATGGCTATCTCATATTCAGGCGCGCCAAGATCCACCAAAGCGACATTGTTTAGTTGAAGCAACTCATCTTCAATTTGCTTGGCAATCGGCTTGAGCTCAAGCAAGGTTCGATCACCGACCAGCGCCATTTCGATCACATCTTGTCGCCACTCATATTGATAAACCTGAATCGGTTCCATCGCATCCGGAAAATTAGAAGCCGCATCAACCTTTTGTTTTACTTTGTCCAGTACGGCGTCGATGTCTTCATCCACACCAATCTCAAGTTCGATGTTACCGCTGCCTCGGTAGGCTGTAGACACCGCTTTTTTGATGCCGGTGACATCTTTCAACGACTCTTCCAGCTTGATGAGTATGCTCTCTTCAATTTCTTGCGGTGACGCGCCTGGATATTGGGCGCTAACATTGATGTAGTTGACTTCAATGTTTGGGAACATCTGACGTTGAATAAAGAAAAAGCTCACCGTACCAATAATCAGGATGAAGGCCATCATCAAATTGGCCGCCACGGAATTATTGGCGAAGTAAGCGATAAGCCCTTTCTGTTTGGATTCTTCCATGTTGAGCCTCTACTTATTGACTAAGCTGTCTTGAACAGCAATTTCAACTTGTAATCCAGTTTGCGGGTATTCGGGCACCGTCAGAACAATCTGGTCTTCGTCGCTTAAGCCTTGATTAATCAGCATGAACTCTTTTTCTGCTCGCAGAACGTTCACCACTCTTGGTTCGAGCTGATTTTCACTATTAACGACCCACACTTGGCGGTTATTCACTAGCTCTTGTGGCAGGCGATAGATGTGTTTCAGCTCTTTACCTGAAAATTGAACCTCGACATAAGAACCAAACTGCATCGGCGCTTGAGCACTCTTTATCGCATAAGGATCTTCGACTCGCACAACCATATTGATCATGCGCGTGCTGCTATCAATCACGCCAAGGTCACGGTCAATCACCCCTTCTCTTTGGGTGCTTTCAATGCCTCTTTGAGTGACTTGCGCTGGAAGCCCCGCATACTCTTGCGGTAAGAATGCGCTGTCGAATCCTGCAATAGGAATACGGATCTCACCCGCTTCAACGTTATTTAACGTAGCAACGTGAGCGCCTGCGGAAATGAACTGGCCAACACCAATGTCTTTGGCAATCACAAGTGCATCATAAGGCGCGACTACTTTGCAGTTTTCCAAATCGCGTTTCGCCCGTTTCAGTGATGCCAGAGCAGATTTGACCTGAGCATCGGCACTCAATAATTGAGGTTTGCGTAAGTACAGATCCGTTACCTGTTTCTGTGGCAGGTTTTTCGCCTGACGTTTTGCCACTTCTGCCCGTGCTTTTTCTTCAATTAGCGCAGCTTGAGCACTGGCCAGTTGTGCTTCCGCTTGGAGTACCGCCGCTTGGTAGTTATCGCTTTCAAGGCTAAATAACACTTCGCCGCGCTTCACAATACCACCAACGACAAAATTAGGGTGCCAACTGAGAACTTCTCCGGACACTTGTGCAGACAACTGTGTTACTTCTACAGGTTGAAGCTCACCGTGGCTAGTAATCACCACTTTGTGATCACTCGGGCTCAGTTTGGAAACTTTTACTACAGGAGACGCTTTAGGCGGTTTACTTTCTAGTGACTCAGGCCCACTAGATGCAATGGCTTGATAGGCGGCGTAAGAACCACCCAATATGAGAAATGGCAATAACCAACGTAACGGCTTAATCGTCATTTGAGTTCCTTGTCAGTCTGTTTGATCATAACGGTGTCATCATTGTCGTCCCCTGACATTGTCGTGAGATCGGAAAAATAATGATGAGCTGTGTGGATCATTGTACGTATGAATAATGCTTCGACATCAATTGATAGAAAACTATCCTATTTACCGGAATAATTTTATAGATTCTAGCAATATCATGGGATTTAATTATTTATGAGACAGACAAAGACAGCACTAAATGCTTAATTTCTCAGGTTTTGTACTAAAGGAATGGAAGCCCTAACTCAAGCTAGGGCAGATAAGACGATGTGGTGACTTACCATCAATCAAAGCGTTTTTCGTTAAAGTGTGGATTCTCTTCTAACACCTCAAGCTTTGATACACTGTCCAGTACCACGAACTGCTTACACCCATCCACCGCGACAATCACACACTCTTGCTTCGCTTCATCACGAGCGGTATCGAGTGCTCTGCCTTTAACAATATCGCCCTCTTTCATCGTTAAACGAACCGGGTATCTATGCATACATACTATTTCAATGTAATCGTAATCACTGCAGCTAATCATCACACTTACCTACTCTCACTTCAGGTTTATAACATTGCACATCATCACTATAGATAAACTCAACCTCATTCTTGATGCTGTCTAGTTTATCCTTTTGGTAATGAGAGACATAAAGTAGCTGACTTAAATTTTCTTTCGCTATCAGCTCTAAGGTATTTTTGACCAAGCGACGACCAAGATAATCTAGCCCTTGGTACGGCTCATCTAAGATCAGTATCGCTGGCTGCTTAACGATGGCTCGCGCGATCAAAAGCAGTCGCTGCTGACCATACTCTAGCTGCCTAAACGAGGTATTAGCATGTTCTGACATGTGCAAAATCTCAAGCCATTCCCGCGCTACGATGCTCTCTTTTTTGCTCGGCTGCTGATAGAGACCAATCGAGTCATAAAACCCTGACAAAATTACATCAATCGCTTTGCAACTAACGCGGTATTGTAAATGCAGCGCCGAAGAGACCATGCCAATGTGCTGTTTTATCTCCCAGATTGATTCCCCACTACCGCGCTGCTTACCAAAAATCTGAATGTCGTTAGAATAGCACTGTGGATGATCGCCAAATATCAAACCAAGCAAGGTACTCTTGCCACAGCCATTAGGGCCTTTAATCTGCCAATGCTGCCCGTTTTCAATCCGCCAGTTTAAGTCGGTAAAAATGGTTTTCTCTGTGTACTCGACTCGGCCATTTTGTATTTCGAATACTGGATTTTCAAAGTGATGGGAATGCTGGTAGCGGTGGATCAGTTCCATCATTTTCTGACTCTGCTGCTGAGATTGAGCTTTGATTTGACTGATAATTGGATGAGATTCCCACTCGTGCTTGTTCATCGTGCTTTCAAGCTTGCCATGATTGAACAGAGCAATATGTTCTATCCACTCTGGGATATCTTCTTCACGGTTAAAAGTCACAATCATTTGCACGCGCTGAGAGAGCTCAGTTAAGAACTCCGCTAACGCCGCTCGGTGAGCAACATCTAAACCCGTAAACGGGTTATCCAGTACAATCAGATTAGGTTCTGTCGCCAACGCTCTTGCAAGCATTACTCGGCGCGTTTCTCCGGTAGAAAGCACTCGAAAACCACTTTGCTTAAGGTGCTGCAGATCAAGCTGCTCAATCAGTTGTTCGGTCAGTGACGACGACTGACATTGCTCATAGATCAAGTCATAAATGGCAGTACCACTATCCACCTTATCGAGATAATCCGTTTCGTCCTTTGCGATTTCTTCTTCCAACAGACGCTGCTGCTCCACCAAAGAGACTTGAGCGACACGACCTTGGGTTAACTGAAGTGATGCAGGGTCAGCGGCCAGCTCGCCACAGAGAAGGCAACCAAGCGCAGAACCAATGTCGCCTTCGGTACTAAAGACACCCCAAGACTGTTTGTCTGCGATGGTCCATTGCTCAATATCAAGCTCATGTGAGCCTAAGTCCAAGTGAAGCTGTTGAATGTCAATTTGCATGAAACGGTGTCCCTACCTTTCAATATATTGCGATTGCTAATTCCAAATTACTGTAATTGTTTAAAAAGTGCGATAGAGATTAAGCAAAGTGTGATATTTGCATTCCCTAGTCACACGTATTGCTTAACAAAATCGATAAAGGTTTTGTCGGCAATAGAAAGATAACCGTCCTTGCGCCACGCCAGTGCGAGATCCAGCTTTACCTTGGGCTCAAAAGAAATGCCAACCACGTCTTTCTCATGTTGAGTAACTAGCTCTAGTAACGCGGTGATGGCAAACTCATGTTTGACGATGCTTAAGATCATTGGCAATAAATTGGTTTCAAAAGAAAACAGCATCTCTTTGTCACACTGTTTGGCTTTGTGTTCAATAAAATCGCGATGGAAATAACCAGATTTAAACATCACTAACTCATGTTCGAAGAACTCATCAAACGTGACGGATGGTTGAGCGGCAAACTCATGCTCTTTCGAGACCACAGCCACCATTTCTGACGTGAGCAACTGGTCGGTTTCGAGATCATCTGGAACGTTATGATCGTTAATAACACCGATATCGAGTTCGCCATCAAGCAGCATTTGCCGGATTGAGCGTGTGCCGGCATCGATTAACGTCAACTTAAGGTGTGGGTAGCGACTCTTGAATGCCATCAAGATCTCAGGGAAGAAATACGAACCCATCATACTCGGAGCGCCTAAACGAACTTCGCCTTTTTCTAGCCCTTTTAACTCATTCATCGCTAATTGAGCGTCTTGCAATTGTTGTAATACTCGCTTGGCATGATCATAAAGCACCACACCTTCATCCGTGAGCGAGACCTGACGTTCTTCTCTGCGAAACAACTCAACCCCTAAACTTTGCTCAAGCTTTTTGATCGAGACACTCAGCGCAGGTTGAGCAATATGTAACGCTTTAGCTGCCTTGGTAAAATGCTGATGTTCGGCAACCGCCACAAAATGTTTAAGATGCTTAGATTCCACGTCGTCACCATTAGATCAAAAATGTATCAGGTCGATATTTTTAATATATTTTATATATCAATAGCAGGCTGATACTTTGCTCACATCTTCGTTGTTCCGTGGCTTGCTTATTCCTTATGATTGAACTCAACACCCCAAATTATCGCCGTGTCACTTTTAGCCTAGCGCTAGGCTCGTTCCTGGTGTTTTGTAACCTTTACTTATTCCAGCCGATGCTCCCTTACATGGCGGATTATTTCTCGGTTAGCGAAACGCAAGTGAACTGGATTTTCGCCGCTTCGACTCTTGGTCTATCGATTTCGTTAGTCCCATGGGCCGTCGCTTCTGAGTCATTTGGTCGAAGAAATGTGATGATTTTTGGGCTACTGGCGATGCCGTTTATCGGTTTGATCATGCTGTTTAGTCAATCGTTGCTTATGCTTGTGATCGCGAGAGCATTAATGGGACTAGCTCTGGCGGCGTTTGCTTCGGTTGCAGTCGCTTACATGGTGGAAGAGCTTTCTGAGAGCGCCTTTAGCCAAGCGATTGGCGGTTATATTGCTGCTAACTCATTAGGCGGAATTACCGGGCGTATTGTAGGTGGCACCATTACTGGATCGTTTGGTTGGCAAGAAGCAGTCATCACTATGGCTATTGTCTCTTTGCTTGGCGCTATACTGGTTGCTTATTTATTGCCAAAGCAGACTCGTTTCACCCCGCAAAGAGGCATGCTTCGTCAACACAATCGAGCCTTAATCAAACACCTGTCAAACCGTGCCCTTTGGTTCGCTATGCTGATTGGTGGGGTTAATTTCGCTCTGTTTGTTAATCTCTATTCAGTGATGAGCTTTAGACTGGTTGCCGAACCTCATTATCTGCCAATTGGTGTCGTCTCTTTAATCTTCCTTTGCTATTTAGCTGGCACGTTGAGTTCTAAGCTCACAGCCACTTGGACGAAACGAAAAACTACCCTTTCTGGCATCGTCACTGGCACCATCATCAGCATGCTGGGAATGTTTGTCGCTTATGTCGAGGAGATCCCTTTTATGATGCTTGGCTTGTTACTGATTAGCTTCGGAGCGTTCTTCTCTCACACCTTGGCCTATGCATGGGTCAGCCGTAAGGCCACCCACGCTAAAGCCACGGCAACAGCTTTATATCTGATGCATTACTATGTTGGCGGCAGTATCGGTGGATTCTTCTTGATTTACTGCTGGCAGCATGGCGGTTGGGAATACGTAATGGCCGGAGGAACACTTCTTTACGTGCTGATCTTTATGCTGTGTCGCCTATTAGCCCCGCATGAACGTTCAACGTATCAAGTCACCGAGCAAGGTCGAGCAGATTCTGTTATTCTTGCGAAAAATTCTAATTTGGAAGCAAAATGACCACCCAAAGCTCAACACAAGTCGAAGTCGTGACCAAAGCCGTAGACCAATGGCTCAATGATGTCGTGATTGGCCTTAACCTGTGTCCATTCGCAGCAAAGCCGCAGCGCAATAAGCAGATTAAGATCTTTGTCAGTGAAGCAACGAAAGAAGAAACCCTTCTTGAAGATATCTTAACGCAGCTTTTGGAGCTTGAATCGACAGAGCCAGAGCAACTTGAAACTACGCTGGTTGCGGTTCCAAATATGTTGGAAGATTTTTACGACTACAACCTGTTTATTGATTGGGTTGAAGCTTTGATCCGTCAGCAAGAGTGGGATGGCATTTTCCAGCTTGCCACCTTCCACCCTGATTACTGTTTTGGCGGAGCAGAGCCAGAAGACGCAGAAAACTTAACCAACCGTTCTCCGTATCCGGTTTTCCATTTGATTCGTGAAGAGAGCATGGAAAAGGTACTCAAGCACTACCCGAACCCAGAAGCAATTCCTGATACCAATATCGCCCGAGTAGAAGGTTTGAGCGCACAAGAAAAGGCCAAGCTGTTCCCATACTTGATTTAGATATTCGAGCTTATTTTGACCAAAGCCACCCACTGCGGTGGCTTTTTCATTTCCCCCACACAAAACATCACATCGGATTCGGCTTAACTTGACCGCTAGACCTGTGAAGTCATTGGTGAAACATCGCTTCAATGGTATCGTAAGCCATTCAATAATATGCGTATGTGAGGCCTTGTTATGCAGGTTGTTTTGGTCGAAGACAATGAAATTTTAAACCACCACCTTTCTTCTCAATTGAAAGACCGAAATCATACCGTGTATGCGGATAAAACCGCGTCAGCTTGTTTGCAAACCATTCAAAAGCAGCCAAATGCTGATGTAATGATTATTGACCTCGGCCTCCCTGATTTTGACGGCATTACCTTGATTAAACAGATCCGCCGCAAAGAGATTAATGTCCCTATTCTGATCCTCACTGCGCGCGGTGACTGGCAAGACAAAGTCGAAGGGCTCAATGCCGGTGCCGACGATTACCTGACAAAACCTTTCCAGTTTGAGGAGTTATCGGCTCGACTAGAAGCATTAGTAAGGCGTTATCAAGGTTTTGCCTCATCGCAAATCAAAGTCGAAGACCTTACTCTCGACACTCAGGCCAATAGCATTGCATTTCACGGTAACCTGCTCGAGTTAACGGCGCTCGAGTATCAGATCTTTCAATATCTTATTCGTCACCACCAACAAGTTGTCTCTAAGGAGCAAATTGCCAACTCCCTTTACGATTCGGGCGAAGAAGTGAACCATAACAACATTGAAGTGATCATCTCTCGCCTACGTAAAAAGCTCTCTGCCTACAGCGATGAAAAGATCATTGCGACCATTCGCGGCCAAGGCTATCGCATTATTCAACAAGGAAGCGCATCGTGAAACGTTTAGTCTCGACCAGTTTTAGACGCCGAGTTCTTGCCTTCTCTTTGGTTAGCGGGATATTTTTTGTACTTTGCGCCGGTATCCTGTTTTACCATATTGAACGAGCGAAACTGGTCAAAGGCTACTCGGTCGAGTTAACAAGCCATTTGCCCTCTGTGATCAATGAACTAAACACCTCAAAGCAATTACCTCCGATTGAAAAATGGCCGGAGGTTTATGGTACCGACTCAGAGGAGTTTGCCATGGTCATCTGTGACGACAACGACAATGAGCTTTGGCGTTCCATGACTGAGCCGCGTCGTCTCGAAATGCGCAAGAAAGGAATATACATTCCTCACATTGACAACTATTGCACCGACCCCTTGCTCTCTAAACAAAAGAACACGGTTGAACTTATTCAAACACTTAGAGGTTCTGCATTCATCACTCATGTCATTGCACTTGAAGCTACCGAATACAATCCATCAGGTCGCATCATCGTATTTAGGCGCATGAACCACAAAATCGATTCACTGCATGAACTCAAGATGCAAGTCACCATCGCGACCGTATTGGCTTCATTACTGATTTCATTGCTGATCCATACGATCTACCGTTGGGGTTTCCGCCCATTACAAACACTAGAACATGAATTAAAACTGGTTAGAGCGGGCAAAAGTGATAGGCTCGAAGCGGTTTATCCTGAAGACCTTGCCCCACTCACTAATGCACTCAACGAAATGCTCTTTCAACAAAAAGAAAACGAACAACGTTACCGCCGAGCGCTAAACGATCTCGCCCATAGTTTAAAAACCCGAGTGGCCGTTTCTCAGGCGCTATTAAGCGACATTGAACAAGGCAAAATCGATGCGATTAACCAGCAACTGCTTGAAATGGATGACGTTATCCAAGGGCAGCTAAAACGCGCTTCTTACGGCGTAAAAGGCATAACCGAGAACTCGACGTTGATTAAGCCTATCTTGAATAGCTTAACCATGATGTTTGATAAGGTGTATATCGATAAAAAGCTTCAAGTCGAAATGTTTATTTCTAACGGTCAAACCCTGCCGATGAGCAAATCTGACATTATGGAGATATTCGGTAACGTGCTTGAAAACACCTATCGCTTCGCTGAGTCACGCATCGACATTTTCGTAAACAACGGCGAAGAAGGCTTAGTGATTACCATCAACAATGATGGTCCACCTATTGAGCCATCGATTCGTGAATCACTGTTCCAGCGAGGGGTAAGAGCGGACCAACAAAACCCAGGAACAGGGTTAGGCTTGGCTTTGTGTGATGAGATCATTCACAGTTACAAAGGGGCAATTTGGTTCGAAGACCCAGCAGACCCATCCATGGGTGTGAGCCTTAAGATGATGCTTCCTTACCGTTCAAGCTAACCGTATCAGTTAGCTTTTCGGGAGTAACTCCACTTCTACACGGCGGTTGAGGTGGCGACCTTGTGCAGAGTCATTACTTTTGAGCGGGTGTGACTCGCCTTCTGAGCCGGCTTTAGCGTCCTGATCTAAGTACGTTTTTACTGTATCCGCACGTTTCATTCCCAATTTAAGGTTGTACGCCTCTTCGCCCTTGGAATCCGTATGACCTAACACCTTTAACTGGCTTTCGCCTTGCTCGATGCGTGCTTTCACTTGAGAGAGTAAATAGCGCGATTGAGCGTTGAGGTTACTCTTATCGAAATCAAACAAAACTTGGGCTGTAAGCTCTTGCTGCCACTGCTCGTTTTCATCAACAACCGCATGACTTAACAAGTATTGAGCGCAATTTGATTCAACCCCTACCTTCTCTAGCTCTTTTTTGACGCTATCGAACCGGGTTTGATCATCGGTTTTGGCTGTGATTTGCATAAATGGCCCTTGGTGATACATCACGCGCTGGCTCTCACCGACCAAGACCTGTTCTTGGTACTCGTTGCTCCCTTGATGGCAGTAATAGTAAAGCGCTTCGTTTACATCACTTGTAGCCGTGTTCGCCATCACCAGTGAGCTCATAGGCAGTGCCGCTAGCAGCACCCACTTTAATTTTTGATTGTTCATGTTTTCTACTCTATTAATTCGCCAAGTGCCCGACTTCTTCGGTGATCAATGACAAGATCTGATTGAGAATGTCGTCTTTATTCTCTGCTTTGTATACGTTGTCTTTCCCCACGCAATTGCGCAGACCGACGTTAGCGTTTAGTTCATAATCAAAGCCAATTACCGCCATACGTGCAGACATTTGTTCACCATCAGGGGTTTTCATCCCTGTACTTGTTCCCATTCCATCAACCGTCATTGGTCCACCATTCACAAGGTTGCGAATGTTGCTACACATACCTAGGTTCACTAGCTTCTCGGTTTGACCTGAATAATGGTTGAAGTCTTCACCGTCTGACAAAATGATGATCAGCTGTTTAGGGTTCTTGGCAAGTTGCTGCACGATTTGCCCAGCTCGAATGATGCCTTGCAGTGACGCTGTACCGCCGGACGCTTTAAAACTGCGGACTTGATTCATAAAGCTGTTTAGATTGGTCGTGAAGTAGAGATCCTTAAACACCGCCAAGTCATCTTCATTCGGTATGCGTTTCGCCCGCCCTTTCACTACAAACTGATTATTGATGGTTTCTTGCGGATAGAAGATGTCATCTTTATCCCAAGAATCATCATCAGTATCTAACTTGGTGATGCGTTGATCGCGTATTAGTAGCTTGTCATTGTCACCAAGGTTCATGGTTCGACGGTTAAAGCCCGTCATCGCCACACGGTGTGGGTGTTCTGGGTATAGATCGTTATAGATCCCCAACTCTGTGGTCACATCATCAATAATGTCTTTTAGATCTTCGATTTTCTTCTTTTTGCCACCACTCCACTTATCGTTCATAGAACCTGAGAAATCGACAATGAAGGTAATGTCTACCGGCTGGCTCTGATAGCGTCTCGCTTTCGAAGAACCGGTGACACCAAACTCATCACCGAAACCGGCGATGACTTCATTCCCCGGAAACCAAGAGCGATGGCTTGTACGTCCAGCGACTTGGTATTCAAAGTAACGAGCTTCACCCTCTTCAGTTCCTGCGACGCAATCCGGCAACTCATCACAAGAGAGCTTTTTGACTTCAATTGAGGTAATCGCATCGACATCGTAGAGGTAATGATTGATGTAGTCCTTGGCAAGCTGGTGATCTTCCTCATCTTTGGCAGACACCGCGAGCACGGCTGCTTCGGCTGCTTCTTCCAACCTTGCTTTGGTTTGCAGGGCACGAGCACCATCAGATCCAAGCATAAATATGCCAAACAGTGCGGGAATGATGATGGCGAACAGCATGGCTGCGTGACCGGACTGCTTTCTCATTGAACGTTTCATGTTATCTCCCAATCACGACAGAATCAGACATGACGTGGGTAAATTCCGTCCCCAAAATGTCACCAATCCAGTTGTCGGTTTCGTAGCACAATGTCACGCGATAAAGCGGCATTTCTCGACCTCGGTTACTCACTACCGTTAAATGCTCTAACTTGTCTATCGACTCACCGACATGACAACTCACACTGCCACGGCTAAGTGCAATCACAGGATTCGGCTCACCAACCGATTTAAAACTCAGCTCTTCCACTAGCAGACCGTATTTGCTTTCATCAAACGCACCAAAGGTTCGTTTTAAAGAGTTCACCGCCAGCTGATTCACGTCATTCACTTCCTTGGCATCCAACTCGTATTCAGCACCATAAAGTTGAGTACGCTCTTTCACTACGTTAACCAGTGAGTAAGAAAGCCTGTCCAACTTTCCCTTTACTGAAAGCTTGATAATGACGTCCCCACTGAACGCCAATAGCACACTAAAGAACACACCAACAATGGCAAACTCGATACTGAAAGTGCCGCGTTGCTTAGACTTCAAATTGCGAACGTTCATATTCTTGCACCACGATCATTTCACGGCTCATTAAGTCTTGAGTCGTAAAGAAGTAACTAAAAATAGGCTTGAAGCGATAATTGATTCGATAAATAGCTAACGCTGCATGGTCGGGATTGCCACACTCAGCACTCTCATCGACGTCGACTTTGCTGCATATCTCGTCCACATTAACTAAGTCTTTGATGCTTTCGACATACTGAATGGTGACTTGAAAATCATCACCATCCACAACTTGGTTCCAAATGCTGTCTTCTCTGTGCAGAACCTCATGAACCGCATCCATATAGTTATCCGAACCTTTCTTGGCGGTTCGAGTAATTTCAGAGATCGCTAAATCGTTAATCGCTGAGATATAAGAGATGTAACTCATCTCAACCCAAGCCATGCACATCAACCAAAAGGCAAAAAAACCTATCGCAAATTCAATACTGGCCACGCCTTTCTGCTTAGCTCGCATTGGCAGCTCCAGAGTGTTGAACGTTGTTAATGCTCAATGCACGGCTCTCTGGCGAATACGGCTTATGTTCGCGTAATGACTGATAGATTTTTTGGATCTGATGCTTGCTGTAACGATCGCTCAATACCGACTCTACAAACGGGTATTGGCCCAGCTTTGCCATGCTCAGGGTTAAGTTCGCCATCATCTGATCATTAACTTGACCACGTTTGTACAGGGGCAATAGACGCTTGGCCGCTGATTCATACTCTTCTTGTGCGATATCCAACACCGCAAGGTTATTGGTGATGGTTGCTTCATCGTAAAAGTGCTTACGAGCGCGTTCAAAGTAGCTTTTCGCCAAGTCGTATTGGTAGCTGTAACCATAGAAAGTGCCGAGTAAGTTCTCAGCTTCCGCATTGTCAGAATCTTTCGCTAACACCTTTTTCGCACTACTGATGGCCGCTGGATACTGCCCCATTTCGCCGTAAGCTTTCGACTGAATCAGGTGGCTTTCTGCACTAGCCGATTTCTCTTTCGTGACTGGCATGATGTAGAACAGCGCAGACTCAGCATCACCCATCGCTAAGTAGCTTGCTGACAGCTTTTCTCGGACCTCAGCGGAGTCATGATCTTTCAGCTGACCTTTGTAGAGTTCAGTTAACGCAACGTGATTATTGGTTTGGTTGTAAATGGCCTCTTTCGATTCGTCTTTTTGCCAACTTGATTGAGTTGAACTGCAAGCCGTTAGAATAAGAGTAAGAGAAACAACAATCGCTTTATTAAACATTGAGCATTAACCTCATCACGCCAGGTGCGGCGATTACGAAAACAATCGGGATTAAGATGAATACGATCAATGGGATCGACATCTTAGCGGCTAACTTCCCTATCTCTTCTTCCAGTTCCAGCATCTGCACTTCACGGATGTCTCCGGCTAATGTCGTTAACATGCTGTAGATTGATGAGCCGTGTTGAATACTTTGGCTCAGTGTCATCACAAAACTGCGCATCTCTGATGACGGCACTTTTTGGTATAACTCTTCTAATGCCTTTTCCATACCAATGATGCGCGCACGCTGGTTGGTCTTATCTAGCATTTCAGCCAGCTCTTTATTGAAGCCTTGAATCTCTATTGCTAGGTATTTCATTGACGCTTCTATCGTCATACCGGTTTGAACACAGATCGCCATCAAATCAATTAGGTACGGCATCTGTTTTGAGATTCTTCTTTGGCGAGCCTTAGCCATAGAATCTAAAATAATGTCTGGCCCTGCGATGGCTAACATTGCCCACGCGCCAGCTGCCGCGATCCAGTGATTGGTTTTACCATCAAAGAAGTAAAACGCCCCACCAATCGCCAGCTCCCCTAGCACCAAAGCGCCGTATTTGATCGGCATAAACAGGTGCGAATAGCGGGTATTCTTAAAGCCTGCGTTCGAAAATCGGACTGCAACTTCATCTTCCGATGTCGACAAGATCGACGTCACGGGTTGCAGCCAGCTCGACAGTTCCGCTTTGGTCGCTTTTTTGCTCGCCACAAACTGATTGTGTTTTGCTAATGCGGCAATGCGGCGTCTGTGCTGAATTTTCACAATCAACCAGTAGACAATGATGAACAGCCCAAAAGCTATTCCGCTCCATGCTAAAAACAGTTCCAGATCAGTCGAGCTATAATGGTCACTCATTACTTCACCTTCTTCATTAACATCCAAATGATGAACATGCCTATCGCTTCGCTGCTCACCATGTAATAAAGGATTGGTCTTCCTTCAGGGTGGAACATGACAAATTCAAAGTTTTCTGGGCTCAAAAACTGCAGTATGAACAAGAAGAAAAATGGCGTTGCGCCGACTATCTTGGCCGAGATACGTGCTTCCGAGGTCAGCGCGTATTTCTTTCTTTCTACCGCTCTCGCCTCGAACATTTGTCTATTTAAACGAGACATCACTTCTTTTAGCTGACCACCGCGTTGCATGTTGGCTCGTAAAGTAATCACAAAGAAATGAAACGATGGGTACGGAAATCGACGACACGATTTACGAAACACTTCATCAATCGGTTCGCCTAAGTTGAGGCGTTCGCTCATCAACTTAAACTCTTTACCCACTTCCCCTTCCAATTTCTGGCCGACATACGTGATACCTCGGCCGATACTCTCACCAGCGCTCAGGGAACTGGCTAGCATGTTCAACGCATCAGGGAATGTTTCTTCAAAATGTTTTCGCTCTCGCTTTTGTAAGAAGAGATAGCCCCACGTCCATGCTGCTATCACCGCGAAAGGCAACACCTCCCAAAAGGGCAACCGAATCATCGACGTGTTAATCACACTCGCAGCGACAATCGCTAACACGGTGAATAGCACAATTTTCAATGTTGCCATATTGCCTAATTGACGCTGCAAGTTATCCCAACGTAGAAGCAATTTTTGTCTTAGGTTTCTGTCTGACAAGCTTGCGATGTTGAACGCTTGCTGACTGAAAGTAACCTTGTTGTGGTGTCCGGCTTTCGTTTGTTCTAGATAATCATTCGCTGCGTTATTGCGCTCTGGAAGCAACGCGGCAAACACCAACGCCACGCCACCGATGATAATTAACCAATACATAAGCACTCACTAGATATTCATGGTCATCGCTTCGATAACCTGACTGAGCTGCTGCTCAACCCCAAAGAAACGCGCTTTCTCAAACAGCGCCGAACGAGCCATAACCCCTGAAGTGGTGTACTCGCCTTGAATACGGCCGTCATCGCCACTTTGAGCAGCTTTGAACGCAAACAGCTCTTCAAGCACCACGTTCTCCCCTTCGATCCCGACCACTTCAGTAATGCTCATGATCTTTCTTGAGCCATCGTGTAAGCGGCTAACTTGAACGACTAAGTCCACGGCACTCACAATTGAGCGGCGAATCGCCTCTAGGGGTAAGTTGTTGGTTGCCATCATCACCATCGACTCGACACGGGCTAACGCATCGCGAGGCGTATTGGCGTGCAGCGTTGACATCGAGCCATCATGGCCAGTGTTCATAGCCTGAAGCATTTCGAAAGCTTCGCCACCACGACACTCACCGACAATGATTCTGTCTGGTCGCATACGCAGAGAGTTGATCACCAAATCTCTCGAAGTGATCGCCCCCGTTCCTTCTACGCCTTTGTTGCGCGTTTCCATACGAACCACATGAGGCTGCTGCAGCCTAAGTTCAGCCGTATCTTCGATGGTGACAATGCGTTCGCCATTTGAAATATGTTGCGACAAGGCATTAAGCAACGTCGTTTTACCTGAACCTGTACCGCCAGAAACCAAAATATTTAGGCGACAACGAGCTGCAATTTGCAGAATAGCGGCCATTTCCATACTTAATGAACCGTATTCAACCAGGTGTTCGAAGCCGATACTTTGCTGACGAAACTTACGAATCGAGATTGAAGTTCCGTCTAAGGTAATCGGTGGAATCACAATGTTCACACGGCTACCATCTTCCAATCTTGCATCACACGTTGGCGATGATTCATCAACACGGCGTCCAACTCGGCTCGCAATGCGCTTCGCAATATCCAGCAGCTGTTGCTCATCAATAAATCGAACCGGCGCTTGTTCAACTAAACCATTGCGCTCGATGTAGACTTGTTTCGGGCCATTGATCATGATGTCTGTGATCGAATCATCATCCATCAAGATTTGCAGTGGCCCTAAACCGACCAATTCATGCGTTAGGCTTGTCACATATTCAGACTTTGCCAGTGAAGAGACTGGCAGCTGTTCGCGACTCACGAGCATATCGACCGCATTCGCTAACTGAGCTTCTAGCTCTTGTCGTGAAAGGCTCTCAACAACACTGGCGTCTAACGCATCAAAGATTTGTCGGCGCAGAGTAAGGTAAACTTGTTGTGACTGTTCCATCTCGCTTACCCCTTACGAGCCAAAAGGCTACGCAGTGTAAATCCTTTTTGAGGCTCAACTTTGTCACCCACTAGAAGCGCCACTAAGTTTTGCAGTCCACGTTTCATTTCTGAGCGCGTGTCGCTGATCAATTCGCCTTGAAGTAGATATTGGTTAGCTTTGAAATCGAATACCAATTGCGCATCGGCTTTACGGCCGAAGTATTTCTCTACATCCGCTTCGTTGATCGATGCGGCGTTGTCTGGTCGAGAACGGTTCATTACCGTCAACATTTTCAATTCTGGGTAACGCAGTTCAATCTCTGCACTAATGCGGTTCAATTCGCGAAGTGACGAAACCGTCGCGTCAAACACCAAAACTAGAACGTTGATGCCTTCGATAGCGCGTTCAAACTCTTCATTGGTTGTTGCAGTATGCGAGTAATCTTCAACGATAAAGGTGTTGTTCTGGATGACCTGTTTTTTCAGCGCTTGCGTGTATTGGTGTAACTCTTGGCGACTGAATTCGTCAGACTCAACAGCCAGAATCGACAAATGTTTTTCGATGTTCTGTACCAAGCTCAATGCGATATCGCTATCAATACCTGACACCAAAGTGCCTTTTTGTACGCTGCGTTTATTGAAACGTTTTAGGCCAAGCATCACGTCAATGTTGCTGCCCGTATAGGTGTGATCAATCAGTAGCGTGCTTGCGTTATGATGTTTCGCTAAAGAGCGAGAGACTTCACAAGCCACCAGCGATGTACCTACACCGCCTTTTACGCCCATAAACGCAATTTGCTTCGCTTTGCGGTTTCGACCAACACCTTGCTTCTGTTCGTGGTTGCGAGCGACGTTGCGGTAGAAGTCCATCACTTCTGCTTCGTTTGCAGGCCAGAACAGGTAGTACAAACCTTGTTCTTTCAGAGCACGTATTGTCGAGATCGCATCTTCGTTACCAATGATGATGACCGAAAGATGAGTCGGTAAACTATGAACCAACTGCTTTGCATCTTCAGCGACATTGCTGCTTTGGTTTAGCTCAATAAACACCACTTCGACATCGGGGTGTACTTCTAGCTTATCGTAGCTTTTTGCTTCGTTAGTAAAGCTTATTGGCTCTTCAAATCCTTCAAAGCGAAATGCTTTTTGAACCAATGCGTTACATAGTTGAGATTGATAAAACAGTGCACAGTGGCTCGATTTTGTTGTTTTCTTTGTTTCTGTGCGACTTAACTTATCGACTAAATCAAACATGATAATGCCTCAGTTGACGTTAATTACAGTGCGTTTGCGATTACATTGCGTTATGTGGATTCACCATGGACTGCCATCGGTTGACATCAGTTGTGCATCCTAATGAGCCATAGCCATATCGGCCCACTTGCTCTTGGTGACAAACTTCCAGCTTGGTTTGGTTTATCGTTGCTGATAGTCGAAATTCAAATCTCGCATTGTGGCTTTGCACTTGATGTTCAATGCGACTCGTTGAAATACCAAGTGATTCCAGTTGTTGTTTCGCACTTGAATACAGGACTTCACCGTGTTTGCCTTTGGTTGAAATCACCCATTTGGCGTTATGCGCAAGCTGAGGGTATTTCGCAACAAACTGATCAACTCGCGCTGAGACTGTTTTCGTCTCAACGGTGTTTAGCTCAAACTGGTAAGTTGTTGGCACGACTTCAATATGAGTGCCTCTCGACTCAGCGATATGGTCGGCGCACCCAGCAAGTGTTGTGGCTAAAGCGATAACTGCAATTACTGATTTCATTGGCTAAATCCCCCAGCAGATAACACTTCGTCTGCCCATTTCTGTTGTGATTGCTCATAGTTACTGTCTAAAGCAAAAAAGCGTTGCAATGTGCTCGTTTTCTTCATGCTTGGTAGCTGAATCTGGTTTGCCTTGATTGGCTGAACTAGGTTCACCGTAGCCACAATCACAAGTTCGGTTTTCTTACGCTCAGTGCCCGTATGACGGAACAAGCTTCCTAGGATTGGAATATCTCCAATGAACGGAATGCGAGTTAAAGACTCTCGTTCTTCACTATTGAGCAACCCACCAAGTACAAAACTTTGGCCATCACCTAATTCAACGGTGGTTTGCGCTCTGCGTGTGTGCAGCGCTGGCATGTCATAAGCGTCCGTGGTGTATTGCTTGTCTAACGAGCTCACTTCTGGAGTCAGTGCAAGCTTGATTTTGTCGTCACGCAGCACCTTTGCCATCATGTCTAAGCGAACACCAAACTCTTTGTATTCAACGCTTGAGCCGTTATTGCTGGTCGTCACAACCGGTAATTCACCGCCAACTAAGAAGCTCGCCTTTTCACCTGAGATTACCGATAGATTTGGCTCTGCTAACACTTGGCCAACTGTATCGCCACCAACGGCTGAAATAACCGAGACAATGTCGCTCGCGCTAAAGTTGGTCAGCTGATCCACGAAGATCCCGGCATCACCGCCGCTACCCATTTTGACGCCAAACTCCTGCATGAATGAGTGAGACACTTCAGCAATGGTCAGCTTCACATTCACTTGCTTGGTCGCACTCACTTCAATGTTGTTCACCACCCCTGGGTAGTTCAGCTTATCCATAAAGCTGATATTGATGTCTTCGTCATCAGCATCAGGCATATCAAACCCAGTAACAGATGACTTAATACCTAGCAGTTCACCCACTAGTTGATAGATGTTGTCTTTTTCTTGCTCGGTGCTTACCTCACCGCTCAGAACAACTTTGTCACTAATACCTGAAACTGAAATATTCACGTTCGGGTATTGCACTGCAATTTGCTGCTCGATAGCGCGGTAACTTTTGTTGACGATTAACGCTCGGTTAAGCATTTCTGCGCCATCGGTGTTAAATACAATGAGCGACGCTTCACCAATATTCTTACCAAACACCACGACTTTATGCTTATCGATAACTTGGTAATCAGCGACGTTTTTACCTGAAATAAAGACTGACGCGATGTCTCCTTTCACCGAGAACGTTTTAGCCTCACCCTGGCTCAAGTTGACCGTGCTCTTCGCCCAAGCAGAAAAAGGAATAAGGCAGACTAGCAATAGACTTGTTATTGTTTTTTTCATGTTCAACCTTTACTCAAAACGAAACTCGCGAATACCTTCGCTACTACTGTTCACAGGGATAATGTCTGACGAGTCGGCTTGAAGATCATCTGCGTATTCTTCACCCATTGAGTGGTGAACAGCGATTTCAGCAATACGTCTTGCGACAGTTAACTTAGCGAGTTGTTGGTTGGTCACTTGCAAAACCAAAGTCACTTCAGTGGCTGTTTTGCTTGTTAATGCACTGACCGATTTTTCTTTCGACACCATGTCTAATACCGGGATTTGCGCGAGCAATGGCGTCATCGAAAGATGTTGAATATCCGATACTGTTTCTTGTGTTGATAGATTTTGTTTTGGTGCGGATAACACCGAAATATCAACACAATCCCCAACACTGATAGTGCCACCTAACACATCTTCACTTGGAACCGTCACGTTATAAGGAACGAATCCAGGTTTAAGAACCGTTTGTAGGTAATCATTGTCACCCGGTGACGTCAGCACTGATTCAGTGACGATTTCACCCATTGTTAAATCACGAACGGCGAAAAATGACTTCTCCCAATCAAGAGCGGCGTCCTCATCAATCCCAACTAATGCGGCTTTCGCTTGCGGTAGATGTTCAATCATTAGATCCGTTCGCGTTACTTTTTCCCCTTTCGCCAGTTCATGCTTTAAGCGCCAAACCTTGTACGATACTTCTGCAGTAACCGGCAGTTCCGGTTTCGTTGGCTGCTTGGGTGTGGCATTAGTCACCCCATAAAGCCCAATAGATATAGCGACAAACGCTAAACCAAGAATGATTTTTGAATTCATTGATTAACCTACAACGATGCAGCTATACCTAATAAGCTTCCTAAACAAATGGGTAATCCATACGGCACCCCTTTAGTTACCCACTGCGCATTTCCAGTCACTCGACTTAAAATCCATTGGGTTATAGCTAAGGTTCCACCTGCAATTAAAATGAGACACACGGTCAGTAGAAAATAGTGAGGCGATATCATCAGGCTGAAACTTGCCAAGAGTTTGCTGTCTCCGGCTGCCATAATGTTGAACTTAAACAAGAGAGCGCCAACCACTAACACCACGATGGGTAAATAAAGCTGCGTGTATCGACCATAAAAAAAGACAAAAAAAACACCCAGCAGAGCGATAATTGTCACCACTCCATTGGGTATTTTTCTTTGTCTTACGTCCTGATAACTGGCTATCAAAGCCATGGCGGCTAACGCAACTAGCCACCACAGATTTAAGTTCACTAGCCTGAAATTGCTGGCGTAGAGTTAGCTTTACCGATGTTAGAAGAGATTGTTGCTACTGCGTCGTTTAGTGCTTTGAATAGAGCATCATTAAACACAGCAAGGACAACGGCTGACATACATACACCAAGGATTGCGTATTCGATTGCTGTTACGCCGCGCTCGTCGTTTTTAAATGATTCGATGAATAGTTGAGTTTTTACAAATGCTTTAGTTAACATCTTTGTTTCCTGTTGATTAATGGACTGTGTTGTTTACGGGAGAGATATTAAAAATTGTTGCATTTGCTAACAATAGAAATGCCAACCTCCTCACATTTCCATGACAATAGCGTAGGCTCCATTCAGCTTCGATTCAGTTTCGGGGCAATTTAGTTCAGTTTTCCCACTCTCAACTCAAGAATCACTTTTCCTGGATAGCGAGAGCAGAGCCACTTTGGTAGTATGTCGCCCACACAATGACATCCGGATAGATTGGATATGCACCTATCAAAACTGACTACTGAACTTTTTAATCACCTTTACCGTGATATTTCTGAATTCCGCAGCACCTTTGACTTGCCAGTGGCTTCACCAGAAAGCCTAGATGACAAAGCAGATACGCTTCATACATCCCTTGCGATTGAAGAACTGACTGAATTAGCAGAAGCCGACTGCAAAACAGAGCAGGCCGATGCCATTGTAGACAGTGTGTATGTTTTGATGGGACGCCTAGTACACCTAGGCCACGACAAGATTGAAGACAACTTAGCAATCAACTACCTGATCGATTTGCTGCTTAACGTTGCGGTAAACCGTGGTATTGAGTTTGTACCATGTTGGGATGAAGTACACTCAAGCAACATGAGCAAAGTATGTCGCACTGAAAAAGAGTACGCGGAAACTGAAGCGCACTATGCAGAGCAAGGCATTAATCTAATGGCTGTGCAGAAAGGCGATTACATCATCGCAAAATGTGCAGAAGACTTTGTTGCTGAAGGTAAGACAATTCGCCAAGGTAAAGTGCTTAAGTCGGTTTACTACCGCCCAGCAGATTTAGCGCCTCTAACTAAATAGAGCACCAGATATTAAAAACGCCACCTATCAAACTATTAGTTCATTAGGTGGCGTTTTTATTTGTAATGAGCTAATAAAAAACTAATCAAATAGAAGGACTGCTCGGTCATTAACGACTTGTTTCAATACCTTGGTGTTAAAGACTCGAGACAACAATTCCGCCGACAACACATCATCCACCTCCCCTACGGCTTGCAATACGCCCTGCTCTAACAATAAGGCTATATCCGCATATTTAAGGGTTCGGTTTAAATCGTGGTTAGACATGATCACGGTAATGCCCATCTGAGCCACTCTGCGAATAAGTCCATACAGCAAGGTTTCTTGGCCAATGTCTAACGGCGCAGCTGGTTCATCAAGTACAAGTAATTTGGCGTAAGGGTTAAGTGTTGGCCACACTTGCAAACAAATCGCACATAAACGCACTCGTTGCCACTCACCACCCGATAAATGATGGATCGAACGATGCAGTTTATCGCTTATCTGCAATAACTGAGCAAGCTCATTCACCACTGACTCAAGTTCTGGAGAATAAGCATCAACATGGGCAGGAAGAGAGAGAGCCAGGTATTGGACAACTTCTAGATTAAACGCAGGTCGGTCACTTTGCGCTAAGAAAGCTCGGTTAGCCGCCAGTGTCTCATTGGACGCAGACTTAATGTTTAAGTCACCGAGAACCGCTTCACCATCAAACGAAAGTAAACCTGAAATCGCAGATAACAGCGTACTTTTACCACTACCATTTGGGCCGATAACATGCAGAACTTCACCCTGCTTCACATCAAATGAGAGAGGTAAAAGGCGAGACCCTACCGAGAGGCTGTTAACGTGAATCATGATTTCTCACCAACATCCAAATAAAGATTGGCGCGCCAATAGAAGTTGTCACAACGCCCAATGGCAGCTCTGCGGAGTCCAATGCGGTTCTTGCTACAAGATCCGCAAACACCACTAAGCCGGCGCCAGCAATCGCAGAAAGAGGAATCAAAAAACGGTTTTCACTGCCAAGTGCGAGCCTAAGTAAGTGCGGCACTACTAAGCCAACAAAACCAATCACACCACCTAATGCGACTGCGCCACCGACTAATAGGGAAACC
Organism: Vibrio aquaticus; assembly: GCF_003970385.1. Classification (GTDB taxonomy): domain Bacteria; phylum Pseudomonadota; class Gammaproteobacteria; order Enterobacterales; family Vibrionaceae; genus Vibrio; species Vibrio aquaticus. Next base: position 60,035 of record NZ_RXZH01000008.1, on the reverse strand, counting down.
GCCCCAATCAGCTTCCAACGTACTTCGTTAATGTCGACACCAAGTTGTTTCGCATGTTGTTCCCCCATCATCAGTTTATCGAGCACTCGGCCTTTCAAGCATAACCAAAGTACAACAGGTAATAGGATTAACGTTAACGTATGGTGATACCAACTGGCGGCACCAATGCTACCCATCAACCAATACATTAACTGACGAAGGCTCAAGTCATCGCTGAAGTAAAACGCCCACGTCACGACAGCGCCCGACAAGATGCCCAATGCCACGCCAACAAGCAATAACTTGGTCGTAGTAAGGCGCATCGCTTTCGCTATTGAGACCAACAGTAGAGTAAAAGCCAACGCGCCCACTACCGCAGCAATCATAAAGCCAATCGGCGTAGCAAAGGCTGGCATAAAGAACATCACCAGTACCATCATTACGCTGGCACCGCCTGATATACCAAGTACACCCGGCTCTGCGAGCACATTGCCTAACAGCACTTGTAACACAGCACCAGAAACGGCGAGCGAAGCCCCAACGGCTATTGCGGCAAGTAAACGAGGCAATCTTAACTGAAGGATCAACTGTTCTTGCAAAGGAGACAATGCTTGGAACGGCGAAATGAACACTTCACCAACAAGAAGGTAGATGACGCTAAAAACAACAAGGAGTATCGAAACGAGACAACCGAAACGTGTCCACCTTTGTTGTCTGCGATTAAGTAGCTGAGTAAATTCCATGTCTTGACTAGGTTGCCAAACTTCTCTGCAAAAAATAAAGGCTTAACAATACCGTTAAGCCTTTAAAATAGAAAGTCTAATCGTGGGTTAACTCACCCCTGAGCAGACTTAGTCGTACACGATTTGGTCATGTTCGTAACGAATCTTGACTGGACACACCATTAGCGCGGCTCGTTGGCCAATTGCAACGTGACGATTCGGGAACACAATCGCTTCGCCTTCATTTTTCGCCATCAACGGTTTATCACCATCGTGACCAAACACTTCGCCATGTTTAAATGCCGTGAAGTTTTCTACGCTATCATCAAAGATAAAGTCAAAGTCATCATGTAAGCGAACTATGGTGCGACTGACGCGATACATAACCGGCTGACGTGGAAGATGCTCCGCTTCACTTTCACTGATCAAATCACGAAGAGCGAGATCAAACGCGACCAGTTTATCCAGTTCATTTTCACCAATTTTCGCCACACGGCCTAGTTCTACTGTTAGCGCTTGCGCACCATAGTTTTCGGCGCTGTACCAACTGAATGTACTCGATGGCGCATTAGAGAACATTACCGCCTCTAAGTGCGCACTTGCAACAAAGTCCATCAGCGCTTGGCTACGCACAGGGTGTCTGACCTTAGGGCTGACGACAAACGAATAGTGTTTAGAGAGTCGAATCGCACAGTGAAGGTCGAGGTGCCAACGTTGCTCTTGCGGCGTGTCAGCAAAGAAATCGGTCACGACTCGCTTTAGATTATTGGCAATGTCGAGCTCTTTTGATGGCTCATACTCTTTATCATCAAACAGTCGGTTTAGATTCATCTCAATAAACCGAGTGTGCGCATTGGTTGCTTCAGGGTGCGCGTTAATGAAAAGCAGACGGTGTTTAATCTGTTGGAAGCCAGTCTGAATATCTGTGATGATTTTATCCGTGATCTCCATTGGAGAAGTCTCATCACCATGGATGCCACAAGAGATAATGATGTGTTTGCTTTCTGGCGAGAGTTCTTTTGGAATCACTTCCAGAACACCTCGTTGATGAAGCTTAAATATCGTACCACCCGCCACAGTCACTTCGTTGGCAGGCATTTCTTGTTCTAAGTCTAAGCTGTCAAAAAGAAAAGATTGGCGAAAGAGGTTTTTCGTCATGCGCTACTCCTTTATTGCACAGCGGGTATGTTAAAGAATTGTTCATCGAAATTATGTAGGGGCGATCCCACTTATGGACACAAATGTTGTGCTTCATCGTAATTTATTAAATTGCCGTCGCCTAACCTAGATTAAAGTAAAGCTGTACACACTGGCCGAGCTTGAGCCCGGCCGTATATAGTACCATGTTTTCAATGGTTATTTTTGATCTAGCAACGCTTCGAATTCATCAATTTTCGCTTTTACACGATCAATGCTTTGTTGCCAGAAATCCGCTTTTGAGAGATCCATGCTTAGGTGCTTCTCAACCACCTCTTCTGCCATCATAGAGCCTGTATCACGAAGTAAGTTTACATAGTCTGCGTAGAATGCCTCGCGCTTACTTTCACGCTGCGCATAAACACCAATACTGAACAGGTAACCAAATAGATATGGGTAGTTGTAGAAGCTGACTTCAGAAATTGAGAAATGAAGCTTACTCGCCCAGAAGTATGGATCAGACTCAGACATTGAATCGCCATACCATTCTTGCCATGTTTCGCTCATCAAATCGCACAGCTGATCTGGTGTCAGCTCGCCATTAGCTCTTTGCTCGTAAAAGCGTTTCTCGAACTCAAAACGTACTGGGATGTTGATCATCAGAGCGTAACAGCTTGAAAGCTCTTCCCACAGCATCTCAAGTTTCTCTTCACGGCTAGATACGTGCTCAAGCAGGTAATCACGAACAATGTTTTCCGCAAAAATAGACGCCGTTTCCGCCAAGGTCATTGGGTAGCGAGTTTGGCACAATGGCATGTCACGCATTACCCAGTTATGGAAAGCATGTCCAATTTCATGAGCCAGCGTCAATAAATCAGAGCGACTGCCACCCCAAGTCATAAATACCAGTGGCGTACGAGTTGCAGCGAACTTAGTGCAGTAGGCGCCTAGTCGGCGGTTCTCTGTTGGTTCAGCATCAATCCAACCGTTCTCCACCATGCGAGTCACAAAGTTTGCCATTTCTGGCTCAACTTGGTTAAACGCCGCGAAGATGATGTCGATCGCTTCATCAAACTCGTACACTTTCGGCTCTGCGTCCGTCAGGCTTGGCATACCCGCTAAATGGTTCCAAGGCTTCATTTCTGATAAGCCGTGTACTCGCGCCATCAAACGTCCCGCTTTCTGCCCAACGTCTCTATTTGCTTTGGCTGTCGACATCATCGCTTCTAGTGTTGAGGCTTGAATTCGGCTTTGATGCAAACTTGGGTCTAGGAACTCAACATCGGTGATTTTTGAGCGCTTTTGGTATTCAGTGAGGCGCCAACCTGCTAAAGCATTCAAAATCGAAGAAAACGACTCTTGATTGTCTTTCATCGCTTGTTGAATGCCACGCCATGCCGGTTCTTGAGCATCAAAGTCTGTACCATAAAGCGTACTTGCTGCTTGCGAGAAGCCGATGGTTTCATCATTAACGTGAACTTGAAGTGAGCCAGTAATGTTGTCGTATAAACGGCCCCACGCATCACGGCCATCGACTTGCATCGCGGTTAGCAATTGCTCTTCTGCCACTGACAATTTGGTGTCAGCCACTTTACGATCGCATTCAATTAAAAATGCTTGGCCATTTACGTCACCACTTTCATGCTCAAGCACATCTTTAATAAAACTTTCTGCCGCGTGAGTTAAGGCATGTTCGTAAGGCGCAAAGGCTTGAGAAAGCTCCGAGTGCAACTTGGCAACACGGCCAATAAGTGCTTTTGCCGTTCCGTTTGTTGCATCGATAGAGGCGTGACACGTAGCGAATGTATTCAGCGTTGCAAGCAGTTTCCCCGCCGCTTCGCTGGTTTGAATGGCATTTTGCATCACCGTTACTGCGTTGCAATTATCGACATGCAACACCAGCACTTCGATGCACTGTTGGATAAGGCCAATATCTTGTTCGATCTTAGGATCATCAAGTTGTTGGTATGCGATTGATAAATTCCAGCTTGGTGCAGTCATTCTCGTTCCTATCCGTTTAAAGGTTTTCCAATCATACAAACACGCTCATAGTGCTTATCAGCAAGTGTGATTTGTATGTGAGTTAATGATTGATGAGCAATGTGCAGCGTCGAATAGATTTTCGGGTTAGCAATATCTAGCTGCAACACTTTCGCTAATATCATCCGTATGGTGCCACCATGACAGACGATCAATGTATCTTGTTGTAGTGCTTGGACAAATTCGTCCCAAGCATTCGAAATTCTTGTATAGAACTGAGCCAATGGCTCCGCATTAGGTAGAGTGTTAGTCATTGGGTCTTGCCAGAATGCTTCTAACTTAGGCCACTGTTCGGTCGCGCTTTCAAAGGGAACACCATCGAGGCCGCCAAAGTGGGTTTCTTTCCAACGTTCAGCAACGACCAGACTCAATTGAGGGTTCTCTTGAGCGATTAACCGAGCCAATGTCTGACAACGCTGAAGTGGCGAACTTTCTATGGCGCTAAATGCAATCTGTTCTGCCTGAACAGCTCGTTGGATTCCATGCTGCGTTTCATCGGCGACTAACACATCGGTATGACCATAGAGTGCCGGATCTCCAACGGTTTTTCCGTGACGAAGTAGGTAAACATTGAATGTCTTTACATCCTCCACGGACTACCCCTCTTGCTCTAACTTAAGCATCAACGGTAAACCAGCAGTAACTAGAACGACTTCATTAGCGACCTTGGCTATCGCTTGGTTCATCCAGCCGGCATGGTCGACAAACAACCGCGAGACTTCGCCTAATGGGACCACCCCTAGACCGACTTCATTAGAAACCAGTACGATATCAGCTTGAGTTTTACTTAACGCTTGAACCAACGCCTCGACTGAGCTTTTGATCTTGGTCTCTTCAAGGGTGTCCCCTTCATTATAGATAACGTTGTTCAGCCAAAGGGTTAAGCAGTCGACCAACGCCACATCTTGCGTACTAAATTGAGATAGAAGATCTGTCAACGCGGTTGGGCATTCATGCTCTTGCCAGCCATCACCACGAGATTGCTGATGATGAGCAACTCTCGCTTTCATCTCGTCATCAAAGGCAATGGCTGTCGCGACATAATGCTTGGCTTTAGCCTCAGCCAGTTGGTGAACTTGTTGCTCTGCGTATCGAGATTTACCCGATCGCGCTCCTCCTAAAACAAAGTGAATCGTCATAACGTGTTAAACACCCAAGCGATAGAGATAAGGTAAATGAGAAGCTCAGATAACTGCTGCGCTGCGCCCAAGCAATCTCCCGTAAAGCCGCCCAGTCTGGCTAATAACCAACGTTTAAATATCACTCTAAAAACGACCATCGCGCCAATGAGTAACACAACGAGTTGAGGGGCGAGCAACAAACAAGGTAGAAGCCCAGTCAAAACCAGTAACAATAGCTCTTTCTTCGATTGTCTTTGCGCTAAGGGCTTGCTTTTACTGGTATCAATGTCGCTGACGTAAGGCATATCATAGATAAGTGATGCAGCTACAGCTCTTGAAAGGGAATAAGCAACGACCACCATTGTGACAACTTGATCAAGGCGTACAAGCTCAGCCAAAAGTAGGTATTTGCCAAGCAGCGCCATGATCAAAGCACTGGCACCATAAGTACCAATACGGCTGTCTTTCATTATGGTTAAGCGGCGGTCAATCGTCATACCGCCACCAATACCATCGGCCATATCGGTCAAACCATCTTCGTGAAAAGCGCCAGTCAGCATTAAGCTAAACACCATCATGAGCACAATCGCAATCGAGCTTGGCAGTACACACAGAGCGAGATAAAGAACCAAGGCACACAAAGCGCCCAATAACAAACCAACAAGAGCAAAGTAACGCCCAGCTTGGTTCATCCGCTCTTCGCTGTAAGGTATAGATGCCGGAACCGGAATACGTGAAAAGAAGCCCAATGCAAGTATGAATAGCTGATATTGATGTTTAGCCACTTGCATCAATCGACCACCACACCGGCTTCTTCAAAACTCGCCATATTGTTGTAAAACTCGGCCGCAGCTCGAATCAAAGGCATGGCTAGCACAGCACCTGTACCCTCACCCAAACGTAATGAGAGGTCGAGTAATGGTTCTGCATCCAATTCTTGTAGCAGATATTGGTGTCCAGTTTCATGTGATTGGTGCGCAAAGATCATTACATCGCGACACGCAGGATTGATAAGTGCCGCTACGTAAGCCGCCGCAGTCACGATAAACCCGTCCACCAGCACCGGTGTTTTGTTTTCTGCTGCTGCAAGGAAACCACCCACCATTTGCACAATTTCAAATCCACCGACTTGAGCCAACGTTTCTGTTACTGACAATCCGTAGCACCTTGATACGCCTTGCTCTACCAGTTGAACTTTTTTAGCCCACTGCTCATCGCTAATACCTGTACCACGGCCAACGCAATCTGCGGGCTTACGCTTAGACAGCGCACTTAAAATAGCTGCAGCGCTACTGGTATTGCCAATGCCCATTTCACCAAACATGATAAGGTTACAGCCATCATGAATAATCGATGAAACTAACGACTTACCAAGCTTTAAGCCCTCTTCAACTTGCTGCTCAGTCATTGCTGCTTGATTCGCAAAATTCTCCGTGCGATCACCTAAACGCTGAACAACAAAGTCATCATGAGCTTGTTCAACAGGAAGCAAAATACCGGTATCTACAACCTTAAGCGCGACATCGTTGACTCGACAAAAACAGTTAATCGCCGCGCCACCCGCAAGAAAGTTCAGTACCATCTGCTGAGTAACTGCACTTGGGGCAATACTCACCCCTTCGTCTGCGATGCCATGATCACCAGCAAACACCACTACCGTAGGTTTATTGACTTTAACTTTAGTGACAACGTCACCCAGCTGTTCACTTTGAATCATCGCCAGTTGATGAGCAACCGTTTCAAGCTGACCTAATGCGCCTACTGGTTTGGTTTTTTGATTAATACGATGCCAAATTGCATCAGAGAAGATTTGATTAGACATAAGAAACTACTTCGGGCGTGCAACAGAAAAAACATGATCAAGCGTGGCATATTGGCTGCCACCCAGACGAGAAAGTGGATTCACTTTTAACGCTTCAACCACCAATCGGTCACTGCGATCATCAATCACCTTAGGATCGATATAGACTTGTTCGATTTCAGCGAAGATCAGACTTTGCGGCGTCTCACCAATCTCTTTCACTTCATACAATTTACAACCAAAGGCAATTGGACAACCCTCGACACGAGGCATTTCAAACCCTTCGAAATCAACCAAAGAAAGTTCCGACGCTGCAACTTCTGATTCACCATGTGGCAATGTCGCTGCTGTCTGTGTCACCTCATTGGCTTGATCTTCATGAGCGATATGCACGACCATTCGCCCCATTTCTAACACATTGCGAGTGGTGTCTTTGATGTCACCTGTCGGCTTCTTACCCACCGAAAGCATCAATAATGGCGGGTTGCTCGAAACAGGCGTGAAGTAAGAAAAAGGCGCTAGGTTGTAGTTCTTATCGTCTGACTCCGTTAGAACCCATGCTATAGGCCTTGGAATCACAGTTTGAGTCATTAAGTGGTAAATCTGAGTGGGAGCAAGGGTACTGAGGTTGATGTCCATTCGATATCCTAGAAGTGTTCGTCCTTTGCAGTGAGTGTAACGTGAAATCAAGGTGTTAACACCCTTTATTGAGATCTTCCTTCCTTTTGTGTGCTTTTCAAAATGACTTTTATTTTGACAACAAACTTAGCCGTCTTTCCCATTATTCATCTATCTTATTAATACAGTGAGTTTTTTAATAACGGCACAAACTATGCATTTTCTTTAGCCGTGTTCTTGCTTAACTCACATAACCGTCAAGGAGGCGCTATGTTTGCCAACCAACGATCTAACAAGCAAAAAACCAATAAATCTCCGCAACGAAATCAAAAGAAAGTCCCGATGTCGCTAACTTAAAAAGAAAAAGGCCTCGCATTGTTAGCGAGGCCTTAAAGTTTAACGACAACGTCAATTATTCTGTCTTAAACTTCTTCACCAAATCATTCAGACCATCCGCTGCGCTCGCAAGGTCAGTCGAGTTTTGTTTGGCTCTGTTCGCGACTTCATCGACACGCATTGTATCTTCGTGCACTTGCTGAATGTTACGATTGATCTCTTCCGCCACTAAATGCTGCTCTTCAGCTGCCGTTGCAATCTGTGTACTCATATCATGGATAGACGTCACCGACTGAGAAATACCGCTAAAGCTTGAGTGAACTGAGTCAGTGATTTCGACCGTTTGCTCAGACGCACGCAAGCTGACCGTCATTTGCTCTGACACTTCTTTAGTGCGGTTTTGCAGGCGCTGCACTAAACCGTTAATTTCTTCTGTTGAATCTTGTGTACGTTTCGCCAAGGCACGAACTTCATCCGCTACAACGGCAAAGCCGCGACCTTGTTCGCCTGCTCGGGCTGCCTCAATCGCTGCATTTAACGCTAACAGGTTCGTTTGTTCTGCGATGCCACGAATGGTTTCGAGAATAACCGTAATGCTTTGGCTATCGTGCTCAAGCTCAGTGATGGTTTCCGATGATGCTGAGATAAGTTGTGCCAATTCATTCACACTATTTACCGCATCACCAATATCCGTTTGACCTTGGCTCACCAACACTTGGCTGCTATCAGCTGCAGATGCCGCGGTTGTACAAAGTGTTGCCACTTCATTAGCCGTAGCCACCATCTCATTAAAGGCAGTAGATACCATTTCTACCGCTTGATTTTGTCGCTCTGATACTTGGTTTAGCTCTTCCGATACCAAGCTCGCTCGAGAAGCCGAATCCGCAATGCTCGAACCTGACGAAGAGATTTGCTGAACAAGCTGACGAATCGCTTTGATAAATTCATTGAAGTAACCCGCTAAGGCACCGGTTTCATCACTTGAGCGTACTTGCAGCTCTTTCGTCAGGTCACCCTCACCTTCTGAGATTTCTTTTAGACCGGTAGATACCAATGTCAGAGGTTTTGAAATCAGGTTCGCCAATAACATCGCGCCAGCACCAAAAATAACGCCCAGAACAACAACAATCACCGTGATAAACTTCATCAAGTTATTGCTATCACGCATCACTTCATCGTAAGAGATAAGGCCAACAAACTTCCAACCTAACTTGTTCGAGTAATAGACGTTTGCCATCATGTGCTCGCCGTCGATTTCAACATCAAGCACACCACTTTCAAGCTGGCTTAACGCTTTGTACCCTGTCCCTAATGAGTCAATCGCCTTAAAGTTATTATCTGGATTATGTGCATCGACTAATACGTTGCCCGAATCTTCAATCATCATCAGGTAGCCGGTTTCACCGATTTTGATTTCTTTGACGATATCGGTCAGGTTCTTAAGTGATACATCAACCGCAACCACACCTGAACTCGCGCTATCATCCGCGTCAAAGGTCATCACTGTCCCAACGATTGTCGCATCATCCGCTGCCCAATAGTAAGCCGGTGTACGGCCAACATTGTTAGGCGTTTTTTGGGCAGTTGTGAACCAAGGGCGCTGACGTGGGTCGTAGCCCGCACTCATATTACCTTGTGGCCATTGTACATAGCCACCCTGCTTAGTCCCCATGTAAACGTAGGAATAGCCTGAGTGTGAACGGCCAAATTGCTCAAGGGTTTTGAAAATTTCTTGTTCTGTTTTGCTGTTAGATAAAGGCGTCATCGCCATATCACCTTTATCCATGTAACTTTCAATTGAGTTGTCAGCCTTCTTGATTGCTGGTTGACTCGCTAACATACGAACGTTTTCTTCAATCGCTTTGAAATAGATCGATATGGCGTTATCAACTTGTCGGATTTCACCGGTACTTCGATCAATAAAATCCGTTATCGCTTCATCTCTTGAGTTCGAGATCACAACGAAAGATATGATCGCGACGGGAAGTAACGTTGCCGCCATCAAACCCAGTAATAGTTTTTGCTTAATTTTCATTTAATTGCGCCCTAACTTTATCATTCTCGACAGCCTTCAATCGAAATGGCTCATCCGTCAAAGATAAGTGTAGTAAGAAACAAGTTTGTTTGTGATCACAGACTTTTACGCCTGTTTATTAGATGCTTGGGTATCGTGATGAAAATATAGTCACTAATTTCTTATCCATCAATAACAAATGGTACATCATATTGTATGTAAGAGACAACCTCATTGTTATGATCGCGGGTAGTACCGGATTGGTCGGGAATGAGCTAGCAAAGCAGATGCTTGAGGCAGAGCCGATCGAAAAAATCTATGCGCTTTCTCGAAAGCCTCTACCTTTCTTTCATTCCAAGTTAGTCACCATCCAGCACCCTGAGCTGCAAGTACATGAATGGGAGTCTGACGATGTTCAGCCAAAGTATGGCTTTATCTGTTTGGGTACGACGCTCAAGCAAGCAGGTTCAAAGCCAGCCCTAGAGCACGTTGACTATGAATTGGTCTGCCAAGTAGCGCAAGAAATGAAATTGCTTGGTGTTACGCACCTAGCGGTCGTGTCTAGTCTAGGTGCATCCACTCGCTCCTTCTCGCATTATTTAAGGTGTAAAGGTCGCATGGAGCTTGCACTGGAACGATTAAACTTCGAGCGTTTAGTCATTGCTCATCCAGGGCCATTAAAAGGATTGCGAGAATCTCCACGTAAAGATGAGGCTGTCCTGCAAGCCGTTTTACGAGTCGTAAAGCCAGTGATGTTTGGACCGTTGGCGAACTTCGTTCCTATCGACGCAGAAGACGTTGCCAAGGCGATGCAGTATTCGCTCTTTTCTCACGCGACCAAAAAGGTTGAAATTCTTGATACTGTCAGTATGAAAGCACTGCTCAATAAGTATCAATAATCGGCGTTATTTCGGCTCTATACGTCCAAATTATGTCCTTCCCTCCCTTTTAATAACTTACTGTTATATATAATGCCCAAATGTACTTTTATTTGGGCATTTCAAATCATTACTCTCATACCGAACCAAATTCCATAAGATATAGATCCTACCTATATCTCACGCGTAATCATAAGGACAATCAATCATGTCAGTCGTTGTTATCGCTGCATTAGCGGTATTTGTTGGCATTCTCTTCTTTCTCTACGGACAGCAGAAACAAGAGAAAACGTTATCTCGCTTGGTGTTACTCGGTTTAGTCTCGGGCAGCGCATTCGGCCTAGCTCTTCAGCTTATCTTTGGTGAAGGCAATCCGGTTATTAGCCAAACTTTAGAATGGGTAAACATTGTTGGTCGTGGCTATGTTGGCCTACTAAAAATGATCATCATGCCACTTGTTTTGGTCTCTATGATCGCTGCGGTTGTCAAGCTTGAAAAAGGCGGCGCTCTGGGCAAAATCTCTGGTTTAACCATTTCTGTCTTGCTTGTAACCACAGCTATTTCAGCGTTAGTTGCGATCATCGTGACACACGCGTTTGGGCTGAGTGCAGAAGGTCTAACGGAAGGTGCTCGTGAAACAGCTCGAATAGCCGCGCTTGAAAGCCGTGCTGACCGAGTAAGCGATCTAACCATTCCGCAAATGCTGGTGAGCTTTATCCCGACAAACCCATTTGCTGATCTGACCGGTGCTCGTTCAACCTCTATCATTGCTGTTGTCATCTTCGGCGTGCTAACAGGTATTGCTGCACGTAAAGTAATGGCAGAGAAAGAAGAGCTTGAATCACCAATCCGCACGTTCGTTGAAGCTGCCCAATCTATCGTAATGCGACTCGTGAAAATGATCATGGCGCTAACACCTTACGGTATTGCGGCGCTGATGGCGAAAGTGGTCGCGACATCAAGTGCAACAGACATCCTAAACCTACTTGGCTTTATTGTGGCGTCTTACGTTGCTATCGCATTGATGTTTGTTGTTCACGGTATTTTAGTGTCGTTTGTTGGTGTTAGCCCTAAGTCATACTTCCAAAAGATTTGGCCTGTACTGACATTTGCGTTCACTTCTCGCAGCTCAGCGGCAACCATTCCGCTGAACGTAGAAGCGCAAATCAACAAACTGAACGTGCCACCAGCAATCGCTAACCTATCCGCCTCTTTTGGTGCGACAATTGGTCAGAACGGCTGTGCGGGTATCTACCCTGCAATGCTAGCAGTAATGGTTGCACCAACGGTTGGTATCGACCCATTTGAAATCAACTTCATGTTGTCACTGATTGCTATCATCGTAGTAAGTTCATTTGGTATTGCTGGCGTTGGTGGCGGTGCAACATTTGCGGCACTTATCGTCCTGCCTGCAATGGGCCTACCTGTCACAATCGCAGCGCTGCTTATCTCGATTGAACCATTGATCGACATGGCACGTACCGCGCTAAACGTATCAGGCGCGATGACAGCTGGTACCATTACTAGCCGTTTGATGAAATCTAAAAATTCAGATGAATCGCTAGAAACGCAGCAAGCGTAACCACTTTAATCCATCTTTGAAAATGGCCGGCATACAATTGTCGGCCATTTTTTTATCAATCGCACTGAGATCGCGCTATCTCGTTTGCCTTGCTTGAATAGCAATGGTCTAATATCAAGGTGAATTTCAACCACTTGGTAATAGATAATGCAACAAGAGCAGCAGCCTACGTTTTTCTTCTTCGATTATGAAACGTGGGGAACCAGCCCAGCAAAAGACAGACCTTGTCAGTTTGCAGGCGTACGCACCGATATGGACTTCAATATTATTGGTGAGCCTCTTGTCATTTATTGCCAACCGCCAGCGGACTACCTGCCTCATCCAGAAGCGGCGTTAATCACTGGCATCACACCACAAACAGCCGAATCTAAAGGCCTGTCGGAACCTGAGTTTATCGCTAAGATCCATGAGCAATTAGCCACGCCAAACACCATCAGCTTGGGCTATAACAGCATTCGTTTTGATGATGAAGTAACGCGCTACACCTGTTACCGCAACTTCATTGACCCATACGCATGGAGCTGGCAAAACGGTAACTCTCGTTGGGATCTGCTTGACGTAATGCGAGCGTGTTATGCCCTGCGCCCTGAAGGCATCGAATGGCCTGAGAATGAGGAAGGGTTCATCAGCTTTAAACTCGAACACCTGTCTAAAGAAAATGGCATTGAGCACGAAAATGCTCACGATGCGATGGCGGATGTTATCGCTACTATCGAACTGGCTAAAAAAGTCAAAGCGGCGCAGCCAAAACTGTTCGATTACTTCCTTAACATGCGCCACAAACGCAAGCTTAATGAGCTGGTGGATATTGTTAATATGACGCCACTCATGCACGTATCTGGAATGTTGGGTAAAGAGTGCAATTACACCAGTTGGATGGTCCCTGTCGCTTGGCACCCAACGAACCAAAATGCGGTAATTTGCGTTGATCTAGCCAAAGATCCTCAAGTGTTGCTCGATTTAGATGTCGACCAACTGAACGAGCGCCTTTACACTAAGCACTCTGAACTCGCTCCAGATGAGCTTCCTGTTCCGGTTAAACTGATTCACTTGAATAAGTGTCCAATTCTCGCACCGGCCAAAACACTGACCGCCGAGAATGCAGAAAAGATCGGCATCGATAGAGAACAGTGCCTACAGAACTTAGCATTACTGCGTCAGCACCCTGAAGTGCGTGAAAAGTTAATTGGCCTTTACTCTATTGAGCGTGAATATGAGAAAAGCTCTGACGTGGATACCATGCTCTACGACGGCTTCTTCTCACCTGCCGACAAAACAGCAATGAACATCATTCGTGAAACCGATCCGAACAATCTGGCGGCTTTAGACATCACATTCAACGATGAACGAATTACCCCACTTCTGTTCCGCTACCGCGCCCGCCACTTCCCGTGGACATTGAGCGAAACAGAGCAAGTTCGCTGGGCAAATCACTGCCGTGAATATTTCGAATCACGTATTGAAGATTACATGCTAAATCTTGAAAACTTGGTGCATGAACACGAGAGTGACGAGAAGAAAATAGCGATTCTTAAATCGGTCTACCATTACGTGCAAAAGCGAGTATCCTAGTAACAAACTAGAATAGCGAAAACCTAAGTCCTGCCCCTACAAAACGGCTTGAACGCTCAAAAAAAATAATAAATCGAGCGAAAGCGTACAAAACATATTGAGCTTCCAATCCTATGGAGGCTCTCAGTTGGACAAAAGTACATTATGGCAAAAACTCTGCTTCAATATGCCATCTCCATCGGGTTGATCTTTCTCTGCCTAGTGGCCGGCATTAACATTCAACACTTACTCGATATCTCCATCCCGGGCAGTATTATCGGCATGCTGATCTTATTTAGCCTAATGGCAAGTGGCTTGGTGCCTTCTGATTGGGTCAGACCTGGTGCAACCCTATTCATTCGCTATATGGTTCTTCTGTTCGTGCCGATCAGCGTTGGCCTAATGGAGCACTTTGATATGCTGATTGCCAACGCATTGCCCATCTTAGCCAGTGCAGTTGGTGGTACGGCGATCGTCCTTGTATTACTTGGGCTGATGCTTGATCGCATGCTTAAAGGAGGACAAAAATAATGTGGTTATTGGTCACTATTGCTGTGTTCTTCTCAGCACGTTGGTTATGTCAGAAGTTCAACAGCCCATTTATGAACCCGCTTCTGGTCAGTATCCTCGTTCTTATTCCGATGCTGACTTACTTAAAAATACCATTTGAAACTTACTACGCCGACAACAAATGGATTAACTACTTGCTGCAACCTGCAGTGGTTGCGTTAGCATTCCCTCTTTATGAGCAGTTGCCTCAGATACGTGCCAACTGGCGTATTATCATGTTGGCCTGTGGCGTTGGCAGCATTATGTCGATGCTGACAGCCTCTCTTATTGCGATTTATATGCAAGCGGACATCACTCTGATTGCAAGTTTGCTAGGTAAGTCGGTCACCACGCCAATTGCTATGGAAGTTTCAAGTCACCTAGGCGGCGAGCCTGCCATTGCAGCTATCTTGGTTCTGATTGTAGGTTTGTTTGGGGCGATCATGGCCTACCCAATTTACAACCTGCTTAATATCACCCACCCAATTGCCAAGGGGTTGACGATGGGCACGGTGTCTCACGCCTTAGGTACCGCAACTTGTGCGGAGAAAGATCCTCAAGATGCTGCGTTCAGCTCTCTTGCACTGGTTGTCTGCGGTGTCATCACCTCTATTCTTGCTCCTTCATTCTTTGCTTTGTCTGTTTGGCTAGCATCTTAATACACACTCTCAAATAATATGAATCGATAGGCACTAGTTTGATATGGGCTAGTCCTCTCGACTCATATCACAATTCAAAGAGATGCAATCGTTATCATGTGTGACCTCACTCTAACTGTGAAATATGAATATTCGTTACACATAATTATGTGACATTGATCTCTGAAGTATTTTTCGTGTTACCTAAAATGTAATACCAATATCGAGGTTTTTAGGCGACATTTGCACTCTAAACTGGCAGATATCAACTCAGTTTATTTAAGGATTCATTATGAGAAGCCGCATTGAACAGGCGTTAGCTGAAGCGCCACAAAACGTAGCAGATTTTCTAAGCCCTATTATTCTTGCTGACGATTTTGACGCGACATTATCTGCAGAGCAATTTGAGCAGCTATTAACGATTTCAGGTCTTGAAGATGCTGAACTGCGTGTCGCTCTTTTGCCTTTTGCAGCGGCGTACTCATACGCTCCTCTGTCTAATTTTTATGTCGGTGCGATCGTTCGTGGACTATCAGGTAAACTTTACTTTGGTGCAAACGTTGAATTTGCAGGGGTACAACTTGGCCAAACGGTGCATGCTGAACAATCTGCGATCAGCCATGCTTGGATGAAAGGCGAACAAGGCGTTGCTGACATCACAATCAACTTTAGTCCTTGTGGCCACTGCCGTCAGTTTATGAATGAGCTTTCTACTGCGGATAGACTGCAAGTTCAGTTACCTCAACGTGATAGTAAATCTCTGCAAGAATACTTACCAGAGTCGTTTGGCCCAGCCGATCTCGGGATTCAGTCTGCATTGATGTCTAACGTTGATCACGGTAAAGCAAGCAGCGAAGACGATGAGCTAGTTCAACAAGCAATCGCAGCCTTAAACCGAAGCCACGCGCCTTACACTCACAACCTAAGTGGTGTGGCACTCAAGACGAATGATGGCAAGGTTTACTACGGTGCGTACGCAGAAAATGCCGCGTTTAACCCAAGCTTACCGCCCCTTCAAGTTGCCATGATTCAGCTACTGCTTGCGCGTCAATCATTTGAAAACATCGACTCTGCCGCTTTGGTTGAAGTGAAAGAAGGCACGATCAGTCATTTGGAAACCACCCAATCAACGCTTGAGTCAATCAACCCTGATATTCCAATGACTTACTTAGAACTGTAAGTTGAAGAAAACAAAAAAGGCGCAGTTCATGCGCCTTTTTGATCTCTGAAATGTGGAACGATTAAGCCTCAAAGAAGCGAGTAGCATCGACCTCTAACTGGCTTTGTGCGATTGCTTTTTTGATTGTGAGTCGAGAAGTTTTCAAATCCACCATCGTCACATCAATAAAGCGCCCGTATTTTCTGGAGTAAAAGCATTTAACTTCTGGTTTCAGTGGTTCTTCTTGGTTAGAGCTCCACACGATACCCACTCGCCCATCACTTAACTCAACAATTGCCCCAACTGGGAACACCCCAATGCAATTAATGAATTTATACACGAGCTCTTTATCAAGGTGATTAGGTGTCAGGGACAGTAAGATTTTAAACGCTTCTGCCGGGCTCATACCCTGCTTATAGCATCGGTCTGCCGTTAGCGCATCATAGATATCAACAATGCAGCTCATACGGCCATGAATAGGCATCTGCTCTGCTGTGAGACCATTTGGATACCCAGTGCCATCCAGTTTTTCATGGTGCATCAAACACACATCGCGGCTTACGTCACTCAACCCTGCAACTTTCATAATGATTTCACCGGCAAAGACCTGGTGAAGCTTCATATGCTCAAATTCTTCTGCGGTCAAACGGCCAGGTTTATGCAGCACCGCATCATCGACCTTTACTTTGCCCACATCATGAATCAAGCCACCAATCGCCATCTCTTTTAGCGTCTCTTTAGGCAATTGCAGATGCTTACCAAAGGTCACCAACAGCGTGGCAACGTTTACCGAATGTTCGAGTAGGTATTCATCTTTAGTGCGAAGGGCTGAAACACAATGCAGCGCATCTGAGTCCAACAAAATGGACTCAATCAGGTCATCAGCCAAATCATCAAGTTCATCGACTTGAATTGGCTTACCGTCAAAGGTTTGCGATAAGATTTTCTGCGCGAGCCCTTTGGCATCACGAATGATTTTTTGTGCTTTCTGCTGCTGTGAAAAACGGCTGCGTTTTTTTCGTTTTAGCGGTGCTGTTGGTTCTTGTGATTTTGGTTCTTCGATTTCAGGGAGATCGACAACTGGTTTAAATACGCTACCTTTCGCAGACAACTCTTTGTCTACCCAAGCGAACTTAACACCGCTTTTAATCAGTTGGCTGATCGCTTTGTCACTCGACACTCGGCCAGCATGAGCAAGGTTCACGCGCTTACTGTCTTCAATCGCGGTCACAAACATACCAACACTTAATGTGTTGATTGGAATTTTTATAGAATTGTTAGGATCGTACTGCATGAATACTGCTGCTAGCTCAATATCTGATCATCTAAATATTGACTATAATTATACGCTTAATTAATCGTTTTTTCTTACTTCTCTAACGATCGAACGCTCTGGACGGGTAATATTTCCCTAAAGTTTGAATTCAAACAGTCATAAAATCACGTTCAGTTGATCACCAACACGTTCACCGGTGAAAAATAATCGCTTACAGACTCGCGCAAACGTTTGCTTTTTGCGTAAGGTTGAGTATTATTCCCCGTAAAATTACTCCTTCAAGATTTTAAGGTTATTTATGTTTGGTACTGCGACAGCGAAAAATTCGACACGTGTTCTGCTATTAGGCTCTGGTGAATTGGGCAAAGAAGTGGCGATTGAATGCCAAAGACTTGGCTTAGAAGTCATCGCTTGTGATCGCTATGAAAACGCACCTGCAATGCAAGTGGCTCACCGTAGTTACACACTCGATATGCTTGATGGAAACGCGCTAAAAGCGATCATTGACAAAGAGCAGCCAGACTACGTTGTACCTGAGATCGAAGCGATTGCGACAGAGACACTTGTCGAGCTAGAGTCGCAAGGTTTGAATGTCGTTCCAACCGCAAACGCGACTAAATTAACCATGAACCGCGAAGGCATTCGCCGCTTGGCTGCAGAGGAACTAAACCTGACAACCTCTCCTTACCGATTCGCTGATAGCTACGAAGAATTTACTGCCGCTATCGAAGCTGTGGGTATTCCTTGTGTGTGTAAGCCAGTTATGAGCTCTTCAGGCAAAGGGCAGAGTGTTATCAAAAGCACAGACGACGTAAACAAAGCGTGGGATTACGCGCAAGAAGGTGGCCGCACGGGTGCTGGCCGAGTGATTGTTGAAGGGTTTATTGATTTTGATTACGAGATCACTTTACTGACCGTACGTGCTGTGGATGGCGTTCATTTCTGTGCGCCAATTGGGCACCGCCAAGAAGACGGAGACTACCGTGAATCATGGCAGCCACAAGCGATGTCTGACGCTGCACTAAAGGCCGCTCAAGACGCTGCAAGTAAAGTGGTTAACGCATTAGGCGGTTACGGTATTTTTGGTGTTGAACTGTTTATCAAAGGCGATACAGTGATTTTCAATGAAGTCTCACCTCGCCCGCATGACACTGGCCTAGTGACCTTGATGTCGCAAGATAGTTCTGAGTTCGCCCTTCATGTTCGTGCCTTTACTGGTATGCCGATTTCAAGCATTACTCAGTATGGGCCAGCAGCTTCTGCTGTCGTGTTAGGTCAAGGGACCTCCACCAATATTCGCTATGAAGGTCTATCAGACGCATTAGCCGCTCCACAAACTCAAGTTCGCCTCTTCGGCAAACCTGACATCAATGGCCGCCGCCGTTTAGGTGTAGCGATTACGCGTCGCGAGACCATTGAAGAGTCTATCGAGAGCGCAATTGAAAGTGCAAACAAAGTAAAAGTGATTTACTAACTAAAATATAAAAAACAAAGGCCTGGTTCATCGCCAGGCCTTTGTTTTTATTACGCGTCTATTGCGCTTCGATCAAATAAACTTCTTCTGCAAATCGCGATAAGCCTTTCTTCGCGATTTTTGGATGATCGTCACCCGCTTCATCACGATACAGTTTCGTTACTTTGTATTCTGAATATAGAGCACGGATTTCCTGTTCTGGCACAGAGAACGGAGGCCCTGCCATCTCCTCTTGAACATAATCTAAGCTCACCAGAAGAATACGACCGCCTTGATTAAGCAGTGACTTTATTTTTGCCACGTAGTCAGCACGCATCTCTTCAGGTAATGCCACCAGCGAAGCACGGTCATACACAATATCGACGGGTTTTACTGGTGCGGTAAAATAGTCACCAACATAAATAGAGAGCTCATCGAATTGGAATAGCTCATGTTGACCATTAATTGGCATCACCATTGGCGTGTAAAAGTGTTCAGCAAAGAAGGCCCTAACAGCAATATTGCTCAGCTCTACCCCTTGAATGTCTTCATGCTTTGTCGCGAGCCAAACCAGATCTTCTGACTTACCACACAAAGGGACAAACACCTTATCTTCAAAACGAGGATTGGTGTGCTGCCAGTATTTAATCAACAGTGGGTTTACATCTTCTAAGTGGAAGCCGATTTGGTTTGCCGCCCACTTACCATGCCAAAACTCTGGGTCTCTCATTCTCTTTCTCAATTGCTGACTTTAACCCGCATAGACTAGCTGAAAGCTGAGCTAAGTGGTATCCCCCGAGGCAGACTAGCAAGAAAATCAAACCTGAAAGTTCTATTCAGTTTACGTTCATCTTGGTTGTTTATACTTGCTTACAAGTTGGAACTGAACCTTGTGATGCCCAATGACTCTAACTCTACACATGAGTTTTGAGAGGGAGTTCAAACTTCAGTTTAATAGCGTTTAATCGAGGCTTGGGATTAGCAAAATCAGCCCCATTAAATACATGTAGATAGACAGACTTGGTGATTGAATCCTTTTTCGACACACTTTTAGCTAAGCCTGACACATCTAAGGAGAGTGAATGAGCCTATTTTTGCGAACTACGGCCTTAATGCTTTTAATGCTCAGCCGTTCACCTGCATTCGCTGCTATTCCAACCGCACAAGTTGATGAGGAAGCTCGTTCTACAAAACAAAACGAAGTTTGCTCAAAAGCCTTCAAACATAACTTAAGCGGCCTTTACGGTATTCAATCTATGTCGATGTCACCGACTCAACCTTACAATGACTTCGACGTTCTTTACAGCAAGGCACACCAAGCTCAAGCAGAACTAGAAACGCTATGTAAGAGCACTGCCATGCTAACGTCAACAGACGCTTACTTTGCTGGCGTGAAATCATCTCAACGTGCCAAAGAGAAAATCGCCTACGAGCTTGATGGTCAAGTCGACCGCATTACTGATTTAGCCCGCGCAACAATTGTTGCTGATGATATTGAAGGCCTTATGTCTGCCTACGAAGTGCTAAGCCGTGAAACCACGATTGTTAAAGTGAAAAACCGCTTCAAGAAGCCTGCGGCATCGGGCTACCGTGATTTGAACCTGTTGGTTCAATTGCCAAAAACCAACTTAGTTGCAGAGGTTCAGCTTCACCTAAAAGCCATTGCTGATGTGAAAAGCGGTCCTGAGCATGCGATTTACGAAAAGATCCAAAAGATTGAACGTACCGCTGCTGCGGAATCTCGTGACTATAACGAGTTTGAAACCGCTCAAATTCGCAACATGCGCAGCGAATCTAAGGCGCTATACCAAAACGCTTGGCAGCCATACATCACCACCCATTTGAGCGCTGCATAACCCTCCCGCCAACACTATAAGCGACCTATAACTGGGTCGCTTATTGGTTCGTAAAATCTAAACTTTTGAACTAGCTTTGTAGATATCAGTTAAGACAAGGAGCACAAATGCACCTTTTCGTTCGGCGATTTCTACTCACCATTTGCTTATTCTTAAGTGCCTCTGCACTGAGTGAAGATGGGTTTGGCCCGACGCAAAGTTATACTCAATCCCCTTTCCATACCAATAACCTTTCTCCACAAATCCGCTCAGGATATTCAATGCCGTTAGATCAGTACGAAATTTACACCTCGGGTGTGGTTTCCAGTATTTGGGCGGTTACTGACACTTACGAGCTCGATTACTATCAAAACCAAATTGTCTTTGGCGGCAAGTGGCAATTGAATCATCGCTGGCAATTCGACCTGCAATATCGTTGGAACTATGCCGGCAACAATCATTTAGATGGATTAACCAAAGACTTTCATGACCTGTTTGGTATTGATCAGAATGGACGTGACAACGTGGAGAACAATCGATTCGTTATCAACATGCCCGAGTATGGTATAGAGATTGAAAACTTTCGTGGAGAAACCCTAAGCCACGCATTAATCAGTTATCTTCAGTATCAGCTAGTCACCGAAGACCATCATGGCTTGTCCATCGGTGCATCACTCTATTATAACGATACTGAGCATGGCATCTTCAGTTCGTCCGACTTTGAGCAAGCGGTGCAAGTGAACTATGGCTATCGCAGGGGAAAGCATGCGCTTGATACGACATTCGCCCTGACCATGCGCAATACACCTACGCTATTTGAACAGATGCCCTATCGAGATCAAACTTGGAGTGTTGGCGGAAGCTATCGCTACGAAATCTACGAAAACCATACACTTATTGGACAGTTGTCAGTGCTGCAAGGGGTGACGGAAGATGATGATGAATTTTCTAAGCCGTCGACTGAATTTACCTTCACCTATCGCTACCGGCTAAAAAATACCGCAGTGGAGATCACTGCGGTAGAAAATATGTTTAACGCCGACAACAGTACAGACATTGCCTTTGGCGTTGCGTTTCGCTATCTATTCAACGCTTCTAAATAGACAGGATACGTTGAACAACAGAAGCGATTTCTGTGTCATTGGACTCACGGTTGAGCGTAAACGAAGCGTATTGATCGCCTCTCATGCTAAACGAGCGATCAACTTCAGCAAAACAGTGTACAGCAGCACCATCGAGAATGAATGACAGTTCAATTTCTTTGCGGTTAATAAAGCCGTTGCTGCGGAACTCTATTTCTTGATAGCAGCCGGACGTTGAAGAGAAGTTACCACCACGTAGATAGCCTTTCTCGACATCCGCTTTCACCATACCAAAACCCGCTTGTTCAATGGCAGACAGTACTTGCGCGACCACTGGGATTGGCTTCACAGCGACAAAATCACGGTCTTTCGGATCGATAGCGAAGTCGATATCCAATGTCGTTTCTATCCAAACATGACAGAGGTTTTTGAGCACATTCAGCTCAGTGACCGGTGTTTCATCATGCAGTTTAAATTCAAAAGGCACTTGCTTGGTTTCGTTTGGCTGAATCACAAAAGGCTGAACCGCTTGCAGTTTACCGATGATAAAATCTTGGTAGCTGGTGCTCTCTTCGCTTTCCACTTTCACTTCAGTACAAAGCTTTAGGTTGATCGCATCAATTTGCTGCTCAACGTCGCCACCTTTAATATGAACCGTACCTTTTAGGGTTTCACCTTGGTACACAGACATGCTATCTAAGATTGTATCTACTTTTGCAGCACCAATACCTAATGAGGCTTTTAACTTTCCAAACATAAACTATCCTTATGATTTCTTTGCACCTATTGATTTATCTTGCTGAGCCGATGAATGCAAGGGCTTTTGGGCTTATTCGTGAAAAGCGTACCTAATCGAACAGATATCAATCACCAAACGAATCAAACTTGCAATTACTCATAAAATACCAGACTATTTGTATAGTCAATTGTGTAGATAAATGATTATGAGCCAATCACCCCTTTACCTTCAAATTAAGCAGTACATTACCGATCAAATCGATCAAGGTCTTTGGCCTGTTGGTCACCGCATTACGACCGAACTCGAACTGACTAAGCAGTTTAACGTCAGCCGTATGACAGTGAATAAAGCGATTCGTGACTTAGTGGCTCAAGGCCGCTTAGTGAGAAGACCACGACTTGGTACATTTGTCTGCGCTCCTGATGACAAAGCAGAATCCCCTTTGCTCGATATTCGTAACATTGCCAAAGAGGTCGAACAGCGCGGCAAGCAGTACAGCAGCAAAGTGATTAAGCAGATTGCAATGAGTGCTGATGACAACGTAGCCATGAAGCTGGGGGTTATGCTGGGCAGAGAAGTGTTCTACAGTGAAATTATCCACTTTGCAGACAAATCCCCTATCCAATTAGAAGTTCGTTGGGTAAACGCAAGTTACGCCCCTAATTATTTACAGCAAGATTTCTCGCAGATGACGCCCAATCAATACCTATCAGAAAATTGCCCACTGAGCGCCATTGAACATACGGTTGAGGCCATTGTTGCTGACGATTCTATCCGCTCTGCCCTAAGGCTAGCCGTGAACGAGCCTTGCTTATTGCTCAACCGCCGTACTTGGAGTGACGAACGCTTGGTCAGCACCGCATTACTCTACCATCCTGGCACAAGATACAAATTAAGCTCTAAGGTTTTGCTTAAATAAAGAATTTCGCACTTTTTACTGATCACATTTTCGCAACATCCACCTTGATCAATACTCTGTTTTGAACCAATAATTGTATATACATTTAAAACAGAGTATCCACCATGAACCAGCACTGTGATTTAGCGTTATCCAATGCCCGAGTCATTTCTATGACCAAAGGCAGCGAAGGTTATACTCCATCGCCTTTATGCCACATTGGGATCACGAACGGTCAAATCACAGCGTTATCGTTAGAGCCGCTGCAAGCAACCAATACCTTCGACTGTAAAGGCAAGCTTGTGACACCTGGTTTCATTGATTGTCATACTCATTTGATCTTCGCAGGTAGCCGCGCAGATGAATTTGAGCAGCGACTCAAAGGTGTCCCTTATCAAGAGATTGCTAAACAAGGTGGTGGAATACTTTCAACCGTCAGAGCAACACGAGAGGCAACACAAGAAGAGCTTACTGAACTCGCCCTGCCTCGATTAGACGGCTTACTTCGCACTGGCGTTACAACGGTCGAGGTAAAGTCTGGATATGGGCTAACCATTGAAGACGAAATCAAAATGTTGCGCGCTGCAAAAGCACTTGAGGCGCATCGTAAAGTTCATGTCTCTACCACATTACTAGCGGCCCATGCGCTGCCACCTGAATATGCAGGACGAGCTGATGAGTACATTGAGCTTGTATGTAAAGAAATCATTCCCTTAGTAGCTAAAGAATCTCTAGCCACCAGCGTTGATGTTTTTTGTGAGTCTATCGGCTTTAACCTCGCGCAAACCGAGCAAGTCTTCCAAGCCGCCATTGACTATGGACTAACGGTGAAGGGGCACACTGAGCAATTGTCTAACTTAGGTGGCACTGCCCTCACTGCTCGCTATGGCGGTCTTTCAGCGGATCACATCGAGTATCTTGATGAGCAAGGCGTTCTCGCACTTTCCGAGACAAACACAGTAGCCACTCTGCTGCCTGGCGCGTTTTATTTCTTGAAAGAGACCCAACAGCCACCGATTGAATTATTACGCCAACATCAAGTGCCAATTGCAATTGCGACAGATTTGAACCCGGGCACATCGCCCTTTGCTGATTTAACTATGATGATGAATATGGGCTGCACACTGTTTGGCTTAACGCCTGAAGAAACACTTCGAGGCGTTACCTCACATGCAGCCCAAGCACTTGGTATGAGTGACCGTAGAGGCCAGATCGAGATCGGATTTGAGGCTGATTTAGCGATTTGGGATGCCTCACACCCAGCTGAGTTCAGTTACTTTCAAGGCGCTCCTCGTTTAACGGCTCGCCTTGTCGCAGGAGAATTTGATCATGTCTAATCAAGTCACCACAGGCCATGACTTTCATTGGCAAGGCCGACATGACAGTGAAGATGGTGCATTAGGGCATCGTATTCATCACATCATCAAACAAATGCCGGTTGAAGATTTGCAACCCTACCATAACGCCGTAAGCCTATTGGGGTTTTGCAGTGATGCTGGCGTTGCAAGAAACAAAGGCCGCATTGGCGCTCGACGTGCTCCCGATTTAATTCGTCGAGCCTTAGCAAATATGGCATGGCACAAGCAAAGTACCTTAATCGACCTCGGTAATGTCGTCTGCGATGATGATCTACTAGAGCAAAGCCAAACGAGATGTGCAGAGGTTATCGCCACAGCATTACGGTCGACACCTGTGATTACATTAGGTGGCGGTCACGAAGTCGCTTGGGCTTCTTTCCAAGGATTGGCCCAGTATTTTGAATACCTAAATCCAGCGCAGCCACCTAAGATCGGCATCATCAACTTTGATGCGCATTTCGATCTTCGTGCGTTTGAAAGCGATCACGCGGACATCAAACCAAGCTCTGGCACGCCATTCAATCAGATTCACGATTACTGCAAGCGTAACAACTGGCCTTTCCATTACGCTTGTCTTGGTGTCAGTGCTGCCAGTAATACACAAGCCCTGTTCAACAAAGCCGACGAGCTCAATGTTTGGTATATCGAAGACAAAGATCTGACCCATTTCAATCAGGTCTACCACCTGACTCAGCTGCAGCATTTTATCGACAACTGCGACTACATCTATCTCACCATCGATCTGGATGTTTTCCCCGCGGCTACCGCACCTGGCGTCAGCGCGCCGGCTGCAAGAGGCGTGAGTATCGATACGCTCGCCCCGTTCTTAGACAGAATTTTGCATTACAAACAAAAACTGGTCATTGCCGATATTGCCGAATACAACCCAACTTACGACGTGGATAGCCAAACCGCTCGATTAGCGGCAAGGCTGTGTTGGGATATCGCCAACGCCTTTTCAGAAAAATAACAACTAGAAGAAAAGCAGTGAGTGGATACGGGCATTGCTGCCCCACCTTCTGTTTTTCTGAATAACGTGAACAACAAGGAGTTTTACCATGACACAGCGCCAAGTAGAGGATATGCGTCTTGATACTACAAGGACTATTCGCGCGCCCCACGGCACCAATCTAACCGCTAAATCTTGGCTTACCGAAGCCCCTCTGCGTATGCTAATGAATAACCTTGACCCTGATGTGGCTGAACATCCGCATTCATTGGTGGTTTACGGTGGTATTGGCCGAGCTGCGCGAAATTGGGAATGCTACGATAAGATCGTTGAAGTGTTAGAGCGCCTTGAAGATGATCAAACTCTCTTGGTTCAGTCTGGTAAACCTGTTGGTGTATTTCCTACCCACAAAAATGCCCCTCGCGTACTGATTGCTAACTCCAACCTTGTCCCTCACTGGGCAAACTGGGAACATTTCAACGAACTCGATAAACAAGGCTTGATGATGTACGGTCAGATGACCGCGGGCAGCTGGATCTACATCGGTTCGCAAGGCATCGTGCAAGGTACCTATGAAACCTTCGTCTCTGTCGCTAAAAAGCATTTCGACGGCATCGCCAAAGGGCGTTGGGTACTTACTGGCGGTCTTGGCGGCATGGGTGGTGCGCAACCACTGGCAGCTACAATGGCTGGCTTTTCAATGATTGCTGTCGAGTGTGATGAATCACGTATCGACTACCGCTTACGCACGGGCTACGTAGATATGAAAGCAACAAGCTTAGATGAAGCGTTGGCGATCATTTATGAATCAGAGACACCTGTGTCTGTTGGTTTACTTGGCAACGCTGCAGACGTCTTCCCAGAGTTGGTTGAGCGCAACATCACACCTGATGTGGTCACCGATCAAACATCAGCTCATGATCCGCTAAACGGCTACTTACCGATTGGTTGGTCGATGGAACACGCCGCTGACATGCGCCAAAAAGACGAAGCGATGGTGGTCGATGCCGCAAAAGAGTCAATGGCTATTCAAGTTAAAGCGATGCTGACGCTTCAAGAACGAGGCGCTGCAACGCTGGACTACGGTAACAACATCCGCCAAATGGCGTTAGAAAAAGGCGTCGAGAATGCCTTTGATTTCCCAGGATTTGTACCTGCTTACATTCGACCGCTTTTCTGTGAAGGCATTGGACCATTCCGTTGGGCGGCGCTGTCTGGTGACCCAGAAGATATCTACAAAACCGATCAAAAAGTCAAAGAGCTGATCCCAGATAACCCTCACCTACACAACTGGCTAGATATGGCACGTGAACGCATTCAGTTCCAAGGTTTACCGGCTCGTATTTGTTGGGTTGGTTTGAAAGACCGTGAACGTCTAGGACAAGCGTTTAATGAGATGGTTAAAAGTGGTGAACTGAAAGCGCCCGTTGTGATTGGCCGCGATCACTTAGACTCAGGTTCCGTTGCCAGTCCGAACCGCGAAACAGAAGGTATGATGGATGGCTCTGACGCGGTTTCAGATTGGCCGCTACTGAACGCTCTATTGAACACAGCAGGCGGTGCGACTTGGGTCTCTCTTCACCACGGCGGCGGCGTTGGTATGGGCTTCTCACAGCACTCAGGCATGGTAATTTGTTGTGATGGTAGTGATGATGCCTCTGAGCGTATTGCTCGTGTTCTTCACAATGATCCGGCAACGGGTGTGATGCGCCACGCCGATGCTGGTTACGACATTGCTAAACAATGTGCTGCGGAACAAAAACTCGATCTCCCAATGCTCAACGAAGAGTTGCGTAAGCTGAAATAAGGATTATTACGATGTTAAACCTACTACTAAAACCAGGTCAGCTTAATCTATCGGTGATTCGCCAAATCAGCCGCTCACCTATCAACCTCGCACTAGACCCTGAGGCCTACCCTGCGATTGAAGAAAGCATGCAGGTCGTTGAGCAAGTTATCGCCGAAGATCGCACCGTTTATGGCATCAATACTGGCTTCGGTCTATTAGCCAATACCCGTATTGCACCGGAAGATTTAGAAACGTTGCAAAAGAGTATCGTACTCTCGCATGCTGCAGGTATCGGAAAGTTCATGTCGGACGAGACTGTGCGACTGATGATGGTGCTTAAAATTAATAGCTTATCGCGTGGGTATTCCGGTATCCGCCTTAAAGTGATTCAAGCACTTATCGACCTAGTGAACTGCCAAGTCTATCCATGTGTACCGCAAAAAGGTTCAGTGGGCGCGTCTGGTGACCTTGCGCCATTAGCTCATATGAGCACAGTGCTACTTGGTGAAGGCCAAGCTCGCCATAATGGAAAAATCATTTCAGGCCTAGAAGCGCTGAAAATCGCCGGACTAGAGCCAATTACACTAGCGCCTAAAGAAGGTTTGGCGCTGCTCAACGGTACTCAAGCTTCGACAGCATTTGCACTAGAAGGCTTGTTTGCCGCGGAAGATCTGTTCGCGTCAGCAACGGTATGTGGAGCAATGTCAGTAGAGGCTGCGCTCGGTAGCAGAAGACCATTTGATCCTCGTATTCACCGTGTACGCGGCCATAGAGGGCAAATGGATGCAGCATCTGCTTATCGCCACCTGTTGGACATTAGCAGCGAAATTGGTGACTCACACACCGGATGTGAAAAAGTCCAAGACCCGTATTCATTGCGTTGCCAACCTCAAGTTATGGGCGCCTGTTTGCAGCAGATTCGTAACGCTGCTGACATCTTGCAAGTGGAGGCGAACTCCGTATCCGATAACCCATTAGTGTTCGCAGATGATGGTGACATTATTTCTGGTGGTAACTTCCATGCTGAGCCGGTTGCAATGGCTGCAGATAACCTTGCTCTAGCCATTGCGGAAGTCGGCAGCTTGTCAGAACGAAGAATGGCGCTTCTTATCGATAGTGCCCTTTCTAAACTGCCACCATTCTTGGTTGATAATGGCGGCGTAAACTCGGGCTTTATGATTGCTCAGGTCACTTCCGCAGCATTGGCGAGTGAGAATAAGACCCTAGCTCACCCTGCTTCGGTAGATAGCTTACCGACCTCTGCGAACCAAGAAGATCATGTTTCTATGGCAACGTTCGCAGGTAGACGTCTGCGTGATATGGCAGAGAACACTCGTGGCATCCTCGCTGTAGAGTACTTGTCTGCTGCTCAAGGTCTTGATTTCAGAGCGCCAAACAAGTCGGCTGCTCGCATTGAGGAAGCGAAACAAATCCTACGTGAAAAAGTATCCTTCTATGATAAAGACCGCTACTTCGCACCCGATATTGAGGCAGCAAATCAGCTACTGAAATTGGCTGTTCATAACCACCTTATGCCAGATGCGTTATTGCCAAGTGTATAATGAGGTAACCTTCTAATAAGCATAAAAAAGCCCTACTTACATGAGCAGGGCTTTTATTTTCATGACCGTTTAGATCCAACGTCTTACTCGCTGCTTATAGTCTAAATAAGGAGCACCGAACAGAGATTCAAGCGCTTGCTCTTCAGGCAAGATTTGAAAGCGGTTCATATAAAACACAAAGGCAAAACTAAACCCGATTGAAATTAGGTTTTGTTGCCAATATGCAAAGCCAAACAGGAGCAGAAACAAACCTAAGTACATAGGGTTGCGGGTATAACCGAAAATGCCGCTATCGACCACTGTCGAGGCCGTCTCGACCTTAACCGGATTCACTGTCGTTTTGGCTTTACGAAACTCGTACACTCCCGCCAACCCGACAAAGCCTGCAATTAAGAAACACAACGCAAAGACGACTGAATTAAGCGGTAAATCCACAGTAAACGCCACAAGTTCATGGCTTAGGTGATTAATCGCCACAATGAAGATAATAAACAACGCCACTGGCGGGATCTTTCGCTCTAACGCTTTCATTGGTTTTCCATCAAACGGTAAGTTATTAAAAAATAGCTCAATCTAAACGATTGAGCTATTGGAGTCTCGCGATTATAGAATGGTAAGCAGTGCTTGAAGCGGATGCTGAACCTTCTCTTGTTCAAAACGCTTAACCTGGCTTCGGCATGAGTATCCGGTCACTAGGCAGCGTTCTTTTGGTAAGTCTTGTAACCTCGGTTTCCAGCTTAATGCATAGATATCTTTAGACATCTGTAACTTGTCGACTTCATGGCCGAAGGTACCTGCCATGCCACAACACCCGACTGGAATAGTATCTAAACGTGCTCCAAAGTGAGCAAAGATCTGCCCCCACTCTTTCTCTGCATTCGGCATTTTGGTTTTTTCGGTACAGTGCGCAAACAGGTACCAAGGTTCTTGACCGTTACTCGCTTGCTTATCGAATTCCGGTAGTTTCGGTTGCAACCATTCATGAACCGTCAACACATCGAAGTCACCGCGCTTTTCTTGCAACACTTCTTGATACTCATCTCGGTAACACAACACTAGCGCAGGGTCGACGCCGACTAATGGGATGTCAATATCCGCTACCTGCTGCAAAAACGCTGCGGTATTTTTTGCGCTATCCGCAAATTTCTTCAAGAAGCCTTTCACATGCTGCGCCTTGCCATTCGGCTTGAACGGTAACAGAACCGGCGTTTTACCCAGCTTAGTGACAAGAGTGGCAAAATCTTCAACCACGCTTGCGTCATAGAAGCTGGTAAACGGGTCTTGAACGATCACCACATGGTTCGATTTATCTTCTTTTGATAGCGCCGCCAACTCTTGCAGATTAAACGGCTTCAAGCTTGAAAGTCGTTGCTTGAGCATTGGTACAGACAGTAATGGCGAATCGACATAACCAACCGATTTAGCGGTTAAATCTTGAACCCATTGCTGCTTTAACGCGCCATTAACCAGCTTTGGTGCTTTAGCCAGCACCGGTAACATGCTTTCGATATTTGCGACCAAGTAATCTTTAGCCGGGCGCTGATAGCGAGAGTAATAGATATTTAGGAAACGAGAACGGAAGCTTGGAACGTCAACTTTGATAGGACATTGGCTAGCACACGCTTTACACGCCAGACAACCATTCATCGCGTCATACACTTCATGAGAGAAATCGTACTCATGACGCTTGTTCAAGGTGTTACGAACACGGTCCACCATGGTTTTGATGGAGGCATCGTTTTCTAGAGTCTGTTTCTCTAGATCAAGAATATCAACGCCCTGCTCTGTCAGCTGACGCAGCCACTCTCTTACCATGCCTGCACGACCTTTTGGCGAATGTCTTCGGTCAGCGGTCACTTTCATTGATGGACACATTGGAGAGGATGTATCGTAGTTAAAACACAACCCGTTGCCGTTACACTCCATTGCCTGTTTAAAGCTGTCGCGCACCTGAACGTCGATTTGGCGATCAAAGTAACCACGCTTGGTATCGGTGACTTTTACCAACTCATGTTGACTATCAAGAGGCGTACAAATCTTGCCCGGGTTCATTTTATTGAATGGGTCAAATGCGGCTTTAACTCGGCGAAGCTCAGTAAACAGCTCCTCACCGAAGAAGTCAGGGCCATATTCTGAGCGGAAGCCTTTGCCATGTTCGCCCCACATCAGGCCGCCGTACTTAGCCACCAGCTTCACTACCTCATCAGAGACTTCATGCATCAGTGCTTCTTGTTTTGGATCGCACAAATCCAAAGCAGGACGAACGTGCAGCACACCCGCATCAACGTGACCAAACATACCGTAATTAAGTGATTTCGCATCCAGTAATTCTCGGAACTCGACAATGAAATCAGCTAGATTCTCAGGTGGAACACAGGTGTCTTCTGCAAACGCAACCGGCTTAGCACGCCCTTTCGCAGCACCCAACAAACCGACCGCTTTCTTACGCATGTTGTAGATACGGCCGATACTTGCGAGATCGTCACAGACTTGATAACCAATGATCCCAGCTTCGTTGTTTTCAAGCATGCTATCTAAACGAGCAGCTAACGATTCAACCTGTCCAGACACTTCTTGCTCGTCTTGGCCTGCAAACTCCACCATGTTAATGCCCTGCATATCTTGGCCAGGAACATCCGTCAGTAAGTCACTCACAGTATGCCAAACAATGTCTTGCTTAGCTAAGTTCAGTACTCGGGAATCCACGGTTTCAACTGACAACGCTTTCGCTTCAACCATAAACGGTGCATTACGAAGCGCAGAGTCAAAGCTGTTGTACTTAACGTTAACTAAGGTGCGAGCTTTGGGAATCGGGGTCAGGTTTAGTTTGGCTTCCGTTATAAACGCTAAAGAGCCCTCTGCGCCACACAGCACTCGGGTAAGGTCAAAGGTATCGCTGTCGGTATCTAAAGCATTTTTTAAGTCGTAACCCGTTAGGAAACGGTTCAGTGGCGGAAACTTATCTTCGATTTGGGCACGTTTCTCTCTACACACTTTTTCTGTCGTGTGAAAAGCGTTGTAGGCATACTCACCCTCTTGAGGTAATCCGTTTGAAAGGTCAGATTCAAGGCAAGAGCCATCGGCAAATACGGCTTGGAGAGACAATACATGGTCAGACGTTTTACCGTACTTTAGTGAGCCTTGGCCCGACGCATCGGTATTGATCATTCCGCCTAACGTAGCACGGTTGCTGGTGGAAAGATCTGGAGAAAAGAAATAACCGTAAGGACGAACGGCATCATTGAGCTGATCTTTAACGACACCAGTCTGAACACGCACCCAACCTTCATCTTCATTGATTTCGAGCACTTTGTTCATATGACGCGAGAGGTCAACCACAATCCCTTTGGTTAAAGATTGACCGTTAGTACCAGTACCACCACCACGAGGTGAGAAGGTAATCCGCTCATATTGTGAATCACGGCTAAGCTTACCGATCAAAATGACGTCTTGCGTCGATTTTGGATGCACTACAGCTTGAGGTAGCTGTTGATACACACTGTTATCGGTTGCCACGGCGAGTCGGCTCGAGAACTGGCGCTCTACGTCGCCGGTAAAGCCCGCTTGTTCGAGTTCTTTAAGAAAGGTGAGTACGATCGGATCAACATCCGACTGTGAATGTAATCTTGGTAACATTTGCTTCCTGCCCCCTACGACGCCGATCCAATCAGCACTGGGTTCGATAAAAATTAAACTATTATTTGAATCTCGTCACTTTACAACATTTAAAAGGGTGATCAAAACAGAAATGCAATGTCAGAATGGAACTTATCGCGATTCTTTTCCACACTTATAATTGTTGAATCCAATTTGAGTGTCTCTATGAGCAAAACATCAATGAAAAAAAATAAAGTCATCACAACAGAAGATATCCTTTTAAAGCTATGCCAATCCGTTTCTGGCGTACTGACATCTGCAACTAGCTCACAAGTTTCATACTCAGCAATGGTGCAGAAGATCACCAAAACCAGTTTAAAGCCAGATTTTGGCTGTTTCGTCCTTTTTGATGGTGGTTTTTCAGGTCTTGTCGTTATTAACTTCACGGCGAAAGCTGCCCTAGAGGTGTACACCAATTACATGCGTAATATGGGCATGCCTGAAGAAGAACTGGCGGTGTTGCATACGTCTGATGAAGTGGCTGACGTACTGGGTGAATTAATGAACCAGTTAGTCGGTGACTTTACTAATCAGATTCGTAAAGATCTTCACACGCACATTACGCAAAATCAGCCGAAAATGCTGGCGCTGAACAAGCAAGTGAACCTGTCTGTTGATACCAACCTAGACCGTCCTCAAGCACGTCGTGTGACCTTCTCTACTGAACAAGGCAACATCTTCTATCTAGAATTGGCCATGGATAAAACTGAGTTCATTCAGCTAGAAGAGTTTGAAGTCGCTGAAGACGAATGTCCGGATACCATCCTGGAGCAAACACAGCAAAAAATGAAAGCGAAACAAGAAGCGCCTAAAACCGAAAGTGGGCCAAACGCGAACGACTTACTGGATGAGTTAGGTATTTAAGTCTTTGACTTGATGCGCTAGACGTTGATACGCCACCGAGCTTCTGCGGTGGCGTTTTGCGTTGTCGGACACCACTTAGAAGTAAGCGCCTCCTCTTAATCAAACTCCACATAGCGAGTTCATCTAATTCACCGCTTCATTTCCGTTTTTTCTCATAACGGGGTAAAATGTCCGACTTCATTAAAGTTTGAGAGAAATGTTCCGGTCAATGGATAAGCAGAAAGCCCTGAAAAAAATTGCAAAATGTTTAGAGCTTGGCAACTCAGCCAACGTAAACGAAGCGGCAAATGCAATTAAAATGGCTCATCGTCTAATGCTGAAATACGGCTTAGATAAAGATGACATCGAGTTCATCAAAATGGGTAAGACCCAATCTACCCACCTGCTTCCAGGTAACGTTGGATCAAACATTCTTCGCATTATCCGCGGTATCAACACCAAGTTTGGCGTTGAAGCCGTTCTGCTTAATCACAAAGGTCTTAAACGCGTCGAGTTTATCGGTGAGGCGGATCGCGCCATTTTCGCCGCTTTTGCGTTTGATATCGTTTATCGTGAAATGAACGAGCAAACGGGAAAATTCCGTAACAGTTTCTCAGGAACTGGTACTTCAACATTAGAAGTGACTCGCCGAGTCAATTCATTCTTGTCAGGCTGGGTGGAAGGCGCTCTTGAGAAGCTGCCGATTATCAGCCCGGATGAAGACTCAGCGAAGAAAATTGATGATTACATCGATAAAGAGTTTAAAAACATCGACCGAGAAACGTTTAAGCAACAGCTTCGAGAAGCGATGAAGAACCTGACCGCAGATTACGAAGTGGGACTGAAAAAAGGCCGCACTGTCTCGGTGAGTCGCCCTATCAATGGTGCTCAAACCCCTAAAATGCTTAGGTAATGTCAATTTACGGCCAGTTTGGTTGATATTCAGCCAACTGGTGCAATTATCATTTGACATTACGCATGGCATCAGGTTAATTCACAACCTACCAAAGACCGGTGCGGCTGCATCGGCGAGATAATGATATACGGAGATGTTCTCGTGAAAAAAGTTACGCTTGCTTTAGCTGTTGCAATCGCACTTACTGGCTGTCAGGCCACCCAACGTCAATCTGCCACTACAGGTGATTCAGAAACCAACTCAGCAACCAAAGGCGCCCTGATCGGTGCTCTTGCTGGCGCAGCGGTTGGACTTGCAACGGGTGATGACGCTAAAGAACGCCGTAAGCACGCATTGATTGGTGCAGCAGGTGGTGCCGCCGTTGGTGGTGGTGTTGGTTACTACTTTGACCAACAAGAAGCTGCGCTGCGTAAAGAGCTCCTTGATTCCGGCGTTCAAGTTGAACGTGTTGGTGAAAACCAATTGCTTCTTCGCCTTGAAAATGGCATCGGCTTCCAATCAAGCTCATACACGCTTGACCCAAGCATCCATAAAACACTACGCGGTGTTGCACGTATTCTAGTTGAATACCCAGATACAAGCCTTGTGATTGATGGTCACACAGACAGCACAGGCAGCGAGACGACTAACCAAGTGCTTTCTGAGCGCCGCGCTGAGTCTGTTCGTTCATACCTTGTTTCTCAGGGTGTTGCAGCAGGTCGTGCCATTGCTCGTGGTAATGGTGAACGTTACCCACTGTGCACAAACAGCACGACAGAAGGCCGCGCATGTAACCGCCGTGTTGAGATTCAAATCCTACCACTTAAGTAACAGAAAACCCGTCATTTAAGTGTGATTTCATTGGCTTCTTCGGGAGCCAATGTTGTATTTAATCTGGCAAAACTTGCTTCCCTAATCCAATCTCTGTACAACCACTGATATAATTATTCTTTACCTTCTGAATATTGAGGTCACTTTGCGTCTGCTTTCCACCTTGCTTTTGCTCGTTTCAACCACCAGCTATGCTCAATCTATTCAAGAGCTGACCGAAAGTGCGCAGAATCAGAATATCCATGCTCAATTCCAACTCGCGCAACGATACGAACTCGGTGATGGCGTTGAAGCTTCAGAGTCAGAAGCTTTCTATTGGTATGAGCAGGCCGCACTGAATGGAAATCATAACGCCTCGATCCATGTTGGGCAGGGTTACCTTTGGGGTAAAGGGACAAAAGCCGATCCGGAAAACGCTATTTTCTGGTTGAGTAAAGCCGCGAGCGAAGGCAGTACACAAGCCCCTAGCCTACTCGGAAAACTGTACGAAGATCTAAACACACCCGCGAATAATCTCGACTTAGCCGAACTGTGGTATCAAGAAGCGATGCGTTTTGATCCTAATGCAGAAGAGCGTTACGCCAAAGTACTAGAGCAGCAGTTCAATAATCGCCGCGCAAAACAAGTGGCCGCTATCGATCAACTTGAAGTCGCTTTTGATACCTCTGATATAGAAGTAAGCCCGAAAGCGCGCTCTCTCGAAAGCAGCACCGCGTCTTACAATATGACAATCTATGGTCTGCTCGCGACGCTACTTTTAACCACAGTCGCAGTTGTCTGGTTGATGCGTAAGAACCATCGACTAAAAAGCGCGAGCAGTGAGAGCGACTTATCGACTCAACAACGTTACACCAAGTTAGAGCGAGAACTCAAACGTCGCGATGAACAGCTTAAACAACAAAAGCGTCAGCTTGAGAGTATGTATCGTCATATTAAGAAACAACAAGTCGCCTCTGCACAGCAACCACAAAACTCGCCACAAAAAGCAGAGCCTGCCGCTCAAGATAAACCATTAACCTTAGCTTGTGCATTGTTTGGGTTTAGTCCGAGCACCATTCCCGACGAGAAACAAATCAAAGCTCGTTATAAACAGCTCTCTAAGATTTATCACCCTGATTTAAAAGGCAGTGACGCTGAAATGAAACGTTTAAATCAGGCCTTAAAGCTCATCGTCAAGCACGTTAATAAATAGTTACAAAACACTGTTACTTAGTTTTCGAAATGTCGACAGCCCCGTATTTCAAAGGGGCGCAATCGATCTCTCTCCCATAAACCATAACAAATGCTTAACCAGCCTTCGTTATTTATGCAATAATCCGTGCCGAAAATAACACCTAGATCTAAAGGTGGGGAGAAAACTATGTTTACGATCGAAGGTATCTGTGACTGGTGTAAAAAGCCAAGTATGCTGACCAAACATGAATACGTTGACGGCCTATGCCATCATTCATGCAAAGAGTGCAATGATTTAGCGACACTGGACGTACGCCAATTCAACATTGCCGAGCTACAACAAAGAGAACGTCACGCCGAAGGCATGCGTTAATCGCTTTGATTCTCCAAGGAAGATACTGGGCCACCATTTAGGTGGCCTTTTTGCGTTATAACGCCCAATTTAGTACCACTTTCTGTCTATTTCACCCCACGATCCGAGCAATTTCACTTCATTTGTTTACAACAGTAAACGTTTACGATAAGTTTCACCTAACATATAGAATGAGATACCCTAAAAATGAATTCTATCCTAGTTAATGAAGTTAGCCGCCGCAAACACCTCGAAGTCATCGATGGCTTTCCGGTCATTGCTCTTATTCACTCCTTACTGGCGGTTATCGTTGTTGCTATCTCACTCTATTCATACGGATTAACGCATCAACTGATGATTTGGATCGGGTTGTTCCCCACGGTCATCGGTTGTCGTTTTATAGCCGATAAATTGTTAAGACCTCAATTAGTCGCAGGAGAGCTAAATAAGCTGAGTTGGATCGCTCTGATGGCAACACGTTCACTATTAGGCTTTGTCTGGGCGGTTGGCACCATTTGGTTTATTCAAATTGATCCTGAACGAAACCTACTTGCCGCCACCATTTGGTGCACAGCATTGGCTTACGCAGGGACCATTTTTCACGTCAATTCCATTCCCTCACTGCAAACCTATTTTTGGTCACTCATGGCGCCGCTGTCACTCTATTTCGCACTGGAATTACACCTTTACTTTGAAGTCGTTGTGATCACCATTGCAGGCATTGTCTACGTGACTTTGTACACCAAAGTGTTGCATTCCAAAGCCACCACACGCATTAGCGAAACGGTACAAAAAGAAAGGTTGATTGAAGAGTTGTCAGAAGCCAATCATCAAATCAAAATGTTGGCACAGAAAGATGCGTTGACGGGCCTTAAAAACCGCATGTATTTCAACGAACAGCTTGAAGAGCTTTGGGCGAAAAGTATCGAAAACCGCAGTCAGCTGAGCTTGATCCTTTTTGATATCGACCACTTTAAAGCATTCAACGACAACTATGGTCATTTGGCCGGAGACAAAGCAATCAAAGCCGTTGCTGACTGCCTTAATCATATTGAACTGCATACATCCAAAGCGTTCTTTGCTCGAGTAGGCGGCGAAGAGTTTATCGCTGTGCTGCCACAACTGGGGTTGGATATCGCGATCGATATTGCGGAAGAGATTCGTTTACAGGTAGAGCAATCCGCGGTACCGCATCACTATTCAAGTACATCAGAAGTGCTCACTGTCAGTTTGGGGGTAGCGATGACCGAACCTACCGCCAACACCCATATCAACGACTTATTTGAACAAGCAGATCAGGCGCTCTACCGCGCCAAAGAAGGTGGACGTAACATCGTAGCGACTACCCTGCTGCATCCGCATCGGGCTGCATTTCAGGGGCAGCCTGAATAAAAGCCTCAACACCATAAAGTGACGTTGTCACCAAATTGATATTTGGGTATGGCGTCAAATCAACACCAAACCGCTTAGCATTGTAGATTTGAGGAATAAGGCACACATCCACCAAACTGATTTCATCACCTACTGAGTAGCGGCCTCGAGTTTTGTTAAGGCGCTGCTCTAACGCTTCAAACCCGGTTTCAATCCAGTGGCGATACCAATTTTGTTTATCAGTATCGCTCGCCCCCATCTGACCAGAAAGGTATTGCAACACGCGCAAGTTATTCAAAGGATGGATATCTATCGCTATGTCTTGTGCCATCGATTTAACCAAATAACGTTGTTCTTTTCCCTTTGGGGTCAGTAGTCCCCCTCCATACTCTTCATCAAGGTAGTCGATAATGGTAAGTGATTGATTGAGCACTAACCCATTATCGACCAAGACTGGCACGAGCTGATTGGGGTTGAGTTGAGAATAATCAGCGGAGTGTTGTTCTCCGCCATTGTTGACCAAATGTACCGAACGCTGCTGATAATCGAGCCCCTTAAGGTTCAGCGCAATTCTTACTCGATACGCCGCTGACGAGCGCCAATAGCCATATAGAATCCGATCAGCCATATTTAACGACCTGTTGATCTATGGCACCAAAAATTGAATCGCCTTTTTCATCGAGCATTTCAAGCTTGATACGATCACCAAACTTCATGAATGAGGTTGAGGGTGATCCATCTCGAATCGTTTCGATCATGCGCACTTCCGCTATGCAGGAATACCCTACGCCACCTTCCGAGATTGCCGTTCCATAATCGGTCCCTTGCTTGTTTGACACAGTACCTGAGCCAATAATCGCCCCTGCCGATAACGGTCGGCTTTGCGCTGCATGGGCGATTAAGCGCGCAAAGTCGAATGTCATATCCACGCCCGCATTTGGGCAGCCAAAGGGCTGATCGTTGTAGTAACTCAGCAGTGGCAAATGCACCTTTGAGTCATTCCAATGCGCTCCGAGCTCATCGGGAGTGACCGCCACCGGTGAGAAAACGGAAGAAGGCTTAGATTGGAAAAAGCCAAACCCTTTTGCTAACTCGTTTGGAATCAAACCACGCAGAGAGACATCATTGACTAGCATGACTAATCGAATCGACTTTGCTGCCTCTTCCGTTGATACGTTCATCGGGACATCATCGGTAACCACCGCAACTTCACCTTCGAAATCAATGCCCCACTCTTCGCTAACAACTGGAATATCATCCCGCGGTCCAATAAACGCATCTGAGCCACCTTGGTACATCAAAGGATCGGTCCAAAAGCTTGGGGGCATTTCTGCGCCGCGCGCCTTTCTGACTAACTCAACATGGTTAACATAAGCTGAACCATCCGCCCATTGATACGCTCGTGGCAAGGGAGACTCACACCGAGCCGGATCAAACTCCATTTCTTGAGTTAGCTCACCATTGTTAAGCGCGACGTAGATTTCCTGTAACTGCGCTTCAACATCTTGCCAATCATCGAGCGCCTGTTGCATGGTTTGAGCAATCTCTGGTACAGCAACACACTTCGTTAATGCTTTGTTCACGACAACCAAAAGGCCATCACGGCTGTTATTTTTTAAGCTGGCTAACTTCATATTTAATCCTTTAACGGCTTCTCTTTCCAACTGTAGACATAATCCGGGTTTTCTACTTTCTGTGCGGCATCGGTAAACGACAATGCATGACGCGTGTCAATCATCACCGCGACTTCATCGGTGAACTTCTTCTTATGCTCTTGACCTGCTTTAAAGGCTTTGGGATGAGGCCCATGAGGAAAGCCTGCAGGGTGAAATGTGACCATGCCCGCTTCAATGTTGTCACGGCTAAAAAAGTCACCCGCATGATAGAAAAGCACTTCATCATAATCGTCATTGTTGTGGTAGAACGGCACCTTCAGCGCGCCTGGGTCACTCTCAATTGGCCTTGGCACAAACGTACACACGACAAAGCCTTGCCCGACAAAGGTGGTATGGGCAGAAGGTGGTAAATGATAACGGTGTGACATCAACGGCCTGATATCGCGCCAGTTGACTCTCACCACCGACAAATCACCGTGCCAACCAATCGCGTCTAGTGGATTAAACGGATAAGTGACCACGCTGACTTGTTCATGGCGCTTGATGTGAACTTGTGTCGATTGCTCCGAATATTGCGCTTTAAACGCATCATCAATGGAAGGGACATCTAACACTGCAGGATCAAACACAGCGTGATTACCCACCATACCCTTCTCAGGTAAGGTGTAGGCCGCGTCCGTGTTCTCTATCATCAGAATGAACATTGGCTCACTGGGTTCTAAGCGCCAAGAGGTTGAGCGAGGGATCATGACATAATCCCCCTCTGTTATTTCTAAATGACCATAATCGCAGTAAAGGTCCGCCTTGCCCTGATGAACAAACAACAGCTCATCCCCATCGGCGTTGCGAACCAAATGCTCCATAGCGGCATTCAACTTCCACACTCGCACTTTACAGTTGGCATTGTGTAAGAGATGAGGAACAGACCAAGGTGACGTTTGCGATGCGCTCTCAACAGAGTTGAAGTTAAACGCTCTAGGTTTTAAGTCCCCTTCCCATTCACTCCAACCAGTAGGCGCATGTTGATGGTGAAAATGAGCCGCTGGGCCAAAGAACCCACTGCGACCCGCCTCGCGTTCATAGATAGCCTCTTCGGGAAAATCTGCATGCGCTTGTTTGGAGCACACTCCCTCCCGATGAGGGAATGTTATCCACTTATGCATCGTCTAATACCCCACGGCGAATTTGATCTTCTTCGATCGATTCAAACAGCGCTTTAAAGTTGCCTTCACCAAAGCCCTCATTGCCCTTACGTTGAATGATTTCAAAGAAGACAGGTCCGATAACGGTTTGGGTGAATATCTGCAGCAAGATGCCATCTTTCATTGGCGCGCCATCGATGAGAATACGCAGGTCTTTGAGTTTAGAGACTTCTTCGCTGTGCCCCTCAACTCGATCGTTCACTTTCTCGTAATAGGTATCTGGCGTTGGCATAAAGTCCATACCTCTGTCACGCAGGGTTTGAACCGTTTGGTAGATGTCATCCGTCGTCAAAGCAATGTGCTGAATGCCTTCGCCGTTGTATTCACGGATAAACTCTTCAATCTGTGATTTATCGTCAGAAGATTCATTGATTGGAATGCGGATTTTGCCACATGGGGCGGTCATTGCTCGGCTCACTAGGCCCGTCAGCTTGCCTTCAATATCGAAATAGCGAATTTCTCTGAAGTTGCCGATGCGCTCATAAAATCCCGACCACACATCCATATTGCCTTGTTTCACATTATGCGTGAGGTGGTCAATTTCATATAGGCCAACATCCATCTTCGCCAGACGTTCCTTAGCATCGTCATAAAAACGGAAGTCGACATCATAAATATTGCCATCCTGATAGCGGTCGACAAAATAAAGCAGACTTTCGCCAATGCCGTAAATGGCAGGAATACTCAGCTCCATTGGGCCAATTTCGGTCACATACTCCTTACCGCCATTGTTCAAAGCGTGTGCCATTGCGATTGCTGAGTCAGCGACTCTAAATGCCATGCCACACACTGAAGGACCGTGCATTTTGGCAAAGCCATGCGCTTGGCTGTGCGGCTGAGCATTGACGATAAAATTCACATCACCTTGTCTATAAAGCCACGCTTCTTTCGAACGGTGCTTGGCGACTTCAGCAAATCCAAGTGAATTGAATAGATGCTTCAGATCTTCGATCCCACTTTCATCGGCCGCGGTGTACTCAACAAATTCAAAACCATCGGTTCCTAATGGGTTGTAAGCTTCGTTCATTTTAATCCCTCATTGATGTTAACTGCCGTGTTTCTCCTACTAAATTGGCCTAACTCAACCGAGAAATGAATATTTCAGCGCCAATCTCCTGCCACCGTCAAAGAATCGAAAGAGTGTAAACGCAATGTTTCAAAGCAACTTTATTCATTAAAATTCATCAACTTAACTCCACCATCCGTAGTAACAATTTATTTACAACTGAAGTTTTAAATCTATTACCACCTCAATAACTTGGATAATAACCGCCAAAAAAACTCGATTTATGGTGTTTTGTACTGCAATGATTTACAATACGACAATCAATAAAAAGACCAACTCTGTATTCCCTATGCCGAAACGTAGCAAAGAAGATACTTTAGTCACGATAAATCTCATCCTAGATACGGTGACTAAACAACTTTTAGAAAATGGATATGATTCGATGTCCTACACGACATTGAGCCGAGAGACAGGAGTTTCTCGTACTGGTATCAGTCACCACTTTCCAAAGAAAACGGATTTTCTTGAAGCCTTACAAGGGCGCTTACTGAAGCTATTTGCCGATCATATTGAGTTTAAGAAAGATTTATCAGCCTTCGAGCAAAGCTGGGTAAGCGCACTCGATAAAAGGAACTTTCGCGCCCTTATTTGTCTGATTCTTTCACAAATAGGGAAAGACGATCGACAGCAGCTTTTTGCTCGCACCTTCATTCTGCACATCAATCAAACCGCTTCTAGCATCTTTGGTGAGCAATCGGATGAAACAGTGAATCGATTGATCGGTCTGAGTTTCACCAAATTAATCTAATGCTATTAGAGGTATAGCCTGACGATATCATTTTGCTCAAAA
This sequence comes from Vibrio aquaticus, assembly GCF_003970385.1. Taxonomy (GTDB): domain Bacteria; phylum Pseudomonadota; class Gammaproteobacteria; order Enterobacterales; family Vibrionaceae; genus Vibrio; species Vibrio aquaticus. The sequence goes on along the minus strand of NZ_RXZH01000008.1, from coordinate 17,173 downwards.
GTCGCGGTGAGCGGTGAAGAAATTGATTTATCGCAGGCTTTTCTCGTCCAGACAAGGATAAGGTAATGCCTCTGTTCCCTATCAAGGTATTACAATGACTCTAATTAACCGCTCTCGCCTTATTGATCACTTTATCCAGCTAGTCAAAATTGACAGTGAATCACGTGACGAATTGCTCATTGCGCAAACCCTAGCAGAACAGCTCGGTGAGCTAGGCTTTACTGTGCATAAGCTCCCTGTTCCTGCTGACGTTTCCAATGGTTTTAATATCTATGCTCATCTTGATGGCAACATCGATGACAGCGTTGTGCTGAGCTGCCACATGGACACAGTGACACCAGGTAAAGGGATTGAACCTATCATTGAAGACGGCATCATTCGCTCGAAAGGCAATACGATTCTCGGCGGTGACGACAAGTCAGGCATCGCTGCCATCATGGAAGCCGTTCGCGTAATCCGAGAGCAAAACGTTGACCATAAAACGATAGAGATCGCCTTTACTGTGCATGAAGAAGGCGGCTTATTTGGTTCAGAGCATTTTGATATGTCTTACATTCAAGCAGACAAAGCGATTGTACTCGATACCGGAGGCCCAATTGGTACCATCGTTAACGCGGCCCCTGGTCAGCAGAAAATTGTAGCGCAGTTTATCGGCCGCCCTGCCCATGCCGGTCTTGCCCCTGAGCAAGGGATCAGCGCGATTCAGGTGGCGGCAGAGGCGATCACGCAAATGAACTTACTGCGTATTGATGAAGAAACCACGGCGAATATCGGTATTGTTGAAGGTGGTAATGCCACTAACATCGTAATGCCTGAGTTAAAGGTTGTTGCCGAAGCACGCTCGCTGAATGACGACAAGCTAACGGCTCAAGTTGAGCACATGATCTCGACGTTCCAAAGTGCGGCTGATAAGCATGGTGCGCAAGTGAACATCGAATCTACCCGTGCTTATAATGCCTTTGTAATTGATGACGCTCATCCACACATTCAATCGGTTAAATCTTCGTTCGAAGCCATTGGCGCCAGCCCATTCACGAAAGGAACCGGCGGTGGCAGTGATGCGAATAACTTTAATGCGAAAGGTCTAGCGACAGTCAATATCTCAACAGGCATGGCGAAAGTTCACACGACAGAAGAATACATTGCGGTTGAAGATATCGTTCAAGTGACTCAGTTCCTAGAGCACTACTTAACGCACTAATCTGTTTCATTAAGAACATTTCATTAGGGCCGTTTCATGCGGCCTTAATGATTCACCAACGAGGCATGACTGTTTTGCTGCTGTTTCAGCATAGAGAAAAATGCTTCGCTATCTAGAGGTTGAGAGAATAGATAGCCCTGATATTGGTCGCACTCCTCAGCCACCAAAACATCTAACTGTTCTTGATACTCTACTCCCTCGGCCACCAGCTTAATCCCTAAACTGTGCCCCATTTGGATCATGGTACGAATCAATATCCGGCCGGATTCACTTGTCACACAATCATCAACGAAGCACTTATCAATTTTTATGATGTCGATTGGCAACTGTTTTAAGTATTTCAAACTTGAGTATTCAACGCCAAAATCATCAATAGCAATGGTCACACCTAGCGCCCTTAGCTGACGGCATATATCCATGATGTTTTCAGGATCGCTCATTAGGGAAGATTCGGTAATTTCCATTTGCAGCAAATGCGATGGCAGCTCGGTTTCCTTTAATGCCCGAACCACAACATCAAACAAATCAGCGTGAGCAAACTGGACAGTCGAAACATTCACCGCGATACACATTGGCGTTCCTGCATCGCTGTACTCTTTCGCTTTACGGCACGCCTCATAGATAACCCAGTGCCCAACCGGAACAATTTGCGTGGTTTTCTCAGCCAGAGGGATAAATTCACTGGGTGGTACCATGCCGAGTTGAGGGTGGTTCCAACGAACTAAGGCTTCAGCCCCCATCACTTGCCCTGTTTCTAAAGAGACCTTCGGCTGAAACATTAGGATAAGCTGTTCATGCTCTAGTGCCGACTTTATTTCGGTTTCAATTTGATGCTGACGTATGGTCTCACCAAGCAACTCATCATCAAACCAACAGACGTTCGTCTTTTTGTCTCTTCGCGCTTTGTACAAGGCAAAATCTGCATTCTTTTCCCACACTTCGTGACTCTCTCTTGCATCTGCGGCAAAGGCAATGCCTAAACAGAAATTGAGTCGGTGTGAGGTATTATCAATGTTGTACATCATGTGTTGCTGTTTATTGAACTCAGCCACCAAGTTATCCAAGGTTGCAATCAGCTCGTCACTCTCGACGAGTACTAAGAGCTCATCCCCCCCAAGACGAAACAAGGTGCCATACTCCCCCACCACTTGCTTAGTATGATTCGAGAAGGCGATCAGCAAATCATCACCATGACGATAGCCCAGTCGATCATTGACGTTTTTGAACCCGACCAACCCTATGTGGATCAATGCAAAATGGTCTGCATTACGGGCATTCACTCGTTCGATCTCTTCTTTATAAGCATTCATATTCGGCAATTTGGTGAGAAAGTCCGTCTGACTCTCATGCTTAAAATCACTCGCTTGCTGCCTGACGGTGACATAGTAGTAAGTCATCAAGGTCGCGAATACGGTGATGGCCGTGGTATGTAATGAGACATCGATAAAGGCTTCGAATTCTTTCAGGTCTATCTGGTACAAATAGCCATTGATGACCGCGGCTCCGACTGCAATAGGCCAAAGGGTCCCGGGGAACAAAACCATGTAGCAGAATGGAAGTAGTAGTAGGCAACTTTCGACCGAATCAATCGGGAAGGAATCAATAAGACCACCTAAGATAAACATCGCAACAGCAGCGAAAGCGTAAATATGCTTCAAATTCGGCGAGTCCACGACCAGAGCACAAAGCAAAAACACAGGAAATAACCAATAACCTCGCCCCCACGGGTGTGGCTCTGTCAGTAAATCAAGCGACATGACACCAACAGCGCCGACATAAGCCACCGCAACTATCGCGACTACCCCATAGTTATTCTTTAAGCTCCGCATTCCATGCCTTACTTCTGTCTATATGACTATAAACTTAGCGCAAAATCCCACCATAGAAAGGCAAATGGCCAATTTCGGCTAAAACAAAAACGCCCCACGATAAAGTGAGGCGTTGTTATTTGGGTCTATAAGTCCGTTATAGGCCGAGTTCTTCCGACAAAGCTTGCATCTGTTTGAGATCCATTTGATGAACTCGGATCATTTGGTTCACTTGGCTTAAGCGCGAGTTGGCTTCGTCTTGTTTATCACAAGAATCTGACGTTGCATCCCAAGATGTGCCTTGCAGATAGATGTCGCATTGCTCTTTCAGTTTAACAAGAGTCGGCTCTAGCGAATCACGCTCTTTTTCCAGCGCTTCAAGTTCTTGCTTAACCTTTAACTCTTGTTGGAACAGTTCACGAGAACGCTCAAACATGGTGGCTTGCATGTCTGCCTGACGGTTCAGTTTACTGTTCACCTTACTTGTCTCTTCAAGCTGTGTTTTTTGAGTAGAAACTTGTTCTTCAAGCGACAAGTTTACTTTCTCTAGTTCTTCAACTTGTTGCTGTAACTTAGCGAGTGCTGTTTGATGTTCTTCTTGTTGCTGTTGAATCGCTTGTTGAAGCTTTTCAGCCACTTCATCATCGACCTTTGCCACTTTCTCTTCAACTTGCACTACCATCTGTTTTTTTTCAGATGCAAGTGTTTGATACTGCTCTTCTAAAGAGTGATAAGTGGATTCCCATTTGTTCGCGGTCAATGTTGAACCAATCAATCCCCCCAACGCTAAGCCTAGGACTCCCGCAATAGCAATATAGACGTAGGTACGTTTATCTCGCTCTTCAATAACGACCACGTCATCATTTTCGTGTTCTTGATTGTTGGTTCGTTCGTTCAATTGTTTGCTCCTAAACCGTTAACGTATGAGCTCAGTAACCATAAGTGTTGCTGTGTATATAAAAAAGCCAGAAAGCAAAGTAATGACCACGTATTTTTGTAGCTTTTCACTGGTTCGATAGCGGATCAATACAAAAGCAAGTGCGATAAAAAAGACGATGGCTAACAACCTTGTCATACTCTCTCCTTAGATGGACTTTCTACCTTTCACTTTATACCATTTTTTGGTGTTAAATAGTCAGAGTTACGTCTATTTCATTGTGTCAGCTCTGGATCTGGCTCACTGACCATACCTAGACGAGCAAACATCCACCAACCTTCCACATTGTGCAGGATTTAATTTGGTTGATTCCGCTATTTTGAGGTATAAAGAACCTTCAATTACTCGTGAGAAAACAGTATGAAACCGTACCAGTTAGAGAATAAAAAACGCCGTATCCAGAAGAAACTATTTTTGGGTGAGTTTGCAATGTTAGGCTTTGAACTAAGCTGCGAAACGACTATCAACGATTTTGCTCGCTACGATACGTTCGTTGATGATTTCATCGACTACGTTGACTCACTTGGCCTTTGTTTTGGTGGCGGTGGCCTTGAGCTATTTGAAGGCTTCCTATGCTGTACTAAACGTTATGAAGACGTGACTGAAGAACAAAAAGCACAAGTGGTTAAATGGCTTGAAGCTCGTGAAGAAGTGAAAAGCGTAAACACCAGCGAACTGCTTGATGCAAACTATTTCTAATCTCGTATTTTAATCAATACAGATACACAAATAGCGCCCTTGTGGCGCTATTTTTTTGTGCTGCGCTATCTTACTTCAATACCTAAATTGTATTGTGCAAGACAGCGAGTGACGTAGCTGACTTTAAGAAACGCAGCGATAACGATCGTACTGATGTGAGCTGCAACTTGTACCGGCAAACTAAAATGTTCTGCGTATGGGTAAGACATAAGAATACTCACGATCATAACGACCGAAGTCAGCACCAGAACACAATTCGAGACATTGAGCAGGAGTTTAAATTTTTCAGTGTTTGATTGAGCAAACTTTGATTGAACAAACATAGAGACCTCACTAGAGTCATTTTTATTATCTCCTTTGATATTGCACAATGCATACCAAGTATTCTTACGCAATTATTTCATAAACATAGAACCAAAACCCACTCAAATCATGTCATTTAGACATAGAAACCCACAGAGTCATTTCGACACAATTGCGTCTTTTACTATCAGAAAAATCTCTCGCTATTTTTCTGCAATTGTTTATTGAATTACAATATTTTTATGATAGAGTTCACATGTTAATAGCACAGAGCTATTGACCATCTTTTACCCATTTACTTGGGTAATTGTTCCGATGAAGACTACAGGAGAGTGGTTGTTTTCTAAATATCAACATTTAGACAAAACAACCCGCCGAAGAATTAACTATTTCAGGTGCTACTAAGGTGGCAGGGACTGTAGTTGGAGGAACCTCTGGAGAGAACCGTTAAATCGGTCGCCGAAGGAGCAAGCTTGACCATATTCAATAAGGTCGAGTGAAACTCTCAGGCAAAAGGACAGAGGAGTGGAAAGTAACCATCAGCCGCAGACTCTCTGTCTACTCGCTTACTGAGATCTTCTTTTGATCTCTGCTTTTCTCTCTTCTCCTTAAATAAGCATTATCACTTAAGGGGAAATCATGGATAACCTTCATTCTTTACTAAAAACCATCGACAACTTTGTCTGGGGTCCACCACTGCTCATTTTATTGGTCGGTACCGGTGTTTATTTCACTTTTAGCTTAGGCTTACTTCAGTTTCGGCACCTACCCACCGCACTAAAAATGGTGTTTAGCAAAGAAGACAAAAACAAACAGGGCGATGTGTCTAGCTTCGCTGCCCTATGTACTGCCCTATCGGCCACCATTGGTACGGGTAATATTGTTGGCGTTGCCACGGCAATCAAGCTTGGTGGCCCAGGCGCACTCTTTTGGATGTGGCTAGCTGCACTGTTTGGCATGGCGACCAAATACGCAGAGTGTTTGCTGGCGATCAAATATCGTAAACAAGACAGTAACGGCCAAATGATTGGCGGCCCTATGTACTACCTGCAATACGGTGTGGGTTCGAAAGCATTGGCGGTGATGTTTGCTGTTTTCGCTCTTGGTGTTGCCTGCTTCGGTATCGGTACTTTCCCGCAAGTTAACGCGATTCTTGATGCCACTGAGATCTCATTTGGTGTTTCTCGTGAAATTTCAGCTTCCGTTCTAACCCTATTAGTCGCCTTTGTAACGTTAGGTGGTATTCAATCTATTGCTAAAGTGGCAGGTAAAGTGGTGCCAACCATGGCGCTGTTTTACGTGTTAGCGTGTTTGAGTGTAATCATCATGAACGCTGATAAGCTGTTTGATGCCGTTGAGCTTGTTATCGTTTCAGCTTTCACCTCAACAGCGGCAACAGGCGGCTTCCTAGGTGCAAGCATTATGCTAGCGATTCAATCGGGTATTGCTCGTGGCGTGTTCTCAAACGAATCTGGTCTTGGTAGCGCACCAATGGCCGCCGCCGCAGCAAAAACAGATTCATGCGTGAAGCAAGGCCTTATCTCGATGACGGGTACGTTTTTCGATACCATCATCATTTGTACCATGACTGGCCTAGCCTTGATTCTAACGGGTGCATGGCAGAGTGATTTTGCCGGCGCCGCGATGACAACTCATGCGTTTGCGGTTGGATTGAATGCTGAGACGTTTGGCCCTCTTCTGGTCTCTATCGGCCTGATCTTTTTCGCCTTCACCACCATTCTAGGTTGGAACTACTACGGTGAGCGCTGTGTTGTTTACCTTTTCGGAGTAAAAGCGGTACTGCCATACAAAATAGTCTTTGTTGCCTTGGTCGCGTCTGGCGCTTTCCTGCACTTAGATATGATTTGGATTATTGCTGACATCGTAAACGGCTTGATGGCGATTCCAAACCTTATAGGTCTGATCATGCTTCGCCATGTTGTAATAGAAGAGACCAAACAGTACTTTGCAGCCAATATTAACGCGATGAAACAGCCGGTCACATCTTAAGTTCTAAACAATCTAGATTTCATACAGTGAAAGCAGCGGTATTCGCCGCTGCTTTATTCTTCTACTAAGAGTTTAATTCCCAAAGCAACTAATACCGCCCCCGTTGTTGCCTCCATTCGAGTCATAAACACCGAGCTCTTAAGCAAGTTTTTCGCTGAATTGAGTAACCCTGCCAAACCACATTGCCATACCATCGCAATCACAAAATGAATCGCCGCCATCAAAAATGACTGCACTAATGCCGATCCTTCAGGGTTTATAAACTGTGGCAAAAAGGCCAAATAGAAAACGGCCGTCTTAGGGTTAAGCACATTCGACAGAAACCCTTCTCGAAGTGAACGTTTAGCATCAAACCGATGAGTAGTTGCGTCAACGTTAAGCCCAGAGGATAACTCCCCTCTCCACAAACTCATCAATGTCGATAACCCGAGCCAAATCAAATAGGCGGCACCAATCAGTTTAACTACGCTAAACAACTCTGCCGATTGCGCTAACAACGCGGATATACCCACTGCAGAGAATGTCGCGTGAACAAACAACCCTAAACAAATACCCAAACTGGTCAACGCACCATCCGTGAAGCCTCCACGAGAGGAATTACGTACCACTAGAGCGGTATCTAGGCCGGGGGTTAACGTCAATATCGTTATCGCGACCAAAAAGGCTTCAACATTACTGATCACAATGACTCATCCTTACATTCCATTTCGATTGTTCCAAATTCATCACCTACCAATATTTCAATCAAATAACTATTACAATTATGTGACAGTGATTCCATTAATGATTACCTTCACATTTTTTGATCTAGCGCAATTTATAGGATGACAAACCATAAAAGTTCAATTAGTATGCTGTCATGTAATCGGGAGGATTACGATTTCTTATTCCGGGGGGAGGAAACATGGTGATGGTAGAACTATCGTACCAGGTAATGGGCATTGGCAAATGGACGCAAGTAAACGTAAGCGAAGATGTTGCACAAGCACTGCTGAATGAGTATCAAGGCTACGGTTGGCCTGTAAAACTGACAGCACAAGCTAAAAACAACTTCGGTCTACAGCGTGCTAGCCAAGGCTAAAAACACTGTGTGAAGACTTGGTCTACCAGCCTTAGGTTGGTAGACTTTGTTTTTTATACCGTCATGGAAGGCCGCTAATGAGCGCATTCAAACAACTCGTCACACATTCTCAGAAGATCTCTCATTTTAATCACCTTGCCGCTATCGTTGGTTGGGATCAAGCCGCAGTGATGCCATCAGGCGGAAACCAAGCCCGCAGCAATGCGATGGCTGAATTGTCTGTTCATATCCATTCTTTGCACACTCAGCCTCAACTCGCAGATTGGTTTGCACAAGCGGAACAAGAATCTCTTTCCTTGCAAGAAACAGCCACACTGCGCGAGCTTAAACGCCAATGGCAGCAAGCCAATGTTCTGCCAGAAAAACTCGTACAAGCCAAATCTCTAGCCGGTTCGAAATGTGAACATGCTTGGCGCACACAACGAGGCCAAAACGACTGGCAAGGTTTCGAGAAAAACTGGTCAGAAGTTGTTGCCTTATCTCAGGAAGAGGCGCAAATTCGGGCAGAAGCGAACGGTTTAACCCCCTACGATGCGATGCTCGACATTTATGAACCTGGCACAAGCTCTACCTCGCTTGATAGCTTGTTCAATGATGTAAAAACCTGGCTGCCTGATTTAATCGATCAGGTGATTGAAAAGCAGAGCAGTGAACATTATCTAGAACCGACAGGCCAATTCGATACCCAGAAGCAAAAACAATTGGGTTTAGAAGTGATGAAGTTACTTCAGTTTGACTTCGAACACGGTCGATTGGATGAGAGTGTCCACCCGTTTTGCGGTGGTGTACCATCTGATGTTCGTATCACCACGCGTTATGATGAGAACGAGTTTGTCCAGTCATTAATGGGCATTGTGCATGAAACTGGCCACGCTCGTTATGAGCAAGGGTTACCGAAATCCTTGTCAGGACTACCATCTGGTGAAGCGCGTTCGATGGGCATTCATGAATCTCAATCTCTGTTTTTTGAAATGCAAGTGGGCCGCAGTGAAGCATTTATTCAGCATTTGGCAAAACTGGCTGGTTCACAGTTCGATCAACATAACCCAGCGCTGTTCGCTCAAGACAATTTCCAAAAGTTATATACGCGAGTGAAAAAAGACTTTATCCGAGTCGATGCCGATGAACTGACCTACCCTGCCCATGTCATTTTGCGCTACGAAATCGAACGTGACTTGATCAATGGCAAAATTAAACATACCGATGTACCGGATCTTTGGGATAGCAAGATGCAGCAATATTTGGGGCTCTCTACCCAAGGGAACTTTAAGAATGGCTGTATGCAAGACATTCACTGGACAGACGGCGCATTCGGCTATTTCCCTTCATACACCTTAGGCGCAATGTATGCGGCGCAGTTTATGGCGGCAATGAAGCAATCAGTAGATGTCGATGGTGCAATTCTTAGTGGTGACCTGACGCCAATTTTCTCTTGGTTGTCCGATAAAATCTGGAGCCAAGGAAGCGTACTCACGACGGACGAACTGGTTAAGCGAGCGACTGGAGAAACGCTCAACGCTGAGCACTTTAAACAACACCTGATTCAGCGTTACCTATAAGCCACACCGTTCAGCAATTAAAGAAACGCCTCAATAGCCGCTTGTTATTGAGGCGTTTTTATTCTTCTGGCTATCGGTTCGTTAAGCTTTCTTAACGTACTTCGCAGTCACCATCATTTCTCCACCTTTATCTAGCTTACAGTCCAGCTGATGGTCTTTTCCTTCGACAATGCGTCTGATGGTCGCTTTTGTGCCGATTTTAAGTACAAGGGAACTGCCCTTCACTTTGAGATCTTTGATGAAGGTAACCTTGTCGCCCTGCTCTAGCACCGCACCGTTGACATCTTTAATCGCATTCGCTTCTTTCTCTGCGGCGATTTCTTCTGGGTTCCATTCATAAGCGCATTCAGGGCAAATAAGGTTGTTTTGATCTTGATAGACGTACTCAGATGAGCAATTAGGGCAAGCAGGTAATGACATCATTTCTTCTTAGTCGTTGATTCTATGGAATATGATAAAGGCTGGAGGATAAGAATGCGAGTAGAGACTTTATAGCTCAAGCTGCACTTTGTCTCTGATATAAGTCGGTACTGCCAGTTTCTCATCAAGGTCTTTAAATTGTGGCTGTGTAGACATCGCGTTAACAATCGTCTCTAGCTCTTCATAGCTTATGCCAACCACTCGACTGGCTGTCATGATCCCATAGATAAATTTCTTTTGTTCTTGCTTCGCTCTGTTTTCACTCGATGGAATTTGAGTATATTTTTCGCATTCATCTTTCAATAGCGCCAGCAATGCGTTTCTTTCTTGTTGCATAGTCTCACCGTATTAGCCCAATCAACTAGAAGCATTATGATCGATCTTATCCATCAGATCCAAGATTGGGTTCCAACACTCAGCCTTAGCTTTGACTTTGCCACTCACTCTTGAGAATCGCGAGAATGACAGTATCCCACCATTGGTCTTTAAAGAATCGATGCTCTCTTAGATGTGCTTCCTGACGCATTCCCAGTGATTGGCACATTTTAATCGCAGGCGTATTTCTGCCAATGGTTTCGGCATAAATACGGTGAACACCTAAAACAGAAAAACCGAAGTCCGCTAAGGCATGGGCCGCTTCATGCGCTAGTTTTCCACCTTGACGACGGCGAGAAAACGCACAGCCCATAGAGGCTTGTTGGTTTGCTTCCAATCGTAAGCATACCGTACCTATGAACTCTCCCGTTTTTTTACACTCTACGGCTAACTGATAAGAGCCTCGAGGATCTTCTTTTGCTTGAGAGACAAACAAACGAGTCAGTTCTTGGTACTTTTCTGGCTTACAGTCTTGTTCATCATAAAATCGCTGATATTTCGGGTCTTGTGACATTGCAACAAAATCATCTTCATCGTCCAAGCTCATGTCTCTCAATATCAAACGTTCTGTTTCTAACATAAACAATAGTTCAGCTGCCTTTCTTTGAGATATAAGTACAGAGGCAAGCCGCACGAGACGCCTACCTTTAGAGTCCCGATCACTGCAACATAGCGAAATTTAATATAATTCCTAGCACCGTCAACAAGAATAAAGCCTAAAAGGGCCACTGCTGAAACTAAAACGTCTAACCAAGCAAATAGGCCAACAGAGTTAGCGGCTGCCTGTTGAATCAAATAAGGTATGTTGAGTCCGTTCTCCATTAACCAAGGGAGTAACGCACCATAGGGAATCAACACCCCGAAGATGGTAAGTGCAAGGTAAAAGATTTTCATGTCGCTTCCTGCGTTGTCATGTCACGGTTCATTTGGATTCAATTGAGATATTTACATACCTTACTGAGAACAAAAGATATACGATTTCTACATGAAGAAAGCAAGTGCTCGCATAAAGAGGTATTTAGCTGGAAAGCTTCAATGGCATCTGTGATGAAGAGGTTTTGTAGTCGAATCGTCATCGCACCTATGGAAAGAAGTGAGGTTTATATACCTCACAGGAGTATATTCATACGCATCTGTAAAAAGTGTCGCACTTCAAACTTGATACTAAGAGTTACTGCACCAAAGCCAATAACTCTTTCTTTAAGTCACTAACCCCTTGGTTTCCATATCTCATATTCGCATAGTTGATCACATTTTCTAATGTTAGTTTATCGTTGCTAAATACAAACCTTTTTGCTTGTAAGTAATTAAGTACTGATAACTTAAATGCCCAATCGATTACATTGGTAATCTTCAACTTCGCTTGGTTATTTACATTAATATAAGCTAAGTTAGGTGACCAAGTAAAAATAAATTCTTGTTCTAAGCTTACCCCACGGTCATTCGTAATAAATGGAGCATCAGAACTGACAATTCTTTGTTCTGGAAGGTAAACTTGGCATAACTTGAAGTGTTCTTTTTGATTAATGTAAACACCGGACATTGGAAAAATGAGATTCTTATAGACTTTCATGACATTTTTTTGTTCGCCAAATGCAAATGGAAGATAAAGGTCATACTTTATTTCATTCAAAAGCTCAGGAAAAGAATTAAAGTCTATAATTTCAATCTGGTTAGACTTTTGCAATAAAGAACTAATAGATTCAGACAAGTAGTTTTCTGTAGTGTTTAGTTCAAAATATTCGTCATGTATAGTCAATCGCCAATAGAAAACTGTAATAAAGTAGTTAAACAGCCTAAAATAATAAGGCTCATCCATTAACTTATTTAAGCTACGTAAGTACCTTGTCTCTCTAAATTTATCGCTATCCCAAACTTCTAGCTTTATTTTATTTATTTTCTCTAATTCTTTACAATAACCCGTAGTAACTTTAAAGAACTCCGACATTATTGATTCTAGCTCTGAAAAAGACTTTTCAATAAAAAAGTCTTTTTCACCAAGCATATCCAAAGTATTTCTGTGCTTTTCGCAACATATCTCCTTAGTTGTTTTGGGTATTACAACACGCTGAAACTCCTTATCGTAGGAGTACACACAATACAACTTTTTCTTTTTTGAGAACTCAAAAGCAAACGACTTAAGATAAAACTGTGGCAAATAATGATGAGATACTGGTTCTTTTGACATCTGCTTTACTACTTCCTATAACTTATAACGCCCAATTAAGTTGTGAGCAACACTGCCACCTTACTCAAACGCTGCAACGTAATCACCAAACCAATTGAAACCGAAAGCGCCGAGCGTTGCGAATCAGCTTGAATTGTTTGTTAGGCAAATTTTCACGTTTACTCATTAACTTAGTTTGAAAACAGAATACCTTAAACACGATAAGCAACCAATCACCCAATGACTTTTTGTGATTCAAGAACGACTAAAGCCACTATGTTACAGCCTCACTTTTTACGCTCACGAAATACAGCCTTTCAGCGAGAAAGTAGCTTTTGAACCTGAGAAACTCAAAGCTGCGAAATGACAACGAATACGATAGCTTCTTTGAACTAGCCCTTTCCACACCTTAAGCCAGTGAAACTCACCACCGACCAACACTGAAAACCAATGAGGCAACCCACGAATTTTGACATGTTTTACGGTTGGAGAGGTTCAAGGACTTGAGCCAACAATGCTGAATTGCCGACTACGAAAAACGAACTGCCAGAGGGAACAAGAAGATTAGAACTAAGAACTTTTTGCCCTTTGCCTAACGCCAAATTAAGTAGTGAGCAACACCACCACCTAAGCTAAACCATTGTGCCGTAAACACTAAAGTCGATTCAAACCGAAAGTGCCAAGCGTTGCGAATCTGCTTAAATTTATTGTTATGTGCATCTGGACAGCATGAACTGCCAGTCCTGTTCAGAAACCCAAGATTCAAAAACCTTCACCCTGTGATAGCCCTTTTGAGTCAAGGATGTAACACGAATATAAGGCCGGCCTGTTAGTGACTTCTGATACCTCAATGCAGCCGGAATGCTAAATAAATACACCTCATCATCATCCGCTGTCAGATTGCTATCATACTTACGCTTAGTGGAGAAATATTGAATTGCAGCGCCTACAAGCACAAAGCCATAAGTAATTGCACTTTGCTCCATAGAAAAAACAAAGTCCACTGTCAGCAAAACTGCCACACCACCGAAAACGGACGATAGACAATAAGAAAGCGCTCGAGAATGAGCGATAAACTCGATTTCACGCATCATAGAACCTCCGTTTATCATTGTTCATCAAAACTAGAGAGCTAAGGTAAGGTTCGATAAGCAATGCGAGTTTATTCACAGTAAAATGATGCTCATAACGCCCAATTAAGTTGTGATCAACGCTGCCACATTGCCTAGGCACTTCGCCATAATCACCAAACTAATTGAAACCGAAAGCGCCGAGCGTTGCGAATCAGCTTGAATTGTTTGTTAGGCAAATTTTCTACGTACTCACTAACTTTGTTTGAAAACAGAATACCTTAAACACGATAAGCAACCGATCACCCACTGACTTTTTGTGATTCAAGAACTACTGAAGTTGCTATGTTACAGCCGAGGTTTCAACAACCACGAAATGCGTCCTTTCAGCGACGAAGTAGCTTTTGAACCGGAAAACTAAAAGCTGCGAACTGACAGCAAAAAAGAAATCCTCGATTAACTTGCCCTTTCCACACTTTGAACCAGTGAAGCTCACCACGGACCAACACTAAAAACCAATGAGGCAACCCACGAGTCTTGGCATGTTTTACGGTTGGATAGATTCAAGAATTTGAGCCGACAATACAGAATTGCCGACTAAGAAAAGCAGGTGGCTAGAGGGAGCAAGAAGATTAGAACAAAGAACTTTTCTGCCCTTTGCCTAACGCCCAATTAAGTTGTGAGCAACGCTGCCACCTTACTAAAACATTGCACCGTAATCACCAAACAAGTTGAAACCGAAAGAGCCGAGCGTTGCGAATCAGCTTGAATTGCTTGTTATACGTTGCTTCCCTACCCGAGTACTGGTCTAAAAAAGCTACGTTCATAGCTAACAATGCAGTCTACTTTATCTGCAAACTCAAAAGCTTCAATACACTCGGGATCATTTAGAGATTTAAGACGATACTCTTCATATGCTGATAAGCTTTCAAATGTGAACAAAGCTAGAGCTATATTATTCGCACCTTCTGACGGTAGAAAATAGCCATTGTGTTGACCACCAAACCTCTCAACAAGCGGAATCCACATTCTTGCGTATTCTTCAAATTCTTTAACCTTTTTCGGGTCAATCACGTACCTGACATAGCAAGTAATCATAAGCTTTAAATCCTTCTAATTGCTTAATTTTATGCGCAGCGTATAACGCCGCATTAAGGTGTGAGCGTCGCTTGCCTATACTTTGAGCGAAGCGAGAACGGCAAGCGTTGCGAATCACTCTTAAATGCTTTGTTATTTTGCTGATATCCACTGGCTTTTAACCTCAATAATTTCGCTGTCAAAATCAATTGAAGCCCGAACGCCCAGTGGTGTAACCAACATTGGATGTGTATGACAACTATCGAAGCCATAGAGGATAGGAACATTTTTTCCATTTAACACTTCAAGCAAAACATCTAGCGGACTGCGCCCCGTCCCTTTGTCATTAAACAGTTCATGTTTGCCTAAAACAATTGCACCAACTTTTTCGAACACACCGCAAGCCATTAAATGAGCAAAAGAACGTTCGACAGTTTCTATACCTTTGAGCGAGTCTTCAAGTAGTAGGATATCGCCTTGCTCTATCTTTGGCATATATTGGCTACCCCATATGCCCGCCATGGTATTTAGATTACCACCAATTATACGACCACTAACTTGGCCTTTGCCTAAAAACTGCCATTCATTCGTGTAACTAGGTTTTGGAGAGTCCTGAGTTTCCCAGTCATGCTTAACATCTGTCCACAGCGGAGGGATTGTATACTGATGAGAGTCAGAGCCCGAACATAAGATTTCCAGAAAGGACTTTAGAGTTTCATCAACTAAGGGCGGAAACTCACCAAATGATGCAACCAGTGCGGGGCCATAAAATGTAATTAGTCCTGTCTGAGCATAGATGCCCAATAGCAAAGCGGTTACGTCAGAATAGCCGATGATAATCTTGGGGTCGTTTCTGAGCGCTTCATAGTCGATGTAGGGCAATAGAGAGTTACTATTGCTCCCACCAATTGTAGACATGATACATCGTACATTAGGGTCGCGGATTAATCGGTTCAATTCTTCTGCGCGATCTTGAATTGAGCCAGAGCGATATGAATCAGAGCAACCTGTGAGATGCCCTTCCACTAACTCAAAGCCTTGAGATTCCAAATAAGACTTTGCTCGTTTGAAACGAACTGGCGCAAAAGCCGTTGCGGGTGAAGATGGTGAAAAGAAGCCAATCTTATCACCAACTTTTAGAGCTTGTGGGAATATCACTTAACCTTATCCTCCATAATTCAAATAAGCAAAATAACGCCCAATTAACGTGTGAGCAGCGCAGACACTGAACTTGAACACTGCGCTGTAAACACTAAATTCAACTCGAAGTGAGAGCGCCAAGCGTTGCGAATCACTGTTGAATTGTTTGTTATGTTTTACCACAAATACATGATTTACTTGAGAAAGAACTGCTATTTCAAACTAATTTTCTGAAGCAAACCACAAGGCTAGAACCAACTTGGCCGCCAAAAGCGACTAACCCAAAACCAGTAATTCCACTTCCCTGCCCAATGAGGCAACCCTACTAAGAAACAACAAGCGCCCTATCTTTCCAACAAAAGCGCAAAACAATGTTGAATTGCCGAGGCAACTGCCAAGCTGAAATGCTAATTGACTAAAAGCCTCAAAGCGACTTAGAGCCAGTGAAACAAGAAGCCGATCGCCACGACCTGACAATGAAGCAACCCACGAACATTGGCATGTTTTACGGGCTGAGAGATTCAAGAACTTAGACCGACAATGCGGATTTGCTGAGTCTACTAGGGACTAATTGCCAAAGGAACAAAGAACTAGAGCCTAAGACCTTTAAGCCTTTGAAATACAAGTAAACATAACGCCCAATTAAGTTGTGAGCAACACTGCCAAAGCACTCAAACACTTCACCGTAATCACAAAACCAATTGAAACCGAAAGCGCCGAGCGTTGCGAATCAGCTTGAATTGTTTGTTAGGCAAATTTCTCGTTTACTCACTTACTTGGTTTGAAAACAGAATACCTTAAACACGATAAGCAACCAATCACCCACTGACTTTTTGTGATTCAAGAAGTACTACAGCCACTATGTTACAGCCTCACTTTTTATGCTCACGAAATACAGCCTTTCAGCGAGAAAGTAGCTTTTGAACCTGAGAAACTCAAAGCTGCGAAATGACAGCGAATACGAAAGCTTCTTTGAACTAGCCCTTTCCACACCTTAAGCCAATGAAACTCACCACCGACCAACACTGAAAACCAATGAGGCAACCCACGAATTTTGACATGTTTAAGGTTGGAGAGGTTCAAGGACTTGAGCCGACAATGCTGGATTGCCCACTACGAAAAACGAACTGCCAGAGGGAACAAGAAGATTAGAACTAAGAACTTTTTTGCCCTTTGCCTAACGCCCAATTAAGGGGTGAACAACGCCTCCACCCAAACCTAAAGCATTGTGCCATAAACACTAAACTTGAAGTAGAAGCAAAAGTGCCAAGCGTTGTGAATCCCTCTTAAATTGCTTGTTAAGCTACTTGTTCTCGGCTATACGCC
>NZ_RXZH01000066.1 GCF_003970385.1 Vibrio aquaticus | reverse complement strand
CAACACACAGATGAAGTCAACTGTCACTTACTCATTTAATTACTCACTCACTCACTCACTCACTCACTCACTCACTCACTCACTCACTCACTCACTCACTCACTCACGCATTGGCTCGCTCGCATGCTCGCACGCTTGCTCGATCGCATGTTTCACTGAGTGTGTTCAACGATGGGTTTGGTGTGAACGAGGCTAGTTGACATTTCTTGTCTACTGATAAGTGTGAACTGTGAGTAGTGTATGAAGTGCACTTATTATTGTTGAGATTGGTGTTAGTATGTGGTGTATTATGGTTTCCCAGTGGTTGTGTGCAGGCGTGTATGCATGTATTAGTGTTGAATGTAGTGGTGAGGAGTTATTAGTGTTGTGTTTGCTGTTGTCGAGTKRTGRTTGTGTTGACAGAGATGATTAATTTGCAAATGGATGAATGGGAGTGAGGTGTTGTTTGATAGTARGGTTGGTAGACTGTGAGCGGTTCGGATTAACCGTCACGGTTTTACTCTTGTGATTTGTTGYATGGTAAGAACCGTCGACCAAGAATCGAAGTTTTCTTTGGCAGCCCTACACATGGGGCTAATATCAATTGCACAGTAGTATGGTGGTCGGATGTGTTGGGTGCAAATCAAATCTTATCCATCCTCAACACACAGATGAAGTCAACTGTCACTTACTCACTTCCTCAACACACAGATGAAGTCAACTGTCACTTACTCACT
>NZ_RXZH01000065.1 GCF_003970385.1 Vibrio aquaticus | reverse complement strand
CATAGTCCAATTTAATAGAGACAGAACACGATGAGAACAACGAATGAGACAGTCGGTGGAAGATTGGTTTGACGTGATGCACCTCCACATGTGAGTGTCAACGTAGCTGTGGTTGATGTGGATGTGTATTGAGTAGGTGTGTAAGTTGGTTGTTGTTGTTGTTGTTGTTGTTGTTGCTGTTGTAGTAGTGTTTGTTGAATATGTTGTGATTCAGGATTCGTGGATGTTGGTGTTGTTAATTTGTTGGTTTCGGTGTTATTGTTGGGAATGACTGAGATTGTCGTTGGTGTGATGAAGGTGAGTGAGACGTGTGTGAAGTGTTCAGTTCTGTCGATTTGATTCGACAGAGYATTGATTTTTGTGTGTGGGTGCGTTGGTGTCGAGGTGACTGTGTGATGGAGATGGTTGGTGTGTTGTGATAGCGTGACGTTGGGTCGCGAACACATCGTCGCTGTGGTCTAGTGGTTATGACATTGCGTTGTGGCCGCAMTAACCCASGTTCGAATCMTGGCAGCGACATCCGCCTTATTGCCTCCACTACACACATTCACTAACATCGACTGCATTCGCACCATCCAACACAATCATCACTGCACTTCACACCAACCAATCCACAATTGACACTTCCAATTCAACTGAGTCCTCACTGACACCGGTGTCCCGTGACGACGCACCGACACAAGTCATAGACCGCATTCCGTCGCACACTTCCGATAGCGTAC
>NZ_RXZH01000063.1 GCF_003970385.1 Vibrio aquaticus | reverse complement strand
TCGCTCAAGACCTTTGGTCTCTACCCCGACCCGATGAAAAAAATGGGATCACTTCTTATGGACTCGTTGAGAATGATTCTGATCTAGTTCATGGCCTATTAGAAGTAGAAGGCGCTCTGGTGGGATCCTCACGGACAGAAAAAGATTGCAGTCAGTTTGATAATGATCGAGTGACATTGTTTCTTCGGCCCGAACCAAGGAATCCCTTAGATATGATCCAAAATGGATCTTGTTCTATCGTTGATCAGAGATTTCTCTATGAAAAATACGAATCGGAGTTTGAAGAAGGGGAAGGAGAAGGAGTCCTCGACCCGCAACAGATAGAGGAGGATTTATTCAATCACATAGTTTGGGCTCCTAGAATATGGCGCCCTCGGGGCTTTCTATTTGATTGTATCGAAAGGCCTAATGAATTGGGATTTCCCTATTCGGCCGGGTCATTTCGGGGCAAGCGGATCATTTATGATGAAAAGTATGAGCTTCAAGAGAAYGATTCGGAGTTCTTGCAGAGYGGAACCATGCAGTACCAGASACGAGATAGRTCTTCCAAAGAACAAGGCTTTTTTMGAATAAGCCAATTCATTTGGGACCCCGCRGATCCAYTCTTTTTCCTATTCAAAGATCARCCCTTTGTCTCTGTGTTTTCACRTCGAGAATTCTTTGCAGATSAAGAGATGTCAAAGGGGCTTCTTACTTCCCAAACRGATCCTYCTACATCTATRWATAAACGCT
>NZ_RXZH01000062.1 GCF_003970385.1 Vibrio aquaticus | reverse complement strand
GTTTTAGACTAGTGTGAATTAATTGTGTTATAGACGGTTGTATTTGGTGGAAGAATGGCCTTACTCTCTGGGATAGGATTCGTTGAATTTGGAAATGAATTTGGAGTTGGTGATGGTAGTGTTAGTGGTGGGTAACTGAACGACTAGTTAGTATATTGTTGTTGATTGTTAACTATGCAAATGTGTGGTTATTTCTTTCCTGTGATAGAGTTAGAGGACAAGGCTTGCTGTGGATGATAGGTGGTGAATTTGCAATGAGCAATAATGGAATCAGTAGTCTCTGTGATGATTGTAGGAATGGAAATGGTTGTTTTAATTGACGAGAAGGTGTTGTGGTCAGTGTGCCACCAATGGATCAACAAGTAAGCTTTGACACATGTTAATGCTCTGACAGGAGAACTGAATTCTGTGGATTGGTGGACTGTGAGTGAGTGTGTGAGTAGTTAAGTAAGTGAGTAAGTAAGTGAGTGCCAATGTGAATCGAGATTGTGGAATGTTTTCTCTCTGTGTATATTTCCACTAGTGATATTTAGGTTTTCATGTGGCTAGTGAGTGTTGGGTGTTGTGATGATCACGGAGAAATGGAAGGAGTAGGYGTTGAATGAATTTTGGTGTTTGGTGTACAGGTATGTATTTCTGTGTGTGTTATGCCGCGAAAGAATCAATCAGGTATGTCACAAATGTTGACGCGTAATAATAATATAATAGATGATGGTATTAATTATTGTAGGGTG
>NZ_RXZH01000061.1 GCF_003970385.1 Vibrio aquaticus | reverse complement strand
GGTTGATGTGCAGACACGCGCTCAATCATACACACACAGAAATGAACATAGTGAATTRAGTGTCTGAATTACAGTGAGTAGACAAATGATACAATAGTTGAATGRGCTTGCTACAGCGACCAGCATCACGATGGAACGAGTGTCAAKGTGGCTCGACCAACCGYCCACGAGCCATCARGATCGAAACATATGAACTGGAGATGCGGGTTCTCCAGCCAGTCGACACACCCTTGACTCTTGTACCGATCGATAGCTGTGGCAGTGTTCACGCTAATTTCCTCTATATCTCACTCCAATAAATGATATCCCGTTAACTCAGTATTTAASGTAGGCTAAATCTCCTAGTACAATTATGGATTTACTCGAGATTATTCAGGAGTCTGAACACCMGTTGTAGAGATACGTTTWTATTGTTAAACATAAATAAAATCCACAAGCGTACAGCGAGCWAGCACACTGTGAAACCACGACAGTATATGTGAGTGTGTGTGAGTGTGTGTTAAAAATCCATATAAATGTTTGAGTGTCAATCAAGTGTGGATAAATTATTGATTATGTGTATGTTACAACCAATRGGAGAATAGATTGAGGTTGATGTGCAGACACGCGCTCAATCATACACACACAGAAATGAACATRGTGAATTRAGTGTCTGAATTACAGTGAGTAGACAAATGATACAATAGTTGAATGAGCTTGCTACAGCGACCAGCATCACGATGGAACGAGAGTGTCAA
>NZ_RXZH01000058.1 GCF_003970385.1 Vibrio aquaticus | reverse complement strand
AACTCGACCTGACAAACACAGACTGGATTTACGGGGTGGATCTATGAAAAACATCGCCGCACAGATGGTTAACTTTGACCGTGAGCAGATGCGTCGGATCGCCAACAACATGCCGGAACAGTACGACGAAAAGCCGCAGGTACAGCAGGTACTCGACCTCATCAACGGTGTGTTCAGCCAGTTACTGGCAACTTTCCCGGCGAGCCTGGCTAACCGTGACCAGAACGAAGTGAACGAAATCCGTCGCCAGTGGGTTCTGGCTTTTCGGGAAAACGGGATCACCACGATGGAACAGGTTAACGCAGGAATGCGCGTAGCCCGTCGGCAGAATCGACCATTTCTGCCATCACCCGGGCAGTTTGTTGCATGGTGCCGGGAAGAAGCATCCGTTACCGCCGGACTGCCAAACGTCAGCGAGCTGGTTGATATGGTTTACGAGTATTGCCGGAAGCGAGGCCTGTATCCGGATGCGGAGTCTTATCCGTGGAAATCAAACGCGCACTACTGGCTGGTTACCAACCTGTATCAGAAAATGCGGGCCAACGCGCTTACTGATGCGGAATTACGCCGTAAGGCCGCAGATACGAGTATTGCCGGAAGCGAGGCCTGTATCCGGATGCGGAGTCTTATCCGTGGAAATCAAACGCGCACTACTGGCTGGTTACCAACCTGTATCAGAACATGCGGGCCAATGCGCTTACTGATGCGGAATTACGCCGTAAGGCCGCAGATGAGCTTGTCCATATGACTGCGAGA
>NZ_RXZH01000007.1 GCF_003970385.1 Vibrio aquaticus | reverse complement strand
CAAAACTACTAATGTAATTTTAAAGCTATTATCGTTCCAACAGAACGATAATGAATTGACTGTGCCAAATAACCCCTCTCTATAAAGAAAGTAATTATTTGTATTGGTCACTCAGTTCATTGAAATCTTTGTGCTTATCGAAATAAGCGTTGGATTATCATCAACGAGTGCCCACACAGATTGATAGGTCTATATTTTTAAAGAGCTTCTCTTCTTCGTGACTCACATCACTTCGGAAGAGGCGGCCATTCTAGCGACTTAATTTTCAGTGTCAACCACTTTTTTTAAGTTTTTCATAAAGCGTTTCCGCTTAGCTAGTTAACCTTGCCAACCTTGCTGAACCCTTGTGAGCTCTGCCCTGTCGACAAGGAGGCATTATAGAGATCGCCATCACATTGGCAAGCGTTATTTTGAAAAAATTGCAAAAATAACGCTTAACCGCCTAAGTTTCGCTCAAAGGCTTATTTATTCAACTTTACCCCTAACTAACAAACATAATACTCACAAAGTTATCCACAACCGGTGTTATTCAGGCAAAAACAAAGGCCGCTAACGCGACCTTTATTGCCTATATATAGAGGGAAACTTTAAATACCCGAGCCGTCTTGCTCTCTATCTTCTTCATGAAGACCGCATTCACGCTTCAAACCAAAGAAACGCGTTTCTTCTTCTGCCATTCCGGGTTCCCATTTCTTCGTGGTATGAGTATCCCCTACAGAAAGATAACCTTCATCCCACAATGGATGATATGAAAGTCCGTTCTCTTCTAAATAGTAGTGAACATCTTTATTACTCCAGTCGATCACTGGTAAGAACTTGAATACACCATTTTGTACCGAGAGAATAGGTAAGTTAGTACGAGATTTAGATTGTTCACGGCGCAAACCAGAAAACCACGTTCCAATTTCTAACTCATCCAATGCCCTACGCATCGGCTCTACTTTATTTATCTTATTGTACTTTTCTATCCCCTCTATACCTTGTTCCCAAAGTTTGCCATAGCGAGCCTCTTGCCAGTGTGCACTCTCGGCTGATCGATAGACCTTTAGGTTTAACGTGAGCTGTTCACTCAACAGGTCGATGAATCGATAAGTCTCTGGAAATAGGTAACCAGTGTCGGTCAAGATAACAGGGATATCCGGTTGTTGCCGAGTAACAAGATGCAGCATTACCGCAGCTTGAATACCAAAGCTAGACGACACCGCAAATTGGCCTTCTAAGTTCTCTAGTGCCCAAGCGACTCTTTGTTGGGCTGTTAGCTTCTCTAGCTCACCATTAATTTCAGCAAGACGAAGGATTTGCTCCGTCTTAGTTAATGAGAGTAGTTCTGCTAACTTCGGTTTGGAAGCGACAGAATCAAGCATGCAAGTCCCTCTTAGATACTTTAACTTCTTGGATGATGCCCGTTCGTATTGTGAAATCACCAAACCCTTCACCAGATTCACGTTCTTTGGCCCAACGACCAACAAGCTGATCAATGTCTTCTAGTATCTGTTTCTCGGTGATGTTCTCTTTATACATCTTCGGAATGCGAGTGCCCGCTCGGTTACCACCTAGGTGAAGATTGTAACGGCCAGGCGCTTTACCTACTAAGCCAATTTCGGCCAACATTGCGCGGCCACAACCATTTGGACAACCAGTTACACGTAAAATGATATTTTCATCTTCTGGCAGCCCATGCTTTTCTAATATACCTTCAACATCTGTGACGAACTGAGGTAAGAAACGCTCAGCTTCTGCCATTGCCAATGGACACGTTGGGAATGCCACACATGCCATGGAGTTCTTACGCTGCTCACTCACACCGTCATCAATCAAACCGTGCTCACGAGCAATCTTCTCAATCTTGGCTTTTTGGCTTTTCGCTACACCAGCCACGATTAAGTTCTGGTTTGCTGTCATACGAAAATCACCTTTATGGATTTTGGCAATTTCAGCAACACCGGTTTTCAGAGGTTTCCCAGGGAAGTCAAGTAGACGACC
Source organism: Vibrio aquaticus (assembly GCF_003970385.1). GTDB lineage: Bacteria > Pseudomonadota > Gammaproteobacteria > Enterobacterales > Vibrionaceae > Vibrio > Vibrio aquaticus. Next base: position 238,736 of record NZ_RXZH01000007.1, on the reverse strand, counting down.
GTTTTCAATAAACAGCGCTAAATGATGTTTACCATCGATCCCTTCCACCCAACCGATACGGTCACCACGGTCAGTAAACTCGTATGGGCGGCTATCGCTAAACTTCACATCAGCACGCTTTTCAACTTCGGCTTTAAATACCTCAATACCAACACGGTCTAGTGTGTACTTAGTTTTAGCGTTCTTACGATTTGAACGGTTACCCCAATCACGCTGAGTCGTGACGACTGCAGCGGCAACATCAAGTGTCTTTTCTAATGGAACAAAACCAAAGTCATCAGCACGGCGAGCATAAGTAGAGGTGTCACCATGAGTCATTGCCAGGCCACCACCGACTAATACGTTAAAGCCCACCAGCTTGCCGTTCTCACCAATCGCGACAAAGTTCAGATCGTTAGCATGAACATCAACATCGTTCTGCGGCGGAATCACAACCGTTGTTTTGAATTTACGAGGAAGATACGTCTTACCTAAAATCGGCTCATCATCGTCAGTTGTTTCTACCTTTTCACCATCTAACCAGATTTCTGCATACGCTTTAGTCTTAGGTAGAAGATGCTCACTGATCTTCTTCGCCCATTCGTAAGCTTCTTGGTGCAGCTCAGATTCAACTGGGTTAGTGGTACATAGAACATTTCGGTTAACGTCACCTGCTGTCGCAATAGAGTCGATACCAATACTATTCAATGTTTGGTGCATCAACTTTATGTTTGGCTTAAGTACACCGTGGAACTGGAACGTTTGACGAGTCGTTAGGCGGATACTTCCATATAAAGAGTGGTCAGTAGCAAATTCATCAATCGCTAACCACTGCTTTGGTGTAATGATGCCGCCTGGCATACGTGCACGAAGCATCACATTGTGCAGTGGTTCCAACTTTTGCTTAGCACGTTCATTGCGAATATCACGGTCATCTTGCTGATACATGCCATGAAAACGGATAAGCTGGAAATTGTCAGCCGTAAAACCGCCTGTAATACGATTTTGTATGTCTTGCTCAATCGTGCCACGCAGAAAATTACTTTGCGTCTTTAGGCGCTCGTTATCCGAGAGTGGACCAAGCACTTCACCTAATACTTCTTGTTTGTTGCTCATTAGTACACATCCCTTTGGTAACGTTTTGCTTTGCGTAACTCGTTGATAAATTCTTCTGCATCATCACGAGATATTTTTCCTTGCTGCTCAGCAACAATAACTAATGCTTCATGGACATCTTTCGCCATACGAGTCGCATCACCACATACATAGATGTAAGCGCCCTCCTGAATCCATTGCCATACTTGCTCAGCATTCTCTAGGATTCGGTGCTGCACATAGACTTTTTCAGCTTGGTCGCGACTAAAGGCAACATCAAGACGATTCAGCAGACCTGACTTAAGGTATTTCTGCCATTCGACTTGGTATAGAAAGTCTTGCGTGAAAGTGCGGTCACCAAAGAACAACCAGTTCTTGCCTTCAGCATCACGATTGTCACGCTCTTGGATAAAGCTGCGGAATGGAGCGATGCCGGTTCCAGGGCCAATCATGATCACTGGCGTGTTGTCATCTTGTGGCAGTTTGAAGTTGTTATTGTTCTCTACGAACACTTTGACTTCCCCACCCTCTTCTAGGCGATGAGATAAGAAACTTGAAGCACCACCGAAACGTTTTTCGTCTCCTTTATCGTATTCAACTAAACCAACGGTTAGGTGCACTTCTTCATCGACTTCAGTTTGGCTCGATGCGATAGAGTAAAGACGAGGCGTTAGGCGACGAAGTAAACCAACCAGTTCTTCTGCAGACAGTTTGGTTTTCTTCTCTGACAGTACATCGACAACTTGAGTATTGCCTGCGTACTCACGTAGCTTATCTTTATCTTCCACCAGCTTCTCTAGCTTTTTACTTCCAGACAGTTCGGCAAACTTAGTCACTAGCTGAGGATTCGCAGAGGTGATTTCAAACTTACTGACAAGCGCACTATGAATAGAAAGGCTTTCACCATCGACTTCAATGCTTTCAACACCCGATAAGCCGACTTTGCTTAAGATGGCATTAGCCAGTTCAGAGCTGTTTTCAAACCACACGCCAAGCGCATCGCCCGGTTGGTACGTTAATCCCGATTCTTCTAAATCAATTTCAACGTGACGGACATCTTTGCCCGAGTCACGACCTGTAATTTTTTGACTCGTCAGCAAAGTCGCCGTGTATGGGTTCTGCTTATTATAAGGAGAGTGTCCTGGCGCGGCTTGACCAACAGGTAGTTGAACCACTTCCGCTTCAGCGCCAGAAGATAGTGCCTCTTTTACTTTGTCGAGTGCTTTAGCGCGCCATTCAGAGGCAGGGGCTTCGTAGTCGACATCACAATCGATGCGGTCGATAAACGCTGTAGCGCCGAGCTTAGATAAATAGCTATCAAAGTCTTTGCCTGTTTGGCAGAAGAACTCATAGCTAGAATCACCTAAGCCGATCACTGCGTATTGCAGATTGGGTAATTTTGGTGCTTTCTTCGACTGAAGGAACTCATGCAGCTCAATCGCATTATCCGGGGCTTCACCCTCACCATTGGTAGAGGCAACAACGATTACATGCGTTTCTTTCGCTAAGTTCTTGCCTTTGTAGTCACTGGCATCAAATAAACCAACTTCAATCCCTTGTGCTTTCGCTTCTTGTTCTAATGCTTCGGCGACACCTTTTGCATTACCCGTTTGAGAAGCGTAAATGATAGTAAGCTTACCCGCAGGTTTTGCAGCGACAGCGGCTGCCGCTTGTTGTATCGGCGCAGAGGCAGCAGCAGGTTGAGTTTGTGCTAATCCCCAAAAATAGCCACTGACCCATGCCAGTTGCTGTGAAGATAAATCGGTAACGGTCTGTTGCAGCGAATTTAGTTGCTGATCATTCAGCGGCGCTGCGATTGACGGTAGTTCTTGTGGTGTGTTTCCTTGAGAGGACACATTCTTGTTTAAAGACATGGTCTCGACATCCCTATTCATTGCGTGATGATAGATTAACCACTCTCTTTAATAACAAGAAAGAATAGAAGTGAATGTTTTATAACTTTTTGAATTAAAGAACGGAGAAAGAATGTTCAAAGATGACTATTTTGCTTCGACTCGGACTTGCTTAAATCCAACGGCCATGGCTGACTTTGATGCAAGATCGAGATCCCCGTAATGGCACTCTTCTCCATGAGCGTCAGTTAATAGAACGAATCCACCTCTCGCATGTCGAAATTCAACGATCCAACTGCCTTCTTGCGCAGAGGGCTCTATGATCGCTTCAATAAGTTGTTGCTCTCGGTACAGGTTACGAAGTTCATTAATCGTCATAGATTCCTTTCTCTGAGGCTAAATAGACTATCCGTAACTAAATCATGGCTAATCAGAGAAAAAGTGCTAAATGAAATGAAGACATATAATAAATAGATATAAAAAAACGCCGCATTAGAAAGCGACGTTTTAAAAATAGGGTTAAAGCGCGTTAGAACGAAAATTCTGCGCCAACAAAGAAGCCATTGGCAAAGATAAATGGTTTACCAAGGTCAGAGCCTTCGTCTGGAGTAAACGTCTCTTTCGATTCAAGATCGATAACACGATATCCGCCACGCAGTGCCAAAGTGCTAGAACCTAACGGCAGACGATATTGAGCACCCGCCATCAAATCGGTGCTCTTAATACCGTTACTGTTGCCAAAATTCATTTCACCAATGATATCAATATTAGTATTTGGCACAGTCAGTTCTGCGTAGCCATACCAAGCCCAGATAGTTTCATCAAACGTTCTCTCATCTTTAGAGACGGCTTCTACATACTTGGTATTGCCTAAGTCACTGAACGTAATACCCGCATCAAAGTGCATCAGATCATGTTCAAGGATTCGGTAGTAAAGCGTAAGGTCGAGTTTATCAAATGCCATATAGTCAGCATCCACTGAACCATAACGAATACGAGCGTCAGGTACGTATTTAACGTCATGCTCAATCGCTGCATAGATGGTTGGCGTTGTCGCATCATCACGCTTCGCTTCATTTACTTCAGTGCTCGGCCACCACATTTCGGCACCTAACTTCGTTGTTAGTGATGAGTCAGCAAACGCTGATGTCGAAATAACAGCCGCTAAAGCCGCAGTGGTTTTCAAACCCATGAGATAAATTCTCCAAAATATTTGCTTCAATCAGCTCAGCTTAGCCAGCCGTTGATGAGTAGATAAATACGATATTGCTCAAATTCTATCATATTCAATCCACTAGCTTGCAAAACTTTATCTTACCGAGCCAATTATCTTTCCTGAGCAACATGATTTTTGAAAAACCACACACCAACGGCAATAACAATCAGCCATGGGATGAGTTTAATCACTGCGCCAATCATGCCTAAAAGCAACATTACAACCAATGAAAAAGCGACACCAGCAAACACTGTCACCATAGTTACACCGGTCACCAACAGTGTTGCAACGAATACCAAAATAAAGATTAGCTCAAACATATTCATTCTCCTTTGTTCTTGCTTAATCTACTTTCAGGATACGTGCCAACCTCCAAAACAATCACAAACCATTGAATAGTAAGTAATAAAAAAGAGCATCAATAAATGACACTCTTTTAAAAAACTCAGATTGGTAAATTTAACCAGATGAAGTGGTATTTTTTACACATTCAGCTCTTTTGGGATTTTAGCAAGCGCGGCTTCTACCACCTCAATGCCCGAACCCGGTTTATGAGCGTTTTCACTAATATAACGACGCCATTGACGAGCACCCGGCATGTTTTGGAATAACCCTAGCATATGGCGAGTAATGTGGCCTAAGTATGCACCTTGAGAAAGTTGCTGCTCAATGTATGGGTACATTTCCTCAACGACTTGGGTGCGCTTTTTGATTGGCTTATCTAAACCAAAGATTTGCTGATCCACTTCCGCCAAAATATATGGATTTTGATACGCCTCTCGCCCCATCATCACGCCATCTAAATGTTGTAAGTGCTCTTTCGTTTCCTCTAGCGTTTTCACACCACCATTAACGGCAATGATCAAATCAGAAAAATCTTTCTTCAATTGGTAAGCGCGCGGGTAATCTAGGGGTGGAATCTCACGATTTTCCTTTGGGCTTAAGCCAGATAGCCAAGCTTTACGAGCGTGAATAGTAAACTGCTCACAACCGCCCTTCTCAGAAACGATAGAAACGAAATCAGTCAAAAACTCATACGAGTCTTGATCGTCGATACCAATTCGGGTTTTCACCGTCACTGGAACATCAACCACATCACGCATCGCTGAAACACAGTCTGCCACCAGCTGAGGCTCGCCCATTAGGCATGCACCGAAGCGACCATTCTGAACACGATCTGACGGACAACCTACATTGAGGTTGATTTCATCGTAACCACGCTCAGCGGCTAACTTGGCACACTTGGCTAAATCAACTGGGTTAGAACCACCAAGCTGCAGTGCGACTGGATGTTCTTCTTGGTTATATGCTAAGAAATCACCTTTACCGTGAATAATGGCACCGGTTGTCACCATTTCAGTGTACAACAGTGTTTCACTGGTTAATAAACGGTGGAAGTATCGACAGTGACGATCAGTCCAATCGAGCATGGGTGCAATCGAAAAGCGCTGCATTGGAAATTGTTGTTTAGTCTCAGTGTTAGACACGAAGCTACCTCTACACAGTCAGTACCGCTATTAATGTGATGTCCATATTCCGACTAACGGTATCAGAAAATAATCGCGCGATTATACACCGCTCATCAGAAAGATTCAGAATAATTGAGAAGATCAGAGAAATTCGATTCTTCTACGCAATTCACGTTCTACATGGCTTATTGATAGAACGATTAAATCTTAAGTGTTCAATTTATAAAAAATAACTATCCTAAGAGGATATGGATAAAGTGCAGATGCGTTAAAGGAACCAATGCATGCTCAATGAACAGAAAGAAAAACCCGTAGTACTGGTTGTTGACGACATCCCAGACAATATTCACACGCTATCAGGCGTTCTGTCTGAACAGTACCGAATTAAAGCAGCCACCTCGGGAGCGAAAGCGATTCAGATTGCTAACACTCACCCGCAGCCTCACCTTATCTTGCTCGATATTATGATGCCGATTATGGATGGGTATGAAGTCTGCTCACAGCTCAAATCTAACCCGATGACCAGTGACATTCCGATTATCTTTGTTACCGCGAAAGCCGAAGTCGTGGATGAGCAGAAAGGCTTCGAACTCGGTGCCGTTGATTACATTACTAAACCGATCAGCCCACCGATTGTGCAAGCGCGCGTGAAAACACACATTGCCCTTTATGACCAAAACCTTTCCCTTGCTCATCAAGTCAAAGAAAGGACGGCCCAATTAGAAAGCAGCCGACTTGAAGTAATCCAACGTTTAGGCCGAGCGGCAGAATACAAAGACAATGAGACCGGGATGCACGTTATCCGCATGAGCCACTATTCAAAAATATTGGCCGAACAGCTAGATGTCAGTAAACGTTGGGTTGAACTGGTTTTTCAAGCTTCACCAATGCATGACATCGGAAAGATTGGCATTCCTGATTCGGTACTGCGTAAGCCTGGTAAACTCGATAAAGAGGAATGGGAGGTCATGCAAACGCACGTTAAGATTGGGGCCGACATTATCGACAATGGCGATTCTTTGTTGATGCAAATGGCTCAAGAAATCGCTTTGTATCACCATGAAAAATGGGATGGCAGCGGCTACCCTCATGGCTTAAAAGGTGAAGAAATTCCATTGAGTGCTCGTATTGTCGCGATCGCAGATGTGTTTGATGCACTGACCAGTGAGCGTCCTTATAAGAAAGCCTGGCCAATAGAGAAAGCAACAGCGTTATTAGAAGACGAAGCTGGAACACATTTTGACCCTACACTAGTACCGATTTTTCTGGAACAGCTCGACCGACTTCTAGAGATCAAAGAGTCGTTTAAAGACGAATTCTAACTGTGCAATTGAGGCTTGAATGGACTCTGTAAAAAACTACGCGCTCGACTCTAAACGTATTCTTATCGGCTTTATCATTGCCTCTTTACTGCTCCTTGGAGCCGGAGTAATGGGATGGCTTAGCCTCGATAATCGTTTTAACACCATTGATCACTATGCGACGAATGCTCAGCTTCTCTCAACGCTAGACCGTATCAAGGTGATTGAGCAACGTTATATTCGCCTTCCTGAGTCTCAGCTCAGTGAGCAAATGGGTGACAACATCGCGAACGCTGAACAATTCGCACAAGTGGCGATTCACAATGGTGTAAGCCACACCGTCTTGGAGAAGCTTGAACGATACCACCAGCAGTTCAAACAATACGTTGAACTTAGCACGCAAACTCAGCAAGCTCGGCTTTCTCTCTCCCAGGTTGGAGACCAAACGGAACAGCTCGTCCAACAACTGCAAGTCAGTCACGAATCTTTCATTGAGCAGGGGTTTGCGACCATTGATGAGATGCGGGCTAGAGTTAATCTTGAATCAAAACATGCGATTCAAGCTCATCAGATAGTTAGCCTACTTGCGAACTCAGAAGCACAGCAAAAAACCTATATGGTGACCAACGAACAAGTGGCTCTCAATGATGCTCAAATTGAACTAAAGAAAGCCGAACGTCTCGTGGGTCAGCTCAAGCAAGAGGTCACGGATAGCCAAACACAGTCCATCATCGCTCTCATTAATAATGCCACCAACCGATATCGTTCTGCGCTTGTGCAACTGAGAGCGTGGGGCAACTTATCCGCTTCACTGCAGGCCAACATCTCCTCGCAAATTGAGAGAGTCACAACCGAACTGATTCGAGCGTCGACTTCATTACGATCTCACTTGCAAAACAAACTTGAAATCAGCCAACAAGCAGTATCAGTACAGCAATCTCAAATTAACGATAAGCTTTCAATCAGCTCTAACTTATTACTCCTTCACAGTGACGTTAACAATGCGCAGCAAAGTGATAGAGACTATGCCATCGCTCAAAACATTGACTATCAGCAATCTCTAGAGTTGGAAGTCAAAGAAAACTTAACGGCCGCACTGACTTTACTTGAAGACTTATATGAGCAAGTAATTACTGAAGACGAGCAGTTGAAAATTAGCGCACTGGAACAATCAACGCAAAATTACCTGGCACTATTTCACCAAGTGACGACTCTGCGAACGCAGCAGGCTCAACTTCTATTGGCACTTCAACAAGTACATCAATCCATTATCGATGACATTTTTCCAAGCTTTGATACCCAGCTTATCGCGGTGGAAGATTCAGGCAACATCACCACCAATTTAGCCGTTGGCGGCGGGATCTTCTTGTTCACTCTGTTGCTTCTCGGCTTACTGGCGAACAAATCCCATTCAGCATTAGAGCGCTTTGCTGAAAAGTTGGCTATCGCTCGTGATGAAGCCAACTCAGCGAATAGTGCAAAGTCTGATTTTCTAGCCAACATGAGCCATGAAATCCGCACTCCTATGAACGCCATCATTGGCATGAGTTATCTGGCTCTCAAAACCGATTTAACCAAAGCGCAACGCAACTACATCCAAAAAGTGAAGCTTTCGGCAGACTCTTTACTTGGACTTATTAATGACATCCTCGATTTTTCTAAGATTGAAGCGGGTAAACTGGATGTAGAGAACGTTGACTTCCATCTAGAGAACGTCCTCGACAACATCACCAACCTTGTCGGACTTCGTGCCTCTGAGCGCGGTCTCGAATTGCTCATCCATATTGAACGTGATGTGCCGACCGCTTTAGTCGGCGATCCACTGCGCCTTGGGCAGATACTGATTAACCTTGCCAACAATGCCGTGAAGTTCACCGAAAAAGGCGAAATAAAGCTCTCTATTCGCGTCGCTGAAAAACATGACGACCAACTCACACTTGAGTTCAAAGTCGAAGACAGTGGCATAGGTATGACGCCAGAGCAAACCGCCAAGTTGTTTAGTAAGTTCAGCCAAGCCGATAGCTCAACAACCCGCAAATATGGCGGTACTGGTTTAGGTTTAGCGATCAGCAAAGAACTGAGCCAATTAATGGGCGGTGATATCCGTGTCGAAAGTGACCTCGGAAAAGGGTCCTGCTTCGTTTTCACTATCGCGACCCAAATTAGCCACGCACTCAAACATGAAGCAATGGAAGTACCCGTTGAGTTGAACGATCTCAAAGTGCTCGTGGTCGATGACAACGCCAGCGCGCGCATCATCGTGGAAGACATTTTACTTTCTCTCCAGTATCAAGCGCAGAGCGTCAGCAACGTTGATGATGCTCTGGCGGCGTTAGATGCCGCCCTCCAACAGCAAGCGCCTTACGATCTGGTCATCTCTGATTGGCAGATGCCAGGGAAAGATGGCATCGATCTTGTTGAGTTAATGGCTCAACAATTCAATCCACAACCGAATGTACTCATGCTTACCGCTTATGGTCGTGAAGAGCTCAGTGAAGCTTTTCGTCATAGAGGTCTTGAAGTACCAAGCGTTCTCGACAAACCGGTCACCGCTTCACACCTTTTTGATGCCATTGTCGCTTTATATGGGGTGAGCAAGAGTCGCATCAGTCGCAGTGAAGCTCAAGAGCAGCATCAACTCGCTAACGTACAACAACTCGCAGGGGCACACCTCCTTTTAGTTGAGGATAACGAAATCAACCAAGAACTCGCGGTTGAGTTACTAGAGGGACAACAAATTAAAGTCACAGTGGCTGAAAATGGTCAGGTCGCTATCGATTTGTATAAGCGCCATGAGTTTGATGGCATTTTGATGGATTGCCAGATGCCGGTTATGGATGGATATGAAGCAACACAACACATCAGACACACGTTAGACGACCCTATCATGCCGATCATTGCCATGACCGCTAACGTTATGGAGCGCGACAAACTGAAAGCACATAATGCCGGTATGAACGATATCATTGCCAAACCCATCGACATTGGCAGCATGTTCAGCACACTGGCTAAATGGATTACCCCTAAATCGCCATTAACACCAGTCAACCTTAACCAACAAGCAGATGGCGAAATTCCTGAGATTCAAGGTATAGATACCCATGCTGGCTTCGCTCGCAGCGGAAGTAATGTAAATCTATATAAAAAGCTACTGATGCGATTCGCTGACACCTATTCAGATCCAAGTTCAGTGAAGCACGCGTTGACCAATGAAGATTTGGTTGTCAGAAAGCGCAATATACACTCGCTGAAAGGCGTATCGGGCAATGTAGGGGCAATGACTGTCCACCAGCTGAGTAACCAGCTTGAAAACGACTTAGATAATGAAGAGATCAGAGCTGAACTGTTAGGCACGCTCGAGGAATCAGTCGAACAAATCAAGACGCAGCTTTTATCACCATCACCAACAGTGAAAAAGGTCATCGCTGAAGCGCATCAATTTGAGCCTGATACTTATCATGACCTTCACAATGCGATTGAACAAAATGACACGTTAGCCGTTTCGATTATTAGTAACCTCGATAGTGGAAGCCAAATTGGTGTCTCTAGCAGCGCACTTTCTGAACTGGCTAATGCCCTTGAAGAGTTCGACTTTGAACGAGGATTAGAGATTTTAAATACTAGAGAAGAGTAAGTTATTAGTAAATCACGCTAAGTATGTATCGTTTTTTGTGTAGATAATGTACCTTATACGACCTTAGTGAAGCACAGTGTTATTCATATCGAGAATGCTTCACTCACAAACTAAATTATCAGGTATTACCAAATGAGGAACGATAAACCTCAATTAATGGTATATTATTAAAAATGTCCAATGGTAATGGTGATAGGTTTGGACCAGCAGTTAGTAAAACAAATTGAAGACTTATGCAACGCTCGAGGCGTTAGACTGACTTCTCAGCGAAAACGTGTATTTGAGTTAATATGCGCCAGCCCAAAAGCGTCTAGTGCGTACGAATTGCTAGAAGATCTAAAGTTGAGCGAACCTCAAGCAAAACCACCTACTGTTTATCGAGCGTTGGATTTTTTGCTTGAACAAGGGTTCATACATCGAGTTGAATCGACCAATAGCTATATTCAATGCTGTTCTTGCAATGCTCACAAGCATCACTCTCATTTACTGATCTGTGATAATTGCAGTAATGTTATTGAACTACAGGATGATAGTTTGGTAGCCTTGTTAACTCAAAATGCTGAAAAACATGGCTTTACCATCAATAATCATGTGATTGAGTCACACGGTATTTGCCAATCTTGTGCCTCAGAAAAAGCAAATTAAAGATATAGAAGAAGATTATGCGCGCTGAATTTGTAAACCCGTTTTTAGCATCATTGATGAATGTCTTAAAAACGATGGCTTCACTGGAATTGAAGCCACAGAAACCTCGTGTCAAAAAAGATGAAATTGCACGTGGGGATGTATCAGGTTTGATAGGGATGGTTGGTCCGCAAAGTCGTGGCTCTATGTCTATTACCTTTGATGAAAACCTAGCGCTTGAGATCATGCAGAATATGCTTGGTGAGCGTCCGAATGGCCTTAATGATGAAGTGACTGACATGGTCGGTGAAATCACCAATATGGTCACAGGTGGTGCAAAGCGCATCTTGGCAGAAAGTGGCTTTGATTTTGACATGGCAACACCAGTCGTTGTATCTGGTAAAGGCCACACGATTCGTCACAAATGTGAAGGCTCGATCATCATCATGCCATTCACCTCCCAATGGGGTAATGCCTTCATTGAAATCTGTTTCGAATAAGCAGAAGTATTCAAAAAAAGCTTCCAGATGGAAGCTTTTTTTATCTCTAAGCAATAATGTTGCGTTGTTTTAACGCGGCTAAACAGTCATCGACCAACGCATCAATCGACTTTTCACCAGCCCTTAAGTCAATCTCTGGCTGAAGCGGTGCTTCATACTCAGAATCAATTCCGGTAAAGTTTGGAATCTCTCCCGCACGCGCTTTTTTATATAATCCTTTCGGGTCACGCTTTTCACATACTTCAAGCGGCGCATTGACAAACACTTCAATGAATTCCCCTTCCGGCAACAAGTCACGAACCAACTGGCGCTCTGCACGGTGTGGTGAAATGAAAGCAGAGAGGACGATCAACCCCGCATCCGCCATCAACTTAGACAACTCTCCAATTCGGCGAATATTCTCGCGACGATCTTGTTCTGAAAAACCTAGGTCATTACACAATCCATGGCGAACATTGTCTCCATCCAGTAAGTATGTGTGGTATCCCTGCTGTGCTAGCTTGTTTTCTAACGCACCAGCAACGGTCGATTTACCCGCACCAGACAACCCAGTAAACCATAAAACCGCTGGTTTTTGCTTTTTCAATTGAGCTCGAAATTGCTTATCAATTGAATGTTGATGCCAAACGATGTTCTCATCCTGAGTTGGCGTTTCCGTTGTCATAACTTGAATCCTTTTAATACGGGAAAAACTGAGGGATTAATGTCAACACTAGCACTGAATAGACAATAGATAGTGGGATCCCTACTCGAATGTAGTCGGTCAATTTGTAATTCCCTACGCTATACACCAATAAGTTGGTTTGATAACCATAAGGAGAAATAAAGCTCGCACTCGCGCCAAACAGAACCGCCATGATAAAAGGCATGGGATCCACCCCATAACCAATCGCCATACTGTAGCCGATGGGGAAAGCCAAAGCGGCGGCTGCATTGTTTGTGACCAATTCAGTCAGTACTAAGGTAAGAAGGTAAGTCGCCACTAAAGCACCAAACACTCCCCAGCCATTGAAGGCTTCAATAAACATTTGCCCTAGAGCCATCGACAAACCAGATGACAGCATGAGCTGCGCAATAGAAAGCGCAGAGCCCACGATGACAACAATATCCACCGGAAAACGCCGGCGCAGTTCACTCAACTGAACAATCCCACTGAATAACGCAGCGAGTAGAAATACCGATAAGCCTTTAATTAAAGGCACCAATTCAGCAAGTGCTAGCCCAATAACGGCAGAGAAGCCTACTAGCACTAATGTCGATTTGTTGGCATCGAGTCGCGCACTAGAATCTAAGTCATTGACCAGAACAAACTCTTTGCGATGTGCTTGTCGCTCTTGTTCAAAGCGCTTGCCTGGAACCAGAACTAACGTATCGCCAGCGTTGAGTGCAATGTTGCCTAACCCACCCTCTAAGCGCTCGTGGCCGCGGCGAATTGCTACAACAACAGCATCAAATCGGTCACGGAAATGGCTCGATTTTAGCGTCTTATTACAAAAGCTTGCCGATGAGCTCACCACAACTTCAACAAAGCTTTGTCCGTTGAGATGGTGCTGCCCAAACAGTGTCAGGCCTTGAATCTCTTGTAATGTTGCCACACTCTCAATATCACCACAGAAAAGCAGTCTATCTCGCGCTTGTAAGACAAAGTCGGGCTCTACTGATGGCATAGTTTGCCCATTTCGTACCACCTCAGCCAAAAACAACTTACGTAATGCTCGTAAATTATTCTCACTGATACTGCGCCCGACTAAAGGGGATCCTGGCTCGACACGCGCTTCAAGAAAATAAGGCAATTCTTCTTGGTTTTGATCATCGTAGTTTGGCAGTAAGTAACTAATCGGGATCAAGATCAACAGGCCACCAGCAAGTACCGACAAGCCGATCATTGTTGGGGTAAAGAAACCTAAACTTGGCAGTCCTGCATCCTCAACAAAGCTATTAATGATCAAGTTGGTTGAGGTGCCGATCAACGTCAACGTACCACCTAAGATCGCCGCATAAGAAAGTGGGATCAGTAGCTTCGATGGGGCGTGTTGTTGATTGCGTTTAATCGCGCCAATAAGCGAAACAACCACAGCTGTATTGTTAGTAAACGAAGAAAGCAATGCGGTAGAGATACCAAGCTTTGCCACTACGGTACCGAGCTTGCCTGTTGATAAGGAGCGGCTCACCCAGCTAATCAGAAGTGTTTTCTCCAGAGCTGCTGACGCTAAGATCAGCAGCACTAGAGTTAACAAAGAAGAGTTAGTGAAGTTTGTGGCAATCTCGCCAAGTTCAATCGTTCCTGCTAGAAACGCGATGAATGCCGCTCCTGCAAAAATGAAACTCGGTTTAATTCGTGTCGTCAGTAGACAGGTGACGACTGCAAGTAACATCGCCAGCACAAATCCTTGTTGCCACATAACACTTCCTTGTTAAACAGCCCGCTATTTTAGTAGCTGGCTGATATCTTTCGCTTCCCAGTGCGGGAAGTGCTTGCGAACAAGCGCATTCAGCTCGACTTCAAAGGCAGAAATATCGCCTGTTTTCGCTTCCACTTGAGTTAAGCTTTCACGAACTAAGCCAGCACCAACCGTTACGTTCGTTAGACGGTCAATCACGATAAAGCCACCTGTGTCAGCACATGCTTGGTAACCATCTAACGCGACTGATTCGGTTAAGGTCAGTTCACACAGGCCAATACCATTCAGTGGCAGTTCTGCTGAGCTGTGCGTTGACAGATTATTAATGTCGTATTGATGGCGAATGCCTTCAACGCGTCCAACCGTCTTCTTACCTGCAATCTTGATGTCATACTCACGGCCTGGTTGTAGCGGCTGCTCTGTCATCCAAACGATGTCGGCTAATAAGTGATTGCTTGACTCAACTTGTGCATTTTCTAGCACAATCAAATCACCACGGCTGATATCAATCTCATCTTCCAGTGTGAGCGTTACTGCTAGACCGGCTTGAGCTTGCTCAAGGTCACCGTCAAAAGTGACAATACGTGCAACTTTAGAAGTTTTGCCTGATGGCAGAGCGGTAATGGTGTCACCCACTTTCACGCTACCTGACGCAATCGTACCGGCAAAACCACGGAAATCGAGATTAGGACGATTCACGTATTGCACTGGGAAACGGAATTCACCCGATGCTTTGTCTTGATCAATATCGACATTTTCGAGCAGTTCAAGCAGTGATGGCCCTTCAAACCAAGCCATTCTTGGGCTTGCTTCCACAACGTTATCGCCTTCTAGGGCTGAAAGTGGAATGATCTGAATATCGGTTTCACCTTGTAGATTCTTAGAAAACTCAAGGTACTCATCACGAATTTCCTCAAAGCGATCTTGAGCGTAATCAACAAGATCCATTTTGTTCACTGCAACAATAAAGTGCTTCAAACCAAGCAGGTTCGAAATGAACGAGTGACGACGAGTTTGATCCAATACGCCTTTACGCGCATCAATTAAGATCACTGCAAGATCACACGTTGAAGCACCTGTCGCCATGTTTCGTGTGTACTGCTCGTGTCCTGGCGTATCAGCAATGATGAACTTACGCTTCTGAGTCGAGAAGTAACGGTAAGCCACATCAATCGTGATTCCCTGCTCTCGTTCTGCCTGCAAGCCATCAACCAGCAAAGCAAGGTCTGGACGTTCACCAGTTGTACCGACACGCTGACTGTCGTTATGTACTGCGGCTAGCTGATCTTCGTAAATTTGCTTCGAGTCATGGAGCAAGCGACCAATCAATGTACTCTTGCCATCATCAACCGAACCACACGTCAAAAATCTCAGCATGGACTTATATTGGTGCTGGGTTAAATAACCCTCGATACCTAGCTCTTCTAATTGAGCTTCTACTACGCTATTCATGTTCTGTCCTTAAACTTAATTAGAAGTAACCTTGGCGTTTTTTCAGTTCCATCGATCCTGACTGATCGTGGTCGATCGCTCGACCTTGACGTTCACTCGATGTCGCTACCAGCATCTCTTCAATGATGCCTGTCAGAGTATTGGCTTCTGATTCAATCGCGCCCGTCAATGGGTAACAACCAAGTGTACGGAAACGGACACTTTTCTCTTCGATCTTCTCGCCTGGTTCTAACTTCATTCGATCATCATCCACCATGATCAACATGCCATCACGCTCTACAACAGGTCGCTTATCTGCAAGGTAAAGAGGTACAATTTCAATATTCTCTAGATAGATGTATTGCCAGATATCGAGCTCAGTCCAGTTTGAAAGAGGGAAAACACGAATACTCTCGCCTTTGTTGATTTGGCCGTTGTAAGTGCGCCAAAGCTCAGGACGCTGATTCTTTGGATCCCAGGTATGGTTTTTATCGCGGAACGAATACACACGCTCTTTGGCACGAGACTTCTCTTCATCACGGCGCGCACCACCAAAAGCCGCATCAAACCCATACTTGTTCAACGCCTGTTTCAGACCTTGAGTTTTCATGATGTCAGTATGTTTAGACGAACCATGAGTAAATGGGCTACATCCCATCGCCAAACCTTCTGGGTTCTTGTGAACCAAAAGCTCAAAACCGTACTTTTCTGCCGTGCGGTCACGGAATTCAATCATTTCTTTGAATTTCCAGTCAGTGTCGACGTGCAGAAGAGGGAAAGGGATTTTTCCTGGGTAAAAAGCTTTACGTGCGAGATGTAACATCACCGATGAATCTTTACCGATGGAGTACATCATTACCGGGTTATCAAACTCAGCCGCTACTTCACGGATGATATGAATACTCTCCGCTTCGAGTTGCTTGAGGTGGGTTAAACGTTCTTGGTCCATGTTAGTGCTTCCTTTACGGCTCATAACGAGCGTCTGACTAATCAAATAATGGGTTATGCAAATTGGCGCTGCTGTTCGTTTGGCTGTGGATTGAACCACGCGAGCTTGTCTGACAGAGACACCACTTCACCAATGACGATGAGGGATGGTGATTGCGCGTCTTTTGCAAGTTCAGCCAGTTGAGATAGCTGTCCTTTGAATATTCTTTGTGAGAGCTGAGTGCCACGTTCAATGATTGCGATTGGAGTCTCTGGGTTACGGCCATGCTCAATCAATTGGTTTTCGATGTAATCGGACTTCATCAGTCCCATGTAAATCACCAGCGTCTGATTACCACGAGCGAGTGTTGACCAATCCATCTGATCACTTTCCGCTTTTAGATGACCTGTAATGAACATGGCAGACTGAGCGTAATCACGGTGAGTTAATGGAATACCAGCATAAGCGGTCGCCCCTGCTGCTGCAGTAATGCCAGGGATGACTTGAAATGAGATACCTGCATCGGCAAGTACTTCGAGCTCTTCCCCGCCGCGGCCAAAAATAAACGGATCGCCGCCTTTAATGCGAACCACTCGATGGCCTTGCTTAGCAAAGTCGAGTAACAGCTGGTTGGTTTTCTCTTGAGGGACGCTATGGTGGCCGGCACGCTTACCCACGCACACTAAAATAGTGTCACTGGGTACCAATGCCATGATTTCTTCAGACACTAGGTAGTCATATAAGACCACGTCTGCTTGTTGCAAAAAACGAATCGCTTTGAGTGTTAACAGCTCGACATCACCAGGGCCTGCGCCAATCAACGCGACTTCTCCTTGGGTCAATACACTCTGCCCTATCGCATTAAGGTCTTGTTGCTTGCTGCGCTGTGCGTGCTGATTACTCAATGGGAATTGAGAGATCGTATCCTTGCTCGCCATAATGTCACCCTTTCCATTTCTATGGAGGCATTATGGCGCTCTAGTTATATTACCGGAAATTCTAAAATTTCATTTTTTATTACTTAAAATGATAAGACCGTTTGTAAACGGAATGTCATTTGATAAATAAAGGGCGAATTCTTATACTTAGCGCCAAATTTCGACTTATAAAGCCGAAAGGGTTCACACTTTCGTGTTTCGAAATAAATCGTTTGCATAGTAATTTGTTACATTACGCAACAAATCTCTTCTATCCCAATTGGAGCTTTCCATGAAATCGGTAATGAAACCTTTATCAATCGCTGTACTGGCTGGTCTTGGTCTAGCAACACTGTCTGGCTGCACAACATCTGCACCAGATACTGACGAAGTCATCAAACTACGTGTTGTGGAAACAACAGACATCCACACTAACTTGATGGACTACGATTACTACAAAGACAAGCCAAGCCAAAAGATTGGTCTTGCACGTACCGCAACTTTAGTTAAAGAAGCGCGTGCAGAAGTGATCAACAGCGTTCTTGTTGATAATGGTGACTTGCTGCAAGGTAGCCCAATGGGTGACTACATGGCAGACAAAGGCATCGAAGAAGGCGAAGTTCACCCTGCATATAAAGCAATGAACCAGCTAGACTACGATGCGGGTAACATCGGTAACCATGAGTTTAACTACGGCCTAGAATTCCTAGCTGAATCTATTAACGATGCTGACTTCCCATACATCAGCGCGAACGTTTTTGACGCAGAAACAGGTGAGCACTACTTTAAGCCATACATTATCAAGACTCACACGTTTAAAGACACGGCTGGCGTAGAACATGAAGTAAAAGTGGGTTACATCGGTTTTGTACCGCCACAAATCATGATCTGGGATAAGAAGAACCTAGAAGGCAAAGTCTTCGCTAAAGACATCAAAGAGTCAGCAGAAGAGTTGGTTCCTCAAATGAAAGCAGAGGGTGCGGAAGTGATCGTTGCTATCCCACACTCTGGCGTTTCAATGGACCCATACAAGCAAGGTGAAGAGAACTCTACGTACTACCTATCTGAAGTAGAAGGTATTGATGCGATTGCATTCGGTCACTCTCACGCCGTATTCCCAGGCAAAGGCTTTGACAACATGCAAGGCATCGATAACGAGAACGGTACGATCAATGGCGTAGCCGCTGTAATGCCAGGCCGTTGGGGTAGCCACGTGGGTATCATGGATCTCACTCTGGTTCAAAAAGATGGCAAGTGGGAAGTAGAAAACGGCCAATCTGAAGCTCGTCCTATCTACAGCAAGACAGAGAAGAAATCTTTGGCTGACGCTGACGCTGGCATCGTAAAAGCACTAGAAGCTGACCACAAAGGCACTCGTGATTTCGTTAACCAACCAATTGGTAAAGCAAATGACGTGATGTACAGCTTCTTAGCTCTTGTACAAGACGATCCAACGGTACAAATCGTTAACCTTGCGCAAAAAGATTACGTAGAACGCTTTATCCAAGGTGATCCAGACCTGGCGGATATCCCTGTACTTTCAGCAGCAGCGCCATTTAAGGCAGGCGGTCGTAAGAATGACCCAGCAAACTTTACTGAAGTTGAATCTGGTCAGCTAACATTCCGTAACGCAGCAGACCTTTACCTATACCCGAACACACTTGTTGCGATGAAGGTAACCGGCAAAGAAGTGAAAGAGTGGCTAGAGTGTACGGCTGGCCAGTTCAAGCAAATTGACGTGAACAGCACAGCGCCTCAGCAGCTTATTGACTGGGATGGTTTCCGTACTTACAACTTCGATGTTATCGACGGTGTTAACTACCAAATCGACGTGACTCAACCAGCGAAATACGACGGTAACTGTAAAGTGATCAACGAAGGTTCTGAACGTATTGTTGGTTTAACTTACCAAGGTAAGCCAATCGAGATGGCACAAGACTTCATCATCGCAACCAACAACTACCGTGCATACAGTAACAAATTCCCTGGTACAGGCTCTGATTTTGTTGCGTTCGATTCTCCTGATGAAAACCGCTCTGTTATCGCTGCCTACATTTCTCGCGTAAGCCAAGAGAAAGGTGAAGTAACGCCAAGCGCTGACAACAACTGGACATTCGCACCAATCAAATCGGATAAGAAACTCGACATCCGTTTTGAAACGTCACCAAGTGAGAAAGCAGCGAAGTTCATCGAAGAAAAAGGTCAGTACCCAATGAAACGCGTTGCCACAGATGATGTTGGTTTCGGCGTTTACCGTATCGACCTTCAGAAATAAGCTAAGATTGTCTTAATAAGACCTTATCTTTAAATATCATGCCGCAATTTCGATTGCGGCATTTTCGTTTCTAGAGATTGACGATACACTTTGTTCAAATACGTTCTACAAAGAAATACATCGATGTTTGAAGCCTTTCGTCAACAACTCACCACTAATGGGTTCACCCACCAAGAAATAGAGCAACTAGAATCGTCGGCGCGTTTCATTGAATTACCCACTCGCCACATTTTGCTCCAGCAAGGTGAAGTCGCATCAGAAATTTACTTTTTGCTCGAAGGTATTTGTCATTCATCGTACTTAACAGAAAAGGGCAAAGAGTTCAGTAAAGAGTTCTATTGGGAACATGACTGGATCATTGGTTTTGAGAGCTTGATTAAGCAACAACCTTCTCCTTACTTACTCGAATCGCTAACACCCTGCTCGATCCTATGTTTACCCATCGAGACGCTACGTAGCTGGCGAGAAGAAAAACACGGAATCTACCTTAAGTTGCTTGAAACTCAGCTTGTGTATAAAGAAAACAAAGAGCGCTTTATGCTGTTATACAGTCCGGAAGAACGTTACGAACTGTTTTGCCAACACTACCCTGAATTACTTGAACGCCTTAATGACTATCAGATTGCCGCCTACTTGGGGATTACCGCGATCAGCCTGAGCCGAATAAAAAAGCGCCATCAAAGTTAACAATTGTTAATGCTCAAATCTCAGTGAGTTGATAGAGTCGTTATCACCTTAACTTACTTAGAAATGACATGATTACTTGGCAACTTATTCCTTTTTCAGAGCTCAACACTCAACAGCTTTATCAGTTACTTAAACTAAGAGTCGATGTCTTTGTCGTTGAACAAACCTGCCCCTACCCAGAGCTGGACGGCAAAGATCATCAAACAGGTGTGCATCACCTACTCGGCTATCAAGACAATGAGCTTGTTGCCTGCGCTCGACTGTTACCACAAGGGCTAAGCTACCCCTGCGTGAGTATTGGCCGTGTTGCCACACTAAAAAGCAAACGAGGTGGCGGTTTAGGTCATCAGTTACTTGAGCAAGCGCTAAAGAGCTGCGAATCCTTATGGCCTAGAGAAAGTATTGAAATTGGCGCGCAAGAACATCTTGCCGATTTCTATTCGCGACACGGTTTTGTCCAAACCTCTAAGATGTACCTAGAAGATGACATACCCCATATCGACATGAAGTTGAGCAAGTAACCCTATGGGATCTGCGAGCTACTTTGCAATTTCGCTGCTGATAATTGGCAATCTTGCGGCATCTTTGTCGGATGTTGCGGTAAAGCTGCTTAATGGTGAGGTATCGAGCTTCCAATATATTTTTATCCGCCAGTTCCTCTCTACCCTCGTCATAGCCCCTTTCTGGTGGAAGCAGCAGCAAGAGAAAAGGCGACTACTCAATATAAAACTGAATCTCTTGCGCGCTCACCTCATTATCATTGGCAGTGGATGTATGGTGGTGGCCATCACACATTTAACCTTGGCGACGGCGAATGCGGTATTTTACGCAGCACCTCTGCTCATGCTTCCATTGTCTGTTTTACTTCTAAATGAAAAGCCTTCGATAGGTAGAGTCACGGCAAGCATATTTGGATTTATCGGAGTTATTGTGGTCCTTCGTCCATCTGAGTTTCACTGGGCGGCGTTGTTTGCTCTTGGGACAACACTGACACTCGCCCTGTTCAATGTCACGGCTCGAAAACTGCCAACACAGCAGACGGTTGTCAGCACTCTGTTTTGGACTTCCTTACTGTCTATCCCTGTATCCGCCATTGTAGCGTTGATCAATTGGAACCCAATATCATTCCACCAAGTTGGACTTATTTTAGCGAGTGCAGCTTTGATTCTGGCTTACAATGGTTTTGCGGTTGCAGCCTATAAACGAGCGCCGGCTAGTAATATCGCGATCGCCGAAAACTCAGGGTTAGTGTTTGTGGTGATTATAGGGGTGGTATGGTTTAGCGAAGTGCCAGATTGGCTAACGACATTAGGGATAATCATGATTGTGCTACCCCTAATGCCTTGGCGAGTTATAACCTGTAAGGCAAGTTATTTACTGCGACCGAAACCACCATCAGAAAGGCGGAAAAACATCACCGATTGATTGTTTTTTTCGAGTTGAAGGATATCAAGCTGACCACTCTCTTCGAGTTTAAAGCGAACCAATTGACCTTGTTTGATGCGACTTAACGGTTTGTCACTGCCTTCGACTTTAACTAATGCACTTAAGTCAGACATCGCTAGACCATTGTTTCTAAAAACTTGCGCAAGAGTATCGCCACTTTTCACCTCGTACTCCTTCCAAGCATCTGAGGCGAGTGACTGTTGCTGAGCACTCTTTTGATCACTCAAGCTGCGAGTATTGATATTGACTTCGACTCGCTGGCTAGGGGCGGAACTGACTTGCTCTTGCTCTGGCTTAGAGTTCGGCAGAGGAATAATCAGCAGAATGGCCAACACCGGCACCAAAACCATTAATGCGCGTTGATGCAATTTAGGCAGTAGGTTCCACTTTTCAAGTACTCGCTGCTTGAGCTCTTGCCAATCGATAGCATTAAACTTCTCTTTTGCTAACTCAAGGTAATCTACTTGCGGTTTCTTTTTCTTTCTGCGATTCATCGCGCCTTATCTCCAAACGGGCTGCACTAACAGTATAAAAAATCAAAGCCTTGTACGCATAGGAATTTTCTCTCATCCGGCCCATTACTCGCTAAAAATTGACAAAAGAACCTTTAGAAAGTCGATCTAAATCTCACAAACTAAGGGGCGCTTGCCAATCCTTAGACGGCCGTTTCATCAAGCGGCTAGAACTGGTATCCTTTAGCCTTTATACACCATATAAAGAGAGACACCATGTCTGAGGTTAAATTTGAGACTGTAGAGCAGAAAGCAAGCTACGGTATCGGTCTACAAATGGGTCAGCAACTTGCTGGTTCTGGTCTTGAAGGTCTAAACGTTGACGCTATCGCTGCAGGTATTGCAACTGCACTAGTTGGTGAGCAACCAGCTATCGAAGTGGACGAGATCAACAATGCACTACAAGAGCTACACACTCGCGTAGAAGCTGCTCGTCAAGAAGCAGCAAAAGCAGCAGCAGCTGACGGCGAAGCATTCCTAACGGACAACGCTCTTCGTTCAGAAGTTACTGTTCTTGAGTCTGGTCTTCAGTACGAAATCATCACTGAAGGTACTGGCGAAATCCCAACTTCTGACAAGCAAGTACGTGTTCACTACCACGGTGAGCTAACAGATGGCACTGTATTTGACAGCTCTGTATCTCGCGGTCAACCGGCTGAATTCCCAGTAACTGGCGTAATTAAAGGTTGGGTTGAAGCACTTCAACTAATGCCTGTTGGTTCTAAGTGGAAACTATACATTCCACAAGACCTAGCATACGGTGAGCGTGGCGCAGGTGCTGCAATCCCACCATTTGCTGCTCTAGTATTCGAAGTAGAACTACTAGATATTCTTTAATCCTAACGGGTTATCTGAATTTAAAACGGCGATACTTTGGTATCGCCGTTTTTTTATGTTTGGAGATTATGGTGCCGATAGCAATCAAGGGTAACTTAGGTATAAGATGCAGAGGACGTTACACAAACTATAAGGGAATAATATGAAAAAGCACGTCGTCCTCACAGCGGCATTAACTTTTGCCATGGTTGGTTGCCAGAGTACTGGAGAGCAGTCACAAGAGAGTTCAGAAGGAAACAGTAGCAACTATAGTGCTCTAGCAGGTGCAGCACTATCAGGAGCAATTCAAACTTGGAGCCAACAAGGTGCGGCCAATACGGATTTAGCCGGGCAGATTCAACAAGCAACAAACGTGACATCTGACCAAGCAATTGGTGGTGTAGGTTCACTACTTGCTCTTGCTCAAAACTCTTTAGGTTCCACTCAAAGCCAAGAACTAGGTAGTTTGATTCCAGGTTACGATGTTTTAGAAAACAGTGGCCTATCTTCATTGATTACAAACAGCGGTGCGGTGGACAGCGCGTTCTCAGCATTGGGTATGGACCCAGCACTTGTCTCTACATTTGCACCATTGCTTATCAATGCTCTTCAAGCTCAAGGGGCGAGCACAGGCCTGACTCAGGCACTATCCACTATTTGGCAATAAATAGCTGAAAACCAAAAAGAGAAAGATTGAAGAGAAAGGTCGATGTAAATATCAGATTTTTCTACGATTCATAAATCCCAGATACAAAAAAGCCGAGCTAATGCTCGGCTTTCTCGTTCTTACGAACCTGATTACTCAGCAGCTTCTTCAGCAGCTGGGCGATCTACAAGCTCAATGTAAGCCATTGGAGCTTTATCACCAGTACGGAAACCAGCTTTTAGGATACGTGTGTAACCGCCCTGACGAGCAGCAAAACGTGGACCTAGTTCGTTAAATAGTTTTGCAACTACTTCGTTGTCACGAGTACGTGCAAATGCTAGACGACGGTTAGCAACGCTGTCAGTCTTAGCTAGTGTAATCAAAGGCTCAACTACGCGACGTAGCTCTTTTGCTTTTGGCAGTGTAGTCTTGATAACTTCATGACGTACTAGAGAGCTAGCCATGTTGCTAAACATCGCTTTACGATGTGAGCTGTTGCGGTTGAGTTGACGACCACTCTTACGATGGCGCATGACCTAATCCTTCTAACTTTATCGATTAATCTTCAGCGATAGACGCTGGTGGCCAGTTTTCTAGGCGCATGCCCAGAGAAAGACCACGTGATGCAAGTACGTCTTTAATCTCAGTAAGAGATTTTTTACCAAGGTTAGGCGTTTTAAGTAGCTCAACCTCAGTACGCTGTACAAGATCACCGATGTAGTGAATCGCTTCTGCTTTCAAACAGTTAGCAGAGCGAACTGTTAGTTCAAGATCGTCTACAGGACGCAGTAGGATCGGATCGAATTCTGGCTTCTCTTCCTTCTCCTCAGGTACACGTACATCACGAAGATCTACGAACGCATCCAGTTGCTCAGCTAGGATAGTAGCTGCGCGACGGATAGCTTCCTCAGGGTCTAGAGTACCGTTCGTTTCCATGTCGATAACAAGCTTGTCTAAGTCTGTGCGTTGCTCTACACGAGCTGCGTCTACAGAATAAGCAATCTTATCTACTGGGCTGTACGTAGCGTCAACCAGTAGGCGACCAATTGGACGCTCATCTTCTTCAGTATGGATACGAGCCGAAGCTGGAACATAACCGCGACCACGTTCAACTTTGATACGCATAGCGATCTCAGCGTTGTCATCCGTTAGGTGACAAATTACGTGTTCAGGGTTAGCGATCTCTACATCACCATCATGGGTGATGTCACCTGCAACCACAGGGCCCGAGCCTGATTTGTTCAAAGTAATGAACACTTCATCTTTGCCTTCGGCAACACGTACAGCTAAACCTTTAAGGTTAAGTAGGATTTCAAGAATATCTTCTTGAACGCCTTCTTTAGTGCTGTACTCATGAAGTACGCCTTCGATTTCTACTTCTGTTACAGCACAACCTGGCATAGAAGATAGAAGAATTCGGCGAAGTGCATTACCAAGAGTATGGCCAAAACCACGCTCTAATGGCTCAAGAGTTACTTTTGCGTGAGTCGTGCTAACTTGTTCAATGTCAACAAGACGTGGCTTAAGAAATTCTGTTACAGAACCCTGCATTGTGTCCTCTCTTTATTTTAAACCTTACTTAGAGTAAAGCTCGACGATCAATTGTTCGTTGATGTCAGCAGATAGATCTGAACGCTCAGGCATACGCTTGAATGTACCTTCCATCTTGCCACCATCTACTTCAATCCAAGTTGGTTTTTCACGTTGTTCAGCAACTTCTAGAGCCGCTTTAATACGAGATTGCTGTTTAGCTTTCTCGCGGATAGAAACAACGTCATTTGCCGCAACTTTGAAAGAAGGAATGTTTACAACTTTACCGTTAACTAGGATAGCTTTGTGGCTAACTAGCTGACGAGATTCAGCGCGAGTTGCACCAAAGCCCATGCGGTAAACTACGTTATCAAGACGACCTTCAAGAAGCTGAAGCAGGTTTTCACCTGTGTTGCCTTTAAGACGTGCAGCTTCTTTGTAGTAGTTACGGAATTGTTTTTCTAGAACGCCGTACATACGACGAACTTTTTGCTTCTCACGAAGCTGAACGCCATACTCAGATAGACGACCGCGACGAGCGCCGTGTACACCTGGTGCGTTATCAATTTTACACTTGGTATCGATCGCGCGTACACCAGACTTAAGGAATAAGTCAGTACCTTCGCGACGGCTAAGCTTCAGCTTAGGACCCAAATATCTTGCCATGATCTTTCTCCAGTAATCTAAAAAACGTTATACGCGACGTTTCTTAGGTGGACGACAACCGTTATGAGGGATTGGTGTAGCATCAACGATGTTTGTGATGCGGAAACCAGCTGCGTTCAGTGCGCGAACCGTAGATTCACGACCTGGACCAGGACCCTTAACCATAACTTCCAAGTTCTTTAGACCGTACTCTTTAGCCATTTCTGCACAACGCTCAGCTGCAACCTGTGCTGCGAACGGAGTAGACTTACGAGAGCCACGGAAACCTGAACCACCTGCAGTAGCCCAAGCTAGTGCGTTACCTTGACGGTCAGTGATGGTTACGATTGTGTTATTGAAAGAAGCATGGATGTGTGCAACACCGTCTGCAACTTGTTTGCGAGCGCGTTTACGCGCGCGAGTTGGTTGTTTAGCCATTGTACTCTACCTTCCCGATTATTTCTTGATCGGCTTACGCGGACCCTTACGGGTGCGAGCATTGGTTTTAGTACGCTGTCCACGTAGTGGTAGACTGCGACGATGACGAAGACCACGGTAACAACCAAGGTCCATAAGACGCTTGATGTTCATTGATACTTCACGACGTAGATCACCCTCTACAGTGTATTTAGCTACACCATCACGCAGTTGATCGATCTGCTCTTCAGATAGTTCACTGATCTTAACATCTTCAGCAATACCCACTTCAGCTAGGATAGCTTGAGAGCGAGTTTTACCGATGCCGTAGATTGACGTTAGTGCAATCACAGCATGTTTTTGATCAGGAATGTTAATGCCTGCTATACGGGCCATTATTCACTCCTAAGTGTTTCGTAAAAGAATTAGCCGCAGCAAAGCCCGTTATGGATACGCTGCGGGATACTACTTCTTTTGCACGCAAAAGGTAGGCCGAGGAATATACCCGACACTACCTTATATTTCAAGTAAAAATTTCTGCTAATTAGCCTTGGCGCTGCTTGTGCTTTGGCTCACTGCAAATCACGCGAACGACACCGTTACGCTTGATAACTTTACAGTTACGGCAGATTTTTTTAACGGAAGCACGAACTTTCATTGCTAAACTCCGTAAATGAAATCTGAGTCTACCGCCGAATTAACGGCCATAGCCTTTCAGATTTGCTTTCTTCAACACAGAATCATACTGTTGAGACATCAGATGAGTCTGTACCTGTGCCATAAAGTCCATGATAACAACCACTACGATTAGTAGTGATGTACCGCCGAAGTAGAAACGTACGTTCCACGCGACCATCATAAACTCTGGAATCAGACAGATAAAGGTAATGTATAACGCACCTGCTAGGGTTAAACGCGTCATTACTTTATCAATATACTTAGCTGTCTGTTCACCTGGGCGGATGCCGGGTACGAATGCACCGGACTTCTTCAAGTTATCTGCTGTTTCACGCGGGTTGAAAACCAACGCCGTGTAGAAGAAACAGAAGAAAATAATCGCTGCTGCATAAAGCATTACATACAGAGGCTGACCAGGGCTAAGAGCCAAAGACACGTCAGTTAACCAACCGAACGCGCTGCTCTCACCGTTCTGACCGAACCACTGAGCCAGTGTTCCTGGGAACAGGATAATGCTTGAAGCAAAGATTGCTGGAATAACACCTGCCATATTAATTTTAAGTGGCAAGTGAGTGCTTTGCGCAGCAAATACCTTACGACCTTGTTGACGCTTCGCGTAGTTTACAACGATTCGACGCTGACCACGCTCCATGAAAACAACGAAGTAGATAACTGCAAAAGCTAGTACAGCAATCAACAACAGAAGAAGTACATGCAATTCACCTTGACGCGCTTGCTCGATTGTTTGACCGATTGCAGAAGGCAATCCAGCAACAATACCTGCAAAGATTAGTAACGAAATACCGTTACCAATTCCACGCTCTGTAATTTGTTCACCTAACCACATTAAGAACATGGTGCCGGTTACTAAACTTACGGTAGCAATAAGCGTAAACATGGTTTGGTTGATAACAACCAGATTATCGACCATGTTTGGTAGGCCTGTTGCAATACCAATAGCTTGGAATGTTGCAAGTACAAGCGTGCCGTAGCGTGTATATTGGCTGATCTTACGACGGCCTGCTTCACCCTCTTTTTTGAGTTCAGCTAACGCTGGATGAACTACAGTTAGCAGTTGGACAACAATAGATGCCGAAATATACGGCATGATGCCCAACGCTAATATAGATGCACGCTCAAGAGCACCACCGGAGAACATGTTAAACATTTCAACGATGGTACCTTTTTGCTGTTCGAACAAATCGGCAAGTACAGCAGCGTCAATACCAGGGATCGGCACAAAAGAGCCTGCTCGGAATACTAAAAGTGCACCAATTACGAATAATAAGCGCGACTTTAGTTCACTTAAGCCGCTCTGAGCACTACGAAAATCTTGTCCTGGTTTCTTAGCCATCTGTACCTCGTTCCTCGAGATTATTCCTCGATTTTACCGCCTGCAGCTTCGATTGCAGCTTTAGCGCCTTTAGTCACACGTAGACCTTTAACAGTCACTGCTTTGTTAATTTCACCAGATAGAACAACTTTTACGAATTCGATGTTCTTAGTGATAACGTTAGCAGCTTTAAGGCTGTTTAGATCTACTACGTCACCAGTTACTTTCGCTAGTTCACCTAGACGAACTTCAGCAGACACTAGGCTCTTACGAGAAGTGAAACCGAATTTTGGTAGACGTTGTTTTAGAGGCATCTGACCGCCTTCAAAACCTGGACGAACTGAACCGCCAGAACGTGACTTTTGACCTTTGTGGCCACGGCCACCAGTCTTACCTAGGCCAGAACCGATACCGCGACCTACGCGCTTAGCAGCAGTCTTAGCACCAGCAGCTGGTGATAGAGTATTCAAACGCATTCTGATTACTCCTCAACTTTAACCATGTAGAAAACTTTGTTGATCATGCCGCGCACGCACGGAGTATCTTCAAGTTCTACAGTGTGGTTGATTTTACGAAGGCCTAGACCTTTAAGACACGCTTTGTGCTTAGGTAGACGACCAATTGAGCTTTTAGTTTGAGTTACTTTAATAGTTGCCATGGTGTTCTTACTCCGAAATAGATTCAACAGTTAGACCACGTTTAGCAGCAACCATTTCTGGTGACTTCACACTACCTAGTGCATCGATCGTTGCACGAACGATGTTGATAGGGTTCGTAGAACCGTATGCTTTAGATAGTACGTTGTGTACACCAGCAACTTCTAGTACTGCACGCATAGCGCCGCCGGCGATAACACCAGTACCTTCAGCAGCAGGCTGCATGTAAACTTTAGAGCCCGAATGGCGACCTTTCACTGGGTGGTGAAGAGTGCCTTCGTTAAGCGCGATCGTAGTCATGTTACGACGTGCTTTTTCCATTGCTTTTTGAATCGCAGCAGGTACTTCACGAGCTTTGCCGTAACCGAAACCTACGCGACCGTTACCGTCACCAACTACTGTTAGTGCAGTGAAGCTCATGATTCGACCACCTTTAACCGTCTTAGATACACGGTTAACTGCGATTAATTTTTCTTGCAAATCATTCGCTTGAACTTGTTGTTCTTTAGCCATCTTCCAACCCTACCTTAGAATTTCAGACCAGCTTCGCGAGCAGATTCTGCTAGCGCCGCTACTCGACCGTGGTATTGGAAACCAGAACGATCAAATGCAACTGAAGCTACGCCTTTTTCAAGAGCGCGCTCAGCAACAGCTTTACCTACTGCTTTAGCTGCATCGATGTTACTAGTGTTCTTAACTTGCTCACGGATCGCTTTTTCTACAGTAGAAGCTGCTGCGATAACCTCAGAGCCGTTAGCTGCAATCACCTGTGCGTACACGTGACGAGGAGTACGGTGTACTACTAGGCGAGTTGCACCCAGTTCTGCAATCTTACGACGTGCACGTGTAGCACGACGGATGCGAGATGCTTTCTTATCCATAGTGTTACCTTACTTCTTCTTAGCTTCTTTAGTACGCACATTTTCATCTGCGTAACGAACACCTTTACCTTTGTAAGGCTCAGGCTCACGGTAAGAACGAATGTCAGCCGCAACTTGACCAACTAGTTGCTTGTCACAACCAGTGATAACGATTTCAGTTTGGCTTGGACATTCAGCTTTAATACCCGCTGGCAACTCGTGCTCAACTGGGTGAGAGAAGCCAAGTGTTAGACCTACAGCGTTGCCTTTAATAGCAGCACGGTAACCAACACCTTTAAGAGTTAGCTTCTTAGTAAAGCCTTCAGTAACACCAACAACCATGTTGTTAACTAGAGCGCGAGCAGTACCTGCTTGTGCCCATGCGTTAGCAACACCTTCGCGTGGACCGAAAGTAAGATTGTTTTCTTCCTGAGCTACAACTACTGCGTTGTTAAGAACGCGTGATAGTTCGCCTTTAGCACCTTTTACAGTGATTTCTTGGCCGTTTAGTTTCACCTCTACGCCAGCTGGAATAGCGACAGGTGCTTTAGCAACACGAGACATAGTCTACTCCTTATTAAGCTACGTAAGCGATGATTTCACCACCAAGACCTGCTTTACGTGCAGCGCGGTCTGACATAAGACCCTTGGAAGTTGAAACGATAGCAACACCAAGACCACCCATTACAGAAGGAAGATCATCTTTCTTCTTGTAAACACGTAGACCTGGACGAGAAACACGTTTAAGTTGCTCGATTACTGGTTTAGCTTGGAAGTACTTAAGAGTAACTTCAAGCTCAGGTTTAACTTCGCCTTCAACAGCGAAATCAACGATGTAACCTTCAGCTTTTAGTAGTGCAGCAATTGCAACTTTAAGCTTTGAAGAAGGCATTTTAACAGCAACTTTGTTTGCTGCCTGACCGTTACGAACGCGGGTCAGCATATCCGAAATCGGATCTTGCATGCTCATATGATTTACTCCAAATGATTAAGTGGCAATTACCAGCTAGCCTTACGAAGTCCAGGAATCTCGCCTTTCATGCAAGCTTCACGAACTTTGATACGGCTTAGACCGAACTTACGTAGGTAACCGTGTGGACGACCAGTTTGGTTGCAACGGTTGCGCTGACGTGATGCACTTGAATCACGTGGAAGAGATTGCAGTGTAAGAACTGCGTTCCAACGATCTTCTTCAGATGCGTTTACATCGCTGATGATAGCTTTTAGCGCTGCACGCTTTTCAGCGAACTTTGCTACTAGCTTCGCACGTTTAGCTTCACGTGCTTTCATTGAATTTTTAGCCATAACAGTAACCCTTCACCTTACTTACGGAATGGGAAGTTAAAGGCAGCCAGCAGAGCTCGGCCTTCCTCATCAGTACCAGCAGACGTCGTAATAGTGATGTCTAGACCGCGTACTTTATCAACTTTATCAAAGTCGATTTCCGGGAAGATGATTTGCTCGCGAACGCCCATGCTGTAGTTACCGCGTCCGTCAAAAGACTTAGCGCTAACGCCACGGAAGTCACGTACTCGTGGAAGAGCGATGTTAATCAAACGCTCAAGAAAATCCCACATACGTTCGCCACGCAAGGTTACTTTACAACCGATAGGGTAGCCTTCGCGGATTTTGAAACCTGCAACAGATTTGCGAGCTTTAGTGATAAGTGGCTTTTGACCAGAGATCGTTGCCATATCAGCAGCTGCATTTTCTAGCAGTTTCTTATCGTTGATTGCTTCACCAACACCCATGTTTAGGGTGATTTTCTCGATTCTAGGGACTTGCATGACGCTTGTGTAGCTAAACTGTTTGGTCAGTTCAGCGACTACAGACGACTTGTAGTAATCATGCAGTTTCGCCATAGTAGAACTCCAAATTACTTCTATTAGTTAGAAACGATTTCGTTGTTAGACTTAAAGAAACGTACTTTCTTACCATCTTCAAAACGGAAACCGATACGGTCAGCTTTACCAGTAGCTGCGTTAAAGATTGCAACGTTAGAAGCATCAATTGCTGCTTCTTGTTCAACGATGCCACCTTGTTGACCTAGAGCCGGAACCGGCTTTTGGTGCTTCTTAACAAGGTTGATACCTTCAACGATAACTTTACCGGTTGCTAGAACCTTAGTTACTTTACCTTTCTTGCCTTTGTCTTTACCAGCAAGAACGATTACTTCGTCATTACGACGGATTTTAGCTGCCATTTCTACGTGCTCCTTACAGAACTTCTGGAGCCAGTGAAACGATCTTCATGAACTTATCGCCACGAAGTTCGCGTGTCACAGGACCAAAGATACGTGTACCGATTGGTTGCTCAGTGTTGTCGTTCAACAATACGCAAGCGTTTCGGTCGAAGCGAATGACAGAACCGTCAGGACGACGTACGCCTTTACGGGTGCGCACTACCACCGCCTTCAGAACGTCACCTTTCTTAACTTTACCGCGAGGAATTGCTTCCTTAACAGTAACTTTGATAACGTCACCGATATGTGCATAACGGCGGTGAGAGCCACCCAGAACCTTAATACACATTACGCTGCGTGCGCCTGAGTTATCAGCTGCGTCCAGCATACTTTGCATTTGGATCATGTTAGTGCTCCGCTAAATATAAAAAAAACTAGACCCTCTCGGGTCGGGCTGCCTCTTTAAAAGGGACGCGAATTGTACCACCCTTTTTTCGAATTGGGTAGTCAAAAAATAAACGGCTCCAAAAATAATTTTGGAGCCGTTTAATTTCATAGAATTAGCCGAAGATTAACCTTTAGCTTTTTCTAGAACTTTTACCAAAGTCCAAGACTTAGTCTTAGACAGTGGACGACACTCTGCGATTTCAACGTTGTCGCCTAGGCCACATTCGTTGTTCTCGTCATGTGCGTGTACTTTAGTCGTGCGCTTTACGTATTTACCGTAAATTGGGTGTTTAACCATGCGCTCGATAGCAACTACGATAGACTTGTCCATCTTGTCGCTAACTACACGACCTTGTTGAGTACGTTTTACTTCGCTCATTATGCGCCTGCCTTCTCAGTCAAAACAGTTTTCACACGTGCGATATCACGGCGTACAGCTTTCAGAGTATGAGTTTGCTGTAGCTGACCAGTCGCAGCCTGCATGCGCAGGTTGAACTGTTCGCGTAGCAAATTCAATAGCTCAGCGTTAAGCTCTTCAACGCTTTTCTCGCGTAGATCTTGTGCTTTCATCACATCACCTGCTTAGTTACAAATGTAGTTTTGAATGGCAGTTTACGAGCCGCTAGGCGGAACGCTTCACGTGCCAACTCTTCAGGTACACCACCCATTTCGTACATAACCTTACCAGGTTGGATTTGGGCTACCCAGTACTCAACGTTACCTTTACCCTTACCCTGACGAACTTCAAGTGGTTTTTCTGTGATAGGCTTGTCTGGGAACACACGGATCCAGATTTTACCTTGACGCTTAACGTGACGTGTCATTGCACGACGTGCCGCTTCGATTTGACGAGCAGTTAGACGACCACGGCCAGTAGCTTTAAGACCGAATTCGCCGAAGCTTACATCAGTACCTTTAGCTAGACCACGGTTACGACCAGTCTGAACCTTACGGAACTTAGTACGTTTAGGTTGTAGCATCTGTCGACTCCTTACTTACGGCCTTTGCGCTGCTTCTTAGGCTTATCGCCTTTAGGCTCTACAGCGTTAGCTGCAGGCATACCGCCTAGGATCTCACCTTTGAAGATCCAAGTCTTAATGCCGATCACACCGTATTGAGTGTGAGCCGAAGAAGTTGCGTAATCAATGTCAGCACGTAGAGTGTGTAGAGGTACACGACCTTCACGGTACCACTCAGAACGTGCGATTTCAGCGCCGCCTAGACGACCACTTACTTCTACTTTGATGCCTTTAGCGCCTAGACGCATAGCGTTTTGTACCGCGCGCTTCATAGCACGACGGAACATAACACGACGCTCTAGCTGAGACGCGATGCTATCACCAACAAGCTGTGCATCTAGCTCAGGCTTACGTACTTCAGCGATGTTAATCTGCGCTGGTACACCTGCGATTTTAGCTACAGCTGCACGTAGTTTCTCTACGTCTTCACCTTTCTTACCGATTACTACGCCTGGACGAGCAGTGTGAATAGTCACACGGATGCTCTTAGCAGGACGCTCGATAACGATGCGTGAAAGTGATGCTTTTTTCAGTTCACTTGTAAGGAACTGACGTACCTTGAAGTCGCCGTCTAGGTTGTCAGCGAAATCTTTGGTGTTAGCAAACCATGTAGCATTCCAAGGCTTAACGATGCCTAGACGAATACCATTTGGATGTACTTTTTGACCCATTGCTTACTCTCCTAGTCTCTTAGCGATCTGCAACAACAACAGTGATGTGGCTAGAACGCTTCAAGATACGATCCGCACGACCTTTAGCACGAGGCATAATACGCTTCATGATCGGGCCTTCATCTACGAAGATTTTTGCGACATTTAGATCGTCGATATCTGCGCCTTCATTGTGCTCCGCGTTAGCGATAGCTGACTCAAGAACTTTCTTGATCAGTTCAGCAGCTTTTTTGTTGCTGAACGTTAGAATTTCTAGAGCCTGGTCTACAGATTTACCACGAATTTGATCCGCAACTAAGCGAGCTTTCTGAGGCGAAATGCGAGCAAAGTTATGTTTAGCTAGTGCTTCCATTATCTACTCCTTAACGCTTCTTCGCTTTCTTATCCACGACATGGCCGCGGTAAGTACGAGTTGGTGCGAATTCACCCAGTTTGTGACCGATCATTTCTTCGGTAACGAAAACTGGTACGTGCTGACGACCATTATGGACAGCGATGGTCAAACCAATCATTGATGGGATGATCATTGAACGACGGGACCAAGTCTTAATAGGCTTTTTGTCTCCGCTTTCCACCGCTTTCTCTACCTTCTTCAGCAAGTGTAGGTCAATAAATGGACCTTTCTTGAGAGAACGTGGCATGGCGATTCCTCTTTATATAGATTACTTGTTACGACGACGTACGATGTACTTGTCAGTGCGTTTGTTCTTACGAGTCTTGAAGCCTTTAGTTGGCTGACCCCAAGGTGAAACTGGGTGACGACCACCAGATGTACGGCCTTCACCACCACCGTGTGGGTGGTCTACTGGGTTCATTACCACACCGCGAACGGTTGGACGAACACCGCGCCAGCGGTTAGCACCAGCTTTACCAAGTTCACGTAGCATGTGCTCAGAGTTACCAACTTCACCGATCGTTGCACGACCTTCAGAAAGTACTTTGCGCATTTCGCCAGAACGTAGACGGATAGTTACGTATGCACCGTCGCGAGCAACGATTTGAGCATATGCACCAGCCGAACGAGCTAGCTGACCACCTTTACCAGGTTTTAGTTCAACGTTGTGTACAGTTGAACCTACTGGGATGTTACGCATTGGTAGAGTGTTACCAGCTTTGATTGGTGCATCAACACCTGACTGGATAGCATCACCTGCGTTAACACCTTTAGGTGCTAGGATGTAACGACGCTCACCGTCTGCGTACAGAACTAGAGCGATGTTAGCGCTACGGTTTGGATCGTATTCAAGACGCTCAACTTTCGCTGGGATACCGTCTTTAGTACGTTTGAAGTCAATTACACGGTAGTGGTGCTTGTGACCACCGCCGATGTGACGTACTGTGATACGACCGTTGTTGTTACGACCACCGTTCTTAGAGTTTTTCTCTAGAAGAGGTGCGTATGGCTTACCCTTGTGTAGGTCAGCGTTAACAACTTTTACAACGTGACGACGACCAGGGGAAGTCGGCTTACATTTAACAATAGCCATTCTTAACTACTCCTGTTATTCCGCGCCGCCAACGAAGTCAAGATCTTGACCTTCTTTCAGAGTAACGTACGCTTTCTTAACGTCGCTGCGGCGACCTTGGCGTAGACCCTGACGTTTGGTCTTACCCTTAGTAATAAGAGTATTTACAGACTTAACTTCAACTTCAAATAGCTTTTCTACAGCTGCTTTGATCTCTTTTTTAGTTGCATCTTTAGCTACTTTGAAAACGATAGTGTTCGCTTTCTCAGCTGCCATAGTTGCTTTTTCAGAGATGTGCGGTGCACGTAGAACTTTTAGGATACGCTCTTCAGTGATCATGCTAGCATCTCCTCTACTTGTTTAACTGCATCAGCAGTAATTACAACTTTGTCAAACGCAATTAGAGAAACTGGGTCAATACCAGCTACGTCACGTGCGTCAACTTTGTATAGGTTACGAGCAGCTAAGAATAGGTTCTCATCTACTTCGCTAGTCACGATTAAAGCGTCAGTTAGCTCAAGCTCTTTAAGCTTAGCAACTAGTTCTTTAGTCTTTGGTGCTTCTACTGAGAAGTTATCAACAACGATTAGACGCTCTTGACGAACTAGCTCAGAAAGAATGCTCTTCATAGCACCACGGTACATTTTTTTGTTTACTTTTTGGCTGTGATCTTGTGGTTTCGCAGCAAAAGTAACACCACCTGTACGCCAGATTGGGCTACGGATAGTACCAGCACGCGCACGGCCAGTACCTTTTTGACGCCATGGCTTAGCGCCACCGCCAGAAACTTCTGAACGTGTTTTCTGAGCACGAGTACCTTGACGAGCACCTGCTGCAAATGCAACAACTACTTGGTGTACAAGAGCTTCGTTAAACTCACGTCCGAAAGTAGTTTCGGAAACAGTTAGTGCATCAGCACCTTTAACCATTAGTTCCATTACTTACTCCTGAGACGTTATGCTTTAACAGCTGGTTTAACGATCACGTTACCGCCAGTTGCGCCTGGGACTGCACCTTTAATAAGAAGCAGATTGCGCTCAGCGTCAACACGTACGATCTCTAGGTTTTGAGTCGTTACACGCTCAGCACCCATGTGACCTGCCATTTTCTTGCCTTTAAATACGCGACCTGGAGTTTGACATTGGCCAATAGAACCAGGAGCACGGTGAGACAATGAGTTACCGTGAGTCATATCTTGAGTACGGAAGTTCCAACGCTTAACAGCGCCTTGGAAACCTTTACCCTTAGATGTACCAGTAACGTCTACTTTCTTTGTTTCGTTGAATAGTTCAACTGTTAGCTCAGCGCCAACTGCGAACTCTTCATCGTTTTCCAAACGGAATTCCCAAAGACCACGACCAGCTTCAACACCAGCTTTAGCAAAGTGACCTGCTTCTGGCTTAGATACGCGGTTAGCTTTCTTAGCACCAGTAGTTACCTGGATTGCTGCGTAGCCATCTGTCTCAAGAGTTTTAACTTGAGAAACACGGTTAGCTTCAACCTCAACAACTGTTACTGGGATAGAAACGCCTTCTTCAGTAAATACGCGGGTCATGCCCACTTTACGACCGATTAGACCAATCATTCTTCTAATCTCCCTTAACCTAGGCTAATTTGAACGTCAACGCCCGCAGCAAGGTCTAGACGCATTAGAGCATCAACAGTTTTGTCTGTTGGCTCAACGATGTCGATTAGACGCTTGTGAGTACGAATTTCGTACTGGTCACGTGCTTTCTTGTTAACGTGTGGAGAGATAAGAACTGTGAAACGCTCTTTACGAGTAGGTAGTGGGATTGGACCACGAACCTGTGCGCCAGTGCGCTTAGCTGTTTCAACGATTTCCGCTGTAGAAGCATCGATTAGTTTGTAATCGAAAGCTTTTAGGCGGATACGGATACGTTGGTTCTGCATGAGACAGAGCTCCAATATTAAAAATTACACAAACAATATCGCCACTCAGACTCGTCAAGACGAGAGAATGTGCGATTGATTTATGTGAAACCGTAACTTCCAAGATTAGGAAGTATTGTCAGTTAATTTTCGATTAACTACCCCTATGTACCAGAATCACGTCTGGGGATAGTTATTCCGAAGAATAAGTAGCTAATTGTATTAACCGCGAACATAAGCTGAGTCTACATTACCTAACAAATCCTCAGATTTGTCAGCTCCTCTTCGCTCATTGGTTCACAACTGGCTTAACCAGTGCGACGCATTATACAGATCACAGTTTTACATGCAAGTGCTGTTTGAAAATTAATCGCGTAATGTGGGGGAGGAGTCCGAGTCTCTTAAAACTAAAAGCTAGTCGAATTCGTTGCGAGATTCCCTACTCCCTCATTCTTCGGTCTATGGAATGACGTGCCTTTAAGGCCTAAACCAAAAAAGCGCAGGCTGAACAAACAGCCTGCGCTTTACTAAGTATAATTGTAGTAATGCTATTGAGCTAAACGCTGACGCACGGCTTCAAATAGACAAACGCCCGAAGCAACAGATACGTTCAAGCTTGAAACACTGCCCGCCATAGGAATCTTGATCAGGTCATCACATGTTTCACGGGTTAGGCGACGCATGCCGTCACCTTCTGCGCCCATTACGATAGCAAGTGAGCCCGTTAGCTTCGCTTGGTAGATATCTTGAGTTGCTTCACCCGCTGTACCCACAAACCAAACGCCCTGCTCTTGCAGTGTGCGCATGGTACGTGCCAAGTTCGTCACTCGAACCAAAGGTACGGCTTCGGCTGCGCCGCATGCAACTTTACTGACTGTAGCAGTAATATTTGCTGACTTGTCCTTTGGTACGATAACCGCAGCCACACCAGCCGCATCCGCATTACGTAAACATGCGCCTAGGTTATGTGGATCCGTTACGCCATCAAGAACCAGTAATAGTGGCGCTTCATGCTTAGCAAGAATGTCATCGAGATCATTTTCATTCAGCTGCTTAGCCGGTTTAACTCGGGCCATGATGCCTTGGTGGTTGGCACCACGCGCTTTGTCATCCAGTGTCTTACGTGTCATTTGTTGAATCGACACGCCACACACTTGCAGCTCATTTAAAATCGGCATTAAACGGTCATCTTGACGACCTTTCAGCACAAATGCTTCGATAAAACGCTCAGGTTCACGCTCTAAGACTGCTTTTACTGCGTGAATACCGTAGATAAATTCGTTACTCATTTAAAAACCTATTGGGTTAATTCTTACTGTGCTGGCTTTGGGCTACGCTTGGTTTTCTTTGGTTTAGCGCCCGGCTTTTTCTTACGAGCCTTGGTCACTTTCGGTTTTTTAGCCGCGCCTTGTGACTCTGGTTTTTCAGGTCGCTTAGTAGGCTCAACCTCTGGGCTCGCCTTACGACCACCTTTGGTTGCCGCACGTTTTTTCTCTTTGGCTTTTCTC
This sequence comes from Vibrio aquaticus, assembly GCF_003970385.1. Classification (GTDB taxonomy): domain Bacteria; phylum Pseudomonadota; class Gammaproteobacteria; order Enterobacterales; family Vibrionaceae; genus Vibrio; species Vibrio aquaticus. Next base: position 199,703 of record NZ_RXZH01000007.1, on the reverse strand, counting down.
TTAGCCTCTGCCGCTCGCTTCTTGGCGGTCTTTCCTTCGCCGCGTAGCTTACGACTTGTACCGACTAATTCAAAGTCAATTTGGCGATCATCAAGGTTTACCGCCAGCACTTTCACTTTAACCGCATCGCCTAATCGGTAGATAGCACCAAAGCTTTCACCAATCAGTCTTTGACCAATCGGATCAAATTGATAGTAATCGTTGGCCAGTGCTGAAATATGCACTAAGCCATCAATGTGTAGGTCAGTTAATCGCACAAAGAAGCCAAAGCCGGTCACATTGGCAATCACGCCATCGAGCTCTTCACCAACATGATCTTGCATGTATTCACACTTAAGCCAATCTGACACTTCACGGGTCGCATCATCAGCACGGCGCTCTGTCATAGAACACTGCTCACCGTAGAAGTCCATATCATCAAACGAGTAGTGGTATCCACCCGTTGGCGTCCAACGATCTTTCAGTGTGCCGTTTTCTTTTGCGATAAGGTATTTGATTGCGCGATGCAGCAATAAGTCAGGGTAGCGTCGAATTGGTGACGTAAAGTGCGCATAACGTTTAAGTGCCAGACCAAAGTGACCACAGTTATCGGCGTTATATACTGCCTGCTTCATTGAGCGAAGCAGCATCGTTTGAATTAACTCTTTATCTTGACGCTCGGCTATCAGCTTAATCAGATCAGCGTAGTCCGTTGGCGATGGCTCTAAACCACCATTTAGGTGCAAACCTAGCTCACCAAGGAAATCACGGAAACCTTGCAGACGCAGTTCACCCGGAGATTCGTGAATACGATATAGCGCCGCTTCTTTCGCTTTCTCGACTAAAGACGCAGAGGCGATATTGGCCAGAATCATACACTCTTCGATCAGCTTATGAGCGTCATTGCGAATCACAGGTTCAATGCTGTCAATCTTACGCTCAGCATTGAAGATAAACTTAGTTTCTACCGTCTCAAACTCAATCGCGCCACGATTATCACGAGCATGCTTAAGCACTTTGTACATTCTGTGCAGCTCTTCTAGATGAGGAACGACTGGCTCGTAGCGAGTACGCAGCTCTTCATCCCCTTCTAGAATATCGTGAACCTTGTTGTAGGTTAGACGTGCATGAGAGTTCATCACCGCTTCATAGTGCTTGTAACCCGAGAGCTTACCCGTTTCCGAGATCGTCATCTCACACACCATACACAGTCGGTCGACCTGAGGGTTGAGTGAACATAAGCCGTTCGATAGCACTTCTGGTAGCATTGGCACGACTTGTGATGGGAAGTAAACCGAGTTACCACGGTTAATCGCTTCTTTATCTAACGCTGAGTCTGGGCGAACGTAATAACTTACGTCGGCAATCGCAACCCACAGACGCCAGCCACCACTTTTTTTCTTTTCACAGAATACGGCATCATCGAAATCACGCGCATCTTCGCCATCAATTGTAACGAGTGGCAAATCACGTAAATCAACGCGTCCTACTTTCGCTTCTTCTGGTACTTCCTCACCTAAGCCTTCAATCTGCTTATCAACGGCTTCAGGCCATTCGTGAGGAATTTGGTGAGTGCGAATCGCAATCTGTGTTTCCATACCCGGCGCCATGTTTTCGCCCAATACTTCCACCACTTTACCCATCATGCCACGTGAACGAGAACCACGATCGGTAATCTCAATCACCACGACATTACCCATACGAGCACCAGCACGAAGCTCATTTGGGATCAGAATATCTTGGCAAATGCGAGAATCATCGGCCACAACGTAAGAATAGCCATACTCTAAGAAGAAACGACCCACAATCTGTGTTTGACGCTCTTCTAAAACGCGTACCAATCGCCCTTCCTTACGGCCACGTTTTGAGTTATCTGTTGGCTGCACTAATACAAAGTCACCATGGATGATATTTTTCATCTGGTGATGTGGCAGTACGATGTCATTGTCTTTGCCGACACTTCCTTCTGGGCGAACCCAACCATGGCCATCTTTATGACCAATGACATAACCTTTAATCATTTCGAGCTTTTCAGGCAATGCGTAACACTGGCGACGAGTAAACACGAGCTGACCATCACGCTCCATAGCACGAAGTCTGCGGCGAAGCCCCTCGTAGTGATCTTCTCCTGAAAGCTTCAGCGCTTCAAACAGGTCATTACGGTTCATTGGAACCCCTGCTTGGCTTAAAAATTCAAGAATGTACTCTCGGCTCGGGATCGGATTTTCATAATTTTCCGATTCACGAGCTGCAAATGGGTCATTATGGGTATTGTCTGACATAGGCACGCCTAATTAAGAAGGAAGGGAATTAAATCTAGTATATCTGACTCATGCAGTAAGCTACAGTTTGCTAGAGATAAAAAGGGAATTTTCCACCGCTTTTTCATAACTTAGCATCAACCTTCACAACCCTTTACACCATACGATAAAGATCACACTTCTGTGCAAACCACAAAGCAAACGATTGCAGACAAAAATATCAGGAGTATGATTCGGACAAATTTCCTTGTTCCTCCTATTACGGGTATCGCTATGAGTATGAAGCGCACAATACTTGCCACTGCTATTGCTGGTCTTGGCCTCTTTTCTTTTTCAACTTCTGCTGCTGAAAAAGTAGACTTGATGATCACTGATGCAATGGTCCTGACTATGAACCAAGATAAAACGGTTTATGAAAACGGTACTGTTGTAGTAAAAGGCAACAAAATCATCGCAGTCGGTGACGAATCTCTAGAGAAGCAATACAAAGCCAAGAAGGTATTGGATGCTGACGGCGACATTGTGATGCCTGGTCTTATCAATACTCACACTCACGTATCAATGACGGTGTTCCGCTCTCTTGCGGATGATGTGCCAGATCGCTTACACCGCTATATTTTCCCTCTTGAAGCTAAACTGGTTTCTCGTGATATGGTTCGTATTGGCGCGAACCTAGGTAACGTAGAGATGGTTAAGGGCGGCGTAACAACTTACGCAGACATGTACTACTTCGAAGATGAAGTGGCGAAAACCGTCGATAAAATCGGTATGCGTGCTGTGCTAGGCGAAACCGTGATTAAGTTCCCTGTGGCAGATGCAGCCAACGCGGAAGAAGGTATTAAGTACGCGCTGAACTTCATTGAAGAATACAAAGACCATCCACGTATTACGCCAGCCTTCGCGCCACATGCGCCTTACACAAACACCACTGAGATTCTGCAGAAGGTTGCGAAGCTCTCTCTAGAACACGATGTACCTGTGATGATTCACCTAGCAGAATCTCACCGTGAAGAAGAGAAAATTGCTAAACGTGCAGATGGTCTATCTCCAGTTCAGTACATGCATAGCATCGGTGCGTTAAACAAGAACCTGGTTGGCGCACATATGATCTTAGTTGATGATGAAGACATCAAACTGGTTAAAGAATCTGACATGGGCGTGGCACACAACATGAGTGCGAACATCAAATCAGCGAAAGGCGTTTCACCTGCACTTAAAATGTATGATGAAGATGTACGTATTGGCCTAGGTACGGACGGCCCGATGTCAGGTAACACACTGAGCACGATCGATGAGTTCAACCAAGTGGCTAAGGTTCACAAGCTAGTCAACAAAGACCGTGCTGCTATGCCTCCAATCAAAGTCATTGATATGGCGACGATGGGCGCAGCGAAAGCACTGCATATGGAAGATAAAATTGGCTCTCTGGAAGTCGGCAAGCTGGCGGATATCATCGTCGTTGATACCAAGGCGCCAAACATGGTCCCTGTTTACAATCCATATTCAGCACTGGTTTACTCTGCAAACTCTGCGAACGTGAAACACACCATTGTCGATGGCAACATCATCATGAAAGACCGCGAAATGCTTACGGTTGATGAGGATGAAATCCGCGAAGAAGCGCTTGAGTTTACTAAAGTGGTTCGCGAGACAGTGATCGAGTCAGGTGAAGTGGTTCAATAACCACGTTCCCAAAGACGACAATGCCCAGCAAGTGCTGGGCATTTTTGTTTCTAGTGCTACCGACCGAGTGCAGTCAGTCAGTCGCGTTCGATAATTTACTCGTTTACCAGAAGGTGTCGCGCTTTTTAGCTCGGGCGATTATGTTCTGTGGCATTCGCCTTTCTAGGCCTTGCCTTAAGACACTAATGCGCTTGTGGGTCCTTTGGTCTGCGGTGATTGAGTTGTACAACCAACGATAGGCATCTTCATAATCCAGCGGGCTACCGTAATCACGCAGCAGTAATTCCGCCAAATGAATACGTGCATTTAAGTTACCCATAGCCGCCGCTTCACGTAGATAAGGAATTGCTCGCTCTTTATCTTGCTGAACAATCGTGCCACGTGAGTAGTAACGGCCAATTTGCTCTAGCGCTGCCGGTAAACCTTGATGCGCTGCATTTTCCATGTAGTAAAGGCCAAGTTCTACGTCTTGCTCTACACATACACCCCACGCAAGCATGTCACCATACAAAAATTCGTATGCCGGTAAGCTAATGCGAGTTGCACGAGCCACAATGTCTTCCACTAACTGGCAGCTATCGGCTTTTACGCGTTCTAGGTGTTGATTGTTGTTGATCAGTTTAATCAGTTCAGCTTCGGTATAAATTGGGATGGGCTCACCAATACCAGACGAGTCATTCGCCTGAACCACAGATGCGCTCAACGCCAATACCATCGAAGCCGCTAATTTCCTTAGCTTCATTTTCTGCACTCTATACTTCGATTCATCCACACTGCCTGTACTATGAGTAAACAGCCAGTGAGGTGTTTGCCACTTCATGCGGCAAGCTTGATACCTTTATCGGCAAACGTTGCTAACTCTTTAATCGAAATTGCCGCCATTTGGCAAATTGTTGCCGTTAGTCGCTCGAATCGCAAGGAAAAAGAACAAAAAAAAGCCAGCGATAAACGCTGGCTTTTGCAACTGTCTGAACAATCAGAAATTAAGCACCGTATGGGTGAACTTTGATGATTGTTTCGTTACGGTCAGGACCTGTAGAGATAATGTCTACTGGTACACCCGTTAGTTCTTCGATACGTTTGATGTAATCAAGAGCAGCTTGTGGAAGCGCATCGATTGATTTAGCACCAAATGTTGTCTCAGACCAACCAGGCATTGTTTCGTAGATTGGCGTTGCTTCTTCGAATGACTCAGCAGCCATTGGAGAAACCTCTAGGATAGCGCCATCTTTCATCTTGTAACCAGTACAGATCTTGATCTCTTTAAGACCATCAAGAACGTCTAGCTTAGTTAGACACATACCCGTTAGTGAGTTGATTTGGATTGCACGGCGCATTGCCACTGCATCAAACCAACCTGTACGACGTAGACGACCTGTTGTTGCGCCAAACTCGTGGCCAACATCGCCTAGGTGCTTACCAACTGGGTCTTGCTTATCTAGACCATCGTAAAGTTCTGTAGGGAATGGACCTGAACCAACGCGAGTACAGTACGCCTTAGTAATACCAAGGATGTAACCGATGTGACGAGGACCAAAACCAGAACCTGCAGCAACACCACCAGCAGTCGTGTTAGAAGAAGTTACGTATGGGTAAGTACCGTGGTCGATATCTAGTAGCGTACCTTGAGCGCCTTCGAACATAATCTTGTCGCCGCGCTTACGTGCTGCGTCTAGTTCGTCAGTTACGTCCATAACCATTGAAGTTAGTAGTTCTGCGTAACCCATGCACTGTTCAAGAACGTCTTCGTAGCTTACTGTGTCAGCTTTGTAGAAGTGCTCTAGCTGGAAGTTATGGAATTCCATTACTTCTTTCAGTTTCTCAGCGAACATTTCTTTATCGAAAAGGTCACCAACGCGTAGGCCGCGACGAGCAACTTTATCTTCGTAAGCTGGACCGATACCACGACCCGTTGTACCGATAGCTTTCGCGCCACGAGCGATTTCACGCGCGTTGTCGATAGCAATGTGGTACGGAAGAATTAGAGGACAAGCTTCAGAAACGAAAAGACGCTCGCGTACTGGGATACCGCGCTCTTCAAGAGGCTTCATTTCTTTAAGAAGTGCTTCAGGCGAGAGTACAACGCCGTTACCGATAACACATTTTACGTTATCGCGTAGGATGCCTGATGGAATTAAGTGAAGAACGGTTTTTTCACCGTCAATGACTAGTGTGTGGCCTGCATTGTGACCGCCTTGGTAGCGAACCACATATTTTGCATCTTCAGTTAAAAGGTCAACAATTTTACCTTTACCTTCGTCACCCCATTGGGTGCCCAGAACGACTACGTTATTTCCCATCTTTCCAGTATCTGTTGCTAGTTAAAAATGGATTCTAGCACTGAATCACATTTCTTGCAGTCATTTTTTAATCATGCAGACGTAATATGGAGGAAATCCATTTGGGCTGAAATTAACACCGAAATAAATCAGCCAGTTAGTCTCAGCCATGGAAGGTTATGCTGCCGTGACGTTATTCATTAGCATAAATTTTGACGCTAACATTACCATCAATGTCGATGGCGGCACGATACATACCGGAACTGTTCATCGCGAAATGGATCTCACCTTGTGCGTCTACCGCGATAAGGCCACCTTCACCGCCCATCTCTTTGAGCTCGCCTTGAATGACCGTTTCACTCGCCGTATGTACATCTTCTTTCAAGTAACGCATTCGCGCAGCAACATCGCCCGCCACCGTTTTGCGAATAAAGTACTCACCCATTCCCGTGGTTGAAACGGCAACGTTGCCATTTTCGGCATAGGTACCCGCGCCAATGATTGATGAATCCCCGACTCGGCCATATTTCTTGTTGGTCACGCCGCCGGTGCTGGTTGCTGCTGCTAAGTTGCCATGCTGATCTAATGCAACCGCCCCAACTGTGCCGTATTTTTTATCATCTGGGTACTTAGATTCTGACAGGGCAAATAGACCTTTTTCTTTCATCGACAGCAGTTGGTCGTAACGACGGTCAGTGAAGAAATAATCTTGCTCGGTAAACTCATAACCGTGCTCAAAAGCAAACTCTTCTGCCCCTTCACCAATCAGTAAGACATGATTGCTCTTGTTCATTACATCGCGGGCAAGTTCTATCGGGTTTTTGATATGACGGACACCCGCAATCGCACCGGCATCAAGCTCTTTACCGTGCATCACCGACGCATCCATCTCGACCATCTCTTTGTTGGTTAAGACCGAACCTTTACCTGCATTAAAGTTTGGAGAATCTTCCAACACTTTCACTGCGGCGACAACCGCATCAAGCGCATCGCCCGATTCTGATAGCACCTTATAGCCAGCACACACCGAAGCTTCAAGGTCGGCTAGGATAGACGCCTTTAATTCATCACGCATTTGCTCACGTAGAATGGTTCCAGCTCCGCCATGAATGGCGATTGAAAAAGGTTGCGTCATTGGTTGGTCTCCATATCTCTAACGACCTTGTGGTATAGAACAAATAACAAAAAAGGCGCTTCCCGTACAGCGGAAGCGCCTTTTGTATTCTAGTTATCAGCTAACGGATTAGTGAGAACCGCAGCTACCGCCACCGCAGCAGCCGTCTTTTTTCTCTTCACCGTGGTCATGGCCTTCGCCACCACAACAACCGCCTTCATGATCGTGGTCATGGTCGTGACCGCAACCACCAGCTTGGTGTACGTGACCGTGCTCGATCTCTTCTGCAGACGCTTCACGTAGAGCAACAACTTCAACGTCAAACGTTAGCGTTTGACCAGCAAGCATGTGGTTACCGTCAACCACAACTTCTTCACCGTCTACTTCTGTTACTTCAACAGGGATTGGACCTTGGTCAGTATCCGCTAGGAAGCGCATACCTACTTCAATTTCTTCAACGCCTTGGAATACGTTCGCAGGAACACGTTGAACTAGAGCGTCGTTGTGCTCGCCGTACGCTTCTTCTGGAGAAACTGTTACAGAGAACTTAGCGCCAGCTTCCTTACCTTCTAATGCAGTTTCAAGACCTGTGATTAGGTTGTTGTTGCCGTGTAGGTAATCTAGAGGTGCGTCAGTCGTTGATTGGTCTACAACCACGCCATCTTCTAGTTTTACTTGGTAAGCAAGACTTACTACTACGTTCTTTTCAATTTTCATATTGACTCCAAGGAGAATAAAGGACTACGGAAACCACCGTAGCCGTCAAACTTTCTATGGGGGTATTATGGGGATGATTTAGAGAAACTCAATCAATCCGGCTTAAAAATCCCGATCATTTCTTGGCCACTGTGTTCTGTCGAATCAACCGATTCGGGTTTGCGTTGATCTTGATGACCACACTCCACACATTCTACGAGCTCAAGATTGTTCTCTATCCACCAGCGGAGTGTGTCTTGCTCAGTACACTTAGGGCAGCTGGCGCCTGCGATAAATCGTTTTTTCATATTACAACTCTATTGGATTAATCCCAGAAGTTCTTTGCTTGTTGGTCATTTTCCATTTCATGACCAAAAATCTCTTCCAGTTCTTTTCGGGCTTCTTTGGCTCTTTGGGCCAATTGTTTATCATCCTTGTGCTGCGGTAACAGCTCCTTGAGCATAGCATTATCCAGTTTTCTAAAATGCGCTTCCGCTCGCTTTGCTTGATACGGGTGCATGCCTAAATCGACCAATGCTTGGCGACCTAAATCTAACGCCCCTAAGAAAGTTTCGCGGGAGTAGCTTTCAACGCCGTGACTCAATAGCTGGTATGCTTCAACTCGGCTACGAGCACGAGCCAGTAATTTCAGATTCGGGAAGTTGGTTTTACAGATCTCAATGATCTGCATGATTTCATCAGGTGAGTCGGTACAGATGATCATCGCTTCCGCTTTATCGGCACCCGCAGCACGAAGCAAGTCGACTTGAGTCGCATCACCATAAAACACTTTGTAGCCATATTTACGCAGCAGCTGAATTTGGCTGGCATCACTTTCTAGGACAGTGACTTTAATCTTGTTGGCATACATGAGTCGGCCAATGATCTGACCAAAACGACCGAATCCTGCAATGATGACGCGTGGTTGTTTGTTGATGATATCGCTTTGAAGCTCAGACGCGGTTTCTGCGTTGAGTCCTCGTGCATACCACTTACTTTGAGCCATTAGCAGTAACGGGGTGGTTACCATCGACAAACTCACCACCACTAATAAGAAAGCCGTTTGTTCTTGATTAAGTAGCCCTTCACTAGAAGCAGCGGTGAAGATAACAAAAGCGAACTCACCACCTTGGCTTAAGATCGCCGCCATTTTACTGCGTGCTTTTGCTCGGCTGCCTGCAAGACGAGCCAGCAAGTACAAAATCATACCTTTAACGATGACAAGACCAAACACCGCGGCCAAAATTGACCATGGTTGCAGTGCAAGTAGCCCTAAGTTCACTGCCATACCTACGGCAATGAAGAAAAGGCCAAGCAACAAACCTTTGAACGGCTCAATGGCGATTTCAAGTTCGTGACGGTATTCACTTTCAGCTAAGAGCACCCCAGCAAGGAAAGTCCCTAGGGCCATCGAGAGACCAAGCTGCTTCATCATTAAGGCAATGCCGATAACCAGCAACAACGCGGCAACGGTAAACAGCTCTCTCACACCACTGAGCACCACATAGCGGAAAAGAGGTCTTAAGAGGAAATGACCACCAATCAACAAACCACCCACACCGCCGAGCATCCACATAGCATCAAGCCAATTACCCGCCGTGTTTCCGGCTAAAACAGGCAGTAAAGCTAACATCGGGATAACCGCGATATCTTGAAACAGCAAAACAGCAAAGCCTGACTGCCCTGCTTCTTTCCCTGCGAGACCTTGTTCTTCTATAACTCTTAAAGCGATGGCCGTAGACGAAAGTGCTAAACCCATACCAATCACGACACTGGTTTGCCATGAAACACCCGCAAGGTAGGCCACACTGGCGAGGACCAATGTAGTGACAACGACTTGTGCGCCACCGAGCCCTAAAATCGGCCCTTTCATTTGAAACAGCTTTTTCGGGTTTAACTCTAGGCCAATTAAGAACAGAAGGAGCACAACGCCAAACTCAGCAAAGTGAAGAATCGCTTCGACGTCACTGATTAAGCCCAAACCCCAAGGGCCAATCGCCACACCTGCAAGTAAATAACCTAAGACTGAGCCCAAACCTAAGCGCTGGGCAAGAGGCACCGCCACTACCGCAGCGGTTAAGAAAATCGCACTACTTTGCAGAAAGTCATTTTCAAGCGCCATATTGACCTCCTAATTCTTGCGCTAACAAGTGCAAAGGATCATTCAACCATTGACGGTACGCTTCAGCATGTTGATAACGTGCCATCTCACTCACGTTACGCGCCCAATAAAGCACTAACGGCTCAATCCAATGCATTTGGCAAAGTGCCGCTGTAAGCTCAAAAGGTTGTAGGATCTCTGATAAAGGATAGCGGTTATAGCCACCTTTACCGAAAGCATCCTCTTTACCTCCAGTGGTGATCACACTGCGCCAGTACTTCCCTTTCAGCGCTTCGCCACTGCCAAACGCAAAACCTTTGCCAAGCACGCGATCAAGCCACTCTTTTAATAACGCTGGGCAAGAATACATATAAAGCGGGTGATGAAAGACGATCACATCATGCTCATTGAGCAACTGATGCTCGGCTTTCACATCAATAAAGAAATCAGGGTAATGCGCATAGAGATCGTGCACAGTGACGTGCTCAAGCGACTCGATCTTCTTAAGCATCATTTGGTTCGCGACTGACTCGCGCGATTCAGGGTGAGCGTACAGCACCAATACTTTGGGCTTATCAGAAACTAAACTCTGCATTCCTTGGACAGCAATCCTTTTATCATTCATAGCCGAGATGACGGTATTTATTGTAATTTATCGTTATCAGTTTGTTATACGTTGTTAGCCTCAATAACGCAACGATCGACATAGGTAGTTAAGTAACCTACTATTCGACCCAGTACGAGCAAAGACAAAGCAAAAAATTATGATTACCTTCTCTGGCATACAGCTTCTTCGTGGTGGTACACCACTTCTCGATCAAGCATCCGCAACCATTCACCCAGGCGACAAAGTGGGTCTGGTGGGCAAAAACGGTTGTGGTAAATCCACCCTATTCGCCCTAATTAAAGACGAGCTCTCTATAGATGCGGGGAACTTTAGTAAACCTGCACACTGGGAGCTGGCGTGGGTCGCTCAGGAAACACCGGCACTTGAACGCAGTGCGATTGAGTATGTCATTGATGGTGACCGTGAATATCGTGGACTAGAAGCGAAGTTAGCCGAAGCCGAGCAGAAAGATAACGGCACACTTGTGGCAGAGATCCACGGCCAAATCGAAACCATTGGTGGTTATAGCATTCGTGCTCGCGCTGCTGAATTGTTAGATGGCTTGGGCTTTAGCCAAGACCAAATGAGCTGGAGCCTAACCCAGTTCTCGGGTGGTTGGCGTATGCGCTTGAACTTGGCTCAAGCTCTGCTTTGTCGTTCTGACTTATTACTGCTCGATGAACCAACCAACCACTTGGATTTAGACGCCGTGATGTGGCTAGAACGTTGGTTACAAAACTACCCTGGCACACTGGTCTTGATCTCTCACGATCGCGATTTCCTTGATCCGATCGTTGGCCGCATCATTCACGTTGAAAATCAGCAGCTCAATGAATACACGGGTAACTACTCTTCGTTTGAAGATCAACGTGCGCAAAAGCTGATCCTGCAACAAGCTCAATTTGAGAAGCAGCAGAAGCAGATGTCGCACATGCAAAGCTACATTGATCGTTTCCGCTATAAAGCATCAAAAGCTCGCCAAGCACAAAGTCGTGTCAAAGCGCTTGAACGCATGGAAAAGGTTTTGCCTGCTCAATTGGATAACCCGTTTAGCTTCCAGTTCCGCGACCCTGACGCCCTGCCTAACCCAATCATTATGATGGATGAAGTTTCAGCGGGTTACGATGACAACCTGATCCTTGAGAAGATTCGCCTTAACTTAGTGCCGGGCAGCCGCATTGGTCTGCTTGGTCGCAACGGCGCGGGTAAATCTACCCTGATTAAACTACTATCTCGTGAACTGAACCCTCAAGGTGGCGACTTAACTTACTCACAAGGCGTTAAGATTGGCTACTTTGCTCAGCACCAATTAGAGACGCTTCATCCAGAAGAAACACCACTGCAGCACATGATGCAGATTGCCCCAGACAAGAACGAACTTGAACTGCGTAATTACTTAGGCAGCTTTGGCTTCCAAGGTGATAAAGCGCTAGAAAAGGTGGCACCATTCTCCGGCGGTGAAAAAGCGCGTCTGGTTCTGGCATTGATCGTATGGCAAAAGCCGAACTTACTGCTGCTCGATGAACCAACCAACCACTTGGATCTTGATATGCGCCAAGCCCTAACGATGGCGCTGCAAACCTTCGAAGGTGCCATGGTGATTGTCTCGCACGACCGTTACTTGCTACGTGCGACTACCGATGATCTTTATCTTGTTCATGATCGCCAAGTTGCCCCGTTTGATGGTGACTTAAGCGACTACTACAAGTGGTTGACCGATCAGCAAAAAGCCGAGCGAAAAGAAGCGCAAGCAGCTCAACCGGCGAAAGAAACCACCAATAGCGCAGCAGCGAAAAAAGATCTTAAACGCCGCGAAGCTGAGTTCCGTAAACAGACCGCACCAATTCGCAAAAACCTGACAAAACTGGAAGCGAAAATGGATAAGTTAAGTGAATCATTAGCCGAAGCCGAAGCGCAATTGTCAGATAACTCACTTTATGAAGCGGAAAATAAAGCTAAACTTAATGAAGTATTGGCTGTTCAAGCTAACAGCAAAAGTGAACTTGAAGACATTGAAATGGAGTGGATGGCTCTCCAAGAAGAACTAGAACAGATGGAACAGGAGTTCAATAGCCAATGAGTTCAAAGCACGTCAAAGTATCCCTCACACTGGAACGTTTATGGCAATTCAGTTTGCAATATTACGGTGTGCGAGAGGTAAAAGAGGCGTGCTTAAATCTTCAAAATCAATTCAAAGGCAATGTGAACCTTCTGCTGCTGCTCAAATGGCTTGATGAGCAGCAGGTCTGTTTTCAAGAACAAGACTGGCACCGCGTCGAAGAGTGCTTAGGTCGCTCAGAGGCCTTACTCCTCAGCTATAGAGAGCTCAGACGTAAGCTTAAGGTGCAAGTTTCCGATACCCTCTATCGTGAATCTCTCCAATTTGAACTGCAACTCGAAAAGCAGCAGCAATCGGATCTGGTTGATTGCATCAACAGCATCGATCTTACGTACAACCACGGTGAACCTCTCACATTAAGATATTGTCGCCAGCTCGGTGGTGAACAGCTTTACTCCGCGTTTGCAGAACCTATCGACAACATCGCCAACCTGTAAGGTCTATTGGCCGTAGGAATCTTATGACTCAATTTATTGCAGCCAAAGGCTTAACCAATCCACACTTACAAACCCTTGCGCCGCGTTTTATTCGTAAGAAAGCGCTGTTTGAACCCATCTGGCAAACACTCGATACGCCTGATGGTGATTTCCTCGATATCGCTTGGAGCGAAGAACCCAACAGTGAAGCGGCACAGAAAAAGCCAGTGTTCGTTTTGTTTCATGGCTTAGAAGGCTGCTTTTATAGCCCTTACGCCAACGGCCTAATGAACGCGTTCAGTGAAAATGGTTGGCTTGCGGTGATGATGCATTTTCGCGGTTGCAGTGGAAAACCCAACAAACTCGCACGTGCCTATCACTCTGGTGAAGTGGAAGATGCTCGATTCTTTCTTGAGTATCTCGATGGTATTCACCCAAATAAAAACAAAGTCGCGGTAGGTATTTCGTTAGGTGGCAATATGCTGGCGAACTACCTTGCTCAGTACAGTGAAAGGCCACTGATAGACGCCGCTACCATTGTCTCTGCGCCGCTTGACCTATCCGCTTGTTCAGAACGTATCGAGCAAGGCTTCTCTAAGGTATATAAAAACTACCTGCTCTCTTCGCTCAAAAAGAGCGCACTACAAAAGCACCACCTCCTCAAAGGCGAGTTAGGTCTTTCATATCAGTGCATCAAACGCGTCACAAAACTGTATGAATTTGATGATTTAATCACAGCACCACTGCACGGATTCGAAGACGCCGAAGACTACTATCAGCGCTGTTCGGGAATCCATCGTTTGAAAGAGATCACGATTCCGACGCAAATCATTCATGCCAAAGACGATCCCTTTATGACAGACGCTGTTATCCCTAAGTATATTTTGCCAGATAACATCGACTACCGGCTGTTTGACCAAGGTGGTCACGTTGGCTTTGTGACCGGGAGTGCGATTAAGCCACGCTTTTGGTTAGAAGAAGCCCTGCCTGCCTACTATGAAAGTCTGGCGGTTTCGGCATAATACTCTCCCATTCCGTCTTGATAACGAACATAGAATTTTGAGGTATTTATGATTGTTCCTTGGCAACAGATTGACCCAGATACGTTAGAAAACTTAATCAAAGAGTTTGTATTACGTGAGGGAACCGATTACGGCGCGGTCGAAAGATCTCTACAAAGCAAAATCGACCAAATAAAACAGCTGCTCGAATCTGGTGAGGCAGTCGTGGTTTTCTCTGAGTTGCACGAAACGGTCGATATCCAACTCAAAAATCGATTTTAGAGAACCACATACGATGACGCCCCAGCAAAGCATGCTATAGTGGGCGTCGATTACAGGAACGTATTCTCAGACAAGGTTTGTCATGTCAGCAAAACACCCTATTATTGCCGTGACTGGTTCTTCAGGCGCCGGTACCACCACCACTTCAGAAGCTTTCCGCAAGATGTTCAACATGATGAACGTCAAACCAGCATGGGTTGAGGGGGACAGTTTCCACCGCTTTACTCGCCCAGAAATGGACGTAGAAATCCGTAAAGCGCGTGAGCAAGGCCGCCACATTAGCTACTTTGGTCCACAAGCTAATGACTTCCCGGCACTGGCTGAATTTTTTCGTAAATACGGTCATGAGGGCGTAGGCCAAGTTCGCAGCTACCTTCATACCTTTGATGAAGCCGTCCCTTACAACCAAATGCCCGGTACTTTTACTCCTTGGCAAGATTTACCTGAAAACTCAGACGTTCTGTTCTATGAAGGACTGCATGGCGGCGTTGTTGATGGCGATGTGAATGTGGCACAGCATGTCGATTTTCTGATTGGCATGGTCCCGATTGTAAACTTAGAGTGGATTCAGAAATTCGTTCGCGATACCCGTGATCGTGGCCACTCACGTGAAGCAGTAATGGACTCGATCGTTCGCTCAATGGACGACTACCTCAACTACATCACCCCGCAATTTTCTCGTACTCATATTAACTTTCAGCGTGTCCCAACGGTGGATACATCGAACCCATTAAACGCCAAAGGTATTCCAAGCCTTGATGAAAGTTTTGTTGTGATTCGCCTACGCGGCATCAAAAATGTCGATTTTCCTTACCTGTTAGCGATGATTGATGGCTCGTTTATGTCGCGCCACAACACTTTAGTTGTACCTGGCGGCAAGATGAGTTTTGCAATGGAATTGATTGTACGTCCGATTCTTCAACAGCTTATTGAAACGGGCAAAATTGGTTAAGACTCACGACTAGAACACGATTACTTTTCATACCGTGATCATGTGCACAGTTTTGCGTAGTAAATACGCCGTACGACCCGATTAAAATCAAGAAATCGTTTTCGAAAAAGGATACTATTTCTTATCGAAACACAAGATAGCTTGCAGCATTTGTAAAGTGCTCTTATCCTAGTAAGCCAATTTAAGGCTTTGCTAAAATATGGAAAGCAGCAAGCGTACCCTGCAGAGGAAGTGAGATATTATGGTTCTAGGTAAACCTCAAACCGATCCAACATTAGAGTGGTTCCTTTCACACTGTCATATTCATAAGTACCCATCAAAAAGCACGCTAATTCACGCTGGTGAAAAAGCGGAAACGTTGTACTACATCGTTAAAGGCTCTGTTGCGGTTCTTATCAAGGACGAAGAAGGTAAAGAAATGATCCTTTCTTACCTAAACCAAGGTGACTTTATTGGTGAGCTTGGTCTATTTGAAGAAGATCAAGAGCGTACTGCTTGGGTTCGTGCTAAGTCTCCTTGTGAAGTAGCAGAAATCTCTTTCAAGAAGTTCCGTCAGCTAATTCAAGTTAACCCAGACATCCTAATGCGTCTTTCTTCGCAGATGGCAAGCCGCCTACAAGTGACTAGCCAAAAAGTGGGTGACCTAGCATTCCTAGACGTGACTGGCCGTATCGCTCAAACGCTACTAAACCTAGCAAAACAACCTGATGCGATGACTCACCCAGACGGCATGCAAATCAAGATCACTCGTCAAGAGATTGGTCAGATTGTTGGCTGTTCACGTGAGACCGTTGGTCGTATCCTGAAGATGCTAGAAGAGCAGAACCTAATTTCTGCACACGGTAAGACTATCGTGGTATACGGTACTCGTTAATCTCGATTAACGAACCACAGAATCAGTAAAGCCACCCATTGGGTGGCTTTCTTTTTATCTATCGAACGACACTAGCCATTGGTGCTTTCGAATATCTTATCTGCTGATGCTGCCACAAAGCCTGGGTAAAGTTCACCATTCGCCATTGGGTAGCGTTTAGCAAATTCATAGAAACCACCCGGAATCATCTCCGTTCCTTCACTAAACTCAACCGCGACCTTGTCGGCCATCGTTGAGGATTGCTCTAACAGAACGTCTGGCGAGCCTTTTACTTCACCGCCCGATTCATTAATGGTAAAGCCAGATTGGCGTAAGTGGTCGTTGACCTCCTTCACTTCATCAAAGGCGTTCAGCTGATTAACACTTACGGTAAAGTGGTTAGCACCGTAACCATGTGCCGCCAACCAAGAAGCGTACTCACTCTCTTTCGCTAACGTCTGAAAATCTGCGTAACTCAACTCCCATAAACGGCCGCCCCAAAGGAACTCAGGACCTTTTAGATCATGGGTGTCCAATTGCTTCACAAGCTTGGTAACGATCGCCTGAAGCGCTTCTGAACACTCATTGACTTTAAGCTCACTGATAAACACTTTCGGTTGCTTTGGATCGGGATGTTCAAAATGCTTAGCCACCAGCTTTTTGCTTTCAAATTCATAATCACCGCATGGCTTATAGCCAGCATCTAAGAAAGGCTGAGCCAAGGTTGCAATACCTAATGGTTCAACATTAAAGGTGCGCAGAGCAATGTGGTCATTAATCAGAGTCTCATCTTCTTGCAGTAGGTGATGCACTTTTTCAGCAGAAGGACACAAGCGTTGAATATAGTCATTCCATAACGATTGGAATAGAACATCTGGCGTCATAACGCCTCCTTGTATGGGGTTGGTTACGTTATTGGTTTCGGTTTTTTACTTTAATTATTATTGAGATATAAAGGAGGCTACCAAATCGACTTGTCCAGATAGTCAATGTGATAGCCTTCAGCCTGTGACGTTAAAACCTCCCGGCTCGGGGAGGAAGAAGGGAATCCCCTAACTTAGGTTCTTTGACCTAATGTTTTTAGAGCTATTGTTTTTAGAGCTATTGTTTTTAGAGCTATTGTTTTTAGAGCTAATGTTTTTACAGTCAATGTTTTACAGCTCTAGCCCTGGGCTCAATGTTGCTGGAAGAAGCGTTTCTCCGCCTTCCATTGATGCCATAGGATAAGCACAGTAATCAGCGGCATAGTACGCACTTGGACGTAAGTTACCTGAAGCGCCAGGACCACCAAATGGCGCATCACCACTTGCGCCGGTTAACTGGCGGTTACGGTTCACGATACCTGCTCGAATGTGGTCAACAAAGTATTCCCACTCACCGTCATCGGTAGACACTAAACCCGCCGATAGGCCAAAGCGTGTGTCATTAGCCAGCTCTACTGCTTTCTCAAGACCTTGGTAACGCACGACTTGCAGCAGTGGACCAAAGTATTCTTCATCTGGCAGATCAGTAATCGCTGTAACATCGATAATGCCCGGAGTAACAAACGCAGCTTGACCCGCTTTTGCTTCAATCAAGCTTTCACCACCTAGCTGCTGCAGGTTCGCTTGAGCATTCAAAATGAAGTCAGCCGCTGCTTTCGAAATTTGTGGGCCCATAAATGGCGCAGGTTCTGCAAATGGCTGGTCAACTCGAATCTTGTTGGTTGCTTCCACAAGTTTAGTGATCAGTAGATCGCCCTTATCACCTAACGGAACATAGAGACGGCGTGCACAGGTACAGCGTTGACCGGCACTGATGAACGCCGATTGGATGATGGTATAAACCGTCGCATCAACCTCACCGTAGTTATCAGAAATAACCATAGGGTTGTTGCCACCCATTTCTAGCGCCAGCATCTTACCCGGCTGCCCTGCAAACTGTTTATGTAGGATATGACCGGTGTTGGCACTGCCAGTAAACAACACACCATCAAGACCTTTCGAATCAGCCAGTGCAATACCGGTTTCTTTCGCACCTTGCACTAGGTTGATTACACCTTTAGGAAGACCCACTTGATCCCACAGCTTCATCGCAAACTCACCCGTTAATGGCGTTTGCTCTGAAGGTTTGAATACCACCGTGTTACCAGCCAATAGCGCAGGTACGATATGACCATTTGGTAAGTGACCTGGGAAATTGTAAGGACCAAAAACGGCCATCACACCTAATGGGCGGTGACGAAGAACAATTTGGTTACCCGCGGCTTCACGTTGCGCTTCACCAGTACGGTCATGATAAGCACGAATCGAGATAGCAATCTTACCTGCCATCGCTGCGGCTTCGGTGCGTGTTTCCCAAATCGGCTTACCGGTTTCCTTGGCGATGATCTCAGCGATTTGTTCGCTGTTCTCTTTCACTTTTTCAGCGAAAGCCAGAACAATAGCTTCACGCTCAGCGAAACTCATTTTTTTCCAGCCAACGAATGCACTGCGCGCAGCGGATACTGCTTGCTTTACTTGCGCCGGCGTTGCGCTTTCGCCTTGCCAAATCACTGCGTTGTTGTATGGGCTTTGTGAGTCCATTGCCTCACCTTGACCTTTTACCCACTCACCGGCAATCCAATGTGTCATAACTTGTTCCTTCAAAATATTCTTCTAATCGAGCTTACTGAGCCAGCATGCGCACGAAGTCGCCTTCATTTAATTTGAGCGCGGTTGCCACTTCTGGTGACAGAATCACCGACTCAGAAGCTTGGTCGTACGCTGCTTTTGCTGCTGCCGCACGGAAATCTTCAAATGAGGTGTTTGAGATTAAGTAATCTTGCGAGCTCGAGTGCTCAGCAATGGTCACTTTGGCACGAATCGAGTGACGTACCGACTCGATATTGCGCACATCACATTCAACCGTTGGGCCACCATCGAAAATGTCGACGTAGTTACGGCAAGTGAAACCTTCTTTCTCAAGTAGGCGCAAGGCTGGTTTGGTGTTGTCATGGACCTGACCGATCACCGCTTGCGCTTCTTTGCTCAGTAAGTTGATGTAGATTGGTAGCTTTGGCATTAGATCTGCAATGAAGCCCTTCTTACCAATACCGGTTAGGTAATCGGCCATCGTAAAATCAATTGAGAAGAAGTGCTCTTGCAGCCATTGCCAGAATGGAGAGTTACCTTCATCGTCAGAAACACCACGCATTTCAGCAAACACAGTTTCAGAGAAACGATGCGGGTGCTCCGCCATCATTAGGAAACGACATTTCGACATCAAACGGCCGTTCAAGCCGCCACGGAATGATGGTCTTAGGAACAGCGTACAAATCTCACTGCAACCTGTGTAGTTGTTGCCGAAAGTTAGTAGCTTAACCACATTGTTCACACCAAGCTTTGGCGATGAATGCACAACCTTGCTGATGTGGTAAGAGTAAAAAGGCACATCCCAACCAATGGACGCTTCGATACCGGTACAACCAGCCACTTCGCCAGTTTCGCTATCAAAGCCAACCATTAGGTAGCCTTCATCACCAGGCTCAGTAACCTCTGGTTTAGTAAAGCTGTATTCTGAATGAGTAATTCGGTTGGTTAACAATTCTTCGTTAACCGGTAGAGATGTGAATCCGTGACCCGACTCAACCGCACACGTGTGCAGCGCGTCGTAGTCCGACATTGCGATAGGGCGAACAACCAGCATCGATACTCCCTCCTGATGCAGTGAACGCTAGTACTCAATAGTTATCTGTTTATACTTTGACTTCGTCATTCCCTACAGTGAGGAACGAACGTGATAGGGAATCTCTCAACGCGATGCAAGAGATCCCCAACTCGGTCGTGCCTTCCTCTTGAGGCTGACACTGTTTATGTCGATATGAGTACTAGACTAGATGTTTCTTATTTAACTAGCGTTGCTAGAGCTTTATCTAGACGCGCTAGACCTTCTGCGATTTCTTCTTTAGTAATCACCAGTGATGGTGTGAAACGAACAACGTTTGTGCCCGCAACCAATACCATTAGACCTTCTTTGCCTGCAGCAACCAGTACGTCACGTGCTCGGCCTTGCCACTCATCGTTCAGTGCTGCGCCAAGCAGTAGGCCTTTACCACGCACTTCAGCAAACATGTTGTACTTGTCGTTAAGTTTAGCTAAACCTTCACGGAACAGCGCTTCACGCTCAACCACACCTGCGAGTGTTTCTGGTGCGCTCACAACATCAACCACAGCTTCAGCAACTGCACACGCAAGTGGGTTACCGCCATAAGTTGAACCGTGTGTACCGACTTTTAGGTGTTTAGAAAGCTCAGTTGTCGTTAGCATTGCACCGACAGGGAAACCGCCGCCAAGAGATTTCGCCGTGCTTAGAATGTCTGGTGTTACGCCAAGACCTTGGTATGCGTAGAAGTGACCGGTACGACCGTTACCTGTTTGAACTTCATCAAAGATAAGCAGCGCATTGTGCTTGTCACACAATTCACGAACAGTCTGTACGAATTCGTCAGTTGGAGAAATGATGCCGCCTTCGCCTTGAAGTGGCTCCATCATGATGGCACAAGTGCGATCAGAGATATGTGCTTTTAGCGCTTCAACATCGTTGTATGGTAGGTGTGTTACGTCACCCGGCTTAGGACCAAAACCGTCTGAGTATGCCTCTTGGCCACCGACAGTAACGGTAAAGAAAGTACGGCCGTGGAAACCTTGTTTAAAGGCGATGATTTCTGATTTTTCAGGGCCAAACTCGTCAGCTGCGTAACGGCGAGCCAGCTTTAATGCCGCTTCATTCGCTTCTGCGCCTGAGTTTGCAAAGAACACTTTCTCAGCGAAACATACGTCAGTGAGCTTTTTCGCTAAACGCAAAGCTGGTTCGTTAGTCATTACGTTACTTAGGTGCCAGATTTTCTGACCTTGCTCTGTTAGCGCATTTACCATTGCAGGGTGACAATGACCAAGGCAGCTCACGGCAATACCACCAGCAAAATCAATGTACTCTGTACCTTGCTGGTCCCAAACACGAGCACCCTCGCCTTTTACTGGGATCATTTCCATTGGGTTGTAACAAGGTACCATTACCTCATCAAACAAGCCGCGTTCTACTTTGTTTTCTACAGTCATTGCACATTCCCTCTTAAATACCGCATGCATAGCGAATATGGTGTCCTTACTTCGATTCAATGAAATAAGATTTTGTTTTGCTATTAAGCAACATCGGCATTGTATTTACATTTAATTAACCATTTCAATAGTGGTTTATTCTTTTTACTTGCCACTATGAAGTCTAATAATCACTAAGCTTGAGTATTTATGCATTAGCCAGTCACATTTATGAAGCAATATATTCTTATAGCAAAGATAAGCTATGGTTAATCTTAGTTGGGATAAGGGCTGAGAGGTAGGCGTGACAAACTCTGCGCATACTTTTTCACAAAGTATCCACATCGAAAGTTATGAAAGAAATGTTAAGAAAAGTGATCTAAGTCTGGCTTTAACCGAACACTGGACAATGAAGTGGCGTGTTTTAAAGCGGCGTTCGAGCGATAAAGTTGGCGAGAATCTGATGCCCTTGCTCTGTTTTAATCGACTCTGGATGAAACTGAACTGCATCGATCGGTAAAGTTTTATGCTGGTAACCCATGATCTCATCCATGCTGCCATCGTCCAGTTCCGTCCAAGCGGTTAACTCAAAACAATCGGGTAATGTGCCGTTTTTCACTACCAAAGAGTGGTAACGAGTCACGGTCAGAGGATTATTCAAACATGAAAAAACACTGCGGTCATTATGAGTAATTGGCGATGTCTTCCCATGCATGACTTGCCTTGCACGAACCACCTCGCCACCAAATACTTGTGCTATTGCTTGATGCCCTAAACACACGCCCAAAATAGGCAGCTTACCCGCAAAGTGTTCAATTGCAGCCAGCGAGATCCCCGCTTCGTTAGGGGTGCATGGCCCAGGAGAAATCACTAAATGGGTTGGGGTTAGCGCTTCAATCTGCTCTAGAGTGATTTCATCATTACGCACCACGCTCACCTCTGCGCCCAGTTCACAAAAGTACTGGTAAAGGTTGTAAGTGAAAGAGTCGTAGTTATCGATAATCAGTAACATGATGAAACGAACAGCATTGATAAATTGGGTAGTTAGGGGCGGTATTGTGCAGCATGAGCGAAGAAAGGCAAGTGCAAACGATAAAATTAAGGCCAGAACAAACTGGCCTTATTGCTTTACATCTAGGTGCCTAAATTACTTTTTACGACGCCATAGTGCTAAACCAAACAGAGACATCATCGCACCAAAGCCAAATGAACCTGCCATGTTCAGTTCTAACACGGCTGGATCGTGGTCCGAAGAACGGAAGTGGTCGTTGTACTTAGGTAGGTCGCCTTTGTACTCTTCGTTGTAATCAAACAGTTTCGACTCGCCACCGTTGATGTGCCAATCGGTCGCATCAACAAAGTGCTTCTCTAAACTTGGGCTCATCAGTAGGTGGTCAAGTGCGCCCACTTCATCATTGTATGAGTAGCTCCAGCTGTTTGGATGTGCTTTCGCCACTGCATTAATGTAACCGTAGCTATCTGTGATCACTGCACCGTCATCGCCAAACTGAACTTGGCCGTCAATGTATGTGTTACGCGCTGCTTTGATCGTCTTGCCGTATTTCTCTTGGCTGTAATCGGTTAGAACTAGCAATGGATCTTCCATGCCATACGCGTTCAAGTCACCCAAGATAACCTTGTGACCTTTGATTTCGCTCAGTGCATCACCCAAAGCCACAGCCGCTGCAACACGGAAGTTCTCACAAGAACCTTGTTTGTCTAGGTCTTGACCACCCTGACCGCCTTGCTCAACCGGCGCTGCATCTTCCCAACACTTAGAGCCTTTCGATTTAAGATGGTTAATCGCTACTGTGATCTTCTCTTTAGTGCCTTTCACCTTGAAGGTTGGCGCTAAAGAATCACGTTGGTAGTTCTTACCATCTTCGATCACTTTACCATTGTCATCTAGAACTTCTGGCGCTTGCTGGCTTGGCATCGCAATCACACGAGATTCTTTCAACTTAACCACTTTAGGACGGTAGATAACGCCGGTCGTGATTACGTCAGTGCCGATGTAATCATTTTCATCCGTTACTTTGTCGCCGTTAGAGTCAATAGCAACGATGTCGTAACGGTCTTTCTTCTTCGCAATACGCGCGTTCAATTGGTCAACCAACTGACGAATTGCACCGCTATCACCAAAGCCGTTGTTTTCGATTTCCATTAGACCAATGATGTCAGCATCAAGGCGTAGAATCGCATTAACGATTTTCTCTTGCTGTACTTCGAACTCTTCAAAGCTGTTTGCGCCACGGTTACCACCATGTGGATTGGTGTCGCCGCCGAATGGCGAGTTGAAGTAGTTGAGTACGTTGAACGTCGCGATACGTAAATCGCCCTCTTTCATCTCGATATCTTCGGTACGAGGGTCGTTACGAATAAAGCTTTCGCTAGTTAGGGTGTTGGTTGGGATCAGACGGTAATCACCGTAGCTGTAGGTAATTACGCCTTCCAGACCCACAATCGTGTCGTCGATACGGATGTAATCTTCTGTCGAGCCATCTTGGTCAATATCAGTGCGACCGAAGTCTGGGTAGTATGGAACTTGTCCATCGCCAGCCTTAGCATCGGATTCAACATACAAACGGCGCTCTGCGTTTTCGATGCTTTGCTGTTTCGCTTCGTCAGAACCTGCAGGGAAGTTCTGGTTTGGCTGCATGCTGATACGACCTTGTGCTAGCACCATATTGTTACGACGCGCTGCATAATCATAGCCAAAGGTACGGGTAACGCGCATATCGAGAGCTTCAGTGGTGTTCACCAACATGCCTTCGTAACGCTCTAATGTGCGGTCGAAGTTTGCATCGGTTGCTAGGATTTCGATGTCTGTCGCCGTTGGCGCTGCTTGCTCACCTTGTTTAACCCAGTGGTTGTTTTCAACTTTTAGCTGAGTGTGATCGTAGTACTCTTGCACCTTGCCTTTCACACACACCACATCGCCTGCTTGCAGATCAGAGCTCGATTGGTTGGTATGAACAAACAAACCTTCAGATGTCTCTGGGTTGTAATCATCCGTTAACGCTTGTAGGTAGAAGCCTTTTGTCAGGCCGGTTGTTACCGCGCTTACTACGCCTTTAACAAAGAACTCTTCGTCAGTGATGTATGGGTAGCCATTGATGAATGGCGAAGTATCACCGTCACCTTGAATATCTTGAATCGAAGTGAAGGTCGGGGTCGCACCGTCTTGTGTACAAGCAAATGGTTCTGGCGCTGTGCCACCATCAAGAACACCTAAGCCTTCGATGCTGTCTTTCGGAAGTGATGACCATTGAGAGGCGTCATACGAAGAAGTTGGTGTCATCGCATCCGAATTACGTACCAGCGTGACGTCTTTAGCAAAGTCGACATCGCCCGCAACACCCAATAGGTCATGAACGGCACCGTCTTTTAAAAGCGCCATTGGGTCATCACCATTAAAGTTCGCCAAAGAACCATCAAGAATATCGGCAACCGCTTTAATGTCATCGCGAGCACTTGTGTGCGCGACAACGAGAACACTTTGTGCTGCTAACACTTGGCCATTGAGTGACAGTTTACTGCCCCAATCGCCTTTACCGTTGCTCTGCTTAGCAAGCTCATAACCATCTAAAGAAACCGAGCTGTCGCCTGTATTGGCAACCTCAATCGCTTTGTTGTAGCTACCGCCTTCAACGTATTGAGAAATAATCACGTCAGCCATTGCTGGAGACGATAGCGCACCAGCAACCACTGCGGCTATTAGGGTAGGAGTTAATTTTTGTTTCATGTTATCCACCATGCATCGCTTCCAATGTTCCTTAAAAACTAGAAAGCGTGTTCCACGTCACTTTTAGCGTGACTCCGTTTTAATAAATCCTGTCCAGTGTTGACGTTTTTTATGAAACAAAAAATTACATTCAATGACAGTGAGATTTCGATCTCATAGATATGATGAATAATTGAATCGCCATCAAAATTTCAACATATCGGGATAACAGAAGTTGCAGAAATGAGACTAATCGTTTGAGTTAGTTAAGCTTTTACTAATAAATAGAGCAAAGCATCTAGCCCTGATATAGAAAGGGATGCATAAAAAAAGACGCATTGCTGCGTCTCTTTTAAATCATGATAAGGGCTTAGTTAAGTCGATTTCGATCATCGTCGTCCTTGCGCTCATATTCGCCTTCAAAAGTCGAACCTTGCTGAGAATCATCACGATGGAAAGGGTCTTGCTCAAATGGGCTTTGGCCAAATTGACTGCCGTTAAAGCTACCATGGAATCCGTTACCACCTACTGACTTCACCACCATCTTCGACATTAGGTATTTAGCAATGACGGCTCGTGGCGCAGGCAACAGCACTAACATACCCAGTGCGTCAGTCATAAAGCCTGGTGTTAACAGCAGGACACCGGCGACGGCGAGCATCACACCTTCAAAAATTTGCTGCGCTGGCAGTTCGCCCTGATTCAGGCGGTTTTGTACTGACATCAAGGTTTGTAAGCCTTGACTACGAACCAACGAAGCACCCACAAAGGCAGTGATCAGTACAAGAGCAATGGTCGGCCATAATCCTAAGAAGCCGCCCACTTGAATAAATAGGCCTATTTCGATGATAGGAACGAAAATAAACAGTAATAGTAAGATAGGAAACACATGCACTCCTTGGTTTCGTTCAGTGTACGCTGAAACCGTTCTCAACCTCAAATCTAACCCGTAAAAAAGCGTAACCAAGCATGATAGAAATCTCAATAAAGCCCTACCACTAAAGGGCTATTAACACCCTATTCATATCTAACATAATATTGACTCAATAAAAGATAAAAAAGGTGATCAAGTTACTATTTTTATGCGCTAGGTACAGTATCATGTGCCACATAAGTCAGGACGGATTATACAGCCAGAAATTCTGCCGAATGGATTCTACTACTACAGAATGGCTAGAAAATAACTTTATGATCAGAATAAATCTCTAAGGATCCTGTATGGCTACCCTAACTGATGCTCCAAAAACGGCTAACTCTGCAACTCGTATCGAAGAAGACCTACTAGGCGAGCGCCACGTACCAGCTGATGCGTACTACGGCATTCACACTCTGCGCGCGATCGAAAACTTCAACATTTCAAGCACGACCATCTCAGACGTACCAGAATTCGTTCGTGGTATGGTGATGACGAAGAAAGCCGCTGCATTGGCAAACAAAGAGCTTGGCGCAATTCCAAAAGACGTGGCGAGCTACATTCTTGAAGCGTGTGATTTGATCCTTGAAACAGGTAAGTGCATGGATCAGTTCCCATCAGACGTATTCCAAGGCGGTGCGGGCACGTCAGTGAACATGAACACGAACGAAGTAATCGCTAACGTTGCACTTGAACTGATGGGCAAGGAAAAAGGCCAATATGAGTTCATCAACCCGAATGACCACGTAAACAAGAGCCAATCAACGAACTGTGCGTACCCAACGGGTTTCCGTATTGCGGTTTACAACAGTGTTCACCAGTTGATGGAAGCGATCGAATACCTGAAAGGCGCATTCGAGCTTAAAGCACAAGAGTTTAAAAATGTATTGAAGATGGGTCGTACTCAGCTTCAAGACGCAGTTCCTATGACAGTAGGTCAAGAGTTCCACGCATGGGCTGTAACACTTAACGAAGAAATTCGTGCTCTAGACTACACGTCTAAGCTACTACTAGAAATCAACCTTGGTGCAACAGCAATCGGTACTGGTCTAAATGCACCAGCAGGCTACCAAGCGACAGCCGTGAAACACCTAGCAGAAGTGACGGGCCTAGACGTGGTTCCTGCAGAAGACCTAATTGAAGCAACGTCTGACTGTGGTGCTTACGTAATGACGCACGGTGCGCTTAAACGCCTTGCGGTGAAACTGTCTAAGATCTGTAACGACCTTCGTCTACTTTCTTCTGGTCCTCGCTCTGGTCTAAACGAGCTTAACCTACCAGAAATGCAAGCAGGCTCTTCAATCATGCCAGCTAAAGTAAACCCAGTTATCCCTGAAGTAGTAAACCAAGTTTGCTTTAAAGTTCTCGGTAACGACAACACGGTTTCTTTCGCAGCGGAAGGTGGTCAGCTACAGCTTAACGTGATGGAACCGGTTATCGCACAAAGTGTATTTGAGTCTATCTCTCTACTACACAACGCATGTGTGAACCTACGTGACAAATGTATCGACGGCATCACTGTGAACAAAGAAGTGTGTGAAGGCTACGTGTACAACTCTATCGGTATCGTGACTTACCTAAACCCATACATTGGCCACCACGAAGGTGACATCGTGGGTAAGATTTGTGCGGAAACGGGTAAGAGTGTCCGTGAAGTGGTTCTAGAGCGTGGATTACTGACCGCTGAAGAGCTTGATGACATTCTTTCAGTTGAAAACTTTATGCACCCAACGTATAAAGCAAAACGCTACGAATAAGCGAAATCAGAAAGGGTCCCAAACGGGGCCCTTTTTTGGGCTCCCATGCGGTTAGCCATACTTTTTTCATGGTCTTTAAATGCCAAATTATCTAAACATTCAGACACTGAGTTTTTAGATAATTAGAATCAAAATTAACTTTATGAGGTATCAACTATGGTAGCAGTAGAACTGTTTGTCGTTCTGCTCTTCATCTATTTGGGAGCAAGAATTGGGGGCATTGGTATTGGTCTTGCCGGTGGTGCGGGTGTTATTGCACTGTCGCTGTTTTTAGGTGTACCAACAAGCCAAGCGTTCATTCCTATCGATGTTATTCTGATCATTATGTCGGTAATTACCGCGATCGCTGCTATGCAAGTCGCCGGTGGTCTAGATTGGATGGTGCAAGTAGCTGAGAACTTCCTGCGCAAGCATCCTGAGCGCATCACATTTTACGCGCCAATTGTTACCTTCCTAATGACATTAATGGCGGGTACCGGTCACACTGCTTTCTCTACACTGCCTGTTATTGCAGAAGTAGCCAAAGGCCAAGGCGTTCGTCCTTCTCGTCCACTTTCTATCGCGGTAGTGGCTTCTCAGATTGCCATTACCGCTTCGCCAATTTCGGCAGCAGTGGTTGCATTCGCGGCAATGCTGGCACCAATGGGCGTCGATTACCTAACGCTACTTGCTGTGTGTATTCCAACGACATTTGTTGCCTGTATGGTGGGTGCATTTGTGGCTAACTTCATGGGCTGTGAGCTAAAAGATGATCCTGTTTATCAAGAGCGCCTAGAAAAAGGCCTAATCAAGCTAGCAACTGAAGAGAAACGTGAAATCCTACCGACTGCGAAAAAAGCGACTTACATCTTCCTAGCGGCGATTGGTTTTGTGGTTTGTTACGCAGCGGCAATTTCGAACTCAATTGGTCTGATTGACAACCCTGCTCTTGGCCGCAACGAAGCGATCATGACCGTGATGCTTGCAGCCGCAGCCGCTATCGTAATGAGCTGTAAAATCGACTCAGGTAAAATCCCAGCTGCAGCAACGTTCCGTTCTGGTATGACAGCGTGTGTTTGTGTACTGGGTGTGGCATGGCTTGGTTCTACGTTTGTAAACGCACACGTTGATGGGATTAAAGAAGTCGCTGGTGCACTACTGGCTGACTACCCTTGGATGCTAGCAATGGTACTGTTCTTCGCTTCTATGCTGCTTTACTCACAAGGTGCAACTACGGTTGCCTTGATGCCTGCAGCACTAGCGATTGGCGTAGCACCACTAACGGCAGTGGCATCATTTGCGGCAGTAAGTGCGCTGTTCGTACTGCCAACTTACCCTACGCTACTCGCAGCGGTTGAGATGGATGACACAGGCTCTACTCGCATTGGTAAGTACGTCTTTAACCACCCATTCTTTATTCCGGGTGTAGCAACTATTGCGTCAGCAGTGGCGCTAGGCTTTACGTTTGGTAGCCTATTTATTTAATTCCTAGTCAATAATTCAAGGGGGCTGCGGCTCCCTTTTTTATTTTCCGATTCGTAATAATATTTAGCTCACACTTCATTATTGACCTTAATCAATAAAAGCACCGAAATTATTCGAGGCATTATAATCCATTCCATTGAATAAAATTCCCAAATAAAATCATTCCGCCATTCAACCCTGAGCTCTAATTATCACTCACAGATATTAACCAGAATATTAATCCGACTATTTCAAACAATTACCCTTACAACTAACCTATAGCCCATTACCCCTAAAAAACAGAGGGTGTTTTTTGTGAAGATCCACAAAGTTAGCGGCCAACTGTGGCTTTAAAATACAATCAGCCAGGTTAATAACCTCTATAAAAATACAATCAAGCTTAATAACTTCCCTACAGAGTTATTTATTTTTCAATAACGATAGTCGCTGATTCACTTTTATCTATAGGTATGTAGGTAGAAGTAAGGAGATAGCCATGACAACGCAAACCGTACCGACACAAGAGAAAAAAGGCGGCTTATTTGCCAACTTTAAATTCCCTTCTGCTTACACCATTCTTTTCATTCTTATCGCTCTTGTCGCCCTACTCACTTGGATTGTTCCTGCCGGTCAATACGATCGTCAAATGAACGAAGATCTCGGTCGAGAAGTTCCCGTAACAGGCACCTACCAAGCGGTAGAAGGCAATCCTCAAGGTGTCATTGATGTGCTTCTAGCACCGATTGATGGCTTCTATGACCACAATAGCTATGAAGCTGCTGCTATCGATGTTTCTCTTTTCATTCTTATCATCGGTGGCTTCCTGGGCTTAGTCACCAAGACTGGCGCTATTGATGCGGGTATCGAACGCGTAACCCATCGCTTGCAAGGTAGAGAAGAGATGATGATTCCTATCTTGATGGCACTGTTTGCAGCTGGCGGTACTGTCTATGGTATGGCGGAAGAGTCATTACCTTTTTACACCCTACTCGTTCCTGTGATGATGGCAGCACGCTTTGACCCACTCGTTGCTGCAGCAACTGTACTTCTTGGCGCGGGTATCGGTGTGCTAGGCTCTACCATTAACCCATTTGCGACGGTCATTGCTGCCAACGCTTCTGGCATTCCTTTTACTGATGGCATTATGCTGCGCGCAATCATGCTGGTGATTGGCTACGGTATCTGTGTGGCTTACGTGATGCGTTACGCTCGCATGGTTCGTGAAGACCAAAGCAAGTCTATCGTCTACGACAAGTACGAAGAGAACAAAGCGCACTTCCTTGGCAATCAAGATGTCGGCTCTCTAGAATTCACAACAACGCGTAAAGTTATCCTAGCTATCTTCGGTGGTTCATTCGGGGTAATGATTTACGGTGTGTCTGTTGCAGGATGGTGGATGGCAGAGATCTCAGCCATGTTCCTAGCGGCAACGATTCTTGTTGGCCTAGTGGCTCGCATGAGTGAAGAAGACTTTACCAATAGCTTTATCGACGGCGCTCGTGACCTACTGGGTGTCGCACTGATTATCGGTATTGCTCGCGGCATCGTGGTGGTAATGGACCGCGGTATGATCACCGATACTATCTTGTTCTCAGCAGAACAAATGGTAACCGGCCTATCGTCAGTCGTGTTCATCAATGTGATGTTCTTCCTAGAGATTCTACTGTCATTCCTAGTACCTTCAACATCAGGTCTAGCGGTATTGACCATGCCAATCATGGCACCACTTGCTGACTTTGCGGGTGTCGGTCGTGAACTTGTTATCACTGCTTACCAGTCTGCTTCAGGTCTAGTGAACTTAATTACGCCGACATCAGCGGTGGTAATGGGTGGCTTGGCTATTGCTCGCGTCCCTTACGTTCGCTGGGTGAAATGGGTAGCGCCACTGCTCGCGATTCTGACTCTGTTCTGCATCGTATGTCTAAGTATTGCAGCGCTAATCTAAGTTAACCGTTTCTTTTCCTTACCCGGCTCACAGGAAGTGAGCCCTCTCCCAAAGCCGCCCTAGTGCGGCTTTTCTCGTTTCGAAGCTAGGTAAGAAACCGTCTAGAGATTCCCTACTCACTCCTGCGTCGCTCTATGGAATGACTAACAAAACTCCTCTTCACTACAGCACTGTCATCCTCAAGAGTGAGGAACGAACGAGTTGGGGATCTCTTAACGCTAGTCGCACTATTTTAGAGATTCCCTACTCTCTCCTTCGTCGCTCTATGGAATGACTAACAAAACTCCTCTTCACTACAGCACTGTCATCCTCAAGAGTGAGGAACGAACGAGTTGGGGATCTCTTAACGCTAGTCGCTCTATGGAATGACTAATTCAAATAACACCATTCAATGAATCTACATTTCCCGACATTTATTAATAAGAAAAACTATCGCAATTAATTAACTCTATTAATCTAACTTATTTTAGTGTTTGTCGTATTTTAAATGGCCAATGTGATCCACAACATACTTATTATCAAAAGTTTTGTTACCAGACAATTAATTCACTCTACAAAATCACTTATCTAGGAGTTTTAAGTGCATACTTCCAACCTATTCACCTTTTTATTAGTCTATTTAAATTGAATTTTATTCCCCCTAAACACCGCCAATCTAATACTACGCATAAAGTGATGCATAAACTTCCCCAAAACTCACCTAAATAGGGCATTCACATCCAGGCAACAAGTGAATAGATATTGTTAAAACCCTTATAAATCAAGGCTTGGAGCATAAAAAACGAACTGTGATTGACCTCTAAGAATCCCCTGCCAACAGGCGTAATATGAATTCCAGAAACAAAATAAGTGAATAAGCAAATTCACGCTTCTATTCCCTACAAATTAATTATTAGTTTTTTAAATTAAAACTAATTAAAGAAATATAAGAGAGATACGATCATGAGTAAGTTATACGTAGGTTCTGAAATCGGTCAATTACGTCGCGTTCTTGTTCACCGTCCTAGACGCGCTCTCACTCACTTAACACCTTCTAACTGTCATGACCTACTGTTTGATGACGTGCTTGCTGTTGAGCGTGCAGGTAAAGAGCACGATGTGTTCACTCAAACACTGCGTGACCAAGGTGTCGAGGTTTTACTTCTTACCGACCTTCTTGCTGACACACTTGCAGTGCCAGAAGCAAAAGATTGGCTACTGAGCCGTCAGGTATCTGATTACCGTCTAGGTAAAACATTTGCTAACGACGTGCGCTGCTACCTAGGTGACCTTCCAAACCTAGAACTAGCGAAGATCCTAACGGGTGGTCTGTCTTACGCTGAAATGCCAATGAAGTCTTCTTCTATGTTGCAAGGTCTTCACGCGCCAACAGACTTCATCATCGAGCCACTACCAAACCACTTATTCACTCGTGACACTTCATGCTGGGTTTACGGTGGCGTATCCATCAACCCAATGGCGAAACCAGCTCGTCAACGTGAAACTAACCATGTTCGCGCTATCTACCGCTGGCACCCAACGTTCGCAGGTCAAGACTTCATTAAGTACTTTGGCGATGACGAAAACATCAACTACGACAACTCAACCATCGAAGGCGGTGACGTATTGGTTATCGGTCGCGGCACAGTACTTATCGGCATGTCTGAGCGTACAACCGCACAAGGTGTTGAGCACTTAGCATCAGGCTTGTTCAAACACGGTCAAGCGAAGCAAATCATTGCAATGGAGCTACCGAAACACCGCTCTTGCATGCACCTAGATACCGTAATGACGCACATGAACGAAGATACTTTCTCTGTTTACCCAGAAGTAGTGCGTAAAGACGTTAAATGTTGGAGCCTAACTGGTGATGAGTCTGGCGCGGTCAATGTCAAAGAAGAAGGCTACTTCGTCACGGCTATCGAAAAAGCATTGGGCGTAGACAAGCTAAACCTTATCACAACCGGTGGTGACAACTTCCACGCAGAACGTGAGCAGTGGAACGACGCGAACAACGTTCTTACCGTGAAACCAGGCGTGGTTATCGGCTACGAAGGCAACACTTACACCAACGAGAAATACGACAAAGCAGGCATCACTGTACTCCCTATCCCAGGTGATGAGCTAGGTCGTGGTCGCGGCGGCGCTCGCTGCATGAGCTGCCCAATCGAACGTGACGGCATTTAAGTAACCAGTTGATTTGGCAGGAGGGAACTTTCTCCTGCCCCCTGCAAAGAGATAACAGCAATGACTAAACAAACTGTAGTTGTAGCACTAGGTGGTAACGCTCTTCTTCGTCGCGGTGAACCGTTGGAAGCAGATGTGCAGCGCCACAATATTGAAATCGCGGTAAAAACCATTTCTGAGATTGCTCAAGAGTACAACGTGGTACTTGTGCACGGTAACGGCCCACAAGTTGGCTTACTGGCCCTGCAAGGTTTGGAATACAAAAAAGTGGCGCCTTACCCACTAGACGTATTGGGCAGTGAAACTCAAGGCATGATCGGCTACATGCTGATGCAAGAATTCAAAAACCAAATGCCTAACGTCAACGCAACTTGCATGTTGACCCAAATGACCGTCGATCCAAAAGATCCTGCCTTCGCTGACCCGACTAAGCCAATTGGTCCAATTTACGAAGAAGCAGAAGCACGTGAATTGGCTGAGAAGTACCACTGGACAATCAAGCCAGACGGCCAACACTTCCGCCGTGTAGTACCTAGCCCACAACCAACGGGCATCATCGAGCATGACGCGATCACTGCGCTTATCGAACAAGGTCACTTAGTGATTTGTACTGGCGGTGGCGGTATTCCGGTGAAACGCGAAAACGGCAAGTTAGTCGGTGTGGAAGCGGTTATCGACAAAGATATGTCAGCTGCATTCCTTGCGAAACAGTTAGATGCAGATGCACTGCTTATCCTGACTGATGCCGATGCCGTTTACCTAGATTGGGGCAAACCCACTCAACATGCACTGCGCAGCACTAACCCAAGCGAACTGGCGAAATACCAATTTGATGCAGGCTCTATGGGGCCAAAAATCGAAGCATCGTGCGAGTTCATTAAGCAAGGCGGCAAAGTGGTTGGCATCGGCTCACTGCAAGATGGCCTGCAAATTCTTCAAGGCACAGCCGGCACTAACATCACTAAAGGCTAGGCCCTAAATAAACATTAGTTATTTAAAACCAATTACCTTGTGCGCTTTCTTACCTCTTTCCCTGCAACCAAGAGAGCGCATACAAAACAAAGAAGGAAAACATCATGGCTTTTAACCTACGTAACCGTAACTTCCTAAAACTATTAGACTTTACTCCACGTGAAATCCAACATTTCTTGGATCTTTCTGCGGAACTGAAAAAAGCAAAATACAACGGCTATGAGCAACCTCGTCTAAAAGGTAAAAACATTGCGTTAATCTTCGAGAAAACGTCAACTCGTACACGTTGTGCATTTGAAGTTGCAGCCTTTGACCAAGGCGCTCAAGTTTCTTACTTAGGCCCATCGGGTTCTCAAATCGGTCACAAAGAGTCAATGAAAGATACAGCTCGCGTGCTTGGTCGCATGTACGACGGCATCGAGTACCGTGGTTTCGGTCAAGAGATCGTTGAAGAGCTAGGCGCATACGCTGGCGTACCAGTATGGAACGGCCTAACAGACGAATTCCACCCAACTCAAATCCTAGCTGACTTCCTAACGATGATGGAACACGGCCGTGGCAAACAGCTACACGAAATGAAGTTTGCTTACCTAGGTGATGCACGCAACAACATGGGCAACTCGCTAATGGTTGGCGCAGCGAAAATGGGCATGGACATCCGTCTAGTGGCACCTAAAGCGTTCTGGCCAGAAGAAGAACTCGTCGCAACATGTCGTGAAATCGCTGAAGAAACCGGTGCGAAAATCACGCTAACTGAAGACGTACAAGAAGGCGTTCAAGGTTGTGATTACCTATACACTGACGTTTGGGTATCTATGGGTGAAGCGAAAGAAGCTTGGGCTGAGCGTATTAACCTAATGATGCCTTACCAAGTGAACATGGACATGCTAAAAGCAACGGGTAACCCACATGTGAAATTCATGCACTGCCTACCAGCGTTCCACGGTGAAGATACTACCGTTGGTAAACAGCTAGCGGCTGAGTACCCACAACTGAAAGATGGCGTGGAAGTGACCGATGAAGTGGTTGAGTCTAAGCACTCTATCGTCTTCGATGAAGCTGAAAACCGCATGCACACTATCAAAGCGGTAATGGTTGCGACACTAGGCGACTAATCTGCAGGGAAATGCGGGTGGCAGGATAGGAAGTTCTCTTGAATAAAGCCCGCATTTTTTTTCATCAAGGATTTGGTGATTGATACGCAAAAACGCCCTCAAGCAAGTTCAGCCAAAGGTTGGATAAAAGTAGCGAAAAGATGCGAAGTTCGCATAAAAATCCAATTTCTGGATACTTTTCGCAAACGCTTGCGCGGCGTTTTTTTGTGCGTATAATCCTCCGCAATTTGTCTTAGGAGAGAACAATGAAACCGTTTACTACTGCTCATTGCTGTATTAAAAAGCGCCCTCAACTTGGGTCGTTGTCTGTTTCGTTTTCTCTATTCAATCTATTTTAAAGCCTCCTATTTCAGGGGGCTTTTTTTTGTCTATAAATCACGACTAGGAAGCATTGCTATGGCGCATTCGTTATTTAATAAGCACATCATTTCCATCCCTGAGCTCAGCCGTGAAGAGCTAGAGCTTATCGTCGATACGGCGGCAAGATTAAAAGCTGAACCGAATCCAGAGCTGTTGAAAAACAAAGTGGTCGCGAGCTGTTTCTTTGAACCATCAACGCGTACTCGCCTTTCATTTGAAACCGCTGTTGAGCGTTTAGGTGGCAGCGTGATTGGTTTTGATAACGGTGGTAACACGTCTCTGGCGAAAAAAGGCGAAACATTGGCTGACTCGGTGCAAGTTATCGCTTCGTATGTGGATGCGTTCGTTATGCGTCATCCACAAGAAGGCGCTGCACGTCTAGCTTCTGAATTCTCTAACGGTGTGCCTATCATCAACGGTGGCGACGGCGCGAACCAACATCCGACACAGACACTGCTCGACCTATTCTCTATCTACGAAACTCAAGGCACGTTAGACAACCTCAACGTCGCGTTCGTCGGTGACTTAAAATACGGCCGCACTGTTCACTCTCTAACTCAAGCATTAGCGAAGTTCGACAACGTCCGTTTCTTCTTTATCGCACCAGACGCACTGGCGATGCCAGACTACATCTGTGAAGAACTAGAAGAGTCAGGCATTACATTCAGCATGCACAGCAACATTGAAGAAGTGGTGCCAGAGCTGGATGTACTATACATGACCCGTGTACAAAAAGAGCGTTTTGACGAGTCGGAATACGCGCACATGAAATCGGCCTTTATCCTAACAGCGGCGACCTTAACGGAAGCGCGCGACAACCTTAAAGTACTCCACCCTCTACCACGTGTTGATGAAATCACGGTCGATGTCGACAAAACCAAACACGCTTACTACTTCGAACAAGCTGAAAATGGCGTATACGCACGTGAAGCTTTACTGGCCCTTGTTCTTAACGACACCCTTTAATAGCAGGAGAGATATCATGGTGAAAGAAACTCAACTTCAGGTAGAAGCAATTCGTAACGGCTCTGTAATCGACCATATCCCTGCTCATATTGGTATTAAAGTGCTTAAGTTGTTCAAGATGCACAAGACCAACGAGCGCATCACGATTGGCTTGAACCTACCGTCGTCAGCACTAGGCGCGAAAGATCTGATTAAGATTGAGAACATCTACCTAACGAAAGAGCAAGCTAACCAGTTAGCGCTTTACGCACCGAAAGCAACGGTAAACCAGATTGAAGAGTACAAGGTGGTGAATAAACTCAACTTGGCACTTCCTGACAGTATTGAAAGTGTTTTTGAATGTCCGAACAGCAACTGTATTTCTCACGGTGAACCTGTTGAAAGCAAATTCAAAGTGCAAGAAAAACACGACAACGTGCAGCTAAAATGTCACTACTGTGAAAAAGTATTCTCACGCGAAATTATGACAGAAGCGCGCTAATGGCGTGATTACTCAGCTTTAAAACCTTTCCTTTAAATCTTGCGGATATTTATGCCATAACATGGATAAATATCCGCAAGCCCTCCGAACACACCGCTAACTTCAAGAAATTATATAGTTTTTTATTTGGCGATCGCATTCACATTGCCGCATATAATTTGGTGGTAAACTCAAAATTATAAAATAAGTTACCAGAGAGTAACGGCTCACCAGACATAGCATCCGAAGGAAATGGAGTGCTGAGAGTGGTATGGACGATTATTCATTACGTCATAGTTAAGGAGTTCGCATGAGTGAAACTCTAAATTCCAATATCGTGGATTACAGTGAAGATAAAACGCTGACCGCTGCCTGCAAACGCTTACTGCAACAACAAAGTTTCTCGACTCAAAATGAACTGCGAGAAGCCCTTGTCGATATTGGCTTTCATGGGATTAGTCAATCTACAGTATCCCGTTTATTGTCTCAGCTAGGGGTCATCAAGGTACAAAACGCCTGCGGTAAAAAGGTTTATTGCATTACGGTTGAAACCGCGCCGGTGCGCGTAGAGTCGTCTATCTCTTCCCAAATTGAGTTCATCACCCATAACCAAGCTATGGTGGTGGTAAAAACCCACCCGGGTAGTGCGCAACTTGTCGCGCGCTTGGTCGATATTGACCCTCACACCGAGATCCTCGGTACGGTCGGCGGGAATGACACCGTATTGGTGATCCCCAAAGACACTGACCATATTGATGCTTGCGAACGTGTCGTTCGAGCGCGTTTAGGGGTTGCCTAGGTCATCCAAAATTCATCAGAGTGGCCACAGCTCTTTCTCCTTCTCTATGTGGCCGCTCTTCTTATCAACAATAATTCATATTGCGTGAAACTTATTCCGCCTTTCTTCTGTCTGATTGAGTTAAAATGATGAAAATTTAACTTAAGTGGCTCTTCTATGCGCTTCGCCTTATCTCTTTTACTGCTGTGTATTTCTGTCGTTTCAACGCCCGCAATGGCGCTGTTTGGGCAATCCAATTCTTCATTGTCTTTTGGCAATGACAGCAATACGTTCGTCCCGGTCGATGAAGCTTTCCCGTTCAACGCCTTCCAGCAAGGCGACCGTGTACTCATGGATTGGCAAGTTAAAGAAGACTACTACCTCTATCAGCACCGAGTTTCGATCAGTGGTGAAAATGTCTCGATTGGCAATATTGAGATGCGCGATGGCGAACCGTACAAAGATGAATTTTTCGGTGATGTGAATATTTACACCACACCGCTGTTCGTTGAAGTACCACTGGCCGATTATCAAGATGGCGCTCGTTTGATTGTTCGGTACCAAGGCTGTGCAAAAGCGGGGTTCTGTTATCCACCAGAGACTCGTGTCGTTGACCTTACTAGCTTTACGACTTCAGCGAGTAACACTTCATCCACTACATCATCTACTCAACCAGCAACCAAAGAAACATCGGTTCCTGTGGCTGCTGAACCTACAGCGCCAGTATCCAGTGAGTCGAACCTTGCGTCTAAGTTGAGTGACAATTGGTGGACACCACTGATGTTCCTGGCGCTCGGTGTGGGCCTCGCCTTTACACCGTGTGTACTGCCGATGTACCCGATCTTAACCAGCATCGTATTGGGCAGCGGTAAGCTCAGCCACACTCGTGCTTTGGGTTTAGCGTTCATATACGTGCAAGGTATGGCGCTGACCTATACCCTACTGGGCTTGGTCGTTGCGTCAGCCGGGATGCAATTTCAAGCGGCAATGCAACACCCTTATGTTCTTATTGGCCTAAGCATGTTGTTCGTTACGTTAGCGCTGTCAATGTTCGGCTTATACACCATTCAACTACCAAGCAGTGCTCAAACTTGGTTAAACAACTTAAGTAATAAACAGCAAGGTGGCAGCTCACTTGGCGTGTTTGCCATGGGTGCGATTTCAGGTCTCGTGTGTTCACCGTGTACCACCGCTCCACTGTCTGGTGCGTTGTTGTACGTGGCGCAAAGTGGCGATCTACTCACTGGTGGTATTGCTCTGTATGCACTCGCAATCGGCATGGGCATTCCACTGATGCTTGTGGCCGTATTTGGGAATAAGTTGCTGCCAAAAGCGGGCAACTGGATGGATCGTGTAAAAACACTGTTTGGTTTTGTCTTATTGGCTGCCCCTATCTTCCTGCTTGAACGAATCCTACCGGAACTATGGGCAACCGCGCTGTGGTCAGTGTTGGGCATCCTGGCATTTGGTTGGCTCTATCATGTGAAGAACTCGTTGCCATTCGGCGGTTGGAAGCAAAGTGTTGTCGGGATTATCGCTGTGCTTGGCCTGTTTGCTTCGGCTCAACCTGCGCTGAACTACTACTTTGGCAATTCCCACCTCGAACAAACACAAAATCAAGTTGAGTTCATTCGTGTCGCTAACATTGATGAGCTCAACCAACAGCTCGAAGCGGCTAAACTGGCCGGTAAACCTGTGATGCTCGACTTCTATGCCGATTGGTGTGTGACCTGTAAAGAGTTTGAGAAGTACACCTTCCACCAGCCAGCGGTTGAAGCCAAGCTCAAAGACTTTGTGTTACTGCAAGCAGACGTCACACGTAACCAACCTCAAGACATTGCCCTACTCAAAGAAATGCGTGTGCTTGGTCTGCCTACCATTGAGTTCTGGGATAGCCAAGGCGAGCCCGTTTCAAACGCTCGCATCACCGGCTTTATGAATGAAGAGACCTTCCTAAAGCATTTGGATACCCATAGCCTTTAAGCTTTCAAACAACGCCAGCACCTTTGCTGGCGTTATTGTATGTGGCGATAAACCGAATCTTCGCAATCAGATCCCGACCAAAGTGAGCAAGTACTCATTTATTTTTTAAGGTTGGTCCCTATATGCAATTTTGCTAATAAAACCCGATACAGTTCAGACTTTTAGTGGATAAACATTGTTCACAATCGCAAAGATGACAATAATTCCATTAACTCAACCGTCATAAGTAGTTAACGTCATGGATTCGACTTACACCATTATCATTGCCGATGATCACCCACTGTTTCGCAATGCTCTATTTCAATCAGTTCATATGGCTGTGAGTGGTGCTAACTTACTCGAAGCCGATTCACACGACGCCTTACTGACTTTGCTCAAAAAAGAAGACGAGCCCGATCTGCTGCTGCTCGATCTAAAAATGCCCGGTGCCAATGGCATGTCTGGTTTAATCCAGCTCCGTGCTGAATATCCAGATTTGCCGATTGTGGTGGTTTCGGCCAGTGAAGAACCTGCAGTAGTCACACAAGTGAAAAGCCATGGTGCGTTTGGCTTTATTCCGAAATCCAGTGACATGCGCGAGCTTATCTCAGCCCTCAACCAAGTGCTCAATGGCGAACCTTTCTTTCCTGAGGGGTCGATTACCAACAATGCGGCTTGCAATGATTTAGCTGAAAAAATATCTACTTTAACGCCACAGCAATACAAAGTTCTTGGAATGCTATCCGATGGTTTGCTCAATAAGCAGATTGCGTACGAGTTAAATGTGTCAGAAGCGACCATTAAAGCCCATATGACGGCCATATTTAGAAAATTAGATGTGAAAAACCGAACTCAGGCAGTTATTTTGCTACAACAATTAGAATCTGAGGTTTAACTCACCAGAAAATAACATTAATACTCTTAGAATTTTGCTAAAATAGCGCGTGTAAACACACTCTATATCAGGCGACAATCTGATTTACCCCTCTGTTCACTAACTCTGGGAGTACTTCTCTTGTTAAGCATCATCATTACCCAATTTGTGGTTCTCTGGGCCGTTATTGATCCTATCGGGTCTGTTCCCGTTTATCTCTCTCAAACTCAACACCTCACAGCCAAGCAGCGCCGACTGGTCGCCTTAAAAGCGGTTGCTATCGCGACGGGTGTTTTGCTGTTTTTCTTACTCATAGGACAAGTGCTACTTGAGGCGATGCAAATCCCATTGCCAGCCTTTCAGGCCGCCGGTGGTTTAGTTCTGCTGCTGTTCGCCCTGACGATGATTTTTGGAGAATCAAAGCCTGAGCAAGAAACCAAGCTTTCTGAAGAAATCAGTCATTCCGATCTTGCTGATTTAGCGGTCTACCCTTTAGCGATTCCTTCGATTGCCTCTCCTGGTGCAATGATGGCGATTGTCATGTTGACGGACAACCACCGTTTTTCATTGATTGATCAGGGAATTACCGCTGGCATCATGGTCGTTGTGCTATT
The DNA here is from genome assembly GCF_003970385.1 of Vibrio aquaticus. Taxonomy (GTDB): domain Bacteria; phylum Pseudomonadota; class Gammaproteobacteria; order Enterobacterales; family Vibrionaceae; genus Vibrio; species Vibrio aquaticus. The sequence continues at coordinate 158,254 of NZ_RXZH01000007.1, read as the reverse complement.
GATTACGCTGTTACTGCTGTTAGGCGCGACACATATTCAGAAATGGATTGGCAATGTCGGTGCCGCCATTATTAGCCGCGTGATGGGGCTGATTCTAGCGGCGGTTGCCGTCAATAACCTGCTGATGGGGATCAAAGATTTCTACATAAGCTAGATTAAATTTATAGAATAATGAATGAAACGTTAGACTTTAGGCTAATTTAACACAACGTTAACATCACAAAAATCAATACGTCTTTTACTAAGCGCCCGTTATATGGGCGCTTTTTGTTTTTATTGCCGCGACTAAAGTTGAAAAGAGTTATTGCCAAGCCCTTGCTAATGTACATGGTGAAACATTTTTTTAACAACCCAAACCAATCGTAAGGAGGCGGCAATGGCGTTTGAAAGTCAGGATAAAGCCAAAGCCTATTGGGATAAGAACGTGAAGCTGATGATCACTCTAATGGTGATTTGGTTCGTTGTATCTTTCGGCTGCGGCATCTTATTTGTCGATCAACTTAATCAATTTCAACTAGGTGGTTACAAGCTAGGTTTCTGGTTTGCTCAACAAGGCTCAATCTATGCCTTCCTAGGTATTATTTTCTACTACGCGTGGAAAATGCGCCAAATCGACCGTGAATTCGGCGTAGATGAGTAAGGAGTCACTCAGATGGATTTGAAAACTATCACTTACCTCGTTGTTGGTGCGACCTTTATCCTTTACATCGGTATTGCGATTTGGGCTCGTGCTGGATCAACGAAAGAGTTCTATGTTGCTGGCGGTGGTGTAAACCCAATCGCAAACGGCATGGCAACCGCAGCAGACTGGATGTCAGCAGCATCATTTATCTCTATGGCTGGTCTTATCGCCTTCATGGGTTACGGCGGCAGCGTATTCCTAATGGGTTGGACTGGCGGTTACGTACTTCTAGCACTTCTACTTGCACCTTACCTACGTAAGTTTGGCAAGTTCACGGTGCCAGAGTTCGTAGGCGAACGTTTCTACTCAAACACAGCGCGTATTGTAGCGGTTGTGTGTCTAATCATCGCATCAGTAACTTACGTTATCGGTCAGATGAAAGGGGTTGGTGTTGCGTTCGGTCGTTTCCTAGAAGTGGACTACTCTACTGGCCTACTGATCGGTATGTGTATCGTATTTATGTACGCGGTTATGGGCGGCATGAAAGGCATCACATACACGCAGATTGCTCAATATTGCGTACTCATTTTAGCTTACACTATTCCTGCAATCTTCATCTCTCTGCAACTAACAGGTCACCCTCTTCCTCAAATTGGCCTAGGGAGTACCATACAAGGCACCGATGTCTATCTACTCGATAGGCTCGACCAAGTGGTCACCGAGCTCGGATTTAGTGAATACACCACCCATGTCCGGGGTGATACGTTAAACATGTTTGTTTACACGATGTCGCTAATGATTGGTACTGCAGGTCTGCCACACGTAATCATCCGTTTCTTCACGGTACCGAAAGTGCGTGACGCACGTACATCAGCAGGCTGGGCACTACTGTTCATCGCTATCCTATATACTACCGCTCCGGCAGTATCTGCAATGGCTCGCTTAAACCTAATGGATACTGTTAACCCTGCTCCTGGTAAGCACCTTGCTTATGATGAGCGTCCTGACTGGTTCAAAAACTGGGAGAAAACAGGTCTACTTGGCTTTGATGATAAGAACGGTGATGGCCTAATTGAGTACACGTCTAGCGCTGCAACCAATGAGCTAAAAGTTGACCGTGACATCATGGTACTGGCTAACCCTGAGATTGCGAAGCTACCGAACTGGGTAATCGCACTTGTCGCAGCGGGTGGTCTAGCAGCGGCACTATCAACGGCGGCAGGCTTATTATTGGCCATCTCGTCCGCGATATCTCATGACTTAATCAAAGGCGTCATAAACCCGAATATCTCCGAGAAGAATGAGCTGCTCGCCAGTCGGATTGCTATGGCTGTAGCGATTGCGGTGGCCGGTTATCTCGGCCTCAACCCACCAGGCTTTGCCGCTGGTACGGTTGCACTGGCCTTCGGTCTCGCAGCATCGTCCATCTTCCCGGCCTTGATGATGGGTATCTTCAGCAAAGGTATCAATAAAGAAGGCGCAATCGCAGGTATGATTGCAGGTATCAGTATCACTCTATTCTACGTATTCCAGCACAAAGGCATCCTATTCGTTGCTGACTGGAAATACCTAGAAAGCTGGGGCAGTAACTGGTTCTTTGGCATTGAGCCAAACGCATTTGGTGCAATTGGTGCTCTGTTTAACTTCATCGTCGCGTTCGCTGTATCGAAAGTAACAGCTGAGACGCCACAAGAAGTGAAAGACTTGGTTGAACACGTACGTGTACCAGCGGGTGCTGGCGGTGCAGTCGACCACTAAAACTATACCTAAACCACAAAAGCCCCGATTGGGGCTTTTTTATTCGCTTAACTTATTCTAATAATTAAAGATTCTCTGAACAGTAGCAAGGACGTATACGAGTGCCATTGATTCTATGTTCAGAGATTACGCAGATAAAATCGCTTAGAACAAGGCAAAGATTGCAGCAAGCTAGTTGCTCTACCTTCTAAATCTTTAACGCAGTTATTAGCGATTTTAGCCAGTAAGAATGAACAGATAATTGATGGAACTAGTATTTTATGTTCAAAAACAAGCACTTTCTGATCGCATTACTAATCGCCCCTATCCTCTCTTTGATTGCCTATTTTGGTACAGATATGGCGCTGAGTGAAAAGCCTCACGCGGCGAAAGAAGGGGAAACCTATAAGTTGGCCGCTAAATCAAACTGCCGCTATACCAGTGGTTTGTGCGATATGACGAATGGCGACTTTAAAGTGCAGTTTCGCTCAGAAAAACTCACAGCGAATAGTTTAGACCTATCACTCAAAGCTGCTTTTCCGCTTGAAGGTATCAAACTATCGATTGTAGATAGCCAAGACCAAGCAACTCAACCACTCGATATGACGCCAAACGACAGTACCGGCCAGAACTGGTCTATCTCACTGCCAAAGCCGGCTTCTGCTAAGAGTTGGTTGCGAGTAGCGATTCAAGCTGATGGCACGCTTTACTATGGCGAGACGCAAACAGCGTTTGTGAAATACGAAACGCTGTTTACGGAATAGCGAGAAGCGAGAAGCGAGAAGCGAGAAGCGAGAAAAATATTTAGGGTTGGCGTTTTGCGTCAACCCTTTGTTTTTTTATTCACCATCATCCCCGAGAGCGAACAACGAGTGCGTTAGGTTTCTCTTGAAACAAACAGGAAGCTTGATGAGATTCCCTACTCCTTCCTTCGTCAGTCTATGGAATGACGATAATAGATCTGACTTCTAAACCCGATTCAGCACCGCTCTCAATTTCAGCGGTTTAACCGGCTTAGGGATAAAGCTAAAACCATTTGATTTGATGCCATCAAGCATATCATCGGTCCGGTCAGCACTGATAATTACCCCGATAAAGCTATCCCCTAGTCTCAAGCGACATTGCTGCAGAACTTCTAACCCTGTTCGGCCGTTATCAAGACGATAATCAGAAAGAATCACATCGGGCACCCAAATTTCTTCAATCGCTTGCAGTGAGTTAACCAGATCAACGGCAGTGCGCACATCACACCCCCAGCGACCTAGCAGGTTCTCCATACCCACCAAAATGTCGTTTTCATTGTCGACACACAGCACTTTTAGATGACTGAGATCCGAAACCGCTGCCACTGGTGCAGACTTCACTGGAGCAATCGCCTGCATGCTACGCGCTAACGTGATTGAGAATACACTGCCTTTACCCGGCCATGAACGCATCGTGATTTGGTGACCGAGTACATGAGCAATACCTTTGGAAATGGCTAACCCGAGACCTAACCCCTGATCAGAACGGACTTGTGTACCTCGGTTAAACTCTTCGAAGATCTCTTGCTGCTTATCTTCATCAATGCCCATTCCGTTGTCCCACACGTCAATGCGCGCTTGAGTCCCGACTCGCCTCACACCTAATACCACTTTACCTTTCGGGCTATAACGGAATGCGTTAGTTAGGAAGTTCTGCACCACTCGGCGCAGCAGTTTCGGATCGGATTGCACCAATAACTGGCTAGGGATCATCGTAAACTCAATACCCTGCTGTTTGGCTAATGCACTGAACTCCGCATTTAAGTTCGACAACACATCGTTAATCGCAAAGCCATGGACATTAATATCTAATTTGCCCGACTCTAAACGCGAGATATCCAACAGGTCACCAATAAGGTCTTCGGCTGCACCTAAGGCACTTTCAATATGATGTGACAGCTGCTTGGTTTCAGCATCTTTGGCCACCTCAGATAGTGATGAGGCAAATAAGCGAGCCGCATTGAGCGGTTGCATTAAGTCATGGCTCACCGCGGCTAAGAAGCGAGATTTCGACTGAGATTCATGCTCTGAGCGCTGCGTGGCACTGACTAACTTTTTATTCAACTGTTCAAGTTCTTGGGTACGCTCTTGAACCCGCTCTTCTAGCGATTCGTTGGCATCTTTCAGCGCTTGTTCCGCATCCCTAAACACTGTGATGTCGGTAAAGCTCATGACAAAGCCACCACCCGGCATTGGATTCCCTTGCACCTCAATCACTCGACCATCCGGACGAACGCGAGATGAAGTATGGCGAGTGCCTTGTTCTAAGTGAAACACTCGGCGGCGCACATGCTCTTCTGGATCGCCTGGGCCACACAGTCCTTGCTCGGCATTATGACGAATCACATCCGCAATCGGTCGGCCCACCTGAATTAAACCGGCTGGAAAGGTGAATAACTCTAAGTATCGTTGGTTCCAAGCCACCAGCCTAAGCTGCTTATCGACTACCGCAATGCCCTGACCAATATGCTCAATCGCACCTTGTAATAAACCGCGGCTAAAGTCATACAGCTCCGAGGCTTCATCAACGATGGTCGCAACTTCTTCCAACTGCATGTTTCTGCCTTGTAGGGCCGAAGTCAGTACTAACTTAGCCGAAGAGGCACCAAACACCCCAGCAAGAACACGCTCGGTATGACGAATCAAGGTCGAAGGCGCTTGTTGATTAGGCAGTAAAGTTTCCCGCTGCTGTTGCCAATATTGCCTAAAGGCGCTGCGTACTCGCTGCCTACCGACAAAACGTGACGCCAACATTTCAAGCTCACCCACCGTGACTCGGCTTTGGTAAAGGCTCATGTTTTCGCTTTCAGGTAATGGCGTACCAACAAACGAAGCCGATTGTAAGCGTTCACTCAGGCTGGCTCGGGTAAAGAGTGAAATCACCACATAACACAATGTATTAAGAGTAACGCTCAATACAATGCCCCAATCTGAGTTCTTCACATTCCAGCTTTGCAGTAGCTCTGGCGGAGTGATCAACCAGAGTAAGAAGTTGTTTTCCGCCGAGCCTGCCAGCATGTCCGTTTGGCTCATCAAAGTGATCAGCCACAAGGTAAAGCCTACCGCTAAACCGACATACACCCCTTTACGGTTGCCTTGTCGCCAGTACATTCCGCCAATAAGAGCCGGGGCAAACTGGGTAATCGCAGCAAACGACAGAAAGCCAATCGCAGAGAGTGAGTGGATGCTCCCAAAGGCTTGATAAAAACCCCACGCACCAAGTAAAAGCAGCAATATCAAGCCACGGCGAATAACTAATAACAGCCCAGAGAAATGACGATGAGTACGCTGTGATAAACGCATTCGACGTAAAAGCAGCGGCATAACAAGATCATTGGATACCATGATCGCCAACGCTATGGTTGAGACAATCACCATGCCGCTCGCCGCTGACGTACCGCCTAAGAATGCCAATAGCGCGACATCTTGCGCGCCTACGGCCATCGGTAAACTGATCACATAGGTATCTGGGCTCGCATCCGTCAGCAGCCCCTGACCCACCCAGGCGATAGGCAAGACAAACACACCCATCAAAATCAAATAGAGAGGAAATAGCCACCTTGCGGTATGCAGATCTTGCGCGCGTTCGTTCTCCACCACCATGGTATGAAACTGACGAGGCAAACAGACAATCGCCAACATGGTTAAAACAGTGTGGATCAGTAAAGTTGCGATGTTAGGCGATTGGTAGGTTTGACTGGCGATTTCAGCCAGTTCAATATCGCTGCGATTCAATGCTAAGAACAGAATAAAGAAGCCAACCGCGAGAAAGGCCACCAGCTTGACGATCGACTCAAATGCAATCGCCATCATCATGCCACGGTGGTGCTCGGTATTATCGATATGGCGAGTACCAAACAACATGGTAAAGATCGCCAGCGCTCCCACCACAAACCAAGACACATCAAAATGAGAGTTTTGGAAATGAACCGGCAGCTCTGGCGCAATGATTTCGAGCCCCATGGTAATGCCACGAAGCTGCAAGGCGATATAGGGCAAGATACCTGCGACAGCAATCAAGGTCACGACCACCGCCAAGCCCTGAGATTTACCGTAACGGGCGGCGATAAAGTCGGCAATCGAGGTGATGTGTTCTCGTTTAGCCGTAATGATCAAGCGAGCGAGGATCCGCCAGCCAAAGGTGAAGACTAAAATGGGGGCGATATAGATAGGAAGAAAAGCCCACGGGTTACTGCTGGCTTGCCCCACCGTGCCATAAAAGGTCCACGAGGTGCAGTAAACCGCAATCGACAAGCTGTAAACCCAAGGACGCCATTTAGCCAGCCAGGTACTGCGTTTGTCACCATACCAAGCAATGAGAAACAGTAGCCCGAGATAGAGCAATGAAACGGTGATCACGAGCCAACCTTGCATCCGATATCCTTATCTTATCGCACATTGTTACCACAAAGAAAAAACCTCTCCGTCTTGGAGAGGTTTCATTTAACTAAGGATAGGTAATTAACTCAATCAGATAGGTTTAATTCTGTGCTTTGGGCTCTGCTTTCACTGAATGCGTTACATCGCTTTGTTGAGGGTCGAGTTTGATAAACAAGGCTAACACACCCATCGCCGCCATCGCCCAAAAGACATTGGCACCCCAGTGTTCGTAACCCCAACCACTTAAGGTCGTCATCAAGGCGATGAACGCCCCTAATGGAATTGCGTTATACAGGGCTTGTAGCGCGACCATCTTACGAGCTTCCGAATGTTGGATGTATTGAATCGCCGCAATGTGCGCCATCGCAAACGTCACACCATGCAGAAGCTGAATCAAAACCAATGCCATCAATGCGGTGGTTGAAGCCGTCAGTCCCCAACGAGCGATCACGCCCAGCGCTGCCACTACGAACATTGCGCGCAGTGTCCAGCCGGCGAATAGACGTTTACTCAGAGCAAAAATCGCCACTTCAGCAACCACACCTAAACTCCACAAGTAGCCGATGATGTCTTCTGAGTAACCTGCGCCTTTCCAGTAAATAGAACTAAAACTGTAGTAAGCCGCATGACTGCCTTGGATCAGCGCCATCAACACCAAGAATTTAACCACAGGCCCTTCGCGCAATAGCTCGGTCAACTTCGGTCTTTCTGTTTGCTCTTCCTCTTTAGTCACCGGCATTGGGTTTACTCGACGCATGGAAAGCAGTAAAGAAACCAACACACCAAACAACGCCGTATAAAGAATCATATCAGTGCCAAATCGCGCCACCATGAAACCCACCACGGTTGAGCCGGCAATGAAAGCAATCGACCCCCATAAGCGGGTACGGCCATAATCGAGCATTTTTAAACGGGCATAGTAATTCGCCATCGCATCCGATAGCGGCACAATCGGGCCACAGCAGAGGTTAAACAGCACCGTTGCGAGCGCCATTAGCCAGAAGTTTCCACCGGTAAAAAAGTGGAACCCCACAAACAGCAACGAAGCAAAGCTCAACCAACGCAGCGCTGGCATAAGGTGCTCGACTTTATGGAGTCGAGGCGTTAACACCATATTGGCCACACAGCGAGTGGCAAAACCTATCCCCACCAACAAACCAATATCAGTCGGCGAAACTCCCTGCTCCTCAAACCACAGCGCCCAGAATGGCAGATAGACACCATAGGCAAAGAAGAAACCAATGAAGTACTGGGAAATCCAGCCGTAAGGAGATGGAGTGAGCATGATGACCTCAAAGTGCGAGTAAGGAGGGTATTATCAACTGCCTTCGAGCAAATAAAAAGGGAACAATCTGGTAATTCCCCTTTCCCTATTGGCATTTCGTATAGAAACAGTCTTGCTCACCTTCGACCAAAGTCGTCTGGTAGAAAACTCATAATCACGCACACTTAGGGATATGAAACTTTGTGTGAGTCAGTGAGCATGCCAGATAAATTTAATATGCATTCCCCGCCGTTCGACAGGCTAGATGCTCAGCAGCAAAACCGTCTGAGAAGTTCGCTTGATGTTGCTTACTACCGCACCAAGGAAACCCTGCTTCAGCCTGGCGTTGCAAGCCAACACCTGCATATTCTGATCAAAGGCGCAGTAGAAGAACGCTCTGAAGACGACAGCGAAATCTTTGCTCATTATGCCAATGATGATCTGTTTGATGTGCGAGCACTTTTTGAAGAATCGGTAAAACATCGCTACATCGCTTTAGAAGATACGCTGGCTTACTTACTGCCGAAGTCTGTGTTTATTGAGCTCTACAATGAAAATGGCCAGTTTGCCGCCTACTTCGACAATAACCTAGCTCGCCGACAAGAGCTGATTGAAGCGGCGCAACAGCAACAAAACTTAGCCGAGTTTATTCTGACCAAAGTCGATAAATCGATTTATCACCCACCGATGGTGATCTCGCCAGATCAGCCACTCAACCAAGTGACGCAGACCCTCAAAGAGAATGGTCTCGACTCGGCGCTAGTCAGATTAAAAGACACCGATGTTCGGTTAGTCGAAGATTCACACTCACTGCCCTACGGCATTATTACACGAACCAATATGCTCCATGCGGTCATGCTCGACGGTCACCCCCTAGACACGCCAGTCGGCAAAATCGCAACGTTTCCTGTAATTCATGTAGAGGATGGTGAGTTCCTTTTCAACGCCATGATTAAGATGACGCGTCACCGTGTCAAACGGGTCATGGTGGCGGATGGCAAAGACGCCGTCGGCATGCTCGATATGACGCAAATTCTCAGCGCGTTCTCTACTCACTCACACGTTCTAACACTGAGTATTGCTCGCTCTTCCAGTATTGAAGAGTTAGCGTTAGCGTCGAATCGGCAACGTCAGTTGGTTGAAAGCCTACTTAGTAATGGTATTCGCACCCGCTTTATCATGGAGCTAATATCGGCGGTGAATGAACAGATTATCGAGAAAGCCTTCGAGTTGATTGTTCCCCCCGCCCTTCACGATCATTGCTGTCTGGTCGTTTTAGGCTCAGAAGGGCGTGGTGAACAAATCTTAAAAACCGACCAAGACAATGCGTTGATCGTCAAAGATGGGCTTGAATGGCATCAATGCGAATCCGTTATGGCTAAGTTCACGCATACCTTGCAGCAGCTGGGTTACCCACTCTGTCCAGGCAACGTGATGGTAAACAATCCGAAATGGGTCAAAACGCAAAGTGACTGGAAACGCACCATCAGCCAATGGTCTAAACCTAATGCTGCCGAGCAAGTGATGGACTTAGCGATTTTCACCGATGCCCACGCCATCGCAGGTAACAAATCGCTGCTCGAACCGGTCAGTGAGCACTTAAAACAACTGATGCTCAATAACATGCTGGCCCTACAAGATTTCTCTCGCCCTGCACTCCAGTTTTCTCTGCCTTTGACTCTATTTGGCAATGTGAAGAAAGAGAAGCAAGGCGTCGACGTAAAAAGTGGTGGAATCTTCCCTATCGTGCATGGCATTCGCACTCTATCTCTGGAATACGGAATCGAAGAAAAGAACACCTTTGAGCGCATAGAAGCCCTGCGCAATAAACGTATCTTGGAGCCAGAGACAGCCGATAACCTCAGTGAAGCGCTAAAATTATTGTTCAAGCTGCGCCTGAATCAGCAGCTGAGTAATCAACATAGCCATAACCGTATCGACCTAAAACAAATTGACCGAACCGAACGTGACTTACTGCGCCACAGTCTACATGTGGTTAAAAAGTTTAAGCAGTTCTTGGGTTATCACTACCAAATTCGGGACTAAATGATGAATTGGCTCAAACGTCGTTATTGGTATTACAAACTCAAAGGCTCGCCTTACCGGCCCCTATTTGCGGAGGTAAAAAAAGGCGAGTATGTCTCGCTCGATTGCGAAACCACCAGCCTTGACCCGAAGCGAGCCGAACTCGTCACCATTGCAGCGACCAAAATCATCGACAATCGCATCATTACCAGTAAACCGTTTGAGGTCAGACTCAGAGCTCCCCAGTCTCTCGATTCTGGTTCAGTAAAGATTCACCACATCCGCCACCAAGATCTGGTTGATGGCATTGATGAAAAGCAGGCCCTGCTGCAGTTACTCGAATTCATCGGTAATCGACCTTTGGTTGGCTACCATATTCGCTACGACAAAAAGATTCTCGACCTCGCTTGTCAAAAACAATTGGGATTCCCTTTGCCCAACCCTTTGATTGAAGTGAGTCAGATTTATCACGATAAGCTTGAGCAACATCTACCCAACGCATACTTTGACCTCAGCTTAGATGCGATCTGCAAGCATTTAGATCTGCCGCTGCAAAACAAACACGACGCTCTGCAAGACGCCATTGCCGCGGCACTTATCTTCGTTCGCCTAACAAAAGGTGATCTACCTAGCCTAAATCTGCCTTACCGACGCTGATTCAAGTTACGACCTATCTCTCAATTTGGCTTTTAATCCATTCATTTATAAGCAGATACCTCTCTCTCATCCTAAAGTCTAATTGTCGAATTAACGATGGTGCTTGAAAGTTAAGGCACAGGGATTTTTCAACGTCAGGGTCACAGGACCTAATCGTTTTAAACGGACACTTGCTCAATTCGAATGAAAAGAGCCCAAGGAGAAAAGCAATGAGTGAAGCCCATATTTATCCGGTTAAAGAAAACATCAAAAAGAACACACACGCGGATAACGATACTTACCAAGCGATGTACCAACAGTCAGTGACTGATCCGGTTGGTTTCTGGAGTGAACACGGCAAAATTGTTGATTGGATGAAGCCTTTCACTCAAGTTAAAAACACTTCATTTGATACTGGTCACGTTGATATCCGTTGGTTTGAAGACGGAACACTCAACGTGTCAGCTAACTGTATTGACCGCCATCTTGCTGAGCGTGGTGATGACGTTGCGATTATTTGGGAAGGTGACGATCCAAATGATGATGCAACACTAACGTTTAAAGAACTGCACAAAGAAGTGTGTGAATTCTCTAACGCACTGAAAGAGCAAGGCGTTCGCAAAGGCGATGTCGTGTGTCTTTACATGCCAATGGTAACGGAAGCCGCGGTTGCAATGCTGGCTTGTACCCGTATTGGTGCGGTTCACACTGTGGTATTTGGTGGTTTCTCTCCTGAAGCACTTTCTGGCCGCATCATCGATTCAGACGCAAAAGTCGTTATCACTGCTGACGAAGGCGTTCGTGGTGGCCGTGCGGTTCCATTGAAGAAAAACGTCGATGAAGCACTGACCAATCCAGAAGTGAAGACTATCGAGAAAGTGATTGTCATGAAGCGCACTGGCGGCGATGTGGATTGGCATGAGCACCGTGACGTTTGGTGGCATGAAGCAACAGCGAACGTTTCCTCAGACTGCCCACCAGAAGAAATGAAAGCGGAAGACCCGCTATTCATTCTCTACACTTCTGGCTCAACAGGTAAACCAAAAGGCGTACTACACACCACTGGCGGCTACCTAGTGTATGCAGCGATGACGTTCAAATACGTCTTTGACTACCAACCTGGTGAAACCTTCTGGTGTACTGCTGATGTAGGTTGGATTACTGGTCACACTTACCTAATCTACGGACCACTGGCTAACGGCGCTAAAACAATCCTATTTGAAGGTGTTCCGAACTACCCAAATACTAACCGTATGAGCCAAGTGGTCGATAAGCACAAAGTCAATATCCTTTATACCGCTCCTACTGCAATCCGTGCCCTAATGGCGAAAGGTAATGAAGCGGTTGAAGGCACCTCTCGTAGCAGCCTACGTGTGATGGGCTCAGTGGGTGAACCCATTAACCCAGAAGCTTGGGAGTGGTACTACAAAACCATCGGTAACGAAAACTCACCGATCGTTGATACATGGTGGCAAACGGAAACTGGCGGTATCTTGATTGCGCCACTTCCAGGGGCGACGGACCTAAAACCAGGTTCAGCAACACGTCCATTCTTCGGTGTTCAGCCTGCTCTTGTTGATAACATGGGTAACATCATTGAAGGCGCGACTGACGGTAACCTTGTTATCCTAGATTCATGGCCAGGTCAGATGCGTACCGTTTACGGTGACCATGAGCGTTTCGAACAAACTTACTTCTCTACCTTTAAAGGCATGTACTTCACCAGTGATGGTGCTCGCCGTGATGAAGATGGTTACTACTGGATCACCGGCCGTGTTGATGACGTGCTAAACGTATCTGGCCACCGTATGGGTACAGCAGAGATTGAATCAGCGTTGGTTGCTCACGATAAAATCGCGGAAGCGGCGATTGTGGGTATTCCACACGATATTAAAGGTCAGGCAATCTACGCTTACATCACGCTAAATGATGGTGAGTTCCCAAGTGCTGAACTCCACGCTGAAGTGAAGAACTGGGTACGAAAAGAGATTGGCCCTATCGCAACACCTGACGTGCTGCACTGGACAGACTCTCTGCCGAAGACTCGTTCAGGTAAGATCATGCGCCGTATCCTGCGTAAGATTGCAACCGGTGATACTAGCAACTTAGGTGACACTTCAACGCTAGCGGATCCAAGCGTGGTTGATAAACTTATCGCCGAAAAAGCAGAACTGGCGTAATAACGCGTCACTTTCTTTAGATCGTCTAAAAGCCGTCACATTGTGGCGGTTTTTTCTATTTACCGACCGAAAAACTCCTCCGCCCACTCTCCTCATCGAACAAAAAATGTTATCTGTGTAACAGATTTTCCGTTTCAAACAGGGAGATTAGACCAGTAAATTGCTGCGATTTGCGCTGAATTAGCTATAATCTGGTTCTATTTCAAAGATCCAGCCCTATTTTTAACAAAATAGTCACGCTGAATCGCTCAAAACATGGGAATATTCCAGTTCATATCATGAAGTAGGAAGATGGCAGCACAATGACAGCACAATCGCGCATTCTTGTTTTAAATGGTCCAAATCTCAACCTGTTAGGCCTACGTGAACCGGCACATTACGGTTCTTCAACCTTACCGCAGATTATCGACACATTAACCGAGCAAGCTCAAACAGCAGGATTTGAATTACAACACCTGCAGTCAAATCGTGAATATGAATTGATAGAGGCTATCCACGCAGCATATGGCAACGTTGACTTTATCATCATCAACCCAGCTGCTTTTACTCATACCAGTGTCGCTCTAAGAGATGCTTTACTGGGTGTTGCTATCCCATTTATTGAGGTGCACTTATCCAATGTGCATGCTCGTGAACCATTCCGCCACCACTCTTATCTGTCTGATAAAGCAGAAGGGGTGATTTGTGGCCTTGGTGCACAAGGTTACGAATTCGCTCTGTCTGCAGCGATCAACAAACTGCAGGCAAAGTAACTTAATTACTTAGAACAAGTAAACAAACACTCTGCGGCTCACTAGAGCTGTCTTATTCACAAGATAAAAGAGAAAGAAAAAATGGATATCCGTAAAATCAAGAAGCTTATCGAGTTAGTAGAAGAATCTGGCATTGCTGAGCTAGAGATTTCTGAAGGTGAAGAGTCGGTACGCATCAGCCGTAACGGTACAGCAGCGCCTGCGCCTGTACATTACGCAGCAGCACCAGCGCCAGTAGCAGCGGCTCCAGCTCCAGCGGCGGCACCTGCTCCAGCAGCAGAAGCGGCAGCACCAGCAGTTCCTGCGGGCCACCAAGTTCTTTCTCCAATGGTAGGTACTTTCTACCGTTCTCCAAGCCCAGACGCGAAATCTTTCGTTGAAGTGGGTCAAACAGTTAGCGCTGGCGACACACTGTGTATCGTTGAAGCGATGAAAATGATGAACCAAATCGAAGCTGACAAATCTGGTGTTGTTACAGCTATCCTAGTTGAAGACGGCCAACCAGTTGAATTCGACCAACCACTTGTTGTTATCGAATAATAGAGGCTCTCTCTTATGCTAGATAAATTAGTCATCGCGAACCGAGGTGAAATTGCACTTCGTATCCTTCGCGCATGTAAAGAATTGGGCATCAAAACAGTTGCGGTTCACTCAACAGCTGACCGTGACCTAAAACACGTACTGCTTGCAGACGAAGCAATTTGTATCGGTCCTGCTCGTGGCATCGACAGCTACCTAAACATCCCTCGCATTATCTCTGCAGCGGAAGTAACAGGTGCAGTTGCGATTCACCCAGGCTACGGCTTCCTATCTGAGAACGCAGACTTCGCAGAGCAAGTAGAACGCAGCGGCTTTATCTTTGTTGGCCCTAAAGCGGAAACTATCCGCATCATGGGTGACAAGGTTTCTGCTATCACAGCAATGAAAAAAGCGGGCGTACCTTGTGTACCGGGTTCTGATGGTCCTTTGGATGATGACGAGCAAGCAAACAAAGCACACGCGAAACGTATTGGTTACCCAGTAATCATCAAAGCGTCGGGCGGCGGCGGTGGTCGTGGTATGCGTGTTGTTCGCTCAGAGAAAGAGCTAACAGAAGCAATCGCTATGACACGTGCAGAAGCAAAATCGTGCTTCAACAACGATATGGTTTACATGGAGAAATTCCTAGAAAACCCACGTCACGTTGAAGTTCAGGTTATTGCTGATGGCCAAGGTGGCGCAATCCACCTAGGTGAGCGTGACTGTTCTATGCAGCGTCGTCACCAGAAAGTGGTTGAAGAAGCACCAGCACCAGGTATCACTGAAGAAATGCGTAAGTACATCGGTGAACGTTGTACTCGTGCATGTCTAGAAATCGGTTACCGCGGCGCAGGTACGTTTGAGTTCCTATACGAAAACGGTGAGTTCTACTTCATCGAAATGAACACACGTATTCAGGTTGAGCACCCAGTCACTGAAATGGTGACTGGTGTTGACCTAATCAAAGAGCAGCTACGTGTTGCAGCAGGTCAACCACTGTCATTCACTCAAGATGACATTAAGATCCGCGGCCATGCTATCGAGTGTCGTATCAATGCTGAAGACCCAGAGCGCTTCCTACCTTCACCAGGTAAGATTGAACGCTTCCATGCTCCAGGCGGTATGGGTGTTCGTTGGGAATCGCACATCTACACGGGTTACACAGTTCCACCTCACTACGATTCAATGATCGGTAAACTGATCACGTTTGGTGAGAACCGTGACGTAGCCATTGCTCGCATGAAGAATGCACTAGGTGAGATGATTGTTGAAGGCATCAAAGTGAACGTATCTCTACAAGAGTCGATCATGAACGATGAAAACTTCCAGCACGGTGGTGCTAACATTCACTACCTAGAGAAGAAACTAGGCCTGCAATAAGCCTCGATTCTGAATCTTGAAAAATGCTCACTTCGGTGAGCATTTTTGTTTTAGGGTATTTATTAACCTATAAAAGCGCCCGTTTTCTGCTAAACTCTGCGCCAAATCACATCAATCAATGTAAAGAGCTCATACTCATGCCTTGGATCCAAATCAAACTCAATGCGACCAATGAGAACGCTGAACAGATCGGCGATATGTTAATGGAAGAAACCGGCGCACTTTCTGTTACCTTTTTAGATGCTCACGATACGCCTGTATTTGAGCCATTACCCGGTGAGACGCGCTTATGGGGTGATACGGATATCCTTGCACTGTATGACGCTGAAGCAGACACCAATTTCATCATTGAGCAAACCAAACTAAGCGGCCTGCTACCAGAAGGTTTCGCTTACAAAGTGGAACAGCTTGAAGATAAAGATTGGGAACGTGAGTGGATGGATAACTTCCACCCAATGAAGTTTGGTGAACGCCTATGGATTTGCCCAAGCTGGCGCGATATCCCTGAACCTGACGCGGTCAACGTGATGCTAGACCCTGGCCTGGCGTTTGGCACTGGTACACACCCTACAACAGCTCTCTGCCTAGAATGGCTTGAAGGTTTAGACCTAACAGGTAAGACCGTGATCGACTTCGGCTGTGGCTCTGGCATTCTAGCGATCGCTGCGATCAAACTGGGCGCAGAAAAAGTTATCGGGATCGACATTGATCCTCAAGCGCTATTAGCGTCAAAAGACAATGCTGAGCGCAACGGTGTTGCCGAGCAGCTTGAAGTGTTCCTACCTCAAGACCAACCTGAAGGTCTGATCGCTGACGTGGTTGTGGCAAACATTTTGGCCGGCCCACTGCGTGAACTTTCTTCTATCATCAAGTCTCTAGTTAAGCCAAATGGTGAGCTTGCAATGTCGGGTGTTTTAGATACACAGGCAGAAGATGTTGCAGACTATTACCGTGATGAGCTTCACATTGATCCTATCAAAGAGCAAAGTGAATGGTGTCGCATCTCTGGCCGCAAGCAAGGCTAGACAAGACTTTGCGAGTTAATTGACTGATTTTTAGGCGTTTTGCGAAAACAAATTGTAAATGCTCAAATATTAGTCTTTTCACAGCGCTAAAAAATGCGTAAAATGCGCGCCCTTGCTCGGTTAGAACTGTGATGACGTTTTGAAAATCGGAAACTACCAACTTAAGAACAATCTCATCGTTGCCCCTATGGCAGGTGTGACTGATAGACCATTCCGTGAGTTGTGTCTTCGCTATGGTGCGGGGATGGCCGTCAGTGAAATGATGTCGTCAAATCCGAAACTATGGAAAACGTCAAAATCAAAGCAACGCATGGTACATGAAGGCGAATCGGGCATTCGTTCTGTACAGATTGCAGGCGCTGATCCACAGCTTATGGCCGACGCTGCTCAGTTTAGTGTTGAAAACGGTGCGCAAATCATCGACATCAACATGGGCTGTCCAGCCAAAAAAGTGAATAAGAAGCTAGCGGGTTCTGCCCTACTTCAGCATCCAGATATCATCGAAGATATTTTGAAAGCTGTCGTAAATGCAGTTGATGTCCCTGTGACATTAAAAACCCGTACTGGCTGGGACACAGACAATAAGAACTGTGTTCAAATCGCGAAATTAGCCGAAGACTGCGGCATACAAGCTTTAGCCTTACACGGGCGTACAAAAGCATGTATGTACAAAGGGGAAGCCGAATACGACAGCATTAAAGCGGTAAAACAAGCGATCTCTATTCCGGTTATTGCTAACGGTGATATCGATAGCCCAGAGAAAGCGAAATTTGTCCTAGAGTACACTGGGGCAGACGCTTTGATGATTGGACGCCCTGCCCAAGGTCGTCCGTGGATTTTCCAGGAAATCCAACACTTTTTGGAAAACGGCACCACGATGCCTGATCTTCCTTATTCGGAAGTGAAAGACATCCTGCTTGGCCATGTGAATGCTCTTCATGAATTTTATGGTGAGTATTTAGGTCCACGAATCGCGCGTAAGCACGTGGGTTGGTACTTAAAAGAGCATGAGCAAGCAAGTGAGTTTCGCCGTACCTTCAACGCCATCGACGCAGCTGAGCTGCAACTTGAGGCGCTAGAAGGTTATTTTGATTTAGCCTAAATATCGGCAGTTACGGCTGCAAATATGACGGGTTTAACGTTGCATCATAATTAAGAGAAGAGCTAGACCGAATATGTTCGAACAAAATCTGACTTCAGAAGCATTAACAGTAACTACAGTAACGTCACAAGACCAGATTACTCAAAAGCCTTTGCGTGACTCTGTTAAAGCATCTCTTAAAAACTACTTGGCTCAACTAAACGGCCAAGAAGTAACAGAACTATACGAATTAGTTCTAGCTGAAGTTGAACAGCCACTACTAGATACTATCATGCAGTACACTCGCGGTAACCAAACTCGCGCAGCAACTATGATGGGTATCAACCGCGGTACTCTTCGCAAAAAACTTAAAAAATACGGCATGAACTAATCATTCATTCGGTATTAAAATTGAAAACCGGACTCACATTGTGGGTCCGGTTTTTTATTGCCTGCTGATATTGTTACGATCAATGTCATGCGACCAAACATTCATCAAACTGTGATCCATTACGATTGCACCCTACTTTAGTCGATATATAATGGTCCATTACATCTACGGATAGGTCCATCTACATGGTTGATATGCAAAGAGAAGAATGGCTGAGCCTGCTCCTTAAAGAGCTGCCAGAACGTCTGATCGTGATTGACCACCAAGGCCTTATCGTTGATGTATTCAGTGACGCCGACCAAACTGGCATTCCCTACCCTCTTGATAAATCACAAGCTTTCTATGAGCAGGCACCTAACGCTATTGCGGCACAATTAAAGGATGGCTTTGAGTTCGCGTTATCTCACGGCAATCGCTGCTCTTCACGCTACTCATTAAGCCCTAGTCAGTTACTACAGCTCTCAATTGAAGCGCTGCAAGAGTGGGGAGAGGTTGAAGAACGTTGGTTTGAGGCGACATTCAAACCGCTCACGCTATCAAATGGTCAGCGTTACATTCTGTGGCAAGAGAAAGAGATCACCCAAGCACACCAGCAAGAAGTGGAGCTTAAACGTCAAGCGGAAACGGATGAGCTTACCGGCGTGCTCAATCGCCGAGCGTTCACTCAAGGGCTAGAGCAAGCCTTTAACCATCCCGTTCAACCTGTTCTGTCTTGCTTAATGATTGATATCGACCACTTTAAAGAGATCAACGATCAAGTCGGTCATCTGTCTGGCGATGAAGTGATCACGCAAGTTGCACAGATCTGCCAAGGGCTCATTCGATCGAGTGACTATATTGGTCGCTTAGGTGGTGAAGAGTTTGGCGTTGTGCTTTCTCACACTAATGCCATCCAAGCTTATGACATCGCAGAACGAATTCGTCAGTCGATTGAAACGACGCCTTGCCGAGTGGATAACCACATTATTTATCCGACGGTTAGTATCGGCATTGCAGAACTTAACCGCCAAGTCAGTTCAACCCGAGAGCTATTAGTGCAAGCCGATAAAGCAATGTACTACTCCAAGCAAACGGGTCGGAATCAGGTGACGATTTTCTACGATAACTTACCTGATATCCAAACCAACACAGAACTTAAAGCCACCATTCTTAAAGCCTCTTAAGTTACTTCTTGCAGCAGCTTGAAGCCGCTTGATCTTCACTTGCTAATGCCCCCAAGATTGAACAATGACTCGCATCATCATCGATATGGCCACAACAGGCATCGTTGATTTTCTTTAGTGCCGAGCGAATCCGTGTCAGTTCACTGATTTTTTCATCGATCACAGAAAGCTTTGCTGTCGTAATCGCTTTTACTTCTGCACAGCTGTGCTCGGTCGCTTCGAGCTTAATCTCAAGCAGCTCACGAATCTCTTCTAAAGTAAGCCCAAGATCTTTCGCTTTAAGAATAAAACTGACCTGTTTCTGGTTTTCTTCATTGTAGAGCCGATAACCGGATTCACTGCGTCCAGCCGGTTGGATCAACTGGTTTTTCTCATAAAATCGCAGTGTATCTGCGGTCACATTACAGCGTTTTGCCAGTTCTCCAATTTGAAACATAACTTTTCCTATTAACTATTTCGTTACTTTTAACCGATAAAGACAAGCTTTTTGCAATTATTTTTGCGATGCCAAACGATTGCGCGAGCTTTTTTGTAATAAATTAGTTAGAATGTGCGCCATCAAACTCAGAGACTATTTTATCACCAGTGTTTACTGGAAAGGTCTTTACCAAAACTGGCCAATATTCTGCGCAGCTAAATATAGCGATAGTAGAAACAAGTTCACTTTTGGCAAATATCTTTATCTTTCATATTAACTCTGTGACTTTGAGGAATTGAAGCATGACTAACGCTCGTCCTATTCGCCGCGCTCTGATCAGCGTATCAGACAAAACTGGTATTGTTGAGTTTGCACAAGCTCTAGCTAACCGTGGCGTTGATATTCTATCAACTGGTGGTACGGCTCGCCTACTAGCAGAAAAAGGCATCTCTGTAACGGAAGTATCAGACTACACTGGTTTCCCTGAAATGATGGACGGTCGCGTTAAGACTCTTCACCCTAAAGTTCACGGTGGTGTGCTTGGTCGTCGTGGTCAAGATGATGAAGTGATGGAAACGCACGGCATCAACCCAATCGACATGGTTGTAGTCAACCTATACCCATTCGCAGAAACCGTAGCAAAAGAAGGCTGTACTCTAGCTGACGCGGTTGAGAACATCGATATCGGTGGTCCAACAATGGTTCGCTCTGCTGCGAAAAACCACAAAGACGTAACTATCGTTGTGAATGCTCACGACTACGACCGCGTTATCGCGGAAATGGACACGAACGAGAAATCTCTTACTCTAGAGACTCGCTTCGACCTAGCTATCGCAGCATTCGAGCACACGGCTTCTTACGATGGCATGATCGCTAACTACTTCGGCACTATGGTTCCTTCTTACGGAGAGAACAAAGAGGGTGACGAAGAGAGCAAATTCCCTCGCACCTTCAACCAGCAGTTCGAGAAAAAGCAGGACATGCGCTACGGTGAGAACAGCCACCAAGCAGCAGCATTCTACGTTGAAGCAAACCCTGAAGAAGCGTCTGTTTCTACTGCTCGCCAAATCCAAGGTAAAGCCCTTTCTTACAACAACATCGCTGACACTGACGCAGCACTTGAGTGTGTGAAAGAGTTCGACGAGCCAGCATGTGTGATCGTTAAGCACGCTAACCCATGTGGTGTAGCACTAGGAAAAGACATTCTAGAAGCTTACGACCGTGCGTTCAAAACAGACCCAACGTCTGCATTTGGCGGCATCATCGCATTCAACCGTGAACTAGACGCAACAACAGCAACAGCTATCACTGAGCGCCAATTCGTTGAAGTTATCATTGCCCCTTCTGTTTCTGCTGAAGCAGTAGAAATCGTAGCTGCTAAGAAAAACCTTCGCCTACTTGAATGTGGCGAATGGACAACCAAGACAACTGGCTTTGACGTGAAGCGCGTTAACGGCGGCCTGCTAGTTCAAGACCGTGACCAAGGCATGGTGTCTGACGACGACCTTAAAGTAGTGTCTAAGCGTCAACCAACGGCTGAAGAGCTGAAAGATGCCCTATTCTGCTGGAAAGTAGCGAAGTACGTGAAATCAAACGCGATTGTTTACTCGAAAGGCGACATGACTATCGGTGTCGGCGCTGGCCAAATGAGCCGCGTTTACTCAGCGAAAATCGCAGGTATCAAAGCTGCAGACGAAGGTCTACAAGTTGAAGGCTGTGTAATGGCATCAGATGCATTCTTCCCATTCCGTGACGGTATCGACGCGGCTGCAGAAGCGGGCATCAAGTGTGTGATTCAACCAGGTGGTTCTATGCGTGATGACGAAGTTATCGCAGCAGCAGACGAGCACGGCATGGCGATGATCTTTACCGGAATGCGTCACTTCCGCCACTAATTCTCTCTTCGTATTTGGCACTGTGGCGTCGTTAGCTGCTTTCGCCCACCCCGGTCACATAGCGAGCTATGCTCCCGGGGATGGGCTCAATTGCTGCCTCGCCACATCACCAACTACTTTGAGCAAGACTTATGATTTGTTTTTTTAAATATTCCGATATTTGAAATACGTAGAGCAAGTCAGTGACTTTAGTTCAAGGAAAACACGCGGAGCTTATGACTATAAGTGAGCATGTTTGACACAGAAATAAAGGCTCTGAAGCAGCTATAAGGATTTTAAAACATGAATGTATTGATTATTGGTGCTGGCGGTCGCGAGCACGCTTTAGGCTGGAAAGCAGCACAAAACCCAAATGTTGAGACAGTATTCGTTGCACCTGGTAATGCTGGTACAACTCTTGAGCCTAAGCTTGAGAACGTAAATATCGGCGTTGAAGCAATCTCTGAGCTGGTTGCATTCGCACAAGAGAAGAAAATCGAGCTAACGATTGTTGGCCCTGAAGCGCCACTCGTTATCGGTGTGGTTGATGCTTTCCGTGAAGCAGGCCTTCCAATCTTTGGCCCAACCGAAGCAGCAGCGCAGCTAGAAGGCTCAAAAGCATTCACTAAAGACTTCCTCGCTCGTCACAACATCCCAACCGGCGCTTACGCTAACTTCACCGAGATTGAGCCAGCTCTAGCCTACGTTCGTGAACAAGGCGCGCCAATCGTAGTGAAAGCTGACGGCCTTGCGGCTGGTAAAGGCGTTATCGTTGCGATGACTCTTGAAGAAGCAGAAGATGCAATCAAAGACATGCTGGCTGGAAACGCGTTCGGTGAAGCCGGCAGCCGCGTAGTTATCGAAGAGTTCCTAGAAGGCGAAGAAGCAAGTTTCATCGTGATGGTTGACGGCTCTAGCGTTCTACCTATGGCCACCAGCCAAGACCACAAACGTGTTGGCGACAAAGATACAGGCCCTAACACTGGAGGCATGGGTGCTTACTCTCCAGCTCCTGTGGTTACTCCTGAAATCCACAACCGCATACTTGAGGAAGTTATCTACCCTACCGTGCGTGGTATGGATGCAGAGGGCGCACCTTACACTGGTTTCCTTTACGCTGGCCTTATGATTGCAGCAGACGGCACACCTAAGGTTATCGAATACAACTGCCGCTTTGGCGACCCAGAGACGCAACCTATCATGATGCGTATGGAATCAGACCTTGTTGAGCTATGTCTAATGGCTATCGACGAGAAGCTAGACGAAGCGGAATCTAAGTGGGATCCACGCGCATCGATCGGTGTAGTACTTGCCGCTGGCGGTTACCCTGCTGATTACGCGAAAGGTGACGTAATTTCTCTACCGGCTGGTGAAACAGAAGGTCAGAAGATCTTCCACGCAGGTACAGCAAACAATGCAGCAGGCGACGTTGTGACTAACGGCGGTCGTGTGCTTTGTGCAACCGCGCTGGGTAACAGTGTTTCTGAAGCACAAGAGAAAGCGTATGCATTGGCTAAGCAAGTGAGCTGGAATGGTATGTTCCACCGCAACGACATCGGCTACCGTGCAATCGCTCGCGAGCAAGAAAAATAAATAACAACATCAGTTGGCTTAACTAGAAAAGGCGCTCAATGAGCGCCTTTTGTTTATCTAGTATTAGTAGGGTAATCCCTTATTCTTCAATCAAGCTAGGTCGCTCGATACAATCATGGCTGTCATCCGACAGCATCAACAGCTCTTTCACCACAACTTTGTTGCTACGCGTTGAGCCAATAAAAGAGGCGTAACTATCTACCGACGATAAGCGGTTGACCACAAAGCTTGGTAGAGTCTCATTGAACTCAACTTGCTCATAGCTTCGACCAGAGCAAGTATCAAATGTAGAGCCATCCCAATAGCCTTGAATCAACCTAGCGCCGTCTCGATTTTGCTGTTTGGTCAGTTCCGGGATATTTGCCGCTTCTTGCTTTAACCAAGCAATTTTATCGGCTTTTAAAGGCAGAACCCTGCCATCGAGTCGATACTGCTGATAAACCGCGTCTCCGGCTTTATTGAAGCGAACATGAATACGATACGGCACAAGCGAACCATCTTTGAGCTGTTCGCCCTCACGAATCAGTTCTCGCAGTTCTCCCTCATCCCAGCGATAGTCGGTTTTGTACGAACCATAATCCCCAGACGCCACATAATCAGCCGCAGTATAAGGGAAGGTCAAACGCTCGGTATACCAGTATAAGCTGGTTGCGTCACCCATCGTCTGTCCACCGGTATAGTCAGAAAACTGGTCAAGGTTAGGGGTCGGCACGCTAGAAGAACAGCCGATCAAGAAAGAAGTAATTAGTGAAGGTAGAAGAAATTTTTTCATCGTCATAAAACAAATATACGCCAAGATAGGAAAGACTACCTTGGCGTATTATATACAATCTCGAGTTTGAAACTCTGAAATCAGCAACTAATTATTTTACTGAATCTTTCAGTGCTTTACCTGCTACGAATGCAGGAACGTTCGCTGCAGCGATTTGGATCTCGTCACCAGTTTTAGGGTTACGGCCAGTGCGCGCTGCACGGTGGTTAACTTTGAATGTACCAAAACCAATTAGTTGAACCTGGTCACCCTCTTTTAGTGCACCAGTCACACCTTCAAGAGTAGCTTCAAGAGCAGCTTTAGCTTGTGCTTTAGATAGGTCTGCTTTCTCTGCGATAAAGTCGATTAATTGGGTCTTGTTCATTAGGTTTCCCTTCTCATATGTTATCGAATTCAACTCACTCTAAATCATAAATGCCCCATCTGGCAAAGGTTTGTAAGCGATCTTTGGCTTTCATGACGTACTTTTAACCATAATCTGAGCTTTAACTCACAATTTGTTACTCTGTAAGGAACAGTTAACACTTGTTTTTAACCCAGTTTGGCCTTATTTATAAACAAGCGAAAGCCCGTAAAGCCTGATAGTGCGGGGCTTAAAGCGAATACAAAATGTCCACTGTAATCATGCACAGGTTCGAAAAGTCAGACTTTTCATGCAAAATTTATGGTGGAGATAACCCTATATAGGACACTTATGTTGTTGCTAACTATATACGTCTCTGTTGCGATTGGCGTATCGTTTATCTGCTCCGTATTAGAAGCGGTTCTTCTGAGTATCTCACCAAGTTATATCGCTCAATTGCGTCAGCAAGGCCACCCTGCAGCTGACGCGTTAGCAAAGTTAAAAACAGACATCGACCGTCCACTGGCATCGATCCTTACCCTTAACACCATCGCTCATACAATAGGTGCGGCTACAGCAGGTGCTCAAGCTGCGGTTGTATTTGGTAGCGAGTGGCTTGGTGTATTCTCTGGCGTATTAACGCTGGGTATTCTAGTGTTGTCAGAAATCGTACCTAAAACAATTGGTGCAACATACTGGCGTCAGCTAGCACCAATGGCAGCAACAACATTACGTTGGATGGTGTGGGCGTTAACACCGTTTGTGTGGTTCTCAGAGCAGATCACTAAACGCTTGGCTCGTGGCCATGAAGCGCCAAAGATGCGTGATGAACTATCAGCGATGGCAATCCTAGCTAAAGAGAGTGGCGAGTTTGCTGAGGGTGAATCTAAGATCCTTAACAACCTGCTCGGCATTCAAGATGTGCCTGTTACGCAGGTAATGACGCCTCGTCCAGTGGTATTCCGCGTCGATGCAGAGATGACGATTAACGAGTTTCTCGATAAACACAAAGAAACGCCGTTCTCGCGTCCACTGGTATATAGCCAATCAACGGATAACATCATTGGTTTTGTCCACCGCTTAGAGCTATTCAAGCTACAGCAAGCCGGCTGTGGCGAAAAACAGCTAGGTGCCGTGATGCGCCCAGTACACGTGCTGTTCAATACTCTGACTCTGCCAAAAGCGTTTGAGCAGATGATGGCAAACCGCCTGCAGCTTGCAATGGTGGTTGATGAATACGGGACTATTCAGGGCATTTTGACCCTAGAAGACGTGTTTGAGCACCTAGTTGGTGAAGAGATTGTCGACGAGGCTGACCGCACAACAGACATGCAAGAGCTCGCTTTTGACCGCTGGGAAAAATGGAAAGAAAAACACGGCGTTATCGAAAATCGCGATGATGACGATGAAGAGCAAGAAAAGCCTTCAAGCACTGATGACTCGAAAGAGAGTAAATCATAGATACAATAAAGGGAGCCGATGCTCCCTTTATTTTTTAAATCGCTTTATAAGCTAACGCCGATGTTACTCACACCTTCATCACGCAGCTCGGCACGCAAATCTTTAATTAAATCGATATCACGTTCTTCAGCTTCACGTAGAGGACGGAAGATAGCCCACTGAACATCCCATTCACCGCACACTGCTTCGTTTTGCTTTTGGTTTTCGTTAGTGATTTCTTCGCCTGTTTGCGCTTCTTCAAGTTGAGCAACCGTCATTACCGATTGCTGACTCACTTTATGCATGTTCTCAAAAAGGTAATCACGAACCAACAGACCATGCAATAGGTGAGAAAGCGATACACAAGCATCAATCGCAGGGTAAACACCGTAGAAATTGAAGTCTTCAGAGGTTGGAATGATCTCTTCAAGCTTCTCTAACTGACGCTCGAAGTTCACTTTTGCTGTTTTGACCGTAAGCTGCTCCCAGATGCTGTCCAGAACATCGCGATACACGCGCGCCTCTGCAAACTCTGTGCTATCACAAAACATCGCATAGTTTGGGTACATACGTTCACACAGGCTCGCCATAAAGGTAATCTGTTTCCATGGTTCTAACTTCTCAAGACGAAGCTGAAGAGGATTCTGTAGCATAGAGACTCTTAGGGTCTGTTGACCTAGTTGCTGAATTAGACAGCGAAAGTGTACTTGATAACCAGCAGGGAAAAAAGCAAGGCGATGAACAATTTCACTCATAAAGTCTATCTACTCACTGAAGATAATCCATATTACCTCGCACTATTAGATCAATTGACGTTACCTGATATAGAAATCACCTCTGATAAGGAACAAGCGACGATTCTTTTAGCTTCCCCACCCTTAGCAGCTAAGTGCTTTGAAGAGTTTTACAATGTCGAGTGGGTGCAATCTATCTATGCAGGCGTCGACGCCCTCGTTCCATGTCTAGAGAGCTTTGCAGGTGAGTTGACCAATGTTAAAGGCATCTTCGGCCAACAAATCTCTGAATATGTTCTCGGTTATACCATTGAACACTACCGCCACTTTACTCACTACCACCAGCAACAAGCGCAAAAGGCTTGGTCACCAAAACCTTATCAATCACTGGCGGGTAAAAAGATGGTGATTCTAGGTACAGGTTCAATAGGAGCTTATCTCGCCAATGCAGCTAAAGCGTTTTCCGTTGTACCGATTGGTATAAATCGCAGCGGGATTCCAAGCAAAGGTTCGCCATTTGAGTCGACTTACCATATTCAAGAGTTAGCTACCGCCTTAGAGCAAGCGGATATTATCGTCAACACTTTACCCAACACACCTGAAACTCAACATATTTTAAATAGCGACAGCTTATCGCACTGTAAAGATGCTTTACTCTTCAACGTTGGTCGCGGCAGCGCAATTGATCAGCAAGGGCTACTAGAATCACTGGAATCCGGCTCTATTAGCCACGCTTTTCTCGATGTGTTTGAGCAAGAGCCATTAGATAATTCTCATCCTTATTGGCAACACCCGAATATCACCATCACACCGCATATTGCTGCGCTCAGCTTTCCTGAGCAGGTGGTGGATATCTTTGCGGAAAACTACCAACGCTGGCGAGATGGGTTTGGTTTAATCAACACTGTGGATTTGGATAAAGGCTACTAGTACCGAGAAAGATATATGTTGGATGATTTGCTGCGCCAAGTAAGAGCTTGTCGGTTGTGTGAAGAGAACTTGCCCCTTGGCGCAAACCCAGTCATACAAGCTTCTGAATCTGCAAAGTTATTGGTTATCGGCCAAGCTCCTGGAACTCGTGTCCATGAAACTTCAATCCCTTGGAATGACCCAAGCGGTAACAGGTTAAGAGAGTGGCTAGAGCTCGATAAAGAGACCTTTTACGACCCCAGTCAGGTTGCCATTATGCCAATGGGCTTGTGCTATCCGGGTAAAGGGAAAAATGGTGACTTACCGCCAAGAAAAGAGTGCGCCCCTAAGTGGCACCAAGCGGTATTAGATCAGTTACCCAATGTCGGTATGACCTTACTGATTGGCCAGTACGCACAAAACTACTATCTAAACGATAAGCCCAAGACGCTAACTGAAACCGTGCAGCAGTGGCAGCGCTGGGCACCAAATTATTTACCACTGCCCCACCCTTCACCAAGAAACACATTATGGCTAAAGAAGAATCCATGGTTTGAAGCGGAAGTAGTGCCGTTTATTCGGGGCTACGTGCATCAACATCTAGGCACATAGCTAACTAGCAGATACAAAAACGGAGACCGATGTCTCCGTTTTTGTTTAATTTAGTCTGAGCCAAACAAGTCGCGGGTATAAACTTTATCTGCTACATCTGCCAATTCTTCTGCCATTCGATTAGAGACAATGACATCCGACATCTCTTTAAAGGCATCTAAATCTCGCAAGACTTCTGAATGGAAGAATTCACCTGTTTCAAGCACCGGTTCATATATCAAAACTGTAATCCCTTTAGCCTTCAAACGCTTCATGATGCCTTGAATTGATGACGCACGGAAATTATCAGAGCCCGATTTCATTACCAAACGATAGATACCAACAATATTTGGGTTACGCTTTATAATCGATTCAGCAACAAAGTCTTTGCGAGTACGATTGGCATCTACAATAGCCCCAACAATATTATTCGGTACATCCTGATAGTTAGCTAAAAGTTGTTTAGTATCTTTTGGTAGGCAATATCCACCATAGCCAAATGACGGATTATTGTAATGGTTACCGATACGAGGGTCTAAGCCAACACCTTCAATTATTTGACGACTGTCTAAACCATGCGCTTCAGCATATGAATCTAACTCGTTAAAGTATGCGACACGCATTGCGAGGTAAGTATTTGAGAACAGTTTTACCGCTTCCGCTTCAGTGGAGTTAGTAAGCAGTACTTCAATATCCTGTTTCTGAGCTCCTTCAACTAACAAATCAGCAAACTCTTGAGCGAGCTCACTTTGCTCACCCACGATGATGCGTGATGGATGCAAGTTGTCGTAAAGCGCCTTACCTTCGCGAAGAAACTCAGGGGAAAAAATGAGGTTTTCGCAGCCTAGCTCTTGCTTAATACGCTCAGTGTATCCAACGGGTACCGTAGACTTAATCACCATCACCGCATTTGGGTTAATCGTCATTACGTCCTTAATCACAGACTCTACTGTAGATGTATTAAAGTAGTTTGTTTCTGGATCATAGTCAGTAGGTGTAGCAATAACAACGAACCGTGCATCAGCATAAGCAAGCTGTTTATCGGTGGTCGCAATGAAATCAATGCGTTTATTGGCTAAGAAGTCCTCGATTTCAGTATCAACAATTGGAGATACCTTGTTATTAAGAAGCTCCACTTTTTTTTCAATAACATCTAACGCCACCACCTGGTGGTTTTGTGCAAACAACATCGCGTTAGAAAGACCTACGTATCCTGTACCTGCTACTGCAACTTTCACTGCTAACCTCTTCTTTTATTTGAAAATGACCAAATCGCCCTATCAAATAAGGGCGAAGAGATTCATTTCACAAATGTTCCATGATGAATATGGAGGATAGTGACCAGATGTGCATATGACATCAAGCAAGCATGGAAGGAACTTCCGCACTTATTAGAAGTGAGACACTTATTTCAACGGATAGATATTTTTCTGCTTAGAAAACAAAAAAACGGAGACCGAAGTCTCCGTTTTCAATTTCACTATGAATAGCGAGGGGATGATTACATCATACCGCCCATGCCACCCATACCGCCCATGCCACCCATATCAGGCATTGCAGGAGCATCTTTAGCTGGTAGGTCAGTAACCATAGCTTCAGTTGTAATCATTAGGCCTGCTACTGATGCTGCAAATTGAAGAGCTGAACGAGTTACTTTAGTTGGATCTAGGATGCCCATCTCGATCATGTCACCGTATTCGCCAGTTGCCGCGTTGTAACCGTAGTTACCTTCACCAGCGCGAACGTTGTTAGCAACAACAGACTCTTCATCACCTGCGTTCTTAGTGATTTGACGGATTGGCGCTTCCATTGCACGTAGTGCTACACGGATACCAACGTTTTGCTCTTCGTTGTCACCTTCAAGGTTAGCAACTTTAGATGCTGCGCGAATAAGCGCTACACCACCACCAGCAACCACACCTTCTTCAACCGCTGCGCGAGTTGCGTGAAGTGCATCTTCAACGCGGTCTTTCTTCTCTTTCATTTCAACTTCAGTTGCTGCACCAACTTTGATTACTGCAACACCGCCTGCTAGCTTAGCAACGCGCTCTTGTAGTTTCTCTTTGTCGTAATCTGAAGTTGCTTCTTCGATTTGCTGACGGATTTGAGCAACACGACCTTGGATCATTGCTTCTTCACCTGCACCATCGATAATAGTAGAGTTTTCTTTGGTGATAGTTACGCGCTTAGCTTGACCTAGGTCTTCTAGAACCACTTTCTCTAACTCTAGACCGATCTCTTCAGAGATCACTGTACCGCCAGTTAGGATAGCAATGTCTTGTAGCATTGCTTTACGACGGTCACCAAAACCAGGTGCTTTTACAGCCGCTACTTTCACGATGCCACGCATGTTGTTTACAACTAGAGTTGCTAGCGCTTCGCCTTCTACATCTTCAGCGATGATGAGAAGTGGACGAGATGCTTTCGCTACCGCTTCCAGAGTAGGAAGAAGTTCGCGGATGTTCGATACTTTCTTATCGATTAGTAGAATGAATGGGCTTTCTAGATCAACGCTGCCAGCTTCTTGGTTGTTGATAAAGTAAGGAGATAGGTAACCACGATCGAACTGCATACCTTCTACGACGTCTAGCTCATCTTGTAGAGCCTGACCTTCTTCAACAGTGATAACGCCATCACGACCAACTTTTTCCATCGCTTCAGCAATAATGTTACCTACTGTTGCGTCAGAGTTCGCAGAAATAGTACCCACCTGTGCAATTGCTTTCGTATCTGCACATGGAACAGATAGCGCTTTTAGCTCTTCAACCGCAGCAACTACCGCTTTGTCGATGCCACGCTTAAGGTCCATTGGGTTCATGCCTGCAGCGACCGCTTTAAGGCCTTCGTTAACGATAGCTTGAGCAAGTACTGTTGCTGTCGTTGTACCGTCACCCGCAGCGTCGTTTGCTTGAGACGCTACCTCTTTAACCATTTGTGCGCCCATGTTTTGGAACTTGTCTTCAAGTTCGATTTCGCGCGCTACAGATACACCATCTTTAGTAATCGTTGGTGCACCGAAAGATTTGTCTAGAACTACGTTACGCCCCTTAGGACCTAGTGTTACTTTTACTGCGTCAGCTAGAACGTTTACACCTTCAAGCATTTTTACGCGTGCGTCGTTACCAAATTTAACGTCTTTAGCAGCCATCTTTTATTTCCTTTAAATTCTTTGTTTAATGATGCCAATATCATCCATTCTATAATCGTTCTTGCTTGCTAAAATCCTCTATAACTGCGTTAAGAATTTCGCAATTAGACCCACTAGTAGACTTCAATTCTTGCCTTGTTCTAGTGGATTTTTTCAGCGCAATTTTCCGTTTCTCGAATGAATGGTATTTGCATAGGCTAATATTTGAATCTGAGCAAAAAACTACTCAATGATTGCTATTACTCAACGATTGCCATGATGTCGTTTTCAGACATAACTAGCACTTCTTTACCGTCGATTTTTTCAGTCTTAGTACCGTAACCTTCAGCGAAGATAACCGTGTCGCCAACTTTTACGTCCAACGGTAGCACTGTACCGTTTTCTAGAATGCGGCCTTTACCTACAGCTAGAACTACGCCGCGAGTCGATTTCTCTGCAGCAGAACCAGTTAGAACGATGCCACCAGCTGACTTAGATTCAACTTCTTGGCGTTCAACGATAACTCGGTCGTGTAATGGACGAATATTCATCGGGTGTCTCTCCTGAAAATTTCCATGTTTGTTTGATAAACAGCTTTCAAAGCCTTGTGGTAACTATATGAGGGACGGATTGATTAAACCCAAGGGGCAAGGGAAGTTTTTTTGTGATCGGATTCAGAGATGCAGTTTTTAAACTATTCTAACTCTAAAACCAAAAGTGCCCCACTAACCGTAACGTAAGTGGAGCATGTCAATTAGATGAGCGTAACTCTATTTAGTCATCTTCACGACGAAAAGCAAAACGGACTAATACAATTGCAACACCTAGGATACCACCGAGCAATGTGCCTAGAACTACAATCAAAGCGCGCTTAGGTTTAATATGTGATGTCGGCATAACTGCTTCGCTTGTTTGGGTAACTAGCTTGGAATTAGGGCTTTGTAGCAATGCTTCTTTAAATAATTGCTGACCTAAGAGTTCATCCAAATATTCTTGAGTTTTCAAAGAAGGTACATTTTCTTGATACTCAAATGCATCAATAGAAGTACGCACTTTTTCAAGCTCTATAGACTTTAAAACTTTATTAAAATTAAGAGAGAAGCTAGCCACGCCATCAAAGGCTGCTTTTGGATCCTGAGCTATTTTGGATACGGTTATACTTTTTTCTCGCTTGTTATACGAAACACTAACCCCATTCAACACTGATGCATCCGCAGAAAAATCAGCGACCATCATTTTTTTAACCTCACTGCTACTAAATAACTGTGGAGAGATCCTTGGCTCCGAGATACTTTGGGAGCCATAAAACGCTTCTTCAAAAACAAAAGATGCTTGAGACTGATAAACATTAGGTTGCTTTAGTGCAAAAATACCGGCCCCTACGGCAAACAACATAGTTGTAACGATAATAATAAACTTACCATCCCAAAGAGCCTTAAAAAGTTCTCTAAGATCAATTTCATCACTTTGAAAAGAAGACGGTACTTGAGGAGAATATTGCTGGTTAGCAATAGGGGATTGGTTTTGCTCGTTCACTGATAGTCCTTTAATTAACTACAGCACCTAGAATGGTACTAGATTTATACTAACTAGAGTCTACCATAGCGAATAGGATGCGCACAGTCTGCTCAACGTTAACGCCACTCATCTAACGAGATAATATCAGCTAAAGATTGTTTGTCTGATTCAACAACATCTCCATCTAATACATCTTGAAACTTAACTATTTGGGAAACCAATTCACGCATCAAAATGACATTAGCATGATTGGGGTTTTTGGAGTTACTAACTACGCGGTCGATATGACTTTGCTGCGCCCACAACCTCTCTTGCATCTCTTCTGAAGCGGAGAGAATCATCTCTTCACACATATCATGCTTCAGCTGAGAAAAAGCTTCTGGATTGTTGTTAGCTAGTTCCATCAACTCATCGAAAGAAGGTAATGTTTGATTGATTAATGGTGTTCTCATGGGCTGCCTCCAACGATGATAAAATCATCAACTACTCTTTAAGAATAGGCGAGCTTAGAGAGAAATAAACTCAACACATCAAGAAGTCTCATTTTTAAGACAAATCAAGAGAAACGACCTTTTCTCACAAGATTAACGATCATAAGAAGCTAGCTCGTCATAAATTTCATTGGTGTAAGAGCTTTGGTTTTACTGTAACGTTCAAACAATACCTTAAAAGAGTTAGGAAGTTCATCTTTACTTATTGTTTTAAAGCCATGCTGCGCATAAAAGCCTTCAAGGTGCTGATAGGCAAAGCAATAATCGCCCTCAGCGAGCACATACTGCAAACAATAACACATCAGTTCATGTCCAAGCCCTTGCCCCCTAAAATCAGGGACAACAAGCATCCCCGTCAATAATCGATATTGTTCAATAGTTCGAAAACGGACAACAGCAGCCATTTGGTTTTCCGTGTAGCCGACCAAAGTTAGCTCATCCTTTTTGGCCTTGCCGGATGGATAAAAGGATTTATATAGCCTCGCGACTAAAGGAAGCTTCATCGGGTCCAGTTGCTCAATCTGCATTGCACTCATTATCACCAATCTCGATTTGAGGTAGAATGAGCGCAGTTTAGATTACTCGATAAAACCAATGCAAATTACAGCTAACGCCGACCTACGTCCTTATCATACTTTTTCCATTTCTCAGCAGTGCGCCTTCCTTGTTGAGATCAACTCTATTGATGAGCTAAAACAGGTCTACCTGAATGCGGAATGGAGCGCTTTACCTAAGCTCGTGCTGGGTAAAGGCAGTAATATGCTCTTTACTGAAAAGTACCAAGGCATGGTGATCATCAATTCATTACTTGGCAAAGAAGTGACTGAATCTGACACTCACTGGCATTTGCATATCTCTGGTGGTGAAGATTGGCCTTCTCTTGTCCAGTGGACGGTTGAAAGTGGTTATCCAGGTTTAGAAAACTTAGCTCTTATCCCGGGTTGTGCCGGTAGTGCACCCATCCAGAACATTGGTGCTTATGGTGTTGAGCTAAAAGATATTTGTGAGTATGTAGATGTTCTCTGCTTGGAAAGCCTTACAGTTAAGCGACTAAGCGCAGCGGAGTGTCAATTTGGTTACCGCGACTCTATTTTTAAACACTCTTTGTATCAAAAGGCTGTGATCATTGCGGTTGGCCTTAAACTCGCTAAAGATTGGCAACCAAATATCGAGTATGGGCCTCTTAGATCTTTGGCTTCTTTAGACCTTACTGCCCAACAGATATTTGATCGCGTACGCCAAATTCGTATGAAGAAACTCCCTGACCCAGCTGTAACAGGCAATGCCGGTAGTTTCTTCAAAAACCCGGTCATTTCTAAAGACCACTTTGAGCAATTAAAGAATCAATTTTCCGATATTGTTGCCTACCCTGCTGATAATGGAATGAAAGTCGCCGCTGGCTGGTTGATCGATCAATGTCAGCTAAAAGGCACGTCAGTTGGTGGCGCTCAGGTTCACCCAATGCAAGCGCTCGTACTTATCAACCAAAACAATGCAACAGCAGAAGACGTTATTCAACTTGCCGCTAAGGTTCGAACTGCAGTGTTAAATCGCTATCAAATAGAGCTTGAACATGAAGTTCGCTTTATGGGCGCGAAACAAGAAACCTACTTACAAGACATCTTGGAGAAGCATTCATGAAGGAGCACTCTGCAAAATTATCGATATTAAAAACTCTTTCCCAAGGTGGCTTTCACTCAGGTGAAGAGCTTGGTGAGCATCTGGGCATTTCTCGCGCGGCCGTGAGCAAACATATCAAAGGCATTCAAGAGTGGGGCGTCGATATCTTTCGCGTACAAGGCAAAGGCTACCAACTTGCGAAGCCAATGCAGTTGCTTGTTCAGGAAGTATTAAACCAAGCTTTAACGACGCCCGTAGAGCTGATTCCTATTATTGATTCGACCAACCAATACTTACTTGAGCGAGCGGACAGCTTAGATTCCGGAACAGTATGTTTAGCTGAATATCAGGCTAAAGGACGCGGACGTCGTGGCCGAGAGTGGGTTTCCCCTTTTGGTTCTAATCTATACCTATCGATGTTTTGGCGCTTAGATGCAGGTATGGCTGCCGCGATGGGGTTAAGCCTAGTAGTAGGCGTCGCCATTGTTGAAGCACTAGAAGAGATTGGTTTAGAAGGTGTAAAACTCAAATGGCCAAATGATCTTTATTATCAGGATAGAAAACTTGCTGGTATTTTGGTCGAGATGTCAGGTCAAGCAGGCGCTGCGGCAAACTTAGTAATTGGCATGGGCATGAACTTAATGATGCCAGAGAGCACTGAAGGTATCACCCAACCATGGGCAAGCCTTTCTGAAGTCTCTGAGAACCAAGAAATTGACCGCAACCAACTCGCTATATCTATGATTAAAACGCTGCATAACGCGTTAGCTGATTATGAAATGCAAGGCATGTCCGGCTTTGTTGAACGCTGGAATAGGCTAGATAATTTCTTAGGCCGCCCGATTAAACTTATCATGGGCCCACGTGAAGTTACCGGTATCGCAAAAGGCATCAATGAGCAAGGCGCAGTATTACTAGAAACGGAACAGGGTATCGAGAGCTACATAGGTGGTGAAATTAGTTTACGAGCTTCTAGCCGCGAGCTGTAGGTCACTCGCAACTTTTTCGTTCTTTTGCTAATATCCCTGTCCACTTTAAGTAAAGGTTACCCATCCAACATGATGACTCCTAGGAATTTATTCGAACAACTTCCTACTTTGGCGCAAGATCCAGCGCAGTTTGAAACCCTCTACGCCGCTAGAGATTTTCGAACTCGTTTAATTGAAGCGATTCGTCAAGCAAGCAAACGAATCTATCTTGTTGCCCTTTACTTAGAAGATGATGAAGCCGGCCGAGAGATCCTAACTGAGCTTTATCATGCAAAGCAGCGTAACCCAGGGCTCGACATAAATGTTTGTGTCGACTGGCACCGCGCTCAACGCGGTTTGATCGGTGCAGAGCCTGGCGAAACCAATGCAGCAATGTATAAGTCATTTGCCGAGAACCACGAACATAAGATCCCAGTTTACGGAATTCCTGTTCGTGGCCGCGAAGTATTTGGTGTACTGCACCTCAAAGGCTTTATTGTTGATGATCAGGTGATCTACAGTGGCGCAAGCTTAAACAATATCTACCTGAACTATAAAGATCGTTACCGCTTTGACCGCTACCATGTGCTTAATAACAAAGCACTGGCAGACAGTATGGTCGAGTTCATTCAATCAGAGATGATTGATCACCCTGCGGTAAATGACTTAGCCTGCCCAAGTAAGCCTGAAACCAAAGAGATCAAAGCGCAAATTCGCCAGCTACGAGCATCGTTAGCAAAATCGAATTACAAATTTGAGTCTCAAGAAGTTTCTGCTGAACAAGTCGCTGTCACTCCTATCGTGGGTGTCGGTAAAAAGCGTAACAAGCTAAACCAAGGTATCAACCAGCTTCTTGCCCAAGCAAAAGATGAGATCTTCATTTGTACGCCTTACTTTAACTTCCCACGCAGCGTGGCAAAAGAAGTGAAGAAGGCAATCAAACGTGGCGTAAAAGTCACAATTGTTGTTGGTGATAAGACGGCTAATGACTTCTATATCTCACCAGAAGAAGATTTCCGCACCATTGGTGGCTTACCTTACTTGTATGAACGTAACTTACGCCAATTTGCCAAAGCGAATGAGGCGAATATTGCTAGCCGTAAGCTATCTATCCACCTTTGGAAACACGAAGAAAACAGCTTCCACTTAAAAGGCATTTGGGTCGATAAGCGTTATATGCTGATTACGGGCAATAACCTTAACCCACGAGCTTGGAAGCTAGATTTAGAAAACGCTATCTTCATTCAAGATAACTATCACCATCTAACACCTCAGTTTGAAAAAGAGGTGGAAAATATTCTTCAACACACTGACCTAATCTGCACATACAGACAGTTAGAGAAGTTTGAAGATTACCCAGATGTGGTGCAAAAGCTGATGCGTAAGATTACCCGTGTTAAAGCAGATCGAGTGTTGAAGCAGATTTTATAGCATAATGCTACTGAGAACTAATTTTAAGAGAACAATAGTACATACTCTATTCAAGTAAAGCACTCAATCAGTATAAGGATTTAATTTTGAAGAATATCAGGCCTGAAGTGGACTATGAGTCATACATGAAATCATGGTCTAAAATATACAACATGGCAAATTATCAAAAAGGCGCTGCTGCTTACTTCTTGAAAAAAAGCCATAAATGGTTAGAAGAAATTTTTGACTCGAATACACACTTCTCCCAAGTGCTTGAAGTCGGAGCAGGGAATGGTCAACATATTGAACATGTAACCCATAGTTACGACCGTTATGTGATGACCGACCTTAGGGCTGATATGCTAGAGGCTGCTAATCATAATAACCCTAAAGTAGAAGTTAATATTCAAGATGCTACTAAACTATCATATAGTGATAACGAGTTTGATAGAGTAATCGCCGCACATATACTTGAACATCTCCCTAGTCCACATACCGTGCTAAGAGAATGGGCTAGAGTACTAAAGCCGGGCGGTGTTTTAAGCATCCTCCTCCCATGTGACCCAGGTTTTGCATGGCGACTAGGTCAAAGCTTGAGAGCTAAAGATAAATTTACCTCTGCTGGATTAGACTATAATTATATAAACGCTAGAGAGCATATAAATTCAATTGGTAACTTGAAAACATTGATAGACTTTTACTTTCCTAAAAAACTGAATGTCCAATGGGAACCTTTGAAATTACCACTGTATGACTGTAATTTATTTTACATTGTGCATATAACCGTTTAACTTTACTGGTCGTAATATGCCTACAAATCTGACATGGTTAAGCTTGTTTGTGTTTTTATTGTCCAACTTACTTTCCCAAACTTTATATAAGAAGTCTCTTGCAAGTTCAACAGGATTGCTATCAATAATTAGTGACTATAAAAGCCTTTCGCTTTTGGCGCTAGGCTTTATTTTCCAAGTATCTAGCATCGTATCTTGGCTAATTATTCTTAAAAATAACTCTTTGGTATGGGCAGGAATAATGACATCCCTTCTTCCTATATCTTTAGTTATTACTGGGAGGGTTGTGTTTGGTGAACCCATTTCCAAGCAAGGAATACTAGGTATTGTTATTGTTACAATAGGCTTACTAGTGGCACATATCCCTTCAAGCAAATAGTTTTCCGACTCATCCTCGGATAGTGCAACTAAAAAAAGAGATAAATCCAGTTAACAAACCATCACTCTAACAGAAGTATTATTAATACCTATATAAAACACCAAAATCAATACAATTAAAGCTCATAATAAAATGAGCTTTAATTGTTAAAAAAACTTACACGCCCTCTCAACAGTATTCATATTTAGTCGTATACAGGGTCAAATCATGAAAACTTGCCAATTCTATAACTTTGTCAGACTTTAAGAATTCATTTATTTTTTCATACTTTTCATTAGATATGACATTACCATTAAATTTATTGTACTTAAGGAAATCCCCATTTACATGATAAGCTAGAATATTTGCTTTACCTAATCGACAAATTGCATTTTTGAAACTGCCTTCATCATTTAAGAGTCTAATAAATGCAGGGCTCCAAAAATCAATGTCATTAGAAAAGTCGCCTCCAAAGAAATATCTAAACGTCAAGCCTGGCTCATAATACATATATATAACGGGATTATTTATAATTTCTTCAAGTTGTTCTTCTGTATATGATTCTTTTATTTGTTCCAGAAGACCTTCTTCATGCCTCAAGTAAAGCGTGTTACTATTCATTCTATTTTTCACACCAGTTAAGGTATGTTTTATCCCTTGCTCTATAGAAGAATGCCGGATACCAGGTTTGTGAAACATAAAGATTAGTGAAATTGACATAAAAAATAAATACAATCCGGTGTAGTATTTTAACCCTTTTTTATGAAAATTACTTATTATATAGATATTAGAAAAACACCCAAGCATAAAAGACGGGAACATTATAAACAAAAGATAATTGTGTATATATAGCTTTGAAAAGTAGACATTTTTACGATATTGAGTTGTAACCTCCAATAGTAGTGGGATAAGCACAGTTAAGACAGGAAAGAAGAACAAGAAAACCATTTTCCTGTCAATTTTCACCTCATTCATTCTAGATAGATAGGTTACAAATAAAAATATAAGAAGCAAGCCTAACAAGTACACGGAGGCTGGGTTGTAATAATAGCCCCCCTTAAAATATCCAATGGAAAACGAAGAAACCCCCCCCCCTAAAAATGACTCTAGTGTGTAGCTATATATATCGACAACATTTTGCCTTGGAAACCTTAAACCATGAATTAA
Organism: Vibrio aquaticus; assembly: GCF_003970385.1. Lineage (GTDB taxonomy): Bacteria > Pseudomonadota > Gammaproteobacteria > Enterobacterales > Vibrionaceae > Vibrio > Vibrio aquaticus. Next base: position 118,952 of record NZ_RXZH01000007.1, on the reverse strand, counting down.
TATCTGACCGACTTCTTTTGATACTATAACAAAAATAACAATTACCGCAGGCCAATAAGCTTTAATATCTTTAAATAAATAAATTAACTGCTTAGAACGCGAAGTTGCTCGATAGAATAGCAAGAAGTACAAAACCGCATAACACAAAAGGAAAAATAGACCATAATTTCTTCCATGAACAGAAAAAGAACAAAAGACAATCGCTAAAACAAATTTTTTTTTATTTTCGTTAAGAATACCAATATATAAGTAATAGGTCGACAAAAGCAGAGGCAAGAAAAACAGCTCTTCGGATGCATTTGAGGAAAACCATAACCTTACGTTTCCATCAAGAAATAAAAATAATATTACAGTTACAAAGAAAATAACCTGCGGCATTACAGTGTGTTTATTTCTTACAAAATATAATGCCACATAAAAAGAATAAACAACTGAAAGTGCATTAAGTGCATTGTAAAAATAAAATAGATCTTTAACAGATAAATCTAAAAAAAAACCACTTAACAACACCAAACCAAAGGTATTCGGGGCATAATAAGAGCCGCTAATCAAAAAACCATCTTTTAAATACTCTCTAGAATCAAAGTAGAACGTCCCATTATCCATTATATATTTCACATACAATGGATTCCAAGCTTGAAAGAATTGTGTCCCTGCTGAAGCCTCATGGACAAACAAAGTTCTAACAAAGAAAACAATTAAAAAAATTCCTATGAAAAAACAGGTCTCTAGAATGTGTGTTCTCGATTCAAATTCAACACCACCTTCCACGCCTATTTTTTTTAGAAAAAACAATATCGAAATAAAAGTAAGAAAGGATATTAGAGGAAAGAATGACACATCACATTCAAAAAAGTATAAAATATAAAAAGACAAATTTGCCGAGACAGCAATAATAAGAAAAACAACAACTGATGATATAACACCCCCACCAAGCTTGAAGAAATAACCTAATAGAAGCATGATACTAAAAACACTTAAGCCATAGATAAGTGTCAAATCATGAAATATCATTCATTTTCTCCAATTGAACTTTCGATGATATACCTAGGCCGATTCTTAGTGAGGTCAAATATTTTTGATAGATAAACACCAACCACTCCTAAAGATATCATCGTTATCCCTATAGCTCCTGAAGATAATAGGATAATGGTCGTATAACCTTCTGGTACATTGTTGTAAATTAAATATTGAAATGCCAGTTTTATGCTCAAAACCGTACACACAAGAATAGAGATCAAGCCTAGGAATAAAATAAGATACAAAGGTATATGAGAAAACGATACGATTGAATTGAAAGCAAAAGAGAATAACCGAATCAAACTCCAAGAACTTTGCCCTTGTTCTCTTTGGTTCTCACTGAACTCAATTGTAGTCGATCTAAAACCTACATCCTGGCATACGGCACGAAAAAAGAAGTCAATATCTCCGTATGAGATTACAGAATTTCTGACTTTACGATTAAAAAGTTTAAAATCACTAGATTCAAGAAGGTGTACATTGGTAAAGGAATGAAACACTTTATTGTAACTCCTAGCTAGGAATTTATAAAAAGAACTCCCTCTGCGTCCTTTCTTAATCCCATGTACTATATCCCATTTTTTTTCCTTCATTGTGGAAAAAAAATCCACAATACGGTCAAATGGATGCTCACCATCAGAATCAATAACTAAGTATAAATCGCTATCTTCATATTCTAGACCAGCTAAAATAGCTTTATCTTTACCATAATTTTTCGAAAGTTTAATCGCAGAAACACAACTGTTGAGTTTAACAAAGCTATCTATTTGAGCCCAGGAATCATCTTGAGAACCATCATCAACAAGTAATAAACGGCAATCACACTCTACTTGCTCTAAAGTTTCCAACAGTGATGACATCGAATTATTTAGTGAGTCAGACTCATTGTACACTGGCACAATGACTGTTAGTTTTTTGAAATCCACGCAATTCATCATAATTTTATTGTATTTTATCAAGGTATAAATCTATAACGTTGCAGTTATATAGGTGTAAAAGCTCAGATGCTTATGATTAAGTGGGAACCTTTTAACTTCAACATCATCGAAATAATGGCCAATTAGTTGTATTATTTCATTTTCGGTGTTTACATGTTCGTGCTTCATTATCTTTTTATAAGACAGACCAGTTCTTAACCTGAAACTAACACCAGTCGTTAAACGCCATGAAAGCCCCCATAAGGCACCGCCTTCAGAAGGTATCGCCATCTCTATCACACCGTTTGGCTTTAATAGGCGTTTAATCTGTCTTAACTCATTAGGTAAATCAACCATATGCTCAAGAGTTGCAATTGAAATGACTCTGTCATACTTCGTATCTTCTGGTATGTCAGACAAATATGAATAACATTTGTTCACTCTATTCAATATTTCATGCTTATTTTGATAAAGTTCAGCATAAGGCTCAACTATATCGTACAGTTGATATCTAGTTTCATAAGATAAATGATTCAGCGTACCTGCACCAACTTCAAGTACTTTACCTTTTAGTTGATTCTTTGAAACTTGAAAATGCATCCAAGACTCTAATTTATTAGCTAGCTTAGATATGTACCCTAGTTGACCTTCCCTATTTTTCCCATATTCATCCTTTAACACTTTTCTATATTGATCACTTAATTTTGGTCTAACCTTCGGAAAGTTAATAATTATATCTTGAATATTTTGGTTCACTTTATACTCCGTTTTTTTCATTCCAAACTAAATCACTAATACCATCCGTCGGCTGGAAACCTGTCGGCGCCTTGAGCAACAGTTGTCTAATCTCATCATGTCGCATATCATGACAAGCCACATCAAGACGACCTAATAGCTCATCGTACTCAATAGCAGGCAAGAAGTCCTCTTGTGCTGTCATAATACGGCTATGAGCCGTCGTGCCTACTCGTTCACCAATTAATAGTTCTTCATACAATTTTTCTCCTGGTCGTAAGCCAGAAAATTGAATTTCAATATCTCCATACGGGTGCTCATCATTCTTAACTTCAAGACCAGACAACTTAATCAAATTCTCAGCTAAGTCCGTTATACGTACAGGCTCTCCCATATCTAGAACAAAGACATCCCCCCCTTTACTCATAGCTCCAGCCTGAATAACTAACTGCGCAGCTTCCGGAATGGTCATAAAGTATCGAATAATGTCCTTATGAGTTACCGTGACTGGCCCACCAAGAGCAATCTGCTTTTTAAACAAAGGAATAACCGACCCTGAAGAACCCAATACGTTACCAAACCGAACCATAGAAAACCTAGTTCCATTGTTCTTGATATTTTCTTCTTCAGATAAAGCCTGCAAAGCTAGCTCAGCCATTCTCTTGGTTGCTCCCATAACATTTGTCGGTCGTACAGCTTTATCAGTAGAAACTAGGACAAACGATTCAACCCCAACGTCAATAGCAGCTTTCGCAGTATAATAAGTACCAAACACATTGTTCCGGACCCCTTCGACAACATTATATTCCACAAGTGGAACATGCTTATAAGCTGCCGCGTGATATACAGTATCAACGTCATAAGTTTTCATCGCTGTAACTAGTCTATTTTCATTCTGGACAGAACCAAGCAGTGGTATGACCTTTACCGGGAGTTTTTTACTCCGTGCGATCATGGAAAGCTCACGATCTACTTGATATAAGCCAAACTCAGAAAGCTCAAATAAGATTAGTGCTTTTGGTTCTAGCAAGATAATTTGCCTACAAAGTTCAGAGCCAATTGAACCACCGGCACCAGTCACCATAACAACTTTATTTTTGATATTAGACTCCATCAAAGATTGTTGAGGCACAACAGGGTCACGCCCTAAAAGGTCTTCAATAGGTACATCCTTCAACTCGTCAATATTGGCTTTACCTTCGACAATATCCTGCATATCAGGAACAGTTAGTACTTCTGCGGAAAGCGGTACTAGTAACTCAAGAATCTCTTTTCTACGAGCTCTAGATGCACTTGGGACTGCTAAAAGTATCTGACTAACATCATGCTTCTTGAGCAACTTAGCCGCCCCTTCTATATCACAAACGTTAAGTCCCAAGACCATCGTATTTTCAAGTGTTTTATCTTCATCTATAAAGCCTACAACTTTATGTGTTTCCGAATTTCTCATTGCCAACGCAAGTTGACGGCCAGCAGAGCCTGCTCCATAAATTAAGACACGTTTACTTCCTTTGCTGTTGGCTTGTGCTACTAGGACTCTAACAATCAACCTAGAACCACCGCACAGCAAACATAAAAAAGCACCATAGATAACAGGGACAGAACGTGGAATTGGCGCATCGAAATAAAAGGCTAGCACTGCGACCGAAAACGCAGATATTGCCGTTCCGATACTCACAACGGCTAGTGCGTGGAACGTAAGGTATCGTAAAACCGCTCGGTATAGGCCCAGCTTAGTGAATGCAGTGACAGTAATTACCAAGGTCCCAAGAATGGCGTACTGCACAGCTGAACTGTCAATTGCAATAACAGTCCCTATACGTGCCCAATAGGCAATATAAAATGATCCAATAATAAATATGGAATCGACTATTACACTAATTAGCCGCTTATGTAATCTTGACAAATTCCATATATAGTTAAGTCTAGCCATGTTGTTCTCTAATAAAAATTTACGCCAGCATTAAACTGGCGTTAAAGAAGGTATGTAACAAGTGTTATTAAGCCTGTGCTTCTAACAAAACTGTTCTAATTACTCTACTCATAAAGTGAACCTCTGACTGGGTAAGGGTAGGGTGTACAAGGAACATAATGCTTGTTTCTCCTAACTGAATCGCATTCCACAAAGGTTCTTTAGGTCGAAACCCTGTACCATCAAACGCCCTCTCATTATACACTTCAGAACAACTTCCTTGGTAAGCAGGTACACCTTGCTCAACAATAGCCTTTATTATTTTATCTCGTGTCCACCCCGATTTAAGAAACTTCTCCTGAATGAATATATAATGTTTGTATTCAGCATGTTGAATGTATTCAGGTATTTCCACACTACGAACAATTGGGAGTCCTGCTACTGCAGTCTCAATAGCTGAAGCATTTTTCTGGCGTTTTGCTGTCCACTCCGCCATTCTGCGGATTTGAATACGGCCTATCACCGCTTGCATTTCTGTCATGCGCCAGTTGGTACCAAAACTCTCATGAAGCCAACGGAAACCTGGAGGGTGTTCTCGGTTGTAGATAGCATCGAAACTCTTACCATGATCTTTGTATGACCACATAAAAGACCAAAGTTCTTTGTCATTCGTCGTGACCATCCCCCCTTCACCACCAGTCGTCATGATCTTATCTTGACAGAAAGACCAAGCTCCAATATGACCAATAGTACCTACACTGCGACCTTTGTATTTTGCACCGTGAGCTTGAGCGCAATCTTCTATAACTTTGAAACCATGTTTATCAGACAGATCCATAATTGCATCCATCTCAGCGGGCATTCCGGCAAGGTGTACAACGATGACAGCTTTAGTTTTCTCCGTTAACACTGCTTTAATTGTTTCGGCAGTTATATTTTGGCTATTAAGGTCAACATCTGCAAAAATTGGTTTAGCTCCCACTGTGACTATAGAGGATGCTGATGCTAAAAAAGTCCTTGAGGTAGTAATTACTTCATCGCCTTGACCAACCCCCAGTGCTTTTAAAGCAACGTCTAATGCCAGGGTTCCATTTCCCAAAGCTACGGCATAATCGCAATCAACCCAAGCCGCAAACTCTTTTTCAAACTGACGCCCTTCTTGACCTGTCCAATAGTTAACTTCATTTGAAAGCAGCACTTTACTAACAGCATCCGCTTCTTCTTGGGTGAACGAAGGCCACGCGGAAAAAGGAGTATTTAACACTTTTCTAATCCTTAATAATAAGTGGTCGAGCAGGAACTCCGGCCACAATTTGCTCGTCGAGCACATCTCGTGTTACCGCAGCTCCCGCTGCAATAACTGCATAATTACCAATTTTTATTAATTGCTTTACGCTCGCACCGATGCCAACCCAGCTTCCTACGCCTACATGAACTCCTCCGGCCATATTAGCTCCAGGGCTAATATGAACTCCCTCATCCAATACGCAATCATGATCAATTGTGGCTGACGTGTTGATTATACAGCTAGGTCCAATAGTAGAAAATGGATTAATAACGGCCCCCGCCATGACAACGGTTCCCTCGCCTATTTGAGAGTATTGGCTTACAGTCGCGGTTGGGTGAGTAAATGTAGGAAAGTGAGCACCTTTTTGAGAAAGGAGGGACTGCTTTTCAATTCGGGTCTGATTATGGCCAATGGCGACAATAACAGCATCGAAACACGAACAATTTTCCAGCAATTGCTTTGTCGTTCCAATAACTTGCCAATGAGCAACCTGAGAAACCTCAGGCCAACGGTCATCAAAGAAACAAATGCTGTTATAGCCATTAAGTTCCGCAATTTCTGCAATAACTTTACCATGACCACTAGCACCCAAAATTGCACATTTACTCACTCGTATTGCCCTTAAAAGGTTCAATAGTCACATGGTTATCTGCTGAAATACCCTCTTTTACAAACACCTTTTTGATCGTTAAGAAAATAATTTTAATATCTAGCCAGAATGTACGATTGTCGACATACCAAACGTCTAGCTTGAATTTATCGTCCCAACTAATCGCATTACGTCCGTTAATTTGAGCCCAACCAGTCACACCTGGTTTCGCTTCATGGCGACGTGCTTGTTCTTCGTTGTAAAGGGGAAGGTACTGCATAAGAAGAGGTCGAGGACCGACTAAACTCATGTCCCCCTTTAGAACGTTCCAAAGCTCTGGCAATTCATCTAGGCTTGTATTTCTTAACTTAACACCAAATGATGTCATTCGTTCTGAGTCAGGAAGAGGGACTCCATCCTTATCTACAGCATCTTTCATCGTCCTAAACTTCACCATTTCAAATGGCTTACCATCAAGCCCTGGACGTGTTTGTCGAAATAACACCGGAGAACCTAAGTTATTCCGGATTTTCCACGCGACTAAAGCAATAACAGGTACCAACACCATCAAACCGCACAACGATGCAAAAAAATCAAATAACCTTTTCACGTCTCACTCCACTGCCAGTGTCTGAATCCACAACCCATGAAACCCATCTATCAGCAAGCAGCTTACGATCAAACTCACTTTCTGCTAACAGGCGGGCATTCACTCCCATTTCGACTAAACAATCCCTATTATCTGCGGCATGTTCAAGTGCCTTAGCAAATTCCAAAGAGTTCTCTGGCTCAACCGTGTAGCCACAATTCATTTCTTGAATCATACCAGCTAACCAACCTGGGTAGTTGTTTAGAACAGGCAAACCCGCTGAGATATAATCGAAGAATTTATTTGGTGATGTCCCGAAATAAAAAGCGGGAATGTTAGCAAGTAACTGCATACCAATGTCAGCACTCTCCATCAGCCCCGCTAATTTTTCTTTATTAACTGGTGGATGGAAAATAACATTATCTAAATCCAATTTTTTTGCCCGCAATTCAAGCTCAGATTTTAATTTTCCTTGGCCAACTAAGACCAGCTTGATATCACTTCGCCCTCTAGTTTTGAGTTCTTGAGCGACATCAATAACCGCATCAAGACCATTCGCAACGCCATGAGTACCAGTAAACACTGCCATTAGGTCACTATCGGATATACCTTGGGGGCGCCAAGGGTTCACAACTTTACCGAAAATAGATAAATCACATCCGTTAGGCACCAGCCTAATTTTAGAGGGGTTTACACCGCGTTTTCTTATTCCCTCGACTATACCCGGAGATAGCCCTATACAACGGTGAGCACTTCGGTAAGATGCCCACTCCAATATAGACATTAGACCTAAAACGACTGGATTTTTTATTACCCCCATCTCTTTAGGCAGTTCAGGCCACAAGTCTCGAACTTCAAAAACAAACGGTTTCCCTCTTAACCAACGAGCGAAAATTCCAGGAAGACCTGCCGTAAGTGGTGTCGTTGTGGCAAATAAAACGTCATACTTTTCTGTAAAAGCTAATCCGATGCTCTTCAATGCAAACTTAACAAACGTCATAGTTCGTGTAAGAAAACTGTCTGCATTTGAGTAAGCAAGATCAAACTCAATTATCCTAATACCGTCGACGTAACCTTCCCGCTTACCTTTTGCAAATGAGCCGACTAAACCTGTTTCACCTCCACCATATGTACCACAAACCATAGTAACCGAATGGCCATGGTGGATCAGACGTTTGGCCATCTCATATGATCGGATTCCCGTTGAGCCCTTAGGGGTCGAAAAATGTTGATGGAAGTATAAAATATTCATTGTATGAAAATGTACTCTGTTATTATTTTGCAGTCGGAAGTAACTTCTACTTCTATGACTGGTGTATCTTCTTCTCGGTAATAATGACGAGACTCTTTGCCTTGAACTAACTTAATTGATTTTGGCTCATGACTACATGTAATGTTGATTGTATGCTCTCCATTGGCAACTTGGTTTCCTATCAATTGCCAGCGACTAGGCGCTAATCGCCAACGCAGTGTAGCCTTTGTATCAAAGCCAGATATTTGATCTTCAACCAGTAAGCTTGTCTCAGATAGCGTAACTGTTCGTGTATGTTGATTGGCTAAATAGTCCCTATACCCCGCTTGGCAACACATTATCTCTGGTGTCCATTGAACAGAATTTGGCTTTAACCATTCACCAAGTAAAAACCGACCAACACGAGGCATTTGATCTCGACCATCAAACTCAATGGTATTATGGCTCCGAGCCCCACTGTAGTAATCTATATATTCTTGGCCAGCATTATAACTAAAGGTACCACCGTCTCTTAGCAAATTGACGCCATTGAGCCATAAATCGATATGTAGAGCATCACACTGTGCGGGGCGAAATCTGTATTTAGGGTAAGTTACAAACGCAAAGGCCCCACTTCTATTTCGTAAACCAAAGTAGCCACCATCAGAGAAATGAAATGAGCATTGTTTTTCTAATGATTCCGTCGGCTTCGATAAACCAAGAAACTGAAGAGCTTTGTCATAACCTCCACTTCTTTGCCAAGCTGCTCTATTACAGAAAACTTTCGCAGCAAGTTGAACAGATGGACGAAAGTCCCGATAACTTGAATCGGTTAATGGGAGTAACCTCGCTCCATCATTGTGGCCCATATTTGGAGCATCTCCAGAGATTTCATCCGTTAGCTGATATAGCCAATTGGTAGCGCTTTTAAGGCGACTATATAGTAGCGAAGAAAAAGCAGGCACGCTCATTTCTCGACGCCACAACTCAGACATAGTGTAAGTGTCTAACATGACCCTATGGTAGTTAACAGAATATTGGCTAAAAGACCCATCTTCTTCAATTAAGTGACGTGCGCGATTTTCTAACCATTTTCGCCCCAACCTAACCCATTTCTCAGCTTTCTTATCACCTGAATGAACTAACCAAGTCCCTCCAATAAAGAGCGCTGCTGCTTCTGAAGTTCCATGATTATTATCTTGTGCGACTGCATAAGACATCGTAGGTGCTATTCGCTTCAGGTGAGCTTTAACAAACATCAAAATTGATTCTGTAGGCTTTTCAACTTGACCAAGCAGCTTTGCTGCAAAAGCTATGTGCATTACACGAATTGAGGCTTCCTGACCACATTTCCAATTAGGTCCCATATATGGCGGATTCTTGTCAAGCCAATCACTACATGTTTGATTTAGCAATTGAACTGCATCACTTTTGCCTTTTTGATGCTCAATAGCTAAACCAATAGCCCAATCAAATCGAGATGCTTCCCAGATACCTTTGATATCCCCGACTGTAGAACCAAAATCAGATAACAGGAACCAAGGACGAGAAAAGAATTCGTACTTCCCCTCAGTTAAAACACTTTTATCCCATTGAATTTCATCAACTTTAACAGCATTTTTCCACCCAAATGGCTGAAACAAATAATCAGTTTTACCACTTGAACTTAGCTGGCCTTCACTTTGGTTAAATAAAGGCCCCAAAATTGGGGCCGCTTTAATACGTTTTACAGGATTTAAGCCCGTGCGCAAGCCCACTTGGTAATATGCCACGCGCGCCAAATTCAGCACACCGAGCTTAAGCACGGTCTTAACCTTGTCTTTACTTATCATTTCTGACGACGGAGCTGTTCTGCAATTTCAATTGTCACTTTAGCGACTTCAAACAACTCCCTAGCTGGAATCGGGGCATCTATACCTTTCTCTATCGATTGAAGAAATGCGGTGGAACAGTCAGCTTGCCCTTTATCTTGTTTCCACAGGTTCATTTTTGAAAAGCCAGGCCAACCAAAGGCTTTTAATTTTCGGAAATTGTCTAATTGAAGAACTCGACCAGCGGCAAAAACCTCAACTCGCTCTTTAGGAAAACTAGCTGCACCATTTGCCAAGTAATGGATAGTACCAAAAGAGCCATCAGCAAAGCCTAGAATAATAGCCGCTTTATCCTCTGTAATCTCTACACTGTCTGTATCACCCATCCTTCTGCATTGTACTGAAGTGATTTCCGAACCCGCAAGGAAGCGCATCAAGTCAACAAAATGACATGCCTCTCCGATAATACGACCACCGCCAACATTACTATCTTGAGTCCAATGTTCGGCAGGTATTGCACCTGCGTTCATTGTCATCATAAAAGTTTTAGGCTCATTAATTGAAGAAAGAAGCTCCTTCATCTTTTGAACTTGCGGCGAAAAGCGACGATTAAAGCCAACCATTAATTTTGGAGCAGCATCAGTAGAGGTTTTCGAATAATATGCAGCCTCAACATCAGCGAGCTCCGATAGTGAAATCGCTAGTGGCTTTTCTACAAAAACATGTTTTCCTGCATTTAAAGCTTCTGCAACAAACTTGGCGTGACTATTATGACGAGTAACAATAGCAACAGTGTTGATCTCTGGATCTATGATCATTGACTGCGTATCTGTTGTTGTCTTTGAAAAACCAGCTTTTTCACCATGAGTCACACCATTGATACCACCAGATGTAGCAATTGTGTGAAGCTGTGCTCCTCCTGCTTTAAATGCTGGAATGAGCATTCGTGAAGCGTAGTTTCCGGCACCAACAAAGCCAACAATTGGTTTAGCAGCTTGGAAAGTTACACGTGAATCTAATTCAACAACTTTCTTATGACGAGGTGCTATCTCACTACCATAATTGAGCAAAATACCAAGCGCAGATCTATCCGATGTTAGAAGCTCGTATGCCTTTGGTGCTTCCTCAAAATTGAAGCGATGTGAAATAAGAGGCTTAACATCCATCTGCCCTGAAGCCATCATATCCAAAATGGCTTCAAAGTTTCTTTGCTCTGTCCAACGTACGAATGCATATGGGTAATCGTTACCCTTATCTTCATAATCTGAATCATATCGTCCCGGGCCGTAAGAGCATGATACTTGAAACGTCAGCTCTTTCTCATAAAAGTCCGCTCGGTTTAACTCTAAGCCAGTAACACCAACCAATACGATACGTCCCCGCTTCCGACTCATTCGTGCTGCTTGCGTAACAGGGTCATTCGATTTAGTTGATGCTGTTATAATAACACCATCGACTCCTTTGCCACGGCTAAACGCCATACCAGCAGCAACAGGATCTTCGCCACGTCCAGGGTTGCATGTTTCCGCACCAAACTGTTTTGCCAATTCTAGTTTTGAGTCATCAAAGTCTATTGCTAAAACTCGACAGCCCTGAGCTCGAAGAAGCTGTACAGTAAGCAAACCAATAAGTCCAACACCTGTTACAACAAAAGATTCGCCAAGAGTTGGCTCTGCCAATCGAATACCTTGCAAGCCAATGCTTGCAACAACAGTAAATGAAGCTTCTTCATCTGAAACATTATCTGGAATCAGTGCACATAGATTTTTAGAGACTCTGACAACATCAGCATGAGGTCCGTTAGAAACAACTCGATCGCCCGTTTTAAAGCCCTCGACATTTTTTCCAACCGAGTTAACTGTGCCCACATTGCAGTAGCCAAGAGGTAAAGGTTGAGCTAACTTTGATTGTACTGCATCAATTGTAGTCATCAAACCGTCAGTTTGGACCTTTTCTAAAACCATCTTTACTTTGTCAGGCTGCTGACGTGCTTTATCTAAAAGGCTAGCCTTGCCAAAGTCAACAAGCATACGCTCCGTACCTGCAGATATTAAAGAAACTGTTGAATCGATCAACACACTCCCATTCGTAGCTATTGGAGCTGGGGCTTCCACTAAACTAGAGCCACCATTTGCCATATCTTGTAAAACTTGCTTCACCGATCCACCTATAAAAATAATGTCAACATTTCGTTCGCCCAAACCTTCTACAATGAGCGACGCTAAATTGCCGAACAACTCAAATCATAATACTAGTTATTTAGTCCAAAAACTGCTGACACCAAATTTCAAAACACAAAAGTGCAAATATTGGATAAGAGTAATCAGCAATTCCTTTCCGATCCTTTTCAATTAGGTCCTTTACAGCGTCATATTTGAATATACCTCTCCTTTGGATTTTTTCTTGACTCAATAACTCATCAACCATGTCGGAAAGTTCATTCTTCAACCAACTCCGAAGAGGTGCTCCAAACCCGGATTTTGATCTATAAATAACATCAATAGGCAAAATGCTTTCAGAAGCTTTTTTTAGAATAGACTTCCCTACTTTACCTTTTTGTTTAAGACTACTTGGGATAGATGAAGCAACGTCGATAACTCCTTTATCAAGAAAGGGAACACGAACTTCAACACCAGCGGCCATACTCATTTTATCCGTATAATTAAAGTTATGGTCTACTAAGAAGTATTTTCTCTCAAGGTACAACATTTTCTCTAAAGGATCGGAATAATTTAACGTGTTGAGTTCATCAGTAATGAACTCAAATGGCTTCTCGACTAGCTCCTCGGGAGCAACAAATAAGCCCTTGGCGATAGATGGATCTAGCCAAAAGAAATAAGATAGTAAACGTTCGTCGCCTTCTAAATCAGCATATTGAAATGCTTTTGAGACTCGACGCAAAGACGGATTCTGTTTAGATAACTTACTAGTTACACCTTTTAAAGCCCTACGGGCTACTTTTGGTAATCCTGCCCAGTATTTTTCTTTGGTGACAGCATAATGCCTGCGATAACCAGAAAATATGTCATCACCACCAGCACCTGAAAGAAGAACTTTTATACCTTGTCTTCTAGCTTCTTCGCAAATAAGCAGCACATTAAGAGGAGCAGGATCTGCTTGCAGTTCATCAAGATGATATACCATTTTTGGTAGTAACTTCGTAATATCAGGTGAAGCTTTCAATATATTTAGTTCGGACTTCAAGAAACTAGCTACTGCCTTTGCATAAGGCAGGTCATCACTGAAACCATCATTACCTCTTGAGCCTTCATTCGAGTCAATTGTAAATGATTTAATTCCAGGTATTTCCCTTGATGCTAAAGCAGTTAACAAACTAGAGTCCAATCCGCCAGATAGAAAGGTACCGACTTCTACATCCGATACTAATTGCTCGCCAACCGCTTTTTCAATTGACTCAATAGTATTAACTGAGTGCTGCTGTTCCGATAGGGAGTTGTTAGGCTTGTAATCTGGCCATTCCCAATAACTGTCATATTGTTCAACAGCACCATTTAAAACCTTCATATAATAAGCTGGCTTTATCTTTTTAATACCAGCTATGATGGTTTCTTCTCCCGGACTCCAAAGGCAAATTAAAGTTCTTAGTAGAGCATTCTTATTTATACTTACCTCACCATCTATTGCAGGGATTAAAGATTTCATCTCACTGGAGAAGTATAGTTTATTCTCGCTTTCCAAGTAATAAAGAGGTTTAACCCCGTAGGGGTCACGAGCTAAGAAAAGTTCCTTTCTTTCAGGAACCCAAATAGCAAAAGAGAAAATACCTGATACTGACTTCAACCCTTCGACACCATATTTCAAGTATGTATTTAATAGAACTTCTGCATCACCTTGAGTAGAAAATGAAACACCACCTTCTAAAAGTTCTTCTCGAAGCTTCTTATAATTGTATATCTCACCATTAAATACGATACACGCTGTTCGAGATGTATCCCATAAAGGTTGATTACTCGATTCAGATAAATCTATGATACTGAGCCTAGCATGGCCTAACCCGACGCCTTCGGAATGATAAGTATCAGTGTTATCTGGCCCTCTATGCTGAATTTCGCTTAGCATCTTATCAAGTAGATCGCTAGTCACATCACCAACGCCACCAACTATACCACACATAAATCACACCTATTCTTAAGTTGCTTCTCTACCTTTTCTATTGCAATAAATAGATAAATAGTGAACAACACCAACACAAATAACACCAAAAATATCACTAATAATATTTAAAGAGAAGAAACCAGAAATAAAAAAGAAGATCAAACTCATACAAAAAAACTGAACAATCCTTTGTTCATGTGGAGGAAATCCGTTCATGCGTCTTCTGATAGAAGAGAAGACAAAAATAAAATATCCCAGCCAAATCGACAAGCCGACTAAACCTGTAAGAGCAAATATAAGAAGATGAGTATTATGCACATAACCTTTAATTTCAATAAAGTCAGGTCTATAGCTAAGCTCCCATTCATAGCTAAAACCGAAACCTCGACCAAACAAGTATTCCAAACCGTATGAACTAAAGCCTCGAAACATTGAAAGAATTTCGTCAAATCTGCCACTTGAACCTAGATAGAGATCGAACCTATCCGAAAAAGGGTTAATGTAGGCTAATCTTCCCAACCCTCCAATGCTGTATAGGTCTAGGTATTCTATCCCTAAAAGTAAAGCGGTAACAAAACTAATCATTAATGAAAAAGTAAAAAAGAAACCTAACTTAACCTTAAAAAATGCATAGTAGACAACCAGTGACGCAATGAAAGACAATAATATGCTTCTTTTTCCCTGCGCAACAATAAGAATAACGCTTACAAAAAAGTAGATACGATTTCTTAATGAAAGAAAGTAGATGGCAATATACCCGATAAAACTCCCACCATATCCTGGGTATATCACATAGAACACACTCATTATTTTATAACAAACAACAACAAAGAAGTTGGAAAAAAAACCCAGTTTAAATAATCCTTGAAGACGAGAAAACGAGATATAATCAAGTAGATTCCTACCAAACTCAAAGAAAACATATGCTGCAAGGAAGTAGTAAATATGTTGGAATGAAAAGTAGTTAATACCGTTGAGAATGAATCCGTAATAAAAGTAAACAAAAAGCACTAAGGAAAATATAATAAAGCTAAATGGTATTTTACCCTTATCTAACCAAATAATTGAAATTGAAAAACCAGACACTGCCAGTATAATAAGATTGAATATTATTATTAATTGAGAAAAGGAGTACTGATCAATACCAAAAACGGGAGTTACTAACCTAAAAAAAATAAGGACTGCTGACAAAACTAAAGACAATCCCACCGTTAGACTAACTAGGCGAAAGAGATTTATAGCCACCAAATACTCTTTAGATGGGTTTGGCACCTTATTCCCCTTTAATTTTTTTCATTTTTTCAATGTAGTAACTACGTAGGGATCGAGCCATTAACTTAGATTCATTTATATGCTCACTATTATTCATATTCCAGCTACCATCATTCCTAAACCTACCTTCTAGGAGTTGTTGAGATAAGTGCAACATTATTTTTTCATTACCTTTTTTCACATTATGGTAACCCTCGATAAAACTGAGGATATCATCATTATTAGAATTTGTCTCGGCATGAAAGAAGGAAGACCCAGTTTGATAATATGATCCAGAGTAACAAATAGTGGGTATGCCTCGCAGATTACTCTCAAGTCCAATAGTTCCAGTAAGTACAGCTGTAGCATCTATTTTTGTTAAAATGTAGTTGCTATGAACGGTTGTTGGAATGATGTACACCGACTCCATCGATGACAATTTTTTATAGAAACCATTAGGCCTTTGACCAGAAACAGAAGGATGTTCTTTAATAAAAACATTAAATTTTCTTGATAGTCCTTTGATGATTTGAAATAAAAAATCATTATAGTTTATTGCATCATCATTAGTAGACCAATAATCAATCGTACATTCAGGATACATTTGTAGCGGAATAAATATATTTTTCCTATTGTCTAACCCTACTTTGGTCTCCCAGTTCTCGTCACCTAAAGATAGGGGAATTTCGAAGGATAGATTTTGCCTAGAAACCAATTCACTTGACCAATAATGGTAATTATACTTATCATCTTTAACTCTTCTCAGTATAGAAAAATAAGCATATCTTGCTATATTTGAAAAAAAACGTTTAAACAAGCTTAAGTTTGGATTTTGAACATTTTTCTTATTGAAATGAGGTATATAGTAATCATCCAATACTGTAGAGTTAATTTTTTCAACAATCTCTTGGTTTGGTTCTCGAACAAGATTTGATTCTCCGCATGTAGTCACTCGAAAATGTCCGTTGACAAATGAAGGGACGATAAACATTTTTACAACTGAAAATTTATCACAGAGCCTTGAACATATATCCAATATATACGAATCAACGGTAACACTTAAAAATGCTTTAGGTTCATACTTAATAAATATACTCGTCAGTGAGTTGGTCATAGCCACTACATGATTTCTAGCCTCAAAATAACTTAATTCTCTTAATAAGCGACATTTTTTAATTATTTGATTGATTTCATCTTCATTAAAATAATCATTCTGATTATTCAGCCTAGTCTCGAGGTTATTATAATAGTCAGAAATTAAATTTAGTTCATCTAAAGACTGATGTTCGCTCACATATTTTATATCAAGACCATTTTCATAGAATAATTCTTCTGCAATGACCTTAAATTGATCAAAGTTCCAAGGTCGTACATAACAAAAGACACTGTTCATAAATCACACCTGACGCTCTTATAAATTACAATAGAAACAGAAAATACAGAATATAAAAGAAGTAAAATGTAACTTTTCAATAAAATATGTAAGGAAGAAAAGTCATCATTTAGAAATAGCAACTGATTTAACAGATATGAGCAAAGCATAACTAGTGCGAGCGCAGTTACATTATACCTTTGGGTTTTTAAATACGTATGTAGAGAGCCTACAGAAATAAGGACATTAACCAGTCCACCAATAACAATGATAACTAAGCTAAATTCAAACAGATCATTGAATCCATAGAAATCCTCTATAAAAACACCAATTACGATAAGTGATATACAAGAAATAAGTCCGTAGAACAATAGACATGATCTTAGCTTATCCATTAACAGCTGGGGCAATCGCTCTGGATGAAGTCTTATGCACTTTCCAAAATCTACAACATTTACATAAGAAAACATGTTTATTGCAATAAAAACCATTTGGCTAATCGAAAAAGCTAATGAATAGGACGCGGCTGATGCCTCGTAGTTTTCTATTATAAATGTTCTATCTAAATAAAATATTGCATATAGAAGCAGTGCGGAAGAATTTATTGGTAGACCGCGAACAAAAAATTCAATGAAAGCCTTAAAATCTAGCTGTAATTTACCTAACTCAGAGAAAAGCTTTCCTTTAATAAAAAAAACAAAAATGTAGATCACTATACTAATTAATATAGCAAGCATAAAAATATCATCTTCTTCCCATTCACTTAGGCTTATTACTGCAAATATTGAAATTAGCGAAACCATAGGCTTAAATGCCATAGCGAAAAAATATTTCTCTTCAGATTTAAACTGGGTTTCGATAACTAAAGCAATCATGGCAATGAGTGATACTAACGACCAATAATAGCCATAGAATAAAGATAAAAGTGTTGCTATGAAGATTATATACAATGATGAAAGCATGAAGAAGTTCATACTTTTTTGATTGTCATTTCCTCTAGAAGTACTAATTGTTAGATAGCCACTACAACTACCTAACAATAAAAATTGAAACAAAAATGTTGTAGACTTAATAAATTCAAATTCTACATACCCTTCTTCACTTAATATATGAGGCAAAGCAAGCGCCTCTATACCTACCACAGCAAAAAGCATGTACCTAAGAATGACTATTTTCAACAAGTTAAGGCCATCAACCAATTATTCGTTCAACATAAAATGCTTCAGCCCTATCTATTCCATGACATTCTCCTCTAAGAATTGCAAGGGCCTCTACAGAGTGAAAACTTCTACTATGGGGGGATGCTCTCATTTCTTTTTTATATTCAATAAGTGCTCTTTTCTTCCTTTCCCAAAAATTTGATATATCAACCACCTTCTGCGGTAAAAATACCTCTCTAGCTTTCGTTGACCATTCTGTCGAAGATAATACTTCAAAACAATATATTTCTTTTACACTACAGCCTATCTGTGGCCTACACGCGGTTAAAACAGCTTGATTGGTGACTCGATGATCAACGTTTAAATCACCAGAGAAGTGAGTGTAAACGATAGTTGGACGAACTTCGCTTACTATACTCTCTACTTTTTTGCTGATTGAAAGCAACGGGACACTGTCCATTTGGTTATCTGGAAAATCAAACCTGAACGTCGTTTTTACGCCCAGCACATCAAGTGCTCTTTCAGAGCACTTATGTCTTTCGATTGACTCTTCACAACCAGGTTCTCTAGATCCCACACCATCAGTCATAAAAGCGACGAACACTTCATCACCATTATGAGCATGTTTAGCAATAGTTCCGCCACACCCCAAAGCTTCATCATCTGAGTGGGCTGCTACGACCAGCACTTTATTCTTAGTTGTCATTCTCTATCAGTTCCCATGATGTAGCATCACCAAAGTCAACGTCTTTATTAACTCGTTTACCTATTAGCTCATCAAAGTACTTGGGAGGTAGCCCATATCCAGGTCTCACACGTCTAATATCTGACTTCGAAATCGCGTCGCCCGCTTTTATAGAGCGAACGAAATAAATAGAGCGTCTAAACTTCATACTCGCTTCTTCTACTGGTTTTCTCTCATAACCAGCCTTCCCAATAGACAACCAAGCTGCTTCTGTTTCTCTACATAAAGTTGCCAGCTCTTGAGGTTCAAGAGAAAATTCTGAATCAGGACCTTTCTCTGCTCTACTCATCGTCACGTGTTTTTCAATAAGACTCGCTCCCATTGCAATGGATGCTACCGAGACAACCGTTCCTAAAGTGTGATCCGATAAGCCAGCTATACAGTTAAAGTCGTTCTCAATTTTTGGTATTGTTGCTAGGTTTGCTTGCTCTACTGGAGATGGGTAACCACTAATACAATGTAGCACGACTAATTCGTCACAGCCGTTCTCTCGTGCTGTAGTTACAGCTTCCGAGATTTCTTGATAGTTCGCCATTCCTGTCGACATAATCATTGGTTTTCCCGTCTGGGCAACACGTTTGATCAAAGGTAAGTCTGTTAATTCGAAAGACGCTATCTTATATGCGGGAGCGTCTAACTCTTCTAACAAATCGACAGCACTTTCATCAAATGGAGTCGAGAAGACTGTAATACCAATCTCTCGAGCTTTTTCAAACATAGCTTTATGCCATTCAAACGGAGTATGGGCCCATTTATAAAGATCATAAAGCTTATATCCATCCCATAATCCACCTTTCACTTGAAAGTCTTCTTTATCACAATTGATGGTCATAGTGTCTGGAGTGTAAGTCTGAAGCTTAATAGCGTCAGCCCCCGCTTTTTTAGCCATTTCTATAGTTTCAAAAGCTTTTTCAATTGAACCATTATGATTCGCGGAAAGCTCAGCAATGATGTATGGTTTATGCGCTGGACCTATTGCTCGGCCATCAATTTTAATCTCTTTCATTTTATTCATTACTCTCGAATTTTACTCTAGCTGTCAACTGACCATTATCTACATCCAGTCGAGCCTCATCAAACGTTAACCTGACCTTTCCCCACTCTAGGAAAGCTTTTGGATAGGTCTCCGCATCCAGCATACGTATGTGATCATATAGTGAAGAAGCATCACCACTCTTTGGTAACAAACTCTGTTTTGGCGTTCTTCTTTTGAACACTACGACATCACCTTCTTGTTCCTGTGGTGAAGGTTCATTTTTAGCAATATCCCCTATCAGCTGAAAGGTCAGTGGGGCCATACGATGAAAAATATCACTTGCGCTTCCTTCCAAAGACATAGGGACTTTTCTATAAACAGGGCCAGCATCTAGCTCGTTTACCATTCTTAAAGCACTGAGCTTTGTCTTCTTATGCCCGTGCACAATTAGATTCTGCAGAGGACTACCACCACGCCCATATGGTACATCGGCCATATGAAAACATACACATTCCCAGCGTTCTAAAATTTCAGAAGGAACTATCCAGCTCCAATGCGGAAAAAACACATATCTAGGATTAAGTTGCTCTAATCTTTCTACACTTAACTCTTCTTTAGATGTGATTAAATGCCATTTGCCTGATAACCTACCTTTAAGCGATTGGAACTCTTTGATATTCCATGGCTTAATGGTCGCCACTACATAATTATTCTGCATACTCTGAAATCTCTAACTTGTACTTTTTTCCTCTATAGCTAAAAAAAGCTGGAAACTTATTATTATCAACTATTCTCAAGAGCTCAAATTGTTCTCGTATAGTTTTGTCGATATCCAATTCACTATCATTAGGCGTTCGTCTTGCGTAGAATGTTTCTAGACCACGTTGCTTCTTTGGTTCAATCTGAGGGTACCTATTGATAAAGTTCTGACAAATTGACAAAGTAGCTTCTCCTTGTTTTCTTCGCCATTCATCATAGAGCTCAACTCCGATTAAAGAGAAACTCTCTTGTACCCAAATATCTCCGCTATCAAAAGCGTTTGTTGCTTCAAGCAAACAGATCGGAATGATACGTTTTCCTTCCAAGATTTGCCACGCAACAGGAGCGAAACCTTTACCAGCTGGAAGTGCACTTTCATGAACAACTAGATTTAGACGACTTTTGTTTAAATTTTCTGAGCTAACAATTCTGACACACCCTATGAAAAAGCTAATATCACAATTTAGCAGTTCACTCTGAGCTCTTGCAAAGTTCACTTTTAAACCTTTAGACTCACACCAGCAAGCAAACTCTTTTGCGTAAGGTAAAATCCATGAGTCATTATCAACAAGTATATTGACCGTATGTATTGTATTCATTGTGTTATTTTATCCACAACTCTTTTCGTTCCATTTCCATCACAAACTTTTAGGCACATAGATGACATTTCATCATAAACTTTTTCATCCCTTAACTGCTCTAATTTCGCTAGTATTTGTTGTCCCGTATCATCTATATTAAATACGTCGATTGCCCCAAACTGCTTAAGGTTTTGAAGTATCGTTGATTGATTTTTAGCGAAGGAAGTTAAGATACTAGGCAACCCTGTCGCACACCTCTCCCAAGACGATGTGCCAGCGGCTCCGAAGCAAATGTCATGTGCCAACATTAATTCAACAATTTCAGAGGTATCCCGTATGATAGAGACTCTATCGTCCAACTCTCGATAGTTTTTGATCTGTTCAACATGTGGGGCGGTTGGACCCAACACTACAGTAATTCGTGTAATACGCTCATCGGGAAGGATAGAGTCTAGAACTTTTCTGGTCAAATTCAGGTGATCAGTTCCTCCCATCATAATTAGTACATTTGAAACTGATCGCTTTCGCGAGCATATCCTAGCCTTTAAAACCATTCTGTTTGGAACTGAAAACTCACTTCTCAACAGGGCGAATTTAGTACCAGTCATGATACTACAGCGGTTTGGAATTAGGGCGTCATAGTCATTTTTATCGCGGTTGAACGTTTGATCTATAAGGAAGTCACAACAATGTAATCTATCGGCAAGGTCATCAATCACCAATAGTTTATCAGTATGTTGTCCAACTATTGATTCCCATCTGTGATCGATTCCATAGTGATCAACAATAAGGCAGTGAGCTCTACCGTTAAAACACTCACCCAAAACTTCGATAGTTTGTATAGCATCGTTACTTTGAGAATTTCTAAGCCAGTGAGAGTGAGGTAGCTTGTCATTATTGACACTCAAAAGCTCGACAAAACGTACTTCAAAGCCTTCGGCTATAATTTTATCGCTAATGTTCCCCTCTAACCTCTGGCATAAAAACACCACCTCATGATTTCGCCGCCGCAGCTCAACTGCTAATGTTAGACAACGCATAATATGCCCTGTCCCAATCTCAGTACCTGAGTCAGCTCGAACTAGAACTTTCACCTTATAAACTCTCTTTCAATAAAGTAACATTCACAGATATTTTCGTCACCAAATAGTCCATCCACCGTCAACAATTAAATTCGCTCCGTTAACGAACGAACTCGCTTCGCTAGAGAGAAACACCAAAGGCCCTTTAATTTCCTCAGCTTTACCTACTCTCCCCATAGGGACTTTACTAGATAGATTGTTTACAAAATGGTCATTATTGGTCGCCAAATTAGGGAATGGTCCGGGTGATATTGAATTGAATCTTATATTTTCTCTTCCAAATTCACATGCAGAGTATTTGGTCAACTGTATTAACGCCGCTTTAGCAGCACCATAGAAAGGGGGATTAGTAGTTTCAGCACTTTCATATAAATTAGGGTCAGGACTTACTACACCATACATTGAGCCAATATTAATAACCGAGGCATAACCCATTTTACCTACAGAAGATCTAAGGTGCGGTAAAGCCGAATTTACGATATGATGCACCGATTTCACCGCAATAATATAAGCGTCAAGGTATGAACTCCCGTGGGAGCTCTCAATAGTCCCAGCACTACCTGAATAAGCATTATTTACAATGATGTTTATATCACTCTGGTAAGCAGAGAAGAACTCTGCAACTGCATTTTCATCTGTAACATCAAAAATCGCTTCTTCCGCGACAAAGCCTTTAGATATTAGGCGCTCAACAAGTTCAGCTGCTTTAGCCTCACTGCGAGAGTTAACTAAAACCGTAGCTCCCGCTTCTGCTAACCCTATGCACATCTCTTGTCCTAAATAACCCGAAGCTCCTGTAACCAATGCAGTCATTCCACTTAAAGAAAATAGGTTTCGATTCATGTTATCTCCAGTAGACAGGGTTGAGGGTACTCTCATCAAGTTCAAAGGGAGGCTTAATTTCTTTCAGCTGAACTATATTATTTGGAGTATGATGCATGTTGATGGTTTTGATATTTTCTGATAATTGCCTTTCTGTTTCACACCCTAAAACAACACCATCGATCCAATCAACATTTCTAACGTATGAAATACAAAGTTCGCTAATCGTAGCAAAACCTTGCTCTTGAGATTCTTTTTTTAACCACTCGATAATGACCTTACTTTCCTTTAGGTTGGCTTTTTCCCAGAGTTTAAGGTCTTCAGAAACCAACAAGCCCTGCAACAAAACACTTCTGGCATGAATTGTGAGTGAACGAGATGTCTTAGCTTTCCTAATCGCTGGGACTAAGTAATCCCATCGATGGTCTAATATGTTGTAAGGTAGTTGAATAAAAGAAACGTCCTCTGTTCTCAACGCTAACTCTATCTCCTGAGGTGTCTGAACAGATACCCCTATATTCTTAATCCGTCCGTCAGCCTTTAGAGATTGTAATTTTCTGAATACAGCTCCACTATGTGACGTGAGGTGATCCGCTCTATGTAACATAAGAACATCAAGAGTCTTCATTCCTAAAGACAGACTCGATTTAAGGATAGAGTTCTCTACTTCGAGAACAACGTTCTCCTCTGTTGACTCCTTAAGATGGTCGAGTTTTGTAATGATTTGACAACGACCTTGCCAGCCAGACTTCAACCATGAACCGATTAACTCTTCACTATTCCCGTATACCCTTGCAGTATCTATAAACTCAACACCAGCTCGCGCTGCATATGATAAGATATCTATAACTTCTGTTGACGATGGTTGGCCTGTTGAGTTGTTTATGCCGTAGCTTAGGCCTAATTGAGCTCCCCCTAGAACCAATGAATTTGACTTTCCTTTGCAACAGCTAATCTCTACTAGCTTTTTGGTAAGTTCCCTAGATGTTACACTAACCGCATCATCACAACTTTTAAAAACCTTGAGAACTTGCAAGTAATCGTCGAGATTATCGATTGTACAGCGCAAATGTACAAACTCGTCAGAACTGAGTTCTGTTCTTGCATGGTTATCACCATATTTCCTGCGAATATATGGTGTTACATGCTCTAAATCAAAAAGTTCACTAGTATTACGTAAGGCCTCTCTTAGGTAACGCAAGCGAGTAACTTCTGCTGACAAACCATACGGTAGTTGGGACTTTTCTCCGTTTGCGCAAATATACTCTAGACAATTTTCTGTATATTGAGATACTAGTTCGTTGATAAAACTAGCATCAGGAAATACATTATCAGCAGTCAAGCGTACAATAATAGTATCTTCGGACAAATCAGATAACGCTTCGACAAACCTTTGGAGTACATTATCCAATGAGCCTCTATAACATCGAACACCATAATCGCAGAGGATCGAAGCCAAATGGTCATCACTAGCTTCTTCAGATGTTAGAACTCTTACTTCATAAGAAGCATTGTAAGCAGCCCTTTGGGCTGCGAGAACGGATAATGGAATCCCTGAAATAGGAAGCATAACTTTTCCTGGTAACCGAGATGAATTCGTTCTAGCTTGAATACAAACGACTACGTTTTCCTGTTTCATTTCAATACCTGTTCTAACGCAGTAACAACTTCATCTTGCTGTTCAAAAGTCATACTCTGAAACATTGGCAACGAAATAGCCTCTTCATAGTACTTTTCCGCTTCAGGAAAACTGCCCTGTTCAAAGCCCATATTTTGATAATAAGGCTGAGTGTGGACTGGAATATAGTGTAGATTAACTCCGATGCCTCTTTTACGTAACGCATCAAATACCTGCTTGTGACTTAACGAAATATCTTCCAATTGAAGGCGAATTACAAATAAATGCAGACCAGAATACGTATCTGGTAGTTGGTAAGGAAGGACTACAGGCAGACTCGCCAACTTCTCACTATATCGCTTAGACAAGTGATGACGAGCGGAAACAAACTCACTGAGCCGTTTTATTTGACTTACTCCTAAGACAGCTTGAAGTTCACTCATACGGTAATTGAAGCCTAAATCAATCTGCTGATAGTACCAATCACCGTGAATTGTTCCTTGCATCAAACTTGCATCTCGTGTTACGCCATGACTACGTAATAGAAGCATTTTATCAGCTAACTCTTGTTGATTGGTTAACGCAGCACCACCTTCGGCCGTCGTAATTATTTTCACAGGGTGAAAGCTAAATACTGTAATATCCGAATATGCGCAGTTTCCTATTGGTAGACCTTTATACCGACCACCAATTGCATGTGAAGCATCTTCAATTATTTTAAAGCCATATTGCTTTGATAGCCTCCCAATAGCCTCCATATCACAGGGTTGCCCACACAAATGTACTGGGATAACTACCTTGGGAAGTTTATTCTCTTTTTTCGCTTTGGTTAATTTCTCTTCCAGACGTTTCGGACACATATTGTAAGTGTCAGGGTCTATATCTACAAAATCGACTTGCGCACCACAGTACAGACCGCAGTTTGCTGACGCAACAAAAGTAATTGGTGAAGTCCAAAGCCAATCCCCCTTCCCCAAACCTAAAGCAAGGCATGCAATATGCAATGCCGAAGTTGCACTATTCACTCCTATTGCATAACTTGCACCAGTATGAGAAACAAGAGCTTGCTCAAATGCAGGTACTTGAGGCCCTTGAGTTAGAAAGTCTGATTTCAAAACATCAACTACACTATCAATGTCTTGCTGGTTAATATCTTGCTTGCCGTAAGGAATCACTTCTGTACTCACACTGTGAAGTTTGGATCAACATGTTCTTTAATGAGCTCACGCAAGCCCTCTATTGTTTCCCACTCGGTATTCGTACCTGAATTATATTTAAAACCGAATGGTACTTTCTTTGCTCTGTGGTGTTCTAAGTATTCTTGTTCTGTGTAAGTAAATGATACCGAAGGAAGAATTGCATAGTATTTGCCGAGATCAATAGTATTGAGGGAGTCGGTGTCTGTGATCATTTCTTCATGTAGTTTCTCACCTGGCCGAATTCCTACTACTTGTGTTGCACACTCTGGTGCGACAGCCTCGGCGATATCTAAGATCTTATATGACGGTATTTTGGGTACGAATATCTCACCACCGATATGATTTTCTAGAGCATACATCACCATATTAACTCCATCTTGTAATGAAATGTTAAAGCGAGTCATCTCTTCATGCGTAATTGGCAAAATACCTTCTTCTCTCTTTTTCATAAAAAATGGAATAACTGAACCACGAGAGCCCATCACATTCCCATAACGTACAACACTAAAGCGTATATCCTTTGAGCCCTTTATGTTATTTGCCGCTGTAAACAACTTATCTGAGGCTAGTTTAGTCGCTCCATATAGGTTTATTGGTGCACAAGCTTTATCCGTTGACAGCGCAACAACATCTCTCACGCCACAAGTCAGCGCTGCATTAATCACATTCTCAGCACCATCCACGTTTGTTCTAATACACTCGGTTGGGTTGTATTCTGCAGTATCCACTTGTTTTATAGCTGCAGCATGGATGATCACGTCAACGCCTTCACAAGCTTGAATCATACGATTTCGATCGCGAACATCACCTATAAAAAAGCGAAGTTGAGGGTAGTCTTTTTGAGGGTATTGCTGCTTTATTTCAAACTGCTTCAGCTCATCACGAGAAAAGATAATAATTTTTTTCACACTAGAATAACGCTTCAGTATCGTTTTGATGAACTGCTTACCGAATGATCCTGTACCACCCGTGATTAACACAACTTTATTATTTAACATTTAAATTTCTCTAGTAATATTATTTATTTACCAAATGCCTTTTGAATCGACTAAGTACTTTAAGCTAGGTTTTAGCGTGACGAATTGTTTATGATCGACAAGTAGTACATGTATATCTGCTATTGCGATAGCAGCGTCTACATCTATCAAATCTACGCATTCTAGGGCTAGTGAAGTTATGTTAGGTTCAACCGCAACCACCCTTCCAGAATGTACGCGTGACAATTTTTTTGTAATATCTAAAGCAGGGCTTTCTCGTAAGTCATCGATATCAGGTTTAAAGGATAAACCGTAGCAAGCAATTGTAATATCTTTTGCCGTTTTATCCGTATTCTCTTGCAAGAAATCAGCAATGGCTATCTTAGTTTTCTCGACTATCCAATCAGGCTTTCTGTCATTGACTTTACGTGCAGTATGAATGATCTGAGCTTCCGCAGGTGTTTTCGAAACGATAAACCATGGGTCAACAGCAATACAATGACCACCAACACCAGGGCCTGGTTGGAGAATGTTAACTCGAGGGTGACGGTTTGCAAGCGCAATCAATTCCCACACATTGACATCTAACTTATCACAGATAACAGAGAGTTCATTTGCAAATGCGATTTGAACATCGCGAGAACTATTTTCTGTCAACTTCGCCATTTCTGCAGTGCGTGCATTGGTGATTACACATTCACCTTGAACAAATGTTTGGTATAACTCAACTGAGCGTTGTGAACATTTAGGAGTAAGGCCGCCTATTACACGGTCATTTTCAACTAGCTCTCTCACCACATGACCTGGTAAGACACGTTCTGGACAATGTGCAATATTAATGTCTGCTTCTTCACCGTGAGTCAGTGGGAATGTGAGGTCTGAACGAGCTTGAGATAACCAATCAGCCATTTGCTCTGTTGCGCCGACTGGTGAGGTCGACTCTAGTATAATTAGATCACCCTTCTTTAAAACAGGAGCAATTGCTTTACTTGCTGCTTCAATATAAGAAAGGTCGGGAGCTGGTATCTCACCTTCTTTGCAAGGTAAAAAAGGGGTAGGGACTGCAATGAGAAACGCATCAGCCGCTTCTGGTGTTGTCACCGCTTTTAGGTAACCTCCTTTGACCGCAGCATTTACAATCATATCTAGCTCTGGCTCTACAATATGAATTTTACCTTGATTGATAGTGTCTACAGCGTGTTGGTTAACATCAACGCCAACGACCTTTTTCCTACGTGATGCGAACATCGCTGCTGTAGGCAGACCAATATAGCCTAAACCTACCACTGATACTGTTTCAAAAGACATGTGATACTTCTCATTAAATTATATTATTTTTCCAGAACATCTAGAATTCGCTGGCATGATTTTCCATCACCATAAGGGTTATGTGCAAAGCTCATTTCCTTATACGCCTGCTCGTTTTGAAGCAAAGTTGACAAGCCTACAACGATTCGGTCTATGTTGGTACCAACCAACTTAACCGTTCCAGCTTCTACAGCCTCAGGGCGCTCTGTCGTATCTCTCATGACTAACACAGGCTTGCCTAAAGAGGGCGCCTCTTCTTGAATGCCACCCGAATCAGTAAGAATGATATGTGCCCTATTCATCAAATAAACAAATGGCAAATATTGTTGGGGCTCAATTAAATACACATTATTTATTCCTGCGAGGATTCGATTAACAGGTTCACGTACATTGGGGTTCAAGTGCATAGGATATACAATCTGAGCATCTGGATGCTTTTGTGCGGTAATGGCTAGCGCTTCACAAATACGCTCAAAGCCGCCACCAAAACTTTCTCTTCTATGGCCTGTAACTAGCACTAACTTTTTATCTTCACACAGGAATGGGAATTGCTCTGATAGTTGCTGTCGAAGATATTTATCATGACTAATTTTAGCTTTGATCATCAATAATGCATCTATAACTGTATTCCCTGTTACATAGATATGACTTGCATCGACGTTCTCTTGTAACAAGTTTTTTTGAGATGTTTCTGTTGGCGAAAAATGATATCGCGTTAGTGCACCCGTCAGTTTCCTATTCGCTTCTTCAGGCCAAGGCGAGTAAATGTTGCCAGTTCTTAAACCTGCCTCAACATGGCCAACTGGAATTTGTTCATAATATGCTGCAAGGCTTGCTGCAAATGTAGTTGCAGTATCACCATGAACTAAAACGACATCAGGTTTAAACTCTTGTAAAACTGGTTTTAATTCCAATAGAATTCGAGCAGTTACATCATTTAGTGACTGCCCTGCTTTCATTAAATTTAGGTCATAATCTGGTTTTATCGCAAATAGTTCAAGGACTTGGTCCAGCATCTCTCGATGCTGGGCTGTTACACAACACTTTGCTTCAAATCGCTTATCGATAGCTAAAGCATGAACGAGAGGCGCCATCTTAATTGCCTCCGGTCTTGTACCAAAAACTGTAAGAATTTTTTTCTTAATCATTCTTTAAATCCAAACTGACAAATCAACCAATTATATTAATCGGCAGTGAGAAAAAGCCAGATACCATAAATTTAGAGGCAACTACTTCCTAGAATTGAAGCCAATGATACCGCAATAGAATTTTGGGGTCGACTCGAACCTTTAATTAGGAGAAGAACAAACGTTACTTTATGGAGAATAGCGCATGCTACTCATTTCCTTTGCGTGATATACTACCCTAAAATCAACTGTTTTCTAGGACTCACTTATGATCATCGTAACTGGCGGTGCTGGCATGATTGGCAGCAACATAGTTAAAGCATTAAATGAAAAAGGCATTAACGATATTTTGGTAATCGACAACCTAAAGAATGGTAAGAAATTCCAAAATTTGGTTGATCTTCATATCAATGACTACATGGACCGTGATGATTTTCTAACCCAAATCATGGCTGGTGATGACTTTGGCCCGATTGAAGCGATCTTCCATGAAGGTGCTTGCTCTGCTACGACAGAGTGGGACGGTAAGTACATGATGCTCAACAACTATGAATACTCGAAAGAGCTGCTTCATTTCTGCCTAGAACGTGAAATCCCATTCCTTTATGCTTCTTCAGCTGCGACTTATGGTGAAACTGATACTTTCATTGAGGAAAAAGAGTACGAAGGCGCGTTAAACGTATACGGTTACTCAAAGCAGCAGTTTGACAACTACGTTCGTCGTATTTGGCAAGATGCTGAAGATCATGGTGAGCAACTATCACAAATTACTGGCTTCCGTTACTTCAATGTTTATGGTCCACGAGAGCAACACAAAGGATCGATGGCATCTGTTGCGTTCCACCTGAACAACCAGATGAACGCAGGCGAAAATCCAAAGTTATTTGCGGGTAGTGAAACTTTCAAGCGTGATTTTGTTTACGTTGGCGATGTTGCAGCAGTAAATTTATCGTTTTTGGAAAGCGGCCAATCAGGCATCTTTAACCTAGGCACAGGCAATGCAGAGTCATTTGAAGAAGTGGCTAAAGCGGTAATTGCATTCCATGGCAAGGGTGAAGTAGAAACTATTCCATTCCCTGAACACCTCAAAGGCGCATACCAAGAGTTTACTCAAGCAGACCTAACAAAACTCCGTGCAGCTGGTTGTGATCACAAATTCAAAACAGTCGCTGAAGGTGTAACTGAGTACATGCAGCTAATAAACAAGTAGCGCCTACGCTCCCAAATACCATCATTGAAAGGTGGCTGATCGCCGCCTTTTTTATGTCTCCTTCTACGAATAAGGTAAGTTGTGAAAAAACCAGCAATTCTTCATATTTGTCTTTCCCAGGGCTGGGGGGGATTAGAAATGTACCCAATTAGAATTGGTAAAGAGTTTCTAGAGCGAGGCTATAAAGTATATGGCTTATGCACCGCTGGCACACAAGTTGCCGAAGGTATGTGTGAGGCTGGCATCGAGACCTTTGAAATATCAGGGAAGGGACAGCTAATAGCTTCTCAACTGTTTAAACTGAACAAATGGTTAAAACAAAGAAATGTAGAGGTTATTCATTGCCACAAATCTGGTGATATTCTTATTTCTGCACTTCTGAGCGTACTCACTGAACGAAAAACATTTTTTACTGAACATATGGGTGTAACCCGCCCTAAAAAAGACCTCTATCATAAGTGGGCGTATTCACATGTAAATCAGGTTTTCTCAATCAGTAATGAGACCTATAAGCGTAACCTCAAGGCTCTTCCTATCAATGGGAATAGAATTACGAGGCTTTGGCTAGGCACTGATATTCCGGCTCAGACTATCGATGATCCAAATGAAATATCTTCTATTAAGTTAGAGTTAGGAATACCTGAAAACAGTACTGTCATTG
The DNA here is from genome assembly GCF_003970385.1 of Vibrio aquaticus. Lineage (GTDB taxonomy): Bacteria > Pseudomonadota > Gammaproteobacteria > Enterobacterales > Vibrionaceae > Vibrio > Vibrio aquaticus. The sequence continues at coordinate 87,896 of NZ_RXZH01000007.1, read as the reverse complement.
GTAATCTAGGTAGAGTCTGCTTTGGTAAAGGGCAATTGGAGCTCTTAGAGGCATTCAATTTACTTCAAGGTAATTACTCTAATCTTCATTTATTGGTTGTCGGAGGGTTAGATGTTTCTGAGGGATCAGACAATACATTCGTGGATAAGCTAAAAAACAGAGTTACAGATTTAGGTTTAACTCAGCACGTCCACCTTGCTGGGTTTAGAAAAGATACAGATCGTATGCTCGCTGCAATGGATATTGTATGTTTACCTAACCACAACGAAGCATTCGGTTTAACCGCAATCGAAGCAATGGCCGCAAAAAAAGCGATTGTTGGAGCTAACACTGGCGCATTCCCGGAAATTTTAGAACCAGTAGGCCTCCTATCTAACCCACTTGTTCCTCAAGACATTTCATCCCAAATAGAAAAATATTTGCAGTCTCCAGAGCTAGTTGAAAAAAATGCAAAGCTAGCTTTCGAGCGAGCACAAACTGAGTTTTCAATGGCCTGTCATATATCTAAGTTAGAACAATATTATCAAAAGGATATGAGTGTTATGAAGTCTTCAGGGTTACCTTTAGCCATAAAACTGAGAAATAAAGTTCGTATAAAGGGCGAAGGCCATCTAGTCGATATAGCCTCAAACTCAAAAGTACGAAAGTGCAATATCTCGATTAAAGGCAGTAACAATCAGCTCATTATTGAAGAGGACGTCAATATTCGTGAAAGCCAGATCGAAATTGATGGAAACAACTGCATTGTTAAGATTGGGAAAGGCACGGTCATTGGCCATAGTTGTTACATATCTTCACGAGAAGAGAATACTCAGTTAGTTATCGGTGAAGACTGTATGCTTTCACGCAATGTGAAAATAATGACCAGTGATGGGCATGATATATTGAAAGATGGTGTGCGTATCAACTCAGCCCAAAATATTAGTATCAGTAATAATGTTTGGCTTGCTGATAATGTTACGGTCTTAAAAGGTTGTTCGATTGGGAGTGGCGCGATAGTTGGAATCAACTCGACGCTAACCAAAGACCTCGTAGCTAATTGTATTGCCGCAGGTAACCCAGCCAAATGCATCCAAGAGGATATCATTTGGCAAGATGAGTTAACGTATTAACTTCGTTTTAATTTAATTGAATCACAAAGAGCCATCAACTTGTCCATATTCCGTTTACTTCGGGCAAGTTGCTTTTTTACTTTGTCCAGTTTTTCATTTGACAACCTGTTCAACATTATAGCTATTAACTTAGATTGATCATTCTTATTGCAATCAATGAAGTCTGGTAAGTCTAACTTTCTATCAAACTCCTCCATAACTTCCAAACCAGCGACTAAGTGATTGTTGCCAGTCAAACGCTTCACTACATAAGGGAATGCATAGAACTTTGGCATTATGCCATTGGATTGCATCGCTTCAAGATATGAAGCTTCTGATGCATTTATACCGTTCGGGTAAGTAGAAGAAAAATCGATGTAATATTTTTCAAAGCCCAAGAAACTAGAACATATAAGGCTAGTGGTATCAGGTTTAGCTATAAAAAACAGATCTATCGCTAGGGGGGTTATTATTTTTTTTGAACCCTCTGTGTGTGCATGCATTCCGTTGGAGAAGTGTATTGATGCCTTATTACTATAAGACATTTCTTGCACGTACCTAGATAAATCCAGTTCTGCTAATAGTAGTACATCTGGCCTCAGTGTGATAACTAGATCATACTGTATGCTCTTAGATTTCTGATACTCTTCTCGCAGCTGGCTGACTCTATATTGCGAGTACAGCATAGCTTTTAGGCCTCTCAGTGTAATATCTTTATTAAAGAAACCTTCCTCTTTAATCATCGAGTTTTTTTCTATTGAGATTCCTTTAGGCTTATATAGATCCTTCACGGCATCAAAGATAACACTGTTATCTTCGACAAGATGTTCAGATTTATACCATGTAGGATCTTTATGCTCTAGTTCATCCCAGGTGTGAATGAAAATATCACAATCATAACTATCTAATAGGTGTGAAGACAAGTATGGTTGTGTAGATAAATAACTACGTAAATGACCGAAAAGTTGAACTGCAACTTTCATAATTATCTCACTCTAAGTTTTTTTTCTGATAGTAATGCAACAATAAAAACAAAAAAGCACATCAAGTATACACTGTGATTATGTAAATACAAGGAGTCAAACCATAAGCATACAATGGAAAAAATTTGGAAAGACAATATTAATTCGGTGATTCTTTTTTCCTTCAAAAATAAACAGATCAACAAAGGTGAAAAAACAAAAACCAACATAGATAATAATCCTAACAAACCACTATCTATTTGAAATTGTACAAACTGGTTGTGAAAGTGAGGATTAGAGTGTACTAAAAATGGTTCAACCTCAGCAGGGAACAAACCACTTTCGATCCCATTGGTTAACTCTAACTGAAGCTCATCTCTAGAATATCCGAGCCATGGTTTATCACCAGCTAGTTGTATACCTGTTAACCACATATTAACTCTCAGTTTAGCGGCCCCACCATCAGAGTAATTGGTCAGTTGCTCGACAGTTTCTATTGTTCTGTTTTTGGCAATTGGTACCTGAGATAAAAAAAGCGACATTAATAAAAAAAACAACATCGCCCAAAGGGCATTTACTTTACTACCTATCATTGCAGAACGTAAAAAGTAAAAAATCAGAGCGCACGCTATAGCTAATAACGTCGCTCTTGTACCTGTATATAGAATTGCAAAAAACAAGGGAAACGAACAAAAAACAAGAAGTATAGCTACTTTACTCCTACCCTCATCCAAACTTACTCTTGCAAGCATTAAGCAAAGAAACAACACAAATCCAACATAGAATGAGTAAGGTATAGGATTAATTGCATTAGAACCTAATCTAACATTATCTAAATATACAATCTCGTAGAAAAACCCAAAGAAAACAGATAAAGAAGATAGAAGTACAACAATGATTAGGTTATTTATAGAAAACACATGCTTAGGGACAAATAGAATATAAAACGCGCATAACAGAAGCGCTCTAGGCAAATCTGAATGCCCTCCGTTGAGAAAATGATAAGCATAGAACAAAGAAGATAAAAAAGTCATCGAAAGAAATATAAAGAGGAAAAAATTATCTCTTAATCCATCACGGAAAAATCTCCACCCTCGATACTTAATCAAACAAAAAACCGACGTTAATAATGTTATATCTGTTTGAAGGTGCTTGGTGTTAGGAATATTGTAAATAACACATAAAGACCAAACAATAGGAAGCAAACAAATAAAAGCTTCTACTGACATTATGCATCTTTTATTCATAAGTATTTTCTATTGAACTGATTCATTTTAACTTTTCTATAAATAGAATAAAGCTCCCTCAAGGGCTTCCGGTACCATTCAGCTTTACTCTCTTCACCAAGTTGTATTGTCGTACCAAATTCTTCTGGATTTTCAACAATAAATGGGCTCAAAATATACGAGGGCATATCGTGTAGATAAATAGAACCTATATAGTTGTCAACAGGCATACACCAACGTTCAGATTGTACGAGCAATTTTTTTGCGGCCATTGGTTCAATAGCATAAGAGCGAGTTCCGCCGAAATTATTACTCATAAAAGAGATCGAGTAATTTTCTGCTTTTTCTTTTTCATAAAGTGTACATTTATGAGTTTCTGGCTCCAATCGTAGAAAACCATACTCCAACACTTTTTCACTGATCAGAGGCAGAAGATCTTTAAATCTTGGTTGGACTTCCGAGTCATCTTCAATAATCAAAATTGGTTCATCGAGCTCCACGCAGCGTTGCCAGAGTAGATAGTGACTTCCATAGCAGCCCAACTCACCTTTCGATGGCATGCGACCACTCGTCAACCATAGACGTTTCTTATAGTGATAGTTTTCAAACAACGGGTGTGGTGGTTCAGCTCTGCCGTCAACCGCGTCAAAGAACTCAAACTCGACGCCAAGATCGTCAAGTTGCTTTTTTATATATTCCCTACGCTCAGGGCTACGCTTCAAACTGATGACAAATACTTTCACTGACTAACTACCAACCTTGAAAAATTCGGTCGCTATTAGACCATATCCTCAATACAAATTGAACGATTTTAATAAACTCTAACAAGTAGCAAGGGGGCCTGACCTAGGCCACTAGCATTACTATTTGGTCTACGTATATGTTAAACTTTGTGTCATCTTTATTTTTTAGTTTTTGATATGAAAATCCTCATTATCGGCCCTTCGTGGGTAGGCGACATGGTCATGTCGCAGAGCTTATATACTACTCTCAAGGCTAAATATCCTAACTGTGAGATCGATGTTCTCGCCCCAGCTTGGTGTAAGCCGATATTAGAGAGGATGGCCGAAATAAACAAAACTATTGAAATGCCGATCGGACATGGAGCGTTTAATCTTTTTGGCCGCAGAGCTATAGGTAAAGAGCTAGCAAATAGTAGCTATACTCACGCATTCGTACTACCCAACTCAGCAAAATCTGCGTTAATCCCTTGGTTTGCGGGTATCCCTGTTAGGGTGGGTTGGAAAGGTGAGTTTAGATATGGATTGCTAACTGACCTTCGACCCGACAAACGTGTGTTTCAATATATGGTGGAGCGATATGTCGCTTTAGCATCTAGTCGTGGTTCTATGCAGGCTGACGTCACACTTGAGAGCTGTCCATCACCTAAACTCATTGTCGATAACAATTCACAGCGACTCGCTCGTGAGCGCTTAAAGCTTGATTCAGATAGACCTGTCATAGGCCTTTGCCCTGGCGCTGAATTTGGACCTGCTAAACGTTGGCCTGATGAGCACTATGCACAACTAGCCAAGTATCTAATTGGAAAAGGACAACAAGTTTGGTTGTTTGGTTCAGCTAAAGATAATGCCGTGACAAGTAAAATTCGCTCATCATTAACAGCTGACGAGCAACAACAGTGCTTCAACTTAGCGGGAGAAACTTCCCTAATTGAAGCTGTCGATCTTTTAGCTGTTTGCCATACTGTTGTATCCAATGACTCAGGTTTAATGCACGTGTCTGCCGCAGTCGGGTGTAACATCGTTGCAATATATGGCTCTAGTTCACCGAAATACACTCCACCTCTAACGAACCAACTAGCGATGGTGCATACTGATATCGAATGTCGACCTTGTTTTAAGCGAGAGTGCCCTCTTGGTCATCAAGACTGTTTAAACAAACTCATGCCTTCTCAAGTTATCTCTGCTATTGACAATTTTCTAGAGTAAAATTCATGAAACACTTATGGTTTGAGCGTGGTGCTTACGCTTCTAAAAAAGCACGCCAATATATCGAAAACGACTTTAATCCCGACACTATCAAGAAAATTGCAGTTATTAGACATGCGGCCCTTGGAGACCAAGTGGTAGTTCGCCCATTTTTAGTTGAAGCTAGAAAATTCTTTCCAAATGCAGAAATAACTCTGGTTGGTGTCTCAAACTACACGTATGGGATTCCTAGCGACCTCGCAGATCGCACTCTCATTATGCCAGGCAAAGACAAAAAAGAAGAAACATCCTTCAAAGATAAACTTAACAATATTAAGCAACTTGGCGAACAAGACATTGTCTTTGACCTAGCGAGTACGAACCGTTCACACTGGATGGTGGCGCTAAGTAAAGCAAAAATCAAAATGGGTTTCCCATACAAGCCTTACCTGTGCGGCACTCTCTTCAATATGGCTGTTTTTCGCTCTGATTTTCAACCAGAAGTAGAGTGTATGCTCGATATGCTCAAGCTTCTCGGCCATAACCCAAGTCACCCTCTAGATTTTGCCTATCCAGATCATCGAGAGATCAAAGACAGCACGAATCCATATGTTCTTTACTTCAACGGAGCATCACAACTACGCAAAATCTTGACCAAAGAGCAGATGTTTCAAGTATTGGAAAAGGCCATTCAAGACAATCCAAACCATACACACATCTATTTAGAAGGTAAGAACGATTTTGAGAAGGGTGATTTCTGCCAAGAACTATTAAAGTACCCGAACTTTAAAATTCAACCTTGTTTGCAATTGGATCAGTTGGTTGAATTTACGGCCAAAGCGACACTAATGGTTGCTCCTGACACTGGTGTAAGAAACATTGCTATTTCTACTCATACACCAACAGTTGGTATTTTTTATGCAACCGTACCATTTAGATACACCCCACTGTACGAACGCCATGATATTGTGATGAAAGCTAATGGAGAGATCCCTTCAACAGAGCAGATTACACAAGCAATTAAGACAGCACTAAGCTAATAATCATTCGTACCGGTTCACTGAAAGAGCATTTAAAGCATGAATAATCTACCTATTTTAGTCGCTAATCGGCTGATTCGCTTAACTGGCAATATATTTAAGACGCTGTCTTACCCATTTCATTTTATCTTCCCAAAGAAGCGTTTTACGATTCCGGCTCACTCCCCTGCAAAGGTTAGGCTTTCGGGCAGTAGAAGGATTCCTCGTCAGATTTGGCAAACAAACTTCACCGATCAAGCGTCTTTACCTGTTTACTTAAATTACCTTTTTAATCGCTTGCTAACTTTACATTGTGACTACAACTATGTAAGCACCGAAGCACGTGGAGAATATCTAAAAGCCAATGCTCCTGATGATGTGTATGACGCATACTCTCGCCTAACGAATGGAGCAGCTCAGGCTGATCTATGGCGCTTAGTTGTACTAAATCAAAGAGGTGGCATCTACATGGATATCGATGCGACTGTTGTATGGTCTTTAGACAAACTCTTAGGTAATGACCATGACTCTCTTTATATAAAGATAAGTAAGAATACTCGCTTTACTAATTACTTCATTGCCTCTGCTCCAAACAACCCTGATTTGGAAAAAGCAATTGAGCAAGCGGTCTACAATGTCAATAATTATGAACCATCAATGGGTGTCTACCATTCAACTGGACCAACAGTCTTACATGATCTATTGATCAACCGCGGCGATGTCAATTCGCGAGACAGAAAGTTTGTCTGCATCCAAGGAACATTTACCAACGAGTACTTTCAATATATCGATAAACCACGGGGTAAATGGACGCACATTAACCCGAATGAACTTGTCAAAAAGAAATGATTATTCGAGCGTTATATACGGTGCTACTTGCTTTGGTCGCACCTTTTTTACTTTATAGCCTGTTCCGAAAAAAAGAAGGCAAGCCTCATGTAGGCTGTCGCTGGAAAGAGCACTTTGGTTATTCCCCTAAGTTGAGCTCGAACGGCCAGCCAATTTGGATTCACGCCGTATCGGTAGGTGAAACCATAGCCGCTACGCCACTTATCAAGCAAATTAAACAAAATCATCCTGAGCTAACGATTTTACTGACTACAACAACCCCTACGGGAGCAAAACAAGCAGAGGCTCTCGGTGACTTAGTCGAGCACCGTTATATGCCTATAGACTTTAGTTTTGCGGTCAATAGCTTCATCAAACGTTTTACCCCTTCTCAATTACTCATTATTGAAACTGAACTGTGGCCTAATACTTTGCACCAGGTCCATAAAACGGGTATTCCAGCAACTCTAGTCAATGCTCGGTTATCTGATAAGTCCTTCAAAGGGTATCGCCGTATTTCACCTCTTTTTAAGCAGTGTATTCCGGCGTTAACACAAGTCTTATGCCAATACGACAGTGATGTAAACAACTTCGCTAAACTGGGAATCCAAAAAGAAAAGCTAGAAATCACAGGTTCGATTAAGTTTGATATTAAAGTCAGTAAAGAGTCCCAGAAGGACGCAACTACGCTAAGATCTAATATCGGTGAGCAGCGACCAGTGTGGATAGCAGCCAGTACACATCAAGGAGAAGACGAAATAGTGTTGTCCGCACATAAGTTATTATTACAAGACATTCCTAACGCACTATTGATTCTTGTACCAAGACACCCTGAACGATTTTCTCATGTTGAGCAACTATCCGCTTCGATGTTCAAAACAGTCGCTCGCACAGATGTTGAAAATATCAAGCCTTCGGTTCAAGTGTATATTGGCAATACCATGGGTGAAATGATGACTCTCATTGGCGCCTCTGATGTATGCTTTATGGGTGGCAGCTTGTTAGGTAAAAAAGTTGGCGGACACAATTTGCTAGAGCCTGCTGCACTAAAGAAACCTATGCTTACAGGCCCAAGTAATTACAACTTCAAAGAAATTTCCAGTTCCTTGATTAATGCTAAAGCCTGTGTGGTCGTCGAGAACGACCGTGATATATCCTGTTCTCTGAGAGAGTTATTAATGGATTCTCATAAAAGGCAAACTATTGGCAAAAATGCGGGGGAAATAGTGGAATCAAGTAAAGGTGCACTATCCCGAACTATTACTTATGTCGGGCTAAATTGATTTAAGGCTTTATTCAATGCATGAGATAAACAATAAAATACAGGCAGCATCTCATTCAGGTGCTCAGTTAAAAGTAGAAAATCGTACTGATGGCTACATGGTAAAAAAAACCATTACAGATGGAATCGAAAGAAATCGTTTAGCAGCAATCAAGCAACAAAACTTTAAACCTATCCCTACAGCTACTTATACAATTTCATCTATTCCTATCACAGAACTTGACCTAAGTGATTCATATTTAAACGTAATCATGCCTTATGTGGAAGGAATTGGTGGTGAACAAATTGCATATAGAGGTTCGAAGGCGATAGCTAAAAACCTCAAGACTGCACTTAACTTTTACCTAATAAACTCACTTTCGGAAAGTGAAGATGGCACCTATGCTATTGCAAAAGTTCTAGAAAAAGTAGCGGACATCCGGAGTAAGCTGACCAATAAATGGCAATTTTTCCCTAACCTCAAAGAGCATATAGATGTATTGGAAGAGTATTGCTCTAAAGACTTGGCTTTGCCTGTCGGATCATGTCATGGTGACCTAACGCTCTCGAACATAAAGGTAACTCAAGACAACCACCTGATGTTATTTGATTTTCTAGAATGTGATATCAACAGCCCTCTCCAAGACGCTGCAAAATTAGTGCAAGACTTTGAATATGGGTGGAGTTTCAGGAAAGAAAAAGAAAGTGCATGTGTTAAAGGCGATATTTTTTGTGAGTACGCAAGACCTAACTTTCTGGATACTTTGAACCGTATTTATGCTTATGAAATGCGCATTATCGAGACTCTTACCATATTGAGAATTGCCCCTTATATACAAGAGCATGATACTATTACCATCAATTGGTTCAATCGTACCATCGCTCGAAGCATCGAAAAAATAACAGGATAACTTATGTTCACATTAATCTTACCCGTGGCAGGCCGCTCTTCTAGGTTCCCTAATATGAGACCAAAGTGGTTACTTACGATGCCTGACGGGAAGCTCATGATTGAAAAGTCAGTAGAGAATATTGATCTTGAACGCTTTGATCGTATCGTAGTTGTCTGCCTGCAAGAACACCTGGAAAAATATACAAGTTCAGAGTTAGTAGTAGAAAGCTTTGAGCGTTCTACTGGAGTAAAACCAGAACTAGTTATTCTAGAAAAGCCAACAACGTCTCAATCTGAAACGATTTATCAAGCAATAAAGAAAGGAAATATTGAAGGTTCATTCTTTATCAAGGACTGTGACAATACCTTCCAGTATCAACCTGAGCCTATCAACTCCGTCGCTACTATTGATTTAAATGACATTGAACTAGTTGATGCTAAAAATAAGAGTTACGTGGAAGTTGACTCATTAGATGTCATATCCAACATCGTAGAGAAAGAAGTAATTAGTAACTTCTTCTGTTGTGGTGGTTACAGTTTCCAGTCTGCCTCGAAGTTCTGCCAAACTTTCGAATCGATTTCGTCTGACAAAGAAGTTTATATCTCTCACGTTATATACAAAATGCTAATGTCTGGAGAAGAGTTCGTTCGTCGCACAGCTTCAGAGTACACTGACTGGGGCACACTTCGTGAGTATCGACATTACTGTAAAAAACACATTACTGTATTTTGCGATGTGGATGGAGTGTTACTGAAAAACGGAAGCAAATTTGCTAAAAATGGCTGGAAAACTCCTGGCTTAGAGGCGAACCTTCTAAAAATAGCTCAGTTACAAAAAGACGGTGGGCTATTTTTGGTGCTAACTTCGTCAAGACCGGAAAGTGAGATCGAATACACAACAAACGAGTTAGCTAAATTTGGTGTTAGAGTTGATCGCTGCCTCTTTGGTCTTCCGCATACCCGCAGATACTTAATCAATGACCACTCAGCAACGAACCCATATCCTTCAGCTGTAGCTATAAACTTAGAAAGAGATAGTGAAACTCTTAGCCACCTTTTCGATGACTAAAAGAATTACACCCCGAGGTTTCGGGGTGTAATTCTACCCCAGTGCCAAGTAAAAATGATAGAAAACCAAGAGATATCCTTTGTTGTACAAGGCCCAGTGCAAGCTAGCCAGGATAGAAAACAACGTACCGGTATTACAGAAGAGTGCTTGCGGTCTATTCGAGAGCACTTTCCTAACTCTCCAATAATTCTTTCAACATGGAAAGGACAAAACCTGAGTGGTTTAAATTATGACCATTTGGTTGAGCTTGATGACCCTGGGGCAAACTTCATACTTCAAGATGATAAACAGCTAAAGCTAAATAATAATCGCCAGATTTACAGCGCTCACATGGGTCTGAGAGCTGTAACAACTAAATATGCAGTAAAGCTTAGAACGGATAATAAAATCAATGGGCGTGGTTTCGTTAGGCTTTTTGAGCAGTATGCTAGCCTTCCACGAGAAGACGAGTTGAGCCTGCTGAATTCAAGAGTTGTGACAAGCAGTGCTTTCTTCATCTCTTCTCACGCTGGTAAGCCGGTCTACTTCCATAAAAGTGATCTGTTTGATTTTGGTGAGACTGAAGACTTACTTAAAGTTTGGGGGGAAAACCTCATCTCCGAGCTAAGTTTTAGCAAGAAAGGCGGCTACAAATCTCGCTATCCTGCAACAGAGCAATTCTTATGCTTACATTGGGTTTCGCGCCTGTTGGGTACAGATTGTCACATCAATACCAAAGCTGGTGATGATGCAGGTTTAGGTGATGACTTTTGGGAATCGTTTATTGCCAATAATCTGATTGTCGATAAACCAGAAAATATTGGCTTAGATGTTACCGAAAGGTTCTATAAACGCGGCAACCTTGCATTAGAGTACGACTTAAAAGATTGGTTATATCTTAATGGTCAAACAGGAAAACCTTTTGATAAAAAGAGACTCTATCGTGGCTATAAAGTGTTTGAGCAGAAAGTAGTTGGCGCTCTGAGAAATTAGCTATTACTCAAAGAGTAAAGCCCAGTCACTCTCAGCCCAACAAATATTACGCTTACCCACTTCCTTCTCAAACGATCTCTTTAGTCTATCTAAATTACTCTGCTTCCAGTCATCACCTGATTGCTGGAAGCATTTATCGAAATCAATAATCCAGACTTTATCTTGATCATCGATAAGAATATTATGGATATTCAAGTCAGTATGATTGACTTGAGCATCGTGCATTTTTTTAATCTCTTGGCCGATCTTTTTGTACATCTCCGCAGGGAGTGGATTCTCCATCAAGATCGAGACCAAATCTCGTGCGTTGGAGATTTTTTCACTCAGTAGATCAGCCTTGTACGTAAAAGCACTTTTCACTGCTCGGGCTGCGATGGGCTTAGGCACATTCACACCAGCCTCAATTAGAGTGTTCAAAAGCTGAAACTCTTGATGGCTGCGAGTTTGTTCCCAACCCGAAAAGCGATAGCTGTCTTCCACTAACTTGCCCAACAGACCGCCGCGGCGATAATGACGCAGCGCTGCTTCGATAGTTTCAGTTTGTACAAACCAAGTCTTACCTCGGCCTTGAGCGCTGCCAATCACTTTGTCATTTTGCTGCCAAAAATCTGAGTTGAATACTTGTTTCGGGTCTTCTTTTAGCAAGGCTTCATCGTACCAAATCGTCTGGTTATCAAATTGCAAAGTCTTCATGCTCGGCTTTCTCTTAATAAATACTGCTTGGTATTTTACATTTATTGAGCCTCTCTGCATAATCTTCGCTATTGCTTGTTAAAAGAAACGCTTATGACTCTCTTCTCTTCTGCTCCTAAATCTCTCTGCATCTTGCGCTTGTCAGCCATTGGTGATGTGTGCAATACCGTTGCTACGGTGCAAGCTATACAGCGTCAGTGGCCAACGACAGAAATTGTCTGGATTACCGGTCAGCTTGAAGCAAAGCTCATCGAAGATTTATCAGGTATTAAAGTGGTTATCTTTGATAAGAAAAAGGGCTGGCAAGGGTATAAGAAGCTTTGGGCAGAGCTAAAGAGCTATAAGTTTGATGCTTTGCTGCATATGCAATATGCGTTTCGGGCCAGTATCGCCACGTTAGGCATTAAGGCCAAATACAAACTCGGTTTTGATGCTGTGCGTAGCCAAGATTTTCAATCCCTGTTTACCAATGTCAAAGTTCCTTCACCAAGCTCTATGCATGTGCTTGACGGGCTGCTGGCTTTCGGAAAAACACTGGGGGTAACTGATATGTCCCCAAGCTGGAAGATTGATTACAGTGCGAGTGATTCAGCGTGGGCGGTAAGTAAGCTTGCCACAGATAAGCGCAACTTGGTTTTGGTGCCAGCGGCGAGCAAAGCGTATAAAAACTGGACGGCCGAAGGTTATGCACAAACCATCCAGCATGCTCATCAATTAGGCTGGAACATTATCCTTGCTGGCAGCCCTGCACAAATTGAGCTTGATTTAGCCAAAGAGATTGAGGAGCTTATCGATGTTCCCGCTAACAACCTCGTGGGAAAAAGCTCCCTAAAAGAGATGTTAGCCTTACTCGACAAAGCCGACTTAGTTATTGCTCCAGATACAGGCCCTGCGCATATGGCGAATGCGGTGAATACCCCTGTGATCGGTTTGTATGCCCACCATAACCCCGAACGCACTGGCCCTTATCAATATCGCCAATATGTCGTCTCTGCGTATGAAGAGGCGATTCAAGCGGAAACAGGCAAACCTTCTAGTGAGCTTAGTTGGCGTGCTCGCGTCAAAGATAAGTCCGCTATGCAGCGCATTCAACCGCAGCAAGTCATCGCCATGTTTGATAAAGTAACCACCGAACTCGATTTACATTAAGATCCGAGAGACTTTAGAGGTATCACAGTGAATAAACCAACCATCGCCGTCGCACTTATCGTTAAAAACGAAGCGCAACACCTTAAAGCCTGCTTGGAAACTGTTCATGACTGGGTCGATGAAATTGTCGTGCTTGATTCTGGCAGTACCGATAACACCAAAGAGATTGCTAATCAGTTTACTGACAAGTTCTTTGTAAATGAATCTTGGCCTGGATTTGGTCCACAGCGCCGCCTCGCCCAATCTTATGTAGAGTCAGACTATGTACTTTGGTTAGATGCTGACGAACGTGTTACCCCAGAGCTGAAAGAAAGCATTCTCAAAGCCGTATCTAATAACAAACCTGATACAATTTATCAAACAGCACGTTTAAGCTGGGTATTTGGTCGCTATATTCGTCACAGTGGTTGGTATCCAGATCGTGTGCTTCGCTTATACCCAACCAAGCTAACCCAATATAACGACTCGCTGGTACATGAAAAGGTAGAAGTGACCAAAGAGACGAAGGTCGAGAATCTGCAAGGCGACTTGATTCATTTCACATACAACGACATGAACCACTATTTGGTAAAATCAGCGGGATACGCTAAAGCTTGGGCAGAACAACGTGAGAAAAAAGGCAAAAAAAGCAGCATCTCTCAAGGAATCCTTCACGCTTTTGGCTGCTTTTTGAAGATGTATGTGATTAAAGCTGGGTTCCTAGATGGCAAACAGGGCTTTTTGCTGTCCTTGCTCTCTGCGCACTCTACTTTTGTGAAGTATGCCGATCTATGGATTCGAACTGAAACCGAAAAAATGCCAGAAAAGTTTTAGGTTTAACTCGGTTCAACAACAAGGCGACCCATTGGTCGCCTTTATTTTAATGTAGCTTTTCTGTTGCCCAAGGTTTTAGCTCTGCTAATGCTTTCTCGATATCGATTCTCGCCATATCCTCTTGGCTCGCTTTATCATCTGCTTTGGGCGGACAAAATGCGATGTGATTGCCTTGAGAGTTAATTGGTTGCCAGCGCAAAGGTGTCGCGGAGCGCTTACTTGGGAAGAATCCAACCGTTGGTACATCAATCGCTGCTGCAATATGTAACGGGCCAGTAGAACCTGCAATAAACAGATCAGCACACGCTATCGAGCATGAAAAGTCCACCAGCCCATCATTCTTATCATACAGAGCAGCGCTTTTGCCTTTCGCTTCGATCATCGCTTTGAGTTCAGCGGCTTTCTCTTCTTCTCCCGGGCCAGCCGTTAGTACTATTTCGCATTCACCTTCCAAGCCTGTCACAAGGTCTGTGTATTGTTGTAACGATAGGTTGTTAGCACTGCCCCCACTCCCTGCATGAACATAAATCCAAGGCTTATCAAGGCTAAGCTCTAGCTGCTCAGACAATTTGCTTTTCTGTTGGCGAAGCTGCTGCTCAGTGAACGATAAATAAGGAGCTGATGGCTCCACAATATTTATAGAGTTGTCCTTAAGGAAAGCACGAATCAAGTCTAGGTTGTACTCAAACTCTGGCTTAGCCGAATGAGAACGTTTTTGCTTGATACGTTTATTATAAAAAATCTGTGCGAGTTTGGTGGCTGGTGCCAAACGATAAGGAATTTTCCCTTTCCAAACCAGTTTTGCGTTATAGGTAGTTGAGAACAAGTTAATGGAAGCATCAAACTGTTCCTTACGAATCTGTTGGATTAACTCTGCATGGCTTTCTTTACTGCCTTTATCTGTGGGATCGACCAATACACGATCAATCCAAGGGCATAGCTCAGCAAGGGCTACTGTATAGTTCGGAACTAACGCAGTGATATGACAATCTGGTAGTGAGGCTTTCAACATGGCAAAGCTTGGCCAAGCCAGCATAAAGTCACCAATCTTATCATTGCGCACAACCAGTATCTTTTTCATCATCCAATCCAATTCTCTAATTTGTTGTAATGATAACGGCTTGAGTGGGTAAATGTGAGCCTTTTTGTTACCATTGAATGAGATAGAATAATTAGAGTAACTTAACGTGAGTCAAAAACGCTTATCCCGAGTCATCTACCCAGGAACTTTTGATCCCATTACTAATGGGCATTTAGATTTAATTGAACGTGCCGCCGATATGTTTGATGAAGTGATCATTGCAGTTGCTGCCAGCCCAAGTAAAAACACCATGTTTACCCTTGATGAGCGTGTCGCGTTTGCTCAGAAAGTGACAAGTCATTTAGATAATGTCACTTCAAAAGGTTTCTCAGGTTTGATGGTTGATTTCGCCAAGCAAGAGCAAGCAAACGTTCTTATCCGTGGCTTACGCACAACCGTCGATTTTGAATATGAATTTGGCTTAACTAATATGTACCGTCGTTTGATGCCGGGCCTAGAAAGTGTATTCCTTACGCCAGCAGAAGAGCACGCTTTCATCTCATCGACGATTGTTCGAGAAGTCGCAATTCATGGTGGCGATGTGACGAACTTTGTACCAGTAGTGGTGGCCGAAGCGCTGAAAACAAAGGCAAAAGTTTAAGTTCGACCTATAAGCTGTCATCTTCGAGAGTAAGGAACGAGCGAGTTGAAGATCTCGTAGTTCATTGAAGAGATTCCTTGCTCTCTCATTCTTCGCTCCAAGGAATGACAAGAAAGCCTAAGTTCTATTTCTGACAGTTATTACAAAAAAACGTATTCCGCTGACCTATTTTCTGCTCTGAAATCAGCTCTTCGCAACTTGGGCAAGGCTCTCCTGCTTTGCCATACACTTGTAGTTCCTGAGCAAAATAGCCCGGTTTTCCATCGGCTTGAGCGAAATCTTTGAGGGTTGTACCCCCTTGCTTGATGGCAGTATCGAGTACTTGCTTAATCTCACTAACAAGTAACACCCACTCTTTGCTCGTTATCTTACCTGCAGGGCGAGTGGGGTGAATTCTGGCGCTAAATAAAGACTCATTGGCGTAGATGTTCCCTACGCCAACAACCACTTTGTTATCCATAATGAACTGCTTCACTGCCACGCGCTTCCCTTTGGCTTTTTCAGCTATATAGTCAGCATTAAATTCATCGGTCAAAGGCTCAGGGCCCATAGCGCCTAACGCTGCGTGATTGCCATCTTCCGTCCATAACCAAGCGCCAAAGCGTCTCGGGTCGTTGTAACGCAGCACTTTGCCATTGGTAAGCTTGAGATCAACATGATCATGTTTGGCTGGCGCTATTTCAGCGTCTAGCACTCGCAATGAGCCTGACATCCCTAAATGGACAATGGCACTGCCGACATCGGTCTCTATCAGCAAATATTTAGCTCGACGAGAAATGTTACGAATCACCTGCCCTTCCATCTGCTTTAGCTCTTGGGGAATATCCCAACGCAGTTTAGGCGTACGGAAAGTCAGCTTGGCAACGGTTTCTCCAATCAAGTGAGGAGATATGCCCATTCGGCTAACTTCGACTTCAGGTAATTCTGGCATGGCAAAATCCTTTGGTGTGGTTATTCAGGCATAAGATAACGAGGTTCAACAGAGATTGCTATCCACTTATCCTGCCAGTTACGCAACAACCAAAACTGAGGGGTTTGATAGAAAGTGATCCTTTGGGGCTCTTCTTGATCGAAATACCACACTTCAATGCTCTCAGCTGGCCCTAATTGTGGCTTTAAGCTTTCATAGTTTTCTTGAGCCACTTCCGTACCGACTAAATCCTGCCAGCGTTGTGCAAGTTCATCTTCAGCAATCGCGCTAGGAATAGAACTAAGCCAACGATTCTGGTTTTGCTCTAACGACCAGTTAGAAAAGTGCAGGGCTTTCAATTCGAGGTTTGGGTTAAGCAAGTACGGGTTATCGCTCACAACAGCGGGTTCATCAATCAAATAGGTTTTAATCAAAGTAGGAAGTTGAAGAATACCGATAAAGGCGATAATTCCCAGAATGAGAATATTGTTCCAACGTCGGCGACGGGCAGGTGACACTCGCATGATTTTATTCTTAGTGGACAATAATTGCTTAGAAAGTAGCAGAAAAGGTGATAACTAGCGAGTGGAAGGTAAACCGCGACCAATTAGCTAACAACAGATTCCGGATAACTCGTGCCTCGCTTCCGGAATGACGATGAAAGATTAAACGTCATCTATTTTGTCCAGATAATAAAAAACCCAGCACTTAGGCTGGGTTTTCAATTCACGCTTCCCGAAGGAAGTTCAAAGAAGAATCAATTACTTGATTTTAGCTTCTTTGTACATAACGTGCTGGCGAACTACTGGATCAAATTTCTTGATCTCAAATTTGCCTGGCATGTTACGCTTGTTCTTATCAGTCGTGTAAAAGTGACCAGTACCTGCAGAAGATACTAGACGAATTTTCTCACGTACGCCTTTCTTTGCCATTGTCTATTTCCTCTTAAACGTTTACGCCGTTTGCACGGATATCAACAAGAACAGCATCGATGCCTTTCTTGTCGATGATACGCATACCTTTAGCAGATAGACGTAGTTTAACAAAACGTTTTTCGCTCTCTACCCAGAAACGATGAGTTTGTAGGTTCGGCAGAAAACGACGCTTAGTAGCATTGCGTGCGTGTGAACGGTTGTTACCCGTTACTGGACGCTTACCAGTTACTTGGCATACTCGTGACATGAATGTCTTCTCCAAAATCGTTTCAGCTCGATATCAACCTTGGTGGCCGAACCTCTCAGTTTCTAAATTAGAAGCTTGAGGTCTTATACCGCTATGGAAACCCATACAAGGCTATCAAAGGTCGCGCATTATACTAACTTGAGTAGCATTGCTCAAGACCCGAACAGATCCTTTTTACAGGTTTTCGTGATCTTTTTTAGGCAGAGCTGATGTAAGTACTAAAAAATGTCGGGGGATTGTAGCAGAATTCAGCAAACTCACAACCCAAAATGTGACTTAAATCCAACCACGTTCAGCGAAGGAAACAATTTCACCATCACCAACCACAAAATGGTCTAACACACGAATGTCAACTAAGGTAAGGGCATCAATGATTCTACGCGTGATGCGTCTGTCGCTCTGGCTAGGCTCAGCAACGCCTGAGGGGTGATTGTGCGCAAGTATTAATGCGGCTGCATTGTGCTCTAAAGCGCGTTTAACGACTTCTCTTGGGTAAACCGAAGCGGCATCAATCGTGCCTTGAAATAATGGCTCTCCACAAATCACTCTATGCTGATTGTCCAAAAATAGTACGTAAAACTCTTCGCGTTGCTTGTCTCTTAGTAAACCCGATAAATAAAGTTTGGTCTGTTCAGGGCTCGTGAGCGCCTCTCCTCGCTGTAACGTTTCCATTAAATAACGTTGAGTCATCTCCAAACTGGCTTGTAATTGAACATACTTCGCAGCCCCAAGCCCTTTGTGACGGCAAAAGCTCTCAATATCTGATGAAAATATCGCTCTCAGGGATCCAAACTCTTTGATCAAGTGGTCAGATAACGTGAGCACATTCATCCCTTGAGTCCCAGTTCGCAAAAATATTGCCAGCAGCTCAGCATCAGTAAGAGATTGAGGCCCATGGGAGAGTAATTTTTCTCTCGGCATCGACTCTTTCGGTAGTGCATTCATCAAATGTTCCTCTGTTTCTACTGATAGAGAGTAGAGAAAAGTCATTCTCACAACACTTGAAGCGAACTCAAGTGCGAGTCGGTAGATCGATACCATGTAATCTTATGAAGTAAAAAGATGAGAATCCCACTGCTGTATCACTTCACACGCTAAAGCCAGAAACTCACTTCTCGGTGCTAGAAAGTCTTAAATAAGCCGTGATATCTTACAGACAGAATTTTTAAGGAAGATCATCATGCAAACACTCGCAGGCAAAAAGATCCTTTTAGGCATTAGTGGTGGTATCGCGGCTTATAAGTGCGCGGAACTCACTCGTCGACTCATAGAACGTGGCGCTCAAGTTCAGGTGGTTATGACCAATGCAGCCAAAGAGTTCATTACCCCACTGACGATGCAAGCGGTTTCTGGTAGACCCGTGTCAGATAGTTTATTAGATCCTGCTGCAGAAGCCTCAATGGGCCATATTGAGTTGGCAAAATGGGCTGACTTAGTTCTACTCGCGCCAGCGACCGCGGATTTGATTGCTCGAATGAGCACAGGCATGGGTAATGATTTGCTGACGACTTTAGTTTTAGCCACTGATTCCCCTATTGCCGTCTCTCCTGCGATGAACCAGCAGATGTACCGCAATATTGCTACACAAGAGAACATCGCGACTCTAGAGCGTCGTGGTATGCACATTTGGGGGCCAGCTGCAGGCGAGCAAGCGTGTGGCGATGTCGGCCCAGGTCGAATGCTAGAACCAATGCAGCTTGTTGAGCGCTGTGAGCAGTTCTTTGGCGATAAACCACTGAAAGGTAAATCAGTACTTATTACGGCAGGCCCAACGCGTGAGGCAATTGACCCTGTGCGTTATATCTCAAACCACAGTTCAGGCAAGATGGGCTTTGCACTGGCGCAAGCTGCAACACAGTTAGGTGCTAGCGTTACTTTGGTCTCAGGCCCAGTGTCATTAGCTACACCGACCAATGTTGATCGTATTGACGTTGATAGCGCTCAAAGCATGTTTGAGTGTGTAATGGACAACGCGACAACTCATGACATCTTTATTGCTTGCGCTGCCGTGGCTGATTACCGCCCACAAACCATCGCTGAGCAGAAAATCAAAAAGACCGATGACAGCGACCAAATGACGATTACCATGGTGAAAAATCCTGATATCGTTGCTTCAGTGGCCGCACTTAAAAAGTCTCGACCGTTTACAGTAGGCTTCGCTGCCGAAACTCAAGACGTTGAGCATTACGCTCGCACTAAACTTGAGAAAAAGAACTTGGATATGATTTGTGCTAATGATGTCTCGGTTGAAGGTCAAGGCTTCAATAGCAACGACAATGCAATCACCGTATACTGGAAAGATGGTAAGCAATCACTTACCCTTGCTTCAAAACAGCAAATTGCAGCACAAATTCTTCTTTCTATCGCAGAAAAAATAGAAGCGTAAATACGCCACACACTGTAGTAGAAAGCTGCTTCACCCTATTGGCTTTGGCAAGGTTCCAAAGCCGTTTTCATTCAGAATGGTAACAAAAGGAACAGAGTTCATGGCCGGAACAAGAAAATCCAACCGCCGAGAAGAGATTTTGCAAGCATTAGCTGAAATGCTGGAGTCCAATGAGGGTGCTTCTCGCATTACGACAGCAAAACTGGCGAAACAAGTTGGTGTTTCTGAAGCAGCGTTATATCGCCACTTCCCGAGCAAGGCTCGCATGTTCGAGGGGCTAATTGAATTTATCGAAGAGTCTCTGATGTCGCGCATCAATCGCATTCTAGATGAAGAGAAAGACACTCTGACGCGCATTCGCCTTGTGCTACAGCTGATCTTAGCCTTTGCAGAGCGTAACCCTGGCCTAAGTCGCATTCTTTCTGGTCACGCTTTGATGTTTGAAAATGAACGTCTACGCGAGCGTATTAATCAGCTGTTCGAACGCATCGAAACCTCTATTCGTCAGATACTGCGTGAGCGTAAACTACGCGAAGGTAAGTCTTTCCCTGTTGATGAGAAAATTCTCGCGGCGCAGCTGCTTGGGCAAGTTGAAGGCAGCTTAAACCGCTTTGTTCGTTCTGACTTTAAATATCAGCCTACTGCTAATTTCGAAGAGTACTGGGCTCTGCTAAGCGCACAAATTAAGTAATCGCTATGAAAAAGAGATCGACCGTTGAGAAACCTAAGTTCACGCTCGCGCTCCTGCATCCTAAATATTGGGGCGTGTGGCTCGGCTTTGGTTTACTGGCTTTCATCGTCAATGTACTGCCATACAAAGTCCTTTATTGGCTAGGGCGCAGTATTGGCAAACTCGGAATGAAAGCAGGAAAATCCCGTGTCAAAGTGGCTCGTCGCAATCTAGAGTTAGCCTTTCCTGATATGGAACAGGATAAACGCGAGGCAATGGTCGAAGAAAACTTCAAAAACACCGGTATGGCACTCATCGAAACGGGTATTACGTGGTTTTGGCCGACTTGGCGCTTTAAACGTATCTTGGTAGCCAAAGATATTGAAGAGCTGAAGCGTTTAGATAACGAAGGCAAAGGCGCGTTACTTTGTTGTGTCCATGCGTTAAACCTAGAGATCACTGCTCGTGCATTCGGTGTTTTGGGCTTGCAAGGTTATGGTGTGTATCGCCCTCATAGCAATCCGGCCTACGAGTTTATTCAATACCGAGGCCGTTCCCAGAATGGTAATCAGCTGGTTTATCGCCGTGATATTAAGCAGATGATTCGCGTACTGCGTGATGGTGAACGCTTGTTCTACTTACCCGACCAAGATTACGGTCACAATAAATCGGTATTCGTCCCATTCTTTGCGGTAGAAGAAGCGTGTACAACGACTGGAACTAGCATCCTGGCTTACACCAGCAAATGTGCGCTTGTTCCTGGTTCAGGGTTTAGAAACAAAGACGGTAAGTATGAAATCATTGCCGATAAGTCGGTTGAGAAAGATTATCCTCAAAAAGATGAGGTTGCCGCCGCTGCATACATGAATAAATTTATTGAAGAGATTATCATGCGTGCGCCAGAGCAATGGATGTGGCTACACAAACGCTTTAAGTCACTTCCAGATCACAACCTCACCAACTCTCGTTATCAATAAAATAGGCACCGCTTGAATGAGCACAAACGAAAAAAACAGCATTGATAAACATCTACATAATCCAACCTTTGAGTGGGGCTTTTTACACCCGAAACATTGGGGAACTTGGATTGGAATTTTCTTTGCCGCACTCTTTGCATTTATGCCTTTTAGATGGCGTGATGCCTTAGCTCGTAAGCTCTCTGTTTTTGCAGTAAAAAAGAATGGCCGAGTCGTTCGTCGTGCGAGAGTTAACCTGGAGTATTGTTTCCCTGAAAAGTCAGAGCAAGAACGCCAAGAGATCTTAGAAGAAACCTTCGTAAAGGCGGCGCAATACCTACTTGGATACTCTGAATTCCTAGTACGCTCAACGAAACACAATCAAAACCGTGGTGTGATGATTGGTGAAGAGAACATTCTTCCTCTTCTAGATGCAGGTGAAAATGTCATTATTCTTGCGCCACATGCATGGGCCGTTGATTACCCTGCCGTTATGCTGGCTGCGAAAGGTTACAAAGTCACCACCATCATGAAACCACAGAAGAACCCGATCGGGGATTGGCTCATGCATGTACAACGCATGCAATATGGCGGTCGTATCTTCGCTCGTGACGCAGGGGTAAAGCCATTTGTCCGTTCGATTAAAGATGGCTATTTAGGTTACTGGCTACCGGATGAAGACTTCGGCCCAGAAAATTCAGTGTTTGTCCCTTTCTTTGCCACTGAAAAAGCGACCTTGAAAGGCTTTGGTAAGATGGCTCGCCTATCTAAAGCGAAAGTCATCCCTATACTTCCTGCCTACAATGACAAAACGGGTAAGTATGAAGTACACATTTTACCGGCATTAGAGAACTTCCCGACTGGTGATGAAGAGACAGATGCGCGTGCGATGAACCAAGCGATTGAAGATCTGGTTCGCCCTCGCCCTGAGCAATACATGTGGAATTTATCTCTACTCAAGACTCGCCGTGATGGCATTGGTATTTACGATAATTCATAAACACCAAAACGATCTAAAAAGGGGCTGATGTTTACGCATCAGCCCCTTTTGATTTAATAGATTAGATTGTCATTCCCGAAAGGAAGAGATGACCGAGTTGGGAATCTTTTCAAGCGAGTAGCAAATCTCGAGAGATTCCCTACTCACTCCTTCGTCGCTCTATGGAATGACGGTTATTTTAGATGCCGTACTCAGCGCGGTACGCTTTTACTGCTTCTAAGTGCTCTGCGTCAGTACCTTTCTCTTCTAGGAAAGTTACTAGGTCAGTCAGGCTTACAATTGAAATGATTGCACAGCCAAAGTCACGCTCAACTTCTTGGATTGCAGATAACTCACCTTTACCTTTCTCTTGGCGGTCGATTGCAACCAAAACGCCAGCTAGGTCAGCGCCGTTTGCTTGGATGATTTCCATAGACTCACGAATTGCTGTACCTGCTGTGATTACATCGTCCACCAGCATGATACGACCTTCCAGTGCGCTACCTACTAGGTTGCCACCTTCACCGTGATTTTTTGCTTCTTTACGGTTGAAACAGTAAGGCGTATCCACATCGTGATGATCAGCAAGTGCTACCGCTGTTGTCGTCGCGATTGGAATACCTTTGTACGCAGGACCAAATAGAACGTCGAATTCAATGCCAGAATCCGCTAGCGCCGCTGCGTAGAAACGACCTAGACGCGCTAAGTCACGGCCAGTATTGAAAAGACCAGCGTTAAAGAAGTACGGGCTCTTTCGGCCAGACTTTAAAGTAAACTCGCCAAATTTTAGGACTTCTTTCTCTAGTGCAAACTCAATAAATTCACGCTGGTATGCTTTCATTACTTTCTCTCTAAATAAAAGGTCTAGTTGTCTAGACGGTTTATAAATAGGTCAAAACTTAGCCTTCACTAAATCTTGATAAAAAAATAGCTTCCTTTTTAGGGGAAGCTATCTAATAACAATTAATTTTCTAACGCCGCCTTCTGCGCCGCTACGATCTTGGTAATACCTTTGGTTGCCGACTCCAGCAACTTCATCAGCTCAGCGTGGGTGAACGGTTCGCCCTCTGCCGTGCCTTGAACTTCGATCATGCGACCATCTTCGGTCATCACAACGTTCATGTCGGTATCTGCTGCTGAATCTTCTGTGTATTCAAGGTCACATAGAATATCTTCACCTAGAATGCCCACTGAAACCGCTGCTACGTGGCCTTTCATTGGGTTCGCTTTTAGCTTGCCTTTCTCAACTAGATGTTGGAATGCATCTGCCATCGCAACGCTCGCACCAGAGATAGACGCAGTACGCGTACCGCCATCCGCTTGGATTACATCACAGTCTACTGTCACCATGATTTCGCCCATCGCTTCTAGATCAACCACTGCACGTAAGCTACGAGCAATCAGACGTTGGATTTCCATCGTACGACCACCTTGCTTACCGCTTGCTGCTTCACGACGCATACGAGAATGTGTAGAGCGTGGAAGCATGCCGTATTCAGCCGTTACCCAGCCTTTACCCTGACCTTTTAGCCAGCGTGGAACGTTCTCTTCAACGGTCGCATTACAAAGTACTTTTGTATTGCCGAATTCAACCAATACAGAACCTTCTGCATAAGCTGTGTAGTTACGAGTAATTTTGATTGGGCGAACTTGGTCCGCCTTGCGATCGTTTGGACGCATGGGCATCTACCTTATATGAAGGGGGAGACGTTTTTGGTTGGAGCAGGATTATAGCGAAGTTTGCTCTTCAAAGCTATCGGTCTAGGATTTGTGCTACTATTGCCTCGCGTTATTTTCAAAGATGATTAAACAGGAAAATTCGATGATCTACAGCATGACAGCCTACGCACGTAAAGAAGTGAAAGGCGATTGGGGCAGCGCCGTATGGGAAATCCGTAGTGTTAACCAACGCTACCTTGAAACCTACTTCCGCCTGC
Source organism: Vibrio aquaticus (assembly GCF_003970385.1). GTDB lineage: Bacteria > Pseudomonadota > Gammaproteobacteria > Enterobacterales > Vibrionaceae > Vibrio > Vibrio aquaticus. The sequence goes on along the minus strand of NZ_RXZH01000007.1, from coordinate 63,291 downwards.
CAGAACAGTTCCGTGGCCTAGAGCCAGTACTGCGTGAGCGTTTTCGTAAGCGCCTAGCACGCGGTAAAGTTGAATGTGCACTACGCTTTGAAGCTAACCCAGCAGCAAAAGGCGAGTTAAGCATCAATGAAAGCCTGGCACAGCAAGTGATCAACGCAGCAAACCAAGTGATGCAGATGACTGGCGAAGAAAGCCGTCTAAACCCATTCCAAGTCATGAACTGGCCGGGTGTAATGGAAACGTCTGAGCAAGATATGGATGCGGTAAACAAAGACCTGCTAGGTGCATTCGATGAAGCGGTAAGCGAGTTTATTGAAGCGCGTGGCCGTGAAGGTGAAAACATGAAAGCGCTTATCGTTCAGCGCTTAGATGCCATCACTGAAGAAGTGGTGAAAGTCCGTGCTCGTATGCCTGAGATTTTAGAATGGCAACGTGAGCGTCTGTTCTCGAAGTTTGAAGAGGCGAAAATTGAGCTTGATTCATCACGCGTAGAACAAGAGCTGATCCTACTGGCGCAAAAATCTGACGTAGCTGAAGAACTAGACCGCCTAGACTCTCACGTTAAAGAAGCCACTAACATCCTGAAGAAAGGTGGCGCTTGTGGCCGCCGTCTAGACTTCATGATGCAAGAGTTTAACCGCGAGTCGAACACGCTGGCCTCTAAGTCCATCAGCACAGACATCACGGCATCAGGTGTTGAGCTTAAAGTTCTGATTGAACAAATGCGTGAGCAGATCCAAAACATTGAATAATCAGTTCTCCTGATACCAAAAGCCTCGCACATTTAGCGAGGCTTTTTCATTTTGGCTCTAGCCTACTCATCTTTCTCGGCAGTATGATTATCAATATATGGCCAATAATGATGCCCCACTCGAATCACCATAGTCGCGATGGCCAAGATCAACGCCGCTACCGAAAGCCAAACGACCAATACCGCATCCAACTCTTTCATACCTAGCGTTATATAACGAGCAATCGCCATCATGGCAATATAGATAGGGTATCGAACTGGGATCTTACCGTTCATCACGAACTGCTTCACCATCGCCAGCACTTCGAGATAAATGAACATCAAAAGAATATCGGTCAGTAGAACACGTTTTTCAGTAAAGACATGAACAAACTCTTCGACCATCGCAAACAAGGTCGCAAGAGTAATAGCAACCAGAAGAACTGCTTCAAGTGCGTGGAAAGTCTTAAGAAAGGGCTTACTGAAAGACTTAGGAAGATTGGAAGGCATAACCTCTATCCGTAGGAAATCTAATAGGCAATCAGTTTACCACGAGAGAGATGACAAGAAAGCGAGCGAGTATCGATTCCTCAATACTCGCTCGTTTTTAACATTAAAGCAGCAATAGGTACGCTAAGAACACCACACCTAGTCCGTAGATAACTGGGTGAACTTCTTTACCTTTACCAGCAACCACCATAGTGAAGGCGTAACTGATAAAGCCCATCGCCATACCGTTGGCAGGAGAGAAGCTCAACACAGTGAACATAATGGTAAAGAACGCAGCAATGCGAGACTCTTTCTTATCCCAGTTAATGTGACCTAAACGGCCAATCATGTAGATACCGACAACTACCATCGCAGGCGCAACCATCGCAGCTGAGAAAATAGAGAACAGTGGGTATAGGAATAGAGAAACAAGGAACAGACCTGAAACAACAACCGCCGCTAGACCCGTTTTCGCACCTTGAGAAGAAGCAATACCTGACTCTGAGAATGCAGTAATAGAGGTTGTACCTAGTACAGAACCAATCACTGTGCCGCCCGCATCAGCGACCAGAGCAGAACGTGCGTTTGGCACTTTACCGTCTTTGTCGATGATGCCTGCATCACGGCCTACACCCACGATGGTGCTCATACCGTCAAAGAAGTCGACAATCAGGAAAATAACAACAATAAACAGTAGATCGAACATCTTCTCAGCGGTTAATCCAGAGAAGTCAAAAATCGCACCGAATGTGCTCGCCATGCTTGGTGGCAGTGTTGTGATTTGTTCAGGCATTGGCGCATTGTTCGTCCCCATCACCATGTCTGCGATAACCGTTAAAACAATCGCGCTCACAAAAGAAATAAAGGTTGCGAGTTTGATATCGCGAACCATACAGCCCAGAGCAATAAAGATACTAACGTAAGCGATGATCACTTGAGGGTCTGCAATGTTGCCCATACCCACCAATACAAACTTGTTATCGACGATGATGCCCGCATTTTTAAGGCCCAAGAAAGCAATAAAGAGACCAAGCGATACGGTGATGGCATTTTTTAAGTCTTCAGGAATGGATTCAATCAGCGATTTACGAATATTGGTCAAAGAAAGCAGCAAGTAAAGAACACCAGAAAGGAAGATACCAAACAGCGCTTCATTCCAAACAAGCGCTACTGAACCACTTAACAGCATGCCTTTGAAGAAACCGTTCATGCTCATACCTGGTGCGAGCATGACTGGGTAGTTACCCCATACACCCATGATGAAGGTTGCGATTGCCGCAGCCAAAGCCGTTGCTGTAAATACCGCCCCCTTATCCATACCTGGTATGCCGCCCAAAATAGCAGGGTTAACTGCTAGGATGTAGCTCATCGCAAGGAAGGTAATAAAGCCAGCGTACAGCTCTGTACCTAGAGTGGTTTTTCGCTCAGTAATCTTGAACAAAGAATCCAATAGACCCGTGTGTTTTGGTGCCTTTAGCGTTGAATCGATACTCACAGTGAAACCTTTACAATCAAAATGGATGGTAAACATAATCAAATGCTGTAAGCGTTGCTAAAAAGGCGCTCATCACTTAAAAACTGTAGTCACTAAGGTAGGCTCAGTGGTAGAAACGTCTAATCCTTTTCATCAGACATATACAGCATTTAATCGTTTGCGCGAATTGTACGAATCTTGAATAAAAACTCAATAGTTTTATGAGACTTTAGCAAACGTTTGCTCTGTAGTGTTCTCTGAGGAACACCACAAAGCAAAATCATTATTGAACATAGAACCGAACAGGTACCGTCCAAGTCAACGTCTCACCATCAACTTCCTTTGGAGGAGTAGGCAGAGGCACTGCTCTAAATACCAAATCCAGAGCCTCTTTATCTAAAGACTCTGTGCCACTACTACGAACCAACTCTACCCCTAAAACTTCTCCAGCCCGGTCCATGGTAAAGGTAATAAGTGGTACGCCCTGTTTACGTAGTCGCTTGGCGCGCCTTGGGTATTGCTTATGCTGTTCAAGATGCAATACCAGCTGTTGTTTCCAATCTAAACGCACTTGTCTTAAGTGTTGACTGAAAGCCCCGGCGACTCCTTGCACTTTCTCTTGCCGATTTTCCACTTCAATCTTAGGTGCGCTTTGTTCGACTTTGGCAACGGAAGCGGGTTGAGAGACTGCCGGTTTTACAGGGGTCGCTTGCTTAGCTTTTGCTGGAGTCTGCTTAACTGTAGGCGTACTTTCACTCGGCTCAACGTTCTGAGGTTTGGCCAATTCAGAGTCAAGCTTGGACTCTTTGGCAATGATAGGCGGTGGCTCAGAAGCAAGATCCACCTCTTTCTGTTCTGGTTCTGGCTCGATTTCCTTTTGCTCTGCTGGAGCGTCGTCGGTAACCGTAGCAACTGAGTCGATCGACTCTACCTGCTTAGCTCCATCATTAATGGCTTGCTCTTCAACCTTAGGTGCTGCAATTGGCGCAACCATAGCGACGCTGACAGGTATTGCGGCTGGCAGTTGTACGACTTCTCTTTTCGGTTGGTAAAGATAATAGAGAGCGATGGCAAGATGGATAACGACACTGACTGCAACACCCGGTACAAGCCACGGCATAAAACCATCACTCGCTACTTTTCGATTTTGCATCATGTGCTTTTATTCTCTGTAGACTCCAAACCGACCAAAGCAATCTGTCCATAACCTGAGGAGACGAGCACGTTCATCACTTTCATCAAACTTTGATAATCTAGCGTCTTATCCGCTCGGAGATAAATGCGTTGCTCTTTATCAGCCAAAGCCTGACCCAAAGCCTGCGGCAACTGCTCTAAGTTCACCTGCGTCTTTTCTCCTAGCGTAAGAGCCAAATCAGCGCTTACCGTAAGATAAAAAGGCTCTTTAGGTTGAGGAGAAGGAGTCGCCGAAGACGTCGGAAGATCCACTGGCACGTTCACCGTCGCTAGCGGAGCGGCAACCATCACGATGATAAGCAGAACCAACATCACATCCACAAAAGGAGTGATGTTGATTTCATGGTTAACCGCTAGCTCATCTTGCTGAGGAGATACTTTAAATCCCATAGACAAACCTCACCTAAGCTGCGAGCTTTTTGCCATCAATGGAAATCGGTTCTCGGTCTAAATCGCGGCTGACCAGCACCATTAAGGCAGCAGAGATATCAGCCATTAGAGCGCGATACTGACCGACTCCACGAATAAAGTGATTGTATAGAACAACCGCGGGAATAGCGGCGACCAAACCAATCGCCGTAGCCAACAAGGCTTCCGCAATGCCAGGAGCAACCACAGCCAAAGAGGTATTCTGAGATTTAGCGATGCCAATAAAGGCATTCATAATTCCCCAAACGGTGCCAAACAAACCAATGAAAGGGCCGACCGAACCTACCGTGGCCAAAACCCCAGTCCCACTCGTCATTGCACTACTAAGTCCTGCTTGCACACGTTCTAGCCTTAACTGCAGGCGCTCTTTAATCCCATCGTCATTGTCTGCCCTCGCCGACAATGCCAGTTCTTTTTCCGTAGCCTCAAGCAAAGCAAGCCCCGCTCCTTCGGCACTATTGCATCTTAGCTTCCCTTCAACCAAGGTTTCCGAATCAAGCAACTCAGTAAGAAGATGCTTAGCACGACAACAAGCGAGGTGTAGCTGGATTTGTTTTGCGATACCAATGGCCCAAGTCACACCAGAAGCGACCAATAATAGGATCATTACCGATTTTACGACCCAATCTGCGGCCTGATACATACCATATGGAGAAAGATCATGATGAGGAGAGAGAACGACGGCTTCTGAACCCAACTCTTCGCCTTTGGGTTCAGAAATAACCGCCTCCTCTACTTGTTGGGTAACCTCTTGCGTGACAGGTTGTAACCCTATGTCTGACGTTGCTTCCGCCCAGCTGATCGCAGGGGACAAGACAGTGAAAAGAATCAGTAGTGGTTTGGTTAAGCATTCCATTGTTTTACTCACATTCGGTTTATCTGTGTGTACTGCACCTAGCCAAATGCGCACACCTCCAATATTTACACCGAACCAAAAACCAATATCCGTAATTTAATTTTAAGTTATTTCACCAATTAGCCTTAAGCGGCTGATTATTATTAAAATCTTTTTTCAAGCTTTACACTGTATTGATGCTGTTTATAACTGTATGCCCAATTAACATTGCTCTCTGTTTTATTCGCTTTGAGCTCTATCAAAGGCTTAATTCCTGCAAACAGTTCCGGTAGCGTCACCACCAAGGTGTAGCTCTGCTCTGTGTCATCACGTCGCTCACCTAGAACAGCGTTGTAGTCACCGTAAAGGCGCTCACGCAGAGAAGCAAACAGGGTGACATCTGTATCGATTGACGAAAACGTCTTGTTGACACCCAATCTCCCCCCCCAAAGATGGTACTCATGCACGGCCTGTTGGTTTTGCTTTAATGTCCAGTCCAGACCACCGAAGACCAGCCACTTATCCGCTAATTGATGCCAATAGGTGCCAAAGACTGACCATTGCCAATCCGATTGATAACGTAATGCCTGATTGCGGTAATCAAGGTATTCTCCTTTCACTTCTAACTTCATGGCAGAGCTTGGAGTTAAATTCGAGAACCAGTCAGCTTTGAACCCTCCAGAAGTAAATAGGGTGCGATTCGATAACGCTCGATATTCAAATTGAGGTGCAATGCTCAGTTGATTCTTTGCTGTTTGATGGCTGTAGCCTAACGCGATATTCAATGTTTGCTCATTGTGCTCTTTATGATTTTGATAACTGGTGCCATAAGCGAACGTACGCAACTGAATACCATGGTGACCTGATAGTGAAAAACGTCGATTCAAGCTAGCATCAAAATCTACCCCGTAAGCGGATTTCACCTCAGGAGCACTCCGTTCAAGAAAGCAGCGGCCATTAGTAAAATGGATCAAACATTCATAGTGTTCTGATGAAAGATTCAGATTGTCGTTGAACGTGGGGCCGACCGAAAATGCGCCTTGCCATTCGTCTCGGTACTCCAACGCACTCACAAAGCTCTCTACCGTTTTTCTCACGCCATCCGCCCTTGGGTTATTAACGGGTAAACGAGATAAAACGTCGTTAAACAAAGACAAAGAATCGGTATTTTTTCTGTCCTCAAACCACACGCGCGCCAGCTCAAGCTCTGCGGGTAAAAATTGCGGCTGGAGTTCTAACAAATCCAAATAGTGCTGCTCTGCAAGAGCATAGTCTTGTGCATGTCTCGCCAATGCACCCGCCGCGTAATACTCAAGCATCGGATCTCGATCTTGCAGTTGAACATATCGCACGAACAGGTTTTGTGCCAACAACCATTGACGCTGCCTTACAGCGAGATGTAAAGCCGGCCCTAATTGATTCGCTGTATCTGCGATTTGACGGCTCTCTTCAGTAGCGGATTGCTCTGCTTTGCGCTCTTTTTCGAGTTCTTCTTCAATCAAAGCATTTTCATTCTGGCGGGAAGATAAAGCGTCACGTTGTTGAATGCGTAAGTCAGTATCTTGATCGGCGTTAGATGCTAGGGAATAACTTGCACCCACAACGAGCAGCAAAAAAGACAGGTAGTGGTGATAGGTTTTCATTAAAGGATTCAATCAAAAAAGGGAGCGAATACACCGCTCCCAGAAACGACAAATAGTGATTTAGTTCTTGCTACCACCGAAGGCAGTATCGAGCGTGCTGTCACCCGCAAACTTAGCAAAGCCCGCTAAGAAAGCAGCGTCAGCACCAAAGAAGTGACCTTGCGATTGACCGATCTTCAAACCATTAGCAACGGCTGTCCCAGAAAACTCAGCAGTGGCTGCATTGATATTATTGTTGTAAAGGTGAATAGCTAGGTTGCTGTTAGATAAAGAACCATTCAGCTTCTGTGCCGCAAAGTCAGCCGTAAACTGACCTGCTAAAGTCGCGCCATTGTTGATGCCAGCTACTGTGTACGTCGCTGAACCAGATGTTGGGACTGTCGTACCTGTATCGTCACCAACGTAATAAACGGCACGATCATTTGCCTGACCGTTGCTGCTACCTGAAGACCATTCACCAAACCAAATGTCCTGTCCAGCAACCTGAGAAAATACATACTTAGAATTGTTGTGGTCACTGCCAGAGGTGTAGACCTCTCCATTTTGGCTCGCGAATACCGTCAGGCCGTCAAAATCAACTCTTTTGCCTCCAGTACTACCAATCCCTGCTTTCCCTTTTGAGTGGATAAACGGGACCCAGACTTGAGACTCACCAACTTGGCGATGCTCTTCCTTACTAATAGCGCCGTCAAAACCAGCATGAGCAAGTGAACTAAGGCCAAGCATGGCCGCTGAAATCCATGAAAGTTGTGCGATTTTCATTCTTCAATCCTTATTAGGCTACAAAATTTCTCCACTGCTAAGACCCAAGGTTGTCAGTCTCTATGCAGCTTCACCTAATACACCGAGTGACAATGACAAACCCGTAATCAAAAACAAAAAAACCGCAGCTTTTGCTGCGGCTCTTGGTGTACGTAACCCTAAAAACGGCTGGTCAGTTTAACGCTGATCGTTCTACCTGGCGCAGGAATACCGGCAACGGCACCTGGCTCTAGGTAATAGATATCGGTCAGGTTACTACCACGCAATTCAAACTGGATGTGTTTGTTATACGCGTAACCGATGTACGCATCCAAGGTCGTCACGTCATCGCGCTTAACATAGTCTTCTGAGTGACTTCCATCTGCATAGTAAGTTCGAGCTCCGGCAATTAACTTTTTATTAAAAAAGCGAGCTCCCAAATGCAGACTTCCGCTCATTTCAGGTGGGACTTTGTTGGCCAAATAGCTCGTGGTACTGAAACCGCCACGTCGGCATTCCTGATAGTTAGGCGTGTCATCGGTTTTCAAATCAGCCATAAAGCGTTGTGTGGCCGCGTTTTCATCGCACACTTCATTTTCTAGATTGTAGGCAAAGGACAAGTCACCAAAATAGTCGCCATCGTCGTAATCCAGCTGCAGCTCTATTCCACTTGTTTTCATCTTGTCCAAATTGGTAAAGCTTGTTGTCGTCACAGAAGTATTTCTATCCATGACATCCTCTATAACCTGATCGAAATAGGTTAACTTCACATTGGCATGGTCAAAGTAGTAAACATAGCCAAGTTCCCACAATTTAGATCGCTCGGGAGCCAACGGTGACGATGTTGCTGGAACAGCAGAAAAACCCACGGTACTTTCGAACATACTCGGAAAACGTAAGGATTCGGCATAGCGAATATAACTACGGCTGTCTTCCGTCATTAACCAAGTGATTGAAGCTGACGGCATCCAACCACTATCACTCGATTCATAATTGGTATAGGTACTGGTGGATGAACTACTGAGCTTCTCTGCTTTACAGCTACCCTCGACATAATTAGGGCTGTTTACTGCAGCAATACACCCATTGTCTGCCGCACTGTAATTATGTTCTCCGTTATGATGCCATTCAGACTCGATGTCTTCGACATAGGAAGTATGCCCGCTAGCCGCTGCAATCTCTTGGGCGACCAAGGCATCCTGTTGCGCCACTTTTGCATCCAACTGTGCTTGAAAACCTGGAACAAGGAATGGAGGAAGGTTAGGAATTCCGTCACGTAAGTCAGCGATCTCTTGGTTCAAGCTAGTATCTGCGTTTCGAACTCGAGACTCTACACCAGCCAGGTAAGTGGCACGATTGGCATCTGTAATAGGCACATTCATCTGATAAGAAAGTCGATACCCTTCGACACCGTATTGAGATAAAGAAGAGCGATCCCCTGCGGCAAGGCGATTTTTTACATAGTTATCAATAGATTTGTAGTAGCCATAGCGAACACCGGCATTGAAGATAATAGAGTCACTCGCTCGCCATTCGACATTTGCACTACCATTGTACTCAGTACGTTCACCCGCTCGTACTTGACCCTTATCAAACTTAGCGATGACAGAATCTAAGTCTCCTTTCGGTGCTAATTGATGGTACTGATAGTTACCTGACAGCGTGACATCAACATCACTTCCAAATAGCATTTTGTTGCTAAAGCTATACCCATATCGGTCTTCTTCTGAATTCATCAGAGAAGTATTTTTAATGATCGTATTCCCATTAGTAAGAGCATTGGGCGACCCGGGGCCGGTATTAGAGCGAATGTCGGATAGCGTCACCCAGAGGTTGGATTTAAAGTCGATGTAAGGGTTAGCAGGGTTGGATCGCACCCTAAGATTATAAGCTTGCAACTCGGTATGATTCAGCGGCCATTGAGCAAGCCCGGACATATAACGTGTTTCTGCTCGATCGGCCAAGATTTCCCCATGAACACTTTTCGTATAACGAGCACCAAACTCAACCTTAGTCGCTGGATTAATATTAAATGCAAACTTACCTAAAAAAGATTCCATTTCAGAAGAGGTATTTGGCACCTCTTCACCGGGATGGTAAACCAAAGCTAAATGCTCTGGTTGAATAAATAGCCTACGATTTTCTACGCCTTGAGACTCATCGCCATTAAACGGTTGTTGATAGAAACTGGCTTCTTTGGTTCCCGAAAAATAATTGCCGCGATTACGGTAAGCGTAGGCGGCTAGCCAATCAACCTTAGGCCCAACTCCACCAATCGCCAGACGATAAGCGACATCTTCGCCATTAAATGGGTTGTCATCTTGACGTTCCCTTGGGTCAATCACTAAGGCTGGATCAGTATACAAAAGGTCAATAGCTGGGTTAGCTAGGTCTGCATACTCAGGTATCGAACTAATGTCCTGCCCTGTATATAACCTAGGTTCCCGAGGAGCGATGGAGTTACTACTACTTTCAGCGATAAATTCCATACCAAATGTTTCGCCCGGCAGAACAATGTCACTGGCTGACAAGGTGGTAATTTCAACCGCTCCACCCACCGAGGTGTTTACATCAGGGTTAATTTGAGCACCTTTGTGTACCGTCATTCCTCCAATGAGGTTGGGGTCCAGAAAGCTACGGTTAGAGGCGGCTCGATAACCATTGTCCATGGTAATTTCTTGCTCAGTACCATCAATGATAACAGGCACCCTACCCGGACCTTGAACACCTCGAATATTTGGGTCAATACCTCCGCCATTCCGTGCATCGCCACTACTAACGTTTGCCATGCCTTTAAAAATGTCAGCCGCATCTGCCCCTCTAAAGCGTTCGAGTTCTTCTTTTCCTCGATATTCAGTGGCGGAATCTTTGTCGTATACGTTGGCCTCACCGACTTCATCTCGGTTTGCGCCGCCATCTAACCTGGTACCCACTTGAACGGCGTCCAAAGCCCATTGATCTCCAATATCGACTAAGTAAGACCCGTCCCGCTGTTTCTGCGCGCTAAGACCAGCATCTGCAAGTAAAACACTAAATGCATCTTCAGGTTGGTAATCCCCCTGCAAGCCTTGGCTATACTGACCCTGCGTCAAACTGGCATCGAGCGAGTACTCGATACCTGCTTGCAAAGCAAACTGGTTAAGCACCGTATCTAGGTTGCCTGCTGGAATATTAAAGACCTGAGCTTGAACAGAAAATGCTACCCAAGGGAGAACCAGACCAGTGCAACGAAGCTGAGTACGCATGGTCATTGAAAGCCTATTTGAGGGGAAGGGGGACTTCACGTCTGATATCCTTATTCGCTAAGTTAACTAGTGACTACACCGAGCGAATAAGCCAAAACCTCAATCCAAATGAGAAAAATTATTATCTTGTCAGTAATTTATTCTTTTTTGCCTGAGATACTGACCCAAAAACGGGTTCGAGAATGCACTTCTATAGGGAGGATTTGCGTGAGGTTATGTAAGGTTTGATCGGTATCTCGAATGGAATACACACCTGAAATACGTATCGAAGATAACTCTGGATCTACTTTTATTACGCCACGACGATAGCGAGATAACTCTGCCATAAACAGTGGTAACGGTGTGTCCTGAGCGAGAATTTTCTCATCCAGCCAGAGCGCATCTGTGGCTAATAAGTTCTGTTTCTCTTCGTATTGGTTAGTATTGAAACTACTTTTTTCACCAGCGAATAAATGCTGCCCTTCACCTTGTTGTTGGGGCTTGGCAATGACCTCGCCTTCAAACACACTCACCCTCGTGTGCTTGTGATCGAGGCGGACACTAAATTTCGTCCCTATAGGCATAACGCTTCCATGAGGAGTGACAACACTAAATGGGGTTAGATGATGGCCGGTCGTCACCATCACTTCTCCGTCCATCAATCGGATGGTCCTATGATGTTGATTGAAATCCACACGTATTCTGCTCGCCGTATTCAGCACAACGACAGTGCCATCAGACAATTGGATAGGTTTCACTTCACCGGTCGCAGAGGCGTATTCTGTCTCTCCTTGCGGTAGGGCTGCATCACTAGAAAGCACCAAACTCATCGTTGCTAATGAAACGCCTCCCCAGATCAATACCTGTCTGCGTGAAACACGCTGGCGGTAAGTGCCGAGGATTTTGCTGCCTGATTGAGGATCTGGCACAGAAGTGAATTTCTGCTGCAAGGTTTCCATTTGTTTCCAAGCATAATCATTGTCAGGGTGGCGAGTTCGCCAAAGGTGAAAAGCTCGCTTATCCTGCTCTGACACATCATCAGACCACATTCTTGCCATCCACAAGGAAGCCTGTTCGATCGACTTACGTGATATACGCTCCATAGTTAGTAGTACCCTTCCATCGCCACCAGCATGCAACCTTGCAGTGCTTTCGCGACATATTTCTCAACGGAAGAGACGGAGACTTCCAAACGCTGAGCAATTTCTTTGTAACTTAACCCTTCCATCTGCCTCAGAATCAATGCCTGACGAGCTTTGAAAGGCAACTTATGCAACATCGCGTCAATTTCAACCAAGACCTCAACCATCATGGTTTGCGCTTCAGGTGAGGCTGCGACCTCTTCAGGTTGGTGCTCGATGATTTCGAGATACGCCGCTTCAATACGACGGCGTCTGTAGAGATCAATCACTAATCCTTTAGCAATATGCGTCAGATAACGTCGCGAGTCCTTTTGATCTGGCAGCTTGCCACTAACAAGTAATCGTAAGTAAGTGTCTTGAACCAAGTCGGCACTGACTTGAGGGCAGCTTAATCTCCGTTGAATAAACAGCGAAAGCCAGCCGTGATGCTCGCGATACATGCTGTCGACTTCATTGAGATCAACGGGACTCATGGCCATCATAATGAGCCACTCCTTATTTCTGTTGCATAGATTTATAAATGAAAATAATTATCATTAAAATTTATCTATACGCAACGATTATTGATAAGAAATGTGTTAATTAAATTTACTTTTACAAATAAACTACAATTAAATCAGTTAATTGTACTCAATATTGATGGGGAATGAATTGTCTTCACAGGTTCAAACTCGTAACGACATGATTGAGATAAAGAAATTCTCAAACCTAGTGAGTGATGAACATCGTCGAGTAAGTGAGTTAAAGCGGTCTAATTAACGACTAGGATTAGACAGATTCACAAGCTCAGCCACTTGTGAAGATCCTTAGGATCATGCTACTCTTCGCCTCCATTTTTCTGGCCTAAATTTCACCACTTCGGTGCGTCAACCTGGTCAGTGCTATCTTTATATATGTCAGCTTTGCTGCTGGCTGTTATCAAACCAAATGTGAGATCGTCCCTATGGGTAAAGGCACTCTATATATCGTATCTGCACCAAGCGGTGCTGGAAAATCTAGTCTAATTTCTGCAATGCTAGAAACAAATCCAACCTACGCGATGAAAGTGTCGGTATCTCATACTACTCGTGGTATGCGCCCGGGCGAGCAAGATGGTGTTCACTACCACTTCGTTCAAAAAGAGCATTTTGAAGAGCTGATCGAAAAGAATGAATTTCTTGAGTACGCTGAAGTGTTTGGCAACTACTACGGAACGTCTCGTGTTTGGATTGAAAGTAACCTAGATAAAGGGATCGATGTGTTCCTCGATATTGACTGGCAAGGTGGTCGTCAAATTCGGGAACAGATGCCTCAAGCCAAAAGTCTATTTATCCTACCACCATCAAATGGTGAGCTAGAGCGTCGCCTTAACGCTCGTGGTCAGGATAGTGATGCTGTCATTGCAAAACGCATGGCAGAAGCGAAATCAGAAATTTCTCATTACAACGAATACGACTACGTGATCGTTAATGATGATTTCGACAACGCATTAACGGACTTTAAGGCCATCATCCGCGCAGAAAGATTGAAGCAAGACAAGCAAGCTGCTAAATATAAAGGCATGCTTGACGCGCTTTTAGCTGAGTAAATTAGCCGATTGATAAACAGATCCTAGACACTAGGAACTGTCAGCCTGTATAATTTCTCGTCATTCAAAATTTTAGTTAACTAATTTGGAGTTCTCATGGCACGCGTAACTGTTCAAGACGCTGTTGAAAAAGTTGGCAACCGTTTCGACCTAGTTCTAATTGCGGCACGCCGCGCTCGTCAAATGCAAACTGGTGGCAAAGATTCACTAGTGCCAGAGGAGAATGATAAGCAAACGGTTATCGCTCTACGCGAAATCGAAGAAGGCCTTATCACTAAAGAGATCCTTGATGCACGTGAGCGTCAAGAGCAGCAAGAGCAAGAAGCCGCTGAACTAGCCGCTGTAAGCAGCATCGCTCACAGTCGCTAATTCGCCCCTCTTCCACAACTATCTTCCGGGCCTAAAGTTTGTATCTATTCGATAGCCTTAAAGACGTTGCCCAAGAATACCTAACAGAGCCTCAAGTTGAGGCTCTGCGTCAATCTTATGTGGTAGCGAAAGATGCCCATGAAGGGCAAACCCGCTCTAGCGGTGAACCTTATATCATCCACCCTGTTGCTGTGGCTCGAATCTTGGCTGAAATGCGCCTTGATATCGAAACTCTACAAGCAGCCCTTCTGCATGACGTCATTGAAGACACTGAAGTAACCAAAGAAGAGCTTGAAGCTCAATTTGGCAATACGGTTGCAGAACTTGTGGATGGCGTTTCTAAGCTTGATAAGCTTAAGTTTCGTGACCGCAAGGAAGCTCAGGCAGAAAACTTCCGTAAGATGGTACTTGCCATGGTGCAAGACATCCGCGTTATCCTCATCAAACTCGCTGACCGTACTCACAATATGCGCACACTGGGAGCATTACGCCCAGACAAAAAGCGCCGTATTGCTCGAGAAACGTTAGAGATCTACTCTCCACTGGCGCACCGCCTTGGTATCCACAACATCAAAACCGAGTTAGAAGAGCTTGGCTTTGAAGCGCTCTACCCGAACCGTTATCGCGTTCTTAAAGAGGTAGTAAAATCGGCGCGTGGTAACCGTAAAGAGATGATTCAGCGCATTCATGATGAGATCGAAGGTCGCCTTGAAGAAGTTGGCTTGACAGCGCGTGTCTTTGGTCGCGAGAAAAACCTTTTCTCCATCTATAACAAGATGAAAACCAAAGAGCAGCGTTTCCACACCATTATGGATATCTACGCATTCCGCGTAGTGGTAGAAAGCGCCGATACCTGTTACCGAGTACTTGGTCAGGTTCATGGTTTGTACAAGCCGCGCCCAGGTCGCATGAAAGATTACATTGCAGTACCAAAGGCAAACGGCTATCAATCTATTCACACTTCAATGGTCGGCCCTCATGGTGTGCCCGTTGAAGTTCAGATCCGTACTGAAGATATGGATCAAATGGCGGACAAAGGTGTCGCGGCACATTGGTCTTACAAAGGCAATGGTGATCGCACTGGCACAACAGCCCAAGTCAAAGCACAACGTTGGATGCAAAGCCTACTTGAGCTTCAACAAAGCGCTGGTAACTCCTTTGAGTTCATTGAAAACGTTAAGTCAGATCTGTTCCCAGATGAGATTTACGTCTTCACGCCAAAAGGCCGCATTGTTGAGCTACCTGTTGGCGCTACCGCCGTTGATTTTGCTTATGCCGTTCATACCGACGTTGGTAATACCTGTGTCGGTGCACGTGTAGACCGCAATCCATATCCACTGAGCAAGTCGCTGAAAAATGGCCAGACGATTGAGATCATCAGTGCTCCGGGTGCTCGCCCGAATGCAGCATGGCTCAACTACGTAGTGACCTCTCGTGCTCGCACTAAGATCCGACAGGTTCTGAAAACGATGCGCCGCGAAGATTCTATCACTCTTGGTCGCCGTCTACTCAACCACGCACTGGGTGAGAAATCCATTTCAGACATTAGTGAAGAGAACATCAACCATGTTCTTGGCGATCTTAAGATCGACTCACTGGACGACTTACTGGCAGACATTGGTTTGGGTGAGCTCATGAGTATCGTCATTGCGCGCCGCCTACTTGGTGACGCAGACGAACTGACCGAAGTCGAAAGCAATAGTGCAGACAGCAATAAGAAGAAACTGCCAATCCGCGGTGCGGAAGGTATCTTGCTGACCTTTGCCAACTGTTGTCACCCAATTCCAGACGATCACATCATCGCTCACGTATCACCAGGCCGCGGCTTAGTGGTGCACCGTGAGATGTGTCCGAATGTACGCGGTTACCAAAAAGAACCAGACAAGTACATGGCGGTAGAGTGGTCAGAAGATTACGACAAAGAGTTCATTACTGAAGTCACCGTAGACGTACAAAATCGTCAAGGTGCACTGGCTGAACTGACCAACGTTATCTCTAAGACTGGCTCGAACATTCATGGTCTCTCAACAGAAGAGCGTGACGGTCGTTTGTATACCGTTACGGTTCTACTGACCACCAAAGACCGAGTTCACTTGGCGGGCATTATGCGTAAGCTAAAAGCCATGCCAAACACGCTAAAAGTTCGTCGTCGCCGTAACTAAATCGGCTAAAAAGTTGAAGCTAAATGTCCTTGAAGCCTCAGGTTTCAGGGACATTTTTGTAAGTAAGAAAGAGTTATGAATTTAGAACGTTACAACCGTATTCAAGAAGTCCTAAAAGCACGTCAGGCAGACCTAACACTATGTCTTGAGGAGGTCCACAAGCCAAACAACGTTTCCGCTGTAATTCGCACAGCAGATGCAACTGGTATCCATAAGATCCATGCAGTGTGGCCAAACGAGATGCGCACCTTAAGCCACACTTCAGCAGGCGCTCGTAACTGGGTTGATGTCGATACACACGATAGCATTGAAGAGGCAATTACTGAGCTTAAAGCACAAGGCATGCAAGTGTTGGTAACTAACCTGTCTGATACCGCCGTCGATTTTCGTGAAATTGACTACACCAAACCAACGGCAATCATTCTAGGCAGTGAAAAGGTCGGCGCTTCTGAAAAAGCCAAGCAACTGGCCGATCAAGACATCATCGTGCCTATGGTGGGTATGGTTCAGTCTTTGAACGTTTCTGTAGCCAGTGCAGTTATTCTGTATGAAGCACAGCGTCAACGTGAAGCCGCTGGCATGTACGATAATGAAGTCAGTGCAGTTCCAGAAGAAACCATTCACCGCCTACTGTTTGAGCGTGGCCACCCAGTATTAGCCAAAGTCGCTAAACGCAAAGGCATGGCTTACCCACCGCTTGATGACCAAGGTCAGATCGTAGCAGACGACGAGTGGTGGGCAGAGATGCAGAAGAAGTAACGTTCTCTTTGTCGAGCGTTCGTCATCCTCAAGAGTGAGGGACGAACGAGTTGGGGATCTCTTTTTGTGAATCAATGAATTAAGAGATTCCCTACTCCTTCCTTCGTCAGTCTATGGAATGACAGATTTTCACTTCTCCTAATATGATATTTGCCTAAACAGCCTAGCCCTCCCTCAATTTATCCTGTACAAAAACACAGCTCGGTGGTTAACTATCTAGATTAGATTGAACGACTTACCGAGCTTGATTATGTCCCAACTGCTATCTGCGATTTCTCTCACCTCTTTGACTGGCGTTGGCGCCAAAGTCGCTGAAAAACTCGCAAAAGTTGGGCTTAATACCGTTCAAGATCTTCTGTTCCATCTTCCTCTTCGTTATGAAGATCGCACACGAATCTACCCTATCGTCAAACTCCACGCTGGATTGTGGGCCGCCGTTCAAGGCAAGGTCATGAGCGTTGATACCCTATTTGGCAAGCGAAAGATGCTGTCAGTAAAAATCAGCGACGGTAACGGCACCATCACACTGCGTTTTTTCAACTTTACCGCCGGAATGAAGAACAACTTCACCGAAGGAAAGACCGTCCATGCTTATGGTGAAATTAAGCGCGGTGGTTACGGATTAGAAATCGTTCACCCTGATTACAAATTCTATGCGCCAAACCAAAAGACCGATGTTGAGCAAACACTGACTCCGGTTTACCCAACCACCGATGGATTGCGTCAAATCACGCTGCGTAACTTAACCGACCAAGCGCTAGAGCTACTCGACAAAGCCGCGGTACAAGAATTACTGCCTAATGGGTTATACGATCAACAAACGACCCTCGCTCAGGCTCTGCACACCATCCATAGGCCACCACCTAACATCGACTTAGAACAGTTTGATGAAGGTAAACACCCTGCGCAGATCCGCTTAATTATGGAAGAGTTACTTGCTCAGAATCTGTCGATGTTATCGGTACGCAGTAAAGGCCAACAAGACACTTCCCTGCCTCTAGCCAAAAGCGACAAGCTCAAGCAACAACTTCTGAACCAACTGCCATTTTCGCCAACCAATGCGCAGGCTCGTGTGGTGCAAGAAATCGAACAAGACCTCGAAAAGCCTCATCCAATGATGCGCTTGGTTCAGGGCGATGTTGGTTCAGGCAAAACCTTGGTTGCAGCACTGGCAGCATTACGGGCACTTGAGCATGGTTATCAAGTTGCGTTAATGGCCCCAACGGAACTGCTTGCCGAGCAACATGCGATCAACTTTGCCAATTGGCTCGAACCAATGAATATCAAAGTCGGCTGGCTGGCTGGCAAACTCAAAGGTAAAGCGAAAGAAGCGGAGCTGGGCAAAATTGCCAGTGGCGAAGCGCAAATGGTGGTTGGGACCCACGCGCTATTCCAAGAACATGTTGAGTTCCACCACTTAGCATTAGTGATTATTGATGAGCAGCACCGTTTTGGTGTCCACCAACGCCTAGAGCTACGTGAGAAAGGCGAGAAGCAAGGCGCTTATCCGCACCAGTTAATTATGACCGCTACGCCGATTCCTCGAACGTTGGCCATGACTGCCTATGCCGACCTTGAAACATCTGTGATAGACGAGCTGCCACCGGGTCGAACGCCAATTCAAACCGTCGCCATTCCAGATACCAAACGTGAGGATATTGTCGAGCGAGTTCGTCACGCCTGTTTAAATGAAGGGAAACAAGCGTATTGGGTGTGTACCTTAATCGATGAATCAGAAGTGTTAGAAGCGCAAGCTGCGGCCGATACTGCGGAAGAACTGCAAAGAAAATTACCGGACGTGAAGATTGGTTTAGTTCATGGGCGAATGAAACCGGCAGAGAAACAAGCGGTGATGCAGGATTTCAAAGAGAATCGACTGCACTTACTCGTCGCAACAACCGTGATTGAAGTCGGCGTTGATGTGCCTAATTCAAGTTTGATGATCATTGAAAACCCAGAGCGTTTAGGTTTGGCTCAGCTCCACCAGCTACGTGGCCGTGTAGGCCGAGGTAGCGTCGCGAGCCACTGTGTATTGCTCTATCACTCCCCGCTGTCTAAAACCGCGCAAAAACGCTTAGGCGTACTACGTGAAAGCAACGATGGGTTTGTGATTGCTCAACGGGATTTGGAGATTCGTGGCCCAGGTGAACTACTCGGCACCAAACAAACTGGCATGGCGGATTTCAAGATTGCTGACTTAGTTCGAGATCAACGCCTGATTCCGGAAGTTCAGCGCATCGCACGCCATATTCACGACAGTTACCCAGATAATGCCATTGCGATTATTGATCGCTGGCTTGGTGATAGGGATGTCTATTCGAAGGCATAGTGATAGGCTGTCATCCTCAAGAGTGAGGAACGAACGAGTTGGGGATCCCATAAAGCAAGTAGAGAACTTACAAAGACTCCCTACTCGCTCCTTCGTCACTCTATGGAGTGACGATATCGATTCTCTAGTCCTTCACCTTCAGAATCTCATCCCAAGGTAAGTTTTCATCACCCAACACAATAAAGTTCGGGTTCTCTAACGACTCACGCTCGTTGTATGAAAGCGGCTCTAGTTGAGTACTCAAGATACGCCCACCCGCTTCTTCAACAATACATTGCGTCGCAGCGGTATCCCATTCACCCGTCGGTCCTAAGCGTAAATAGCAATCGACAGCGCCTTCGGCAACCAAACAAGCTTTCAAAGCCGCAGAGCCTAATGGGACCAAATCGTAGTTCCAAGCACTGCTCATGCGACTTGTAATACGATTAATATCTTGGCGACGACTGATCGCCATCGCAATTGGGCTCTTAGGGCCATCATGCTGATGCGATTTAATGCGTACACTTTCACTCAAGTCAGGAATCTTCCACGCGCCTTTGCCGTGGTAAGCGTAATACGTCACACCAGAAACAGGGCCATACACGACGCCCATCACTGGCTTGTTGTTTTCTATTAACGCAATAATCGTCGCAAAGTCACCACTGCGAGCAATGAACTCTTGCGTGCCATCCAGTGGATCGACTAACCAGTAACGATCCCACTGTGAGCGTTTATCTAAGCTGATGTCAGCCGCTTCTTCCGACAACACTGGGATGTCAGGCGTTAAGTCAGACAGCTTTTCAACAATCAACTTGTGTGCCGCAATATCCGCACTGGTTACGGGCGTTTCGTCACTTTTAGTGAACGCTTCGTACTCTTTTTTCTCGTAAATATCGAGGATCAACTGCCCGGCTGAGCGAGCAATCTCAATCACGGAAGGTAAATGATGGGAAAGGTCTTCTGTTATTGGCATAAAAATTCCTTGGCGCTCTCGCCTCACTCCTTTTGAGCAAAGAAGATTGTTATTATTTTAGAATGCGTAGAGCGAGTAACAGCGCGGTAATACTGCGCGCTTCACTAAAATCGAGGTGCGTCAGCAGTTCTTCAGCTTGCGCTAACGGCCAACGAACCACATCTAATGGTTCTGGTTCATCGCCCTCTAACTTTTCTGAGTATAGATCTTCGGCGATAAATAGGGTCATTTTGCTAGAGAAATAAGACGGCGCTAAAATCACTTCTTTCAAAGGCGTTAACTTATGCGCGCCTTGACCAATCTCTTCTTTCAGCTCTCGCACTGCCGCTTGCTCCGGCGTTTCTCCAGGATCAATCAATCCTTTAGGAAACCCCAGTTCATAGCGTTCTGTGCCTGCTGCATACTCGCGTACTAGCAAAATATCGCCTTGCGCGGTAATCGGTACCATCATCACCGCATTACGGCCACTTGGCTTCATGCGCTCATAGGTACGTTCTTCGCCATTACTAAAACGCAGATCCAACGCTTCAATCGCAAATAATCGAGATTTCGCTACGGTCTGCTTGTCGAGAATTTCTGGTGGAGTCCGTTTAGCCACAAGCTCACTCCCTAGCAATAAATGAGTTTATTAATATATGAGAAAATCATCAGCTTTGAAAACAAAAAAAGGGCTGACATTCAATGCCAACCCTATGTATTTCATGCGGTTAAATAACCTGATCGACTATTTAGTAGTAAGAGTGATCGCCACGGTCATGCTCAGTTGCATCACGAACGGCCGTTAGTTCACCTTCAAACTGTTGTAGAAGTTCTTTCTCGATGCCTTCTTTTAGAGTCACATCAACCATAGAACAACCATTACAACCACCACCAAAGGCAACAATAGCGATGCCTTCTTCAGTAATTTCTACAAGGCTTACGTTACCACCATGGCCCGCTAGCTGAGGGTTTACTTGAGTCTGGATAACATACTCTACACGCTCAATCAGAGACGCATCATCAGACACTTTACGCATTTTCGCGTTTGGTGCTTTCAATGTTAGCTGAGAGCCCATTTTGTCCGTAACAAAATCAATCTCTGCGTCTTCTAAGAACGGTAGGCTTAATTCATCAATGAATGCTGAGAAGCCTTCAAATTTCAGTTCGGTATCCGTAGATTCTACCGCTTCTGTAGGGCAGTAAGAAACACCACACTCTGCATTTTGAGTCCCTGGGTTTACGACAAATACGCGAATATTAGTACCCTCAGGTTGCTGACCTAGCAGGTTAGCAAAGTGACTTTGGGCAGTTTCTGTAATAATAATAGAGTTTGACACGACGAATACCTGAGTAATTTTGTAGGCTATTAATTGCCCATTTTACTCCTGAAAATGTAGAGATCTAGCCTTTTGATCAAATTCAGCTAAGTTCCACTGTCAGGAGTGCGGCAGATGCAGTAAATATCAACACTTTTTACGCCTGCATCAAGCAGTAATTTGCATAAATGATGCACCGTACTGCCTGTAGTAACAACATCATCAACGATTGCGACATGCTGGTAGTTTTTCACAGACTTTAGCTTAAAGGCGTTCGCCAAATTCACCTGTCGCTGCTGTCGACTCAAACCTTGTTGCTGCTGAGTCGCCTGAACGCGCTGAAACATCGGCACATAAGGACGCTCTAATTGCTTTGCTAACGACACAGCCAGCAACTCACTCTGATTAAACCCGCGCTTCATGTATCGCTGCCAATGCAGAGGGACAGAAGTCACCACTTCTGCCGGACTTTCAATAAGAGGTGAGAGCAACGTAGCAAGCTTATCGGCCTGCAAGAATTGACCTTCGTATTTGAATTGATGGATATAGCCCGACAGCGGCTGCTGATAGCTTCCAACACAATACAACCTTTGCCAAGCCGGTGGGTCGCGCAAACAAGTGCCGCACACCGATTGTGCGGTGTTCATTGGTAGCCCACATCGTAAGCAGCGCTGTGGTGAAGTAACCAATGAGTAGCAAGTCTGACAAAAACTTTGCTCAGTAGACGCTTTCGTTAACCCGCATAACTCACAATCGAGCGGTAACAGGTCGGCGATGTATTTCTTTATCCTTTGCGTTAACATGATTCAACCCTCAGCAATGACTTTCCATTGTGAGCACACAGGCACAAGCTTAAGGATGAATAAAGTGGTACAGAGTGAGATCAAGACAGAACCTTTGCATTGGCAGACAACCGGCAGCGGCCAAAACATTGTGCTTGTTCATGGTTGGGGGATGAATGGCGCAGTCTGGCAGCAAACCGTTGATGATCTAAGCCAGCACTACTGTGTTCATGTAGTGGACTTACCCGGCTTTGGTCATAGCCATCAAACCAGCTTTTCAAATATGTCAGAGCTGGCAAATCAGGTTCTTCAACAAGCACCTAAAAGTGCCATTTGGTTAGGTTGGTCTTTGGGGGGATTAGTCGCTACTCATATCGCCTTAAACTTCCCAGAACGCGTCACGAAGCTCATCACAGTCGCCAGTTCACCGAAGTTCTCTGCTGATCGTCCATGGCGCGGTATCCAACCAGCCGTGCTGAGCAATTTCACCGAGCAACTCGTTGAAGATTTTCAGCTTACAATTGAGCGCTTTATGGCGTTACAAGCAATGGGGAGTCCATCAGCAAGGCAAGATGTAAAACAGCTCAAGAAAGCCGTGCTCTCTCGCCCAACGCCGAATCCAACTTCTCTACTGGCAGGGTTGAATTTGCTGGCAGACATTGATTACCGAGCAGAACTCGAACAGCTCACCATGCCAATGCTACGTCTTTACGGTCGATTGGATGGTCTAGTACCAGTTAAAGTCGCTAGCGATGTCGACAAACTGCATCCCGATAGTGAAAGCTTCACCTTTACCGCTTCTTCTCATGCACCCTTTATGACCGAGTTTGATGGGTTTTGTGAAAAAGTACGCCAGTTCACCTCTTAATCGTCAGACTTTTCTGCATTTACGCTACTCGTTCGTAGAAATACTAAACATTTTCAGAAACTGGTCGATAAATAGACTAACTGGCGGGGTAACCACTCCAAAAGTTGGGCGTGAGGAGACCAACGATGCTCGTATCACCTACGAACGTAAGCGTTCCACTGATCGCCCCATCGGTTAATGTGCAAACTGAGCAAGCAGCGCGCGACAACAAAGTCCGTGAGCCGATTGCTCCAACCCTTGCATTAGCCAAGAGTAACGCTGAACGTAAAGTGACAGCAGATGACAAGCGCCGAAAGCAATCATCATGGGATCCTTCAGAGCACCCTAGCTATGAGACGGAAGACGTAGATGATGTGGTCAGTGCTTCTCAGCAGCAGGTCGACGATCCTATCGATCGCCTGTTTAAACTGCTTTCACTTGAAAGTTATAGCGAACATCAAGGTAAAGGCTATGCCATGCGTTTTCGATTACCGAGACGCATAATCGATGCGGCGATAGCAGAGGGGATGATGGCAAAACGAAGGACCGTGATTAAATTTCATTACGGCCATGCGGTAGCACCCAATACCCCTTCTGATGTAATTGCGGTGTTGTAGTACCTTGTCATGCGATTGCTCGATAAGGTAATACCCAAAAAAATCCCCGCTAGTATTGCTACTGCGGGGATTTGTCTTTTCGATGTCTAAGTCGACTTAACGTTTGGCTTTCGCAAAAGCAGCGGCAAATGCGCCACCCATCGCGCTGTTACCGTTACTTGGCTCTTCTCGGCGACGTTGACCACCCTGCTGTGGACGTTGTTGACCACGAGGTGCCGATGAACGCTGAGAACGGTTGTCTTGGCCCGGCTCATCATTTAAGCGCATAGAAAGACCAATACGCTTGCGCTGCACGTCCACTTCCATCACTTTCACTTTGACAATATCACCCGCTTTCACCACTTCACGTGGGTCAGAGACGTAACGATCGGTCAGCGCAGAAATATGCACTAGGCCATCTTGGTGAACACCGATATCGACAAACGCACCGAAGTTCGCCACGTTAGATACTACACCTTCTAGCACCATGCCCGGCTCTAGATCGGAGACTGAGTTCACTCCATCAGCAAAGGTCGCCGTTTTGAATTCAGGGCGAGGGTCACGACCCGGCTTATCGAGCTCTTTAATGATGTCAGTTACGGTAGGCACACCGAAGTTTTCATCGGTGTAGTCCACTGCATGCAAGCCACGTAGGAACTGAGTATCACCAATCAGTGCTTTGACATCTTTTTGATTTTTCTCAGCAATGGCTTTTACCACCGGGTACGCTTCTGGGTGAACCGATGACGAATCCAGTGGGTTTTTGCCATCCATGATTCGTAAGAAACCAGCACACTGCTCAAACGCCTTAGGCCCAAGACGAGCCACTTTCTTCAGCGTTGTACGCGCTTCAAAGCGACCATTCTCGTCACGGTAATCAACAATGTTTTGTGCGATGGTACTTGAAAGACCAGCGACTCGAGTCAGCAAGGCTGGTGAAGCTGTATTCACATCCACACCTACCGCGTTCACACAATCTTCTACGACCGCATCCAGACGTTTTGCTAGCATGGATTGGCTTACGTCATGCTGGTATTGACCCACACCGATCGATTTCGGGTCAATTTTCACGAGTTCTGCCAGAGGGTCTTGTAGACGGCGAGCAATCGACACCGCGCCACGCAGTGACACGTCTAAGTTCGGGAACTCGTTCGCGGCAAGTTCTGACGCAGAGTAGACCGAAGCCCCCGCTTCACTGACCATGATTTTCTGTACTTTCAGGTTGCCGCGCTTGATCAGGTCAGCGACAAAGCTGTCCGTTTCACGTGAAGCGGTACCATTACCAATCGCAATTAAATCGACATTGTATTTACGTACTAACGCATCAACGATTTGCGCAGATTTGTCGTACTGTTTTTGTGGGGGATGTGGGTAGATGGTCTCGGTTGCGAGCACCTTACCGGTCGAGTCAACAACCGCAATTTTAGAACCAGTACGTAAACCAGGATCAAGACCTAATGTCGCGCGAGGGCCTGCCGGAGCCGCCATCAACAAATCTTTTAAGTTGGTGGCAAAGACTTCAATCGCTTCAATTTCGCCACGCTCTTTCATTGCGCCCATTAGCTCAGTTTCCATGTGCATCGATACTTTGATGCGCCATGCCCAACTGATCACTTGTTTACGCCAAGCATCTGCAGGTGCACTGCTCAAAGAAATACCGTAATGGTCACTGATGATCGTCTCGCAGTAAGACTGACGTGCGCCTTCTTCTTGCGCAGGGTCAGCATTCATTGCCAACGTTAAGAAACCTTCGTTACGGCCACGTAGCATCGCAAGTGCACGGTGAGATGGCACTTTGCTCAGCGCTTCATTGTGCTCGAAGTAGTCTTTAAACTTTTCACCTTCTTGCTGCTTACCATCAACAACACGGGCCACTAGCTCAGCGTTACGCGTTAAGTGCTGACGGATTTTTTCAAGCAGGTTCGCATCTTCAGCAATACGCTCCATCACGATAGCGCGAGCACCATCTAGCGCCGCTTTAATATCCGCAATGCCTTTATCCGCATCAACGTACTGAGCGGCTTCACTCTCAGGCTCTGTCTGAGGTTCATTCCAAAGCTTGTCTGCAAGAGGCTCTAAACCCGCTTCAATCGCGATTTGGCCTTTGGTGCGACGCTTTGGCTTGTATGGTAGGTACAGGTCTTCTAGGCGAGTTTTACTGTCCGCTTGCGTAATTTCCGCTTCGAGCTCAGCCGTTAACTTACCTTGTTCTTGAATTGACTTAAGAATAGTTTGGCGGCGGTCATCCAACTCACGTAGATAAGATAAACGACTATCAAGGTTACGCAGTTGGGTATCATCAAGGCCGCCGGTCACTTCTTTACGGTAACGAGCAATAAATGGGACGGTGTTGCCGTCATCAATCAGGTTTACAGCAGCAGTGACTTGCTCAGTGCGAACATTCAGTTCTTGAGCAATCAAATTACAGATAGCTTGGCTCATCCGTGTGTTCTCTTAATTCTAATGGGTGTATCAGCTTGCGCCTCATTGCGCTTCAACGCTGTCGATATGGGTAAATATATTGGGGTAACGTACAGAATTTGCAATGCTTTCGAGGCAGTACCGAAAACTAGTCGATAAAAAGTGAGATTAAGTAGGACATTGGTCAAATTTGTGTCAAAACTAGCGCTAATTCCTAAACTTCTTGGCTAAAAACTGCCTACTATCTGTATGAACTCTAAAAAATTACTCATATAGGCGCGGAAAATAATAATGCACAAATTATCACTGGCAGTCGCCTTGGCTGGCTCGTTGCTGACCTCCTCTATCGCATGGGCAGAATCTATTTCTGCCACTACGCAAAAGCCCGTTTACCAACTGGATGACAAACTCGTTTTAGGGCGAGTGGAAAGTGTTTACCTCGACGACATCAAAGAGTTTTCGGGCATTTCTTTTGCGGGCAAGATTGATACCGGTGCAGACACCACTTCTATGCACGCCGACAATATCCACGTTACCAGTGCTAATCCAGAATTTAAGCACCTGAAGGACAACAAGCTTCTTTGGGCCATTATTGATGATTTGGGTGGCACCAAAGCGAAATGGAACGCCGACACGTTTATTCCTTATCAAGTCACGGTGAGCTTCACTATGCCTCACCCATACACGGGCCAAGATATTACCGTTACCGATGATCTAGAGCATGTCAGTGCAATTCGCAGCCGCACCAGTGAAAAGCCAATTCTTCGCCCTGCGATAAAACTGCCGATGACGATTGCAGGCCACACCGTTGAAACCGTCGTCAACCTGACCGAACGGACTCAATTTTCTGCGCCTATTTTGATCGGCAAAACTTACCTAGATGATAACGCCTGGGTATTTGCCGGATACGACTACCTTCAAGAGCAAAAAAATGCCCAGCTGATCGGCAAGAAAGAGCAAGTCACCATTGATGGACTCGCTCAAAAAGTCAGTTATTCATTCCAAAATAACTACAGTGCGCTAAATGCCACCCATATATCCATTGACGATCAGCAGCAAGTCACGTTCACCATTGAAGACCAAGATGGAAAACAGAGTGAATTGACTCGCCCGTTAGTGCGCATGCTCAACGTTGAAGGCGAAGAACGTCCATTGGTGTTTGTACCGATTGAAGCCAACAATAACGATCAGTTCTGGATGGTTTACCTTACTGATCGCAGCAAGTACAGCACGCAACTTCGCCTTGGCAAAGGAACGCTTAACAAACGTTTTATGATTGATACTAGCCAGCAGTCTCTTCTCGATGGCTCAGCTAAATCATTCAACCTAAATTCAAAAGCGATGCAGGTCTCTGGAGAAGAAGACATTACCTTAGATGGTATTCGCCTAGAAGCCAAAGCGTCGACGGTGGTTAAAACCCCACTACTCAAAGTCGCCAGCTTTGAGATGTTTGAGAAAAAAGGCAAAGAGTGGGTCACTTACTACCTGACCAATGCTCAAGGTGATGTTCAGCAGTTTTCCAAACCTATTAACAAAAAGCTTCGTGTTGGCAAGTCAGTTCGACCAGTCGTATTTGGCACATTTGACCTATACGGCAAACCGGTAGAGATGCGCTACGCCATTGATGTTCTCGATGAAAATGAAGTGGACGATTACTTCATCATTGGGCAAAAGATGTCGAAAAACGGCGTGTTAATCAACACCCGAACAGACCACTTACTTGACCCTTACCCACTGTTTAAAGCCGGCCATATCGAAGTGGCTACCGTCGAGGGAATGGAGTTTCCGGTTAAGCTTGATACCGGTGCAGACGTAAGCTCTATCAACGCTCAAAACATCAAACAGTTTAAGAAAGACGGCAAGAAGATGGTGAGCTTCACCTATCAAAATGATACGGGAGCTGAGAAGAAATTTACCCGTGAGGTCGTCGATACCATGACTATCACGGCTAAGAAAGGTGAAAAGGCCAATGTACGTCCTGTGGTGGAAATGCACGTTTCACTCGGTGACCTAGAGAAGAAAATCAGGGTCAACTTGCAAGACCGCAGCCGCTTCCATTACAGCATGATTCTTGGCAAGAACTTCCTTAAATACGGCGCGGTTGTCGCCAGTGATACTGACTATATCGTCACCGACAAACCGGACTACGAGAAATAATACAAACCAAAGCCCCGCAAGATGCGGGGCTTAATTTTATTCAGCGCTGTAGCGAATTTGGTTTATAAACCACTCTTTGAATCCATCAGGGGTCTTCACGCTAAACTCGTCATCCACTTCTTTCTTGAGAAGCGCTCGTGCCATTGGCGAATCAATCGAAATGTATCCCTTGGCATCGCCGTAAATTTCATCTGGCCCAACAATGCGAAACGATTTCACATCACCTGCGTCATTTTCAATTTCTACCCAAGCGCCAAAAAAAACTTTGCCTTCTTGCTGCGAAGAGTAATCAACCACTTTAACTTGCTCTAGGCGCTTTCTTAAATATCGCACTCGGCGGTCGATTTCACGCAAACGTTTCTTGTTGTACTGATAGTCAGCGTTCTCACTGCGATCCCCTAAGCTCGCAGCCCAAGTCACTTTTTTGGTGACTTCTGGACGATCTTCCTTCCACAGAAAGTCGAGTTCTTTCTTTAATCGGTCAAAGCCTTCTCGCGTTATTAGGTTTGTTTTCATATTTCTGACGCTATTAAATTGAAGTTCCGATATACATTAGCTAAAAAGGAAATAAACGTTAACAATTCTTTGCGCCAATAGCATCGGAACAGTGTTACATTTTAAGTTACGCAAACCAGTAACTGCTCGTTACGCATCATTGCGTTAGCTTATTCAATAGGTGGAACTATTACATGCAAGAAAATCATAAAATCTTAGTTGTTGATGATGACGCACGACTGCGTGCCCTTCTAGAGCGCTACTTATCAGAACAAGGATTCCAAGTTCGTAGTGTTGCTAACAGTGAACAGATGGACCGCCTGCTAACCCGCGAAACGTTCCACTTGATGGTACTGGATTTGATGTTGCCAGGTGAAGATGGCCTGTCTATTTGTCGCCGTCTACGCAATGCCAACAGCACACTACCAATTCTGATGCTGACAGCGAAAGGCGATGAAATCGACCGTATCGTTGGTCTTGAAGTTGGTGCAGATGACTACCTACCAAAACCATTCAACCCACGTGAACTGCTGGCTCGCATTAAAGCCGTTCTGCGCCGTCAAACGACTGAGCTGCCTGGTGCGCCAAGCAGTGAAGAGTCTGTGGTTGAGTTTGGTGACTTCCGCTTGAACCTTGGTACTCGTGAAATGTTCCGCGGTGACGAAGCAATGCCGCTCACGTCAGGTGAATTTGCGGTACTCAAAGCTCTTGTTACCAACGCCCGTGAACCGATGTCGCGCGACAAGCTAATGAACATGGCTCGTGGCCGTGAATACTCTGCGATGGAACGTTCCATTGACGTTCAAATCTCACGTTTACGTCGCATGCTTGAAATTGACCCAAGCAAGCCACGATACATTCAAACCGTTTGGGGCTTAGGCTACGTTTTTGTTCCTGATGGTAAAGAAGCTTAAGATTCAATCTTATTAATAGAGTGCGAGACTGAGTCTCGCACTCTTTGTTTTGACCTCTGCCACTCGCTTAAGGTTGGTGTTATGCGCATTCGCAGCTCATTTACTCAATCCATCTTTATCTTTCTCACCTTGCTGATTGCCAGTCAGGTTTACTCATACTACGCGGTATTCAATTACGCCCTGATGCCCAGTTTGCAGCAGTTCAATAAAATCTTAGGGCACGAAATCAACTTGATGCTCGATGACTCAGCTTCCATGGAAGACGGCCTTGAAATGGATGCTCCGCTTCGAAGACGCGTTCTGGAGCAGCTTGGCGTCACCATCCACGCCAAAGACAGTCCTGTCGCCGATGAGTATTACCACGCTGTGACGATCGATTTGATGAGTGAGGAGATGAGTAACGAGCTTGGCTCACCGACCGATGTGCGGATGATGCTTGGCAGTGAGAGCTATATTCTTTGGATGAGCATTGAGTCCCTTCCAGACTCACTACTGCGTATTCCACTCTCCGAGTTACAAGAAGAAGATTTTACTCCGCTGTTTCGCAACAGCTTGATCATGGCCTTACTGATTGTCGCTGGCGGTTGGTTATTCATTCGTTTGCAAAATCGCCCCCTAATTGCGTTGGAGAAAGCCGCTAAAGGCGTCGGTCGAGGTGAAATTCCGCCTCCACTGCCTGAAAAAGGCGCATCAGAAATTCGCTCTGTGACTCGGGCGTTTAACCAAATGTCGAAAGGCATTCAGGCACTCGAAGAAGACCGAGCTTTGCTGATGGCAGGCATTAGCCATGACCTTCGCACTCCTTTGACCCGCATTCGTTTGGCGACAGAGATGATGTCCCCTGAAGACAGCTATTTGGCCGAAGGCATCATCAGCGATACCGAAGAGTGTAATGAAATCATTAGCCAATTTATGGACTACCTAAAGCCAGTAAACAAAGAGTCGTTTATTCCTGTCGATCTCAATGACATTGCCAGCGATGTGGCGTCATCGGAAGGTGGGTACGAAGTACAAATCGAAACCGAGCTGCACAAGCCGATGAAGGAAACACTCGGCAGTGCGATTGCAATTAAACGGGCAGTCAGCAACCTGGTTGTGAACGCAATTCGCTACGGCAATGGTTGGATAAAAGTCAGCACTGGTATCACAGCAGATAACAAGCTGGTCTGGGTATGTGTGGAAGATAACGGGCCTGGTATTGAACAGAGTCAAATCGGTAAGCTGTTTGAACCCTTTACTCGTGGGGATACCGCTCGTGGCAGCGAAGGGACAGGGCTAGGGCTCGCCATCGTTAAACGTATACTCAGCCAACATAATGGCTCAGTGATCGTCAACAATCGCAGCGGCGGTGGACTCAAAGTTCAAATCAGTTTTCCTGCAGACAAATAGCAAAAAGGGCAACAAACGTTGCCCTTTTTAATCGATAAAGCCAAATACGAAAATCACAAACGGCCGTTGTAACTAAACGGATATTTGCCCTCTTGATCAGCTTGGTTTGGTAACCACTTTAACTGTTGGCTTAGCTCGCTAGGAAAATCGCCTTCCGGTTTAAACCATGCGGTGGCACTATAGCGACCATCAGCGCTTAGGCTAACCTTGGCTTCACTCGTTACCTGCTTACTTTGCTGGTCAGCCGTAATATCAATCTGGCTATCTTGGCACTGTAACTGGGCCACAACAGGGCCAACAGTCAAGTTGGCTAACGGCGAGCCAATAGTCTCTGTATTCCACACCACACTCCCTTCTGCAGACTGACAGTAAGGCGCAGCATATTGGTAGTCGCGTAAACTCAGTTCAACCTGACCATCCAACTCAAGTGGAACGGGTAAGCTCGGAACCACCTTCATCACCGATTCAATCGGGACGGAAGCAATAAGATTTTTGGCATAAGCTCCACTTGGGCCATAACCTAAGATCCCACGACCTTGAACATCCATATCGCTGCCGCGACCAAATCTGACATTCGCTTCAAGCGTGGCAGTCAACAACTTGCTTGGATGAAGCTGCCAATTCAGTTCACCCAATTTTTGTCCTGCCCATTCCACTTGGTACGCAGAGCCCTGCCATACTGTGCCTTCAACACCAACTACCTTCAGCTGACTCGGTAAAGGGGCATACTGAACAACAAACTGAGCAGGCAGATGGACTAACGCGCTCGCGGAGACAACGCCCGTTAACACAACTGCTGATAAAACGGCTTTTTTCACACGATCACCCTCGGCCAAACTGCAGTCGATTAACGTCAATCAGCCCTTCCTGAGCCCCTTTGTCGATATCAAGAAAGACAACGCCGATACCGTACGTCTCTTGTAGATAGCGGATCCAATTCATGAATTGATTGAACGGCATCGGCGCTATCCATACTTGAAACTCTTCACCACGAGGCTGAACTCGAATCAACTCGACCTTAAACCGTGAAACACTCGATGACACCGCTTGATTGATCGGTAAGTTCGAAATACTTGAACCGCCCTGACCTTTCAGTTGTTGGATCTCATCGGCCTTATTTTTAACCCAAGAAAGCAGCTGCTTTTCACTCTGAATACGCATTTGCGCATTCTCGGCACGAGTGGCCACAGGCTCGATGATGCCCCAATACAGGATACCGACAATCAGCAGCATGGCACCCACAACCACAAGGCGTTGCTCACGCTGAGAGATACTTTGCCACCATGCTTGTAAAGGTGTGATTAATTTTTCCATATTCATTCCCTACAACGGCTTCAAGATAAATGAGCCATTGACGCTGCCACCACTGCGGTTGATTTGTCCTTGCTCAACAGCAAACTTCGTTGCCAGTAGTTGCTCTGCTTTTTCAAAGGTTTGAAAGTCATTACTTTGAGCCTGCAGACGAATCTCATTTCGACCACTGTCATATTTGAAACTGGTGAGATTCAAGCTCGGCACCTGTTTCAGCAGCGGTGGAAGCTGCACCACTAGCTTCAAGAGTGCATGACTGTTACCGCCACCAGACAAGCGAGTCGCTTCTCGCTCCATCTCTCGTTTTAAATAGCTCACCGTCGGGATTTTAGTTTTCCCCGGTAGAGACTGACGGAAAATACGTTCGCTCTCAGCTCGGTAAGCCGTGGCTTGCGACTCATATTGTTGGATTTGAAGTACGTTATCCACCACGATGACCGCCACTAAGAATATCGCGGCTATCGCGACTTTCTGCCATACCTTCCAGTAACGATTAAATGATGACTTGGGTTTAAACTGTCCTGACAACAGGTTAATTTTGCTGGATACGGCTTGCTCTGCCAGTAACTGCATCACCAGTTTAGGTTCACCATTTTTCCATGACTGCTCTTCAGCCAATGACAGCTCTGCCGGTAAAGCTGAATAAGCGGTCAGTGGTAAGAAGTGTTCTTCTTGCTTAACCCAATCTGATTGCGCAATTAGCCCCAACCAGCCTGATTCAATCGACATTCCATTGAACATAGACTTCTTCAGCAACCACTGCCCATCAAGCTCAACCGCAGAAATGCCATCACCTGTTGGCAAGGCCAATACATCGGGTATCACTTGATGCACTTGGCTGCCCATGTCAGTGAAATCATTCAGCACTTGCGTTAGGAACTCAGTATCGACCGCACATATTTGAGCGTGTTCTTTGCTCCGCTCAAATACGGTGAAATGCAATTGCTCAACATCTTGTGCCAAATCGTCTTCCAGTACATAAGGCAGCATCGACTCAAACTGGCGGCTTGCCCCAGCTGGAATCTCGACGTCTTTAAGCACTAGGCTTTGCGCAGAAAGCAAAACAATGATGCGACGACCTTGCGCATAGCTACTCAGTTCAGCTAGAGCAGAGCGATTTGCCAATTCTCCGCTCGCAATCACTTCCTTTTGCGACTCCGACCAAACAATCCATTGGACGGTTTGCTCGGTATGATTACTCAGTCGAACGATCAGAAACTCGTTCACCGATACCTCCGAAGCGACGGCGAATCACCGTCGCAGTTTCTTTGTTCTCACTGAATAGTAAGCTGCGTACCCTCATTCGAGAATCGCCAACCAACAATTCAGCATCCAATTCAAAATACGCTGTGGTTATCGACAAATAACCCTTAGCCTGTTTTTTCTGCTCGTCTGTAATGGCAGAAAATTGTTGTTCTTGTAAAAAGTCATCCACACTTGCCCAGCCATCGAACGGGCGGTTCTCCAAGACTTTTTTCGCTTTATCTAAACCAAGAGTTGGGTGAAACAGTGCCACAAGCAAAGCCGCTTGATCTGGGGCAATCGTGTTAACGTTCAACCGCAAATCAGCAGCTGGCAAGGCGCAAATATAAGGGCGAACTTTGTTCACCACGTCACCCGAGACTTGCTGTATTGCCCTCATTTCTGACGCATCAGCAAGCAGGCTGTTTGCTGTCATATAAGCCGGAGACATTGACTCATAAAAGCCATCCTCCACACCACTCGCTGAATTTACAGAATTATTGCTATCAACAAATTCCCACAAAGAGTGAGCGATCGTTTCTGCCTGATAGTTTTCAACCTCTAACTCTTCAAGTAGGTGTTGAAAAGTGGCCACCAAGTAAGGTTCTTGGTTTGACCCGGCTACCGCTTCAACTCCCGCTAGAGCGTTGATGTTAAAGCATGCCTGCTTATCGACCAGTCGTCCGGTTAATGTTCCAAAGTCTAGAGGGTACGTTTGCTCTTCTAGCGCCCAGGGTTGAGATAAGTTAATTGTCTCTGAATCTTTAAAACTCTGCTCGATCCCAACCTTAGCTAACGCTTCAGCGCCGAGCGTATACCAGTAAGCTTGCTGGTAATTAATTTGGTTCGTCGCTCGCTTAAACTGACTGAACAACCGATCAGCCATTGTCGCTGCAATACTGACCATGACCGCCAGTAGCAATAAGATAATAATAAGCGCAACGCCACGCTGCTTCTTAGCCATCTGTCTCACCCTGCTGAGCCTGTTCTAATCCTGCTCCGGTGGTTAAATAGATGCGCTCGATTTTACCGTAATCCTCTAACATTAAGACGACGGAAACCGCTTTGGGTAATCGGTAATCTTGCTGCCAATTGTTCGACCATTGAGAGCCATCATAAAAACGCATATCAAACGACTCAACGCCAGTCAGCAGTGGCATAACAATCCCTTCTTGCCCCGCTGGCGTATCAACATAACGCCACCAAACTCGCTCCAAGCTATCATCTTTGATGCGATAGCCAACTTTGCTGACCTCACCTCTTGGAAATTGTTGTTGTGGGTTATGCCAACCTAACCGCGTAAACATGACTCCCTTCGTATCAGAGTCGAGCAAATAGTCTTGCCACTGAATAAGCTTCGCTGAGGGCGACTCGCCATTGGTTCTGGATTGGCGTAGCGCCATCTGACGAAAATCATTATCCATAAACACCAATGTGCGCTGCAGAGCTTTCAGCCGTTCACTACGCTCCAACGAGATCTCATTGCTGCGCTGCACTTGATTTAACACTTGATAAGCACCGACACTTAAACTGGCAAAAATCGCGATTGCCACCAGCACTTCAATCAAAGTGAAGCCTTGGCTGCGCTTGATTGGACGACTCTTACTTAGGGACATAACTTCTTACCGTCACTACGGGCGAGCCCTTGGCAGTGGTTGCGACTTTAACATCAAAGGCTTGCAACATATCTCCAGCGGTCTGCACAGGCTCCACACTCCAATACCACTCTCGCTCGGCAAGCGTTTCTTTTCCTTTAGCTTTGTTCGGTTTACTGCCTGATAGCATCACTTTGGCCATCTGGTTATCGGCGACCATCGCCGCGAAGGTTTTTTCTTCAAGAAAGTTCAGTGTATTGATGTGCTGACTGACCGAGCGAATAGTCGCAATAGCAGCGGTGGCAAAGATAGCCAATGCAACCAACACTTCTAGCAAGGTGAAGCCACGATCACTCTTCCTCATCGCTCTCTCCTGGTGCTCGCAGTACAATCTGCCCATTCTCTTTCGCGATAATACGCCATGCATCATTGCCAGCATCCCGACTTTCAGGATGAATCGCCACGGTAAATGGCGTCACTTCACCGCTCGATACAATGAAGACTTGAGGTGGAGGTAAGCGTTTTTCCTCTTCGTATTCGGCAAACATCTCTTCATCAAACAAGCTTCCAGGCTTGAACAACCGCTCTTTGTCGGCCCAAACGTTTCCACCTAACGTCAATGAAATCGTTAACCCTTCAGGGAGCTCTGTTCTATCAGGAATGCCCTCACCTGAAAGGCGCTGCCATCCCTTAGAAGCCAGTTGATAGACATTGTAAGCCGACTTTTTTTCTTCGATATACAAGCCATAATCCCGTCCGCTAAGAATCGCTTCTTCATTGAGAAGTTGGACTCGGTGGTAAAGGGATTGAGCGTATTTTTTTGCACTGTCTTCAGCATTTACGGGCAAGGTTGAGATAACCGCTACCGATGCCAAAGAAATCAGCACCAGTACCAGTAAAATCTCAAGTAACGTAAATCCCGAATACCGGTGCTTCATTAGAGGGTAAACCGACTGCTTACTGAAAATCTTGGATATTCCAGTTACCAATATCTGCGGCGACACCTTCGCCACCTTCTTGGCCATCAGCGCCTAGAGTAAAGATATCGACATTGCCTTTATCGCCAGGGCTTAGGTATTGGTAATCATTGCCCCATGGGTCTGTTGGAAGACGCTTGATGTAACCACCGTCACGATAATTACGTGGCTCTGGGCTTGATGGCTTAGTCACTAGTGCGTCTAGGCCTTGGTCTGTTGATGGGTAAACACTGTTATCAAGCTTGTACATATCCAAGGCATTTTCTAACGCAACAATATCGGTGATCGCTTTTTGTTGATCGGCTTTTTCTTTGTTACCAAGTAAGTTCGGTACCACAAAACTAGCAAGAATGCCCAAGATTACGACCACAACCATGACTTCTAGTAAGGTAAAACCTGACTGTTTCTTCATTTTTTTATTCATTGTTCTCTCCCAAAGCGCTTTAGCACGGCTAAAACGGTTATGAACTCATTAAGTTATTCATTTCTAAGATTGGCATCAGAGTTGCCATCACGATAAACAGCACCAAACCCGCCATAAGGGCGATCAGTGCTGGGGTAAAAATGCCTAAAGCAATATTGATGGTCGATTCGAAGTTCGCATCTTGGTTATCCGCGGCGCGCGTTAACATACTTTCCAACTCACCACTCTGTTCACCACTGGCGATCATGTGCAGCATCATCGGTGGAAACAGCTTGGTTTGGTCAAGAGCACGACGCAAGCTTGCCCCTTCACGAACATTGTCCGTTGCAACTAAGACCTGCTGCTTGACGTAATGGTTCGACATGACATCCACCGCAACACGCATTCCATCTAAAATGGGGATCGCGCTCGATGTACAAATCGACAATGTACGAGCAAAGCGCGAGGTATTTAAGCCTCGAGCAATCTTGCCAATAAGAGGAAATGAAATGACTTTTCTATCCCAGCTGAGGCGGATAGCAGGTCGACTCAGCAGCCATTTAGCAAGATAAATACTGACGAATAGAGCGATCAATAACACCAAGCCCCAATTCTGGATGAAGTCACTTGATGCCAAAAGAAACTGAGTGGATTGAGGCAGCTCTTGCCCCATCTGAACAAACTGACCAATAATTTTCGGTACGACGGCGGCCAATAAGAAGGCGACAATACCCACAGCAAAAACCACCAGCACGACTGGGTAGATCATCGCTTGTTGAAGCTTAGAACGTAGTTTCTGACGATTTTCTGCGTAATCCGCTAAACGCTCTAAGACAGAATCCAAATGCCCTGATTTTTCACCCGCCGATACCATAGAGCGAAACAGCTCATCAAATACGTGAGGGTAGTCAGCTAAGCTGTCCGCTAGGGTGTAGCCTTCTGTCACTTTCGAGCGCACAGCCAGCAGCATAGTGCGAATACGTGGTTTTTCTGACTGTTCAGATACCGCTCTTAGACACTCTTCCAACGGCATTCCGGATTGAACTAACGTCGCCAATTGACGAGTAATCAAAGCCAAATCTGGCGTGCTTAAACCACGTTTGAATTGGAATACTGATGAACTGCTCTGCTTTTTCGCTTTTTGTCGCGTTTCAGTCACTTCAACCGGCACCAAGCCTTGTTCTTTTAAACGAGCGCGCACCTGCCTAGCGTTATCACCTTCAATAACGCCTTTCTTCGATTTACCTTTAGCATCTAACGCTTTGTATTCAAATGCAGCCATTAGCTTTCCTTGGTCACACGCATGACTTCTTCAAGCGAGGTAATACCTTGGCGAACCTTATTTAAACCATCTTGGCGAATGCTTGGCGTGCGCTCACGAATGCATTTCTCAATCGCTTGTTCTCCCGCTTCGCTATGAATCAGCTCTTGAACTTCTTCATCAACAACCAGTAGTTCATGAATACCGGTACGACCTCGATAACCTTTGTAATTACAAGATTCACAGCCACACGCTCGGTATAAGGTCAGATCTTCTTTCTTCTTTAAACCGAATAACTTCTTGGTTTCTTTCTCTGCTTCATAAGGCTGCTTACAATCTGGGCATAAAGTGCGCACTAAACGTTGAGCCAAAACGCCCAATAAAGAAGAGGAAATCAGAAATGGTTCAATGCCCATATCACGCAGGCGAGTAATGGCACCCACCGCGGTATTGGTGTGCAGTGTTGACATGACTAAGTGACCAGTTAGCGAGGCCTGAACACCAATCTGTGCCGTCTCTAGATCTCGAATCTCACCCACCATCACCACATCAGGGTCTTGACGCAAAATGGCACGTAAGCCACGCGCAAACGTCATATCGACTTTCGGGTTTACCTGAGTTTGACCAATGCCGTCGATATCAAATTCAATTGGGTCTTCAACCGTCAGGATATTGCGCTCGTTGCTGTTAATCTCACTTAAGCCAGCATACAGGGTGGTCGACTTACCCGAACCGGTTGGGCCTGTAACTAATATAATGCCATGAGGACGCTGAATCATTTGGCCAAATGCCTCATGATTCACGTCGGTCATGCCTAAGCTCTGGAGATCAAGGCGGGTGGCGTTCTTATCCAATAGACGCATCACCACGCGTTCTCCATGCGAAGAAGGCATAGTAGAAACACGCACATCCACCGCTCTGCCACCAATGCGCAGAGAAATTCGTCCATCTTGAGGGACGCGTTTTTCTGCGATATCCAGCTTTGCCATTACCTTCACACGCGATACCAGCAAAGGGGCCAGCTTACGGCTTGGGGAAAGAACATCACGCAGGACACCATCAACGCGAAAACGAATCAATAAACTCTTTTCAAACGTCTCAATGTGAATGTCGGACGCACCTTCTTTGATCGCTTCACCGAGCATGGCGTTTATCAGCTTGATGATCGGCGCATCGTCTTCAGACTCCAATAAGTCTTCGTCTTGAGGTAAGTCTTCTGCCAAGGAGAAGAAGTCATCGTTATCGGCACCAATATCTTCCATCAGCTGACGAGCCTCTGAAGAGCCACGTTGGTACGCTTCAGTAAGCTTGCTATCAAACACCTCTTTAGATAGAGCCTGTAAAGCAAAAGGCTGAGGGCAAACACGTTTCACTTCACGCAGGGCATCAATCGCGAGAGGCTCTATGAAGTACAACATGAGCCCTTGTTCACTCGGCTCTAGCACCAACTTGAAGCGATTCGCAAAACTAAACGGTAAGCGCTTAAAGTAAGATGGGTTTTCTAAATCCATTACTGAACATCCATCTGGTCAAGGAAAGCTTGAATCTCAACAGGATGGCGGATCTCATCACCAAATTTCGGCAGCACCGGAATATGCGCATCGTCCATCAGCTTTAAGCCTTGGTCGGCTTTATACAACTGCTCTGCACGAATGAAGTTATATTTACGCTGAGTGATACCATCCGCCGTCATGCCATCACGAATGATGGTTGGCTTGATGAAGACCATCAGGTTTTTCTTTTCAACTTGAGTACTGGTCGATTTGAACAGATGGCCTAAGTAAGGGATATCGCCCAACAGCGGTACCTTTGACTCACTTTCTAGCGCTCGCTCATCAATCAAACCGCCCAGGACAATCATTTGACCATCTTCAACCATCACCGAGGTATTCAGCTGACGCTTAGCAAAACGCACATCAACCGCGCCATTTGCGCCCAGTACGTTAGAAACTTCTTGCTCAATGTTCAGCTGAACCGAGTTACCTTCATTGATTTGTGGCACGACTTTTAGCTTGATGCCCACTTCTTTACGATCAACGGTTTGGAATGGATTATCGTTGTTTGAGCCCGATGTTGAGCCGGTCAAAACAGGTACTTCTTCACCAACAATAAACGACGCTTCGCCATTATCCATGACAGTAATACTCGGCGAGGATAGGATGTTAGAGTTTGAGTCTGTCGACACAGCACTAATCAGCGCTGTCCAATCACCCATCGCAATACTAAGCGCTGCACCATTTAGGCCACCTAATGCTGCCGCCAAGGTAGAATAATCACCTTCTTCCGTGGTGGTTTCATTGCGTTGGAAATTACCATCACTGTCATAAACAGCCGTTGTAGTCGTGGTGTCTTTTGCTTCTTCTAAGCCAACCATAACCTGACCAATCGGCGCACCCGTGTTGCCATATTGAATCATGGCACCATTTTCTAGAGAGCCCCACTGGACACCTAGATTGATGCCATCACCTTCGGCCATTTCGACAATCAGCGCTTCAATCAGAACCTGAGCACGGCGAATATCCAGCTGAGCAATGACATCTTGTAACGCATTCATGATATCTGGCGGCGCAGTCAGAACCAGCGCATTGGTGCCAGGGTGCGCGGCAATCATTACGTCTCCACGCTTTGCACTTGCGCCTTGCTTACTGCCAGAGGTCTTTTCTGCTTGTAGGTTGTCGGAAACGCCTTTAAGTACATCGACCAGCTCTTCTGCTTTTGCATACTTAAGGTAAACCACACGGTTATTACCTTTTGAAGCCATTTCAATATCAAGTTGTTGGATCAATCGACGTAGACGTTGACGAACTTGAGGATCGCCCGAGATCAAGATGGAGTTGGTACGATCATCGGCCACTAGCTTAGGCTGCAAGAAAGCTGGCGTATTCTTGTTATCGGTCGTTTTGTTTAGTGCTTCAACAATGCGGACCATTTCAGCGGCAGAAGCGTTATCGAGCTCAACCACTTCAATGTCTTTGTCACCCGCTTGATCGACGCGCTTGATAATATCAGCCAAACGGTTCACTACCGCTGCTCGACCGGTAATAAGAATGATATTGGCAGGGTCGTAATGCACAACGTTACCCGCACCGGCGTTATCGTTCAGCTGACGTAATAAAGGAGAGAGTTCACGAACAGAGACATTACGGACGGCGACAACACGAGTGACCACTTCATCACCTTGGATGGAGCCATCCCCAACAACGGGCACCGCAGAGGTCTTCGCGTCTTTCGCTTTAATCACCTTTAAAATGCCGTTATCCATTTCAACGACAGCAAAACCATACACTTCTAACACGTTAAGGAAAAAGCTGTAGTATTGCTCTTCCGTCAGCATGTCATAGCTGCGTACATCCACTTTGCCTCGAACAGACGGGTCGACGATGATGGTTTTTTCTAGATTGCGGCCAACAATGTTGATGAACTCTTGAATGTCAGTTCCTTTGAAGCTCGCACTAAAATCATTTGCTGCCACGATTGCAGGAGATGTTAATAAGCTTCCTGCTAAAAGCCACACGCTTTTCTTAAGCCAATGGTTCACTCTTTACTCCTCAAATGGCTGCCGCATCAGCGACACCCTTATAATTCAATGTATATCTCATGCATTTGACCGTTTCTTTCAACCGTCAGATTCAACTCTGTCATCTGAGATAAGCTTTGGAAGATTTCGCTCATTACAGAGGTATCTTTTAAATCCAGTCCGTTTATAGACACTGCAACATCACCTCTCTTCAACCCTACAGCATCAAACAGCGCGGCATCTTTACCTGGCACTAAGCGATAGCCCAGAACATCACCGTCTTTCTTAACTTGTGACATACGGACGTATTGGAATATTTGCTGCCTATCTTGGCGAATCTCTTGGCGAATTTTCTCTAAGGTATCTTTCGAAACCTGACTTGTCGTAGAAGAACGCTGACTAGGTTGGGGCTCTGAGCGAGGTTTGCTGTATTTCAAGCCTTCTAGCATCACAGTTTCATCGCGCCCGGCATTGTCTATAATGACACGATCAGCTTGCACTTGGATTAACTTGGCTCGGGTCCCTTCAATCACTTCATTGATGCCATAGGTCGCTTGGCGTCCTCGATTAGCAATAACCGCCAGGCTTTTACTTGGATCAGAACTCGTTACCAACCCGACGAGCACCACATTGAGGCGACTCTTAGGGGCATCTTGCACTTTAGGTTGTTCAACGACTGGATTGGATTGCTGAAACTGACCAAACAAATGACTATTTTGCAGCTCTGAAATATCGATATCTGATGACGTATCACTACCGCGCTGAACGATAGTATTCGGTTGCCACTGATTCACCGCAGGTGCACTCCAAGGCTGCCAAATCATGCGGCCCATAACCCAAGCAGCAATCACGAGCAAAGCCATCATTACGATGTAACTGACCCTTTGTTGAACCTTAAGTTCCTTAAGAGACGCACTGAGCGTATTCCATGTTTGTGCGTCGAATCGCTTCACTCAATATCCTTACTATCTATCTCGAACTTTCTTATCGTTATTAGGGCCCCACCTTACAGTACGGCGACCCAATAATCTAAATTTAAATGATAGTTTATTAATAATATGACTCTTCATTGTATCAAACTATGAAACAACCTAAACATCAAACCCGGTCAGCTTTTTCCCTCAGTGCCTATTTTTTTGAATCTCGCTTGAAAAGTGTTACATCCATCACCATTGTTACAGCATCAATTTGGAATCGAAGATTCATCACCTTAGAGGACATACAGCACTATGGGTTCCCAAACCGAAGCAGTTAGACTCGACAAATGGCTCTGGGCGGCACGCTTTTATAAGACGCGCTCCATTGCTCGAAATATGGTCGATGGCGGCAAAGTCCACTATAATGGTCAACGCAGTAAACCTAGCAAAGCAGTCGAACTCGGTGCAGTGATCACTCTAAGGCAGGGCCACGAGGAAAAAACCGTTGTTATTGAACAGATTTCTGATCAACGACGCGGGGCACCAGAAGCGCAGCTGCTCTATTCAGAAACCGCAGAGAGTGTCAGTAAACGTGAAGAAAACGCAGCACAGCGCAAACTTCACGCTCACAACCCGAGCCCAGATCGCCGCCCTGATAAGAAGCAGCGCCGCGACATCATTAAATTTAAACACCAATAAGCTCTACCAGATTTACGAGGAATCGCCACATGGCAAACAATGTTTTGAACCGCTACCTATTTGAAGATCTTTCAGTTCGCGGTGAGTTGGTACAATTGGATGACGCTTACCAACAAATCATTTCAAGTAAGGAATACCCTGCAGCGCTACAAAAGCTATTGGGTGAGCTATTGGTTTCAACCACTCTATTAACAGCAACCCTAAAGTTTGAAGGTTCTATCACTATGCAGCTGCAAGGTGACGGCCCTGTATCTCTTGCTGTTATCAATGGCGACCATGACCAGAAGCTTCGTGGTGTTGCTCGCTGGGAAGGTGACATCGCTGATGATGCAAACATCCATGACATGATGGGTAAAGGCTACTTGGTGATTACCATCGACCCTAAGAAAGGCGAACGTTACCAAGGTATTGTTGCATTAGAAGGCGATAACCTAGCAGAAGTGCTAGAAGGTTACTTTGCCAACTCAGAGCAGCTTAAAACTCGTCTATGGCTACGCACTGGTGAACATGAAGGCCAAGCGCATGCAGCAGGTATGCTGATTCAGGTTGTTCCTGATGGTACAGGTTCACCAGAAGATTTCGAGCACCTAGAGCAACTGACCGATACCGTGAAAAACGAAGAGCTGTTCGCACTAGAAGCCAACGAACTGCTTTACCGACTATACAACCAAGAGAAAGTTCGCCTATTTGATCCTCAACCAGTTGAGTTCTTCTGTGGCTGTTCTCGTGAGCGTAGCGGCGCGGCTATCATTACCATCGATCGTGCGGAAATTAATGACATTCTGGCTGAGGTTGGTTCAATTTCTTTACATTGTGATTACTGCGGCACGGATTAT
The DNA here is from genome assembly GCF_003970385.1 of Vibrio aquaticus. Classification (GTDB taxonomy): domain Bacteria; phylum Pseudomonadota; class Gammaproteobacteria; order Enterobacterales; family Vibrionaceae; genus Vibrio; species Vibrio aquaticus. The sequence goes on along the minus strand of NZ_RXZH01000007.1, from coordinate 19,598 downwards.
TCGTTCGACTCAGCAGACGTTGAAGAGCTGTTTACAGACTCAGATTCGGATAAGAAAACACTGCATTAATTTTTATGGCATAGCAAGCCTGTAATTTACCTTTCAAAAGGCCAGCACCCGCTGGCCTTTTTGTGATCAAAGCCCCGTAAAACCTAGCCTCACCTGTAATAAAACAACCTGTTAATTTTAAACAATTAATAATCGTTTTGCCCTAGCGCAAAGCTTTGCGCACACGATAAACTAACTAAGCCAATATGTGATGAGTCGCTTAAAACCCCAAGAAAAATACGGATATTTTTTGAGCTATATCCCTGTTTTCCGAGAGGCCCATTGCTAGCATGGTGAGCAGAAAACAATTAAAAAATTATTACAAAATCCCTACAAAATATTCCTATAAGGAGCACCTATGACCGTTATGGAACATACTAAGGCTGCAACAATTGATCTTACCAAACACGGGCTTCATAACGTAAAAGAGGTTATTCGTAACCCAAGCTACGACTTGCTGTTCGAAGAAGAGACTCGCGCTGATCTGGAAGGCTACGAAAAAGGCACTGTAACAGAACTAGGCGCTGTTGCTGTTGATACCGGTATCTTTACCGGCCGCTCACCAAAAGATAAATACATTGTGAAAGATGCGACCACTGAAGAGCATATGTGGTGGACATCCGACGCAGTGAAAAACGACAACAAGCCAATCGACCAAGCTGTATGGAACGATCTTAAAGCGCTTGTGACTAATCAACTGTCTGGCAAACGCGTCTTTGTCATTGACGGATACTGTGGTGCAAACCCGGATACTCGTCTAAGTATTCGCGTCATCACTGAGGTGGCATGGCAAGCACACTTCGTGAAGAACATGTTCATTCGCCCAAGTGAAGAAGAGCTGGCGACATTTGAACCTGACTTTGTCGTAATGAATGGTGCGAAGTGTACTAACCAGAAGTGGGAAGAGCATGGTCTGAACTCTGAAAACTTCACCGTATTTAACCTTACTGAGCGCATGCAGCTTATCGGCGGCACTTGGTACGGTGGTGAGATGAAGAAAGGCATGTTCGCGATGATGAACTACTTCCTTCCTCTTAAAGACATCGCTTCAATGCACTGTAGCGCAAACAAGTGTAAAGAGAATGGCGATGTGGCTGTCTTCTTCGGCCTTTCTGGTACGGGTAAAACGACGCTATCAACCGATCCTAAGCGTGAGCTTATCGGTGATGATGAGCACGGCTGGGATGACGATGGTATCTTCAACTTCGAAGGTGGCTGTTACGCTAAAACCATCAAACTATCGAAAGAAGCAGAACCTGATATCTACAATGCAATCCGTCGTGATGCGCTGTTAGAAAACGTAACCGTTCGCTCTGATGGTTCAATTGACTTCGATGATGGTTCTAAAACCGAGAATACACGTGTTTCTTACCCAATCGAGCACATTGAAAACATCGTTAAGCCAGTATCGAAAGCAGGTCATGCGAACAAGGTGATCTTCCTTTCTGCTGACGCATTTGGTGTTCTTCCACCAGTATCTAAGCTAACACCTGAGCAAACTAAGTATCACTTCCTATCTGGTTTCACGGCCAAGCTAGCAGGTACTGAACGTGGTATCACTGAACCAACGCCAACGTTCTCAGCGTGTTTCGGTGCTGCGTTCCTAACACTGCACCCAACTAAGTACGCAGAAGTGCTAGTTAAACGTATGGAAGCAGCAGGTGCAGAAGCTTACCTAGTCAACACAGGTTGGAACGGCAGCGGCAAACGTATCTCGATCCAAGATACCCGTGGCATCATCGATGCGATCCTAGATGGTTCAATTGAGAATGCAGAAACTAAGCACATTCCAATCTTCAACTTGGAAGTCCCAACCGCTCTGCACGATGTTGACCCAGCAATCTTAGATCCACGTGATACTTACACAGACCCACTACAGTGGGAAAGCAAAGCGAAAGATCTCGCTGGTCGCTTTATCAATAACTTTGATAAGTACACAGATAACGATGAAGGCAAATCATTAGTTGCAGCTGGCCCACAGCTCGATTAGTGACATCGACAGTAAATGTTTATCTAAGCCCCTCTTATGAGGGGCTTTTTGTTGCCTGCAAAGCAAAAGTGTTCCAAGCTAGTAGCACTAGTGAACGAAGGAATGTGATTAAACGTGAAAAAGCCACTCTTGCTGCTGTTGGTACTGTTTATTGGTCTATTTGCCCTATCCGCAGCCGCTCTCTATGCAGTGATGCAAACACGCTATGCTACGCAAGTCGTTAATGGCTTCTTCAACTATTTCTCATCCCAACCCATCACCACCAGCCAAGTAGAGTATACGCCGCCACTGAAGTTTAGCCTGAGCGATGTCACCATCGGTGAAGATGAGCAACGCATTCTCCTTCCGAAGTTAACTCTTTGGCTCAATCAGATACCTTGGCAAGACGACCAACTTGTTGTCGACAGCCTCCTTATTGAAGGAGCGACTCTTGACCTACAAACATTCAAGATTGAAGCACCAAAGCAGGTAAAACTGCACCAACTCGCGCTCAAGCAGACCGACATCAGCAGCGCAAATTGGTCTGTCCGAGGGCTGAACCTGCAAGTCGATCAACCAGTATGGCTATCTGAGAAACAAACACTGCCTTTTGGTGATATCCAACTCTCAGCTGAACAACTCTATATCCAAGGAGAAGCGCTTGATGGTCTGTTAGTCGACCTACGCTATCAACCGCAAGATAGCACCATATTTGGTAGCTCTTTTGTTTGGCAAGGCGCAAAGATTTCCGGTCAGGCAGAGCAATATCCTCACGGTTGGTCCCTCGTCAACGTCACGGTTGATCAACTCAACTTACCCGAATCCAACCAGCTCGAGACCTTACTGAGCACCTTAGGCAAGCTGCATTTACCTGTTTCACATATCAATAGCCTCGATATTTTGAACAGCTCGTTTAACTATGCTGACTGGCGCTTCGAACAGCTGGATGCTTCGCTAGAGAATCTCTATCTCAATCACTCTTTTTGGCAACAACAACAGGGGTATGCGTCATTTAACGCAGAAAGCTTAACCAACGGCGAGCTAAGACTTATCTCTCCTCGTTCAAGTCTAAGTTTGGATCCTGAACGCATTCAGATTGAAGAGTTCGATGCCGACTTTAAACAAGGAAGAGTGCAACTCAAAGGAAGCCTAACACCCAATGAAGTCGCCCTCGAACAGCTTTCCATCTCTGCTCTAAAATGGTTAGAAGAGACACACACGCTCTTGCCGACCGTACAAGGGCTGCTTACGCCTCTCGATAAGTTAACCATTCAATCATTAGATATTGAGAACACTCAACTGATTCAAGTTGAACGAAAGCCCTACTGGCAACTATCAGGGTTAAACATTGAAGGCAATGATCTGATCTTAGTGGATGGACAACATCAAGGGCTACTGGCGGGCAATCTCGAAGCCAGTGCCAATGCGGTGAATATTGATACCCTTATCGCCACTCAAGCTCATCTAACTGCCTCAGCTAACCAAAATAAGCTGATTCTTGAGCGTGCATTTATTCCTTTAGAACAAGGATACATAGAGGCCAGTGGCATGTGGGACCGAAGCACCCTCAGTGCGCCGTGGCAACTCTCTTTACATGCCGATGGAGTGCCGATGGAGCACCACGCTATTCAACAAGCGCTACCATTCACACTCACGGGGCAATCTGAATTCGAGGTGGAGTTAAGTGGATTGTCTGGCGATTACTCTATGCTGTCACACAGCGTATCGGGCGACATCAATGTTCACTTACATCAAGTCAGCTTAAACGCTCGTAGTGTCGATGGAGAGCAGCATTATTCGCAGCCACTCGATATCGAGCAGGTAAAGGTTCATGTAGATCGTGGCCGAATCACCATTGATGGGAAAAGTGACACTACTCACTTAGCTGGCCAAGCTGATTTGACCAAAGCGGAATACGCGACCATTTTGCTGAAGAGCCACCAGCCTTGCTTAGAGCTCTGGTCAGATATTTTGAATCGCGCCAATGTGATTAAGAAGACCTGTGATAAGCCAGACTTACCACAGGTCAAAGAAGATCAGACTTCGAGCGCCCCATCATCGCCCAACACAGCCTTATAGTTTGGTAGCAGCATGTAGGTTCCGATAAATTCAACAGCCGCATCATCACCGCTATAGATGGTGACATGGATAACGATACGGGCCTTACGGCCTGAGGCTAAACGGTCTAAGTCACCACTGATGCCATCAAGAGAGGTAGAAGCGACGGGGTTCTGTGTCACTGGATGGCGATAGCGAATCTGGCTATCAGCCAAGACAATATCACCGCTTAACCCACGCTCTTTCATCAGCAGCCACGTCATTCCCCACCCTGTCAAAGTGGCGAGGGTAAACGCAGAACCAGCAAACATGGTGTTATGAGGGTTTAGATTGGGGTTAAGCTGCGCGCCACACTCGAATTGGTAACCCGTGTACTGAGTGATCTTAATGCCCATTTTGTCACTGATTGGGATCTGGTGTTCCCAGCGCTCTTGCAGCTCAGTACACCACTCAGGCTTGCGCAGTACATTGGCCATTGGGTCGAGTGGTTTCACCATTTGTTGGTGCCTAACCGGGCCACGAACATCCGTCAGTTCGCCACGGCGCTCGAAACCATTTTTTTCGTAGAAAGAGATCGCGTCTTCACGTGCATTACACACTAAACGCTTAGCGCCTTCTTGACGAGCGAGAGACTCCAGAGCCACCAAAACCAATGATCCCATCCCCTTGCTACGGCGATTGCCTTTTACCGCCATAAAACGGATTTGACCTTCACTGTCCGGGGTAATATACAAACGACCGATGGCCATTGGGCGACCCCGTCCATCGACAATCAAACGATGATGACTCATCTGATCGTATTCATCACGCTCAGAACCAATCGGCATACGCCAAGGCTCCCTCAGCATTTGCCAACGAAAATGGTAGTATTTATTGAGTTGGTTTTCCGTTTTTGGCGTGATCAGCTTAAACATACAAATCCTTTTTTATGGAAGAGAGCTCCTCTTCCTTCCTAGCCAATAATCTTATTATACCTGTAACCAGAACGTGACGGGGCCATCGTTAACCAGTGAGACTTTCATATCCGCAGCAAATTGCCCGCGTTCAGTAGGAAGAACCTCTGCGCAGCGGTCAGAAAAATATTCATACAAGCGTTCCGCCTCAACAGGGTGAGCACCTCGAGAAAAACCTGCTCGCGTTCCCTTCTTGGTATCAGCCGGTAATGTAAACTGGGAAACCACGAGTACTTTACCTTCCACCTGCTTAACGTTGAGGTTCATTTTACCCTCCTCATCACTAAACACTCGGTAAGTGGTGACTCGCTCCATAAGACGCTTCGCTTTCGCTTCATCATCGTCTTTCTCTACGCCCAATAGCACAAGTAGACCTTGGTCGATTTCCCCTACGACTTCGCCGTCAACTCGGACAGCGGCTTCACTTACTCTTTGAATCAGGGCTATCACGACCGTCTTCCTCACCTTGTTGTACGGTTAAGTTCTTTGCAGAGTGTACCACTTCTTCCTGTTGGCACCACTCTTCCTTCTCGCCAAGCGCGGCTGTCACTTCTGCACCCACTAGCACGATGAGCCAACATAAATAGACCCAAACAAACAGAATTGGAATGGCAGCCAACGCACCGTAGATCAGTTGATAAGACGGGAACTGGGTAATGTAAGCTGCAAACCCTTTCTTACTCGCTTCAAACAGCAGCGCAGCCACCACGGCACCAATCAAGGCGTGAGAAAAGTGGACTTTCTTGTTAGGAACAAGCAGGTATAAACCGACAAAAGCGAATAAAGAAAGTAAAAAAGGTAACCAACGCAACAGCAGGTTATAAGCTCCCGATACCGCTTCGCTATCAATGATCTTCAGCGAAGTCACATAAGAGGTGGCGGCAATGCTCGCCCCGACTAATATCGGGCCTAAGGTGAGCACCATCCAATACATAGAAAACGAAAACACCGCGCGGCGCTTTTGCTGTACTCGCCAAATATAATTGAGGTTCTTGTCGATGTTAGAGATCAGCATTAGGGCTGCAACAAACAAGAACGCACCACCCACGGCACTCATTTTGCCGGTGTTCGACACAAACTCGAGTAAGGCTCCTTTCACCGCATCACCCGCAGCAGGGACAAAGTGGGTAATAACAAAGTCTTGAATGGCATCGCCCGCGTTTTCAAAAATGGCAAAGGACGACAACACCGATAACAGGACCGTCAGCATCGGGACGATAGACAGCAAAGTAATGTAGGCCAAATAGCCCGCATTCACGTTGACGCGATCATGATTCATCCGTGTCAGTAGATAGCGCCCAAAAATCAGACTTTGCTTAATAATTTGCTCGAATTTCAACTTGTATCTCCTAACCGACTCAGTCATCCTAACATCATAATTCTAAAGGAAAGGACACAATCATGCCGTATTTACTGGCTTTGGTATTCTCCATTTTCACCCTAACAGGCTGTCAGTCAGCCTACTACTCGGCGATGGAACAGGTAGGCTACCACAAACGAGATATCATGGTAGATCGCGTTGAAGATGCCAAAGAGTCACAACAAGACGCACAACAAGAATTTAGCAGCGCACTTGAAGCGCTCTCAGCGCTCACCAACTTCGATGGTGGCGAGCTAGAAACAGTTTATAACCAAATCAATGATAAATACCTAGATAGCGAAAAAGCGGCGCAAGATGTCAGTGACCGCATAGCAGCCATCGAAGATGTGTCGGATGCACTGTTTGATGAGTGGCAAGCTGAACTGGAACTGTACACCAGTGCGAAGCTGCACCGCTCTAGCGAACAGAAGCTAAGAGAGACTAAAGCGTCTTACAAGACCATGCTCAGTGCCATGAAGCGCGCTGAAGATAAGATGACTCCGGTACTCAACACTCTTCGCGACAACACGCTCTATCTTAAACACAACTTGAATGCGAGTGCGATCGGTTCGCTTCAAGGAGAGTTCTCAAGCCTAGAGAAAGACATTCAATATGCCATTAAACAAATGAATGCTGCGATTGCCGAGTCGGATAAATTCTTGCAGAAGCTAGCGCAATAAACTCAGTAACGGAAGCCAAAAGCACCGTTGTCATTGGGTTAGCCTTGTCGATACAAAAAAGCCCCGAGCAGTCAGACTGCTCGGGGCTTTTACTATCTAATCAACGAGTGATTACTTACCAGAACGTGAAGCGCGCTTACGATCGCTTTCCGTTAGGAACTTCTTACGAATACGGATGCTTTCTGGTGTTACTTCTACTAGTTCATCATCATCGATGAACTCTAGTGCTTGCTCAAGAGTCATCTTGATTGGCGGAGTAAGAACCTGTGCGTCATCAGTACCAGATGCACGAACGTTAGTTAGCTGCTTACCTTTCAGTACGTTTACTGTTAGGTCGTTGTCACGGCTGTGGATACCAACAACCATGCCTTCGTATACTTCAACACCATGACCAATGAACATGCGACCACGCTCTTGTAGGTTGAATAGTGCGTTAGTTAGCGCTTTGCCCATACCGTTAGAGATTAGTACACCGTTAACACGCTGGCCGATTTCGCCGCCTTTGTGTGGACCGTAGTGATCGAATGTATGGTAAAGAAGACCAGAACCTGAAGTTAGCGTCATGAACTCAGTTTGGAAACCGATTAGGCCACGAGATGGCATAACGAAGTCCATACGTACACGACCTTTACCGTCTGGAGACATGTCAGTCAGCTCACCTTTACGTAGGCCGATGTTCTCCATGATGCCGCCTTGGTGCTCTTCCATAACGTCGATAGTTACCGTTTCGAACGGTTCCATTAGCTGACCATCTTCTTCTTTGATGATTACTTCTGGACGAGATACCGCTAGCTCGAAGCCTTCACGACGCATGTTTTCGATCAGGATAGATAGGTGAAGTTCACCACGGCCTGATACGCGGAATTTGTCTGGATCGTCTGTTTGTTCAACACGTAGTGCAACGTTGTGTACCAGTTCTTTCTCTAGACGCTCAAGGATGTTACGTGAAGTAACGAACTTACCTTCTTTACCCGCAAACGGAGAAGTGTTTACTTGGAACGTCATTGTTACTGTTGGTTCATCAACAGACAGTGCTGGTAGCGCTTCTACTGCGTTTTGTGCACAGATAGTGTCAGAGATTTTTAGCTCACCAAGACCAGTAATCGCAATGATGTCACCTGCGTTCGCTTGATCAACTTCATGACGCTCAAGGCCTAGGTAGCCCATTACTGTGCCTACTTTACCGTTGCGAGTTTTACCGTCAGCACCGATAACCGTTACTTGTTGGTTTGCCTTAACAGAACCACGAGTTACACGAGCAACACCGATAACACCAACGTAAGAGCTGTAGTCTAGCTGAGAAACTTGCATCTGAAGCGGGCCGTCAAGGTCAACTTGAGGTGCTGCTACTTCTTCAACGATAGTTTCGAATAGCGCTTCCATGTCTTCAGCAGTTTCGCCTTCTTCTTTCGTTGCCCAACCGTTCAGTGCTGACGCGTAAACCACTTTAAAGTCTAGCTGTTCGTCAGTTGCACCTAGGTTGTCGAATAGGTCGAATACTTGATCCATAACCCAATCAGGACGAGCGCCTGGGCGGTCAATCTTGTTGATTACAACGATTGGCTTAAGACCGTGAGCAAATGCTTTTTGCGTTACGAAACGAGTTTGCGGCATAGGGCCGTCAACAGCGTCAACGATAAGTAGCACTGAGTCTACCATCGACATGATACGCTCAACTTCACCACCGAAGTCCGCGTGTCCCGGAGTATCTACGATGTTGATGCGATAATCATTCCAGTTGATTGCTGTGTTCTTAGCAAGAATGGTGATACCACGCTCTTTTTCGATGTCGTTTGAGTCCATGACACGCTCTTCAGCTTCGCCGCGAGACTCTAAAGTACCTGATTGCTGTAGTAGTTTATCAACCAGTGTAGTTTTACCGTGGTCAACGTGCGCGATGATCGCGATATTTCTTAAATTATCAATCTGTGGAGTAGCCATGGATTTGATTCACTCGATATAAGAAGCCCACTGAAAATCTCAGCAAACTTATTTGATTAAAAAAACGGCCATAATGTACCAGATTCTAGCGAAAAACCCAGAAATATGTGATCTCATTCGCTCCTTTTCGGCATATATTTTATTGATGAAACGCAAGCTGACTCCGAGTAAAGCAAAATCCCGATTGACATCGCCCCTAAAACTGGGCTGAATGGTATGCGCTTTTGTTTTATTTTGGTGCAGCAACTAATTCTTTGCACCAAAATGGAGCAACAAGAGATCATTGTGGTGCAACACGCTTCACCACAATGGAACTAAGCCCGCTAATTTATTGAAATTAATGGATTAATTTTTTTGGCACGGTTTTGGCTTTAATAAATTCAGCATCGATTAATACGATTGAAATGAAGTTAATCAATGCTGGATTAATAAACAAATCGAGCTAATACCGCTTTAATAACACTGGAGGTTATCCAAGATGTCAGTAGAAAACGTTCTATCGCTAATCCAAGAAAACGAAGTTAAGTTTGTTGACCTACGTTTTACAGATACAAAAGGTAAAGAGCAGCACGTATCGATTCCTGCTCACCAAGTGGACGCAGACTTCTTTGAAGAAGGTAAGATGTTCGATGGTTCATCTGTTGCTGGCTGGAAAGGTATCAACGAATCTGACATGGTAATGATGCCTGACGCATCATCTGCTGTTCTTGACCCATTCACAGAAGACGCAACACTAAACATCCGTTGTGACATTCTTGAGCCTGCAACAATGCAAGGCTACGATCGTGACCCACGCTCTATCGCTAAACGCGCTGAAGATTACCTACGTGCAACAGGTATCGCTGATACTGTTCTTGTTGGTCCTGAGCCAGAATTCTTCCTATTTGACGATGTTAAGTTCGCAACTGACATGTCAGGTTCTTTCTTCAAGATCGATGACGTAGAAGCAGCTTGGAACACAGGTTCTGACTATGAAGGTGGTAACAAAGGTCACCGTCCTGGCGTTAAAGGTGGTTACTTCCCAGTAGCACCTGTGGATTCATCTCAAGATATCCGCTCTGCAATGTGTCTAATCCTAGAAGAGATGGGCCAAGTGGTAGAAGCGCACCACCACGAAGTAGCAACAGCTGGTCAGAACGAAATCGCAACTCGCTTTAACACGCTAACAGCAAAAGCGGACGAAATTCAGGTTTACAAGTACGTTGTTCATAACGTTGCACACGCATTCGGTAAGACAGCGACATTCATGCCTAAGCCACTTGTTGGTGATAACGGTTCTGGTATGCACGTTCACCAATCTCTAGCGAAAGACGGTGTTAACCTATTCGCTGGTGATAAGTACGGCGGCCTGTCTGAAATGGCACTTTACTACATCGGTGGTGTGATCAAACACGCTAAAGCAATCAACGCATTTGCTAACGCATCGACTAACTCGTACAAGCGTCTTGTACCTGGCTTCGAAGCACCTGTTATGCTTGCATACTCTGCACGTAACCGTTCTGCTTCTATCCGTATTCCAGTAGTACCAAGTCCTAAAGCTCGTCGTATCGAGCTACGTTTCGGTGACCCATCAGCGAACCCATACCTATGTTTCGCAGCAATGCTAATGGCTGGTCTTGACGGTATTAAGAACAAGATCCACCCAGGTGAGGCGATGGATAAAGACCTTTACGACCTACCTGCAGAAGAAGCAGCAGAAATCCCAACAGTGGCTTACTCACTAAAAGAAGCGCTAGAGTGTCTAGACGCTGACCGTGAGTTCCTAACAGCTGGCGGTGTATTCTCTGACGACTTCATCGACTCTTACATCGGCCTTAAAGCTCAAGATGTAGAGAAAGTAAACATGACAACTCACCCACTAGAGTTCGAACTTTACTACTCTGTATAATCAGGTTAGGTAAGCAACAGATTACACTGTTGCATAAATTCAAGGCTCGCCTCGCAGGCGGGCCTTTTTGTTATCACTGGATAAAAAACGACCTGCTAATATAGCGTCATCATAACGTGAGGACAGATTATGCAGGTGCTTAACTTCGCCTTCCTCTTAGCGGTGCTCTTTAGCTCAGCCGCTCAGAGTCAAACGGTTTATACTTGGGTTGATGAAAATGGAACGCTCCATTTCAACGATGTCCCAAACAACAAAAAAGCCAAAGCGATTGATCTGCCTAACTTTGAACAACCTGCCCTTGCCCCTCAATTTGCCCCCGCTCTTCCTGTAGAGCCACAAGACACTGCTACCCCAAAACCAGCAGAAAAACCCTCTCCGTTGGAGATTACCATCACCTCACCACAAGACGACCAAGCCATCAGAAGCAATGATGGTACACTGATGATTCAAGCTGAATTAAACCGCAAGCTTGCTATTGGTGAGCAGCTTCAATTGACTGTTGATAACAAGCGCTACGGTGCGCCCAAAGCCTCTCCTCAATGGCAACTCAAAAACCTCGATCGAGGCACTCACTCTTTTGTGATTCAAGCATTTAGAGACGGCAAGCTTATTGCATCGTCCTTACCTATCACGGTGCATTTACAGCGTATCTCTGTGAGTAAGATAAAACCTTCGCCAAAAGCTTGAGGTAAGTCTCTATTTCACTTTCGTTATAACGTTGATTGCGCCATACTGAATGACTCAATGCACCAAATTGGTGCGTCAGATGATTCAGGTTCATGGATGAGGCAATACAGTGGATAACGAACTCAACGACATTATTTTAAATCACCAAGTCACTGCGATTTTAATCATGAATGAAACGCTGCAGGTTAAGTATGCCAATCCTGCGGCGGAGCAACTTTTCTCGCAAAGTGCGAAACGCATTGTTGATCATCCGCTATCTCACCTTATTCAACACGCCTCGATGGATCTGGCGCTGTTATCTCAGCCTCTACAAAGTGGTCAAAGTATTACCGACAGCGATGTGACCTTTGTGGTCGATGGAAAACCGTTGATGCTTGAAGTGACGGTCAGTCCGATCTCTTGGAAAAAAGAACTGATGCTGTTAGTTGAAATGAGAAAGATTGGTCAACAACGCCGGTTATCACAAGAGCTCAATCAACACGCGCAGCAGCAAGCAGCAAAGTTACTTGTTAGAGGACTGGCGCATGAAATCAAGAACCCACTTGGCGGGCTTAGAGGCGCGGCTCAATTACTTGAAAGAACCCTGCCAGACCCTAGCCTAACTGAATATACACAGATCATTATCGAACAAGCGGATAGACTGCGTGCCCTTGTGGACCGCTTGCTTGGCCCACAGAAGCCGGGGAAAAAGCAGCAAGAGAATTTGCACCTTATCCTTGAGAAAGTCAGGCAGCTTGTCGATTTAGAAACCAATCAAAGCATCACAATCGACCGAGACTATGACCCTAGCTTGCCAGAGATCCTGATGGATGCAGCGCAAATAGAACAAGCGCTACTGAACATCGTCAGCAACGCTGGGCAAATCCTCAAACAGCAGGAAAACGGCCAGATCACTATTTGCACCAGAACAGTGCATCAAGCCAATATTCACGGTCAACGCTGCAAGCTCGCGGCTCGCATTGAAATCATTGATAACGGCCCGGGTATTCCGGCCGATTTACAAGACACACTTTTCTACCCAATGGTCAGCGGGCGGGAAGGTGGTACAGGCTTAGGGCTTTCTATTGCTCAAAACCTGATAGACCAACATCAAGGCAAGATTGATGTTGAAAGCTGGCCGGGTAGAACAACATTTACAATATATTTACCCATTTAATGAGACGTTATTTGGCATTGCTGGAAGGAAGAGATTATGAGTAAAGGGTATGTTTGGGTTGTTGATGATGACAGCTCCATTCGTTGGGTCATGGAAAAGACTCTTTCGTCTGCCAATATTAAGTGTGAAACCTTTTCAGACGCAGAAAGCGTCCTGCTGGCACTTGAAAGAGAAATGCCAGATGTCTTGGTCTCAGACATCAGAATGCCAGGCATGGACGGTCTAGAGCTGCTGAAACAAATCAATGAACGCAGCCCTGAACTACCGGTGATCATCATGACCGCGCATTCCGATCTTGATGCCGCGGTGAATGCCTACCAAAAAGGCGCGTTCGAATACCTTCCAAAACCATTTGATGTTGATGAAACCCTTACGTTAGTCGAAAGAGCGATTGCTCACAGTCAGGAACAAAAGCAGGAGCAAGCCACTCTCGCTGAAGAAGATTACACGCCACCTGAAATCATCGGTGAAGCGCCGGCAATGCAGGAAGTATTTCGTGCTATCGGCCGCTTATCTCGCTCTTCAATCTCGGTACTAATTAACGGAGAGTCTGGAACAGGTAAAGAACTGGTTGCTCATGCCCTGCATCGACATAGTCCTCGCGCAGCCAAACCTTTTATCGCCCTCAATATGGCTGCAATTCCTAAAGACCTGATCGAATCTGAATTATTTGGCCACGAAAAAGGCGCCTTTACCGGCGCCAACAGCGTAAGGCAAGGTCGATTCGAGCAAGCCAATGGTGGCACGCTCTTTCTTGATGAGATCGGTGATATGCCCCTCGATATCCAAACTCGCCTACTCAGAGTCTTAGCTGATGGTCAGTTTTATCGCGTTGGAGGGCACTCACCAATCAAAGTCGATGTACGAATCGTTGCTGCTACACACCAAAACCTTGAAGGTCTAGTGCATAAAGGCGACTTCCGCGAAGACCTTTTCCACCGTCTCAATGTGATTCGCATTCAGATCCCTGCACTACGAGAGCGCAAGCAAGACATAGAAAAGCTAACATTGCACTTTCTTGCATTAGCGGCGGAAGAGCTCGGAGTAGATGTCAAAACACTGCATCGTTCTACCGCTGATAAGCTGACGCAGTTGGAATGGCCAGGCAACGTTCGTCAGTTGGAGAACATTTGTCGCTGGCTAACCGTCATGGCTAGCGGAACTGAAGTGTTACCTAGCGATCTACCGGCGGAGCTGTTTGAAGAAAAGGCCATCGGGACTGAAAACCCATTGGGGACTTGGCAACAGCAATTGGCGAGTTGGGCGAAAAACTCCCTCTCTAAAGGGAATACTGAGTTACTCTCTTACGCACTTCCTGAATTTGAACGTATACTTTTGGAAGCGGCATTAGAACATACCAATGGCCATAAGCAGGATGCAGCTAAGGTTTTAGGGTGGGGGCGAAATACGTTAACACGTAAATTAAAAGAGCTTTATTAAGACACAGAGCTCATATAACCACCACTCGTCATCCAATTGAACTAGGTGATTTCAGCTCCGAACTTTCCGGATAATGGGCTAAAATCGAAGAAATCACCTATTTTTTGACCAAAAAGCCTCGCTCGCATTTACTAAAAGATATAAAATACAGCGTACTGTACTTATAGAAGATTATTCATGTCAGCGACTACTCAAATTACGCTACGAACAGCAGTTGTCCTCCCATTTGTGATGATTTTTATCATTACTATTGGGGTCATTATTGCCGTTCAGAAAAATAGCTATGAAGAAATGGTCGTTGATATCAGTGATAAGCAGCTTTCTTCTTTAACCGACAATGTTAACCTCGAGCTGAGCAAGTTCCTCAACGAACCCTTCCAAGCCAGCTTAGCGCTAAGCCACTCGATCGGCTTTAACCAGCTCTACCAACTGGGTGACACTAAAGCGATAGAAAACTACTTTCTCACCTCTTTTAGTCATCTTTATCAATCGATTCCTCAGCTAGATGTGATTGGCTTTGGAGGAGAAGGCGCTGAGTACGTAGGTTTTCGCAAAGAGCCTAATAATGGCTATACCTTGATGGTGCAAGACGAGACGACACAGCAAAAGCTTGTGATCTATCGAGGGCAACACGTTGGCCAAGACATACGTTCCGTCATTGAAGGTTACGATCCTCGCATCCGTCCTTGGTATGCACCGGTTGCTAAGAGCTTGAAACCGATGTGGTCATCGATCTACGCCAATGCCGATGAAAGACAAGAAATTACCCTCTCTGCCCTAACACCCGTCTTTTATGATCAAGATTTTCAGGGTGTGGTCGTCACGGACGTCAAAATCGATACCTTTAACTCATTCCTAAGCTCACAACAGAAGCAAACCAATGCGGTTATCTATATCGTAGATGATAAACAACGCTTAGTTGCCCACTCAACCGGGGGCAGTGTGGTGTCTTGGGGAACTCCGCTGAGTGACAAAGGCGAGCGTTTATTGGCCACAGAAAGTGCCAACCCAATCGTCAAAGCGAATGCCGAATACTCACTGTCACACAACTTCTATTCTCAGGGTGAAATACAGCGTTTCTCTCAAGATATCGAGAATGAGCGTTACTTTAATCACTTTACTCCATTTATTGATGAGCACGGATTGAAGTGGTACATCGGCGTCGCGATTTCAGAAAGTGATTTATTAGGCAAATTGCCAGAAAGTCAGAGAGACAGCTGGATTCTAGGGATGACTGCCAGCCTGATTGGTATCGCTCTTGGGCTTTTCGCCTTTAATCGCATTGTCGCTCCTATTACCTCCACCGCTGCTGCGGCAAAGCATTTGGCAAAAGGTGACTGGGATAGCCACATGCCTAAGCCAGGTAACATCTACGAGACTACGATGTTGGTGTATGCCTTCAACGAGATGGCCAACAACCTAAAAGCGTCATTCCGAGCGCTACGCTCTCAGCTTCTTTATGATTCACTGACTAACCTCTACAGCCGTGAAGGTCTGATCGATACCTGTGACAAGATGCCAAATTTAAACGGGTCATTGCTGCTTCTCGGAATCGACAAATTTAGAGATATCAATGACAGCTTGGGCCACTATAAAGGTGACCAACTATTGGTGATCATCTCTCAACGTCTGACATCACTGTTCTCTGACGACCATTACATTGCCAGAATTGGCGGGGATGAGTTTGCGATTTATTCTCCACAAGAACAGAGTGAAGAAGAGCTGCTCCTTGCTGCAAGCCGTATTAAACAAATGTTTGCCTCTCCGTTTATCATGGATCAAGAGAGCATTGTCGTAAAAGTCTCAATTGGTATCGTAGAGTCAGGACCTGACTTCAACATGACCCTTTGGCTGCGTAACGGCAGTATCGCTTTGAGCAACGCCAAACAAGAGATCGCCAATATTAGTTTCTATCGACCAGAAATGGCCGATATATCCCGTAAGCGCACGCTCATGGTGTCAAAAATTCAGGATGCGATTGAACGTAAAGAGTTTATTCCTTTTTATCAGCCTCTCGTCGACCTAAATAGTGGTGAAGTCATTGGCGCTGAAGCCCTGGCACGCTGGCTCTCGCCTTCTTCCGGACTCGTGCCTCCTCTGGAATTTATTCCGATTGCTGAAGAAAGCGGCCTAATTGGTGCTATTGGTGAACAGATCCTGCTTCAAGCATGTAACGATACCGTTGAGGGGATGAGAGAAGGGAAATGGGATAAAGATTTTCACATGCATGTGAACTTGTCTGTGAACCAATTATCTCAGCCTGATTTCATTTCAACGCTGCAGCGTATTTTGGCAACATCGACACTCGAGCCAAACAACTTAACACTCGAAATCACTGAGTCTCGCATTGTCGACAATGATCCAGTGACCATCAAAAATATGCAGGCAATCAGAGATCTTGGCGTCCATATCGCCATTGATGATTTTGGTACCGGCTATAGCTCACTGGCTTATTTACATAAGTTGCCATTTGACTGTTTGAAAATCGACCGCACCTTTGTTGAGAAACTTTCTCCACAAGATTTAGACACTTCTATTGTGGCTGCGATCGTAAACATGACACGTGGTATGAAAGTCAGCTTAGTGGCTGAGGGTATCGAAACCTCTGATCAAGCAAAACTACTCAACCAGCTCAACTGTCCACAAGGGCAAGGCTTTTTATACAGTAGACCGGTTCCTTATGGAGAGTGGCCAACAGATTTGGTTAACATGAAATAAAAACCAACGTTTATGGCGGCTTTTCTACGCTTACTCTACTGACACTTCTATCTTTGATTCTTATACTTAGCTCAATTCATTTACTTGGAACGACGACAATGATAACCAAAAATCTTCCCCTAACTGATTTGCACCGTCACCTTGACGGAAATATTCGTACAAAAACAATCCTAGAACTAGGTCAGAAGTTTGGTGTAGCACTTCCTGCTTACGATATCGAATCATTGACTCCACACGTTCAAATCGTTGAAGCGGAGCCATCTCTAGTCGCGTTCCTTTCAAAACTTGATTGGGGTGTGGCAGTACTCGGTGATCTTGATGCTTGTCGCCGTGTTGCCTACGAAAACGTTGAAGATGCACTTAACGCACAAATCGACTACGCAGAACTGCGTTTTTCTCCATACTACATGGCAATGAAACATAAACTGCCTGTAGAAGGCGTAGTAGAAGCGGTTGTTGATGGCGTACAAGCGGGTGTCCGTGATTTTGGCATCAAGGCTAACCTAATTGGTATTATGAGCCGTACGTTTGGTACAGACGCTTGTCAGCAAGAACTTGATGCTATCCTTACCCAGAAAGATCATATTGTTGCGGTTGACTTAGCAGGTGATGAGCTTGGCCAACCAGGGGACCGCTTTGTTAAGCACTTTGCCCAAGTTAAAGATGCGGGTCTGAATGTCACTGTACACGCTGGTGAAGCAGCTGGCGCAGAAAGTATGTGGCAAGCTATCCAAGAGCTTGGTGCAACACGTATCGGTCATGGTGTTAAAGCTATTCACGATCCAAAGCTAATGGACTACCTAGCGGCTAACCGTATTGGTATTGAGTCATGTCTGACTTCTAACTTCCAAACTAGCACGGTTGAGTCACTAACCAACCACCCTCTGAAGCAGTTCCTTGAGCACGGTGTTCTAGCCTGTCTAAACACGGACGACCCTGCAGTTGAAGGTATTGAGCTTCCTTACGAATATGAAGTAGCAGCGCCTCAAGCAGGCCTATCTCAAGAGCAGATTCGCCAAGCCCAGATCAACGGCCTTGAACTAGCCTTCATCTCTGATGAAGAGAAGCAAGCATTACGCGATAAAGCAGCTAACCGCTCTTAATTGACTGATTCATCCTGCTCTGGATGGGAATAAGTGAAAAGCCGACACAGATGATGTGTCGGCTTTTTATTATCTATTGGTTCTCAAATCTACTTTGCATAAACTCAATAAAGGTCTGTAGGCGTTTCGGCTGATATTTCTCACGGTGATAAATTGCATAAAAAGGAACTGGCTCAACCTGCCATTCTTCCATCACAGGGACAAGCAAGCCTTCATCAAGCTGCTCTTGGCAATACATCATTGGAACACGAATAATTCCGTTGCCGTGCAAGGCACCAGTAACAAGAGCTCGACCATTTTTACACACTAAATGAGCCTTCACACTCAATTCATATCGGCTATTATCTTGCTTGCTGTGAAAGTGCCAACTGGTGACAGAGCCTCGTAAAATTCGATGTTCACTCAACTGTTTCGGGTGCTGAGGCTCACCATACTTCGATAAATAGCTCGGACTGGCCAACGTGACCATTTCAATATCACAAAGGTGCTTACCAACAAAGTTAGCGTCTTCGAGCTTACCCATACGAAAAGCGACATCAAACTGATCTTCAATTAAGTCAATTCTTGGGCTCGAAAAATCAAGCTCCACAGAGATATCTTCATATTGCCCCATAAACTCAGCAATATTACTCGCAATAACATCTTCGCCTAAGGGCCCGCCAACGCTGTTGACGCGAATATGCCCTTGTACTTTCTCCGTGTCATCGACTGCTGCAAGAAGTGCCTGCTCCACCTGGGTCAATGCCCCTTCACATTGCTTATAAAAGCGCTCACCCGCATAAGTCAGTTTCAGTGAGCGTGTAGTGCGGGTTAGAAGACTCACCCCCATACGCGATTCTAACGCAGAGATCTGGCGAGATACGTGAGAGCGCGAGACGTTTAGCGCCTCTGCAGCCTTAGTAAAATTTCCGAGTTGAGCAATCAAAACAAAAGATCGGATATCAGCTAGGTTTACGTTGTTAATCATGGATAGCGATGTCGTAAGAGATTTTCTCTAGCATAACAAAAAATGGCTTGTGGCTATGCGATAAAACGCAAAAGGCCCGTTGCGTTAGCAACGGGCCTTAATGAAAAAAGCTAGAAATGACGAAAGCCTGCAAATCACTTTGCAGGCTTTCTGTATAGTGGCGGAGAGATAGGGATTTGAACCCTAGATACGCTATTAACGTATGCCGGTTTTCAAGACCGGTGCTTTCAACCACTCAGCCATCTCTCCACAAATTGTCATCGTCAGATTAGTACACTGATGATGTGGTTACACGTTTATACGGGTAACAGTACCTTTTTGTCTTCACTTTTTAAAAAGTGAAAATAAATTGGAAGCCTGGCGATGTCCTACTCTCACATGGGGAAACCCCACACTACCATCGGCGCTAATTCGTTTCACTTCTGAGTTCGGCATGGAATCAGGTGGGTCCAAATCGCTATGGTCGCCAAGCAAATTCTTTYTCTCTATTTCTAGAGAATAATCTGGAAAGCTGTTTAAGTTCTTAACACATTCAATATTCTTGTATTGAGTCCATCAAAACCCTTTGGGTGTTGTATGGTTAAGCCTCACGGGCAATTAGTACAGGTTAGCTCAATGCCTCACAGCACT
>NZ_RXZH01000057.1 GCF_003970385.1 Vibrio aquaticus | reverse complement strand
GTAATTCTTTCTTGTAAAGTACCCATTTCGGTACTGAGGGTGGGTTGATAACCCACGGCGGAAGGCATCCTACCCAATAAGGCAGATACTTCGGATCCTGCTTGTACGAAACGGAAGATATTGTCGATAAATAGAAGTACGTCTTGTTCATTAACATCTCGGAAATATTCCGCCATAGTTAGGGCAGTCARACCAACTCTCATACGAGCTCCYGGCGGTTCATTCATCTGRCCRTARACTAGRGCYACTTTKGATTCCGCAAGATTTTGTTCATTAATGACTCCAGATTCTTTCATTTCCATGTAAAGATCATTTCCTTCACGAGTCCGTTCGCCTACTCCACCAAATACGGATACACCACCATGAGCTTTAGCAATGTTGTTGATCAATTCCATAATTAGTACTGTTTTACCCACGCCAGCCCCACCGAATAGTCCAATTTTTCCCCCACGACGATAAGGGGCCAAAAGATCTACTACTTTAATTCCTGTTTCAAAAATCGATAATTTTGTATCTAATTCTATAAAAGCAGGCGCGGATTTATGGATAGGAGATGTTGTGCGAGTATCGACAGGACCTAAATTATCAACGGGTTCCCCAAGCACGTTGAAAATTCGTCCTAGAGTCGCTCCGCCGACTGGAACACTTAGAGGATTTCCCATATCAACCACGTCCATTCCTCTCTTTAAACCCTCTGTCGCACTCATAGCTACAGCTCTAACTCGATTATTTCCTAATAATTGCTGTACTTCACAAGTC
>NZ_RXZH01000056.1 GCF_003970385.1 Vibrio aquaticus | reverse complement strand
AACGCAATATCGATAAGGAWTCATGAGCATAGAACATTCATGGAAACACACCGTTGTCTTCTCGTTATATCTGTTTATACTTCCACAGATGGAAASCCGGAGATAWCTAAAGGCACAGATAACAACAACGAAAATAAACATACATTCAAMAACGAAAAGGTTAGATTTAAAGTGGTTTCTRCATAAAGATAATGGTGTTAAATATATWTTTCAGATTAAGAACTTGATGCGAATATATGATAGTGATCTGTTCGAAATTCCGGTTCACCCACGTTCGAACAGTGCAACTATTGAAATAAATTAATCAGATTGGTTTTAGAACTGACWTTTTATTTATTTAGTCGATATAAAATTCAATAGTTATTGACCGAAACTTTGTGCGGAACACGAATAAAAAGATAACATTGTGAAGAAATGGAAGGAAGGAGTACAACAAAAAAATAAGTGAATGATTAWATTAGGCAGTAAGMGATATAGTTCAGTAAAAAGAATTGGGAGAGACTTCTTCCAGTTAACGGAGTTTACCTMACTGTTATGAAAAATGCGCAATGAAATTACATCACGATTGTCACTAAATTCCATTATCTGAAGGACCCCATCCAATCAGATGTTCATGATGGACCGGCAGATGCTTTTCATTATGAATTAATTTCCTTTCGCAGATTTTCATATTGCTGTTCATATTGATACCATGTGACCACAATATAAGTACATTTCTAGCACATAATAACGCAATATCGATAAGGATTCATGAGCATA
>NZ_RXZH01000053.1 GCF_003970385.1 Vibrio aquaticus | reverse complement strand
TACAYCACCACTCAAACGACACATCAACAAAACACACACTCACACATACTAATCAAATACTCACTACTACTCGTCAACATCCCCAATCACTAGTCATTCACTCAATCACTCAAACTACACAAATTACCACAGTCAGTCACACTGACAATTGTCACAACAACTACCACTAACTGCTCCACATATCCATTCAATGCACCGACCACATACACTGATCAAATCCACTCCAGTCTGTATCACTCATTCATCAGTCACACAGCCAACAGATAGATATCAGGCAACATCAATCAACACATACAACTGAATCCAATGTCTGTCTGATCACCAGATTGCTTGTTCACAACTGGAGTCCAATGGAAATCCGCATTGTCAGTCAATTAGTCATTGCACTTTTCCACTCACTAGTCATCATGAACAGTCATCATGAAGAGTCATCATGAACGTGGTGTACATGTCGTCTACTGGTGTATCTGGTTGTCGATGTGCACGTGATGATATTGTGACTGTGTATGTTTGGTGTATGCTAATGTTTGACTGGCAATATGACTGGTTTGTTGTGTTGAGACAGTGTGTGGTTGGATGTGTTTCATGTGGACTGGTTGTATGGTGTAGAGGTGAGGTGAAATAGACTGACAGTGTGTTGGATAGTTGTGATGCGAGTTGATCAAGTGTGTGTGTGT
>NZ_RXZH01000052.1 GCF_003970385.1 Vibrio aquaticus | reverse complement strand
WTTGTACAAATAAKAATCCMCTTCGTTACATGATTTCTTYTTCATATAGATAGATATAGGATCTATGGGGCAATTACTTARAAGTACATTTTGTGCWACAGCCCTTCCTATCTGATAGAAAAGGATCCCRTGATCCTGRACCGATCTTACYTGGGATCGCAAATCCCAARTTTGTCTATGAAGAGCRGATCKAATTGTATTAGTGTCTATAATKGATTTCTTCTGTGTAATACTMATYGATAGGGCCTCATTGGTAAGTGCTACAAGATCTCGTGCAYTGGAACCCATGSTTATRGACYCGAATCYATTARTATGGAACATTTTCTTTTCCAAGTGAAATCCCCTAGTATAKGAAAGAGTGAAAAAGTGCTTTCGTTGTTGTGGAATAAGAAGCCTTCGTATTTTAATGCATGTATTTAATTTATTCGGGGCTATTAGAGCGGGATCCACTTTTTGGGGAATATGAGTCGAAGCAATAACAAGAATATTTCTAGTGGAACATCTTTCACAATCCCTGGAGAGAGAGTTCACCAATAGACCGAGGGCTAAGTAACTCGACTCATTCACATCAAGATCATGAATGTTTGGAATCCATATTATGCAAGGAGACATTGCTTTTGCTAATTCGAAT
>NZ_RXZH01000050.1 GCF_003970385.1 Vibrio aquaticus | reverse complement strand
TCATCAAACAGTCCTTGAGGCTCAAAAACATACTGACTCAGCATGTGACGAGACTAGCCAAGAAGGATGGTGATTCTAGACCCCGTYTAATGAAGATAACCKTCMCATCTTYCCATATGGYGGCTGCAACTCTGRAAGCATTTCGTGCCAACAGACGTCGAYTGCCACCTGGAATCCACATGCACCCGGATAGRCCATACGAARCTRGGACCAARCACAAARGCAAGTTRGRKCTGAYCATTCCACTTGTGGACTGTCTAGACGATAAAAAAGTGTAAAKGACAGGGCCTACCAMCTCRGCAAACMYTATRTAGGTRGRCTRCCTRTCCATTCACGTARGGCTCAWACAGACAAACAGGAMGAAGCTCACGCRTTYCAAATTGAAAGCATAAACTGCTTATATATGAACGCCGCGAGTCTACCAAACRAAMTGGWTGARYTACGTGAACTTAGCAACGCTAATAAGGCCCATTGATAGGAATATCTGAAACCTGTATATCTTCTCAGTTGTCGGACAAAGAGTTAGCATTACCTGGGAGAGCCTTTGACGGTCATCTGGCTCACTCAAGGAAAGGATTCTAAGCATCTAAATCACCCGAGGCTTCCTCGAGTAACACTTGAGAATGCTATCGACGTAGAGGACGTCTTGCTAGCCAGTGACCTGCTGAAATCCGATAGGAACGTAAGAATACTGCTCGACATACCGTACTCTGAGCGCGATATCATACGGAACACCCCTAAAGAATCACGTGAGAAGTTTTTCCACGGAAGAAACATAATTGTGCAAGGTATACAGGAAAATACGGACCCTACTCACCTACTCA
>NZ_RXZH01000006.1 GCF_003970385.1 Vibrio aquaticus | reverse complement strand
TGACTGTGCCAAATAACCCCTCTCTATAAAGAAAGTAATTATTTGTATTGGTCACTCAGTTCATTGAAATCTTTGTGCTTATCGAAATAAGCTTTGGATTATCATCAACGAGTGCCCACACAGATTGATAGGTCTATATTTTTAAAGAACTTCGTTTTGGGCTTTACTCAAAACGGACGGCCATTTTAGCGAGATAACCTTCAGTGTCAAACACTTTTTTCGTTATTTCTTCGAAAGTTAGTTAACAACTTTCACCGTCTCAAATTGTCATTGCTAATCAGCTCGGTTTCCCGTGACAACGGAGGCGCATTATAGGGAGTTCTTGACTAAGCACAACCCCTAATTCTAAAAAAATCGTTCTTTTCGACTCGTCAGGTCAACAAACACCCAAAACGCACAAAAACAACACAAAAGGGCCTGATTCAGGCCCTTTATCAATAGAAAATAGCTACCTTTTACTGGTGAGCAATAATCTGGTCGTTGTTCACTAACAGCTTTACTGGTTTTTCCGGAATCACCTTACCCGCCAGTATCGCCTTCGCTAGTGGGTTTTCTACGCTTTGCTGAATCGCTCGTTTAAGTGGTCTTGCACCATACACAGGGTCAAAACCAACTTGAGCAATCAAATTGAGCGCTTTATCAGAGACCTCTAACGAGTAACCTCGCTCTTCCATTCGCTTAGATAATCGTTCCAATTGAATAGATGCAATTGACTTGATGTGCTCTTGACCGAGTGGATGGAACACCACACTCTCATCAACTCGGTTTAAGAACTCAGGACGGAAGTGTTTACTGACGACATCCATCACCTGCTCTTTGATACCTTGATAATCCAAAGTCGCGAAGTTTTCTTGTATACGAGCAGAGCCCAAGTTGGACGTCATGATCACAACCGTATTGCGAAAATCAACAGTACGACCTTGTCCATCCGTCAGGCGTCCATCATCAAGTACCTGCAACAAAATATTGAAAACATCGGGGTGAGCTTTCTCGACTTCATCTAACAAAATTACTGAATACGGTTTGCGGCGAACCGCTTCCGTTAAATAGCCACCTTCTTCGTATCCGACATAGCCAGGAGGTGCACCAACTAAACGAGCCACGGAATGTTTCTCCATAAACTCAGACATGTCGATACGAACCATAGCGTCTTCACTATCGAACATAAAACTTGCCAGTGTCTTACACAGTTCAGTTTTGCCCACACCTGTAGGCCCTAAGAATAAGAAAGAGCCTATTGGCTGATTCGGATCAGAAAGCCCAGCTCGACTACGACGAATCGCATTCGACACCACTTCTACCGCTTCTTTTTGCCCAATCACACGATTGTGAAGAACATCTTCCATGCGTAAAAGCTTCTCTTTCTCCGCCTCAAGCATTTTGGATACCGGAATCCCAGTCTGCTTTGAAAGCACATCGGCAATTTCGTTGTCCGTCACTTTATTGCGTAGTAGCGTCATTTCCTGCATTTCAGCTTGAGTTGCTAAATCCAATTGCTTTTCCAACTCAGGGATTCGACCATATTGCAGTTCAGACATTCGGTTTAGATCACCAGCACGGCGCGCAAACTCCATATCCATGCGAGCTTGTTCTAGTTCACCTTTGATATGTTGAGTACCAGAAAGCGCTGCTTTTTCTGCATTCCACACTTCTTCGAGTTCTGCAAACGCTCTCTCTTTATCTTGCAACTCTTCGTTTAAGATCGTCAGACGTTTTTCACTCGCTTCATCATGTTCATTGGTCAAAGCTTGCTGCTCAATTTTGAGCTGAATGATCTTACGCTCTAATTTATCGAGAGATTCTGGCTTAGAGTCGATTTGCATACGAATGCTCGAAGCCGCTTCATCGATAAGATCAATCGCTTTGTCTGGTAACTGACGGTCTGAAACATAACGGTGAGATAGGCTTGCCGCGGCAACAATCGCAGGGTCGGTAATCTCTACGTGATGGTGAAGTTCGTAGCGCTCTTTCAAGCCACGTAAGATGGCAACCGTATCTTCGACACTTGGCTCATCCACAATCACTTTTTGGAATCGGCGCTCTAGGGCAGGATCTTTTTCTATATATTGACGGTATTCATCGAGCGTTGTCGCTCCGACACAATGCAGCTCACCACGCGCCAATGCAGGTTTAAGCATATTCCCCGCATCCATAGAGCCTTCACCTTTACCAGCACCAACCATGGTATGAATTTCATCAATGAAGAGAATAATGTTGCCTTCTTCTTTAGACAGCTCATTCAATACTGATTTCAAACGCTCTTCAAATTCACCACGATATTTAGCTCCCGCCACCAGCGCGCCCATATCTAGAGATAGAACTCTGCGGCCACGCAGACCTTCAGGTACTTCATTGTTAACAATGCGCTGAGCCAGTCCTTCAACAATCGCAGTTTTACCGACACCGGGCTCACCGATGATCACAGGGTTGTTCTTGGTTCGGCGCTGGAGAACTTGAATGGTGCGACGAATCTCATCATCACGGCCGATAACAGGATCAAGTTTGCCCTGCTCTGCACGCTCAGTCAGATCTATGGTGAACTTTTCTAAGGCTTGGCGAAGCTCTTCAGCATTCGGGTCATCAATCTTTTGACCACCGCGTACTTTATCAATCGCTTCGGTTAACTTCGCTTCCGTTAAGCCTAACTCTTTCAATAGCGATCCTAGCGGTCCTCTATCTTCTAGAGCGGCTAAAAGAAAAACTTCAGATGAGATGTAAGAATCTTGGCGTTTTTGAGCAACTTTGTCGCATAGGTTAAACATCGTACCCATGGCGCTAGACAACTGAACGTCGCCACCAATACCGCTGACCTTTGGTAGACGGTCAAGTATTTCACTTAGCTTCGAACGCAGATGCGTAATATCAACGTTCAACATAGTGAGTAACGGGCGAATTGGACTACCATTTTGGTCCATTAATGCCACCATCAAATGAACCGGCTCGATATATTGATGATCTCGACCTAAAGCGAGTGATTGAGCGTCAGATATAGCGATTTGAAATTTGCTAGTGAATCTGTCGAGACGCATACCTACCTTCCTACCTCAACTGAGAAAAATTGTTTAATCAGTATGAAAGATGGATACGCTTTGGGGGATTTTCAAGGGGAGTGAGTCAATCTCAGACAAAAGAATGACGTTATGAATCAATCCAGATAAAGGTCGCTTGTCTTCCTGTTATCCCATCACGGCGATAAGAGTAAAAGCGTTCAGAGTCTTGGTATGTACATAAATTACTGTAGTAAACCTGCTTCACACCAACGCGATTAAGCCTTTGTGTGACCAGCTGGTTCATATCGGCGAACCATTTTCCTGACTGCTGTTTTTTTGGGGTAAAAGCGTATTGCGCTTCAGGAATAACAGACACAAATGCCTCGACGACATCATCACCGACTTCAAAGGCTTCTTGACCAATTGCTGGGCCTATCCAAGCCATCACTTCACCGTCAAACTTCTTCACCGCATTTTCGACGATGCCATTGGCTAAGCCACGCCAACCGGCATGGACTGCAGCCACTTGTGTACCATCAACATTGGTGAGTAAGACAGGTAAGCAATCGGCAGTCATAGCAGAACAAACCACACCAGGCTTTTGAGTAAACGTACCATCCGCATCTAGAACATCAACGGTGGAGGTATTCACTTCTAGAACAGTATTGGAGTGAGTTTGATTGAGCCAAATCGGTGCTTCAGGCATATCTGCATATTCCTGAAGCAATAGACGATTTCTTTGGACGATTTGAACATCATCCCCAACATGAGTACCTAGGTTCAAACCTTGGTAAACATTCTGGGAAACACCGCCGCATCGAGTTGAAGCAAAGGCTTTGACTCGGCTTCGTGCTGGCCAGTTA
The DNA here is from genome assembly GCF_003970385.1 of Vibrio aquaticus. Taxonomy (GTDB): domain Bacteria; phylum Pseudomonadota; class Gammaproteobacteria; order Enterobacterales; family Vibrionaceae; genus Vibrio; species Vibrio aquaticus. Next base: position 254,177 of record NZ_RXZH01000006.1, on the reverse strand, counting down.
GGGATGATAAGTTCCATACTTAAAACTCGTCTTTTAAGCCGTGCTCTTGAGTATCTTGACGCAATGCTTCTGCCATTTCGATCATATCGTCAGGCACAGGAGCGTGGAACTCCACGTCTTCACCCGTAATTGGGTGTTCAAATCTTAGCATTACCGCATGAAGCGCTTGACGATCAAAACTGCGAATATGGTTCGCTAGCTCTTCTGACGCGCCACTTGGAATACGCGCACGGCCACCGTATGCAGTATCACCTAACAGAGGATGCTGCAGGTAAGACATGTGAACACGGATCTGGTGTGTACGACCGGTTTCTAGACGTAAACGGATGCGCGTATGCTCGCGGAAGTGCTCTGCAACTCGGTAGTGAGTAATTGCGGGCTTACCCATCGGGCTTACTGCCATCAAGGTACGCTTCGTCGAGTGTCGACCAATAGGCTGTTCAACTCGTCCACCAGCCGTCATACGGCCAATCGCGATGGCTTCATACTCACGCACGAAGTTACGTTTCTTCTGTAGAGCACGTACTAAACGCGTTTGCGCCGGTACAGTCTTCGCTACCACCATAAGACCTGTCGTGTCTTTATCAAGACGATGCACGATACCCGCTCGTGGTACTTCAGCGATACTTGGGTAGTGATGAAGCAATGCATTTAGCACTGTACCATCCGGAGTCCCTGCTCCTGGGTGTACGACGAATCCGCGCGGTTTATTGATCACCAAGATATCGTCATCTTCAAAAACAATATCTAGAGGGATATCTTGCGCTTCCCAGCGTTCTTCATCTTCAAGTTCCGCTTGCAGGATGATCTCTTCACCGCCCATAACCTTGATACGAGGTTTAGTAACAACTTCGCCATCCACTTGGATTTTGCCATCAAGAAGCCACTCTTTAATACGAGAGCGAGAGAAATCGGTAAAGAGTTCAGCAACAGCTTGGTCTAGACGTTGACCTAACTGGCTGCTTTTTACTGTGTCTGTTAATGTGATCTGCTGAGCCATATCGAACTTTTTTAAAAACAGTGAGACTAATTGTCACTACTGTGGAAAAATGTACTATTGGACATTGTATCTGTTACTGATTAGAAAGTAACGACAGCAACTGAAATATTTATCTCAAGGAACCGAATCCTGACATGAAAAAGCATACTTTATCTGGCTTGTTGGCATTATCTGTACTGGTTGGCTGCTCTAGCAGTGAAGAGATTGTTCCAGACGTGCCACCATCTGAGCTTTACTCAGAAGCACAGATTTCGCTTCAAAGTGGTAGCTGGATAACAGCCATTGAGCGATTGGAAGCTCTGGATTCTCGTTACCCATTTGGTGCGTACTCTGAACAGGTTCAGCTAGATCTTATCTATGCGTACTACAAAAATGACGACCTTGCGTTAGGCTTGGCGACCATCGAACGTTTTACTCGTCTAAATCCAACTCATGAAAAGCTCGACTGGGTGTTATACATGAGAGGTCTTACGCATATGGCTCAGGATCGTAATTTCATGCATGATCTTTTTAACATTGACCGAAGCGATCGTGACCCTGAGCCGGTGAAACAGGCTTTTGCTGATTTTAAGAAGTTACTTGAGCGTTACCCAACCAGCCCATACGCAGAAGATGCTCAGAAGCGTATGTTTGCGTTGAAAAACCGTCTCGCTGAGTATGACTTAGCAACGGCTGACTTTTACTTACGACGTGAAGCCTGGATTGCTGCCATTAACCGCACGCAAGAGCTGCAAAAGACTTACCCAAATACAGAAGCTGCGCGCAAGTCACTGGATATTCAGTTAGAAGCTTACAAACAGCTGAATTTGGAAGATGCGATTCAACGTACTGAAGAGTTAATCGAACTCAACCCGCAGTAACGTTATCTGATGCTTTAAAAACGCCTCGCCATGAGGCGTTTTTTGTTTCAGGCTAACGATAAAGAGCAAATCAAACTATCTTTAACCGCAAGAATTACTGACAAAACGAACAATAAGTGCGAGACGTCAACATCACAGATGTCTGGAGAAATAAAAGGAAAAAGATTTTGGAATTGTATTCACACTTTCGTGCTGTTTAATTCCTAGACAGGTATTTTTATTAGGTCGTATTAAGCCGCTAAAAAACAGATGATTTTTAGTTGCTTACCTCTCCCAATCTAATGAATTTTTGCCCGTTAACAAGCTTTTTTCGTCGATAATCGTCTTACACTTTGAGATAGATCACGTTTAAATTGACCTGCAGAAACCGCCGACAAAATAGTGATCTTAGTCACGTTATTAAAGCCACAGATAAGTAATCTGGAGTTAACCCATGAGGGATGACACAGAGGAAAACATCTATGAAAGTAAATATCACTGGCAAGAACATCGACATCACCTCTGCAATCCGCACTCACATTGAGAGCAAGTTTAAAAAGCTAGAAAAATGGCAAGTAGACATTATCGGTTGTCAGGCAAGTTTCAGCGAAGAGCCAAATAAGCAGAAAAAATTTGAAGCTGTTATTACTGTACCGAAAGGCCAACTGGTTGCATCTGCAACTCATGAAGATTTATATGCTGCCGTTAATGAGGTAGAACAGAAACTAGAACGTCAGCTAAACAAACTACGTCATAAGCCAGAAGCACGCCGTGCAGAGAAACCTGAGCTAGAAGAAGAAGTAGAATAAAAATATAAATTGAGAGGATTCAGAAAAATAGCGCCGAAAGGCGCTATTTTTTTGCTTGACGCTCAATACTCGGTTGCTTATTGTGTTTAAAGATTAACTACAAAGCCTATGAATATGCACAACACAACTCTGTTCTTTTTTGACTTCTTTTTTCTCCACTAGGCTTGGAGGCTCTCTCGTTTTCGAAAGATAAGTCAAAAACGAACAGGAAGCCTCCCAAAGGGAGGCTTTTTTTATGAGGAACACTAGGATGACTAACCAAAAATACTCACTTGAAGAAATACGCATACGATTAAACGAGCTCGATGATCAATTACTCCAGCTCCTTTCTGAGCGTCGCCAGATGAGTATTGAAGTAGCAAAAAGCAAAGTACAAACCTCAAAGCCTGTCCGTGATGCTGAGCGAGAGCAGCAGTTGTTGGTCAAACTGATTAACAATGGTAATCAAAAATATGATCTTGATGCTCAGTACATCACTAAGCTGTTTCACACCATTATTGAAGACTCGGTTCTACTTCAGCAATCTTATCTACAAAATCTAGCGAACCCGGAACAAAGTCGTAAACCACTGGCTCGTGTCGCGTTCCTGGGTTCGAAAGGGTCATACTCTCATTTAGCAAGCCGAGAATACTTTAGCCGTAAGAACACTGAGCTTATCGAGCTCAACTGTGGTCACTTTAAAGAGGTGACTCAAACCGTTGAGTCAGGCCACGCTGATTACGGTGTACTGCCAATCGAGAACACTAGTTCAGGCTCTATCAACGAAGTCTATGACCTACTCCAGCACACTACGCTCTATATTGTGGGAGAACTCACGCTGCCTATTGAGCACTGTTTGGTCGCAACCTCAGATATTCGCTTAGAAGAGATCACCACTCTGTATTCTCACCCTCAACCCCATGCTCAGTGCAGTGAGTTCCTAGGCAAGCTCAACGGCGTCACATTAGAGTCATGCGCCAGCACCGCTGATGCAATGCGTACAGTGAAAGATCTTAACCGCTCAGATGTTGCAGCCATTGGCAACGCATCCAGCGGCAAGCTTTATGGCCTGCAGCCAATTCAAGGCAACATTGCAAATCAAACAGAAAATCATACCCGCTTTATCATTGTGGCTCGTAAACCTGTCGAGGTCTCAACTCAGATCCCAGCAAAAACCACACTAATTATGTCGACCTCACAACAAGCTGGCTCGCTAGTAGAGACTCTATTAGTTCTTCAGCGTTACGGTATCAACATGACTAAACTGGAATCTCGTCCAATCATGGGGAACCCTTGGGAAGAGATGTTTTACGTCGATTTAGAGTCACACCTCGACTCTCAGCAGATGCAACAGGCTCTCAATGAACTCACCAAAATCACGAAGCATCTGAAAGTATTAGGCTGTTATCCAAGTGAAAATGTGAAACCAACACAAATTAAGTTGCAATAAATAAACCCACACAGCTCAAATAAATACAATCAAATAGCTGACATAATTTATTAATATTCTTAGTATTTCGTTATTAATTTGCATATTAGTGTTGTGTCAGCTCATTCCACTGACTCTGATAAGCCGTCCACCTCAGAATTATTCAAAAAGGTCAGCACCAGTCAGTATGAGAGTTCTGTTTTTACCTCTTCTTTTTTTCACTAGCTCCGTATCACTCGCTCAAGCACTCAATATCTATATGTGGGAAGATACCCTCTCCCCTCAAGTGCGTGCTCAGTGGGAGCAGAAAAGTGGCCACTCGATTACATTATCTCACTTTGATAATGACGATGAACGCAGCCAGCTCATGATGAAAAGCATACAACTGCCTTTTGATGTGGTTGTTCTCGATAACGTGTCAGCTCAGATATATGGCAAATTAGGGACATTCGAGAACCTTTCGACCTTGAGCAATCGAGTTCACAATGATAAGCAGTGGAACCAAACTTGTGGTGACTATGCCGTCCCTTATTTTTGGGGCAGCGTCGGTGTGGCTTACCGTAAAGATATCATTGCGACCCCGCCTAAAACTTGGAGTGAGTTTGTAAAACCTCCACGTAAATTATCTGGCAAGGTAGGAATGCTCAATGACAGCGTAGAAACATTCCTGCCCATTTTCTATTCACTTGGCATTTCACCAACAACAGAAAACGCTCAAGAGATCCATCAAGCTTACCCAGCAATGGTTGAATTTAACCAAGACGTACTCACCTACGAATACATTCTTAGCTACATACGTAGCCAATCTGATCCCGATACACTGCAAATGACGTTAGCTTACAGTGGCGATCAATACTCCTTGAATCGTTACTTTGGGCAAGATAACTGGGGCTATGTGATCCCTGAAGGCGAAGTATTTCTCTGGGTGGATTGCTTAGCGGTCAGTGCGCATTCGGATAATAAACAGGCAGCTCGTGCCTTTCTCAACTACCTGATGGATCCAAAAGTCGCTGCAAAAAATGCAATTGATATCAAAGCTGCTACCCCTAATCGAAGTGCTACTAAGTTACTGCCCGAGTGGTACCTAAATGATGCATCATTGTTCCCATCCCAAGAACGTCTTGCTAACGCCCAGATAGATAGCCAACTCTCGGCAGAGAATATCAGCCTTAGAACAAAGATAATTAACCGATTACTAAAAGATCATGAAGCTAAACACTAGAGTCTTACTGCTTGTTGCGCCCGTGATAATGTTGAGTGCGGCTGTCTCAAGCTATAGCATTTACATCAATCAGAAAGATGCCTTAATCAAACGAGAGAACAGCTATTTACAACTTTCTATGGAAAAGCTGGCTGGCCACTTCCGACAATCACTGGCACTCATCAATAGCTACTCTCTCACTCTGACCAAAAGCGATATGGTACGGAATTATTTCGGCCAACCTGAGAATCCATATCGAGAAATGAAGCTGATTGGCAACTTGCAAACAACCATCGAAAACCTGCAGTCCAATACACAGGATGACATTGCTGTCGCAATCATTGATGGTGACCATAAGGTCAAATTCTATGCAGATAATCAAACGGATCCTTTTTCAAGCTTAGATGCCAATGTGTTGAAGTATGTAAATCATATTTACCAACGCACAGGGGACACCAGTCATACTGGTTTTGCTCGTAGTTATCAGGGGCAAAGCATTTTGATCCGCTATGATGTGATTGATAAAAGTACGTTGGATTCGCCACTCAGCTACAATAAAGACCAAGTTTTCTTCATCGTTGTTTCACTTTCCTTAGAGAAGTTCGATCAGCTCAAACACATTTTAGAGTTTGATAACGACAGCAGCATTTTCTTTTCAGCTGAACCCGTCATTAAATCAGGGCTTGCTCAGTCGGTAGAGCTCAAGCCCGGCCTACACGCAATCTTAGATCCTGCTCAATACCTCACGACGAAAAAGCTCGCCAAAATTGAACAGCGCTTAATCCTTTCTTTTGGTGCCTCGTCACTTGTTACCGTGATGATCTTGCTGTTTTTGCTCTATCGTCATGTGATAAAACCAATCACTCATCTTGATCGACAGCTTAAAGATGTCGAAATGCAAAAACGTAGCAACATCGAAAAACTCGATAACGACAACGAAATTGGCCGTCTTTCCGCTCGTTTTTACGATATGTACAAAGAGCTCAACTCTAGCTACCAAAAGACCAAAGCGATGGCAGAGAATGATCACCTCACTCAACTTGCTAATCGCTACCAATTTCAGGTTTATGTCGAACGCGCATTAGCAAATAAGGTGGCGCATAAACATGCGTGGATTCTTTATATTGACCTCGATAACTTCAAATACGTGAACGACAAGTATGGCCACCATGTCGGGGACTCACTTTTAGTCAACTTTGCCAATCATATTCAGACCATCAGTAAAGAGTGGGAACAGCGGCATGGCATCAAATGTTTAGCTTCCCGCCTGTCTGGTGACGAATTTGCCATTTTCTTGGCCTCACAGTATCACGGACAGTTCGCGGAGAGCTTAGCGTGTAAAGTGCTCGACCCTATTCAGAATAATGCCAATGCTTCTTTTGGTAGCTTTCCCGTGACAGCGAGTATCGGTATCGCCTCTTACCCTGACGACGGCATGGATCTCGCGAAACTTCTTTCTCATGCTGACACCGCAATGTATCAAGCTAAGCGCGCGGGTAAAAATCAAATAGCTCACTATTCAAAGGAATTAGATGAAGTGGTCCGTCGTCGTACCCAGGTTGAACGTGCACTGCGCAATGGCGATTTAGAAAATGAGTTTACCCTGCTCTACCAACCTTACTTTGATCGTACAGGCCAACACGTAAAAGGTGTTGAAGCTCTATTGCGCTGGGACTCGCCAAACTTAGGTAAGGTCACTCCGAGTGAATTTATTCCTATTTCTGAACAAATCGGACTGTTTGGCACCATTGATCGTTGGGTTATTAAACAAGCCTTTAAAGATTTTAAGAAGCTGCAAGAGTGTTTCGACCACCCACTCAATGTGTCGATTAACCTATCCTCCGCAGAACTGGATTCCGTTCAACTCGCCAGTGATATACAAGTGCTCATGGAGCGTTACCCAATCACACCTCACCTGATTGACTTCGAGATCACCGAGACATTTGCTTCAGACAGTCAGAGTTACCTGCTACTGCATGAGCTTTCAGAAATGGGCTTTAAACTGACCATTGATGACTTTGGTTCTGGCTATACCTCTATCACTCAATTGGTAGAATATCCGGTACAAAAAATTAAGTTTGATCGCGAGTTTTTAGAAACATTAATCAAGACCAACAACCACCAAGTCGTCAAACCACTCGTTGACCTTTGTCATTCTCAATCTATGATGGTGACCGCAGAAGGCATTGAGTCTGAAGATATGCACCTTTGGTTAGCGGAAAACAAATGTGATTTAATGCAGGGCTATCACTTATCACCACCGCTCACTTTGACTCAATTGAAGTATGACCCTAAAGCCCAGAAAGGAAATTTCGATGTCGAACAAGAAGGTTATTGTCGCTTCGCTTAATCCAGCCAAAATTAATGCCGTAAAAAGTGCATTTGAAGCCTCATTCCCAAATGAAACCTTTGAGTTTGTCGGCTTAAATGTGGCAAGTGGCGTGGCCGATCAGCCGATGACGAATGATGAAACTCATTTGGGTGCGCTCAACCGTGTTACTAATGCAAAGTCAGCCGATAACAGCGCTGATTTCTATGTCGGGCTAGAAGCCGGTATTGAAGGGAACGTAACTTTTGCCTGGATGGTCATTGAATCCACCGATAAGCGCGGAGAATCCCGCTCAGCAAGCTTAATGCTGCCACCTGTTGTCATTGAAAAACTCAAATATGCCAACGAGCTCGGCGATGTGATGGATGAAGTCTTTGGGACAGAGAACATCAAACAGAAAGGCGGGGCAATTAGCTTGCTAACGCACGACTTGCTTACACGCAGTTCTGTATATCACCAAGCATTAATTCTAGCGCTGATCCCATTTGTCAATCATGAGCACTTTCCAGCGAACCTATAGCTAGGTCTCTAAATCAAAACAAAAAAAGAGAGGTGCGATTTAGCACCTCTCTTTTTATTTTTCTAGTAACTGAGCAATCTGCTGCTTTTCATCGTTACTTTTAGATTTAAGTTCATTAGAACCGCGAGTAATTGTCGCAATGCCGACTCCAAGCATTTGACTGATCTGCCTTTGCGATAAATCCCCTTTTAATAGCTCTCTGAAGATATTCACTCGGGCGACCAGTGCTTCACGCTCATCTGGAGTAAGCAGCATCGTCAATAACATCTCATGCTGCTTTGATTCTGCGCTCTCACTGATCAAATCTAAGATCTGTTGCCACTCTTTATATTCTGGCTCTAATGACATCTATATTGGCTCGCTAGTATTTCGTATCGACCTCATGCGGGTTTAAAAAAGCCCCATCCACACCAAGTAGGTCTCGGTAATAAGTTTCAAACATCAGGATATTTTGCACATACCCTCGTGTTTCTTTAAATGGGATTGCTTCAATAAACGCATAAGCGTCCAGTTTTCCTTGGGTACGTCCACGCCAAGTTTTTACACGATGGGGCCCTGCATTATACGCAGCTAACGCAAAAATTCGATTGTTATCGTATTGCTCGAGCAGGCCATCAAGGTAGTGACTGCCAATTTCGATGTTCTTACCGACTTCATACAGATCTTGCGCGCCTTGGTAAGTCAGCTTGTATTTTTTAGCCGTGTACTTTGCTGTCGCAGGCATGATTTGCATAATGCCTCTCGCCCCGACTGGTGATTGCGCTTCAATATCCAGTGCACTTTCTTGCCTCGCTAGAGACATCAAAGTAATAGGGTCGATACTGTGCTTATCAGCATAGAAATCGAACCACCAGCGGTGTGCTACAGGAAAGCGAACATGCAGGTTATCCCACATTTTTGCTTTGATGCTCGCTGTCACCGTTAAGTGATGCCACCCTTTAAACGAAGCAAACGCGGCAAGCATCTCTTTTTGCTGGCTATCCGCTCTCCTCAGTAACCAGTTCCACTCACTTTTCGCGGCGGCAATTTTATCTCTGTCGATCAACTCTTCGATGCGGATAAGCTCGGTGTTAAAAGGTTTCACTTGCGATTTATCTAAAGCAATTTCAGATGTTGGGTAATTGATAGAACGTTTTAACTCTTTGGCCGCCGCAACGCTGTAGAAATTTCGCTGTCCAACCAAAGACTCCATACGCTGATGGCCTTGTTTTCGCTCACCAAGGGCTAACTCACTTCGACCGAGCCAATACTGCCAACGCAAGCTTTCACGAGAGGTCTCTGGCAACTTATTAATCCAAGTAGCTAAACCTTTCCAATCCGCTTGTTGAATCGCTAAACGAGCGCGACGTTCAATCAATACAGTGCTAGATGAAGACGCAATTTTTGAATCGCGCCATTTAGCCAGTGAAGACGAATCGGTATTAATCAAACGAAAAGAAATATAGTCAGCGAGCTTTTGTTCTTTTGCCTTGTCAAAGCCCTGTCCTTTGATGACTTGAGCATAAGCTTGTTGGGCTTGTTCAACATCTTTGCGAGCGAGCTTTTGCAATGCAAGGTAGCTTTGCTGTCGATTGAAGTCACTCTTGCTTTGCTTACGCGCAAACTTAGCGACATCCTCAGGGCGATTGAATAAGTTCAGCATATCTTGAGCTTGGGCCTTTGCTTGGCTTGTTGATAGCTGCTTTTGCAGATACTTCATTAAACGGCCATTTCTAGATTCAAACGCTAGCACCATTCGATCTAAGATCAGCGGATCCGTTTTCAACCCTGCTTTATCCCACTTTTCAAACAATGGGTCACACGCATCATCAATACTTTTGCCAGACAGCCATAATTTCTCCGCGCCTTGATAAGCAAGTTTTTTGTCCCCTACTAATGCATGCGCATGATAGTAATGGCACTGATACACTTCGCCTCTTGGTTCGACGGTTTGGAACTCTAACAAGGTCTTCCAATCCTTATTCATCGCCAATTGGCTGATGTAAGGTGCACGCATTCGGTTACTAAACGGAAAGGACGCATTTTCTTTAATAAACGTCTCGACCTCTTTAGGAGAGCGCTGATCTAAATCGACTAAGAAGCTGCGATAATCGACATAGGGAGTCAGAGGATAGTGTGAAATTTGTGGACGTATTTTTTGATATTCGGCGACATTTTTCGCATCCAGAAGCTTTTGAGCTTGGTCGTAAATATCCCGTTGAGTTTGTAGATCTGCGGCTACCGCGGATGTAGCCAAAAGTGCGCTGCAAGTCATCGTTGAAACTAAAGAAATCGATGAAGAAATGCGAAGCAGCGACTTAGAAAAAGTCAGATTCATAACCGTCTCATCCTGAGGGTATTGCGAGTGAATTCCTTATTAAGACTCATTGTAATCAGCGCTGTAAAGCTCCGAGATGTAAATATTAATAAATTCACGTAACTGTGACAGTCCGCGGACTTTATGCCAATAATTGCCTACTAAAACATCATTAAAACCTCTTAACAACCATGCCTTTGTTTTCTCTAGTAACAAAGCGGGCGCTCTTAGTATAAAATAACAACTTTCGTAAATTGATTATTTAGGAACGATCGGCAATGGCTGAATACGTATATACCATGTCGCGCGTGAGCAAAGTTGTGCCACCAAAGCGACAAATTCTTAAAGACATCTCTCTAAGTTTCTTCCCTGGCGCAAAAATCGGTGTCTTGGGTCTAAACGGTGCGGGTAAATCGACACTACTACGCATCATGGCAGGCATTGATACTGATATTGATGGTGAAGCTCGCCCACAACCAGGTCTGAACGTAGGCTACCTACCTCAGGAACCAGTGCTGGATGAATCTAAAACCGTTCGTGAAATCGTTGAAGAAGCAGTGTCTGACGTTGCGGGTGCGATGAAGCGTCTTGATGAAGTATACGCAGCATACGCTGAACCAGATGCAGACTTTGATGCGCTAGCAAAAGAACAAGGTGAACTTGAAGCGCTTATCCAAGCGAAAGAAGGCCATAACCTTGAGAACGCTCTGGAGCGTGCCGCTGATGCGCTTCGTTTACCAGAATGGGACCAGAAGATCGAACACCTATCAGGTGGTGAGCGTCGTCGTGTTGCTATCTGTCGTCTTCTTCTTTCTAAGCCAGACATGCTGCTGCTTGACGAACCAACCAACCACTTGGATGCAGAATCAGTTGCATGGCTTGAGCGCTTCCTTGTTGATTACACTGGTACCGTTGTTGCTATCACCCACGACCGTTACTTCTTAGATAACGCTGCAGGCTGGATTCTAGAACTTGACCGTGGTGAAGGTATTCCATGGGAAGGCAACTACACTTCTTGGCTAGAGCAGAAAGATGCGCGTCTACAACAGGAAGCATCACAAGAGAAAGCGCGTCAAAAGACTATCGAGAAAGAACTGGAATGGGTTCGTCAAAACCCGAAAGGTCGTCAGTCTAAATCTAAAGCGCGTATGGCTCGTTTTGAAGAACTGCAAAGCGGCGATCGTCAGAAGCGTAACGAGACCAACGAACTGTTTATCCCACCAGGTGAGCGTCTAGGTGACAAGGTTATCGAAGTCAATAACCTAACTAAGTCATTTGACGGTCGTGTACTGATTGATGATCTATCATTCAGCATGCCTAAAGGTGCTATCGTCGGTATCATCGGTGCCAACGGTGCAGGTAAATCAACGCTGTTCAAGATGCTAAGTGGCACGGAGCAACCTGATACTGGTACGATCGATATGGGTGACACGGTTAAACTGGCTTCTGTGGATCAGTTCCGTGACTCTATGGATGACACTAAGACGGTTTACCAAGAGATTTCTGAAGGCGCTGATATCATCAAGATCAACAACTTTGAAATCCCGGCTCGTGCCTACTGTTCACGCTTTAACTTCAAAGGCTCAGACCAACAGAAGATCATCGGTGAACTGTCTGGTGGTGAGCGTAACCGTGTACACCTTGCTAAGCTTCTTAAAACAGGCGGCAACGTACTGCTACTCGATGAACCTACCAACGACCTTGACGTAGAAACACTACGTGCACTAGAAGAAGCACTTCTAGAGTTCCCAGGTTGTGCCATGGTTATCTCGCACGACCGTTGGTTCCTAGACCGTATCGCAACGCACATCATCGACTACCGTGATGAAGGCCAGGTTAACTTCTACGAAGGCAACTATACTGAATACATGGAATGGTTGAAGAAGACACTGGGTCCAGAGGCTGCGGAACCTCATCGCATCAAGTACAAGCGTATTGCTAAATAATACTGCTTGATATTCGTGCAAAGGCCGCTAACATTAGCGGCCTTTATTATATCGATCTCAATACGGAAAACTTCGTATTGATAAACTTGAAGAATGCGAACGAGCACGCATAGTCGCCTCTGTAATTTTGTTACCCTTCTGAGTCAGAATGAAGAGAGAGTATTATGATTGAACGCCGCCGTTTTTCTCGAATTGTCTATCAAGCTCAGGCTGCACTGACACAAGACTCCACTGAGGTAACCGCCTTAGTTAGCGACCTTTCTTTACATGGAATGCTCGCCACCTGTGAACAGTCAGAACGCCTCGATCGTGATAAGCAAGTCAATGTGGAATTTTCGCTTTCAGGAAGTGATGTCACGATCCAACTTGTAGGGAACATCGTTGGACTGAATAACAATGTGATTCGTCTGAGTATTGATCATATTGATATTGAGAGTATCGGACATCTAAAGCGATTGGTTGAATTAAATGTTGGTGACGATGAGCTGCTACACAGAGACATCGAACACTTATCTGATTTAGGTGAATACACCTAACCTAGCGAGTTATGTCGAAAAAAATTACTATTGCTATCCCTTCAGCCTCAGGGGTACAAAGCTTTCATGTCTCCAGAAAGACACTGTTACTTTCCCTATTGTCTACCACTGGCTTAGCCTCAGCTGCTGCTGGCTATGGCTACTACAGTTGGCAACAAGACACTCAGTCTAAGCGAGAAATCGTTCAGTTAACAAACCAACTGCAAGCGGCGCAAGAGCAAGCACAGTCTTTAGAACTGTTGTATCAAGAGCAGGTCCAAGAGACGCACAACCTTTCTCAAGAGCTGGAAGCGAAACGCGACCAAATTACGATCTTAGGTCAGCGTGTTTATGATGTAGAGTCAGTACTTGGCTTAGCCAACGAAAGCACTGCAGACGAAACGAATCTAGAAAACCGCCTCGATGCCGCGGCTATTGACTCAGCCGTTCGTGCGACTATGTTCCGCATGATCCCTAATGACTCACCATTAAACTATTTACGCGTCTCATCATCGTATGGTCGCCGCACTAACCCAATTACCGGTAAGCGTCATACCCACACAGGTATCGATCTGACGTGTAAGCGTGGTGAAGAAATCTATGCTCCAGCGGATGGTGTCATTGAAACGGTTCGACCAAGTTCGAAAGGGTTTGGCAATTTCTTAACGCTGCGTCACTCATTTGGTTTCATGAGTTCTTACGCTCACCTGCAGAAGTTTAAAGTCCGTAGTGGTCAATTTGTTAGCAAAGGCGATCTGATCGCAACGTGCGGTAACTCGGGCAATTCGACCGGTCCTCACTTGCATTATGAAGTACGTTTCTTAGGCCGTGCACTTAATCCTCAGTACACGATGGATTGGACACCAGAGAACTTCAATTACCTATTCGAGAAAGAGAAAAAGGTGAAATGGGCACCCTTGGTGAAGTTGATTGATGACACGGTTCGTTTACAGGTTAACCTGACCAACAATCCTTACCAAGACAGTTCTGTCAGTACGGTGAAGAATGAGACTGAACAATCGAAAGAAAATATCTCGGTTCAGTAAACGGAATAAATAGAAAGAGCGACCCACTTGGTCGCTCTTTTTATTGGTTGATTCAATTAACCACGATGAATCGAGTCGTTCGCCTGTTTTAGCAAGTTCTGACTTTCATCTAAGAACTGCTTAGAGTAATCACCAAACCAATCACTCACTTTATCAAAGCTTTCCACAAACGCTTGCTTATCTTTGCCATCGAGAATGTCTAGTGCTTCTCCGAAACAGCGATGGAAACGTTTGATCATTGCAATATTTTCATCTGAAGAAAGAATGATGTCACCGTATAAGTTCGGGTCTTGACCAAATAAGCGGCCTACCATAGCCAGCTCTAGACGGTAAATTGGAGAACTCAATTGAAGCAGTTTATCAATGTTCGGGTTCTCACGACTTAAGTGCAGGCCGTAAGCAAACGAAGTAAAGTGACGCAGCGCCTGAATCAGTGTCATACCGTGGTCATGCTCACCGGCATCAATCTGGCAAAGGCTTGCGCCCCAAATAGAGAACTGCTTCAATAACCATTGGTAATTCTCTTCACCACGACCATCACAGTAAACGATCACCTGTTTTGCCAAACTTGGGACGTCTGGGCCAAACATTGGGTGTAAGCCAACAACTGGGCCTTGGTGGACGTTCATCATCGCTTGCAGGGGTTTCGACTTAATCGATGTTAAATCACACAAGATACAATCTTTTGGCAGATTACCTAGCTTCTCAATGACCCCTTCGGTGAGGTGAATTGGAACGGTAACCACTACCATGCCAGCATCAGCCAGAATATCATCGGCCTGATCCCAGTCTTTACTGCCAAGCACTTTGACATCGTATCCCGACAGCTTAAACATACGACCGAACAAGCTACCTAGCTGACCATTACCACCAACAATCACCACCGAGCGAAGTTCAGGGTTCAGACACTTAAAGCCTGAGTCTTTTTCACTCGCGTAAGACTCACGCATAGTACGACGTAGAATGTCTTCGATTAGCTGTGGGGGAACGCCTTTCTTCTCTGCCTCTTGACGGCGAGAAGCCAGCATTGCCGCTTCACGGTCTGGAGCATAGATCGGTAAACCATGCTCACTCTTTACTTCACCGACTTTCTCTACCAAAGAAAGACGCTGTGCCAGTAAATCGAGAATCTGTTTGTCTACTGCGTCAATTTGATCACGCAACTCGTTCAGTTCAACTGCCATTGATATTCCTTGTGCTCTTGCTTTAGCCTTTCAAACGATCTTCTAGGAAAGGAACTAGCTCTTCATGTGCATGACGTAATAGTGCCTCAGTTGTATCCCAATTGATACACGCATCGGTAATAGATACGCCATATTGCATTTCACTTAACGGAATATCAGAAGACTGGTTACCTTCATTGATATGACTCTCGATCATCAGACCAATAATCGACTTATTGCCTTCACGGATTTGATGGATAACGTCTTCCGCAACCAACGGCTGACGGCGGAAATCTTTACGTGAGTTTGCATGGCTACAATCGACCATGAGTGATGCATCTAAGCCATGTTTCGCCATATCTTGCTCACACTCAGTGACAGAAACCGAATCGTAGTTCGTCTGCTTACCACCACGGAGAATCACATGGCCGTTAGGGTTACCTTGAGTTGTTAGAAGAGCAACCTGGCCTTCACGGTTAATACCCATGAAACGGTGGCTTGAAGAAGCGGCTTGCATCGCATTAATCGCGGTTCCTAAATTGCCATCTGTACCATTCTTAAAACCGATTGGCATTGAAAGACCACTTGCCATTTCACGGTGAGTCTGTGACTCCGTTGTACGAGCACCAATTGCTGCCCAGCTGAAAGTATCGGCTAAGTATTGCGGACTTATCGGGTCAAGCGCTTCTGTGGCTAGGGGGATCTCCATCTCGGCTAGATCCACCAGCAGTTCACGACCTACATGCAGACCATGTTCAATATCAAATGTGCCATCAAGATGCGGGTCATTGATCAACCCTTTCCAGCCAACGGTTGTACGTGGCTTTTCAAAGTAAACACGCATAACAATATACAGTTGATCGCTCAGTTGCGCAGAAAGTGCTTTAAGACGTTTCGCGTATTCCTTCGCTGCCTCAATATCATGAATAGAACAAGGACCACAAACCACTAGTAAGCGATGATCTTTTTTATGGATGATGTCAGCGATCGTTTGGCGAGACTCTTGAATAAAGCGGCGGGCGTTATCACTCAGTGGTAACTTCTCTTTTAACTCATCTGGTGTGATAAGGACTTGTTCATCGCTGATGTTGATATTGCTCAATTCACTTTTCTGCATAACTCTAACCTGTATATTATTTCTTACACCTAGGATAATCCATATCCGATAGGTTGGAATAACCATAAAATAACAGCCTGAGATAAGATTTCAAGGTGTAAACATAAAAAAACACAATGTAAAAATAAATTTACACATTCAAGTTTGTGGCAATACGTCGTAGAAGTGTGAACTAAGCGTGTTTTATTACACCATTCTTTTCTAAAATAACCACCAAACACCGCTTAGTTTATTGATATGGACCTAATTCTTTCTCTCTTACAACAGATGTGTGTCTACCTAATGCTGGCTTATATGCTCAGCAAGACACCGATATTCTTGCCTTTACTCAATATCTCAAGCCGTATCAGTCATAAGGTCAGCGTTTACATCCTCTTCTCGCTGTTTTGCATCATGGGCACCTACTTTGGCTTACAAATCAATGATGCTATTGCTAATACGCGAGCCATTGGTGCGGTAATGGGCGGCTTGTTTGGCGGCCCTGTGGTCGGTTTCTTTGTTGGCCTAACTGGTGGGCTTCATCGCTATACGCTTGGCGGCTTTACCGATCTCGCCTGTGCGATTTCCACCACAGCAGAAGGCTTAATCGGCGGCTTGTTTCATGTCTATTTTGTCCGTAAGAATAAATCTGATCAGCTTTTCAGCCCAAGTGTCGTGTTCGCCATCACCTTGGTAGCCGAAGTTGTTCAGATGACGATCATCTTGATCGTCGCCAAACCATTCGATCAAGCGTATGCGTTGGTCTCCGCTATTGCCGCTCCTATGATCATTGCGAACTCTGTCGGAGCCGGACTGTTTATGAGTATTCTTCAAGATCGCAAAACCATCTTTGAAGAGTATTCCGCGACCTTTTCTCGACGAGCATTAAACATCGCAGAGCGTTCAGTGGGGATATTGGCATCCGGCTTTAACTCAGAAAATGCCGAGAAGATAGCCCGCATTATCTATGAAGAGACCAATGTTGGCGCTGTATCGATAACCGATGATCAAAAGATTCTGGCGTTTGTTGGCATTGGCGATGATCATCATAAGCCCAATACACCGATTTCGTCTCGAAGCACGCAAGATGCAATCAGTAAAAACGACATCATCTACCTTGATGGCAAAGAGAAACCCTATCAATGCTCCCTCTCTAGCGAATGTAAACTGGGCTCTGCGCTTATCATTCCACTGCGTACTGGCGATCAGGTGATTGGTACCATCAAACTCTACGAACCAAAAAGAAAGCTGTTTTCGACCATTAATATGTCGATGGCGGAAGGCATTGCCCAGCTGTTATCTAGCCAAATTCTATTTGGTGAGTACCAACAAAAGCAGACCTTACTTTCTCAAGCTGAAATCAAACTGCTGCATGCTCAGGTAAACCCACACTTCTTGTTTAATGCACTCAACACCATCAGTGCCGTCGTTCGCCGTGACCCAACCAAAGCTCGCGAGTTAATTCAGCAGCTTTCCCACTTTTTCCGCAGCAACCTTAAACAAAATATTGAGACGGTTACGCTCAAAGAAGAGTTAGCCCATGTGAATGCCTATCTGTCGATTGAGAAAGCGCGATTCACCGATCGCTTAGAAGTCGATATCGACATTGATGAACACCTACTCAAGCGTAATGTTCCAAGCTTTACTCTTCAGCCTTTGGTTGAGAATGCCATCAAGCATGGTATTTCCAATTTAATTGAAGGTGGCCACATTCGCATTTACAGCCAAGCTGTAGCGTCAGGCATACAGCTTTGTGTTGAAGATAATTCCGGCAGCTATGTCGCCCCCTCAGCTGATCATACTGGTTTAGGACTGCAAATCGTTGATAAACGACTGACCAATAAATTTGGCCGTGTGGCAGCTCTCAATATTGAAGTGACGGCCAACCAGTTAACCCGAATGAGTTTTATCATTCCCAATGAGAACACGTATTAAGGTAAGCCCATGCTCTCTGCTTTAGTTATAGATGATGAACTATTTGCTCGTGAAGAGTTAACCGAGTTGCTCGAAGAGACCGGAGAAATTGACGTTATTGATCATGCTAGCAATGCCATTGAAGGGTTAAAGAAAATCAATCGCCTCAAGCCTGATGTCGTCTTTTTAGATATTCAAATGCCACAGATAACCGGCATTGAACTGCTCGGAATGCTCGACCCTGAAACCATGCCCAAAGTCGTGTTTGTCACCGCTTACGATGAATTTGCCATTCAAGCGTTTGAAGATAACGCTTTTGACTACCTGCTGAAACCTGTTGACCCTGAGCGGCTTAATAAAACTGTCTTTCGGTTGCTGAAATCTCAACGTCACAGCCAAACTCAAGTCGATGCCATTGCGCCACAAAACTTAGATCAAATTCCATGTATCGGTTTAAATCGCATTGTGATTATCCCAAGCAAAGATGTCGAGTTTGCGTACAGTGATATCAGCGGTGTGCACATTCAAACACATGATCAGAAAGCCGATTCCCAGCTAACGCTCAAAATACTGGAAGAAAAGACGCAACTCGTGCGCTGTCATCGCCAGTACCTCGTCAATATTAAAGCGATCAAAGAAATTAAGCTGCTCGATAATGGGCTGGCTGAGATTGTCACCTTAAGCAATCACCCTTTACCTGTGAGTCGCCGATACCTCAAAACGCTCAAAGAGATGATTGGATTCCACTAACCCCAAACGAAAAAGAGCAACTCAAGGTTGCTCTTTTTACTTTATGCTTCTTCGGCTAACTTCTGCATCGCTTGTGAGGCTTGCTTCCAAGTATCACTGCGTTTGAGATCAGCCAAACTAAAACTTTGCTTTTTAAGTAACTTATCTGCCATCGGTGTTTCCATAATTGGCAAGTTATCAAGCACTTCAATTTGAGCGTCACGCTTGTTGCAGACTAAAACCATATCACAACCAGCTACCAACGATTGATGCGCACGCTCAGCTGGACCACCCATGATCGCAGCTCCTTCCATGGTTAAGTCATCAGAGAAGATGATCCCCTCAAACCCAAGCTTCTGACGTAATACCTGCTTTAACCAGAATTGCGAGCCACTTGCAGGCTGATCATCATAGTGTGGATACACCACGTGAGCGGGCATCATCGCATCAAGGATTCCACTTTCAATCTGCGCTTTGAAGATCGCCATATCTTGTTCAAAGATGGTATCTCTATCATCAAACGGCGTTTCTAAATGAGAATCCGCAATCACGCCACCATGTCCTGGAAAGTGCTTGCCTGTGGTTGCCATGCCGACTGATTTCATGCCTTTCATGTAGGCCAAGCTGTGACGAATAATAGTATCGGTTTCTTCACCAAACGCTCGGTTGCCGATCGCTTTACACTCATGACCTTGGTCTAAAACTGGAGCAAAACTCAAATCAACGTCATGGGCAATCAGTTCAGCAGCCATCAGCCAACCACCCTGCTCTGCCAACTGTTCACCATTATTGGTTTTTGCGTATTCAGAAGCGGCCGGAATCAATGAAAACTCATTACGGAAGCGTTGTACTCGGCCTCCTTCTTGGTCAACACCAATCAAGATAGGGCGTTTTGCTGCCTGACGAATTGACTTATTTAATGCAAGAAGCTGCTCACTGTCGTGGTAGTTACGAGCAAATAAGATCACACCACCAACGGTTGGATGCTGCAGTATTTCTTTGTCTTCAGCAGTCAACTCACAGCCTGCTACGTCTAACCATAACGGTCCCATATTTTCTCCAGCTAAAATGATTTTCGCTATGTTGCCGAGAGTATTAGGATTATTCTCGGTTTACAATAGATTCTCTAACTGACGGATTGAAATTTGAGAATGGCGACGAAAGAGTTATATATCGGTGTAATGTCTGGAACCAGCCTCGACGGGGTTGATACTGCCCTCGTTGAAATTAAGTCTGGAGAGATCAAGCTATTGGCGAGTCACGACTTTCCTTACCCACCAGCGCTGCGTAAAAATGTCCTCGCTGTCTGTACCGGACAAACAACCAACCTAATTGAAATAGGTCAGTTAGATCATTTACTTGGCAAGCTGTATTCAGATGCCATTCTCGCCCTATTAGAGCACTCAGAAATAAACGCACAACAAATCCGAGCGATTGGTAACCATGGTCAAACGGTCTTCCACCAGCCTAACTCCCCTCAGCCTTTCACGATGCAGCTCGGTGATGCCAATATTATTGCCGCTCGTACTGGCATTGATACCGTCGCTGATTTTAGACGCAAAGACATGGCTCTTGGCGGCCAAGGTGCGCCATTAGTGCCTGCATTCCACCAGTCCATTTTTAAGCCTGGCGACTCGTCAGTTGTCGTCCTCAACATTGGTGGGATTGCGAATATCTCGGTGCTTCGCCCTAACCAACCTGTGATCGGCTATGATACTGGCCCTGGTAACATGCTGATGGATGCTTGGTGTCAGAAACACACTGGCCAAGCTTACGATAAGAATGGTCAATTCGCATCGCAAGGTGCCGTTCATCAAGCTCTGTTAAATGAACTGCTCAGTGAGCCGTATTTAACGCTTGCTGCCCCTAAAAGCACCGGACGAGAGCTGTTCAATATTGATTGGCTAGAAGGCCACCTAAAGCGATTTTCACTGGCCGTTGAAGATGTTCAGCGTACCTTATGTGAGTTCACCGCCATAACGATTGCCGATGAAGTTCGCAAGTACCTCACCGGCAGTACTCCAGAGCTTCTGGTCTGTGGTGGTGGGGCTTTAAACCCTTTATTGATGGAACGTATTCATCATCACCTGCCAAACTGGAGTGTGATGACCACCAATGATAAAGGCGTAGACAGTGACAATATGGAAGCGATGGCCTTTGCTTGGCTCGCCTATCGCCGCATTCATAACTTGCCAAGCAACCTGCCAGAAGTCACCGGAGCCTCAAGACCGGCGTCTCTCGGTGTTATCTACCCTGCTGATTAATAAGGATTCCTATGACTAACGATGCTCTCATCGCCGCTCTTTCTCATCTTGTTTCAGAAGGCCGCAACCCTGATACGATGGATATCGACCTATTGCCGTCTTTAGAGATCGTAAAACGCATCAATCAACAAGATCAGCAAGTGCCACTCGCTGTGGAAAAGGCCCTTCCTGAGATAGCTCAAGCGGTAGACAAAATAACCGCAGCATTCCAACGAGGTGGTCGACTGATTTATATGGGCGCAGGCACCAGTGGGCGTTTAGGCATCTTAGATGCGTCTGAATGTCCGCCTACGTTTGGCGTCTCCGATCAAATGGTGATAGGACTGATTGCCGGTGGCCCTGAAGCGATTCTAAAAGCCAAAGAAGGCGCCGAAGACTCTGAGCAATTTGGCGTTGATGATCTCAAGTCGGTTAACTTTACCGCCGATGACGTCGTGGTTGGTATCGCCGCGAGTGGACGCACGCCATATGTGATTGGCGCACTCAATTACGCTAACGATATTGGGGCAACGACCGTAGCACTATCGTGTAACCCAGACTCTCCAATTGCGGATATTGCCAAGATTGCGATTAGCCCAGTCGTTGGCCCAGAAGCGTTAACTGGCTCAACACGTCTAAAGTCAGGAACCGCGCAAAAATTGGTGTTAAACATGCTTACCACAGCAAGCATGATTCGGTTAGGGAAAAGCTACCAAAACTTAATGGTGGATGTGAAAGCCACTAATAAAAAGCTCATCGCACGAGCAGCCCGTATTGTCATGCAGGCAACAGATTGCGATAAAACCCTCGCAACTGACACTTTGGTTGAGACAGATTACGACGTCAAACTGGCGATTCTGATGATTTTAACGGGGATGTCGATGGATACTGCTCAACAGCAGCTAGAGAAACAAAATGGCTTTCTACGGAAAGCCGTACAAAGCCATCAAGGAGAGTAATCTAACAGAGGGAGCGACTCCCTCTGTTACTCTTCATTTAGCCACTTATCCACCGCTTTGCGTTTCTCTTGTTTGATCTTATTGTTCGCTTTGCGCTTAAGAGATTTGGGATCGGTGATGTTCTTCGCTTTGTTAATCTTATGGGTGTACTTGCTTGATGCACGGTTCACCTTTTGCTTAACTTTGCCTTCGACATAGCTCCCATCACCAACTTGCTTTAAAGAACGCTTGGTTTTGTTTAAGCGGTGATTGATTTGTTGCTTGTCTGCTTGGTATTGACGATTCGCTTTCACCGCCTCTTTGAGAGGATTTGCAGCGTTAACCATTAAAGGCGCCAAACAGAGCGCAAGCAACCAATATTTTTTCATTCTAGCCTCGTATTACTTTAGAGCGAATTGGCGGCGTAAAGTAACAGAAGCAGAATGATGGCTCTGTCAGGCTTTTCTAATTTGGCTTATCAATAATGAGACAACTAGTCAGCATGATTGGTGTGTTCACTCCAACCACGTTGCCACTCCATACGAAACTTTTGAGCGTCTTCAGTGCCTTCACAAACCCCTTCGTAGTATTGGCCTGACAAACCGATTTGATAGGCAAAGTTAGGGTTACAGTATTCCCCTACGCCCTCTAAGTAGCCTTGATCGTAGTCTGACTGCTTTACGCTTCCTAAGCTTGCTAACTCTTTCAGCGAACGTTGAGTGTGACCGCTCACCCCATCTTGATACCCAATTTGATACCAGTCTCCTTGCTCTGCTAACTGTTCAGGGCTACTGGCACACGCTGCCAATAGAGAGACAGTTGCTGCGATAACTAGCTTTCTCATTGTTTTTCCTTGTTTTTAATCTCATTGCTAATCAAACCACTAAATCTTGGTAATTGCCACTGAGATTCTCCGAAAACCACTTATTTGCCTAGAAAGCCGTTTATTCCACTATATGTCCACTCACCCATTCACCGAATGTTTATTGAATCCAGAGCGAATACTATCCACCTTGAGCTTTAAAAAATTCATCAAGGAATAGAGTTATGTTGTGGTTTTTAACCTGTGTTGCTGCCCTGATTGGCGGTTACTTCATTTACGGCGCTTTTGTCGAAAAAGTGTTTGGCATTAATGAAAAGCGCCAAACGCCAGCCCATACCAAAACAGACGGCGTTGACTACGTTCCAATGTCGACCAAGAAAGTCTACTTGGTACAACTCCTCAACATTGCCGGTGTTGGCCCTATCTTTGGCCCAATCATGGGGGCGCTTTACGGACCAGCGGCAATGCTTTGGATTGTGATTGGCTGTATCTTCGCAGGTGCCGTTCACGATTACTTCTCAGGCATGCTTTCTGTGCGTAATGGCGGTGCATCCGTTCCAACCATCACAGGTCGTTACCTAGGCAATGGCGCAAAACACTTTATGAACATCTTTGCCATTGTCCTACTGCTTCTTGTCGGTGTTGTATTCGTGTCTGCGCCAGCGGGTATGATCACTAACTTGGTTAATGATCAAACTAGCCTAAACGTCAGCATGACAACCATGGTTATCGCTATCTTCGCTTATTACATCATCGCGACGATTGTTCCTGTCGATAAAATCATTGGCCGTTTCTATCCACTGTTTGGGGCACTACTTATCTTCATGTCGGTTGGCCTAATGACGGCGGTTGCGTTCTCTAGCGAACACACTGTCATGGGCGACTTCCAAGTCAGCGATATGTTTAGCAACTTGAACCCTAACGACATGCCTTTATGGCCTGCGCTATTCATTACTATTGCTTGTGGTGCGATTTCTGGCTTCCATGCGACTCAATCACCATTGATGGCGCGTTGTATGGAAAATGAAACCAACGGTCGTTTCGTCTTCTACGGTGCAATGATTGGTGAAGGTGTGATTGCTCTGATTTGGTGTGCGATTGCTCTGTCTTTCTTTGGCAACCTTGATGCTCTCTCTGAAGCAGTAAGCAACGGTGGCCCAGGTAATGTTGTCTACAGCGCATCATTTGGCTTACTCGGTGTCTTTGGTGGTGTGATTGCGTTCCTTGGCGTGGTGATTCTACCTATCACATCTGGTGATACAGCCTTCCGCTCAAGCCGTCTAATTCTGGCAGAGTATTTCAACGTCGACCAAAAAGCACTGCGTAACCGCCTAATGATGGCTGTGCCACTGTTCGTCATTGGCGGTATCTTAACTCAAGTCGATTTCGGTGTGATTTGGCGCTACTTCGGTTTCGCGAACCAATCAACAGCCGTGATGATGCTATGGACCGCTTCAGCTTACCTACTACGTCACAATAAGCTGCACTGGATTACCACTATCCCTGCAATGTTTATGACGACGGTCTGTGCGACGTTCATCCTAAACAACAGTACGCTAGGCTTCGGTCTACCAATTCAAGTATCGACGGTCTCAGGCATTCTGTTCACACTAGCGGTAACGGCATACGTTATCAAAATCTCAAAAGGCAAAGGTGACACCGACCTTGCTGACGAAGAAAAACCACAAGCAGTGAAGAAAACTGCATAAGCTAATAACACTTCGCTTGCTACACATAAAAGGCTCCGATTGGAGCCTTTTTCTTGTCTCAAAGTGACAGCCAATAAAAAAGCCAGCGTTCACCGCTGGCTTTCTATGTCACGCAAATCGAGCTTAATCGACTTGTTTAATCTGTAGCTCTTTCGGCACTTCGAAGAACATATTTTCTTCACGACCTTGAATCTCTTCCACCGAGCGAGTACCAACCAGATCTTTAATGCGATCTAAGATTTGATTCACAAGCTCTTCTGGCGCTGATGCACCTGCGGTGACACCAACTTTCACTTTACCTTCAAACCATTCCGGTTTGATGTCTTCTGCGCAATCTGTCAGATAACCCGGCGTGCCCAGTTTCTCAGCCAGCTCTTTTAAGCGAGTTGAGTTTGAAGAGTTCTTAGAACCAACCACAATCACAACGTCTACGTCTGTCGCCATTTCACGAACCGCATCTTGACGGTTTTGCGTAGCGTAACAGATGTCGTCTTTACGTGGGCCTTGAATGTCTGGGAACACACGGCGTAGCTCGTCAATCACGTCAGCTGTCTCATCGACCGAAAGCGTCGTTTGGCTAACATAATGCAGGTGGCTTGGGTCTTTAACGATCTCTTTTAGCTTAAGCACATCTTCAGGACGCTCAACCAAGTACATACCGCCTTCATCACTGGCGTATTGCCCCATAGTGCCTTCAACTTCAGGGTGACCTGCGTGACCAATCAGAACGACTTCCATATGTTTGCGGCTTGCACGAGCCACTTCCATATGAACTTTCGTCACTAGCGGACAAGTGGCATCAAAGACTGTTAGGTCACGCGCTTTGGCTTCTTTACGTACTGCCTGAGATACACCATGAGCTGAGAAAATAACGATGTTGTCATCTGGCACTTCATTTAGCTCTTCAACAAAGATCGCGCCACGCTGTTTTAGGCCTTCAACAACAAAGCGGTTATGCACCACCTCATGACGAACATAAATTGGTGGTTGGTACATTTCTAATGCACGTTCAACAATACTGATCGCACGATCTACACCGGCACAAAAACCGCGAGGGTTGGCTAACTTAATTTTCATTTGATTGCTCATGGCGTCGTTATCTTCTTTGGGCGCTTATTCTACTGACAAAATCTCAACTTCAAAAGTCACATCTTGCCCTGCTAATGGATGATTAAAGTCAACCGTTACTGAATCACCCGCAATATCGGTGATAATACCTGGAATCTCCATACCATCGCGGCCAGAGAAAGCCATAATCGTACCAACTTCCACTTCGGCATCACCGACAAACTTGGCACGATCCATATAGTGGATATTGTCTGGGTTCGGCATACCGAAAGCATCAGCGGCTTTGAGCTCAATGGATTTTTTGTCTCCCGAATTCAAACCCACTAAGCACTTTTCGAAGTTTTCACTTAGGCTACCGTCACCAATAACCAATTTAGCGGGCTTACCCATATTGTGAGTGCTATCAGCCACTGAGCCGTCATTCATCTTGATGGTAAAATGCAGAGTTACTGCGGAGTCTTGGGCAATTGTCGTCACGTTACTGCTTCCTTGTTATTCGGTTTTCCTACGCTGATTGGCTTTATTGTACGAAGATGCGTAGATTCCGCTCCAACATAATAAAAAGCGTCGCCCGAATCAACGGACGACGCTTAAGGTTATTCAATTTATCACCAATTATGCTTTGGCTTCTTCTTTCTTGCGAAAGCCGTCAAGAATGATCATTGCCGCACCAATACAGATAGTCGTATCCGCTAAGTTGAATGCAGGCCAATGGTAGTCACCCCAGAAGAAATCTAGATAATCGACCACAAAGCCGTGCACAACACGGTCAAAGACATTACCAACGGCACCACCAATGATCATCGCATAAGCGATATTATTCCATTTCTCTTTGGCTGGCAGCTTACTCATCCAGTAAGTCAGCATGCCTGTTACCACAAAAGCGATACCAGTAAAGAACCAGCGCTGCCACCCAGCTTGATCACTCAAGAAGCTGAATGCTGCGCCGTAGTTATGCACATACAATAGGTTAAAGAAAGGCAGGACTTCAATACGGTTAGCCCAGCCATAACCCATGCTGTCCATGACGTACAGCTTGATACCAATGTCAGCAAAAAAGATCACGATAGCTAACCACAGCCAACGTACACCTGATTGTTTTAGTGGAATGTTACTCATTAGAGTTCCTACCAATTATAAAAATCTCGTCACTCCGCCTGTGAAGTGCGAACGAATCAAAATTACATTTAATACGAGATCCCCAACTCGGTCGCTCCTCCCTCTTGAGGATGACAGTACGACTGAACTAAACACTGTCATTCCTTAGAGCGAAGAATGAGTGAGTAAGGAATCTCTATCAACTTGAACCACTCTAAGTATCTCTAACGAGCAGTTAAAAATAACCCCAGTAGATACACTGGGGCTATGTTATTTCAATAAAGTTCCGAGAACTCTTGCTCTAAATTATTGGTGCTGTAGCAAGGCGACAAGCTTACGAGGCTCCTGAGCATAGTTTTCCTATGTGATGGAGCGAGTCAGTGCAGTCAACACAGCTACAGTGCCAAGAATGACGAGCAATTAAGCGAACTTGCGAACTTCACCTTCACCATCAACGTTAGAAACACAACGACCACAGATCTTCTCGTGACCTTCGATTGTGCCTACGTCTGGAGTGTGGTGCCAACAACGGTCACACTTCTCAGCTTCTGTTGCTTTCACTTCCACAAACAAACCTTCAACGTCTGTCGCTTGAGCTGAGTCAGACTTCTCGCTTAGAGGCTTCACTGTTGCTGCAGAGGTTAGAAGGACAAAGCGTAGTTCATCTTCTAGTTTGTTAATTTTCGCTGCTAGTGCATCTTCAGCGTATAACGTTACTTCTGCTTGCAGTGAACCACCGATCGTCTTCTCTTTACGAGCATCTTCTAGCAGTTTGTTTACACCACCACGAACGGATTGCATCTCTGCCCAGAACTCGTTGTTTAGCTCTTCGCCTTCAGCAAGACCAAATAGGCCTTCGAACCATTCGCCAGTGAAGACAAACTTATCGCGCTCGCCCGGCATTTCGTTCCAGATTTCATCCGCAGTGAACGACATGATTGGAGCCATCCAACGAACTAGAGCTTCTACGATGTAGTAAAGCGCTGTCTGACAGCTACGTTGAGCATGGCCGCCCAGTTTCGCTGTGTATTGACGGTCTTTGATTACGTCTAGGTAGAATGAACCCATTTCGATAGAACAGAACTGCATTAGACGCTGAATTACGGCGTGAGTGTTGTACTCACCGTATGCTTTCACGATCTCTTCTTGTGCTGCTAGTGCACGACCTACAGCCCAACGATCTAGAGCAACCATTTCTTCTGCAGGAACAATATCTGTTGCTGGGTTAAAGCCACTTAGGTTCGCTAGGAAGAAACGTGCCGTGTTACGAATACGACGGTATGCATCTGCAGAACGTTTTAGGATTTCGTCAGAAACCGCTACTTCACCAGTGTAGTCTGTTGAAGCAACCCATAGACGTAGAATGTCTGCACCTAGTTTGTTGGTTACGTCTTTTGGCGCAACTACGTTACCGATAGATTTCGACATCTTACGACCGTGACCATCAACCACGAAGCCGTGAGTTAGCACTTGCTTGTAAGGTGCTTCGTCTTTCATCGCGATAGATGAAATTAGAGAAGACTGGAACCAACCACGGTGTTGATCTGAACCTTCAAGGTATAGGTCAGCGCTTGCACCGTTGTACTCTGCACGAGCATCAACTACAGAGTAGTGCGTTACACCTGAATCGAACCATACGTCTAGTGTATCTAGCACTTTCTCGTACTTATCTGCGTCTTCGCCTAGTAGGTCAGAGATTTCTAGATCCCACCAAGCTTGAATGCCTTTTTCTTCAACAAGCTGTGCAACTTTCTCGATAAGTTCAAGTGTGTTCGGGTGCAGTTCTGCTGTCTCTTTATGAACGAACAGAGCAATTGGCACGCCCCAAGTACGTTGACGAGAAATACACCACTCAGGACGACCTTCAATCATACCTTCGATACGGCTTTCACCCCATTCAGGCATCCACTCAACACTCTTAATCGACTCTAGTGCTTTTGCACGTAGGCCTGCTTGGTCCATAGATACGAACCACTGTGGTGTTGCACGGAAGATGATTGGAGTTTTATGTCTCCAACAATGTGGGTAGCTGTGCTCGTAAGCGTGGTGGTGTAGTAACGCACCTTTCTCTTTCAGAACTTCAAGAACTGAATCGTTCGCTTTGAATACGTGCTGACCAGCAAATAGCTCAGTATCAGGTAGGTAAACACCGTTAGAGCCTACTGGGTTTGCGATTTCTAGGTCATATTTTTTACCAACCACAAAGTCTTCTTGACCATGGCCTGGTGCAGTGTGAACAACACCTGTACCTGATTCAGTCGTTACGTGATCGCCAAGGATAGCTGGAACAGTGAAATCATAGAACGGGTGGTTGAACTGAGTCAGTTCAAGATCGGCACCTGTAGCAAAACCAAGGTTGTGGAAGTGCTCGATACCCGCACGATCCATTACGTCTTTCGCTAGCTCAGACGCCACGATAATACGTTGTGCTGCTTGCTCACCGTTTGCTTCTACTTGGATAAGAACGTATTCCAGATCATCACGTAGACATACTGCGCGGTTTGCTGGCAGTGTCCATGGCGTAGTAGTCCAGATAACGATAGAGATATCGCCTTGACCTTCATGACCTTCTGCTAGGTTGAATTTAGCAAGAAGAGCGGCTTCATCTGCTGCTGTGAATTTCACATCGATAGATGGAGATACTTTGTCTTTGTATTCTACTTCTGCTTCAGCAAGCGCTGAACCACAGTCAGTACACCAGTGAACAGGCTTGAAACCTTTTAGTAGGTGGCCGTTATCTGCGATTTTACCTAGCGCACGGATGATGTTCGCTTCTGTTGCGAAGTCCATAGTGCGGTATGGCTTATCCCACTCACCCATGATACCTAGGCGCCTGAAGCTCTCTTTCTGGCCTTCTACCTGACCTGCCGCGTACTTACGACACTCTTCACGGAACTCAGCCGCAGAGATTTTTTGGCCTGGTTTGCCTTTTTTCTTTTCTACCATTAGTTCAATTGGTAGACCGTGACAGTCCCAACCAGGAATGTACGGTGCATCAAAACCAGAAAGTGTTTTGGATTTAATAATAATGTCTTTAAGAATCTTGTTTAGTGCGTGACCAATGTGAATGTCACCATTTGCGTATGGAGGGCCATCATGCAGAACGAAAGATTTTTTGCCTTTCTTCGCTTCACGGATTGCGCCGTAAAGGTCTTCTTTGTACCAACGCTTAAGCATTTCTGGCTCGCGATTCGCCAGATTGCCGCGCATCGGAAACCCTGTTTCAGGAAGGTTCAGGGTATCTTTATACTCACTCATCGATTCTTAATTCCGTTGTGTTGGGTGACAGTTAGACATTATGCCAAGCAGCGAACTAAACCACTTGGTCTTCACGCTGACGCAGCCACACCCTTGCTGCTTCAGCATCCAATTCAATTTGTTGTTTTAAAGCTTCGAATGACTCAAATTTATGCTCATCTCGAATCTTATCTAAAAGTACGATTTCTAGCTGCTTGCCATATAAATTGGCCTTAAAGTCAAAGAGATGTACTTCTAGCTGTTGGCGAACACCGTTAACCGTCGGCCTGTTGCCTATGTTCGCCACTCCCCCTACGGCTTTTCCATCCAGGCCTAAAGCCTCCACGGTATAGACGCCAGAAACAGGGGACACGCAACGTTTTAGTGGGATGTTCGCGGTAGGAAAACCAATGGTTCGACCTAACTTGCGACCATGAGATACTCGACCACTAATACTATAATCTCGTCCTAACATTTCTGCGGCGACATCAAGCTTATCACTAGCTAATGCTTTACGAATGGCAGTGCTGCTCACTCTTAGCTGCTGTAAGCGAAAACTCTGGGTACTTACGACCTCAAAACCATACTTTTTCCCCGCTTCTTGCAGCATCGCAAAGTTGCCTTTACGCCCACGACCAAAGCAGAAATCATCGCCTACGACGAGAAACTTAACACCCAAACGCTTCACCAACAAGTCACTAATAAACTCATCAGCTGATTGGTTGGCAAATTGATGATTAAAGTTAACACAAAGCAGTCGCTCAATATCGAGCTTACTTAGCTGAACAAACTTATCCCTCAGGCGAGTTAACCGCGCCGGGGCTTTATCTTTAGCAAACAGTTCCAATGGCTGAGGGTCAAAGGTCATCACCGTTGAAGGTAAACCTAATTCTCTCGCCTTTTCTGACACTTGGCGTAAAACCTCTTGATGCCCGAGGTGGACACCGTCAAAGTTCCCGATCGTCAATACACACCCTTGATGGTGTGATTTGATGTTGTGAATACCGCGGATCAATTCCATTGGGAAGCGCTAAAAACCTATCTTTGTATTAACTTCTCTTCAAAAAAGAGACATAGTGCGTGAAACCGACGGATTATATACTAATCAGGTTCACTCTGTCGCTGCTTTTAAATCTTTTAGGCGAACACCAAGTACGAGCAAGGTAACTAAGTAAACACCCGCACCTAACCCAATCAAGGCAGTCAGCCACATAACTCGCTCAATAAAGCTCCAAGTTAACCAAACGGCCATCTCTTCCAATTGCCATAAAATGGCAGCAATCATCAAGCCACCAGCTACAACCAATTTAGCCATAAAGACCAGAGTTCTCTGGGTGAGTTTATAGACACCCGCCAAATGAAGACCGCGATACAGCAGGGACATATTAACGAAGGCCGACAGTGCAGTAGCAATCGCCAAACCTACATAGCCATAGAACCAGGCAAAAATAGCGTTGAACACCATATTGGTGACCATGGCAATAATGCCGTACTTAACGGGGGTTTTGGTGTCTTGACGAGAGTAATACCCCGGCGCTAATACTTTGATTAGCATGAAGTTTAATAAACCAGATGCATAGGCAACCAAAGACATTGAGGCAAACTGAACATCTTGTGGCGAAAACTCACCACGCATAAAGAGCACCATTAACATAGGTTTAGCGAGAACCATCAAACCCAACATCGCCGGAATACCAAGCAAGGTCACCATGCGAACGCCCCAGTCCATCGTTTGTGCAAAGCCATCACTTTGGTCATCAACGTGTTTACGAGAGAGCGAAGGGAGAATCACAGTTGCAATCGCGATACCAAACAAACCAAGAGGGAACTCTAATAAGCGGTCTGAGTAGTAAAGCCAGCTTATCGAACCCGTCTGAAGAAAACTGGCAATAAAGGTATCAAACAACAAGTTGATCTGACTAACAGAGACACCAAATAAAGCAGGGATCATCAGAGTGCGAATTTTCACAACTCCAGGATCACGCCAGCCCCACTTAGGCTTAACCATAACGCCGGCTTTAATAAGGAAGGGAATTTGGAAAAGAAATTGAACCAAGCCACCTAAGAAGACGCCAATCGCTAAGCCGATCTCTGGCTGTGACAGCTGAGGAGCAATAAACCAG
Source organism: Vibrio aquaticus (assembly GCF_003970385.1). Lineage (GTDB taxonomy): Bacteria > Pseudomonadota > Gammaproteobacteria > Enterobacterales > Vibrionaceae > Vibrio > Vibrio aquaticus. The sequence continues at coordinate 222,127 of NZ_RXZH01000006.1, read as the reverse complement.
GCTGAAAAGATGATCATCACATTAAGGAACACTGGGGTAAATGAAGAGACCGCAAATTTCCCCATGGTGTTCAAAATAGCGCCGGACAGAGCAACAAAGGTAATGAACCATAAATACGGAAAGGTAATTTTAAGCATTAAGCTTGCTAGCTCAAACTTTTCCGCTGAAGGCCCGCCGTTCATCCAATCAAGAAACCAGCCGAAACCAAACAATGCGGTGACCACACCTGAACCTAAAACGCCCAAAAACGTGACAATAGAGACAATCACACTAAGCGTACCTGCCGCCCTGGCAATCAGCTCACGGGTTTTATCCATGTCTCCAGCGGCATGGCTTTCAGTTAATACTGGAACAAATGCTTGTGAAAATGCCCCTTCTGCAAATAGGCGGCGCAAAAAGTTAGGAATTTTGTTCGCAAAAAAGAAGACATCGGCACTTGCACCTGCGCCCATTAGATTTGCAACCACGACATCTCGTACTAAGCCTAAAACACGAGAAATCAATGTCATGGCGCTTACAATCATGCCCGACTTGAGTAGACGTTTACTCACATTAACCCCAGGATTTGAAAATTTTGCCTTACTTTACACTAGGAATGTCATATCCAGAGTAGATTAGTATTAGCATTGAAAAAAAAATACTGTTAGAATCCCCGCCATCTTAACCGTGAAGACCTTTCAATCCAAAATTTGTTTGGCTAGATTGGTTTTTGCACAAATTATTTGACATTTAAGAGCAAATGAGGGATATTCCTCGCCCTTAAATTGTCACTGAACTAAGTTTTTGGGAGTTAGACCCTTGGCAAATAGTAAATCTGCTAAGAAGCGCGCTATCCAGGCTGAGAAACGTCGTCAGCACAACGCTAGCCGTCGCTCAATGATGCGTACTTACATGAAGAAAACTGTTGCTGCTATCGAAGCAGGCGACAAAGAAGCTGCAACTGCTGCATTCGCTGTAGTTACACCAATCCTAGACCGCATGGCGACTAAAGGCCTTATTCACAAGAATAAAGCAGCTCGTCATAAGTCTCGCTTCTCTGCTGCAATCAAAGCTCTTTAATAGAACTCTGATTACTCAGTGAAGAAAAAACCGGCTAAGGCCGGTTTTTTTATATCCAAAATTTGAGATCTACGCTCATTCATCTCTCAATAAAAAAGACCAATAATCTCTGATCATTGGCCTCTCTTCTTTACTCTTTGCAATACAACTCATGCAGTAACTGAATCATTGCTTTTACTTCTTCGCTGCTCAACGTGTAATAAACCGTTTGTGCTTCTTTGCGTGTATGGACCAACCCATCTCGTCTTAACCATGCCAAATGCTGAGAGAGAGCCGACTGGCTAAGCTCTAACTTGCAACACAGCTCTCCTACAGAGAGTTCCTGGTTATGCAGTAAACATAAGATTTGTAATCGGCGTTCGTTCGCCATCGCCTTAAGCAGCACTACCGCTTGAGCAGAGTTTTTTTCCATCTCTTGTAGATTCATCGGTTACGGCCTCTAAAAAACAACACAACAAAAAGACTGACTGAGCGACTGCTCACGACAACAAAGTGCCTTATCCACAATTTATATAATGATATTGGTTGAGAATATTTAAAATTTTAATCGAATTGTTACAACTAATCTATTTATAGAAATGAAAAAAGCGTCTAATTGAAGAGTGTTGTGAAGTCTGCATCACAAACATTCTTTACTGCAGGATGTTGAATCATTCGCTCAGCAAAGATGACGTAATACTCTTCTTTCAGCTCTTCAATGTGTCCAATCAACTGTAAAGGTAAATCACTCTCTACTTCGGTGACATAAATAGAAGGCGCCAAAAAGATCACATCGTGGTGATAACGGGCAAAAGATTTCATTAAAGCAACGTCATCAAACTCACCGAGGATATTCGGTTGTAAGCCTTGGCGATCAAACCACTGTAGTACTTTGCGCCCCATTGCCGTTCGGCTACCTGGGATCAGCAATTTACGTTGTTCAAGAATGGCGGGAAAGCTGACAGTATCGACGTTGCCTGAACAGAAGAAGCTCATGTTTGATTCACCCAGTTTTTTACTGTACAAACCAGGGCTTTGGCTTGAATCAACCGGGCAATCCGAAAGAATCATATCCAGTTTATGTTGCGATAGTTGCTCAAGTAACATTTCATGAGTCGATTCAAAACAGCGCAAATGGATACTGTTATCGTCAGGGACTGTTGTCATCAAAATTTTACTGACCAAACGTTTCGACAAAGCATCAGCAACGCCGACATCAAACAGAATATTGGAGCGTTGGCTGTAATTAACAATATCAAGCATCTCATAACTGAGGCCAAACATACGATCTGCGTACTTAAACACGAGCTGTCCCAGCTCAGTCGGCTCTAAACTTCGGCCGTTACGCTTGGTGAGCTTTCCATCCATACGTTCTTCAAGCGCTTTAATCTGCCCGGTGACCGTTTGCGGAGTCAGAAACAACGCATCTGCCGCTTTGGTTACCGACCCTTGTTTACACACCATCCAAAAGTAATAAAGGTGGTTATAATTTAAATGTGACATGCACTGAGACTCTGTTTAAGGAACAAACATGGTTATAACAAAAGCAAACCATGACAACAATAACTCGATAAATCCGATAGAAAATCAACTTTACCACCATTTTGTCGAGGTGTGATTTTGAAATATGACAGTAAAGTGTCATAAAACTCTACTCGCCGATCATTTTTCTGTATTTTTTTCGACTTTTATCACGCTTAGCCACTCGCTAAGAAAATGAAACTTAATTGATAATAATCAATAACTTAGATTGAATGTAAAAAACAAATTACACGCAAAATATCACCACTAGTACAAAATAATTTCTATTACACAGAACTGTAATATTACTGAAATATTTCCCCTCTAACATCGCCCTCAGTTTCAACAACAGACCAAAACAAAGACATTAACGGTCCACGGAGAAAATGATTATGAACCAAGCTACTACTTCAGCAGCGCCGATTTCGAGCACTACTCGCTGGTTGCGCTGGGCTAACTTGGCATTCATGTTGTACCTACTACTTCTAGCAGTATCTATGGTAGGCAGCGGTTTCAAATGGGCAACAGGCGATCAAGCTAAAGTCCTATTCGAATTTGCGTCTCACCCAGTAGCAGGTTTGATGATCGGTCTAGTCGCAACGGCGCTAATCCAATCTTCAAGTACAGTAACTTCAATTATCGTGGGCCTTGTTGCCGGCGGTCTTCCGGTGGAAACAGCTATCCCTATGGTGATGGGTGCAAACATCGGTACAACAGTAACCAATACTCTAGTTTCTTTAGGTCACGTTCGTTGTAAAGAAGAGTTTAAGCGTGCGTTTGCAAGTGCAACCATCCACGACTTCTTTAACCTACTAGCTGTCGCGATCTTCCTACCTATCGAAATGATGTTTGGTATTCTTGATAAGATCTCTCATTGGTTGGTATCACCATTCCTTGCGACTGGCGATATGAGCATCAAAGGTTTGAACTTCATTAAACCTCTGACTAAGCCTGTTGTCAGCGCAGTAAAAGAGCCGCTAGCAACATTTGGTGACCAAGTAGGTGGCATCATGCTAATCGTTCTGGGTATTGCGACTATCTTCGTTGCTATCACAGTGATGGGCAAACTGATGAAGAGCCTAATGGTTGGCCGAGCTCGTGAAATTCTGAAGAACGCAATCGGTCGTGGCCCAATCCACGGTATCTTCTCTGGCTCAGTAGTAACGGTACTTGTTCAGTCTTCTTCTACGACAACAAGTCTAATGGTTCCACTAGTAGGTTCAGGTGTTCTAAAAGTACGTGACGTTTACCCGTTCACTCTAGGTGCAAACATCGGTACTTGTATTACAGCACTGCTAGCAGCAACAGCAGTATCTGGTGAGTTCGCTGTGTTCGCACTACAGATTGCTCTGGTACACCTAGTGTTCAATATCATGGCAACGGTATTCATCTACGGCATTCCGTTCCTACGTGAACTCCCAGTGAAAGGCGCTGACCTTATCTCTGATATGGCAGTGAAGAACAAAGCAGTGGTAGCAGGTTACCTACTAGCCGTGTTCGTCGTACTACCAGGTACTATCCTAGCGCTAACAGCATAATAAAAAGTTAATTACACCATCGCTTGCTGGCCCTCAACGAAAGTTGGGGGCTTTTTTGTATGTGTTGAAAAGAGAATCACAGCCTTTAGAGGCTATCTGCTCACTCACTCTTCGTTCTATGGCGTGAACTCTGTTCGTTCAAGCGACCTCTGCAGCGCCATCCTCAAGAGGAGGAGCGTACGAGTTAGCGATCTCTTAAAATGAGTGGATAGCTCTTGGAAATACACTACTCGCTCTTTCGTCATTCTGGAATGACCAAAGTCCGTTGTTCCAGACACAAAAAAGCCGCCCTATCTAAGGCGGCTTTCTCAATCACTGCTTGGTATTACACCGAGAACGGATACTTAATCGCGTCATGGTGTTCGTAACCTTCAACCCAGAAATCATCCAACGTTACCCAAGTTTCTAAATCTTCGAGAGATTTAATCTCTGGGTTCATGTGGAAGGTTGGCGCTTTTAGAGGCTCACGCTTCAGCTGAATATCACGCATTGGTGCCAGTTGATCTTCATAGATATGAGCGTTAACTAGCTTGTGGTAAGCCACACCCGCTTTCTTACCGGTAATCTGTGCCATGATTGCCAAGAAGACGTAAACCTGAACCATATTGAAGTTAAGACCAAGAGGAACATCACATGAGCGCTGAGTGCTGTTTAAGTACAGTGTGTCACCTAATAGAGAAAAATGGTGGCTGTACATACAAGGGCGCAGGCATCCCATGTGAAATTCACCTGGGTTGTAAAAGTTTAAGATTTCACCACGGTCATCAACACCGCGCGTTAAATCATCGACAATTTTACGTAGCTGATCGATATGACCGCCATCTGGCTTAGCCCAAGCACGACCTTGTACGCCGTACACACGGCCCATGTCATCTTCACCCTTACGGTAAGGGTTATCCAGCCATGCTTCGTTTAGGTTTGCATTCGCATCCCACGTTTTGGTACCTAGCTTACGAAAATCTTCCGCATTGTCGTAACCACGAATATAACCAAGTAACTCCGCCACTGCCGCTTTCCAAAAGCTCTTACGCGTTGTCACCAGAGGGAATTGATTATTCGCAACATCATAAGTGAGGTCTGCATTGATAACCGTGAGGCAGCGTTTACCTGTACGTTCGTTTTCAATCCACTCACCTTGGTCAACGATTCGCTGACAGAGTTCTAGATACTGTTTCACACCAATTCCTTACTTCGTTTGTTGCGGTAATTCGTCTTTGTAGTGACCACGCTTATAAGCCCACGCGATCATTAGAGCGCCGATGATCACCATCGGTAGAGATAAGATTTGTCCCATTGAGATAAATCCACCAAATAGCCCTAAATGTGCATCTGGTTCACGTACGTACTCAACTAGGAAACGGAATGTACCATATCCTGCCAAGAATAGCCCTGATACTGCCCCAAGTGGACGAGGTTTCTTGATAAACCAGTTCAAGATGAAGAACAGCACAATGCCTTCTAGCAGCATTTCATATAACTGAGAGGGGTGGCGAGGCAGTGGACCACCATTAGGGAAGACAAATGCCCACGGCACATCCGTCACACGTCCCCACAGTTCACTGTTCATAAAGTTACCTAAGCGCCCCATACCAAGGCCAAATGGCACAAGCGGTGCGATGAAGTCAGCGACACCAAAAAACGTACGGCCATTTTTCTTGGCATACCAGAACATCGCTGAGATAACACCCAACAGACCACCGTGGAACGACATGCCTCCCGTCCACACTTTGAATAGATAAAGTGGGTCTTGTAAGAACAAGTCAAAGTTGTAGAACAAGACGTACCCAACACGTCCGCCAATCACCACACCAAGGAAACCAGCAAACAGCAAGTCAGACACCTGTTCGCGAGTCCAACCGCTGTCTGGCTTATCTGCACGGCGATTTGCAAGCCAAAGAGCAAAAGCAAAACCAACAAGGTACATTAAGCCGTACCAACGAATAGAAAGCGGACCAATTGAGACCAAAACTGGGTCTATATTCGGAAATGAAAGATATCCCTGAGACATAGGAGTATTACTCTTTAGAGGTTCAAATAATTATGATGGGTATAGATGAGAGTGCATCACAGTAACATAGTTCCTGCAACAAACATTAAAAACAGTGCAAAGATTTTTTTCAGCGTTGGCGTAGGTAAAGAGCTAGCCAGTTTCGCCCCGATTCGGGTAGTCATCATTGAGGTGGATGCAATCGCAATTAACGCCGGAAGATAGACATAACCAATGCTGTATTCAGGTAAGGAGTCGACTTTATAACCGTGGAGAATGAAGCCTAGCATCCCTGATACCGCAATCATAAACCCGCACACCGATGATGACCCGACGGCCTTACGCATTTCAATGCCATGACGATTTAGAAACGGAACAGACAACGACCCACCGCCAATCCCAGCAAGGCTCGACACCGTGCCGATTCCTGTTCCTATAAAGAGAGTGGCTGTATTACTTGGCATTGAGCGAGTCGTTTTTCCTTTAATCGAAAACAACATCTGCACAGCAAGGCAAAGCACAATGAGGCCAAATACTTTAGGAAGATATTGAGCGGGTATCCACTCTGCGGCTTTTGCCCCTAAAAAACCACCAACGACAACACCAGGCATAAGCCATTTGACGACATACATATCGACATTGCCAAGTCTAAAGTGATTGATAGCAGAAGAGCCAGAGGTGGCAATGATGGTAGCCAGAGACGTTGCCAATGCGATCTGCATACTGATCGATGGATCAATATTCGCCATAGGTAACATAAACAGCAAGGCAGGAACGACAATTAGCCCCCCACCTATACCTAACAAACCTGCCATGACACCAACAACAGCGCCAAGCACTAAACATGCAACAAGTAATTCAATCAGCACAATATGCCTTACTTCTTACCAGCTCGAATAAAGCCAGCAAAGCCTCTATCTTCAAAAAATGATTGCATCATAGTATATATGTCGCGGCCATACTGCTGCATCAAGGCTTTGTCAGCAAGTGCTTTGAGATCGTCGGTTTTTGTGTTGTGTAAGAGGTATTTTACTTTTGCAACGTTTGAGGTGTTCATACTCAAACTGCGATACCCGAGTCCAACCATCAACAATGCGCCCATTGGGTCACCAGCCAATTCACCACAAATACAAACAGGTAAGTTAAGTTGGTGACAGCTCGATAAAATATGACTGAGCGCCATGATCACCGAGGGGTGAAACGATTCATACACATCCGCTACTCGTGCATTATTGCGATCTACAGCCAGCATATATTGCGTTAAGTCGTTGGTGCCGATTGAAACGAAATCCACCTTACTGGCGATCAATGGCAGTAAATAGATCATTGAAGGCACTTCAATCATCACGCCAATTTGCGGCATACGAACTCGACTATCAAGCTCAGAAACTTCCTCGTACGCTCGTTCAATTAGAGCAATCGAATCATCAAGTTCTTGCGCGCCTGACACCATCGGCAACAAGATACTAAGATTTTGATGCTCAGCACTGGCTCGCATCATGGCACGAATCTGCATGAGGAAAATATCAGGGTGATCAAGCGTGAAACGTATGCCTCGCCAACCTAAGAATGGGTTATCCTCTTCGATAGGCAGGTACGGCAGCGCTTTGTCTCCACCGACATCCAGTGTACGCATCACCACACGCTTTTCTGGGTAAGCGTTAAGGACAGACTGATATTGATGTGTTTGTTCTTCTTCAGACGGGAATCGGTGCTGAAGTAAAAACGAAATTTCGGTCCGATAGAGTCCAACCCCGTCTACCCCTTGGTTAATCGCAATATTAGCATCGGCACTCAAGCCAGCATTGAGCATCACTTCAATGCGCTCACCATCTTTGGTCACCGCTGGTTGCTCGATACGTTGATTAACCATATTCGCCAATTCACGCTCTTCATTAGCGAGTGATCGATACTCACGTAACAACTGACGACTTGGCGAAACAAGGATCTTGCCGCTGTAACCATCAACAACACCGAGCTTTCCATTAACTGTTTTAGGGTTTAGGTTGGCCCCCATAACAGCAGGAATACCCAAGGCTCGAGATAGAATCGCTGCGTGGGAATTAGCGGCACCTTCTAGAGAGATAACGGCAAGCAGCATATCTTTCGGTACCGATGCCAATAGACTGGCGGTCAGTTCACGTACCACTAAGATCACTGGCTTTTCAATCACCTGGCGGTCTTGCGCTGTGTTGTGCAAAAAGAACAGTAACCTTTGGCCGAGCTCTCGTATGTCTTGCGCTCGCTCACGAAGGTAGACATCTGACATACGCGCAAAACGGTTTGAGTAAGATTCTACCACTTGGCGAAGTGCCCAATCTGCCCGGTCACCCTTCTGGATCTGCGCTTTTAAATCTTTACGCAGCATTGGGTCATTGAGCAAGTGAGTAAAAAGATCGAAGATCGCGAGCGCATCTTTATTGATTTCACTATCGAGCTTTTTCCGCATCCGACGGAAATCACTCAAAGCTTCTTCAATCGCAAGCAATAACCACTCTTGTTCTCGCTCAATATTCAACGTTGACGCCGGATAAACATTGGAGAGTTCGGGTTGAGTGTCATCCCACCATAATTCACCAATCGCGACACCAGAAGAAGCAGGAACACCACGAATCGCCTGTTGCTTTTTCTCTAGTCGCCATAAGCCTTGAGATTGAGCGTGAGTGATGATCACCGCTAACTGCGCGGCCAGCGTGACTAAAAAAGACTCTTCCATCTCGTTGAATAAACGAGGAGATTTTTGTTGTACCACCAGCACCCCAAGCACCTGCTTGCGGTAGATAATAGGGGTACCAAGGAAGCTGTGGTAAATCTCTTCACCCAGCTCGGAGAAGTATTTGAAATGAGGGTGTTTGGAAGCTTCTGCTAAGTTGAGAGGCTCTGCACTGCGCTTAACCAATCCAACTAAGCCTTCACTAAAGCGAATGTGGATTTTGTCGCCTTTGAAACGCAGCCCTTGAGTCGCCATTAACTCTAAGCGCTGCATCTCTTCGTTCGCTAGATAGACAGTACAACACTCAGTGCTCATGGCACTGCATGTCTGCTTTACGAGAATATCTAAGGCTTGATGAACTTCATCGACTTTAGATACTTGTTCAACTATTTCCCTTAGCTGAGAAAGCATGCCTATCCTCTTCGGTGCTTACGTTTACCTTTAGTTTTGCGTTCTTTAAATGGCATTGCCATTGATGCAAACTCTTTCATCGCTCGACGATAAACGTCACGCTTAAAAGAGACCACTTGTCGCACCGGGTACCAATAACTTACCCAACGCCAACCATCAAATTCAGGGGAACTACCACGCTGCATATTGATACGCGATTCATCGCAATCTAAACGCAGTAGAAACCATTTCTGTTTTTGGCCTATACAAACAGGCTTTGAATCCCAACGAACCAGACGTTTTGGCAGTTTATACCTTAACCAATGACGACTTGTCGCAACGATCTTTACGTCTTTTTTAGTAAGACCTACCTCTTCGTATAACTCCCGATACATTGCTTGTTCAGGGTTTTCCCCTTCATCTATGCCACCTTGGGGAAATTGCCAAGAGTGTTGTCCGTATCGTTTTGCCCAGAAGACCTGACCATGGCTGTTACAGATTACAATTCCGACATTTAAGCGGTAACCATCGCCATCTATCACTGGCCAACCTCTAATAAATTCTTAATTACTGTGATTTTTCCACATATCCCCAGTCGGAGCAAACTTACTAGTGTGACTCATACAGAAAATATGACTCAACACCTCACCTTTGGATAAGTTTTAATCAAAACCAAGGTTACTCACATTATTGTGAGACATAGACCACATTTATTCACCTTTTCTGTGCATAACCATGTGAAGAATCAATGAGAAAGTGATCAATAAGCGAACAAGCAAAGAATATCGTTCAGTTAAAACATTCCACAAAAACAAATAAATATTTAAATAACAATAACTTAAATTGATTAAAATTTACATAACTCTGGCAAAGCGCTATAGAAAAACACCCCAACTCAGATCGGTTAAAGATCAACCAACAAGACATTTATCCACATTGGCATGAGCAAATTTGATATTCAACCTAAAATATCAACTGCTTTATTGGCTTAAAACCACTGTTAATTCATACATATCCAACATTTTGCGATTATTTTCCTGACAAGCCTGTGGATAACCCTTTGCTCGATGATCTTTTCGCCACTCTGATCAATCTTAGTACAGTCGATATTTGCATAAATTCCGTTACAATAACCGCAACTTCCTCCGCTCACTAAAGCTGATATGAAAAGCGAACCAAGATCCGAACAAGAATTGTTAGAAAGAGCGATGAACATTGCAGGTATGAGCTTTCAAGAACTGGCTGATGAAGCCAATATTGATGTGCCACCAGATCTACGCCGAGATAAAGGTTGGGTTGGTCAGCTTTTAGAGTGGCACTTAGGGGCAACGGCAGGCAGTAAACCAACGCAGGACTTCGAACAACTCGGAATCGAATTAAAAACCATCCCGATCAGTTATACCGGTAAACCTCTTGAAACAACCTTTGTCTGTGTTGCACCACTTGTTGGCGTTCATGGTTTAACGTGGAAAAGCAGTCACATTCGCAACAAACTATCCCGAGTATTGTGGGTGCCTGTAGAAGGTGAAAGAGAGATTCCACTTGCTGAGCGTCATGTAGGTTCCCCCTTGATCTGGTCACCCAGTGAAGAAGAAGAACAACAGCTCAAAACGGATTGGGAAGAGCTCATGGAAATGATCGTACTCGGCCAAGTTGAGCAGATAACGGCCAGACATGGTGAAGTCTTACAACTACGCCCAAAGGCAGCAAATAGCCGAGTTTTAACAGAAGCGTATGGCGCCAGTGGCAAACCGATCAAAACGCTTCCGCGAGGCTTTTATTTACGCACCCAATTTACAGCCCGCATTTTAGAGCAGCATTTTATCTAATGCGTCATCAACGATAACTCCACATCATGGTAGAGCTCCCCATTATCTGAACCGAATTCATCATAAGCATTGTGCAAACGCAGGTAAGCTCTCTCAACTCCCAACCGAATCAGCTCTTCTTTTACGAGTTCTAAGGAATCAAAATGAACAGGCTCATCATCAATCTTGATTGGCTCTAATTTATGTTTGTACTCCACAGCCAAGAGATACTGAGATAAATCTGAACAACCAATCACAAACACTTTGGGTGGTTGGTAGGTTTCTTTATGATGACTATGAATCCACTTATCTAACTGACTTTTCTGCATAACTCACCTCCATAAAACAGTATTAGCCAAGTTATTCAATTTTGCGAATTTGTTATCTCATACCTTTCATAAAGTGCAGCAGATCACCTATAGTGGGATTTGTTCGTTAGCGAAGACAAGGAAGATCTATGCAATACAACAAGTTACCTCACTCAACTCTTGAACTAAGCAAGATCTGCCTTGGCACGATGACGTTTGGTGAGCAAAACACACAACAAGAAGCCTTTAGTCAGCTAGATTATGCGTTAGAACGTGGGGTGAATTTTATTGATACCGCAGAAATGTACCCCGTTCCTCCACAAGCCAAAACGCAAGGGTTAACAGAGCAATACATCGGTAATTGGCTAGCAAAATCAGGCAAACGAGAAAAAGTTGTGCTCGCAACAAAGGTGGCAGGCCCGCGCAATGTGCCGTACATCCGAGATAATATGAGTTTGGATAGAAAAAATATCCACTTAGCCATTGATGAGAGTCTTAAACGACTACAAACCGACTACGTCGACCTCTATCAACTCCATTGGCCACAGCGCCAAACTAACTGCTTTGGTCAGCTCAACTACCCTTACCCAGACGCACAAGAAGAAGTCACCTTGATCGAAACGCTTGAAGCCCTCGCGGAATTGGTCAAAGCAGGGAAAATACGCTACATCGGCGTATCCAATGAGACGCCATGGGGAGTCATGACACTACTGCGTCTCGCTGAGAAACATGAACTGCCTAGGATTGTCTCTATTCAAAATCCATACAACTTGCTCAATCGAAGTTTTGAAGTGGGATTATCAGAGATCAGCCACTACGAAGGCGTTCAGCTATTAGCTTATTCACCCCTCGCGTTTGGCTGCTTAAGTGGTAAATACTTGGAAGGTGCTCGCCCTAATGGCGCGCGTTGCTCTCTATTTGAACGCTTTGTTCGCTACTTCACACCACAAGGTATTCAAGCAACCGAAGCTTATGTCAACTTAGCCAGAGAGCATGGGTTAGACCCAGCTCAAATGGCCCTGGCATTCGTCAATCAGCGTCCGTTTGTCGCATCCAACATCATTGGAGCGACAAACTTGGAACAATTAAAATCAAACATTGATAGCTTGGATGTCGTGTTAACCGATGAATTGCTTCAGGGGATTCAAGAGATTGGGACGACTTACTCCAACCCTTGTCCATAACTTGCCGGAAATAACCAGCATTAAAGAATTCGGGGCAGGTGAAGCAACCTGCCCCTTTTGGTTACGTCAATATTCGCGCACTGAGGACACGGCGAAGGTGACGTACACGACGTTCGGCTTTCACGCTGTCTGGTTCACTGAAACCAATTGGACGCCCATCTTGCTCTAAACCAATGTCTCGCAATAGATGTGCATTATCCCAAGGAATGTCATAAGCACTACGTCGAAGTTTTCGTTTCCATTCACGTTCTTCACGTTTTAGATCAGCCTTTACTAAGACGGTGGCAAGCTTTAGATATACAGAATGACTCATGAGTTTTCTCCAGTTGAGTGCAAGCTGGGAAAAGATCAACGAATACAAAAAGAAAGGTGCATTAATTCGCTGCTTTTCCGCAGCCAATTAATAAAAGAGGTTACGGATTAATTACATGTGTTTGTTTAGGTTACGATCGGCCATGGCAGTGGTACGTTTAGAAGTACCATTGGTAGGCATGAAGCGATCGACAGACGCACAGATAAATGATTGAACAGTGATATGTTTCATTGTGCGCCTCCTAGCTAATGTATTAATCCAAATAAAATTGAGGGTATGAACCTGAGCTCATGGTTAAATTCTAATCACAATGGTTATTTATTCAACCCCTTTTTTGCCTACAAAAGAAAAACAATTTATTTACCTAAAAACAACCAAACTAAACTTGAAGTTATAAGACATTCACACTGGTTATATAACATTAGTAGTGAATAATTTTATAAAAACAAAAAAGCCACATTAAACATAACGTGGCTTTTCTATTACAAAACATAAAGTTAGGCTGGGACGTCTGAAATCAAATTATGCTTGTTCAATAAACGATACATTGTTGCACGTGATACACCCAGCTCCTTCGCGGCCATAGAAACTTGACCGGCATGAGATTCTAGAACCAATAGCAATGCATCACGCTCACTACGCTCACGGATACTCTTCAAGCTGCGGCGGCTATCGCTACGTTTTGGCAAGTCGAGGTGTTCTTCATCCAACATCACCGTATCAGACATCAAAACAATACGCTTAATCTGATTCATCAGCTCACGCACATTACCAGGCCAATGATAGCGAGTTAGAGCTCGAGCCGCTTCTTCTGTGAAGCTACGAGCTTGAGCATTGTACTCCTTTGAATATTCCTGTAAGAAGTGACGTGCCAAAATCGCAATGTCACCAGCACGCTCTTTCAAGCTTGGTACATTAATTCTCAGTACATTGATGTAATGATAAAGCTCTTCATTGAAATCACCGTCAATCAGCGCTTTTTCTATGTCTGCGGAATTGGCTGCCAGTACACGCACATCCACCTCTCGGCGACCTGAAGCGGTATCGACCATCCCCTCTTGAAGAAAGCGCAGCAGGTTTATCTGCTGAGATTTCGGTAACGTCAGAATATCGTTGAGTAAAATCGTCCCGCCGTCGGCTCTCTCTAGGATAGAGGGTTCACTGCGATCTTCGCGGTTGATACCAAACAGATCGCTTTCAATACGCCTTTCAGACATTGCTCGACAGTTGACCGAGATAAACTCTTTGTTGGCACGAGCCGAAGTTTTGTGAACAGCGCGAGCAACCGTCTCTTTACCGGTACCACTTTCACCATAAATAAGAATAGAAACGTCCGTTGGACCAATACGTTTAATCTGATCACGTAAACGCTTAAGCGGCATGGAGTCACCAATTAAGCCCATATCACTCTGGTTACCGTAGTGAGGCCAGACTTTTTTCTCAAGCTTGAGCATCCCTAGCTGGTGACCAATCGTGCTGAGTAACTGAGCATCTGGAATCGGCGCGGTAAAGAAATCGATACAGAAGTTTACGATAAACTGGCAGATGGTGTCTGAGCTAAGCTGAGATTCACGGATAAAAGCTAGCCAGCGCACCTGCTTGTGCTTGCTAACCAAATTGGCAATCCCGTTTAAACTAAATTCATCGTGGCTAAGGTCAACAATACCGATACAAGGGCCTGTCTCAGTAAATAACTCATCCGCTTTACGCAAATCCGCACACTGGGTACATCTCCAACCAACTTGTTCTAATACTGATAACCAAGGCTCATAGGTTCCCCCCACGACAACTAACGAACCTGGAACGGAATCCATTCGGAATTGACTACCCATGAAGCGAGTTCCTTATTATTGATAACGTAAATAATGCGCACTCGAAAGCACATGAAACATTTATGTGGTTACATTATAGAGACTCGGCGAGAGAATCTGTCTCAATAATAAGACTAGCGACTCAATTGACTATTTTCCAGAAGTTGTGGGAGAGGATTCAAAGTAATTTGTGATTTATTTGTGTTTTTCAATCACTTACAGAACATCATTTTTTAATGCTCGCAATTTTTGTGCGAGTTTCTCGCAGTGCCAGAAGTGCATTAAACAATGATTGACGAGAGGCTTTGTCGAAGCTTTCCTTATGGTGACGAAACATAATTGAGAATCCTTAGTTCAATTAAATGATTAATTTACAGAATACACAACCGTATAAGATCATCAAGCGTTTTATTTTGACCTTCTAAAACGCGACAGGCCCGATCGATATAGGCCATCAGCTAGAAACAAAAAAAACCACCCGAAGGTGGCTTTTCAAATCGTCTATTTCTCTCGCTTACGCTTGCGGGCGCATCGCTGGGAATAGAATCACGTCACGGATTGTGTGCGTGTTAGTAAATAGCATTGCTAGGCGATCGATACCGATACCCTGACCTGCTGTTGGCGGTAGACCGTGCTCTAGTGCAGTAATGTAGTCTGCATCGTAGTACATTGCTTCATCATCACCAGCATCTTTCGCGTTAACTTGCGCTTTGAAACGCTCGTCTTGGTCTTCTGCATCGTTAAGCTCTGAGAAGCCGTTCGCTACTTCACGGCCACCGATAAAGAACTCGAAGCGGTCAGTGAAGAATGGGTTGTCATCGCTACGACGTGCTAGTGGAGAAATGTCCGCTGGATAGCCAGTGATGAACGTTGGTTGGATTAGCTGAGGCTCAGCCGTTTCACCAAAGATCTCTTCAAGAAGCTGACCACATGTCCAGAATGTTTCTACTTCCACATGTACAGATTTCGCGATGGCTACCATCTTCTCACGGTCTTGTAGATCCGCTTCTGTTAGTGCTTGAATTTCAGCATGGTCTGGGTTGTATTGCTTGATAGCATCGAACATGCTTAGACGTGCGTAAGTGCCACCAAATTCAACCGTTTCATCACCGTAAGGCATAGACGTTGAACCAAGAACATCCATTGCGACTGTGCTTAGCATCTCTTCTGTCAGATCCATCAGATCTTTGTAGTCAGAGTACGCTTGGTAGAATTCCATCATAGTGAATTCTGGGTTGTGACGCGGAGAAAGACCTTCGTTACGGAAGTTACGGTTGATCTCGAATACACGGTCAAAACCACCTACTACTAGACGCTTAAGGTAAAGCTCAGGTGCAACACGTAGGTACATGTCGATGTCTAGTGCATTGTGGTGAGTGATGAATGGACGAGCCGTTGCACCACCTGGGATCACGTGCATCATTGGCGTTTCAACTTCTAGGTAGCCTTTTGAGCTCATGAAGTTACGGATAGCCGATACAAGCTTAGAACGGATGATGAACGCTTCACGTGAATCTTGGTTCACGATCAGGTCAACGTAACGCTGACGGTAACGCATCTCTTGGTCAGTTAGACCGTGGAACTTCTCTGGAAGTGGACGAAGTGCTTTCGTTAGCAGCTCGTAAGATTCCATGTTCACGTAAAGGTCACCTTTACCTGACTTGTGAAGTGCACCTTTAACACCGATGATGTCACCGATATCTAGGCCTTGGTATTTCTCTTTCAGCTCTTTTTGAACATCTTTTGCTGCGTATGCTTGGATACGGCCAGATGTTTCTTGGATTGCTAGGAATGGACCACGCTTAGCCATTACACGACCAGCGATTGCAACAACGTGGTTTAACTCTTCTAGCTCTTCCTTCGTCTTTTCACCGAATTCCGCTTGAAGATCGCCTGCTAGGTGCTCACGGCGGAAATCATTTGGGTGACCGTTTGCTTTGCAGTTCTGGCGGATATGGTCCAGTTTGCTACGACGCTCAGCGATCAGCTTGTTTTCTTCTTGTTGGTTTTCGTTTTGAACAGCATCAGTCATTTTCGATGTATCCTGTTTTTCGTTAGTAACGAGTGTTTTTTCGGTGAAAAGCTTACAGGCCTGATTTCAGGCTAGCTTCGATAAATTTGTCTAAGTCGCCGTCTAAAACCGCTTGAGTATTGCGGTTTTCTACGCCTGTACGTAGATCTTTGATGCGTGAGTCATCAAGTACGTAAGAGCGGATTTGGCTACCCCAACCGATGTCAGATTTTGCATCTTCATTTGCTTGCTTCTCTGCATTCTGCTTTTGAATCTCTAATTCAAACAGTTTTGCACGAAGCTGCTTCATCGCTTGGTCTTTGTTCTTATGCTGAGAACGATCATTCTGACATTGAACCACAGTATTTGTTGGAACGTGAGTAATACGTACCGCAGATTCCGTGGTGTTAACGTGCTGACCACCGGCACCTGATGCACGGTATACGTCAATACGTAGGTCAGAAGGGTTAATGTCGATGTCGATGTTGTCATCAATCTCTGGGTAGATAAACGCAGAAGCAAACGAAGTATGACGACGACCGCTCGAGTCAAATGGCGATTTACGAACTAGACGGTGAACACCAGTCTCAGTGCGTAACCAACCGTAAGCGTATTCGCCAGAAATCTTAACCGTTGCGCCTTTAAGGCCTGCAACTTCACCTTCTGATACTTCGATAACCTCAGTCTTAAAGCCTTTCGCTTCAGCCCAACGAAGGTACATACGTAGCATCATTGAAGTCCAGTCTTGCGCCTCTGTACCACCTGAACCTGACTGCAAGTCGATGTAGCAGTCTGATGCATCGTGGTCGCCAGAGAACATACGGCGGAATTCAAGTTTCTCTAGCTTCGCTTCTAGCTCTGCCAGTTCCGGTTCGATTTCGTCAAACGTTTCTTGATCTTCTTCTTCAACCGCAAGTTCTAAAAGACCATCAACGTCTTCAACACCTTGCTCAAGTTGATCAATCGTCTCTACAACCGCTTCTAATGCAGAACGTTCTTTACCTAGCGCTTGCGCACGTTCAGGCTCGTTCCATACATCCGGTTGTTCTAGTTCTGCGTTGACTTCTTCTAGACGCTCTTGTTTAGCGTCATAGTCAAAGGTACCCCCTCAGGACATTTGTGCGCTCAGACACGTCCTTCAGGCGGTTTTTAATAGGATTGATTTCAAACATGTTTGCTCAACATTTATGAGTAGAATTTAACCGGAGAATTGTACTCAAAAGTGTGATGAAGATACAGATTTTTTTTGCAGGCGAATAAAAATCCACCGATATAAAAAATCCCCTGTCACGCCTTACGCGACAGGGGATCATTGATTCAGCTTTACTGATTGATTATGCCGTTTCTTCTGCTAGCTCCGGCTGCTCAGATTTGCCAACAAAAAGCATCGCGATCATTGCCACAACCGTCGGTAGTAGCCAGCCCATACCAATATCAAACAGTGGTAGCATGTTCAATGCAGACACATCCACACCCGCTACTTTTGCTGCATCAATAAGAGCAAATAGCAATGATACTAGAATAACCACACGGTACGCCGCTTTGGGATTTGGCAGCATCTTACGAATAAACGTCAGGGCAACCAAAGCAATCGCAACTGGGTAAAGTGCAAATAGAACTGGAACAGACAAAGCAATCAGTTGAGATAGACCTACATTTGCTACCGTCGCACACGCTACACCGTTAATGATGACCCAAGTCTTGTATGACATTGGCGTTAGCGAGCTAAAGTAATCAGAACACGCTGAAATAAGACCAATCGCTGTCGTTAGACACGCCAGAAGTACAATCACAGACAGAACGATTTGACCGTAAGGACCAAACAGAGATTGTACATAAAGGCTAAGTACAACACCGCCGTTGTCTGCGCCTGCTGCGACTGCCGAGCTGGTTGCGCCCAAGTAGAACAGTGAAACGTACACAAACGTTAGACCAGCTGCTGCAATACATGCCGCACTGATTAGGTACTTCGCTGTTGGTTTTTGCTCAGTAATGCCTTTTTGGCGCAATGCATCAACGATCAGTACACCAAACATCAGTGAACCAAACGTATCCATAGTGTTATAGCCTTCAAGGAAACCTTTTTGCAGTGGGTGCGTTAGGTATTCACCTTGCGCTGCGATCATTTCACCTTGTGGGTCAATAAATACCGCTGCCGCTAGAATAATCAGGCCGATGAAAAGAACTGGCGTCAACACTTTACCAATCACATCAATCAGTTTGCCTTGTGACCACGCGAAGAACATCGCAACAGCAAAGAAAAGAATAGAGAAGATCGTTAGGTGAGCTTGCGTCGCATCAATAAAGAATGGTTTTACCGCCATCTCATAAGCCACTAGGCCAGTACGAGGCGCGGCAAACGCAGGACCGATAATAATAAAGATCAGCACCGCCATTACCATCGCAGCACGCTTTGGCAGATCTTTTGTTAAATGTTCCCACGTTCCACCAGCCACTGCGATAGCAACGATAGTAATAAGAGGTAGACCTACCGCAGTGAGAAGGAAGCCTGTCATTGCAGGAAGAAGGTTATCACCTGCAAGCTGACCCGCTAGAGGTGGAAAAATGATGTTACCTGCACCTAAAAAGAAAGCGAAAAGCATAAAGCCTACCGCAATAATATCTGTTAGTTTTAAAGTCTGATTCACAGTCGACCCTTGAGTTATTATTGATGTGATGTTGTGTATGCTGAGTAGTACAAAACAATGTCCACTCTATAAAATTTAGGCGCGCATAATGACGAAATCCTGATTGAGTGGCAAGTCACAGACAAAAAACGCCATATAAATTTACATAAAACGTTTAAATGCAGCATATATCACTAGTCATATAAAAATAACCAGCCCGATTAACTAACCAAGTTTTGCTACAAACCCAAAACAAGCAGAATAAATAACCAAACAATTATTTAACAACAGATCATTTAACTCAAAATAACAACAAGTACCGACAAACATAAAATCTTATGAAAAAGACAAAAAGCTTTGATTTTAAACAGTTCAAAATTGAAGGTGGTTACTCAGGCATGCCGGTCAGTACGGACGGTGTCCTTCTCGGAGCCTGGGCAAACATTGAACAAGCGAAGACGTTACTGGATATCGGGACCGGTACTGGGCTACTCAGTTTGATGTGCGCGCAGCGAAATTCTCTGGTGAATATAGAAGCGATTGATATTGACCAACATGCTTTAGAAGCGGCTAAATTCAATTTTGAACAATCACTTTGGTCAGAGCGATTAACACTGAATGATGGCGATATTCTCTGCCACAATTTCGAGCATTCGTTTGATGCTATTATTTGTAACCCACCTTATTTTAATAACGGGGAACAAGCGCAAGCGAAAAGCCGAGCGACAGCAAGACACACAGACTCCTTGCGCCACGATGATCTTTTAAAGCGTTGTATGTCACTGCTCAATGAGCAGGGCACAGCCAGCTTTGTACTACCAAAAGTAGAAGGGGAAATTTTTGTTGAATTAGCAAAGCAACAAGGCTGGGTGGTTCAACGTCTGTGTTATGTGAAACCGACTGAACGCAAAGAAGCCAATAGACTATTGATTCAAATAGGAAAAAACGGCAACAGAACAGAGTGTAGTGAACTTACTATCCATCACAACGGCAGCTACAGCGACGAGTTTGTCGCACTGACCCAAGCCTTTTATCTTAAGATGTAAAAATAAGGTGTGATCCTTATCACCGAACGCTCTATAATACGACCCCTTAAATTTGAAGCTCACACCAACTCGCTTGTGGAGACCCATAGTGATCAGAAATTTCGCTGAATTAGAGTTAGACCCTAACCTACTCCTCGCCATTGAAGAAATGGGTTATGACCGCCCAACACAGATTCAAGCTGAAGCTATTCCACAAGCTTTAGATGGTCGTGATGTACTTGCATCTGCGCCAACTGGGACAGGTAAAACAGCGGCGTTCGCATTACCAGCACTGCAGTTTTTACAAGACTTCCCTCGCCGCAAGCCTGGTCCTGCTCGTATTTTGATCCTGACTCCTACTCGCGAATTAGCGATGCAAGTTGCTGATCAAGCGCGAGCACTGGCTAAGCACACAAACTTAAAGATCTTCACCATCACGGGTGGTGTTCAATACCAAGAACACGCAGATATCCTTGCAAAAACCCAAGATATCGTGGTTGCAACACCAGGACGTTTGATGGAGTACATCCGAGCAGAACGCTTTGATTGTCGTGCGATTGAGTGGTTAATTCTTGATGAAGCAGACCGCATGCTAGACATGGGCTTTGGCCCAACCGTCGATCGCCTGTCGAATGAGTGTCGCTGGCGTAAACAAACCTTACTGTTCTCAGCTACGCTTGAAGGTAAAGGTGTTGAGGGTTTCACCGCCGATCTACTCAAAGATCCAGCTGAAATCGATGCCGAGCCATCACGTCGTGAACGTAAGAAGATTTCTCAGTGGTATCACCGCGCGGATGATGCGAACCACAAACTAGAACTTCTGAAGAAGATCATTACCGATCAAGCAGAACGCTCTATCGTGTTCTTAAAAACGCGCGAGCGTCTTGCAGAGCTTCGTGCTGAACTAGAAAAGGCGCAAATCCCTTGTTCTTGGATTCAAGGCGAAATGCCACAGGATCGCCGTAACAATGCGATTTCACGCTTCCGTGATGGTACGGTTAACGTACTACTTGCGACAGACGTTGCCGCGCGTGGTATCGACCTGCCTGACGTAAGCCATGTTATCAACTACGATATGCCACGCAGCGCAGACGTCTATCTACACCGCATTGGTCGAACGGCTCGTGCTGGTAAGAAAGGTAATGCGGTATCTATTGTTGAAGCGCATGACCAACCAATGCTTGATCGCGTCGCTCGCTACGTAAAAGAAGACATCAAAGAGCGCTTCATTAAAGAGATGCGCCCTAAACACAAAAAACCTGTGTTTAAGAAAAAGAACAAAAAGAAAGACGACAAAAAGAAAGTAGCGGCAAAAGGTAAGAAGAAAGTCGCTAAGAAGAAAAAGTAACGTCTTGATTCGATAAAACTGAAAAGGGTTGATGTGAAAGCATCAACCCTTTTTTATTCAATCATAGTAAGACTCGTCATCCTCAAGAGTGAGGTACGAACGAGTTGGGGAGCTCATCAAGATAGCGACTTGTTTTAAGAGATTCCTTACTCACTCCTTCGTCGTTCTAAGGAATGACGCGCATATATTCAAGCTCAGACAGGCTCGTCATCCTCAAGAGTGAAGAACGAGCGAGTTGGGGATCTCATCGAGATAGCGACTCGCTTTGAGAGATTCCTTACTCACTCATTCTTCGTTCTAAGGAATGACGGCCTAAAAAATACCGCCTTAATAAGGCGGTATTTCAGAAACGATTCATCAAAGCATTTGTTGTGAGAGCAAGGCGACAAGTAAACTCAGCCTTGGGAGCGTAGTGCGCTACGTGACTAAGGTGAGTTTACGCTGTCAACGCCGCTATCGCAGCAAAGGCACAGAAGATTAGTGTTCGCGAGTCGCGCGAAACTCAACCTCTGGAAAACGCTCTTTCGCTAGATTTAGGTTCACCATCGTTGGTGCGATGTACGACAGGTTATCGCCACCATCTAGTGCTAGGTTAGCTTGGTTCTTACGCTTAAACTCTTCTAGCTTCTTCACATCGCCACACTCTACCCAACGTGCTGTTGCAACGTTCACACCTTCGTAGATTGCTTCTACGTTGTATTCTGCTTTTAGACGCGCAACGACTACATCAAACTGAAGCACACCAACTGCACCTACGATTAGATCGTTATTTTGTAGCGGACGGAATACCTGTACCGCACCTTCTTCAGAAAGCTGAACCAAACCTTTGAGTAGCTGCTTCTGCTTCAATGGATCTTTTAGACGAATACGACGGAACAGTTCTGGAGCGAAGTTGGGAATACCTGAGAACTTCAACGCTTCGCCTTGAGTGAAGGTATCACCAATTTGGATTGTGCCGTGGTTGTGCAGACCGATGATGTCACCTGCATACGCATTTTCAGCACGAGAACGGTCACCCGCCATAAAGGTAACCGCATCAGAAATACTGACTTTTTTACCTGTACGAACGTGGTTCATCTTCATACCTTGCTTGTAGGTACCTGATACGATACGCATGAAAGCAATACGGTCACGGTGTTTCGGGTCCATGTTTGCTTGAATCTTGAATACAAAACCAGAGAACTCTTCTTCGTTCGCTTCAACATCACGCTCAACCGCTTGACGGTTTTTAGGTGCTGGCGCCCACTTTGTTAGGCCATCTAGCATGTGGTCTACACCGAAGTTGCCCAATGCAGTACCAAAGTAAACTGGCGTGAGTTCACCGGCTAGGAACAATTCATGATCGAACTCAGGACATGCGCCCATAACGAGTTCTAGTTCGTCACGTACGCTTGCTGCGAGGTCTTCACCGACTTGTTCATCAAGTTCTGGGTTATCTAGACCTTTGATGATGCGAACGTCTTGGATCTCGTGACCGTGGCCTGATTCATACAGAATCGTTTCATCACGGTGAATGTGGTAAACACCTTTAAATTCTTTACCACAGCCGATCGGCCAAGAGATTGGCGCACATGCCATACCAAGCTCGCTTTCTACTTCATCTAGAACTTCCATTGGATCACGAACGTCGCGATCCAATTTGTTCATGAAGGTGACGATTGGTGTATCACGTAGACGCGTTACTTCCATCAGCTTACGAGTACGGTCTTCGACACCTTTTGCGGCATCGATAACCATTAGACATGAGTCAACCGCTGTTAGGGTACGGTAGGTATCTTCCGAGAAGTCTTCGTGTCCTGGAGTATCGAGTAGGTTTACCAAGCAATCGTTGTATGGAAACTGCATTACCGACGTTGTTACCGAGATACCACGCTCTTTTTCCATCTCCATCCAGTCAGATTTCGCATGCTGAGCGTTACCACGGCCTTTAACCGTACCTGCTTTTTGGATTGCGTTTCCGAATAACAGTACTTTTTCAGTAATGGTCGTTTTACCCGCATCCGGGTGAGAGATGATAGCGAACGTTCTACGCTTAGATACTTCGCTAAGAAAAGGAGTATTTGACATGAAAGGGTCTTCTTCTGTCTAGGAGCCATATCGAACAAGTCACAATAATGGCTCTATCTGTTCGATTCAATTTTGCGCGGTATTTTCGCTTATATTGTTCTGTGGGGCAACTTCATCCATGAAATTGAGCGAAAAAGTGTTTCTAGAACGCTACAAATTAAAATATCAATAAATATGGACTATAACTAAAGGAGTAGAAGGAGCTTATCTCGACTATGGCTGAAAACAAAAAAATAAACTCACTCGCGTTTAGACAAGCCAAAACAGTATTCCTAGTATCCGTTATCTTAGGGATCGGCTTTAGTTTGTACCATATCTTGGTGGATGTTCATCAGGAGCAGCAGCGCATTGAAGAGCATTATCAGTTTAAGCTATTACAGAACTACTCAAATGCCAGTCAAGCCGCTTATCACCTTAATCAGCTCCTCGCAGAACAAGTGGCCTCTAGTTTAATGATGGACAGCGCCATCTATAAAGTGCAAATCATCGATGACTTTGGCGATACCCTCACCGAGAAAGAAAAAAATATCTCTCTACAGGGTGATTTTGCTGAAGCGCTGTCCAGTTATCTAACACCGACAACACCAATCTATACTTCTGACCTTCATCAGCCTAACTCTAATGTGGTGGTTGGCACGTTAAGTTTTTCCGTTAACGGCTCTTACATTGCGCGGGATTTCATTGCTAAGACGACGCAGATATTGCTGTTTGACCTATTTAGAAACATCCTGCTCACCTCTATTTTACTGCTGTTCTTTTATCAGAAGTTATCAAAGCCTCTCGTCACTTTGATTGAGTGGGTTCGTTCATTACAAAATAGCAATCGTGATGTTCCACCGCCAACACTCTATCGGGATGACGAACTCGGTCATTTAGCCAAGACCTTCCATAGTTTGTGGAAAGACCGTGAAGCCGCTGCAGTTCAATTGAATCAACTCGCCTACTATGACTCGTTAACTGGCCTTGCCAATCGAAGCCTATTACTTCAAACCTTGGAAGAATCAATCACAACAGCAAGCAAGAACAACCAAGTGGGTGCGCTGTTTTATCTCGATTTAGATCGATTTAAGACAATTAACGATTCACTGGGTCACACCATTGGGGATCATCTCATTAAAGCCATTTCAATGAGGATAGAAGCTTGGTTGCAAGGATCTTTTACCGCAGCGAGAATTGGCGGGGATGAGTTTGCGATCCTATTACCTGATGTGACCACAGAACGCGCCCATGATTTAGCCCAACAGCTCCTCGCACTTATCTCCAATCCCTACTCGATTGATGATCACCAACTTTACTGCACCGTGAGTGTTGGCATTGCCGTTTTCCCATCCGTGGGCAGCACGAACATCGATGTACTTCGTCAGGCGGATACCGCGCTATACCGTGCTAAAGTTGCTGGCCGGAACAAATACATGTTCTACGAGCCCGAAATGCAAGCGCAAGTCGAATCTTTCCTTGAGATAGAAAAAGGACTGCATGAAGCGCTCAATAATGGTCAACTTGAACTTTATTACCAGCCCCAAGTGGACGACAAGCATCATATTATTGGTGTCGAAGCCTTAATTCGCTGGAACCACCCAACGAAAGGAGTGCTGCCTCCTGGTGTGTTCATGCCAATAGCAGAAGAAACTGGGCAGATATTGCAGATCGGTAACTGGATCATTGAACAAGCCTGCTACCAATATGCCAACTGGAAAAAGCAAGGCGTGCTGCCAGATACGTTCAGACGTCTGGCCATTAACATCAGCCCTTTACAGTTTTCGCAGAGCTCTTTTGTTGAGCACATTGTCGATTCAATGACACAAGCAGGCATTGATGGTCAGCACATTGAGTTGGAGATTACTGAGAACTTACTTCTGGAAAATATCGAAGGCGCCGTACAGAAAATGGCTGAGCTGAAAGAACATAACCTGAAAACGTCCATTGATGACTTCGGTACAGGTTATTCTTCGCTGCGTTACCTCAAACACTTATCGGTCGATGTATTGAAGATTGATCGCTCTTTTGTCACCCAATTACACTTAGACGAAAGTGACCAAGCAATTGTTGATACCATCATCATGACAGCAAGGCGTTTGAACTTGGAAGTGATTGCAGAAGGGGTAGAAGATGCACATGAGTTATACGCGCTCAAACAACTAGGCTGTGATCAATTCCAAGGTTACTTATTTGATAAGCCACTTCCCGCTTCTGAAGTGCAGCGGCGCTTTGAAGAAAATTACTACCCTGTTGAAGAGCCTACGCCAATAAAAGCGGTGCAAAAATAGCTTAGAAGAAGATGTAACTCATAATAATGGCGTCTTCTTTGCCATTGGGTGTTGGGTAGTAGTTGCGACGGCGATCTACTTCATTAAAACCAACAGCTTCATATAAGTCAGCAGCACGCTGATTACTTTCTCGGACCTCTAACCAGGCACTATCTGCGTTTTCTTTCTCACATAGATCTAGAAATGCCTCGATCAAGACCTTCCCATATCCTTTACCCTGCATGGCTGGATCCACGGCAATATTGAGCAGCGTGACTTCACCCACAATGTTTTGAGCGTAAAAGTAGCCAACAACTCGACCTTCAGTGACTAAGACGTGGTGACGAGCTCCTCGACTATTCACGTCTCGAATCATTGTTTCAGACCAAGGATGAGAGTGGGCGGAACATTCGATGCGAAAGACCTGTTCGAGGTGTTCTTCGCTTAATGGAAAAATAGAATCTATCATGATTGGTAAGAGCATATTTGTTGCCAAAGAGCGCGGCGTTGTTCGTTGTTGCCATCAATACCCGAGAGCAATGGGGAAGTGAGAACTTTACTCGCGACTCCATCCACTCCTTCACAGCCAGCAAACCATACCCACTCTAAATTAGTAGGGGTTAGTTGAGCGATTTGATCGGGGTGAAGGTGATAAGTATCCGACAAGGAGAGCTGCATACTCTTTAGTACGCGTTCAAGCAATTCTGCTGTACGATTTTTCGGATATTCAGGAGACACCAACAAGAGTTTACATGACGCTTGCAAACTGAACTTTGGCGCTTGGTAGCCTTGCAATCTTTCTGGGTGACTCAGTTCATAACACTGAATCCCCATTTCTTGTAAATACTGTAACTCGTGTTGTGGCATAAGGAGTCGTCACTGGTGTAAACGAGGCAATCCTAACACAAAAGTCAGAGGCACTATGAAACATTTCATCACTATTTTACTGTCATCTCTCGTTCTATTTACCGCAACACAAGGTTACGCCAAAGAGGCTGAGGGTTGGGTTCTGGTCAGCGATAAAGTGGTTAATTACAAATCAGAAACCGATACGGTTGAGCCTCTTGCTTATGTCAGCGAACGTAACTTCAGCAAACTAAAAATCAAAGTTGTTCAAGGAACGGTGAACCTCAAAGAATTGGTTGTGACGATGTCTGATGGCTCAACGAAAGACCTCAAATCAATGGGAACACTAACAAAAGGTATGTCGACTCGAGCATGGACACTACCCGGTGACGAGAACGCAAAATTTAAGAAGTTAGATATGACTTATGACAGCTGGGGCAGCAATACACTGAGTGCTGTTGGTCTGAGTAAAAAAGCCAAGATTGAGGTGTGGGGCAAAAAACGTACTAGCGAAGAATAAGCGCCTTCCGCTCCAATATACGAAAAAGAGCCACTCAAACAGTGGCTCTTCTCATATACAGTAATGAGGTTAACGAAGCTTAAAAGCTCGCTTTTACCGCATCAGCAATTTTTAACGCCGATGATTGCACAAGCTCTGCGTCTTCACCTTCTACCATCACGCGAATCAAAGGTTCTGTACCCGACTTACGCAGCAGCACTCGGCCTTTATCACCTAATTCAGCTTCCACTTCTTGTGTTGCGACTTTCACCGCATCCGCTTCAAGTGGGTTTGAATCCCCTTCAAATCGAACGTTCTCAAGAACTTGTGGGTATAACGTCATACCTTGTGACAGATCGTGCAGTGACATTTCGCTACCAACCACCGATGCCAGTACTTGCAGTGCAGCCACAATCGCATCACCCGTCGTCACCTTATCTAGCAAAATAACGTGACCTGAGTTTTCAGCACCAATCTTCCAGCCTTTCGCTAAAAGCTGTTCCATCACATAACGGTCACCGACGGCAGCACGAACAAATGGAATACCGAGCTGCTTAAGACCATTTTCCATACCAAGGTTAGTCATGAGTGTACCCACGACACCGCCTTTTAATTCACCGCGGCGCAGTGCATCACGGGCAATGATATAAGCAATTTGGTCACCATCAATCTTGTTACCAAGGTGATCAACCATAATGATGCGGTCACCATCACCATCAAACGCTAAACCAAGTACTGCCCCTTCTTCAACCACGCGTTTTTGCAGTGCGCGAACATCCGTAGCGCCAACTTCATGGTTGATGTTCGTACCATTTGGTTCAACACCCATCGCGATAACGTCAGCGCCAAGCTCGCTAAATACCGCTGGAGCAATGTGGTAAGTCGCACCGTGAGCACAGTCGACAACGATCTTTTTGCCTGCAAGGCTTAAGTCGTGTGGGAAGGTGCTTTTACAAAATTCAATGTAACGACCAGCCGCATCATTCAAGCGAGTCGCTTTACCCAGCATCGCTGATTCAACACATTCAATGTCTTTGTCCAGTTCAGCTTCAATCGCAAGCTCAATATCATCAGGCAGCTTTGTCCCTTCAGATGAAAAGAATTTGATGCCATTGTCGTAATAAGGGTTATGAGAAGCCGAAATCACAATACCCGCTTCGGCGCGGAACGTTTGTGTCAGGTAAGCGACAGCAGGAGTTGGCATAGGCCCAGTGAAGGTTGCTTTTAGACCCGCTGCAGCAAGGCCGGCTTCCAGCGCTGATTCAAGCATGTAGCCAGAGATACGTGTATCTTTACCAATGATCACTTTCTTCGTGCCTTGCTTGGCTAAAACCCGCCCTGCAGCCCAGCCCAGCTTCAAAATAAAATCAGGAGTAATTGGGTACTGACCCACTTTGCCACGAACACCATCGGTTCCGAAATAACGTCTTTGATTAGACATGATGATTCCTTTTTCTTTTTCACCCTCAACGGTTAGCGTTAACCATTGAGACGATTTTTACAGCATCAAGCGTTTGTTCAAAATCATGAACACGAATAATTTGAGCCCCTTTCATGGCAGCAATTGTAGCGCAACCCACGCTAGCAGCCACACACTCTGAAGGGGCTTTTTCTAATAATTTGAAGATCATAGACTTGCGAGACATCCCCGCGAGGATTGGCAAACCAAACTGATGGAACTGCTCCAAATGAGCAAGCATGTGATAATTATGCTCAATGGTTTTGCCAAAGCCAAAGCCGGGATCGAGAATCAATTTCTCTCTAGGGATACCAACCTGTTCACAAGCGGTAATGCGTTCTTCAAGAAACTCTCCCACCTCTTTCAGTAAATCTTCATAGTGAGGGTTCGCTTGCATCGTCCTAGGTTGGCCTTGCATGTGCATCAAACACACTGGCAGACCGGTTTCGGCCGCCACTTCTAGCGCACCCGGTTCTTGCAAGGCTCGAACATCGTTAATGATATCAGCACCAGCACTCGCAGCTTGTCGCATCACTTCCGCTTTACTGGTGTCGATAGAGATCCAGACATCGTAGTGCTGACGAATGGCTTTGATAACAGGGATAACACGATTGAGCTCTTCTTCCAATGCGACGTCTGGGGCGCCCGGTCGTGTAGACTCACCACCAACATCGATGATAGTCACACCTGCTTCAATCATACGTTTCGCTTGCTGAAGGGCATTGTCGAGAGAGCTGAACTGTCCACCATCAGAGAAAGAATCTGGTGTGACATTAAGTATGCCCATGACTTGAGGTGTCGATAAGTCTAAGGTTTTGCTGTTTGCCGTCATTATCATAATAAATACAAAAACCCCGAGTTTCCCCGGGGTTTATTTTATCGTTTTCGATTACTCTGAGTCTTTTTTCTCAGGCGCTTCTACTGATTGTTCTTCAGTTGTCGCTTTATCTTCTACAGGTTGCTCTGCTGGTTTCTCTTCCGCTTTGCCTTCTGTCTTTTCTTCAGGCTTCGCTTCCGGTTTGTTCGCATTGTCACCCCAACCTGCTGGTTCGCGAATGTCTTCTTTGCGATCCATTAGGTCATCAATCTGACCCGCATCAATGGTCTCGTACTTCATCAATGCATCTTTCATTGCATGCATGATATCCATGTTTTCTTCAAGGATCTTCTTAGCACGAGCGTAGTTGCGGTCGATGATTTGACGAATTTCAGTATCAATCAGCTTAGCGGTGTCATCAGACATATGTTTAGTCTGAGTCACGCTGCGACCTAGGAAGACTTCACCTTCTTCTTCTGCATAGAGAAGAGGACCAAGCTTTTCAGAGAAGCCCCACTGAGTCACCATCTTACGAGCAATATCGGTAGCACGTTCGATATCGTTTGAAGCGCCTGTTGATACTTTGTCTGCACCGTAGATGAGTTCTTCAGCTAGACGACCACCATATAGGCTTGAAACCATAGACTCTAGATGCTGACGAGACATACTTACGCGATCTTGCTCTGGTAAGTACATAGTCACACCGAGTGCACGGCCACGAGGAATGATCGACACTTTGTACACTGGGTCATGTTCAGGAACAAGGCGACCAACAATCGCGTGACCCGCTTCGTGGTACGCGGTTGATTCTTTTGTCTCTTCCGACATCACCATAGAACGGCGCTCTGCACCCATCATGATCTTGTCTTTCGCCAGTTCAAACTCAACCATAGACACATTGCGCTTATTACCGCGAGCGGCAAACAGTGCTGCTTCGTTCACTAGGTTAGCAAGGTCAGCACCAGAGAAGCCAGGAGTACCACGTGCGATTAGAGATGGCTCTACGTCACCTGAAAGAGGGACTTTACGCATATGTACTTTTAGGATCTGCTCACGGCCACGCACATCTGGTAGACCAACCACAACTTGGCGGTCGAAACGACCAGGACGAAGCAGTGCTGGGTCAAGTACGTCTGGACGGTTAGTCGCAGCGATAACGATGATACCTTCGTTACCTTCGAAACCATCCATCTCAACAAGCATTTGGTTTAGTGTTTGTTCACGTTCATCGTGACCACCACCAACACCAGCGCCACGCTGACGACCTACGGCATCGATCTCATCGATAAAGATGATACAAGGTGCTGCTTTCTTTGCCTGCTCGAACATGTCACGTACACGAGATGCACCAACACCAACGAACATTTCAACGAAGTCAGAACCAGAAATAGTAAAGAATGGCACTTTCGCCTCACCGGCAATGGCTTTCGCTAGAAGCGTTTTACCTGTACCAGGAGGACCTACCATTAGAACACCTGTAGGAATCTTACCGCCCAGTTTCTGGAAGCGGCTCGGATCACGTAGGTAATCTACCAGTTCTTTTACGTCTTCTTTTGCTTCGTCACAACCGGCAACGTCTGCAAAAGTAGTCTTGATTTGCTCTTCGCTCATCATACGAGCTTTGCTCTTACCGAAAGACATCGCGCCTTTACCGCCGCCGCCTTGCATTTGACGCATGAAGAAAATCCACACACCAATCAGTAAGATCATTGGGAACCAAGAAATAAAGATTGTACCTAGTAAGCTCTGCTCTTCAGGAGGCGTACCTTGTACTTTTACGTTTTGGTTAATTAGGTCATCAAGTAGCTTTTGGTCGTAGACCGGCATGTAAGTAACATAACGCGAGCCGCCGCCACGACGAGTGAAAGAGATCTCACCGTCTTTAAAAGTTGCTTCCTGAATCTGGCCTTGGCCAACTTCCTGTACAAACGTGGTGTAATCCACCGCTCTGCCATTACTTTCCCCAGGGCCAAAGCTCTGGAATACCGACATCAATACGACAGCGATAACAAGCCACAGAATTAAATTTTTTGCCATGTCACTCAAGGTGTCAGCCTCTCGATAACTAATTGTAATTAAAGGTAGGGTACTACAGTTTATAACCTGTAGCTATAGTGTTAACTTGCCTCCCAGAAGGCAAAATAGTTAACCTTTGTAACCAGTGGCTACAACGAAGACTTCTCTCGAGCGGGCTCGTGATGAGTCAGGTTTTCTAATTTTTACGACTTTAAACATGTCGCGGACTTCTTTCACAAACTGATCGAAGCCTTCCCCCTGGAAAACCTTTACAACAAAGCTACCATTAGGGGCTAGAACTTGTCGACACATATCTAAAGCCAATTCAACTAAATACATAGCGCGAGGCTGATCTACTGAGTTATTGCCCGCGATATTAGGTGCCATGTCAGACATAACCACATCGACCATTGAAGGTTGAATGCGCTCTAGTAGAGCATCTAGCACCGCTTCTTCGCGAAAATCACCTTGTAAGAAGCTTACGCCAGCAATCGGGTCCATTGGTAGTAGGTCACACGCAATGATTTGCCCTTCTTCACCTATTAGCTTAGCAGCATATTGAGACCAGCCACCTGGAGCTGCACCCAAATCGACAACCGTCATACCTGGTTTTAGCAGTTTATCTTTAGTCTGGATCTCTTCAATTTTAAAATAAGCTCTTGAACGATAACCTTTTTTACGAGCTTCGTTCGCGTACTTATCATCAAAATGCTCTTTTAACCAGCGACCAGAACTGGCCGAGTGTTTCTGTTTACTCATTGGTTTCCTAATAGATAGAGGGAGCAACTAACCCAATAAATTATAGTCTTCAAGGTTAGATGGCGTTAAAATGGTATTTTTCAACCCTTATAGTAAAGAAAATTGGCCGCGTAATGAACCTAAGCACTAAACAAAAGCAGCATCTAAAAGGCCTAGCGCACAGTCTAAAACCTGTTGTGCTTATGGGCGCAAATGGACTAACTGAAGCTGTTCTAGCGGAAATCGAAATCGCTCTAAACCACCACGAGCTGATCAAGGTTAAAGTTGCATCTGAAGATCGCGATACTAAAAACCTAATCATTGACGCTATCGTTCGTGAAACAAAAGCTGAAAAAGTACAAGTTATTGGTAAAACACTTGTGCTTTTCCGTCAAAGCGAAGAGCGTAAAATCGAAATACCACGTAAGTAATCTTACGAATCTCGGTAATAAAAAAGGTCGCATCTGCGACCTTTTTTGATATTTAGGCTGATTGATTAAGCTTAAATGTATTCTACGCTATCGATTTCGAAATCACGCTCACCACCTGGCGTAGAAATCACGACTTCGTCACCTTCCATTTTGCCGATCAGGCCACGAGCAATTGGAGAGCTCACTGAAATACGACCCGCTTTGATATCCGCTTCATCATCACCCACGATTTGGTAGGTTTTCTCTTCTTCAGTATCCACATCAATCAGTGTAACCGTTGAGCCAAAGATAACTTTACCGTTGTTATCCATTGTCGTCACGTCGATCACTTGTGCCACAGACAGCTTGTATTCGATATCACGAATTTGCGCTTCACAGATACCCTGCTCTTCACGTGCTGCGTGGTACTCGGCATTCTCTTTAAGATCGCCCAGTTCGCGTGCTTCAGCAATCGCTTCTGAAATTTGAGGGCGAAGCTTTAGTAGGCGCTCTAGTTCTACGCGTAGCTGCTGTTCGCCACGCAGTGTCATTGGGACTTTTTCCATTCTGTACCTCTTTGCCAAAGTTCTCTTTGGACAAAACAAAACTACCCAATCCACAGGATTAGGTAGTGAGTTAACTAACGATTTCTTCTAGTGTAAACAAACTTAGCAACTAAATCACCTTAAATCCATCAGGGGGTGAAAAACACCCCTGTATAGAAATTGGCCAAGATTATACTTAGCAAAAATTAAGTTTATTAATCACTTAGATGAATAAAAAAAAATAAATCCATTCTTATTTACATTTCGTTCAACAAGAACAAAAAATCAAACAAAGTCATATACTTGATAATTTTTTACCCAAAATAAAACACTGTTCATAACGAGCTTTTATATCGTTTTACTACCTCTTTAAGGAACTTTAGCGGTACAACATTGCTCACCAGTTGTTCGGACAGTGAATCTGTTTATTTCATATTTATGACTAATGTCTCACATATGAACATTGATTCACTGGAACAATAAGTAGAGTATGAACCATCAGTGGGGCATGGCTCGCAAAATAACTATTTATGGACAGTAAATTAGGACTAATAAGATGAACAAAACTCTGATTGCTTTAGCAGTTTCAGCTGCAGCAGTGGCAACTGGCGCAAACGCGGCAGAAATCTACAACCAAGACGGTAACTCTATCGAAATGGGCGGCCGTGCTGAAGCGCGTCTATCTGTACAAGATGGTAAAGCTCAAGACAACTCTCGTATCCGTCTTAACTTCCTAGGTAAAGCACAGATCACTGATGGCCTTTACGGTGTTGGTTTCTACGAAGGTGAGTTTACTACTTCAGACTACAACGCTAACGGCTCTAAAAAAGACAGCGGTACTGATACTATTGATAACCGTTATGCCTACGCTGGTATCGGCGGTGACTTCGGTGAAGTGACTTACGGTAAAAACGAAGGTGCTTTAGGCGTTATCACTGACTTTACCGATATCATGGCTTACCACGGTAACTCTGCTGCGTACAAAATTGCAGTTGCAGACCGTACAGACAACATGCTTACTTACAAAGGTCAATTTGCTGACCTAGGTGTTAAAGCAAGCTACCGTTTTGCTGACCGTATCAATGTAGATGAGAACGGCAACGCAGACACAAACGGTGACTTCTACTCTGATAACAAGACAGACGGTTACTCTCTATCTGCTATCTACGCTCTAGGTGAAACAGGCGTTAAACTAGGTGCTGGTTACGCAGACCAAAACACTGGTAACAATGCGTCTTCTGACCAATACATGCTTGCAGCATCTTACTCAATCAACGACCTATACTTCGCTGGTACATTCGTTGACGGTCAAGACAAAGTTAACAGCACTAAGACAGATAACACTGGTTACGAATTCGCTGCTGCTTACACAATGGGTCAGACTGTATTCACAACTACATACAACTACCTAGAAGAGAAGACTTCAGGCACTAAAGAAGATGCTAAAGACAACATCGCTGTTGATGCAACATACTACTTCAAGCCTAACTTCCGCGGCTACGTTTCTTACAACTTCAACCTGCTAGATGACAGCAAGTCATACATCTCTAAAGCAGATGCTGAAGACGAACTAGCTCTAGGTCTACGTTACGACTTCTAATTTATGGCTTAATGTCATGAATCTAAGACGCCCGCTCTCTAGCGGGCGTTTTTTTTACTCGCTATACTGAAATTTCTCTCATCGACCACGACTTCTATCATGCGACTGCTTAGCTCCTTATCTCTTACCTCTATCTTGTCACTGTTGTTTAGCTCTTCTGTCTTAGCTTATGCGCCATTGAATCAGTTACCACAAGGAAGCCGAGTGGCGATAAAAGTCCAATCACTCGATGCCGATACGAACTACGCCACGACAGATAATCAAAACCAGCTATTCCCCCCAGCAAGTACCCTAAAATTAGTCACCGCACTGGCAGCAAAGCTCGAACTAGGCGATGACTTTTCATATCAAACCTCCATTGAGCAAGTTGGGAAGGATATTGTTATTCGCTTTAGCGGCGACCCAACGTTGACCAATAAAGATCTACAGCAGCTGCTTAGTGCAATGCGTCAAAAGGGTATACAAAAAATAGAAGGGAATATTTGGCTCGATAACACCGCTTTCACTGGTTACGATCGCGCGGTGGGTTGGCCATGGGATATTTTAGGAGTCTGTTATAGCGCACCAGCAAGCGCCATCACACTGGATGATAACTGCGTACAAGCTTCGATTTATACACAAGAGAATGGAAAAACACGCGTCCACGTTCCGGAGCATCAACCCATCTATGTAACCACACAAGCGAAATCTGTCTCTAAGCGAGAGCAAGAGAGCAGCCAGTGCGATTTAGAATTACTCTCTTCCCCTGATAATC
Organism: Vibrio aquaticus; assembly: GCF_003970385.1. Taxonomy (GTDB): domain Bacteria; phylum Pseudomonadota; class Gammaproteobacteria; order Enterobacterales; family Vibrionaceae; genus Vibrio; species Vibrio aquaticus. Next base: position 186,508 of record NZ_RXZH01000006.1, on the reverse strand, counting down.
ACTACCAACTGCAAGGCTGCTTACAAAATAGAAGTAAGCCGCTACCACTCAAATTCGCCGTACAAGATCCCTCTCTTTATACTCAAAGAGTGTTGAATTCACTGCTATCAAAACTCGACATATCACTAGCTGGTCAAATTAAAGTGGGTGCGCCAACTCAATCAGGAAAGACACTGGCCATACACCGCTCAGAAAAGCTACCTGCACTGCTTGAGACTATGCTGAAAAAGTCTGACAACCTAATAGCAGATAACCTAACCAAAACATTAGGTGCTCATTTCTTTATTCAACCGGGTAGCTTTGGCAATGGGACCATGGCGATCAAACAGATCTTGTTTTCACACACGGGTATCGACCTAGAACATACACCACTAGCCGATGGTTCAGGGTTATCGCGCAACAACCGCTTCACCAGCCAGAACATGGCAGCTGTACTGCGCTACATCTGGAAGCACGATCAGCAACTCAAGCTTATTGAGTTGATGCCAACGTCAGGCACAAACGGGACATTGAAATACCGTCGAAGCATGAGAAAAGATCCGATCAAAGGAAACCTGATCGCAAAGAGTGGCTCTCTGTATGGCAGCTCAAACATGGCTGGATTTGGCGTTGATAAATCAGGTAAGCCAACCACCTTATTCGTTCAATTTGTTGCTGACTATCATCCACCAAAAACAAAGAGCAACGATACACCGACCGTTGCTCCTATCACTCAATTTGAGACGTTATTCTATAAGGATGTCGTAAAGTTCAGTCAGGCGATACCTAAGAAGTAGTTCACGACGGTGAAATAGATCCACATACCTGATATATCAACAATTGACGCTAATACTGGACTCACAAGCACTGCTGGGTCCAGTTTGAAAGCGCGCGCTAAAATAGGCAGCAATCCTCCCAGTGTCGTGGACATGGTAACTTGGATAAACAGAGCCACCGCAATCGCTAATGCGATGGTATTAAGCTCAAAGCCGCCGGTGCTGCTGCTATCACTAAACAGCAATATGCGCCCAACAATCACTAAAGCTATCGCTAGCGCTAAACACAGCGCGACTCGGCTCTCTTTCCAAAACACATCCAGCCACTGCCGTTTTCTTAACTCTCCTGTTGCCAGAGCTCGAATCACTAACGTCGCGGCTTGCGTTCCTGTATTGCCACCAGCGGCCGCTATCACCGGCATATAGATCGCCAGTAATACAAGTTGGCTTAACGTATCTTCATACTGGGCAATAATCAGTCCAGAGACGATACCAAGCAATGCGAGCGCTATAATCCAGCCGATTCGTTGCTTAACATGCTCTATCACTGAGGTATCTAGATAGCTGCTCGGCGTTTCTACTTCTGAATGGATAAAACCAAGCTGGTGAGCATAATGCCTCGCTAGCTTGTCATGCCCTTCTACTTCTAAGGCTGAAATTAACTGTTGCACATAGCCGATAGAACAGTGGTGAAGTATGGCTACCGCTTCTTCAACAGGCATTACCGTTAATAGGTGGACTTGTTGCGTTTGCTCATAACGCAGAAATGCATTGCGAGCTGCCCCAATCTCTTCATTAGAGAAGTGAGGTGTATTTTCAATGTAAGTATTGCTCATTACCGTCATGGCGAATCTCCCGATTGGCAGTAGGTAACGACCATCAAACACTCATAGCGTTAAAATGCATTGGGGTTCGGTCATAAATGCCAATAAGACATAGCCCAACCAAAGAGTTCTTAGCTAAGTGAGTATTTAAGTACTAGTTTCATGGAGAAAAAAGAGAGGAGTCAGAAAAGAGTGGACAGCTCTACCACAGAGGTAGAGACAAATATGACAATACCGATGTGGACTATTTTTCTCCCTTGCTACTAGGAGGATGGTCGATATTGTTCATAAAAATCTCCGAATAAACTGCCAGACTGGCAGCGCAAGAATGCTAACAAAACCCGTAAGAAATGTCTGTCAAGAAAAGGTCAAGATGAGCCTTTTTCTGCCTAGAGAATTCACTCGCTTCAAATACAAAAAAAGCGCCAAAAAATAGGCGCTTTTATTCCAAGCAAACTTAATTACTTGATAATAATACGAGCAAATTTACGCTTACCAACTTGGAATACGTAAGTACCCGCTTCTGGTGCAAATTTAGAGTCGGCCACTTTCTCGCCTTCAATCTTAGCTGCACCTTGCTTAACCATACGCATCGCTTCTGAAGTAGACGCACATAGGCCAGCTTCTTTCAGAATGTTGCTCACTGGAAGACCCGCATCAAACGCAAACTCAGGCATTTCAGCTGGGATCTGGTTCTTAGCAAAGCGGTTCACAAACTCTTGCTCAGCGGCATCTGCATCTGCTTGGCTGTGGAAACGAGCAATGATCTCTTTCGCTAGCGCCACTTTCACGTCACGTGGGTTTTGGCCCGCTGCAACGTCAGCTTTTAGCTGTGCTACTTCGTCAAGAGGACGGAAAGAAAGCAAGTCGTAGTAGTTCCACATTAGGTCATCAGAGATCGACATGATCTTACCAAACATTTCACTTGGTGCTTCGCTGATACCAATGTAGTTATTGGCAGACTTAGACATCTTCTTCTCGCCGTCTAGACCAACAAGAAGAGGCATCATAAGAACAGCTTGAGGCTTTTGACCATTGGCTTTTTGCAGTTCACGGCCCATTAGCAGGTTGAACTTCTGGTCTGTACCACCAAGCTCTACGTCTGTTTCCATTGCTACTGAGTCATAACCTTGTAGGAGTGGATACATAAACTCATGAATAGCAATAGGTTGACCGCCAGCATAACGCTTTTTAAAGTCGTCACGCTCTAGCATACGTGCAACTGTTTGGTTTGCAGCTAGACGAATCATACCTTCAGCACCCAGCTCAGACAGCCATTCAGAGTTAAACTGAATTTTTGTTTTAGCTGGATCTAGGATTTTAAACACTTGCTCTTTGTACGTCTCAGCGTTACGCAGAACATCTTCACGGCTTAGCGGTGGACGAGTGTTATTTTTGCCCGTCGGGTCACCCACCATCGCGGTAAAATCACCGATAAGGAAAGTAACGTCGTGGCCTAGTTCCTGAAATGCACGAAGCTTGTTGAAAATAACTGTATGACCTAGGTGGATGTCCGGTGCAGTTGGATCGGCACCTAGCTTAATGCGAAGAGGTCGACCCTCTTTCAGCTTAGCAATCAGTTCTTCTTCTGGAATTAGCTCTTCAACACCACGCTTAATCTCTGCTAGTGCAGCTTCAATGCTCGCCATTCTTGTTCACTCCCACAGATTTGGCAAAAATTTAATAGTTTGCCATCTTACTTGAATAGCGATGCTTTTTGAAACCAGTTAGACTAAGAAGCTTCGCTTTTTTACTGAATTTTTTAGAACGGACATAAGATGTTGTCGCTTTTCGCTCGACTTCCATGGATTCACCGAGCACTTATCGCCTTTTTTAGCGCACTTATCGTCATCGCGCTGTTTCTTCCTGCGCCGAAAGACCTTCGCCAAGAGGAAAGTAATTACCAAGTTGGTAAAGCTTACCCATTATCAATCGACCTCGATGATTTTAATGAATCAACGACGTCTTCAACACTTGCGGTATTACGTTGGGAAAAACACACCATTGGTTCTGGTGATAGCATGGCGTTGCTATTCCAACGAGCGGGCCTCTCCTCCCGCCTGCTGTACCAATTAACGTCCACCAATAACGACATTAAACGTCAGCTGACACGAGTGCGTCCGGGCGACACATTCCAGTTAGGCTTCGACGCCGACAATCAGCTAGTTCAGATCACACGCCAGCTGAGCCCCTACGAAACGTTTGTTGTAACCAAATCGTCAAAGGGTTACACCTCTGCCGTTGATAAGAAAGACGTTCATTTCCAATATAACTATGCCGAAGCCGATATTACGTCTAACTTCTGGAACGCTGGCATGACGGCAGGTTTAACGGCCAATCAGATTATGGAGTTAGCGGGGATCTTTGGCTGGGACATCGACTTTGCATTAGACATTCGAAATGGCGACTATTTTAAGATTCTCTATCAAGAGAAAGTGGTTGAAGGTGAAGTGGTTGGCCGTGGCAAGATCATCGCGGCAATCTTCAAAAACCAAGGGGATACGTTTACCGCGATTCGTGACGATAAAACCGGTAACTACTACGATGAAAACGGCCGAGCGATGAAAAAAGCCTTCTTGCGCTCACCGCTTGATTTTCGCCGTGTGAGCTCTAACTTCAACCCAACCCGTCGCCACCCTGTGACTGGTAAAGTAAGGGCACACCGTGGTACGGACTACGCTGCACCAGTTGGTACACCAATTTGGGCTGCCGGTGATGGTATTGTGCAAAAATCGAGTTACAACCAGTTCAATGGTAACTACGTCTTTATCAAGCACAGCAACACTTATATCACTAAGTACCTGCACTTAACTAAACGAACTGTGAAGACTGGCCAACGAGTCAAGCAGGGGCAAACTATCGGTACGCTTGGCGGAACGGGGCGAGTCACAGGCCCACACTTGCACTATGAATTTTTAGTCAACGGTGTTCACAAGAACCCAAGAACCGTGAAACTGCCACAATCTAAATCTTTAACAGGCAAAGCAAAAACCACCTTTATTGCCAACGCTAAAATTAGATTAGAGAAGCTTGAAAGGTACGGCGAATTGCTCGCAACGCCTTAACCTTTAAGACAAAAAAAAGACCCACTGATGTGGGTCTTGTTGTTTCTGGGGGCTATTCCGCTTCTATTACCTTATTAGCAGACTCTTCAACCTTGTGTTGCTTTCCTAGCATCAGTAAACAAGGCGTTAATACCAAAGTAAGTACAGTAGCAAACGCCAGTCCACCAGCCACAGCAGTTGCGAGCTGAGACCACCACTGCGTGCTCGGGGCACCAAACTCGATTTTCTGGTTAATCAAGTCGATGTTCATTTCAAGCACCATAGGCAACAGGCCTAAAATTGTCGTCACTGTTGTGAGCAACACCGGACGTAAACGCTGAACACCAGTGCGCAAGATCGCCTCTCGTTTATCTAAACCGCGTTTTAGCAGGCGGTTATAGGTATCGATCAAGACAATATTGTTGTTGACCACAATACCGGCCAAGGCAATCACGCCAATACCTGACATAACAATGCCAAACGGTTTTTGGAACACAAGTAATCCAACAAAAACCCCCACCGTCGAAAACAGCACCGCACTTAAGATCAAGAACGCTTGATAGAAACTATTAAACTGAGTGATCAAAATCAGCGCCATAACAACCAAGGCCACCAAGAACGCGTTTTGTAAGAACGCAGAAGAATTTTCCTGCTCTTCATTTTGGCCACGGATTTTAAACTCGACACCTGGCGGTAGATCAAGTTGTGCCACCGCTTCGGTGATATTAGGTAGCTCGAGTGCGAGGTTATAGCCCTCTTTCATGTCGGCCATAATATTAATGACACGCTGACCGTCAATGCGGCGAATCGTATCTTGCTTATGCTCGGGCACGATAGTCGCAAAGTTGGTGATCGGTACGAGCCCCGCCGGAGTTTTCACTCTCAACTGATCAAAGCGACCAATATCGCGCTTCTCTTCTGGGTAACGGACCAAGATATCCACTTCTTCTGTAGAGTCATCGGGCAGGTAATCACCAATCTTAAGTCCATTAGTGACAAACTGAACCGTATTACCTACTAATGTTGCATCTGCAGCAAAACGAGAAGCGTCATCTCTGCGAATATCAATTTGCCAATCAATCCCCTCTTTGCTCGAAGTATCGCTTAAGTTAGTAAAGGCTGGGTAATTATCTGCCCAGTGCCTTACCATTTTCGCGGCACTGTCTAAGTTATCAGGAATGCGAGCCGACATTTCGATCACTAAGTCATGAGCCACTGGAGGACCTGCATCTGGGAATTTGTATTCAATCTCAACCCCTGCGTAATTGTCCGTTTCCTGTTTAAGCTCTTCAATGATCGCCTTCACTTGTCGGCGGTACTGCCAATCGACAGGGGTGATTTGGATCTGACCGATTTCGTCATCACCGCCAGTACGAGTGTAAACACTTTCAAACTCATCATGGCCGAGCATGACTGACTCAATATCTCGCATGATGACGTCTTTTTCATTCAGGGAGAGATCACCATACGATCGCACTTTAACAGTAAAGAAAGGAGGATCTACCTCTGGGAAGAATTCTGCACCTAACCCTGCTTTTGCGTATGTAAAGCCAACGCCAACAGCCAGCAAAATGGCACTGAACAAGATCTTTAGAGGATGTTTAATCGCGATATCTAAGGTATGAAAATAGAGCTTCGTGATGCCTGTTGCCTTAGAAAAATCACCGTCATGCAAGGCAACCATTTTCTCGCGTTGCGCCGACGTCACGTGCTGCGGACGGCCAATTAAGCTCCCTAGAACCGGTACAGAAAGAAGCGCCATCGCAAGTGATGCCGTTAATGTCGCAATCAGAGTCAAAGGCAGGTACTTCATGAACTCACCCGTGACATCTGGCCAAAACAGCAAAGGGGCAAAAGCCGCAAGTGTTGTTGCTGTCGAGGCGGTAATCGGCCACGCCATGCGTTTTGCTGCATCTCGATAAGCTTCTCGCCTTGGCGCTCCTTCTTGCATTCGCCTGTCAGCAAATTCCGTCACGACAATGGCACCATCGACAAGCATACCGACCGCCATGATCAGTGAGAACAGCACGACAATGTTGATGGTCAAACCAAACACAGATAGAACTAATAAACCGGTTAAGAAAGAGCCGGGAATTGAAACACCAACAAGGAAAGCGGTACGAACACCGAGAATCGCGATAATAACAATCACCACCAGAATGATCGCTGAAAGGATGTTGTTTTGCAGATCGTTAAGCATAATCTTAACGTCTTTAGACTGATCCCATGTGTATTTGACGAGCAAGTTATTTGGCCAGTCCGGACGCTTTTGCGCTTCAGCTAGCACCAACTTGATCAAATCCACCGTTTCTATGATGTTTTCACCAGCGCGCTTTTTGACATCCATAACAACGGCAGATTTGCCATCTAATCGAGCGTAACTTTCAGGATCTCTAAATGCTCTTCTTACGGTGGCAACATCTCCAAACGTGATCACCTGCTTGCCGTCAACTTTAACCGGTAAATCCAACACATCTTTCAGAGAGTCAAACACCGAAGGGACTTTGACAGAAAAGCGACCATAACCGGTATCAACGAAACCAGCAGCCACCACTCGGTTATTAAGCGCAATGAGATTATAGATATCCGCTTGATCAAGGCCGTAGCTTTCCATCAAAAGTGGATCGACAATGATTTCAACGATGTCTTCTCGATCACCGGCAATATCCACTTCTAATATTTGTCGGTAGCTTTCGAGCTTATCTCTTAACTGACGGGCTATATGAACAATGGTCCGTTCTGGAACCGTACCGTAAAGCACAACAGACAAAGCCGGCTCTTCTGATGCTAACGTCACCTCATTCACAGTCGGCTCATCACTGTCACTTGGCAGTTTGGGCTTGGCTAAGTCAACGGCATCTCGCACATCCGCCATGGCTTTATTTAAGTCAACGCCAACGCTGAATTCCAACATCACAGAGGCATGACCTTCGGCCGCCGTCGAGGTCATTTCTTTAACCCCTTCAATGGCTCGAAGCTCTTGTTCTATCGGCCTAACGAGCAAGCGCTCCGCATCGCTAGGCGAGATACCTTGGTGCCCTACTGAGACATAAATAATAGGGATAGTGATGTCAGGACTCGACTCTTTAGGAATCGTGACATAAGTGCCTATCCCTGCCAGTAATATAAAGACCAGCAGCACCAACATGGTTCGAGTGCGCGATAAAGCGGCATCAATCAATGCAAACATAATCGAGACTCCTAGTTTTGTTCGACAGCGATGACTCGATCACCATCACGGACAAAACCTTGCCCTGTCGTCACGATCTTCACGCTCTCTCCCAACCCTGAAAGCCAAACACCATCTTGCTCTGCTTTTACTAATTGGATTGGAACAAACTCGATGACTTCACCTTCCAATGTTTTCACGCCCAAGTTACCCGCCTCATCCAGCGCGAGCATTGCTGGGGTGACTTTGATCGCCAGTTGATCTTGGAGGTTCAAAGAAACTTCAGCACTGATACCCGCAGGGATCTTTTGCTCTGGATTCGCCATTTCAATCTCAATTGGGAATGTGTTGGTTGCGGTAGAAGAAACACGTGAAATGTAACGGACTTTGCCAACCGCTTCTTGCCCATTGATAAAGCGAACCTTAGCTTCTTGGTTAAGTACTAAATCTTGGATATGGCGCTCGCTGATGTCAGCTTCAATGATAATTTGGCCCAGATCGAGCAATGTGGCCACTGGATCGCCTACACCAACAAAATCCCCTTTTTCAATAAATAAGTGGTCCACAATGCCAGAGAAAGGAGCAGAAACCGATGTGTTTCTAAGCGCAATTCTTGCATTGCTGACCATGGCTTTGGCTTCCACTAAGCCTGCCTGAGCATTAGTAAAGGCCACCTCGCCTTGCAAGCCTTTGCTCTTTAGAGATTGAGCCGCTTTGAACTCTTTCTCTTTTACTTTAAGCATCGCTTGGGCTCGTTGAAGCTGAATCTCCAAATCACCTTTATCAATAAAGGCAATAACCTGACCTTGCTTAACGACATCGCCTTTCTTTACTTTTAATTGCACTATCTTACCAGCGATTTCAGCGCCAAGTTTCGCCTGCTTGTCAGGGGCTGTACGGCCATAAAGGTCGACAGGTTTATGCGTTGATTCAGCCTCAAACTTTGTGTAAGCCACTTTGGCTAACGGGATCTCCTCTACTTTATTCTCTACCGAAGGCTCCTCTGCTTTGAGCATACCCATGCCAAGCCAGAAACTGAGTAATACAACCAAAATAAGAGAAATCAAATAGGGGCGAGCAGCGAAGAACCGCAAGGGAGAGAATCTAGCCATGAACTATCCTTAGTAATGCTATGTGTGCGTTATTGGTTTAGTTTTGTAGCGTTCTAGTCAGCGGTCGTATGTTTTACCGACTGAAAAATAAAAGTAAGTGATAACTATTAACCAGAATATAAATTAACCAACCATAAATAAAATGAACTTGCGTGGTAATTTAGGCTAGGTCTCAGTTTCTAGAATAAACGTGATGTGTAAAGCGGTATGAATAGATACAAAAAAGGCTGCGATTGCAGCCTTTAGAAATTTATAGCGATCGTGTATTACACACTGAATGATGCACCACAACCACAAGTGGTGGTCGCATTTGGATTATTGACGAAGAAGCGAGAACCTTCTAGGCCTTCCGTATAGTCAACCTGACCACCGACAAGATATTGTAGGCTCATTGGGTCAACCACTAAGGTTACGCCACTGTTGACGATTGTCGTATCGCCTTCGTTAACGCTTTCATCAAAAGTGAAACCGTATTGGAAACCGCTACAGCCACCACCAGTGATGTAAACGCGCAGTTTTAGATTCGGGTTTTCTTCTTCAGCAATCAGCGCCCCAACTCGGCTAGCGGCTGCGTCTGAAAATGTTAGTGGGATATTTACTTCGCTCACGATGACCTCTCTCAGTCGTCTCTACCCAGACCGCTTTCACCATCTGGAGTTTTATCTTCTAATATTAGGCTGATTATCTAATACCTGAGTGAAGCGTTCAAGTATTCACCACTTTTGAAGCCATTTTTTCCCCAATATCTGCCCTATTTGATGTCAAATCACTCAGAATGTGCTGCAAAGCGTTTTATTCCATTGGTTCGGGCAGGTACAATGCGAGCCAAATTGGTCCGAGCAATCAAAAGAGGATATCCCATGACCAAATCAGCAGACTTATTTGAAAAAGCACAGCAAACCATTCCTGGCGGCGTAAACTCTCCAGTACGTGCTTTTAACGGCGTTGGTGGCGCACCGATTTTCGTTGAGCGTGCCGATGGCCCATTAATTTTTGATGCTGATGGTAAAGCGTACATCGACTACGTTGGTTCTTGGGGCCCAATGATCCTAGGTCACAACCACGCTGTTATTCGTGAAGCTGTGATCGATGCAGCGCAACGTGGTTTAAGCTTTGGCGCGCCAACAGAAATGGAAATCGCCATGGCTGAGCTGGTTTCTGAACTCGTACCATCAATGGAACAAATCCGTATGGTGAGCTCAGGTACAGAAGCGACTATGAGTGCGATTCGCCTAGCTCGTGGTTACACTGGCCGCGATAAAATCATGAAATTTGAAGGCTGTTACCACGGCCACGCTGATAGCCTATTAGTTAAAGCAGGTTCTGGCGCGCTAACACTAGGTCAACCAAGCTCTCCTGGTGTGCCTGCAGACTTTGCAAAACATACCCTAACCGCAACATTTAACGATCTTGACTCAGTACGTGAGCTGTTCGCGGCAAACAAAGGTGAAATCGCTTGTATCATTGTTGAGCCAGTTGCGGGCAACATGAACTGTATTCCACCAGTAGAAGGCTTCCACGAAGGCCTACGTCAAATCTGTGATGAAGAAGGCGCCCTACTAATCTTTGATGAAGTTATGACTGGCTTCCGCGTTGCTCTTGGTGGCGCCCAAGGTTACTACAACATCAAGCCAGACCTAACTACGCTAGGTAAAGTGATTGGTGGCGGTATGCCAGTAGGCGCGTTTGGTGGCCGTAAAGAAGTGATGCAATACATCGCTCCAACAGGTCCTGTTTACCAAGCAGGTACACTTTCAGGTAACCCTGTAGCCATGGCTGCGGGCTTCGCATGTCTTAACCTACTAAAAGAAGAAGGCAATGAGAAACGCCTAGCTTCTAAGACTAAACAACTGGCAGATGGCTTTAAATCACTGGCAGAGAGTCACGGTATCCCATTGGTTGTTAACCAAGTAGGCGGTATGTTTGGTTTCTTCTTCACAGAGCAAGAGACAATCACTCGCTACGAAGACGTAACTAAGTGTGATATCGAACGCTTTAAGCGCTTCTTCCACCTAATGCTTAAGCACGGTGTTTACCTAGCGCCTTCAGCATTTGAAGCAAGCTTTACTTCACTCGCGCACGGCAGTAAAGAAATTGAAGCAACGCTAGAAGCAGCAGACCGCTGTTTTGCTATCCTTGCTCAAGAAGCTTAATTAGCTCCCTCTTACTTATAAAAAGCTGCCTAGTGCAGCTTTTTTTATTGCCAGTTAAAGGCCACCAGCAGGAGTAGCCCAATCATAACTAAGCGAAACCAAGGTATTGAGCGCTTAGTTTTATGACTTTTTTGACAACCTTCACTTTTCTCACAGCATCCCATAGTTTTGACTCACCTCTGATACTCATTTGATTCTTCGTTGATAACTCCCTGTTTTACAGCCATTATACTGATACAACGTCAAACTAATGGACAGAATCGTGTCAGACAAAGTCAAAATCACCTCAAGCCACTGGGTTTTAGTTACTGCCCTTTTGGCTGCAGGGCTTGCCTGTTTTTTACTGGTTGAGCCTTATATCAACTCGATAGTGATGGCTTTCATCATTTCCTTATTGATGTTTCCAGTGCACGAGTGGATTGAAAATAAGCTGCCTAAGCACCCTAATATCTCCTCCCTGCTCTCATGCGTGGTGTTAACTTTTATTATTGTTGTCCCACTGTTATTTGTGTTTGCGGCCATCGTTCAGCAAGGTTCAACCTTTTCTCAGAACGTCTATCAATGGGTTACTCACGGTGGCATTCAAACGATCTTCGAACACCCATGGGTCGTAAAAGGACTCTCGTTAGTCAACACTTACCTACCTTTTGATACCATTGAGCCACAAGAGATTGCTCAAAAGGTCGCTCAGTTTGCAACATCATTTGGCAGCAATTTAGTGGGTATCAGCGCGAAAATTTTAGGTGATGCTACAAGCTTCTTGATGGATTTCTTCTTGATGCTGTTTGTGCTGTTTTTCTTACTTCGTGATCACGACAAGATCATCAGCGCAATTCGCCACATCCTTCCTCTTTCACGCAGCCAAGAAGACAAGCTGCTAGATGAAATCGAGCAAGTTTCTAAGTCTGCTGTGATGGGCTCATTCCTTACCGCGATTGCACAAGGTCTCGCGGGTGGTATTGGTATGTGGCTAGCCGGTTTCCCGGGACTGTTCTGGGGAACGATGATGGGGTTTGCCTCTTTCATCCCTGTCGTCGGTACAGCGTTAATCTGGATTCCTGCCGCTATCTACCTCTACTTAACTGGTGATAGCTCTTGGGCGATTTTCCTTACCATCTGGAGCATTGCTATTGTTGGCTCCATTGATAACCTGTTGCGCCCGCTACTCATGCAAGGCAGCGGCAGTGCAGGTATGAGTACGTTAATCATCTTTTTCTCACTGTTAGGTGGTCTGCATTTATTCGGTTTGATTGGCCTTATTTACGGCCCATTGATCTTTGCCATCACCATGGTGCTGTTCAATATTTATGAAGAAGAGTTCCAAGGCTTCTTAGATCAGCAAGATCGAAGCTAACCTTCACTACTCGAGTCGATTTACCACTACACCATGAGGGAGGATTATGCGAAAATCCTCCCTCATTTTTTATGCGAGTCCATTATGTCTGCTTATATTGCCCCTAGTCAGATCGCCGAGCGCCAACTGGCTTACTTTAAAGGTAAACACGTATTAGTTGCTGGTGAAGCGGAAGATCTGTTCCCTGTTGAACTGGCTAATCACTGTGAGTCAGTGACAGTTTTCACAACGAACTACGGTTACTACAGACAATTAGCTCCGCATAAACAAATCACTTCTGCATTTGGGGCTGAATTCACCCAAGAAACGTCCGCCGACCTGGTCCTGCTCTACTGGCCAAAAGCCAAAGCTGAAGCTGAGTTCCTATTGTCAATGCTAATGGCGAAGCTTGGTAAAGACACTGAAATTGTCGTAGTTGGTGAAAACCGCTCTGGCATTAAGAGTGTTGAAAAGATGTTTAAGTCTTACGGCCTGATCACCAAGTATGACTCTGCACGCCGTTGTTCATTTTACTGGGGTCAATGCACCCAAAGCCCTGCAAGTTTTGAACTCGAGCAGTGGTTCAAAACCTACCAGGTGGATTACAAAGAAACGTCTCTCACCATTAAGAGCTTGCCTGGTGTCTTCAGTCACGGTGAATTTGATATCGGTAGTAAGCTGCTACTTGATACTCTACCGCCCCTAAACGGTAAAGTGCTCGATTTTGGTTGCGGTGCTGGTGTGATCGGTAGCGTGATGGCCATTCTTAATCCAGGTATTGAACTCGATATGTGTGACATCAGCGCATTAGCGGTTGAATCAAGTAAAGCAACACTGGTAGCGAACGGACTAACTGGAAACGTCTTTGCTTCCGATGTCTACTCTGACACCAGTGACAATTACAACTTCATCATCAGTAACCCTCCGTTTCATGCCGGTCTAGATACCAGTTATAGCGCGACTGAAACTCTGTTAGCTAAAGGACCTAGTAAGCAAGTTCGAGCAGGGCAACTGTTTATTGTTGCAAACAGCTTTCTTAAGTACCCGCCAATTATTGAGCAAGCTTACGGTAATTGTGAGACGCTAAATAAGACCAACAAGTTCGCTATTTACCAGGCAAAGAAATAGTCACTTTAGCCACTTCCCACGGCAGATTGACCAATCTCTAAGCGCAATTAAATAAAATTGCGCTTTTCTCCACGCTTTCCCTTCGACTTACTTGTCAAAGTAAAAAAACTCGTTAATTTTGTCATCTTAGGATAATAACGTTTTTGCCTCACTTGCCGTCACGCACTGTGGACTGCAAGCTGAATTTTCACGGAAAGTCTAATTCGATCATGTTTAAGCTGTATAGAAAGCAAAAATTCAAACGCTTACAGAGTACCCTGATGCTCGCATTCCTTGCCTTGAGCATTACTCCTCTTACTGTTATTGCGATCTTTTTCTTACAATCTCACACCCAAGATCTACAAGAACAGAGCACCTCTCACCTTGTTTCTGTTCGAGACAGTAAACAGCAGCAAGTCATTGATTACTTATATGCTAAAGAGTCAGAAGTGATGGGCTTTGTTCGTTCTGAGCTTGCGTATGCCAGTGGCGGGCGCTTCTACGGACTCGTCAACGCATTCCAAAATTTGGGCGTCGATCTAGAGCAAGCTCGTCAATATGCTCAAAAGCGCTACATTGAAGGCTCGGGCAATCAAATTAAGACTTCAATCTTGCCGCAGTCATCGAATTATAACGGGACTGAGCGCTACCGCTTACTCCACAAACGTTACCACTGGGCATACCAAGAGCTACTAAAGCGTTCCGATTTTGATGATATTTTACTGGTTGATAGAGATGGTAATGTCACCTACTCCATCTACAAACATGATAACTACGGCACTAATCTACTGAGCGGGAAATATAAAGACGCTAACTTAGGCCAAACCTTCACTAAACTGCGCAATTTAGTCACCGAAAAACGTAAAACGAATGAAGACTTTACCCCTGTCATCATCTCTGATTTTTCTCAAGAACAGGGCAAGAGTGTGGCGTGGCTAGGCGCGCCTATTATTCAGCAGGGGTATTTACACAGCTACGCCATGTTTAGACTGCCAAACAACGGCATCACTAAGCTGATTGCAGACACCAATAACATTGCTTCGATGAAGACGCTGCTCGTGGGCAGTGATCATCAATCTCGAACCCTTGCTTACGAACAAGAGGACATCGATAAAAGTCGTCAAGTCGTGGAACTCGCTCTATCCGGTTTAACCAGCGTTGGTACCTACTCGAACACCGAAGACGAGGCGATCATTGCCGCTTACAGCCCGATTTCGGTAAAAGGGATAGATTGGGCCATCGTCGTCGAAGTCCCAGAAAGTGTCGCTTTTGCACGAGTTCACCAACTGGAAACCCTCTTCATTTTTGCCATGCTCACTGCCATTCTATTAGTGGTGATGGCTTCACATTACTTATCGAACTTCATTACCGCCCCACTGCTCAAACTCACATGGGTTGCAGAAAAAGTATCCGCCGGCGATCTTGATACCGACATCAATAACACTCAGCGAAAAGATGAAATCGGGCGATTAGCGGTCAGTTTCGAACGCATGCAGCGATCAATTCGCGAGAAAATCCTACTGATAAAACAGCAAAACGAAGAACTGGAGAGCAACCTAAAGCTCATTCAGAAACAAAATGAAGAGTTACAACTGGCAAACAAACTCAAAGATGAGTTCTTAGCGACAACCTCTCATGAACTGAGAACGCCTTTACATGGCATGGTCGGTATCGCTGAGGCCTTAGCGTCTGGTTCCAACGGCCCAATTACCGCAGAACATAAATACCAACTCGATATCATCATCAGTAGCGGCCAGCGTTTGGCAACCTTGGTGGATGATTTGTTGGATTACCACAAAATGCGTTACGGCAACCTAGATATTGAAACCTCCGCTGTGGATCTCTCTGGTGCAACCCGACTGGTTCTTGAGCTTTCGTCACACCTGCTCGGCAATAAACCCATTCGTATTATTAACCAAGTCCCTAATGAGCCGGTTTGGGTAAGTGCCGATCCACAACGATTGGAGCAAGTGCTATATAACTTGGTTGGTAATGCGATCAAATATACCAGTGAAGGAAAAATCGTTATCTCCGCTAGTGTGGTTGATGACAATATCCGCGTTCAAGTGGTCGACACCGGTCAAGGTATTCCAGCAGAGCAGCTTGAGCATATTTTCGAACCACTCATTCAAGCAGGTAGCGACTCTAGCCGTTATCGCCAAGGGGCGGGCTTAGGCTTATCCATTAGTCGTCAATTAATCGAATTGATGCAAGGCTCGCTCTATGTAAGTAGCCAACCAATGGTCGGCACGACCTTTAGCTTCACACTGCCTATTGCTTCTTTAGAGCAGATCGAAGTCGCTAGCCAGTATGAGATGCCACACTTTAAAGCACCTGAGACGGGTAATATCGAGCTAGCAGAACCTGCAAGCCTGCCAGAGAACCCAGACGGCCCGCTTCTTTTGGTCGTAGATGATGAACCCGTCAACCTAAGAGTATTGGACAGTTTCTTACGCTTAGAAGGATACCGGGTACGCACCGCAAAAGACGGCATTGAAGCACTAGCCGCAATAGAAAGTGAAAAGCCAGAATTACTTCTGCTAGATATCATGATGCCTGGCATGAGTGGCTATCAAGTATGTGAAACTCTACGCGAAACATACGATCACGCCGCATTACCCATCATTATGCTCACGGCTCTAAACCAAACCGATGATCGAGTACGTGGTTTTAGCGTTGGCGCTAATGACTACTTATCGAAACCATTTAATAAGCAAGAATTGGCCGCCCGTATTGTTGCTCACTTAACGGCGAGCAAAGCTGAGCAAAGACGTCTTGAGAACCAAGCGTTGCAGCTAGAGTTAAAACATCGCGCCATGGTTGAAGCAAGCTTACTTGAGACTCAAGGACGACTACTCGAACAACTAGAGACCGCACCTGAAGCCATTATCTGTGTCCGTGAAGACAATAAGGTACGTTTTGCCAACGAAGCTGCCTCACGCTTGTTCAAGCGCTCTACTGAACAATTAAAGCGCTCTAATGCTGATGAGCTGATTGCGCCAAAGTTCCTAAGTGTTGTCCAAGAGCACTACTGTGGTGTGATTGATATCTACGTCGAAGATGTTCGTCAGCACCTATCTGCCGACATCCTGAAACTTCCAGATGGCGCTGGCTTGAAGTCGATGTACATATTTAACGTAGGCGGTAGCATCAATGCGACGAGAATTAATAACTTAGAGACAGCGATTGAAGCGCTCTCAAGCTTTGCTTTTGAAGGAGATAAAGCCAAACTACAGGAGCTGAAAGAACTGGGTGGAGAATTCACTCGATTAGCAGATCGCGTTGGTAGCGACAGCAAATCAAAACAAGAGGTCATGCGTGAAGTCTTAGTGGATGCCATGACAAGTGCCTTGTTCTATTGGGAGTCAGTGACTGGACAGACTAAGTTTGCTTTCGCGGAACAAAGTGGCTTGTGGCGAGTTTACTTAGACCGAAGTACATTGCAGACACGAACTCTCGACAAGTACCTAAGGCCAGAGACTCTGCCTAAGACACCACGCTGGAGAACCGTTCTCAGCTCTCTTGACTACATCCTTGAGCACTGCAATGAGAAGAGCCCTGAGCGCACCCACATAGAAGCGCTGAGAGATAAGCTACAACACCTTCTCACCAGCTAATCCCCTTTCAATACCTCTTAATAAAGCCTGCATAGCGCAGGCTTTTTTGATCTATCAGCCACGTATTCTGGATAGCATTGGAGTTATTACGTAGAGTAAAACAACCCCAATACACGACAAAATCGCCACCTCCACACAGAGCTAAAATGGCAATCGCAAACGTTTTTAGCCAGGTAGTCAGACAAAAAGAACTCATATTGCGAAGGCAATCACAACAAGACGGCAGTTTTTAATTAAGTACGTAAATTAACAAGAAAGCAGGCTAGTGACACAAGTCTCACGAATCAGATACGAGCAACAACCCCAAAAACAACAAAAAAGGAGAGGTAAGTAAACACTAACAAACTACGAGCAAGGTAGAGCATAATGCGACAGACTTCAAACCAACAAAGCTGTTCAAAAAGCCATCGAAAAATTACTTTTTAACGTTATTGACGGCGTTTTGTGGTCTTTTGACGATTTTAACGGGAATAGCAATTGCGAAAATTAACGTTAAGGTGTTTTCTTACTGTGCCTAAGGCCTACAGGCCACTCTCGAACTTTCACCTCCTCCGGAAAAAGTTCACCTGAAGAGGTAGGCCTTAGTGAGTGTTTATCAATTGATGACATTCCATCCATATAAGTGAAATGAAAGCAAATAGTAAGGAACAGCTATGCTTGCCAACATTAAAAAAACAGCACTAGCAACAGCGATTATTGCAACAGCAACAACAGGATTCACGTCTGTTGCAGCAGCAGCTGAGCGCAGTGAACTAACAGTACACCCTAAAGAGTTTACAACTTTCGTTCGTAACTTTAACCCGTATCTAGGTGCAACTAACCTTCATACAACAACGGACTTCATCTACGAGCCACTTGTTGTTTTCAACGAAATGCACGGCAACACACCTGTATTCCGTTTGGCTGAAAACTACAAGATGTCTGATGACCTAATGAGCGTGACTTTCGATATTCGTAAAGGCGTGAAATGGTCTGACGGCGAAACGTTCGATGCAAATGACGTTATTTTCTCTTTCAACCTAGTTAAAGAAAAGCCAGAGCTTGACCAAAGCGGTATCAACTCTTGGGTAACTTCTGTTGAGAAACTAAACGATTACCAAGTTAAGTTCCGTCTAACAGAAGCGAACTCTAACGTTCCTTACGAAATTGCACGAGTACCAGTTGTACCTGAGCACGTATGGAAAGATGTAAAAGATCCTGCAACTTTCACTAACGAAAACCCTGTAGGTTCAGGTCCATTTACTGAGATCGATACGTTTACAGCTCAGCTTTACATCCAGTGTGCTAACCCTAACTACTGGGATGCAGACAACCTAGACGTTGACTGTCTACGTGTTCCTCAGATTGCGAACAACGACCAATTCCTAGGTAAAGTTGTAAATGGCGAGATGGACTGGACTTCTTCATTCATTCCAGACATCGACCGTACATACGCTGCAGCAAGCCCTAATCACCAGTACTGGTACCCGCCAGCAGGTACTCAAGCGTTTGTTGTTAACTTCAAGCACCCAGAAGCAGTGAAGAACGAAGCGCTAACTAACGTAGACTTCCGTCGCGCATTCTCTATGGCGCTTGATCGTCAAACGATTATCGACATCGCATTCTACGGTGGCGGGACAGTGAACGACTTCGCATCTGGTCTAGGCTACGCATTTGAAGCTTGGTCTGATGAAAAGACTCACGACAAGTACAAAGGCTACAACACGTACAACGTTGAAGGTGCAAAAGCGCTACTTGAGAAAGCTGGCTTTAAAGATGTAAACAAAGATGGTTTCGTTGACACACCATCTGGTAAGTCATTCGAGCTTCTAATCCAATCTCCAAACGGTTGGACTGACTTCAACAACACAGTTCAACTAGCCGTTGAGCAACTTGCAGAAGTAGGCATCAAAGCGAAAGCTCGTACTCCAGATTTCTCTGTGTACAACCAAGCAATGCTTGAAGGTACGTACGACGTAGCTTACACAAACTACTTCCACGGTGCGGATCCATACACTTACTGGAACAGTGCTTATAACTCAGCACTACAGTCTGGTGAAGGTATGCCTCGCTTCGCAATGCACTACTACAAGAACGACAAGCTAGATGGTCTTCTAAACAGCTTCTACAAGACTGCTGATAAGAACGAGCAACTAGAAATCGCTCACGGCATCCAGCAAATCATCGCTGCTGACCAGGTAACTGTTCCTGTGATGTCTGGTGCTTACATGTTCCAATACAACACAACTCGCTTTACTGGTTGGTGGAACGAAGAAAATCCAAAAGGCCGTCCAAACATTTGGGCTGGTATCCCAGAGCGTCTACTACACGTACTGGACCTAAAACCAGTTAAATAAGTAGTTGTTCTATCTTGTGGCGCACTTCCTGTGCGCCACTCAATCCCCCACTCTATGAGTTATTTAAAATATGGCGCCAGTCGTCAGGGGATTATTCGCTCTAATTTTAAGTTTTCGCTAGGAGCGACCTGAAACCAGAAACAGGGAAAATCTGGGTGAGTAAGGTGTGAGTTATGGGTTATTTTTTAAGACGTTTGTCGTTCTATTTTGTCGCTTTGTTAGTTGCTGCGACACTAAACTTTATTATTCCTCGTGCAATGCCGGGTGATCCGGTGACCATGATGTTTGCGAACGCTTCGGTTCAGGTAACACCGGAACGTATTGCTGCTATGAAAGAGCTACTTGGCTTCGTTGATGGCGGTCTATTTACACAATATGTTGCCTACATGAAAAACATTCTTAGCTGGGAGCTAGGTACGTCAATCCAATTCTACCCATTGTCAGTGAATAAACTACTCGGTGGCGCATTTGGTTGGTCTCTATTCCTAGCAGGTTCTGCGGTTATCCTTTCTTTCTCTCTAGGTTCAATTTTAGGTATCTTCGCAGCATGGAAACGCGGCAGTAAGTACGATGCATTCGTGACGCCGGGCATGCTGATTATCCAAGCAGTACCTCAGGTTGTAATCGCAATGATGGCACTCTTTATCTTCGCTATCGGCTTAAAATGGTTCCCAACAGGCTACGCATACACTGCGGGCGTGACACCTGATTGGTTAAGCTGGGAATTCTACAAAGATGTGGCCTACCACGCTGTACTTCCTCTTTTCTGTGCCTCTATCATCCAAATCGGTGGCTTCTTGGTAAACATGCGTAACAACATGATCAACCTGCTAGCAGAAGATTACATCACGATGGCAAAAGGTAAGGGCCTAAGCGAAAACCGAGTGGTATTCAACTATGCGGCTCGTAACGCACTACTTCCAAGTGTGACTGCACTGTCAATGTCATTAGGTATGGCGATTGGTGGTCAGCTTATTATCGAAATCATCTTCAACTACCCAGGTCTTGGTACTGTACTACTGAATGCTATTCACGCTCGCGACTACCAGGTTCTTCAGGGCCAATTGATCATCATGACGCTATTCATGCTGTCGTTTAACCTTATTGCCGACATGCTTTACGTTGTTCTCGATCCTCGCCTTCGTAAGGGAGGGAAATAATTATGAAAGACCTATTTAAACTTATTCTTGGCAACGCTTACGCGTGTGTAGGATTAGTGATTGTTTCAATGTTCATTTTCATGGCAATTGCAGCTCCGCTTCTAACGAAACACGCACCAGACAAACGCACGGGTAACCCACATGAGTACCCAAGCTACATTGTTAAATCAGCACAAGCTAACCCTGATGGCTGGGTCGCAGAAAACTTAGCGACTGACCGCCGTACCATGATCATGTCTAAGAAAGCCGATCACGTACTAGGTACAAGTCGCATGGGGCGTGATATCTGGTCTCAGCTACTACATGGCGCACGTATTTCTCTAGGTGTGGGCTTTGGTGCAGGTTTGACAGTATGTTTCTTAGCAACCGTTATTGGTATCTCAGCAGGTTACTTCGGAGGCAGAGTTGATGACGTACTCACTGCTGCGATGAACATCATGCTGGTTATTCCTCAATATCCACTGCTTTTCGTACTAGCAGCCTTCATCGGTGAGGCAGGGCCACTCACCATTGCCATCATCATCGGCTGTACATCCTGGGCTTGGGGCGCAAGGGTAATACGCTCTCAAACACTTGCTCTACGTGAGAAAGAGTTTGTGAAAGCGGCAGAAGTTCTAGGCGAATCTTCATTCCGTATCATCTTTGTTGAGATTCTACCAAACCTAATCCCTATCGTTGGTGCGAGCTTCATCGGTTCGGTTATGTACGCAATTGGTATGGAATCTATCATCTCGTTCTTAGGTCTAGGCGACCCAAGCACAATCAGTTGGGGCATCATGCTTTACAACGTTCAAACTTCATCTGCGATGCTTATCGGCGCATGGTGGGAAGTGGTTGCACCTTGTTTAGCGTTAACCATCCTCGTTACTGGTCTTGCTCTACTTAACTTTGCTGTTGATGAAATTGCTAACCCGCAACTTCGTTCACACAAAGGTATGAAACGCTGGAAGAAACTGGCTGAAGAAGACAAGAAAGAACGTACCCCAGAAATGCCACCACAAAATGCACTTTGGAGCGGAGATAAATAATCATGACAGCACCACTCATTTCTATCCGCAACTTATGCGTTGACTATATTACAGAAGCGGGCGATGTCCGCGCCTGTAACAATGTAAGCTTTGATATTGCACCAGGTGAGGTCTTTGGCCTTGCCGGTGAGTCAGGGTGTGGTAAATCAACCGTCGCCTTCTCACTAATGCGCCTTCATAAGCCGCCAGCGTTTATCACCGGTGGTGAAGTAATCTTCAACGGTGAAGACATTCTAAAATACAGCGATGATCGCATGCAGGCGTTCCGCTGGAGCGAAATGTCGATGGTTTTCCAGAGTGCGATGAACGCCCTCAACCCAGTATTAACGATGGAAGATCAGTTCTGTGACGTAATCATGCGTCACACCAACATGACACGTGAACAGGCACGAAAGCGTGCTGAAGGTCTATTGGAAATCGTTGATATTCACCCAAGCCGTTTGCACGATTACCCTCACCAATTCTCTGGTGGTATGCGTCAGCGTCTGGTTATTGCTATTGCGTTAGCGCTTAACCCTAAAATGATCATCATGGATGAGCCAACAACGGCACTAGATGTGGTCGTGCAGCGTGAAATCCTACAAAAGATTTATGCGCTAAAAGAAGAGTTTGGCTTTTCTATCCTATTCATTACTCACGACCTTTCATTGATGGTCGAGTTCTCAGACCGCATCGGCATCATGTACTCTGGTGAATTGATTGAAGTAGCTCCATCAAAAGAGATCTTGGAAAGTCCTTTCCACCCATACACGAAAGGTTTGGGTAGTTCTTTCCCTCCATTAACAGGCCCTAAAACTAAGCTAACGGGTATTCCTGGTAACCCTCTAAACCTGTTAGAGGTACCTCAAGGCTGTCGTTTCCAAGCTCGCTGTGACCGCGTTCATGAAGCTTGTACTCGTATCCCAACCCAGCTAAGACAGATTGAGCCAAATCGTTTCTCAAACTGCCACCTATATGGTGAGCCAATCGCTCAAGCGAAGCTCTAGAAAGCGATTGAGAAATAATAAAAAAGATTACTGGAGACAATTATGAGCAAAGAATTTGGTGAGCTACTAGTCGAGGGAAAGAACCTAATTAAGGATTTCCCGATCAATAGTAATTCCTTACAACAACCTATGATGCGTGCAATCAATGACGTGTCTTTCAAAATGTATAAAAGTCGCGGCCTTGCTGTTGTGGGTGAGTCGGGTTCAGGCAAATCAACCACAGCAAAAATGATCGCAAAGATGTATGCACCTTCTGCAGGTACGATCGAGTATAAAGGTCGCGATATCCAAACGATCAACTCTCGTTCAGATCTAATGCACTACCGTGAAGGTGTTCAGATGGTATGGCAAGACCCATTCGGTTCGCTTAACCCAACTCATAACATCTTCCACCATATTTTGCGTCCGTTGCTGATCCACAAAAAAGTCGATCCTCGCAATAAGAAAGAGCAGGAAGAGCGCGTTTACGATCTACTAGAACAAGTAGGTTTGATCCCGCCAAAAGAGACAGCGCAGAAGTTCCCTCACCAACTTTCAGGTGGTCAACGTCAGCGTGTAAACCTTGCTCGTAACATCGCTGTTGGTGCTGAGGTTGTTCTAGCCGATGAGCCAACATCAATGCTAGACGTTTCAATCCGTGCAGGCGTATTAAACCTGATGGAAGAGATGAAGTTCGAGAAACAGATGTCTCTCCTTTACATCACGCACGATATCGCAACGGCTCGTTACATTGCTGAAGATCTTTCGGTTATGTATGTGGGGCATATGGTGGAATGGGGTGACACTGATGAGATTATTCATAACCCTCAGCACCCATATACACAATTGTTGGTATCTGCGGTACCGGATCCAAGTAAATCCATTCACGAGAAGCTAAAGGGTAACAAAGGGGAAATCCCTCTGTGGACTCCAGCCTCTGCGGGTTGTCCATTTGCAGGTCGCTGTCAGCATGCAACAGATAAGTGTCGTGAACAGTTGCCTGAAGTCACCCAGCTGTCTGACAACCACTTTGTTCGCTGTTACTTATACGAAAATTAATCTCGTCGCCAAGAGCTTCGGCTCTTGGCGATGTTACTAAAAACGATAATACCTAATTTTTCGGAGATTTTAATGCTGCTACTTACTAACCATATTGGTTATGAAGCCCTTGGGCCTAAGCAGGCTGTTTTGATGACTCGTAAGCCACGACTTTCGTCTACCACTGCGCTGTTAGTCTGTGCTGACAGTCATCAAACTGTAGCGTCTTTTGCTATCAATAAAGGTACAAAGGTCGCCAACTGGCACCAAGGGAATTTTTTTCGCATTGAATTCTCTCACTTTGAACAACTCGGTCGTTACTATCTAAAAGTTGATAACTTGCGCTCTGAAGTGTTCCAAATCGATCAAGGTTTACTGGTAAAACAGACCTTCTCTGATCTTCTTCACTACTTTAAATCTCAGCGTTGTGGTGGGAAATTTGATCAACAGGATCGTCAAGCTCCACTGTTGGGTTCAGAAAGAAAAGTGGATGTTCACGGCGGTTGGTACGATGCGTCCGGTGACGTCAGCAAATATTTAAGCCACCTCTCATACGGCAACTATCTTAACCCTCAGCAAATTCCAATGGTCGTTTGGAATATGCTTAAAGGCGCTGAGCTCATCGCTAATGATGAAAGTATTCCCCTCTTTTCAAAAGTCCGCTTAACAGAAGAAGCATTGTTTGGCGCTGATTTCTTAGTTCGCATGCAAGACGACGCTGGCTTTTTCTATATGACCGTTTTTGATAAATGGTCGAAAGACGTCAATCAGCGTGAGATTTGTGCTTACGCGACTCAAGAGGGATTAAAATCGGAAGACTACCAGGCTGGCTTTAGACAAGGCGGTGGTATTGCTATCGCCTCACTCGCGGCAGCGGCACGACAAGCAGAGCATGGCGAGTATCCGCAGTCCGACTACCTTGCAGCCGCAACCAAAGGTTACTGGCACCTTAAAGAGCACAATCATACTTATCTAAACGATGGTGAAGAGAACATTATTGATGAATATTGTGCTCTGCTCGCGGCCATCGAATTATACAAAAGCACCAACAACGAAGAATTCCTAACTGAGTGCCGCCTATGGAGTGACAAGCTCCAACAACGCCAGCGCTCGGACGACCACTTTAGTCATTTCTGGTCAGCAAACAGTGATGGTAGTCGTCCTTATTTTCACGCAGCTGAAGCGGGGCTTCCTGTGATTGCGTTGTGCGAATACCTTGCTATTGAGTCAGACAACACACTCTATGAACAAGCACGAACAACGGTTGCCCAAGCGGTTGAATTTGAGCTCAACATTACCGCAAAAGTCGCCAATCCATTTGGTTACCCTCGTCAATACGTAAAAGCGGTTGATAGCGATAAGCGAGATGCCTTCTTTGTCGCGCACAACAATGAGACAGGCTACTGGTGGCAGGGCGAAAATGCACGTCTAGGCTCTTTGAGCAGCATGGCTTTCTTTGCCCTACCATATCTTCAAGATACGCAATTAAAGCAACGTTTACTGAACTTCTCTCAAGACTGTCTCAACTGGGTCTTAGGTCTTAACCCTTATCATATGTGCATGCTTGATGGGCATGGTCACAATAACCCTGATTATCTTCCAGACCTTGGCTTCTTCAATGCTAAAGGCGGGATTTGTAACGGCATCACCGCGGGCTTTGAAGATGAAGATGACATTGCCTTTAATCCACCAGCACAAAAAGATGACATGTTGCAGAACTGGCGTTGGGGTGAGCAATGGATCCCACATGGCGCTTGGTACTTATTGGCCGTGCTCAATCACTCAACCCATTTTGCCTCACAAGGAGATAGATAATGTCTCACTATTTCGTTGGCATTGATGGCGGTGGTACTTCGTGTCGCGCACGCATCCGAACAGAAAACGGTCAATTGGTTGGGGAAGCGAAAAGTGGAAGTGCCAATATCTTACTCGGTATTGAAGTCGCGATGAGCTCTATCGTAGATGCTATTACGCAAGCCGCAAAACAAGGCAACTTAAGTGACGCCGACTTTTCAACCATGCATGTCGGCTTAGCGCTTGCAGGTGCAGAGCAGAAATCTGCATGGCAACAGTTTATGGCCCTCCCTCACCCTTTTGCTTCACTAGTGCTTAATACTGACGCGTACGGTGCGTGTGTAGGCGCTCACAATGGCGATGATGGCGCAATCATGATCGCAGGCACCGGGTCTTGTGGCATTTACTTAGCCAGCGGTACTCAACATGTAGTTGGAGGACGAGAGTTCCCGATTTCAGATCAAGGTGGTGGCGCAGTGATGGGGCTTAACCTCATTCAACAAGTTCTGCTCGCTCAAGATGAGATCATCGAAAAAACGCCTCTTTCAGAGCATGTGATGAGCCACTTTAACAACGATATCGACCGAATAGTTGAATGGTCTAAAACAGCCTTGCCTCGTGACTATGGTCAGTTCTCTCCCGCTATTTTCCAACATGCCGCTCAAGGAGATGCATTAGCGATCAAAATGCTGAAACAAACCGCTGCTGATATAGAGATGTTCTTAGTTGCATTAAACCGCAAAGGCGCATCACGAATCTGTCTCATGGGTAGCATTGCCGAACGCATCAAAGCTTGGCTATCACCACCGGTACAAACGTGGATCGTCGAACCACAATTTGATGCCATTGAAGGCGCTCTGATGTTTGCAGGCAAACCTGAGCACAATTTGTATTAAGGATAAAGCTATGAGCTACCGTGTTGAACTTGCTGTACTTTCTGAGCAAAAACAGTTTTGTCGTTTTGGTTTAACTCTGCATAACCTAAGTGATAAAGATCTCACCGACTGGCGTCTGCAGTTCATTGTTGACCGCTTTATTCAACCTGACAGCTTTACTCATGGTGACATCAAGCAAGTTGGTAGCTTTTGTACCCTATCTCCAGATATCGACTCTTTGCCAGCAAACCAGCACTATTACTGCGAATTTAGTATCAATACCGCCCCGCTTCGTTTCTATACCGATGGGCTAAAAGACGCGTTGCTAATAAGCAATAATGGCGCAGAACAACATCCTGTGACGCTGACTCCAATTGTGCTCGCTTCACCTTACCGAGAGCACAGTCAACTGCCAGAGGTAGAAGCTAACTCACTCGCATTGATTCCAAAACCGAATCGCATTGAACAATTTGAAGGGCACTTCAAACTGACGGCTTCCAGTCAAATCACGTTACAAGCCTCTCTTGCTGAAAAAGCAGCGACTTGGCTGCAGTTAGAGCTCCACCACCTCTATGACTTTACTGCTCAAACGATTGGTCAAAGCGACATTATTTACCGCAATAACCCGACATTAGATGAAGGTGAGTACCAACTGACAATCGGCGCTTCCGGTATTCGTCTTGAAGCTGGTTCTCGATCAGGTTTTGTTCACGCGACCGCAAGTCTCATTCAACTGATTCAATCAGACGATGAGAACAACCTGACCGCTCCTTATGTGAAGATTGTTGACCAGCCACGCTTTAAGTATCGAGGCATGATGCTCGATTGTGCTCGTCACTTTCATTCGGTTGATATGGTTAAGCGCCTCATCAATCAACTCGCTTATTACAAGTTCAACACGTTCCATTGGCACCTAACCGATGATGAAGGGTGGCGACTTGAGATCAAAGCGTTCCCAGAGCTCACCGCTATTGGCGGTTACCGTGGTACAGGCCATGCGATTGAACCCCAGTACAGTCATCTGGCGGCGACTTATGGTGGCTATTACAGCCAGGATGAAATCAAAGAAGTCATCGCATACGCTCAAGACCGTGGTATCAACGTCATTCCTGAAATTGATATTCCCGGTCATTGCCGCGCTGCTATCAAATCTTTGCCTGAGCTGCTTTGCGAGCCAGAGGATAAATCTCAATACCGCAGTATTCAGCACTACAACGACAACGTTCTTTCTCCTGCACTGCCTGGCACCTACCACTTCTTAGACAAAGTTTTAGAAGAAGTCGCAGAGCTATTCCCATCAGATTGGGTCCATATTGGCGCCGATGAAGTGCCTGATGGTGTCTGGCTAGAAAGCCCGGCCTGCCAAGCATTGATGAAAAAAGAGGGCTACCAAAGCACGAAAGAACTGCAAGGTCATCTACTGCGCTATGCAGAAAAGAAACTGCGTTCCTTGGGTAAGCGCATGGTCGGTTGGGAAGAAGCTCAACACGGTAATAAAGTCAGTAAGGACACCATTATCTATTCCTGGTTAAGCGAAGAAGCGGCTTTAAACTGTGCGAAGCAAGGGTTTGATGTGATTCTCCAACCCGGTCAATCAACCTATCTCGATATGACTCAAGATTACGCCCCAGAAGAGCCGGGCGTGGATTGGGCAGCCGTTATCCCTCTGGAAAGTGCTTACCGTTATGAGCCTTTGGCCGAAGTGCCAGATGCAGACCCTATTCGTAAACGAATTTTAGGCATTCAGTGTGCCTTATGGAGTGAGATTATCACGCACCAATCTCGCATGGATTACATGGTTTTCCCAAGATTAACCGCCATGGCAGAAGCCTGTTGGACAGAGAAATCTGAACGAGATTGGGAAGACTACCTCTCACGGTTAAAAAGTCATTTAGATCTACTCGACAGACAGCAGATTGAATATCGACAACCGTGGAAATAACAACAGCGCGAATGATGGTCATTCGCAGTTTTCACTAGCTTAAAGTTTTGGCTACCCCGCTGGTAGCTTGGTAAAAAGGAAATTAACATGAAATACGGCTATTTCGATAACGACAATCGCGAATACGTCATCACTCGCCCAGACGTACCTGCGCCATGGACTAACTACTTAGGCACAGAGAAATTCTGTACTGTTATCTCTCACAATGCTGGGGGCTACTCTTTCTATAATTCGCCAGAATATAACCGTGTTACTAAATTCCGTCCGAATGCGACATTCGACCGCCCTGGACATTACGTCTACCTGCGTGATGATGAAACGGGTGACTACTGGTCAATCTCATGGCAGCCAGTGGCAAAAAGCCTAGATGAAGCGAACTACGAAGTTCGTCATGGTCTTTCTTACTCGAAGTTCAAATGTGAATACAGCGGTATCACAGCAACCAAGACGCTATTCGTGCCAAAAGGCGAAGACGCAGAAGTGTGGGATGTTGTGATTAAGAATACGTCCGACAAACCACGTACTATTAGTGCATTCTCGTTTGTGGAGTTCTCATTCAGCCACATTCAATCAGATAACCAAAACCATCAGATGTCTCTTTACTCAGCAGGCACTGAGTACCGTGAAGGTGTGATCGAATACGATCTTTACTACAACACCAACGACTTCGAAGGCTTCTACTACCTTGCCTCGACATTCAGCCCAGATTCTTATGACGGTCAGCGCGACAGCTTCTTAGGCCTATACCGTGATGAAGCGAACCCAATCGCTGTAGAGCAAGGTAAGTGTTCAAACACTGCGCAAACTTGTTATAACCATTGTGGTTCACTACACAAGCAATTCACTATCCAGCCAGGTGAAGAAGTTCGCTTTGCTTACATTCTAGGTATCGGTAAAGGCAATGGTGAACGCCTGCGTGAGAAGTACCAAGATCTTGCTAATGTAGACGCAGCTTTTGCTGGTATCAAAGAACACTGGAACGAGCGCTGTGAAAAATTCCAAGTGAAGTCTCCAAATGAAGGTCTAGACACAATGATCAACGCTTGGACACTTTACCAAGCAGAAACCTGTGTCGTTTGGTCTCGTTTTGCATCGTTCATCGAAGTAGGCGGTCGTACTGGTCTTGGCTATCGTGATACGGCGCAAGATGCCATCTCAGTACCTCATGCGAACCCAGCAATGACTCGTAAGCGTATCGTTGACCTACTCCGTGGTCAGGTGAAAGCGGGTTACGGTCTTCACCTATTTGATCCAGATTGGTTCGATCCAGAGAAAGCGGATGTCGAGCCATCAAAATCTCCAACCGTTGTTCCTACACCATCAGACGATGACAAGATCCACGGCATTGAAGACACCTGTTCTGATGACCACCTATGGCTAGTACCGACTATCTGTAAGTACGTTATGGAAACAGGCGAGCACAGCTTCTTTGATGAAGTCATTCCATACGCAGACGGTGGTGATGCCTCTGTTTATGAACATATGAAAGCAGCGCTAGATTTCTCAGCTGAGTACGTAGGCCAAACAGGTATCTGTAAAGGCCTTCGCGCAGACTGGAACGACTGTCTAAATCTAGGTGGTGGTGAATCATCAATGGTTTCATTCCTCCATTTCTGGGCTCTACAAGAATTTATCGACCTCGCTAAGTTCCTTGGTAAAGACCAAGATGTCGCTAAGTACACTGAAATGGCAGCGAACGTTCGTGAAGCGTGTGAAAGTCACCTTTGGGATGATGAAGGTGGCTGGTACATCCGTGGTCTAACTAAAGATGGCGATAAAATCGGTACGGCGCAGCAAGCTGAAGGTCGAGTACACCTAGAGTCAAACACTCTAGCCGTTCTTTCTGGTGCGGTTTCTCAAGAGCGTGGCGAGAAAGCGATGGATGCAGTAGATGAGAACCTATTCTCTGAATACGGCCTGCACCTAAACTCTCCATCATTCGCAACGCCAAACGATGATATCGGTTTCGTGACTCGCGTATATCAAGGCGTGAAAGAGAACGGCGCTATCTTCTCACACCCTAATCCGTGGGCATGGGTAGCGGAAGCGAAGCTTGGCCGTGGTGATCGTGCAATGAAGTTCTACGATGCACTTAACCCATATAATCAAAATGACATCATCGAAAAACGTATTGCAGAACCATACTCATACGTTCAGTTCATCATGGGGCGCGATCACCAAGATCACGGCCGTGCAAATCACCCTTGGCTAACGGGAACATCTGGCTGGGCATACTTTGCGGTAACGAACTTTATCCTTGGTGTACGTACAGGTTTTGATGGTCTAACGATTGATCCATGTATCCCAACGGATTGGCCTAGTTTCGAAGTAACTCGTCAATGGCTAGGCGCGACTTACAACATCAAAGTTGAAAACCCAAGCTCAGTGAGCAAAGGCGTTAAATCAATCACTGTTAACGGTGAGCTAATCACTGGTAACGCAGTTCCAGTTCAAGCTGATGGCAGCGTCAACGACGTAGTTGTTGTACTCGGTTAATGGTCAGCAGAGCCTCTTCACGGAGGCTCTTTGTTTAATTAAAGGATTAAACCATGATTAAGTTCGGAACAGGCGGCTGGCGCGCATTCATCGGCGAAGAGTTCACTAAAGACAATGTCCAACTCGTCGCCCAAGCACTGGCCAACATTATTAGCAACGAAAACGTGGCAGATAAAGGCTTCGTTGTCGGCTACGACCGTCGTTTTTTATCCGATAAAGCGGGCCGTTGGTTTACAGAAGTTCTCGCGGCAAATGCCATCAAAGTCAGCTTTATTGATAAGTTTGTCCCAACCCCTATCGTAATGTTCAAAGCCAAAGAGATGGGCTGCGCCTACTCAGCCTGTATCACCGCTTCGCACAACCCTGCCGACTACAATGGCATCAAGGTGTTTATTGAGGGTGGCCGTGACGCAGATGAGATCATCACTGAAAAAATTGAAACCCAAATCGCCCAACTCACACTTGAGAAAGTGCAAGCCGTAGACTTTGATCAAGCAGTTGAAGATAAGTTAGTCGATGTCATTAACCCAATGAACGAGTTTGTTGATTCGATCATTGACTTCATTGATATCGAGTCGATTAAAAAAGCTAACCTTCGTGTGCTTATCGACCCAATGTTTGGTGTGGCAAAAAATGCGCTACAAACCGTGTTGATCAATGGACGCTGTGATGTTGACGTGATCAATGATGGTAAGAACCCTGACTTTGGTGGTTTGATGCCATCACCAAGTGCCGCAACATTATATCGCCTGAAGCATCTTGTGGCAGCAGAAGGCTACGACATTGGTATTGGTACTGATGGCGACGCTGACCGTCTAGGGATCATCGATGAAAAAGGTAACTTCATTCACCCTAATGAAGTGCTAATGCTACTTTACTACTACCTACTTGAGTACAAAGGCTGGCAAGGTTCTGTGGTACGTAATATTGCCACTACACATATTCTCGACAAGATCGCTGAAGATCATGGCGAGAAATCTTTCGAGGTGCCGGTTGGCTTTAAGCACATCAGCTCGCAAATGGAAGCCGATGATTCACTGATTGGTGGTGAGAGTTCGGGTGGTTTAACCATTCGTGGTCACATCAAAGGTAAAGATGGCGTATTTGCCTCAAGCCTATTAATCGAGATGTTGTCTGTAACAGGTAAAAAACTGTCTGAACTGCTTGATGAAATCTACGGAAAGTACGGATACGCTTACACGGCAGAGGGCGATTGCACCTTCAAACCTGCGCAAAAGGAAGTGTTATACAATCGTATCTACGTTGAAAAACAGCTACCCGAATTTGCGTATGACATCGATAAAGTCAGCTATGAAGATGGAGCGAAAGTCTACTTCAAGAATGGCGGTTGGGTGATTGCTCGCTTCTCAGGCACGGAGCCACTGTTACGTATCTTTGCGGAAATGGCAGACAAAGAAACCGCAGAAACCGTGGTTCAGCAAGTCAAAGATTTTCTGCAGCTTTAACCACGTTCTATCACATAAAACAAAGCCCGACATCTCTGTCGGGCTTTTTGTTCGATTAGAAGGCGAGTACACCTTGGGTCTCAACCTTGACTGACACTTGCTGGCCAATCGAGAGAGGCTCAGAGGAGCTGGCTAATAGCTTACTGCCACTTGCTTCTATCACGTAACGGCAGTGATCACCCATGAACTGTTGCTCAAGCACCGTCACCGCACTCTCTTCCGCCGCCGCAATCTGAACATGCTGTGGACGCAGTAGTAACTCACATTGCTCACCAATCTGAATGTGCTGCTGAGCGGTCGCTTCGACTAAACCAAGCTCCGTTGCAAACTCAGATTCTGATGAGCGAGTCGCAGTGATGTAACTGCCTCCACCAAGGAAATCAGCCACGAACTTGCTGGATGGTTGATAATAGAGTTCACTTGCCGTGCCATATTGCTCAATAACACCATGATTCATCACCGCCATCTTATCAGCGAACGCAAATGCTTCTTCACGGCTGTGAGTCACGAAAATTGCCGTCACCCCTTGCTTCTTAAAGATCTTACGAATCTCGCCAATCAGCTCGTGGCGCACTTGAGTATCAATATTTGAGAACGGCTCATCAAGTAGCAATAAGTCCGGCTTATAAGCTAATGATCGAGCAATCGCAACACGTTGCTGCTGGCCGCCTGAAAGTTGATGAGGATAACGCTGCTCGTAACCCGATAGGTGAACAAGCTCGAGCATCTCGGCGACTTTCGCCTTCTTGTCTGAATCAGATAAATCACGCAGGCCAAAAGCGACGTTCTCTGCAACCGTCAAATGAGGGAATAGTGCATAATCCTGAAAGATCATTCCGATGTTACGCTGCTCTGGCGGTAACCAATTTGCCCCATCATCGATCAACATGCAGTTAAGGCTCATCGTGCCTGAACTTAGCGGTAATAGACCAGCTATCGCTTTCAATAATGTTGTCTTACCACAGCCACTCGCACCTAAAAGACAGACAATTTCACCTTGATCAACTTCAAGCGATAATGACTCTAGAACGGTCGTTTGTTCATCGTATTTACAAGTCAGGTTTTTAATCGATAATGCGCAACTCATTAGTGGGAATGCTCCAGTGAACGGTTAACGATAACTAATGGGACTAAGCCGACAAGAACCAATAATACCGCTGGCATAGCGGCCAGTTCTAAATGCTCGTCAGAGGCAAAGTTATAGACATACGTTGCTAAGGTTTCAAAGTTAAACGGGCGCAATAGCAGCGCCGCGTTCAGCTCTTTCATTGACTCAATAAAGACCAACAGACCCGCAATTAAGGCACCACGGCGAACGAGAGGAAAGTGCACACGCCAAAGCATGGTGTTTGCGTTACAACCCATAGTGCGAGAAGCCATATCAAGCGATGGGGAAACTTTACTCAAGCTGCTTTCAATGCTGCCAATGGCAACAGCTGAGAATCGCACAACCATCGCAAAAATAAGGGCAAACATAGAACCAGAGAAGATTAGACCCGGTCTGCCCCACTCCATGTACTTGGCGATGTCATTGACTAAATGATCCATAAACAACACAGGAACCATCACACCAATCGCTAACACGGTACCTGGAACTGCATACCCCATAGAGGATAAACGCATAAAGGCCAAGCTATTGCGCCCAGGGTTTACACGTTGGCAAAAGTTGACAATAAGCGCAACGCCGACACCAATCACTGCAGCGGTAAAGGAAACGTACAAGCTGTTTAAGGCGTACTCTCTAAACTCGGCCGTCCAACTTTGGGCAAAGTATTTGTATGCGTAAATAATGAGCTGGCCAAGCGGGAAGATAAAGGCAATACACACCAAGCCCCAACACCAAGTTAACGCTAGCCACTTCTTCCAACCTTTCAGCTGATAACGGAAATCTTCTCGGCTACTAAACTGGTTTTGAAATAACTTCTGTTTACGGCGACTGAATCGCTCAGCACTTAGTAGCAATATCACTACAACCAGCATAATCGCAGAAATTTTAGCGGCAGCGGTTAAGCTGGAATAACCTAGCCACGTATCGTAAACCGCAGTCGTGAGAGTATTCACCGCAAAGTAACTCACCGTACCAAAGTCCCCGATCGTTTCCATGGCAACCAGAGAGAGGCCAACAGCAATCGAAGGGCGCACCAAAGGCAGAGAAATTCGGCGGAAGCTCTCCCAAGGAGAACACTTTAACAGTCGGGCTGATTGCAGTAATGAAACGTTCTGTTCCATAAACGCCGCACGACATAAGAGATAAACGTAAGGATAGAGCACTAAGGAAAGAACGATGATCGCTCCTGACAGAGTACGAATATCGGGGAACCAATACTCTCCAGGGCCCCAACCGGTTAGATCACGTAATAGAATTTGAATTGGGCCTGCAAAATCAAACCAGTCCGTAAAAATGTAACCCACAATATAGCCTGGCATCGCGAGTGGTAACACTAAAGCCCACTGCAATATCCGTTCACTTGGCAGTCGGCACATCGCCATGAACCAAGCAGAAGGAATGCCTAATATAAGAGAGAGCACCATAGTACCTGCAACCAGCACCACGGTATTGAAGGCATAGGTAGGCATGACCGTAGACATCAAATGAGAAAAGAGCTCATTTGTTTCACCCACAGCCGTTGTGAATATTGCCAAGATCGGCAAAACCAGTAACAGAGCTAACGCTCCACTACTGGCCTTCCATACGTGATTTTTTTCTTTCATCGCCTAATTACAACGAGGCAGTATGAAACTTAAATGCGTTTGCAAATAAATATCATATCCCTTTAATAGTCTGAGGGTATTTATACCCATATACTCCTGCGACTGCAAGAAAGAGGCTTAATAAGCGTGCATCATGCGCACTAGAGTACAAATAACAAACAGCCCTGAGTAACGAAATGTTACTCAGGGCTGTTAATCTTAGGCTAACTAGCCACTACTAAACCATTATAGGTCGAATTTAACTTCATCTAGTAGTTTGATAGCTGCTTCGTGGTGGTCAGCGATCTCATCTAGAGAAATAGTGTCCGCTTTGAACTCACCCCAAGAAGCCACTAGCTCAGAAGGTTTAACGTCAGCTTTCACTGGGTATTCGTAG
The DNA here is from genome assembly GCF_003970385.1 of Vibrio aquaticus. Classification (GTDB taxonomy): domain Bacteria; phylum Pseudomonadota; class Gammaproteobacteria; order Enterobacterales; family Vibrionaceae; genus Vibrio; species Vibrio aquaticus. The sequence continues at coordinate 151,206 of NZ_RXZH01000006.1, read as the reverse complement.
TTCACTTCAGCGTACATGCTTTGCGCTGTGCTGCCCGCTAGGAATTCCATTAGCTTAACCGCGTTCTCTTTGTTTGGAGAATGCTTAGCCATCGCCATACCAGAGATGTTTACGTGAGTACCCGTTGTCTCTTGGTTAGGGAAGTTGATGTAAACAGCGTCAGCCCAAGCTTTCTGCTCTTTATCGTTAACCATCTTACCTAGGTAGTAGCTGTTACCAAGAGAAACGTCACATAGACCTTCTTTGATCGCTTTAACTTGTGCACGGTCGTTACCTTGAGGCTTACGAGCCAAGTTAGCTTTAACGCCTTCTAGCCATTCTTTAGTCTCAGCTTCGCCTTTATGAGCGATCATAGAAGAGACTAGAGAAACGTTGTATGGGTGCTTACCGCTACGAGTACAAATTTTGCCTTTGAATTCTGGCTTAGCAAGATCTGCGTAAGTGAAGTCTTCACCTAGACGACCAACACGGTCACGTGAAGAGTAAACGCTACGAGTACGAGTTGTTAGAGCAAACCACTCATTGTCAGTGTCTTGGTACTGAGCAGGGATGTTCTTCTCAAGAACGTCACTTTCTACTGCTTGAACTAGATCTTGCTTAGTTAGTTCAGATAGACGGCTGATATCGACAGTTAGAATAACGTCTGCAGGGCTGTACTCACCTTCTTGAGCTAGCTTTTCTGCTAGACCTTTTTTTGCAAACTTAACGTTTACTTTAATGCCCGTTTCTTTAGTGAACTCGTTGAACATTGGCTCAACTAGGAAAGGTTGACGGTAAGAGTATACGTTCACTTCTTCTGCAGCGATTGCCGCTGTTGGTGCAATAGTTGCACACGCTAGTGCAGAAAGAGTTAGCAATTTTTTCATTGGTTCAGTCCTTTAACATCGTAATGATAACGTTTATCAGTTGCGTTATTATATTCATCATGATTTAGAAAACAATGACCAGAAACAAAAAAACCTGCTTCAATAAGCAGGTTTTTTCTTAATGATATGTAACTAGTTGTAACTTATTTTACCGTCACAAATTCAGGATAGGCACCAACACCACAGTCATGCATATCCATACCTTCTAGCTCTTCGTCTTCTGTTACTCGAATACCTACTGTTGCTTTTAAGATAGCCCAAACCACTAGACTTGCACCAAACACCCAACCAAAGATTACTGCTGCACCTAGAAGCTGTGCGCCAAATGTTGCGTCACCATTGCTTAGCGGCACAACCATCAGACCAAAGAAACCACACACACCGTGAACTGAGATAGCACCTACTGGATCGTCAATCTTAAGCTTGTCTAGACCGATGATGCTGAACACAACAATTGCACCAGACACGGCACCAATTGCTACTGCATAAAGCGGTGATGGTGATAGTGGATCCGCTGTAATAGCAACAAGACCAGCTAACGCACCATTTAGAATCATCGTTAGGTCAGCTTTGCCCCAAGTCGTCTTACAGACTAGAAGCGCTGCAATTGCGCCTGCTGCTGCGGCTGCATTTGTGTTTAAGAAGATTTGACCTACTGCTGTTGCATTCTCAAAGTCTGAAACCATCAGCTGAGAACCACCGTTGAAACCAAACCAACCAAACCAAAGGATAAATGTACCTAATGTTGCAAGTGGCATGTTTGAACCAGGAATTGGGTAAATTTCACCGTTCTTACCGTATTTACCTTTACGAGCACCCAGTAGAAGAACACCGGCTAACGCTGCTGCTGCACCCGCCATGTGAACGATACCTGAGCCAGCGAAATCACTGAAACCTGCTTGTGATAGGAAACCGCCGCCCCACGTCCAGTAACCTTCCATTGGGTAAATAAAGGCGGTTAGTACTACTGAGAAGATTAGGAATGACCAAAGTTTCATACGCTCAGCCACCGCACCAGATACAACAGACATTGCTGTTGCAACGAATACTACCTGGAAGAAGAAGTCTGATTCTAAAGAGTGATCCGCACCTTCACCTTGAGTACCAATCAAAGTACCGAATGATGGCAACCAACCGCCTTCGCCGTTGTCGACATACATAATGTTGTAACCAACCACTAAGAACGCTGTACAAGCAATCGCGTACAAGCAGATATTCTTAGTTAAAATTTCCGTTGTGTTCTTTGAACGAACAAGGCCGGCTTCTAACATGGCAAAGCCGGCTGCCATCCACATAACTAACGCACCTGAAATGAGAAAGAAAAAGGTGTCTAGGGCGTAGCGTAACTCGGTTACTGTTGTTGTTAATTCCATCTTATTGTCTCCAGTCCTTTGAATTCTTATAGCGCTTCAGCGTCCATTTCGTTAGTACGAATACGAACTGCTTGGGTCAGGTCATAAACGAAGATTTTTCCATCACCAATTTTTCCGGTGTGGGCTGCTTTCGTCACTGCCTCAATCACTCGGTCCACGTTGTCTTCTTGTGTTGCTATTTCTAGTTTTACTTTTGGCAAGAAATCAACTTGGTACTCTGCACCACGGTATAGCTCTGTGTGGCCCTTTTGGCGCCCAAAGCCTTTCACCTCTGATACCGTCATCCCTTCGATACCTACATCCGCTAAAGCTTCTCTTACATCATCCAATTTAAATGGTTTGATAATCGCATTAATCAGTTTCATCGCATCCTCTCTATAAACTGTCGTCCTTTTGTTTTCTATAATCCAAGGTGCGTGCCAACTTATTAAGTCACTGTTTTTATTGTAACTTTTTATCATTCACCCACTAAAACGCAAAAAGGGCGCACCATTTCGGTGCGCCCTTTTCCCAATCATAAAGCAAGGCACTAAAACCTCACCAATGCCGTGCATCTATCTAGTCGTTAGAAACTCTTTCCATTGTTCTAACATAATTTCGAAGTCTTCAAGACCACAACTTGCGGTACTTTCGCTGTCATAAAAATCGAATTCACTGTCCGCATCCATCTCATCACCATGGGCCAGAACGTTCTCTTGGACAATCACTTCATCGCCCTGAATATTTACGCTGATCTCTGTACCAAGCAGCAGATGTTCTTTTTGCGGTTCCAGTCGGGCTTGATCCGTTAACTGTTCAACTTGAGCAATCTTGTCCCAATCTTTGCCGATCTCTTCTTGCAGCCAGCGACCGACAATCTCATGGCCCATGCTCGATTTAACATAGTATTCGCCCATTAAAGTGTTTCTAATAAATTCGAATTCCATAAGACACCTCTAAACTTTATGGGCGGGAGTATACAAGGACTATAAGTGTGAGGCGAGGTATAGACGACAAAGTCCATTCTTATGATTGATAGCAACTCACTCTTGTAATCCTCAAGAATGAGAAACGAATGAGTTGGGGATCTTTTAAAACAACGACATACTTGAGGAGATTCCCTACACCTTCCTTCGTCAGTCTATGGAATGACAGGTTCAATCAATTTGGAAATTGGTAGCTTTATAAACAAAAAAAGCGCCTACCGAAGTAGACGCTCTATATCTCAATCAAATTTGACGAGGATTTATGCTGGCTCTTGGAAAATAACCGTATCTGCCTTCTCCGTGTACTGACCCATCTTATGGAAGTTCAGGTAACGGTAAGTATCAGCAGCTGTTGCATCAATCTTCTGAGCGTACTCTAGGTACTCTTCTTTCGTCGGAATACGACCTAGAATCGCACCTACTGCAGAAAGTTCTGCAGATGCTAAATAAACGTTGGCACCTGTACCTAAACGGTTCGGGAAGTTACGCGTTGATGTAGACATTACGGTTGCTTTGTCTGCTACGCGAGCCTGGTTACCCATACATAGAGAACAACCCGGTGTTTCAATACGAACCCCTGCACGGCCGAAGATACCGTAGTAACCTTCTTCCGTTAGCTGGTCTTTATCCATCTTCGTTGGTGGTGCTACCCATAGGCGAGTGCTTAGTGAGCCATTAAACTCTTCTAACATCTTACCAGCCGCACGGAAGTGACCAATGTTCGTCATACAAGAACCGATGAACACTTCTTGAATCTCTGTACCTTGAACTTCAGACAGTAGACGCGCATCATCTGGATCGTTTGGTGCACATAGAACTGGCTCTGTAATATCCGCTAGATCGATTTCAATGACATGTGCGTATTCTGCATCTGAGTCAGCAGAAAGCAGTTCAGGGTTAGCTAACCACTCTTCCATTGCCGTGATGCGACGCTCGATAGTACGAACATCACCGTAACCTTCTGCGATCATCCACTTAAGCATAGTGATGTTCGAGTTTAGGTACTCTTCGATCGACTCTTGAGAAAGTTTCACAGTACAACCTGCCGCTGAACGCTCAGCAGACGCATCAGAAAGCTCAAATGCTTGCTCTACAGATAGGTGCTCAACACCTTCAATTTCTAGTACGCGACCAGAGAATTCGTTGATCTTACCCGCTTTTTCAACAGTCAGCAGACCTTGCTTGATACCGTATAATGGAATCGCATGCACTAAGTCACGTAGCGTGATGCCTGGCTGCATTTCGCCTTTGAAGCGCACTAAGATCGACTCAGGCATATCAAGTGGCATAACACCTGTCGCTGCCGCGAATGCGACAAGACCAGAGCCCGCTGGGAACGAAATACCGAGAGGGAAACGAGTATGCGAGTCACCACCTGTACCGACAGTATCAGGAAGAAGCATACGGTTTAACCATGAGTGGATAACACCATCGCCTGGGCGTAGTGAAACGCCAGCACGGTTCATGATGAAATCAGGTAGCGTGTGGTGTGTGTTTACGTCAACTGGTTTCGGGTAAGCCGATGTGTGACAGAAAGACTGCATCACTAAGTCTGCTGAGAAGCCAAGACAGGCAAGGTCTTTTAGCTCATCACGCGTCATAGGGCCAGTAGTATCTTGAGAGCCTACTGTTGTCATCTTAGGCTCACAGTATTGACCAGCGCGAACGCCTTCTACGCCACATGCTTTACCAACCATCTTCTGAGCCAATGTGTAGCCTTTATCAGAAGCCGATGGATCAACCGGTTTCGCGAACAGGTCTGTTTCTTCAAGACCAAGAGCAGCACGAGCACGGCCTGTTAGACCACGACCGATGATCAGTGGAATACGACCACCAGCACGAACTTCATCCAGTAGAACTTTACTTAGCTCGAAGCTTGAGATATCTGCGCCATCTTTACGCACAACACCTTCATACGGGAAGATATCAATCACATCACCCATGTTCATGTCTTGAACGTTTAGCTCGATAGGTAGTGCACCTGAATCTTCCATTGTGTTGTAGAAGATTGGCGCAATTTTACCACCGAGACAGATACCGCCTGTGCGCTTGTTTGGTACGTATGGGATGTCTTCACCCATAAACCAAAGCACAGAGTTGGTTGCAGATTTACGAGAAGAACCAGTACCTACAACATCACCTACGTAAGCCAGTGGGATGCCGTCTTTTTGCAGTTCTTCAATTTGCTTGATAGGACCAACGTTACCTTGATCGTCTGGATTAATACCATCACGTTCCATTTTCAGCATTGCTTTTGCGTGTACTGGAATATCTGGACGAGACCAAGCGTCAGGTGCTGGTGATAAGTCATCGGTGTTGGTTTCACCGGTCACTTTGAATACTTTAACCGTGATTTTTTCGGCAACTTTGTCTTTCGAGGTAAACCACTCTGCATCAGCCCAAGATTGTAGAACTTGCTGCGCGTATGAGTTACCTGCTTTGGCTTTCTCTTCTACATCGTAGAAAGCGTCAAACATCAGTAGCGTATGAGACAGGGCTTTAACAGCGATCGGGGCTAGTGATGCGTCATCAAGTAGAGATATTAGCGATTCAATGTTGTAACCACCCTGCATAGTGCCAAGCAGCTCTGCCGCTTTCTCTTTGCTTACTAGCGGAGACTCTACTTCACCTTTAGTAATAGCCGTTAGGAAGCCAGCCTTAACATAAGCCGCTTCATCTACACCTGGTGGGATTCGGTTCTCTAGCAGGTCAAGAATAAACGCTTCTTCACCTTGAGGGGGATTTTTAAGAAGTTCAACTAGGCCAGCAACTTGCTCAGCATCTAGTGGTTTAGGAACAACTCCTTCAGCAGCACGCTCTTCGACGTGTTTACGGTAGGCTTCAAGCACGACTTTTTTCCTCTCATTGCGGTTCCTCCCTCTTATTGCTATTTATTCAAAGAATAAGGGAGTGAACATCCTTGGAAACTTGGCTCTCCTTGCCATATTTTTCATTCAATGCTGACTGAGAAACAGTGCCAGAGAGGCCAAACTGTGGGCGGTAGAATAGCAAATTTAACCTTAAATTAAAATCTCATCATTTTGACCAACATAGCAACTTAAGACTAAAGTTTTATGATTTTCGTTACTAAGTCAGGTCAATATCCCATTCGATGAGAATAGGATATAGGCGCTTTGTATCGCTTACAGGCTATTTAAACGTGGTGCCTATGATCAGATAGATAGAGTCATAGTTCTGCTCCGTCCGGCCATAGCCCAACATAATTGGACCAATGGGTGAGTCAACACCAGCAAAGAGTGAACCTGCTGTATAAAGTGGTGCGCTGTTAATGTCTAGGTCTTGGTCAGACCAAACCCCACCATATTCTAATGATGCCCCTACATAGAATGGTGAAGTGAACAATCCGAAGTCATTATCAAACCAGCGATAGCGGTAAACCAAACTACCAAAGACCTTATTTTCCCCAATCAAACTGTTTCTAGGGATACCGGATAAGTTAAGGAAACCACCGATTTCTTTGGGATCAATTGGCACTGATGAATTTTTGCTGGTCACAAAACCGAGCTCAGCATTTGCGACCAAAGTATGGCGAGAAAATGTATGGGCAGCGATCAACTTGGCACCAAATTCATAAGATGTATCTTCATCTCTTTGATCGTCGACAAACTGAGTATCCCCGACACTCTCATCGTGAGAGATCATATAATCTAAGTCGAGATAAATGCCTTTGGTGGGCAAACTGTAGTTATCCAAGGTATCAATACGATAGCTAGCAAAGGCTCCTAAACGCGTAAACGCGACATCACCATAGATAGGTAATGTCGATAGCTCACCGTCGCCGTCCACATAACGGGCGCCAACCATAAAACGGCGCCACAACGTATCTTGATAACCAATCGCCCATTCTGCAGCCCACTCAGTATAAGAAACCGGCAAATAGTTTTCCGTTGCGGCTAAAGAGGTATCATCAAATCCGGTTGCTGGTGCATTTCGTTTCTCATTGCTGTATGAAATGCCAAACGTAGTAAAGGTTTTTTGGCTGGACAAGAATGGCGAGTAGAACTCAGCTTCAATCAGCTTATCGGTACCAATTTCAAAGTTCGTTCTAAGTTCAGCACCGTGAGAGTTCAAGTTGGTAAAGTTAGCCGATGTGCCAATCGAATACTGACTGTCTGTAGAGAAATCATCTTCCAAGAAGAAACGGAAGTTAACGTAGTTCGGCCCCCAAGATTTCTCGTTCACATCAACAATCAGCTGATCTTTCCCATCGACTTCATCATAACGATACGTCACTAATTCGAAGCGATCCAAAGCATATAAATTCTGGATGCTCTGTTCCACTTCGGCCAATTTGTACTGCTCACCTTCATGAAGATCAAGACGTCTTTCAAGTAACTTTTCAGAATAGTGGGTGTGGTTATTAATCACGATTTCATCGACCGTGATGTTATCGCCATAGTGGAGCTGTCTGCGAGCATTCTGCTTGTCTTCAACGTAACGTTGATAGTCTGCCGAAGAGAGTGCGATTTTTGACAGTGCCTCTTTTTCGGCCATGGCCGACTCATAACCTTTTTCAAATGCTTCAGGCATTTTGTCGAACTCAGTGGTTTCCATTTCCCCAACTTCAGGCTTTAGGAAATAGTCATGTTCTGTCAGCGTTTCAGCTTGGCGATTGGTAGTACTGCGGACTAAGTAGTTTGAGAGTTGATCAGCCACAGAAAAAAGGTTGGTGAAGTCTTCTTCATCCTTGTAATCAGTACTGATGTCTACAGCAATAACGATATCTGCACCTAACTCACGCGCCACATCGACTGGCATGTTATTGGTCACGCCGCCATCAACCAGTAACTGACCATTTAGCTTGTAGGGTGGTAACGCCCCAGGAACTGACATACTGGCCATCATGGCATCCACGAGATAGCCATCACCGATAATCACTGGTTCAAGGTTTACGATGTCTGTCGCTACCGAACGGTAAGGAATCGCGAGATGATCAAAAGACTCAAAAGGGGGTAAGTTACCGGCCGTTTCTCGCAGTAATTTGAGCATGCCCTGACCTTGAACGATCCCTTTCGTTCCGCGAATTTCGCCCCAGCGCAAACCAAGATCCGTGGTTAGCTGATAGCGATCCTCATACTCTTTGTCTTGCACTTTTCGCTGACTGCGATCAACACGATCTCGGTAACCGCTATTCCAATCTACCGTATCAATATAGGCTTCAATCTCATCAGCACTCATACCGGTCGCATATAAGCCGCCGACAAAAGAGCCCATACTTGTGCCCGTAACGTAATCAACTGGAACTCGCATCTCTTCTAACGCTTTCAACACACCAATGTGAGCTGCACCTTTCGCCCCACCACCTGCAAGTACCAGGGCAATTTTAGGGCGTGGAGGTTGCTCTTCATTCACTGTCGTTGCGTTCACAGCAAATGATGCCATGGTGAAGAGGCCTAAAATGAGATAAGTCAGCTTTCTCACGGTGCGAGTTCCTTTCTAAAGTGATGACTACGTTTATACTGGGTGGTGAAATAACCGTAAAGCGTTAATTTCTCTTACCATTCCTAGCTTGTCGCTTCTACCAACTGAATAATTTCTTAATCCATTGCTTTGGTTGATTGTCACAATGACTCTTAAAGGTGCCTTGTGCATCCCAGACGGGCAACTTAAACCCGTTCTGACAATCAAGCTCCAAGCTCCCCTGCGCCGTTTTACTGAAGCCATAAGTGCCAATTTCTTGTGGCCAGGGTAAGGTTAGCTTCTGTGGAATTCGGTGATTCAGGTATTCAGCATAAACACGCAGAGCGCCACTTGAACCAGTTAACTTAGTCGGTTTGTTGTCATCTCGACCTAACCAAATCGTCGTCACTTCTCGGCCATCAACGCCGACAAACCAACTGTCACGTGTATCGTTACTGGTTCCGGTTTTACCAGCCAATGCCGCCCATGAAAACTGACTATTTAAGTAACGACCCGTACCTTCCAAGACACCACGCTTCATAGCATAAGTCGTGAGCCAAGCCGCCTGTTGGTCAACCGTTTGAGACGCGCTTGGTAAAGACTGAAACAGAATATTCCCCTCTAAATCAATCACTGAACGCAGCGCTGAGAGCTTGGCTTGTCGGCCTGAGTTGGTCAGCGTTTGGTACATTTGCGCTACCTGAAATGGCGTTAAGGTAAACGAACCTAAGAACATCGACGGCACAGGACGAATCTCATTTTCATCCACCCCCAGCTTCTCAAGCGTCTCAACCACTCTAGGAATCCCAACTTGCATGCCCAGTTCGACGGTCGGCACATTTAACGACTTGGCTAAAGCTGTATACAGTGGCACATCACCGCGGAACTTACGATCGTAGTTACGAGGCGACCACACATTGCCTTTGCTGCCTTTTAAGCTGATTGGCTTATCGTGCAGTGTCGTTGCTAGGTTATACTTTTCAGGCTGCTCAAGCGCTGCCAAATACACCGCAGGTTTCGCCAATGAACCGATTTGTCGGCTGGCATTCAGAGCACGGTTAAAACCGTCATAACCCGTTCGCTTACCGCCCACCATGGCGCGTATCTCACCGGTGTGGCGATCCACCGCCACCGCAGCACCCTCTAATGATTTACCAGCCACACTGGCGAGTTGAGGGATCTTTTTCGCTATCGCTTGCTCTAGCTTTTGTTGAGAAACCGGGTCGAGAGAAGTAAACACTCGTAAACCCACATCAGATTGGAAAGCGTCGCCCACTTTCTCTTTCAGTTCGATTTTCAACTGCTGAAAATAAGCCGGCTGACGACTGGCAATTCTAGGATTATCTTGAATATCTAATGGTCTGCTAGCGGCCATATCAAACTGAGCAGCCGTCAGTATGTCTTGCTGCATCATCAATCGCAGCACTAAGTCTCGACGTTTTTTAGCACGTTCTGGAAAACGCACCGGGTTGTAATAGGACGGGCCTTTCACCATACCCACTAACAGTGCCAACTGATCAATTCGCAGCTCTTGGATTGGCTGGCCAAAATAAAGACGTGAAGCCAAACCAAAACCATGAATCGCCTCACCGCCACTTTGACCAAGGTAAACCTCATTCAAGTAAGCTTCTAAAATACGGTCTTTGCTGTAACGATAATCCAATATCAAGGCAATATACGCCTCTCGCACCTTTCGCCATAAGGTTCGGTCACTCGACAAGAAGATGTTTTTAGCCAACTGCTGCGTTAAGGTACTGCCCCCTTGAACGGTTCGACCTGCTTTGACGTTCGCCACCATAGCACGAGCGATCGCTAGCGGAGAAACGCCGTCATGTTGATAGAAGTTTCTATCTTCAGTCACCAACAAGGCATCCACCATCACTTCTGGGAACTGATCACGACGCAGGAACAAACGTTGCTCATCATGATTCTTTTCAAGCATGCCGAGCATCTTTGGCTCAATGCGCAAGTAACCCATATCGCCTTTTCTTTCTAAAGATTGAATACGCGTCAGGCTATTAGAGTCAAAGTGAAGCATCACATGACGATCCGGTTCAGGCCCATCACTGAATTCGAAAGGACGACGGATCACTTCGATCTTGGTTGAAGACGAGGAATACTCCCCTGGGTAGCGCGGCTGACGAACTTTGCGGTAGTTCAAGACATCTAATTCATTACGCACTTCTTGAATGGTAATGTTATCGCTCGGCGCTAAATTGAGGATGCGCGCATAAACCACGGTAGGTAAATCAAACAGCTGCCCTTCAAAGCGCTGCTTCACCACTGTATCTAAGTAGATTCCAACAAACAGCAGCACTGCAAATACAGCCACACCGAGCTTCCAGCCAATACCCCATAGCATTTTAAGCCAACTCTTCTGCCCATCTTTTTTGTTGGCCGGTTTTCTGGGTTTTGATGCACGTTTGCGAGCCGGCTTCTTGGTTGTTGTCGACTTTGGTTTTGTCGTGGTGGTTTTCTTGGTCATGAGTTTAACTGTCGTTTTGTTTTTGTCGTAGCTACGTGGTTTGCAGGGTCATCTGGCCATACATGCTTAGGGTAGCGCCCTTTCATCTCTTTCTGGACTTCTTTGTAAGAACCTGACCAAAAACTGGCGAGATCACGCGTCACTTGCAATGGGCGTTGAGCAGGAGAAAGCAGCTCTAAAACGAGCGTCTTTCGTCCTTGTGCAATTTGAGGAGAGGATTGCTCGCCAAACACCTCTTGCATACGTACTGAAAGCACAGGGTCTTGTCCTTGTTGATAACGTATCGCTTTCTTGCTGCCGGTCGGAACCTGATAATGGGTCGGTAACCACTGATCAATTTCTTGATTGAGTGGCCAGCCTAGGTAAGCTAATAGTGCCGCATGCAAATCGACTTTAGCCAACGCTTTGACTGAGTTAACACCATTTAAGTAAGGCTCTAACCACTTATCCAAATGTGCAACTAACCCCGCTTCGCTTAAATCTGGCCACGACTGATCTGGTAACCACTCTTGCCCGCAACGCAAACGCTCTAGCAGCGCCTTACTCGCCTCTGACCAATTTAATACTGAAAGCCCTTTTCGTTGGATGAAATTAAGTAAAGCTTGCGTCATTTTTTCGCTAGAAGGCTCGGGCAACGCAACACGCTCGATGATTAAGCGCCCTAGCTTGAGCTGTTTTTCAGCCACTAGCTTGCCTCGTTTTTCATCCCAATCGACGCTTTCGATGCTTTCGAATAAAGCTGAATTGGTCTGCTGAAGCGAATAAATATCAAGCTCTACTGCGGAGAAGATCCTTGAGGAATCAGAGTGACTACGCATGAGATCCAGCACCACAATATAATCACTGCTGGCGAGGCGTTCGGTTTCTTGAACATCAGCGCCATGTCCATTTGCTAACACAAAGCGGCCAAGTTGATTCAGACGAGATTGACCAATTCGATCAGGAAACGCGATCGCTAATAAAGTGGCGACCTGAGATTCCTCAATATCACCCAAATCAAATCGGATACCTAGTCGAGCAGCTAACGCTTTAGCACGCTGCATCACAATGCGCTGTTTGGAATGTTTGCCAGATTTAAACCGATGGACACTATGGAGAAAATCGAGTGTATTGCGTTCAGGATCTTCCAGTAATGCCACAATGGCAACGGCTGTTTTGGTGTGATGCTGCGCTCCCGCTAACATGGCACTTGAGCGGGGATCTAATCCTAACTCCCCGGCCTTTTTGCCAGACTCCGTCAGCTGCCCTTTGTCATCAATCAGTCCAAGCTGCTGTAATAAGCTTTTTGCTTGACTAATGGCCGCAGAAGGAGGCACATCTAGCCAACTTAACTCGTTCGGATCCTGTGCGCCCCATTGGGCCAGTTCTAACACTAGATTAGATAAATCAGTGTGCACAATTTCAGGCTGCGGCACATAAGGTTGCTGAGCTAACTGGCTTTCACTGTACAGCCTGACACAAATACCAGATTCAATGCGCCCTGCGCGCCCTGCTCGCTGCTCTGCAGAAGATTGAGCTATACGAGTTTGTTCCAGTTTGGTCACGCCACTTTTCAGATCGAATTTAGCAACACGCTCTAAACCTGAATCGACCACTAAACGAATACCTTCAATGGTTAAGGAAGTTTCGGCAATATTGGTCGCTAACACGATTTTGCGTTTGCCATCACTAGCTGGTTGGATCGCAGCTTGTTGCTGAGCGAACTCAAGCTGGCCATACAATGGACAAATTTGCACATCGGAAGGTAAGGTTTGTAATCGCTCTTCAACACGCTTAATCGCCGCCACACCGGGAAGAAAGGCCAATAGCGAGCCTGATTCACTGTTGATCAAACTGACGATCTGTTTTGCCATCACATCTTCTAAACGATCATTTGCCTTCATAGGCGCATAACGATACTCGACAGGGTGACTTCGACCTTGAGACTCCACAAACTGAGCCTCTGGCAGCAGTTTGCCCAACGCGTTGTGATCCAACGTTGCTGACATGACCACCAGCTTAAGATCATCTCGCAACGCTTCTTGAATTTCTAAACAAAAAGCGAGAGCGGTATCGGCATGAATACTGCGTTCATGAAACTCGTCAAAGATGATCAAATCCACTCCTGACAATTCAGGATCAGACTGAATCATTCGAGTCAGAACTCCTTCCGTGACCACTTCGAGTTGAGTCTGTGGGCTGGTTTTATTTTCCCCACGTACTCGATAGCCAACTCGCTCACCGACGCTTTCCCCCAATTGACTTGCGAGATAACGAGCGATATTCCTCGCCGCTAAACGCCTTGGTTCAAGCATAATGATTTTGCCACTAACGACCTCCTCCAACAGCAATTGCAACGGGAAATAGGTCGACTTACCCGCACCGGGTGCCGCTTTAAGAATGAGCTGAGAATTGTCGCGAACACCAGAGAGCAGCTCTGGCATCACGCCTTGAATAGGCAATTGTGACAATGGGGAAACCTTGTGGTGTAATGAGTGCAACTATTGTACATAAAAACAGTGCCAAATGAAGTTTGAACCGCCATTAGAATCGGCAACCTTAATTAAACGCTACAAACGCTTCCTGACCGACATTACGTTACCCGATGGCAGCGAACGCACAATTCACTGTGCCAATACGGGCGCAATGACGGGCTGTGCTACACCAGGCAATAAGGTGTGGTATTCAACCTCAGACAATCCGAAACGAAAATACCCGAACAGCTGGGAATTAACCGAAACCGCGCAAGGGCATCAGATCTGTATCAATACCGCACGAGCCAACCAATTGGCCGTTGAGGCTATCGAGTCTGGGGTTATTAAAGAGCTGCAAGATTACGATCAACTTCAAACCGAAGTGAAATATGGTAAAGAAAATAGTCGGATTGATATCTTGCTCAACTCAGAAACTGAACCAAAATGCTATATAGAGGTAAAAAGCGTCACCTTATTGGATGAGGATAATCAGGGGCAAGGTTACTTCCCTGATGCAGTGACTACCCGAGGTCAAAAGCACCTCAGAGAGCTGACTGAAATGGCGCAAAATGGAAGCAGAGCGGTACTTTTATTCACTGTTTTACATTCAGGGATTGAAAAAGTTTCTCCGGCACTCCATATAGACGCCAAATATTCACAATTACTTAAATACGCTCAAGAGCAAGGAGTGGAAGTTCTGTGCTACAAAGCCGAGCTTTCAAATAATGAGATAAAGTTAACGGAAGCGATAGGTTTCAGTCATTAACGACTAAAAATGATGGCACCTTCACATTGACAATAACTTTACTCATCAGTATTTGCCTCCGATGACTCTTTTTGCTATAGATACCCGCCTTAAATTGACTGCGAGCGCAGTTGACTAGGTGTTAGTAGGAGATGCTGCATGCCAGAATCAAAGAAAAAAGCGCTAGGCATCCTAGCCATTGCAGGGGTTGAGCCATACCAAGAGAAAGCAGGTGAAGAGTACATGTCACCTGAGCAAATGGCTCATTTTACAAAAATTTTATCAGCTTGGCGCAACCAGCTCATGGAAGAAGTTGATCGCACTGTACACCATATGCAGGACGAAGCAGCAAACTTTCCTGATCCCGTTGACCGCGCTTCTCAAGAAGAAGAGTTCAGCTTAGAGCTACGTAACCGTGATCGCGAACGTCGCCTAATCAAGAAGATCGAGAAGACACTAAACAAAATCGAAGAAGACGATTTTGGCTTCTGTGAATCTTGTGGCGTTGAGATCGGTATTCGTCGTCTTGAAGCTCGCCCAACAGCAGACCTTTGTATTGACTGTAAAACACTTGCAGAAATCAAAGAAAAGCAGATGCAAGGCTAATTGACGCTTTGACTGACTATTGAAGGGAGCCTTGGCTCCCTTTTTGGTTTATTAGATTCAGAGTTCCACTATGAGTTATATTGGTCGTTTTGCTCCCTCGCCTTCTGGCCCTTTGCATTTTGGCTCTTTAATCGCTGCGTTAGGCAGTTACTTTCAAGCCAAATCTCAACGAGGTCAGTGGCTCGTTCGCATTGAGGATCTCGATCCGCCAAGAGAGATGCCCGGCGCAAGTAAACTTATCTTAGAGACCTTAGAAGCTTATCAACTTCATTGGGACGGTGAGGTTGTTTACCAAAGCGAGCGTCACGATCTCTATCAAGACCAAATCAATACGTGGCTACAATCGGGGCAAGCGTATTACTGCCAGTGTACCCGTAAGCAAATTAAAGCTGCTGGTGGTTTTTATATGGCGACATGTCGGGATTTAGCCCTGACGAATCATGATCAATGCTCGATTCGCTTACGTATGAACCATCCGATCTACCAATTTGAAGACAAGCGCCACCACGTATTAACGATTCCGACTCAATTGGCCGATGAGGACTTCATCATTAAGCGCCGAGACGGACTTTTTGCCTATAACCTTGCTGTCGTGTTAGATGATATCGACCAAGGGATTACAGAAGTCGTTCGAGGGGCCGATTTGATTGAACCAACAGGCCGACAAATCAGCCTGTATAAAATGCTTAATCAATCACCGGTAAGCTATCTTCATTTACCGTTAGCTTTGGACAAGAATGGCCAAAAGCTCTCGAAACAGAATCACGCAAAAGCCATTGATAATCGCAACCCTAAGCCCGCGCTTCTTGATGCAATGTCTTTCTTAGGGTTTGATATTAATGAAGAAATTAGAGCAGCAGCGATCGGTGAAATCATTCAGTGGGGAGTAGAAAAATGGCACTTAAGTCAACTTCCAGAATCGACTGAGATCACACCCATGTTCTCAAACCGCTCGGTGTAGGCTATTATTAGCCGCAAATTCGCCCCTATTGGGCCTAAATCTTTAACTCAAGCAAGGTTGGCTTGACCAATTATTGCCAGATGCACATGAACAAAAACGACAATACACCAAGCAAAACAGAAACATTCTCTGATATTGCTTTAAATATTATTACTCGCCAAGAACATAACATCTCGCGCAAACAGATCAGTGATAATGCATTGAAGGTGCTTTATCGCCTAAATGGTGCAGGCTTTGATGCGTACCTAGTCGGTGGTGGAGTCCGTGATTTATTACTAGGACAGCAACCTAAAGATTTTGATATTGCGACTAACGCAACGCCAGAGCAGATTAAAAACCTGTTCAGAAACTGTCGCCTGATTGGCCGCCGTTTCCGCCTTGCCCATATTATGTTTGGCCGCGATATTATTGAAGTCGCCACCTTCCGTGGACACCATCAAGAACCGAGTAAGAACGTTTCACAGCAATCCAAAGAAGGGATGCTACTGCGTGACAACGTTTACGGCACCATTGATGAAGATGCCGAGCGTCGAGATTTCACCATTAACGCGATGTACTACAACATCAGCGACTATTCGATTCACGACTACGCTGGCGGTAACGAAGATTTAAATGACAAACTGGTTCGCCTATTGGGTGATCCAGAAACACGTTACCGTGAAGATCCAGTTCGTATGCTTCGTGCCATTCGATTTGCAGTTAAACTCGATTTTGATATTGAAGAAGAAACCGCTGCGCCTATCGAAGAGATGGCCACGTTACTTCAAGATATTCCTGCCGCTCGTCTATATGAAGAATCTCTTAAGATGCTTCAATCTGGGTATGGTCTAGAAACGTACCACTTAATGCGTGAGTACAACCTATTCCAGCAGTTATTCCCGACTATTGCGGAATTCTTTACCGAAGATTACTCTTCGCCAACCGAGCAGATGTTGGACTTGGTGCTTGATTCAACCGATCAACGCATCGAAGAAGGTAAGCGTATCAACCCAGCCTTTATGTTTGCAGCAATGCTTTGGTACCCGCTGCAAGAGAAAGCTAAGCAGCTGATGGAAACACGTAAGCTTTCCTCTTATGACGCGATCATGGAAGCGAGCAACTACATCCTTGATGACCAAGTTCGCACCATTGCGATTCCTCGCCGTCATACTGCGACGATCCGTGAAATTTGGCAGTTGCAAACACGCCTGCCTCGCCGTAACGGTAAACGCGCCTTCCGCTTAATGGAACTGAACAAATTCCGTGCGGGTTTTGATTTCCTCGAAATGCGTGGCGAGATTGAACAAGGTGATGTTCAGCACCTAGCAAAATGGTGGGACACCTTCCAAAACGCCGGCCGTAATATGCGTCAAGCCATGGTCGCAGACCTAGATGACGCAGGCGAAGGACATCCTAAACAGCGCCGCCGTAAAAACTACCGTAAGAAAAAAACCAAGGCTTCATCATGATCACGGTATTTATCGCGGTTGGAAGTAATCTTGGCGATCCCGTAGCACAAGCAAAAGTCGCGATTGAAGCGGTAAAGCAGCTACCAAAAAGTCACATGGTGAACTGCTCTTCCCTATACAGCAGCACACCAATGGGACCACAGGATCAACCGGACTACATCAACGCGGTTGTCGAAGTAAACACAGAATTAACGCCGCTTGAACTGCTTGATTGCACTCAAACTATCGAGCTAGAGCAAGGGCGCGTCCGTAAAGAAGAACGTTGGGGCCCTCGAACTCTTGACCTCGACATTCTCCTTTATGGCAATGAGGTGATGGATTCCGAGCGTTTGACGGTTCCTCATTATGGAATGAAAGAGCGCGAGTTTGTGCTCTATCCGCTTGCAGAAATCGCACCAAATTTAACCCTCCCGTGTGGGACCAGACTGAACGACCTACTGAGTGTTGTTGATAAAAACGGTCTGCGCATTTGGCAATCATAGCCAACTCCTGTAAGGAACAATCATGAAGAAAATTTCCATCAATGATCTGATGAAATGGAAGCAAGAAGGCCGTAAGTTTGCGACTTCAACTGCTTATGACGCAAGCTTTGCTCAGCTTTTTGAAAGCCAAGAGATCCCCGTGCTTCTTGTGGGTGACTCTTTAGGTATGGTGCTGCAGGGTGAATCTTCAACTTTACCTGTCTCTGTTGAAGATATTGCCTATCATACGCGCTGTGTGCGCGCTGGTAGCCCGAATTGCCTATTAATGGCGGATATGCCCTTTATGAGCTTTGCAACGCCAGAGCAGGCTTGTGAGAGCGCCGCAACGCTTATGCGTGCTGGTGCGAACATGGTTAAAATTGAAGGTGGCGACTGGTTAGTTGATACCGTTAAAGTTCTTACAGAACGTGCAGTGCCAGTTTGTGCTCACTTAGGCTTAACGCCTCAGTCAGTAAACATCTTTGGTGGCTTTAAAGTTCAAGGCCGTGAACAAGACAAAGCCGATCGCATGGTTCGTGATGCACTCGCTTTGCAAGAAGCGGGCGCACAAATCATTCTCCTTGAATGTGTTCCTAAGGAATTAGCGGCTCGTATTACTGAAGTGTGTGACGTGCCTGTGATTGGTATTGGTGCAGGCAATGTGACTGATGGCCAAATTCTTGTAATGCACGATATGTTTGGAATTGCGGCGAACTACATGCCAAAATTCTCGAAAAACTTCCTTGCTGAGACTGGCGATATGCGTAAAGCGGTTGCAAAATACAAGCAAGACGTAGAAAGTGCAGCCTTCCCAGGTGAAGCACATACCATCGCGTAAGGATTCAATTATGCAAACTTTTGCTGACATTGCCGCTCTAAGAGAGCAGATCAAGCAGTACAAACGTGATGGCCGCAAAGTCGCCTTTGTTCCAACAATGGGCAACCTACACGAAGGCCATTTGACGCTCGTTCGTAAAGCTCGTAAGCACGCTGATATTGTTGTCGTTAGCATCTTTGTTAACCCAATGCAGTTCGACCGTGCTGATGACTTAAACAACTACCCTCGAACGCTGGAAGATGATCTCGCAAAGCTGACGACTGAAAACGTAGAACTTGTATTTACTCCGACACCAGAAATCATCTACCCAGACGGTGTCGAAGCGCAAAGCTCTGTTGACGTTCCTGGCTTATCGACCATTTTAGAAGGCGCATCTCGTCCAGGTCACTTCCGTGGTGTATCGACGGTGGTCACTAAACTTTTCAATATAGTTCAGCCTGACGTGGCGTGCTTTGGCGAAAAAGACTTCCAGCAACTGGCTGTCATTCGTAAGATGAGTGAAGACTTGGCGATGGATATCGAAATCATCGGCGTAGCAACAGTACGTGAGATGGATGGCCTAGCAATGAGCTCTCGCAATGGCTTGCTGACGATTGATGAGCGTCAACGTGCACCAGTATTAGCTCGTACCATGCGTTGGATCAGCAGCGCAATGCGCGGTGGCCGTAATGATTATGACTCTGTGATTGAAGATGCAAGCGATCAACTTCGTGCCGCAGGCCTTCAGCCGGACGAAATTTTTATTCGTGATGCTCGAACGCTACAAACAATCACAGAAGAGACCACTCAAGCGGTGATCTTGATGTCTGCGTTCTTAGGCAAAGCGCGCCTCATCGATAACCAAGTGGTTGAGATGGTGGTTGAGTCTAAGGAAGAAGAAGCTTCTGAACCTACACCGGAAAGTGCAGAATAATCAAATGGTGTAAAAAAGGTCGACTTCTGTGTCGACCTTTTCTTTATCAATTAAGCGTATAGCTCTGGCATGCCCTCAGGCCTAGTTTTAAAACGTTTATGTAGCCACATCCAAGCAGGTACATCGCGTTGAATCATACCCTCTAACTCTCGATTTAAGATCGTTGCCGCGTTGACTGGGTTCCGCCTTTCGATTTGAGCACTAAGATCATTGCCTATATGTAAGGTGTAGTGACCATTTTCCACTACCGTCACTCCAGATATCACAGCACACTTAGTCGCATCAATTAATACACTTGAACCAGCGGTTGATGCTGTAAGATCAACATTAAAAAACGGTGCAAATACCGAGTTCTGCTCACCATAGTCATGGTCAGGTAAGTACCACAATCGCTCGCCTTTCTTTAATACCTTAAGCATCGACTTCACATCTTTTCGGTCAATCATTTGATGGCCAAATCGAGTGCGGCCGCGATGCTGAACAAACTCATACACTGGGTTCGAATGAGGGCGATAAACCCCATACCCTTTGGCAAACTGGCTAAAAATCCGGGCTGTCATTTCTAAGTTCAAATGGTGACTGCACAGTACCAACACACCACGTCCCTCTTGTTGTGCCTCCAGTAAGGTGTCTTTTCCAACGACAGAAGAAAGCTGATGTACGCGCCATTTGGGCCAAAACCAAGCCATTCCTGTCTCAATCAGTGCCATTCCTGTGTATTGGAAATTTTTTCGAACCAATTCATCATTTTGCTCAGAACTGTTGCCTGGAAAGCAAAGATCTAAATTGCGTTTCGCTATCTTGTGACGATTTTTTAACACCTTCATTGCCAATACTCCCACCCCATAGCCAAGACGACGCAAAATCGCATAGGGCAATATATTGACGATCAATGCGAGCAATCCGAAAGCAAACCAAAGCAGCCAATACTTAGGAGCAAGCAAGGCAAAAGAAAATCGAGGGGAAGGTATGGTGTTCACAAGCAGCCAGTTATCTGAAGTATTTCGGCTACTATAAACAGGCGGGTGTATAAAAGATGTCGATAGACATAAGGGGCCGTTGACCCCTTATGATGATATCGCTATTAGCTTCTTAGACCAATCCCTTTGGTCACTAGGTAGTGCGCGACGGCATAAAGCGCGACAACAAACACACTAAGCACACCAAAAGACGTGACAATATCAACATCCGACACACCTAAGAATCCGTAGCGGAAAGCATTGACCATGTAGACGATTGGGTTTATCTGCGACACGCCTTGCCAAAACTCAGGTAGCAGACTGATCGAATAAAACACCCCGCCAAGATACGTCAGCGGCGTCAAAACGAAAGTTGGGATAATTGAAATATCATCAAATGTTTTTGCGTACACGGCGTTAATCAAACCACCTAGCGCAAACACAACAGATGTCATAAACACCGTAGCGATGATAATGCCCCAATGTTCCACTTGCAGGTCAACAAACAGCAGTGACACAAAGGTCACGATCGTTCCGACTAACAAACCACGTGTGACGCCACCCATCACATAGCCGGCGATAATCACGTAGTTTGGTACCGGTGCGACAAGCAACTCTTCAATGTTCTTTTGTAACTTAGCACTAAAGAAAGATGACGCGACATTAGAATAAGAGTTAGTGATCACTGACATCATGATCAAGCCAGGCACAATGTATTCCATGTAGCTAAAGCCGTTCATTTCACCAATTCGAGAACCAATCAAGTTACCGAAAATAATAAAATACAGCGTCATCGTGATCGCTGGTGGCACTAAGGTTTGAACCCAAATACGAGTGAATCGCGTCACTTCTTTGGTCAGTAAGCTACAAAAAGCTGTCCAATATAAACGGAACATATTACTGCCCTCCTTGACGAACAATACTAACGAACAACTCTTCAAGGCGGTTGGCTTTATTACGCATAGACAGCACTTTCACACCTTGATCAGAAAGCTGGGCAAAAATGTCATTCAAGCCTTGGCTCTTATCAATCTCAATTTCCAGAGAGCCATTAACGAAGGTTTGATTGTTTACCCCTGCAAGCTTCGGCTCACTGCTTCCTTCCTCTAGATCCAGAATGAAAGTTTCAACGTGAAGTTTATTGAGCAGCGCCTTCATCGTCGTATTCTCAATCAGCTCACCTTTATTGATGATGCCGATATTACGACACAGCATTTCTGCCTCTTCTAGATAGTGTGTGGTCAAAATAATCGTAATACCTAACTCGGTATTGATCTCTTTAAGGAATTCCCACATAGAGCGGCGTAGCTCGATATCCACCCCTGCTGTTGGCTCGTCAAGAATCAGCAATTGAGGCTCATGCATCAAGGCTCGTGCAATCATCAGTCGGCGCTTCATACCGCCCGACAGATTACGAGCACGTTCGCTGCGTTTTTCCCACAAATCGAGCTTGGTTAAATACTTTTGAGCACGCTCTTTCGCCACAGCTTTAGGGACGCCGTAATAACCCGCTTGCTGCAATACGATCTGCTCGACCGTTTCAAACTGGTTAAAGTTAAATTCTTGTGGCACTAGTCCAAGGTTTTGCTTGGCGAGCTCCAGATCCGTATCAATATCAAAACCGAATACTTTAACGCTGCCGGAGGTTTTGTTGACTAAGGATGAAATGATACCGATGGTGGTCGACTTGCCCGCGCCATTTGGTCCTAACAGAGCGTAGAAGTCGCCCTTTTTTACATTTAGGCTGATGCCTTTTAGAGCCTCGAAACCACCTGCATAGGTTTTTCGAAGCTGCTCAATTTCGAGTGCATACATAGAATACGATTGCCATTGCTTATCTAAACGTAGATTAGTTTATCGTTGAAAAGCGATGATTACAATTAGACCATTCGAATAATTTGGAAATATAGATGCTCCCAATGTCTATAAACAGAAAAACGCCGCAGGTTTTACCTACGGCGCTTACACAATATAAAATTCATTCTAGCTACACGACAGCAGTCTGATGCTCGTCACTTTCCACATGCTTAATCGCCGCTTTCAATGCCTCGTAGCGGAACTTAAAGGTGTTGTCATCGGGAACCAAATCGATCACATGGAACTTTTCTAATTGCTGACGTGTCTTGTCATTCGGGCAAAGCAGATACACCTGACAGTTAGCATCCAAAGCATCTTTAATCGCATTCTCAAGAGCTAAGCCGACCGTTACGTCAATCATAGGCACATCGGTCAAATCTAGGATCATCACCTCATAGTCCGAGATACTGGTGTGCTGGCGAGAGATCGCTTTCGATACGCTAAAGATCATTGGCCCTGATAAGTAAAAGAACAGCACCTTACCATTGGCCATATCGAGCAAACCACGTTCACTGTCGGATAGTGGCACATCATCTTCGTCAGCATCACTGATTGCTTTAACTTGGCGTGCTTGCTCGCGACTCAAACGTTCAATGATGATCACATTTGAGATAAAGACGCCCAGACCAACCGCAACGATCAAATCAACAAACACAGTAAGCAGCATGACACCGTACATGATCGCCATACCGGCAAAGCTGACTTTGTGGGCACGTTGAATAAAACTCCAATCAAGGATATTGAAGCCAACATACACGGCAATACCCGCCAAAACAGCCATCGGGATTGGCTCTGTTAGGCCACCAGCAACCAAAACAACCAGTGCAAGCATCAAAGCACGAATCACCCCAGACAGTGGCGAGCGAGCGCCCACTTGGATGTTGGTTACCGTGCCCATAGTTGCACCTGCACCAGGCAGCGCTCCAAATAGACCAGAGATCATATTAGCCAAGCCTTGGCCTCGCAGCTCTTTATCTGAGTCATGCTCTTTACGCGTCAGCGAGTCACCAATAACTGCCGTTAACAGTGTATCGATACAGCCCAACGTGCCGAGCACCAACGCATCAATCACCATCTCAGTAAACATTGAAGCGTCAATATGCGGCACAACAAGGGAAGGTAGACCTGCTGGGATTTCACCAATTCGACGAATGGCTTCTGTATCAAACAGAATGACGGAAAGTAACGTAACAGCAACTAAAGCAACAAGCTGAGCGGGCACATACTTACGGTAACGCTTCGGGAAGAAGAACAGAATGCCCAATGTCAGTAGACCAAGGAATAGCTCACTGAACTTCATGTTCGCCAAGGTATCTGGCAAGGCGGATAAGGTCCCCATCACCCCACCAGCCGGAGCCGCATGACCAAGTAAAGGTGACAATTGCAGAATAATAAGGATCACGCCAATTCCCGACATAAAGCCGGAGATCACGCTATATGGCATCAAAGTAACGTATTTACCTAACTTTAATGTCCCGAGTAGAATCTGGAAAGCACCGGCCATCATGACGACCGTAAACGTCATTGCCATGCCGGTTTCTGGATACTTCGCCATCATACTGGTCAATACGGCGGTCATGATCACCGTCATTGGACCGGTTGGCTCTGAGATAAGGGTATTGGAACCGCCAAACAGTGAAGCAAATAACCCCACCATGATTGCGCCCCAAAGGCCGGCTTCCGCCCCTGCTCCTGATGCTACGCCAAACGCGAGGGCTAACGGTAGAGAAATGATAGCGGTGGTGACACCACCAAATAAATCTCCCTTGAGATTCATGTCTTCAAAACGACTAGCGAACACAACTTTGCTCCCTGCTAAAAATATAACACCCAATACGCTGAATTTTGCGTTGTGTTATCGAGTGACAACACTCAGTTGGGTGCAATAACGACATCTTATTTTTGGCTTACGTTGGTATACACTAAATAACAGCCAGAATAACCCTATAATTTGTAGCCAAATATCAGCCAATATGTAATCAAATTGCTGTGAAATGTGGCTAATTTCATCATATTACCAAATGTTACTTGTGAGAGATAAGTGTTAATCACATCTCATAACTCATACGTTATAACTGTTAGTTAGGATGAGAGCTAAGTTTATGATTTTTAGCGCTCAAACACGTCAGATGAGTGCCTGTTCTGACAATATTCGTAGGAACGAAATTGTAACATTGTGTATAGTGATGCAAGAATTTTTTAAGGATTGCGAACAAGATGCCGGAAATTAAACAGCTATTTGAAAACAATTCAAAATGGTCCGAAGAGATCAAAGCTGAGCGACCAGAATATTTTACAAAATTGGAAGATGGCCAAAGCCCCGGCTTTCTTTGGATCGGTTGTTCTGACAGCCGAGTACCTGCCGAACGACTCACTGGACTCTACTCCGGTGAGCTTTTTGTCCATCGAAATGTCGCAAACCAAGTCATTCATACCGACTTAAACTGCTTGTCCGTTGTGCAATATGCCGTTGATGTTCTCAAGGTTAAGCACATCATTGTTTGTGGTCACTATGGCTGTGGTGGCGTGAATGCTGCGATTGATAACCCGCAACTCGGCCTGATCAACAACTGGCTGTTACATATCCGCGATCTCTACTTCAAACATCGCAAGTACCTTGATGGCATGCCTGTCGCTGATAGAGCCGATAAGTTAGGGGAAATTAACGTTGCAGAACAAGTTTACAACTTAGGTAACTCGACCATTATGCAAAACGCTTGGGAGCGCGGCCAAGATGTCGAGATTCACGGCGTTGTCTACGGTATCGGAGATGGTAAATTAGAGTATTTAGGTGTGCGTTCTAGTTCTCGTGAATCTGTCGACACTTCCTACCAAAAAGCGATGGAGTCGATCCTCAATCCAACTCATAAGTTGCTGTGTCGCTAATGACACCATAAAAAAGTAAAACGCCCGCTAGAGATAGCGGGCGTTTGTTCATTTACACAGAGTAGGCATTATTCTTGAGGTACAACCTTACCGATGTATGGTAGGTGACGATATTTCTGAGCATAGTCGATGCCTACACCCACGACAAACTCGTCAGGGATTTCAAAACCAATCCACTTCACATCAACATCCACTTCACGGCGAGATGGCTTATCAAGTAGCGTACAGATCTCAATAGACTTTGGCTCACGCAGAGAAAGAATCTCTTTCACTTTGTTTAGTGTATTACCCGTATCGATAATGTCTTCTACTAGAAGAATATCTTTGCCTTTAATGTCATCGTCTAGGTCTTTTAGAATACGCACATCGCGCGAGCTTTCCATTGTATTGCCATAGCTCGATGCCGTCATGAAATCAACACAGTGAGTAATGTCGATTGCACGTGCTAAATCAGCCATAAATACAAATGAACCACGTAGCAAACCAACCATCACTAGATCTTCGCTGCCTTTGTAATGCTCAGTAATTTGTTTACCTAGCTCTTGTACTCGCTTGCTGACTTCTTGCTCAGAAATCATCACTTCTACTGTATGTTTCATACCAATCTCGTTTTTCACGTTAGTCATATTGAGCGTAATTATAGTCGCTCAAAATTCATCTGATTATGCTAGGCGTTAGTTTAACACCAGCCAAGTAAGAGGAAAAACGTTTGCCAGAAATATTGGCATTCATTTGTCGTACATCATATTGATCAGATGCACGATATTGACAAAAATGCTCATAAAGTAGCCTAAGATCGTTGACCTTGATTATATGCACCATTACACTCATAAAGCGTCATAGTTACACTAATAAAATACTAAATAGGGCAAAGCCCAACATTATAAACAACTCATTTGGCAAGGATTTTAATTATGGACTCTATAGAAAAAAGACCGCGCACGCGTTTGTCTCCTCAAAAGCGAAAGCAACAATTGATGGAAATCTCGCTTGAAGTGTTTGCTCGCCGAGGCATTGGCCGTGGAGGTCACGCTGACATTGCAGAGATCGCACAAGTCTCTGTAGCCACGGTGTTTAACTACTTCCCAACTCGTGAAGATTTAGTCGATGACGTTTTAAACTACGTTGTTCGTCAATTCTCAAACTTCCTTTCGGACAATATCGATCTAGACCTTCACGCAAAAGAAAACTTAACCAACCTGACCGCTGCAATGACTGAGCTTGTTATCTCAGACTGCCACTGGTTAAAAGTGTGGTTTGAGTGGAGTGCTTCAACGCGTGATGAAGTATGGCCTCTGTTCGTAACGACCAACCGCACTAACCAATTGCTTGTACAGAACATGTTTATCAAAGCGATTGAACGTGGTGAAGTGTGTGACCGTCATGATCCATCTGATCTAGCAACCTTGTTCCACGGCATTTGCTACTCACTGTTTATTCAAGCGAACCGTATTCAAGATGAAGGTGCGATTCGACGCCTGACTCTAAGTCACTTAGACATGCTTTGTATCTACAAAAATGAAAGCTAACCTCTAGGTTTCAGAAAACGAAAAGCCGATGTTCATGCATCGGCTTTTTTGTTCCTGTTTATCAGCACATTCATCACTAAATCACAGACATAAAAAAACCGCTGATTACTCAGCGGTTTTCAAATACATTAGCTAGTGGTTAAAAAAGAATTACTTCTTCTTTTTCACAGCTTTCTTGTTCGGAAGGTCAGTGATTGAACCTTCGAATACTTCCGCAGCTAGACCCACAGACTCGTGTAGAGTTGGGTGAGCGTGGATAGTAAGAGCGATGTCTTCTGCGTCACAACCCATTTCGATTGCTAGGCCGATTTCACCAAGAAGCTCACCACCGTTAGTACCAACGATAGCACCACCAATTACACGGTGAGTATCTTTGTCGAAGATCATCTTCGTCATACCGTCTGCACAGTCAGATGCGATTGCACGACCAGAAGCAGCCCAAGGGAAAGTCGCAACTTCGTAGTTGATGCCTTCTGCTTTAGCTTCTTTCTCAGTCTTACCAACCCATGCTACTTCTGGCTCAGTGTACGCGATTGATGGGATTACTTTAGGGTCGAAGTAGTGCTTCTTACCAGAGATAACTTCCGCCGCTACGTGACCTTCATGCACACCTTTGTGAGCCAGCATTGGTTGACCAACAACGTCACCGATCGCGTGAATGTGAGGAACGTTTGTACGCATTTGCTTATCAACGTTGATGAAACCACGCTCGTCAACTTCGATACCCGCTTTTTCAGCGTCGATAAGTGCACCGTTTGGTACACGACCGATAGCAACAAGAACGGCATCGTAACGCTCAGCTTCAGCTGGTGCTTTCTTGCCTTCCATTGAAACGTAGATACCATCTTCTTTCGCTTCAACTGCCGTCACTTTCGTCTCAAGCATTAGCTTGAACTTATCTTTAATGCGCTTAGTGAAGACTTTAACGATGTCTTTATCCGCCGCTGGGATAACTTGGTCAAACATCTCTACTACGTCTACTTTAGAACCTAGAGAGTGGTATACCGTACCCATTTCTAGACCGATGATACCACCACCCATGATAAGCAGTTTTTCTGGTACTTCTTTTAGCTCTAGCGCATCTGTTGAATCCCAAATGCGTGGGTCTTCATGTGGGATGAACGGCAGTTTGATTGGGCGTGAACCCGCAGCAATGATAGCGTTGTCGAAGTTAACTGTTGTTGACTCGCCTTCGCCTTCCACAAGGATAGAGTTAGGGCCAGTAAATTTACCGAAACCGTTAACAACAGTCACGTTACGCATCTTAGCCATACCGCCAAGACCGCCAGTCAGTTGGTTTACAACTTTTTCTTTCCAGATGCGGATCTTGCTGATGTCAGTTTGTGGTTCGCCAAACACAACGCCGTGCTCAGCCATTGCTTTCGCTTCTTCGATTACTTTAGAAACGTGAAGAAGTGCTTTAGATGGAATACAACCAACGTTTAGACATACACCACCAAGAGTGCTGTAACGTTCAACTAGTACTGTTTCTAGACCTAAGTCTGCACAACGGAATGCAGCTGAGTAACCAGCAGGACCAGAACCAAGTACAACAACTTGGGCTTTAATTTCTTTGCTCATTGTGACCTCTTGTAGTCATTATCCCTAACAGGCTGAGTAGATGTTCTTAAATGTGGGCTTTCAAACGGTCAACATTTTACAGAGTTGTTAACAGTGTGAAAGTAGCTTTAAGTTAGCCTGTGAGCTAGACAACAATTCACCTTTCAGTTTCTGAAAGAGGATTGAAAATGCTGTCTAAAATAATTCTTGTATAAAGAATTAAGGTGACTCGAAAGCCACCTTAATTATTACTTTCTAAATTACAGTACTAGGCGACGAATGTCTGATAGTGCGCCGTTTAGGAAAGTAATGAAACGTGCACCTTCTGCACCGTCAATCACACGGTGGTCGTATGATAGAGACAGTGGAAGCTGTAGGCGTGGTTCGAATTCTTTACCGTTCCACACTGGCTTCATTTCAGACTTAGATACACCTAGGATACCTACTTCTGGCGCATTTACGATTGGCGTAAATGCAGTACCACCGATGCCACCAAGGCTAGAGATTGTGAAACAACCGCCTTGCATGTCAGCTGCAGTTAGCTTGCCAGCACGTGCTTTCTTAGACACTGCCATTAGCTCTTCAGATAGCTCGTAAATACCTTTCTTGTTCACGTCTTTAAATACAGGAACAACTAGGCCGTTTGGCGTATCTACTGCGATACCTACGTTCACGTACTTCTTAAGAATGATGCTTTCGCCATCTTCAGATAGAGAAGAGTTGAACGCTGGGAACGCTTCTAGTGCTTTAGCAACAGCTTTCATGATGAACACAAGTGGAGTGATCTTCATGCCAGTGTCTTTCTTAGCTTCGATAGCGTTCTGCTCTTTACGGAATGCTTCTAGCTCAGTGATATCAGCGTTGTCCCACTGTGTAACGTGAGGGATCATTACCCAGTTACGGTGTAGGTTAGCACCAGAGATCTTCTTGATCTTAGAAAGCTTCTGAACTTCAGTTTCGCCGAACTTGCTGAAGTCAACTTTTGGCCATGGTAGTAGACCAAGAGCAGAGCCGTCACCGCCTTTGCCAGATGCAGCTGCACCAGACTCTAGACGCTTAAGTGCATCTTTAACGTAAGCTTGAACGTCTTCTTTCAATACGCGGCTCTTACGACCAGTACCTTTAACTTTCGCTAGGTTTACACCAAATTCGCGAGCTAGACGACGAACTACTGGAGACGCGTGTGCGTACTCGTTGTTTTCTTGGAAATCACCCGTCGCTGCTGGAGCTGCTGCCGCTGGAGCTTCAGCTTTAGGTGCAGGTGCCGCAGCTGGAGCTACTGCTTGTGCAGGAGCTGCAACAGGTGCTGGAGCTGCGCCTTCAACAACGAATACCATGATTAGAGAGCCAGTCGTTACTTTGTCGCCTTCAGCAATCTTGATCTCTTTCACTGTGCCAGCAAATGGAGCCGGTACTTCCATTGAAGCTTTGTCGCCTTCAACAGTAATTAGAGATTGCTCTTCTTCTACTGTGTCGCCAACTTTAACCATGATCTCAGTAACTTCTACTTCGTCACCGCCGATATCTGGAACGTTTACTTCTTTCTCAGCTGCGGCCGCTGGAGCCGCCGCAGGTGCTGCTGGAGCTTCTACTGCTGCAGGAGCCGCTGCTGCGCCTGAACCTGCTACTTCGAATACCATAACTAGAGAACCAGTTGTTACTGAATCGCCTTCTGCAATCTTGATCTCTTTAACTGTACCAGCGAATGGTGCAGGTACTTCCATCGAAGCTTTGTCGCCTTCTACCGTAAGAAGAGACTGTTCTTCTTCGATTGCATCACCAACTTTAACCATGATTTCAGTGACTTCAACTTCATCACCGCCGATATCTGGTACGTGAACTTCTTTAAGCTCAGCTGCCGCTGCAGGAGCTGCTACTGGTGCTGCTTCAACTGCTGGAGCTGCCGCAGGAGCCGCTTCTGCAGCGGCACCTTCAGCTTCGAAAATCATGATTAGAGAACCAGTAGAAACAGAATCACCTTCCGCTACTTTGATTTCTTTAACAATACCTGCTTGAGACGCTGGAACTTCCATAGAAGCTTTGTCGCCTTCAACAGTGATCAGAGACTGTTCTTCTTCAACCTTGTCGCCAACGCTTACAAGAATCTCAGTAACTTCAACCTCATCCGCACCGATATCAGGTACATTAATTTCGATTGCCATTGCTTATTTACCTTCTATTAAAGCGCTGTATTAAGCGTATTGTGGGTTTGTTTTTTCAGTATCGATATCGAATTTAGCAATTGCTTCAACAACTACAGACTTCTCAATATCGCCACGTTTAGCCAGTTCAGTTAGAGCGGCAACTACGATGTAGCCAGCGTTAACTTCGAAGTGACGACGTAGGTTTGCACGGCTGTCAGAACGGCCGAAACCATCTGTACCAAGTACTTTGTATGACTCTGAAGGCATGTAAGCACGTACTTGCTCAGCGTAGTTCTTCATGTAGTCAGTTACTGCGATTGCAGGTTCTTTACCAAGTACAGTTGTGATGTAAGGTACTTTCTCTTCCGCTTCTGGGTGAAGCATGTTGTCACGCTCTACCGCTTGGCCGTCACGAGTTAGCTCGTTGAACGATGTTACAGAGAACACGTCAGATGCTACGCCGTACTCTTCGCTTAGGATTACCGCTGCTTTACGCGCTTCATTCATGATAGTACCAGAGCTCATTAGTTGAACTTTGCCCTTAGCACCAGCGTGAGTTTCAAGCTTGTAGATACCCTTACGAATGCCTTCTTCAGCGCCTTCAGGCATTGCTGGCATTGCGTAGTTCTCGTTCATTACTGTTAGGTAGTAGTAAACGTTCTCTTGCTCAGGACCGTACATACGACGGATACCGTCTTGCATGATTACCGCTAGCTCGTAAGCAAACGTTGGGTCGTAAGAGATACAGTTAGGGATAGTGTTCGCTTGAATGTGCGAGTGACCATCTTCGTGCTGTAGACCTTCACCGTTCAGTGTTGTACGACCAGCAGTAGCACCTAGTAGGAAGCCACGAGCTTGTTGGTCACCTGCTAGCCATGCCATGTCACCAATACGTTGGAAACCGAACATAGAGTAGTAGATGTAGAACGGGATCATTGGCAGGTCGTTCGTGCTGTATGAAGTTGCCGCTGCAACCCATGAAGCCATAGAACCTAGTTCGTTGATACCTTCTTGAAGAACTTGGCCAGAGGTTGCTTCTTTGTAGTAAGAAACGATGCCTTTATCTTCAGGTGTGTATTCTTGACCGTGTGGGTTGTAGATACCAACCTGACGGAATAGACCTTCCATACCGAACGTACGAGCTTCATCACAGATGATAGGAACGATGTTCTTACCGATGTTCTTGTCTTTCAGTAGGATGTTCAGTGTACGAACGTAAGCCATAGTTGTAGAGATATCACGCTTCTGTTCACCTAGTAGAGGTGCAAATGCGTCTAGCTCAGGAACTTTGAATTCTTGAGTGAATTTAGGCAGACGAGCAGGCGTGTAACCGTGTAGAGCATTACGGCGTGCGTGCAGGTATTCGTACTCTGCAGAACCTTCTTCCAGTTTTAGGTACGGAAGCTCAGCCACTTTCTCATCAGAAAGAATGTCTTGTAGGCCTAGACGATCACGTAGGTATTGAACGTGAGTCATGTCCATCTTCTTAACACCGTGTGCGATGTTCTTACCTTCAGCTGCTTCACCCATGCCGTAACCTTTAACTGTCTTAGCTAGGATTACTGTTGGCTTACCGCCTGTCTCTTTTGCATTGTTAAATGCAGCGTACAGCTTAGAAGAATCGTGACCACCACGCTTCAGTTCGAAGATTTGGTCGTCAGTCATGTCTGCAACTAATGCAGCTGTTTCAGGGTACTTACCAAAGAAGTGCTCACGTACGTACGCGCCATCTTTAGATTTGAATGTTTGGTAGTCGCCATCGATCGTTTCGTTCATAAGCTGTAGTAGCTTACCAGTCGTATCTTTAGCTAGTAGTGCATCCCAGTTGTTACCCCAGATAACTTTAACAACGTTCCAACCTGCGCCTTTAAATAGACCTTCAAGTTCTTGGATGATGCTACCGTTACCCATTACAGGGCCGTCTAGACGCTGTAGGTTACAGTTGATTAGGAAACATAGGTTGTCTAGCTTCTCACGCGCAGCGAAAGAGATAGCACCACGTGATTCTGGCTCATCCATCTCGCCGTCACCTAGGAACGCGTATACACGTTGCGCTGAAGTATCTTTAAGACCGCGGCCTTCTAGGTACTTAAGGAAACGCGCTTGGTAGATTGCAGAGATTGGACCAAGACCCATAGAAACTGTCGGGAACTGCCAGAACTCAGGCATCAGTTTAGGGTGCGGGTATGATGGGATACCTTTACCGTCTACTTCTTGACGGAAGTTGTCTAGCTGTTCTTCAGTTAGACGACCTTCAACGAATGCGCGAGAGTAAATACCTGGTGAGATGTGACCTTGGTAGTAAACTAGATCGCCACCGTCCGTCTCATTTGGAGCACGGAAGAAGTGGTTGAAACATACTTCGTAGAATGCAGCCGCTGACTGGTAAGAAGCCATGTGACCACCTAGGTCTAGGTCTTTCTTAGATGCACGCAATACGATCATGATTGCGTTCCAGCGAATGATTGAGCGAATACGACGTTCAAGAGTTACATCACCAGGGTATGCTGGCTCTTGTGCTGCCGGAATCGTGTTGATGTAGTTAGTGTTGATACCAGTTGGCATATCAACGCCGTCTAGACGTGCTTTCTCTAGAACTGTTTCTAGTAGGTATTGTGCACGTTCTACACCTTCTTCACGTACTACTGACTCTAGGGCTTCTAGCCAATCTTGAGTTTCCAGTGCGTCTACGTCATGCTTCATGTCAGACATGGCGATCTATCCTTCTGTTGGTTGGATCTAGTTATTTACGCAACGACTTTAAGAGTCGTTACCTTGTTGAATTCGACGCAAAGAGCGCTCTCTGCGCGACTCTTCACGAGTCAAATCCAACAATGTTTCTTCGATATAAGCTAAGTGTGAATGACACATTTCACGCGCCTGTTCAGGCTGACCAGAAACGATCGCATCCACGATGTTAGCTCGGTGTTTACTTACTTTTTCGACCACTTCATCGCGGCGATGTAAGAGCTTTAAATTCTGTAAGACGTTTTGCTCTAACAAAGGAGCCAAGCTACGAACAATGTGAAGAAGCACAACATTGTGTGCCGCTTCAGTCAACGCAATCAAAAACTGCATAACTGCCGCAGCTTCCGCTTCTACGTTCTTGTTCGCTTGTTCTTCACTAATGCTAGTCAGGCAAGCCTGAATACGAGCAAAGTCTTCGTCAGTACCACGAACCGCTGCAAAGTACGCTGCAATACCTTCCATCGCATGACGCGTTTCCAGTAAGTCCAGCTGAGTCTCAGAGTGACTAGACAATAAATTTAGCAGAGGATCTGAAAAACTGGTCCAGATGTTCTCGCTAACAAATGTGCCACCACCCTGACGACGAGTAAGAAGACGCTTAGCTTCAAGGCGTTGAATTGCCTCACGGATTGACGGACGGGATACATCGAACTGCTTTGCCAGCTCACGCTCTGGTGGCAACTGCTGCCCCGGAGACAATGTTCCTTCCACTATCAGCCTTTCTAATTCTTGTTCAATGACATCAGAAAGTTTTGGCTGACGAATCCTTTGATAAGCCATAGTTGTTGTTCTTCTACTCTTTGCAGTCAATTGGTAATACCAATTTTAAGTTGGCGGGAAAATTAACATAATTAAAACGCAAGTTCCAGTCAAAAATTGACCTAAATCATAGAACAAGCAACGCATCAACACTTTGATAACAATAGTCGATTAAAACATCAATCAAATTGGTCTGACCAATTACAAAATATAAACAGATGGGAATAAAGCGTGCTAGCTCTCACAGTTTGATTGGTCAGTTTTAAAGGGATATGACAGTTTGTTAGGGAATGAGAAGAAAAGTGTAGTGTATGAGGAAAGTTTTCGGGAGTGAGAAACGAACTAACTGAGGAGTACTTAAAGCGAGTAAAAAATCTTTAGAGATTCCCTACTCACTCCTTCGTCGCTCTATGGAATGACTCGAGTTTAGTGACTATCTAGCCTCAAGGTGATCGATCATCAATTGCAGTGACTGATTGCCACGAAACTCATTGATATCAAGCTTATAAGCTAGACGAACGGTTTTCGCTGAGGCATCAGGCCAACGGCGCAAGTCCACATTAAAGGCAATCCCATCAATCATGATGTTAGTTGGATGACCTTTATACAGAGGTTCAAGCATGAGCTTAAGGTGCTTTTCTCCCACTAGCTTTTGGTGAAGTACTTTAAATTCACCGTCAAACATAGGTTCAGGGAAAGCTTGTCCCCACGGACCACCAGCACGAAGCATTTCTGCCGTATGCATTGAGAACTCTTCTGGCTTCAACTCACCATCGGATAAGAAAACCCCTTTCAGTGCCGCCTCATCGAGATCTTCTTTCACCGCGCTATCAAACAATGTCGCAAAGCGTTCGAAATCTTTTTCCATGATGGTCAAACCCGCCGCCATTGCGTGACCACCAAATTTGGCGATTAACCCTGGATTTTGAGTATCAATACGATCAAGAACATCACGCATGTGCAGGCCTGGAATCGAACGACAAGATCCTTTAATTGTCCCTTCCCCACCATCAGCAAACGCAATAACAGGGCGATGAAATTTCTCTTTAAGACGAGACGCGAGAATACCGATCACGCCTTGGTGCCAATCTCGTTGGAACAAGACTAAACCATGAGGCATATCGCTATCACCAAACTGCAGCCGTTCGCAGATGGCCATCGCTTCTTGCTTCATGCCCTCTTCAATTTCTTTACGAGTTTGGTTAAGGCCATCCAGCTCACTTGCCATACGTCGAGCGGCATGAATGTTATTGCTCAGCAGAAGCTCAACACCAAACGACATATCATCCAACCGACCTGCGGCATTAATACGAGGGCCAAGCGCAAAACCAAAATCAGAAGCGACCAGACGCTTTGCGTCACGTTTAGCGACCTCAATCAAAGCTTGGATACCCGGACGCGCTTTCCCCGCTCGAATACGCTGTAGCCCTTGATGCACCAAAATTCGGTTATTTTCATCAAGCGGTACCACATCGGCCACCGTACCTAGAGCCACCAAGTCAATCAGCTCCATCAGCTTCGGCTCAGCGACACCTTGCTGGGCAAACCAACCAGTTTTACGCATATGAACACACAGAGCCATCATCAAATAGAAAGCCACGCCAACGCCCGCTAGCGCTTTAGACGGAAAAGCACACTCTTGTAGGTTCGGGTTGACCATCGCATCAACATTAGGTAACTCATGCCCTGGTAAGTGGTGGTCGGTCACTAACACTTGGAGACCTTTCTCCTTAGCGTAACGAACCCCATCTATCGAAGAAACGCCATTATCGACGGTC
Source organism: Vibrio aquaticus (assembly GCF_003970385.1). Lineage (GTDB taxonomy): Bacteria > Pseudomonadota > Gammaproteobacteria > Enterobacterales > Vibrionaceae > Vibrio > Vibrio aquaticus. The sequence continues at coordinate 115,451 of NZ_RXZH01000006.1, read as the reverse complement.
ATAATAACTTCAGCGCCGAGCTCTATCGCTTGGTCAACCACCTCTGGGCTAAGGCCATAGCCATCTTCAAAACGGTTTGGCACAAGGTAATCAACATTGCTTGAGCCGAGCATGCGCAGAGCCAATACCGACAGCGCCGAACTGGTAGCGCCATCAGCATCAAAATCACCGACGATAATAATGCGTTTATTGCCCTTAATCGCTGCAAACAGAAGATCAACCGCTAGTTCAATACCATGCAGTTTTTGATAAGAGTGCAACGCTCTGGCTGTGGTTTCTAATTGTTCGGTACTGGTGATTCCACGAGCAATATAGATTCGTTTGAGCAGCTCTGGCATGCTGTCTGGTAGCTGACTTAGGTCAACTTCGGGTCTACGTTGGATTTCTATCATAAAAATATTGAGAGCCTCACTGGGAGGCTCTTTTCATTACTTTTGAGTTTGTTGGAGGCGTTGAAGTAGCTGTTCAGGAGGGAGGTACCCGCCAACCATTTCACCATTTGGCAAGAAAATAGCTGGCGTACCGCTGATGCCTAGCTCACGACCGAGTGCAAAGTGCTCTTTAATGATTTGCTGATACTTAGCAAACTCTTTGCTCTTCTCAGGGAATTCACGCTTTACTTTACCGTTGTGCATCGCCGTATTCGGGTCTTCCGCTCCCCAAATCGTTGCCATTTGGTCGGCAACACTGCCAGTCGCACCTTGACGAGGGTAGGCCAAGTAACGAATCGTAATGCCTAGGTCATTGTAATCTTTCATCTGACTATGAAGACGAACACAGTAGCCACAAGTGATGTCAGTAAAGACGGAAATCACGTACTTTTCATCTTTAGCCTTAAACTCAATCATGCTGTCTTTGAACGCTTCAATTTTTGCCGCATTGATCGGCGCTTGACGCTTAGCAAGCACATCTTCGTACTGGCCATTTTCGTCCAACTTGTAGAGTGTACCTGCCAAGAAGTAATCACCATTTGGCGAAGCAAACAGGATCCCACCACTGGTTTGAACCTCAACAAGGCCATCGATATCTGACGGCACCACTTTGCTCACTTGCAAACCAAGTTTCGCAAAGCGCTCTTCAAGCTGAGCTTTATCAAATTGCACGTCATTTGCCGCTAGTGTTTGAGTCGCAAATAGCAACGGCAGTGTCAGTAGAGTCATTCGGCGTAATACGCTCATTCATTTCACCTTAATGTAAGTTCTCACCTAAGCCATTAGGCTCTTGGGTGATGTTCACTGTGTAGCTGCTTCAATCGTTCAGTCGCTACATGTGTGTAGATTTGTGTGGTCGACAAGTCACTGTGCCCAAGCAGCATCTGTACCACTCGTAGGTCCGCACCATAGTTAAGCAAGTGTGTCGCAAAAGCATGTCTCAATACATGGGGAGACAACAACTCAGTATCAATCCCTGCGATCACCGCATAATGCTTTATACGATGCCAAAATGTCTGTCGGGTCATCTGACGCGCCCGTTTACTCGGAAACACCACATCAGAGGTATTTTCCCCAAGTAACTCAGACCGTCCTTGTTCAATAAAAGTTTCAATCCAATCGACCGCATTTTCGCCCATAGGCACCAGACGCTCTTTACCGCCTTTACCCGTCACGCGCACCACGCCCTGACGAAGGCTGATATTTTCCATGGTCAAGCTGACAAGTTCAGTCACACGTAATCCAGTCGCGTAGAGTAACTCTAACATCGCTTTATCACGCAATTCCATTGCATCATTGGGATCGGGGGCATCGAGTAATGCGTCCACTTGTTCTTCGGTCAAATCTTTCGGTAAGCGTTTAGGTAACTTAGGACTCACCAAGAGCGCACTGGGATCATCTGCTCGAACTTTTTCACGATGCAGATATTGAAACAATCGACGTATAGCCGAGAGCATTCTCGCCCTGGATGTTTGCTTATAGCCTTCATCAACCAACCAAGACTGATATTCTTGCAAGCCCGTTAAGCTAATGAAATCGAGCCTATAATTATTAGACGCCATCCATTTAAGCAGCTTCACCAAATCGGTTCGATACGATGCCAAGGTATTTTCTGAGAGCCCTCTCTCCATCCACATTGCATCGAGAAACTGCTCAACAACGCCTTGATCCGGTGACATTTGTTCTGACACATCACACCCCATAATTTTTGTTATGCGCTCAAATGTAAGTGCCAACCAACAATAAAGCTATAAAAATTCCCTGCCCATATAGATATTCGCTGCAAAGCTCGCCATTTTGTGGTTAGAATTCACCATCTATTTTCAACGATGCAGAAGAATACTATGAAAATCGGTCTATTTTACGGCTCAACAACTTGCTACACCGAAATGGCAGCAGAAAAGATGCGTGCCATTATCGGCGAAGAGCTGGTTGATATTCACAATGTTAAAGAGTCGCCTCTTTCTTTGATGGAAGATTACGATTTTCTCATTCTTGGCATTTCGACCTGGGACTTTGGTGAAATCCAAGAAGATTGGAATGAACTTTGGGATCAGGTGAGCACCATCAAGCTCGAAGGAAAAACAGTGGCACTGTTTGGCCTCGGTGATCAAGAAGGCTATGGCGAATGGTATTTAGATGCTATGGGGCTACTTCATGACGAGCTGAAAAAGACGGGTGCGAACATCATCGGTTACTGGCCTAATGATGAAAACTACGAGTTTGAAGCCTCAAAAGCGTTAACAGAAGATGAGAGCCAGTTTGTTGGTTTAGCACTCGATGAAGACTCACAATATGAGCTAAGTGATGAACGCATTACTAACTGGGTTGAGCAAATTCTGGTTGAGTATCAAGAGTCGCTTTAGAAGCAAAAATATTTATAGTAAACATCGTCTTTCCCGAGAGGGAGGAACGACCGAGTTGGGAATCTCTTAAAGCAGCAGAAAAACTCAAGAGATTCCTTACTCACTCATTCTTCGTTCTAAGGAATGACAACTCCACAGCCTAAACGGCCCTAGCGACACAACCCACTCCGAAACCTTACCCAATCAAACACTAAGCCCGGATCGGTTTTACGCAATGGCGCAATATATTGATGCCCCGTAATTCTCGGCACAGTGATCTGCGGATATTGATGTTGAATGTGCTGAGTCAGCTTGGTAAGCGATATGTATTGTTCATCGGTGTACGCAACGAAATCACTGCCTTCAAGCTCAATACCTATCGAGTAATCATTACACTTTTCTCGCCCAGCGAAACTCGACGCTCCTGCATGCCAGGCTCGAGCAATAAAAGGAACAAACTGTACGATTTCTCCATCTCGTCGAATTAAGCAATGTGCGGAAACGCCCATGTTATGAATCACGTTAAAAAATGGATGCTCATTGGGGTCAAGTTTGCCGGTAAAAAACTGCTCAATGTAAGGGCCACCGAACTGACCCGGTGGCAGGCTAATGTTATGTACCACTAACAACGAAATATCCGACTCGTCACTTCTTGGATCGTAAAATGGGGAAGGGACATGCCTTGCATCACTGTACCAACCTTGGCTATCTATCATTTCTTACTCTTTATTCAATTGTGCCGTTTGATTTTATCCCTTTGGCAATGAAATGCGAGATTAATGGCTGAATTTCATCCTGAGTCATCGTATCATGCCCACCTCTTATTCCACTGCTTATTAGATTTGCGATGAAAAACACACACAATAGCCAAGAACGCCTCGAATATTTGAAACAGCAACTGCCTTTAGAAATTGCGCGCACCGTTGCCGACACAATCAAAGAAGATTTAGGTGGTACTCTTGATCCTGCTGCTGATATCACCGCAAACCTAATCCCTGCTGACGCTCACAATGAAGCGACGCTGATCACCCGTGAACGCGGTGTATTCTGTGGTAAAGCGTGGGCAGATGAAGTGTTCAAGCAGCTCGGCGGTGAAGTGTCTATCAACTGGAATGTTGAAGATGGCGATCGCGTTGAACCGAATCAAGTGCTGTGTACGCTTTCAGGCCCAGCTCGTGCTCTGCTTACGGGTGAACGCAATGCAATGAACTTTATCCAGACACTGTCAGGTTGTGCAACGATTACCGCTCAGTATGCAAAAGAGCTAGAAGGGACTGATTGTCGCCTGCTTGATACACGTAAAACCATTCCTGGTCTACGCAGCGCATTAAAGTATGCAGTAGCATGTGGTGGTGGTTTTAATCATCGTATTGGTGTGTTCGATGCTTACTTGATCAAAGAGAACCACATCATTGCCAATGGTGGTATTGCTCAAACCATCAAAACCGCCAAAGAGTTGAACCCTGGCAAGCCAGTTGAAGTTGAAACAGAAAGCCTTGCAGAGCTGCAAGAAGCGATCGAAGCGGGTGCAGATATCATCATGCTGGATAACTTCACCACCGATATGATGCGTGAAGCAGTGAAGATCAATGCAGGCCGAGCAGCACTTGAAAACTCTGGTAACGTCACTCTAGAGACACTTCGCGAGTACGCGGAAACAGGTGTTGACTACATTTCAGTGGGTGCGCTAACCAAGCATTTAAAAGCTATGGATCTCTCAATGCGTTTTAAGTAAGTTAAAACGTCAGTATTTGAGATAAAAATCATACTTTTCAATCACTAAACAGAGACCTAAGTGTCTCTGTTTTTGTTTCATTCTTACGACAAGGCTCGCTAAAACTTGCAGTCACTCGAATCTATTTGCCATATCAATGAAAACAAGCAGTAAATAATCTTCGATAGATCGGAAAGCCTCAAGCAACAGTTCACGTCTTCACTTATCAACCTCTATCCTCTCTCCTACTTTTCGCATTTCATCCATGGAGAGAAATAATGCAAACAAAACAACGTCGTAAGCAAGGTGGCTTTACCTTAATTGAATTGATGATTGTGGTGGCAATTATAGGTGTACTGGCAGCAATTGCCGTCCCGGCATACCAAAACTACGTAGCGAGGAGTGAAGCTGCGTCAGCTTTGGCTACTCTCAAGTCATTGATGACACCATCAGAGCTATATATACAAGAGAATGGTAACTTTGGAACAAGTGACCAAGCAGCGGTTTTCTCTGCGATTGGTATCTCTGCTAGCTCAAACACTCTAGGTACACTGCGTGTTTCAGGCCAGAATGCTATTGAATTTAAGTTTACACAGGGCTCCATGAGTGTTAGTGGCTCTGAAGGTACGATCACCTACTCTAAAGGTAATGGTACAGGAACGTGGGGTTGTGCTACCTCCAACGTTCCCACTGCTGCTAAGCCATCTAGCTGCTCATAACCTAAATGCTAACCAACCTCCCTTCTATCCTGCGCCAAGCTCATATTATTGATAGTGTGCAAGAGATGACTTTAGTGGAGCATATAAACGCTTCGGGACAAAGTGCGCCCGAAGCGTTACTGACATTAAATCTAATTCACCATCACGACCTAACCGAACAACTGTGTCATATTTTCGGCTTACACGAAGTCAACCTAGCCCAATTTGACTATGCGGAACTCTGCCAAACTCTTGGCCTTCGAGAACTGATAACCCGCTTTCATGCCTTGCCCATTCAGCAATCTTCCCAATTACTTACCATTGCGGTCTCAGACCCAACTAACCTTGAAATTGAAGACGAATTCCGCTTTGCGACCGGTCTACAAGTTGAGCTTGTTCTGGCGGACTTTAAACAGCTGCAAGGGGCGATTCGACGGCTGTATGGTATCGCACTGGCGGGCGAAGAGCAGCGCAGCGGCAAAGACCTCAATGAACAAGAACTGGCGAATTTAGTTCAAGTCTCAGATGATGAAATCGCTAATATCGAAGACCTAAGCCAAGATGATGCACCTGTCAGTCGTTTTATTAATCAGATCTTACTTGATGCGGTGCGCAAAGGCGCTTCGGATATCCACTTCGAGCCTTATGAAGAATCGTATCGAGTGCGTCTTCGCTGTGACGGCATATTAATTGAAACCCAGCAACCCTCACATCATTTAAGTCGCCGCCTTTCTGCGCGACTCAAGATTCTCGCTAAGCTCGATATCGCTGAGCGACGCCTTCCTCAAGATGGACGAATAAAACTCAAGCTCAATCAAGAGCTCGCCATCGATATGCGTGTTTCAACCCTGCCGACATTGTGGGGAGAAAAAGTCGTCTTACGTATCTTAGACAGCAACAGCGCGAGCCTAAATATTGAGGTGCTTGGCTACAGTGATCAACAGCAAGCTCTTTACCTGGAAGCGTTAAAAAAGCCGCAAGGTATGATCTTAATGACGGGGCCTACCGGGAGCGGAAAAACCGTTTCGCTTTACACTGGACTAAAGATCTTAAATACCTCCGAGATCAACATCGCCACTGCCGAGGATCCCGTCGAAATCAACTTGCCCGGCATTAACCAAGTACAGGTTCAGCCACAGATTGGCTTTGGTTTTGCCGAAGCTCTGCGTGCCTTCTTACGCCAAGATCCAGATGTGGTGATGGTCGGTGAGATCCGTGACTTAGAAACCGCTGAAATCGCAGTCAAAGCAGCTCAAACGGGTCACCTTGTCCTTTCAACCCTACACACAAACTCAGCGGCAGAAAGCGTCGTCAGACTCAGTAATATGGGCATTGCAGCTTTTAATGTTGCCTCTTCTCTTTCACTGATCATCGCGCAACGTTTGGCACGTAAGCTATGCCAACAATGTAAGAGCCAAGTATCCGTATCAGAACATATCTCTCAAGCGTTAGATCTACCTATTGATACCGAGATCTATCAAGCCAACGAGCAAGGGTGTAGCGACTGCAATAGAGGTTACTCAGGCCGGACGGGCATTTATGAAGTGATGAGGTTTGATCATCAGTTAGCACAAGCCGTCAATGACGGGGCCAGTGCCCAAACCATTGAGCACATAGCAAAACAAAATGGCATGTTAACGCTCAAACAATCAGGCATCGATAAACTCATCAAAGGGGTAACCAGTTACCAAGAACTTCAACGAGTTCTCTATATCTAACCGGGAAATAGAATGAAAAGACCTCACCAAGCTCAACTAAAGAATTATCGTTGGAAAGGAGTCAACAGCTCGGGAAAATTCGTCTCAGGACAGACGCTCGCTTTGAGTGAGACTGAAGTTAGAGATAAACTCAAAGATCAACACATTCAAATTAAGAAGCTTAAGAAGCGTAATGTTTCCGCACTCACTCGAATCACTCAACGAGTAAAAACCAAAGACATCACGATTCTTACACGCCAACTAGCGACGATGCTGGCCACCGGCGTTCCTATTATTCAGGCACTCAAACTGGTGGCCGATAACCACCGTAAAGCAGAGATGAAGTCGATTCTGGCACAAATATCAAAAGGCGTTGAATCCGGCACTCCGATTTCAAAAGCCATGCGCACCGCCAGTAGCCATTTCGATACGCTCTATGTGGATCTTGTGGCCACCGGTGAACAAGCGGGTAACCTCGCCGAAGTCTTCGAGCGTATTGCCACTTACCGAGAAAAATCCGAACAGCTCAGAGCAAAAGTTATTAAGGCGTTGATCTACCCAAGCATGGTGGTACTGACCGCATTAGCGGTTTCCTACTTAATGTTAACCATGGTTATTCCCCAATTTGAAACCATGTTTAGTGGCTTTGGTGCTGATTTACCTTGGTTTACTCAACAAGTACTCAAATTATCGAGTTTTACCCAAACCTACAGTGGAATAACGTTTCTTCTCGTCACTGCATTGGTGATTGCGGTTAAAGTTGCCCGTAAGAAATCATTCCGTGCTCGCCTATTTTCAAGTCGTCTTGGTTTGAAAATTCCTGTTATTGGCACGGTCATCAGCAAGGCATCCATTGCTAAATTCAGTCGTACACTCGCGACCAGTTTTAGCGCTGGCATACCAATTTTATCGAGCTTAAAAACTTCAGCAAAGACGGCGAATAATGTTCACTACCAGCAAGCGATTGATAGTGTTTACAGCGATACCGCAGCAGGTATGCCGATCTACATTGCAATGCGCAACAGTGATTGTTTTCCCGAGATGGTTCTGCAGATGGTGATGATCGGTGAAGAATCTGGCCGTTTAGACGACATGCTCAATAAAATTGCCACCATCTATGAATTTGAGATTGATAACACCGTTGATAACTTAGGCAAAATTCTAGAACCTTTAATCATCATCTTTCTTGGTGTGGTCGTCGGCGGTTTAGTCGTCGCAATGTACCTACCGATCTTTAATTTAATGAGCGTCTTAGGATAGTATAGACTCATCTCTATTCTCACTCTCAAGCTGTACCTACTTATGGAACTTTTTTATTACTACCCTTGGCTCTTCCCCGTTTTAGCCGCCATTTTCGGTTTAATTGTGGGCAGCTTTCTCAATGTCGTGATCCATCGCCTACCAATCATGATGGAACGAGAGTGGCGCCAAGAGTGCGCAGAGAGTTTTCCTGAATACAAGATCACCCCACCTAAAGGCACCTTTAACTTAAGTGTTCCCGCCTCCACCTGCCCTAAGTGTGAGACTAAGATTCGAGTTATCGACAACATTCCGGTAATCAGTTGGTTGTTCCTAAAAGGCAAATGCCATCAATGCAGCAATAAGATCAGCGCTCGCTACCCACTGGTTGAGATGCTTACCTCGGCTTTATCTTTTATGGTCGCCGCTCAGTTTGGTTTTAGTTACTTTACGATTGCCTTGATATTCTTCACTTTTATTCTCATCGCAGCCACCTTCATCGATCTCGATACCATGCTACTGCCAGATCAACTGACACTTCCCCTCACTTGGGCTGGTATTGCACTCGCACTGTTCCAAATTAGTCCCGTCTCGCTTCAAGACGCGGTCATTGGAGCCATGGCTGGCTATCTATCGCTTTGGAGTGTTTACTGGCTGTTTAAGCTCGCAACTGGCAAAGAAGGAATGGGTTACGGCGACTTTAAGCTCTTGGCTGCACTAGGGGCTTGGTTGGGTTGGCAATATCTGCCAATGATCATTCTGCTTTCCTCATTGGTTGGTCTTGTTTTTGGTTTGATTCAGCTAAGACTTAAACAACAAGGTATTGATAAAGCGTTTCCATTTGGCCCTTATTTGGCGATTGCTGGTTGGATAAGCTTGATGTGGGGAGACGCGATTCTTGATTACTACTTTCAATACGTTTTAGGAGTATAACGTTATGGCTCTGGTCATTGGTCTAACTGGTGGAATCGCGAGTGGTAAAACGACGGTCGCAAACTTATTCCACCAAGAATTTGGTATTGAAATTGTTGATGCCGATATTGTGGCAAGAGAGGTCGTCGAACCCGGCAGCCCTGGACTCAAAGCGATCGAAAAACATTTTGGTCAACAAGTGATTCAACAAGACGGCACATTAAATCGTGCTCAGCTGAGAAAAATCATCTTCAGTCAGCCAGAACAGAAAGAGTGGATAAACCAACTGCTGCACCCAATGATTCGTGCCCAGATGCTAGAACAGCTATCCAAGGTTGAATCCGATTACGCACTGTTGGTTATTCCACTGATGGTTGAAAACAACCTGCAAACTTTAGCTGACCAAGTATTGGTGGTCGACGTAGAAGAAGAAATCCAACTGCAAAGAACCGTTGAGCGAGATAATGTCGAGTTCACTCAAGCTCAAGCCATCTTAAGTTCTCAAGCTAGCCGCGAGCAAAGATTAGCAATCGCTGACTATGTGATTAAAAATAACGCAGAAAACCAGAAACTTTTGCCTCAAATCACAGAATTACACCAAAAGTTCCTAGAAATTTGTAGGCCAAATCTGTGAGAATAAGAGTAATCGAACACAGAGCTGCGTATTAATGACAACCCACTACTTCGAACACCCACTCAATGAAAAAACTCGTATCTATTTGCGAGTTGAAGCACTTCTGAATCAACTCAATAGTGCTGGTCAGTTCAGTGATGATATGCAGCATCTCACCTTTTTCCGCTCTCTTTTCGATCTCATTGAGATCTTCGAACAGATCCAGCTTAAAAGTGAGCTGGCAAAAGATATTGAAAAGCAGCGCCTCGCTTATCGCTCTTGGCTTAACGTTGAAGGCGTCAATCAAGATATGCTGCGCAACGTGTTGTCTGAAATTGATGATGTTCATCGTAACCTGATGAGTGCCGAACGCTTTGGTCAAAGCCTGAAAGAAGACCGCTTCTTAAGCGCTATCCGACAGCGGTTCAATCTTCCGGGAGGATCATGCTGCTTCGACCTTCCTGCTTTGCACCACTGGTTGCACCTTCCTATCGAGAAGAAACGAGCGGATGCCTCTCAGTGGCTAAACACGTTGAAGCCACTCTCAATCGCACTCAAACAGTGGCTTAAACTGACGCGTGAAACCGGCCATTTCCGCCCGATTGATGCGAAGAATGGCTTTTACCAAAGTGATGCCGATGAAGCGAATATCCTTCGTTTAGAGCTGCCTGTGCATTATGGTGTCTATCCAATGATTTCTGGTCACAAGAATCGATTTGCCATTAAGTTTATTGATTTTGAATCAGGGCAAGCCTCTGTTGATGATATCCAGTTCAAATTGGCGGTTTGTAGCTAATCCCCTTCAAGATTGGCTTCCGTTAGCGGTATACTAGCGCAAGAGTAGAATTGACTTTAGAGAAACATCATGTCCAAACCGACTATCGTGCCATGTCCACAATGTGGCCAAGACGTTCCTTGGGGAGAGCAAAGCCCTTTTCGCCCATTCTGTAGTAAGCAGTGCCAAATGATCGATTTCGGCGAGTGGGCCGATGAAGAGAACACCATTCCAGGCGCGCCTGATATGTCTGATTCAGATGGATGGTCAGAAGACCAGTACTAGATCGCCACTAGCGAAGAGATGAAACCTTAAAGAAGAGCTGATGTGAAAACATCGGCTTTTTTGTTTTGGGAGCGGGAGAAGTTTCGGAGGGCTGACGATTAGTATCCACCCTTTAATTTCAGTAAGTTACTATGTCATCCTCAAGAACGAGGGACGAGTGAGTTGGGGATCTCTCCAAGTTAGTCGATGGCTTCTAGAGATTCCCTACTCCTTCCTACGTCAGTCTAGGGAATGACAGGATGTTTAAGCGCAACTTTCAAATTTTTCGCATAAAAAAGCGGAGGCCTAAGGGCCTCCGCTAATACTATGAGAACGCTAGTTATAGCATTACTTCTTAGCAAGTTTCTCTTTGATACGAGCTGACTTACCAGAACGCTCACGTAGGTAGTACAACTTGGCACGACGTACTGCACCACGGCGTTTAACTTCGATGCTATCAACCATTGGAGAGTGAGTTTGGAACGTACGCTCTACGCCTTCACCGTTAGAAATCTTACGTACAGTGAATGCAGAGTGTAGACCACGGTTACGGATTGCGATTACAACGCCTTCGAAAGCCTGTAGACGCTCACGGTCACCTTCTTTTACCTTAACTTGAACAACAACTGTGTCACCAGGTGCGTAGTTAGGTAGGTCTTTTTTCATTTGCTCTTCTTCAAGAGCCTTGATGATGTTACTCATTTTTAATATTCCTAGAATAAACTGATACTAAATTTAATAGGTTACTGCTTACTTCTTATCAGAGCGGTGCTCTTTGATAAATTCGGCCAGTAATTGTTCCTGTTCGTCAGTCAGAGCTAGGTTTTCCAGGAGTTCTGGTCTTCTAAGCCAAGTACGGCCTAACGACTGCTTGAGTCGCCAGTGACGAATGTCCTTGTGGTTGCCAGACTTGAGTACCGCAGGCACTTCTTTACCGTCTAACACTTCAGGACGCGTATAGTGTGGACAATCTAACAAGCCATTCGCAAAAGAGTCTTCTTCTGCTGACGCAAAATCTCCTAGTACACCCGGTATAAACCGAGACACTGAGTCAATTAACGTCATGGCTGGAATTTCCCCACCCGTCATCACAAAATCTCCAATTGACCATTCTTCGTCAACTTCAGATTGAATGATACGCTCATCTACCCCTTCATAGCGGCCACAAATGAGAAGTAAATTCTCGTTTGTTGCCAACTCTTCCACTCCTTGCTGGTCGAGCTTGCGACCTTGAGGAGAAAGGTAAATGACTTTCGTCTTACCTGGTGAGGCTTGCTTAGCTGTCTGAATAGCATCGCGCAAAGGCTGTACCATCATCAGCATACCTGGGCCACCACCATAAGGTCTGTCATCTACAGTGCGATGTTTGTCGTGCGTGAAATCACGAGGATTCCAAGTCTCAATCGACAAAAGACCTTTTTTAACCGCTTGACCTGTTACTCCAAAGTCAGTAACAGAACGGAACATTTCAGGAAATAGGCTAATAACGCCAACCCACATGTTTATCTCGCTCTGAATATTTGGAGTTTAGAATCCAGGATCCCAGTCAACTTCGATCCGTTGAGCTTCGCGATCAATATTTTTGATCACTTGCTCTTCAAGGAACGGAATTAATCGTTCCTTTTGCCCGAAAGCATCTTTAAGATTTGCTTTAATGACCAAAACATCGTTGGAGCCAGTCTCTAGCATGTCAGAAACAATACCGAGGTCATAACCTTTATCAGTTACTACTTGCATTCCAATCAGATCACGCCAATAGAACTCGTCTGATGGCAATTCTGGTAATACCGCAGGGTTAATTGAAATTTCAAAGTTTGTCAGTAATTGCGCATCTTCGCGCACATCCAGACCTTCAAGCTTTACCACCAAACCTTTGTTATGGCGCTTCCAGCTCTCAGCTTTGTATTCAACCCACTGACCACCTTGATTAATGTACCAAGGTGCGTAATCAAATATGCTTTCAGCATTGTCTGTGTAGGATAAAACTTTAAGCCAGCCACGAATGCCATAAGAAGCACCAAACTTACCTACAACAATCTTGTCTTCACTCATCGTTTCATTGCCTTTCATCGACATAAGCTAATCTTCTATTAAGTAAGAATTAAGCCGCTTTTTGAGCGTCTTTAACTAGCTTAGCTACGCGGTCAGATAGAGATGCGCCTTGACCAACCCAGTGGTTAACGCGATCTAGGTCTAGACGTAGACCTTCTTCTTGACCTTGAGCAGTTGGGTTAAAGAAACCAACTTTCTCGATGAAACGGCCAGTTGCAGCGTTGCGGCTGTCCGCTACTACGATTTGATAAAATGGACGCTTTTTAGCGCCGTGACGTGCCAAACGAATGGTTACCATGTCGTCCTCTTTGCTTTCTCAAAAATAAAATTAACCCCAAGGACTACTTAATCAATAAATAGTTTGGGGTCCGTGCCAAAATAAAGCTCCGGAATTTTACTCTTATTCCGGAGCAATGCAAGGCATTTAGCTACTTTTTCACCAACATAAAACTGAATCTAAGTTTGTGACCTAGCTAACACCTTGAAATTTTTATCGCAGAGCGAAATTAACGACCAAATGGATTGAAACCACCGCCGCCCATTCCACCCATGCCGCCGCCCATCATGCCTTGCATGTTGCGCATCATGCCTTTCATGCCACCTTTCTGCATTTTCTTCATCATCTTCTGCATTTGGGTGAACTGCTTAAGCAGACGGTTTACATCTTGCACTTGGGTACCAGAGCCTGCTGCGATACGCTTCTTACGAGAACCTTTGATAAGCTCAGGGCGCTGACGCTCTTTCATCGTCATTGAATTGATGATCGCTTCCATCTGCTTGAACATCTTGTCGTCAACTTTGTCTTTCACGTTGTCCGGTAAGTTACTCATGCCTGGCAGCTTATCCATCATGCCCATCATGCCGCCCATGTTTTGCATTTGACCTAGCTGTTCACGGAAGTCTTCAAGGTCAAAACCTTTCTTCTCTTTGAACTTCTTAGCCAGTTTCTCTGCTTTTTCGGTATCGACATTACGCTGAAGGTCTTCGATCAGTGACAGTACGTCACCCATACCAAGAATACGTGAAGCGACACGATCTGGGTGGAACGGTTCTAGTGCATCCGTTTTTTCACCAACACCTAAGAACTTAATCGGTTTGCCGGTGATATGGCGAACAGACAGTGCAGCACCACCACGCGCATCACCATCAACCTTGGTTAAAACCACACCCGTTAATGGCAGTGTGTCACCAAACGCTTTTGCCGTATTCGCTGCATCTTGACCTGTCATTGCATCAACAACGAACAGGGTCTCAACAGGATTGATAGCACTATGAAGCTGTTGGATTTCCGCCATCATCTGCTCATCAACCGCTAGGCGACCCGCAGTATCGACAATAAGCACGTCGTAGAATTTCTTCTTCGCGTGGTCAATCGCTGCGTTAGCAATATCGATAGGCTTCTGATCAGCTGTCGATGGGAAGAAATCGACACCAACATCAGCAGCTAGCGTTTCTAGCTGTTTAATCGCCGCTGGGCGGTAAACGTCGGCAGAAACGACAAGGACTTTCTTTTTATCACGCTCTGTTAATAGTTTAGATAGCTTACCTACCGAAGTGGTTTTACCCGCACCTTGTAGGCCTGCCATCAAAATCACAGCTGGCGGTTGAGCGGCTAGGTCTAGGGCTTCATTTGACTCACCCATAACCGCTTCAAGTTCCGCTTGAACGATCTTAATGAACTCTTGTCCTGGAGTAAGAGATTTAGACACCTCTACACCCACTGCACTCTCTTTAATACGCTTAATAAAATCACGTACAACTGGTAGCGCTACGTCAGCTTCAAGAAGTGCCATGCGCACTTCGCGCAACGTCTCTTTAATATTATCTTCGGTCAGGCGACCTTTACCGCTGATGTTTTTCAGCGTTTTGGATAATCGATCCGTTAAATTCTCAAACATCTTTGTCTCTTTACCTAGACGGTTTGCAAGTAGGCTCGCCCATCACTTTTGGCGAAATATTACTATGAGTATACCTTAGCCAACCCCCGCTTGACACTGCCTAGATAACTTTTGATATCTCATGCTGACGAATTGAAAGTGATAAGTCATAGCTCAAGCCGTTGATGCAGGGTATAATTTGTTAAAAATCCACCAGCTCATCGAGAATAATGGACAATTTAATCGCCGTTGCTGCTGCAATACTCTATTCGTTAGCAATTGCAACCATCATTCCGGGACTTGTTCATCAAACAGGGATCCGCGTTAAAACTGTTTTAGTCAGTGCCGTTGTTGCTCTGGCCTTTCATGCATGGTTGCTCAGCGACCTCATTTTAGGCTCTTCTGGGCAGAACTTAAGCATTTTAAATGTCGCCTCTCTAATCAGCTTTATTATCTCGATGGTGATGAGTGGAGCGATGCTAAAGACTCGCCTTTGGTTCTTGTTGCCGGTGGTGTACAGCTTCTCTGCGATTAATTTACTCGCTGCGGCTTTTCTTCCAAGCACCTTCATTACACACTTAGAGCAAGACCCCAAGCTACTGATTCATATTTCTTTAGCCCTTTTCTCGTATTCGACTCTGACGATCGGCGCTTTGTATGCACTGCAACTGGCTTGGCTTGATCACAAACTCAAAACAAAGAAAGCCTTAGCGATCAACCCTAATCTGCCACCTCTTCTAATGGTAGAGCGTCAGCTGTTCAATATTATTCTCATCGGTACATTACTGCTGACCGGCACATTGCTTACCGGCTTCTTCTTTGTTCAAGATATGTTTGCCCAAGGTAAGGCGCATAAAGGACTACTCTCTTTTATTGCTTGGCTTGTCTACTCTGTCTTACTTTGGGGGCACTACCAAAAAGGTTGGCGCGGCCGAAAAGTCACTTGGTTTGCAGTCGCAGGGGCAACACTGCTTACCTTGGCCTATTTTGGCAGTCGCTTTGTACGCGAAATCATTCTGAACTAATTCATAGAGAAAGGTGCATCAAGTGCACCTTTTCTTTACAATATCTCATTCCATTTTTGAAATTGACTTGAACCGCCTTTTAGGTCATAAATTAACCAAACCATCACAAGGAAAAGATAAGCTTTGGACGACATATCTACGGGTATCTTATTTGCGCTACTCGCGTGTCTTATCATCATTTCAGGATATTTTTCGGGCTCAGAGACAGGGATGATGTCTTTGAACCGCTACCGCTTAAAACACCTTGCTAATAATGGCCACAAAGGTGCTAAGCGTGTTGAAAAGCTACTCGATCGCCCAGACCGCTTAATTGGGCTTATTCTTATCGGCAACAACCTTGTTAACATTCTCGCCTCCGCTATTGCGACCATTCTTGGCATGCGTCTTTATGGCGATCTCGGAGTGGCCATTGCCACTGGTGCTCTGACCATGGTGGTGCTTGTCTTTGCTGAAGTGACACCTAAAACCCTTGCCTCGCTTTATCCAGAGCGTGTCTCTTATGCGAGTAGCATCGTGTTGAGCATCTTAATGAAGTTGCTCTCGCCGCTAGTGGTGTTAGTGAATTTCATTACCAATGGCTTTATTCGTTTATTGGGTATTCGTGCCGACCATGGCGGTGATGACCACTTAAGTTCAGAAGAGCTAAGAACGGTAGTAAATGAAGCCGGTAGTCTGATTCCAAGACGCCACCAAGACATGTTGATTTCGATCCTAGACTTAGAGCACGTCACCGTGAATGACATCATGGTGCCACGTAATGAAATTACGGGTATTGATATCAATGACGATTGGAAGTCGATTGTTAGACAGCTTACTCACTCACCACATGGCCGTGTCGTGCTCTATCGTGACCAAATCGATGAAGTTGTCGGTATGCTGCGCCTTCGTGAATCCTACCGTTTGATGCTAGAGAAGAATGAGTTCACTAAAGAGACCTTGCTGCGCGCCGCTGATGAAGTCTACTTTATTCCGGAAAGCACACCACTTAATGTTCAGCTTTTAAAATTCCAACGCAATAAACAGCGTATTGGCCTCATCGTGGATGAATATGGGGACATTATTGGCCTCGTGACACTTGAGGATATTTTGGAAGAGATCGTCGGTGAATTCACTACATCTATTGCACCTAGCCTGTCTGAAGAAATTACCCCTCAGGGTGATGGCAGTTTCCTCATTGAAGGCAGTGCCAACATACGTGATATTAATAAAGGCCTGAAGTGGATGTTGCCAACCGATGGGCCTCGTACACTCAACGGTTTGATCCTCGAACATTTAGAAGATATTCCAGAAAGTCACCTGAGCGTCCAAGTCTCTGGTCACCCTATGGAGATTGTCGAGCTGGAAGAGAACCGAATTAAGCTCGTCAAAGTCTTCCCTGCTTTAAGTAAAAGTGAATAGAGCAGCTCAAAAGATAGCACGATCAAAAAAGCCTCGTTTAACGAGGCTTTTTTATTGAGTATTGAATTACTCTTCTGTCACGCTGAACAGGTTTTCCATATTGAGACCTTGTTTAATCAAGATCTCTCTTAGACGGCGTAGACCTTCAACTTGAATCTGGCGAACACGTTCACGAGTCAGGTTGATCTCTCGGCCTACCTCTTCAAGCGTTGATGGTTCGTAACCCAGTAAACCAAATCGGCGAGCTAACACCTCTTTCTGTTTCGGGTTCAGCTCGTCTAACCAATGGATAAGCGAGTTCTTAATATCATCATCCTGAGTAGAGACTTCCGGATCAGAGTTGTTGATATCAGGAATAATATCCAGAAGTGCTTTTTCTCCATCACCGCCAATTGGCGTATCTACCGAGCTAATACGCTCATTCAGACGCAGCATTTTGCTGACATCATCAACGGGCTTATCAAGCTGAGTGGCAATCTCTTCCGCTGTCGGCTCATGGTCAAGCTTTTGCGAAAGTTCACGAGCCGTACGCAGATAGATATTCAGTTCTTTCACTACATGAATCGGTAAGCGAATCGTACGAGTCTGGTTCATCAAAGCACGTTCAATGGTTTGACGAATCCACCATGTTGCGTAGGTTGAGAATCGGAAGCCACGCTCTGGGTCGAACTTTTCAACTGCGCGGATTAACCCTAAATTCCCTTCTTCGATGAGATCAAGTAGCGCTAAACCACGATTGCTATAACGGCGTGAAATCTTCACCACTAAGCGCAGGTTACTTTCAATCATACGCTTACGTGCCGCTTCATCACCACGTAGGGCGCGGCGAGCGTACAGGACTTCTTCTTCTGCGGTGAGTAATGGAGAGAAACCAATTTCACCCAAATAAAGTTGGGTTGCATCAAGACTTTTCGTTGATGCATCAAATTCTTCTTTGGTTTCTTGTACGGGTTTTGACTTGGCTTTACTTTCGCGTTGGAAAGATTGAACCACCTCTTGATCGATTTCGAATTCTTCGACTTTCGTTGCTGTATTGCTGATACTCATAGCGCCTCCCCCTGGCGAGCTAGCAAGACATTACTACGTCTAATGTCGCTATATTACCTAACAGTAAATTTTACGGTAAGTAGCGCTTTGGATTCACTGACTTACCTTGATAGCGAATTTCAAAGTGAAGGCGAACACTGCTCGCTCCTGAGCTGCCCATTGTTGCGATCTTCTGACCAGCTTTCACACTCTGTCCTTCCCTGACGAGCAACCGGTCGTTATGAGCATATGCACTGAGATAATTGTCGTTATGTTTTATTATCACGAGATTACCGTAACCACGTAGCGCATTGCCTGAGTATACGACGGTGCCTGTTGCTGTAGAGACGATGGATTGGCCTCGCTGCCCTGCGATATCAATGCCTTTGTTCCCTTGGTCTCCAGCAGAAAAGTTTTTAATTACTCTCCCTTTTGTTGGCCATAACCATTTGGAAATTTTATTGTTATTTGACGGTGTCTTATTAACAGGTTTGTTAACATTTTGTTTACCTGTAGAACCAACATACTCCTTTGATTTCGATTGATCAACCTTCTTTGGCGGTTGTTTTTTCGCCACTTGTTGATTGCTTTTTGAACTCGAAGAGTTAACCGCCTGAGTAGAGTTTTTGCTCGATACCGAACTTTGTTTAGGAGAGGAAGGGGTTGTAACGGCAGCGACAGCAACGCCGGCTCCAGTGCCGCCATAAGCTGGCGCATTATAAGCGGGTTGCCAGAGTTTAAGTTTTTGACCTGGGTAAATGGTGTAAGGTGTTGTTAAGCCATTGTAACTAATGATCTCACTTACATCTTTGTCTGTGACATAGGCGATAAAATAGAGGGTATCGCCCTTTTCCACTTGGTAATAGCTACCTCGATAACTGCCCCGTGATACTGAGCTGTAATCTTTCTTCAACCCTGAAACTGGCGCAGGAGAATGAGCAGCGCATCCAACAAGAGCACAGCAAACACCAAAAACAAGTAGAGAAGAAAGCCTAAACTTCATTATTACGCAAGATCACCAGCAACAAGAGGAACGAATCTTACCATTTCAATCACTTGAGAGTGAAACTCTTCGCCATGACGAACAATTTTAAGTAATTGCTGATCTTCAACGCCAACAGGGATGATCATGATCCCTCCTTCTTTGAGTTGTTCCAATAATGCAGATGGAACAGATTCGGCCGCTGCAGTCACGATGATCGCGTCGAATGGTCCTTTAGCTGCCCAGCCTTGCCAACCATCACCATGCTTGGTTGACACATTGTATATATCTAACTGTTTAAGGCGACGCTTCGCTTCCCATTGCAGCGCTTTAATGCGCTCAATTGAATAGACATGATCAACTAACTGAGCGAGCACTGCCGTTTGATACCCAGAACCTGTCCCAACTTCTAGCACACAGCTACTACGTTGAAGTTCGAGCATTTCGGTCATCTTAGCCACAATGTAGGGCTGAGAGATGGTTTGTCCTTGGCCAATAGGTAGAGCATTGTTGTCGTACGCTTGGTGAATCATGGCTTGTGAGACAAACTGCTCGCGAGGTAAACGATAAATCGCGTTCAAGACCTGTTGATCGTGAATACCATTTTGGACTAAGAAATCGATTAATCTGTCGGCATGTGGATTGACCATGCTAGCTACCCTTTAACCAGTTACTCATACTTTGCATCGACTCATGTGCCGTCAAATCAACCTGAAGTGGTGTGATGGAAACGAATCCATGTTCAATCGCATAAAAATCGGTTCCCTCTCCGGCATCCTGTTCTTTTCCCGGAGGACCAAGCCAATAGATATCATGCCCACGAGGATCTTTCTGCTTAATCATCGCTTCAGCGTGATGACGAGCACCCAATCGTGTCACTTGAGTCCCTTTCAGCTCATCTTCACAAAGATCTGGAATATTCACATTAAGCAGTCGATTGGTCGGGATCGCAGAATGAGCATGCTGCTGCACCAATTGACGGGCAATGTTCGCAGCAACATCGAAGTTATGTTTTCCGACTAAAGAGAAAGCAATGGACTGAACACCTAGGAAATGTCCTTCCATTGCCGCCGCAACGGTACCGGAATATAAAACATCGTCACCCAAGTTAGCGCCATGGTTAATGCCGGTTAATACCAAATCTGGAAGCGAATCTTTCATCAGTTCATTCAATGCAAAATGAACACAATCAGTCGGTGTACCTTGCACAGAATATATCTGTGGAGCAATCTGATTGACACGAAGAGGCTGCTCAAGCGTTAATGAATTGGATGCGCCAGAACGGTTGCGGTCCGGAGCAACAATCGTCACGTCTGCAATATCTCGCAAGGCATCCGCCAAAGTATGAATCCCTTGCGCATGCACGCCATCATCATTGCTGATTAATATCTTAAGGCGCATATCACTCATTAATATTGGCGCTCCACTTCGATTTCTTCAATTAGCTCACGGATAATTGCCGTAGCGAAACAGCCTGCATCTAACGAGAAGTTCAGCGTAATACTGTCAGACTCAACACTCCAAGAAAGATCTTGCGGCATCAGAGAGATACTGCGGCGATCGTGGCGCATGCGGTTACCTCGAATCAGTGCCATAAGATCTGGTTCCGCATCTAAATGAGGCTGCTCAAGTGCTAAAGCATCCGCTTGAGTGGGCAACGCATTATCACCCGCCATCGCTGCCGTCAGTTGCATACGTTTTTCTACTAGAGCGGTATTCACTTCTTCCAATGCATCTTGGCTGACAAGCTCGGTTTGGCCTTCAAGTTCGACTAAGTCACCAACCATCGCCTGACTGAATAAGCCTTTCTCGATACGCTCAGACAAAATGGTATTAAAGATCCAAGAGCGTGCAGCTGAAAGGTACAAGCTACGTTTATTCTGATTGCGAGTACGTACATTCTCTCGTCCCCAACATCGAGCCTCATCAAGGTTGTTGCCTTGATTGCCAAATCGCTGGCTACCAAAGTAGTTCGGTACACCAGATTGGGTCACAGATTCAAGTCGTGTCAACACATCATCCACATCCGTCACTTCTGACAGTGTAATCTCAAACTGGTTGCCAATAAGATCGCCCGGACGCAGTTTTTTGTTGTGTCTGTCTGTCGCCAAAATTTCAATACTTGGGTATTGAGCTAAAAACTGGCTAAAGTCTGGCGTCTCACCTTTTGGTAAATGCACGCTGAGCCATTGCTCCGTCACCGCATGACGATCTTTCAAACCAGCCCAACTGACATCCTTAGATTTCACACCACACGTTTTTGCTAATTCGTTGGCCACAAAGCTGGTGTTTTCCCCCGATTTACGGATGCGAACCATTAAGTGTTCACCTGTACCAGTAAAGTCGAAACCTAGGTTCTCGTTCACTTTGAAGTGTTCAGCTCTCGCTTTTAGTTTGCCTTTGGCACTTGGCTTACCATTTAGATAAGCCAATGAAGATAAAATGTCAGACATATTCTTTCCAATGCTGTGGCCGTCACCCGAATAAGCTCGGCCTGCAACTGATTATTCTTTTACAAGTAAGACAACAGCTTCTGTTGCAATACCTTCTTTACGACCAGTAAAACCCAGTCGTTCTGTTGTAGTCGCTTTGACGTTTACATTACCTAAATCCGTTTGAAGATCTTCAGCAATGGTTTGGCACATCGCCTCAATATGAGGGGCCATTTTAGGGGCCTGTGCAATGAGAGTGATATCGGCATTACCCAACACATAGCCTTGCTCTCGCACTCGGCGGTATACGTCTCGCAATAAGTCGCGGCTGTTCGCCCCCTTCCATTTATCATCGGTATCTGGAAAGTGACGACCAATATCACCCGCAGCGATAGCACCAAGCAGCGCATCACAAAGGGCATGCAAAGCAACATCGCCATCAGAATGAGCAATCAAACCTTGCTCATACGGGACAGAAACACCGCCAATGATTACCGGGCCTTCACCGCCAAACTTGTGGACATCAAAGCCGTGGCCAATTCGAATCATGAGTTATCCTTTATTTCTATTTAGATAAAACTCTGCCAACGCCAGATCTTCTGGTTGAGTTATTTTTATATTATCTGCTCTGCCCTTAACTAAAGCAGGCTTTCGCCCAATCCACTCAAGAGCGGATGCTTCATCGGTGATCGCTACACCTTGCTTTAGTGCCCTAGACAGAGCTTGCGTTAGCATCTGAGCTTTAAACATCTGTGGGGTTAGTGCGTGCCACAATGCTTCCCTATCAACGGTATGATCAATCGCTTGATCTAGATTTGCTCGTTTCATCGTATCTCGTACCGGTGCCGCCAAAATACCGCCAAGCTGATTCTCTAACGAGCGTTGAATCAACGCATCAATATCAGCCAGTTCGACACATGGCCTAGCTGCATCATGCACAAGAACCCATTCAGCCAAATTGTGCTTTTCTACATAGTGTAATGCAGAAAGCACAGAGTCTGCGCGTTCTTTACCACCAGAGACACGCACAACGCTTTCATGATTGGCTAAGGACAATTGAGGAAAGTATGGGTCACCGTCAGTGACAGCAATAATCACACACTCGATAGCAGGGTGACTCAGCAACTTGTCTACCGTATGTTCTAAAACCGTACTCTGGTTAATTTCTAAGTACTGCTTAGGCCTATCAGCCTGCATACGACTGCCGACACCTGCGGCAGGGACAATCGCGACGATCGACCCAGAAGATAGTGGCGACATTTAGTTATCATCCCCAATAATACGATAAAAAGTTTCGCCCTCTTTGATCATGCCGAGCTCATGCCGAGCACGTTCTTCGATCGCATCAAGACCTTGTCTAAGGTCATCAATTTCCGCAAACATTTCATTGTTTCGAACTTGGAGATTACCGTTTACTTGATGCTGAACTTGGGTTTCTGCACTCACCGCCTGAAAGTCACTAATTCCATTTTTTCCAAACCACAATTCAAATTGTAGCCAGCCTAAAATTAAGGTTAAGGTCAGTGCAAAAATTCGCATAGCATTAATCAATGAGGAGATAAAAAGAAAGACCACATATATATCACAATGTCGCTAATGGCGCGAGATTGGACTCTGTGGTCTTCAATAAGATTTTGCTGATTCTTAACTGTTTAATTGAAACTTAAGAAGGCAATAAGGCCTAGACCAAGCAACAATCGATAAATCACAAATGGGGTCATACCCATGCGTGAAATCATCTTTAGAAAGAAATGAATACAAATGTAAGCACTAATGAATGAGGTAACGATACCGGTCATCAAAAAGCCAAAGTGCACTGGCTCGCCGCTTGTCACTAACTTTAAGCCAAGATAACTACCAGCCAATAAAATGATAGGAATCGACATCAAGAACGAGAAACGTGCGGCTGCTTCACGAGTAAAACCTAAATACAGCGCAGCGGTAATGGTCGCGCCTGAACGAGATGTCCCTGGAATCATCGCCAACGCTTGGCTAACACCAATAAACAGTGCTTTCTTCCAATCCGCTTGATATTCGTCATCAGCCAGCTTTGAATTTTTGTCGACGTACCATAACAACAAACCAAACACGATAGTGGTCGTAGCAATCACCCACGCACTGCGTAAATACAGCTCGATAAAGTCTTTCATTAACAAGCCGAAGATACACGCTGGAATCGTGGCAATAATGATCATCCAAGCCAGTTTCGCTTCTTTGCTGCGATCGCCCTTAAATATCGATGCAAAGAACGCTGTCAATAAAGAGACGACTTCTTTGCGGAAGTAGATCATGACCGCAGCCAACGTGCCGACATGCACAGCAACATCAAACGCTAACCCTTGATCTTCCCAGCCGAGGATGGCGGAAGGCAAAATAAGGTGTGCGGAACTCGAAATTGGTAAAAACTCGGTAAGCCCTTGAATTAAAGCAAGGATAAACGCTTCAAAATATCCCATTATTTTCTCTTACTCGTTATTGAAACCACAGGGGAACTGGGGTGAGTGGTGTGGTTAATTGGCTTTGCTGAGCGATTTGCTCGATGGTTCGGCCATCATTAGGCACTGTCAACTGTGGACTGAGTTCCAAGAGCGGCTGCAGAACAAACGCATATTTTACGATGTCGCTACGAGGCACTTCTGGTTGACAGGGAGACACCACCGACCCATAAAGAATGATGTCGAGGTCTACCGTTCGCGGCTCAAACTTTCCAGCATCGACAGCGCGGCCCCATTTGAACTCAATATCACGCAGTTGTCGTGAAAAATCTGCCAAATCTAAAGAGGTTTTCATTTCTACGACAAGGTTGTAAAACGGTTGGCTATCAAAGCCAACCGCTTCGCATTCATAGATGGTCGAGAGACGTAACTCAGGATCGAGGTTTCTCAGCTCACGAATGGCCGCTTCAATATGCTTATGCCGGCCAATGTTTGAACCAATCCCGACATAAGTAGTAATCATGCGTGACCTCGTTCGATAATCACGCCTACCCCTTTCGCTTGAGCAACAGCCCCTGGCTTGGTTAAACGGATCTTAATCCATGGGACATTAAACTTAGCCATGATCAGTTCAGCGATCTCTTCAGCTACACGCTCAACCAGTAGAAAGCAACCACCCTCGATATGTTGAAGCACCGCCTGACTCACTTGAGCATAATCCAACGCATCAACCACATCATCGCTTTTGCCAGCAGGTCGGTTGTCGTGCGCCATTTCAATATCCAGCACAAGCTTTTGCTTAATTTCTTGTTCCCAATCGTAAACGCCAATTGTGGTGATTACTTCCAGTTGCTCGATAAATACTTTATCCATGTGTTACTTCCTTAGAGGTCGGATACCCAAGCGAGGTAAAAAGTCGTACTATTTCCATCTCAAACTCTATCGTGATAGTTTGAGCGTATCAGGCGCAGTATCATATCAATTACTTGCTTGACTAACACCTGTTTCAGACGAGTTCTCTACTATGACCCCATTAGCACTGGTTATGATCATTATCGCCTACCTTCTAGGCTCGATCTCGAGTGCTGTTTTGATCTGCCGTATTCTGCGCTTGCCTGATCCACGTGGTGTGGGCTCCAATAATCCAGGCGCAACGAATGTCTTGCGTATTGGTGGAAAAAAAGCCGCAGTCTCCGTTTTATTGTGCGATATGTTGAAAGGGACGATTCCCGTTTGGGGGGGATACTTTCTGGGAATTGAGCCAGTCATTTTAGGCGTGATTGCTATCGCAGCCTGTTTAGGCCATATGTACCCGTTGTTCTTTCATTTTAAAGGCGGTAAAGGGGTTGCAACTGCGCTCGGTGCAATTGCTCCGATCGGCTTAGATTTAACAGGAATGATCATTGCGACCTGGCTGACGGTGGCGGTTCTGTTTCGCTACTCTTCACTTGCTGCGATTGTAACGGTGCTATTGGCCCCTTTCTACACTTGGATGGTCAAGCCGCAATACACTCTCCCTGTTGCGATGTTGTGTTGCTTAATCGTATTTCGTCATCACCAAAATATTAAGCGGCTGTTTGAAGGCACAGAACCCAAAGTGGGTGAAAAGAAGAATGGATTAAACAAAGCCTCTTGATATAGAGGCTTTGTTTTTAATGGTTACGCGTAAACAGAGTTCAGGAAATTTTGCAGCAGCTCAGTGACAAATTCTGGCTGCTCAAGATTCGATATATGACCGGCTTTCGGGATCTGAACAAGTTGAGAGCCAGTAATCGAATCAACCATCAAGTACGACTCCAATACTGGGCGAGGCTTGTCTTCTTGTCCGACGGCAATTAATACCGGCAAAGCAAACTTTTCAATATCTTCGATTTGATCGCGTCGGCCGAAAACCATACGGCCAATACGGGCGATTTCTTCCGCTTGCTCACCTTGAAGATTTGCTAAATACTTAGAGAAGTTTGTCACAAGCTCTGGGGAATCCTCTTTGGCGTTGTTAGCGAAAAACAGCGGTGTCACCGCTTCAACAATCTCATTAGGGACTGCTTTGGCTTGCGCTATGGCATCAAGCATCGCGAAATATTTGTTGTGAGCAACTTCAGGCTCTAAACCAACAAAGGTATCCATCAACACTAAGGATTTTACTCGCTGTGGCGCCAAGGTCACCAATTCACAGCCCCACATACCTCCGACCGATAAGCCAACAATCGAAAACTCGTCGATCTTAAGTTGGTCCATAAGCACCAATATTTGCTTGGCGTAGTCTTGTAGCGAACGAGTGGTTTGAGGTGCAAAATCCGATTCTCCATGCGCCCAAAAATCAGGCACAATACAGCGATAGTACTTACTCAGCGCTTCAATTTGCGGAGCCCACATTTTGTTATCCCACAGATAACTGTGGCCAAAGATCACAACGGGACCACTACCCACATCTAAATAGGCCATCTCGCGGCCATCAACTGAAAACTTTTCCATGGTTCTTTCCATTGATTATTTTTATTGCATAGAAGCGTAATACCACGCTTTCATTTCAACATAAAAGAAAGGCCGCTCTATTAGCGACCTTGTGTATTCTTTTGGTTTTATTCAATTGGTTCTAATTGGTCAATTGGCCAACGAGGCGTTGCTTGAACAGCAAGGTCAGCAACTTCACCATTTTTTAGACGCTGCATACCTGCGTAAGCAATCATTGCACCGTTATCAGTGCAGAACTCAGTGCGCGGGTAGTACACCTCACCACCAATTTTCTTCGCAAGTTGTTCTAAATCCGCACGTAAACGGCGGTTTGCACTCACGCCACCAGCAATAACAATACGTTTGAAACCGGTTTGTTCTAGTGCACGCTTACATTTAATACTCAGTGTTGCACAGACTGCCTCTTCAAATGCCAGAGCGATATCTGCGCGAGTCTGCTCATCATCGCCATTGGCCGCAATCGTATTTGCCGTAAACGTTTTAAGGCCTGAGAAGCTCATATCAAGCCCTGGACGATCCGTCATTGGACGAGGGAACTTAAATCGACCAGGAGTTCCCTTTTCTGCTAATTTAGACAGAAGTGGGCCGCCTGGGTAGTCTAGCCCCATCAATTTAGCCGTCTTATCGAACGCTTCACCAGCAGCGTCATCAATAGACTCACCAAGAATTTTATACTCACCGATACCTTTCACTTCAACCATCATGGTGTGACCACCTGAAACCAATACGGCCACAAATGGAAACGGTGGTGGGTTATCTTCTAGCATCGGAGCAAGTAGGTGGCCTTCCATATGATGGACTGGCACCGCAGGCACTCCCCATGCGTAAGCCATGCTACGACCAATGGTTGCACCAACAAGCAACGCACCTACCAAGCCAGGACCAGCCGTATAAGCCACACCATCGATATCTTTTGGCGTTAGGTTTGCTTCTTTTAATGCAGCCTTAATAAGAGGGATGGTTTTCTTTACGTGATCTCGGGATGCAAGCTCAGGGACTACTCCGCCGTAATCGGCATGCAGTTTTACCTGGCTGTACAGCTGATGAGAAAGTAACCCTTTCTCGTCATCGTAAATAGCAATTCCTGTTTCATCACAAGAGGTTTCGATACCAATAATGCGCATGGTTTACCTTGGAGATGTCTGTCTCGAATTCAAAATTGGCGCAATCTTACCTCGGCTTGGCTGATCAAACAAATTTTGTGCAAACTCTACCCAACAAAATACTTTACAAAGGTAGTGTGATCGGATTAAAATTCCGCACCATTTTTGATCAAGCTGGTTTGAGACCGAACATCAGTGTTTGGCTCACTAACGTTCCAGCATTAACGAATTAACCCCTGAGGTGAAAGGCATATGCCAGTAGTTAAAGTACGTGAAAACGAACCGTTCGACGTTGCTCTACGTCGTTTCAAACGCTCTTGCGAAAAAGCAGGTATCCTTTCTGAAGTGCGTCGTCGTGAGCACTACGAAAAACCAACTACAGTTCGCAAACGCGCTAAAGCAGCAGCTCAAAAGCGTCACGCTAAGAAGCTAGCTCGCGAAAACGCACGTCGCGTTCGCCTGTACTAATAACTAAGTCCTAAAGGATTATAGTTATGGCTCTTATTGATACGCTCAAAGAAGAGCAAAAATTAGCGATGAAAGCCAAGGACAAACCGCGCCTTGGCACTATCCGTTTAGCTTTGTCAGCCATTAAGCAACGTGAAGTCGACGAACAGATTACTCTGGGCGATGACGACATTCTTGCTGTGCTAACTAAAATGGTTAAACAACGTCGCGATTCTGTCGCTCAATTTGAAGCTGCAGGTCGTCAAGATCTTGCAGACGCTGAGAAACTTGAAATTACTGTACTTGAGGATTTTATGCCTCAACCACTCACTGAAGAAGAAGTGACTGCACTTGTTGAAAGCGCAATTACGGAATCTGGTGCGGCGGGCATGCAAGACATGGGTAAAGTGATGGGCGTTCTTAAGCCTCAAATCCAAGGGCGCGCAGATATGGGTAAAGTAAGTGGTTTAGTTCGCGCTAAACTGGCTTAATTACCCAGACCAAATTGCAACAAGCCGTGCTATCCTCTGGAATGCGCGGCTTGTTTGTATCTACTCTCTAGTTTTCTTTTTTGTTAGGTTTTATGGCAGGACACATCCCTCGCAGTTTCATTGATGATCTCCTCGCTCGGCTAGATATTGTCGACATTGTTGACGCTCGAGTAAAACTTAAGAAAAAAGGCAAAAACTACGGCGCTTGCTGCCCATTCCATAACGAGAAAACCCCTTCTTTCAGTGTTTCACAAGAAAAACAGTTCTATCACTGTTTTGGTTGTGGTGCGCACGGCAATGCCATCGACTTTATGATGGAATACGAACGACTTGAGTTCGTTGAAGCCATTGAAGAGCTTGCTTCATTTTTAGGTCTTGATGTTCCAAGAGAACAGCGACAAGGTGGCGGCTTTCAATCTAACCAACCTAAAGCAAGCACTGAACAGAAACGCAACCTGTATGACATAATGGGCAGTATTGCTCAGTTCTACCGTGATCAACTCAAGCAACCTAAAAGCAAAGTTGCCATCGAATACCTCAAAGAACGTGGACTCTCTGGTCAAATCGTTCAGAAGTTTGGTATTGGCTATGTTGCTGATGAGTGGGATTTAGTCCGTAAGAACTTTGGTCAAACACCACAAACTCAAGAGGCGCTAGTCTCTGGCGGTATGCTGATCGAAAACGACAAAGGCAACCGCTACGACCGCTTCCGTGGTCGGGTGATGTTCCCTATTCGTGACCGTCGTGGTCGAGTTATCGGCTTTGGTGGTCGTGTGATTGGCGATGGTACACCAAAATACTTAAACTCTCCTGAAACACCGATCTTCCACAAAGGCAAAGAGCTTTACGGCCTTTATGAAGTCATGCAAGCCTATCGCGAACCACCGAAAGTATTGGTGGTAGAAGGCTATATGGATGTGGTTGCGCTAGCACAGTACGATGTTGATTACTCCGTCGCATCACTGGGCACTTCCACCACAGGCGATCACATTCAGCTTCTATTTCGTCAAACCAATACGGTGGTATGTTGCTACGATGGTGACCGCGCCGGTAAAGAGGCTGCGTGGCGCGCACTAGAAAATGCGCTGCAATACCTAAAAACAGGCAACACGCTTAAGTTCTTGTTCTTACCGGATGGTGAAGACCCAGACAGCTATGTGCGCAAGCACGGCAAAGAAGCTCTAGAGCAACAAATTGAGCAAGCAACCCCGCTTTCTAGCTATTTATTCGATAACCTGATTGAGCTTCATCAACTCAACTTGGGGAGCAATGAAGGTAAATCAGCCCTTCGTGCTCACGCTAGCGCATTGATCGATAAAATTCCTGATCCGTATTTCCAAGAGTTACTGGAAAAACTGCTTGATGAACGCACTGGCTTTGACAACCAAAAACGCCAGCCACGCAAGAAGCTAAATGAAACTCGACCTCAGCCGCATAAAGAGATCAAACGAACGCCAATGCGCGACTTGATCGCTTTGCTTATCCAAAATCCGAGCTATGCTGAAATGGTACCGGATCTCTCAAGTGTGAGAGAGTTAACAGTCCCGGGACTTAGTTTATTTATAGAGGTGCTTGAATATTGCAATTCACACCCCAATATAACTACGGGCCAGTTACTTGAACAGTGGCGAAATAACAGCCAAGAGGCACTATTGTCACGTCTTGCAGGGTGGGAAATCCCCCTCGATGAAGATAATGAACAAGATATATTTTATGACGCATTGGATAATATTCTTGCTCAATGTGTTGAAAAGCAAATTGAAAATCTACTGGCGAAATCTAGAAGCGTCGGCTTATCAGTCGAAGAAAGGTTGGAGTTGCAAGAGCTAATTCTTCAGCGTCCATAACATAGCCAGTTATGATAAAATTTGTTAGCATGTATGGTTTGCAACTCGCATACTAATTCCTTCACCAGATACTAAGTTGGATACCGTCTATGGATCAAAATCCGCAGTCACAGCTAAAACAACTTGTCATTAAAGGCAAGGAACAAGGCTATCTGACGTACGCAGAAGTAAACGACCACCTACCGGCAGAAATTGTCGATTCAGAGCAGGTCGAAGATATTATTCAAATGATCAACGACATGGGCATCCGAGTAGTAGAAACTGCTCCAGATGCTGATGATCTTGCTCTGAATGATGACGATACAATCACCGATGAAGACGCAGCAGAAGCCGCGGCGGCTGCACTTTCAAGTGTAGAAAATGAAATCGGCCGAACCACAGACCCTGTTCGCATGTACATGCGTGAAATGGGTACTGTTGAACTATTGACTCGTGAAGGCGAGATCGATATCGCTAAGCGTATTGAAGATGGTATTAACCAGGTTCAAAACTCTGTTGCGGAATATCCAGGGACAATCCCTTACATTCTAGAGCAGTTTGATAAAGTTCAAGCTGAAGAGCTACGTCTTACCGACCTAATCACCGGGTTTGTTGACCCAGACGCTGACGAAACTGCCGCGCCAACTGCGACTCACATCGGTTCTGAACTTGCTGAGTCAGATCTAAAAGCAGAAGACGCAGAAGAAGAAGCAGAAGAATCAGATGATGACGAGGAAGAAGAGGAAGATACAGGTATCGATCCTGAGCTTGCTCTAGAGAAGTTCACTGCACTACGCAACACTTTCCAAAACTTCCAGCTAGCGTGTAACGAGTACGGCGATGACAGCCCGAAAGCAACGCTTGCTCGTGAAATGGTTATCGATGTCTTTAAAGAGTTCCGCCTAACGCCAAAGCAGTTTGACTACCTTGTTAATGAACTGCGCACTTCTATGGAGCGCGTACGTACTCAAGAGCGTCTAATCATGAAGGCGACGGTTGAATACGGCAAAATGCCTAAGAAGTCGTTCATTACTCTGTTTACGGGTAATGAATCAACGGAAGCTTGGTTAGATGAGATCCTAGCATCGGATAAGCCGTATGCTGAGAAGATTCGTCGCAATGAAGATGACATCCGTCGCTCAATTGTTAAGCTAAAGATCATCGAAGAAGAGACGTCTTTAACGGTACAAAGCATTAAAGACATCAGCCGTCGTATGTCTATCGGTGAAGCGAAAGCCCGCCGTGCGAAGAAAGAGATGGTTGAAGCGAACTTACGTCTTGTTATCTCTATTGCTAAGAAATACACAAACCGTGGTCTACAGTTCTTGGATCTAATCCAAGAAGGTAACATCGGTCTGATGAAAGCTGTCGATAAGTTCGAATACCGCCGTGGTTACAAGTTCTCGACTTACGCAACTTGGTGGATTCGTCAGGCGATCACTCGCTCTATCGCCGACCAAGCACGTACGATTCGTATTCCGGTACACATGATCGAAACGATCAACAAGCTAAACCGTATCTCTCGCCAAATGCTGCAAGAGATGGGTCGTGAGCCGTTACCGGAAGAACTGGCAGAGCGTATGCAAATGCCAGAAGACAAGATTCGTAAAGTTCTAAAGATCGCGAAAGAGCCAATCTCAATGGAAACACCAATCGGTGACGACGAAGATTCGCACCTAGGTGATTTCATTGAAGATACGACGCTAGAGCTACCACTGGATTCTGCAACGGCAGGCAGCCTAAAAGTAGCAACGAAAGACGTTCTTGCTGGTCTAACGCCACGTGAAGCGAAAGTACTTCGTATGCGTTTTGGTATCGATATGAACACTGACCATACTCTTGAAGAAGTAGGTAAGCAGTTCGACGTTACTCGTGAACGTATTCGTCAGATCGAAGCAAAAGCACTACGTAAGCTTCGTCACCCTAGCCGCTCAGAAACTCTGCGCAGCTTCCTAGACGAATAATCGATTTCTGCTAGATTGAATAAAAGGTGAGCACAAGCTCACCTTTTTTGTCTCTAATGGATTTAAGTGGATAAAAACTAAACGCATTTGACCAGCCTGACGTCTAGACAGCCTGATCTGCATCCCCTATAATCATTGCCCTATACGGCCCCTTAGCTCAGTGGTTAGAGCAGTCGACTCATAATCGATTGGTCCGCAGTTCAAGTCTGCGAGGGGCCACCAAATTAGAAAAGGCGCATAGAGAAATCTATGCGCCTTCTTCGTACCCATCACATTATCTGCTGTATGTTTAGAAGCCTTTCGCCTTCTTAATCAAATCATACGCATTTTGGATCTCTTGCGACTTTTCTTTCGCCACATTCATCATTTCAGGTGGCAAACCTTTCGCCATTAATTTATCTGGGTGATGCTCATTCATCAACTTACGATAAGCACGTTTGACTGTTTTCGCATCCGCGTTGCTATCGACACCAATCAGTTTATACGCATCACTAAGCTGGTCTGCCGTCGAGGCTTGTTGCCACTGACCGCCAGACGAATGAGAGCGTCCGCCTCCCGTTTGGCCACCAAAACCACCTTGTTGGAAACGGAATGCCGCCTCTTGCATACGCAGGCGTTGTTCAAGTTGATCGGCAGAGAAATTAAGCCCCTGTGCAATTTTGTGTAGAACGCTGCGCTCACTCGGATGAATATCCCCATCTGCAAAGGCTGCTGAGATTTGCAACTCTAAGAAGAACTGCATCAAGTCAAAACGACCACCAGCCGAAATTCTCACTCGCTCAAGCACAGTCTCAAGTGGAAAATCACTCTCTTTACCTTCACGAAAGGCATTTTGCGCCGATTTACGCTGCTCTCCATGCAGATTCATACGATCCATCATGGTAGAAGCCAGCTGAATCTCTTCTCGAGTCACCTGCCCTTTTGCTTTAGCAACGTGCCCCATGACGGCAAACGCCGCTTTAAAGAACTCTTCTTGACGCTGAGCTTGACTAGGCCCACTGCCAAAACCGGTATTAAAGCCAGCCTGGCGTAGACGGCGTGCTTTATCGAATTGATGACCGATAAATAAGCCAAAGGCCGCACCAAAAGGGCCTCCAAATAAGAAACCAAAAAACGTGCCCAGAATTTTGCCGAAAATATGCATTATGTGCTCTCAATCTCTGAATTTTTTCTTCATGAAGCGGTCTGATAGTGCCGTAAGCTTCAAATTACTTTATTATAAGGGCCGTTTTATTTACATTCGGTCGCCTATTCACCGGATATATCAAGTTCAACAGGATAGTAAAACTCGATGTTACGTTTTCCACGCACCTTGTTAGCCGCTTCAATCAGTGCTGCGTTTGTAGTGCCTCAGACTCAAGCAGAAACTATAACAGACAATAGTGTGCAGGAACTGCCCGCTATAGATCAATGTTTGATCAACGAACCGGAGCCAGAAAATCCTAATCAGCTACCTGTAAACGTTGAAGCAGACAGCTTAGAAGCCATCAATGGTGATAAAGCCACGTACCGCGGTAACGTTGTTGTTGTCCAAGGCAAAAAGCGCATGCTTGCCGACAATGTGACTCTTCACCAACAAGATAATGTCGTTGTGGCCGAAGGCAATGTGACCTTCAGTGACGGTGAAGTAAAAACCATTTCTGAAAAGGCGACGAACAACCTTAATACTGATTTCGTGACGCTTGAAAATACCAATTATCAGTTCCTTTGTGAACCGGGACGTGGTGAAGCGGTGTATGTCGCGAAAACAGGCAAAGCCGTCTATGAAATTGAAGATGGTTCGATCACCTCATGTCCTGAAGGGGATAACTCCTGGCGCATGGTCGCTTCAAGTATTGATATTGACCAGAACGAGGAAGAAGCGACCTTCTACAATCCGCGCTTTGAAGTCGTTAGTGTTCCTGTCTTCTACTTGCCATATCTCACCGTACCTATTGGTGATACGCGTAAAACCGGTTTCTTGTACCCAACCGTTTCGTACGGTTCCAGTGATGGTTTCGAAATGGAGGTTCCTATCTATTGGAACCTTGCTCCTAACTATGACTTAGAAACAACGCTCAAGTATATGCAAAACCGCGGAACTCAACTTAACAGTGAATTCCGCCACCTGTCTGACTTTGGTACCACCAACCTAAAATCTGAATACCTACCAGACGACAAAAAATACCCAGAGTATGGCGATCGTTGGGGCTTCCAATGGGAACACTCCGGTATTTACGATTCGAATTGGAAATTTGAAGCTGACTACTCAAAAGTCAGTGATATTCGTTACTTCAACGATGTCGATTCCAATATTGGTAACAAAGAGGATGGTCAGTTAATTCAAGAAGGCAGAGCGACCTATCGTTCTGAATCATGGGATGCGTCACTGTTAGCTCGAGATTTCCAAGTTCTGACTGAAAGCAATAACTTGCCATATCGCTTGCTGCCACAGCTAGAATTTAACTATTACGCCCCTGAGTTAATGCGTTATCTAGACTTCGATATGGTCAGCCATGTCTCTCGATTTGATACCGATGCAGAAGGCAAACCGTCAGCTACTCGTGTCCATATTGAGCCTGGCTTGACGATTCCAATTGGTACCACTTGGGGTAGTTGGACAACGGAAGCCCGCTTACTGGGCACGTACTATCAACAAGATCTTGATGGTGTAGATACAACATCTCAGAGAGTGACCAATGACAGCGGAGAGCTAGTCGACAATCCTTACTACGGTTTGGAAGAAAATGTCTCTCGTGTTATTCCAGAGTTTCGCACCCATGCAGGTGTTGTTCTTGAACGAGATACGACCATTTTCAATGGCTACACTCAAACACTAGAACCACAGCTGCAATACGTCTACGTACCGAAAGAAGACCAAAGCAATATTGGCAACTATGACACCACTCTGCTGCAAACCGACTATTACGGTCTGTTCCGCAGCCGTAAGTACAGCGGTGTCGACAAAATTGCTGAAGCAAACCAGTTTAGCTATGGTGCATCGACTCGTTTCTTTGACGATGGCTACAAAGAGAGATTAAACATCTCGTTTGGTCAGATCTTCTACATTGATAAAGACACCAAAAATGATGCCTTTAACAATGATGAACAGAATAAGTCGAACTATTCAGCATGGGCCGTCGAAGTTGACTTCAACTACGATGATTACCTCTTCTATCACGGTGGTATTCAATACGATATTGATACCAGTGAAGTTCAGCTAGGTAACAGCACCTTAGAATACCGCTTCAATGGCGGCTATATTCAAGGTAACTACCGTTATGTTACTGAGCAATATTTGCAAGACACCGTCGATTTTGACGTTTCGGATATTACCGTAGATGGCATATCTCAAGCTGGCTTACTCACGGGGTACCAATTCAACCGCAGTTGGAATGCCAGTGCTCAGTATTTTTACGACTTGACCACCGATGAGTCTTTAGAGTGGCTAGCGCGTCTAAATTACACTTCGGACTGCTGGTACATTGGCTTTACTTACAGTAAACAACTACAAAGTTGGGACCCAAGCTTTAGCAATTACCCAGATGCTGACCCAATCTACGAGAACAACTTCAGCCTCAATTTCGGTATCATCGGCTTCGGTACTAAGCTTGGTGCCGGTTCAGGGTTAGCGGGATTAGACAGTGCGGGTAACTCATTAGGTTACGGCCGCCCATTCTTCTTAAACAACTAATGACAAAGCCTGGTGTCTAAGACATCAGGCTGATTATTTTTATAGGACTTTCAATGAAGTTTTGGACACAAACACTCTTAGCACTGTTGGTTGCAAGCCCATTAAGCTTGGCGCAAGCCGAGCCCGTTGCACTGGATAAAGTGGCGGTTATCGTTAACACCGGAGTAGTACTGCAGAGCGATATCGACTCATCAATTAAGACACTCAAAGCCAATGCCAAGAAAAAAGGCCAATCCCTTCCTTCAGAAGAGATTTTGACTGAGCAAGTCACAGAGAAACTGATCGTTGATACCATTCAACAGCAAGAAGCCGAACGTTTAGGTGTTCGTATCGATGACAACCGTCTGAATGAAGCCATCGCTGAAATTGCCAAGAACAATCAGCAAACCGTAGAACAACTTCGCGTATCTATTGCAAGTGAAGGCCTTAGCTATCCAGAGTTTCGCGAGCAAATTCGCAAAGAGATTGCCGCTAGCGAAGCCCGTAATGCCTTGGTTCGCCGTCGCATTAATATCCTACCTGCAGAAGTCGATAACTTAAGTGAGTTATTAGCTCAAGAGACTAACGCCACCGTTCAATACAAAATTGGCCACATTCAGCTTCGTGTTAATGACGGCGATGACAAAGCGGCCATTGAAGCGCAAGCAAAAGAGTTGGTAGAAGAACTGAACAACGGTGCCGACTTCAGCACCATGGCTTACACCTACTCGAAAGGTCCTAAAGCGCTACAAGGTGGTGACTGGGGTTGGATGCGCAAAGAAGAAATGCCAACCATCTTCGCCGACCAAATCAAGCTGCAAAACAAAGGCAGTATTATCGGTCCATTTCGCAGCGGCGTGGGTTTCCACATCCTAAAACTTGAAGATGTTAAAGGTCTTGAAACGGTTGCAGTAACCGAGGTCAATGCTCGCCACATTCTTATCAAGCCGACCGTGATTCTAAGTGATGAGGGTGTCCAAAATCAGCTTAACGACATCATCCGTCAAATTAACGCTGGTGAAGCAACCTTTGGTGAACTTGCCCAGCAATACAGCCAAGACCCAGGTTCTGCTGCGCAAGATGGCGAATTAGGCTACCAAACTTCAGATCTGTACGTTCCTGAGTTTAAGCACCAAGTTGATACTCTACCGGTTGGCAAAATCAGCGAGCCATTTAAGACCGTTCATGGCTGGCACATTGTCGAAATCCTAGAACGACGCGAAGTAGACCGCACGGACTCAGCACTGAAGAACAAAGCTTATCGTATTTTGTTTAACCGTAAATTCAATGAAGAAGCGAGCGCATGGCTACAAGAAATCCGTGCGAGCGCTTACGTTGAAGTGGTACAGGACAACGACCAAGATGAGCTGTAAGAGAATCATAGTAACTGCCGGCGAGCCTGCGGGTATTGGCCCTGATTTAGTTCTGGCTCTCTCTAAAGAAGATTGGAGTCACCAGATTGTTGTCAGTGCCGATAAAACAATGCTTGCCGAGCGAGCTGAACAACTGGGGATTGATGTTGAGCTGATTGATTATGATCCGTCTGCTCCAATTACTGCACAGCAAGCGGGCACCTTAGTCGTTGACCATATTCCACTTACAAGCCAAGCCATCGCTGGACAGCTAGACGAAACCAACGGTCATTACGTATTAAATACACTAGAAAGAGCGGCTTTAGGCTGTATGAATAGTGAATTTGATGCTATTGTCACCGGCCCTGTGCACAAGGGTGTGATCAATCGAGCGGGTGTGGCTTTCAGTGGCCATACTGAGTTCTTCGCCGAAAAGTCGAACACACCGTTGGTTGTTATGATGTTGGCAACAGAAGGGCTGCGAGTCGCATTGGTGACCACGCACATTCCGCTCGCCTACGTGTCACAGGCAGTAACTGAAGAGAGATTAGAGAAAATCATCGCCATCCTACACAAGGATCTGGTTGAGAAGTTTGCTATCCCTTCACCTAACATCTATGTCTGTGGGCTTAACCCACATGCAGGAGAAGATGGCGTGCTCGGCATGGAAGAGATTGAAACCATCACTCCAACACTAGATAAACTGCGTCAGCGTGATGGGCTCAACTTAATTGGACCACTCCCTGCTGACACCATCTTCAATGAAAAATACCTTGAAGATGCCGACGCAGTGCTCGGGATGTACCACGATCAGGTACTTCCTGTACTAAAATACAAAGGCTTTGGTCGCTCGGTGAATATCACCCTGGGACTGCCATTTATTAGGACCTCCGTTGATCACGGCACTGCGCTTGACCTAGCAGGATCAGGTAAGGCAGATACAGGAAGCTTCCGAACGGCTTTGGCTCACGCTATCGAGCTAGTCGATAAGAAATCGAATTAATTTGAGAATACTATGAGAAACGATGTCCACTTAGGGCACAAAGCGAGAAAACGCTTTGGTCAAAACTTCCTTAACGACCCATACATCATTGATGGGATCGTCTCTTCGATCAATCCAAGACCAGGTCAAAACCTCGTAGAGATCGGTCCGGGCCTTGGGGCGATTACAGAGCCTGTGGGTAAAGAAGTCGACAAGTTTACCGTTATTGAGCTTGACCGCGACCTAGCAGAACGCCTACGTAATCACCCAGAGCTTGGTGAGAAGCTAACGATCCATGAAGGCGACGCAATGCGTTTTGACTTCACCCAGCTCGTACAGCCAAACAACAAACTGCGTATTTTCGGTAACCTGCCATACAACATCTCAACACCGTTGATGTTCCACCTTTTTGAGTTCCATAAAGACATTCAAGATATGCACTTTATGCTGCAAAAAGAAGTGGTTAACCGCCTAGCAGCAGGTCCTGGCACAAAAGCTTACGGTCGTCTTACGGTAATGGCGCAATACTTCTGTAAAGTAGTGCCTGTACTTGAAGTACCACCAACTGCGTTCGTTCCGCCACCTAAAGTGGATTCAGCGGTGGTTCGCCTGGTTCCTTACGAAGAGATCCCGCACCCGGTGAGCGATCTTAAGTATCTAGACCGAGTCTGTCGCGAAGGCTTCAACCAACGACGTAAGACCGTGAGAAACTGCTACAAGGGTTTACTCAGTGCAGAAGTTCTCGAAGAGTTAGGCATTAATCCAAGTATGCGACCAGAGAACCTAACCTTGGTTCAATTCGTTGATATGGCGAACTGGTTAGCTGCCAACAGCAAATAGTTTAAGCTAGAATAAGAAGGTGATAGACCGTTGGTTTGTCACCTTTTTTGACTTTATAAAGGAGTTTATATGGAAGCTACCCCTTGTATCAAAGTCCAAGTTCATACCAAGTACATTCCTGAACAATCTCAACCTGATGCAAAGCGATACGTCTTTGCGTATATCATCACCATCAAGAACCTTAGCCAACAAAATGTTCAACTGGTTAGCCGACGCTGGTTAATCACGGATTCTAACGGCCGTCAGATGACTGTTGAAGGCGAAGGGGTCGTTGGTCAACAGCCTTTCATCTCTCCCAATGATGAATACACCTACAACAGCGGTACAGTAATAGAAACACCGGTGGGTGTAATGCAAGGCCAGTACATCATGCACGATGAGGCGGGTAAAGAGTTCATCACCGAAGTTGACCCATTTAGGCTCGCGATTCCCAATATTCTTAACTAGGACAACACATTGGCCAATTACATTGTCGGTGATCTTCAAGGTTGCTATGACGAACTGCAACTGCTGCTAGAGCAGGTCAATTTTAACCCTATAAACGATACGTTATGGGTTGCGGGAGACTTAGTCGCTCGAGGCCCTAAATCATTAGAAGTGCTTCGCTTTCTTCGCTCTCTTGGTGACAGTGCAAAAGTCATTCTAGGTAATCACGATCTCCACCTTCTTGCGGTCTCGCTCGGACTGTTTAAAATAAAGAAGAAAGATCAAACAGCGCCGATTTTTTCAGCCTCTGACAAAAACGAACTACTGGATTGGCTCCGTCATCAACCCTTAATGGCAGAACATGATGAGTTTGTTATGTGCCATGCTGGCATTTCTCCCGAGTGGACACTCATTGATGCTCGTCGTGCGACGAAAGAAATTGAAAATATCCTGCAAAGTGATCAGTGGCCTTGGCTGATTGAAAATATGTACGCCAACCAACCGGATACTTGGAGTGAAAAGCTCGAAGGAATTGAGCGTTACCGCTACATCATTAATGCCTTCACACGCATGCGTTTTTGCTTTCCCGATGGTCGTTTAGATATGGAGTGTAAATTACCACCGAAACAAATAAACGATGGCTCAATGATTCCTTGGTTCCAACTGGATAGCCGAATCACCTTAGAAAAGACCGTATTATTTGGCCACTGGGCAGCGTTAGAGGGCTATGAAGGTGAAGAGGTTATCGGTTTAGACACAGGCTGTGTTTGGGGCGGATGTTTAACTATGCTGAGATGGGAAGATAAACAGTTTTTTACTCAACAAGCACTATCATGACTCAATCTGTCATTCCCTAGCGGGAGGGACGACCAAGTAGGGAATCTCCAACAATAAACTCCCTTTAGATTCCCTACTCCCTCATTCTTCGGTCTATGGAATGACATTCGTTTGTCCATCATTTCACACGGTAAAGTCTGAGCGAGTTAGGAATCTCACGCTGATTAGGCTTATTTTTCAAGCACCACAAAACGCATATTGTGAGCGTTCTTTTCATCCGCGGAATAAGCTTCAGAGTAAGTCTCTTTAAACTCATCTCCCCAAGCTGGGAACTGTGTATCTCCGTCAATATCTGCTTCAATGTACGTCACATAGAGCTTATCGGCTTTCGGCAAACACGCTTGATAAATCGTCCCGCCACCAATGATCATCACTTCTTCAACATCACCTGCTGCTTGGAGTGCCTCATCGATAGAGGTCACCGTAGTTACTCCGTCAATAACAAGTGAACCATCACGGCTGATCACAATGTTCTGACGACCTGGTAATGGGCGACCGATGGATTCATAAGTTTTACGCCCCATCACGACAGGTTTACCCATCGTACTGCGCTTAAACCAAGCAAAGTCAGCAGGAAGATGCCATGGCATTTGATTGTCTTTGCCGATAATTCGATCGTTTGCCATTGCGGCGATCATACTAATGATCATTACTGAGTTCCTCTGAGCTATACAATTGATTTCCGGCGATAGAATAACAAGCCTGGCATGGCTAAGCCAACCGCTAAACCAGCAATAATGAACATCGCTTTGAGGAAGTTCTCCATCAACATCGCCACTAGCTCTGGAGAGTAGCCTTGATTATTGAGTTCCACTAAAGCAATCATGGCCTTAAACGCAAAGACTCCAGGGACCATAGGGATCAAGGCTGCAACGGTAAACACTTTTGGGTGAGCAAGAAAGCGTGCTGACCAATGAATGCCTACCATACTGACAATGATTGCAGCAAAGAAGGTCGCCCATTCAATGGGAATACCAAAGTGCATCATGACATACCGAGAACCATGGCCAATGGCACCGCCCAAAGCACAATAGATCAGGGCTTTTTGAGGAACATTAAACACCAAGGCAAAGCCAACAGCGGGTATCGCTGCAAAAACCATATCATTGAGAAGACCAAATAAAAGATCCCAACTGATCATACTACCCACCCCGATACACCAACTAAACTCATCGCCGCCACAATGCCTAAACTTGTCGCCAACGTCAGCAAGCTCGCCATCACGAAGCGAGCAATCCCCATATTGATGTAACCTTTGAGCATATCTGCGACGGAATTGATCAACGGGAACCCAGGAACCAGCATCAGAACCGAAGAAGCCATCACTAACGAAGGTGAGTTACCCAGTTGATAGATCACGGCTTGCGCTGAGACAACCGTAGTAACGAATGCCGTGGCAGCAAAGTTCATCAGTGGGTTAAAGTGACGATGACCAATCTCTTGCCTCACAATCATTCCCACAGCCGACGAAATGAAAGTCATCGCAAAGGCCACCCAGTCACCACCCGCTAAACGACTAAATGCCGCACAAGACAGACCAATCATGAAAACCACTAGCCAGCGGTTATAACGCTCAGGACTGATACCATCGAGTTTTTCCTGGGCGAGTGAATAATCGATGATGCCACGTTCGAGCATGATGCAGATACGTTGAACTTGGGTGATGGCCCACATATTAATGCCCCGGTCGGGACAACGACGAGCGGTAGTAATGCAGTGCTCTTGGTAAACCGTCGTCACGACCAATGAACTTGCTGACAACGACACTTCAACTTCATCCATACCGGCCGCTAAACCAAAGCGGCGCATAAGGTCGCCAACCAGAGTGCTTTCTGCTCCGTGAGCCAAAAGCATTTGCCCAGCTTGAGCGATTAAACGAGACACAGCCCGTTGCTTTGACGCCATAATTCAATCCTACTCCTTTAGAATGCCTCTATTTTGCAGAGAAACGGTTAAGCATGATTTGATATAGACACAAAAAAGCCGCAATAAATATTGCGGCTTAATCAATTCAGGGCTGTTAGTCTCGAACGTAGACAACGTGGCCGTCATCTTCTTCATCGTCCCAGTCATCCCAGTCGTCGTCATCATCTTCGGTGATCACGTCTTTACCAGAGATCGCATCTTTGTGGTAATCATCCCACATGAAGTCCACTTTCTCTTCTTCAGAAATCTCTTCTTGATCACGAGGTAGACTTTCCATGAAGTCTGCTAGCTTGTAGCACAGCTCTTTAGTACCATCGCGGTTTACAGCAGAGATCTTGTAGTAGTCTTCTTCCCAGCCTAGCGCATCAATGATGTTTTGAATGATCTCATTCGCTTCATCTTCTGGCATCAGATCGACTTTATTGAAGATCAACCAACGTGGTTTATCGGCTAGCTTCTCGCTGTATTGCTCAAGCTCATCAATGATCGTCAAAGCATTCTGTACAGGATCCGATTGATCAACAGGCATGATGTCGATCATGTGCAGAAGCACACGACAACGCTCTAAGTGTTTCAGGAATCGAATACCTAAACCAGCGCCATCCGCCGCACCTTCAATTAGGCCCGGGATGTCTGCAACAACAAAACTTTTCTCAGGGACAACACTGACGACACCAAGGCTTGGAATCAGCGTTGTAAATGGGTAGTCCGCCACTTTAGGTTTAGCCGCAGATACCGCTCGGATAAAGGTTGATTTACCTGCATTTGGCAGGCCTAGCATACCGACATCAGCAAGCAGGAGAAGCTCTAATCGAATCTCACGGATCTCGCCTTTTGTACCTAGCGTCTTTTGACGAGGAGCGCGGTTTACTGACGACTTAAAGCGCGTGTTGCCCAGACCGTGCCAACCGCCTTTTGCTACCATGACTTTTTTGCCATGTTCAGCGACTTCAGCAACAATCTCATTAGTGTGGATATCAACAGCGCGAGTACCGACAGGCACACGCATCACTTTGTCTTTACCACGCTTACCCGTACAGTTACCACCGCGGCCATTTTCACCACGCTCCGCTTCATAGAAGCGTTGGAAACGGTAATCAATCAGAGTGTTTAGGTTTTCATCAGCTTGGATATAGATATCACCACCGTCACCACCATCACCACCATCAGGGCCGCCTTTTGCAACGAATTTCTCACGCCAGAAACTCACCACACCGTTACCGCCGTCACCGGCTTGAACTTTTACTACCGCTTCATCAACGAATTTCATCTCTTACTCCGCCCTTGTGCTATGCATCATAGCTGCGTTGCAAATATCATCTCAGCATTCCCTATTTATAAGGAAAGTGAATGATATAAATTCTAGCAGATTCCAGTTTCAGACTGATCACCTGAGATCTTCACTGCTCTGCCACTGGAACAAATATGAAGGGACTCTTTACAGAGTGCCTTAGTATTTATTCCGCCGTAATGGTCAACTCAAAGTCACCATAAATAAAAAACCCCGCCGAATCGGCAGGGCTTTTGAATTCAGCTTGAAAGCTAATTAAATAATTAAACGAGGTTTAATTACTCAGCTTCGATGCTAACGAATTTACGGTTTTTAGGACCTTTCACTTCGAACTTCACTTTACCTTCAGTAAGAGCGAATAGAGTGTGGTCTTTACCGATACCTACGTTAGTACCAGCGTGGAACTTAGTACCACGTTGACGAACAATGATGTTACCTGCAAGAACAGACTCACCACCGAAACGCTTAACACCTAGACGTTTGCTTTCTGAATCGCGGCCGTTACGAGTAGAACCACCAGCTTTTTTGTGTGCCATTGTTAAACTCTCCTAATCGATTAAGCGTTGATACCAGTGAT
The DNA here is from genome assembly GCF_003970385.1 of Vibrio aquaticus. GTDB lineage: Bacteria > Pseudomonadota > Gammaproteobacteria > Enterobacterales > Vibrionaceae > Vibrio > Vibrio aquaticus. The sequence continues at coordinate 71,347 of NZ_RXZH01000006.1, read as the reverse complement.
TTTCACTTCTGTGAACCACTGACGGTGACCAGCTTGTTTGCGAGAATGCTTACGACGACGGAATTTAACGATTTTAACTTTATCGCCACGACCGTGTTGTACAACTTCTGCTACAATTTTGCCGCCCTCTACAAGAGGAGCACCAACTTTAATGTCTTCACCGTTAGCAACAAGAAGAACTTTATCAAATTCAACAGTTGCACCAGTTTCAACGTCTAATTTCTCTAAACGAAGAGTTTGACCTTCGCTTACACGGTGTTGTTTACCACCAGATTGGAAAACAGCGTACATATCTTACTCCGCTTTTTCCGCACAGCCGTATGCTTGTATTGAGCATCAAGGGTGTGCGCTAAACTAATCATCAATAGGGCGCAGATTCTACAGAAAGGTCGCACCTATGACAAGCCATATTTTGAAAAAATTGGCGAAAAGCTAATCGCCAATTGAAAGTGCCGAGATCATGCCCGTTAACCATGTATTAATCAACGTTTTTTAGTGTATTATTCACCAAATAAACTCGATAAGAATACCTTACAAGTTCTAACTTCAGCCGGATTTACAATGGATTTTAAAGCTATCCAAGCACTCACCGCCGATGACATGGCAAAAGTGAACGAAACAATTCACGCACAACTCAACTCTGATGTCTCTTTAATCAATCAACTGGGTTTCTACATTGTTAGTGGTGGTGGTAAACGTATCCGCCCTCTTCTAGCGGTTTTATCTGCACGAGCACTTGGCTATCAGGGCGAAGCTCATACAACGTCTGCAGCCTTTATTGAATTTATTCATACTGCAACGCTGCTTCACGATGACGTCGTTGATGAGTCTGATATGCGTCGTGGTAAAGCAACTGCCAATGCCGCTTTTGGTAATGCGGCTAGCGTTTTGGTCGGCGACTTCATCTACACACGCTCATTTCAGATGATGACCGAGCTAGGATCTTTAAAGATCCTTAAGCTTATGAGTGATGCAGTAAACGTGATCGCTGAAGGGGAAGTATTACAGCTAATGAACTGTAACGATCCTGACACGACAGAAGAAAGCTACATGCAAGTGATCTACTCGAAAACTGCTCGCTTGTTCGAAGCCGCAACTCAAATTGGTGCGATTCTGAATGAGGCCCCTGAAGAAATCGAAGTGGCACTGCAGAACTACGGCAAATACTTGGGTACGGCTTTCCAGCTTATTGATGATGTGATGGACTACACTTCTGATGGTGATGACATGGGCAAGAATGTGGGAGATGACCTTGCTGAAGGTAAACCAACGTTGCCTCTTTTATACGCAATGAAACACGGCACACCAGAACAGACGGCAATGATTCGTGAAGCGATCGAGAAAGCGAATGGCATGGAGCGTCTGAATGACATCCTTGAGGCCATGGAGCAAACCGGTTCATTGGAATACACGCGCCAGAAAGCGTATGAAGAAGCCGATAAAGCGATTGCACAACTTAGCGTATTAGAAGAGTCAGACTATAAGCAAGCGCTGATTACGCTCGCACACATGTCAGTACATCGCTCTAGCTAAGCGAATTTAAAAGCAAATAGCAGTAACTCTCTATTAAAGCCTGAGCTTCATCACTCAGGCTTTTTCGTCTCCATTAGACAGATACAACAACGGGAACCTCAGGTTCCCGTTTTACCTCTTAAGGTGAGGCATTCCAGATCAGCAAATGCGAAGGTAAGTTGACTGGCTATTCTCCTGAGAGTCTTTTGCTCCGTTAGGATCAATAGCGCTACCCGCATTGATCAAGTTAGCAATGAAACTTTAGTTTAGATACAAAATTAGTATATTTTGTGAGCGATATATTTTTTAGGTTAATTAAATAATCATTCTTGCACTCATTTCACCTTGTCGCCGCGAAACTCACGCCACCTTAACGAGATCGTCATCTTAACTTCAACGTTCTCTCATCATATTGACGCTTCACTGCAACATCCCACTCTTACCCTCATACAAGCTTAATTATTGCTGTGAGGAACTATGGACATCTCTAGCCCGTTTCGTCTGCCTAAGAAAACGCCTTTTCGTCTTGGTGAGCATTTTACAGAGTGGGCAACTGGCCTCTCGAAGCTCGATAAGTTTTATACTCAGCGCCCAGCTGGCTGTGATACCAAGCAGTTTCTACGTTTTACTCTTGAAGTTCTTGGTATCGACTATCGAATCAACCAAGGGAGCTTAAGTCATATTCCAACCACTGGCCCTACGGTCGTTGTTGCTAACCATCCACTCGGCTGTGTCGAAGGCGTCATCCTGGCCGAGATGCTTTTACAAGTCAGAAGTGATGTTAAGATCCTAGCGAACCAATATCTAAAAACCGTGCCTGAACTGGATCAACTGTTTATTGGTGTCGATGTCTTTGACACTCAAGAAGCACATCACGCTAACCTCAAAGCAATGCGTCAAGCACATCAACATCTACAAGAAGACGGATTACTCTTGCTCTTTCCCGCTGGAGAGGTTTCTCAGTTAATTGATAACAAAACAAAAAGACTAGAGGATAAAACGTGGAGTCGTTCCGTTAGCCGCTTAATTCGAAAATCACGTTCAGTTACTGTTCCTATCTTTATTGATGGACAAAACTCCAAACGTTTTTATTTTGCTGAGAAGGTTCACCCTTTATTACGAACTTTAATGCTTGGCCGTGAACTGCTTAATAAATCTCAACAGCAGATTGCGATTTCGATTGGTGCAACGATCAAATTCAAAGAGTTGAGCAGCCTGTGTGATGATCAGATGACGAATTACTTGAGGCTCAATACCTACCTGCTACAACAGCCGAGCCCAAGCTCTTCCCCAGAATGCAATAGTCAAAACAATCAATTCCCCGTCGCCGAAGCACTAGCAAAAGAAGATCTCCTCAATGATCTTTCTCATCTAAAGGAGGATGAGTTACTGCTTTCAAACGGAGAATTTGATGTCTACTGTACCTCTTCCGAACGAATCCCCGCCCTAATGCATGAAATTGGTCGGTTACGAGAAAGTAACTTTCGTGCCGTCGGCGAGGGGACGGGAAACAGCCTCGACCTTGATCCATTTGATCGTGATTACCTACAGCTGTTTATTTGGGATAACGAAAACCAAACTCTTGTCGGTGCTTATCGACTTGGACTCGTGGATCAGCTGATTGAAAAACATGGCATGCTTGGTCTTTATTCCAGAACCTTATTCCACTTCGATCGACCGTTTATTGCCAGTATGGGTAAAGCGATCGAAATGGGCCGTTCAGTCATTGACGCAAAGTATCAAAAAAGCATGGCCCCTCTTCTTCTACTTTGGAAAGGAATCGCGGCGTATGTTGCACGACATCCTGAATATACTCACCTATTTGGCCCAGTTAGTATCAGCAATGATTATAGTGAACAAGCGCGACACTTACTTGCAGATACCATGACCCTTCACCACTCTCACTCCAAGGCAGCAGAGCACGTTAGTCCGTCAAACCCTCTGCCTAATCACGAACGCAGTTGGAACCCAACAATGTTGACGGCTTTAGGCGATGTGCAGCTGCTATCGAGAGTACTTTCTCGAATTGAGCAAGGAAAGGGTGTCCCGGTTTTACTTCGCCAATACTTAGGTCTAAATGGGAAGTTGATTGCTTTTAATATTGACCCTAAATTTAACAACGCCCTTGATGGCTTAATTATGGTGGACCTAAGGCAGGTTCCTTTCAAAACACTGGCCAAATATATGGGCAGTGAAAAGACCGAGCGCTACCTAGACAAACACGATGACCGTTCATAGCGCTAAACGACCGATAATCGACCTTTACCTCGTTCTTTTGGGCTTACCAAGTCTGGGTATGCCCTTTTCTCATGAAAGAAAAAAAGCGTGATTTTCATTTGATTCGACAAAATTATATGCACATTATTTGATCTAAAATAAGAGAAAAAGCTCACCTCTCTCGCAAAAATACTAGCTTAAAACCCACTCTTATTTTACAATGCAAATTAAGCATTACATCTGACAATTTTCTATAGGAAAGACAAATGAGACTGATTCCTCTAAATAACGCTGCGCAAGTTGGTAAATGGGCAGCTCGTCACATTGCAAACAAGATCAACGCGTTCAACCCAACGGCAGATCGTCCATTTGTTCTTGGTCTACCAACTGGTGGTACACCTCTAACAACTTACAAAGCACTTATTGAGCTATACAAAGCTGGCGAAGTGAGCTTTAAGCACGTAGTAACATTCAACATGGATGAGTACGTAGGTATCGACCCGAACCACCCAGAGTCATACCGTTCTTTCATGTACAACAACTTCTTCAACCACGTTGATATCCAAGACGAGAACGTTAACCTTCTTGACGGCCTTGCAGATGATATCGATGCTCACTGTGCAGCATACGAAGAAAAGATCCGCTCTTTCGGTAAGATCAACCTATTCATGGGCGGTATCGGCATCGACGGTCACATCGCATTCAACGAACCAGGTTCTTCACTAGCATCTCGTACTCGTATCAAGACGCTAACTGAAGAGACTCGTATTGCTAACTCTCGCTTCTTCGATAACGACATCAACCAAGTGCCTAAATATGCACTAACTATCGGTGTTGCAACTCTACTAGACGCAGAAGAAGTAATGATCCTGACTACAGGTCACAACAAAGCTCAAGCACTACAAGTAGCCATCGAAGGTAGCATCAACCATATGTGGACAGTTACTGCGCTGCAAATGCACCCGAAAGCAATCATCGTTGCTGACGAGCCAGCACAGCAAGAGCTAAAAGTGAAAACGCTTCGTTACTTCCAAGAGCTAGAAGCAGAAAACATTCAAGATCTATAATCTTTGATTGTTTACGATTGATAAAAACCACTTCTTTTAAGGAGTGGTTTTTTTATACACCATCTATTTTTTGCTTAAACATTTCTATCGCGACACAATTTCGTCACGTACTCTCGATCCACTTAAGCAAAAAGTAGTAAGATTTGCCTCTCACCATACAACGAGCACGGAAATAATATGTTGTTGAACGAAATCGCGGAAATCATTGAATTCACTGATACTGACCATCTATCCGACGCGATGGAGACCTATAACGCTGAAGGCTTGGTTCATTCGAATCAATTACCATTTCTTAGTGTGGTCTATGAACAAGCGGATAAGCTATTGTTGGAGAAATTGGCAAGAATTGGCTTTAAAGGCAATCTCCAATGCCTAAAAACGACAAACGGTGATTACATCCTTTTTGATGCATCAAAAGTTACAGCCGAAGACGTGCTTACCCAGTTTGCGTAACACTCTCTACTTTATCTGATGGATAGACCTTGAGGTTCAACAAATGACACTATCAACCGATACTCAAAACCATGAGCTACTTCCTTTACTGGGTGCGACGTTAATCGCTTCGCAGAAAGTCAACTTCTTACTTTATCAACTAATGCAACCTATCTGCAAAGCGCACTCGTCTAGCCAAGTTCAGCATTTAGCAAGCAAAACCAGCGACCAGTTTCTTCAAGGAACCACAGCAGAGCTAAAGCCAATTCTGCTTTTACTGGAAGAATCGCACCTACCCCTGACAATCAATGAGCTATTGGATTTCATTTACAAACGAAACATAGTGAGTCAGCAATTTTGGCATGTGACTGATGCTGAGATTAAAGGTGGAGAGAAAATAGCGAATCCAGTGGCATTTTTACGCAACTTGCTTAGTGAATACGAAGCATGGCAAGTAAAGCTCGAAACGACATTGAGCTGAGAGAAAAGCTGCGTTTATGATGTTAACGCGTTGTCACGAGACAGCTGCTGGTGAATATCATTAACGGCGAGAACGATAGTGGAGCGCACCTTTTGAAAGTGGCGTTCCAAAAACATCTTTTGCATATCTGCTGACATACCCTCAATCAACTCTGGTGAGTAATCAACAGGCATATTTTTTTGTATCGCATTGACTTTATTCAACTCAAAGACAATGTCTTTATCCCAAAAGTCGATTTTCCCTTCTTGAACTTTTACCCACTCTTTTAGGGTTACAAAGATTTCAATATCGTCGTAGACCTCTTTGCTGATCACCCCTAAGCCCAACAACAGCTTAGTACGGACGAGAATCTCGCCTAAAGGGCCATCATTGGTCAGTAGCGGATCAACAACAAATTTCACCGCGTAATCGTCTTTATGAAAGATACTCTTTAATAATGCATCGAGCATATCTTCCAACACATCAAAAGCACATAGCAAACATTCCGCAGCATTGGCGGATTCAGCAAGTTCTTCTAATAATTCCGATTCTTGGTTTGAATGTATTGGCATGACTCTAACAAAAGGAAAAAGTGCCGCTAGAACGGCACTTTGATGGTTTATCATTTCAATGCTTTATAAGCTTCTTCTGCTAGTTTAACAACTTCTGAGTTTTTGTTCAGCTCTGAATAGTGCGCCAATGTCTCAGCAAATCCTTTTTCTTCAAACATTGCTTGAAGTTCAACCGCTTGAGGGTCATCTTCATTCTTGTAATGGAATGCAGCAGCAATACCTTCCACTAGGTGTTTATTAGGTAAACCGTATTCAAGAGTCCCATTTAATGGTTTAACAAGACGATCTTGTGGACTTAGTTTACGAATTGGCTGACGTCCAACACGATCCACTTCGTCACGTAAATAAGGGTTGGCGAATCGATCTAAGATTTTCTGGATGTATGCTGCGTGAGCTTGTGGATCAAAACCGTAGCGTTTGACAAGAACGGCACCACTCTCTTCCATGGTCGCTTTTACTTGTGCGTGAATCTTTTCATCTTCGATTGCATCTTTCACCGTCTCATGACCTGCTAGTACACCGAAGTAGGCCGTAACTAGGTGGCCAGTATTGAGTGTAAATAGCTTACGCTCAACGAACGCCATTAGGTTATCCGTACACTCCATACCCGGAATGTTAGGGATCTCACCTTTAAATTGAGTTTGATCTACGATCCACTCACTGAATGTTTCTACCGTAACGGCTAGAGGATCCGTTTCACCTGCTTCTGCCGGTGGAACGATACGATCGACGGCTGAATCAACGAAGCCTACGTTCTTTTCAACAAAGGCTTTCATCTTATCAGAAAGGTGTTCAAGTACCGCTGCTTTCAGCTGACTTGTACCGCGAACCATGTTTTCAGCCGCAATGATATTCATTGGTGTTGCATTGCCTGCTTTTGCACGCTTCTCAATCCCTTGAGCGATAGACTTAGAAATGATTTTTAAAACTGTTGGGCCAACCGCTGTGGTAATCAAATCGGATTCAGCAATACTGTCGATTACCGCGTCTGTGGCTGAGTTTACCGCTGTTACATTCTTAACGATTTCAACAACACACTCTTCACCAACAATTTTAACAGGGTATTCTTTACGCTCAATTAAGGCGTTAACAACCGTCTCGTTTACGTCTGCGAACGTCACTTCAAGACCCGCATCTGCTAGTAACTTACCAATGAAACCACGACCGATATTACCCGCACCGAAATGTAACGCTTTCATAATCTGTAGACCTTTTAACTATGTAATCTATATAGGTAACGATTTAGAGCTGTCTTCCAAACCGTAAACTATCTAGACTGGAAAATGAGGCCAGAGGGGGCCTGGCCTCGTTCACTCAGGAGCTTGACTAGAGCTTCTTGTTATCCGTTTAGAATTTTCAAAACATCTTCTGGATTGGTGGTGTTTTGTAAGCGCTCCACGGCTTCTTCGTCATCAAGGGAATTGGTAATAGCCATCAGTACCATGTTGTGCTCATCACCTTGAGCGGCGATACCAATAACCATCTTGGCGATATCATCTTCGTCTTCACCCCATTGGATACCTTCTGGGTACTGGCAGAACACGATGCCTGTTTTTTGTACGTGCTGCTTAGCTTCAATCGTGCCGTGTGGTACTGCGATTGATTCACCTAAGTAGGTAGACACTAGTTCTTCACGAGCAAACATACCTTCAATATATTCAGGCGCTACGTTGCCAAGCTTAACCAGTTGCTCACCCGCAAATTTAATCGCGTCTTTCTTGTTGTCCGATTTTAGACCTAGGAATACAGCGTCAGCAGTTAGAGTGAGACCTTCTTCTTTCTCTTCCTCTACAACAGCTACTGGCGCTTCAGACTTTTTTACATCACCTGTCTGAGCTTCAACTAGCTCCGTAACCAGCTTGTCGTACACCGCACCATCTAAGAAATTGTTTAGAGACATGTGCAATGCACCTGGAATGGTATTACGTGCACGATCCGTTAGATCTTTGTGCGTGATAACAATTTTTGAGTCCGCAGGAAGATTGTTGATTGCGTAGTTCGTTACCGTGATGTCTAGGCCAGCGGCGTCGACTTTCTTACGTAGCAAACCCGCACCCATTGCACTTGAACCCATACCTGCATCACAAGCTACGTATACTGCTTTCACATCTGCTAGGTTGATATCTGTACCTGTTGTTGCACCTTTAGAAGAAGCTTTCATGCCTTTCATTTGTGCAGAAGCTTTTTCTAGCGAGTCTTCTTCATCTTCTTGAGATGTCGTTTTAAGTAGGATTGATGCTACTACGAACGATACGGCTGTTGCCGCAAGCACTGAAAGCACAACACCAACGTAAGCACCTTTTGGCGTCATCAGTAGAATCGCAAAGATTGAACCTGGAGACGCTGGAGAAATTAGACCAGAGCTGAACATTACGTTAGTGAATACACCAGCCATACCACCAGCAATGACCGCTAGGATTAGACGTGGGTTCATTAGTACGTAAGGGAAGTAAATCTCGTGGATACCACCTAAGAAGTGGATGATTGATGCACCCGCCGCCGATTGCTTCGCGCTGCCTTTACCAAACACCATGTAAGCAAGCAGTAGACCTAGACCAGGACCAGGGTTCGCTTCGATTAGGAAGAAGATTGAGCGACCAAGTTCTTCAGACTGCTGGATACCAAGAGGTGAGAAAATACCGTGGTTGATAGCGTTATTAAGGAAAAGAATTTTCGCAGGTTCTACGAAGATTGATGCTAATGGAAGAAGACCAGCTTCAACCATAGTGTTAACACCTGCCGCTAAACCACTAGACAAAACTTTGACTGCTGGACCAATTGCTAAGAAAGCGATAATCGCACAGATCATACCGATGATACCGGCAGAGAAGTTGTTCACAAGCATCTCGAATCCGCTCTTCACTTTGCCGTGAATAGCTTCATCAAACTTCTTGATTGCGATACCACCAAGAGGTCCAACAATCATCGCGCCCATAAACATTGGAATGTCAGTGCCTACAATAACACCCATTGTCGTAATGGCACCTACCACCGCACCGCGGTCGCCACCAACCATTTTACCACCGGTGTAACCGATAAGTAGTGGTAGCAGGTAAGTAATCATAGGTCCAACCATTGACGCTAACGTTTCGTTAGGTAGCCAACCAGTTGGAATGAAAAGTGCGGTAATGAAACCCCACGCAATGAATGCGCCGATGTTTGGCATTACCATATTGGATAAGAAACGACCAAAGTTTTGAACCTTAATCTTTGCTTCTGGAGATAACATAAGGGTGACCTCAGTAATGTATTGGATGACCAAATGGTCGAAAATGTGCTCTAAAAAGTTGAGAGAAACTTAACACAAGAATCCAAAAACTCATCACCAGAGCATTTTTAGTGACAAAAATCACATCAACAAAACATCACCAACAAAAAAATGAAGATTAAAATCACATTTTTACACAGTTCTAAAATTACATGGCCAAATTAAAGCTAATGAGTATCATTACACCGAGACATTGATCACAATAACCACCAAGCCGCCCGCCAAATAATTAGTGACAAAAGTCACACTTATGAAAAATCCAAAATTTTCGTGGCAATTTCCCGCTCAAATATCACCCAAAAAACGCTAATAACAGGTTGCATATCAGCCAAAAAATTGCATTTTGTAATTAAATTACACAAATACATATCACTGTGGAAGCTATGCGCTAGACAAGCACTTGGAATAGAAAGAAGTGTTTTAATACCACTTAAGGGCGGGTAAAAGCCGTAGGGAAGACGTTACTGATCTCGAAAACAGATACCAGTAGTAACGATAAATATTGAGAGCAGAGAGTTGGAGCAAGAGAGTATTTCGAACGAGAATTAGCTCTCTACTTAAACGACTAGGGGGAGCAATAGCAACTCTTAGACTCTTGAGGCCCCATGACGAAGTACAGCGACTAATTCAGTGATCGCGAGCACTATTGTCGAAGTCACTTTCTGATTATGACGATCTATAAACATTCTCATCATTGTATCTGAAAGCCCCGAAATCATACTCGGATCGTATTCTATCGGCATTGTTCGCTTGATAATGTCGACACTACGCAGCTCTGTCAGTACATAAAGATCCGTGAACGGTATCGCTTTACTGGCCTCCTCAAAATACTCTTTTAACCGCAAGAACACTTCAAGATCCTCGTATACATCTCGATGGATAACCCCGAGCCCTAACAACAAACCTGCCCGAACCTTGATATCACCAAGTGGCCCTTTATTTGTCATAAGTGGCGCGACGATGTAGCTAACCCCTTTCTCATTTTGTGAGAGAAGGGTCTGCATTACCGAACCAACCGCATCATCGAGTGCATGGTACGCTGCACTGATCACTGCGCTAGGCGTGTCAGCTTGTGAGATCACCTCAAGTAAATCTGACTCATTAGGTATATAGATAGCTTCACTATAATGAGCTTCTGCCGCTAACATTGAAGGCATTAGCTTACCCTTCCATTGAGTAACGTCACCACTTCTTCAACATTAGTGGTCATGTATAAACGTTCAAGCGTTTCTTTGCTGTCTAGCGTTGAGCTAATTGACGATAATATTTGAATATGACGCTCTCCTTTCGCAGCAATTGCAATAACAACCTTAGCAACATCATCTGGCTCGCTCCCCCATTTAATGCCTGAGGGAATCTGACCAAAAACAATGCCCTCTTTTTTAACATATTGTTTGCCACCAATCATTCCGTGAGGCAATGCAATAGCGTTCCCTAGATAGGTTGACAGTAAGGCTTCTCGTTTATGCATTTCTTCTATGTACTCAGGTTCAACATGCCCTAGTTCAACTAACTTGTTGCCCAACTGAGCAATAACCTCTTTGCTGTTCGAAGCAGAGACATCTAAACAAACATGCTGCGGGGTTATTTGCACCTGTTCTAACTGAGTCGTTTGCTTGAGGCCGGCAGCACGAGAAGCCGTGCTCGTCGCTGAATCCTCTATCGATTGATTGCTTTGCTTTTGTCTTAGTAACAAGGTAGCGATAGAAAAAGAGACCAAAGTAGAAACGGAAACAGATAACACGACTCCAACGAGTGAGCTTTTAGGCGTCATCAATAGAATCGCAATGATTGAACCCGGTGAAGCTGGCGAAAATAATCCTGCTTCGAATAATCCGAGTATGTAGATCCCCGACATTCCCCCTGCGATCAGTGCAATGATCAAACGTGGGTTCATTAATACATAAGGAAAGTAAACCTCTTGGATCCCACCAAATAAATGGATAATGGTCGCTCCGGCAGATGTCTGTTGGACTCGCCCACGACTCGTCAAAATGTACGCAAGTAACACTCCTAAACCCGGTCCTGGATTTGATTCAATTAAGAAGAAAACGGATTGACCAACCTCTTGAACCTGCTGAATACCAAGTGGTGAGAAGATACCGTGATTGATCGCGTTGTTCAAAAACAAGATTTTGGCTGGCTCGACAAGCACTGACAACAAGATCAGCGTATCTGACTCAATCAGTATTTCAATACCACTTGCGATCGCCGCAGATGCCATTGAAACGGCAGGCCCTACAAAATATAGACAAAGAATGGCGCCCAACATGCCAACAATGCCGGCAGAGAAGTTATTCACCAACATCTCAAAACCACTTTTGATTCGACCCGCAATAAGCGCATCAAACTTTTTGATGATGAGGCCGCTCATTGGTCCGGCAATCATCGCTCCCATCAGCATTGGAATTTCAGAACCGGCAACCAGCCCCATAGTGGTCACCGCACCGACCACAGCCCCTCGCTCTCCAGCAACTAAGCGTCCACCACTGTAGCCAATGAGGATTGGAATCAAATACGTGATCATCGGAGCGCTTAACGACGCTAATTGCTCATTGGGCATCCACCCCGTTGGAATGAACAGTGCAGATATCAGCCCCCAAGCGATAAAAGCCCCGATGTTTGGCATGACCATATTGGATAGGAATCGTCCCGCACCTTGGACTTTTACTTTTGATTGTGGGGATAGCATGGGGACCTCATAAACAAATTCGTTAGCCTATACGTAAGAAATGTACCATACGTCAATATACAGAGTCAGTTTACTTCATTAAGGCTTGGAAAGTGGAAACAAAAAAGGCCCCAACAGATGACTCTGAAGGGGCCTTAAAATTACTGAATAAAACCTTACTCTACTGTCACAGCCTTCGCTAGGTTACGTGGCTGATCCACATCGGTGCCTTTAATCAACGCAACGTAGTAAGAAAGTAACTGCATTGGAATGGTGTAGTAGATTGGCGCGGTAATATCACTCACTTGCGGCATGGTGATAATTTTCATCGTTTCGTCTGCTTCAAAGCCTGCTTCTGCATCAGCGAAGACATATAGCAAGCCTCCGCGAGCACGAACTTCTTCAACGTTAGACTTCAGCTTTTCCAGTAAATCATTGCTTGGAGCAACAACCACAACAGGCATGTCGGCATCAATAAGCGCCAACGGACCGTGCTTAAGCTCACCCGCTGCATAGGCTTCTGCGTGAATGTAGGAGATCTCTTTAAGTTTTAGAGACGCTTCCATCGCGATTGGGTAAAACTCACCACGACCTAAGAAAAGCGTGTGGTGCTTATCAGCAAAGTCTGGGGCTAACTCTTCAATCTCTTTTTCAAAAGAGAGCGCCGCATTAATCTGCTTCGGCAATGCATGAAGGGCTTCAACGATCTCTTTCTCTTTTTCTTTACTGATACGATCTTGCTGCTTACCCAATGCGGTTACCAACATGAGCAACGCTGAGAGCTGAGTGGTAAATGCTTTGGTTGATGCCACACCAATCTCTACACCCGCACGAGTCATGAAAGCAAAATCAGATTCACGAACAAGAGAAGATCCTGCCACGTTACAGATCGTCATTGCCGCCATGTAGCCTTTCTCTTTTGCTAAGCGAAGCGCTGCCAGAGTATCGGCTGTTTCTCCTGATTGAGAGAGCGTAATCAATAAACTATTAGGGCGAGTCACAAACTTGCGGTAACGGAACTCAGAAGCGATTTCGACATCACAGCTTACGCCGGCAATGTCTTCAAACCAGTAACGTGCCGTCATACCTGCGTTGTAAGAAGTACCACATGCGACAATCTGTACGTGCTCCACTTTACTCAGAATATCTGCCGCATTGACGCCAATCGCTTCGGTGACCACGGAATCAGCCGTAATACGACCTTCCATTGTGTTAATCAAAGCCGTTGGCTGCTCGTAGATTTCTTTCTGCATAAAGTGACGATATTTGCCTTTATCACCGGCATCATGCTCAGCATTAGACTCAATGATCTCACGCTCTACTCGCTCACCAGTCACATCAAACACCGAAACTTCTCGGCGAGTGATTTCAGCCACGTCTCCCTCTTCTAGGTACATAAAGCGGCGTGTCACATTCAAAAGAGCAAGCTGGTCGGACGCTAAGAAGTTTTCGCCAACACCAAAGCCAATCACAATAGGGCTCCCAGAGCGAGCAACCACAACGCGAGAAGGATCTTTTCGATCAACAACAACCGTGCCGTAAGCGCCTTCCAGTTGTTTCGCTGTTTTCTGCAATGCCTCAAGTAGCGAGTCAGAGGTGCGACGCTCCCACTCAACCAAATGTGCAATCACTTCTGTATCCGTCTGAGACGCAAAAATGTAGCCGCGCGCTTTCAAGGTTTCGCGCAGCTCTTCATAGTTTTCGATGATGCCATTATGGACAACCGCAATATCACCGGACATGTGTGGGTGAGCATTTGCTTCAGATGGTTCGCCATGCGTTGCCCAGCGAGTATGAGCAATACCAGTACCACCAAGAACGTGTGCTTCATCTACCGCATCGGCGAGCTCTTTCACTTTGCCTAGACGGCGTACTCGGGTAAGGTTTGATTCACTATCGACTACCGCGACACCGGCAGAATCATAACCACGGTATTCAAGGCGTCGAAGACCTTCGACTAAAATTTCTGCGACATCACGTTGCGCGACCGCGCCAACAATTCCACACATGTTTCACTCCAGATTTAAGATTGTAATTGGCAGCAAGCAAAGGCCAAGTTCAAGAATTTTTATTTAAGTTTAGTCGTCTTTATGCACAAATCACTTTGACAGCATGAGATTCGATTTTTTGTTTGTACTCAGGGTCTAAGTCTTTGTTAGTAATTAATATATCAACAGCATCCCATGCCAGTTCTAAGTTAGGGATTTTACGAGAGATCTTTTCTGATTCGACCATAACGATCACTTCTCTCGACACCTCAGCCATCACTTTACTCAATCCAACCAACTCATTGAACGTTGTCGTTCCTCGTTCTAAATCGACACCATCCGCACCAATAAATAGCTGGTCAAAGTCGTAAGAGCGTAAAACAGACTCCGCCACTTGGCCTTGGAATGATTCTGAATGGGCATCCCAAGTCCCTCCCGTCATTAACAATGTGGGTTCACTTTCAAGTTCATTCAGTGAATTGGCAACGGTCAGCGAATTGGTCATCACAACGAGCCCACGCATTCCATCAAGTAGCTTAATCAAAGCACCGGTTGTACTGCCGCTATCAATCACAATGCGATTGTGTTCACGGATCAATTTCACCGCAGCTTGTGCAAGCTCATTCTTTCGAATCGAAACATTTTCGTTCATTTCATCGCTCATCACTTCTTTCGGAAGCGCAATGGCACCGCCATAACGTCTAAGAAGTAGGCCATTTTTTTCTAATGACGCGAGATCTTTTCTAATCGTGACCTCCGAGGTGGAAAATTGCTGAGAGAGTTCCTCTACGCTGACTTCTCCTTTCTCGTTCACAAGGTTCGATATTGTATGTCTTCTAAGCTGAGTGTTTCGTTTCGACATTTATTAATTAACTTTAAGTTTCGAAGTGAAAGCAATTATAGTCAAGTCGAAACTTTCAAGTCCATTTATTTCGATCCAAAAAATTAATAAATAGCGATAAAACCTTGTCCTAAGACAATTCTTAAGCAGTGATATTGAAATCATTCGGTGGTAGAATGCGCGACCTAAAAGAAAAAAAATTACAGAATTGACCGTTATTTTTTTGCAACTTTCAGCCTATATCCTAGGTTTGTCACATAAATGCGGATTAATTACGCACTAAGTTGGTCATAAAATGACTAAACTTATGAAAGACTTTCAGTTCTGAAGCCAACAAAATTATCGGCTACATTTATAAGTTGGCAGGCACAAAATGCCTAAATGTAACCCTTGCTTCAGACCAATAACCAACTTTCAAATTGTAAATATATTGACCCGGAGAGTATCTTCCATGAAAAAGACCAAAATCGTATGTACGATTGGCCCTAAAACTGAATCTGTAGAGAAGCTAACTGAACTAGTAAGCGCAGGCATGAACGTAATGCGCCTAAACTTCTCTCACGGTGACTACGAAGAGCACGGCACTCGTATCGCGAATTTCCGTAAAGTAATGGAAAACGTGGGTAAGCAACTAGCAATCCTACTTGATACTAAAGGTCCTGAGATCCGTACTATCAAGCTTGAAGGCGGCAACGACGTTGACCTAGTTGCTGGTCAAGAGTTCACGTTCACAACTGACACTTCAGTTGTTGGTAACAAAGAAACTGTAGCGGTAACTTACGCAGGTTTCGCAGCTGACCTAAATGTTGGTAACACTATCCTTGTTGATGACGGCCTAATCGAAATGGAAGTTATCGCAACAACTGACACTGAAGTGAAGTGTAAAGTTCTTAACAACGGTGCACTAGGCGAAAACAAAGGTGTTAACCTTCCTGGCGTTTCTGTTCAACTTCCAGCGCTATCTGAAAAAGATAAGAACGACCTTAAGTTTGGTTGTGAGCAAGGCGTTGACTTCGTTGCGGCTTCTTTCATCCGTAAAGCATCTGACGTTAAAGAAATCCGTGAAATCCTAGACGCAAATGGCGGCTCTGACATTCACATCATTTCTAAGATCGAAAACCAAGAAGGTGTTGATAACTTCGATGAGATCCTAGAGCTTTCTGACGGTATCATGGTTGCTCGTGGTGACCTAGGTGTTGAGATCCCAGCTGAAGAAGTAATCTTCGCTCAGAAAATGATGATCGAAAAGTGTAACCGTGCACGTAAGATGGTTATCACTGCGACTCAAATGCTTGATTCTATGATCAACAACCCACGTCCAACTCGTGCAGAAGCGGGCGACGTTGCGAACGCAATCATGGACGGTACTGATGCAGTAATGCTTTCTGGTGAAACGGCGAAAGGTAAGTACCCTGTTGAAGCGGTAACTATCATGGCTCAAATCGCTAACCGCACTGACGGCGCGCTTAAAGCTGAACTAGGTTCTCGTCTAGACAGCCCTCGTCTACGTATCACTGAAGCAGTATGTAAAGGTGCAGTAGACACAGCTGAGAAGCTAGCTGCTCCACTGATCATCGTTGCAACTGAAGGTGGTAAGTCTGCACGTTCTGTACGTAAGTACTTCCCAACAGCAAACATCATTGCACTGACAACTAACCAAAAAACAGCAGCTCAGCTTGTTCTTACTAAAGGTGTTCGTCCAGTTCTTGTTGATTCTATCGACAGCACAGATGCTTTCTACAAAATGGGTAAAGAGTACGCTCTTAAAGCTGAATTCGGCAGCAAAGGCGACATCGTTGTTATGGTTTCTGGCGCTCTAGTGGCTTCAGGCACAACGAATACAGCGTCTGTACACGTTCTATAAGACGATGTAATTCAATCATTCGTTCAATAAAAAAGAGGGCTTAGGCCCTCTTTTTTTATATATTTAGTCTTGCCCTCATAATCAGTACGCTGTATTATCGCCCAAGTTATTAGAATTACATACCGTTAAAACCCTTGTGGTTTTATATAACGGACAGTCAGCAAGCGAATGAGGAAAGCACAGTGTCGAGCCCAACCTTAACAGACAAAGTATCGAAAATGATTCACCAAGATATTTTGAATGGTGAACTTAAGCCTGGTCAGAAATTAGTTGTTGCTGATTTAAAGCAAAAGTACAACGTAGGCGCATCCCCAATTCGAGAAGCCTTGGTTCAGTTATCTTGGACTAAATACGTTAGCCTAGAGCCACAAAAAGGCTGTTGGGTTGCCCCTGTTTCGATCACTGAGTTGACTGATCTATATGAAAGCCTACGCTTTGTGGCTTCAGTGCTTATCAAGCAAGCGATTGAAGCAGGGGATGAAAGCTGGGAGCTTGATGTACTGACATCATTCCACAAACTTTCTCGTATTAAGCTGTCAAAAGAAGACTTCGATTGGAGCGAGTGGGAAGAGCGTCAGCATCAATTCCATATCTCTCTGCTAGAGGGCGCTATCTCGAAAAACATGCTGAACTTCTTCAATGACCTGATCAATCAGGTAAAACGTTACCGCTACTACGCTGTCGTTAACGGCCTTGATAGCAGTGCATACAACCTTGATGAATACGAAATGATCATGAAGCTTGTGCTTGCAAAAGATGCCGATAAAGCGGCTGAGAAGTTTGATTTGCACCTGCACCGCACGATGGAGCAAATCCAAGAAGTTATTGAAGCGGCAGCTTGAAAGCAGAGCCAATAAAAAATCGAGCCTAGCGCTCGATTTTTTTATGCCATATCGTCTTCGCTCGTGCAGACTGACAAGCGATTTCGGCCATTTGTTTTCGACTCATACAGTGCGATATCCGCATACTTATAACAACGAGTACTATCGGCAGACAGCTGCGTCACTCCAATACTTACTGTCACAGGAATCTGACTATCGAGCTCAACACTAATACGCAGTCTTTCTAACGCCATCTCTGCTTGTGTTAACGTGGTATTAGGCATAATGATCGCAAATTCTTCCCCACCAATCCTTGCCACAAAGTCCGTTTCTCTTAATGAATGTTCAAAAACTCGAGCCGCTTCTTTGATCACTCGATCGCCTTCATCATGGCCTAATTCATCATTAATCCGCTTGAAGTAATCAAGGTCAATCAAGGCAAGGCAGTTAGTTGGCGTGTCTGGGTAACGAGCCACCAAGTTGCTGTAACGACGCAGCTCTAATTCAAACTTGCGACGGTTCCACAGTTCGGTAAGTGCATCTCTCTCACTTAAGACACGCAGACGTTCTTCAAGTTGTTTACGGTCAGAAATATCGACAATGGAAGTGATGTAATAGCTCACTTTTCCTGATTTCGCTAACACGCTCTGCACTCGTACAATCACGGTTACTGGAGCGTTGTCGCCGATTCCTAACAGAGTTAATTCACCTTCCCAAGACTGATAACGAGCAACATGATCAAAAATGGCAATCACTTTCTCCAGTTGTTCTTCCCCTAACAACAACTTGATAATGTTCCGCGACTCAACATCTTTCTGCTCCAAGGCGGTCAGCTGAGTAAAATGCTCATTGACTCTAATCACACGGTGACGACGATCAGAAATAATGATCGCCGACATACCACTTAGCGCAGCTCTGGCTAACTGGCTTTCTAAACTGCGCTGACGGTAACGTGTAACCAGCAAGGCTGAAGGCAAGACAAAAACAAGCGTAAGCAATAACACAAGCATCGCTTCTCGCATCAAGTCTCGAACATCTCGCTTTGACAGTTGCTCTATTTCATCCTTTTCAAAATGCGTTACAAGATACAACTTCTGCTTAGGAGACAAACGTATCTGGTTAAAGACGATCAATTCCCCTTCATCAACCTGATAACCTGACTTGTTGCTTTGCATCACTTGCCATACCTGTGGATGCTGGGTGGCTAGGTTATGCGCTTGACGCTCTTTAATTAAGTTGCCAAACAGCTTACTTTGATTATCCCCTGCCAGATAGAAACCAGACTCATCAACAAGCTCAGGACGAAACTCTTTGTTGGGAGAGAAGTTCAAACGTGATGCTAAATACCAGACGTCAACGTTCAAAACGAAGTACCCTGAGCGCTCTCCTCGAACATAGACAGGAGTAATAAGGCGTAAGATAGGATGATAGGACGCCGCTCTCTCGCCCGTACTTTCTTCTAGGTCGATCCCCCAAGCGCCGATCTCATTTTCTTTTAGGGTTTGAGCGTACTCAAAATAGCGCTGTCCTTGCCTATCGTCCAAATATTCAGAACGATAGACCCGTTGTTCACTGTTCACATAGTTTAATTGAATCTTCTCGACACCATGAGCGTCGATAAAACGAAACTGGCTATACCATTTCTGGTTTACAGCAATCGATGACCACACTTCTTCCACAACCGCTTTATTAACAACGGAGGGCTCCAATATATAGTCATATAAGCTTCGGCTATGCGATAAGAGTTCAATAATGGAGGCAAAACGGCGCTGAATTTCACCATACTCTCTTTCACTATACGCGAGTTGATGTAACGCCTGCTTAGCTGTTTGTGTAAGAGCAGCTTGCTTTATCTGTTGATACTGGTGGGCATAATAAATTGAAAAAGCAAAGGCAAAGACCAACGTGGTCATCACTAAATGAGGAAGGAAGTAGCTGCGCTTCATTACACTGTTGGCTCCGTAAATCGACCAAACAGTATAGCACTCAATTTAAGGAGGGTTGAAGACTTAGCTGAAGAATCTTCAACCCACATATGCATGCTTTCTTTAGTCGAGTTTGTAAATCACATCAACACGATCACGTATGATGATAGTCGAATCTTGGTAGCTGTTTGACTCCGATTTCGCATCCATCGCCATCGTTCGCATGAGGACTGGTTGACCGCCAGACATATTGTAATCAATTCTCCAAACCCCACCCACATCCATACCAAACCCATCAGCTAATGATTCAGCCTTGCTATTGGCATCTTTAATCGCAGCTAGGCGAGCCTGTTGCTGATAAACAGCTTGGTCTTTTACTTTCAATTGGATGTTGTCGACTTGGTTGATGCCAGAATTTAGCGCCATATCCAAATAGCGATTCAGTTCTGATAACTGCTCAACCGTTACGGTAATACTTCGGGACGCTCGGTAACCGACAAGTTCTGGTTTGCCTTTTTTAGGATAGTGGTACTGAGGGGTAATGTAGAGATTTGAGCTGGAGATTTGCTCGCTCTTAACCCCTTCACTCTGCAAGGCTTGAAGAAAAGTGGTGACACTCTTATCGACCGATTGTTTCGCTTGTTCAGCCGTCATTGTCGATTCAACCACTTTGACTGAAAACTGAGCCATATCTGGTTTAGCCACCACCTCACCATAACCTGTGGTCGCTAAATGAGGGAAATCTGGCGTTGCTGCCCATGACGCAACGCTCGCTAACGTCAAAGAAACTGCGATTGCAGCTTGAGGAAAAAACTTCATATATCAATCACCCTATGGAATGAACTCATTACATCATAGGCGTCAAGATATGTGAGACCAATGGAATATTGGTAGTTCTGACAGGAAAATCACTTTAGTCCAAAAACAAAAAAGCGAGGCATGTGCCTCGCTCTCTCATAGGTCGTTATAACAAGTCGCTATAACAACTTGTTACGCTTCGACTTTGTTCAGGTGAACATCCATTTGTGGGAATGGAATTTCGATACCTGCTTCATCAAGCGCTTCTTTGATTGCTTGAGTCGAGTCAAAGTAAACATCCCAGTAGTCCGCGGTCTTACACCAAGGACGAACCACAAAGTTCACTGAAGAATCCGCAAGTGCAAGTACACCAATTTGGATGTCTGGATCTTTAAGGATGCGCTCATCTTTCTCTAGAGCTTCACGAATCACTTTCTTCGTCTGCTTAAGATCAGCACCGTAAGAAACACCAATCACTAAATCAACACGACGTGTGTCATGGCGAGAATAGTTCGTGATCGCACCACCAATGACACCAGAGTTTGGCACTACAACCATTTTGTTGTCTGGCGTTTTTAGCACAGTTTGGAAAATCTGGATTGCTTCTACGCTACCCGCAACGCCACCAATTTCCACATAGTCACCAGACTTAAATGGACGGAATGCAACGATAAGCACGCCTGCTGCAAAGTTCGAGAGAGAACCTTGTAGAGCGAGACCAACAGCAAGACCAGCAGCACCAATTACCGCAACAACAGAAGCCGTTTGAACGCCTAAGCGACCCAGTGCAGCGATTAGAACAATCACAAACAGTAAGTAACGAACTAAGCCATGAACAAATTCAACAACGGCTTTGTCCATTTTTTTCTTTTCTAATACCTTAGAAACGCTGTTTGCTACTGCTTTAACGATAATGTTACCGATAAATAAAATCAGTACTGCAGAAATAACATTCACACCGTATTGAACGAGTAGATCTGAATTACTTGTAAGCCATTTCTCTGCATGACTTAAACCATCAACTAGGGGAGTTTCGATCCCCGCTGATTCACCTGCCATAATATGTATCCTCTAAAAAGTAATGATTCAATGAACCAAACTGCGTTTACTTACTAATTGATTGTGACATCCCTATACATCGACTGAAGCAATGCCAGTTTTTTGGCACGATATCTCACTTTTGACCATTCTCAAAGTCAACTTTTTGCAAAGAGAACGAAAACAAAGGCTTATCAGAAAATTCTGATATCGGCTTGTTACAGATTACGCAAACTCGTTACATATCTCCAGAGTTTTTCTATGTAGGAACACCATTTTGTTAAAAATGAATCAGAAACAAAAAAACCCGCTACAAGAGCGGGTTTTTAGTTAACTGAGTAACGACTAAATTATAGTACGTCTACTGCGTTTAGGTCAGCGAATGCTTTCTCAAGACGAGTAACCATAGAAGCTTGACCAGCACGTAGCCATACGCGTGGATCGTAGTACTTCTTGTTTGGCGCATCTTCACCAGTTGGGTTACCAATTTGACCTTGTAGGTAGTCACGGTTTTCCGCTTCGTACGCACGGATACCATCCCATGTAGCCCACTGTGTATCAGTATCGATGTTCATTTTGATAACACCGTAGCCGATAGACTCTTGGATTTCAGCTTCAGTAGAACCAGAACCACCGTGGAATACGAAGTTTAGAGCGTTAGGTGCAATACCGAACTTCTCTGCACAGTATGCTTGAGAGTCACGTAGGATAGTTGGAGTTAGTACAACGTTACCTGGCTTGTATACGCCGTGTACGTTACCGAAAGATGCAGCGATAGTGAAACGTGGGCTAACAGCGCTTAGTTTCTCGTATGCGTATGCTACATCTTCTGGAGAAGTGTAAAGCTCAGATGCGTCCATATCAGAGTTATCAACGCCATCTTCTTCACCACCAGTACAACCAAGTTCGATCTCGATTGTCATGTTCATTTTAGCCATGCGCTCTAGGTACTTAGCACATGTTTCGATGTTCTCTTCTAGAGACTCTTCAGAAAGGTCTAGCATGTGAGAAGAGAATAGAGGCTTACCAGTTTGAGCGAAGAACTCTTCACCCGCGTCTAGTAGACCGTCGATCCATGGAAGAAGCTTCTTAGCAGCGTGGTCAGTGTGTAGGATAACTGGAACACCGTAAGCTTCAGCGACAGCGTGAACGTATTTAGCACCCGCTACAGCACCAAGGATTTGAGCACCTTGACCTTCAAGTTTAACGCCTTTACCAGCGAAGAAAGCTGCACCGCCGTTAGAGAACTGAACAACAACAGGAGATTTAACTTTCGCTGCTGCTTCTAGTACTGCGTTTACAGAGTCAGTACCAACAACGTTTACTGCTGGAAGTGCAAATTTGTTCTCTTTTGCTACTTCAAATACTTTCTGTACGTCATCGCCAGAGATAACACCTGGTTTTACGAAATCGAAGATCTTAGACATGGATTTAATCCTATTTATCTGTCGTTTTAAAAATAAAACTTGTTAAGTTTAAATTCTTGCAAACGTTTGCTCACAACTCGCGCTATTCTAGCAAAAAAGTGTGATGTGCAGCAAACAAGAAAGCGGGAGATTAACTCTCCCGCTTTCACTTAATTACTTAGCGCGCTCTTCAAGCATCGCCACAGCAGGAAGTACTTTACCTTCAACGAACTCAAGGAATGCACCACCACCTGTAGAGATGTAAGAAACGTCAGCTTTGATACCGAACTTGTCGATAGCCGCTAGCGTGTCACCACCACCTGCTACAGAGAAACCTGCAGATTCAGCGATTGCTTTAGAAATACCTGCTGTACCCGCTTCAAAGTTCTTGAATTCGAATACGCCTACTGGGCCGTTCCAAAGGATAGTTTTTGCGTTAGCGATGATGTCAGCGAGTGCTGCAGTTGAATCTGGACCTAGGTCGAAGATCATGTCGTCATCAGCGACTTCAGATACGTGCTTGATTTCAGCTTCTGCGTTCTCGTCAAATGCTTTTGCACATGCAACGTCAGTTGCAACTGGGATTGCACACTCTTTCATTAGTTTTTGAGCAGTCTCAACTAGGTCAGCTTCGTATAGAGATTTACCTACGTTGTGGCCTTCAGCAGCGATGAACGTGTTTGCAATACCACCACCAACAACAAGTTGGTCAGCCACTTTAGATAGCGATTCTAGAACAGTCAGTTTAGTAGAAACTTTAGAACCACCAACGATAGCCACTAGTGGACGCTCTGGTTTGTCCATTGCTTTACCTAGTGCTTCAAGTTCAGCAGCAAGTAGAGGACCAGCACACGCTACAGGTGCATGCATACCAACGCCGTGGGTAGATGCTTGTGCACGGTGAGCCGTACCGAATGCATCCATTACGAATACGTCACATAGTGCTGCGTATGCTTTCGATAGCTCTTCTTCGTTCTTCTTCTCGCCTTTGTTAAAGCGAACGTTTTCAAGAACAACTAGCTCACCAGCGTTTAGTTCAAGACCGTTTAGGTAGTCTTTTGCAAGTTTAACGTCACAGTCTAGTGCGTCGTTTAGGTAGTTAACGACAGGTTGTAGAGAGAACTCTTCCGCGTACTCACCTTCTGTTGGACGACCTAGGTGAGAAGTCACCATTACTTTAGCGCCAGCTTCAAGACATAGCTTGATTGTTGGCAAAGAAGCTAGGATACGAGCATCAGAAGTCACTTTGCCTTCTTTTACTGGTACGTTTAGATCCGCACGGATAAATACACGTTTACCTGCTAGATCCAGGTCAGTCATCTTGATTACAGACATGATGTGTCCTCTCAAATATTCAATAAGTAAAGTTTTCAGTAGCCCGGCAACCCTGCCAGACCTATTAATTCTTCAAACGCTTCGGTGTACATGGAGATTATCAATATTTATTTCAAGGGTGGAAATAAATATTTCTCCAACAATAAAGTGGTTATTTCGCACTCTGCATTGCGAGCGCTGTATCCAACATACGATTCGCAAAGCCCCATTCGTTATCACACCATACGAGCATTTTTACTAAGTGCCCGTTACTCACTCGTGTTTGCGTGCCATCGACAATCGCGCTATGGGGATCGTGGTTAAAGTCGATGGAAACGAGCGGCGCTTCAGTATAGTCAACAATGCCCTGTAATGTACACTGAGATGCGTTAACAATGGTTTGATTTACGTCATTAACTTTCACATTTGTATTAATTGTGACACTTAAATCCATCGCGGTGACGTTTACAGTCGGTACTCGTACTGAAATCGCTTCAAACTTGTTAGAAAATTTCGGGAAGATTCTTTCAATACCTTTATGCAACTTAGTATCTACTGGAATGATGGATTGGCTTGCCGCGCGAGTACGTCTTAAGTCGGCGTGATAAGCATCAATGACCTGTTGATCATTCATGGAAGAGTGAATCGTCGTGATTGTGCCGGATTCAATTTCAAAGGCATCATCAAGGGCCTTAATAATCGGTACGATACAGTTGGTGGTACACGAACCGTTCGACACTACGTTATGTTCTGCCTTGAGTGTCTTGTGGTTCACACCATAGATGATGGTGTTATCGAGATCATTTGCACCAGGGTGAGAGAACAGCACCTTTTTAGCGCCAGCCTTGATATGCTCTTGGCCATCCGCTTGCGAGCCAAATACACCCGTACAATCTAAGACAAGATCAACTTCTAGATCACGCCATGGTAAAAGTTCAATATCACTCAGGTGTAAGATGCGAATGGAATCAAATTCACTGCTGTCATGATGTACGTAGATGTGTTCTTGGTCGTTACTGATTTTCTTACCAAATCGACCATGACTTGTATCGTATTGCAGTAAATGCGCCATAGCGTCAGGCTGAGCAAGCTCATTGACCGCTACCACTTTAATTTGTTGGCTTTTGCCGCTTTCATACACTGCCCGCAGCACATTACGGCCGATACGCCCAAATCCATTGATTGCAACTCTTAGCATGATTCCATCGCCCTACATGATTTTCGTGTCACAAATACTACCCGATAGCCGTCAAAAGCGCATTAAGTTAGTGAAATGGGTCGAAGATTTTGATTTATAAAACTTGATTAATATCTAAGCCATATGCATAGTGACCGTGAGTTGTCATTTTTCTATTGGCTGTTTCTTTCCTAGTTTTATCAACCAAAGGAAATGACTATGTCTGGATACCCAGCAACTCACTTTTGTAAACAATGCGAACAAGAAACACCCCATAGTGAAGTGCTTGTAAGAAAGACCAGCAGCTACGACACGGACACTTCTCTTTTAGGTAGAATCAAACTTATGGCTCATACCTTTATTAATGGTGGTCACTACTACGACATGGACAGATATGTCACGTGTAAAGTGTGTGGTCATAAAGAGAAGGATAACTGGGGTAAAGAGTTTGAGTAATACCAACCCTTAGATTGAACGCATAAAAAAACCGAGCCACTCAGGCTCGGTTTTCTACATTAAGGCGTCAGAAAATCTTACGCTAATAGATCTTTCGCTGTGTTCACAACATTTTCAGTCGTGAAGCCGAACATCTTGAATAGCTCACCTGCAGGTGCAGATTCGCCGAACGTTGTCATACCGATGATCTTGCCACCGAAGCCAACGTACTTGTACCAGAAGTCAGCGATGCCAGCTTCTACAGCGATACGAGCTGTTACGTCTGATGGCAGTACAGATTCACGGTACTCTGCGTCTTGCTTGTCGAATGCGTCAGTTGCAGGCATTGAAACAACGCGAACTTTCTTACCTTCAGCGGTTAGCTCAGCGGCAGCGTTAACCGCTAGCTCAACTTCAGAACCCGTTGCGATAAGGATTAGCTCTGGTTTGCCTTCACAAT
The DNA here is from genome assembly GCF_003970385.1 of Vibrio aquaticus. Classification (GTDB taxonomy): domain Bacteria; phylum Pseudomonadota; class Gammaproteobacteria; order Enterobacterales; family Vibrionaceae; genus Vibrio; species Vibrio aquaticus. The sequence continues at coordinate 45,081 of NZ_RXZH01000006.1, read as the reverse complement.
CTTTCAGGATGTAACCACCCTTCGCGATGTTTGCTACTTGTTCTTCGTTACGCTCTTGCTGTGCAAGGTTCTGACGAGAGAAGATCAGAGACGTTGGGCCATCTTTACGCTCGATTGCCAGTTTCCAAGCGACTGCAGATTCAACTTGGTCACATGGGCGCCATGTGCTCATGTTTGGAGTCAGACGCAGAGAAGCCATTTGCTCAACAGGTTGGTGAGTTGGGCCATCTTCGCCAAGACCGATAGAGTCGTGCGTGTAAACTTGGATGTTCTGAACTTTCATCAGAGCAGCCATACGCATTGCGTTACGCGCGTATTCCATGAACATTAGGAAAGTCGCGCCGTATGGTACGAAACCACCGTGCAGAGCGATACCGTTCATGATCGCTGTCATACCGAATTCACGTACACCGTAGTGGATGTAGTTACCAGACGCATCTTCAGCAGAAACTGACTTAGAGCCAGACCACATGGTTAAGTTAGAAGGTGCCAGGTCAGCAGAGCCGCCGAGGAATTCTGGTAGCATAGCACCGAACGCTTCTAGTGCGTTTTGAGACGCTTTACGTGATGCGATGTTTGCAGGGTTAGCTTGAAGGTCTGCAATGATTGCGTTTGCTTTCTCTTCCCACTGTGCTGGTAGCTCACCGTTTAGGCGACGTTTAAGCTCTGCTGCTTCTGCTGGGTAAGCTGCTGCATAAGCATCGAACTTAGCATTCCAAGCTGCTTCTTTAGCTGCGCCTGCTTCTTTTGCATCCCACTGAGCATATACGTCAGCAGGAATTTCAAAAGGACCGAATTCCCAACCAAGCTGCTTGCGAGTCGCTGCGATTTCTTCTGCGCCTAAAGGAGCACCGTGACAATCGTGAGAACCAGATTTGTTTGGAGAACCAAAACCAATGATAGTCTTAGTACAGATTAGAGTCGGACGAGGATCAGCTTTCGCCGCCTCGATTGCTGCGTTGATCGCTTCTGGATCGTGACCGTCTACTGCTGGGATTACGTGCCAGCCGTATGCTTCAAAACGCTTAGGCGTATCGTCAGAGAACCAACCTTCAACTTCACCATCAATAGAGATGCCGTTGTCATCCCAGAAAGCGATCAGCTTACCAAGACCTAAGGTACCGGCTAGAGAACATGCTTCATGAGAGATACCTTCCATCAGACAGCCATCACCCATGAATGCATACGTGAAGTGGTCAACGATGTCGTGGCCTTCTTTGTTGAACTGTGCTGCTAGAGTCTTCTCAGCTAGCGCCATACCAACAGCATTAGTAATGCCTTGACCTAGCGGGCCTGTTGTTGTTTCAACACCTGGCGCGTAGCCGTACTCCGGGTGACCTGGAGTCTTAGAGTGAAGCTGACGGAAGTTTTTCAGATCATCAATCGATAGCTCGTAACCTGCTAGGTGTAACAGAGAGTAAATCAGCATAGAGCCGTGGCCGTTTGAAAGAACAAAACGGTCGCGGTCAGCCCACTCTGGGTTTGCTGGGTTGTGGTTTAGGTGAGAACGCCAAAGAACTTCAGCGATATCAGCCATACCCATAGGTGCGCCTGGGTGACCAGAGTTAGCTTGTTGAACACCATCCATGCTTAGAGCGCGGATAGCATTAGCGAGATGTTGACGAGAAGACATGTCAGCTCCTGAGTGCATTAAGCGAATCAATATAAAATGTGGGCGATAATTCTCTCAAAGCGACCCAGGCTGTGCAAACGTTTTCCAGGACAAAACATCACAATTTTTTGAAATTTCGTCTCCTTTGCCACCAAGTTCGCTATAAATAAACAACACAAAGCAAACGTTTGGTTATGAGTGATACAAAAAAAGAGCTTGTAATTCGAGCAATCGAATTTAGAATAGACGTCTAGATGTAGATACACCTACAGTTAATAATATTATTTAATGGCGATGGGTTTATATAACCGGTCGCAATCATAGATATACGGAGATCACATGGCTAAGCACCTGTTCACTTCTGAGTCAGTATCAGAAGGCCATCCAGATAAAATTGCAGACCAAATTTCAGATGCAGTACTTGATGCTATTCTAGAACAAGACCCGAAAGCACGTGTTGCGTGTGAAACTTACGTAAAAACTGGCATGGTAATGGTCGGTGGTGAAGTAACTACTTCAGCATGGGTTGATATCGAAGAGATCACTCGTCAAACAGTACGTGAAATTGGTTACGTTCACTCAGACATGGGCTTTGATGCGGACTCTTGTGCCGTGCTAAACACTATCGGTAAGCAGTCTCCAGACATCAACCAAGGCGTTGATAAAGCAGACCCTAAAGATCAGGGCGCGGGCGACCAAGGCATCATGTTTGGTTACGCAACCAACGAAACTGAAATCCTAATGCCAGCTCCAATTACTTACTCTCACCTACTTGTTAAGAAGCAAGCTGAAGTGCGTAAGAGCGGCAAGCTAGACTTCCTACGTCCAGACGCGAAATCTCAGGTAACATTCCAATACGACCAAGATAAGATCGTTGGTATCGATGCAGTTGTTCTTTCAACTCAACATTGTGATTCAGTAACAACACCTGATTTACGTGAAGCAGTAATGGAAGAGATCATCAAACCAGTACTTCCGTCTGAATGGATCAACAAAGAGACTAACTTCTTCATTAACCCAACTGGTCGTTTTGTAATCGGTGGCCCAATGGGTGACTGTGGTCTAACAGGTCGTAAAATCATTGTCGATACCTATGGCGGCGCAGCTCGTCACGGTGGTGGTGCATTCTCTGGTAAAGATCCATCAAAAGTAGACCGCTCTGCAGCATACGCAGCACGTTACGTTGCGAAAAACATCGTAGCAGCTGGTATGGCTGACCGTTGTGAAATCCAACTGTCTTACGCAATCGGTGTTGCTGATCCAACGTCTATCATGGTTGAAACGTTTGGTACTGAGAAAGTGCCTCACGAAGTAATCATCGAAGCGGTTCGTCAAAACTTCGACCTACGCCCATACGGCCTACAGGAAATGCTGAACCTACTTCAACCTATCTACAAGAAGACAGCAGCTTACGGTCACTTCGGCCGTGAAGAGTTCCCATGGGAAGCAACGGACAAAGCAGCAATTCTTGCAGACTTCGCTGGCCTTAAGTAACTAACACTTAAAGCGCAAAAATGATTCAAGGGCTTTTGGGAAACCAAAAGCCCTTTTTCTTTGTCAGTGAATTTGCTGTGCAAAATTTGTATTTTCTTGCCACAAGGTCAATAGTTAAAAATATGTTACGAGATCCATCTTTTTGGAAACTCATCTCGTAACAGAAACAAACTCTTGCCCTAACACTAAGAAGTCACGACCCGGGCATCGAGTTTCCTACGCATTAGAGTAGCCAAGCTACTTGATGACAATAGAGAATCGATCAAGGAGGATGTATGCCTCGTACGGTGAATCCCAATGACTTCAGCGATAAGCGCAAGGAAGTCCCAGACCAAGAATACGCGCGAACCATTCCATGTAACCAAGTGAGTATCTCTGCTCCGTTTCATTGGTTATCGCTTGGTTTGCACGACTTTGTCCGCATGCCGCTGATCAGCGGTTTTTACGGCCTATGTTTCATGGCAGCCGCTATTGGTATAGTGCTTCTCGTGCAATGGCAAGGCACGCACCTTGTGGTCATGCCTAGCCTAGTTGTCTATATGCTGATCGGACCGTTCCTCGCACTTGGCCTATACGATGCGAGCTGGGAGCGAGAAAAAGGCCACAGCCCGAGCTTACTGCACTCAATGAAAGCCATCAGCCGCAATTCCACCTCACAGTGGGCGTTTGCCGTAATGTTGGCAGTGTGTATGATTTTCTGGATGAGAATTGCCGCGCTACTACACGCGCTCTACCCTTCAGTACAAGGCGCTCCACTGACTGACTTTATGCCATTTTTGGTTATTGGCTCATTAGTTGGGTTAGTACTTGCTGCGGTTGTATTCAGTATCTCTGCGTTTTCAATTCCATTGATGATGGAACGCCGTGTCGACATGATGACCGCCGTCTTCACTAGCTTCAACGCCGTAAAATCCAACATTCCTGCAATGATTGTTTGGGCGGCACTGATTTGTGGCGGAATTCTCGTTGGCTTTGCGACTTACGGTATCGGCATGCTCTTTACTATGCCCATCCTAGGCTACGGTACTTGGCATGCTTACCATGAAGTGATTAAGAAAAAACACCACCCTTAGTCGCTCTTCGCTTGAAAGCATTATATGATTCGCCCCTCTCGTTAGGGGCGTTTTTATTGGAGCCAAGATTGGATCAAGAACTAGAATATCGAACCAAGAAAGTTATTGCTCAGTGTATCCACTCAGCATCGAGTGCATTTCAACGTTCTTTCCCTATCCCAGACATCAGCTTTAAGTTGCGAGGAAAAGCGGCGGGTAAAGCCTACTTACAGTTGAATGAAATTCGTCTCAATCCAATATTATTCAAAGAGAATCAAAAGGCTTTTTTAGACGAAGTTATTCCCCATGAAATTGCTCATCTGATTACTTATCAAGTCTACGGACGAGTCAGACCTCATGGAAAAGAGTGGCAAGGTGTGATGGAGTCGGTCTTTAGAGTCCCAGCAAAGACAACTCACAGCTTCGAAGTGACATCCGTGCAAGGAAAGACCTTTGAGTACCTTTGCGGCTGTACGACCTACCCTTTATCGATTCGCAGACACAATAAAGTCATACGAAACCAAGCAAGCTACCGATGTCAGCAGTGCCAGAAAACACTGACGTTTAGTGGCAAGCAACTCTCATAAATCAGTATTTTCTCAATAATCCGATTCAATAATGCGTGCTAGACTGTAGTTACTCATACTTTTCTAATACTCATAATGAAGAAATTACTGTTCTTGGCATTGTCGCTTGGGCTCTTGCCTGCTTTAGCTGTTGCCGCTCCCCCCTCTTCTTTTTCAAAAGCGAAAAAAGAAGCGGTAAAGATCTATGCTGACCACCCAACCAGCTTTTATTGTGGCTGCGATATAGAGTGGCAAGGGCGCAAAGGGACCCCGGACCTAAGCTCTTGTGGTTACCAAGTTCGCAAACAAGAAAAACGTGCTTCTCGCATAGAGTGGGAACATGTCGTCCCAGCCTGGCAGTTTGGCCACCAGCGTCAATGTTGGCAAACTGGCGGACGAAAAAACTGCACTAAAAACGACAAGGTCTTTAAATCTATGGAGGCCGATCTGCATAACCTTACGCCAGCGATCGGTGAAGTAAATGGCGACCGCTCTAATTACAACTTCAGTCAGTGGAACGGTGTTGATGGCGTCAGCTATGGGCGCTGCGAAATGCAAGTGAACTTCAAACAACGCAAAGTCATGCCACCCGATAGGGCAAAAGGTTCGATAGCTCGTACCTACCTATACATGAGCCAAGAGTACGGCTTTAAGTTGTCCAAGCAGCAAACCCAGTTAATGAACGCCTGGAACAAGCAATTCCCAGTGGATAAATGGGAGTGCACTCGCGAAGATCGCATCTTCAAAATACAAGGCAACCATAACCCCTTTGTCTACCAAGCTTGCCAAGCGTTATAGCGCTCTAGCTCCATGATATTGTGAGTTTCCAGTTATTCGCTGGAAACTCTTGCTGCCCCTTGTTTTTTCCCCTAAAAGCATCCATGTTAGAGGTTATCTCAAAATCTCTTGCTGGAAATCGAAACTGATGCGAATCCCACGAATTTATCACCCAGAAACCATTACTCAGTTAGGCTCACTCATGCTAAGTGAAGATGCAGCTGGTCATATAGGGCGTGTATTGCGCATGAAAGAGAGCCAAGAGGTTCTTCTGTTTGATGGTAGCGGTGCCGAGTTCCCTGCAGAGATCAGTAACGTATCGAAAAAGAGTGTTGAGGTTGAACTGAAGCAACGTGTTGAACGCAATTCAGAATCACCTCTAGACTTGCATTTAGGCCAAGTTATCTCTCGTGGTGACAAGATGGAGTTCACCATTCAAAAATCGGTAGAGCTTGGCGTTAACACCATCACTCCACTGATTTCAGAGCGCTGCGGCGTGAAACTCGACCAAAAACGCTTCGAGAAAAAGCTTGCCCAGTGGCAGAAAATCGCCATCAGCGCCTGTGAACAGTGCGGTCGTAACACCGTACCTGAAATCCGCCCTATCATGCAGCTTGAAGAGTGGTGTGGTGAAGAATACGACGGCTTGAAACTCAACCTACACCCACGAGCAAAGTACTCGATCAACACCCTACCAACACCGGTAGATAAAGTACGCCTATTGATTGGCCCTGAAGGTGGTTTATCAGCGGAAGAGATTGGCATGACAGAAACTTACAAATTTGAAGAGACGCTGCTTGGTCCACGTGTGCTACGTACCGAAACCGCGGCTCTTACTGCAATTACAGCTTTGCAAGTTCGTTTCGGCGATCTTGGTTAAACGGAGAAAAATAATGATCAAATTAGGTATCGTAATGGACCCTATCTCGTCCATTAACATCAAGAAAGACTCTAGCTTTGCCATGATGCTTGAAGCGCAGCGCCGCGGCTACGAAATCCATTACATGGAAATGGACGACCTTCATTTAGAACAAGGTGTCGCGGTTGCTGATACTAAAGTAGTTGAGCTTAAAGAAGATCCAAATGGTTGGTATGAGTTCAAATCTGAGCAAACGATCGAGCTTTCAGAACTAGATGCGGTACTCATGCGTAAAGATCCTCCGTTTGATACAGAGTACATCTACGCGACATACATCCTAGAGCGCGCAGAAGAGCAAGGCACACTGATCGTCAACAAACCACAAAGCTTACGTGATTGTAACGAAAAACTGTTCACAGCGTGGTTCCCAGAACTTACTCCAACCACTATCGTGACGCGTAAAGCTGAGAAAATTAAACAGTTCCGTGAAAAGCACGGTGATGTGATCCTTAAACCGCTTGATGGCATGGGCGGCGCGTCTATCTTCCGTGTCAAAGAAGGCGATCCAAACGTATCCGTGATCATCGAGACACTGACCAATCACGGCCAGAACTACGCTATGGCGCAAACTTTTGTGCCTGATATCAGCAATGGCGACAAGCGCATCTTAGTCGTTGATGGTGAGCCGATTGGCTACTGTCTAGCGCGTATTCCGGCAAAAGGTGAGACTCGTGGCAACCTAGCAGCCGGTGGTACAGGTGAAGCTCGTCCACTGAGCGAGACAGATAAAAAGATCGCTGAAGCTGTAGCGCCTACACTTAAAGAAAAAGGGCTTATCTTTGTTGGTCTCGATGTGATTGGCGATAAGCTCACTGAGATCAACGTAACCAGCCCGACTTGTATTCGTGAAATCGAAGCAGCTTTTGATGTCTCTATTACTGGCAAACTTATGGACGCAATTGAGCGTCGTCTAAAAGAAGCAAAATAATTTGCCATGCTAATCATAGGGCGGTCATTGATCGCCCCGTTTTGAGTTGGAGTGACTATGAACTTAACCAACCATTTTTTAGTGGCAATGCCGGGGATGAAAGACCCATATTTCCAACGCAGCGTTATTTACGTCTGTGAACATAATGCCGAAGGGGCGATGGGGCTGATGATCAACGCACCTATCGATATCACCATTGGTAAAATGCTAGAAAAAGTGGATGTCGAGCCCGCTCATCCAAAGCTTCAGACTGACAGTTTAGACATGCCGGTTTTAAATGGCGGTCCTGTCTCTGAAGACCGTGGTTTTATTCTCCACCAGCCTAAAGACAGTTATGAATCCAGTATTCAGATGAGTGATAAAGTTTCTGTAACCACATCAAGAGACATCTTAACGGTCCTTGGTACAGAAGCAGAGCCTAATCATTATTTAGTTGCCCTTGGGTATTCAGGTTGGGAGCCTGGCCAACTGGAAATTGAATTGTCTGAAAACTCATGGTTAACCGTTGAGGCCGACCCCAACGTGATGTTCGATACACCAATTGATGAACGTTGGCAAAAAGCAGTACAAATGCTTGGTATTGATGTCGCTCAACTATCTAGTGACATCGGCCACGCTTAATCCCAATTTATTGAAAGAGTAGTTATGTCTCGAACAATTATGGCTTTTGACTTCGGTACCAAAAGTATTGGTAGCGCCATTGGTCAGGAAATTACTGGCACAGCCTCACCTTTAAAAGCCTTCAAGGCCAACGATGGTATTCCGAATTGGGATGACATCGAAAAGCAGATCAAAGAGTGGCAACCAGACCTGTTAGTGGTTGGATTACCCACTGACTTACATGGTAAAGACCTAGCAACGATTACACCAAGAGCAAAGAAATTTGCCAATCGTCTTCATGGCCGCTTTGGTAAGCCTGTTGAGCTTCATGATGAACGCCTATCAACCACTGAAGCGCGAGCAGACCTTTTTGCAATGGGCGGCTACAAAGCACTAAGCAAAGGTAATGTCGATTGCCAGTCAGCGGTTGTGATTCTTGAAAGCTGGTTTGAAGCTCAATACGGCGACTAGCAAGAAGTAATAAATAAAAAAGGTGATGCACTAGCATCACCTTTTTTGTCTTTAGACGTTTCCTCGTCATCCTCGAGAGGGAGGCACGACCGAGTTGGGAATCTTTTACAGCAAGTAGAAAACCATTAGAGATTCCCTACTCTCTCCTTCGTCGCTCTATGGAATGACGCGCACTTCCTCCGTCATTCCCGAGAGGGAGGCACGACCGAGTTGGGAATCTTTTACAGCAAGTAGAAAACCATTAGAGATTCCCTACTCTCTCCTTCGTCGCTCTATGGAATGACACTTTCTCTCAAATATGCAGAGTATGCTAGTCCATATCGATCTTAACGCCATCTAAACTCCCGTTACCCAAACCATCGCCACGCTGGGTTTTTAGCATAATGCGTAAGTCATTGGCAGAGTCGGCACTGTGCAGTGCATCTTCCTCGTTGATTTTGCCTTCAACAACCAATTTATACAGCGCTTGGTCGAACGTCTGCATGCCTGTCTGCTGAGATTTCGCCATGGTTGATTTAAGCTCGTGTAAGTCCCCTCGACGAATCAAGTCAGAAACACGAGGGCTGTTGAGAAGCACCTCAAACACACCATGACGACCTTGGCCATTCTTATCTCGAATTAACTGCTGACCAATCACGCCACGCAGGTTCATCGACAAATCAAACAGGAACTGCTCTTTTTGCTCTTTCGGTACAAGATGAAGAATACGCTCCAGTGCTTGGTTGGCATTATTGGCGTGTAAGGTTGCCATACACAGGTGACCGGTTTCAGCGAACGTCATGGCGTATTCCATGGTTTCGCGCGAACGGATCTCACCAATCAAAATCATATCGGGCGCTTGGCGCAGCGAGTTCTTTAACGCCACTTCATAGCTTTCAGTATCTAACCCAACTTCACGTTGCGTCACAATACAACGCTGATGTTCATGAACAAATTCAATCGGGTCTTCGACAGTTAGTATATGACCAGTGCGGTGAGAATTTCGGTAGCCCGTCATGGCCGCCATGGTGGTCGACTTACCCGACCCCGTCGCCCCCACAACCAGCACTAGGCCACGCTTAGCGATGGATAAGTCTTGTAGAACATCAGGCAAACGAAGGTCTTCAAAAGTAGGAATCGTAGTTTCGATGCGGCGAATCACTGCGCCTGGCATTTCACGCTGATAGAACGCAGAAACACGATAACGGCCAAAATCACGCACAATCGCAAAGTTGGCCTCTTTTGATTGCAGATACTCTTGATGGCGTTCTTTGTCCATCATGCTTTCTAGCAGTTGATTGACCTGAGTGGTTGAAAGCTTCTCACCTTGCGCTCGAAGCTCCCCATCCACTCGATACAGTAATGGTGCGCCAACGGTGATATAGAGATCAGAAGACTTCTGCGCATTCATTCCCTGAAGGTAAACATCTATGTCCATATTTGCCTCAATTAAAACATACCAGATTCAGATTCGATCTTCTTAGCGACCTCTTCTGGATCAACTAAGCCTTGAGCAATCAACTGCTTGGCATTTTGCTCCATCGTCTGCATTCCGTGCGCAGCGCCGGTCTGAATCACTGAATACATCTGCGCCACTTTATCTTCACGGACTAAGTTACGAATCGCCGGCGTTGCCATCATGATTTCATGACAAGCCGTACGTCCACCACCAATGCGTTTCAGTAGCTTCTGAGCAATAACCGCACGTAACGACTCTGAAAGCATTGAACGTACCATGTCTTTATCACTGCCAGGGAAAACATCGATAATACGGTCGATGGTTTTTGCTGCACTGCTGGTGTGCAGCGTACCAAACACTAGGTGTCCAGTTTCTGCTGCGGTCAGTGCCAAGCTGATCGTTTCTTGATCTCGTAGCTCGCCCACCAAAATCACATCGGGATCTTCACGCAATGCGCTGCGTAATGCATTTTTAAAGCTGTGAGTGTCACGGTGTACTTCACGTTGGTTGATCAGACACTTGTTATTGTTATGAACAAATTCAATCGGATCTTCGATGGTTAGGATATGCTTATTTTGGTTACGGTTAATGTGATCAACCATCGCTGCTAATGTCGTCGACTTACCCGAACCTGTCGGCCCAGTCACGAGTACCAAACCTTTTTCCATATTGGCGATTTTTTCAAAGATTTTCGGAGCCGATAACTGCTCAAGGGTAGGAATTTCAGTCGGAATGGTACGGAAGACCGCTGCACAACCGCGAGTTTGATTAAATGCGTTAACACGGAAGCGACCCACATCAGGCAACTCAAATGAAAAGTCGACTTCTAAGCGCTCTTCAAATTCGCTACGCTGGGCGTCATTCATGATCTCGAACACCAGTCGGTGTACATCAGCATGGCTAAATGCAGGAACTCCTAACTTTCTCACTTCGCCATCTATTCTCACCATTGGAGATACTCCGGCAGAAAGATGTAGATCTGACGCATTATGCTTTACACTAAAATCCAGTAATTCAGCGATATCCATTTAAAATCCTTAAGTAAAATCTGCTATGACTAGTATTCAACAAAATATTGAACAGATCACCTCACAGATTGAGGCTGCACAACAAAAGTGTGGACGCGGTCGAGAGACAGTGCAACTTCTCGCGGTCAGTAAAACAAAGCCTGTCGAGGCGATTCTAGAAGCTGCGCAAGCTGGACAAGTCGCGTTTGGTGAAAACTATGTTCAAGAGGGTGCAAATAAAGTAGCACACTTTTCAGAACGCCATCCAGAGTTAAATCTTGAGTGGCATTTCATCGGCCCAATCCAATCCAATAAATCTCGTCACGTGGCTGAGAACTTTGCTTGGGTGCATACCGTTGACCGCGCTAAAATCGCCCAACGCCTTAGTGACCAACGACCAGAAGGTTCTGAGCCGATTCAGGTACTGATGCAGGTTAACACCAGTGGTGAAGCGTCGAAATCAGGACTGAATAATGACGAAATCTTTGCGCTGGCAGAGTTGATTTCTTCTTTGCCAAACCTCACTTTAAGAGGATTGATGTCAATTCCGGCTAACGTCTCTGATTACAGTTCGCAGCTGAGTGCATTCAAGCAGTTGTCTGACCTAAAAGAGACGCTTTCTGAACGCTACCCTGAGCAGCAGATCGATACGCTCTCAATGGGAATGAGCGGCGACATGGAAGCGGCAATTGAAGCGGGTAGTACCATGGTACGTATTGGTACCGCTATCTTTGGTGCTCGTGATTACAGCAACAAAGCTTAACCCTTAACAAGGAAAGAACACCCAATGGAACACAAGAAGATCGCCTTTATTGGCGCAGGCAACATGGTGAAAGCCATCGTTTCAGGCCTCGTGGCTGATGGATACCCAGCAACGCTGATTACTGCGACGGCACCATCTGAAACACGCCGTTTGCCTCTAGAGCAAGCCTTTGGCATTCACACAACGAACGACAACGCTCAGGCAGCTGCAGACGCAGATGTGGTGGTGTTATCGGTAAAACCACAAATGATGGAAGAAGTGTGTAAGCCGCTGCAAGCGATCGACTGGAGTGGAAAATTGGTGATTTCTATTGCCGCAGGGATTCAGAGTGCCCGTTTCGATGAAATGCTTGATAGCACACTAAATCTTGTGCGTGTGATGCCAAATACCCCATCTCAACTTGGATTAGGTATGAGCGGCCTATACGCCCCGGTCCATGTGTCTGAGGCAGATAAAACCTTTGCTGCTGAGCTCATGGAGTCTTGCGGTAAGGTCTGCTGGGTTGAACAAGAATCTGGCATCAATAATGTCATTGCGGCAGCAGGCAGTGCCCCTGCTTACTTCTTCCTATTTATGGAAGCGATGCAAGCGGAAGCGATAGCACAAGGATTTGATAAAGAAACAGCGCGTCTACTGGTTCAACAATCTGCACTTGGCGCAGCAAGCATGGTTGTAGAAAACCCAGAGACCGAACTTTCTACACTGCGCGAGAACGTGACTTCGAAAGGCGGTACAACCGCAGAAGCGTTACGAACATTCAATGACCATCAACTTTCAGATATAGTAGCCAAAGCTATGCAAGCGGCGGTATCACGCGCTGAAGAGATGGAAAAACTATTTTAATATTTTGAGCTCAACGCTCTACAACTAAGGGTCACCTATGAATTCAATGAGTTTTCTGATTTCCACCCTGTTTGATCTTTACATCATGGTGGTGATCTTACGTATCTGGCTACAAGCGTCACGTGCAGACTTCTACAACCCGTTTTCTCAATTCATTGTTAAAGCAACGCAGCCTGTGATTGCACCGTTACGTCGTGTTATCCCATCGGTTGGTAGCCTAGACCTAGCGACAATATTCTTTGCCTACGTACTGTGTGTACTTAAGTTTGTCGCGTTAATTTTAGTCGCTTCAAATGGCTCAGTAAGCTTTAGCGCTGACTTCTTGTTCCTAGGTCTACTTTCATTACTGAAAGCCGCTGGTGGCCTACTATTCTGGGTTCTGCTGATTCGTGCAATCCTAAGCTGGGTAAGCCAAGGTCGCAGCCCAATCGAATACGTATTCCATCAACTGACTGAACCAATGCTGGCACCAATCCGCCGCATTCTCCCAGCAATGGGTGGCTTTGACCTAAGCGTACTTGTGCTGTTTATTGCGCTACAGTTCGCTAACTTTTTAATGGGTGATTTGATCGGTCCTATCTGGTTCCAACTATAATGTCTCAAGCAGCTTGGTTTGATGGTGAAGACCTTATCTTAAGGCTCTATATTCAACCGAAAGCCAGCCGAGATAAGATTGTTGGCCAACACGGTGAGGAGCTCAAAGTAGCCATTACCGCTCCTCCTGTTGATGGCAAAGCGAATGCTCATTTGAGTAAATATCTCGCCAAGCAGTTCAAAGTGGCGAAGGGATTGATAACAATAGAAAAGGGTGAGTTAGGTCGGCACAAACAAGTGCGGATATCATCACCTAGCCAAATCCCACAAGAAATTGAAGCCATCTTATGATGGCTTTTTGTTTATTTTAAGCAAAAGGAAGTACCATGAAAAAATGGATAGTAGTAATGTTAGCCAGCTTGGTTGCCCTACCTACCTGGGCTGGACAGTTCAAAACCATCAAAGACGTTGAAGTACACTATTCCGCGTTCAACTCGACCTTTTTACCTCCACAGGTCGCTCGTAGCTATAAGTTAAAGCGCAATGGTTATTCCGCACTCCTCAACATCAGCGTGCTGGACAATTCTCAAGCGGGCAAACCTGCCATTACCGCAACGATCACCGGTTCTGCGAAAAACCTGATTGGCCAAACACGTAAACTGACTTTCCGCGAAGTGAAAGAAGCCAATGCCATTTACTACTTAGCAGAGTTTCCAATCAGTGATGAAGAAAATCTTACCTTCAATATTGATGTTAATGCTGGCAATAAAGGCACTGGCCCATTAAAGTTCACCCAGAAATTTTATGTTGAAGAGTAATTGGGTTGTGATGTTCTAAAAGCTTTTAGACACCTTAAGACCTAAACCTACTGAGTAAGGGAAGCAGGCTATTTTCCCTTGATTGCAATAACAAAGAGACCACCATGAAAAAGATAGTGCTAGCAACTGGTAACCAAGGCAAAGTGCGTGAAATGGCAGATTTACTGTCTGATTTCGGCTTCGAGGTACTTGCCCAAAGCGAGTTCAACGTATCGGATGTCGCTGAGACTGGCACCACCTTTATCGAAAACGCCATCATCAAAGCGCGCCACGCGGCAAAAGAAACTGGTCTGGCTGCGATTGCTGATGATTCAGGTCTTGAAGTCGATGCCCTAAAAGGCGCACCAGGCATCTATTCTGCGCGTTATGCAGGTGAAAGCGCTACAGACCAGCAGAACCTAGAAAAGCTGCTTGAGGCAATGAAAGACGTACCGGAAGCTGAGCGTACGGCTCGATTCCATTGCGTATTGGTTCTGATGCGTCACGAGAATGATCCAACGCCGATTGTATGTCACGGTAAGTGGGAAGGTCGCATTCTGACTGAAGCTCACGGTGAAAATGGGTTTGGCTACGATCCAATCTTCTTCGTACCTGAAGACAATTGCGCATCAGCTGAGCTAGAGCCGGTTCGTAAGAAGCAACTTTCGCACCGCGGCAAAGCACTCAAAACACTGTTTGCGACACTTTCTGAGCAGCCTTTGTAATAGCAATGAATCAATTAATTCCACCAGCATTAAGCCTTTATGTACACATCCCGTGGTGTGTACAAAAGTGCCCTTACTGCGATTTTAACTCCCATGCGGTGAAAGCAGAGATCCCAGAGCAAGAGTACATTGCGGCGCTGCTGCAAGATCTAGAAGCGGATATCGATCGCTATAAACTCAACGATAACCCGCGCTTACTGCACTCGATTTTTATTGGTGGCGGAACACCAAGCTTAATCTCAGCCGAAGGTATTGCTCACTTACTGGCAGGGATTGAAGCAAAGCTGCCGTTTAAACCAGATATTGAGATCACCATGGAAGCCAACCCTGGCACCATTGAAGCCGAACGCTTTGCTGGCTATCAAAAAGCTGGGGTCACTCGTATCTCTGTTGGCGTACAAAGCTTTGAACAGCAAAAGCTGGAACGACTGGGGCGTATTCACGGTCAAGACGAAGCGGTCAATGCTGCCAAGCTTGCGCATAAGATCGGCTTAAACAGTTTTAACCTCGATCTTATGCATGGCCTACCAGATCAATCTGTTGAACAAGCCCTAAGCGATCTAGAGAAAGCGATCGAACTCGATCCTCCTCATCTTTCGTGGTATCAGCTCACGATCGAACCTAACACCATGTTCTACTACAAGCAGCCGACTCTGCCAGATGACGATGACTTGTGGGATATCTTCGAATTAGGTCATAAGAAGCTAGCAGACGCCGGCTATGTTCAGTATGAGATCTCTGGTTACAGCAAACCGGGCTATCAATGCCAGCACAACCTAAATTACTGGCGCTTTGGTGATTACCTGGGCATTGGCTGTGGTTCTCACGGCAAGATCAGTTTCAACGATGGTCGCATTGTTCGAACGACTAAGATTAAGCATCCCAAAGGCTACCTTGCCGCTTACGACAATATGGTAAAGCCGTATTTAAACAGCGAAGAGGAAGTGGCGGCAGAAGATCGCCCTTTCGAGTTCTTTATGAACCGCTTCCGTTTAATCGAAGCATGTCCAAAACAGGACTTTTTGGAGACCACAGGCTTAGGCTTTGATGCGATTCAAGAAACGATGGATTGGGCGCTTAAAATGGGCTACATCGACGAAAGCGATACCCATTGGCAAATCACAGAGAAAGGTAAACTATTCCTCAATGATCTGTTAGAAGCCTTTATGGCGGAAGAGTAAAACTCAGAGACTAAGAAGGGTTGATGTTAATGCATCAACCCTTTGTTTTACTGCCATCCCCGAGTGCAAGAAACGAGTGAATTGGGGATCTCTTCAAGCGAGTCGAATACTAAATGAGATTCCCTACTCTTTCCTACGTCAGTCTATGGAATGGCAAATACGCTCTAATGCACTAGAAAATAGAACGGCCAATACGCTCAGCCAGTAATTCAAGCACTTTAGTACCCGCTAAGGAGTTGCCAGACGGATCCAGCTCCGGAGACCACACGGCAATAGTCATTTCACCCGGAACAACGGCCATGATGCCGCCGCCAACGCCCGATTTACCCGGCATGCCTACTCGGTATGCAAACTCTCCTGCGCCATCGTACAGACCACAAGTGGCGAGCAGTGCGTTCAGTTGCTTGGTCTGAGTTGGGGTAATCACTGACTTACTCGTTTGTACAGATGTCCCTTTATTGGCTAAATAGCTGAAGGTTTTTGCCAAATCAACACAGCTCATCTTCAGCGCACAAGCATGAAAGTAGTTGTTCAACACAGGAATCACATCGTTCTCAAAGTTACCAAATGAGCGCATCAAGTAAGCAATAGCAGCATTACGATCACTGTGCATCATTTCAGACGCGGCAACGATCTTGTCGTAACAAATATGCGTATCACCGGAAAGCTGACGAACAAACTCCAGTAAGCGCTGACGAGGTGCAGATAAGCGGCTATTAAGCAAGTCTGCCACCACTATCGCCCCAGCGTTAATAAACGGATTACGTGGTATGCCCTGCTCCATTTCAAGCTGAATTAGGGAATTGAACGCTTGTCCTGATGGCTCTTTACCAACACGTGCCCATATCTCTTCGGGCTTATACAGACACATGGCTAACGTTAAGCTCAGTGCTTTTGAGATTGACTGGATAGAAAACGGCTCATCGGCATCGCCCGCTTTGATCACTTCACCTTCGTTGGTAAAAACCGCAATACCCAGTTTTGATGCCGGCACTTTCGCTAGCGCAGGAATATAATCTGCGACCTTACCTTGGCCTATTAGTGGACGCACCTCAGTGAGAATCTCATTTAATATTTCTTGTGTCGGCTTCATCGGCAACCTTAAAAATCAATGACTTGTTATTATTTTCTTGTAGGGTCAAAAAAGCCAACACATCAATGTTGGCTTTAGTCTTTCACTAAAATGAATCGCATCACGAGAATGCATTCATTCGGAATCAGTCGTGGCGATTATTTTACGCGCTTGAACTTAATATCCCAAACGCCGTGGCCTAAACGGTGACCACGTGCTTCAAATTTTGTTAGCGGGCGCTCATCTGGACGAGGAATGTAATCGCCATCCGCTGCAATGTTTTCGAAACCAGGCGCTTCGTTCATCACTTCAATCATGTGCTCTGCGTAGTTTTCCCAGTCTGTCGCCATGTGGAAAATACCTTCGCCATCAACCAATTTCTGACGAACCATTTCAGCGAAACCTAGCTGAACGATACGACGTTTATGGTGACGCTTCTTGTGCCATGGGTCCGGGAAAAACAATTGCAGTGTAGCTAGGCTGCTATCTGGAATCATATGCTCGAATACTTCTACCGCATCGTGACACATAACACGTAGGTTAGTAACGCCTGCTTCACGCGCATCTGATAAACACGCACCAACGCCAGGGCTGTGTACTTCAATACCGATAAAGTTTTTCTCAGGTGCATTCTTCGCCATTTCTACCAGCGATGCACCCATGCCAAAACCAATTTCTAGAACAACAGGGTTGTCGTTACCAAACACTTCTTTCCAATCCAGAAGCTTTTCTTGGTAATCAATACCCATGGTTGGCCAACACTCATTCATCGCGTTTTCTTGACCTTTGGTCAAACGACCTTCGCGGCGAACAAAGCTGCGAATTTTGCGTATCATTTTACCGTCTTCGTTGTACTCGTTAGTGGTCACTTCACTCATGATTTTGCCTGTTTAAAAATTGGTCTCGACTCAAAGGGATTGTGATTATCCAAAGAATTGACACTGGTGCAAGTCTTTTAGATGATTTCCTCCATATTATAACCCTACTCTTTATCGGTTGTACTTTAGCCACTGAATGTGGTGCAATTTTGACAAACCAAATTATAAGCAGAGCAAGTCGTGACTCCATTCGCCAATGCCATCTTAGAGTGGTACGAAAACTATGGCCGAAAAAGCCTACCGTGGCAGCAGAATAAAACCGCATATAGCGTTTGGCTGTCAGAGATCATGTTGCAGCAAACCCAGGTTGCGACTGTTATTCCCTATTATCAACGTTTTCTAGAGCGCTTCCCAACCGTCGTGGACCTAGCTAACGCAGAACAAGACGAAGTACTGCACCTTTGGACCGGACTAGGTTACTACGCCCGAGCTCGAAATCTGCATAAAGCGGCCAAAGTCGTTGCCGAGCAATATGGTGGCGAGTTCCCACTCAATATTGAAGAGATGAATGCGCTACCGGGGATTGGTCGCTCTACGGCCGCTGCCATCCTGTCATCGGTCTACAAACAGCCTCATGCGATTTTAGATGGCAACGTCAAACGTACCTTAGCGCGCAGTTTTGCCGTTGATGGCTGGCCAGGGCAAAAGAAAGTAGAGAATCAACTCTGGCTACATGCTGAAGAGCACACACCTGACACTGATGTCGATAAATACAACCAAGCAATGATGGATATGGGCGCAATGGTGTGTACTCGCAGCAAACCCAAATGCACCCTATGCCCGATAGAATCGATGTGCGTTGCCAACAAGCAAGGCAATCCACTCGACTATCCCGGTAAGAAGCCGAAGAAAGAGAAGCCAGTGAAAGAGGCTTGGTTCGTGATGTTGCATCATGAAGGTAAGGTATGGCTTGAACAACGCCCTCAGTCAGGCATTTGGGGCGGATTATTTTGTTTCCCTGAAAATGACAACGCAAATATCCAAACTCAGGTAGACAATCGAGGCATCCTAGACAGTGAAGTGAAGCGACAAACTCAGCTTATTGCATTTCGTCATACTTTTAGCCACTACCACCTCGATATCACCCCTATTTTGGTAGACCTATCAAAGCAACCTAATATGGTTATGGAAGCAAGCAAAGGTCTTTGGTATAACTTATCTCAACCAGAAGAGATCGGCTTAGCCGCACCAGTAAAGCAGTTGCTGGAAAGCTTGCCGTTCGAGCTTCAACAATAAAATTATTTAAGGAATCGTTATGAGCCGCACTGTATTTTGTGCTCGACTGCAGAAAGAAGCAGATGGTCTAGACTTTCAACTTTACCCAGGTGAACTAGGTAAGCGTATTTTCGACAATATTTCGAAGGAAGCTTGGGCTGAGTGGCAACACAAACAGACGATGTTGATCAATGAAAAGAAACTTAACATGATGGATCCTGAACATCGTAAGTTGATCGAAACAGAAATGGTTAACTTCCTGTTTGAAGGTAAAGACGTTCATATCGAAGGTTACACACCACCGAGCGAATAGTCGCAAACCAGATGATTAATAAAGAGAATGACATCATTGCCCGCAGTGATGTCATTTTTTTAGGAGTAATATGAAGAAGTTAGCGTATTTTCTGATCGCCATGTTGCTGACTGGCTGTAGTCGAGAATTTGTTGAAGGGCTTTATGATGTCAATTACGAGCCAACCAACCGCTTTGCGAAAAACTTAGCCGGGCTTCCTGGTCAGTTCACCAAAGACACCGATGCCCTAGATGCGTTGATCAATAGCTTTTCGGGTAACATCGAAAAACGTTGGGGCCGCAGCGAAATAAAGTTTGCCGGTAAAAGCAACTACGTTAAATACATTGATAACTACTTGAGTCGCTCCGAAGTTAACTTTGATAAAGGCCTTATTACTATCGAGACTGTCTCTCCGACCGATCCTAAAGGCCATTTAAAAAACGCCATCATCACCACACTGTTAACACCCGATGATCCGGCTAATGTCGACCTTTTCTCTTCCAAAGAGATCACCTTAGAAGGTCAACCATTTCTCTATCAACAGGTGGTCGATCAAGATAAAAAGCCCATTCAATGGTCTTGGCGTGCCAACCGTTTCGCCGATTATCTCATTGCTAACAAGCTTAAAGTCAAAGATGTGGACTTCAAGAAAGCCTATTACGTTGAAATCCCGATGGTTGAAGAGCAATTTGAAATCCGCAGTTACAAGTATGCTGACATCGTTCAGCGCGCTTCACGCAAATATGACATCCCTGAAGATCTGATTTACGCCATCATAAAAACCGAAAGTAGCTTCAACCCTTATGCGGTGAGTTGGGCCAACGCCTATGGCTTGATGCAAGTAGTGCCGAAAACAGCGGGTAAAGATGTCTTTAAGCTAGTGAAGAAAAAATCCGGTCAACCGACCCCGGAGTACCTTTTCAACCCAGAGAACAATATTGATACCGGCACCGCGTATTTCTACATTTTGAAAAATCGCTACCTAAAAGATGTCAGCCACCCGAAATCATTGGAATACAGCATGATCTCCGCGTACAACGGCGGCACTGGTGGCGTTTTGAACACATTTAATCGAAATGATCGAAAACGCGCCATGCGCGACTTAAATTCTTTGCAACCGAATCAAGTTTATTGGGCCCTGACAAAGAAACACCCCAATGCAGAAGCGCGTCGTTACCTAGAAAAAGTAACTAAATTCAAAAAAGATTTTAACTCAGGGAAAACTTAATCGCTAAAAACGACTAAATTCTCAGCACTCAGCTACTTTTTTGAATTTTTTTAAAAAAACCAGTTGACGACAGGAGCGAAAATCCGTTTAATAGCGCTCCGTTAGCCCGGATAGCTCAGTCGGTAGAGCAGAGGATTGAAAATCCTCGTGTCGGTGGTTCGATTCCGCCTCCGGGCACCACAATTTGATTTGTTGGTGTCTTAACTTAACGTTAGTTCACGAACAAAAGCACAAAGAATACAGTGTGCCGACTTAGCTCAGTAGGTAGAGCAACTGACTTGTAATCAGTAGGTCACCAGTTCGACTCCGGTAGTCGGCACCATTCTTTTGCCTCGATAGCTCAGTCGGTAGAGCAGAGGATTGAAAATCCTCGTGTCGGTGGTTCGATTCCGCCTCGAGGCACCATTATTTGGTGCATTGTTAAATACAGTACACAACAAATAATTCCTCCTTAGCTCAGTTGGTAGAGCGACGGACTGTTAATCCGCAGGTCGCTGGTTCGAGCCCAGCAGGAGGAGCCACATCAGAAGCCAAGTCGAAAGACTTGGCTTTTTTTGTATCTGTCACTTCTAACTTTCTCACCAAGCTCGCAAAGTCTACTCTGATGTGAGTATGTTCCTCAATTGCTCACTACTGCTTTTCTTTTGGGTTTAGTCAAAGCACCTCTGATTCAATTAAACGCTCACTTGGTTGATTTTATATATGTGTGTGATTTCTTAAAGATTTAATTATTTTGATGCGAAAATTTAATCTGAATCATAATTTCATCTTTCCCAGCTACTCGCTTCTTTTGAACTACAATAAAATGACATTCTTATTACTAGAACGAATTCAACCGCTTTCTGATGAAGGCGTTGTCTTGTGAGCCACTACATGAAATTGAAAACACAAGCCTACTTACTGTCAGGCATTATTCTCTTCGCATTACTTGCCTTAACCGCGACCGGGCTATGGACTCTGCGTGTAGCAAGTAACCTCGATAACAAAGCCAGAGTAACTGAGCTCTTTAAAAGTGCTTATAGTATTTTGACTGAAGTCGAAAAGATGTCTCTTGATGGCACTCTTGAAGAAGAGCAAGCAAAAGCACTCGCAACACGTCTACTTCGCAACAACATTTATAAAGACAACGAGTATGTCTACGTTGCCGATGAGAACATGACGTTTGTTGCTACACCTCTCGATCCTCAATTACACGGCACTAGCTTCCATGATTTTAAAGATGGGAATGGCGACAGTGTCGGTCAACTTATTTTAGATGTGCTTGGTCGTAAAACAGGTCAGATTGTTGAGTATACTTGGACACAGAAACTGCCAGACGGCACGATTGAAGAAAAACTCTCTATTGCAGAGAAAACACCTCACTGGGGCTGGGTTGTCGGTACAGGTATTGGCTTCAATGAGGTAAATGCTCGCTTTTGGTCAACAGCTCAATGGCAGCTCTTCCTATGTTTCATCATCGCGTCTGCAATTCTAGCCTCATTAATCATCTCCATTCGTCGCATGCTAGCTCTACTTGGTGGTGAGCCAAAAGATGTACGCCTCGCCGTTCAAGAAGTAGCAAACGGCAACATTCAAGCTTCTTTCGATACGACGGCGCCAAAAGGCAGTATCTACGAAGCCGTGCAACAGATGAGTCAATCACTGGCACAGCTAGTGAATAACCTAGATACCTCAATGCATGCTTTGCGTGACGAACTGAACAGTGTTGAAGGCCGTGCCTCTAGCATTGCTCAACTGACTGACTCCCAGCAGCAATCGACCGCAATGATCGCCACGGCGATGACAGAAATGGCCTCTTCTGCGAATAACGTCGCTGATTCAGCCAGTGACACTGCACGCAATACAGACGAAGCGGATAAGCAGAGCCAACATACGCAGAAACTGATCCACAACACGGTTGATAATATCCAAGGCTTAGCTTCTCAACTGGGCGCGGCGAGCAAGGCGGTTGCTGACCTAGACAGTGACGTAAACAACATTGTGAAAGTCCTTGATGTGATCGGTGACATCGCAGAGCAAACCAACCTATTGGCACTGAACGCAGCCATTGAAGCCGCTCGCGCAGGTGAGCAAGGTCGTGGTTTTGCTGTTGTTGCTGATGAAGTACGTAATCTCGCGGGTCGCACGCAAGATAGCACCAAAGAAATTCAGCAAATGATTAACAACCTGCAAGAAGGTTCTCGCAATGCTATCCAGACCATGGAAGTGTGTGCGGAAACGAGCCAAAACACGGTTGAAGAGTCACAACACGCTTCTGAAGCACTACAGCAGATTGTGGTTGCCCTTGAATCCATCACACAAATGAGTCATCAAATTGCGACAGCCGCTGCTGAACAGACTCAAGTGAGCGATGATATTTCGCAACGTATCAACATGATTGAAGACAGTGGTAATCAGCTCAGTAGCGTGGTGACAGAGAGTCACAACAGCACACAAAGTCTGACTCAGTTATCAAATGAACTGGAAAATTGGGTAAGTAAGTTCAACGTTAAGAACTGATTAACCGTAGACTAGTAAAAAGCACGCCTCTTCGCGTGCTTTTTTACGACCAAAACCAAACTATTTCACCTTTTCCTATCGAGATCCCCTACTGCAACCTATACATTCTTTGTTCAAAATGGATAAAAACAGCCCATTAAGTATAGAAAAACAACAAACGATATTTTTTTTGCAATTTAATGTTGACCTGAAACACGAAAAGCCGTTTAATACACCTCGTCGCCCGGATAGCTCAGTCGGTAGAGCAGAGGATTGAAAATCCTCGTGTCGGTGGTTCGATTCCGCCTCCGGGCACCACAATTTATTTGTTGGTGTCTAAATCAGACAACAGCAATGAAAAGAAATAAAGTGCGCCGACTTAGCTCAGTAGGTAGAGCAACTGACTTGTAATCAGTAGGTCACCAGTTCGATTCCGGTAGTCGGCACCATTTCTTTTCACATTGGACAATTCCTCCTTAGCTCAGTTGGTAGAGCGACGGACTGTTAATCCGCAGGTCGCTGGTTCGAGCCCAGCAGGAGGAGCCAATTTAGTGTGCCGACTTAGCTCAGTAGGTAGAGCAACTGACTTGTAATCAGTAGGTCACCAGTTCGATTCCGGTAGTCGGCACCATTCTTTCTTCTTTAAGAAAGAACATAAAAAGAATAATTCCTCCTTAGCTCAGTTGGTAGAGCGACGGACTGTTAATCCGCAGGTCGCTGGTTCGAGCCCAGCAGGAGGAGCCACTTTTTAAAGCCAAGTCGAAAGACTTGGCTTTTTTTATGCGTGCAATTCTCTCGATTTAACGCTCCGCTTCCCCTGTCCTGCTGCTCAATACCCATCAGTAAATCACAACATCGCTATCGTGAGCGGGCTTCTACACATAAAAAATAGCAGATATAAAAAAGCCAGCAATGGTAACACTGCTGGCTTCTACTCATCGAACGTGCTTTTATGATTAAGCTTTAACGCCTTCCTGTTGGTTCAGCATTTCCACTTCGCTATCTAAGGCCTCTAGCTTCGCTTCCATTTGCTCTCGGCACTGATTGGCTAGCTCACGTACATTTTCTTTTCCGTAGCCTTCTACAGCAACTGGAGGCAGCATTTCAACAATCACATGGCCATTGTTCCAGCGGTTCAACTTAACCCCCCCCGTTGAACTACATACAATAGGGATGATTGGTAGCTGGGCACCAATAGCGGCATGGAAGGCACCGGTTTTAAAAGGCAGTAAGCCACGACCACGAGAACGAGTCCCCTCAGGGAACATCCATACTGAGACGTCACTTTGATTCATTTGGTCAACAACCTGATCAATCGTCCCCTTTGCTTTAGAACGGTTAGCTCGGTCAATCAAGATGTTACCTGTCAGCCAATAAAGCTGACCAAATAAAGGCATCCAAGCTAGGCTTTTCTTGCCGACTGTCACTACCTTTGGTGTAACAGCCGAAGAGACCGTAAATAGATCCCAGTTGTTTTGGTGGTTAGCAATATAGATATGCTGCCCACGCTGATACGCATCTTCAGGAATACGCAGCTCTAGCTTGATGCCAAAGACTCGTGACATCTTGCCAAACAGACGTCCAAAAGTGAAAACGTGCTTCGGGTTACGTGGGCTTAATAAGCAGTAGCCACAGCCGAACACAAACATTACGACTGCAAAAATCGCAACAGCTAATACACGGAACAGTGCAATCATTAGGGTTCTCCAACAACTCTAGGAGTCAAAATTCGTTGACCAGACTCTAACTGATCTATCGCTCATAAAAAAGCCGAAACTTGCGTTTCGGCTTACAAATGTTAGCTCAAAGCTAAATTAGTCTTGAAAGCGGACGATGTTCGCACCTAATGCTGAAAGCTTATCTTCAATTTTGTCGTAACCACGATCAATATGATAGATACGATCAACAATGGTTTCGCCTTGGGCAATACAGCCTGCAATCACTAGGCTCGCTGAAGCACGAAGATCCGTTGCCATTACTTGAGCGCCGCTTAACTCTTCAACATCGCCACAGATAACTGTGTTACCTTCAATCTCTGCTTTAGCGCCCATGCGCATGAGCTCTGGCACGTGCATAAAGCGGTTTTCAAAGATAGTCTCTGTAATAACACCGCCGCCTTTCGCCATCAGGTTAAGTAGCGTGAATTGAGCTTGCATATCCGTAGGGAAACCTGGGTGTGGCGCAGTACGAATCGTAACGGCTTTAAGCTCACGATCCGTCATATCAAGAGAAATCCAGTCTTCACCTGTTTCTACTTTCGCGCCCGCTTCTTCAAGCTTAGCCAGTACCGCTTCTAGCAAGTGTGCTTTAGTATTGCGACACGTCACTTTACCGCCAGATACCGCAGCAGCCACCAGGAAAGTACCCGTTTCAATACGGTCTGCAACCACAGCGTGCTTACCACCACCTAGGCGCTCAACACCTTCAATTGTGATGGTGTCTGTACCTGCACCTGAGATCTTCGCACCCAACTTGTTTAGGAAGTCAGCGGTGTCGACGATTTCAGGCTCACGCGCAGCATTATCTAAAACGGTTTTACCTTCAGCTAACGTAGCGGCACACATGATAGTGATCGTTGCACCAACGCTCACTTTATCCATCACGATATGAGCGCCTTTTAGACGGCCATCAACGTTCGCTTTCACGTAACCGTCTTCAAGTGTGATTGTCGCACCTAGCTGCTCTAGACCATGAATATGCAAATCCACAGGACGAGCACCAATAGCACAACCACCAGGAAGTGATACTTGGCCTTGACCAAAACGCGCGACTAATGGACCTAATGCCCAAATAGAAGCACGCATTGTTTTCACTAAGTCATACGGCGCGCAAAATTCATTGATACTGCTTGGGTCTACATGCACAGAACCATTGCGTTCAACATTTGCACCTAGGCGCTTTAACAGCTCCATCGTTGTGTCGATGTCACGTAGATGCGGAACGTTAGTTACCTCAACAGGCTCTTCCGCCAAAATTGATGCAAATAAAATCGGTAGTGCAGCATTTTTTGCACCAGAAATAGTGACCTCACCAACCAACGGCTGGTCAGAACCTGTTACTCGAAACTTTTCCATTATAAAACCTTACAGCGACATCAGCTTCTTATCACGAGCCCACTCATCGGGAGTGTAAGCTTTAATTGAAACAGCATGGATGTCATTTCTTTGGATGTATTCCATTAGTGGTGCATAGATAAATTGTTGTTTTTTAACGCGACTCATTCCATCGAAACAAGCATCAACAGCAACAACTTCGTAGTGACTACCTTCGCCTTTTACGTGTAGCTCTTCTAAGCTCAGTGCTTCATTTAAAATCTGTTGTACTTTTGCGCTATCCACAATTCACCCCTGTAGTATTCTTTAAGTGCTCAGCAATCCATTCATCAACGTTACTAAGCTGAAATAGTGTGCGCAGTTCATCCGGCACGAAACTGAGCATTATATGACAGTTTTGCTTTTTTGCATTCTCTATTAAGTGAATTAGCATCACCATTCCAGCAGAGTCTACTCGACCTAGCTTACCAAGAGAAACTTCCACGCACTCACCTTGCCATTGAATGGACTGCAATTCCTTCCATAGCTTAGGAACGGTTTCTCTATCGAGCGGGCCTTCAAACTCAAATAAGTCTTGGCCCTTTACAAGCCAGCTTGCGTCCGTCATTGGGATTTACTCTCAAGACGAATCGGCTGTTTTGCCAATTGCTCTAAGTCATTCGCTACCGCCAAAATGCCTTCTTGGCGTAGCTTACTGCTCCATTCAGACTGCTTGCTAGACAGCAAGCTGATCCCTTCAGCGATCATATCAAAGGCTTGCCATTCACCGCTTTTCTTATCTTTACGCAGTTTGAACTCAAGCTTAATGTTTGGTCGTGGCGCATCAACGATGTCAACTTTTACGCCTGTAATACTTTTATTTGGGTTCACTTTAGGCTCAGGCCCAAACTCAATCGTTTGATCGGTATATTGGGTCAATACCTGTGCATACGACGTCACTAAGTAAGAGCGAAATGCCACGATAAAGGTCGCCACATCTTCACGCTTGGCCCCTTTCAAGTTAGGACCTAATAACTTTAGGGCCGCATACTTTTCGTTGATGTACGGCATCAGCTCTTCTTCAACGATGACTTTGAGGTACTCAGGATCTTGACGCACCTGTTCTTGTTCTGCCTTCAAACGCGAGAACGCTTGCTCAGACACTTGCTTCATCATCTGATAAGGCTGAGTTTTATCTATCTCTTGCGCTGCAACATTAAACGCTGCGAGTAAAGAACAAAGAGTAAGTACTAACTTTTTCCACATATCTCTATTCCTCACTGTCTGAATTGCCGCCAACGCTATACAGTACTTGACCAATTAAGTCCTCTAGCACGAGTGCTGACTTGGTGTCTTCAATGTAATCACCCTCCACCAGCATCTGCTCATCATCAAAGACGAACCCTGGTGTTAGACCAATGTACTGTTCACCAATCAAGCCTGATGTCAGAATCTTCACGCTCGACGTTTCTGGAAACTGATTGTATGTACTACTAACAGCCATAGTGACAACCGGAAGTAAGGACTCACTATCTAATCCAATATTAGTGACACGCCCGACAACCACGCCACCGACCTTCACAGGCGAGCGCACCTTTAGGCTGCCAATGTTGTCAAATTCCGCTTTAAGCGTATAAGTATCGTTTGAGCCAAGCCCTTTCACGTCAGCAACTTGAAAAATCATCACCAGAATTGCGCAAATTCCAGCGAGAACAAAGCTACCGACCCATAATTCAACTTTTCGAGTTTGTTGCATGATTAATTCCCGAACATCCTTTAATTACCAAACATCAAGGCAGTTAGTACGAAGTCTAGTCCAAGTACAGCCAATGAAGAGTGCACAACTGTGCGTGTTGTCGCGCGGCTGATGCCTTCCGAGGTTGGAATCGCATCGTAACCATTAAACAGGGCTACCCAAGTCACAGTGACGGCAAACACAAAGCTCTTGATCATGCTGTTACCTATGTCTTGCCTAAGTTCGACAGACGCTTGCATCGCAGACCAGAAGCTGCCGTGGTCAATGCCTTTCCAATCCACACCAACCAATTGACCGCCCCAAATGCCGACAGCCATAAAGATCATCGCAAGCAGCGGCATCGAGATCACACCGGCCCAAAAACGAGGTGCAATCACGCGCTTAAGAGGGTCAACCGCCATCATCTCCATACTGGATAACTGTTCTGTTGCTTTCATCAAACCAATCTCTGCCGTCAACGCGGAACCGGCTCGACCAGCAAACAACAAGGCGGTGACCACAGGACCAAGCTCTCGCAGTAAGGAGAGTGCGACCATTTGGCCTAACGCGCCTTCAGCACCAAAGTCGACTAAAATAACGTAGCCTTGCAGACTGAGTACCATACCAATAAACAGGCCCGACAGAACAATGATGAGTAATGAGTGAACGCCAACACTGTAGAGCTGCTTCACCAAGAGAGGGAGGTTTTTAATCGGTTGAGGCCGGCTTGCAAGCGCACCAAACAACATCAGGCTTGCTCGGCCAAACGCTTCGCATACCGCCATGCTTCTTCGGCCTACTGAGGCAACGAAATTTACGAGACTAGCCATTATGAGAAAAGCTCCTTGGCTAAAGGTTGAGACGGATAACGAAATGGCACAGGTCCATCTGCGTCACCTTTAAGAAATTGCTGAACTTGAGGATCAGGATTAGCGAGCAACTCTTCAGGAGCCCCGCTAGCAACCACTTTGCCATTTGCCAAGATATAGCACCAATCTGCAATGCTCATCACTTCCGGTACATCGTGTGATACAACAATAGAGGTAACGCCCAAAGCTTGATTGAGATTACGAATCAGCTCCACCAGCACACCCATGGTAATGGGGTCTTGGCCGACAAAAGGCTCATCAAACATAATCAGTTCAGGATCTAAAGCGATGGCACGGGCTAACGCCGCTCGTCTTGCCATACCGCCAGAAAGCTCACTAGGCATCAGTTCAGCCGCGCCACGTAGCCCTACCGCTTCTAATTTGAGTAAGACAAGAGTGCGAATAAGAGATTCATCGAGCTCGCTATGTTCGCGAAGTGGAAACGCCACGTTGTCAAAAACCGTTAAGTCGGTAAATAGCGCACCTGACTGGAACAACATGCTCATTTTTTTACGCTCTTGATAGAGCTTAGAACGACTCAATGTCGGGATATTATTCTGATCGAACCAAATTTCTCCTGAATCAGGGTAAATTTGCCCACCAATCAAACGCAACAAGGTGGTTTTACCAATCCCTGAAGGTCCCATAATCGCGGTGATCTTCCCTTTAGGAACTCGTATGTTCACGTCATCAAAGATTTTGCGCTCACCACGAGAAAAGGTTAGCTGCTTAACCGTTACCAAATCTTTCAGTTCCATGCCCACTCTTTATCGCTCCTGTAAGAATGGGCAATCATAAGCACATTCCCGCATAATTAAAAGCACTGTACAATTAAATGTAGTCTCTCTGTGACTAGGTAAAATACTGAACTCTGCTCTTAGTACTCGATGACACATCAATGAAGTTAACAATTTATTTGTATGAAGCGCTTCCCTTTTATATAGCAAACCGTCAAAATTAACGGTTAAATTCTCTCGTTGTTTACTGTTTAGGAATCATCATGTTCGAAGCCGTTGCGTTTCTCATTATCGGATTAATTTTTTTGGTTTGGAGTGCTGACAAACTGGTCTTTGGCGCTGCAGCACTCGCTCGCAATGTCGGCATTTCACCACTTGTGATCGGTATGACGATTCTAGCAATGGGCTCTTCTGCACCTGAAATGATGGTTTCAGCGACGGCGGCACTTGATGGTAAAACAGATACCGCAGTCGGCAACGTTTTAGGTTCGAACATTGCCAATATCGCACTTATTCTGGGTATTACGGCCCTCATTAAACCGCTTTCAATCAGCTCTGGTGTCCTACGCCGTGAACTGCCACTCATGATTGGTGTTACGGTTCTTGCTGGCGTCCTGCTATGGGACAGCCACCTAGGCTTCTACGAAGGCGTGTTGCTTTTTGTTTTATTTGCAGCCTTTATTCTTGCCATGCTTCGTATCAGCCGCAATGAGAAGAAAAATGGTGACGTTCTTATCGAAGAACAAGAATCAGAAGTCCCAGAAGGCGTAAGCAATGCCAAAGCTGGTATGTGGGTCGTCATTGGTTTGATTGTTCTGCCACTGGCTGCTGATGTGCTGGTTGATAATGCCGTAGTGATTGCTCAATACTTTGGCATGAGTGACCTTGTGATTGGTCTAACGATCATCGCGGTGGGTACAAGCCTTCCTGAGCTTGCTGCATCGCTCGCGGGTGTTATGAAAGGTGAAGACGATATGGCAGTAGGCAACATCATCGGTTCGAACGTCTTTAATATTCTTGCGGTTATGGGTATTCCAGGCATCCTTAACCCTTCAATTCTAAGTGAATACGCGATGGGCCGAGATTTCTGGGTCATGCTTGGCGTATCCCTGCTTCTTGTTGCTATGGCCTTAGGTAAATCTCGCAGCATCAATCGCTTTGAAGGTGCTGCACTGTTTCTTACCTTTATCGCTTACCAAGCTTACCTAATTATGAACATGACCGCGTAAGACGGTTGGGAGCTCTCAATGTTTGATTATCGTTCTGCTGCATTAGATGTACTCAAGACCGAAATCGCTGCGCTAGAACAGCTTGATCAGTACTTCAACCAAGATTTTGTCCAAGCCTGTGAGATGATCATGGCCAATAAAGATGGCAAAGTGGTTGTGATGGGGATGGGTAAATCTGGTCACGTAGGCAATAAAATTGCAGCGACACTGGCCAGTACGGGGACCTCATCATTTTTTGTTCATCCAGGTGAAGCCGCTCATGGTGACCTAGGCATGATTGAATCCGGTGACATCGTACTCGCGATATCGAATTCCGGTGAATCTTCAGAGATCTTGGGGTTATTCCCAGTCTTAAAGCGTTTGAACATCAAGATCATTAGTATGACAGGCAAGCCAAGTTCGAACATGGCCAAGTTGTCTGATCTGCACTTGCAAATTACTGTGCCGAAAGAAGCTTGCCCTATTCAACTCGCTCCGACATCAAGCACAACAGCCACCCTCGTCATGGGTGATGCTCTCGCAATGGCGCTGATGCAGGCGCGAGGTTTTACCTCAGATGACTTTGCCCTGTCTCACCCAGGTGGTGCACTAGGGCGAAAACTGTTACTCAAGCTCTCAGACATCATGCACACAGGCCGTGACTTGCCTTTAGTTACTCCAACCACTGTTGTACGCGATGCGCTCCTAGAGATCAGCCAAAAAGGCCTTGGGATGACAGCCGTCGTTGATGACCACCAGCTGCTTGTCGGTATTTTCACCGATGGTGACTTACGCCGTATTCTTGATAAGCGTATTGATATTCACAGCGCACTTATTGGTGATGTCATGACAGTGAACCCAACCGTTGCAGAGCCAAATATGCTGGCGGCAGAAGGGTTGAACTTAATGCAAGACAAAAGCATCAACGGCCTTATCCTCTGCCAAGACGGTAAAGTGGTTGGCGCACTGAATATGCACGACCTATTGAAAGCAGGAGTGATGTAATGCCTGAAATGATTGAAACTCTCTACCAACCAGTGGAACCTTCTATTCTAGCGCTTGCCAAAGAAATAAAGCTGCTGATTTGTGATGTCGATGGTGTCTTCTCTGATGGTCTCATCTATATGGGCAATGATGGTGAAGAGTTAAAAACCTTCCACACTCGTGATGGTTATGGCGTAAAATCTCTAATGAATGCAGGTATCGAGATTGCCATTATTACTGGTCGTCGCTCTCAGATTGTAGAAAACCGAATGAAAGCACTGGGTATTTCACTGATCTATCAGGGCCAAGACGATAAGATTAAGGCGTATCACGATATCTGCCAAAAACTCAACATCGCCCCAGAGCAAACTGGATACATTGGCGATGACCTGATTGATTGGCCTGTCATGGAACAAGTAGCACTAAAGGTTTGTGTCGCTGATGGTCACCCTTTGCTTGCGAAAAGGGCTAATTACGTTACCTCTATCCGGGGTGGTCATGGCGCAGTTAGGGAAGTCTGCGACCTCATTCTTCAAGCACGAAATGAACTCGATGTGCACAAAGGTTTAAGTATATGAGTCTATCTCGTATTGGTTATATCATTTTGGCTTTCGTAATATGCTGGTCTGGTTACTATCTTTTCGATAAGCAGCAGAGTTATGATATTCAAGTGGAACCAGATACCGAGTTACCGATGTTCAGTGGCGAAGGGTTAGAGAATACCTCCTATAACGACCAAGGCATCCGTAGCTATGTCATTACATCGGTCAATCTTGACCACTACGCAAAAAGTGGCGATACACTCTTTCAGCAGCCTGTCCTAAAAGTGTACAAGGAAGGCACCACTCAAGAGTGGGAAATTACCGCTGTGCGTGGCGTGTTAACCAAAGATCACGTGTTAACACTCTATGAAGACGTACTGGCAACCAACCTACTCCCTGAGTCTGGTTTTGACACGCTTTCAACTGAAATCATGAATATTCAGTTAGACAGCCGAGATTTTTGGGCAGACAACCAAGTCACCTTAGTCGGCCCACAATTTGAAACGGTAGGACAAGCGATGAACGGCAACTTTGCCGATAATCACGCGACCCTATACAAACACGTACAAGGTAGATATGAAACTCTCACACCTTAGTCTGATTTCTTGCTTATTTCTGTCGAGCCAAGCCCTAGCGCTATCTACAGACCAAGATCAACCTGTGTATATCGACTCTGATAGTCAGCAGCTCGATATGCAGAGCAACAAAGTCACTTTTCTTGGGGATGTAAAACTCAAGCAAGGCAGCATCAATATTAATGCTGACAAAGTCATCGTTACTCGCGACCCTAAAGATGGCTCAATTCAAGAGATTGAAGGCTACGGCAATCTAGCGACTTTTTCTCAGCTCACTGATGATGGTAAGACGCTGTATGGTGAAGCAAAAGAACTCTATTACGTGATGGTTGAAGATCAGCTAACGATGATCGATCAAGCGATGCTTTCTCAGGATGACAGTGTGATCCGCGGAACCAAAATTCGCTACAAAATCTCTTCTCAAAAGCTGATTGCTGATGGTAAACAGAAAGGCGACCGCGTTTCTACCGTACTTCAGCCACAAACTGTACAAGAATAATTATGGCAATACTCAAAGCTGAGCACCTAGCAAAAACTTATGGCAACCGAAC
Organism: Vibrio aquaticus; assembly: GCF_003970385.1. GTDB lineage: Bacteria > Pseudomonadota > Gammaproteobacteria > Enterobacterales > Vibrionaceae > Vibrio > Vibrio aquaticus. Next base: position 11,978 of record NZ_RXZH01000006.1, on the reverse strand, counting down.
GGTTGTAACAGACGTAAGTCTTCAAGTGGAATCAGGCCAAATCGTTGGTCTGCTAGGCCCAAATGGTGCAGGTAAAACCACCTCGTTTTATATGATTGTTGGCTTGGTAGCACGCGACCAAGGTGCCATCACCATCGATGATAAAGACATCAGTATTTTGCCAATGCACAGCCGATCTCGCATGGGTATTGGTTACTTGCCACAAGAAGCCTCTATCTTCCGTAAACTATCGGTTGAAGACAATATCATGGCAGTGCTTGAAACACGTGAAGAGATGACTCGCGAAGAGCGTCAAGACAAGCTAGAAGATTTGTTGGAAGAATTCCACATTCAGCACATTCGCGCTAGCGCTGGTATGGCATTATCAGGTGGTGAACGCCGCCGAGTTGAGATCGCACGTGCATTAGCCGCTAACCCTCAATTCATTTTGCTTGATGAGCCGTTTGCCGGCGTTGACCCAATTTCGGTAATCGATATCAAGAAGATCATTGAGCATCTTCGCGATCGTGGCCTTGGTGTGCTTATCACTGACCACAACGTGCGTGAAACACTGGATGTATGTGAAAAAGCCTACATCGTAAGTCAGGGACACCTCATTGCAGAAGGGACTCCTGACCAAGTATTGAATAACGAACAAGTAAAACAAGTTTATCTAGGCGAACAATTCCGACTATGATTAAAGGGAAGAACGGTAAGATTCTCCAGCATTAAGGCAAACAATACTGAATGAAACCCTCATTACAACTCAAGCTAGGACAGCAGTTAGCGATGACTCCTCAATTGCAGCAAGCGATTCGTTTGTTGCAACTGTCAACGCTAGATCTTCAACAAGAGATTCAAGAAGCTTTGGATTCCAACCCACTATTGGAGGTTGAAGAGAGCAGTGATGAGCCATCATCAGAAGACAATGCCCGCAGCGAAGAAAAAGAACCGACCGTTGACGTTTCTGATTCAGCAGAGCCTGATGTCAAAGACAGTTCAGAACTGATTGAAAAATCAGAAATCAGTAACGACCTAGAAATCGATACCACTTGGGAAGATGTCTACAGCGCGAATACAGGAAGTACCGGTATCGCTGTTGATGATGACATGCCGGTCTACCAAGGTGAGACGACACAATCTCTGCACGACTACCTAATTTGGCAGCTCGACCTTACACCGTTCAGCGAAACAGATCGCACCATTGCCTTAGCGCTCATCGATGCGATTGACGATTATGGCTACCTCACAGTTTCAACTGAAGAGATCTTAGAAAGCTTTAACAACGAAGAGATCGAAATCGAAGAGATTGAAGCGGTTCGTAAACGCATTCAACAGTTTGATCCTCTCGGTGTTGCTTCCAATAACCTTCAAGATTGCTTACTGCTTCAGTTGGCGACATGCCCTGAAGATACACCTTGGTTGAAAGAGGCTAAGTTAGTCCTTACTCACCACATCGTTCAATTAGGCAATCGTGATTACAAGCTCATCATTAAAGAAACGAAGCTTAAAGAAGCTGAGCTCCGTGAAGCGCTGAAACTTATTCAGCAATTAGACCCAAGACCCGGCAGCCGTATTTCTTCAGAGCATGCTGAATACGTGGTTCCAGATGTCTCGGTTTTTAAAGATCATGGGAAGTGGGTGGTTACGATTAACCCCGACTCAATTCCAAAACTCAAAGTTAATCAGCAATATGCAGCACTAGGTAAAGGCAGCAGTTCTGATAGCCAGTATATTCGCACCAACTTGCAAGAAGCTAAATGGCTGATAAAAAGCTTAGAAAGTAGAAACGAGACACTGCTCAAAGTTGCTAAGTGTATTGTTGAACATCAGCGTGATTTCTTCGAATATGGTGAAGAAGCTATGAAGCCGATGGTGCTCAATGACGTTGCATTAGCTGTCGAAATGCACGAATCCACCATCTCAAGGGTCACCACGCAGAAGTATATGCATACTCCTCGTGGTATTTTTGAACTGAAGTACTTTTTCTCAAGCCATGTCAGTACCGACAACGGCGGAGAGTGTTCATCCACTGCAATCCGCGCTCTCATTAAGAAGCTCGTTGCTGCAGAGAACAGCGCAAAGCCTCTCAGTGATAGTAAAATTGCAGCTCTACTCGCTGACCAAGGAATTCAGGTCGCTAGAAGAACAATAGCGAAGTACCGAGAATCATTAGGTATCGCTCCTTCAAGTCAGCGCAAACGCCTACTTTAAGGCATTTAACCGAGAAGGAAAGTCTATGCAAATTAATCTTACTGGCCATCACGTTGATCTAACCGATTCAATGCAAGACTACGTTAATGAAAAATTTCAGAAGCTTGAACGCTTTTTCGACCATATCAATAGCGTTCATGTGGTATTAAAAGTTGAAAAACTTAACCAAATCGCAGAAGCTACCCTTCACGTCAATCAAGGTGAAATTCATGCCTCATCGGATGATGAAAACATGTATGCAGCCATTGATTCCTTAGTCGACAAATTAGTACGACAGCTAAACAAGCACAAAGAGAAGCTAAACGCTCACTAACACCATGCAATTAAGCGAAATCCTTACACTGGACTGCACCAAAAGTGCAGTCCAGTGCACTAGTAAAAAACGTGCCCTAGAAATGATCAGCGATTTAGTTGCTGAACAAACCGGGCAAAACTCTACCGAGCTATTTGAATGTATGCTCAGCCGTGAAAAAATGGGCAGTACTGGCATTGGAAATGGAATAGCCATTCCCCATGCTCGTATGCACTCCAGTGATAAAGCGGTCGCTGTTCTACTTCAGTGCGAGTCCCCGGTAGAATTTGATGCCATCGATAACCGTCCTGTTGACCTACTTTTTGCTCTTCTTGTGCCTGACGCACAATGTAAAGAGCACCTTAAAACTCTTTCTAGTATGGCAGAACGTCTCAACGACAAGCAGATCTTAAAACAACTTCGTAAAGCCAGCTCCGACCAAGAGCTCTACGACATCATGGTTAGCCAATAATGCGCCTTATTGTAGTCAGTGGTTACTCAGGTGCCGGCAAAAGTGTCGCTTTACGCGTTCTTGAAGATCTTGGCTATTACTGTGTTGATAATCTTCCTGTCGACATGCTCGATACGTTTGTCACTTCTGTCCAGTCGAGTAAGCAAAATGTCGCGGTCAGTATTGATATCCGCAACCTGCCTGCCGAACCAAACCTGGTAGAAGATGTATTAGCTAAGCTTAAACAGAGTTCTGATCTTAGTGTCCTGTTCTTGGACGCGAATAAAGAAACCCTGCTTAAGCGCTACAGTGAAACACGCCGTATTCACCCTCTCACATTGAGCTTAGAAAACACCTCACTTGAGCAAGCCATTGAAAAGGAGCGCTGTATTCTTTCTCCTTTAAAAGAGAATGCCGATCTCGTCATTGATAGTAGCCAGCAATCTCTGCACGATTTGAGTGAAACGGTCAGAATGCGAGTCGAGGGCCGTGAACGTAAAGACCTCGTGATGGTATTCCAATCATTTGGTTTTAAATACGGCCTACCGAGTGATGCGGATTATGTCTTTGATGTGCGCTTTTTGCCAAACCCACATTGGGAACCTGATTTACGCCCTCTGACAGGTTTGGACGCACCAATAAAATCATTCTTAGAAGGCCACCAAGAAGTGATGGATCTGAAACAGCAGATCCAGAAGTTCATTGAAAACTGGTTACCTCTGCTCGAAAAAAACAACCGCAGTTACCTCACGGTTGCCATTGGTTGTACCGGTGGAAAACATCGCTCGGTTTATCTGACTCAGCAGATTGGCGAATACTTTGCGCAGTTAGGTCATCAAGTTCAAATCCGCCACGCTTCATTAGAGAAAAACCACAAGGAATAGTGTATGCAGCAGCAAAGCCGCACCGTCTTAATTCAAAATCGTTTAGGGCTCCATGCTCGTGCTGCTGTAAAACTGGTTGAGCTTGCTCAGTCATTCAACGCGATACTCACTATTCAAAACCACGAAGGTAAAGAAGCGACTGCAGACAGTGTGATGGGGTTATTAATGCTTGAGTCCGCTCAAGGCGAGCATGTCACCATCAGCGCTGAAGGAAATGACGCTCACCCCGCACTGGAAGCCGTTTGCCACCTTATCGAAGATAAGTTTGATGAGGATGAATAACGCACCTCTCAACGATTAAATGACCTTCCTTAACATTAACTTATTAAATACGCTCTAAAATTACGTTACTATCCATACCATTGTAATCATATAGAGTCAGGGGGAAAAAATGGCAGAGCAGATTGAATTTGACCAAGCTCACCAAGCCCTCCAAGAAGTCACAGAAGCTCTAGAAAATGGCCGCTTTGTTCATGTCCGCCGTCAGCTGCAGGACATGGAACCTGAAGATATTGCGCATCTATTAGAAGCCTCTCCTCGAAAAAGTCGTGAAGTCCTTTGGCAACTAACGGATCCAGAGGACTATGGTGAAATCCTCGATGAGCTAAACGAAGATGTCAAAGACGACCTGGTGTCTAAGATGGCCCCAGAGATGTTGGCAGAAGCGACAGAAGGTATGGAGACCGATGATGTCGCCTACGTACTTCGTAGCCTTCCTGATGATGTCTCTCGTGAAGTTCTAGCCCAAATGGATGCCGCTGAGCGTCTACTCGTCGAAACCGCCCTCTCTTATCCAGAAGATACTGCGGGTAGTTTGATGAACACTGATGTCATTACCATTCGTGGTGATGTCGATGTCGATGTTGTTCTACGTTACCTACGTATGAAAGGTGAGCTTCCTGAGGCGACCGATGCGTTGTACGTCATTGATGAAGAGAATCGCTTAATCGGTGAATTGCCGATCACAACGCTGATCACTACTCAACCCGATATCAAAGTCAGTGATGTTATGGAAGACGCGGATGAAGCGATCGAGGTGACGATGAGCGACTCTGATATCGCGAGTCTCTTCGAGCGCCGTAATTGGGTCTCTGCCCCTGTTATCGATGAAAACCAACACCTTGTTGGCCGTATTACCATTGATGACGTAGTAGACGTTATCCGTGAAGATGCCGAACACTCGATGATGAGCATGGCCGGTATGGATGACGATGAAGATACCTTTGCGCCTGTCGTAAAATCGGCTCGTAAACGAAGTGTTTGGCTAGGTGCAAACGTACTTGCAGCCTTAGCTGCCGCTTCTGTTTCCAATATGTTTGAAGCAACTCTCGATCAAATGGCTGCTATTGCCGTACTCATGACGATTGTCCCGTCAATGGGTGGCGTTGCGGGTAACCAAACTGTTGCTCTAGTGATTCGCGGTTTAGCCTTGGGTCATATCGGTGATTCGAACAAGCGCGAACTATTAATGAAAGAAGCCGCTATCGGCTTGCTCAATGGCATTATGTGGGCGTTGATCATTGGTGGTATTGTCGTGGCATGGAAAGGCAACTGGATGTTAGGTGGGATTATCTCCGCCGCTATGCTGACCAACCTACTCGTTGCGGGTATTGCAGGGGTAAGCATTCCTATTCTACTTAAAAAGATGAACATAGACCCCGCTTTGGCCGGAGGTATGGCTCTGACGACAGTCACCGATGTGATCGGTTTATCGGTATTCTTAGGGCTCGCCACCATCCTGATTTAATTCATCAGTCGATAGAAACAAAAAAGCGCAGTAGCAATCACTACTGCGCTTTTCTTTTATCTAACCGTTGCGTCTAGCCGTTAATGTTAGGCCCCAACCACTTCTCCGCTTCAAGCATGTTCCAACCTTTACGATCTGCGTAGCTCTCCACTTGATCGTGTTGGATCTGTGCGATCGCAAAGTAGCGAGAGTCAGGGTGCGAGAAGTACCAACCGGAAACAGAGGCCCCTGGGTACATTGCGTAACTTGACGTTAACGTCATCCCAATCGTCTCTTCTACATTCATAAGTTCCCAAAGCGGGCCTTTCTCTGTATGCTCAGGACAAGCAGGGTAACCTGGCGCCGGGCGAATGCCTTGGTATTTTTCTCGAATCAAATCTTCATTTGAAAGATTTTCATCAGCTGCATAACCCCAGATCTCTTTACGCACTCGTTCATGTAAACACTCAGCGAATGCTTCAGCTAATCGATCAGCGACTGCTTGAATCATAATAGCGTTGTAGTCATCGCCTTGTGCTTTGTATTCATCAGCTAATTCACGTTCATTAATGCCGCCTGTTACCGCGAACGCACCAATCCAATCTTTCTTACCGGATTCTTTCGGCGCAATGTAATCTGACAAACAGTAGTTAAAACCTGTTGGTTTCTCTGTTTGCTGACGAAGATTACACAGTACTTTCGCCACTTTTGTACGAGATTCATCGGTGTACACTTCAATATCATCGCCGACACTCGCCGCAGGGAAAAGCGCACACATACCACGAGCTTGCATTAAGCCTTCTCTCTCTACTCGGTCAAGTAACTCATTAGCATCTTCAAACAGGCGCTGAGCTTCTTCACCCACTTCTTCATGCTCGAAGATCTTTGGATACTTACCCACAAGCGACCAAGTCATGAAGAATGGCGTCCAGTCAATGTAGTTACGTAATGTTGCAATATCGAAGTCATCAAAAACATGCACACCTGGTTTAGCTGGCACTGGCGGCGTGTAAGTTTCCCAATCAATCGCAACCTTGTTAGCACGCGCCTGCTCAAGCGTGACGGGCTTGGTACGAGGCTTCTTACGATTGTGCTGATCACGAACACGCTCATAATCTGCATCCAGCTTTTCAACAAACGCAGGGCGACGCTCATCGGACAATAATGATGTACAAACACCAACCGCTCGAGAGGCATTATTTACGTAAACCACTGGGTTCTTATAGTTCTGCTCAATCTTAACCGCAGTATGGGCTTTTGATGTGGTTGCTCCACCGATCAACAATGGTAAATCAAAATCCAAACGCTCCATCTCTTTCGCGACATGAACCATTTCATCCAGAGATGGGGTAATCAGGCCAGACAGACCAATGATATCGACATTCTCTTCTTTAGCGACTTTAAGGATTTTTTCACATGGCACCATCACGCCAAGATCAATGATTTCGTAGTTATTACATTGCAGTACTACGCCAACAATGTTTTTACCGATATCGTGAACATCGCCTTTTACTGTCGCTAGCAAAATCTTGCCGTTTGAAGAACCCGCTTGTTTCGACGCATTAATATAAGGTTCTAGATGAGCTACCGCCTGTTTCATTACACGTGCAGATTTCACCACCTGAGGAAGGAACATCTTACCTTCACCAAATAGATCTCCCACCACGTTCATACCATCCATCAAAGGCCCTTCGATCACCTCTAATGGTTTAGAAGCATTGACTCGAGCTTCCTCGGTATCTTCGACGATAAATTCAGTAATCCCTTTAACCAACGCATGTTCTAAGCGCTTCTCAACCGCCCAAGTACGCCACTCCAGTGCAGAGGCATCTTCTTCTTTGCCAACACCTTTATTGGCATACTCTGCGGCGATATCAAGTAATCGCTCAGTACCATCATCACGACGGTTAAGGACCACATCTTCCACTGCCTCTCGGAGCTTCTCTGGTACGTTATCGTAGATCTCTAGTTGACCAGCATTTACGATGCCCATATCCATACCGTTCTTGAAACAGTGGTAGAGGAATACAGCATGAATCGCTTCACGCACGTAGTTATTGCCACGGAAAGAGAAGGAAACGTTCGATACACCACCTGAAATCATTGCATGTGGTAAATCTCGCTTAATATCAGCAACGGCTTCAATGAAGTCCACTGCGTAGTTGTTGTGTTCTTCAATACCTGTAGCAACTGCGAAGATATTAGGGTCAAAGATGATGTCTTCCGGCGGGAAACCGACTTCACCAACTAAAATATTGTAGGCATTGGTACAGATCTCTAGCTTACGCTCACGCGTTTCGGCCTGACCGACTTCATCAAACGCCATAACGATAACAGCAGCACCGTAGCGGCGAATCAGCTTAGCTTGCTCAACGAACTTCTCTTTGCCTTCCTTCAGCGAAATGGAGTTAACGATGCCTTTACCTTGAATACACTTCAAACCAGCTTCAATCACTTCCCACTTAGAAGAATCGACCATGATAGGTACTTTCGAGATTTCAGGCTCAGATGCACAAAGATTCAGGAAGCGCACCATACACGCTTCAGCATCCAACATACCTTCATCCATGTTGATATCGATGATCTGTGCACCGTTCTCAACCTGCTGACGAGCAACTTCTAGTGCTTCATCATACAACTCTTCTTTTATTAGACGTTTGAATCGAGCTGAGCCTGTCACGTTGGTACGTTCACCAACGTTAATAAACAGTGTCTCTTTTTCAATTGTTAGGGGCTCTAGGCCAGAGAGGCGACAGGCTGTGACCAGCTCAGGTAAAGCGCGAGGTTTAACGCTTTCAACTGCTTTAGCCATTTGGCGAATATGCTCAGGGGTGGTACCACAGCAGCCACCAATGAGGTTTAGAAAACCACTTTCTGCCCACTCTTTGACATGCACCGCCATATCTTCTGGCGAAAGGTCATACTCACCAAACGCATTAGGTAGACCGGCATTCGGGTGCGCAGAAACAAATGATTCAGAGATACGCGATAGTTCTTCAACATAAGGACGCAATTCATCCGGGCCAAGAGCACAGTTAAGACCAAATGAGATTGGATTTACATGCCGGAGTGAATTATAGAAAGCTTCAGTTGTTTGGCCTGACAGTGTTCGACCAGAGGCATCTGTAATCGTACCAGAAATCATCACTGGTAATGAGAAGCCAAGTTCTTCAAAAACAGTCTCGACCGCGAATGCACACGCTTTAGCATTCAATGTATCAAAAATGGTTTCGATCAAGATGAGGTCTGAACCTCCCTTAATCAGAGCTTTAGTTGATTCCGAGTATGCTGCAACAAGTTCATCGAAGCTCACATTACGGTAGCCTGGATCGTTAACATCGGGAGAGATAGAACAAGTGCGGTTAGTTGGGCCTAAAACCCCTGCGACATAACGAGGTTTTTCAGGTGTTTTTACCGTCCATTCATCTGCGGCTTCACGTGCTAATTTCGCAGCTGCGAAGTTAATTTCTTCGCTAAGGCTTTCCATCTCATAATCAGCCATAGCAATCGTGGTTGCGTTGAAGGTGTTGGTCTCTAGAATATCCGCACCCGCTTCTAGGTACTTTGCGTGGATATCTTTGATCAACTGAGGCTGAGAAAGAACCAAAAGGTCGTTGTTACCTTTTAAATCACAATGCCAGTCTGAAAACCGTTCACCGCGGTAATCATGTTCTTCCAATTTGTAATCTTGAATCATGGTGCCCATACCACCATCAATCAATAAGATACGTTGCTTTAATTGAGCTTCAATCTGTTGCCTTACATTACTTCCCACAGTACAGCCTCATTCCTTTAGTTATCATGCCATCCTATCACACATTCAAAAGGAGTCTAGACGTCTAAACAAGGAAGTTAATGACTTTGATATGACAAAAAAATGTTTGCTATTTGAGCACAGTAGGCAGAAAATTCTTATTCATAATTTGTTACATACTGAGAATCCCATGTCGGTCTATTACACCCTGTGCTTTTTATCTGCTGCAGCCATGCTTATCGCATTCGTAAACAGCAAGATAGGAAAAATGCAAACGACCATCGCTATCACCGCTGGTTCAATGATGCTATCACTTTTGATCCTCATTGCTGGTCAGAATGATTGGTTTCAACTGACGGAGATCGCATCAGATACGGTCGCAAGCATTAACTTTGAGGACTTCCTTCTAAAAGGGATTCTCGGATTCCTGCTGTTTGCCGGAGGCTTAGGTATCAAATTACCTAACCTAAAAGATCAGAAATGGGAAATAACAGTACTAGCATTAGCTGCAACTTTGTTTTCTACCTTCTTCATCGGTTTTGCTCTGTACGGATTTTGTCAGCTAATCGGAATCCAGTTTGATCTTGTGTACTGCTTGCTGTTTGGGGCTCTTATCTCACCAACTGACCCAATTGCTGTACTCGCTATCGTTAAAAAGTTAGATGCTCCGAAACGAATCTCGACTCAGATCGAAGGAGAATCATTATTTAATGACGGCTTTGGCTTAGTTATTTTCGTAACACTCTTCACCATCGCATTTGGCACAGAGGCCCCAACGGTTGGCAGTGTGACGATGCTGTTTGCCCAAGAAGCGCTTGGAGGCATCGCTTACGGCTTTGTCCTTGGACTGGTATTCCACTATTTGATCAGTGCTACCGACGATCACTCAATGGAGCTGTTGTTAACCATCGGTATTCCAACCGCTGGCTATGCATTTGCAGAAGTGATTCACGTCTCTGGGCCTTTAGCTATGGTTGTTTCAGGAATTATGATCGGTAACTGGACTCGCTTTATTGGGTTCTCTAAAGAGAGTGAAGATCATCTAGACCACTTCTGGGAATTGATTGATGAGTTTTTAAATGGCGTTCTGTTCTTATTAATTGGTATGTCGATGCTCTTGTTCGAGTTCCATAAAGAAGACTGGATCCTCATGGCGTTCTCTATTCCCCTAGTACTCGCGGCTCGATATATCAGCGTATTTCTGTCTTATTTAGGCTTTAAGCGTTATCGCAAATATAACCCTTACTCTGTGAACATATTAACCTGGGGAGGGCTCAGAGGCGGTCTAGCTCTCGCAATGGCGCTATCTATCCCATCTGGTATTTGGGTAATTCAAGACAAGTTGATCGATGTAAAAGAGATCATTTTGGTCATGACCTACTCTGTGGTGGTTTTTTCTATCCTAATTCAAGGTTCGACGATTACACCAATGATTGAAAAAGCAAAGCAAGCTCAGAAAGAAATGGACTCAGAAGAAACCGAGCTGAAATAAGACTATGTTTGCTTAGGCAATAACTAAAAAAGCAGCTCTCTGAGCTGCTTTTTAGTAACTGGAGTCTAAAGATCGTCACGGACACTTTGAGGTTCAGGTTTAGCTGCTACTCTTCGTAACTTAATCACTAGAAGACTTGAAAGCGCTACGCATAAGGTAATCACAGGAGCTGCCATGAGAGCAGCCGTAATATACTTGCTCACCGCTTCAGGAAGCATAGGTAACAGCATACCAAACGAGCACAGTAATAACGTCCATAGAATTGCACTTAACCAAGAGAAGTAGTGGAACTTGTTAACCTGACTTGCTCGCATTCCCATCATCAACGGCAATAATGAACGTACCACGGGAATAAATCGAGCGCTGAACAAAGCAATGAGACCATGTTTGCCAAGCAGGCTATCGACTTGCTGCATACGATTCTTAGGTACAGCCTTTACCCACCCTTGCACTTTAGGCAGCCTATTTAACCAAGTTCCTTGTAAATAGCCTGCCCAACTTCCTAAAGCTGCGCATACACAAATAAGCAATAGAACTACGATAGGGTTTAGTACACCTACGGCAGCTAATGTACCTGAAAGAACCACAACACTATCGCAAGGAAAAGGCGCAGCAGGGATAAACCCACTCTCTAGAAATATCAGAGCACCAACCACGGTGTAGATCATGATTGCACTTTCCGGGCTTTGCAGTACAGAGAAATCCTGATTCCAAAGGGCGATAAGAACAGAGAAAAGAGCATCTAACATATCGTAATCCTTAGCCAGATATGAAGTAATACTCTGTTGTATATCTGACAACGCGTGACTGCAAACGCGATCTTCAATCGTTAAGATTAGAAAGAATATCAAGAGCTAAATACGCTTTTTGTATATAACAACTTGTTTTTCGCATACCAAAAAGCCCTGCTATATCTAGCAGGGCTTATCTATAAATGGGGGAATGGCTGAATTCGTAAGTCTGGCTGGGCTGTTGCTCTACATAACCATACCCCAGAAACGACGAAAGCCTAGTCGTAAGACTAGGCTTTCTGATAAGTGGCGGAGTGGACGGGACTCGAACCCGCGACCCCCGGCGTGACAGGCCGGTATTCTAACCAACTGAACTACCACTCCGCAGTGGTAAACATGCCCTTAGGCATGGTTCCATAATTTAAAGCCTGGCGATGTCCTACTCTCACATGGGG
>NZ_RXZH01000048.1 GCF_003970385.1 Vibrio aquaticus | reverse complement strand
CTCAGGCGTGAGCCTAGGTGAAGCAACCACAGGCGCAGATCTTGGTGGTAGTAGCAAATATTCAAGTGAGAACCTTGAAGGCCGAGGTGGAGAAGGGTTCCATGGGAACAGCAGTTGACCATGGGTCAGGCGGTCCTAAGTGATCCGGTAAATCGGAACAGAGACGGGGTGCCTGACATTGTCCGTTCGCGGGCTTTGTTCAGTAATCTGCAAAGTACTGTTGCATTGCAGCCCCCTGTAGCGAAAGGGAATCGGGTTAATATTCCCGACCCTGTCCACGGAGATTGGTGTGTGTCGGGCCTTTGGTTCGGCGTGCGCCCAGCGCGGTAACGCAACCGACCTCGGAGACGTCGGCGGGAGTTCTGGGAAGAGTTCTCTTTTCTTTGTTAGGAGTGCATCCACCCCCTGGAATCGGCTTGTCCGGAGATAGGGGGCTAGCCTCCGTAAAGCACCACCCTTCTTGTGGTGTCCGGAACGCTCCTGTCGGCCCTTGAAAATCCGAGCGAGGCAGTATAATTTTCGTGGCAGGCCGTACCCATATCCGCAGCAGGTCTCCAAGGTGAACAGCCTCTGGCAATTGAACAATGTAGGTAAGGGAAGTCGGCAAATTGGATCCGTAACTTCGGGAGCAGGATTGGCTCTGGGGGCCGGGTCAGACAGGCCGAGATCAGATACGTGTCGGTCCAGTTGGGGGCTGGTTCCTTTGCTGCTTTGTGTGCTTCGGTGCGCGTTGTGGTGAGGTCACTGGACTCTGACCCGGGTCGATCGTGGGCGGTTTCAGCTGTTAGTGTCGTGCAGCTAGCAACGCGCGAGGACTTGTTCCACGTTGCGTCAAGCGGCTGTACTTCCATGGTCTGGCGCGCGA
>NZ_RXZH01000047.1 GCF_003970385.1 Vibrio aquaticus | reverse complement strand
ACGTGACACAGAGGCTCTGTAACCAAATAGCTGGAAAGCTAAACTCGCGCCCAAGGAAAAGACTTGGGTTCTTTACACCACAGGAGTATATTCATGCGCATCTGTAAAAAGTGTCGCACTTCAAACTTGATACTAAGTTTTACCACAAGTTACTGACTTAATTGAGAAAGGACTGCCATTTCTGACCAGTTTTCTGACGCAAGCCACAAGGCAAGAACCTACTTGGCCGCCAAAGGCGACTAACCCAAAACCAGTAATTTCACTTCCCTGCCCAATGAGGCAACCCGACTAAAAAAACAACAAGCGCCCTTTCTTTCCAACCAAAGCGCAAAACAGTGCTGAATTGCCGAGGCAACTGCCAAGCTGAAATGCTAATTGGCAAAGAACCTAAAAGCGACTTTGAGCCAGTTAAACAAGAAGCCAACCGCCACGACCTGACAATGAAGCAACCCGCGAACATTGGCATGTTTTACGGGCTGAGAGATTCAAGAAATTAGGCCGACAAGTCGGATTTGCTGAGTCTACTAGGGAAGAATTGCCAAAGGGACAAAGAACCAGAGCCTAAGACCTTTAAGCCTTTGAAATACAAGTAAACATAACGCCCAATTAACGTGTGAGCAGCGCATACTCTGAACTAAACCACTGCGCCGTAAACACTTAACTCAACCCGAAGTGAGAGCGCCAAGCGTTGCGAATCACTGTTGAATTGTTTGTTATGTTTCTTGGATTCAAGTACGAAGTGCGACACCTCTGAAAAATAAAACAGTGAGATGTGGTATTCATAAGTTTTGCTCCCGCCAAGAAGTAAAACCATGAAATATACACACCTCACTGAGAAAGAAAGATATACGATTTCTATCTTAAGAAA
>NZ_RXZH01000046.1 GCF_003970385.1 Vibrio aquaticus | reverse complement strand
GTTGAATTGATCAACTGTCAGACTCGAAATTCCACTATGTTGTTTGACAACGCAGTTGGCGAATACCAACCAATTCTCCGTGCAAACACGCTCCTCAATCATCACCGAACTGATCACACTATGTGGACATAGGGAACAAGACACACGAGTGCAATTCATCACCAGAATATTGCCAACAAGGGACTCAAACGTCTACCATGCAACTGCCTGACGACCAGTCAGTGTCGATGTAGACCGATGCAAAACTCGTCGGAACAAATCTCTGACTGATTCGACTGCATTCTGAACTAGATGAGTGGGTGATTAGTGGTGGTGTTGGTGTTGGTGTTGGTGTTGGTGGTGTGAAATTGGTATTGTAGTTGGTGTCAGTGTTTGTGTAATGGTGGTCATGCTAGTGATTGTGTTTGTTTTGTTGCTGGTTGTTGTGTGCGATGTGAGTTGGTATTGTGTTGTGGTATGGTCTGTGTGGGGTCGACGAATGTCGCCTCCGTGGCGCAACCGGTTAGCGCGTTCGGCTGTTAACCGAAAGGTTGGTGGTTCGAGCCCACCCGGAGGCGCTTCCCACTTCTGACGAAACAAATCAACAACATCAACACTCGCTTCGTCACACATCCATCAATACACTCACACTGTACAACTACTCCACCAACACACACCCGGATTACTCTCAATCCCTGTGGCAATATACCACTCCACAATCATCTCTCCATCCAACGACTACACGTCCACTGTCCACTACCACACGTCAATTCCACCACACTCCATTCGAATTTACACTATACATATACACCACTGTGTCAAACACTCTCTTCACACATTCCACACGTCCTAACTCACGCACTCACTCCCTGATCACCTCATTCTCACCCACAACACATTTGACGCGTTGAA
>NZ_RXZH01000042.1 GCF_003970385.1 Vibrio aquaticus | reverse complement strand
TCAACAATCGGGCTCGTTATATTCTTGTTCTKTCTAGAYACTRGGYGGTCCGTAATAAAGTGCCTCMTYGGTGGGCGGGAGTTCAAGGRAATGTTGAAGCKCTTTRGASTYTAGAAAYAGRGTWATTAGCYTTTTGAATCTKGTAAACGTATCACAGTTACGGATAGGCATTGGCAGCCTGTTCCACAATAARCTRTACCGTACTGTAAAAAACKTACAWCGCRTTTGTTTTTGGTGTTTTACGGTAAGTARTGTATATGCGTTGTTTCTAAGTCTAYAGGCTGGGTYGTGGGTGATAGTCGGGCAGGAGGTTAGAAAAGAGAGCCCATGTATCGCTTTGTAAAGGAATATTAAATTGTTGTTTAGTCTACGGTGCCATAAAGGTTCTAAAGAGAGGTTCTTACATCTATCTGTGTAATGTTTGCTGGTCAGTAACGACACCCTCCCTCCTTTTGTGATGTCAGGCTCTCTTACGTTTGTGGTAATTATGAATACTGCTTTAATCAAAGCCCATAGTTGGAATACAGTCTCTACTAGGTCCATGTTACAAGCAAATCAGATAGTTAAAAAGTTTATTTTATGGGTTAGATGTTCACATAGTATATCATACCGCTATGAAGATAACTAATGGTTCAAAGACGTAAGAACTAATAGCAAATCGAAAGGTATGAGAGGGTATAAAATTGTAGATAAGTAAAAAGATTTTAGGGTAAGAAAAATAATACATTGAGAAACTCACAAGWGTTTGTGGCCAGATTTTGAGCTTTGTATGATCGGCCTTAGTAGATCAGCATCCATAAGTTTATTGAGTTATTTGTCTWCTTGCAATAGATAAAAACGRGCATGAGTTTTAGGAAGAATAATGTACATTTAACCTGTAGAGAGATTTGGGAACTGAAAGTGAGGGTTTGGAGTATAAGGCCATGATTAATAAACAATGAAAAATAGGAAAGGATAAACCATATATTCTGTGATTT
>NZ_RXZH01000041.1 GCF_003970385.1 Vibrio aquaticus | reverse complement strand
GGGACTCGATCCGGCGCCCATTAACACTGCAGGACAGATCCAACGCCTTAGACCACTCGACCACAAGAAAAATGATAGGRAATKCACATTTTTTTTACTTTAACCTCCATTTAYCCCACTCATATCCATCTTCATCCTACATCTATTTACACTGTTATTTTTTCCACTGACCCTGCTCACGCTCATTTATCAACCGTCTTCTCTAGTTAAAGCATTCCAGGTCACCGAATGTTATCGGCGATTACYTGATGCTACACTGGAAACTGCATRATGTAGCTGATAATTCTACTGGAAGATTAAGCCTGCTTTAAATACTCAGTTAACGGGATGATAWTATTATTCKTATAATTATTATTCATTGGAATCAGATAKAAAGGAAATTAGCTTGAACAACGTTGGTTGATGAGCAGCAGCAGCAGCAGCAGCCGCAGTGACATTTGGAACATGCACCATTTTTGTCTACAAAGTCTGCATATTTAAAGCCAAAGTGACAGTTTTATTAYTCGGTGAGTCTCATGTATGTATTTATTGTTGTTATTTGTTAATTSGTCATATTGTATATTTCAATGCTGAGCTTATTGTTATTGGTGTTGTTATTATTTCTTGGTRTCATGTTATTTGATAATTGACTGAACCTTTTATGTAAGTGTATTCCATGGGTGCCATCTCTGTAGCTTTAGCTGTATTTAATGCTGTAAAGTGTGAACTATGGTTTRCACGCTTAGAAAGTTGTTTTGCTTTGTGTTGTTGGAAAGAGAATTACAAGTGAGAGCAGGAAATTTAGTTAGACAAAGTGGTTGCTGCCGGACAACGTTATTGAATAAGTGCCTGGTGTTATTTTTAAGTAGGATGTTGACTCACCATACGAGTCGCACCCACATCRTAGCTGTTCACAATCACTCCAGTCACACCATAACCACCAGGTGACACTCTGCACATTCTCACAGCGTTCCGTGTCACTTGAACACTTGGTGCAATGCACAACACCGACCACTGGAACTGCCTTACCTAGTCACATTCACAGACAACATGGTTTCACAGTATGCTACTACTCTGATTGGTTTCACAGTATGCTACTACTCTGATGTAT
>NZ_RXZH01000040.1 GCF_003970385.1 Vibrio aquaticus | reverse complement strand
ACTTAGTATCAAGTTTGAAGTGCGACACTTTTTACAGATGCGCATGAATATACTCCTGTGGTGTAAAGAACCCAAGTCTTTTCCTTGGGCGCGAGTTTAGCTTTCCAGCTATTTGGTTACAGAGCCTCTGTGTCACGTGTGACATAGAGGCTTTTTTAGGTAAGTACTGTCTAATTAAACCATTCGTATTTTCATTGGTTCCACGTTCCCATGAGTGGTATGGGTTAGCAAAGAAAAACAAACACTTAGTTTGTTTTTCTAACTGTGCATATTGGTGAAATTCAGTACCATTATCAGCAGTAATCGTTTTGAACGGTAAGTCTGACTGCTTAATAATCTTCTTCACTCGAGCGTTCAATGAATTAGTCGTTCTGTCGTCTAATTGGCCTATAAAAGTATAACCGGTCATCCTATCTACTAAAGTCACAATGCAGTGTTTGGTTCCTCGCCCAATGACGGTGTCTATTTCCCAGTGTCCAGGTTCAAGACGAAGCTCTGCTTCGTCTGGTCGCTCAGATATATGTTTCTTTGCGGCTAAGCGGCCTCTACTGTCGTTAGAGCGATATCTTTTACGCCTCTGCTTAGTTGACTGGCGTAGGTGTTTCCATAACATTCCGCCTTCTGCTTTGTTATTCCAAATATACTGGTAAATCAGTTCGTGACTCATCGTTTTTTGACCAATTCGCCTTAGGAATCCAACTATCTGTTCAGGGCTCCAGTCCAGTTGCAGCAAGGCTGCAACGAGCCTGAAGTCGGTTTCGTCATAGCGCTTGTTTCGCCTTGAGCGAGCTAGCCTATTCCGAGCTCGCTGTTGAGCGTACTCAGGTTGGTACGAGTACCTGTCAAAGTACTTGTTATAGCGCTTATTACGTTTTATCTCACGATAGATCGTAGACTTGTGACGGTTGAGTAATCTAGCTATTCCAGCAGTACGTAATCCTTGCTTTCTTAAGATAGAAATCGTATATCTTTCTTTCTCAGTGAGGTGTGTATATTTCATGGTTTTACTTCTTGGCGGGAGCAAAACTTATGAATACCACATCTCACTGTTTTATTTTTCAGAGGTGTCGCACTTCGTACTTGAATCCAAGA
>NZ_RXZH01000039.1 GCF_003970385.1 Vibrio aquaticus | reverse complement strand
AAAGTTCTGCCCTCCCTCTCTATCTATCCAARGGATGGRRGGGCAGAGGCCTTTGGTGTCCMCTCCAGTCAAGAATTGGRGCCTCACAATCACTAGCCAATATGCTTTTCTCKCATGCCTTTCTTCGWTCATGGTTCGATATTCTGGTGTCCTAGGCGTAGAGGAACMACACCAATCCATCCCGAACTTGGTGGTTAAACTCTACTGCGGTGACGATACTGTAGGGGAGGTCCTGCGGAAAAATAGCTCGACGCCAGRATGATRMAAAGCTTAACACCTCTCATTCTTATTACTTTTTCATATTGAAAAAAAAAATGAAAAATGAAAAGGTYGTCTTATTMAAAACCCCAATTATGAAATCATYCCACTTCACACCYCGGAACGCACCGTTCTTATAGAGAGAAAGGCACTTTCACATCCGAAATGGCTGGGGAGAGGAAAGGTTCCTTTTTTTAGGGTACTCCYGGGAACAGATCCAGTGGAGACGGGGTGGGGCTTGT
>NZ_RXZH01000005.1 GCF_003970385.1 Vibrio aquaticus | reverse complement strand
GATAACTCTGGCTCTGGCATGTCAGGTTCAGCAAAGGCATCGGCTAACGCTTCTTCTTCACTGTATTCTGGGAGCTCTAGGTCATCCAACTCTAGCGCGAGATCTTCCGCTTCAACTTGCTCTGGCTGTGACAATTCTGGCTCTGGCATGTCAGGTTCAGTAAAGGCATCGGCTAACGCTTCTTCTTCGCTGTATTCTGGGAGCTCTAGGTCACCTAACTCTAGTGCGGGTTCTTCCGCTTCAATCGCCTCTGGCTGCGATAACTCTGGCTCTGGCATGTCCAGTTCAGGTTCAGAAAAGGCATCGGCTAACGCTTCTTCTTCACTGTATTCTGGGAGCTCTAGGTCATCCAACTCTAGCGATAGTTCTTCCGCTTCAACTTGCTCTGGCTGCGACAATTCTGGCTCTGGCATGTCCAGTTCAGGTTCAGAAAAGGCATCGGCTAACGCTTCTTCTTCACTGTATTCTGGGAGCTCTAGGTCATCTAACTCTAATGCGAGGTCTTTCGCTTCCACCGGCTCTGGCTGCGACAATTCTGGCTCTGGCATGTCAGGTTCAGCAAAGGCATCGGCTAACGCTTCTTCTTCGCTGTATTCTGGGAGCTCTAAATCATCTAAGTCTAGCGCGGGCTCTTCCGCTCCAGCTTGCTCTGGTTGTGAAACTTCAAGCTCAGGCAGTTCAGGTTCTGGCTGCGTTACCTCTGGTTGGCTTGGTGGCTGATCATCAATCAACCAGTCGTCATCTGAAGGGATCCCAAACTCGTTTGGAACTGCCTCTGCCTGAGGCGTCGTTTCTGGTTCTGGAGTTTCATCTACTTCAGACTTCAGGAACTTCAGGAACTTCAGGAACTTCAGGAACTTCAGGAACTTCAGGAACTTCAGGAACTTCAGGAACTTCAGGAACTTCAGGAACTTCAGGAACTTCAGGAACTTCAGGAACTTCAGGAACTTCAGGAGATGCTGGCGCATTCTGCTCTTGTTGTGCAAGTGAATCTTCTTCAACAATTTCAGATTGTTCAGAACCTGACTCAGTAGCGAATTCCTCTAACTCAACCTGTGGTGTTTCTTCCACCATCAGAGAATCGTTCGAGTTATTTTCGACTTCATCAACAATAGAGTCTAACCATGCGTCTTCATCGTCTTCTGTTGAAGGCGAAGGCTGCTCTTGTTCAGCGACGTCTGCGCTAACATCTTGCTCAAGCTCAGGTTGTAAATCTTCGAGTTCTTCGAGATCTAGAGAAGCGTCAAGGCTTGGGTTTTCTACTTCATCAATCGCAGCAGATAACCAATCATCCTCATCTTCTTCTGGCTCTGGCTCTGGCTCTGGCTCTGGCTCTGGCTCTGGCTCTGGCTCTGGCTCTGGCTCTGGCTCTGGCTCTGGCTCTGGCAGTGTGATCTCTTCTGGCGCGGCGTCAAGTTCTAGGTCATCTTGTACAACGTCATCCAGTTCAAGTTCATCAAGCAGAGGATCCGCGTCTGGAGCGACATTAAGCATGTCATCGATGAACTCTTCACTCGCAAAGTCTTTCTCTTCTGCTTCTGCAAAAATGTCATCGACTGACTCTTCTGATGCCACTTGTTCTACAGGTGCATTTTCCGCTATAAGGTCATCAACTGAAACTTCTGGCTCTGAGGCGTTTTGCTCGATATCGAGTAATTCTTCGAATAGCTCCGAAGCATCATCATTCGCCAAAGGCTCATCTAGATCGAGCAATGACTCTGTGTTTTCTTCACTATCGGCACTAACGCTTGGTTCAATGGCCGACAGTTCGTCAAGCTCAGAGTCTAGATCAAACTCATCACTGCCATCGTCATCCATGAGTTCATCAAGAAGGTCAGTGCTGTCTTCATCGAGCTCGTCAGCAGTGATCAATTCATCAAAGAGATCCTCACCACTTTCTGCTTCTGGTTCAGAAGACGCGTCTAAAGTGCCTTCATCTATCAACTCATCTAATAATTCTGTACTGTTTGAGCTGATATCAACACTCTCTTCCTCGAGCATTTCATCCAGTAGTGCCGTTTCATCAATCGAATTAGCTTCAAGCGCATCGAGATCGGCTTGCGCATCCATCTGTGCAAAGATGTCGTCAATTTCACTGTCTGACGCAATATTTGGCGCTGAAGAACGATCATCTTCATCACTTAAATCGAAGCTGTCCTCTTCCTCAAGCAAGCTATCCATATCAAGATCGCCATCACTGTCGTCTTGGGCTTCATTGAAGAGATCATCGAGTAAAGATTGGTCTAACTCATTTGAATCAAGTTCTTCACTCTCTCCGTCATCCGCGAGTAAGGTATCAAAATCGTCTTGTGAGAAGCCGCCTTCATCAGAAAGATCGAACCCTTCCTCTTCCTCGCTATCAATAACGACTTCATCAAGCGCGCGTTCCATCTCCTCAAGACCTAGAGCTTTTTCATCGCCACTCACGCTGATGCCATTCGAACCAAGATCAGCGTCAGCCAGTGATTCATCTAAATCACCATCATCACCAATACCAGCAAATGGGTCATCGCCATCTTCACCTTCAAGGTTAAAATCTAAATCGCCGTCATCAAGATCGGCAAAGACATCGTCCGCCCCATCCTCTTTCAGATCAGTTTCGTCACCAAACAGCTCTTCTGTATCTGTGTCAGATTCACCGAACAGATCATCATCAAGAAGTAATTCGTCATCGATATCATCATCGAGTGTATCGGGCACCACAGGTGCGACAGGTGCTTGAGGCTGCTGCTCGACCACAGGAGCTTGCGGCTGTTCTTCTTTAGAACGGCGACCCAATAACATCATGACCAGTAAGCCAATCAATAGACCTGGAATGATCGCCAATGCCGCTACCAGCCACGTATTTGACATCAGCTGTTCGAAACCCGAAGGTGCCATTTTCTGTTCTTGAGAAACACGGTTGCGTTCTTCTTCAAGCAGTTTTTCCACTTCTCGACGAATACGGTCTTCATCGCTGAGTTCATCTTTTAGTACATCAACTTCTGACTGTACATTAGCGAGCATTAAACGAAGCTTGTGATTTTTCTCTTCAAGCGCGATCAACTCTGACTCGGATGTTTCCAGTTGGTTTTCTAATGATGTGACCTGGTTCTGCTTTTCTTTTTCAGCAATGACCTGGAGATCAGACGTGCTCTCTGATTTTGGCTCTGGCGTTTCAGCCTTCACAACATCGACAACAGGCTTAGTCGCAGGTGTCGTTGTAGGTTTAACAACGGGCGCAGTTGGCTTCTGAGCCGGTACCGCTTTACCAAGGCGAGCTTGGTGCGCAGCCATAACATTGACAGCCTCTTGCGTACTCACATTTTGTACTTGGCTCAATGAAGGGATACGGATGTTGCTGTATGGAATCAGTTCATGGATGTTCTGATTGTCAAACGCCTGAGGATTGAGTTGGTAAATGGCATAAAGCGTTTGTTGAACCGTCACCGAATTGGATGGGCGCAACTGCGTGGCAATGCCCCACAGCGTTTCTTGTTCGGAAGTAGGCCCATAGAATTGAGAAGGCTCGTCTGTCGCACGCACGTTTCGATTAAGCGGCTCAGAAAACTGTGGTGAAGATTGGATCTCACCAGTCGGCCCTTTAAGGCGAATGCTTTCCGCATTAACAATAGTAGTTTGAGTCACGGCAACCATTGCGAGTGGCAACAGTAGACGCTGTAAAAGTCGACGCATATAAGGCTCAGCTATGTGCTCAATTTAAAAAAATACAGTGATCTGTTAAATATATCGGATAAAGCCACTAAAACTATAGGTGTAGAGGCAAAAAATGTGTGCCTAACGCGATAATCGCATTAATCTCACACAATTTTTCTCGAAACGATTAAAAAAGCCTCACACTATGGCGAGGCTTTGATATTCATATTACTCACTGCGATCAGTAGTAATCGCGAATCAGTACTTCTGCAATCTGCACTGCATTGGTCGCAGCACCTTTACGTACGTTATCAGCGACAACCCAAAGGTTTACACCGCTATGGTGGCTGATATCGTTGCGGATTCGGCCGACCATGACATGGTCTTTACCACCCGCATCGCGAACTTGAGTTGGGAAGTCGTCACCTTGGAACACTTCAATGCCATCAGTCTGTTCAAGTAAGTTCGTGACTTCTTGTGCATCAATTGGCGCGCACGTTTCTAGATGAATCGCTTCTGCATGGCCGTAGAACACAGGAACACGAACACATGTTGGGTTGACTGTGATACCTGGATCATTAAAGATTTTTTGCGTTTCCCAAACCATTTTCATCTCTTCGCGGGTATAACCGTTTTCCATGAATTGATCGATTTGAGGAATACAGTTAAATGCGATTTGTTGTGAGAACGCTTCGGTGTCTGCTGGCATACCGTTAAGAAGCTTAGCCGTCTGACCAGCAAGCTCGTCAATCCCCGCTTTACCTGCACCAGACACTGATTGGTAAGTTGACACGTTAATACGTTCAATACCGACTGCGTCATGAATTGGTTTCAGCGCCACTAGCATTTGGATTGTTGAACAGTTCGGGTTCGCAATGATATTGCGGTTACGAAATTCAGCAATGGCTTCTGGGTTAACTTCAGGAATAACCAGAGGAATATCGTACTCGTAGCGGAACTGAGAGGTATTATCGATCACGATCACGCCTTCATCTGCAGCGATTGGGGCCCACTTGGCAGAGAGCTCGCCACCCGCAGAGAACAGTGCAATATGAGCTTGTGACCAATCGAACTCTTCAACATTTTGTACACGGATCGTTTTACCATTGAAACGGTACGTCTTGCCTTCGCTGCGTTCGCTTGCCAAAAGGTACAACTCCCCGACTGGAAACTTGCGCTCTTGTAGCACTTCAAGAATGGTTTCGCCTACTGCACCAGTAGCACCTAAAACAGCAACATTGTATTGTTGGCTCATTGATTTACCTCAACCTCAAAACCTAGTTTCTCTAGTGGTGATAATTGACAACTTTGATCACCGACTAACGTGACAGCACTGTATTCGCGACGATCCCAGTAGTTTTTGCGCATCAGGTCAAACGAACCCGGCTTACTGATTTCTCGGCGGAATAAGGCGTCATCTTTACGCACATCATAGACGAGCTGCGTGATATTGTGCAGGACTGATTCATCCCACTCACGGTCAAGTACCATTCGAGGTACCGGAGCCGTCGGCAACAAGTCGCTGGCATGCGCACGTAATTCTTTCTCTAAAAACTCGCAGTAGCTATTGAAAATCATCGTCGTACCGCGCGCCTTCCCTTCTAAACCATAACCGGCAACATGAGGGGTTGCGAATGCTAGCAGAGGCAGAAGCTCCATATCAACCTCTGGTTCAAACTCAAACACATCTAATGCCGCAATAAAGCCATCATTTTTTAGTAAACGTTGCTTAAGTGCGCTGTTATCTACGATAGGGCCGCGAGCAGCATTGATTAGAATTTGGTCACCGCGTAACTGATTAAGCACGGCTTCATTGATTAAATGGTGCGTTGGGTAATCACCATCGCGTGTGATTGGGGTGTGAAGTGTAATAATGTCAGCTTGTTCTAACAGCACTTCAAGCTCAGTAAAGGTACGAGTATCACCCTCTGCTTGTTTGATTGGGTCATTGATTAGAACATTGATACCAATGCCCTCAAGACATTGTTGTAAATAGCTTCCGACTTGACCTGCGCCGATGATACCGACTGTTTTATCGAACACTGAAAAACCGTGTTGCTGAGCCAATACCATCATGACGCTAAACGCATACTCGGCTACACCCACCTTGTTGCATCCCGGAGCAGCGGTGAAATAGATGCCTTTCTCTTCCAACAGCGCTTGATCAACATGATCCATGCCCGCGGTGGCGGTACCCACAAACTTTAATTTATTGGCTTTCGAAATCAGTTCAGCGTTCACTTTGGTGACGGAACGAATCATGAGTGCATCGACATCAATAAGATCGTCTGGCGTGAGTGTTCGGCCGGATTTCAATTCGACTTCGCCTAACTGGCTAAACAGCTGTTTAGCATAAGGCATGTTTTCATCAACTAGGATTTTCATCAGCTTATTTACTTAAATGGCAATTGACTTGATTGTGCAGAAAAGGGGTGCAGCTGTCGAGGGATTAATCTGTGCAACGGCTAGATAGAAAAATGCCCGGCTAAATTAGCCGGGCAAGCGTCCAGAACAAAAGGATCTTAACCCGCTCTCCATGGGTTAAAGTCTGCGTCTGTTCGATACACCATAAACGATGTATCAGCTCTGGAAACTGGATTGCTGTAGAGATTCAGTGACTACAGCAAATTCAGTTAGCCTTGGTATTTCTTGATTACTAGCGTAGCGTTTGTGCCACCAAAACCAAAACTGTTCGACATAACGGTCGTTAGCTCTGCATCGCGCTTTTCAGTCACAATGTCTAGGCCTTCAGCCGCTTCGTCTAGGTTAGCTACGTTGATGCTTGGCGCAATAAAGCTGTTGTCTAGCATAAGCGTAGAATAAATTGCTTCGTGAACACCTGCTGCACCAAGAGCGTGACCTGTCATCGCTTTGGTTGCTGAGATTGCAGGGCTGTTGTCGCCAAATAGCTCTTGGATAGCACCAAGCTCTTTCACGTCACCTACAGGCGTAGAAGTACCGTGCGTGTTTACGTAGTCGATGCTATCAACGTCTTGCATCGCCATCTTCATACAACGCACCGCGCCTTCACCTGATGGTGCTACCATGTCGTAACCATCAGAAGTCGCACCGTAACCTACGATTTCACCGTAGATTTTCGCGCCACGAGCTAGAGCGTGCTCGAGTTCTTCGATAACTAGCATGCCGCCGCCACCAGAGATAACAAAACCGTCACGGTCTGCATCGTAAGTACGTGAAGCTTTCTCAGGTGTTTCGTTGTACTTAGTAGACAGTGCGCCCATTGCATCAAACATCATTGTTTGAGACCAATCTAGCTCTTCACCACCACCAGCAAATACGATGTCTTGCTTACCAAGTTGGATAAGCTCCATTGCGTGACCGATACAGTGAGCAGAGGTTGCACATGCTGAACTCATTGAGTAGTTCACGCCACGGATTTTAAATGGTGTCGCTAGACACGCTGAGACAGTTGAAGACATTGTACGTGGCACCATGTAAGGACCAACACGCTTCACGCCTTTTGCACGCATAGTATCCGTCGCAACAGTTTGGTTTAGTGCAGAAGCACCACCAGAACCTGCAACAATACCTGTGCGATCGTTAGATACTTGCTCGTCAGTGAGACCAGCGTCTTCAATTGCTTGCTGCATTGATAGGTATGCATACGCAGCCGCATCACCCATAAAGCGCATCTGTTTACGGTCAATGTGCTCTGCTGGGTTAATTTTTAGATCACCCCAAACCTGTGAACGTAGGCCGTGTTCTTTAAACTGCTCAGACGCAGTAATACCAGATTTACCTTCTTTTAGAGACGCTAAAACTTCTTCGACGTTGTTACCGATACTTGAAACAATACCCATACCGGTGATTACGACTCGTTTCATTATGACATTCCTATAATTCAAAAATCCGCTAGATAATAACTAAGATGACGGGGAAAAGTGGTCAGCTTTCCTTTAAAACCGTACAATTACGACAATATTATCGCACATACTCACATAAATCAGACACTATGACCTCGATTACTAATGCACAACTGGGCTGGAATGATGTTGGAACCCCTGTTTCAGACCAGTTTGATGATGTCTATTTCTCTAACGTTAATGGACTTGAAGAGACTCGTTACGTCTTTCTCCACCAAAATCATCTCCCAGAAAGATGGCAAACGTATGATCATCGCCGCTTTGTGATCGCAGAAACAGGGTTTGGCACCGGTCTCAACTTTCTTGCTGTGTGGAAATGGTTCGAACAATTTCGACAAGAAAACCCAGATGCTGCCTTAAAAGAGCTGCATTTCATTAGTTTCGAGAAATACCCACTTAGCCAAGACGACTTGATTAAAGCGCATAACGCGTGGCCCGAACTGGCCGAGTATGCTCAAAAACTACAACAACACTACCCGATTGCCGTGCCTGAGTGCCATCGTATTGTACTCGAAGATGGCGCAATCACACTCGATTTGTGGTTTGGTGACATCAAAGATTGCATGCCAAAGGTTCCCGTCACTGAACATGGCTTAGTTGATGCTTGGTTTTTGGATGGCTTTGCACCGAGCAAAAACCCTGAGATGTGGAATCAAGACCTCTTTAACGGCATGGCGACACTGGCCAAACAAGAGTGTACGTGTGCAACCTTTACGGCTGCTGGATTTGTTCGACGAGGCCTGATCGAAGCAGGTTTCGAGATGAAAAAGGTCAAAGGCTTTGGCACTAAGCGCGATATGATTGCGGGCAGCCTACCGATCAAGCAAGCCAATTCAAACATCAAACCTTGGTTCTACCGTGAGACGACCCGTTCAAGTGACTCTGTCGCGATTATTGGCGGCGGTATTGCCAGCGCGACACTCGCAAAAACCCTCACGCGCCGCGGTAAACAGGTAACGCTTTACTGTCAAGACGATAGCCCTGCACAAGGAGCATCGGGCAACCGACAAGGGGCTGTGTACCCACTATTGAATGGGAGTCATGAAGGCGTATCACGCGTCTTTGCGCCAGCGTTCTTATTTGCGCGTCAATTTGTTGAACAAGCCGCAGAAACGGTTAAGTTCGATCATGATTGGTGTGGTGTCACGCAATTAATGTGGAATGAGGACGCTCAAACTAAGCTAGAAAAGATGCTAAGCGGTGACTTTGACTCACAGTTGATTCATCGTCTTGATGCAACCCAAACCAGCGAGAATATTGGCTTACCGATTGATATGGCGAGCGTCCACTATCCTCTGGGCGGCTGGCTTTGCCCTGCACAGCTGACTCAAGGTTTAATTCAAGAGATGCAAGAAAACTCAAGTCTGACAGCGCACTTCAAGACCAAAATTGAGCGTATGACTTGGTGTGAAGAGACGCAGCAATGG
Organism: Vibrio aquaticus; assembly: GCF_003970385.1. Lineage (GTDB taxonomy): Bacteria > Pseudomonadota > Gammaproteobacteria > Enterobacterales > Vibrionaceae > Vibrio > Vibrio aquaticus. The sequence goes on along the minus strand of NZ_RXZH01000005.1, from coordinate 293,046 downwards.
ACACTTTCATCAGGCGAACAACAGTTTACCCACGATACAGTGATTGTGGCCAACGGTCATCAGTTCTCTGAACTAGAGCAAACCGCAGATGTTCCACTGGGGCAAGTCAAAGGTCAGGTTAGCCATATTCCTACCACTGACGATCTTCAACAACTTAAAACCGTGTTGTGTTATGACGGTTACATGACGCCAGTTAATCCGAACAATGGTCATCACTGTATTGGCGCAAGCTACGATCGTTCTCATCTAGATAACGTGTTTGATCCTGTGGCTCAACAAGAGAATGGCGACAAGCTGCGTAAATGTGTGCCGAACCAAACTTGGCCAGAGCAAGTTGATACCTCTGGTGAACTCTCTCGCCAAGGCATTCGCTGCGTAAGCCGAGACCACCTACCGTTTGTTGGCAATGTGGGTAAGCTCGAAACAATCAAACAAGAATACGCCGAGCTGCATAAGAAAAAGCCGGCACAGAACGCGATTAATGTTCCAAATCAACCCAATCTGTTCTGTCTGTTAGGCCTTGGCTCTCGCGGACTGAGTTCAGCGCCACTGCTTGCCGAAGTATTGGCCTCTCAGATCTGTGGCGATCCACTCCCATTGCCTGTTGATGTTCTAGAACAGCTTCATCCAAGCCGTATGTGGGTGAGGAAACTGAGGAAAGGAAAAGCGATTACTCAGCTGTAATTCATTCACAACAGCTCTACTCTAAAACAAAAACGGCGGCGCATTCACTTAGAATACACCGCCGTTTTTTTAAGCCTAATTAAGCCAGTTCTGCTACCGCTGATTTGAGCTGTTGAGCAATCTCTTCATTGCGTAGTGAGCCTGACTCTAAATCAAAGTTGTCGTAAAAGCTTGGTACTGAAACTGACGCTTTCACCTCTGCACCGAAGTATGGAGCAGACCCTGTTGCCGCTGCTAACACGGTTTGCGCGCCACCAGGACCAGGAGACGTCGCTAGATAAACCACTGGCTTTTCTTGGAACACGTTACGTTCAATACGTGTTGACCAATCAAACAGGTTTTTGTACGCCGCGGTGTATGAACCATTGTGCTCAGCGAACGAAACAATAATGGCATCAGCTTGTTCAAGTTCAGATAAAAACGCTTTTGCACCTTCTGCTTGACCGATTTCTTTTTCAGTATCTTCACTGAACATAGGTACTTGATAGTCATTCAGGTCTAGAACTTTTACCTCTGCGCCTTCCACTAGGTTAGCGGTGTAAGAAGCCAATGTTTTGTTGATAGACGTTGAGCTGTTTGATGCTCCAAAAGCGACAATTTTCATACTGTTTACCTATTCGTTATTCGTTTCCCGTTGTGTGATAAGAAGCATATCGTCACAGCAGAACGTCAACAAGCGCAAAAAATATAAAGGGTTGTTCGAAAATTTCGAACAACCCTTTATTGTGTTTTTTATCTATTAGAGAAGCTTATGCGTTATTCACAAGCTCTAACCAAAGATCATTGACGATGGTACGATCCGCTGGTGTCAGTTCAGATCGAGCTGCCTCTAAGCTTGCTTGGATACGCTCTTTCAGTGCATCAACATCGTTGATCCCTTCTTCTTCGCACGCCGCTGCAGATAAAGAGATATGGCCACGTAGATAGCCACCAGCAAACAGTTCGTCATCAGATGCCGTTTCGATACGTGCATCTATCAGCTCTAGCAGCTGCTCTTCAAATTCAATAATCATTTTGCTTGATCGCCTAATTCAGTTTGATTCTCAAAAAGAGCGCCAAGCTTCTCATATTGACAAACTCAACGCAAACCCTCCGTCTCACAAGGGCTGGCAGCATGGCACGCCGTGTGCACTTGCTCATATATGGACTCAGTTGAGCGAGGAATAACAAATGAAAAATCATCCACTCTTGTTACCCACTGGTTGCCTAATTTTGGCTTCAGTCTGCAGCTATTCAGTTTCAGCTGAGACGCCCTTTTCCAGCTGCCCTACGCAGGCTTTTCTTATTCAAAACCCTACCGGTACTCCAATATCATTTGGCGTCAATATTGATGTTGGTAGCTATGTTACTTTGGACTCCAACATGGGAACAGCTAAAATCAATGGTGTTGGCTACAGCAAGCATGATGATTTTATTTATGGTTGGGACTACGGTGAAGCCTCTCTCTCTCGTATAGATTCAACCTTTACCAAAACTCTGCTCAGTGTCGACAAACCAGAGGGAGCGCCTACTTCAATCTACGTCGGTGACGTCGCCTTAGATGAAAATGCTTGGTATGGCTACAGACCAAGTTACGGGCTCTATCGTATTGACTTAACAACATTTGTTATGGAGCTTTCATCACCTCCGAATCAATTTGGTAACCCTTCTATTTACGATTTGGCGTTTCACCCAGACAACAGCCTTGCCTACTCTATCGATGCCAACGGTTACTTATGGGAGATCGACGTCGCTTCGGGTACCACAAATCGACTCAATCAATTACTAGATAAAGATGCACTTGGCTACCGCCTCACCTTTGGCGCCGTCTACTTCGACGTCGATGGTAATTTCTATGCCAGTAACAATAGTAATGGCTATATCTTTAAAGTCGCCATCAACGGGGAACAGTCGACAGCCGAGTTTTTTGCCTATGGTCCTTCAAGTAATTCAAATGATGGGGCTCGATGTGCGTTGGCGCCTGTAGAACCAAGTGAGTACACCGAATTTGGTGATGCGCCTGATAGTTATAAAACCCTATTTGCCTCATCAGGTGCTCGTCATGGTCTTTCAGATCTTAAATTAGGCTCTCTCGTAGATGGTGAGACCGATGGTAGCGTTTACCCTGACAGTGATGACGTTTCAGACGGCGTGGACGATGACGACGGCATTCAGTTCCCCGTCCCTATCCAAGTAGGACAAACCAGTAAAATCATTGCGACAGCCGCAGGTACTTCAGCCGATTCGGTAATCAATGCATGGATTGACTTTGACCGAGATGGTGAGTTTGAAGCCAGCGAGATCATCATCAGTGATTTATCCATAACCGACATGACAAGAGACGTTTTTTTCACAGTACCAACCTGGGCGGTAGCCGGTGATACTTGGGCAAGATTTAGAATTTCAAACACTCCAGGGATTGGACCGAGCGGCGGCGTGCCTGCTGGTGAGGTCGAAGATTATCAAGTCGCAATCACCGAAAGCGGTGTCACCACTGAGGTTTATCCAAGTGGCGGGGGCTACACAACCTTTGCCTATGAAGATCAATACCCATTGGTCGGTGACTACGACATGAACGATGTTCTCATGAACATAAAATTCACCGAGTACCAACTTAACGACCAAGTTATTCGAATGAAGATGGAAGGGAAAATCGCTGCATTAGGTGGTGACAACCGCTCAGGCTTTGCGATTCGACTGCCAAATGTGGTGAAAGAAGACATCAAGTCTGACTCTGTTGAACTCTCAATTAACGGAGAAATCGTTTCTTGGACTGCCCTTGAAACCGATACAACGGATGCGGTGTTCATCATCCATGAAGATCTTTGGGATATCACCGAGCCCGGGGAAGCCGAGGGCTGTACTATGTTCCGCACTCAAGAGAACTGCGGAACTAACTACCGACCAATCTGGTCACTCACCTTTGCGTTAGAAAATGCGGTGGATACATCTACCATGCCTGATTTCCCTTATGATCCATTCATCTTTGCCGCACCCGGCCATTACTACGGCGATATTGGTTACGAGCTCAGCGGTGGCTACCCGGGTCGAAGTTTAGAGATCCACCTGAAAAACCAAGCACCAACCAGTAAGTTCGACGTGCGCTACAAGTCTTATGGCGTAGATACATCATCAGGTGACACGCATTATCACAATGCCAACGGACTGCCTTGGGGTATAGAAATCCCTACCACTTGGAAGCACCCGAAAGAGCAAAAAAACATACTCGAAGCGTACGAAAACTTCGCTGCCTTTTCTCAAGATGCCACAGGCCAGAGTCAGTCGACTTGGTATGTTTCGGGCAACAACGCCATTCTTTACAATGATTAGGAGATAACCTCATGTGGAATTTAAACCAACAACTGCCCGTTACGCTTATCTCTTGTTTATTATTAATCGCCTGTGGTGGTGGAGGCGGCGGTGAAGGTGGTAGCTCAACTCCGTCCGGTTCTGGCTCGGTAAGCTCGCCATCAGGACAGACTCTGAAAATAACCGATCTCGTCATCGAACATGACAATGATCTTGCCTCAATCTACGAAGTCGATATTGATGTGAGCTTGCCTCATTTGGCGGCATCACAGGTCTACATTTCGATTTGTGATAACGGTGGAGGTGGTATTGAGAACATTGACTATGAAAAGTGTATGGTTAAGTCCTCACTCAATTCTGGGTATGGGCAATACCAATTGAGAGTACCAAACCACTGTGACTCACTGATTGCGGTTGTATCAGTGATGGAGCCCGACACGCCAGCTCTCGTTTATACACTCAACCATAACAATCAAGCGGAAACCACCTGGTTGATACAGTGATAAAACCAAAACAAGCTGCACTGGGCAGCTTGTTTCTATTTCACTTCGAACTGAGCATACTCTAGTTCAGGCACTTGGTAGAAATCTCGAAGTGCATCAGAGAGCATCTTCACTCGCAGTGGGATACCTTGTTCGAAGATCTTACCCACTTCTTGGTAAACCTTATCCATAAACTTCAATCTATCGGGCTCAAAGTCGCCGTTCAGATTGTCGCAGCTAACGGTAAAGGGAAAGCCCGCACTCTTAGACAAAATCCATTCATACGCTTGTGGGCGAATCTCGACTTTCTCAAATTCCGCTTGTACTTGTTCAGTGCGGCCATCAGGCTCGTACCAATAGCCAAAATCTTCGAGTAATCGGCGTTCTGGCCCTGCAACGCACCAATGAGCTATTTCGTGCATTCCAGATGCATAGAAACCCCGAGCAAAAATAATGCGATGGTGAGGGATTGATTCGTCAGCCGGTAAATAAATCGGCTCATCACCACCTAGCTCTAATTTGGTGTTGAATTGGTCAAAAAACGTCTCGTTGAAGATCGTGATTAAGTCTTGATATTCGTGGCTCATAGCTCAAATGGGTTGTTGATGTTCTTCGCTGCCGCATTCTCGCATTTTTCGGCCAAATTGCAAATCCACACAAACTGAAGTGCTATTAGTTTAAGTTATGTGAAAAACGTTTTCGTCTTCATAAAATCTCATTCGTCACAGATCACATTTCCTACTACACTCACGCCTTAAATTTATAAGATCAATCCGCCATTTTGGGCCTTATTTGAGAAAAAAGTATGCTGCTAAGTGTTTTGTATATTATTGGTATTACAGCGGAAGCAATGACCGGTGCCTTAAGTGCTGGCCGAAGAAAAATGGATTGGTTTGGTGTGATGTTGGTAGCAAGCGCTACCGCAATTGGTGGTGGTACCGTCAGAGACATTCTACTTGGCCACTATCCATTAGGCTGGGTTAAAAACCCTGAGTTTCTTGCGATTACCTGCGTGGCTGGCGTGCTAACAACAGGACTGGCAAAGTGGGTTATTAAGCTAAAAGGTCTATTCATTCGTCTTGATGCGCTGGGTTTGATTGTCTTTAGTATTATTGGCACCAAAGTCGCGATGGGCATGGGACTTCACCCGATGATCTGTATGGTGTCGGCATTAGTGACTGGCGTATTCGGTGGTCTATTACGTGACCTGATTTGTCGTCAAACACCACTGGTGTTGCACGAAGAGCTTTACGCTTCCGTTGCACTAATCGCATCAGGCTTATACTTGGGCCTATTAGAGCTGGGTATTAATGACGTGACGGCAACACTGACTACACTGATCGTCGGTTACTTACTTCGTATGGCAGCCGTGCGATTCAAATGGCGCTTACCTTCGTTCCATTTAGAAACAGAAGGCTCACTACACTAAGCCCAGTACTCTTTCTAGAGCCAAAGGTTGATAATCTTGTAACCTTTGGCTCGGCATAGGCTTAGCTATCCAATACCCTTGAAAATAGTCGATGCCGTTCATTTTGCACATCTCAAACTGCTCTTGAGTTTCAATCCCTTCTGCAATCGTCTTTGCGCCTATACGTTTGGCAACGACCACCGCCTGACGGATAAATTCAACATCACTGACATAGCTTCGATCAATTTTCAGATAAGGTGAACGAATCTTCTCGGCTCGCTCTTGAGTAGCATAGCACGCGCCATAATCATCCAAAGCCGTCTTTATGCCATATTGTTCAAGATAAGCCTTTCCTTGAAGTATCCCTTTAAGATCTGACTCTTCAAATTCGGTAATTTCATAAACTATTTGCGAGCTAACTAGACGAAGACAACGCAGGCGAGACATTAGATGCTCAATCGAATCGCGGTTATTGGCGAGCAATGTGAACACAGAAGGAGAAACATTGATAAAGAGTTTGCTGTGACGATAAATAGTATGGGCAAGGTTAATCGAGTGAAGTTTGCCACAAAGTAAGGTGGTAATAACGTTGGCTTCGTCTCCAGGAGACATTGAAGAGAAATATTCACCAGGATTAACACTGCAACCGTGCTCATCGGTGATCCTGACTAGGCCTTCAAATGCTAAGATCTGCCCAACAGCATCTACAATAGGCTGAAAAACGCTATAGAACGTCTTACCCTGATAATAGCCATAGACAAACCCTTGCCTTTCATAACGCACAAGATTTTGAATGTAATCCATCTGAACCGAGTAAATAGACTTAAGATCCACAGTGCTCCTCCTTTTACACAGGCAGCAATGTAACAAAAACCGCTTCTGAAGAACGTAAGACTATGTAAGCTCACCGATTACTTTCGCTTACCAACTAAGCTTTGTTGCTCTAACCGAACTGTGATGAAATTTATAAAAACAACAATACAACGCTCAACCTATGACGCATACACAACCTCGCTACGCTTTTGTTTGTCCTAAACTAAAAACCCTTGCTGTCGATCATCAAGGGCAGCTGATTCATTTAGAAAGCCACTGTAAAAATGAGCTTTCAGAGCTAGCTGCACTCGCCATTGATAAAGCGGTAAAACAAAATACCCGCGTTCTATTACTCGATAGAGAAACCAACAAGCAATTAGACTTTTATAGCTTTTTGATGGTCTAAGATTTCTGATAGATATAAAAAAGCCCCGACGAATGACTGTCGGGGCTTTTTATTTATTCGTTTAACTGGTCGTTAAATTTGCGGTGTTTCTGTCGTTACACCGTGGTTTTGTCCACGATGACGAAGCAGATGATCAAGCACGACTATCGCCAGCATCGCTTCAGCAATAGGCACGGCACGAATACCAACACATGGATCATGACGACCTTTAGTAATCAGCTGAGTCGATTCGCCTTCTCTAGTGATAGTCTCACCCGGAACGGTAATGCTTGACGTTGGCTTAAGCGCAATGTTTGCCACGATATCTTGGCCGGTAGAGATACCACCTAAGATGCCACCAGCATGGTTACTCGCAAAGCCATCTGGCGTTAGCTCGTCACGGTGTTGGCTGCCTTTTTGGCTCACCACATCAAAACCATCGCCAATCTCAACACCTTTGACTGCATTGATACTCATTAGAGCATGAGCGATATCCGCATCAAGGCGATCAAAGACTGGTTCACCTAAACCAACCGGTACATTCGTTGCTACGACTTGTAGCTTGGCACCAATCGAGTCACCTTGCTTTTTAAGGTCACGAATCAATTGGTCCAACGCATCAACTTTATCAACGTCAGGACAGAAAAATGGGTTGTTTTCAATTTCATCCCAATCGACTTTATCGATCGCGACTTCACCCATCTGAGATAGGTAAGCACGGATTTCAACACCAAACTCTTGCTTAAGGTATTTCTTAGCTACAGAGCCTGCCGCTACACGCATTGCCGTTTCACGAGCCGATGAACGACCACCGCCACGATAATCACGTACACCATATTTCTGGTGATAAGTGTAGTCAGCATGACCTGGGCGGAATTTGTCTTTGATTTCAGAGTAATCTTTTGAACGCTGATCGGTATTTTCGATCAGTAGGCCGATTGAAGTACCTGTGGTTTTACCTTCAAATACACCAGAGAGAATTTTCACTTCATCTGGTTCACGGCGAGCGGTGGTATAACGAGAAGTACCTGGGCGACGGCGATCTAGGTCGATTTGAATATCCGCTTCTGTGATTTCAAGACCCGGAGGACATCCGTCGATAATACATCCTAGTGCGATACCATGACTTTCTCCGAATGTTGTCACTCGGAAATGTTGTCCGATACTGTTTCCTGCCATTACTTCCTCAAACTTTTATCGCTTAAGCACACCATTTTATGTGTACATTGCGCTTTACACTTTAATTGTTCGTAAATTCATAGTCGCCTTATTGCGGTTTGATGTAAACCCCTAAAGGGCAACTATTTTGCTTTTTAACCCGCATAAAAAACGCCAAGCCGATTTATCACTAAATCAAGGCTTGGCGTTTTATTTAATCGACGAGAGCTTCGGAATTAATCTTTGTAGATAGAAAACTCTTCTGCGTGTTCCAGCATCTGCTCACGAGTCAGCATAAATACGCCGTGACCACCATTCTCGAATTCAATCCAAGTGAATGGAATGTGCGGGTATTGCTCCATCATGTGAACCATAGAGTTACCTACTTCACAGATAAGAATGCCGCTGTCCGTTAAGTAATCTGGCGCGTTTGCTAGAATGCGGCGAACCAGTTTTAGACCATCAGTACCTGCCGCTAAACCTAGCTCAGGTTCGTGCGTGAACTCGTCTGGTAGACTATTCATGTCTTCTTCGTCCACGTATGGTGGGTTAGACACGATGATGTTGTACTTCTCTTTTGGCAGATCACGGAACAGGTCAGAACGGATAGGGAAAACTTGTTGTTCCATGCCGTGGTCTTGAACGTTTTGTTCAGCAACTTGCAGTGCATCAGTTGAGATGTCGATGGCATCCACTTCTGCATCTGGGAAAGCGTGCGCACAAGCAATCGCAATACAGCCGCTGCCCGTACATAGGTCCATGATGCGAGTTGGTTCTTCAACTAACCAAGGTTGGAATTCCGCTTGAATCAGTTCACCAATTGGCGAACGTGGCACAAGAACACGCTCATCAACGAAGAACTCAAGACCACAGAACCAAGCTTTGTTGGTTAGGTAAGCCGTTGGCGTACGCTCGTTAATACGCTTCACAACACGCTCTACAATGCGCATGCGCTCGCTGGTTGTTAAGCGAGAGTTCAAGACATGTGGAGGCACATCGATTGGTAGGTATAGCGTTGGTAGGATAAGCTGAACTGCCTCATCCCAAGCGTTATCAGTGCCGTGACCGTAAAAAAGGTTCGCGGCATTGAAACGGCTAACCGTCCAACGAATCATATCTTGAAGCGAGTGAAGTTCTGACACTGCTTCTTCTACAAAAATCTTATCCAAAATTGCCTCCGAAAAGCGCTACAATACTGCCAATTGCATTTATACATAGTAAATTTAGTCCCATGAGCAAAAAAGACACCGATATGGATGACGACTTCGCCCTTTTTAGGGATGCAGTACAAGGCGTAAAAAAGTTGTCACAGGATACCATAGTCCAGCAACCAAAAAAAAACAGTAAACAAAAAGAAATTACCCGTACTGCCCGTGAAGCAAGCGATACGGAGTTTTATTTCTCAGATGAGTTCGTTCCATTGCTCAATGCAGAGGGGCCTACCCGTTACGCTCGTGATGATGTCTCAACGTATGAAGTGAAACGACTTCGTCGTGGCGTTTACGTACCCGATGTATTCTTAGATATGCACGGTATGACCCAGCAAGAGGCCAAGCGAGAGTTAGGTTCGATGATCGCTTACTGTATCAAGAATGAAATTTCGTGTGCCTGTGTTCAGCACGGGATTGGTAAGCACATCCTTAAGCAGAAGGCCCCGCTTTGGTTGGCTCAGCATCCTGATGTGATGGCTTTTCACCAAGCGCCGCTTGAGTTTGGTGGCGATGGTGCGTTATTGGTGTTGCTCTCGATTCCAGAAAAGTAAGCTGCTCACTTTCAAGAGATTCCCTACTCACTCCTTCGTCGTTCTATGGAACGACAACTATCAAAGCCTCGTCATCCTCAAGAGTGAGGTACGAACGAGTTGGGGATCTCTTTCTGCAAGCCAGCCCTTTTAAAGACGCACTACTTCCTCAACTCCGGCGGAATAGGCAGTTCAGACGTCTTCAAGTTAGGACGCTGGCCGCCTTTTTTACGGAACTGTTTAAGTTGGAACACATAAGCCAGTATCTGCGCCACCGCGGTAAACAAGCCATCTGGAATCTCTTGCTCCAACTCCGTTGAGTGATAAAGCGCACGAGCTAATGGTGGCGCTGGGATCACATAGATATCATGCTCTCGGGCCACTTCTCGAATTTTAAGCGCCATATGGTCAGTACCTTTCGCCACAACAATCGGTGCTTTATCGGTATTTTGCTTATAGCGTAGTGCAACCGAGAAGTGCTCCGGGTTGGTCACGATAACGTCCGCTTGCGGAACTTCGGCCATCATCCGACGCTGAGCCGCTTCACGTTGCAGCATACGAATACGACCTTTGACTTCTGGCTTACCTTCCGTCTCTTTGTATTCGTCTTTGACCTCTTGCTTGGTCATTTTTAACTGATTGGCGTGTTGCCAGATTTGAAACGGGATATCAATCGCCGCCACAATCAACAAGGTACAGCTTATTAGCAGGATGAAATTAAGCAGAATATCGAGGGAATGGAAAATGTTTTGTGGGTACACATCCATACTCAGTTGAAACAAGTCTTCTCGCGCTGCGCTGATCAGATAAAACGCCATGCCCGATACTAAAGCAACTTTGAGTATCGATTTAACCAGTTCAACCCAGCTTTGCATGCCCACCATGCGCTTCAAGCCACTCAGTGGATTCATCTTAGACGCTTTAGGCATGGCGGCTTGAACCGAAAAATTCACGCCACCTACCCCTGCAGCACCCGCCACAGCAGCAATGAACAAGGTAATCAAAATAAGCAGCAATGGCATCACTAGACTGCCCACAGAACCTAATGCGATATCTAGAAGTACAACATGATCGAAAATCTCTTCTCGAGAAAGGCTAAATAAGCGCCCCATCACAGTAAATAGCGCGCGTGCGAGGCTATCGCCAAACCACATCAGGGCGATAGAACCAACCACTAACACGGATACTGACGCCAACTCTTTTGACCTTGCAACCTGCCCTTTTTCTCGGGCCTGCTGCAAGCGCTTGGGCGTGGCGTCTTCTGTGCGTTCTTGACCGTCTGACTCTGCCATTCAGCCTCCTAACAATCGAGCCTAATAAATCGGCAAATTTGCTGTTCGCCTTGTATCCAGAATAGTTCATAGTGGGTATAGAGACCGGCAACGAGATACCAGCAGATCAATAGACCTACCATCAGGGCGAAAGCAAAACCTAATGAGAAGATGTTTAATTGTGGCGCGGCACGGGTCATGACACCAAACGATAGGTTAATCGTCAGCAGTGCAATAATGCCGGATAAGGACATACTGAGCGCCACTTTAAACATAATGCCAAGCCAGAGTGCTAGCTCGCGAAAATCAACCGTAGTCAGTGAACCGGAGCCTATCGGCAATGATTTAAAGCTCATCACCACCAGCATGATCATTTTCAAATGACCATCAGTGGTCAAAAAGAACAAAGTGGATAGGAACATGAAAAGCTGACCTAACACTGGCGTGTTTTGTCCGTTAGCAGGGTCAACCATAGACGCGAAACCTAAGCTCGATTGCATACCCAGAATCTGACCGAGAATAACAAAGGTCTGAATCATGAACTGGGTGATGGTGCCCATGGCGACACCAATGATGATCTGCTCAAGCAGCGTCATGAAGCCTTGAAAAGAGAGAAGCTCGATGTTGTCTGGCACAGCTGGAATTGCGGGCATCACCGCTAAGGTAATCGCTAAACCGAGATAGAGCCTGACTCGCGTAGAAACAAAGCGCGCGCCCGTCACCGACATCACCATCAGCATAGCTGCAATGCGAGTGTAGGGCCAAAAATAGTTGGCAATCCAGTCTAGTATCAGGTTCGCTGGGTATTCCATAGGTAAGCCTAGTAAAGTACCTGAGGCATACGCTCAACCATACTGAAGAAAAACTCCATCAAGAGCTGTGTCATCCAGTGCGCAAATAGCATTAACGCCAGCAACGTGACGATCAGACGAGGAAGGAAACTCAACGTCTGTTCGTTGATCGAAGTTGCGGCTTGGAATATTGCCACCACAAGACCGATCAACAAGCTTGGGATGATGATGGCACACACCATGATAAGAACCATCCATAGCGCGTCTCGAAATAGCTCAACAAACATTTCAGGAGTCATGATTTACCTCCCGTCACAACGCAAAGCTGCCGGCGAGTGTCGACAGTATTAAGTTCCAACCATCCACTAGCACAAACAGCATCAGTTTAAATGGCAACGAGACGATCATTGGCGAGAGCATCATCATACCCATAGCCATCAAGACCGAAGCCACAACCAAGTCAATAATTAAGAATGGCAAGAACAGCATAAAACCAATCTGGAAAGCGGTTTTCAACTCTGACGTAATGAATGCAGGAATCAACACCGCCATTGAGACATCTTCCGGTGCCGTTGCTGTATCACCAGAAATATTCACAAAGGTTTCTAAGTCTTTCACTCGAGTCTGCTTAAGCATGAAATCGCGCATGGGTATTTGAGCGAGGTCGAACGCCTGTCGAGCGGAGATTTGCTCATTAATGTAAGGCTGAATCGCGCTGTCATTAATCTTGTTTAACACCGGAGACATGATAAAGAAGGTCAAGAAGATTGCGATACCGATAATCACCTGATTGGATGGCGTTTGTTGTAGACCCATTGCCTGACGCAAGATCGACATCACGACAACAATTCGGGTAAAAGAGGTCATCAAAATAACCATGGCTGGCAAAAAGCCGAGCATGGTCATCAACGCTAAGATCTGTAAATTGATCGAGTAGTCTTCGGTGCCATCGGGATTCGTGGTCATCGTGAAGGCCGGTACGCCCGCCCCTCGACCACCAACAAAACTGCCTGTCGAAATGGTGGTCGCGTTCCCTTGTTCACTTTGCATCGCCGATACCGTTACGGCATCGCCCGCTGCAATGTTGGCAGGAATAGGCGTATCTAACTCTTCTTGCGCCAATGATAGTGACGAGAACAGTAAGACTAAGCACGTCAGTATCACTGACATCAGGTTACTTATTTTTATCATTCTTTTTTAATAGCTGAGTCAATTGATTGGCAAAAGGACCGGCAGCCATCTCCTCCTGAGATAAAGGTTTATCCAGTTTTGAGATCAGTTGAATTGATTGAGCCGTTGCTCCAACCAAGAATTGTTCTTCACCCGCTTGAACGATCATAATGCGCTCACGGTTGCCAACGCTTATCTGACGAACCACGCTTAAGCCACGCTGGTTCACCATTGCAGGAACACGCATACGCTTAAGTAGCCAAGCCAAAAATAATATGAAGGCAATAACGAACAAGAGCGACCCAAAAGTGGTCGCCCAGTCTAATTGGCTGCCCGGTGTGGCAGCCAGTGCGGATGGTGATATCAAAGCTAGTAAGAGCAATAAGGACTCTTTAACTTTAAATCTCATACAGTCCCTTACTCTATCGAAGCTTCTTAATGCGTTCAGTTTGGCTGATAACGTCCGTCAATCGGATACCAAACTTGTCGTTGACGACAACGACTTCACCGTGCGCAATCAAAGTACCGTTAACTAAAACGTCTAACGATTCACCCGCCAAACGTTCCAGTTCGACAACCGAACCTTGGTTAAGCTGCAGTAAGTTACGAATGCTGATTTGAGAACGTCCGACTTCCATTGAAATGGTCACTGGAATATCGAGAATCGTATCAAGCTTACGGCGCTCATCTTCTGAGATCGGAGAAGAGGTATCTTCCAGCTCATCAAGCTGAGCATTCATTACTTCATCAACATCAATGCTCGGTGCACTTGGATCTTCACCTAACGCAGCAGCCCATTCGTCTGCCAACTTTTGGTCATCACTCGGTTCCATACCTATTACTCTCTTAATCTTCTATTTCGCCATCGTCTTCTTCAAGCTCGGAAATTACATCTTTTCCAAGGAAGGCGATATCGGTTTTCACCACATCTGGGCGTTTAATTTCTTCTGACACTTGTATTGCAAGGTTTTCACCAGAGCGGCCCATCTTCGTTCTAAACGTAGGCAGCTCTTCAACAAACATAGTCGCATGTTCTGGCATGGTGATTGGGATGATATCTCCTGGTTGGAGTTCCATCAGATCACGCAGAGAAATATCTTGCTCTAACAATTCAACGCGGAAGTTAACGGGCACATCCATGATTTCTTCACGCAGTGCGGTACTCCAACGAACGTCCGTCTCCATCTTATCTGACTGGACACCAGCATCAAGAAGCTCACGAATCGGCTCAACCATTGAGTAAGGCATAACCACGTGGAAATCACCGCCACCGCCATCGACTTCAATATGGAACGAACTCACAACAATCACTTCTGTCGGGCTGACAATGTTAGCCATACTCGGGTTTACTTCAGAATCGAGGTATTCGAACTCAACCCCCATGACTGGAGACCACGCTTCTTTGTAATCTTCGAAAACGATCTTCAATAACAATTGAACGATTCTTCGTTCAGTTGGCGTGAACTCGCGACCTTCAATTCGAGCATGGAAACGGCCATCGCCACCAAAAAAGTTTTCTACCAAGATAAAGACCAGACGAGCCTCCATCGTGATAAGCGCGGTACCTTTTAATGGGCGGAAACGCACCATATTCAGACTGGTCGGAACGTACAATGTATTTTGGTACTCACCAAACTTCATCATCTGTACGCCGTTAATCGAGACCTCTGCCGTTTTACGCAGCATATTAAAAAGACTGATTCGCATATGTCGTGCGAAGCGCTCGTTAATAAGTTCCAAGGTCGGCATTCGACCACGGACAATACGATCTTGAGATGAAAAATCAAACTCTACTGTATTGGCATCCGAGGCAACAATCTCGTCTTCTGCCTCATCAACATCATCTACCCCGTGTAACAGGGCATCGATTTCATCTTGACTTAATAGATCGGTCACTTAGCACCTACTGGATTACAAAGTCGGTAAACAGCACACGTTCAATAACAGGCTGACCTACGGCTCGGGTTAAACTCGCTTTGATATCGTCTGTCGCTTTATTACGTAGCTCTACACGACCATTTACACTACGAAGTTGATCAACGGTTGCTGACGCAAAGGTACTTAATAGTGAGCTTTCGATAAGTGGAGAGTGGTAACGCGCTAGGTTTTCATTTTCGCTACCACGAACCATTAGCTGTACTTTGATTTGCACTAAGCGATCTTTTTTATCGCCCGTCACATTGAATAGAAACGGCTGAGCAATGTTAACGTACGCGACAGGATCTGTCGGTGCGGCGACCTCTTGTTGAGATGCTTGCGCTTCTTGATTCGGCTCATCGGAACCCATCAAGAAAAATGCTGCACCGCCACCGCCAACCAATAAGACTACGACAGCGATAATAATGATCAGTAATTTACCTTTACCTTTCGGCGCTTCCGGTTCGACTTCTTCGACTGCCATAACTCAACGTTCTCTTTTTGTTTAATTTTATAGTTTAAGCGTAATAGCTAATTCCATCACGCTTTGAGGCGACATTCAAATCAAGATTGATGTCTGCTTCAAGGTTTTCTTCGCCTAAACCGTTTTGAGTGTTGCTACCTTGACCATTTTGGCCCTGCCCTGCATTTGCATAGCCTTTTTGTTGCTGACCAGACGACTGCTGCTGTACGGAGCTATCGTTGAGCTGCAACCCTTGTTGAGCGAGCATTTCTCTCAATCTTGGCATCGATTGTTCAATCACATCACGCGCTTGCTGGTTCGCAACGGTGAAATGCACAGTTGCACCATCACCATTCATGTTCATGCGAATCTGCATTCTACCAAGTTCTGGTGGGTCTAGGCGAATATCTATATTTTTTAAGTTCTTAGACATCATCATCTGAACCCGTTCCGCCACCTGCTCACTGGCCATTTCACGAGTCAGTTGCAAAGGGGCTTGCGCGGCCACTTGTTCAGGTCGAGCTTGGCCAAGTGTATTGGTTCCCTGAATACCGGCTGCTTGCGAAAGCTGCTGCGCAAATTGGCTATCTTGGCCCGGCTGAGTCTGCTCAGAACCTTTAACAAGCTGACCAATAGAACCGGCCGCTTTAGCACCCATTGCCGCTTTCAATAGCGCTTGATCTTGTGCAAGTGCGACATTAGGTGCTGCAGCCATATTTTGCATTTGCATCGCACTGAGGTCAGTAGGCATTGCAGCGACACTCTGAGTGGCAGCTTGAGGTTGCAATGCATTAGCCGCAGCTTGTGCTTGCTGGTGACTTAAAGCTTGATGTACCGATTGAGCCAATGCAGCCTGTTGAGCTTTGGGCGCTGTTTCACCTTTGAGCACAACATCATCGTTAACCGGCGCATCTGCACCACTTGCAGCCCAAGGAATCGCTGCAGCAGCGACTAGAGCAGGCTCAGAAACGGAAGCAGCAGCTTCGGCTTCTAAAGTGCTCAGTTCACCTTGAATCGTTGAGTTTTGTACTCGTTGAGCTTGTTCGGTTTTGTCTTTGCTATCAGTGGCGGTTTTAGGATTTAATTGCGTAACGGCAGCAGAACCCACCGTGGCAGCCGCAATCACCTCGGCCTCCCCCTCATTTGGGCTGGCGACAGGTTTCTCGCCATTCAGAGGCGCTTGATCTTTCACTTGCTGCGGTGAGACTTCTGAAGGTGTTTCTGTTGATTGAATAGACACGGCCTCGCCTTTGATTGCCGCCGCAGTGGTTACAACCGCTGCAGCTTCACCATCAACCGGTTTCGCGGTTTGCGCTTTCGCATCCGCTACTGAAGCCTCATTGGTTGGTTGCTTCTCAACAAAAGCGGCCACCGATTTTGGCACAGCCACTTCTTCTCCTTCGCTGTTTAGCACAACCTTAGTTTCTTGCGGAGCTGGCTTTTCAGGCGCTGATTGTTCATTTTCGCCGTCAAGCTGCTGAACAGATTTAGCGGATGCCGCAACAGCTACTTCACCTTCGTTGCCTTTCACTGGTTTTACGTCAGTCTCTTGAGGCAATGGCTTGCCGTCTTTAGGTTTTAAGGCATTGTTGGATTCGTTCAGGCGCTGCAAGACTTCATCATTTTCTGACACGATCTTACTAGCAGATTCGGTATTTTCTGGCTTAACAACTTGCTCATTTTTGGTCGTCAACGTTGAGGCCTCAGCTTCTGGCTTAGCTGATTTCTTGTCGCTATCTAGTGATTTAACTTCCGACTCAGAATCGAGTATTTCGTCAGTGCTCTGGCTTTTAGTCGAGGCAAATTTAACATCCGAAGATTCGGACTCAACGTCCGAGACAGCTTCGCTATCTCCTTCATTTGTCGACTTTTTCGTCGCCTCGACTTCACCCTCTGCTGGCTTGTCACCAGAAATCATGGCGGCAAGTTTTGAGAAAAAACCTCCTGACTCAGAAGCTTCTGATGTTGCTTCTTCTCCTGAAGCTACGCTCTTTGCCACTTTAGGGCTGTCTGAAACCGATGATAGGTTGATATTCATAGAAGACTCACTCAATGTCGCTTTGAACGATGACGCTCAAACCAGTAAATGCCAGATAAATTGCCCACCAAAGGAACAGCGGCAATATGATTAAAAAGCAAAAAGTGAGCCAAGTTGATAAGATTTAGAGAGAAATAAACGGTTTACTGGGAGAGTCGGCGGGAAAATTGCAGTGTTGAAAACTCATCCATTAGCTTTTGCTCTCGTTGATTTTGCAGCTTTTCTTTCTCGGTTTGCTTCTTCTCGATAAGCCATTCGTAAGAGCGTCTCTGCTTACGGCACTCTAGCCAGTTTTGCTCACAGCTTTCGACTTGGCTCTTAAAGTGGTCTTCCGCTTGCTTTTGCTTTGCTAAGGTCTCATCAAGCGTGGTTAAGAATCGATTCAAATGTGAGTATTGGCTAGCGCTCAACCCTTGCTGACCACGGTCAATCAATTGCTGACAGTAGTCCATTCGATATTTCTCTATCTGTTCTAACTGTTGATAATAACCGTCCAGCTCAGTGCGAGCTTGATTAAGCGCCATCACAGCTTGATTCTCGCGTTCTTTAACCTGTTCTAACAAAAACTCCAATGCGTTTTCCATCAGCGATTACTCCCCATGCAGCAGTCGGCTGAGCATGTTCACACACATCTCATAAGGGACTGTCTCTTTCATCGTTTGCTGCAAATACGCATCTAGCTTAGGTTTGATAGTAAACGCGCCATCAATAGCAGGGTCGGTACCGGGTTTATAAGCACCAATGGACACTAAGTCTTGGTTTTTACGACAGATTGATAGAACTTGGCGTACCGCTTTCGACATTAAGACATGCTCTTCAGAGGTGATCTGCGGCATAACACGACTGACCGATTTCTCAACATCAATGGCTGGATAATGACCCGCATCCGCCATTTCACGAGACAGAATAACGTGTCCATCGAGAATCGCACGGGACGCGTCAGCAATCGGGTCTTGCAGATCGTCACCTTCCGTTAAGACGGTGAAAAAGGCCGTTATCGAGCCTTGGTCAGGACTGCCGTTACCGGCGCGTTCAACCAGCGCTGGCAGCTTGGCAAATACCGATGGCGGATAACCTTTAGTTGCCGGAGGTTCGCCTACAGAAAGGGCAATTTCACGTTGAGCTTGAGCAAAACGCGTTAAGGAATCCATCAGCAATAGAACATCTAAGCCTTGATCACGGAAGTACTCAGCAATCGTCAGTGCCGTTTGACAGCCTTTCAATCGCATCAGCGGTGAAGAGTCGGCAGGCGCAGCAACAACGACCGAGCGCTGACGTCCATCGACACCGAGAATCTCTTCGATAAATTCTTTAACTTCTCGTCCACGTTCACCAATCAGACCGACCACGACAACCTGTGCAGTTGTCCCTCGGGTCATCATACCAAGTGTGACAGACTTACCGACACCCGAACCCGCAAATAGGCCAATACGCTGACCTTTACCCACCGTAAGCAGGCCGTTAATGGCTTTAATGCCGACATCAAGGGGTTCGGAAATCGGTTTTCTTGCAAGAGGGTTGATAGGTTCAGCATTGAATGACGCGCGCTTTTCGGTATAGATAGGGCCGAGGCCATCAAGTGGGTTACCCACACCATCGATTACGCGGCCAAGCAGTTCCATACCCACAGGTAAACCAACTTCGCCTGTCATTGGGGTGACTTTGGCACCGGGCAAAATACCCGTAATTTGTTCACTCGGCATCAAGAAGAGATTATCGCCAGAAAACCCCACAACTTCCGCTTCCATTTCCCCTTGCATGGTTTCCACTTTACATAAGCTGCCAATTGGCGCTCGGCAACCTGTCGCTTCAAGAGTTAGGCCAACAACACGAACGAGCTTACCGGATGCAACCGGTCGGCAAGTCAGGCCATGAGAGGTATATTGAGAAAGGCGTTCAGCAAGGGCGAGCATCAGTCACCACCTTGATGGCGATTAACTCCGCAAAAACTGTGAATGACACTACGGATGCGATCTTCCATGCGATAGTTAACACTCGACTCACCCGCTTCAATTTGGACATCACCACGATTAAGTGCAGGCTCTGCCGCCAGTGTCCAATTTCTAAATTCAAGCTCTTGTGCCCCGTAAGATGAACGAATGATTTCAACGTCATCTGGGTGAAGTTTTAAGGTGATAGCATGGCCGGAAATCGGTAAAGACTCGACCGATTGCTTGATGGTATCTAAGACAACTTGAGGATTGGTTTGAACTTCAACATGAACCACTTCTTTGACCAAAGCGAGTACCATGTCGACAAGCTGCTTTTCAACTTGTGCGTTCATCAGCTCTAGAGGTTGAGCGAATTGGTTAGCTAAGCCAACAAAGGTTTGCACCTGTTGTTGAATAAACTCTTGGCCTGCAGCAACACCTTCAATCTTTCCGGCTTCAACGCCTTCTTGGTGCCCTTCTTCTAGGCCTTGTTCTTTACCTTTTTCATAGCCTTGCTTAAAACCCGCCTCTTGGCCTTGGTGTAAACCTTCCTGATAAGCTTGCTGCTTGATCAGTTCAATCTCTTGTTCCGTTAGCTCAACAGGTGCGTCATCTTTAGTAGGCTCGGCAACCGGCATCCAGCTAGGGTCGTAGTTCATCGCAGTATCACGCGCCTTTTTGTGGGTCTGCGCCGTATAATCAGGCATACCCCAACGCTCTGGTTTTTCAACCAGTTCGTCATCATCTAGACGTAAAAAACCACGCTTTCGTTCCCCAGACATAGATACCTTAGCTTAAATAATTTCGGTTATAAGAACTCATCCGCACCGCCACCTAGCATCAACTCGCCAGAGTCAGCCATGCGTCGTGCAATTGCCAGCACTTCTTTCTGTGCCGCTTCCACGTCAGACACCTTAATTGGTGGCATCGCTTCAAGGTCATCACGCATCATCTCAGCAGCACGTTTAGACATATTCTTGAAGATCTTCTCACGTAGACCATCATCTGCACCTTTAAGTGCACGTTGCAGCGCATCTTGTGGTACGTCACGCAGCAATTTTTGAATACTTTGGTCGTCCACTTCGATAAGGTTCTCGAAGACGAACATAAGATCTTGGATCTGCGTTGCCATGTCTTCGTCTTGATCGCGAATCTGCTCCATGAGTACACCTTCAACATTGTTGTCCATGTAGTTCATGATTTCCGCCGCTGCTTTCAGGCCACCAATTTTGGCTGCTTGAGCACCTGCTTGACCCGCAAACTGTTTCTCCATGATTTCGTTTAGCTCTGCCAAAGCAGATGGCTGAACTTCTTCAAGGTTGGCAATACGCATCATCAAGTCGAGACGGTCACGCTCTGCAAATTGAGACAGTATCTCAGCAGACTGATCCGGTTCTAGATAAGAAAGAACGATGGTTTGGATCTGAGGGTGTTCGTTGATGATGATGCTCGCAACCTGACGAGGATCCATCCATTTCAACGAATCGAGACCTTTCGACCCCGTACCCAACAGGATTTGGTCAACAAGGTTATTGGCCTTATCTTCACCAAGAGCGGCAACTAATGCGTTACGCATAAAGTCTTCGCTGCCCATACCGATGTTGGTGTACTTCTGAATATCTTCTAAAAAGGCACGGTGAACCGCACCCACTTTGTCTTGGCTTAAGTCAGCAGCACGCGCCATAGCACTACCAACGCGTTGAACCTGTTTAGGTTCAAGGTGGCGAATAATACCAGCGGCATCTTCCTCGTTAAGACTCAGCAATAGGATAGCTGCACGCTCTTCGCCTGGAATATTTTCTATATCCACGGTGTTTTCTGTTACCTCACCGCCCTCTTCCTGTGGAACTAATTCGTTAGGCATCCTGCATCCAATTCTTCACTACTTGTGCTGCAAGCTCAGGTTCGTTAGCCACCAGTGCACGAACCGCTTTCAACACATCTTCATCTTTATGCAAGTTAGGTAAGTCGATACTCGAACCGAACTCAAATAACTCACCACCATCTAAATCACCACCGATAAGGCTGGTTTCGCCATCCGCACCAATTGGCAGACCATCTGGGCCGTATAGCTGATCATCGTCCTCATCCGAAGCTGGGTTGAGCAGTTTCTTCATCGCTGGGCGAACCAGAACAAGCACAACCACAATGATGACCAAGGCACTTGCAAACCAACGAATCCAATCGTTGAAATTTGGGTGTTCCCAGATTGGCACATCCGCCAACACTTCTGTTTCAGGAACCGCAAACTGCATGCTTAGAACATTCAGTAAATCACCACGTGCTTCGCTAAAACCAACCGTACCGATCAACAACTGTTTAATAGAGCTTAGTTCAGCTTCAGAAAGAGGTTGATAACTTGTCTCACCGGTTTCAGGGTTAACCATCGCTCGGTTCTTGACGGCCACGGCCACCGTTTGGCGATTCACAATACCAGTCTGACGACGTTCATGGCTGATTGTGGTATCTAATTCAAAATTACGAGTCGCTTCTTTGTGCACAGACCCTTGGCCCATTAACGACCCATCTTTCATTTGTGCCACATCTTGAGGAATAGAGGCATCTGCAGGCGGTTGATTACTTAACGCGCCCGGTACACCAGCAACTACACTGCCGTTATTGTAATCTTCAAGCGTGTATTCGCTACGAGTTGATGGCGTGTTTGGGTCAAAGCTTTTACGTGTCTGTTCAACCGCACTGAAGTCGAGCTCGATATCCACCTGAGCGGTGTAATTACCAAAGCCCAAAATAGGGATCAGCACAGAGTCAATTTTTTCGCGCAGTGCTTGTTCTTGTTTTCGCTCTAATTCATGCTCTTTACGACGAGCAGCAGAGGCTGGATCTTGTGAACCAGAGCTAAGCAGTCGACCATGCTGGTCGGTCACGGTAATGCGGTTCGTTTTCATACCCGGAACAGCACTGGCGACCATATCAACGACTGAGTCAACTTCTTCTTGTTTGAGGTTATTGCCTGTTTTGAGTGTCAGAAACACGGAAGCCGATGCTTCTTGATTATGGCGAACAAACACACTTTGTTTTGGCAGTGCCAGTAGAACACGCGCTTTACGAACTTGCTTCATCTCTTCGATGGCTTTCGCTAGCTGACGCTCACGGCTGAGTTTCAGGCGTTCTTGTTCTAGGCGTTGAGAAACACCAAACCCCATATCTTGCAAAAGAATATCGTCACCGGCGTGCTTCTCTTGGTTTAAGCCCGCTCGAACCATATCAAGCTTCAGCGTGTTGTATTCGTTAGCGGGTACTAAGATGGTGTTGCCATCCAGTTTGTAATCGAGTTTCTGCTGATCGAGGTAATCAAGAACAGGGATGAGTTCTTCTGTTTCATAAGCGCCAAGGGGACGCATTTCTGGCTCTTTTACCCAGAAAAATAGCATCACGATTAAAGCAACACAGATAGAAATGGAAAGGACGAGAACGACCTGACGAAGAAGATCGAGATCCCCAACCGCCATATCAAACTTAGAACTGCTTTTCTCATCCAAATCTGGATTTTGCACATCCGAGTCTAAATCTGAAGTCGCTAGCATTGTGCTATCAGCGCCACTATCAGAAACAGTCAGGTCTGTTGATGGGTTTTGCTCTGCCACAGATACTTACCTAAATTAAACCGGCATATTCATCAATTCTTTGTACGACTCAACAAGTTTGTTGCGTACTTGAATTGTAGCTTCGAATGCGACACTAGACTTGTTTCTAGCAATCATAACGTCTGATAAAGAAACATCAGCGTCACCACGGTCGAAACGCATTTGTAAGTCACCAGACGCTTTAGATAGGCTATTGACGTTATTAATGGCGTTGTTCAGCAGTTGACCGAAGTCAGCGCCTACCGTTTGACCGGTCGCGGCTGGGCGAGTGCCTGTCGCTTCAAACATCATTGCTTGCATTTCGCTTTGAAAACCATCAATTCTCATCAAAACCTCAGTAGTCAACTCTTTGACTTAAATTATCGCTAGATTAATGACGCTGCAATCCCCGTGCCACGTCATTCGCTGTGCAAAATAACACGTTAATTAGGAATATCAATCCCAGCATCTCGCATTTTCGCTAACTTATAGCGCAGCGTTCTAGGGCTGATGCCAAGCTTCTCAGCCATTTCTTTACGGCGACCATTACACTCTTCTAATGTTTCTAGGATAATTGCGTACTCTTGATCACGCAATTCACCGCCTAAACCTGCGCTTGCTGACGGTGTTTTCGTCACTTCCGCTACCGGTTTCACAGTAGGAACAACAGCATCACCAGACTCGACCGCCACTTGTAGGCTTGATGCGTCTTGCCAATCTAAACCTTCTAGTAAGATATGGTCAGAATCGATGTTGCCGTTTTCACTTAAGATAAGCGCACGTTGCACCACGTTATCCAGTTCACGCACATTACCCGGCCAAGGGTACGCAAGAAGCTTAGCGATCGCTTGCTCTGACACTTGTGGGACGGGCATTCCCAATTTTTGACAGTGCCTTTCTACTAGGTGTTTCGCCAGCGGAGCAATGTCTCCCTGACGTTCACACAATGCAGGCCACGCAATTGGGAAAACGTTAAGACGGTAATACAAATCTTCGCGGAAGTTGCCTTCTTGAACGTATTGTTTCAAGTCTCGGTTACTGGTCGCCAATACGCGAACATCAAGCTTAATGCTCTTACGGCTACCCAAGCGCTCTACCTCACGTTCTTGCAGAACACGCAGCAGTTTCGCTTGAAGGCTCAGATCCATTTCACTGATTTCATCCAGTAAGATGGTACCGCCTTGTGCTTGCTCAAACTTACCCGGGCACGCCTGAACCGCACCTGTAAATGCGCCTTTTTCGTAACCAAATAGGGTCGCTTCTAGCATGTTATCTGGAATCGCAGCACAGTTGATCGCAACAAAAGGGCCATCTTTGCGGTTTGAAGCATTGTGAATGTAACGAGACATTACCTCTTTACCTGAACCGCTTGGGCCAAGCACCATCACACTAGCGTCAGTCTTCGCCACTTTGTCGGCTAAGGCCAAGAGTTTAATACTTTTCTCGTCTGCAACGACCGCGTCACCATTATCATCAGATTTCACTGGTGCATAACGGCTGACCATATTCAGTAATACTTCTGGCGCAAACGGCTTTGCCATGTAGTCAATCGCACCGTCTTTCATTGCAGATACCGCATCTTCGATATTCGCATAAGCGGTCATTAACAATACCGGAAGATTTGGCCAGTGCTGCTTAATGTTTCTGAGTAGCGCCAAGCCGCCCATGCCTGCCATTTGCACGTCTGAGACAACGATATCAACGCTGTTTGACTTTAGCTTAACAAGGGCATCTTCAGCACTGTCTGCTTCTAGCCACTCATAGCCAGCAAGAGCTAAGGTATCAACAAGCGCTTCGCGTAGACCTTCATCATCTTCTACGATTAGTACCTTGCTTTGAGCCATCATTATTCTCCAGTCATTGCATTGTGTTCAGAGGAAGAAGCGCGTTCGAGTGGAATGCACATCGTAAAACACGCACCGTCGCCCTCTTCTGAAATCAGTTCTAACCTTCCATCGTGTGCACGGCACACCATTTGAACCACCGCTAAACCAAGGCCTGTACCTTGAGAGCGAGTCGTAAAGAAAGGTTCCATAATTTTGTTCTGCAGCTCTTTGGGCACACCCGGACCGCTATCTTGGACCGAGATTTTGAGCTCACCGTTTACTGGGCGGAAGAAAACATCCACTTGCGACGCTTTACCCGCGATTTGCACCGCATTCATCACCAAATTACTCAGGGCAGATGCAATTGCATTGGCATTACCAAGCAGGACCGTCTCTTCTTCTTCCACTTCTAGAAAGTAGTCAATCTGGTTGTTTTTAAGCGCGGTCTCCACCATTGGTGAGTACTCAGCAACCAAATCAGCGATCGAAAATGGCTTAACCACCTTATTGTCACCGCCTTTCGCAAACAGAAGCATGTCATTCACTTGCTTTTCTAGATCGTGCAAACGGTCCATAAGTTTGGTTTGAAAGCGATCTTTAGTAGCCGGTGGTAAATTTGGCGCTCCTAAGTTTGACGCATAAAGCATAGCACTCGACAGCGGAGTACGAACTTGGTGTGCCAGCGACGCAACCATACGCCCTAAGGAAGAAAGGCGCTGTAAATCACTGATACGAGACTGTAACAAGCGTGTCTCTGTTAAATCAGTGATAAGGATAAGCTGGCCTGTGGTTGAAGCGGAAATGGCTAAACGAACTTTACGCCCATTTCGTAGTGAGATTTCATGACCATCGTCTTCACGTGGTGCAAACGCTTGTTGGATGATCTCGAACCACTTTTCTCCAGCTAATGGAATTTCAAGCAGTCGTTGGGCTTCTGGGTTTGCTTCTTGAACCACACCCTGTGTATCCAACAATATAACACCGGCTGGCATGACATCGAGCACCTGCTGATAACGTTCGACTTGTTGTTCTAATGTACCTAATGGCATAGGGTTATCGGCCTGTGATGATGAATGCATGACGAAATTTTACCTTAAAAACTACAATAGCCTGCCATGCAACAAGCATACCAGGCTATTTGTTATACATTTCAACAAGTTAACGCTAAGTCGGAATTTTGACAGTCAAACTTTCTGCGCTTAGCGGTTCAAATTGTACTTTCGCATTTTCTCGACTAAGGTGGTTCGACGCATCCCAAGCATGTCTGCAGCCCTTGCAACAACACCACCTTGCGCTTCTAGAGCTTGATTGATCATATTGACTTCAAGGTCGGCCAACATCTCTTTCAAGTTTACCCCCTCCGGCGGAAGGTTCTGAGGCGCATTGTCACTCTCTGGGAAGAGATCTGTTGAGCCCAAGCTAAAGTCTTCAGCGAACAGATCCTGCAGCGCATCGCGCTCTTGCTCTTCAACTGACTCCGTAGCATGGTATTCAGGCTGGAACTCAGGAATGTCACTATAACGGTACTTAGTTGGTAAGTGGTTAACATCTACCAAACTATTTGGGTATAGGATAATCATGCGCTCGACTAAGTTCGCCAATTCACGCACATTGCCTGGCCAGTCATGCTCAGTAAGTGAATTAATCGACCTTGGTGTGAAGCAGATTGGCTGCGCACCTTCTGACTCCATTCGCGTCATCAATTCTTGCAGAAGCAATGGAATATCTTCAATACGATCGCGCAGAGCTGGCATCTCAATTGGGAAAACATTCAGTCGATAATACAGATCCTCGCGGAACGACTCATCGGAGATCATGTTTTCTAAATTTCGGTGCGTCGCTGCAATCACTCGCACATCAACACGTATGGTGGTGTTGCCACCCACACGTTCAAAGCAACGTTCCTGAAGCACGCGCAGCAGCTTAACCTGCATTGGCATCGGCATATCACCAATTTCATCAAGAAATAGCGTACCACCTTGTGCCAATTCAAAACGGCCTTTACGGGCAGTGATTGCGCCAGTGAATGCCCCTTTCTCGTGACCAAACAGTTCACTTTCAAGAAGATCGGGTGGGATCGCACCACAGTTGATCGGTACAAATGGACCTTTACGACGCTCTGAATGATAGTGAATATTGCGTGCCACAACTTCTTTGCCAGTACCAGACTCGCCTAAAATAAGGACATTGGCTTCAGTGCCTGAAACTTGCTCAATAAGATGTCGGACTTCTTTTATCCCGTGGCTTTGACCAACTAAGCTACGGAACAAGGTATTTTTACGTGTCGATGAAGGGACGTTGACCCCTTTACGACCAAGGAAGTCTTTACAATGGCGTAACGCTTCGCTGAGTTGCGGATAATTAAGAGGATATTCCAGCTCACCAACATAGTTTGTTAGTTCTTCAACTGGATAGGAATGCTTTCCGGCAATAAGCAGCGGGATATGATTAGCCTGAAATAACTTGTCACTCAGCTTGGTCGATAACTTATTGTCTTTAAGAGAACCCAAAATACAGCCAGCCCATACCGAAGACCAATTAAGATCGTCCAGTTGATCAGAGCTGATCGCTTCGCACTGTTCCCCGACAAATTCTAAAATATTACTAAGATTGATCCGTGCCTGTGCATCGTCTTCAATCACAAGTAGCTTTGTTAAACCCTGCATAGGTGAGATTGCTTGCCTTTTCAATAAAACGGTGTGGCTGGATAAAGATGCTAACGTCACCCACTAAATATAGTTGAGTTAATTCGTTACGCTAAAAATTTCAGCAACAAAAAAAGCCACTAGGCTATTCGTGGCTTTCTATTCTATTTTAAAAAAAAAATAAGGCAACCAAGCAATTACTTGATGTGATGTTAACCCAAAGCAAGATTCATCAATCTGGGGAAAATGCTTACACTTCTCACAAATCAATCATTTGCTTAATGATAATTTTATAAACCTACGTCACTTGCCGTCAGGTTATGGTACTCGTTTGGAATTTGATCCCACGCTGTTTTAATCTCGCGAATAATGTCGATAACATCGTCGAGCGGTTGCGGATTATTTTGATGGTTCGCTTCCGTGATTTGAGTAATCATGAACTCATACAATTGATCAAGGTTGCTAGCGATATCACCACCATCATCCATAGATAGGCAGCTACGTAGACTGATAATAATATCGAGAGCTTTGCCTAAACGCTCGCCTTTCATTGGAATGTTGCCAGCCTGCATTGCTGCTTTCCCCTGAATCAAGCGCTCGATGGCACCTGCCATCAACATTTGGACGATCTTATGTGGGGAGGCAGCACTTAGTTGGCTATCAACTGATACCTTCTTGTAAGCCTGTAATGAACCACGCATGATAACCCTCTTAATCTATAAAAACTTTTGGTACTGCTGAACTGACCGCTTGCCATGGCGAAATTTTTGTAGTGCCATTCCGAGTTCATCAGTCTTGTTTTGCATCAACTCGACAACAGCTTGAGTCTGTTTGACCGTATCCTGCCACTGTCGTGTTTGCTGCAGTTGCGGATATTCTGCGATTGCCGCTAACAGCTTTTGCAATATCTGTTCCCTTGTATCGACAAATTGCACAACTTCTTCAGCATTTATTTCTGGTGCTGAAAGAGTTTCACAGATTTTGTGATCTAGATCTACAAGCAACGCTAGGTTTGCTTCAAAATCTTTATCCCAGGGCATTCATCATTCCTGCTAGTTGAGTCTGCATTTTGCTTGTGGCGTCTTGCATTGCCGTAAATTTGGCGTGGGTACGTTTTTCCAAATTATCCATACGGCGATCGAGTGCCACTTGATCATCTTCTAAACGGTAATTGCGCTCAACTAAGCTTCGCTCACGGCTGCGGATTGATCCAGTCACACCGGTCAGGCCTTGTATTGCATCTTCCACTTTTTTAGCGAAGCCTTGATTGCCACCAAAGAAATCTTCAAGTTTATTGAAGTTGTTGTTGAGCTGGCGATCAAGCATCTCATAGTTAATTTCTAAATTACCCTGACGCGTCGTGGTAATGCCGAACTCAGTCAGTGTTTTAAGATCTTCTGGTGCAGGCTCAACGCGTGAGGAGAAGACGGCTTTCAAGCGAGAGTCTGCACTTCTTACAATGCTGTCACCGGACAGTGGCCCAGCCATGCCCGTTCTTGGGTCAACACTGCCAAGCTCTTTTGAGACTTGAAAAAACTGGTTATACGCTGCGACAAACTGCTCTATGTCTTCCCTTACCCCTGGGCGATCGTATTCAATATCAATCTCCGAGGCTGGCTTACCTCTTTCTGTCCTGCCTTTCAGTGTCAAATCAACACCATCAATGGCATCTTCAATGATGTTGTTATCACTGGATAACTGAGCTACGCCATCGAGCATCACTTTCGAGTCTTGCGCCGTTTGAACTTCTGTCATACCGCGGTAGGTATCAAATGAACGTTGTGCCGCTTTTAGGTCAGCCTGCGCTTTATCAATACGCTCTAGATATTCTCGCTCATCTGCTGGCAGGTTTGCTCGTTCTAGCTCTTTCGCCTGTTCGGGTGTCAATTCACCGGATGCAACACGCAGTTTCAAGGAAGCTCTTTGATCAACGAAGCCTTGTTCGACGCGAGCTTTCTCTGCATCCAATTTAGCCTGCGCTTCTTTTGGCGTCACGTATGAATCAGTCAATGTCCCGGATGCGCTATTCGACCAGCCTGGAATATCAGGCATTTTCTCTTGCGCTTTGGCATCAAGTTGCGGTTCAGGCTCCCAATAAGAATCGAGTAACGTACCTGATGCGGTCGGCGTCCAACCTGGAATACGCTCTTCAGGTTTTAGGTATTTATTGGCATCAATACCCGCTTGCGCTGCTGCCGCCGTGGCCCCTTTTGACATTTCATTGCCTGGGGTGGCTTCTTTCGCCGCATTGGGATCGGCATTAATTGCCGCTTGCTTGGAGGCATCGGCAATTTCTTGATCGACAAGTTTTGCCGCATCGATATTACGCTGGGCGATTTTATCGGCAAGCAGCTGTTCATCAGCATTGAGTGGGGATAGAAGTTCTTGAGCGGATGCCCGAGCACGCTCTAGATCTTTGACGCGTTGTTCAAGTGTTTTGTATTCGAGCAGCTTGAGGGAATCACCCGGTTTCGCATCGACAGTCATTGAGATGTCGTTACTTTGACCAGATTTATTGGATGCAACGATAAGGCGAGGACCTTCTGTATCGTTGATCACAGCGGCTCGAACACCAGGATTCGATTTGCTGCCATTGATACCACGCACGACATCAATCAGCTTTGAGTTTTGTTGTACATCTACGGAGAACGATTTGTCTCCAAGCGAAACCTGCAGCTTACCCGGGCCAAATTTTGCATCTTCAGGTAAAACATCAGAGGCAATTTTATGACTTTGGGCAAGCTGCAACACATCGATCGCATAGCGACCAGCGATAGCTTCTGTGGTTGCCGTTGCAGATACGACAGCTTCATCGGTTGATTCCACTGTTCTTGCGGCGAAAGCTTTCTCTTGACGAAAGCTCGCCATCAAGTTCTTCATCGTATCCAGCGACTCTCTGAGCCGACCATAGGCACTGATACTAGAATCAATTTTAGTCTGCTCATTGTTGATGCGCTGCTGCTTAGGTACGCGCTCCGCATCCACAATTTTGCTGACCATGGAATTGATGTCCATGCCAGAATTCATGCCTATTGGCCCAAAACTCATTCACTCACCTCAAGTACGATTACACCGATTGATTGAACAACCCCGATGAATAACGGGCAGTCTGTTCTCTCAACCGACGCAGGATCTCCAACATTTCCTCGTCTGGAATCTGACGAATTATATCGCCAGTATCCGCTTCATAGATAGTTACAACATCTCTACCGGACTCTTCGTCCACTCGGAATGAAAGGCCTTTATTGATCGAAGAGATAAAACTGTTCATCTCTTCAACAATGCGTTCTCTCTCTGCTCTGTTTAGCGTTTCACGTTCTTTCGAAGCTTCTATCGCTTTTTCAACAGATTGAGTTGCCTTTTCACTGATTTCCGATGTAGAGACTTGCTCCTTCTGAGAGGAAACTTGCTGTACACCACCATACTTGTAAGCAACTTTAGTGCCACTTTCTGAGCCATAAGGCTGGACGTTCGATGTGTAGGATGGTATTTCCATGACGATCTCCCTTCCACCTTAGCAGGTCACAACATTTATGTTGTCCCAATAAGCTCCTATCGGACCTATCGGTTAACCTAGTAAGCTAAGTGCTGCCGACGGAGACTGCTTCGCCTGTGCTAAAATTGACGTACTCGCTTGTTGAAGAATTTGCGATTTCGTCATTGCAGTAGTTTCCTTCGCATAGTCTGTATCAACAATTCGACTACGAGACGCGTTAACGTTCTCGTTAATGTTGTCTAGATTGCTGATTGCATGACCAAAACGGTTTTGGAAAGCACCCAGTTCAGCACGTTGGCTATCAACAGTTTTCAATGCACCATCAATCACAGAAACTGCTAGCTGAGAACCCGCAACTGTCGTTACGTCTACATCAGCAACAGTACGCTGCTCTGCTGCACCGAAACCAATTTCGCCACCTAAACCACCACCAATAGTGACATCTGTTGCAACTTTATTTGAAGCTGCGAAAAGTTGTAATTTACCCTCTTCGCCTACAGACGCTTTTACATCTTCACTTTGACCGTTAATGTACGTTGCAAGCTGCTCTAAATCATCGCCAGCCTTTGCATTAATGGTGAGGCTCTGCACATCACCATGTACATCAGTATAGTCCAGTGTTAGATCCGTCGCCCCGGCTTGCACTTGCCAGTCTGGTGTTTTACCAGCCGTAGCAACGTAAGCTTTACCGCCCATCTCAGTGGTGTCTGAACGCATGTTACCCATGGTTAGCTGAACCGCTTCACCCGAGCTTGCGCCGATTTGGAAAGATTGGCTACCGTACGTACCATTTAGAAGTTTGTTACCACCAAAAGAGGTGGTTTCTGCGATACGGTTAAGTTCATCATTAAGCGCAGTCACTTCTTCTTGGATAGCAATACGCTCACCACGGGAGTTAGAACCGTTTGAAGATTGGAGTGCCAAATCACGCATACGTTGAAGTATGTTGGTTGTCTCATTCATCGCACCTTCAGCGGTTTGAGCAATAGAGATACCATCATTGGCATTTTTTACAGCCATGTCTAAACCACGGCTTTGTGAGTTTAAGCGGTTAGAAATTTGTAAACCAGCAGCGTCATCTCGTGCACTGTTGATTTTATAACCTGAAGATAAACGCTCCATCGATTTCTGCATGCCGTCAGTCGCACCGTTTAGGTAACGCTGTGCGGTCATTGCAGACACGTTCGTGTTTACATTAATTGCCATATTTGATCTCCTTCGGCATTAAGGGCGATGTGCCTCGGTGTCTCTCACCTCACTTTGGCACATCTCATTTCTCTCAATCCTTTAACGGCGAGTAGAAAAATACCTTTAGGAAAAAATTTAAATTAATTTGGCTTTTTCTTTTATGTCTGTATGAAACGTGATGAAGATCGTCTTTTGATAGGCAAAAAAAATCCAGCCGAAGCTGGATTCTTTAAAGTGTGGCTTATTAGCCTAGTAGGCTTAGTGCCGAGTTTGGTGCCTGCTTCGCTTGAGCAAGAATCGAGCTTGATGCTTGAGAAAGAATTTGCGACTTAGTCATTGCCGTTGTTTCTTTCGCGAAGTCAGTGTCTTTGATTCGGCTCTTAGACGCGTTCACGTTTTCGTTGATGTTGTCTAAGTTGTTGATAGCGTGGTTGAAGCGGTTCTGGAATGCACCCAGTTCAGCACGGTGGCTATCTACGTTTTTAAGTGCGGCGTCAACGATTGCAACTGACTCTTGAGCTCCACCTACCGATGTTACGTCAATAGTATCAACCGTAACTTGAGCCGCTGCGCCCATTGCTAGTTCACCCGCTAGACCACCAGAGAATGATACTGCACCGTCTACTTTATCTGCACCAGCAAACACTTGTAGTTGACCATCTTCGTTTACTGACGCTTTAACCATGTCAGTTTGACCGTTGATGTATGTTGCGAGTTCTTCAATATCGTCGCCTTCTTTCGCGTTGATAGTGATAGTTTGAGCCGTACCATCTGTGTCAGTTAAGTTAACGGTTAGGTCGTTAGCGCCTGCAGCTACTGTCCAGTTAGAGTCTTTCGCGTTTGCAGCTTGGAAGCTCTGACCACCCATCTTAGAGTCATCTGAACGCATGTTGTTTAGAGAAAGCATCACTGCTTCACCGTTATCTGCACCAATCTGCATTGATTTAGTGCCGAACGTGCCGTTTAGTAGTTTGTTACCACCAAATGAAGTTGTTTCAGCGATACGGTTAAGTTCGTCGTTAAGTGCTGTTACTTCTTCTTGAATCGCTACACGCTCAGATTTTGAGTTTGAACCGTTCGCAGACTGTAGTGATAGGTCACGCATACGTTGTAGGATGTTGGTTGTCTCATTCATCGCACCTTCAGCAGTCTGCGCGATAGAGATACCGTCGTTCGCGTTACGTACAGCAACGTCTAGACCACGGCTTTGTACGTTTAAGCGGTTAGAGATTTGAAGACCCGCTGCATCGTCTTTAGCGCTGTTGATCTTAGAACCAGATGACAAACGCTCCATTGATGTTTGTTGAGCATTAGTTGCGCTGTTTAGGTAACGCTGTGCTGTCATTGCTGATACGTTTGTATTTACATTCACTGCCATGGTGATTTCTCCGTTTGATTTTCCGATGTTTCCGGTTTCCGACGTCTCGGAAAACCAAAGTAGTTCTCTCAAAAGTTACATTTATTAACGGCGCAATTTTGAAAACCTTGAGTTTTTTTTTAAGTTTTTTTTGAAAAAAGTTCGTTTGAAGAGAAAAGCGTGATTAAAGGTCAATAAAGTCATTTTTTTGCTAAAGCTTTCACTTTGGCTGTCGATAACGCTCTCTTGCCTTGAATTAGCCTAATAATGTTATCGCGAGATTAGGTTGCTGTTTTGCCTGCGCCAGTATCGACGTACTTACTTGTTGTAAGATCTGTTGCTTCACCATTTGCGTGGTTTCTTTGGCGTAGTCGGTATCTTTAATACGGCTATTAGAGGCAGAGAGGTTCTCGTTCACATTGCCTAGATTGTTAATTGCGTGATTAAAGCGATTTTGCATGGCACCAAGTTCTGCGCGATGACTATCTACATATTTAAGCGCAGTATCAATGACCGACACCGCTCGCTGAGCGCCACCGACATCGGTAATATCTATATTATCAACCGCTTCATAACCTGCGAGACTTAACCCTAGCTGTGATGATAACCCGCCAGAAAAGCTAATGGTTCCTGACGTTTCTTCACCTGCCATAAAGATTTGCAGCTGCCCATCTTCATTCACTGAGGCTGACACCTTATCGGTTTGGCCATTAATGTAGGTGGCAAGTTCTTCTATATCGTCACCGACCTTTGCCGTAATGGAAATCGTCTCTTGGTCACCCCTTGCATTGGTGTATTGCATAGTGAGGTCTGCATTTCCTTGCGATACTTGCCACGAGTCATCCGCTTTATTTGCGGCCACGTAACTAAATCCGCCCATATCTAAACTGTCAGAACGCATGTTCTTCAGCGATACTTGAACCGCTTCACCGGAACTGGCACCTATTTGAAAAGAAGAGGATGAAAACGAACCATTGAGCAATTTTCGACCACCAAAAGAGGTCGTTTCAGCAATTCTGTTCAATTCATCGTTTAAAGCACTCATTTCTTCTTGAAGTGCAACACGCTCAGCACGACTGTTCGATCCATTGGAAGACTGTAAAGAAAGATCGCGCATTCGCTGTAAGATGTTGGTGGTTTCGCTCATGGCACCTTCAGCGGTTTGCATGATTGAAATCCCGTCGTTGGCATTTCGCATTGCCACATCTAGACCACGCATTTGCGATTCTAGGCGATTAGAGATTTGCAGACCGGCTGCATCATCTTTTGCACTATTAATACGATTGCCTGACGACAGCCTTTCTAACGACTGGTTGAGCAAATCTGTCGCATTGGTCAAGTGACGCTGCGCAGTCATTGCTGAGACATTAGTATTAACAGTGATGGCCATAATGAGTTTTGATCCTTCTTTCGATTACTCTTTGTATCGGCCAAGTCGTTAATTCTTTAATCGAAATCGCATAAAAAAACCGAAGCACATGGCTTCGGTTTACATTTTTATAATTCGAGTCTTTAAAACTCAGAGTCGTATTACTTAACGTTTACGCTCTGTAGCATCTCTGCTGATGGGGCAAAGAAGTAAGCACCCGTCACGGCTTTAGTAAAGCGAAGCAGTTGGTCTGTTTTGCCATCTGTTGCGCCATACATGCTTTCAAGCATCGCTTTGAAGTTGTGTAGCGTATTACAGTAAGCAATAAACAGCAGGCCGTGTTCACCTGACACACTGCCGTATGGCAAGCTATGGCGAACAATCTTAAGGCCTTTGCCTTCTTCTTTAATATCAACACGACCAACGTGAGAAGCCGCTGGCACGTCATCTAATTCGATTGAATCAGGCTTAGTACGACCAATCACTTTCTCTTGCGCCGATACGTTCAAGCGGTTCCAAGATGGCAGGTTATGAATAAAACGCTGCACCATAACGTAACTACCACCAGCAAACTCACCTTGTGGAATGATCGCCACCTCTTCGCGCTGAGCTTCTTTTGGGTTTTCAGTGCCATCGACAAAGTCGGTCATATCGCGTGAATCTAGGTAGCGGTAGCCGTATGTTTCATCAACCACAGACACGCTCTCAGAAACCTGAGCAAAGAACTTACGCAGTAGGTAGAAGTGTAAGTCATGGCGGTTTGAGTGGCAGTGAATCAAAACATCAACATCTGAGCTAGGTGCGACTGTCTCGCCTTCACCAAGAACAGGGAAATCAATCAACTCACTCGGTACTGCCACATCCAGTTGACGCCAAAATGCTTTAGTAAAGGCAATCGATAGAGTCAGGTCTGCCCCCGGTTGTTGAGCATTAAGTTCTTCAACCAGCGCAGGAAGTGCTTTTAATTGTTCGAGAACGCCTTGAGCGTCTTGGTTTACTTTCAATAAAGTGTATTGTGCAAACGGTCCTGCTTCAGGAAGAATTGCGCTTTGAGGGTATGACATTATGAGTTCCTCACTTAATTTTTTGCTCAGTGTATTTCGTTTTAATTTCTAAATATTGATAGCGATCATCGCTTGCTTCGATCAGTGCATTGGCGGGTTGTTAAAACTGTCCCTAACACTTCGGCTTTTCGAAACATAAATAATTAACCATAGCAGCAGTAACATCACGGCTCCATTCGCCCAACTGAATGCACCATGTACTAGATACACATGATAGACCGCCTGAGAAAGCTGAAGCGTCGCCGTGACTAAAGTAATGCTTTTACCCCACGCAACAATGCGATTAATCCATTGGCGCTCTGGGTTGCGTAAATTCACCAACCACATTAACGCAATACTGGGAATGCCCATAGCCAACCCAAGGTACAACATGGTGTGGTCGGGATAAACAATCGACAGGATCTTACTGCCACTTTCACGACTAGCTCCGGCCACCACAAACACAATCCATGCTTTTGCCAGAAATAACCAACAAAACCAAAGAAGTTTAGGGGCTTTAAGGAAGCCGTGTTTATCATATTGTTCTATAGCGTAACGCACTGATTAATAACTGCTGATGTAAACTGGCTATTACTCTATACCAATTGACGTTTTTTTCTATCAGTAAATTGTTAGAGAAAGGAAGGTTAGGAAGGCGATTTAATCCGTTTTATCGAAAGACCGACAAAGAGCACCAACAAGATAAAAGGCGCGAACCAAAGCAAAGCATTCGATGACCGAAACGATGGCTTATAAAGCACAAACTCACCATACCTAGCCGTCATAAAATCAATCACTTGTTGCTGACTCTGACCTTGGTTAATTTTCTCAAAGACGATTAAACGTAAGTCTTTCGCAATCGGTGAGTTCGACTCGATGAGATTTTGATTTTGACACTGTGGGCAACGAAGCGTTTTGGCCAGCTCGATGGCGGTTTTCTGCAACTCGGGTGACTGGAACTCAAACAGCTCAACTTGGGCGTTTTGCTCAGACGTAGCAGGCACAAACAGATCTGACGATGCCAACACGCTCGCCGACAAGACGAGCCACAACAGAAGAGATTTCGCCGCAAAGTTGAACATTGTATTCACCTTAGCTTTCCCATTGATCAAAATAGCGGGCAAAATGTTTGTTCCATACTCTTTCGTTTAACACGCCAAGATGCTTATAAACGATTTCACCCTGCTTAGTGACTAGGTACGTTTCCGGAGTGCCCACAACACCGAGATCTAACGCCAGCTTTCCTTTGGGATCGAACATGATGTCTGTGTACGGGTTACCGAGATGACCGAGGTAATTTTGCGCCCCTGAACGCTGATCACGATAGTTTAAGCCAATGATGGGTACGCCTGATTGTTCGAGTTGATTGAGGTAAGCATGCTCTTGTTTGCAAACACCGCACCAAGACGCCCAGACGTTGACGAGTTGGTAATCATGACTAAACAACTGCATGCTTTGCATGGGTGAATCGTTATCTAATAGCTCAATGGTCATCGCAGGAAAAGCACGTACCACCGGATTCGATTTAGGCCCAAATGTTTGCGAATTAAGCCCCGCAATCAAAAAGCCAATAAACCCCATCAGGCCTATGACAAATAGGGTAATTTTACGTTTGCTTGATAGCGCCATGAATGACTCCCCGTCTCAGTTTCAACAGCCAAGGTAGCATAACACTCACCAATGCGCCCAACATCGCCACTAATGCTCCGCACCAGATCCAACTAATGTAAGCTTTGTATTGAATTTTGACCGCATAAGAGTGGGCATCCACCTTACTGCCAAGGGTCACGTAGTAATCTCCATGCCAAAACGGACGAATGGCTGGTTCGCTCATATTCATCACTCGAACGGGGTAATGTCGACGCTCAGGACGCAACACAAACTCTGAGGTTGGCGTAGCAAAGTAAATCACTGCGGTTTCAGCCGTATAGTTGGGCCCAATCGACCATTGAGTTTCAAGGTAGTCCACTTGCCACTCACCAAACTGAGCGGTGCTTCCTGCCGACATTTTATGGTTCACTTCAAATGAGTGCTCACTGTTCATCACAGCGCCGATACAACTGATCGCAAGTCCAATGTGAGCAAGGATCATAAACGTCAGCTTGGCCTGCCTTACCGCCAACATCATGTGACTGACCAACACCCACGCACTTAACCCCCATACCAACGCCACGGTATAAGAGAGCTGTTCGACTTGCAGTGCATAAAGCAACCCTCCAATACCCGCACAGCCGATAAACAATGCCCCAATTTGGGGTAATGAATAGTAAGCGCCACGATGCCATTTCATTAGTGGCACACAGCCCATCCCGACAAGCGCCAATAAAGTCAGCGGCAAAAACAACGTATTAAAATAAGGCGCCCCAACCGAGATCGAACCAAGCCCGATAAGCTCATAAACCATTGGGTAAAATGTGCCGAGAAAAACGGTAAAACTGGCAATAACGAATAGCACCACTGCCATGACTGACAAATAGCTACGGCCGTTAACCGCTTGAATAGGCGAACTTTGAATCGACTCTCCACGTTCAAAAAGTAGCGCAAATGAACCCATTAAGGTGGCGGCTAAGATGCCGAGCAGCGCTACCCCTTTGCTTGGGTCAACCGCAAAGGCATGCACTGATGTCAAAACCCCAGAGCGCACAATGAAAGTTCCCAGAATACTTAAGCTGAACGTGACCAATGCCAGCGCTAATGTGGTGCGGTTTTGTTGTTGGTGACGTTTAGTCGCGAGCATTGAGTGCAGTAAGGCCGTCCCTGTTAACCAAGGAAGCAAAGAGGCATTTTCAACAGGATCCCAGAACCACCAGCCTCCCCACCCTAATTCATTGTATGCCCACCATGAACCGACCAAGATTCCCATGGTTAAAAACAGCCACGCTGAAATCACCCACGGTGTCGCCAGTTGCACCCAATTGTTCATATAGTTGGGCTGCATTAAGGCTGCTAAGGCAAACGCCAGCACTGTAGAGAATCCGATATAGCCGAGGTAAAGCAGCGGCGGGTGAAAAATCAGGCCAATGTCTTGAAGCATCGGATTTAAGTCTCGTCCTTGCTCTAACCAAACCGAGGAGTAAACAAAAGGATTAGAGGCAAGTAAGGTGAACCAACTAAACGCCGCGACAAACAGTGTCATGACCCACAACACATCATTTAAGTAACGCTTACTGGTATGAGAAATAAAGCTAATGCACGCTGACCATAGCGCAAGCGTGAAGACCCAAAACAACATCGAGCCTTCATGGCCGCCCCATACCGCTGCCATTTTGTAGAACAAAGGCAAAGCAGAGTTGGAATGAGAAGAGACATAATGAAACTGAAATTGATCGGCTATAAATAAGTAGCCAAGAATAGTAAGGCTCAACAGTGCTAATACACCGTTAAGCCTAGCAACTAAGCATAAGGAGAGTGTTGAATCACCGCCGCGCCACTTTTGCCACCCGTACCAAGCAGAGCTTAGTGAGCTCGATACCGCAATCCAAATTAACGCAAAATGACCAAACTCTCCTACCATGATTACACTACCGTCATCTGCCCTGCGTACAAGATAAAGGTACGCAGCATCAGCACACCAACCAAGCTTAATGTGGTAACGATGAAGATATACCCGCCATTATGGCGCGTTGCTTTAGGCGTTACAGCATTGAGCGTCAGCGGTAGCAACATACCGATCAATACCACACCGAACCAGAACCAATTCGACCAGAACCCGCCACCAATCGCATTCCAAGCCGCCACTTCGTTCTGACCGCCACTGAATATGAGCCCAGTAAAGAAGGTGACTAGGACAAACAGTTCGAACATCACAACTGGGCGCTCAAAGCCGTGGACCCAAGAAACACTTGGACTTGTCGCAGGCTCTTTAAACACCAAGATACCGAACATTAAACACGCTGCGGCACCGGATGAAAGGCTAGAGAACAAGAACAAAATCGGCAATACCGGGTTATTCAGCATTGGGTAAGTTTTTAATGCGGAAAGTAGGAAGCCCGTATAGGCGGCTAACACAATCGCAAGGAAACCTAAAAACAGTTCAATGCCATTGGTGGCCTTGCCTGATTTAATCAAGATTCCATCAACCAGATCGAGCAACTTCGTTGGCAATTTACCTTCACAAAAGCGGATGATTTGATGACGGAATAGAATCCCAATCCAGATAAACAGCACAATCATGTAAACCTGGAATAGGATGACACCCATCGACATTACTGAGCTCGGGTTGTAGAAAATCATAATCTTCCAAAACGACAACGGTTTGGTTAAGTGGAAGATAAGAATTGTTAAACCCGAAATGATGCCAAACGGGGCCAGCCATGCCATCGCTTTCATGATGCCATTATTTGCTGGATCCCCTTCAATCACTTTTCGCTTCAGGTAGAGCGAGATCATCACCGCCCCCGCCGACATACCCGCTAAAAACAGGTAAATAGCGATAATCCAATCCCACACCAGAGAGTCAAAGTGGAATGCACTTTCAAAACCATTCATTATGATATCTCCCCTTTCTGATGAGGTACTTTGTACAGCTTAGGCTTAGTCCTTAAGTGCACTTTATCTCGGTAAACCACTTCACTATTCAGCACCTGATTAATTTCACTGTTCGG
This sequence comes from Vibrio aquaticus, assembly GCF_003970385.1. Lineage (GTDB taxonomy): Bacteria > Pseudomonadota > Gammaproteobacteria > Enterobacterales > Vibrionaceae > Vibrio > Vibrio aquaticus. The sequence goes on along the minus strand of NZ_RXZH01000005.1, from coordinate 252,394 downwards.
ATCGTTGAGATCGCCGAAGATCAGCGCCTTAGTTGGACAAGATTCAACACACGCCGGCAATTTGCCTTGTGCTAGGTTGGTGTCACGGCAGAAGTTACATTTATCCGCTGAGTGATCTTCTGGATTGAAGAAACGCACTTGATACGGGCACGCCGCTAAACAGTAGCCGCAGCCAACACACTTATCTTTATGCACATCGATAATGCCGGTTTTCTCATCCTTATATGCTGCGCCTGTTGGGCAGACATAGACACAAGGAGGGTTTTCACAATGCTGACAAGATTTGCGCGTAAAACGGTAATCAACATCTGGGAACTCACCTTGTGGCTCACTGCGAATAATCTCAAGGCGAGAGACACCCTCTGGCACCTTGTTCACTTCACGACACGCCTCAGTACAAGCAGTACAACCAATACAAGCGGTTTCATCGTGGATCATGCCGTAGAGCTTGTTACCATCGTGCTCAACATTGGCCAAAGATTTACGACTATTCAAAACCGCAGTGCCTGCAACGCCAGTAGCAAAGATAAGCGCGCCCGAGCCAGCTAAGAAGTTTCGTCTAGAACAGCTCATACTACTTCTCCTTTTTCAGCTGATTAAAGTCAGAGTGACAATCGACACATAGCTTGATGCGTTCTTTGCGCTCAAGACCTAACACCTTGGTTTTGCTTGCGTGAACATCATGACAATTTGAACAAGTGAGATTCTTGGCGTGGACATCGTGCGTCCAGCTGTCATCACGCAGATACTTTGGCTGGTGACAGTCAGTACACTGACTATTGGCCTTTAAGATCGCTTCAGGATCAAGAAAGACTTTCTCGGTTCCCGGCTGAGACTGCGCGCTAGAGTATTTGGTCACAACGGGTGCACCTTCACGGTGGTCAGGGCCGATATTATTGTGACACTCGGTACAGTTGACTTCGCGGCCAAGAATTTTGTGCGCGTCTTCACCATGAGACTCTTGGAGGGTTTGTTTAGAATCCTTATGACATTGGATACATTTATAATCCTTGTCACGGATAAGCGTGACCTCATGACGTGCTGACTTTTCTTCAGACTGCACAGTTGAAGTGTCGGCAACGGCATGAAGAGAATAACCATAGAGGCAAAATGCTAGAAGTGACTTTAGCATTATGACTATGGCCAACTTTATATTGCCCATATTATCCTTTCCTTATTCCCGTACCTGTTATTGCGCAAACAATAATTCGATATACGGATAAAAATTAAAGCCCTTTGATTGTTCTAAATAGACATAGAAAGAACACATCAAATGAGATCAATTCTTATTTTGGAAAAGCCACAACGCTATTCATTAATATAGTACTCCTACCACTCTTTAGGGGTAGCCACAACTGCTCAAAATTCGATCTCAATCACCTTAAATAAAAAATGGTTAATGTACTAAACCATTGATGATAATAAGTTTCATTTTATCTCCAACAAAACTCAACCTAACCCTTTAGGGGTATATAAACTTCAATTTGAACTGGATCACTAGGTAAAATTGATCTTAAACAATGAACATTTATTAACCGGTTATTTCAATTGTTTCTTTTTATTACAATATATATCAGTTTCTCCAGTTCTTAGTTTGGAATATAGCCAGTTCACAACGCTGCTTATAAAAACAGAATACGGAGATAGCACTGTGAATAAATTGCGTTGGATACCGAAATCCGCTGCAGCATTAGCGATTGTGGCCAGCTCATTATTGAGCTTCACAAGCGTTGCTGCATCCGAAAATAAAGCTCTCATTGATCCTCGTAACGATGCGTACGAGCAGCAACACCCAGATCAATACCACTCATGGAAAGCCACCTCAGAAAGTGAACATCTCGAAGACGCCTTAGCAGAAGATCCAAACATGGTGATTCTATGGGCGGGTTATGGCTTTGCAAAAGACTACAACAAAGCCCGTGGCCACTTTTACGCGGTCGATGACGTAAGACAAACACTACGTACCGGCGCACCACAAGATGAAACCTCTGGCCCGATGCCGATGGCTTGTTGGAGCTGTAAAAGCCCTGACGTAGGTCGAATCATTGATGAACGTGGTGAAGATGGTTACTTTGAAGGCAAATGGGCACGCCTTGGCGAACAAGTGGTCAACCCCATTGGCTGTGCTGACTGCCACGATACCCGTAGTGAAGGGTTCAAGAATGGTGAACCAGCACTTGCATTAGCGAAACCGTATGTCGAGCGCGCATTCGAAGCGATTGATAAACCTTTTGAACAGCAGTCTCGCCTCGATCAACAAGCCTCAGTGTGTGGTCAGTGTCACGTTGAGTACTACTTCGTTAAATCAGAGAAAAACGCGGTTAAATTCCCTTGGGATAGAGGGACTACCGTTGACGATATGGAAGAGTACTACGATGCACTTGGCTTTAAAGACTGGACACACAAAGTATCCAAAGCGCCGATGCTAAAAGCGCAACACCCAGGCTATGAGACATGGCGTGATGGTATTCACGGCAAAAACAAAGTCGCTTGTGTGGATTGCCATATGCCAAAAGTGACCAAAGAAGACGGGACAGTTTATACCGACCATAAAGTGGGTAACCCATTCGACCGTTTCGAAGACACCTGTGCAAGCTGCCACACTCAATCTAAAGAGCAGATGCAAGAGATCGTTTCGACTCGTAAAGCGCAAGTGCTCAACATGAAGCTGACGGCTGAGAAACAAATTGTCGCTGCGCACTTTGAAGCAGGTGCTGCTTGGGATGCAGGCGCTACCGAAACTGAAATGAAAGATATCCTGCAAGATATTCGTCATGCACAGTGGCGCTGGGACTATGCGATTGCCTCTCACGGGGTTCACATGCATGCACCAGAAGTGGCGTTAGAAGTGCTTGGTACAGCGGTTGACCGCGCAGCCGATGCTCGAACTAAGCTAGTGCGTCTACTGGCGAAAAAAGGCATTACCGATCCTGTAGAGTTGCCTGATATCTCGACTAAAGCGGCTGCGCAGCAAGCACTTGGTATGGACATGGAAAAAATGAACGCTGACAAAGAAAACTTCTTGAAGACGGTCGTTCCTGATTGGGATAAAGCAGCCGAGGAGCGCGAGTCTCAATACTAACTCCCCCGCCCTTCTCCCACATATTAAAAACCCAAAAAACCGGCGAAGTTCGCCGGTTTTTCTCTTTAACTACTGTCTAATTTCAGTAATAAGAATAGTATTTAATTCATCAAAGCTTTCGCTTGGTTTAATGAGCGAATAACAGATTCTCGGTCTAATTCTGAATGATTGGAATCAAGCATCAGTGTCCATGTCTCGACAGCTTCTTGATAGCGGAAACTAATAAAGTGGTCACTGGCAATGAGCGCTAACGCGGTTAAGTTTTTAGGCTCAAGGGCTAAGGCTTGACTAAGTAAGCTACGCACTTCATCGGTCATTCTTTGCTTTTTGACGTAATAGAGTGCCGTCGCTTTGGCTGCTAATTGACTGGCAGAAGGCGCATCACTCAGACGCGCCGCATAATCAAAACAGGTTAGCGCAGATGCGAATTCTTGATTGTTTAAGTAGCCATGGCCTAGTTGAAACCATAACTCTGCTTGGTTGGGATCTTGCTTTAGTTGTTGTTGAATTGAGTCCATCCACTCAGAATGAGTTTGAGCTAACGTATCGTCCATGTTTGGCTGAGGTTGCTCCCCTTGTAACCAAAAGTACAAAGGAACCGACAAAGCAAAACTGGCGAGCAAAATACGTTTCATTCAAAGACTCATGATTTTGTACAGTATCTGGGAATTATATCGTGATAGGATAAAACTATCTTTGATCTCGCAAGACCTATCACAATGAAAAATAAAGTCGTTCCCTCTCAAGAAACCCAATCAGAAGCGATGAAAATAGCCAAAGCGACTCAAAAGCCAGGCCAAACCAAAGAGCAAACTAAATTGGTAGCTCAAGGTATTGAAAAAGGTATCGCTCAATATAAAAAGCAGCAGAAAGAACGTTCACGACAAGCCGACAAAGCAAAGAAAAAAGCGCAAAAAACCAAGCAAACTTCTCAATCGATTGAGACAGAAACTGCAGCCGAAGTGACGACTCCGACATCAGAAAATAAGAGTACACTGTTACCTTGGGCTTTACTCATCATCAGCTGGATAGGATTTATTGCTTATGTTAGCCAGAATTAGTCTGCTTATCGGCGCACTGTTTTTAGTCGGTTGTTCGACGCCAGTCACTCAAATGGCCCCTAGCGCTGAATCGGTCCATTTAAGAATTGATGGCTCTTTCAATGCCGACAGCTGTCAATGGTTAGGTGAAGTGACGGGCAGTGAAGGACATTGGTACAGCTACTTGTTTTTCCCTAACGATGTCCTGATCCGAGGCGCACTCAATGACATCAAAAATCAAGCTAGTCAGTTAGGTGCAAATACCGTGTATATGGTTAACCCACAAGACTTTGTTACCTCCTTTACTCTGATGGGCAACGCCTACGTTTGTCCTTGAACTGATCCTATACACGCAGAAACTAAAAAACCTAGTGTCTCCACTAGGTTTTTATTTAAGCCTTAAAGCCTAAGCTTGCTGCTATATCTGTACGTCGGTCTATTACCCACTGACTGTCGAATGGTCCCCAATCCGAAAGCTGATAATAGCCGTCATTGTGCCGTCGTCCATCTTGGACAAACATAAGTTCGATGCCAATCCCCGGAAGGGCTTTAATCACATCTTGAATCGTACGGCGTGGCCAGCCTGTTTGCTCGACCAGTTTCGGGACATTTGGGCGCTCTAAGTTTTCAACCAATAATGCAAGATACAAGCGCCTCGCAAAAACAGGACTCAACTCCATTGATACCTCCTATAAATTTCTAAGGTCATTATTTCTGTTTTGCCCTGCTATGTGTTGCGTTTGATCAAAAACTCTACGATCGTCATCGCTTGATACACATTTTTTTTGCCCAATGAAATATATCCATCACACTTTTGTCTCTGTGATCACTTCCTGATAGGATGCTGAAATAACAAAAAAGTCACTTCAAAGGTTTTACAATGACAATCACTATGTACGGCATTCCTAACTGCGACACGATCAAAAAAGCCAAGAAATGGCTTGAAGCAGAAGGTGTTGAATACAGCTTTCATGACTACCGCAAGCAAGGTGTCGACAAAGCGATGGTAGAACTGTTTTGTCAGCAACTGGGCTGGGAAAACGTGCTAAACAAACGTGGCACGACATACCGCCAGCTTACGCAAGAACAAAAAGATTCATTGAACGAAACAAATGCAATCGAGCTGCTTGTAGAACAGCCTGCAATGATTAAGCGCCCTATTCTCGTTTCTGGTGACAGCTACCACCTAGGATTTAAAGCTGACCAGTACGCCGCAATTTTCTCATAATTTTTTCGAAAGGATTTCAAGGATGACAGACAGCCCAACTCTGGCTCTCGCAAAAGATTTAATTAGCCGCCAATCGGTAACGCCTGAAGATGCAGGTTGCCAAGACGTAATGATTGAACGCTTAAAGGCGCTTGGTTTTGAAATTGAAGTGATGGTGTTTGAAGACACGACTAACTTCTGGGCTCGCCGTGGCAACGAAGCGCCTCTGTTTGCCTTCGCCGGTCATACCGACGTTGTGCCAGCCGGTAAACTCGAGCAATGGGACACCCCACCATTTGAACCAACCATTAAAGATGGTTTCTTACACGGTCGCGGCGCAGCTGATATGAAAGGATCGCTGGCCAGTATGATGGTTGCGGTTGAGCAGTTCATTGCTGAAAACCCTAACCACAAAGGTTCGATTGGTTTCTTGATTACCTCTGATGAAGAGGGCCCATTCATCAACGGTACAGTTCGAGTGGTAGAAGCGCTAATGGCGCGCGGTGAAAACATCGACATGTGTATTGTTGGTGAACCTTCAAGTACAGAGATTGTGGGCGATGTGGTTAAAAACGGCCGTCGCGGGTCCATTACCGGTGATTTAACCGTTAAGGGCATTCAAGGTCATGTGGCTTACCCTCACCTTGCAAGAAACCCGGTTCACCAATCTCTCATGGCTATTCATGAATTGGCAACGACGGAATGGGACCAAGGTAATGCTTACTTCCCGCCAACTAGCTTCCAAATTCCAAACGTTCATGCCGGCACCGGTGCGTCAAACGTGATCCCAGGTGAGTTCAACGTTCAGTTTAACCTGCGTTTCAGCACAGAGCTGAACAATGATGCCATCGTGTCACGAGTGACCGAGACCCTCGACAAGCACGACCTTGATTACGATCTGAAATGGACGTTCAATGGCGACCCGTTCTTAACCGACACTGGTGCTTTGCTAGATGCGGTTGTTGATGCGGTGGATAAGGTTAATCAGACCAAACCAGCGCTACTGACAACAGGCGGAACCTCTGATGGTCGCTTTATCGCACGTATGGGCGGTCAGGTTGTTGAGCTTGGCCCTGTAAACGCAACCATTCACAAAGTGAACGAGTGCGTTAAGGTTGACGACCTTGAGAAGCTAACCGACATGTACCAGAAAACGTTAGAGAACCTTCTTGCGTGAAAATGACGCCAGAGCAGTTAACCGGTAAAGTATCCACCCACTTGGTGGATACTTTCATTGGTCAAAAATCTTTCCTGATTCACCATCAAGTGGTGCAAGATTTACTTGCCCTCAAACATGCTGCAGACCAAGCGGGTTTCACCTTTAATATCGCCAGCGGATTTCGTGATTTCGAACGACAAATGATGATCTGGAATCGAAAGATGTCGGGACAAACCGCCATTTTAGATAGCAATAGCCAACCACTCGACACGTCATTATTGTCCGAAAAAGAAAAAGTCTTAGCTATTTTGCGTTGGTCAGCGTTACCTGGTGGCAGTCGACACCACTGGGGTTGTGACTTTGATGTATTTGATAGGCATGCGCTACCAGCAGATAGCACATTACAACTTGAACCGTGGGAATATTTGACTGGCCACCAGCAGGCCTTCTACCTATGGTTAAAAGACAATTTAGCTGACTTTGGTTTCTTTTTCCCTTACCAACAAGATAAGGGCGGAGTCGCTCCTGAGCCTTGGCACATTAGCCACAAACAAACGGCAGCCCTGTGTTTAGAGCAACTGACACTGTCTACATTGCAACAGCAGCTAGAATCTAGCTCGCTAATTGGTCAAGAAGTAGTGTTAGACAGCCTAGAAACCATCTACAATCGCTATATCACCAATATTTCGCTGTAGGCCAAACTATGGAATTTCTCACTAACCCTTGGGTTATTATTGTCATCGTGTTGAGCGTGATCATCGGCAACATTGCGGCATTAAAATACACCGCAAAAATGAAATTTGGCCCTATGACCCAAAAGCCAGATGAAACGGCAGCGGATAAAAAAGAGCCAGAATCTGAGAGCGATAAACACTCTCAGTAAATAGCACCAATCACTGCGATTGCACTACGTCATATAAAAGCGATTTTTTCCTAAACGCTTGGCGACGTACATATTGCTGTCCGCCTGAGCAATTTTGTCATCTAAGGTGGTGGTGTCTATCGCGGGCCAAAAGCTAATACCAATACTCGCCGTTACATTGCAGTGACTCTCATTGATAACAATCGGTCTGGCTAGAGTTTCAATAAGACGTTGAGCAATTGCCTCACATTGGCCCGAGCTTCTAACACCAATCAAGAACTCATCTCCCGCAATACGAGCCACCATATCTTGCTTTGAAATAGAGCCAATCAAACGCTTAGCAACGACACGCAGCAGCTCATCACCCACCCCATGACCAAATTGGTCATTGACCGCTTTAAAACCGTCGAGATCCAAAAAGAGAATAAATTGAGATTCCCCTTTACGATGACGACTTTTTAGAGTTCTTAACGCCTTGGATCGGTTAGCTAACCCCGTCAATGGATCATGGCTTGCCTCAAAGCTTAAACGTTTTAGCTCCATCCCGATGCTCTGATCCGTTAAGCTCACGACAAACGCTTCCACTTTTCCATCTGGACTTTTCAACGCTCGAACTTTCAACTCATAAGGCGTCCAGCCCTTTTTCTGATGTCGAGCATCGACTTGGCAAACCAATTGGCCATTCTTCAGCAGCTCTTTCTGTCGTTGTGGATCAAACAATGATGCCGCTTTCACTGGCAAATCAGCAACCGTTGCCAGCGCCCCAAACCAGTTTTGTGCAGTTGAGTTTTGAGTTTCAATCCGCAGGCTTCGATCCAGTACCAACAACGCATCTTGGTTTTGCTCAAACATCAAATCCAACAAGACACGGCGCTTTTCCGCTAACTTATGCTCAGTAATATCGTGAAACTGTATCAGAGATTGCGTGGTTTCCTGCATAGGATGACAACTGACACGATAACGCTTGTCCCCTTGCTGAGTCTTGAGCTCAATGGAGGACAGTGACTCATGATGCTCAATCGCGTCCATAATGGATTCAACCGCCGCTTTAGGCTCAAAGCGCTTTTCCAGCACTTCTCGCGTTGCCTTACTGCGATCATCATTAAACACTTCCCTGACTGCCAATGGGTTGCAGTAGTTCACCAAGTTACCGGGCGACGCTACCATCACACCACGTTTCATCACGTCCAATGCACCGTGAATATATCGGTGTTTTTGCTCTACTCGACTCAAGGCTCGCTGTAAATCACGTTCACGCTCGACCAAGCTTGCCATCATGTCGTTAAAACAGACCGTGAGCTTGCCCACTTCATCGTCATTCAGGATAGAGAGTTGACTCTTGGTTAAACCATTGGCGATCATCTGTTCCATTGAGCGATGTAAACTGGTTAATGGCTTAACAATCACGCTATGCAGTATGCGAGCCATCCCCCACGATAAGAAAGAGATAAACAACGTCAGAACCACCAGCAACAAGAACAGCCTTTGCTCTTGGCGTTCTAATGATTCCAATGATTCCCACACAACCAATTTACCGAGCTGATCACCCGCCATCGTGATATCGGTTTCCGCCGTGTTGTAGGTAATGCCGCTACAATGAACTTGTTGCTCATGCCAGTAACAGCTTTGGGGTAGCTGATGTATTTCTGCAATGGTATCCCCTGTGCTGTTCACCACTTTGGCGGCCATAATCACAGGGTCGAAAGTTAGATTAACCAACTGCTGTTTGGCTGTTATCGAGTCGTCAAACATCAAGGCTGCTTGTAAGGTTGTCGCTACCCCTTGAGACAATATCTGGATACGAGTGTCTTGCGCATCTCGCTGGGAAATCACCAAGAGATGAATAGCAGGCACACCAATCACAGCCACGATCAGCATCACCATGAACCAAGTTGGTAAGATCATCTTGTATCGCAGAGGGAGTTGGGCAAATCGAACGAGTGTCATACCTCCCCTCCATTATATAGCTCAGAGACTTCTAGCAGCTGAGATCGCAGCCTCACACCAGTCTGACGAACGTTCGCTCGTGCAATCAACGGGCGAATGCGATTTCGTACTTTGATAAATGCAATCATGCCGCCACTGGCAATAAAATCGACGCCATCTCCAACCAGTAACGCATGAGGGTACTGCTGTTTTAACTGTACGATTTGGCCCACGTTCGCTTGCTCAACAAACAAAATGTGGCAAGTCTCGGCAGAATGTCCTGAAAGCAACAAATGAAAACGGGCAAGGTCAGATTTGCTTTCAACGATCGATTGCAGTCGTTTAGTCACCTCCGAGTTAGAGGTGACACAATATTCGATGTACTCAGAGTTGATGCCCGTTCCACTCCAATCGGCCAACAACGCAAATCGGAACAGATATACGGCTTTCAAATCTTCATCTACCTTTGACCACGCCAATGGCGGCAGTAAACATAACCCGATAGCAAGAATGAAATGCTTAAGGTATAGCGACTTACTGTGCATCACCAATCAACCGCTCCGTAGTTCCACTCCATGGTTAGCCAATATTGCGTGCCATTGTTAAATGGGCGCAGTGAGTCTGGGTACTCTGTCTTTTGATCCGCACCTAAGTTTTCCACACTGCCAGTAAGTCGAGGCATGCAATCCGCTGCTTGCCAACTTAGGGAAGCATCCACACTAAAAACTTGTGGCCAAATGTAACTAGGATCGTCGATAAAGTCGGGATGTAGCTTAGATTTAGACACATATTGCATCGTCGTACTGGCCCACCACTGCGGCGAGATGTCCCACATGACCTGCGCATTGATAAAGTGGTTCGGTTGGTTTTCGAGTTGGCGTTTTACCGCGTCATTATTTCCGCAGATATCACCTTGGCAATGTCCAACAATGCGTTTATAGCTGTAGTTGGCGTTAATTTGGACGTCTGTCGTTGGCTGCCATTTAAGCGCAATTTCCCCGCCCATGGTTTCTGACCAAAGCGGATCAATGTATTGAGAGGTATAACGCTCAATGTAGGTCCCAATCGTACCCGGTGATGATTGTCCATAGATTGTCCAACCTTCAGCTCCGACTCTTTTCAGTGCTCGAATATTGTCATGAATGCTGTAAAAGCCACTAAGGCTTAGCTGGAATAGATTACTGTCCCACAGGCGATAGCCTAACTCGTAGGTTTCAACCGTTTCGATATCTAAGTTTTCGTTGCCTTGGTACAAGTAGCTGACTAAGTAGTCATATTGGTTGCCAACACTGTCATACGCGCCAGACTCCACGTAGTAGTTCTCTTGAAACGTTGTCGCTAACTCCAAGCGTGAAGGAGTGACCACTGCACGCCCCCAACCGGCCCACAGTCGTTGGGAATCAGACAGTTGGTAACTCAGCCTAAACTGTGGCTGTTTTTCTACACTATTGGTTAACTTATTGTACTGGAACCGATTTCCGAGCGTCATTAGAGTCTTATCACCCAGCGGAATGTCCCAGTTGGTATAAATGCCATAGCTCTGGTTTAAGAAAGTCGCGTCATCGGTCACTCGCACATAAGGCATCGAATATTGTTCATAGGCGCTGTATTCACCCAACTGTTCATCAATAATTCGTACATTGCCGCCAATGCTCAGTTGCGTGCCCCAAGCATCATTAATCGAATAGTGTGTGTCTAAGTCAATGCGCCAGAAACTCGCGTTGCGGTCGGTCCCATCATGAGAGCTCTGAGTGAACCAAAACTTGTTTTCCCAGCTATCTCCGTTTGAAAAGTCATAGATATGCTGAAGCCCGGCAAAATACTCTTGCATGGTCATTTCAGTCTCATAGCTAGAAGAACTAGGTTGGCCTGGGAAAAGGAAATGAGGTTGGTACGCTCCCCATTGATAATCTTCACGTGAGCGAATTCCACCTGCCTGAACGCTTAAGGTATGCGCCAGTTTTTGATAGTCGAAGCGAGTTCCGAAACGTTCTGTGTAAACATTAAAATCTTGATTCGGTTGAACTCGCACTTCGTCACTGGTCCATGGCATGTGGTCAACAAATTCAAAGTAGCCACTTAAGTTGGCATAGTCTCCTATCGAGGTCGACTCATGAAGTTGATACTCCGAATAGTTGTAGTCACCCTTTTTAACCGTCACTTTGCCGTTTGGCGCGCTCTCGGCATCCTTGGTCAAAATATTCACGACACCATTGACGGCATTGCCCCCCCAAATCGTCCCAACCGGGCCAAGAACAACTTCAATCTGCGCGATGTTATCCATGCTGACTGGAATTAAATCCCAATCAACGCCTGAAAACATAGGGTTAAACACGCTGCGCCCATCAACCATCACCAATAGATTGTTACTTAATGCCTGATTCTGACCACGAGCGGTAATTCCCCAGTCATAATTTGAGTATTTAGCAACATGCAACCCCGGCGCTAATGCTAAGGCATCGGCAACAGAGCGAGCGCCTGAGCGGTTAATTTCTTTGGCGGTGATGACGTAGATAGAGGCAGCAACATCGACAAGACTTTGTGCATTGCGAGTGGCAGAGACAACTTTCGTCTCGGCGAGAGAACAGAAAGGGAGTTCTAGTAAAGATTCAAGGTCATAGTCAGCGTATGTCAAGGAAGGAAGGAAAGAGGTCGACACAGCGATTGCTGATAATGGTAAGCGCATGGAATATTCTCGTTATACGCTGTAAGTTTTTGACAGAACTCCTTTTTTAGTCGTCTCACAGCGAATCTATAATAAATGACGTCGACCATTATATCATTTGCATAATAATCAATCATTTACATAACATGCCAGTTCGATTCTGATTTGTTGTCGTGTCGGAAAATTCCGCTTATTAAACTCAATGTAAGGACAATGCAATTCTCTTGTCTTTGAGCATAAAAAAGCGCCTCTTAAAACAAGAGACGCTTTAACTCACTGCTCGTCGAATTATCGCTACTTAATATGATCCCAAGACATATTCGATACAATTCGGCAATCATCGCATTTGAAGTAGAAGATATCGTGCAATGGCTCATCTAGCAGCCACTCACCACCACACTTCGGACATGTACGTGCTTTTTCATCTTCAAGGCTCTTCCCACCCACACGATACTGATAGTAGTAGGTTGGAATTTTAGTGATGTATTCGATACGGCCACGCAGATCCCAGCCACGCTTGAACAACACGCTGTCGGCATCACAAATCTCATGCAGGGCAGCATGTTCAGCGCGACACCCACCCGCCATTTGGATCTCATCACACGCCTGCCACTCGGTTTGCCACTTAACCACCGCTTTATGGTCACCATTGAGTGTTGCACCATTACGGTAAAGGGGGATTGGCAGTAAGGTTTCGCCTGAGCGTAAAGGTGAACACGTATGGACATAGGTCGTGTACAGCACTTGCCAGCTCGGCGCTTCATCTTCAGCCGCCTCTTCTGAGTTCAAGTCTCGGCCGAGAAGGCGCATTTTTGGTGCCAATAAGCTCGCCTCTGATAAGCGATTTAGGCACACCTTAACGAAATCTGAATGATAGTTCGGATGCAAGCTGTCTTGCTCCGGACACACTACTCGAACAAAAAACTCACCATCACCCATCACGATAGGAAACTCACGCCCTAATACTTGACCGTTATAGCGCAGCGCATCCATCAAGCCATTGATTGCCTTATCGACAGCCGACACCGTAGTGTTATCGAAACACTCAAATTGAAGTTCGACTACATACATGCCGATACCACTGGCTCAAGTTTAGAAAGAAACTCTTCGATGTCGTTCGCGAGCACATCACGTTTATCTGTGCCTAAACGTTCCAGAACGACGTTGCCAGAAAGGTTACAGATCGAAATAACATCTAATTCCGCATCCGTTGCCGCAATAAATACCGTTGGTTTTAGCTTCAATCGACGCTGAGTGACCAAGTGACCTAAGATGTTTTCTTGCAGGCGGGTAAAATCTTCGTCGCTCCATACTTGCAACAGAGTCAACTCATTGCCTTGCCAGGTTGCGTCCATATCCGCGCTGTATTGCGAGCCGTAGAAAGTCTTGATGTCATCATGCAATGTCAGCTCAATGCCATTCTCGACATTGGTAAAATCAGCCGGCTTTTCACGCTCAACTGCTTGCCATTCAACAGCGTCGTCCGTTTTGCTTTCAACACAAGGTGAGACCAGATCCACCAGCTCTTCGCTTTTTGGTAAGTGACCAGAAACATCTAGGTGCGCCTGACGGTATTTTTCACTGAATGAGAGCAACGCTTGTAAAGCATTATCAGCCATTAGATTCTCCAACATGAATATTCGCTTTTGGAAGCGGGATTGCGTAAAATTCTCGTCATTCTAATAGAAAACGAACAAAAGTATGAGCAAATATTCTGATGCGAAAGAGCTTGCTGGCCTAACCCTTGGTCAAAAAACTGAATACGCGAACCAATACGACCCTAGCCTACTTCAACCAGTTCCTCGTAGCCTAAACCGTGATGATCTAAATCTGGGTGATTCACTGCCTTTTGAAGGCTGCGATATCTGGACGCTGTATGAGTTATCTTGGCTGTCTGAAAAAGGCTTGCCGCAAGTGGCCGTGGGTGAAGTCTCCATTCCTGCCACCAGCGCAAACCTTATCGAATCAAAATCTTTTAAGCTGTACTTAAACAGTTTCAACCAAACTCGTTTCGCTAACTGGGACGACGTTGAAAAAACACTGATTAAAGATCTGTCGAACTGCGCGGGCGAAGAAGTGAGTGTAACGGTTCGCTCTGTTGTGGATTACACCGATTCACTCATCGTAACGATGGACGGCGACTGCATCGATGACCAAGACATTGAAATCACCCACTATGATTTTGATCGTACCCTACTTTCTGGTGCTGCAAATGGTGAAGTGGTTGAAGAAAGCGTGCACAGCCACTTGCTTAAATCAAACTGTTTGATCACCAATCAACCAGACTGGGGCAGCGTAGAAATTCAATACTCAGGTAAGCAAATTGATCGTGAAGCCCTGCTGCGTTACATCGTTTCGTTCCGCGAGCACAACGAGTTCCATGAGCAGTGTGTCGAACGTATCTTTACCGATATTATGGAATTCTGTCAGCCAGAATCATTAACGGTTTATGCGCGTTATACTCGCCGAGGTGGTCTCGACATTAACCCGTTCCGTTCTAATGTCACCGCTCAACCAAACCACAATCAACGCATGGCTCGTCAATAGGGATTTACTCAGAATGCTAAAAGTACGCTGGCAACATATTATCGCCACATTGCTGCTCATTGTTTCTTCACCACTGTTGGCAAGTACCATCTATTCATCGGTGGTACTGAATGAAGCAAATAGCCTAGTCGAGGTGGTGCCAAAGCAAGCTAAATTATTGGCGTCTAACTACCTTGCTCAGCGTACTCTTTCTGACAAAACTGAAAAGAGCCCTTCAGCGATATCTCGTGACGAAAGTGACAGTCGCACCCGAACTCCAGGTGGCACCATTGATGCTCTCAAGATTCTTGCCAAAGCCGAATTCAACTTGGGCAGTAAGCAAAGTGCGTTACGTCATCTTGAACACGCTCAAACGATCGCTAAAACCTACAAGCTGCCTTATCTTCAAATCGATCTGAGCTTGCTCGAGATTCGCCTTAAGTGGTTAATGGATGGTGATCAGGCCACGGCCGTGGAGCAAATAAGACAACTTGAAAGCAATTTCACACAAATAGAGAACCCTCAACTGATCGCTCGTGGTTTGAAATACAAAACCACCATGCTCAAAGCCGATATTGCGTCGGCGAGCGGCGAGCTAGAACTGGCCAATCAGCTGTATTCAGAAGCGAAACCGTTTGTTGATAATGCGAAATCAAGCTACACCCTAATCGAATACCACACCACGCTAGGTAAGCATCTGCTGCGCAACAAAAAGTACAACCGAGCTCTGTCTGAACTCTTGATTAGCTATTGGAAAGCGATCGAAAGTGATTCGGCGCGCCAGTTGGCTGAAGTGAACCAAATTCTGGGCCAGTTGTTCTACGAGCGTAAAGTATTAGATAAAGCCAACAATCACTTTTCTCAGGCGGCGGATTTCTACGACAATTATGAAGCCTCACCACTTTTAGCGCCTATTTTGAAGCGTATGGGTGATATTTATTATCGCCAAAACAAATACAATCTAGCGCTGGTCCACTATTTCAACGCGATGGACCATGAACGCATGCAAAACAACATTGAAAGCGTCATCGACATTCGCATCTCTCTGGCTGCAACTTATTTACAGCTCGTCAATTACACATTGGCAGAGCAATACCTCGACCGAGCGAAAGAACTGCTCGAATTTGCCCATATTCCTCGTTTGCAATCCTACGCTTACCTATTAGAAGGTGGTCTAGCGAAACATCAGGCACAGCCAGAGAAAGTCATCGAGAATGCGACCAAAGCACTCGAAATTGCGCAAAAAGAACAGGACCTTCCGACCCAAAAAGCATCTTATCAACTGCTTTACTTTGGCTACGAACTGAGTGGTAATTACAAGCTTGCATTGGAGTATTTGGAATACTACAACTCGTTGGCCACCATTGAGCAGCAAGAACTGGATTTAATCAGTGAAGATGCTTTCCGTCAGCAAAAAGACTTTGTTGAGCAGACTCTGCATTTAACGGGACAAAAAGAAGAACTCGACCAGATTCATAATGAATACCGCAAGTTCCAAAAGATCACGCTAACCTTATTCGTTCTGTGTGCGATGCTGTTTATTTTCTTATTGCGCCGCGGTCACATTATTAATCTACAGAAAAATGAACTTGATACGCTCAACGAAAACCTATTCACTCATTCTCGCTCTGGACTGAGAAACTTGCGCATGCTCAATGCCAAGCTGCCTGCCTCTTTAGAAGAAAGTAGTCACAAGTTTGAAAAGTGGCATGTGGGTGAATTGATCCATGAGCCTTTGAATGATCGCCTACGTTTTGTCATGATCGACATTCCGTTCTTACGCAATATGTACCTACAACACGGTTACCAAGAAGGCCTAAAACTGGAACGAGCTTTCGGTGAGTACATGAAGCAAAAAGTGGAGCACCCTGCGCGTATCTACCACTTTTCGGATGCGAACCTTCTTTATATTGAACCAAACAATGAGCGCAGCACCGATCCTGAATTGTTGTTCAGTAAAGTGCAGCAATGGATTTCAGAGTTCGAGCCAGAGCGCCTTCTGAACCGAGTCGTTCGTATTGGTATGGCGGATTACCCCTTCCTACCAAGAGCTTACACTGCGGTTAATGATAAAGAACTAGTCGACTTGTTGCTTATGTCGACCAGCACTGCACGTACACTCAGTATGAAAGAGCATTCAAGTCAGTGGGTCTACTTAAAGGCGATTGAAAATGCGCCTGCAGCAAGTTTGGCGACGGGTAATATCCGTAAAGCTTGTAAGCATTCAATAAATCAAGGGTTAATAAAAGTACACTCTTCGTTCAAGAATGAGGACAGCATCAAAAAACTCTTAAAAGATGAATAAAAGCTCATCAAACAAACGTACTAAGTCGTGACGCGCTGAAATTATTTGATATTATCTACAGATTGATAAATAGAAGTAGAAATTATCTTTAAGTTTATATTTTCATGGGCGTTCTTGAGCAAGACCTTCAGTCACAGCTGCACAATCTGAAATCTCAATTAGAGCAAGTTCGATTGACACAACGCGATACCTCGTTCAAATTTAAAAGAGAACAGAAGGTACTGCAGCGTCTTGTCACGTCTTTAAGTAGTGCCTATAAAAGCGATAACCCGCGACTACAAGCGGGGCTTATGGAATTAAAACAAGCTATCGAACAGCAACAGGACGTCAGTACTCTCATACCGAAATTCGCGGTATTAGAGCGCTTGTTGAAACAACAAGGCTTGGCTATGGATAAACAAACTGAACATCTCGATACCCAGATAAAGCACAGTGGAGAAACGCTACTGCGCTTAACGGGGCTGCCTGCAAAGATCAAACGTGACTTGCGTGATCTTCTCAGCTATTCCAACGGTTTATCTCACCCTAAGTCTGAACAAGCCCTACGACTACTCGGTCTATACGAACGTTCTGTTAAGATCATTACTTCTAACCCTGACTACAGTGTTAACCAAATCGCTAACAGCTCTGATCGAGAGCTGTTGTTGAGACTCTCTGATGAACTTCAACACCTTATCACTGAGCTCGACTTTGAAGGCGAATCCGGAGAATTGCTGACCGATATTCGCGCCAAGCTGTTAATCGGTGTCAATACTCACACCCTGCTTGAGCTGACGCTTCAGACATTAAAGCTGGTGATAGAAGGTACCAACTTTGAGCGTAAAACCTCTGAACAGTTCCTTGAACAAGTCAATGCCTCTCTTTCATCTTCACTGAAAAGCTCTGCACAAAACGTCCAGCAATCTCAAAGCTATTTTGACCATCGACAAGAGATGAATTCTGAGTTGAGTGAACTGCTTTCTGACACCCAAGCGAAAGTGAATGGGGCTGAAGATCTCACAGAGCTTAAGAGCGAAGTCTCACCTCTGTTTGACCAACTCAACTCACTAACAGAACGTCTGAAACATGCTGAACAACGAGAGCAAGCTCTGTTGGAACGTATGGGCTATGGCAAAACTCAATTGGAAGCGTTGTTTGAAGTCACGCAAGATTACCGTCGCCGCCTTGAAGATCAGGCAGAGCGTATGCTGTTAGATCCATTGACTAAGGTCTATAATCGCGCGGCATTTGGGGATCGACTGGAATTAGAATACCGTCGTTGGATTCGAGCTCAACACTCCTTACGCATCGTGTTACTCGATATTGATGGATTCAAATCCATTAATGACAGTTTCGGCTACACTGCAGGTGACAAAGCACTGAAGATCATTGCTCGCACCATCAAGAAAGAACTACAAGACACGGATACTGTTGCGCGTTTCTCAGGCGAAGAATTCATCTTGTTACTGCCAGAGCAATCTGATAATGATGTTTTCAAACTGATTCAAACCATTCAGAGTCAAGTATCGAAATTGCCATTTAAGTTCCGCGACCGTAATTTGATGATTACGTTATCTGCCGCGTGTACTACCTTTAAAGATTCTGACACTCCAGAAGAAGTGTTAGAACGCTTGAATCTGTGTCTAAATGAAGCCAAAAGCTTGGGGAAAAGCCAGCTCGTTTGGCGCTAACCTCCTCAAGACACCCTCACTTTATCACTCCCTTAATTCGCTAATTTTGTGACTGCCCTTTATATATCAGTCAGTTAGCTTCCTTACTGCTAAAAACCTGCTAAGCTTAATAGACTGTTGCCTCGCTTAAAACGTGAGGTTTGCATAAGGACAATAATAACAACGACTGTTCGCTTGCTCTCAGTAAGCATTTCGTCAAGGAGGTCATTATGATCACACACATCAGTCCAGCCGGTAGTATGGACCTACTCTCTCAACTTGAAGTTGAGCGCCTTAAAAAGACCGCTGCTAGTGATCTGTACCAGCTTTATCGCAACTGTACGCTTGCGGTTCTCAACTCAGGCAGCCACACCGATAATTCCAAAGAACTGCTCGATAAATACAAGTCGTTTGACGTCAACGTGGTTCGTCGTGAACGTGGCATCAAGCTTGAGCTCAATAATGCGCCTGAACATGCTTTTGTGGACGGTGAAATCATTAAAGGGATTCAAGAACACCTCTTTTCAGTGCTGCGAGATATTGTTTACGTCAACATGCACCTTGCCGACAACCAACGCCTAAATCTGACCAACGCTTCCCACATCACTAACCTAGTGTTTGGTATTTTGCGTAATGCCGGTGCTCTTACGCCAGGCATTGAGCCTAACTTAGTCGTATGTTGGGGCGGCCACTCCATTAACGCCATCGAGTACCAATATACGCGTGAAGTGGGTAATGAACTCGGCCTGCGTGAAATGAACATCTGTACCGGTTGTGGCCCGGGGGCAATGGAAGGCCCAATGAAAGGCGCGGCGATCGGTCATGCTAAGCAGCGTTACTATGAGCAGCGCTATCTTGGCCTTACTGAACCGTCTATCATTGCTGCTGAACCGCCAAACCCTATCGTCAATGAATTGGTGATCATGCCGGACATTGAAAAGCGCTTAGAAGCCTTTGTTCGTATGGCCCACGGCATTGTGATCTTCCCGGGGGGTGCCGGAACCGCAGAAGAACTGCTCTACATCCTTGGTATTATGATGCATCCGGATAACACCGAACAACCATTGCCAATTGTGCTGACAGGGCCGAAAGAGAGTGAAGAGTATTTCCGTTCGATTGACCGCTTTATTGGTGACACTTTAGGTGAAGATGCCCAGAAGCATTACCAAATCGTCGTAGACGATCCGGCCAAAGTGGCGAAAATTATGAAACAGAGCATGGCCGATGTGCGTCAGCATCGTAAAGATACCGGCGATGCTTACAGCTTTAACTGGTCACTGAAAATTGAGCCTGAGTTCCAGTTGCCGTTTGACCCGACTCACGACAACATGGCAAGCCTCGACCTGCATCTTAACCAACGCCCTGAAAACTTAGCGGCGGCTCTGCGTCAAGCGTTCTCAGGCATTGTCGCGGGTAATGTTAAAGCGGAAGGGATTCGTGAAATTGAGCGTCACGGGCCATTCGTCCTTGACGGCGACGTCGACCTAATGAAGAAGATGGATAAGCTGCTGCAAGATTTTGTCGAGCAAGACCGTATGAAGCTCCCGGGTGGTACCGCTTACGAGCCTTGTTATCAAATCAAGACCAGTTAGTTTCTGGTAATCTCACACTCATCCGATACAATAAGGGCCTAGTGCCCTTATTTTATTGATTCGTATGTCTATTCATCTTGTTATTATCGATGCGTTAAACCTTATTCGTCGAGTGCATTCCGCACAACCTGACCCGACCGATATAGCAAGAACCATTTCGACCACTTCAAGAACGTTAAATCGCATTCTTTCCGAGTCGCAACCAACTCACATCATTGCCGTGTTTGATCATCACCTTCAAGAACGAGGGTGGCGCGCAGAGATTTGGCCTGACTACAAACAGAACCGTAAGCCTATGCCTGAACCTTTGATGCAAGGGTTAGAGAGCATTCAAGATGCGTGGTGGAAATTAGGCATTGATTCGTTGCTTTCTGACGGTGATGAAGCGGATGACTTAGTCGCAACCTTGGCAATGAAAGTGGCAAGTCACAATGAAAAGGTAACGATTATCTCGACCGATAAGGGCTACTGTCAGCTGCTCTCTCCTACCCTGCAGATTCGAGATTACTTCCAGCACCGCTGGCTAGATGAACCCTTTATTGAAAAAGAGTTTGGCGTAAAGCCGAGTCAACTGTCTGATTATTGGGGCTTAACCGGCATTAGCTCTAGCCAAGTACCCGGTGTGCCTGGCGTTGGACCAAAAGCGGCGAAAGAGATTCTGACGCAGTTCACTGATATTGAACAAGCGTATACTAGCGAAGAGCTGGCACCGAAGTATCGAAAAAAGCTGGATGAGCACATTGAGGCCGCAAGGAAATGTAAGCTGATTGCTGCCTTGAAAACCGATATTGAGCTTGGGTTTAACCTGCAAGATCTGCGCTTTAATGGGCCAAATGAGTAAACACATTTCGGAACAACACGACAGATACAAAAAAGGGTTGGCACTTAGCCAACCCTTTGTTTTATTTAAGTCATCCTCGAGAATGAGGAACGAATGAGTTGAGGGTCTCTCAAAGCAAGTCGAAAAGCTTTAGAGATTCCCTACTCCTTCCTCCGTCAGTCTAGGGAATGACAGAATGTATTTGAGCAGCGAAATCCGCTCAGCTCTTAATTAATGCGGTGAGATGTTCGATAGACACTGAACGTGAACCGTGATCTCTTCACGGTCATGGTAAAGATGCTTCGCTTGAAGTTTGAACTTCACATCATTGTCTTTAAGGAAAACTTTCAAGTTTTCGATGTCTTGAAGTACTTCGTCATAACGACCTTTCATCGGCAGTTTCAGGTTAAAGATCGCCTCTTTCGCCCAACCACTGATGATCCACTCACCCATCAGCTGTGCTACGCGTGATGGTTTTTCGATCATGTCACACACAAGCCATGTTACGTTCTTACGTGCTGGCTCAAACTTAAAGCCGTCTTCTTGGTGGTGTTTTACCTGACCTGTATCCATCAAGCTATCAGCCATCATGCCGTTGTCCACTGAGTGAACAAACATCGAACGCTTAACAAGTTGGTACGTCCAACCACCTGGACAAGCACCTAGGTCAACACCCCACATACCAGCAGCCAAACGCTCATCCCACTCTTCACGAGGAATGAAAACGTGGAAGGCTTCTTCTAGCTTCAACGTCGAACGGCTTGGCGCATCCGCTGGGAACTTAAGACGCGGAATCCCCATGAAGAACTGAGAGTTGTTGTTTGGCAGTGAGTAACCAACAAAACAATGGCCTGGTTCAACAAAACAGATGTGCAGAACGGGCTTCTTCGGGCTATCTTTCGGGAACAAAATCCCTTTTCCGCGCAACGCCTGACGCATTGGCACGGTAAACTTACGGCAAAACTTCAACAGCTCTTTCGCTTCATTGGTATCTGGCGTTTCGATGCGGATATCACCACAACGAGGCATTGATTCAACAAAGCTCAAATCATGCAGAATTGGCGAGATACGATCTTCACGTGGCAGTTCTTGAATTTCTGCAGCCACCGCAAAGATCTGGCGAGCAAAGATCAGTGATTTGAAATCTAACTCTTTTACTAGTTTTTGAGCGTCGCCTTCTTGGTAGCACTCAAATAATACGTAGCCACTATTTTTCTTTACGCGAGGGAAACCAAATACTTCTAGCTGAGTCGCACGATCTTGAATTTCACCGGCACACTCTTTCTCAAAGCCACTGCGGCAGTAGAGCATTAATTGTTTCACTGTTTCACCTCTGTAATTTGTAGCGCTGCGTAGACGAACAAGCCCCAGCCCAACATAAACGTCATTCCACCCAATGGGGTGATGGGTCCAAACCACTTAATGCCCGTTAATGCCATAGCGTAAAGACTGCCGCTAAAACAAAAGATGCCGATGATAAAGCAAATTGCGGCAAGGGCGAAATATTTTTGTGACTTAGTAGGCAATTTTAGCTGAATAAGGACGGCGCAAAGCAAAATAGCGATGGCATGAATAAACTGGTACTGCACACCAGTTTGAAAAACTTCCACCAAATACGGCGAAAGCATTTTCTTCAATCCATGCGCAGCAAAAGCGCCTAGCGCGACACCAACACCAGCAAATGCTCCACCAGCAACAAGTAATGTTTTACTTTTCACCGTACACCTCAAAAATAAACTGAGCGAGCTGTTTTACAGCCAACTGTATATTGCCCGTTTCTGTGTAGCCTGAACTTTTACGTGGCTTGAAGCTATGATCACCATCGGGGATGAACTGCACATTGACCGATTCCGACAATGTAAAATCTTCAAACTCTTCTTTCTTACCAAACGTGTCGCGTTCACCTTGAAGAATCAAAGTGGGCGTGGCTAATTCAGCCAAATGGTCGCCTTTATACTTTTCAGGCTTGCCTGGCGGGTGGAATGGGAAACCTAAACAAGCAACACCAGCAACCTTGTCGTTATCCGCTAACAAGCTCGACATACGGCCACCCATTGACTTACCGCCAATCACAATCGGTTTGTCTGCAGCGAACTCTTGAATCACCGCCTCATAAGCATCTAGTAACTTCGGCGCACGATCCGGCGGACGTTTTTTACCATCTTCAGCTCGCTTCACCATGTATGGAAAATTAAAGCGCACAACCTGAATGCCTCGCTTCGCCAGACCTTTGGCGACCGCTTCCATAAACGCATGATCCATGCCCGCCCCTGCTCCATGAGCAAAAATGAACATTGGCTGACCTTTTTCACCGTCAATCAAGTAATCACTCATCAAGCAGCTCCTCTTGTTCGCTTTGCGCTTTCGCTAACATCCAATCACGGAAGGTGGCAATACGCCCCATGTCGGCTTGCTTATCATGGCAAACAACATAAAAGGCATTCTTTGACAATAAGACTTCATCAAAAGGGGCAATCAAGCGTCCGGCTTCCAGTTCTGGTTGAGCCAACACGTTATTACCCAGTGCCACACCTTGGCCATGCGCGGCTGCTTGCAGAACCATGGTTGAGTGACTGAAAATTGGGCCGTGGTTAACATTCACGCCCTCAATACCATTCTGCTTAGCAAATTGTTTCCAGTCTTTTCGAGAAGTGTCATGAAGTAACGTATGCTGTTTCAAATCACTTAGAGTTTCTAATGGTTTGTTACCCAATAGTAACGAAGGTGAACAGAGTGGAATCAAGAATTCTTGATAAAGCTTATCTGCTCGTAAACCAGGCCAATTGCCACGGCCGTAGTAAATAGCCACATCGACGTCATCCGTCAGCGAACCTTCATCCATATCAACCGCTTTAATGCGTACGTCGATATCCGGTTCTTGCTGATTAAAGTCGGCCAATCTCGGAACTAGCCATTGAATCGCAAAGCTCGGTGGTAAGCTGATGGTCAACGCGCCTTTTTCACTACGTTCCAATACTTTATCGGTCGCTTCGGCCAGTGAGGTAAAGATATCTTTAATATCAAGGAAGTAGCTTTGGCCTTCTTCAGTAAGCAATAAAGAACGGTTTCTGCGACGGAACAGTTTTAAGCCAAGGAACTCTTCTAGCGCTTTGATCTGATGACTGACAGCGGCTTGAGTAACGAACAACTCCTCTGCAGCACGAGTAAAACTCAAGTGGCGTGCAGCGGCTTCAAACACTTTTAAAGAGTTCAAAGGTGGCAATCTTCTGGACATACTAGCCTTCTATAAAATGGATTAGTTTTTTTTATCTGAAACATTATAAAATGTCCGTTGCCTGACGACCAGAGAAATTCTATATTTCATCCCGCAGCAAGGAGCTTGAACGGCTTGATTCCCTTTTGAATCAATTAGCTTCTTGTTGCGATGTTGTGTTTGCAAACTCGTATTTCGAGTTCGGTAGGTTTCTACCAGTTTTGTTTCTCGGTGAAACGAAACATATACTTCCTGTATTTATTTTGACCTGTCTGTCAAATTTTTTAGCACCGCCTATATGGCGGTGTTTTTTTATGTCTGAAATTTGTTGTCTCGCTCAAAAACAAAAAAAGCGCAAACCGAATCAACGATTTGCGCTTTCAAATTCTTTGCCTAACTAGACGTTATGGACGGTAAACCTTAACGTTGCTGAAGCCTTGCTCTTGTAGGTAAAGAGCTTGTAGTCGGCTCATTACACCACGGTCACAGTACAGTAGGTAAGTCTTAGACTGATCTAAATCACCAAACTGTGTACCCAACTTGAAGAACGGAATGTGTTTTACTTCTACGCCTTCAATCTCTAATGGGTTGTCGTCTTCTTCTTCCGGGCTACGAATATCCAGAACAATCGCATGTTCTTCAACAGCTTGAACCTGCTCTACTTCTGGCGCTGCCTGCTCGGTTTCTTTCGCGATGTCACGGATGTCCATAACACGCGCATCACGAACCACTTGCTCTAGGATTTCGAAGTTGAACTTATCTTCTTCTGTGTCCAGTTTCGCTTTAACTGCTTTCACTGTTGGCTTCTTAGAAATCACACCACAGTACTCAGGCATGGTTTTCGCGAAGTCTTCAGTGCCGATATCACGCGCTAGATTGATGATATCTTCTTTATCCCAGTTGATCAGAGGACGAAGAATCAGCGTGTCTGTTACGTTATCGATATGGCGAAGGTTAGTTAGAGTTTGACTCGATACTTGACCTAGTGCCTCACCAGTAACCAGCGCTTCAATCTTGAATTTCTCAGCAACCATGCCTGCGGCACGCATAAACATGCGTTTCAGAATAACGCCCATTTGACCGTCATCTACTTTCTCTAGGATCTCTGCAACCACTGGTTCGAAATCTACCGAGATAAAGCGAACTTTTGCCGAAGAACCGTATTTGTTCCATAGGTAGTGAGAAACCTGCTTAACACCGATTTCGTGCGCTGGGCCACCTAGGTTAAAGAAACAGTAATGTACTTTAGAGCCACGTTTGATGTGTAGGTAGCTTGATACGCCAGAGTCGAAACCGCCAGAAATCAGGCTTAGTACGTCTTCTTGTGTACCAAGTGGGAAACCGCCAAGACCTTTGTAACGTGCGATAACTTGGTTTAGCTTCTCGTTCGCGACTTCCACTTTTACCGTCACGTCAGGGTTCTTTAGCTTAACGCTTGCGCTTTCAATCGCTTGGTTAAGACCACCACCTACGTAACGCTCAAGTTCAATAGAAGTAAAATCATGCTTGCCACGGCGCTTAGCACGTACAACAAATGTCTTACCTTCTAGGTTTGGACGGTTCAGCTCTAATACCTGCTCAAAAATATTATGCAGGTCAGTGAAGTCTGATTGCTGTACTTCAAGTACGTGGTGGATACCTGGAGTATGCGTCAATACCTCGATCACTTCTTCACGGTACTGATCCGACTCAGACGTCACTTCGATATGGTCACGACGGTTAAATACCGCGACAGATTCTGAACGGCTCTTAATAATGTTGCGAATGTTACATTCAAGAATCTTTGTGAAGCGCTTACGCACCGACTCACTTTTTACAAAAATTTCTGGATGGGGCTTGACGATAAATTTCATAATTCACTTCACAACAAGTTTAATAAATTCGCAGAATAAGTACGGTGAGAATAGCTCGACCGCTCACTCCAGATATAGAGTTAGTCTCTAAGGGCGCAAGATTATACATGAATGAATGGCCATAAAAAAGACGAGCCTTTTCGCTCGTCTTTTCTTATTTAAGGTAACACTGGCACTTCATCGCTGAGTAACGCTTCACCTTGCATGATGCTTATCTCTACTCGGCGATTTCGAGAACGTTGCGCCTCGGTGTCATTTGGCCCTAGTGGTTCGGTATCCGCCATGCCCCGGACTCGTAAGCGAGCATGGTCAAAGCCTCGTACTTTCTCCATTTCTTGAGCAACGGAGACAGCGCGTTGTGCAGACAGATCCCAATTAGAACGATAGAGCTCCGAGTCAATGCGTTGGTTATCCGTATGACCTGACACTCGAATAATACCTGGAATATCTTTCACCAAATCGGCGATTTGGCGCACAAGTGGTCTGAACTTCGGTTGTAGGAATGCCGACCCTTCTGGGAACGCTCCTTTCTCTCGGATACGAATATCGATTTGTTGACCTAAGTTTTCAACTTCAATCGCACCTTGCTCAATTTCACGCTCTAACGCTTTCTTGATGCTCTCCATGATGGTTTCGAGCTCTTGCGACATTTCTGCCGACTGCTGTTGCTCATTATCCGACTCGGAGTTCTGGTTATTTTGCGTTGAGGTGTCTGGCGATTGCCCACCGGTTAACTTACCTTCATCACGCTGTGTACCACCAGCACGGTCAGAGTCCCCTTCGTGAAACTCCAAGGTTTGCTGAGTGATATCGATGGTTTGCTGCATGATAACGTCAATTGGTGTCGGCTCTGGTCGCCCAGGTCTAAATTCCTGAGCAATAATGCTGGTCCCTTTTGGAATGTCTTTCACTTCCAATCGGTTTTGAACACCAAACGCAAACTTCATTGAACCGGCGATCTGTTTAAACTTCAGTACATCCATTTCTGAGAAGGAAAGTAGAAGTACGAAGAAACACATCAGCAGCGACATCAAGTCGGCAAACGTCCCCATCCAAAGCGGAAGGCCAGGTGGTGGACATTTGGGTTGTTCTTCTTCCATACCTTTGACCTTACTCGTTATCTACATCAAGAGCACGTTTACCTTCGTTGAGGTAATTCTTAAGGTAACTGTCGATCACGCGAGGGTTTTGGCCGTCTTGGATAGCAAGTACACCATCCATCACCAAACGACGATTGAGTTTTTCTTGCTCACGGCGCAGTGACAGTTTGTCTGCAATTGGGAAGAACACCATGTTTGATAAGATCGCACCATAGAGTGTTGTTAAGAGTGCAACCGCCATCGCGGGACCGATCGCTTTAGGGTCATCCATGTTCGAAAGCATGGCAACCAGACCAACCAGCGTTCCGATCATACCCATCGCAGGGGCTACATCACCAAAGGCTCTAAACACACTGGCACCAAAATCGTGTCGTTCATCCGTTAATGCGATATCTTTTTGCAGCGCTGCTCGAACAACGTCTGCGTCGTGGCCATCCACCAGAAGGTCAATGCCTTTCTGCATAAAACTGTTGGTGATTTCCATCTCTTCAAGCGCAAGGAAGCCGCCTTTACGAGCCGCATCTGCCATCTCTACGACTTTCGCGATCAGATCTTCGGGCTCATCGGCTTTAAACATGAATGCCTTACCGGCAATCTTAGTCGCACCAAAGAACTGCCCCATGGTAAACTTCATTAAAACGACGAAGGTAGAGCCACCCACTACGATCAAAATCGATGTAACATCGATAAACATCATAATGCTTCCGCCCAGTATCATTGCCATGATAACGAAAGCAAAGCCGCCTATCAGTCCAACCAGCGTTGCTAAATCCACAAAGCACTCCTCATGCTATCTTTAAGCTTCTATCAAAGTATATCGGCAACACGTTCAGATCTTTAGTTTTTTATTGGTACTCTATTCACAGAAATGTTGTGTGGACGATTTCATACCAGAGTCTGTGTGTGTAAAAACGAGACCTTTCGCTTAAGTTGACCGGCTAAGCTCGATTTTTCTGACAAATTTGTTCGGTTAAATTTGACCATCATTATCGGCTAAGGTAACTTTCGTGCATCTTTATCAATACAGACTGATTATGGCGAGCAAGAAACCTGAAAACATGACCTTTGAGGCCACCATTGATGAACTCGATGTTATCGTAGAAAACCTCGAAAATGGTGATTTGGCATTAGAAGATGCACTGAAAAAGTTTGAACGTGGTATCGCTCTTGCTCGTGCCGGTCAAACTAAGTTAAGTGACGCAGAGCAGCGTGTCAGCATTTTGCTACAAAACGATGATCAATCTCCGCTAAGCGACTTTGACGGTCAGCCTGAGTAAAACAAGAATTCTATGTCTGTCATGCAAGAGGCATTAACCTCATTCCAACACCGCAACAATGAACAGCTTAACCAATGGCTGCAGTCATTACCGCATCAAAACCAACCACTGATTGAAGCAATGCGTTACGGTCTATTGCTGGGTGGTAAACGTGCTCGCCCATTTTTGGTCTACATTACAGGCCAAATGCTCGGTTGTGATATCAAGGATCTTGATACTCCCGCTTCTGCGGTAGAGTGTATCCACGCCTATTCTTTGATTCATGATGACTTGCCCGCGATGGATGATGATGAGCTGCGTCGTGGTCAACCAACCTGCCATATAAAATTTGACGAAGCGACGGCGATCCTAACTGGTGATGCTCTGCAAACTCTCGCATTTTCGATTCTTGCCGATGGATCACTCAATCCAAATGCCGAATCTAACCGTATCAAAATGATAAAAGTGTTAGCAGATGCGTCTGGCGCTAACGGTATGTGTATGGGGCAAGCGTTAGATCTTGCGGCAGAAAACCGTTCAGTCTCTTTGCAAGAATTAGAAGAGATACACCGCAACAAAACCGGTGCATTGATGAAATCTGCAATTCGTCTTGGCGCTTTAGCTGCGGGTGATAAAGGGCTTGAAGTTCTACCTTCGCTCGATAAATTCGCCGATGCAATTGGCCTAGCGTTTCAGGTACAAGACGACATTTTAGATATTATTAGTGACACAGAGACTTTAGGAAAACCTCAAGGCTCTGACCAAGAATTAAACAAAAGTACCTATCCAGCTTTGCTAGGATTGGAAGGAGCTATTAACAAAGCTCACACTCTGTTAAATGAAGCACTTCAAGCTTTGGAAACAATCCCATACAATACAGAGTTACTCGAAGAGTTCGCCCGATATGTCATCGAGCGCAAGAACTAACACAATAAGCGCGCATTTATATGACTCTTGATATTTCAAAATATCCAACACTCGCTCTCGCAGACACACCAGATGAGCTTCGTAGCCTACCGAAAGAGGTGCTACCAACCCTGTGTGACGAATTGCGTACCTACTTATTGAATTCTGTGAGCCAGTCGAGTGGCCACTTAGCCTCTGGCTTAGGTACCGTAGAGCTGACTGTTGCCCTTCACTATGTCTACAACACACCTTTCGATCAGTTAGTGTGGGATGTTGGCCATCAGGCTTATCCTCATAAAATTCTAACGGGTCGCCGCGATAAACTGTCTACAATCCGCCAAAAAGATGGGCTACACCCTTTCCCTTGGCGTGAAGAGAGTGAATACGACACTCTATCTGTTGGTCACTCTTCAACATCGATCAGTGCCGGTCTAGGTATGGCGATCAGCGCTGGCAAAGAAGGTAAGAACCGTAAGGTTGTCAGTGTAATCGGTGATGGTGCGATTACCGCAGGTATGGCATTTGAAGCCATGAACCATGCCGGTGACGTGCATCCAGACATGCTCGTGATTCTAAACGACAACGAGATGTCGATTTCTGAAAACGTAGGCGCTCTAAACAACCACCTTGCTCAAGTGCTTTCTGGCAACCTTTACACCTCGATCCGTGAGGGTGGCAAAAAGGTTCTGTCTGGCGTTCCCCCTATCAAAGAGTTGGTTCGCCGCACCGAAGAGCATCTAAAAGGTATGGTTGTTCCTGGGACCTTATTTGAAGAACTTGGCTTTAACTACATTGGCCCAGTTGACGGCCATGATGTGAATGAACTGGTGAAAACCCTTAAGAACATGCGTGAGCTTAAAGGTCCTCAGTTCCTGCACATCATGACGAAGAAAGGTAAAGGCTACGAGCCTGCCGAGAAAGATCCAATTGGTTACCACGGTGTACCTAAGTTTGACCCTAGCCACAACTCTTTACCAAAGAGCAGTGGAGGCAAGCCAAGCTTCTCTAAGATCTTTGGTGACTTCTTATGTGATATGGCTGCGCAAGATCCTAAGCTAATGGCAATCACGCCAGCAATGCGCGAAGGCTCTGGTATGGTTCGTTTCTCTAAAGAGTTCCCAGAGCAATACTTTGATGTCGCGATCGCAGAGCAACACGCAGTGACGTTAGCAACAGGTATGGCGATTGCGGGTGATCACCCAATCGTGGCTATCTACTCAACGTTCTTACAGCGTGGTTACGATCAACTTATTCACGACATCGCCATCATGGACTTGCCTGTGATGTTTGCCATCGACCGTGCTGGTCTAGTGGGTGCTGACGGTCAGACTCACCAAGGTGCATTCGATCTAAGCTTTATGCGTTGTATCCCGAATATGGTGATTATGGCGCCAAGCGATGAAAACGAATGCCGTCAGATGCTCTACACCGGCCACAAGCATACAGGCCCGTCAGCAGTACGTTACCCTCGTGGAACGGGGATGGGCGTTGATATTGAGCAAGAATTTTCTGCCCTTGAGATCGGTAAAGGTCGCCTTGTTCGTCAAGGTGAAAAAGTCGCCATCCTCAGCTTTGGTACTTTCTTGGATAATGCATTAGAAGCAGCCGAATCGCTCAATGCAACGGTCGCGGACATGCGCTTCGTTAAACCACTCGATGAAGCACTCATCAAACAGTTAGCCGCCGATCATGATGTGATTGTGACGCTTGAAGAAAATGCGATTGCCGGTGGCGCGGGTGCCGGTGTGATCGAATTTATGATGAAAGAGAAGATTATCAAGCCAGTGCTTAACCTTGGCTTACCGGATAAATTTATCCACCAAGGTACACAAGATGAACTGCACCAAGAACTTGGTTTAGATAGTAAAGGAATTGAGCAATCGATCCTTGATTACCTAAGTAAATAATCTCTGATTTAAGTTAATAAAAGCCCTCGAATGAGGGCTTTTTAGTTTTTGAAGTCCAAAGCTAACCTGGAAGCTGCCAACCAAACTCTTCACTGAGCTTTTGCCAAGTTTCATCGAAACCCGCACTGATGACTAAGCTCTCATTCGTAAAAGGATGAATAAACTCTAGACGTGAAGCATGCAGCAACAGCCTGTGTGAGTCGTAGACCTCTCTGTACAATTTATTATGCTTACCATCGCCATGAGTCGTATCACCGACAATAGGATGCCTTAGGTGAGCCATATGACGTCGTAGCTGATGCTTACGGCCTGTTAATGGTTTCATTTCCATCAAGCAGTAACGCGTGGTCGGAAACTTACCTGTTGAATGGGGCACTTCCACTTTCGCTAGCGGCCAATAATCCGTAATAGCTTCTTGCGCTTCCTTTTCTTGGCTTGCGTGTTTGTCAGCAATCTTATCGAGTTCCACTTTTAACGCATAATCGAGGCGGGCAGACTCTTCAATCCAGCCACGAACAATCGCATGATAGGTTTTCTCCATCTCGTGATTAGCGAACATCGGCATCACTTGCGAAGCGACTTCACTAGACAAGGCAAAAATCAGAACCCCTGATGTTGGGCGATCAAGGCGGTGAAGCGGAAACACGTGCTGACCAATTTGATCACGCAAAGTCTGCATAACAAATTGTGTTTCATGCTTATCAAGCCAGCTTCTATGGACCAGCATACCCGCAGGCTTATTGACTGCGACGAAGTATTCATCCTGATAAATGATCTCAAGCATCGCTGCACACCTTATCAATTTGTTGAACGAACTTAATCAAAGATACGTACTCCGCTCTCTCTTTCCAGCACTCTTCAAAATACGGCGCTATCGCGAAACCGGAAGGCAGCATTTGGTTAGCGGCAATAAGTACACGTACTTTGGCAATAAATACCCATTGCAGCCATTCCTGAGGCTCAAGCGTATCAATCGCAAATGGCTGGGTGCTACTCAGGGCTTCAGCGCTTGGTTGAGTACTCTTCCAAAGGTGATGAGAGCGCATTTCTTGCTCCAAAGCATCGACCAGTTCGACTAATTGTTTCTGTTTCGTCATTTATCTATATGTGGACCTTGAAAATTGCCCTAAGAGTACCATTTATAGAGGAAAGAAAGTTAGGACAATTCTCCAATGGAAACCATTCATACCCTTACCGAACTGCTCAATAACAGTGACTGCCAATACCAAGTATTTGATCTTGGACGTCGAATCAAAACGATCGATGCAAAAACATTTGCAGATGCAGAGAAAGGCCAATTGCCTTACCCATACCCAATGCAAAGAAAAGCGCATATTGCTATCGCATACTGGAACAAAGAACAGCAGCCATGGATCTGGTTCCTCAAATTTGAGTTGGATGAACGTGGTTTATTGAAACAGTCAGACATTGGTAACTTTCTTAAGTATGTCATTGAAGCGATGGGGACCCACATCAGCCAAAACATGACTGAAGAGCAGCAAGAAAAGTTGTCGAATAACCCATACACTTTCAAGCCGGCAGAAGACAAAATGGCCGTGTTCCATAGCCAAATTCGCGCTTCATTAGATCTGCCATGCAGTCAATACTACGAGCATGCACAGCACTATTTTTCTGGTGGCTTAGAGTGGGATAAATGGCAAGCGGTTGGTTTACAAGGTGTGACGGATATTTGTGCTCGCTTAGGCCAAGAGCAAAACGGCGTTAACCTTCGTAAAGCGCTAAAGCACCTCCCGAATGAGCCGTTATATGCCCTACTTGGCGCACTGGAACACAGTGATCTTTCAGATAAGTTGGCAAAGGCTTTAGCTGACCTTGCGACTCAACAAATTGACAGTTCTGAACCGGATTTGTTTTTTCTTTCAGCGTTGACTCGTGCTCTCTCTGGTGCGCCTAAAGACGTCGCGACACCAATTGTGAACGCGATTCTTGCCAGCCCTCGTTTGAGCCACCAAGAAGTACTGATTGGCATTGCCGGCAGAAGCTGGCATTGGTTGAGCGATGCTACCATTGCAGAGCAGTTCCTGCTTCGCTTAGCACAAACTGGAAACCAGAACCTATTTAACCAACTGTTCGCAGACTTAGTCATGTTGCCAGAGCTGCGTATGGTTCTGTTGCCTCTACTTCACTCTAGCCCATCGGAAGAGCTAGCTCAGGCACTGGTTCGCTTACAGCAAGCAACCAAAGCTTAATTTAAAGGACGCCCTATGATTCATGATCTCTTTGCTATTTTGGCCCTAGCCATTGTCTGTTTGATATTTTGGCAGCAGCGCCGACAAGCCGAACTGGCTAAGTCCATTGCAGCCAGAAAATGCAAAGAGCTGGATCTACAGTTAATCAGCGTCGCTTTAAAAACACACAAACTAAAAACGCCAGACGGTGTCTGGCGTTTTCATTCTATCTATCAATTCGAATTTTCCTCCCTTGGTGATGATTGCTACCAAGGGGACATCATTATGCAAGGTTTCCAACTAGCAAAGGTGGCTCTACCGCCACATCGGATGTAAAAACGTATTCGCCATAAGGGCCAAACATATCTTCTTTTTGGGTGTTGAGTACGAAGCCTAGTTTGCTCAGTATACGTATTGATGCCATATGACCGACATTAGCGGTAGCGACAACTTTACTTAAACCTAGGTTGTATATCGCTTTAGGAAAGAAAGACTGAAGCACCTCGCTTGCAAAGCCTTTACCCCAATGCTTCTTATCGAAAAGAAACCCTAATTCAGGTTCATCACTGTTTAAACCTGAAATAAACACATGCCCAATATAGTCACGTGACAAACTATCAAGCACAGCCATCGCATGCACGTTCTCATCGTTCATTACTTGATTAAACAGACGTTTTGCTGACGATACTGTATGAGGGCCATTCATTTCTGCACGATTAGTCGCACAACAGTTGAGCATTAAAAACTCTGATTGTAGGGAGTCGTTATAAGGTACTAATAACGCTCGGCGGGTCACAATAGTCATGACACATCCTTGTAGACAGCAATAATTGTTTTAGAAAACAAAGCCGAAAATTTATACCAACTGATAGCAACCTTTATTGATCTAGGTTGTTTTTAGTGCACTGTTATTAGAATTATTAATTGGGGTGAGATCTAAGAAAAACCCCGACACGTTAGTATCGGGGCTATAAGTCTTACTCGCAGCAATCCGGCTACAAAAGTGCTCCATGCATCTTCCGTAATAGTGACTGATTCCTTCAGCCTATTCCTACTTTCGCCGTCCTAGCGGTGTCCTCATCATCCTGATAGCTAACTCTTCCTCGTTAGCGCACATCACTCTATCCGTAAGTGGTGTCCTTGGTATCTTCCTGATACTGTCCGTGCCTCTTCCTAGAGGTGTCCATTGTCGTCCATGTCACTGATATCCTGTCAGTGGCTGTATCCTTACAATGTCCTTTCGCTCCGTGCTTGATTAACTATCCTAGTCAACCAACCTTCTTCCTGAAGATGCCCAATCCTTGGTCTTTCCTGTTCCGTGTCAGTATCCTTCCGACAAGTTCTAATTTACCTGCTTTTCGATTTTAGACAATCACCATTCAAACGCCTTTCAGGCATAAATTATGAGCAGAAAACCATATAGTTTAATATTTTCATAAACTTACAAACAAACCCACCCTTTCACCCCAACATAAAACCCTATTTCTCGCACATTATGTGTGAGAGATCTCTCACGTGCTGTTTCTCAATTTTCCATTCGCTAAATAAGTCGCCGCTCAGTATGATGAGAGATAAAGCACAATGGAGGTTTTATGCTTACTCAAGATGTTAGCCAAGAGCTAAAAAGTGTCCTTGAACAGCTTCATGCAGAAGGAAAAGAACCCACAGTCGCATTAGTCAAAGCAAGGCTATCAACATCAGTCCCGATGCCTGCGTTGATTACGACTATAAAAAGCTGGAAGAGCTCAAACCGAGTTCCTAAGGTAGAAGTAGCGGTAAAGAAAGAAGTCGCTGATGCAGACCGAATCGAACAATTGGAAAAGCAGGTTACTGAGCTAACTATGCGGTTAGCTGCTTTAGAAGAAAAGTTATCGAGCTAAAAACAAAAAGGCTTGGCACAATGCCAAGCCTTTCTTTTATTGAAGTCCGGTTAGATTACCAACCAGTGATCTCACGTAGACCTTTACCGATGTCTGCAAGAGACTTAACCGTCTTAACGCCTGCTGCTTCTAGAGCTGCAAACTTGTCTTCCGCTGTGCCTTTACCACCAGAGATGATTGCACCAGCGTGACCCATACGTTTACCCGGAGGAGCCGTCACACCTGCAATGTAAGAAACAACCGGCTTAGTGACGTTTTCTTTGATGAACGCTGCCGCTTCTTCTTCCGCCGTACCACCGATTTCACCAATCATTACGATTGCTTCTGTCTCTGGATCTTCTTGGAACAGTTTTAGGATATCAATGAAGTTTGAACCTGGGATTGGGTCACCACCGATACCAACACAAGTAGACTGACCGAAACCTTCGTCTGTCGTCTGCTTAACTGCTTCGTAAGTTAGTGTACCTGAGCGTGATACGATGCCCACTTTACCTTTCTTGTGGATATGACCAGGCATGATACCAATCTTACACTCATCTGGAGTGATAAGACCCGGACAGTTAGGGCCAATCATACGAACGCCAGTTTCTTCTAGCTTCACTTTCACATCGATCATATCGATGGTCGGGATGCCTTCAGTGATTGTTACGATAAGCTCAATGCCCGCATCAATCGCTTCTAAGATTGCATCTTTACAGAAAGGTGCTGGTACGTAGATAACTGTTGCTGTTGCGCCAGTTGCTTCTACTGCTTCGCGTACTGTGTTGAATACAGGAAGACCAAGGTGAGTTTGACCACCTTTACCCGGAGATACACCACCAACCATTTGCGTACCGTAAGCGATAGCTTGCTCAGAGTGGAACGTACCTTGACCGCCAGTGAAACCCTGACAGATTACTTTAGTGTCTTTGTTAATTAATACAGACATTATTTAGCCTCCGCAGCAGCAACAACTTTCTGAGCAGCATCTGTTAGAGATTCAGCTGCAATGATATCAACATCAGAATTCGCAAGTACTTCGCGACCTAGGTCTGCGTTTGTACCTTCTAGACGAACAACAACTGGTACTGTTACGCCTACTTCTTTAACCGCACCGATAATACCTTCAGCGATCATGTCACAACGAACGATACCACCGAAGATGTTTACTAGTACTGCGCTAACATTGTCATCAGAAAGGATGATCTTGAATGCTTCAGCTACACGCTCTTTTGTCGCGCCGCCGCCTACATCAAGGAAGTTTGCTGGCTTGCCGCCGTGTAGGTTAACGATATCCATCGTACCCATTGCTAGACCTGCGCCGTTAACCATACAGCCAACGTTACCGTCTAGTGCTACGTAGTTTAGTTCCCACTGTGCTGCGTGTGCTTCGCGCTCATCTTCTTGAGATGGATCGTGCATTTCACGTAGTTTAGGCTGACGGTACATCGCGTTTGAGTCGATGTTGATCTTGCCGTCTAGACAAAGAAGGTTGCCTTCGCCAGTAATAACAAGTGGGTTGATCTCTAGTAGAGCTAGGTCGTACTGAGAGAACATTTGGCCAAGACCCATGAAGATCTTAACGAATTGTTTGATTTGATCGCCAACTAGGCCAAGTTTGAACGCAAGTTCGCGACCTTGGTAAGCTTGAGGGCCTACTAGAGGATCAATCGCAGATTGGTGAATCAACTCAGGTGTTTCTTCAGCGATTTTCTCAATGTCCACACCGCCTTCAGTAGACGCCATGAATACAATTTTACGAGTTGCACGGTCTACAACTGCGCCTAGGTAAAGCTCGTTAGCAATGTTAGATGCTTCTTCAACTAGGATTTTAGTTACTGGCTGACCATTTGCATCTGTTTGGTAAGTCACTAGGTTTTTACCTAGCCACTTTTGAGCAAACTCTTTAACGCCTTCTTTAGTATCGTGCAGCTCAACGCCGCCCGCTTTACCACGGCCACCAGCGTGTACCTGACACTTAACAACTTTCTTCTCTGTTGAGATACGACCCGCAGCTTCGAAAGCTTCCTGAGCTGTATCACATGCGAAACCTTCTGGTACAGGCAAACCGAATTCTGCAAACAGCTGTTTGGCTTGGTATTCATGCAAATTCATTTTGATATTCCGTTTATTTTCCCTTTAAGGGATTATTATTTCCATAACGCCGCTATAGTGCGGTCGTCTGTAGGGTCTTCTCAAATCAATCACTCAATATTTATCGATACCAAGTGATTCAAATGAAGGCCAGACAGTTGAGCTAATCTAACCTTTGAAACTATCGAACGTCTAGCTACGCTGAGTAACTAGACGTTTTAGCGATATTAAACGTCTAATAACAGACGTGCAGGATCTTCTAGTAATTCTTTAATGGTTACTAGGAAGCCCACAGACTCACGGCCATCGATTAGACGGTGATCGTAAGACAGTGCTAGGTACATCATCGGCAGGATTTCAACCTTACCGTCCACCGCCATTGGGCGCTCTTGAATCTTGTGCATACCAAGAATTGCTGACTGGGGTGGGTTGATGATAGGTGTAGACATTAGAGAGCCAAACACACCACCGTTAGTGATAGTGAAGTTACCACCGATGAGTTCATCAACGGTTAGCTTGCCGTCACGACCTTTGATTGCTAGCTCTTTGATGCCCTTCTCTACATCAGCAAAACCTAGCGTGTCACAGTCTTTAAGAACAGGTGTCACTAGACCACGTGGCGTAGATACCGCCATGCTGATGTCGAAGTAGTTGTGGTAAACAATATCATCACCGTCGATAGACGCGTTCACTTCAGGGTATCGTTTTAGTGCTTCTGTTACTGCTTTCACATAGAAAGACATAAAGCCTAAACGAATACCGTGACGCTCTTCGAACTGGTCTTTGTACTGCTTGCGAAGGTCCATGATAGGTTTCATGTTCACTTCGTTGAACGTTGTCAGCATTGCCGTGCTGTTCTTCGCTTCTAGAAGACGGTTTGCTACTGTCTTACGCAGACGCGTCATTGGAACGCGCTTCTGGCTACGAGCAGCTGCAGGCGCTTCTGCCGCTGGTGCTTCCGCTTTAGGTGCTGCTTTCGCGTTTGCGATGTGCGCATCAATATCTTCACGAGTGATACGACCGCCAACACCCGTCCCTTTCACTTGTGATGCTTCTAGACCATGCTCAGCTAGTAGACGACGAACCGCTGGGCTTAGCGCATCATTGCTTTCTTCAGTCAGCGCTGCTTTGTGACGTTTATCTGGAGAAGCTTCTGTAGACTCAGTCGTGTCCGTAGTTGGTTCACCCGCTACCGCACCAGGCTTTAGCTTAGCGATTAGCTGCTTAGAAAGTACTGTGGCACCTTCTACTTCAATGATTGCTTCAAGAACACCCGCCTCTGGCGCTGGTACTTCAAGAACCACTTTATCCGTTTCAATATCAACCAGAACTTCGTCACGCTCTACTGCGTCACCAGGTTGTTTGTGCCAAGTCGCCACTGTAGCGTCTGCAACAGATTCAGGTAAATCTGGAACCAGAATTTCAATTGTCATATCTGTTTCTTCCTTTAACTTCTAGTTCTTAGTCCGAAGTTTTTGTATTCACGTTCAGCGCATCTTCAATTAGCGCTTTTTGTTGTTTCAAGTGTACTGACATATAGCCAACTGCCGGTGATGCTGACGCTGGACGACCAGCATACTTAAGGTCAGCACCCGCAGGGATAGCAGCACGGAAGTTGTGTTGGCTACAGTACCAAGCACCTTGGTTTTGAGGCTCTTCTTGACACCAAACGAAATCTTCAACGTTTGTGTATTGCTCAATCGCCGCTTTTACTTCATCCAGAGGGAATGGGTAAAGCTGTTCGATACGAACAATCGCAACATCTTCTTGCTCATTGTTGCGGCGCTGTTCTAGTAGGTCGAAATAAACCTTACCTGAACAGAACACTACGCGTTTCACTTTCGCAGCATCTAGGCTATCAATTTCAGGAATTGCTGGCTGGAATGTACCATCCGCAAGATCTTCCATTGTTGACGTACACAAAGGATGACGAAGTAGAGACTTAGGAGACATCACAATCAGCGGACGACGCATTGGACGAACAACCTGACGACGAATCATGTGGTAAACCTGAGCCGGAGTTGATGGCACAACAACCTGCATGTTTTGTTCAGCACATAATTGTAGGTAACGTTCTAGACGAGCTGATGAGTGTTCTGGACCCTGACCTTCATAACCATGAGGAAGTAGCATTGTTAAGCCACATAGACGTGCCCACTTTTGCTCACCTGATGAAATGAATTGGTCAATGACCACCTGTGCACCGTTAGCAAAGTCACCAAACTGCGCTTCCCAAAGGGTAAGGCCGCTTGGCTCAGCTGTTGCGTAGCCGTATTCAAACGCAAGTACTGCTTCTTCTGATAGGACTGAGTCGAATACTTGGAAAGGACCTTGCTTGTCATGAATGTTCGCTAGTGGAACATAGGTGCTCGCATCATTCTGGTTATGCAGAACTGAGTGACGGTGGAAGAAAGTACCACGACCAGAATCCTGACCAGAGATACGAATACGCTTACCATCATCAACAAGTGTTGCATACGCCAGTGTTTCTGCCATACCCCAGTCGATCGCTTTCTCGCCACTCAACATCGCTTTACGATCGTTGTAAAGCTTGTTTACACGACTCTGTAGCTTGTGACTATCAGGGTAAGTAGTTAGGCGCGTACCGAGCTCAAGAAGACGCTGAGTATCAAACTTGTTGTCCCACTCAACATCCCAATCATGGCCAAGGTATGGTGACCAGTCTACTGAGTGTAGAGCCATAGGACGCCACTCTTTCACCACAACTTCACCATGATCCAGTGCATCACGGTATTCATTCACAAGTTGTGTTGCTGTATCAATACCAAGGATCTCTTTCTCCATCAGCACGTCAGCATAAAGCTTACGTGGCGTTGGGTGCTTCTTGATTTTTTGATACATAAGAGGCTGAGTCGCATTCGGCTCATCCGCTTCGTTGTGACCATGACGGCGGTAACACACCAAATCAATCACAACATCACGTTTAAATTCGTTACGGTAATCCAGAGCAATGCGAGTGACAAAAGCCACCGCTTCTGGGTCATCGGCGTTAACGTGGAAAATCGGCGCCTGTACCATCTTCGCGATATCAGTACAGTACATCGTAGAACGGGTATCAGTCGGGTTAGACGTTGTGAAGCCAACTTGGTTATTGACTACGATACGTACGGTACCACCAACTTGGAAACCACGCGCCTGAGACATGTTGAACGTCTCTGCTACTACGCCCTGACCAGCAATTGCCGAGTCACCGTGAATAGTGATTGGAAGAACCGTACTGCCCGTCTTATCGCCTAAGCGGTCTTGACGAGCTCGGACTGAACCAATAACTACTGGGTTTACAATCTCAAGGTGAGATGGGTTAAAGGCAAGCGCTAAGTGAACATCACCACCTGGCGTTGCAAAGTCTGCCGAGAAACCTTGGTGATACTTAACATCACCGGTACCCCAAGTTTCGTCATGCTTACCAGCAAACTCATCAAATAGGTCTTGTGGTTTTTTGCCTAGTACGTTGACTAGCATGTTCAGACGACCACGGTGGGCCATACCGATAACCACTTCACGCATACCACTTGCACCTGCATGACGAATCAGTTCTTTCGTCATTGGAATCAGGGCATCACCGCCTTCAAGCGAGAATCGCTTCGCACCTGGGAATTTTGCACCCAAGTAACGCTCTAGACCTTCAGCTGCTGTCAGCTCGTCTAAGAACATGTGCTTTTCTTCGTTTGAGAAAGATGGCTGACCGACAACAGATTCTAGACGCTGTTGAATCCAACGTTTTTGCTCTGTGTCTGTCATGTGCATGTATTCTGCACCGATAGAACCACAGTACGTCTTCTTAAGCGCTGAATAGATATCTTTCAACGGCATAGTTTCTTGGCCAACGGCAAAAGAACCTACGTTGAATGATTCTTCTAGATCATCTTCGGTAAGATTGTGGAATGCATGGTCTAACTCCGCCACAGGTGGGCGTAGCCATAAACCTAGAGGATCAAGCTGTGCCGCTTCGTGTCCACGGAATCGGTAAGCATT
The DNA here is from genome assembly GCF_003970385.1 of Vibrio aquaticus. Lineage (GTDB taxonomy): Bacteria > Pseudomonadota > Gammaproteobacteria > Enterobacterales > Vibrionaceae > Vibrio > Vibrio aquaticus. The sequence continues at coordinate 211,187 of NZ_RXZH01000005.1, read as the reverse complement.
GATTAATTGAAGTACTTTAACTTGTTTAGCGTCGACATCTGGGTCACTAACCTGGACACTGTAATGCTTTGTTTCTTGAGCGAGTCGTCGGAAGTAGTCACGGACACGCGAATGTGGTTGTTCTACCACTTCTTCAGATGGCTTAGGTAAACCATCAAATACGCGTTTCCACTCCTCACTTACCAGATCGGGATCACTTAGATACAGTTCGTAGAGGTCCTCTACATACGTTGCATTGGCGCCAGCCAAGTGTGAAGACTCGAGCCATGCCTTCATCACGCCGTTGTGCATATTTTCCCTTAACCAGTAGTTTTCACGTTTGCTGCGGTCTTACGCCGAGCTATTAAGAGCCGACCCAAATTAGGTCGGCAATTTTTGTTGTTAAATTAGACGGAACGATTCACTAACATCGTCTTGATGTGACCAATCGCTTTCGTCGGATTTAGTCCCTTAGGACAAACACTTACACAATTCATGATGCCATGGCAACGGAAAACGCTAAATGCATCATCAAGATTTGATAGACGTTCATCTGTTGCGGTATCTCGGCTATCAATTAACCAACGGTAAGCGGCAAGTAAACCAGCTGGGCCAAGGAATTTATCAGGGTTCCACCAGAACGATGGGCATGATGTTGTACAACATGCACACATGATACATTCGTATAGGCCGTCAAGATGCGCACGCTCATCTGGCGATTGCAGATTCTCTCTTGATGGTGGAAGAGCTCCATCATCAATCAAGAAAGGCTTAACTTTCGCATAGTTGTCATAGAACTGTGTCATATCAACGATAAGATCACGAACGACCGGTAAACCTGGCAGTGGGCGAATCACAATTTTGTCGCCTTGTAGTGCCGACAACGGAGTGATACACGCGAGACCGTTCTTACCATTCATGTTCAGACCATCTGAACCACAAACACCTTCACGACATGAACGACGGAATGAGATGGTTGGATCTTGCTCTTTTAGCAGGATTAACGCATCCAATAGCATCATGTCAGAGCCTTCTTCCACCTCAAGGGTGTAATCTTTCATGTAAGGCTTTTGGTCAACGTCTGGGTTGTAACGGTACAAAGAGAAATTCAGTTTCATAATATTACCCTCCTTCCCTTAGTACGTACGTGCTTTTGGTGGGAACGCTTCACGATGAACCGGTTCCATGTTTACATCGCGCTTCGCCATTGCTTCCGTTTCTGGATTGTAGACTGAGTGACATAGCCACTGAGAATCATCACGGTCTGGGAAATCAAAGCGAGCATGCGCGCCACGGCTTTCTGTACGGTAGTTTGCCGCAACCGCCGTCGCATAAGCTGTTTCCATTAAGTTTTCTAGTTCTAAACACTCGATACGTTGAGTATTGAATTCAGTCGACTTGTCAGCAAGGTGCGCATTCTTCAGACGCTCACGGATAACTTTTAGCTCTTCTAGGCCTTTTGCCATTGCGTCACCTTCACGGAATACCGAGAAGTTATTCTGCATACATTGCTGAAGGTCTTTACGAATTTGTGCTGGGTCTTCACCCTCAGTGCTGTTTTCCCAACGGTTGTAACGCTCTAGAGAACGCTCAATGTCAGCTTCCGTTGCTGGTTTCGCTTCAGCTTGCTTCGCTAGGGTTTCACCTAGGTGCAGACCTGTTGCACGGCCGAATACCACCAAGTCTAGTAGAGAGTTACCACCAAGGCGGTTAGCACCGTGTACAGATACTGATGCGATTTCGCCACAAGCAAATAGACCTTGAACTTCAACGTCTGCACCTGTTTCATCTTGCTTGATTGCTTGACCAGAAACCTGAGTTGGGACACCACCCATCATGTAGTGACAAGTTGGAATGACTGGAATTGGCTCTTTCACTGGGTCAACGTGAGCAAACGTACGAGACAGTTCACATACACCAGGTAGGCGTGACTCAAGCGTCTCTTTACCTAGGTGATCCAGTTTCAGTTTAATGTGTGGCCCCCAAGGACCATCGCAACCACGACCTTCACGAATTTCGATCATCATTGAACGAGCAACAACGTCACGACCAGCAAGGTCTTTCGCGTTAGGTGCGTAACGCTCCATAAAGCGTTCGCCATCTTTGTTAAGAAGGTAACCACCTTCACCACGACAGCCTTCGGTTACAAGAACACCTGCGCCAGCGATACCCGTTGGGTGGAACTGCCACATTTCCATGTCTTGCATTGGTACGCCTGCACGTAGCGCCATACCAACACCATCACCCGTGTTGATGTGAGCATTGGTTGTTGATGCGTAGATACGACCAGCACCACCCGTCGCTAGGATGGTTGCTTTTGATTTGAAGTAACACACTTCACCCGTTTCCATACAAAGCGCAGTACAACCTAAAACAACACCATCTTCGTTCTTCACAAGATCCAGTGCATACCACTCAGAGAAAACCGTTGTTTTGTGCTTGATGTTTTGTTGGTAAAGCGTGTGTAGAAGTGCATGACCAGTACGGTCTGCAGCCGCTGCCGTACGTGCAGCCTGCTCACCACCAAAGTTCTTTGACTGACCACCAAATGGACGTTGGTAGATAGTACCGTTGTCGAAACGTGAGAAAGGTAGACCCATTTTCTCAAGTTCAATAACAGACTCAGGACCATTCTTACACATGTATTCGATAGCGTCTTGGTCACCGATGTAGTCAGAACCTTTAACAGTATCGTACATGTGCTGTTCCCAGTGATCTTCATGTGCGTTACCTAACGCAACAGTGATACCACCTTGTGCTGATACAGTATGAGAACGGGTAGGAAATACTTTAGAAAGCAAAGCACATGATAGGCCTTGCTCAGAGATTTGTAGCGCAGCACGCATGCCTGCACCACCAGCGCCGATTACTACGGCATCAAATTCGCGAACTGGAATAGACACTTACGCACCCCACAAAATAAATAGACCAGAGAAGAAGTAACCAAACAGTACCGCAATAACCGCTAACTGAAGGCCGCCACGAAGCTTAGCGCATTTAATGTAGTCAGTAAGAACCTGCCACAAGCCAATCCACGCATGGATTAGAACCGAAACTAACGCTAGCATCGTGAACACTTTAGTGAACGTGCCACCAAAGAACTGAGTCCAAGATACGTAAGAGATATCTGTGAAAGCACAAAAGCTCACGAGATAAATTGTGTATAGAGTCATAATGATCGCGGTCGCACGAATCAACAGGAAATCGTGGACACCATTACGACCAAAAGATGAAATATGTTTTACCACACCATAATCCCCGCTAGTAGTGACAGTACGGCTGTCGCTGCGAATGCAACCTTAGCGCTCATCGCGCCAGATTCCAGCTCTTCAAAATGACCTAAGTCCATCAGAAGGTGACGAATACCACCAGCGATGTGATAGGCCAATGCCGTTAAGATTCCCCACAAGATAAATTTCACGAAGAAACCGTCAACGATGTCGACTGCTTGTGCGTAACCTACAGGAGAGGATAAAGATATGGATAGTAACCAAAGTAGGATCCCGACCGCGACAAACGTAATTACACCAGACACACGGTGCAAAATAGATGCGATTGCTGTGATCGGAAAGCGAATGGTCTGTAAATCTAAATTAACAGGTCTTGACTTTCTTTCTTTCACGGGCTTGCTCACTCAGCTCCATTGAGCATTTATAGTTATGAACGAATTTTGGTTGCAAACCCTCAAAAGTTAACATTAATTTAACAATCACACCCATTTGAAGACGGACTATTTTGTAAAATTTTTGTTAACAACAAGACTAAAAACTTCACCTCACTATTGTTTCAAGCCTTGAATTTATTAGGTTTCCACCAAAATTTACTGCGCCACTATACGGCTGGCAACATTCTAATACAATTGATGTAACAATTTTTGCTACACAGCACAGATTTTTAACCTTACGTGTTCAAAAAATCATAACAAGTGCACACATCAGAGGAGATAAATTGACTTTGATAACGAATCAACGTACAAAAATGTCACACAAAACATCCTGGACGGATTAATAATAAAACAAAGGAGATTGTTATGGCGGATAAGAAAGCTACCCTTCATGTTGAAGGACAAGCGCCTATCGAGCTACCAATTATGGAAGGTGCCCTTGGTACACCTGTAATTGACGTTCGTAAACTGGGAGCAAATGGATTTTTCACTTTTGACCCAGGTTTTCTTGCCACTGCATCTTGTGAATCTCAAATCACCTATATCGATGGCGGCAAAGGTATTCTTTTGCACCGCGGTTATCCAATTGATCAGTTAGCTAACAACGCTGATTACTTAGAAGTATGTTACATCCTTCTTTATGGTGAAGCCCCAACCCGTGAACAATACGAGCAATTCAAAACGACAGTAACTCGCCATACTATGGTGCACGAGCAAATCGCAAGCTTTTTCCATGGCTTCCGACGTGACGCACACCCAATGGCAGTTATGTGTGGTGTGGTTGGCGCACTGGCTGCGTTCTACCACGATTCACTAGACATTAATAACGACGAACACCGCGAAATTGCGGCATACCGACTACTGTCGAAAATGCCAACACTAGCGGCGATGTGTTACAAGTACACAATCGGTCAACCATTTATCTACCCACGCAATGATCTAAACTACGCAGAAAACTTCCTACACATGATGTTTGCCAACCCATGTGAAGAATACGAAGTAAACCCTGTAGTTGCTCAAGCGATGGATAAAATCTTTACGCTACACGCAGACCACGAGCAAAATGCATCAACGTCTACAGTACGTCTATCTGGTTCTTCAGGTGCGAACCCATTTGCATGTATTGCAGCGGGTATCGCTTCTCTATGGGGCCCAGCTCACGGCGGTGCTAACGAAGCATGTCTGAAGATGCTTGAAGAGATCGGCAGTGTAGAAAACATTCCTGAGTACGTAGCACGAGCGAAGGATAAAGATGACCCGTTCCGCCTAATGGGCTTCGGTCACCGTGTTTACAAGAACTACGACCCTCGCGCAACAGTAATGCGTGAAACGTGTCACGAAGTTCTAAAAGAGCTAAACATCAAAGATCCACTACTTGACGTAGCAATGGAACTTGAGCGTATCGCACTTTCTGATGAGTACTTCGTATCTAAGAAACTGTACCCGAACGTAGATTTCTACTCAGGTATCATTCTTAAAGCGATTGGTATTCCAGTATCGATGTTTACAGTTATCTTCGCGATTTCTCGTACTATCGGTTGGATTGCGCATTGGAACGAAATGCACAGCGATCCACTTAACCGTATCGGTCGCCCTCGCCAGCTATACACTGGTGAAGTGCAGCGTGAGTTCTCACCTCTTCACGAGCGTGAATAATCGCTGACGAGTAAAAAGTTAAAGGGCTGATGTGTGAACATCAGCCCTTTTTTATTAGATTGGTTGTCATCCTCAAGAACGAGGCGCGAGTGAATTGAGGAGCTCTCACCGCGAGCCACCAACCTTTAGAGATTCCTTACTCCCTCATTCTTCGGTCTAAGGAATGACAAATCTTTCTCTCGCAGGGCCAAGCTCGTTCCCGCTTTCCCGTAAGACGAGTTCCGTCCTTCGTTTAAACCGGATTATCAATATCGATAAACTCAACATCCAGCCCATGCTCTTTCGCTAACCACTCACCCAGAGCTTTTATTCCATAGCGTTCTGTCGCATGGTGACCCGCGGCAAAATAATGAATGTCCTGCTCTCGTGCTGAATATGTTGTGCGTTCTGAGATCTCACCCGAAATAAACGCATCTAGCCCATTCTTAGCAGCAAGCTCAATATAATCTTGTCCGCCGCCAGTACACCAGCCAACCGTTTCAATCATCTTATCGGCATTATCTGGAGCAATATGCAAAGGCTCACGCTTAAGTACTTGGTTTATCTTGCTAGCAAATTCGGCACCAGTCATCGGCGTTTTTAGTCGACCAAACATCGCTACAGATTGCGGATGACCTTCAAGACCACCTTCAACTTCGATATCTAACAAACGCGCCAATTCGGCGTTGTTACCAAGTTCAGGGTGAATATCTAGTGGCAAGTGATAGCCCATTAAGTTGATGTCATTTTTAATCAACGTACGGATACGCTTCCCCTTCATGCCGCGAATCGGCTCTGGCTCACCTTTCCAAAAATAGCCGTGGTGGACCAAGAGTGCATCCGCATTTAGCTCAACCGCTTGATCAATTAAAGCTTGAGAAGCCGTCACGCCTGTCACTACTTTTTTAATCTCGTCAGTTCCCTCTACTTGCAAACCATTTGGCGCATAGTCTTTGATAAGTTGAGGCGACAGTTTTTCATTGAGTATTTTTTCTAGTTGTAGATTGTTCATAACAGCTTCCATTTCATTGTCGGCATGACACAATTTATTGTTGCGCAAAGTGTATTCGAACCGTAGCAACCTTACTAGACCCTAGCTACAATAGTCCGGCTCAACATATATAGGTTTAAGGATGAATACACTCGAACGTTTTTACCATTGGGTTCATGAAACGCCTTCACTATTTAAGCTCACCAAGCCATTTGTCGACCTAACACAATTCGACTTAACTCCATTGCGTCAGCAAGAATATCAGGGGAATCCGAGACTAGGCTTTTTGTATCAATACCTCTGCACTGAATTGATCTCTAACAGCCGCCAATATTCCCTGCTGGAAGAAGAAATCCAGATCAATAAACCGTCAGGACAAACTCTTGGAGCGATAGACCTGATACTCCGCAATAATGACACCACGCAAAATGAGCACTGGGAAGTCGCGATTAAGTTCTATTTATTGCACCAGGGGATTTGGTACGGCCCTAACGCTCATGACCAACTGGACAAAAAGCTCGACAGGATGCTTTCGCACCAACTAAGGATGAGTTCTACAAGTGAGTTTCTTGAGCAATACCCGCAGTACAAAGACTTACAAGAGCAGCTCTTAATTCAAGGTCGGCTCTACATCAACCCATTTTCGCCAGAAACTGTCCCTCGAGAATGTTTAGGGCTCGATCTTAACCCAAGCCAGATATCCGGTTACTGGTGCTATCAAAGCCAATGGGAGCAAATTGGTGAACCACTCTATGAGCTCGATAAGCCACGTTGGGCTATCGGTTTAGAAGAGTTCATTGAGCCAATCAACAAGCCCAATGGACGGTTCGTTCATGCCCAGACCAAAAGCGGACAATTCTGGTTTGTTGTGCCTGATAGTTGGCCAAGCTAATAAGTACGTGATAAGAGCGATGTATTACGATTCCTACCATCGTCATCCTCAAGAACGAGGTACGAGCGAGTTGGGGATCTCTTTAAGCAAGTCGAAGATGGTATGAGATTCCTTACTCGTTCATTTTTCTCTCTAAGGAATGACTTAACTTCCAATAAAAAGGGCTGACAATTTGTCAGCCCTTGATACAACATTTCATCGTCTGAATTACAGACCTGCGTTAGCGAAGACTTGATTCACAATCTCTTGTGCTTCTGCTTCGATCTGCTTTAGGTGGTCAGCACCTTTAAAGCTCTCACAGTAAATCTTGTAGATATCTTCTGTCCCTGATGGGCGCGCTGCAAACCAACCGTTTTCAGTGGTTACCTTAAGGCCACCGATCGCTGCACCGTTGCCTGGCGCATGCGTTAGACGAGCCGTAATTGCATCACCGGCTAGTGTCTCTGCCGTTACCATTTCTGCTGATAGCTTAGATAGCACGGCTTTTTGAGGGCCATTTGCCACAGCTTGAATACGGTTATACTCAGACGCACCGTGTTTCGCCGCTAGCTCTTCGTAGTACTCTTGTGGGTTCTTGCCTGTTACAGCAGTAATCTCAGCCGCTAGAAGACACAGAATAATGCCATCTTTGTCTGTAGACCATGGTGTACCGTCTTTACGTAGGAATGAAGCGCCCGCAGATTCTTCGCCACCAAAGCCAAACTTACCTTCGTATAAACCATCAACAAACCATTTGAAGCCAACTGGTACTTCACAAAGTTCACGACCAAGGTCAGCCACTACACGGTCAATAAGCGCACTTGAAACCAGAGTTTTACCAACAGCAACGTCTTTACCCCAACCTTGGCGGTGACGGTAAAGGTAATCAATACATACCGCAAGAAAGTGGTTCGGGTTCATCAGACCTTTTGGCGTCACGATCCCATGGCGGTCATAATCTGGGTCATTGCCGAAGGCTAGGTCATATTCATCTTTAAGTTCTAGAAGGCCTGCCATTGCGTAAGGTGACGAACAGTCCATACGAACCACACCGTCTTTATCCAAAGACATAAACTGGAATGATGGATCAATCGCTTCGCTCACCAAGGTTAGATCTAAGTTGTATGCTTGACCAATCTGACGCCAGTAATCAATGCCACTGCCACCAAGGGGATCAACACCCAGCTTTAGATTTGCCTTTTGGATCGCTTCCATATCGATGACGTTTACTAGGTCATCAATGTACGGTTTCACAAGGTCACGCACTACAAACAGCTCAGACGCTTTTGCTTGTGCCAAAGGCATGCGTTTCACACCTTGTAGGCCTTCAGCAATTAAGACGTTGGCACGATCTTGAATAGCTTGAGTCAATTCACCTTCAGCCGGGCCACCGTGCGTTGGGTTGTATTTAATACCGCCATCTTGAGGTGGGTTATGTGATGGTGTGATAACAATACCATCCGCTTTCTCACCCTGTGTAAGGTTATGAGTCAAAATAGCATGAGAGACACCCGGAGTCGGTGTATACCCGTTGTCTAACTGGGTAATCACTTGCACCCCATTCGCGATCAACACTTCAATCACACTTGAAAATGCAGGTTCCGACAGCGCATGTGTGTCTTTACCTACAAATAGAGGACCTGTCGTTCCCTTCTCTGCTCGTACTTCGGCAATCGCTTGAGTAATCGCTAAGATATGGTTTTCATTGAAGGTAGATTTGTCCGCCGTACCACGGTGGCCAGATGTGCCAAATTCAACTTTGTGATTTGCGTTCGATGGGTCAGGTTGAAGTAGAAAATAATTCGCGACAAGGGCAGGAATATTGTGCAGATCTTGCTGTTGAGCTTTTTTTCCTGCTCGTGGGTGCATAGCCATTTGACATCCTTTCTTAAAATTATCAGAAATAAAAAAACCTCATAATACGCTATGTAAACAGTATATTATGAGGTTTTAATCAGAATTCTCTAAATTGAGTTAGTTACCTTCTCAATGATTTCTGATGGGTAATTCATTCTCGCCATCAGCTGGTCAACCATCTGCCTTTTTCGGCTCGTATTGTTATTGGTGATAACCCAAAATGGTGAACCCGGAATCGCTTTTGGCTTAGTGGTGTTACCGTTGGCCAGTAGCGTTTGTTCGTTATCAGCAAAGTAAACTCGTTTGCGACCTTTCACTTGGGTTGCTTCTGAGAAATCACTCGGGTTAATGTGATGCAGTGTCGATAGAACCAGCATGAAACGATCAATCGCTTTTTTAAGACCCGCAAACTCATCCGAAATAAGTAATGAGCGCATCTCTTTTACACTGTCTACAGACTCTTCTTTAATGGCATCTTTACTAACAACTATACCTTTAGGTTGCGCCATAACCTGTGGCTCTGGTGCGGCTGAAGGCTTTGCATCTGTCATCAGTAGACGACGCAAAATATCTGATGCACTTTCACCAATATCCTGGGTTTGACTTGCGATGTAACGGTATAGATCCTCATCAACCTCAATTGTTTTCATTCGCTTTTCACAATCTCTATGTTTAAACTCTGGGGGATTATAGCGAGATCTTTCATGAGACTCTACGGTTTACCTGTAACGAATAAAATAAAATGTCACATCTGCTCAACTACAAAGTCGAAGGTGAGGGTCACACCACTGTATTGATCCACGGATTGTTTGGAAATTTGGACAACTTGGGGCTACTCGCTCGCGATCTTAAACAAGATTATCAAGTGATCAGCATTGATCTTCGTAACCACGGAGTCTCCTTTCAAAGCCAGCAGCATAACTATGAACTCATGGCGCAAGATGTGCGAGAGGTCCTGGATCACCTAAACATTGATACTTACACGATCATTGGTCACTCAATGGGTGGCAAAGTCGCCATGAAGCTGGCTGAGATCGATCAAGCACGTGTCGCTAAATTGCTGGTATTGGACATGGCTCCAGTTAAGTATACCCAAAGCCGTCACGATAATGTCTTTTCCGGTCTCAAGGCCGTCATCGAGAAAAAGCCGACAAGCCGCAAGCAAGCTCTCGAGATATTGGCTGAGCATATTGAAATTGAAGGTGTAAGACAGTTTTTAGGGAAGTCTCTGTTTAACAATGGTGATCACTTATCTTGGCGCTTCAATGTCAAAAGCTTGTGGGACAATTACTGGGAAATTTTAGGCTGGAACCCAATTAGCCCAATTGATACCCCTACTTTGTTTATCAAAGGTGGAGACTCAGACTACTTAACTGCTGAACATCAGAGCGATGTGCAGCAGCAGTTTACGCATGCGAAAGCCCACGTTATTGCTAATACTGGCCATTGGCTGCACGCGGAAAAACCGGCTGAAGTATTACGTTCAATTCGTAAGTTCATTGCCTAGAAGAGAATGAGAGATCCGTTGCGCTCTGCCCGTTAACTTTATCTATTAACAGTGGTATAGTGCGGCGCAAGTAATTTGGCATAAAGGGACCCCATGCTTTACGACTACATGAACATGCTCGAGTCTATTGGGCTCGATCTACTTTTTGCGTCTATCTTTTTCTTAATTGGTATGGCGATAAAAGATGTCTTAAAAGCGGGTAACGTTCCCCCTTTCGGTCGTCGCATTGTATGGTTAGTTCTATTCCTTGGCTGTGCTGGTTTTATTGCTAAAGGCATAATTCAGTTAAGCTGGGAAGGTGGTGGTATCGGCTGATCGAGTCGATCTCACAACAGAAAATAGTAAAGGTAGCGAATCTATGGCAAGTGTAGGCATCTTCTTTGGTAGCGACACAGGTAACACTGAAGCTGTTGCAAAGATGATTCAAAAGCAACTAGGTAAACAACTGGTTCACGTTCAAGATATTGCAAAAAGCAGCAAAGAAGATATCGATAACTTCGACCTTCTGCTTCTTGGTATCCCAACTTGGTACTACGGTGAAGCGCAATGTGACTGGGATGACTTCTTCCCAGAGCTAGAGCAAATCGACTTCTCAACTAAGCTAGTCGCTATCTTCGGTTGTGGTGACCAAGAAGATTACGCAGAGTACTTCTGTGATGCGATGGGCACCGTTCGTGACATCGTTGAAGCAAAAGGCGGCACAATCTTGGGCCACACTTCAACTGACGGCTACGAATTCGAAGCTTCTAAAGGCCTTGTAGAAGGTGATGACAGCCTTTTCGTTGGTCTATGTATCGATGAAGACCGTCAACCAGAGCTGACTGATGAGCGCGTAAACAACTGGTGTAAGCAGATTCACGAAGAAATGTGCTTAGCTGAACTAGAAGACTAATTGGCGCTTTTAGACGTTAAAAAAACCTCCGGCTTGGAGGTTTTTTTGTATCAATTGATGACGAATCAAGCCGGCTGCTGCTCCGTTTCTTCACGATACTTTGGTTTCTTACGTACATAAAGTTTACGTTGCACTTCTGAAATGACAGCACCATTAGCATCTTTCACATACGTAATAAATTCTGGGAAACATTTATCCCCGTGGGCTGTTTGCTCAAGAATGTCTTGTAGCTGATCTTGGCTGACACAGAAGTCAGCATACAAATCCGTTTGACCAGGTTTGATAAAGTTAATACTCGCTTCCTTATCCCAGACATAATACTGATCGCCTAAAATCCCCATCAGCATTAGAGAGTAGACGGGATCGGTCAAAGAAAAGATGCTGCCACCATACTGAGTCCGATTAGCGTTCTTATTCCACCAGCGCAATTTTAGCCGCATTTTTACTTCTCTGAAGTCATCACTGATCGATAGAATTTTAATTCCTGCCCCCCAAAATGGAGGCCAACTATTAAGCGCAAATTTCACTACACCTGGACGATAAATTTTCGCCAACGACTTATTCATCCTTGATCCCTAAGTTGCCATTACCTACACATGTTACGCAATTGTAACTGGTCGGATGTCATTAGTCAGTGACCTCTCCCAACTTTATAAAAAATTAGTAGTAACCCTTTGAACTTCGTGGTTTATTGTTACTGGGTACTGCCCTATAATGATAGGAATATTGAATTCTGTTAGTTACTGCAGATCATCAACAGGAAAGTATATGTCAGACAATAACCAAGCGCTAAAGGATGCTGGTCTTAAAGTTACCCTCCCAAGACTAAAGATTTTAGAAGTACTACAGCAACCTGACTGCCAACATATCAGTGCTGAAGAACTGTACAAAAAGCTGATTGATCTCGGCGAAGAGATTGGTCTAGCAACCGTTTATCGAGTATTAAACCAATTTGATGATGCAGGTATCGTGACTCGTCACCACTTCGAAGGTGGCAAGTCAGTGTTTGAGTTATCAACCCAACATCACCACGACCACCTAGTATGTCTAGATTGTGGCGAGGTCATTGAGTTTTCTGACGACATCATTGAAGAGCGCCAAAAAGAAGTTGCGGCAAAATATAACGTAATTCTTACCAACCACAGCTTATACCTTTACGGGAAATGTGCTGACGGTAGCTGTAAAGACAACCCAGACGCTCATAAAGCTAAGAAATAATCGCTACGATTCTTTCGCATTCATAAACGTCAGCCTAGGCTGGCGTTTTTTTTTACTTCTTATCTTAGTCAGAAAGCGGCAATAAAAAAGCCAGTCGATGCGACTGGCTTTTCAGTATGTTCAGCTCGTAATTACTTGGCTTCGATTTTTGCCCAAGTATCACGTAGGCCGACAGTGCGGTTGAATACAAGCGCTTCTGGCTTAGACTCTTTCGCATCCGCGCAGAAGTAGCCCATACGTTCAAACTGGTACCCTTTCTCTGCTTCTGCTTGAGCAAGGCTTGGTTCAACAAAGCCATTTAGCTTAACCAGAGACTCTGGGTTGATCGTTTCTGCAAAGTTGTCCGCGGCTGCTGGGTTAGGCACGGTGAATAGACGGTCGTACAGACGAATCTCTGCAGGAAGACCTTTGTCCGCTGATACCCAGTGAATAACACCTTTCACTTTACGACCATCTGCTGGGTTTTTGCCTAGCGTCTCGTTGTCGTAAGTACAGAAGATAGTAGTGATGTTGCCTTCGGCATCTTTCTCGATACGCTCAGCTTTGATCACGTAAGCACCACGTAGGCGAACTTCTTTACCAAGCACTAGACGCTTGTATTTCTTATTCGCTTCTTCACGGAAATCTTCACGCTCAATCCAAACTTCACGAGTAAATGGAACCTCACGCTCGCCCATTTCCGGTTTGTTCGGGTGATTCGCAACCGTTAGTGACTCAACGTTACCTTCTTCGAAGTTTTCAATCACGATCTTAACTGGATCAAGAACAGCCATCGCACGAGGTGCATTTTCGTTCAAGTCATCACGGATACAAGACTCTAGTGAGCCCATTTCAATCATGTTGTCTTGCTTAGTCACACCAATACGCTTACAGAATTCACGAATAGACGCAGAAGTAAAGCCACGACGACGTAAGCCAGAAACAGTCGGCATACGTGGATCATCCCAACCGTCAACTAAGTTTTCAGTCACAAGTTGGTTAAGCTTACGCTTAGACATTACTGTGTACTCTAGGTTGAGTCGGCTGAACTCGTACTGACGAGGCTGACAATCAATCGTAATGTTGTCTAGAACCCAATCGTATAAGCGACGGTTGTCTTGGAATTCAAGCGTACAGATAGAGTGCGTAATGCCCTCTAGCGCATCAGAGATACAGTGCGTGAAATCGTACATTGGGTAAATGCACCATTTGTCACCTGTTTGGTGATGCTCTGCAAAACGAACACGGTAAATAACAGGATCGCGCAGTACAATGAAAGAAGACGCAAGGTCAATCTTCGCACGTAGACACGCTTTACCTTCCTCGAAACCACCGTCACGCATCTTTTCAAATAGCGCTAGGTTCTCTTCTGGCGTACGGTCACGGTATGGGCTTGGCTTACCTGGTTGAGTAAGTGTGCCACGGTACTCACGGATCTGCTCAGGACTTAGCTCTTCAACGTACGCTAAGCCTTTGTTAATTAATTCCACTGCGTAGCCATATAGCTTGTCGAAGTAGTTTGATGAGTAACATACATCACCACTCCACTCAAAGCCTAACCAGCTCACATCATTCTTAATTGACTCAACGTATTCAACGTCTTCTTTTTCTGGGTTAGTGTCATCAAAACGAAGGTTACACTGACCCTGGTAGTCCTGAGCAATACCGAAGTTCAAGCAAATTGACTTAGCGTGACCGATATGCAGATAACCGTTCGGCTCTGGTGGGAAACGAGTATGCACGCTTGTGTGTGTACCATCCGCTAAATCTTTATCGATGATTTGGCGAATGAAATTCGATGGACGAGCCTCAGCTTCACTCATCTATAGCACCTCAATTGTTGTAGTATTGTTCAGATAATTCTTTACTTTGACGACATCAGTAGCCGCCAAGTACATAACGTCTAATGATCCACAATTCTGGTGGATTACACAACAATATCTCGACTGAAAACACTTTTTTTTTCATTGTCTGGTTAAGAAGCTAGCATTGTTCATCTCTCCTTAAGCACCAAACGCAAAAAAGCCTCCCGAAGGAGGCTTTTATCACTTACTTATTAACCAGTGGTTACTAAGGAAGTTTTACATCAGATAGGTCTTCGTTAGCACCGATTGCTTTCATTTCGCCAGCAACGATTTCAGCTAGAGGACCAAGGATAACTTGAAGGTTGTTCTCACCTAGTTTAACTACACCCTTCGCACCAAGCTTCTTAAGTACAACTTCGTCAGCTACAGAGCGGTCTTTTAGAGTAAGACGTAGACGAGTGATACAAGCGTCGATTGAAGTTAGGTTGTCGTGACCACCTAGAGCTTTTAGGTATTGACGAGCTAGGTCACCACTTTTCGCTTCACCAGCTGGAGCGGCTACTGTTTCTTCGTCATCATCTTCACGACCTGGCGATTTCAGGTTGAAAGCGCGGATAGCGAATGTGAATGTGAAGAAGTATAGAGCACCGAAGCCTAGACCGATTAGAAGTAGAGTTACCGGCTTAGTTGCTAGACCCCAGTTCAGAATGAAGTCGATTAGACCTGCAGAGAAACCGAAGCCGTGTAGCGTACCAAACATGTTAGCAACAACTAGAGATAGACCAGTGAATACTGCGTGCATTGCGTATAGAGCTGGAGCTAGGAACACGAACATGAATTCTAGTGGCTCTGTGATACCTGTTAGGAATGAACAGAAACCTACTGAGAATAGTGCACCACCAACTTGGCTACGTTTTTCAGCTGGAGCTGCTAGGTACATTGCAAGAGCAGCACCTGGTAGACCAAACATCATTACAGGGAAGAAGCCGTTCATGAATACGCCAGCAGACTTATCGCCGCCGAAGTAACGGTGTAGGTCACCAGACTTAACTGTTTCAGTTACTTCTTTAACAGTTGCAGTAATTTCTGGAGTTACAGAGTTAGCGAATTCGAATGTGTGTGATTGACCAGCAACAAGAGTCTTAGCTAGAGCTGGGTCTACACAAAGCTGTTGTAGAGCAGGAAGAGCTTGACCAGCAGCTTGAGCACCAGTAACTAGAACTTCTTGACACGTACCCATACCGAACCAGAAGTAAGAGTTAAGAACGTGGTGAAGACCTACAGGGATAAGTGCACGGTTAAGAGTAC
Source organism: Vibrio aquaticus (assembly GCF_003970385.1). GTDB lineage: Bacteria > Pseudomonadota > Gammaproteobacteria > Enterobacterales > Vibrionaceae > Vibrio > Vibrio aquaticus. Next base: position 195,481 of record NZ_RXZH01000005.1, on the reverse strand, counting down.
CGTAAACGAACTGACCAACAGCACCTGAAGTAGAAACTGCGTGTGCTAGAGCGTCAAGGCCGCCTTGGATAGTTGGCCAAACAACACCAGACACAGCACCTGCTACTAGCGCGAATAGACCAGCCATGATTGGTACTAGACGTTTGCCAGAGAAGAATGCCAACCACTCAGGAAGACGAGTTGCATGGAAAGCGTTGTAAGAGTGACCAGCAATGATACCAGCGATGATACCACCGAAGAATGACATGTTAACGTCAGCATTGATTGTTGTTGCTGTTGCTGTCAGTACGAAGTACGCAACTGCACCAGCTAGGCCTGCAGCACCTTGACCGTCTTTAGAAAGACCAATCGCGATACCTAGACCGAATAGTAACGGTAGTTGACCGAAGATAGCACCACCAGCTTGCGCCATGAATGGGATATCTAGAAGGTCACCTTGACCCAAACGTAGTAAGAGCGCCGCAACTGGAAGCGTTGCGATAGGTAGCATAAGAGCTTTACCTAGCTTTTGCGCATATCCAAGAATATTCACCTTAAGTTCCCCCTATAGGATTTTGTATTTTGTCGAGCCACTTTTTTTAGCCGCTCAATTTAGTCCTGCTCAGTTTATGATATTAATTTTGCTCCGCAAATTAAAACCTCATCATTTGTGATCCTAATCACCAGAAACTGGCAATATGCGAGGTTTTTGCTAGCGAGATCATAAAACTTATTTTACAATACAAAAAAATAGCAATCATCCTAGCAAAATCGAGTTACTCTTTACCTACAGAAATAGGCTTAGAGTGTGGCTATCACTACGATAAGGGGAACCTTACTAACATAAGTGTGACGGTTAGCCACCAGAGTAAAAGCCAAGCTGAACATTAATTTTAGAAGACTCATTTCTTCGTTTGCTATAGATATTTTGCGACCTAATTGAAGCTCACAAATAAAGTAAAACAGCTTGTGAAAAAGCCTCGATTAGACGACTAAAAGTATTAAGAATCTAACCTATAAGGATTAGCTAACCATGTATGCGCTAACTAACTGTAAAATCTACACCGGCAGCGACGTCCTCGTTGAACACGCGGTAATCATCAACAACAACTTGATTGAGTCTGTTTGCCCAGTTTCTGAGCTACCAGAAGGCATCGAAACTCGTGATCTACAAGGCGTGAATGTGAGCCCTGGCTTTATCGATTTACAGTTGAACGGCTGTGGTGGCGTGATGCTAAACGATGAAATCACCGCTGACACAATGCAAATCATGCATGAAGCAAACCTAAAGTCAGGTTGTACTAGCTTCTTACCGACGCTGATCACTTCGTCTGACGAAGATATGCGTCAAGCGGTAGCTGCTGCGCGTGACTACCACGCGAAGTACGAGAACCAATCACTAGGTCTGCACCTAGAAGGTCCTTACCTTAACGTTGCGAAAAAAGGCATTCACAGCATAGATTTCATCCGTCCATCTGACGACTCAATGATTGACTTCATGTGTGACAACGCTGACGTTATCGCTAAAGTGACATTAGCACCTGAACACAACGAATCTGCACACATCGAGCGCCTTAAGCAAGCGGGTATCGTCGTGTCTATCGGTCACACGAACGCGACATACGCTGAAGCGCGCCGTGGTTTCGATGCGGGTATTACTTTCGCGACTCACCTATTCAACGCTATGACGCCAATGGTTGGCCGTGAACCAGGTGTGGTTGGTGCTATCTACGATACGCCAGACGTATATGCAGGTATCATTGCTGACGGGTTCCATGTCGATTATGCGAACATTCGTATCGCTCACAAAATTAAGGGCGAAAAATTAGTATTAGTGACCGATGCCACAGCTCCTGCAGGCGCTGACATGGATTACTTTATTTTTGTAGGTAAGAAAGTATATTACCGTGATGGTAAGTGTGTTGATGAAAACGGCACACTAGGCGGCTCAGCACTTACAATGATTGAAGCAGTTCAAAATACTGTTGAGCATGTCGGAATCGCTCTGGACGAAGCACTACGCATGGCTACTTTGTACCCTGCAAAAGCAATCGGTGTTGATGAACAACTAGGCCGCGTTAAGAAAGGCATGGTTGCAAACCTCACTGTATTTGATCGTGACTTCAATGTTCAAGCGACTGTTGTTAACGGACAATACGAGCAAAATTAAGAATGAATGGCGGACAAATAGGTAACGTAGATTTAGTAAAACAGCTGAACAGTGCTGCAGTTTACAGGCTAATCGATCAACAAGGCCCCATCTCTAGGATCCAAGTTGCTGACGTCAGCCAACTAGCGCCAGCGAGCGTTACAAAAATTACCCGCCAACTTCTAGAGCGCGGCCTAATTAAAGAGGTCGCGCAACAAGCCTCTACCGGTGGTCGACGCGCGATTTCACTGACGACCGAAGTCGAACCCTTCCACTCAGTCGCCATCCGTCTAGGGCGTGACTATATTCAGTTCAGTCTCTATAACTTAGGCGGTAAAGAAATCTCCTCTGATTACTATGAGTTCTTCTATACCACCCAAGAAGAATTGATCGAAGGGCTAATCTCGCAACTTAAACAGTTCATTCAGTCAAATCAAACCAACATCAATCAGATGATTGCGATTGGTGTCACCTTGCCAGGCTTGGTTAACCCAGAAACCGGCGTTGTTGAATATATGCCAAACATCTCGGTTGATAATCTCGCCCTTTCTGAAGTTATTCGTAATACCTTCCACGTTCAATGTTTCGTCGGTAACGATGTCCGTGGTATGGCATTAGCTGAACACTACTTCGGTGCAAGTAAAGATTGCCAAGATTCGATCCTAGTCAGCGTACACCGCGGTACTGGTGCAGGCATTATCGTTAATGGACAGGTCTTTTTAGGCTTTAACCGTAACGTGGGTGAAATCGGCCACATTCAAATTGATCCATTAGGTGAACAATGCCAATGTGGTAACTTCGGTTGTTTAGAAACCGTTGCTGCAAACCCTGCCATCGTTGAACGCGTGAATAAGCTCATTAAGCAAGGTTACGAATCTAGCCTCACTACCTTGGAAACAATCAACATCTCCGATGTGTGTGAACATGCAAACCTTGGTGACGAACTGGCGAAACAAAGCCTCGTTCGCGTGGGTAATAAGTTGGGTAAAGCAATCGCGATTACCATTAACCTATTTAACCCACAAAAAGTGGTCATTGCTGGTGACATCACTCAATGTGAAGACATCATCTTCCCTGCAATTCGCCGCAACGTTGAGAACCAATCATTAACGACATTCCATAGCGAGCTTCCTATTGTTGCTTCTCTGATTGACAAGCAGCCAACGCTTGGTGCATTCGCAATGATTAAACGTGCGATGCTCAATGGGGTATTGTTACAAAAGTTGTTAGAAGATTAATCTTATCCCCACTTAAGCAACCAATTGAGTTAGAATACCGGGCTACTAGATGTAGCCCGTTTTTTTAGGACAAAACAATACAAATATGGAACTTATCTTAATCTCAACGGCTTTTTTGGCTGGCTTTGTTGCACTCAAATGTAACCTCCCTCCCCTCGTTGGATTTTTACTCGCAGGCTTTGGCCTCCATGCGTTTGGCTACCAAAGTAATGACACAATAACCACTCTCGCCGACCTTGGTGTCACGCTGCTTTTATTTAGCATTGGCCTAAAACTGGATATCAAAACACTGCTGTCCAAAGAGATTTGGGCAGGGGCAACGGTTCATAATCTCTTATCGACCGCCATCTTTAGCGTTGCCTTACTTTGCTTTAAGTTCCTTGGTGTCAGCTCTCTTGCTGCGATGTCACTTGAGCAACTGGCGCTCTTAAGCTTTGCTCTCTCTTTCTCTAGTACCGTTTTCGCTGTTAAGACGTTACAAGAAAAGGGGGAGATGAACGCGACTTACGGCACGATCGCTATCGGTATCTTAGTCATGCAAGATATCTTCGCTGTTGTCTTCCTCACGGCCTCAACCGGTAAACTTCCGGAATGGTACGCCGTTGCCCTGTTTGCACTGCCCCTGATTCGCCCTCTTTTCTTCAAGCTTCTCGATTGGGTTGGGCACGGTGAAATGCTGGTCCTACTGGGTATCTTCTTAGCCTTAGTCGCTGGTGCTGGCTTATTTGAACTGGTTGGTATGAAGCCTGATTTAGGCGCACTGATCTTAGGTATGCTACTCGCCTCACATAAGAAAGCATCCGAGTTGTCTAAGTCTCTTTTTAACCTTAAAGAACTCTTCCTCGTCTGTTTTTTCTTAAACATTGGCTTATCAGCAACACCAACGCTCTCAGGCTTTGCATTAGCGATATTGTTTATGCTGCTTCTGCCACTCAAAGGCATCCTCTACTTTCTGGTTCTTAATACCTTCAAGTTCCGCGTTCGTACTTCATTACTTGCATCATTAAGTCTATTTAACTTCAGTGAATTTGGTCTAATCGTTGGGGGGCTTGCCTTCAAAATGGGGTGGATGAGCAGCGAAATCATGGTGGCCTTAGCCATTGCGGTTTCGATTTCATTTGTGCTCTCAGCACCGATAAATCGTCATGGACATGCGCTCTATCAACGTTCAGGTAAATGGTTACGTGAAACTGCCGCTGAAAAGCTGAATACTCGTGATCAGCTTATCAACCCAGGTCATGCTCAGGTTTTGATCCTAGGCATGGGGCGTATTGGCACTGGTGCTTATGATGAACTGAGAAACCGCTACGGAAAAATCAGCTTAGGTATCGAGGTTCGTGAAGAAGCCGCCCACCAGCACAAAGCTCATGGACGTAATGTCATTACGGGCGATGCAACTGACCCGGATTTTTGGGAACGCATTTTAGATACCGCCAATGTCAAGCTCGTGCTCCTTGCGATGCCACATCACCAAGGTAATCAGATTGCCCTTGAACAACTTCATCAGCGCAATTTCAAAGGCCAAATTGCCGCGATTGCTGAGTATCCTGACCAATTGGAAGCACTCACCAACGGGGGAGTTGATGCCGCCTTCAATATTTATAATGAGGCCGGCAGTGGCTTCGCTCGACACGTGTGCGACCAGCTAAAACCTGAGTTTCATCGCCCTTCTTAACCACATCAAACTTGTGAAATAAGCCGTTCTTTTGAACGGCTTTTTTACCACACAGAGCACAAAACAGACAAAACCTAGATTTCATTCACCAAAAAGCCTATAAAACTAAATAAAATTCACCAACCACGGCCTGTTATTATTTTTTTCTTTAAATACGGTTGATTTTTTTAATCATAATGGCAAATTGAAGGCATAAGGTTAATGTATTTTTAAAGGGAAGTTGTATGTGTTCTATATTTGGTATTTTAGACATCAAAAGTGATCCAGAAGCACTGCGCCCAGTGGCGTTAGAAATGTCTAAAAAGCTTCGCCACCGTGGCCCAGACTGGTCAGGTATTTACTCATCAGAAAAAGCGATTCTAGCGCATGAACGTTTAGCGATCGTTGGTCTTAATAGTGGTGCTCAACCTCTATACAGCTCAGATAAAAAACACATCCTTGCCGTCAACGGTGAAATCTACAACCACAAAGAAATTCGTGCTCGTTACGAGGGAAAATACGACTTCCAGACCGACTCTGACTGTGAAGTTATCCTAGCGCTTTATGAAGATCTCGGTGCCGACCTTCTCGAAGAACTGAATGGTATCTTTGCCTTCGTTCTTTACGATGAAGAAAAAGACACGTACTTAGTCGGCCGTGACCACATCGGTATCATCCCTCTATACCAAGGCTACGATGAGCACGGTAACTACTACGTTGCTTCTGAAATGAAAGCCCTTGTTCCTGTATGTAAAACTGTCAGCGAGTTCCCTCCTGGTAGTTACTACAGCAGTGGTGATTCAGAGCCTCAACGTTACTACATCCGCGACTGGAACGAATACGCAGCAGTTCAAGGTAACAGCACAAGCAAAGAAGAACTGACTGAAGCTCTAGAAGCAGCGGTTAAGCGCCAGCTAATGACCGACGTTCCATACGGTGTACTCCTTTCAGGTGGCTTAGATTCATCCATCACATCTGCAGTAGCAAAACGCTTTGCCGCTATGCGTATCGAAGATGATGAGCAATCAGAGGCTTGGTGGCCACAACTTCACTCATTTGCGGTTGGTCTTGAGGGCGCGCCGGATCTTAAAGCGGCACGTGAAGTCGCTGACCAAATTGGTACCGTTCACCACGAAATGACCTACACGATTCAAGAAGGTCTAGATGCCATCCGTGACGTTATCTACCATATTGAAACTTACGATGTGACAACCATCCGCGCATCTACGCCTATGTTCCTAATGGGGCGCAAGATCAAAGCAATGGGCATCAAGATGGTGCTGTCTGGAGAAGGCGCGGACGAGATCTTCGGCGGTTACCTCTACTTCCACAAAGCACCAAACGCGAAAGAGTTCCACGAAGAGACGGTTCGTAAGCTGCTTGCGTTGAACATGTTTGACTGTGCCCGTGCGAACAAGTCGCTAGCAGCATGGGGCGTTGAAGGTCGTGTACCTTTCCTAGACAAAGAATTTATTGATGTGGCAATGCGTCTAAACCCTGAAGATAAGATGTGTGGCAACGGAAAGATGGAAAAACATATCCTTCGTGAGTGTTTTGAGCACTACCTTCCAGAAGCCATCGCATGGCGTCAGAAAGAGCAATTCTCTGATGGTGTTGGCTACAGCTGGATTGATACACTGAAAGAAGTAGCGGAAGAAAAAGTCACTGACCAGCAATTGGAAACCGCGGCATTCCGTTTCCCATACAACACGCCAACGACCAAAGAAGGCTACGTATATCGTGAAATCTTTGAAGAGTTGTTCCCGCTACCATCAGCGGCAGAGTGTGTACCAGGTGGCCCATCTGTAGCGTGTTCCTCAGCGAAAGCAATTGAGTGGGACGAGTCATTCAAGAACATGGCTGACCCTTCAGGTCGCGCGGTACAAAGTGTCCACAACGACGCTTACTAATTGATTCATTGAATCTGTAAAGGCACCTCTTCGGTGCCTTTTTTCTTTTCTCGTCTAAGTGTGACCTCCCGTTAATCAACCTCTCCCCAGACAATACTCAATTTTGGAATCTAAGTTTGTAGCACGACTTAACCCTACCAAAAAACAACGGAATACCACTAAATTTCAATAACTTATAATTATGCACCAGACAGATTTGTATATTTACCCATTTGCAGAGAAATACCCTAAGGAGTATATGTAGAGACAAATAAAAAACTGTAATAACTCAGATTAGTAAAACTTATGCCAAACCAACATCCACAATTCTTCGGTCATCCACGTGGCCTGTTCCTTCTGTTCGGTACAGAACTTTGGGAACGATTCTCTTACTACGCAATGCGTGCCATCCTAGTGCTTTATCTGACAGATACGACCCTCAACGGTGGTTTAGGCTGGTCGACTAAAGATGCCCTCGATCTTTATGGCATCTATACTGGACTTGTCTACATTACTCCGATGATTGGTGGCTACCTTGCCGACAATTATCTAGGCCAACGCCGTTCAATTTTGATTGGTGGCGCACTGATGGCAATTGGTCAGTTCACCTTAGCGCTTCCAGCTGACATGATTGGCCTTAGCATTACCCACAGTTTTTACCTTGGCTTAGCACTATTGATTGCTGGTAACGGTCTATTTAAACCAAATATCTCTACGATGGTCGGCGACCTTTACGAAGAAGGTGACAATCGCCGTGATGGTGCGTTTACCATCTTCTACATGGGGATTAACTTAGGTGCGTTGATTGCTGGGGTTGTGTCTGGATCGGTAACCAATGAGTTTGGCTGGAAAGCAGGCTTCTTAGTGGCAGGTTTAGGCATGATTGTGAGCTTAATCATGCAAATGACACTAGCGAAATCTTGGCTTGGCGAGATTGGTGTTGTTCCTGCAGCAGCGCGTGATTTAGAAAAGAAAAATTCGTCTCAAAAGCAACCGCTGACGAAACAAGAAGTCGACCGACTAAAAGTAATTCTAGTCATGGGCTTGTTCGTGATTGTTTTCTGGGCGGGGTTTGAACAAGCTGGCGGCCTGATGAACATCTACACCCAGCAATATACCGACCGTATGCTCGGCAGCTTTGAAGTCCCTGCCGCTTGGTTTCAGTCACTTAACCCGTTCTTCATCATTACGCTTGCACCTGTTCTTGCTGCGCTTTGGGTGAAATTAGGCCCTAAAGAACCTAATTCTCCGGTGAAATTTGCATTAGCACTGTTTTTCTTAGCACTTGGCTTCCTATGTATGGTCGGTGCAGTCATGGAGCAAGGTGGTGACACGACAGTGAAAACATCAATGCTTTGGCTTGTCGGTGCATTCTTCTTTCATACTCTAGGTGAACTTTGTCTATCGCCTATTGGCTTGTCGCTTGTGACTAAGCTTGCTCCACTCCGCCTTGCGTCTCTTATGATGGGAGCGTGGTTTGGCTTCAATGCCATCGCTAACTATGTGGCTGGCCTAATCGGTTCTCACGTTGGTGAACTCGGTGCGCTGCCAATCTTCGGTGGTATCGCTATCGCGGCGACGGTATCAGGTGTAATTCTACTGATGTTCTCAAACACCTTGGTTCGTTGGATGCACGGCGCTGAAACTACAATGAGTAACGCCGAGCAAGTAGAAGAGCAACAAACTCAAGTTGCTTAGGCTTTCCTTGTAACGGCTATCAACAAATAAAAACGCCCGACCATCACTGGCCGGGCGTTTTTCCCTTTCCTTTCTGTCAAGATTGGAAGGGAGGGGGAATTATTTCACGCTAGTCACTCGACTCGCGTTCTCGCCAGTCACCGACACTGAACGAATGAATACTTCACCTTCTACTGCCGGACGTGCGCTGTCAGCGTAAGTCAGCCAGTTTTCGCCATCTAGAGAGTATTGCAGCTCAACACCTGGGAACTGAACGTTCATAGACAGCGTTCCATCTTCTACTTTCGCACCGGGTACTGGTAGGCGGTAATCGATGCCTGCTTTTTCTAACTTAGCCAGTTCACGTTGACCCAGGACATTCGCAAAGCGGTTGTAGTCTTGGTTTAGTGCTGCTTTATCTACTAGGTTAGAGTTTTGCGAGTATTCAATACCCACTTCGTAGTCGTTCTCCCAATCTGCACGGTGCCATGCACGCTCAGCGGCTGCAAGTACGCGAGGGAATACCATGTATTCATATTGCTCGTCGTTGCGTACTGTCTCAGACCAAAGCTGTGCTGATAGGCCGTAGAAAGGCTTCGCTTCAATCTCACCTTTACCGGTAAAGCCGTTGCCATCGCGGTCTAGAGACGTTTCCGCATTTTGCGGCATGTTCTCTGGTGCGAAGCCAAACATCTTACGAGTGTCTGTTGCACGCGTTGCCCAGTAGTAACCACGCTCTTGTGGGTCCGCTTCGTATGGCATGTCCATGTAAACGTAGTCTGGGTTAGAAACGATCACGTCGTAACCTTTCTTAGACCATTCGTACACTGATGAAGTACCGCCCCAGTAGAGGACATCCCAGAAGTTCACGCGAGTGTTTTCTGTCGCGAATGCCTTCTCACCTTCGCTGTACTTCAAGCCATCTTGCCAAGCTTGGAAGTTTGGAATGCCCTTTTCTGCCACAATTTTAGATACTTGCTCAGCAAAATGGCTTGGCAGGTGACCGAAATCGCTTACTGTACCGTCGGTAATTAGCGTCTGACATTTTGGCGATTGCGCGAATGGCTTATCTTGCTTAGACAGGTCAATCGTGCCTTTCCAGCTTACTTTATCTTGTGCGTTAACGTCTTGGAAACCAGCGCCTAGCTTGATGTTCTTCGCTTCGTCGCCACCAAAGTGCCAGGTTGTTAGCGGAGCGCCTGCCTCAGCATGCATTGCTGCCACTTCAGAAATCACTTTATCAACAAAGCGAGTTGACGATTCCATACAAGGGTTGATGAAGCTCTGTTTGTTGTAAAACTGAACCGTGGTGACGTTTGATTCATCTTGCGGATCCATCAAGCGGTATTCGTTCGCCTCAGCATCTTTGCCTTGTTCCATAAGACGGTCATAACGCGCTTCCATCGATACCACGGCTGCGCGAGCGTGCGCTGGCATATCGATTTCTGGAATCACTTCGATGTTACGTGCTTTCGCGTAGGTTAAGATTTCCACGTAGTCAGCTCTGCTGAAGTAGCCAGAACCAAAGTTGTCTGATGTTGGACCTGAGCCAAGCTGAGGCAGTAAACAGCTTTTCTCTTCCACATCGAAACAACGGTTAGCACCGACTTCAGTTAGCTCAGGTAGACCTGGAATTTCTAAACGCCAGCCTTCATCATCCGTTAGGTGAAGGTGTAGTTTGTTCATCTTGTACGCCGCCATTTGGTCTAGCGTTGCAAGAATTGCGTCTTTAGAGTGGAAGTTACGCGCCACATCCACCATTACGCCACGGTAGTCAAAACGAGGCGCATCTTGAATAGACAGCAGTGGTAGAGAATCAGCATTTTGGCTATCTACCAGGCCAAAGATAGATTGTACCGCATAGAAAGCGCCTGCTTGGTCGAACGCTTTAATCGCAATACCGTCGCCTTTGATGCTCATCTCATAAGCACCAGATTTTGCTAATTCACCGGTGAAGTCTGCAGGAACAACCGTGATGCTTACAGGAACATCACCACGGACATCCACACCTACCACTTCTGCACGATCTTGGATTGCTGTAAATTGAGTCGCATCAAACGCATCTTTAGGCAGCGCAATACCACCTGAGATGTCGACTGTGCCTTTGCCCGCTTCAACAAACATTGGCGTTGGCAGCAGCGTGGTTGATACGTCTTGTTTTGCTAAATCTTCGTTCTTCTCGAAACGAGATACAGCATTGGCAAATACGTTGTTGTCATCCGGCGTACGTTTTAGATTGTCACCTTCCAAACCAGTCACGAAAGAAGCCACGTCTTCAGTGTTTAGCGAAGCGATCATCTTCGGCTCTGCGTTTGGCACAGTAACGAAGGCACCTGGCATGAAGTCTGTTTCAAACAGCTGCCAGTATTCGCTCACTAAAGGAAGCGATACTTCTTCACCTGCAGCGAAGCCATCAAACTTTTCAGTTGGCTCTAGTTTATGCAGGTCACCCGTTACACGTGAGATTTTGAACTGCTCGTTATCAACATCCAAAATCAGGCGAATACTGTGGAAGTAGATAGCCCAATCTTTTGAGTCAACCGCTTCACCTTGGTTAACGAGTGTCATGTTGACCTTGTTACAAGAGGCCCATTCAGCACCTAGGTCCTGACACGCGAGGCCATCGTTGGCACCGTGGTTAGTGAGTACTTCATATTGAACATCTAAGTTTGCTGCAAGTGAGTTAACGACATTTTGTTCCGTCGATTGGAATGATGCGCAACCCGCTAGCGTTGCTAATACTGAAGTCGCGATGAGAGTTTGTTTAAACATCTTACTTACCCTTAAAGTGGAGCGAAGCCTGAAAAGTTCGGCGTCAAAATCAAGATGCAATCACAATAGCCCGAGTTATTTTTCACCGTAAAATTAATCCTTTTCGAAAGTGATCAAATTCAAACTTTATAAAACACTCGATTTTTTAGTCACTAAAAAACAGACACTTAGCAACAACGTTAATTGTGTTGGACTTATTTTGACGAGATTACTGAGAGGTAAGTCACAGCTTTTAGGCTCAAATAGATGCAATACGTGAATAAGGATCACACCCAGATGAATGTTGTCTTAAAATCAAATTTACGGTGGGAGTTGCAAATGTGATGTTTCACACACTTTTTCCTCGTCAAAACTCGTCGATATTTAGGTTTTCAACAATTTTTCAGTAAGGCCAATTTCTGTTTATGCGCAACCTATCACTTACTCTTTTTACCCTACTGTTTGCCGTTAATGGGGTTGCTGAGCCCCTGTTTTGGCAAGCAACAAAAGGCCAACTGAATTACTACATTCTCGGTTCTGTGCATGTTGGTGATGACAGCATGTTCCCGTTAAATAAACAGATCATGGACGCATTGCAGAGCAGTGATGGCTTAATCATTGAAACGGATGTACGTAAAACTCAGGGTATCACTTACCCACCAGCCACATTACTGAGTAAAGATGTCCTGACTCCAAAGCAACAAGATGAGTTAAGTGGGATTGCCAACTTACTTGAACTGAATGCCCCTCAACTGCTTAACTCCCCACCTTGGGCAACAGCGCTGGCAGTTCAGATGAAACAGATAGAGTATTTAGGCTATAAAGCGGCTTATGGGGTTGATGCGCACCTGACCTATAAAGCAACCTTTCAAGAGATTCCTGTCATCAGTCTTGAGTCTCTCCAGTTTCAAATTGACCTTTTAACGGGTCAAAAAGAATCAGGAAAAGAACTGCTTTTGAGTGCGATTGAAGAGTTTGATCACTCTGAAGAAATGACTCACTGCTTGATTAAAACCTGGAAAGCTGGAGATATCGAAAAGTTGAACGAGTTTGCCCAACTAACCGAAATGTCCGAGGAGTTTGAGAAAGCCTTCCTGACTGACCGCAATCTCGATTGGGCTCAACAGCTTGCTAGCCCAAGCTGGTCAAAGGAGAAAAAAGGAACGTATCTTATGGTCGTTGGTAGCTTGCATCTAGTAGGGGAAAACAATGTTCTCGCATTGCTCAAAGAAGGTGGGTTTAAGGTAACTCAACTTTCACAAAGTAAACCTGCACTATGTGAATTTGAGTACTGAGGACACTTCTATAGCGGTCTTGCCGTCACCCTCAAGAATGAAGAACCAATTGAGGGTCTCTAAGACTCTCCACACGGAATCAGAGATTCCCTACTCCTTCCTTCGTCAGTCTATGGAATGACCGATCTTTTATCTCAAGATGCAAAAAGGGCTCTACATTTCTGTAGAGCCCTTCTTTAAATATGGTCGGTGAAGAGCCAGGCTCTAATTTCAGACGAACCCCACTCGGGTCCTAATCCTATTTCCTATGCTCTAAAACGACGAAAGCCTGCTATAAAAGCAGGCTTTCTTAATGTGGTCGGTGAAGAGGGATTCGAACCCCCGACCCTCTGGTCCCAAACCAGATGCGCTACCAAGCTGCGCTATTCACCGATAATGTTGACTATGGAGTTTGCGTCTAAAGAGGGTCGCCCTCTGGTCCGCTATTCCAAAACCCCGAGATGCGTTACCAAGCACGCTATTCACCGAGATGTTTAACTGAGGAGTTATCCCCGTCAACGAATGCGTATACTACGGATTATCAGGTTTAACGCAACCCCTTTTGATTAACTTTTTTAATTTATTGGTTTGTTTGATTAAAACAACATCAATGAGCCACAAACTGTGAGCAAAAACACATCACCACAAACAATATCGCAACCAAATAACAACAATTGATCCAGATCAGTGTTGCATATTTAACCAAGTATTACTTTAAACCTTGTCTTCACACTTAGCACTAGAGGAAGTAACTATGGACTTTTGGCTCGATCTCCTATTTGGTAATGCGGTAGGCCTATCTTCAATGATTGTGATCTTTGCGGCCTTCAGTCTTATGCTGTTTTATGGCGGTTACTTCATCTACAAAGTGATGAACGACAAATCTCCTCACTAGAATCGCTTAGCTCTATTCTCTGAATAGACATTCGCTATGCACCGAAGTAGATACCTTGTCTGCTTCGGTTTTTTATTTTGTCTTGTAAGTAGTGATCATATCGAGTCAGCATTGGTATAATAGCGATATTAATTGACTACTCTGAGATGCCGTTATGTCTCACGATGATGATTTCGCCCTCTTCCAACAAATGATGGGCGATGTAAAACCTCTCCAGCAAGATACTACTGAGCACAAAAAGCAGCACCAAGTCACTGATGCACAAATTGCGAAGCGTGAAGCGGCTATGTGTCTCACCGAAGACGACCCTGAGTACCTGTCTATCGATCACGCTGAAATGCTCAAGCCTGACGATCTCATCGAGTTTAAGCGTGATGGCGTTCAAGACGGTGTCTATAAGAAGTTGCGCTTGGCGAAATATCCCGTCCAAGCTCGCCTAGACTTGCATAAACGTACACTCGAACAAGCCCGAGACGAGGTGGTTAAGTTCTTAAAGCAGTGTATGAGAATGGATATCCGCACTGTCGTCATTGTTCACGGCAAAGGTGAGCGTTCGAATCCACCCGCATTAATGAAAAGCTTTGTTGCCCAATGGCTAAAGCAGATCAAAGAAGTGCAATGCGTCCATAGTGCGCAGCGCTTCCACGGTGGTACGGGAGCGGTTTACGTTCTACTTAGAAAAAGTGCAGACAAAAAAACAGAAACTCGTGAGCGACACCAAAAACGATTGGGTTAAGCAGCACTCAATGTTAGAATGCGCGCCCTCTGAGTGGTGAGAGTTTCACCACTTCCGATTAACCGCCGTTGTGAAACGTTAGGAGAACAACATGTCACAAGATAACGCAAAACGTCTGAATAAATTCATCAGCGAAACCGGCTTTTGTTCACGCCGTGAAGCTGACCGATTAATTGAACAAGGTCGTGTCACCATCAATGGAAAAATTCCTGAAATGGGCACAAAGGTCCTGCCTGGTGATGATGTTCAAGTGGACAGTAAACCTATCGCGGCAGCCACCGACAAACCTGTTTATATCGCACTAAACAAGCCAACAGGCATTACTTGTACCACTGAACGCGATATTCCAGGCAACATCGTCGATTTCGTTGGCCACAAGAAGCGTATTTTCCCTATCGGCCGTCTTGATAAACCTTCTGATGGTCTTATTTTTCTGACTAATGACGGTGATATCGTCAATAAGATTCTTCGCGCCGGTAACAACCACGAAAAAGAGTACGTGGTGCGTGTTGATAAGCCGATCAGCGATGACTTCATCAAAAAGATGTCTTCTGGCGTTAACATCCTAGACACCGTCACGCTCCCTTGTACAGTGACCAAAGAGACCAAATACTCGTTCCGTATCGTTCTGACTCAAGGTCTTAACCGCCAAATCCGCCGTATGTGTGAAGCACTCGGTTACGAAGTATTCAAACTTCGTCGTGTGCGTATTATGAACATTTCACTTGATGGTATTCCAAACGGTCAATGGCGCTACATGAGCGATAATGAAGTCGCAGAGATTCTTGCGATGTGCGAAAGTTCAAGTGGCACCGAAGAAGCATCTAAAATGGATAGTAAAGGTAAGCGTATTCGTCGCGCCACCGATGCAAAGCTGTTCGATAGCCGCGAAGAAAACCAAGAGTCAACGGCTCGCCGCAACCAAAAGCAACGCACATTCAAAGGCCGTAATGCTGACGAGTTCCGACATGCGCCTAATTCAAAGAAAGGTCGCCATGACGGTAAGCAAAGTGAGTACAAAGGTAAGCCGAGTGGTAAAGGTAAGCCCTTCCACAAGCCAGCGTCTGACAATAGCCAGCGCCCAAGCAAGCCGAAAACCGGCGGCACATTAAGCTTGAAGAAATAGAAGATACTACAAAAGGGCTGGCGTAATACGTCAGCCCTTTTGTTGTTTCTATGGGTAATAGCTACCCGTCATCCTCGAGAGCGGTCAATCCAAACAGATTCCCTACTCTCACCTTCGGCGATCTATGGAATGACAGTGTGTAAATGTACAAAAAACAAAAAGGGAGCCAATCGGCTCCCTTTTTTAATCATTCAAAATCTGCGGCTTATAGCGTACCGAAGATCTTGTCACCTGCATCACCAAGACCAGGAACGATGTAACCTTTATCGTTTAGCTTTTCATCGATAGCTGCGGTGTACATCTCTACATCTGGGTGTGCTTTTTCTAGCGCTTCAATACCTTCTGGTGCAGCGACTAGAACAAGAACCTTGATTGCTTTACAACCTTTCTCTTTTAGAAGATCGATTGTTGCGATCATTGAACCGCCCGTTGCAAGCATTGGGTCAACAACAAGTGCGATACGCTCGTCCATGTTAGACGCTAGCTTGTTGAAGTATGGTACTGGCTCAAGAGTCTCTTCGTCACGGTAGATACCAACAACACTGATACGCGCGCTTGGCATATGCTCAAGAACGCCGTCCATCATACCTAGACCCGCACGTAGAATAGGCACTACCGTTACTTTCTTACCTTTAATTTGATCAATTTCTACTGGACCGTTCCAACCTTCAATGGTTACTTTTTCCGTTTCAAAGTCCGCAGTCGCTTCGTATGTCA
Organism: Vibrio aquaticus; assembly: GCF_003970385.1. Taxonomy (GTDB): domain Bacteria; phylum Pseudomonadota; class Gammaproteobacteria; order Enterobacterales; family Vibrionaceae; genus Vibrio; species Vibrio aquaticus. The sequence goes on along the minus strand of NZ_RXZH01000005.1, from coordinate 179,396 downwards.
GTAGGCTGCCAACTTCTGTTGCTAGCTCACGGAAGCGTTTTGTGCTGATATCACCTTCTCGCATTAGACCCAGTTTATGTTTAACTAGAGGGTGTTTCACTTCAACAACTTTCATTTCCATCTCCGGATATAAGGTAAAAATTTAAACAAACCTCGAGATTATAAACGATTTCGTTCTCAATTTCTGCTTTATTGATAAACAAAAAAAGTTACGCAAACGTTTGCTCTTTGTCTTTAACCGCTGTTAGAATAGCGCCGTTTTCATATCCAACTTAAAAACCGAGGACTTCCCTGTGAGTGCTGATAACACATCTCTTAGCTACAAAGACGCTGGCGTTGATATCGATGCAGGCAACGCGCTTGTTGACCGTATTAAAGGTGCTGTAAAACGTACACGTCGCCCAGAAGTAATGGGTGGTATTGGTGGTTTTGGCGCATTATGTGAACTGCCAACTAAATATAAGCAGCCAGTATTGGTTTCAGGTACTGACGGTGTGGGTACTAAACTTCGTCTTGCTTTGGATATGAAAAAGCACGACACCATCGGTGTTGACCTCGTTGCAATGTGTGTGAACGACCTAATCGTTCAAGGCGCTGAGCCACTGTTCTTCCTAGATTACTACGCAACAGGCAAACTTGATGTAGACACAGCAGCAGACGTCGTCTCTGGTATTGCTGACGGCTGTGTACAAGCAGGTTGTGCGCTAATTGGTGGTGAAACGGCTGAAATGCCGGGTATGTACGAAGGTGAAGACTACGACGTTGCAGGTTTCTGTGTTGGCGTTGTAGAAAAAGAAGACGTCATTGACGGCACGAAAGTAGCCGCTGGCGATGCACTTATCGCTGTAGGTTCAAGCGGTCCTCACTCAAACGGTTACTCATTGATCCGTAAGATCCTTGAAGTATCTGGCGAAGACAAAAACGAAGAACTAGCAGGTCGCACTATCGGTGAGCACCTACTAGAACCAACAAAGATTTACATCAAATCAGCACTTAAAATGATTGAGAAACATGACATCCACGCGATTTCTCACATCACAGGTGGTGGTTTCTGGGAAAACATCCCACGCGTACTTCCTGAAGGCACGAAAGCAGTTGTTGATGGTAACAGCTGGGAATGGCCAATCATCTTCAAATGGCTACAAGAGAAAGGCAACGTAACGACTCACGAAATGTACCGTACATTTAACTGTGGTGTTGGCCTTGTTATCGCTCTACCTAAAGACCAAGCGGATGCCGCGGTTGAACTTCTCAATGCAGAAGGCGAAAACGCTTGGGTTATCGGTGAGATTGCCAACGCAGAAGCTGGCGAAGAACAAGTAGAGATCAAATAAGCATGAAGAGTATCGTTGTTTTAGTGTCAGGAAACGGTTCTAACCTACAAGCCATCATTGATGCCTGTAGCAAGGACATTACCAATGGTCGTGTTACTGCGGTGTTTTCCAATAAAGCCAATGTATTTGCGCTAGAGCGTGCAGAGAAAGCCGATGCAGCCGCCCACTTCCTTGATCCTAAAGCATTCGATACTCGTGATGCCTTCGATCATGAGCTAATGAAGCAGATTGATGAATACAAGCCCGATGTCATCGTACTCGCTGGTTACATGCGTATTCTAAGCGGTGAGTTTGTTCGCCACTACATGGGGCGTATGATCAACATCCACCCTTCTCTACTGCCTAAGTATCCTGGCCTTAACACCTATCAACGTGCGATTCACGCAGGTGATGAAGAGCATGGTACAAGCGTTCACTTTGTAACTGAACAACTGGACGGTGGCCCAGTCATTTTGCAGGCTAAAGTGCCTATTTTCGATGAAGATACTGTCGAAACGTTGACTGAACGCGTTCAGACTCAAGAGCACAAAATCTACCCTATGGTGGTCAAGTGGTTGGTTGAAGAACGTTTAGTGATGAAAGATGAAAAAGAAGCTTACCTTGATGGTGAGTTACTAGGTATTCACGGTCACGCTGAAAACTAAAATGGTATTCAGTGTATAAGGCGAGCTTCGAGCTCGCCTTTTTCGTTTTTATACCCTGCCGTTAATCTTCGATTCATTTTGCTCTCACTATACTGAGCAAAATAACGGAGGTATGTATGGACTTAAAAAGCTTACTAAACCAAGCACTCAATTCTGATCTCGTGAAGCAAGGTCAGTCTCAGCTTAAACAGCAATCAAGCTCTGGGACACTAAAGTCTTTGGGTGCTGGCGCTGTGGGTGGCGGCTTCGTCAACTTGCTGATGGGTTCAAAAAAAAGCAAAAAACTAGGAAAGAAAGTCGGCAAGAACGCTCTAAAAGTAGGTGGTGTCGCTTTACTCGGGGGGCTGGCTTATAAAGTCTATAATGACTATCAATCCAAGCAATCAACCTCAGCCCCACAAGAGACGTTTAACCCAAATGATGTTGTTCACCATCAACTCATATTAAAAGCGATGATCGCCGCTGCTAAAGCCGACGGCCATGTTGATCAACAAGAAATGATGCATATCGAGTCAACGTTAAAAGAGTCAGGGGCGGATGTGCAATTGCAGCAGTTTGTGCATGATGAATTGAACAAGCCGTTAGACCCAAGAGAAATTGCTCTTCAAGCACGCTCACCTCAACAAGGGTCGGAAATTTATTTGGCTTCATTAATCGTAATTGATGAGCAAAATTTCATGGAAAAAGCCTACTTACAAGAACTGGCTAAACAATTACAGCTCGACCGTGAAGTCATTTTTCAGCTCGAACAGCAACTACAAAGCCAATAGCCAGTATAGTTCTTAACCGCCTTTAAATTTGGTTTGAGCTAGGACAAGCTTACGCTTTGAGTTTGCTTCTCTGAGTGTGTATATTTGAGAGCAGTTATCATTTATTGGAGTTTTGCCCATGCAAGTATATGGCTGTTGTGAACTGATTCGTGAGCTTTACGCTCAAATTGGTAGTGGTGACCAAGCGTATGTCCCACAAGCAATTTCATGCGCAGTAAGAGCACTTAATGACGTCGCCTCGGATGAGTCACTGCCAAAAGAAACTCGAGAAAAAGCAGCATTTGCAGCGGCGAACCTACTTATCTCAGACTTTGAGGATAAGTAATGAACCTTGCCAACTTTGAGGCCATGGACCCTGTCATGTTGATGAGCATCATTAACATGAAACTGCGTGATGATTTTGGTGGTGACTTGGACAAGCTAGTTGTTTACTTCGATATAGACAAAGCCGCGTTAGAAGCAAAACTGGCAACCGCAGGCTTCGACTTTTTGCCTGACGCTGGCCAATTCCGTTAATCGAACCCACGATTTCGATACACAAACATCAGATACAAAAAAACCGCCAATATGAGGCGGTTTTTCTTTAAGACAATTTCGAAAATTACTCTTCGTCAAACTGCTCTTCTTCGCGTGCTGCTTTTTCAGCTAGGTAGCGTGCTTTTTTCTCAGCCGCTTCTTGTGCTAGGCGTTCTTCGCGCTCTTCACGAACTTTACGCGCTTCGCCTTTACGCTCATTGCGCTCTGCTTGGTTTTTAACGAAACCAGAAAGTTCTTTCTCAGCCCAAGCTTGAGCTTCAGCTTCAGTTTCAAAACCTGTTTCGCGCTTTGATACTGTTGTTTTACGTGAAGTTACTTGACGAGTGATCTCTGCACACCAGCCGTTACGTTTTTCAGAAGTACGGATAGCAAATTTTGGATTTTTAGACATTTATTTCATTCCTAAGGGATTAATCAGGGATTCGGTCAACTTGATAACTCCATCTAAGCTGAGCTGTTTAACACCATCCCTTGGTAAGGGCGGTATTAAAACTTAAAAGCTACCATTTGGCTAATGGTTTCTTTCAAAGAGTGACTATTATTAATCACGTCATCCTCAAGAGTGAGGCACGAACGAGTTGGGGATCTCTCAAAGCAAGCACAAAACAATGAGAGATTCCCTATTCCCTCATTCTTCGGTCTATGGAATGACGGTGGATTGAATTCTGTTTATCAAATAAAAAGCGCAGATCTTACGATCTGCGCTTGTATTTATGCTGCTAAGCGAAAACTAAGGTCGTTTAATTAACCCACGTTCTTACGTGCGTTTTGGAACATACGCATCCAAGCGCCGTTCTCGCCCCAACCTTCTGGAGACCATGAATTCGCTACTGTGCGGAATACACGCTCAGGGTGCGGCATCATGATAGTTACGCGGCCATCTTGAGTCGTTAGACCTGTGATTGCATTTGGCGAACCGTTCGGGTTGTTCGGGTATTGCTGAGTTGGGTTACCGTGGTTATCAACGTAGCGAACGGCAACCGTACCTGATGCTTCAATCGCCGCTAGGTGGTCAGCATCACGAACTTCTACGCGGCCCTCACCGTGAGATACTGCGATTGGCATGCGAGAACCTGCCATACCATCGAAGAAGACTGAGTCAGACTTTTGTACTTCTACTAGGCTAAAGCGAGCTTCAAAACGCTCAGATTCGTTACGAACAAAGCGTGGCCACAGATCCGCACCTGGGATTAGCTCTTTTAGGTTCGATAGCATCTGACAGCCGTTACACACACCTAGAGAGAAAGTATCTTCACGCTTAAAGAAGCCTTCAAACTGGTTACGTGCTTGCTCGTTGAACAGGATAGATTTCGCCCAACCTTCACCCGCACCCAGTACGTCACCGTAAGAGAAACCACCACAAGCCACTAGGCCTTGGTACTCTTCTAGCACAGCTTGACCTGTTAGGATGTCGCTCATGTGAATGTCCGTTGCTTCAAAACCTGCACGGTCAAATGCTGCTGCCATTTCAACGTGAGAGTTAACGCCTTGCTCACGTAGAATCGCCATCTTAGGTTTAGCGCCTTTAGCAATGTAAGGTGCTGCAATGTCTTCGTTTACGTCGAAGCTGAGCTTAACGTTCAGACCTGGGTCAGAGTTGTCTTTCTTCGCTTCGTGCTCTTGGTCTGCACATGCTGTGTTATCACGCAGTGATTGCATCTTATGCGTTGTTTCAGCCCAGATAGTACGTAGTTCAGTACGGTTGCGTTCAAGAACGACTGTGTCACCAGAAGTGATGACTAGCTCGTCTGATGCTTCAACTGAACCGATTACATGTGAACATGCTTCTAGACCGTTCGCTGCTAGCGTAGACAGTACCGCATCTAGGTCATCGTTCTTAACTTGAAGTACTGCACCTAGCTCTTCGTTAAATAACGCAGCTAGTGCATCTTCGCTGTTCTCTGATGCAGATAAAAGTGCTTCAATGTTCGCTTTAACACCACAGTGACCCGCGAATGCCATCTCAGCAAGAGTCACCAATAGACCGCCGTCGCCTTTATCGTGGTAAGCGATAACTTGGTCTTGTGCTACTAGGGCTTGAACGCCTTCATAGAAACCTTTTAACTGCGCTGCGTTGTCTACGTCTGCTGGCTTATCACCAAGCTGCTTGTAAACCTGTGCAAGAGCTGTTGCGCCTAGACGGTTTTGACCGTTACCTAGATCGATAAGTACTAGGCTCGAAGCGCCTTTGTCAGTACGAAGCTGAGGAGTAATCGTTTTACGAACATCTTCAACACGTGCAAACGCTGTAATCACTAGAGAAAGTGGCGATGTGACTTCTTTCTGCTCGCCGTTCTCTTCCCACTTAGTCTTCATCGACATTGAGTCTTTACCCACAGGGATAGTCAGACCAAGGGCTGGACATAGCTCTTCACCCACCGCCTTCACTGCTTCGTAAAGACCGGCATCTTCACCTGGGTGGCCCGCTGGAGACATCCAGTTAGCAGACAGTTTGATGTGTTTGATATCGCCAATATTCGTCGCTGCGATGTTCGTGATTGCTTCACCTACCGCTAGACGAGCTGAAGCACCGAAGTCTAGTAGAGCAACCGGTGTGCGTTCACCCATCGACATCGCTTCACCGTGGTAAGTGTCGTAGCTTGCTGCTGTTACTGCGCAGTTAGCGACTGGAACCTGCCATGGGCCAACCATTTGGTCGCGAGCGACAAGACCTGTAACCGTACGATCACCGATGGTGATGAGGAATGTTTTCTCAGCAACGGTTGGTAGACGTAGCACGCGCTCAACCGCATCGTTTAGCTCAATGCCATCACGGTTGATTGCTGGATTGTTCGCTTTCAGTGTTTTCGCATCGCGATGCATCTTAGGTGTCTTACCTAGAAGTACATCCATTGGCATGTCGATTGGCGTGTTGTCAAAGTGTGAATCTTCAAGCTTCAGTTCACGCTCTTCTGTTGCCACACCCACTACAGCGTATGGTGCGCGCTCACGCTTACAGATTGCATCGAATACTTCCATATTTTCTGGAGCAACGGCCATTACGTAACGCTCTTGAGATTCGTTACACCAGATCTCAAGTGGGCTCATGCCTGGTTCGTCATTTGGTACGTCACGCAGTTGGAAAATACCACCACGCTCGCCATCGTCCACAAGCTCTGGAAGTGCGTTAGAGATACCACCCGCGCCCACATCGTGGATGAATGCGATTGGGTTCTCTTCACCAAGCTGCCAACAACGGTCGATCACTTCCTGACAGCGACGCTCCATTTCTGGGTTTTCACGCTGTACAGATGCGAAATCTAGATCTTCTGCTGATTGACCAGACGCCATAGAAGATGCCGCGCCGCCGCCAAGACCGATGTTCATCGCCGGACCACCAAGCACAATTAGGCTTGCACCCACTGGGATCTCTTTCTTCTGAACGTGCTCATCACGGATGTTACCCATACCACCCGCAATCATGATTGGCTTGTGGTAACCACGAACCTCTTCACCAGCGTGAGAATTTACTTTTTCTTCGTAAGTACGGAAGTAACCAAGTAGGTTTGGACGACCGAATTCGTTGTTAAACGCCGCGCCACCTAATGGGCCTTCAAGCATGATATCGAGTGCGTTAACAATGCGACCTGGCTTACCGAAGTCTGTTTCCCATGGCTGTTCAAAACCAGGAATACGTAGGTTAGATGTCGTGAAACCAACCAGACCTGCTTTTGGCTTACCACCAATACCGGTTGCGCCTTCATCACGGATTTCACCACCAGAGCCTGTCGATGCGCCCGGCCAAGGAGAGATAGCTGTTGGGTGGTTGTGCGTTTCCACCTTCATTAGGATGTGCGCTTTCTCTTGGTTGTAACCGTATTGGCGAGTTTCTGGGTTCGGGAAGAAACGACCGACATCTGAACCCACCATGACTGCTGCATTATCTTTGTATGCAGACAGCACATTTTCTGGTGTGGTTTCGAATGTGTTTTTGATCATCTTGAACAGAGACTTCTCTTGCTTCACGCCGTCGATAGTCCAGTCTGCGTTGAAGATCTTGTGGCGACAGTGCTCTGAGTTCGCCTGAGCAAACATCATCAGCTCGATGTCTGTTGGGTTACGATCTAGCTTGTTTACGAACGCATCGTAAAGGTATTCAATTTCGTCATCAGCAAGCGCAAGACCTAGGGTAACGTTTGCGTTTTCAAGCGCAGCACGACCGCCTTTGAGTAGGTCAACGTCAGCTACTGGTGCTGGCTCTGCCACTTGGAAAAGTGCCGCTGCTGATTCGAAATCAGTGAAGATCACTTCCATCATGCGATCGTGCAGGATAGCTTTTAGCTCAACCAGTTGAAGCTCTGAAAGTTCAGCCGATGATTCGATGTAGTAAGCGGTACCGCGCTCAAGACGAGCGACTTTGTCTAGACCACAGTTATTTGCGATGTCTGTAGACTTTGAAGACCATGGCGAGATAGTGCCTGGGCGAGGAGTCGCAAGTAGAAGAAGACCTTTAGGCTTGTGCTTTTCACCATTCTCGTCAAAAGAAAGTGTCGGACCGTAAGTCAGTAGTTTTTCTAGTTTCTCAACTTCAGACGCATCTAGGTCTGTCGTTAGATCTGCAAAGTGTGCAAACTCAGCGTAAATACCTGTTACAGGTAGGCCTAGTTCACGACAAAGCTCTAGAAGCTTGTTAACACGAAATTCAGATAGAGCTGGGGAGCCACGAAAAATTCTCATGTACTTAGGTCTCTTATGCAATTGATTAAGGTGATATTGGAATAAATTCAGTGGGTTAAAATGCAATACAACATTAAATTGTTCTATACATTTCACTGTTTTCTTCGAAGCTATTCCGAAGGTTTTTCAAACCTATGCCGATTCCACCTCTTCGTTGCGAGCGCATTATATAGCAATTATTTTTGTGATGTAACACCAAAAGCAACCGTTTGCGTCATTTTTTTCGTCAATTTTGAATTTCGACAGAAATCGCTCTCGATACGCACTCAACACGAAGAGTTACAGGGATTATCTTGCCTTGTTATGACACTTTGATATAAATGCCCTACTGGATGTATGAGATTGCCTTGAATGAAGAATCATTACCTTACCCATTTTAAATCTTTGTGCTTATTACTGATGGGCGCATTTGCGCTGACCGGCTGTCAGATCGAATCTGAACCGAAAAGTGAACTCGACTTAATCAAAGAGCGTGGCGTGCTCCGTGTTGGCACACTTAACAATCAACTCTCTTACTATATTGGCCCAGATGGCCCAGCCGGTCTCGACTACGAACTGGCAAGAGAATTCGCTAATGAGTTAGGTGTGCAATTAGAGATGAAGCCTGCCTACCGTATTTCAAGCCTTTACCCTGCATTGGATAAGGGAGAGATCGATATCATCGCAGCGGGGCTCAGTCAGTCTCCTGAGCGGTTGAAGCGATTTCGACCTGGCCCTGCTTATTATTACGTTAGCCAGCAAGTGATTTATAAGAAAGGGAATTGGCGTCCAAGGAACCTTGAACAGTTACTTGATAGACAACCCAAGTTGATCGAAGAAAATGACGGTAAAGACGTGTTGAGTATCGTCAGTGACTCTCACTTCAACCAAACACTGATGGCGATCAAAGCAAAGCACCCTGAATTTTCCTACCACATTGACCCTAATGCCGATGTGAATGATCTGCTTAAACAAGTGTCAGAGGGAGACTTACGTTTTACTCTTGCAGATTCCGTTGAACTCTCACTTTCTCAGCGAATTTATCCCGATGTCGCTTTAGCGTTCGAGTTGACCGAGGATCAACCTATCTCATGGTTCTTACGCCGATCTCAAGATGAAAGCCTATACGGGCTCTTAATCGAGTTTTTTGGCAATATCCAACAATCAGGCCACCTCGCCTCTTTGGAAGAGAAATATATTGGTCACATCGACAGCTTTGATTATGTCGACACCCGTGCATTTATTCGAGCGCTCGATTCAAAGCTTCCGAAATGGGCACCGCTATTCAAGAAATATTCCGATGAGTTTGATTGGCGACTCGTTGCTGCATTGGGCTACCAAGAGTCTCACTGGAACCCTAAAGCTAAATCCCCGACTGGGGTACGCGGCATGATGATGTTAACGCTACCGACAGCGAAGAGCGTTGGGGTGACAAACCGTCTTGACCCAGAACAGTCTGTCCGTGGGGGAGTTGAATACTTACGTCGAATGGTGTCACGCATTCCTGATTCGATAGAAGAGCATGAGAAGATCTGGTTTGCCCTTGCCTCTTATAACGTTGGCTATGGCCACATGATGGATGCTCGTCGCCTCACAAAAAGGCAAGGTGGCAACCCTGACGCATGGTCTGACGTTAAAGAGCGTTTACCGCTACTGCGTCAAAAGAAATACTATAGCCAAACACGTTATGGTTTTGCACGAGGTGATGAAGCGAGAAATTACGTCGAGAATATTCGCCGCTACTACCAGAGCATCATCGGCCATGTCGAGCAACAAACACCGGATACGTCAGATATCAACATCGATGACCTAAAAGTCATTGATGTACCTGAAAGTGCTTTGTCAGATTCGACGGCAACCTCTTCAGCGGAGCCTGCCCAACCCACCGAGTAAGACTCACAATTCTAAGTGCACAGGTATCGAACAAAATCTGTGCACTTGAATTTCATCACCGATGCCCAAATATAATACTGTGATCTAGAATACTTGCGAAGTTTCTTAAAAACGTAACAATTGCAGGGTATAAGTCACTTAATGTCGATATATCAACTACCTTAGTGATAATTGGCTCATGACTTTATTTTAACCATAATAGGAGGTTGTTTTATGCTTAGACGTAAAATGCAGTCAAAACGCCTTAATAAAACGGTTACAGCAAACCGCCGTAAGCGTATGCTAAGCAACAACAAAAAGAAGGTGATTGCACGTCACCGCGCCTTTATGCAGCTCATCACTGAGGCATAAACCAGAGAGCAAACATCTTACAACAAGGTGTTTGCTTAAAACCTTTACGACTCCCCTGAATCCAGATTTTCAGCCCCATCAAGACTCATCAGTTGAGCGGCCTTACGTTGTTTCTTTTTCTCTTTGCGTCGACGCTTGAAGAAAGATTGAAGCTGCTCGCGACACTCATCTTCCAGTAAGCCTTGTTCAATGTCAGCATAGTGGTACGCCGCTTGATGCTCGAACAGATTCAATACTGTTCCTGCCGCCCCTGCTTTTAGATCGGGTGCGCCAAATACAATGCGTTTAACCCGGCTATGGAGCAAAGCACCAGCGCACATCGGACACGGCTCTAGCGTGACGTACAGCGTGGTGTCCAACAGACGGTAATTCTCTAATACTTGGCCGGCTTTACGCAATGTCTGCATCTCAGCATGAGCTGTAGCGTCATGTTGACCAATAGATTCATTCCACCCTTCTGCGACAATTTCTCCATCCTTTACCAAGACAGCGCCAACAGGCACTTCACCTTGTGATTCAGCTTGCTCTGCGAGCTCCATTGCACGGCGCATGAAATATTCATCTTGAGGGGAAAATTGAGAATCAGACAAAAGAAATACCTAGGTTTTGCATATAAGCCTAGATCCTAGTGGCTAGTACTAAAAATAGGAAGCAGAAAATAAAAAGCGCCAGTCTTTCGACCAGCGCTTTCAAATTTCAAATACCTAAATAGTTGGTGTAGTAGCTAGGCTGCTACAGCGCCAACTATGCGGTATTTACATTGTGTACGTGTAAGGCGCTTGGATACCTAGAGGAATACCCAATGTCCAGTAAGCCACTAGGAAGATAGACCAACCGATTAGCATTGCAATCGAGAATGGCATCATTAGTGACGCAAGTGTACCGATACCTGTCGACTTCACGTAACGCTGACAGTAAACAACCACTAGAGGGAAGAATACCATTAGAGGTGAAATGATGTTCGACACAGAGTCACCTACACGGTAAGCCGCTTGAGATAGCTCTGGAGAAATACCAACAGCCATTAGCATTGGCACTAGGATTGGACCAATCAGAGCCCACTTCGCAGATGCTGAACCGATCAGAAGGTTTACCGCAGCTGTCAGTAGAATCATACCGATGATGGTTGCTTCACCTGGCAGGTTCATCGCTTTCAGACCTTCAGCACCGTATAGCGCAAGCATAGTACCGATGTTTGACTGAGCGAATGCAGATAGGAACTGAGCACAGAAGAACGACATTACGATGTAAGCACCCATTGTCGACATAGTGTCAGACATTGCTTTGATAATGTCGTTACTTGTTTTGAACGTGCCTGAAACTTTACCGTAAACGTAACCAGGGATAATGAATAGAATGAAGATCAATGGAACGATCGACTTCATTAGCGGTGCAGAGAACGCTGTAATTTCACCATCAGGAGAGCGAAGCGCTGAGTTCTCAGGAATGATTGCAGCAATAAGAACCGCAATACCCGCCATCATTGCCCAACCCGCGTAACGGAACGCTTTTGACTCAAGCTCAGTGAAAGAACCAAGATCTGGTGCTTTTTCTGCGTCTTCGTCAATTGGCGTGTTCGCTAGACGTGGTTCAATGATTTTCTCAGTTACGTACCAACCAATCGCTACGATGATCACTGAAGAAAGACCAGTAAAGAAGATGTTAGCTAGTGGGTTAACCACGTATTCTGGGTCAAGAACCTGAGCTGCTGTCTGTGTAAAGCCAGCTAGTAGAGGGTCGATACCTGAAGGGATGAAGTTTGCAGAGAAACCACCTGATACACCCGCAAATGCAGCTGCGATACCCGCTAGAGGGTGACGGCCTGCCGCGTGGAAGATGATACCACCTAGAGGAATAACCAGTACGTAACCGGCATCGGCTGCTGTGTGAGACACGATAGCAACCAAAATTAGCATCGGCGTTAGTAGCTTCGCTGGAGTGAAGTTAAGCATCTTCTTAAGGCCGGTTGTAATAAAGCCAGAAGAATCAGCCACACCAACACCTAACATCGCTACAAGAACGATACCAAGAGGCGCAAAGCCTGTGAATGTAGTGACCATGTTCGCAAGGAAGCTTGCTAGAGATTCGCCAGTCAAAAGGTTGTTGATTGCAAGCGCTTCACCCGAACGTGGGTTAATAAGATCAAACGAAATGTTTGAAAGTAGAGCAGATGCTGCCCAAGTAATGACCAATGCCCAGAAGAACAAAATTGCAGGATCTGGGATCTTGTTGCCTACTCGTTCAATAAAGTTTAAGAAGCGATCCATCCCACTCGGCTTATCGGATGGTGCTTTGTTTACTGCTTGGTTACTCATGGTAACTCCATAATTGATGTTGTTGCCCTAGACCTTTATGCATTTATTATCTCGGTCTATTTTCCACCAAGTATTCTATTAAATCCGCCCAAGGAAAGCACAAGATTCTAATGGTTTTTCCATAATTGGAGACATATTTTGCAAAAACGCCATCACCGTGCAACAAAAGATCCACACAAAACACACCATCGCAGCAACAATATTTAAACTTATTTACAATATATAGCACGTCATTTTAAAACAAAAAAAGCCATTAGATTACAATTGCACCTAGTTACATATCGAACTCGGCGTAACTTGATACCATTGATTGGAGAGTGACCGAATGTGTTTCCCCAACTCGGTCATTCCACTCGACAGAGACGGAAAGGCTTTTTAAAGAAGATGACAGTGAGGCAGCAGGGGCTGAGACTGCCCAGCGCACTGTATAGGGTGAGTGAGTAGCCGTATCAGTGCCACTTGTGATAGAAGAGAAAGAAGCCACGCTCATTGTCGATTGAGCAGCCGAAGCCCCCCGTGTTCGAAACCATTCTAACTTGTGTTCAGCAATATTGAGTGCTTGGTGGCTATTTACAGCAAAGTCTGAGCGCTGCTCTACATAAGACTGCATTTTCACTAAGCCTAACGAGGCGATGCCAATCAACAAAAAGGCAATTAATACTTCTAGTAAGCTGAATCCTTGTTGTCTAATCAACATACCAACTCCCTGCTATCCAACTCAGTTCTTTCGGTGCGTTATTGAGGCTATTTGAAGATGAGTAGTCCAAATTGTATGAACCATTAAGCACCACTTCGGCACCTTCAGAATCAAAGATCATCCCACCTTTTGGGTGAAAAGCACCGTTATCAAAGTAGACCGTTTTCGAACCAAGAAAAGACTGTATGACCCCTTTGAAAGAGACGTCATTCCAATAATTGGCAATATTGGCCGTTGAAAACGCTGGCAGGGCCATATCGACCATGTGGTACATAGAGCCTTCAAAAACTGTAGAACCATTCACGGCAAAGATGCCATTTTCAACCACCAAGGAGTGAGGGCCATAAACAGTCACCGGCATATCGATAATGCAGTGACCTTCAATCCAGAGCTTTCTATTGGTGGCGGTAAATCGAGTATTGATGATGTCTGAACAATCGTGTCCATCAGTAATGGTAGGAAGAGCAACAACCTCATAATCGGCTTTAATAGCGGCAATGTTGGCGGAAGTTTTCTCTTTATTAAAATAATTTTTGAACGGATCTAAACTCGCGTCTTTTTGATAGTCCTCTTTAAAATTGGTCGGATTATTGGTGGTATCGCTGCTCGTGGCATTACTCGTTTTATGACTCTCTGAACAACTTCCTGAAAATCCAACAAAAGGCCCATCGGCCATAGGGTCGGTCGTTTGAAGTACATCCGAAGCTGTACTGGTCTCAAAGGTCACTAACCCTTTGTATCGCACGGCTACACATTCATACTCGCTACCCGAACTTGGTGTTCTTGGTGCATCGGGCGCAATATCGGCACTGCCTCGGATTCGCAAATCAGCGGTAGTTTGTATAGCACCGAAGCCTGTTTTAGAGGCATAAAGCACCTGTTTACTGAGATCATGGGTAGCGCTTTTTGAACGAATGGTATATCTATCCCCGCTCGCTGCTTGTGTGTAGAGCTCGGTAAGGTTGAGATCATCTTTACACAAAGTATTGAGCACCGTATTAGATGCTGAAGAGAGCGTTGCCATGCGATCAGGGTCAGCAGACACATAGGCATACAAGCATTCAATGCCACCTTCCGTTTCCCAGTGAGCTTGACGATCTCTGAGCTCATTCTGTGAACGTTTAATTTGATAAAAAACCGATTTGTACGAGCTCAAGGTCAACATAAGGGCCGAAGCCAACAACACTGAAACCACCAGCAATGTAATCACGCCTTGTTGCTGCCCTTTCCTCATTGCCAGTTCCTTTGCATAAGATCGATGCTTGTTTGATATTCAACACTGGTGTCAGACACCAATTGTCCTGTCACCGACAATGACACCCACTGACTGACTGCACTAGGGCCTTTAACCCGTTTGCTGTCGAGAGAGAATTGAGAGATAGAGATTTGTTTCGGGTCAAAGAGATTGAAGCAATTTCCTCCTGAGCCCGAGTCGCTTGCTGCAGATATGGTTAGAAGCGTTGAAGAGTGCTTTTCGCAAATCTTTAGTGCGTCACCTAATGTCGACACTGAAGAAGGCTCTCGCTTGTAGACAACACTGCGATAAGTGTGACTGCCCGATGAAGCAGTGCGATAGACATAGGCTAAAAGATCGGGGCCAGTCTGAGTATAAAGCGAGCTACTGGCTCCAGATAACATCAGGGAAGATGAGTCAACACCATCATAGCCGGCGCGCTGGCTGTCTTCCTTAAGTTGCTGCAGCGTACTGGATATATTTTGAGTCAACATCAGCATTTTGGCGCGCTCAAGTGCCGTTTTTTGCCCACTGACATACACGCTTCCAACCACACCTAATGCCATCAACCCAATCAATGAAGAGACAAGAAGTTCTACCAATGAACCACCGCCTTGAAAACGACGTTTAACAGCTTGGATAGCCATACAAAGAGCCTCCTTCACCACAAATCATAATACGGCTAGATGAGTAAGCACTTTTCAGTCGAAGTACGTTGTTGGTTTGGCTATCAATATAGAATCTTAAATGGCCGTCTTTCACTTTTCCGCGGGTACCATCGAATTTGATTTGATCCGATGAATAGTTTGATTCCAGTACAATGTCTTTGTATGCACGGCTTGAAAGCTCTAAGAGCTTGGTTCCTGCATTGTTAACATCAGAAGTCGTTAAGGTGAACGTCCATTCCCCTGCCGGGCTCGGATTGGTAGATAAAGAGATATGAGACCAGAGATTCTGGTTTCTCCACACCGCTTCAGATTTGGATTGAACCAGGTAGTTGTGCAGCTCATCGGCGAACCTGCGCATCTGAGTTTCTTGGTTCATTGAAGAGAAATTAGGAGCCGCAATAGCTAAAACAACGCCAAGTACCACTAAGGTGATCACCAATTCAAAGAATGTAAACCCGCGAGACATTTCCCATTTTCCTATGTAAAGCCATGTGAGGCCCTCTTCGACCTTGAATAGATGCTAACACCTGAGAAAAATAGTCGTAAAATCATAAGGAAGCGTTCGAAATGATTCGAGAAAATAACTGCAATAAACGCAAAGAAAGAGTAAAAGGGATGACACTGATCGAATTAATGATTGTTGTTGCGGTGATTGCGATACTCGCGACTATCGCCTATCCCAGTTATACCTCCCATCTTTTGAAAGCTCACCGAGTTAGTGCAATCGCCGATCTCGCCAAAATACAAATTGAACTGGAGCGCGCTTACCAAGGCAACTATGCCTCTGCGGCTCAAAGTGTCCTCTCTGGAGGTAACTGCAGTTTCTGCGAGGTTGATAGCGCTCAGTTTGCTATTGCCGTCTCTTCCTCCATTTCTAGCTACACCATCAAGGCGACAGCCCAAGGTGCTCAATTGACTGATGAGTGCTCTGGCAATACTTATACAGAGATCACTCTCAATAACATCGGGCAGAGTACGCCTACGGCTTGTTGGTAAAGATAAAAACTGACATTAGCCAAACGAAAAAGGTCTAGCACAATGGCTAGACCTTTCGATAAATTCGCGGTTTTTTCTAAGCAGCTCGATTAGCTGATTTCCACACCTTGCGCTTGTAAATCTGCATGGTACGAAGAGCGAACAAATGGACCACAAGCCGCATGCGTGAAGCCTAGCTCCAATGCGATCTCTTTTAGTTCATCAAACTCTGAAGGTGGTACGTAACGCTCAACAGGTAGGTGGTGACGACTTGGCGCTAGGTATTGGCCTAGAGTAAGCATTGTTACACCATGCTCACGCAGATCCTTAAGTACCTGAACGATCTCTTCTTTCGTTTCACCAAGGCCCATCATAATCCCTGATTTAGTCGGGATATCAGGGTGCTGCTCTTTGAATTTCTTAAGCAGTTGTAGTGACCACTTGTAGTTCGCACCTGGGCGAGCCTTGCGGTACAAGCGAGGAGCAGTTTCTAAGTTGTGGTTGAAAACATCTGGCGGATTGTCTTTCATCAGATCCAAAGCAACGTCCATACGACCACGGAAGTCAGGAACCAGTGTTTCAATCTTAATGTTTGGGTTTAGCGCGCGGATTTCACGGTTACAATCAGCAAAGTGTTGAGCACCGCCATCACGTAGATCATCACGGTCTACTGAAGTGATCACAACATACTTCAGTTTCATATCTTGAATCGTTTTCGCCAGTTTTTGTGGCTCACCAGTTTCTGGCGCAAGTGGACGACCGTGGGCAACATCACAGAACGGACAGCGACGAGTACAGATAGCACCAAGGATCATGAACGTAGCAGTACCGTGGTTAAAACATTCCGCTAAGTTAGGACATGAAGCCTCTTCACAAACAGAGTGCAGGTTGTTTTTGCGCATTGCTGATTTAATATCCTGAATACGCTGGCTATCCGCTGGAAGTTTAATCTTCATCCATTCCGGCTTACGAAGAACTTCTTTCTGCTCTGTTGGCATATTCTTTACAGGAATCAGTGCCATTTTGTCAGCGTCGCGGTATTTAACGCCTTTTTCCATTTGGATTGGTTTACTCATGCTTCTCTTACTTCTCGTTACTGTTTTTCTTATTGGCCTGCTTGTGTCGTCAACTCAACGTGATCATAACCCAGTAGCGAAACCAGTTCTTTAACAAGCTGATCTTCTACTGTAGCAATGTCACTAGGTCCACCAAGTTGACTCACTTGCACCATTTCCATTCCAGCGTAACCACATGGGTTTATACGTAAGAATGGCGAAAGGTCCATATTCACGTTTAGCGCCAAACCATGGAACGAACACCCTTTACGGATGCGCAATCCTAATGAACAGATCTTTTTTCCGTCTACATACACGCCCGGTGCATCAGGTCGCGCAGCAGAATCGATATTGTATGCCTTTAGCGTGCTTATTACGAGGTTCTCAATGTGCGTGACGAGATCTCGTACACCTATTTTTTTACGACGAAGGTTGATCAAAAAGTACGCCACGAGTTGACCAGGACCATGGTATGTCACCTGCCCACCTCGATCACTTTGTACTACGGGAATGTCACCAGTGTTGATCAAATGCTCAGCTTTGCCAGCCTGACCTTGAGTGAAAACAGGATTGTGTTCGACGAGCCAAACTTCATCGGCGGTCTCATCCGTTCGGTTATCTGTGAAGTCGTGCATTGCGCGCCAAATGGGCTCGTAATCTTGTCTTCCTAGATGTTTCACTACAAGCTGGTTTTGCATTCCGCTTTCCATCATCGATTCATAAAGTGGAAGGATTATAAACTGCTTCTGACGATCGAACTATATGCCAGTAACACATTTTTAACCCTAGAGATTTTGCAGGATTTTTATCTATCTGATATCTAAAAAGAAAGCAGCTTACGCTGCTTTCAAAATAATTTGATAGATTCAAATTAAATTACAGAACCATGCGTACGATGTCGATCTCACCCAGTTCTTTATATAGGGTCTCAACCTGCTCGATTGAAGTAGCAGTGATGTTCACTGATACCGAGTGGTAATTACCCTTAGCACTTGGCTTAACTGTTGGGCTGTAATCACCTGGTGCATGGCGTTGGATCACTTCTAGGACCTTCTCTGGCAGCTCAGGCTTTGCATAGCCCATAACCTTGTATGTAAAAGAACAAGGGAACTCAAGCAGGTCTTTCAGTTTAGCGTCTGAGTTAATGTTCAGCATGTTGGAACTCCAAGTTGAAAGTCGTTATTTTCTGCGCGGAATAGTACTGTCTATCGACAAGGATCTCAAGAAGCAGCCATTCACACTCAATTGTTCAAAAAATAAAAAAGCCGCACTAGGCGGCTTTTTTGAAAAGCGTTATGCAGTTATTACAAGAAGCTCTTAAATAGCATCACGATGTAATCCCATAGACGGCTGAATAAGCTGCCTTGTTCTACGTCTTCAAGCGCCAGAAGTGGGTACTCTGCAATATCTTCACCCTCTAGTTGATAGTATAGCTTACCAACTACGTCACCCTTCATAATTGGGGCTTCTAGCTCTTTTTCAAGGATAAAGCTTGCTTTAAGGCTCTTCGCTTGGCCGCGAGGGAGCGTCACGTAAGTATCTTGGTCTAGACCCAGTGCAACCGTATCTTTACTGCCCATCCAGATTTTTTCTTCTACGAACGTTTCACCCGCTTTATGTGGTGCGACTGTTTCAAAGAAACGGAAACCGTAGCTCAGTAGCTTTTTGCTTTCAGACTTACGAGCGTTCGCATTCTTAGTGCCCATCACTACCGCTACTAGGCGCATTTTACCTTCAGTCGCTGAGCTTACTAAGCTGTAACCCGCATTACTTGTATGACCTGTTTTAATGCCATCAACGTTCATGCTCTTATCCCATAACAGACCGTTACGGTTGTACTGCGTGATACCGTTGTAAGTAAATTTCTTCTCAGAGTAGATGCGGTACTCATCAGGCACGTCACGGATCAATGCGCTACCAAGCAGAGCCATATCGTAAGGTGTTGAGTACAGTTCTGAATTATCTAGACCATGCACGTTAGCAAAGTGCGTGTCTTTCATACCAATCGTATCAGCCCATGCATTCATTAGGTCAACGAACGCATCTTCAGAGCCCGCAATGTGCTCAGCCATTGCCACACAAGCATCGTTGCCTGATTGAATGATAATGCCTCGGTTTAGCTCTTCCACTTTCACGGTCGTGCCAACTTCGATAAACATCTTAGAAGAATCTGGGAAGTTCTTCGCCCAAGCGTTTTTGCTGATCGTTACGTCATCTTGAAGTGAGATGTTGCCACGCTCTAGCTCTTGACCGATAACATAGCTGGTCATCATTTTGGTCAAGCTCGCAGGAGAAAGCTTCGTGTTCATCTCTTTCTCTGCTAGAACTTTACCAGAATGGAAGTCCATCAAAACGTAACCTTTTGCGGCGATTTGAGGCGCATCAGGAACAACAATAGGTGAAGCGAAAGCAGACGATGCGAAAGTTGCAGAAAGCGCAATTGATGACGCAAACACTGATTTTATTAGTGATGTTTTTTTCATAGTGACTACAGGTTTATCTTTAACTGTCCATATCTTAACAGAATCAATCACTCAAGCCAGTGCAGCAAGCTAACGACACTGGATTGAGGACTAGTGGGATTTAATAAAAGCGCTGGTGTATCCCAACTCTTTCACTTGTTCTAAGGCTTTTTGGCTCAACATGTAATCGTTGAACGGGCCTAAAAATACACGGTGGATGCTCTCACCCGAGTTAACGTAACTCTTCACCGATAGCTTTTGACTCAAGTCTTGCGCTAAAGTTTCAACGCGATCTTGATGTTTTGAAGAGGCCACTTGCACCACAAACTTGGGCAACGCTTCTTGCTTGTGCGCTTGGGTTGGTCGATCAACGGTGATGACTTCAATGGCCACATTCGCCGTCCCGGTACGAATCACATCCAGCTTTAACGCCGCAGCGTAACTCAAATCGATAATGCGACCTTCATGGAAAGGTCCACGGTCATTAACGCGTACAATCGTTGTTTTGCCATTATCTTTGTTGGTCACTTTGACATAACTCGGAATCGGTAACTCTTTATGTGCTGCCGTCATTGAGTACATGTCGTAGATTTCGCCATTCGACGTCAAATGACCATGAAACTTTTTCCCATACCAAGACGCTTTGCCTTCTTGCTTAAAGCCGTTTGGTTCTTTGATGATGGTATAACTTTCTCCGCGCAGGGTGTAATTGCTGTTACCCCCTAAGCTGTATGGTTCATATTGTGGTGTCGCATCTTCAATATGGTCAACACTGATCGGCGCATCCGGTGCAACATCATCATCAATAGAATAACGCTTCGATGGAGATGAAGAACACCCTGCTAATACCAGACTTGCTAATACCGTTGAGAGCAGTAACTGCTTGTTTATCATTTATATTGCCTTAGAAAATGCTTTTCTATGTGTGTGGATCGACATCAAAATGCCAAAGCCCGCCATCAGGGTGACCATAGACGTACCACCATAACTCACCAAAGGAAGAGGTACACCAACGACCGGTAAGATACCACTCACCATGCCGATATTTACGAATACGTAAACAAAGAAACTTAATACGATACTGCCTGCCATCATTCGTCCAAAGGCCGTTTGTGCTTTGCTCGCTAATACCAGACCGCGACCAATGATGAACAGATAAAGGCTGAGAAGCATAAGAATGCCAATTAAACCCCACTCTTCTGCAATTACCGCAAAAATGAAGTCCGTATGACGCTCAGGAAGAAACTCAAGTTGAGATTGAGTACCTTGCAGCCAACCTTTACCCGACATCCCTCCAGAACCAATGGCGATCTTACTTTGGATAATGTGATAACCGGCGCCAAGTGGATCCGACTCAGGGTTGAATAAGGTTCTTACCCTAACTTTTTGGTACTCTCGCATCAAAAAGAACCACAGAATCGGTAAGAAAGCACCTAAGCCACAAGCGGCAGCAAAGATGATCTTCCAGCTGATACCGGCAAGGAAGATTACAAAAATACCCGATGCTGCGATCAAGATAGATGTACCAAGGTCCGGCTGCTTAGCGATCAAAATGGTTGGTACAAACACCATCACCAAAGACATCACCAAGGTTTGGAAGGTCGGTGGTAGTGGGCGCTTACCAATATAACGTGCAATCATCAAAGGCACGGCCAGTTTCAGTAGCTCAGATGGCTGGAAACGGACAAAACCTAAGTTCAACCAACGCTGGGCACCTTTCGATGCTTCACCGAAAAAGAGAACACCAAGTAAGAGCACGACCCCGCCCACAAACATTAACGGCGCTAACGCTTCATACGTTCGCGGAGGAATTTGCGCCAGTATCAACATAACGCCCAGTGACAACGCCATGCGCATTGCTTGGCGATCCATCATCGCTAAGCTTTGACCACTGGCGCTGTACATGACCACTAAGCCAAATCCCATCAGTACTAAAATACCGAGCAACAAAGGCAAATCGAGGTGAAAACGTTCGAAGAAAGCGCGGTTTTCACCGGTTGCTGGATTCAGATCCATATCATTTCGCCTCTTTCTTATCTAATACAACATGATCAAAGATTCTTCGCACCACAGGGCCGCCTTGTGACGAGCCACCACCCGCATTTTCAAGTACGATCGTGACGATCAACTCTGGGTCATCAATTGGCGCAAAACCGGTAAATAATGCGTGGTCACGTAGGTGTTCTGCAATTTCATCAGCGTTGTATTTTTCATCTTCGCCTAAGCCAAACACCTGCGCCGTTCCCGACTTACCTGCCGTCATGTAATCCATCTTGGTGAAAGATCGGCGTGCGGTGCCTTTCTTACCGTGGTTAACTAAACGCATACCTTCGATCGCCAAATCCCAATAGCGTTCTTTTACGCCTTCAACAGGTGGATAGGTATAAGTTTCTAAACCTGACAGTTCATGTTTTTCAAACTTCTGCCCATTGACGATGGTTGCTCTGAGCAAGTGAGGCGCTACACGCTGTCCTCGATTAACCAATACTGATGTCGCTTTAGCGATCTGCATTGGTGTTGCAGTCCAGTAACCCTGACCAATCCCGACTGGAATCGTATCACCTTGATACCAAGGCACACGATGACGGGCCATTTTCCATTCACGTGTCGGCATGTTCGCCTTGCTCTCTTCATGAATATCAATACCGGTGTAATCACCGAAACCAAACATCATCATCCAGCGAGAGATACGGTCAATGCCCATGTCATAAGCGATTTGATAGTAAAAGGTATCAACGGATTCTTCGATTGACTTCACTACATCGACTTTGCCATGTCCCCACGCTAACCAATCTCGGAAAGGTCGAGTCTTAGAGTTCGGAATCTTCCAATAACCGGGATCATTTCGAGTTGTGTACGGAGTGATCACCCCTTCTTGCAACGCCGCGACCGCCATGAACGGTTTAATCGTTGAAGCAGGAGGATAAATACCTAAGGTGGCACGGTTGACCAGCGGGCGATCTTTATCGTTCAACAGTGCTCGATAGGCTTTACCGGAAATACCATGGACAAACGCATTCGGGTCGTAACTTGGGCTCGACACCATAGCCAATACACCGTTGTCATGAGGATCAAGTACCACGGCACTACCACGACGACCATCAAGCAACTTGTGAATATAGAGTTGAAGATCAATATCGAGGTTAAGAACAATGTCTTTGCCCGGCACTGGCGGCACATACTTCAATGTGCGAATAACACGCCCGCGACTGTTTACTTCTACCTCTTGGTATCCGGCAGTACCATGCAGCATATCTTCATAGTAACGCTCAATACCCAGTTTGCCGATATCTCGAGTAGCTTGGTAGTTGGCATCTTTATCTTCTCGAATCAGGCGCTGTATGTCTTTGTCATTGATGCGCGAAACATAACCAATTACGTGAGTTAGCACCTCACCGTATGGATAGTGGCGCTTTAACGCGGCATTGATAGAAACACCAGGAAAGTTGTGCTGTTGAACCGCAAACTTGGCCGATTGCTCTTGAGTCAGCTGGTTTAAGATCGGTACAGATTTAAAACGGCGAGTCTGACGACGCTCTCGTTTAAAGCGTTCAACTTGCTCTGGGGTGATGGTAAGGATTTGCTGAAGACGTAGGATAGTATCATCCATGTCTTTCACTTTTTCAGGCGTGATTTCCAAGCTGAAAACAGGACGGTTTTCCGCCAGCAACTTGCCATTACGATCGTAGATAAGGCCACGGTTGGGCGCGATCGGAACGACTTTAATTCGGTTATCGTTAGAGCGTGTCTTGTAATCTTGGTATTGATTAACTTGGATGTTGTAGAGGTTGGTGACCAAAAGCCCCATCATAACCACAATACCAAGGAAAGCGACAATCGCACGACTACTAAACAGCCGTGCTTCCTCTTGGTAATCCCTTATCTGGGTACGCTTTCGCAACATCTATCGTTATTCTCGGTGGTATGGGTGGTTAGCTGTAATGCTCCACGCTCGGTATAAACTTTCTGCCATAACAATCCGCACTAATGGGTGTGGTAATGTTAATGCAGATAAAGACCAGCTTTGGTCAGCGGCTGCTTTACACGCAGGCGCAAGACCTTCTGGACCACCGATAAGGATCGACACATCGCGACCATCAAGCTTCCAGCTTTCAAGCTGTTCTGCCAGTTGTGGGGTATCCCACTTCTTACCAGGGATGTCGAGAGTAACAATTCGATTGCCTTTTGGCACTGCAGCAAGCATCGCTTCGCCTTCTTTTTGCAAAATCCTTGCAATATCGGCATTTTTTCCGCGTTTTCCGGCTGCAATTTCAACAAGTTCTAATGGCATGTCATGTGGAAAGCGGCGTTTGTATTCCTGAAACCCCTCTTCAACCCACTTTGGCATTTTTGTCCCAACAGCAATCAATTGAATCTTCATTGCTTAGCCCCAAAGCTTCTCAAGTTGATAAAGCTCGCGGTGTTCTTCTTGCATTACGTGAACAATCGTTGTGCCCATATCGACAACAACCCACTCACCTTCAGCTTCACCATCCATGCCTAATGGCTCTAAACCTGCTAGCTTAGATTCTTTTGCAACGTGTTCCGCGATAGAAACAACATGGCGCTTCGATGTTCCAGTACAAACGATCATGAAATCAGTAATACTTGATTTGCCTTGAACATCGATGGTTTTGATGTCTTGTGCTTTCATATCATCTGCTTTATCAGCAAGAAAATGATTTAACTCTTCAAGTTGCAAGGTGTTGTCCTCGTTGATTGGTGGTATTCCACAGGTTTCATTTTATGCGGCGGCGAAGTATATCACGCTTTTTATAGCTTCACTTCTGGCAAGCAAATCTCGGCACTTAACTGATGCAATAGTGGCCAGCTAGACTGCTCGTATTGAGTTTTCACTAACAATTCCGCTTTGGCGAGTAACTGAAGTAAGTGGATCAGTTTTCTCGGCGATAAGCGATTCATGGCCGAAGAGTAAAGTGGTCGTTTAGATTGCCAAATGCGATAGCTCTCAAACACCTGGCCAATTGGCTTAACCTGAATTTGGTTGGCCATGTTCAGTAACTGTGTCAGCTCTTTCTGGATAGTGCGAATCAAAATAACGCTTTCGACCCCTTCCGCCTCTAACTGGCGGAGGATTCGTTGCGAACGCTTGGCTTTACCTGCCAATAACGCGTCAACCCAGTGAAAAGCCGTAAAGTGATTGTGTCTGCTCAAAGACTCTTCTAGACGAACTAAGTTCAACACACCGTCAGGGTAAAGCAGAGCTAATTTCTCTAAGCTCTGCGTTAACGCAAATAGGTTCCCCTCATGCCATTGGGCAAGCATCTGCACGGCTTCTTGATCAGGCTTGAGACTTAATGCGCGACAGCGGGCCTGAACAAATTGAGGCAAGCGCTGAATATCTGGCGATAAACAATTCACCCAACAGCCAGAAGACGATAAACCTTTAAACCACTTGGCATTCTCTTGCGCTTTAGTCAGCTTGCTACCAATCAATACTAGAATAAGATCGCTGTGCAGCATCTCTGAAACGGCCACCAACTCTTTAGCAATCGCAGCGTTAACGCCCGCCTCTGGCAATTCGAGTTCAATGATTTGTCTGGCAGAGAATAGACTCATCGCTTGGCAGCAGTCATAGACTGAGTTCCAATCAAGCGAGTTGTCGATAGCAAAACGGTGGCGCTCTTCAAAGCCTTGGGCGAAAGCCGCTTTTTGAATGGCTTGGCGAGACTCTTGAATCAGGAGTGGTTCATTGCCAAAGATAAGATAAGTTGGGTGGAGCTGCTTATTGAGCTGCTCCACTAAACGGTCGGCGAAAATTCGCATAATCGTGATTAATTCGTTGCTGCGTCAGTAGAGACTGGTTCTTGAGTTTCTTCGGTGTAGAAGGTTTTTACTCGGTACTGTTCTTCATCCGCTTTTAGCGAGGCTTCTTGCTCAAGTTCTTCTTCTAGCTCCATTGAACCCGCTTCAATATTCGCTTTTAAACGCGCCATCTGACGAATGATTTGAGACGCGGCCAGTTTGCGCATTTCATCTTCGATCATGTCACGTTCAACCGACTTCGCTAGAGCCGTTAACGGGTTATCTAGGTAGCTACGAGTTACGCTGGTTGAGAAGGTTTTTGAGCCAAGTTCAGGAATCGTCACACGGTAAGAAGTGCGGAACGTCAGTTCTTTTTCCGCTGCACGCGTGTTTTGGTACAGAGAAAGAGTACGCTCACCCACACCTTCGCTCACTAGGTGCAAGTTCGGTACATTCGCCGCTGGCGCAACCACATTGATTTCACTTTGACGTAATTGGCCTTTCATCATGCGAGTGAAAGTGCTGTATTGGTCATAACTGGTTAATGACATGGTTTCTAACTCATCAGGGATTGAGTAATCACCACGTAGATGGAAACCACAAGCCGATAGAAGGCTTGCCATTAGAACAACACTAGTAAGCTTGATTGATGATTTGGAAATCAGGCGTGATGCGCTATGAAACATGGGTATAGGGCTCTCGATTATTGGAATACTTATCTTACGATTCTATGGCTCATAGTTTGAGGCTAAAACCTTAAGATAAATAAAGCAGGGCGACTCTTTAGTTCTCTAGACTAGAGCTACCCTGCTTATGACTTATTTATCGGCGATTAGTTCGCACTTTTCGTTACAGCCGTGCTTAGTTAGCAACGATGTTTAGAAGTTTACCCGGTACGTAGATAACTTTACGTACTGTTTTACCTTCTGTGAACTTAGTAACGTTCTCATCGTTTAGACCTAGCGCTTCGATATCATCTTTAGAGATATCTGCAGGTACTGTTAGCTTCGCACGTAGCTTGCCGTTAACCTGAACGATGATGAGCTTCTCGTCTTCAACTAGCGCTTTCTCGTCAAATGTAGGCCATGCTGCGTTGTCGATATCAACTAAGTCTTCAGAACCTTGACCAAGACCCGCCCACATTTCGTAAGAGATGTGCGGAGTGATTGGGTAAAGCATTGCAACGACCGCTTTTAGTGCTTCATCAAGAATTGCACGATCTTGCGCTGATTCTTGAGGCGCTTTCGCTAGCTTGTTCATCAGTTCCATGATCGCAGCGATGGCTGTGTTGAACGTTTGACGACGAGCAACATCATCCGTCACTTTCGCGATAGTCTTGTGAACGTCACGACGTAGTGCTTTTTGGTCGCTAGACAGTGCTGATGTATCAACGGCTTCCGCTGCGCCTTTTGATGCATGCTCGTTAACCAGTTTCCAAACACGTTTCAGGAAGCGGTTAGCCCCTTCTACACCAGATTCTTGCCACTCAAGCGTCATGTCTGCTGGAGATGCAAACATCATGAATAGACGTACTGTGTCAGCACCGTACTTGTCTACCATCTCTTGTGGGTCGATACCGTTGTTCTTCGACTTAGACATCTTGATCATGCCTGAGTGCGATACGTCACGACCTTCGTTATCTTTTGCAGAAGTGATGCGGCCTTTACCGTCACGCTCTACTGCAACGTCAGTAGGTGCAACCCACTCTTTACCGCCCTTGTCGTTCTCGAAGTAGAACGCATCCGCTAGAACCATACCTTGACATAGAAGCTGCTTGAACGGCTCGTCAGAGGTTACGTAACCTGCGTCACGTAGTAGTTTGTGGAAGAAGCGAGAGTACAGAAGGTGCATACAAGCGTGCTCGATACCACCGATGTACTGGTCTACTGGTAGCCAGTAGTTTGCTTTTTCTGGATCTAGGATGTCATCAGCTTGTGGTGAACAGTAACGTGCGTAGTACCAAGAAGATTCCATGAACGTATCGAACGTGTCTGTCTCACGTAGAGCAGGTTCGCCGTTGAACGTTGTCTTCGCCCACTCTTTGTCAGCTTTGATTGGGCTAGTTACGCCGTCCATTACCACGTCTTCAGGAAGAATCACTGGGAGTTGGTCAGCAGGTACTGGGTGAACTTCACCATCTTCAGTGGTTACCATTGGGATTGGAGCACCCCAGTAACGTTGACGAGATACACCCCAGTCACGTAGACGGAAGTTAACTGTCTTAGTACCTTTTCCTTCAGCTTCTAGTTTCGCTGCGATTGCATCGAATGCCGCTTGGAATTCAAGACCGTCGAACTCACCAGAATCGAACAGTACACCTTTCTCAGTGTACGCTTCTTCAGCGATGTTTAGCTCGCTGTCATCAGCAGGCTTGATCACAGGGATGATGTCTAGACCGTACTTAGTCGCGAACTCGTAGTCACGTTGGTCGTGTGCAGGCACTGCCATTACAGCGCCTGTACCGTAGTCCATCAGTACGAAGTTAGCGACGTAAACTGGTACTTCACGACCGTTCAATGGGTGAATAGCAGTAAGGCCAGTCGCCATACCTTTCTTCTCCATTGTCGCAAGTTCCGCTTCCGCTACTTTGTTGTTCTTACACTCGTCGATGAACGCTGCAAGCTCTGGGTTGTTCTCTGCTGCTACTGCTGCAAGAGGGTGACCTGCTGCGATACCCACATAAGTCACACCCATTAGTGTGTCTGGACGTGTTGTGTAAACTTCTAGGTCTTGTTGACCCTTAACTTCAAACTTAAGTTCAACACCTTCAGAGCGACCGATCCAGTTGCGCTGCATGGTCTTAACCATTTCAGGCCAGCCATCTAGGTTGTCTAGATCGTCTAGTAGCTCTTGAGCGTATTCAGTGATCTTAATGAACCACTGTGGAATTTCTTTTTGCTCAACAGGTGTGTCACAACGCCAGCAGCAACCGTCTTCAACCTGCTCGTTAGCCAGTACAGTTTGGTCGTTTGGACACCAGTTAACTGATGAAGTTTTCTTGTAAACTAGGCCTTTGTTGTAAAGCTTAGTGAAGAACTCTTGCTCCCAACGGTAGTACTCAGGGGTACATGTTGCGAACTCACGGTTCCAGTCGTAACCAAAGCCTAGAAGCTTAAGTTGGTTCTTCATGTACTCAATGTTTTCGTAAGTCCATGGTGCAGGTGCCGTGTTGTTTTTCACTGCTGCGTTTTCTGCTGGTAGACCGAACGCATCCCAACCGATTGGTTGCATTACGTTTTTCCCTTGCAGGCGTTGGAAACGAGAGACTACATCACCGATAGTGTAGTTACGCACGTGACCCATGTGCAGTCGGCCACTTGGGTACGGGAACATAGATAAACAGTAGAATTTTTCTTTATTTGGGTCTTCACTTACAACAAAGGTCTTGTTGTTGTCCCAGTGCTGTTGAACTTTCTGTTCAATATCTTGCGGGTTGTATTGTTCTTGCATCGATGATGTCCAGTTATCTTGGAATTTGTGAGTTCGGTTAGAACAGACTTAAATAGATCGTCATAGAATACCTAAAGGAGCGAGGTACAACAATAGCTATCCCCGTCATACTTGTATTTAGGGGAACACATGGATTCGAATCTTGAGGAGGTGCGCTATGCCAAAACGTAAAGCGGGTTATGAAGAGATGCTAGATGACGTGGTAGAGACGCTCAAACATAGCCCTGATGAAGTGAACCACGTCATCGAAACATCAGGGAAAGTGGCTCAAGCCGCCAATGACCTAACCAAAGATGAAATGGCACTGGTTTCTGCGTATGTGAAATCCGATTTAAAAGAGTTCGCAGACAACTATGAAGATTCTAAAGGCGGCCCATTTTATCTGATGGTTGCAGACTCTATTTGGCAAGGCTTACTGGATATTACGGACCGAACGAAAGTCGAATGGGTAGAGCTATTTCAAGACTTGGAGCATCAAGGGCTCTATCAGGCAGGGGAAGTGATTGGCTTAGGTAATTTGGTCTGTGATGACTGCGGGCATAAGACTCAATACAACCACCCAACCGTCATCATTCCGTGTACAAAATGTGGCTGCAAAGGGTTTAGTCGCCAACCACTCAAACCATAAAAAGAAGGGAGGACATGAATATGGCCTCCCTACTGTTTAATTTTGCTTTCTAAGTGGGTTCTTTTTCCCACCTGTGACTGGGTCTGCTGCGCCCGACTCTTTTGCTTGCTCGGCGCGTTTACGGCGAATCTCTTTTGGATCGGCCAGTAGTGGTCGATAAATCTCAATGCGGTCTTTATCTTGTACCGTCGCATTGAGTTTTACATTACGACTGAATACCCCGACCTTATTCTCTTTCAAGTCAATTTCTGGGTAGAGCTCTAGTACACCTGACTGTGCAATGATCTCTTCAACCGTCATTTCTTTATTTACGACCAACGTAAACACACGCTGTTCTTGAGGCAGTGCAAATACCACCTCAACATGAATCATGTCAGACTCAATACTCATAAGCTGGGTACACCTGTTTTGCACGCTGAGTAAATGCATTAACCATATTACTGGTCAACTCATTAAAGACCTTACCAAAAGCCATTTCGATCATTTTGCTGGAAAACTCAAACTCTAACTTGAGCTCGACCTTACACGCTTGTTCATCAAGAGGGGTAAAAAACCAGCCTCCTTTCAAGCTTTTAAATGGCCCATCAACCAAATTCATCAAGATAGCTTCGCCACCGACTAACTCGTTGGATGTGGTAAATGTTTTGCTAATCCCTGCTTTTGCAACGTCAACGGAAGCCACCATCGCATCTGAGCTTGATTCAATCACACGCGAGCCTGAGCACCCCGGTAAGAACTCTGGGTAACTCGCCACGTCATTCACGAGATTGAACATCTGCTCGGCACTAAATGACACCAATGCAGAACGGCTGACTTGCTTCATATTGATTCCTCTTAACCTCTGCTTGAACCTCAAGCATGATGCAATTTTACTTTTATTTGCACTCAGCGCAAATAAAGGGATTTCCTAACTCACATCCTAACCGTATAATGCAGCTATTATGGCAAAGAAAAAATCTAAACAAAAAGCGGGTAGCAATACCATCGCTCTAAATAAGAAAGCTCGCCACGAATATTTTATCGACGATGAAATTGAAGCCGGCATGGAGCTACAAGGCTGGGAAGTTAAGGCACTTCGTGAAGGCAAAGCCAATATCGCAGAAAGCTACGTCTTTATGCGTGACGGTGAAGCTTTTGTCAGTGGCATGACTATTACTCCACTTCAACAAGCATCGACTCACGTTGTCGCTAACCCGACTCGTGTTCGTAAACTACTAATGAGCCGCCGCGAACTGGACAACCTGTTAGGTCGTATCAACCGCGAAGGCATGACACTTGCTGCTCTCTCACTGTACTGGTCTCGCTCTTGGGTGAAGATAAAAATCGGTGTCGCGAAAGGTAAGAAGCTGCACGATAAACGTACTGATCTTAAAGAAAAAGATTGGGCTCGCGAAAAAGCGCGCGTAATGAAGAGTTCATTGCGCTAATATTGAGCACTTAAACGCACAAGGCTAGACAGGTTACACTTTTCTGGTACTATGCGAGTAACACTTCGGGGCTGATTTAGGATTCGACAGGAATTTTGAAGTCTGAGGTGCATGCCGTGGGGCGGTTGGCCACGTAAAAAGCCGCAAAAAAATAGTCGCAAACGACGAAAACTACGCACTAGCAGCTTAATAACCTGCTCAGAGCTCTCTCGCCCTAGCTTCCGCACGTAAGACGGGGACCAACGAGAGATCAAACCCAAACGCGCTAGCCCGGATTCTCCCGCCTGAGAGATGAACGGCGAATTTTAATTCAGGATAGCCATTTACTAGCGTGTCGGTTCGCAGGTGGGTGGTGAAATTAAAGATCGACTAAGCATGTAGTACCAATGATGAATGGTTTTTGGACGCGGGTTCAACTCCCGCCAGCTCCACCAAACGTTTGGAAAGGCGCTAACTCTTTGAGTTAGCGCCTTTTTTTATTTTAACAATCAATATCTGAGCTGTTTGTACTAATAATTGGTACTAAACATGCGATATTTGACCTTATCAACATCAGGTAACTAGTGTTTCCGATATCAGCTTCCTCGCCAACAACGTCCTCTATTTGAAAACAGATCTGAAATAAAAAGATCGCTTAAGACATCTTGTAAGCACGAGGCTAAGCTTTTAGCCCTTGAGTTAGAGCTATCCATTAGAAAGAAAGTGATGGGCTAGCTCTCACGGAATGAACTTTGGTCAGTGTCAAAGCCACCAGCCATAGAAAAGAAAGCGACAAAGCCCGATTTTAGTTGACCACTACAACCAGCTACCAAGCTAAAGTTGCGACTAAATCGAAACGAGATAAGCAAAGTACGTTATCAAAACGTAAAATTGCTTTTAGTGGTACTAGGCTAAAGTCAATTGCGTCAGATAGGGCATGAGGTACAGAGAGCCTATGTTATAAGCTATGGTCAATTTGGGCTAGTTGAATGAAGAACTAAATGACTACTAACGTTGCACCACCATGAAACGCTATATTAGAACACTCAGCAAGAGCTACAGGTCAAAGGCTAGTTTAAAAGAGGCTTATTAATTACTTGATTCCTATACCCTTCTTTATTTACTTAACTGGTGCTAAAACTGCCGCCTTGGACGCTAGCTTACATATTGATAACATATCCACATATCCACATATCCACATATCCACATATCCACATATCCACATATCCACATATCACTAAACCAAGAAAGCTTGTTATCAACAACTTATATTAGGTAGCTGTAATAACCACTTAATCCATTGATTAGAAAACAAAACAAGTAAACAGCCACATACTCCAATGTTCTAAATGCAGATGAAGTTTTGAGTGGTGGGACAACGAAAGAATACCGAATATTCAGTATTCTTACCTCACAATCCCCCCAACAACCATTTGTAGGAAGACTACTTAATGAATGATCTTGTCGACTTAATTAAGTTTTTTTGCGGTACATTCGCAGCTGTAGATGAAGTGGTTATTCCTCAAGTAACTGGTCACTACAAGTTTTTAAGTAATGATGAAGAGGTCTCATCACCATACAGAGTTGCCATTGTCGTAGACATTCAACACATGATGTACCACATGGTAATTGCAGCTCAAGAAATAGATGACAACTTTTATAGTGAGTACCACCAAATCAAACCCATTATCGATACAATTGCAGCAGATTACAGTCGTAGCAGACTACATGACGAGCCACTGGCATTTACCAATATAGTTTTTACTATTGCTGACAAAATTCATGGGGATAGAAATAGACTTGCAGAGTCTTTCTCAAGCGTGCATAACGTAAAGTTCAGAGGCTACCTAAGTGAAACAAAAACACTAAACTTGGTTTCTCCGAAGATAAAGTATGTGCCCGCAGAAACCTATGATGAAAGCTTGGCTAGTGGTGATCGAAAACTTGTTGTTAACTCAGCAAATTATCAGATATATCTCAGCTCAAAAGGCAAGATCTCAACATGTTATCATGCTATGAATTCAAGTATTAATCACAATCTAGATGCACATAAAGACTTAGAGCAGCTACAATCCCTGAGAGATGAGCTTGAAACTTATACCCACTCTGATAAAGAAAGAAATGAATATTCAGACATAGTCGTTAATGCAGTGGTAGATGCCTTTAAAGGAGATGTAGAGCAAGCTAAAGGTAGACTAAAAGGACAAATTGCCCACCAAATTGAAAAGAAAGAATCCCGAAACCTGATCTTGACTATTGTATTGTTTTCAATAGCCATACTCGCTACATTCATCACATCAATCAATCCAAACTCAGAAGATTATCAATTTGTATTGCGTGTGATTTGTAGCTCTACTCTAGGCGGTTTATTCTTTTCTCTCATAGACAAACAACTTGTAAAGCAGTGTGCTCACCTAAAAATTACACATTTTCTATCTGAGGTCTCCGTAAAGCTAATTGTTAGCATTATTTGTGGTTTCATTTTGACAGTGCTGACACAAGCTAACTTGGTGATGGGAAAGTTTGCCGATGATCTATGGATCATGCTTGGACTCAGCTTTGTGGCAGGCTGGAGCCAAACTCTTGTCCCAAATCTACTTAGTCGAGTTGAAAAAAGTACTGAAAAGTAGATACATGACTAAAGAGCTAGCTCAATTACAGATACCGTTTACACTTAGTATTCCCAAAAAAACAAACCAAAGAAAAGGTTTAAAAATCAATAAAATAGACTTTGGATTCAACTTACGCCAGCACGTTTGGAAAGACGCTAACTCTTTGAGTTAGCGTCTTTTTGTTTACAATAGATAATGCGTTGGCTGTTTATACCTATCGAGATGAATAGGTGATCAGCTAGAGCCTCCCCTAGTCTACTAGATTAAGTAACTTGCTCATCTAGTTCTCTTTTTTACGTCTACAGGGGAATTCTGAAGTCATCACTCAACTTGCCCCAGTGTTTCTTTAGCGCGCCTTTTTGCCCTTCCTCCATGGGAAGCTCTTGCAGCAAATCAGGCCAGTTTTTTCGAGCCAGGTTCATCACATCAATCAGATGTGGCTTAATCGCAACCCACGGTGCTCCAGATTTCTCAGCCCACACTTCAAAGTGTTTCATGGTGATTTCAAACCATTGCTTGGTTCCTACCATGTTCAGTGCAAGGCTGTCATTTTCTATATACGGAGAGGTGAACACCACGTCATAAAGAGGCGATAAGCGCGGGGAGTAAGCATCACTATAAATCAACGTCCAGTTTTTAAGGTGTGCATCGCCGTTTCCTAGCAAGATGTTAATCAATAACCTTCTTGCCATCTGCTGAATGTCTTTCAATCGTTCAGAGCTAGATTGATAGAGCACGTTGCCTAGTTGTTCATAGTTAACCCGTTGATATTTGTCCGAAGGGTAAAGGCCAAATACTTGAGCAAAATCTTCAGTATGGATACGCCCTTCGCCACTACGATCGAATCGCTTGATGCCATAGGCATATTTCTCATCCGGTAATTTAATACTGGGTAACCCCTCAAGCTCTTCCAGTTCAATTAGTCGTATTTCAGGTATCTCTGCCCCCGCCGTCTCAGCCAGCTTCATACAGGTATATTCATTGACAGGTACACCTTTGTGAACAGTGGATGGGGTTTTAATAATCCACATATCCTCAGAAATCTCTTGATCGATATGGTATCGGCCATCTAGATGTGACGAGGAAAACTTCATTTGTACGCCTGCCAATGAAAACTTGGTATCAGCATGTTTAACATTGATTTGTTGAGGCTCTGTCGATAATCGCTGCTCTAACGCCCAATCGGGCACATCACCCGCTTTTATCGGCTTAGCGATTAGTGCTCCTGGCAAGTTAGAGCCTAAATAGGCAAGGATTGAAAATTCGTTGTTTACGTGGCATTGGAGCGCTTTGGCTGTCAGCTCTCTCAATGCTCCCTCTGGTAACAGATTGGATAATACAGGTGGGATCTTATCGGTCCGAATCTGAGGTTTACTTAAATAGCCTGGATCGCGCAGTTGCCTCAAGGTAAAAACAGGCCGTTTATCAGCTGGCAGCGCAACAAATTCGGGATTGAAGGTCAGTATGTTTTTCCCACCAGCATAATGCGCAATGACAGCAACATCGCTACCGTGTAGTTGGATGTTTAAGCCTTCAACTTTCTCAAACTGCTTACTCATGAGTTATCCTCTGAGTCAAACCAAAACCCAAGGTCATCAGAGTCATCTTCTAGCCTACCTTTACTTTTGCCAAGTTCACTTTG
The DNA here is from genome assembly GCF_003970385.1 of Vibrio aquaticus. GTDB lineage: Bacteria > Pseudomonadota > Gammaproteobacteria > Enterobacterales > Vibrionaceae > Vibrio > Vibrio aquaticus. Next base: position 144,301 of record NZ_RXZH01000005.1, on the reverse strand, counting down.
GCTATCTAGTACCCTCTCGACTAGGGAAGGAGACGCTTTATCTCCCTTTGGAACAATAGAAAGCTCTAAATCCAGCCCTTCCAGCACTCTGAGCAAGGTAGATAGTTTTACGTCATTACCCGCTTCAATACGTTGATACTGTTGCTGCTTCATGCCGATTCGCATGTACATGTCTTTTTGCTCGATACCCTGCTTTTTACGTTGCTCGGTAAGCAGCACTGCAATTTCATCAATATTCTTCACTACACACCTCAAACAACTCTATTGTTGTACCAGTCACCATAAACAACATATTAGTTGTAAATACCCCCTCTAACAACTTTAAAATTGTATTTTGTATCATGAACAACTCAGGAGTTGTTCCGTTGAGATAGATGAGAGATTTAGATTCTGAGGAAGTGCACCCTATTTGGGGGAAAATGGTGGTAACCGGAAAGAATAGGTACACCGAAAGATACACCAGTAAAAATCAAATCAATACAAATTAATGAAAAACAGATAGTTAGAGATCAAGTTCAACTCCCGCCAGCTCCACCAAACGTTTGGAAAGGCGCTAACTCTTTGAGTTAGCGCCTTTTTGTTTTCTATCACCAATGAAATCCACTCGTTGTACTAAACATTAGTACTAACCTAATACGCTTTCACTGTCTTATAAGCACATATCGCTCGCGCTTTCTCAGCACCTTGCGTTTTGTTTTGCTGGTAGCACGCTCGGTATGAGTCGATGTAACGGTTGAACAGTTTCGTCGCTTCTGGCTTAGGTTTGGAGACTAATTGATTGACGAACTTCCTTGAGCCAACTTCGAAATGCTGAGTATCGATAGGTGTGTTCCAATCCCCGCCCCAAATAAGAAATCCGTGATGAGCAAATAGATCGACGACTTCTTCAGCCATACCTGTTCGGCTTAACTCTGAGCGAGCACGAAACTGCGTTCGGTTGATGTACTGAGTTGCAGATTGAGTCGGCTTCACTTTTATAGTGCCATTATCTCCAAACTCTAAGAATGGGTTCTGCACTGGGTTGATATCTACCGCTACGCCATAAGCATGCTTAGACCAACTGCTGCCACCCGTTATCGCCCTAGCATTAAATGCGCTGCTATTGTTGGCGTCCATCGAGGCATTATCGTCCCCTTTAAACTCACGCATTAATCGCGCAGAGTGGAGCGGAAATTTACGCTGATATAACTCGGCAAAAATACGCTCGACTGACGGGGCAACCACATCGAGAACAATCATACTGCCCTGCTCTGTTTTACCTGCGAAGTTAACGTAATCGAAATCAACCTTCATTAATCGGTCGCACCCAACAGGCGCGCCTTGAGCCAAGACACCTGTTTTATACATCATGTCACATTGCCATTCAGACACCTGCGCACTGCCTGCATAACTGCTGGCACTAAAAAGAGCGAGTAATGCACCTAACGTTATAGTCTTCATTATTATTTCCTCTGCCTCATGCAGTAGGTCTTATACTGTATGTAATCAAATTTAATGGGATACCAACGATGACTCGCCAAAGCCCTATCCAAATACTGGCTATCGACCACATCGTGTTAAGAACTTCTAACCTACAGAAAATGCTCGCCTTTTATCAAGACATTCTTGCTTGCCCAATAGAAAGAGAGCTACCCGAATTGGGCCTAACCCAACTCAGAGCAGGTAATGCACTGATCGACATCGTGACAGTAGAGAGTGAGTTGGGAAAACTAGGAGGGAAAGCACCCGAACAAAACGGGCGCAACGTTGATCATTTCTGCCTGCAAACAAGCGAGTTTGATGAGCAACAGCTACGTAACTACCTTGAGTCACACAGTATTACTACCAATGACTTTGTAGAAAGATACGGCGCGCAAGGCTTTGGCCGATCTATCTATATAGAAGATCCTGAAGGGAATGTGGTTGAGCTAAAACCGCAGTTATAGATTTTGCTTGTCTGCAATCTTATCGCAAATATAACCACCGATCGGGATAGCAGAGGTTGCCGCTGGTGAGGGTGCATTACAAACATGCAAAGAGCGCGGGCTTTCAGCAAACAAAAAGTCATGCACTAAGCTGCCATCTTTGAGCACGGCTTGTGCCCTTATACCAGCAGGATACGGCTGCAAGTCTTCAACCTCTATCTGTGGGCAGTATTTATTAACCAGCTTTAGATAGCCCGCTTTCGACCAAGAGTTTTTAAACTCCACCAGCCCGGTTTTAAAATGCTTGGCCGTCACCTTCCAAAATCCGGTAAAGCTCAGCATCTCTAGGGTATCTTTGAAATCAAAGTTAAAACGCCCATACCCTTCTCGCTTGAAGCCTTGCACTGCGTTCGGCCCAACGGTCACACTGCCATCAATCATCCGAGTTAAATGCACACCTAAGAACGGCAAGTCAGGATCTGGAATTGGGTAGATGAGGTGTTTCACCACTTGGTTATGCTTTGCGGGTAATTGGTAATATTCACCGCGATAAGGAATGATTTGAAAGTCGGTTTCGAGCCCCATCATTCTAGTGATTCTATCGGCCATTAACCCAGAACATGACACCAAGAAGCGTCCGCTTAAAATGGAAGATTGAGATTGGCTGTGAACCTTAACCTCGACGCAGTCTGCATATTCACTAATACCAATCACTTCGCTACTTAGCTGTATCTCGCCGCCCGCTTGTTGGAACTCCTGCGCCATGGCTTGGGTCACTTTACGATAGTCGACAATACTGGTTGCAGAGACGGCTATCGCACCGAGTCCAGTGATGTTCGGTTCTCTGCGCTTTAGCTCTTGCTGATCAATCAGTTCAACGTCGATTTGGTTGTCTTGGCAGCGTTTGAATAATGTGTTCATACGCTCGACTTCTTGGGGGGTAGTTGCAACTAATAGCTTGCCGCAATTCTCAACCGCAATAGAATGCTTGCGACAAAACTCGGTGGTCGCCGCGACGCCCGCTTTACAAAACTCGGCTTTTAGACTGCCAGGTGCGTAATACACCCCAGCGTGAATCACACCACTGTTATGCCCTGTTTGGTGAGACGATAAGCGTTGCTCTTTCTCAAGCAGCAAAATCGAGCTATTTGGATGACGTTGCTGTAACTGCCAAGCCGTCGACACGCCAACAATCCCGCCGCCAACAACAATGTAATCGTAAGTTTGCTTCAATTTCTTGTCCCTTTTGGCTCAATTAAGCACATTGGTTAGCAAGCTTTCACACGTAGAGAAACTTTCTTAGCCGCTAAACAGTTGAAAGTAGTCGTTATATAGCGAAATATTATCAATCGATACAATTCATGTTCAATTAAACATCGAAACTTTGTGAAACATGGTTAAAATAGCCGGCTCAGATTTTTATCCATCGGTTCTTTGAGGAAGAGACATTGAAGACGCAACACCTTGCATCAAGCAATAGTAAAGATATTGAACAAGCCAAAGAGATTCTCGCTTCTGGCGAACTTGTTGCGATTCCGACCGAGACCGTTTATGGCCTTGCTGCCGATGCTTCAAACCCTGAAGCAGTGAAAAAAATCTTTGCTGCCAAAGGTCGCCCAGCAAACCACCCACTGATCGTTCACATCGGCAGTGTGGAGCAATTGACTGACTGGGCAACGGACATTCCTCAAGAAGCTTATACTATTGCCAGCGCTTACTGGCCGGGTCCTGTAACGCTACTACTCAACAAAGCAGAGCAAGCGACGCCAGTAGTAACCGGTGGTTTAGACACGATTGGTATTCGCATGCCAGCGCACGATGTTTTTGCTTCACTGCTATCTTCAGGTATGGCAGTGGCGGCTCCATCAGCAAACCCATACAAAAAGCTAAGCCCAACTTCCGCAGAGCATGTGATGAACTCGCTAGGTGGCAAAATTGCTGCGGTACTTGATGGTGGTGATTGTGTTCACGGCCTAGAGTCGACCATTATCGACCTGACTCAAAAGCCATTTCGAGTGCTTCGCACAGGCCCAGTGACCGCGACACAACTAGCAGAGACTTTAGATGAAGAAGTTCTCGCGCCTAAAGCTCACGCGGTTGCAGTACCTGGTAATGTCACTAGCCACTATCAGCCAAATACTAAAGTACGCTTGGTTGATCTTAGCGATATTGAATCAGCAAACGGCAACAACATCGCTTGTTTACACTACTCTGCAATTGAAGCTTCACTAGGCTTTAAATCTAAGCTGATGCCACAAGATGTCGCGCAGTACTCGCATGACCTTTACCGCGCGCTTGATGAAGCTGATAAATGGGGCTGTGATGAGATCTGGGTTGAGCGCCCACCAGTGAGCGAAGAGTGGTTTGCGGTTCATGACCGATTGAATCGAGCTCAATCTAAGCTGTAATCATTCTAAGCCCAGTTCACGCTGGGCTTTTTATTTTTTCATCACTAACAGACTCCCCCTCAGCTAAGACTCAGCGAACAAGTGTTCACCTTTTTTCCTTTTAAAATAATGAGTTAAATAAGATATCTGGCTATTTTTCGATCCCACTTCACACCTTTTCATCGTCTAACTAAACCTCCCACCAAAAATGTTGCAATTTAGTTAACTAGACCTAAAACTCTAAATTCACCGATAGGTTTAATCGAGGAGTGTGTTGTGCTGACTATTATTCGTCTTATCTTGGCTGGGATCTTTGTGGTGTTTACCACCTTATTTGCGTTGCTCTATTGCCTGTTTAGCCCAAGAAATCCCAAGCACGTCTACTTCTTCTGTCGCTGGTTTAACCAACTGCATAAACTGGTCGGAATTGAGCTTATCCAGCGTGGATTGGAGCATGCACCGACGCCAAACAACAGCGTGTATATCTCTAATCACCAAAGCGTTTATGACTTTGTCACCTCACCGGGGATGTTACGACCGCGCACGGTTTCTTTAGGCAAAAAGGAACTGATTTGGGTGCCATTTTTCGGTCAACTGTATTGGATTACAGGCAACATCTTGATTGATCGTCAAGATAAGTCCAAAGCGCGCGACACGATTAAACAGGTCGCCGAAGCGATCCACCAGCGTGATTTGTCTGTTTGGGCTTACCCTGAAGGCACGCGCAGTAAAGGGCGTGGACTATTGCCATTTAAGACGGGCGCTTTTCGTATGGCGATTGAAGCAGGTGTGCCAATTACGCCAATGGTGGTCAGCACCACCCACAATAAGATCAACTTAAATCGCCGTAATAATGGCGTGGTGATTACTGAAATGCTTGAGCCTATTGACGTCACTGGCTATACCATCAATGATGCACGCGCTTTGGCCGATCATTGCCATCAGCTAATGGAACAAAAGATCGCTGAGCTTGATGCGGAGGTCACTCTGCTTGAAACGCAAAAACAGCCAACTCAAGCGCCTCAGTAGACAATTCTGCTCCCAGTAGGTAATTCAGCTCTCACTAGGAAAGCAATAGGGAATCACTCGCAGATAACCTACTGAGAAGTCGATAAATTACTTTAAAAACTGCTAAGCCCTCGCATTTCTCGCCTAGCGACTTGTCGTAAAATAGCTTTGTCGGCACTGTCGTAGCGAAGTTTTGCGAGGGGGTTACATGGAAATCATTCATCATGGTGGCAAGCACACCATCACCGGCTCTTGCCATGAGTTAAGAGATACACATCAAGCGATTCTCATCGATTGTGGATTATTCCAAGGTGCCGATACTCGCCCGCTTGAGGTTGAATTTGACACCTCGCACATCAACGCCTTAGTCATTACCCACGCGCATATTGACCATATTGGTCGCCTGCCTTGGTTACTCGCGACCGGATTTAATCAGCCCATCTACTGCAGTGATGCCACAGCAGAACTTATTCCATTAATGCTCGAAGATAGCTTAAAGCTTCAACTCGGGTTAAAGCCCAAACAGTCGCAACGGGTACTCAATAAGATCCGTAAGTTGCTTAAGCCGCAGCCCTATAATCAGTGGATTGAGCTAGAGCCCGTATTAGCAGATTCAATGGCGATCCGTTTCCAGCCTGCAGGGCACATACTCGGCTCTGCCTACATCGAAGTGCGTTTAGCCAATCAAGAGGTGGTGGTGTTTTCTGGTGATTTAGGCCCGAGTAACACGCCTTTATTACCTGACCCATTACCGCCTGAGCGAGCGGATTACCTGCTGATTGAAACCACCTATGGTGATAAACCGCATGATGACATTGCGACTCGCTCTGAGCGACTTAAGGCAATCATTGATCGCTCACTGGAAGATGGTGGCACTATCTTAATCCCCGCCTTTAGCGTCGGCCGAACTCAAGAACTGCTGTTTGATATTGAACAGCTGATTCATGATCACCAAATCGACATTTCAATTCCGATCATTTTGGACTCGCCGATGGCGCAGCGCGTGACTCGTTCTTATCGACGCTTCAAACAGCTTTGGGGGCAAGAAGCCAAGCAGCGCCTTAAGATGCATCGCCACCCGCTGGCCTTTGAGCAGTGTATTACGGTCGAAGATTACCGCACTCACCAAAGGTTGGTTAATCGACTGCAATCCACAAGGGAAGCGGCGATCGTGGTTGCCGCATCTGGTATGTGCCAAGGTGGCCGAATCATGGATTACCTTAAAGCTCTCTTACCCGATGAGCGCACCGATGTCTTGTTAGCGGGTTATCAAGCCGAAGGAACGCTAGGAAGAGCCATTCAGTCTGGCGCAATGGCGATAGAGATTGATCAACAAGAAGTCGAAGTGAAGGCGCAGATTCATACCATGTCTGGTTACTCTGCCCATGCAGACAAAGACGATTTACTTCGCTTTGTTCAGGGGATTGCTCCCACACCAAAAGAGGTGCATTTGATTCATGGTGAGCCCTCGACAAAAGCAAAGTTTGCGACTCAACTACACAGCCTATCTTGCCAAATTTTCACCTAATGAATATCAACTTCTAAACGTTGTCGACAAGGCAAAAATTATTCGCCAAACATCCGCACATACTGACTATCTTTTGCGCTATGCTTTCGAGGTGTTTATAACTGGACCAATTAATGGACATTTTCATACTGGTGGGGCTTATCACCCTAAACGGCATTTTTGCCATGTCAGAACTTGCGCTTGTCGCAGCAAAATCGAGCCGTCTTAAAAAGCTCGCAGAAACCCAATCTTCCGCAAGGCTTGCTCTTGAGCTAAAAAACAACCCAACACGCTTCTTATCTACTATCCAAATCGGCATCACCGCTATTGGTATCCTTAGCGGTATTTTCGGTGAAGCGACACTGTCCGGCCCATTGGCACAATGGCTAATCCATAACGGCTTAGAACCAGAACTGGCTTCGATTGTCGCGACCGCGAGTGTCGTCGTGATCATCACCTACTTTGCGATTGTAGTCGGTGAGCTTGTACCTAAACGCTTTGCTCAACGAAATGCAGAACGTATTGCCGTCATCGTTGCCTACCCGATTCACTGGCTCGCGATGCTAACGTCACCTTTTGTGATGCTACTCAGTGGCTCTACTGACGCGCTGCTTAAACTGTTTCGTCAACATGGCAACGACAACGAGCAAGTCACCGAAGAAGACATCTTTGCGGTTGTCAATGAAGGTTCAGAGTCCGGTGCTATCGAGCCCCAAGAGCAAGAGATGATTCGCAATATTCTCTATCTCAATGACCGATTGGTGACGTCACTGATGACCCCGCGCTGTGATATTGATTACCTCGATGTGGAATTGCCTATCGAGCAACTGCTGGTACTAATACGCCAAACTCAGCACTCCGTTTGGCCAGTCTGTCATGGCGGATTGGATAACATCATTGGCACAATTTCATCGAAAGTGTTGCTTGATCAATATGAAGAATTGTCGATTGAGAAAGTGGTTCGCTTAGCAAGAAAACCAAAATACTACCCAGAATCGATGAAAGGCTTACCGTTGTTAAATCAAATGCAGCAAAACAATGGTGAGATGGCGTTTATTGTCGATGAATATGGCGATATTCAAGGCATAGTGACCCACTACGATATTCTTGAGTCTGTTGCGGGTGAGTTAGGTCAAGCGCCTCAGCACAAGTGGGCAAGACAACATCAAGATGGCAGTTGGAGGATGGACGCTCTTATTCCACTCAATGAACTGAAAAGGCGTTTAGCGCTCGGTGCGTTGGATGGCGAATCCATCGAAGGTTTCCAAACCCTGAATGGTTACTTGACTTGGAAAGCAGGAAAAGTACCGCAAAAAGGTGAAATCATCGAATGTGAAGAATGGCTATTTGAGATTCTGGCAGCGACATCCAGCCGTATCATTGAGGTCAAAGTTTGGTCAAAACTGGTCTAGCCTATCTGGATAGACCATTTAAGCACTTGGGTTCATGTATACTGCGCGGCAGTTATGGCCACATGAATAAAAGTATGTTTCTTACACCGTATTTTTCACAAGATAATCAGCAGTTCCAGTTCACTCGTCAGCAAGCAAGCCACTTTGCGAAAAAAGTAGCGGGTGACTTTAACCCAATCCACAACGAAGACAATAAGCGCTTCTGTGTACCGGGCGATCTGCTTTTCGCTGTTCTACTGAGCAAAGAAGGCATCAGTCAAAAGATGCGCTTCAATTTCTCTGGCATGGTGAACGATGGCGTCTCGCTGTCGATTGAAAATAAGTGTGAGAAAGAAAGTGCGCTCGTTGATGCAAATGGCAAAGAGTATTTGCACATGACTCGTGAAGGCGAAGTCAGCAGCAACCCAGAGTTCATTGAGCACGTTGTGACAAGCTATGTTCAGTTCTCTGGTATGAACTTCCCACACATCATGGTTCCATTAATGGAAGAGCAGCAGATGATGATCAACTGCCAACGTCCATTGGTTATCTATGAAAGCATGGAAGTGGAATTTGACCACCTAGATTTGACCCACCCAGAAGTTGAATTTGCAGGTGCAACATTCGATGTTGAAGGGAAACGCGGCATTGTAACGCTCAATTTTGACTTCAAAGAGAATGGCGAAATCGTCGGTAAAGGCATCAAGCGTATGGTGGCTAGTGGCCTAAAAGCCTATGACCAAGCCGCAATTGATGATCTCGTTGAACGCTTCAACTCATTAAAAGAAGCGTTCCTCGCCGAATTTGCTAACGCTGCATAAACGATTCAAGGCTATTCAGTGACCACTGAGTAGCCTTTTTCTTTTCTAGACTCACAGATACCGCTACTCAATTCAAAATATCCCACACTCACTCTAGTGCTTTTGACTATTCTTAGTTAGCCTCTGCGTTATTCCGTTTTTACATGATATCCCATCGCAGTGAACTACCTATACGCAGATTCCATCCTTTCTTTTGTTGAAACTGACACCCCGACCCTGTTATCTACTTTCCCAGGCTCTGAACACAAGCACTGGAAGCAGGCGATTGACCTACTTAAAAACCAATTCCATCAGCTGCCACACCTTGCTGGTGATCTTGTTCTCGGCTTAAACAATCAAACGCCTGAACTGCGCATTCCTGTGACCATTTTGTACCGAGGTCTCATCTTTACCATCGACATCGGCTTTAACAATACTGACTACCAAGCTGACACACTCGACACGCTTCATCAACAAGCAAGAACTTTGAAGCATCATCATGTCGCTAGCCAATCGAAATTCATTATTCCTGTTACGTTAGAGACTCAAGCAACGCCTAAAGGTGGTGCGATTGTCGTTTCAGAAGATCTGGTCGCTGACCCCATGTGCGATACGGGAGAGCACCTTGCAGCCTTGATCGAACACTTTGCCAATCAGTACAAAGATGACCAAATTATCCTCGCTGATTGGCTAAGCAGTGACTGCGCCGAACACTGTTAGATAACAACGGCGTCAACGAGTCATCTTCTTCACAAACACGACAACAAAAAGCGCCATAGTAAAGCTGCCTAAGAACGCCTCACAGGCAGCGATGAACCTCGCCACGCCTACCGGTGAGATATCACCATACCCTAAGGTCGTGAACGTCACGACGCTGAAGTAGAGCGAATTAAAGAACTCTAGTGCGTAGAATTTCCAACCCGTCACTCCCTCATAAATAGGGTGAGCGCCCGTGGTATCCAAAAAGAAGTAAGCCAACGCACAGACCAATATCAAGAAGATGGAGAAACCGACCACGCGAATGGGATCTTCGCCATAGCCACAAAAGACATCCACCAGCTTAGAGATCGCCCTCTTAAAACTGAACAGTGGCATCTGATAGCGCCTAAATCGCATTTCTCGCTTAAAAAAATCCCCGGCCATTTCAAATAGCCCCTGTTTCTCACATTGCTTGCGAATATTACGGCACACCTCTTCTGCTTCTTGGCAAAACATCAAGGCTTCTTTCGTTTGCCTGGTCTTAAAGCATTGTTTCGCCGCTTGCTCTTGTTTTAAGTCCCCCCCCCATTTGATGTTCTCTAGCTTGGCGCGTGAAAGAGAAGCCCCAAGAAGGTTGCAATTCTCCAGCTTGGCGCAATGCAAATTCGCCCCAATCAGCTTCGTTTTCATCAACGATGAGCCGCGTAAGTCTAAGCCAAAAAAATGTGCGTCAGTTAAGTTTGCCCGGTAAAAATCGGCATCTCGGCATGAATACCCCTCTTTGCAGCCCCGATTCACTAAATCGATATCTTCTAAATTTGTTTTTGCCAACTGAAATCCGTCTAAAGGTTTACCTGCTGCGGCCCATTGCTCAACCTGATCTTTTATATCGTCTTTACTTTTATCGATCTTTGGATCGTGCCAGTAACAGAGTCCTGACTCGCCACACGGTTGATCGCAGCACCAGCCATCAGGGTTTTGATAGCTGCATCGGCCCTGGTGAGATTCCATAATGCGCTGCCCCTATATTCTTGATTGTTGTCTACCCAATCAAGTTCACTACTAAGTGTAGTGGGTGCATATCAACGCGTCATCGCTATTTACAAATTAATCATTAGTCTTAGCCAGTTTTTAAAGAGTCGCGTATAAGGTGAGTCGGTATTGGTAAGAATGAAATAACCCGCATGAGCAGAGATAGGAGGAAACGGGGCGACTAAACTGCCCTTTTCTAACTCATTGCTGAGTAGCGCTGAACGAGCGAGTGCAATACCAACGCCCGCTTCCGCAGCAGACATAGCCATGTCCGTTCGGTTAAAGAAGTGTCCTTGATTAGTGTTGAACGTTAGACCATGGTGCTCAGCCCAAAAGCGCCACTCATGATCTTTCACCGCACCTTCCCAGGGCATCACATCATGCAATAAGGACACGTTAGCCCAGCTAGCATCGCCTTGATCCACTAAGTGGGCTTGATAATAATCCGGGCTCATTACCGCTATCAGCGACTCTTCCATAAGCAGCTCTGCCGAGGTGTGCTTGTAAGGCAAAGGTCCGTAATCAATCGCGATATCAAAATTTCGTTTGTCACTGTCGACCAATGCACCTTCGGCAAAGGTATGGATTTGCACATCTGGATACTGTTTATGGAACTTTTCAAGCTTAGGGACTAACCACTTAAAGGCAAACGATGGGGTGAGCTTCAAGCGGATTTGCTTACGTTCAGAGACATGAGTGAGCTGAAAAACATTCTCTTCAATTGCACTTAAATGATGGCCGGTCGATTCAACCAACTTCGCGCCTATTTCAGTCAATCGAATTCCACGAGCATGGCGCTCAAAAACGGCAAAACCAAGCTTATCTTCGATCTGTTGTAACTGCTGACTGACTGCGCCAACGGTAAGATTGAGCTCTTTTGCAGCGCTGGTCAAACTGTGATGACGAGCGACGATGCAGACGAGATTCACCCCATGAAGAATGGTTGACTTCATACCTACCCTTTAGAAAATCTAAAACCTAATATCAATTCTTATTGATTGTTAACCGAATGTAAATTAACCATGCTAGGCAAAAATTCATAGTGTGAGATGCAAACGTGAAAGTAGCGGTTTTAGGCAGCGGCGTGATAGGGCTAACCAGTGCTTGGTATCTAAACCAAGCCGGATTCGATGTCACCGTCATCGATAGACAATCAAAAGCAGCAGAAGAGACTAGCTTCGCTAATGCAGGGCAGATCTCTTATGGTTACTCTTCACCGTGGGCAGCGCCGGGTATTCCTTTAAAGGCGATGAAGTGGCTGTTTGAACAACACGCGCCCCTAAAAGTCAGCCCAAACCTGACACCTGAATTGGTCTCTTGGGCTGGAAAGATGTTGGCGAATTGCCAGTTAGACAAGTATCGCATCAATAAATCTCGCATGCTAACTATCGCTAACCGCAGCCGTGAATGTTTAGCTAAATTAAACCAACAATATCGCTTGGAGTACCAAGGGCGCAGTAAAGGGACACTGCAAATCTTCCGTACCCACGCTCAATTAGATGCAGTACAAAAAGACATAACTCTGCTCACGGAGAGTGGGACGCGTTGCCAACTGCTTACTCCGAAACAATGTCTGATTCAGGAACCGGGGCTGGCGAACATGCAAGGCAGTTTAACCGGCGGGCTCTATTTACCAGACGATCAAACTGGGGATTGTTATCTCTTCTGCCAGCAATTACAGGCGATGGCAGAGCAAGCTGGCGTGACTTTTCTATTCAACACCAACATTGAAAGTATACAGGTTGAAAAGAACCAGGTGAGCGCGATTAAAACCTCACAAGGCGAAATTCAAGCGAATTATGTGGTTGTTGCGATGGGCAGTTATTCAAAACAACTGCTAAGCCCTCTGGGTATTAACCTTCCCGTTTATCCCGTGAAAGGCTATTCACTCACCCTACCCGTCCTTAATGATGCAGACGCGCCCACTTCGACCATCATGGATGAGACTTACAAAGTCGCAGTCACTCGCTTTGATAAACGGATTCGAGTCGCCGGCACGGCAGAGCTCGCCGGATTTGATGCGCAGTTACCTGACAAGCGACTAGCGACCCTAAACCATGTCGTCCAGCAGCTGTTCCCAAAAGGTGTCGATTTTGATCAAGCCGATTACTGGACAGGATTTCGACCAATGACACCGGATGGAACGCCAATCATTGGTCAAACACCGATTTCCAACCTCTATACCAATACTGGCCACGGAACATTGGGTTGGACGATGGCATGTGGTTCGGCTGATATTCTAACCGAGAGCATCTCTTCTCAAGGTCAGCATTCAATACAAGAACTGAGTATGGCGAGATACCAAGCCTAGCCACCACACCACAATACATTCATCTAATTTATGGCTTATCTGCAAAGTAATTCTAGGTAAGCCATCTTGCGCATAATCTTTGAAAACGTTTACCAAGCGAACCTAAACAGCCACATCAGCAGACAATTAGCCTTTACTAAATAACCAAAACCTACAATTTAACAATTTATTAGCATTTTGTGTTTCAGATCACGACACAAAAGACCCAAAGATAAATAAATTAACAAACCGGTTACAAAAAGGGTAATATCCTGCTCATAAAACAACCATTAGAAACAACAAACAGGGAAACTAACTATGCAGTCAATTGTTGATTTTTTGAATGGAATCATCTGGAGCCCAATACTGATCTATCTGTGCTTGGGCGCTGGTTTGTTCTATTCAATCATGACTCGATTTGTTCAAATTCGTCATTTCAGTGAAATGTGGCGCTTGCTTCTATCGGGTAAGAGCTCAGACAAAGGGATCTCCTCTTTCCAAGCTCTCGCGGTATCACTTTCTGGCCGTGTAGGTACAGGTAACATTGCGGGTGTTGCAGCGGCGATCGGTTTCGGTGGTCCTGGTGCGGTATTTTGGATGTGGGTCGTGGCGTTCTTTGGCGCAGCAACGGCTTACGCAGAATCAACGCTGGCGCAGATTTACAAAGAGGAAGATAACGGCGAGTTCCGTGGTGGCCCTGCTTACTACATTGAAAAAGCAATGGGTCAGAAGTGGTATGCATGGATCTTTGCTATCGCGACTATCTTTGCTTGTGGTTTCTTACTACCGGGCGTTCAATCAAACAGTATCGGTAACGCAGTAGAAGCGGCATTCGGTTCTGGTGCGATGATTGAAACTGCCATTGGGACGTTCAGCTTCGCGAAAATCCTAACAGGTACTATCATTGCCGTGATTCTTGCGTTCATCATCTTCGGTGGCGTTAAACGTATCGCAAACTTCACGCAGATTGTTGTTCCTTTCATGGCGCTTGCTTACATCGTAACAGCGTTCATCATCATCCTACTTAACATCGGCGAAGTGCCACGCGTATTCGCAATGATCGTTGGCGACGCATTCACTCCGATGGCGGGCGTTGGTGCTGCGATTGGTTGGGGTGTTAAACGTGGTGTTTACTCTAACGAAGCAGGCCAAGGTACAGGTCCTCACGCAGCGGCAGCAGCAAGTGTTGATCACCCTGCTCAGCAAGGTCTGGTTCAGTCGTTCTCTATCTACATTGATACGCTACTCGTCTGTTCAGCAACCGCATTTATGATCATCATTACTGGTGCATACAACGTACACGGTGCTGAAGGCTTCCTAGTTCAGAACGTAGCAGCCGATATTGCCGCAAACGGTCCTGTATTTACTCAGATGGCCATCGAAAGTGCACTACCAGGTATCGGTAAACCGTTCATCGCGATTGCACTGTTCTTCTTTGCATTCACAACCATTCTTGCGTACTACTACATCGCAGAGACAAATATTGCGTATATCCGCCGTACCTTCAAAGTTAACGGCTTAATGTTCCTACTAAAAGTCGCATTAATCGCCGTTGTGTTCTACGGTACAGTTAAGACCGCAAACCTTGCATGGGCAATGGGTGATGTAGGTGTAGGCCTAATGGCATGGCTAAACATCGTCGGTATTCTGATTATCTTCTTCATGTCTAAGCCAGCACTAAAAGCGCTGCATGACTATGAAGAACAGCAAAGACAAGGTGTCACTGAGTACACATTTAACCCAGTGAAACTTGGCATTAAAGGCGCAGACTACTGGGAAGACAAGTACCGCCGTAAGACGGGCAAAGAACCTTCATCAGAGGTGGAGTCTAAACCGGTAGAGCAGCCTTCTACCTAATAGCGAAAGCTATACATTAAGAAAAGCAGTGGTAAAAAAAGGGGTTAGCATCAGCTAACCCCTTTCGTATTAGGTTCCCAACGTTTGACTGCTCGTGATTCAGGCGTCACGGCAATCAAATCTTTTATATTTATGCAGCGACTTGTTGCAGCTCTACTTCCGCCGCTTTCTTTTCGCCGATAGGCAGAATAGTGCGACCATATTCGTTGTTCAGTACTTGCGCCATAGCGAAGTAAATTGCACTTGCACCACAGAAGATACCTTCAAAACCAGCGATTGTGCCGATCAGCTCGCTACCTGTGAAGTCACGTGCAGCAAGTAGGAAGAATAGGATCGTTAGTGAACCAAAGACTACTTGCTTCGCGACTGGGTAGCACAGTGAACCAATAAACATGAAGCCTGTGAACACGCCCCATAGAAGTAAGTACCAACCCATGAAGCTTGCAGGGCTAGCTGGTAAGCCCATGTAAGGCATTACGATCAAACCAACCAGTGTCAGCCAGAACAGACCGTATGAGGTAAACGCCGTTGTACCGAAAGTATCACCACGCTTGAAGCACATCATGCCAACAAGAACTTGGCTAAGACCACCATAGAAAATACCCATTGCTAGGATCATAGAATCAATAGGGAAGAAACCTGCGTTATGGATGTTAAGCAGGATGGTTGTCATACCGAAACCCATCAGGCCTAGTGGAGCTGGGTTTGCCAGTTTTGTTGACATTATGCGCACCTTTAAAAAAAGTTAATAAAAATTACGCGCGAAGTTTAATCCTGTTCAACAAAAAAGATAAACATTGAATTTGCAATCTAAGATTACTCAAATCCTTTCATAGCGTATTTCTAAAACGGCACCTTGTGTAACACGTTAAATTTGTGGCGCATTTTACTGGCGACAAACAAAAAAAGAGCCTCAAGGAAAAACCTGAGGCTCTATGTCTAGAAGCTATACCGCTAGGTTAAAGACTTACTGGCAAGAGATCTCATCCCAGAACCAGTTAGATTGAGTTGGGCTTTCCCATACGCCTGGGCCATTTTTCGCAATAAAGCACTTACCGAGATAAGTCACTTTTTCACCATTGGCCACTTGCGTCACTCCTGGCTCCCATTGAATGAACGTATCCGGAACTGGCGTTGGTTCAGGTGTCGGCTCTGGGTCTGGCGTCGGTGTTGGCTCTGGAGTCGGCTCAGGATCTGGTGTTGGTGTCGGATCTGGCGTAGGAGTCGGTTCGGTCACCGTACCAGCAATCTGCTCCCATGGTCCACCAAGCGTCGGGTCATCACCTTGTGTCCACCATTTCGCTTTATAAGTCACGCCTTTATACGTTACCTCTTCTCCGCCGGTGTAGACCTTATTTGAATCCCAGTCAGTGCCCGTTACCGGACCTGTCCCTGGATCAACCGGATCGAGTTTCTCGACAACACGGACCTCAGGCCAGCTTGAATGTGAACCATAAGAGTTGGTGACACACTTTTCGTAGTCACCCGGAACTAACGCTGAGTAAGCCGTTTGGAAACCAACTAGCTCACACTCAAATGAGTAACCACCAGGACGATCTGCATAGTATTTCCAGTTACCATCCCAGTTGGTGTAAAGCACATCCGTTGCGCCGTTTAGATTCAAGCTACCGTAAGGCGTTTGCTGCCAACAGGTATTCTTTTCGTTCGCTTCGATTGGAATTTGGTAATGTGCTGATAAACCTTCCCAGTAACGAATACGGTTAACTGGCTGGCCTTTGTTTTTGTTTTGCTCGCCACACTCGATACCACCGTTGATGATATTGATTGTGGTACCAAAGCCGTAGCCAATACCGGCATCTATTTCGCGCAGTGACGGTGTCCAAGTTTTGTCAATCACATGCAACATCGCTGGTTTAGGTGCTTGTGGCGTTAAGAAGAACCAGATTGCCGAAGCCAAGTTTAGCCATGAATCTGCAACTAACCCTGGGTTATTCAGTAGAACCGAAGCATCACCATCGAACATCACTTCAGAAAAGGCACCATAGTTAAAGTGGTAAGAAAGTTGTTTAGCGCCTCGCCCGAAATACCCCTGCCCTGCTGCACAAGGCCACTTTTTGTTCTGCCAATCGTTTTGACCACAACCAGTGGTGTATCCTTCTTGGCCTTCAGACCAGCCCATTTCACGCACGTGAACTAAGGCTTGCTGCCACTCTTCTAAAGCCAATGGGTTATCAGAGGTATTATCAATGGCGATATGACCACCCGTTTCTTGAGCGAAATGAGCAAAAGCCGTCACAATGGAACGTTTACAAATTGCATCAGAGTCACGACCGTCTGTGTATTCCGCACAGAACGCAGGAAACTTACCGATAGCGCGTAAGAATCGAGTATAGGTGTACTCAGGAGCCGCCATTCCTGTAAGAAAGTCCCACTCATTACGAGGGAATACTCGCTCCACTCGTTTTACGTTTTCTGGGTTAGACGCCAAGCCTGAATCAATCGCTTCAACAACGCTGTTTGGTGCTGTGCGCAAAGCTTGCGACCAAATCTGATACATTGGATCAGCCGTCTTTTGGCTTTCAACCGCTTGGATATCAGCACGCGAAACGACATAACCTGTCGGATTTTGAGGATCGGGCTGAATATTCATGGTCGCCCAACTGGATGAGACTACGGCAAGTGAAAGTGCTGCCGTCAAATAGCTTACCTTGTTCATGGTACATTTCCTTGTG
This sequence comes from Vibrio aquaticus, assembly GCF_003970385.1. GTDB lineage: Bacteria > Pseudomonadota > Gammaproteobacteria > Enterobacterales > Vibrionaceae > Vibrio > Vibrio aquaticus. The sequence continues at coordinate 126,733 of NZ_RXZH01000005.1, read as the reverse complement.
TTTAAAGCTGCTCAAAAGATTAGGAAATGACGAAAAAATAAGCACCATGAATAAGTGTTTGCTCAGTCAAGTTGCGAGTCAACAAAGGCTTACAACAAAAGAGGTAACAATCTCGTAACCAGAGTTGTGCGGTAGATCATAGCGGCAGGCAGAAAAAAGCCAGCTCGAAAGCTGGCTCTAAAGACTTAATCAACAGTGAGGATTATTCCCACTCGATAGTTGCAGGTGGCTTACCTGAAATATCGTAAACAACACGTGAAATGCCGTTAACTTCGTTGATAATACGGTTAGAAACCTTACCTAGGAAGTCGTATGGTAGATGTGCCCAGTGAGCAGTCATGAAGTCGATCGTTTCTACAGCACGTAGAGAGACAACCCAATCGTACTTGCGGCCATCGCCCATTACGCCAACTGAACGTACTGGTAGGAATACCGTGAATGCTTGAGATACCTTGTGGTAAAGGTCAGCAGCGTGAAGTTCTTCAATGAAGATAGCATCTGCGCGACGTAGCAAGTCACAGTACTCTTTCTTGATTTCGCCAAGAACACGAACGCCTAGACCAGGACCTGGGAATGGGTGGCGGTAAAGCATGTTGTATGGAAGACCAAGCTCTAGACCGATCTTACGTACTTCATCTTTAAACAGCTCACGTAGAGGCTCAACAAGGCCCATTTCCATATCATCAGGAAGACCACCAACATTATGGTGAGATTTGATGACGTGTGCTTTACCCGTCTTAGATGCCGCTGACTCAATTACGTCTGGGTAGATTGTACCCTGAGCTAGCCATTTAGCATTAGACAGTTTCTTAGACTCTTCATCGAAGATATCTACGAATACGTGACCGATGATCTTACGCTTAGCTTCAGGTTCAGCTTCGCCTTCAAGCGCTTTAAGGAAACGATCTTCAGCATCAACCTTGATGATGTTTAGGCCGAACTTGTTGCCAAACATCTCCATAACTTGCTCAGCTTCGTTGAGACGAAGAAGGCCGTTATCTACAAATACACATGTTAGTTTGTCGCCAATTGCACGGTGTGCAAGCATCGCAACAACTGATGAATCCACACCACCAGAAAGACCAAGGATAACTTCGTCGTCACCTACTTGCTCTTTAATACGAGCAACCGCGTCTTCAATGATAGAAGCAGAAGTCCATAGACCTTCACAACCACACACGTTCAGTACGAAGTTTTCTAGCATTTTCATGCCGTTCTTAGTGTGCGTTACTTCTGGGTGGAATTGAACACCGAAGTATTTCTTCTCTTCGTTTGCCATTGCTGCGTATGGGCAAGTGTCTGTTTCAGCGATCTTGGTGAAATCAGCAGGGATCTCAACCACTTTGTCACCGTGGCTCATCCAAACATCTTGAGTAGACTCAAGGTCAGCGAAAAGTGCTGATTCGCCAGTCACTTGAACAGCAGCGTAGCCGAACTCACGCTCAGTAGACGTTGCTACTTTACCGCCAAGTTGCTCAGCCATTGTTTGCATGCCGTAACAGATACCAAATACTGGTACACCTGAATCGAACACGTACTGAGGTGCACGTGGAGAGTTTTCTTCTGTTACGCTTTCAGGGCCACCAGACAGGATGATACCGTCAGGGTTGAATTCACGAATATCCGCTTCTTCTACATCCCAGCTCCATAGCTCACAGTAAACACCGATTTCACGAATACGGCGTGCTACTAGCTGAGTGTACTGAGAACCGAAGTCCAAGATCAGAATACGTTGGTCATGAATATTTTTAGTCATTTTGAGCAGTCTTATAAGCTAAGTGATTAAAACGGAGGCGAGTGTACTCGCCTCTTCTTAATGCTTCAAGGAAAAAAGCAAACGTTTACGTCATATTTAAGGTAATCAAATTTCTTGATTGGTATTTTGCTCAGTAACGCCTCAACATAAGACCATTTACTCAGCACTCACCGAAGAAATTAACCTAGACGGTAGTTTGGCGCTTCCTTAGTAATTTGAACGTCATGAACATGAGACTCTTTCATGCCAGCGCCAGAAATACGAACGAATTCAGCTTTCGTACGCATATCTTCAATTGTTGCGCTGCCTGTTAGACCCATGCTTGAGCGAAGACCACCCATTTGCTGGTGAACGATCTCTTTTAGGCGACCTTTGTATGCGATACGACCTTCAATACCTTCTGGTACCAGCTTGTCTGCCGCGTTGTCAGATTGGAAGTAACGGTCAGAAGAACCTTGAGACATCGCGCCAAGAGAACCCATACCACGGTAAGACTTGTAAGAACGACCGTTGTAAAGAATCACTTCACCCGGTGCTTCTTCAGTACCCGCGAACATTGAACCAACCATCACACAAGATGCGCCAGCAACGATCGCTTTACAGATATCACCAGAGAAACGGATACCGCCATCTGCGATAACTGGAATGCCGTATTCGTTTGCAACTTCTGCTGCGTCTGCGATTGCTGTTACTTGAGGTACACCAACGCCCGTTACGATACGAGTTGTACAGATAGAACCAGGGCCGATACCTACTTTCACTGCGCTTACGCCCGCTTCGATAAGTGCACGAGCACCTGCACCCGTTGCAACGTTACCACCAATGATCTCTAGATCTGGGTATGCAGCGCGAGTTTCACGAATACGGTTGAGTACACCTTCAGAGTGACCGTGAGAAGAGTCGATAAGTAGAACGTCGACACCCGCTTCAACAAGAGCAGCAACACGTTCTTCGTTGCCAGCGCCAGCACCAACTGCCGCACCGACACGAAGACTACCGCGCTCATCTTTACAAGCGTTTGGTTTACGTTCTGCTTTGTGGAAATCTTTTGCTGTGATCATACCGGTTAGTTGGAACTCATCGTTCACTACCAATACTTTCTCAACGCGAGCTTCGTGCATTTTCTCTTGAACTTCTTCGCGAGTTGCACCTTCTTTAACTGAAGCTAGACGCGTTTTCGGCGTCATTACTACGTCTACTTTCTTAGACAGGTCTGTGACAAAGCGAACATCACGGCCAGTGATGATACCAACCAGTTCGTTTGTTTCAGTTACAACAGGGAAGCCAGCAAAGCCGTGCTTCTCAGTCAATGCGACAACGTCAGCAATCGTCGCGTCAGGGCTTACAGTTACAGGGTGAGAAACGACACCTGCTTCGTAAATTTTAACCTGACGAACCATTTCAGCTTGTTGCTCGATAGACATATTCTTGTGGATAAAGCCAATGCCACCTTCTTGCGCGAGTGCGATAGCCAGACGAGCTTCCGTCACGGTATCCATCGACGCAGAAATCATAGGGATGTTCAGTGAAATGTTTTTAGTCAACTGAGTGCGAAGATCAGCTGTGTTTGGGAGAACAGTGGAGTGAGCTGGCACGAGTAGTACGTCATCGAATGTCAGCGCTTCTTTGGCAATTCTTAGCATTTGCAATATCTCACAATTGAGGAGTAGAAAGAAAAATCCGACTTCATCGTTTCGCATAATGAAGTGCTTTGGATTAGATATTGCGGAGGGATTATACGCACGGGGAAATCGCTTGGCTACACATTTTTGTGTTTTTAATTTGCATTTACCCCCTTGATATGTATTATATTGCCGCTATCTTCCATACTCACGCCCTGTGAGATTCGCACGAAAGACCTCCTTTAAGATAGCGCCTCTATGACCAATCCAAACATCTTTACTGTTTCTCGCCTCAATTCAGAGGTTCGACTGCTTCTTGAAAATGAAATGGGTATTGTTTGGCTTGTCGGTGAAATCTCCAACTTTTCTGCACCCGTATCCGGTCACTGGTATCTCACGCTTAAAGATTCTCGCGCTCAAGTTAAGTGTGCCATGTTCCGTGGCAACAACCGCCGAGTCACCTTTAAGCCTCAGAACGGCAATCAAGTCTTAGTTAAAGCTCGCCTCTCTTTATACGAACCTCGCGGTGACTATCAGCTGATCATTGAAAGTATGCAACCAGAAGGCGATGGTCGACTGCAGCAGCAATTTGACGAACTCAAAATGAAGCTGGCAGGTGAAGGGTTGTTTGCTCAAACCAACAAGAAGTCATTACCAGAGCACCCTAAATGTGTCGGTGTCATTACTTCTAAGACTGGCGCTGCGCTTTACGACATTTTAGACGTATTGAAACGCCGTGATCCTTCTTTACCTGTCGTGGTTTACCCTACTATGGTTCAGGGTGAAGAGGCTGCAATCCAAATTGCTCAAGCGATTGGGTGTGCGAACAGTCGCAATGAATGTGATGTATTAATCGTTGGCCGTGGCGGTGGTTCATTAGAAGATTTATGGTGTTTTAATAACGAGATTTTAGCCCGCACGATCGCCGCTAGCCAAATTCCAATCATCAGCGCCGTCGGCCATGAAGTGGATGTGACTATTGCTGATTTTGTCGCGGATATGCGTGCCCCAACGCCATCGGCTGCCGCGGAGTTAGTAAGCCGAGACAATAGCCATAAAGATCAAGCGCTTGCGAGCCGACAGAACAAACTACTCAGTGCGATGCGTTTCTACATGAGCGAGCAAAAACGTAGTAATGCTCTATTGCTGCATCGTTTAGAACGTCAACACCCTAGCTATCAGTTACAACGCCAGACTCAGCAGCTTGATGAGTTAGAACTGCGTTTGCAACGATCTATGGAACGCTACTTATCTTCACGAGTACAAAAAGTCGAGCGTCAACAATATCGCTTAGAGCTTAACTCGCCTGTCAAACGTCTTTCAGAGCAAAAGTCTCAGCTACAACGCCTAGAGCAAAAGCTGTTAGATGCCATGGATCGTAAGTTGCTCAATACGCGTCATAAACTGGCGCTTGCCGCAGAGAAACTCGATACCGTTAGTCCGCTTGCCACTCTAAAGCGCGGCTATTCGATCTCTCAGACCGAGCAAGGCCAAGTCCTGACCAAAGCGACAGATGTAAAAACGGGCGACACATTGGTCACCCGTTTAGCCGATGGTGAAATTCGTTCTACTGTTAACTAGGTTGAAATTCAAAACGCACTTTGGACTTTGATTTCAACTCATTGCAAGCATTACAAAAATAATTCGCTGCCCCACATGCCTGGAGTTTCTCTAGTTCCGCTTCGCATTCAGGGCAGAAACCGACCTTCTTAAAGCTTTCATCACAGCTGTCGCAGTGATATTCACCTTTCCAGCTCAACTCATCTTCACAGATTGGACAGTTGTTCTCGTTCATAATATTGTCTTTGTGTTATACCTTTGCTTTCACTTTAGCTCGCTGTGCTAAAGTTACTATGATCTTTATCAAGCGATAGAGTCTGTCGCCATTAACCTAAAGCTTTGCGTACTTCCTATTCATTGGCGCCCTTGCGAAAAGATCAAACTCTGATCATCGGCAAAATACCAAGTGATCAGCGATCACCCCCTAAAAGAACATTTATATAACCACACACCGAAAGCATAAGTTACATATTCTGTATTTGGAATTTAAACAACACAAAACTCCACTAAAACAATAAAAACCCACACTTGCGATATATTATAAAAAAGATCTTATCTATTGAGCTGCTTTTACATCGGTGTGCATTTCAATGTTGTTTGCATCAATTTGAACCAATCTCACCTCAATCGATTGGTAATCAGATAGCGATGTTGCATGCGTACCTCCACATGGAAGCACCACTTTCTGCCCCTCATTAAGGTCACATGACCAGTATCTAGAGTCCGTTAGCTTTTCTCCATGGCAATCAACTTCTATCGGTGAATCAATAGACAGCCACGCCACCAATTGTTGATTGGTTAACTGTTCAATGGCAGGCAGCTGTTCCAGCATGTCACCACTGTTTAAACCACGTTTACGCAGAGTTTTCCCTAGTCGATACGTATCTAAGCACTTATCTGGCGTCACAAAGCTAGTGACTTGCGCATAGCTGTTAAAGTCATAATTGCCATGGGGATCTTTACGGTCAGCATCTTTGCGCCAGTAGCCTTCTTTCGTCAGGACTTTATTCAGTGCTAAATAAGCCAGGTGTCCGGCACTGTGTCCACGACTCAAAGACAGCTGATAAGCTTTATCAACATTCAGGGTCACTTGCTCACCGACAGTCAGTGAAGAAGCTTCCTTGTTTAAGCAGTGAACCACGACAAAACTCCACCCTTCCTCATCTCTTTTTACAGGGATTGCTTGTCCGACATATAGCTCACCTGTAGCGTTCTCCACTGCGCCAACTTGGCAATCTAAGACAACGTGGTCGTTTAGTGTGCCTTTGTCCGCTGGATGATCAGGCCAAATGTGGCTTACCGGGTGAAATGGTGTGACTTCCGTTACTACGTGGAGATGTTCACTGCCTTGTTGAACCAGTTGAATGGTAGATTCGAGCTGCCATACGTTGTGGCAAAATTGAGTGATGGTTGGTGTCACTTGCATTACTTATTTCCTATAAAAAAAGCGCCATAGTCAAACTAGGCGCTTCTTATCAATTAACTCTACTTGTCAGTGTACCCTAACAATTAGTCTTTACGATTTTTCATCATGCTCATCAAACGCTTACGTTTACGCTCTTGAGACAATGTCATCTTGTTTGATTTACCTTCGAACGGGTTATCGCTGTTCTGGAAGATAATTCGAATTGGCGTACCCATGATTTCTAATGATTTACGGTAATAGTTCATTAGGTAGCGCTTGTATGAATCTGGTAGGTCGTTCACCTGGTTACCGTGGATAACAACGATTGGTGGGTTGTAACCACCAGCGTGAGCATATTTAAGCTTCACTCGGCGGCCACGAACCATTGGCGGTTGGTGATCGTCTGTTGCCATCTTCATGATGCGAGTCAGAACAGAAGTACCAACACGAGTCGTTGCTGACTTGTAAGCCTCTTGTACTGATTCGAATAGGTGACCAACACCTGTACCGTGCAGTGCAGAGATGAAGTGAATACGTGCAAAGTCAACGAAGCCTAAACGGCGATCAAGTTCTTTCTTCACGTGCTCTTTCACATCTGTGTCCAGGCCATCCCACTTGTTCACTGCGATAACAATCGAGCGACCCGCATTCAGGGCAAAACCAAGCAAACTTAAGTCTTGATCTGAAATGTTCTCACGCGCATCAATCACCAATAGAACCACGTTCGCGTCTTCTACGGCTTTTAGCGTTTTAACTACTGAGAACTTTTCAACTGTTTCGTTGATACGTGTACGGCGACGAACACCTGCGGTATCAATCAATACATACTCACGACCATCACGTTCCATTGGAATGTAGATAGAGTCACGAGTCGTTCCTGGCATATCGTAAACAACCACACGTTCTTCACCAAGAATACGGTTTGTTAGCGTCGATTTACCTACGTTTGGACGACCGATAATCGCCAGTTTAATTGGCTGGTCTTGAAGACGTGTGAACTCTTGTTCAGCTTCTTCTTCGGTGTAATCAAGCTTCTCTTCTTCTGCATCTTCGATGCCAGTCAGATCGTTGAGTTCACCTTTGCTCTCTTCAATCAGCTTTTCCGCAAATGGGTTAAGCGCTAGATCGATAAGTGCAGTAACGCCACGGCCGTGTGCAGCCGCGATTTGGTACATATCCTCAACGCCAAGCTGCCAGAAATCAGCACTTGCTGCGTCAGCATCGATACCATCAACTTTGTTTACAACAAGCATTGATGGTTTCTCAAGTTTACGTAAGTGTTGAGCAATCGCTTCATCAGATGGCGTTAGACCCGCACGGCCATCAACCATAAATAGCACAACATCAGCTTCATCAATCGCCGCTAGCGACTGTTCAGCCATTTTCGTTTCTACGCCTTCTTCTGTACCATCAATACCGCCGGTATCGATCACAATGAATTCGTGTTCACCAAGCTTCGCTTGGCCATACTTACGGTCACGAGTTAATCCAGGGAAGTCCGCAACCAATGCGTCGCGTGTACGAGTCAATCGGTTAAATAACGTTGATTTACCAACGTTAGGACGCCCGACTAGAGCAACAACAGGTACCATAATAACCTCTACAATATTCTTTTCTTTATGTAGTTATAGGTAACAACTCAGCAGAGTCCACTTTATGAGCGCTTTACCTATAACCACATGTAACTTTGGGGGTTCTAAAACAAACAAACGGCTCCCAACTGTTACCAGCGAGGAGCCGAATGTGAATTGTATCACGAAACTATTCGCTGATCGTCAGTTTCTTTACATCGCCATTGCGTGTCGTCAATACGTAACCACCAGGTACAACAATTGGTGAAACCGCAAAACCGCTGCTGTTCACTTCTTGTTGTGCAACGAATTCACCGCTACTGCGATCGATCCAGTGCAGGTAACCTTCGCTATCACCAACCACTAAGTATTGCTCAATGACCGTAGGTGCCGTCAGCAATCGATATTCCAATTGGTCATTGCTCCATAGCTCAGTACCGCTACGAGCATCGAAAGCAACCAAATGATCTTGCTCTGTCACGATAAAGATTCGGCTGCCGTCGCTAGCGAGATCGGTTGCTGAAGAGAACGCGCGTTTCCAAATTGGTTTACCCGAACGCAAATCAATCGCGGTCAACTGGCCGTTATAACCAATGATGTAAAGGTTGCCACCTAAAATCAGAGGAGAGGCGTCAACATCAACAAGACGGTCAATTTCAGTCGCACCTTGAGGCATACCAATTGGCTGCTGCCAAATAAGCTGACCACGCTCTACGATTGCCGCAGCAAGACGACCATTTGCTGTACCCCAGAAAACACCGCCAGAAGCCGGAGCAGGCGTACTATTGCCACGCAACGTTAGGTTTGGTACTTCAGTGCTGATCGTCCATTTGCTTTCACCCGTGCTTTGGTCAAGCGCAATCAGCATGCCGCTGTTAGTATGAACAATCACTAAGTTGCTATCTGTCGCTGGAGAAGTGAGAACTTCGCCATCAACTTCGGCCATCCAGTTTTCTTCACCCGTCTCTTCATTGAACGCAAAAACACGACCATTTTCGCTACCGATAAAGAGCTGACCGTAAGCGGCAACAATACCACCAGACAAGCGAGCAGAAACATCAGATTCAATCTCTGCTTCCCATAAGGTTTTACCCGTTTCAGGATCCAGAGCTTTGATCTCACCATCACGGCTAGCGACAAATACCTTGCCGTATGCGTATTCAGGCGTCAGCTTTGAATAGTATTGAGAAACACCGTTACCCACCGATGTGCTCCACTGTGTGCTTGGCGTAAACTCGCTTTGCACAACAGGTACCGGTGCCATGATGATGGTGTCTTCTTCGCTAGCACAACCTGCAAGAATACCGGCCAACGCCGCCGCAGTGAGCGCTTTTTTCAGCATATTCTTCATGCTATGCCCTTACTTGGCTAGATCGTCCAATTTCATTTGTAGCGTCTGGCTTGCATCACCAGATTGCTGCGCTTCAGTGTACGCTGCGTAAGCCGCTTGTTCGTCACCTTTGCGTAGTAGGATGTCACCTTTCAGTTCTGCAACACGGCCTGCCCAGCTTTCATCTGTAATGTTTGCTAGCTCAGATACTGCTGCATCAAACTCACCTTGTTCCGCTTTTAAGCGTGCTAGGCGGTAGTTCACAACCGAAGAAACTGCCGCATCTTTAGTTGATGATTTCGCCCACTCAAGTTGTGCGAGTGCTTCATCAAAATTGCCAGCTTCTACCTGTGCTTTCGCTAACTGAAGTGCCGCTAGTACTGCGTATTCTGTTTCTTTATTGCCATCAATGAAGGCTTGGATGTCACCTTCAGCTGAAGCGCCTTGTTCAGCTAATGCTTGAACCGCTTTTGTGTAGCTTTCTGACGCCGCTTCTTGAGCTGCTGTCACTGAATCTTGGTAGTAACGCCAGCCAAATAGGCCGCCTAAACCAACAACCGCACCCAAAATGACTGCTTTGCCGTTCTCTTTCCACCAATCTTTGATTGCTTCTACTTGTTGTTCTTCAGAATCGTAGAGTTCCACTTCCTGTCCTCTTACATCAAAAATGGCAGCCGAAACTGCCACTCAAAAATCAAAAAATTAAACCAATTCAGCCAGTTTAGCGATAGCGTCTGCTTGGCTCAATGTCTCTTGAGTCCCGCCAATCAGATCTTTCAGTACAACGGTGTTGTCTGCCACTTCGTTCTCACCAAGAACAAGTGCGACTGCTGCACCTACTTTATCAGCACGCTTGAACTGCTTCTTGAAGTTACCGCCGCCAAAGTGGCTCATCACACGTAGACCAGGTACTTGTGCACGTAGAGATTCAGCTAACTTCATGCCAGCCATCATCGTGCCTTCGCCTGCCGTTACCATGTAAACATCAACGCTGCGGCGTACATCTGTCAGCTCGAGAGTTTCTAGCATTAGAACTAGACGCTCTAGACCCATTGCAAAACCCACTGCTGGTGTCGCTTGGCCACCTAGCTGCTCTACAAGACCGTCGTAACGACCACCGCCACATACTGTGCCTTGTGCACCTAGGCTTTCCGTGATCCACTCAAATACCGTGCGGTTGTAGTAATCTAGGCCACGAACTAAACGCTCGTTAACTGTGTATTCGATACCTGCAGCGTCTAAAAGTTCACATAGACCTGCGAAGTGTGCTTTAGATTCTTCACCTAGGTAGTCAGAAAGACGAGGTGCATCACCTAAAATAGCCTGAACATCAGGGTTCTTCGTATCTAGAACACGCAGAGGGTTAGTGTGCATACGACGCTTACAGTCCTCGTCTAGCACGTCGATGTGTTGCTCAAGGAATGCAACCAATGCAGTACGGTAGTCTGCGCGATCTTCTTGAGAACCGATAGAGTTAAGCTCAAGACGAACATGTTCATTGATGCCTAGCTCACGCCATAGACGCGCTGTCATCATAATCAGTTCAGCATCAACGTCAGGGCCATTTAGACCAAACACCTCAACACCACATTGGTGGAATTGACGGTAACGACCTTTTTGAGGGCGTTCGTGGCGGAACATTGGACCCATGTACCATAGACGCTGTTCGTCACGGTTGATCAGACTATTTTGAATACACGCACGTACACAACCCGCTGTACCTTCAGGACGCAGCGTTAGGCTATCGCCATTACGGTCGTCAAAGGTGTACATTTCTTTTGAAACGACGTCAGTTTCTTCACCAACAGCACGGCTGAATAGGTTTGTCTCTTCAACGATTGGCATGCGCACTTCGTTGTAGCCGTATGCACTCACGGTACTTTTCACTGCGTTTTCTAGTTTTTGCCACAATGGAGATTGAGTTGGAAGGCAGTCGTTCATACCTCGGATTGCTTGAATTTTCTTTGCCACAGTTTTCTACCGTAAAATGGTTAACGTAATTGGGTTACGTTGAGATTAATCTTGTACTTTCACTTCGATTCGGTTGGCTTCATCTAAGGTTGAAGCTTTTGCGCGGATCTTCGCTTCAAGCTGATCCACTAAATCGTTGTTATCGAAACGCTCTTTCTGACGTTTACCGTCTTCATAAAAAGCGCTCTTCTTGTTACTGCCTGCTAGACCTAAATGAGAGACTTCTGCTTCACCTGGGCCATTCACTACACAACCGATGATCGAGACATCCATTGGCGTGATAACATCTTCAAGGCGTTGTTCTAATGCGTTAACAGTACCAATCACATCAAACTCTTGACGTGAACAACTTGGGCACGCAATAAAGTTAATACCGCGTGAGCGAATACGCAGTGATTTCAGGATATCGAAACCGACTTTGATCTCTTCAACCGGATCTGCAGCAAGAGAGATACGCAGCGTATCGCCAATACCTTCCGCAAGAAGCATCCCCAAGCCAACCGATGACTTGACCGCACCTGCGCGAGCACCACCAGCCTCAGTGATACCAAGGTGTAACGGTTGGTCGATTTTTTTCGCAAGCAAGCGGTATGAGTCAACCGCTAGGAATACATCAGACGCTTTCACACTCACTTTGAACTGGTCAAAGTTAAGACGGTCTAGGATATCGACATGGCGCATCGCGGATTCAACTAACGCTGCTGGTGTTGGCTCGCCATATTTCATCTGGATGTCTTTCTCCAGAGAGCCGCCATTCACACCGATACGAATTGGGATGTTTTTGTCGCGCGCGCAGTCAACAACAGAACGAATACGCTCTTCGTTACCAATGTTACCTGGGTTAATACGCAAACAATCCACACCGTATTCTGCTACTTTCAACGCAATACGATAGTCAAAGTGAATGTCCGCTACGAGAGGGATATTCACTTGCTGCTTAATCTGTTTGAACGCTTCTGCCGCATCCATGGTTGGAACCGACACTCGAACGATGTCTGCACCGACATTTTCCAGCGCTTTAATCTGTGCAACAGTCGCGGCTACGTCTGTTGTTCTCGTGTTTGTCATTGACTGAACGGTAATTGGTGCGCCATCACCAATAGGCACATCGCCCACGTAGATACGAGTCGATGGACGACGTTTAATAGGGGATTCGTATTGCATTGGTAATCTCTAAGGTAAGTTAAATCTAGCTACTTTGCCTGAAGTATACCCAGAAAGGTCCACAGGTTCACTCGCTAATGTCATGGAAACGTTTTCAGGCGCGCCTAAAATAACGCTATAAGGCATATTTCCACTCAACTCTAGGCTTTGGCCTGCTTTTTTAACGCCAGTCGACAGCGTTTTTCCAGATGAGTCTTTGACTTGAATCCAGCAGTCATCACTAAATGACATGGTTAATAGGTTTTTAACCACTTCTACCGGTTTATCTTGCTCTTGAGGTTCGGTAATTTCAGCAACAGGTTCTGGTTGAGATACTTCGATAGCCGCAGTTTCTTTGGCTTGAGCTTCAACCGATTCTGCAATGATCTCTGTGCTGATCGAAGGCTCTGTGGTTTGCGCCGCTTCTGCTTCGATGATTTCTTCAATGTTGCTATCTGTCGCCGTCACTGGGGACTCAGGCGCTTCTAACGTAGTGAAGTCGAGTTCAGGCTCGCTGGCTTGGAGCTGTTCGATTTGACGCTCTTGTTCAGTTTCACTGATCAAATCGACCATACTGGTTTCTTGGTTTTGCCACCACCACACCGATGAGATACCCGCAATCACCGCAAAAATACCCCAAGTGAGCGTCATAATGCGGCTATCATGCTTCTCGCGATTTGTTTTGCGAGAAAAACTTTTCATCTCTTGCTCTTCTGGCTTTGTCTCTTCACAGCCGTCAAGCGCACACAACACAACTGACTCTTCAAGGCCAACTGCGCGAGCGTAAGAACGAAGGTAGCCGCGAGTGAATGTTGCCACTTGATCAGAGGCAAAATTATTCTCTTCGATGTTCTCGATAATGGAAGGTCGTAAACGTAAGCGATCAGCAATTTGTTTTTGACTCAACCCAAGCTCTTCACGCTTACGTTTTAATAATGTTCCTGCTTGAAGTTGTTCCGTTTCTTGCTCGTTGGTTGATACTTGCTGTTCGTCGGTCATGGTTCAATAATTCTCTGGTTGCTTAAGCTTGATGATTCAGCATCTTAATTATTAGTTCTTCGTTGTTTGCTAATAAACCAAACTTAAAAATTGGTTGGGTTGTACCCTTTCGATGATTAACACGCTTCACTCAATAGACAGGGATAATTTCCCTAAAGCGTTAACCGATCATTCTAATAGATATCATAGATGAAACAACATAGAGAAAGCGCATAATTTACAAGCAGCTCAAGGTTTTTCATAGTTTTGACAATGATATCGCTACAGGATGTAACGAAAAAGCCAGAGCTAGGCTCTGGCTTTAAGATTTGTGAGGGTCTGAATTAGACCGCTTTTACATCGATTGTTTCGCCTTTCGCGGCACGATTCATGGCCGTTCGCTTAGTTCGGTCAATTACGTCGCCCACTAGCTGACCACAAGCTGCATCAATGTCATCGCCACGCGTTTTACGAACGGTCACAGTGTGATCGTATTGCATCAATGTCTTCTGGAAACGGTCAATACGTGAGTTACTTGGCTTCTTGTATGGTGAACCCGGGTATGGGTTAAATGGAATCAAGTTGATCTTACAAGGCGTATCTTTCATTAACTCCGCAAGTTCACGAGCGTGGTCCATGTCATCGTTAACATGATCCAGTAACACGTACTCTACGGTTACTTTGCCGCGGTTTGCGTTTGAAGATTCAATGTAGCGGCGAACCGACGCCAAAAAGTCTTGGATATCCCAACGGTCGTTAATCGGCATGATTTGGCTACGCAACTCATCGTTTGGCGCGTGTAGAGAAATCGCCAGTGCAACATCGATTTTACCCGTCATCTGATCAAGACCAGAGACCACACCCGATGTTGATACCGTTACACGACGTTTAGACAGGCCGAAAGCCAGATCATCAAGCATAAGCTCGAGTGCAGGGATCAAGTTCTTCATATTTAGAAGTGGCTCACCCATACCCATCATTACGATGTTAGTAATAGGACGACGACCTGTCTCTTTCTCTAGACCAACTTCACGTGCAGCGCGCCACACCTGACCAATGATTTCAGACACTTTCAGATTGCGGTTGAAGCCTTGTTGCGCCGTTGAGCAGAACTTACATTCTAGAGCACAACCAACTTGCGAAGAGACACACAGCGTTGCACGGTCATCTTCTGGGATGTAAACCGTTTCAACGTCTTGATCACCGACCTTCATGGCCCACTTAATCGTGCCATCTGAAGAGTGCTGCGCTTCTGCAACCGTCGGTGCTTTAATCTCACAACGATGCAGCAGTTTTTCACGTAGCTTCTTGTTAATGTTCGTCATATTGTCGAAGTTATCGACACCGAAATGGTAGATCCACTTCATAACTTGATCTGCACGGAATGCTTTTTCACCAAGCTCTTCGGCAAAAAACTTACGCATACCTTGACGATCAAAGTCGAGTAGATTGATTTTTTCAGTAGTCATGTGACCTCTCAAACAACGGAACAGTAATTAAGGGCGCGAATTGTACAGCCTTTGTGCAGTAACAACAAGGGCTGGCACCGTTTTGTTAATTTTAGTTGTTACCGGAAAATACGCGGTTAAGCAAAAGCTTTTTTTTGCGCCTGCACGACTAAATAATTGTTTCTTCCTGACCTTTTTACTTGATAAAGCACTTCATCAACACGGTGGATCATTTCACTGTCGCTAGGTTGAGCATCGCTAAAGAGTACCGCGCCAACAGACAGCGTAACGCAACCAAACGGTGATTCCTGATTCTCAATCTCAACCTGTGCTAAACGCTCTTTGAGTTGAGCCAGTTTCTGAGCTAACCATCGTTGTTCAGTGTGGTTAACTAAGATAAGCACTTCATCGCCACCATACCGAATGACCTTGCATTCTGGTTCGGTAAATAGCTCTTGAAACAGTTCAGCCAAACGGGTCAGCAGCTTATCGCCCGGAATATGACCATAGGAATCGTTGTATTGTTTGAAGTAATCTATATCAATCAAAACCATGCCAAGAGACTGCTCTGCGCAGATTTGTTTGCGACTTTCCATCATCAATTGCGACAAGCTCTGACGATTGTAGAGCTGAGTCAGTGGATCGGTCGTCGCCAATTTATGTAATTCTTGCTTCTGTTTATTGAGCTGCTCGCGCTGCTGCAGATTCTTCAAGCCCACAGCTAGGTAACTGGCGAGCTGCTTAAACAAGGAGAAGTGAAATTCTTTGTACTCTTCCCCTTCTTGAGATTGGCAGGTTACCACTCCAAGTAACTCACCATTAAGTTCAATGGGAGCATAAATAACAGAGATCGAGCCTCGGTTATGAGTACCAATGATTTTTACCTGTTCTTTGGGTTTGCCAAGCTTATTTGCTAGCGCCTGCTGAGATAGGCTGTTCTCAAAAAATGCTTGCTTGTCTTTCACACACAGCGCAGTGAGCGAATTGATGTCATTACAATCAACCGAGAATGGGGGTACTTGCTCATCTGCGGTAATGAACTGGTGGTAATGAACGTGATTTGTCTCTTTATCAAACAAGCCAATGGCAAACGCATCACACTGAATGACATCCTGCATATCTCGGAAAATATCCATCGCAGGTTTATCCATCGAGTCACTGGTACTCAGCCTTTCACCGATGGCATTGATAAGATCTAAATTTTGATGCAGCGAATGAGCATGCTTGAGTTCGTTTCGCTGAGCCTGCAAACCAATCAAATCATAGATAAAGACTTTTTCTTTCGACTTTTGCATTTGCTTGCTATTCATCGCTCGAAGAAACGGTGTATAGATTGCAATACCCACACAAACCAATACAAATTGAAGCAGCACCGGTGCAAATGCCCCTTCAGTCGCCAAGTAGCCACTCAAAAAGACTGGGGTCATCCAGTTGATGGTTTCAGAAACGACAGGAACTAACCCAATGGTGATCGCTGAGAAGGCAATCACAAGCGAGATCACGGGCGTTAGTAAGAATGGAATGATCAAGATCGGGTTAAACATGATAGGCAAGCCATAGATGATCGGCTCATTAATATTGAAAATCCCCAGAGGGAGAACCGCTAGTGCCAGTTTACGATGCGTCCCCTTTTTGCTGAAAAGAAGCATGCTAAGCGCTAGACAGAGTGTATTGCCTGCCCCACCGATACCCGCATAAATATCATAAAAGCTACTGCTTAAGATCGGCATAGCCTCCCCATAAAGGCGATAACTTTCAATTGCCTGGTTGGAGAGTTGAAATAACTCTTGCTTATAGGCAGCAAGAACCAGGTGACCATTTAGGCCAAACACCCATAAAAGATTTCTGACCACCTCGTAGATGACGCCATCCACGATGGAATGAGGATCAAGAGTTGGCAACTGGATATTCACATCAGGCCCTTTTGCCAATACCACACTGGTAGCACTACATACGACGATAAACGCCGCGATAACGAACAAGCACACCCACACCGTATGAAGTGACTCTTCTAATAAATTGCGAGTGGTGTTTTTGTACTTGGGCAAGCCGCGATAGAAAGCATTGATCATCAAGCAACTAAAGATAGGGAAAATGATGGCCAATAAATAGTTGCTTGGTAACGAAAGTAACTCTGACGACATTCCCCAGTTTTCACTGACGGTAAAGTAAAGGAACACGGTAGGAATGATCACCATCACTCTCTGGAGTTGGTGTTTCGACGCTAAAAATTGCGAGTAATACACCACCAAAAGAACAGGGAATAGCTCCAACATCGCCGAGCCACTGCGGCTCAACCAATAAGATAAAGTTGGGTAACCTAAATGATTAGCACCTTGCCCGAGCAAAGTTGAAAAAGCGGAAACCAGAGAAACCGGCAATAGCGTAATAAATACATTACTGATCCCAGCAATATAGTCATTATCTACAATTTTGTTGAATGTCTTCATCATCTCTACTGCTCATCTTACTCTCTAACACGCGCAGAATGACATACTATATAAATGTGAGCAAAGTTTTTTATGCTGTATAAATGAAATTTATTAGGAAGACGTTTAAGAAAATAGCCGAATTGAAACAGCCCGAATTAAAACGGGCTGCATATAAATAAGTTTACTTTGAAGGAGGCTCTGGAGTGGTAATCGCTTGAATTTGCTCCACTATCGCTTTTAACCCATTTCCACGTGAAGGGCTAAGATGGGCAATCAAACCAAGTTTTTCAAAATAAGCCTCAACGTCAAACGTTTGAATCTCTTCACTCGTCTTACCATCAAAAGCGGCCATCACTAAGGCAATCAACCCGCGTACAATGCGTGCATCAGAGTCTGCACAGAAGAACCACTTATCCCCAACTTGCTCGCTCACTAACCACACTAAGCTTTCGCAACCCGATACCGTGACTTGCTCAGATTTCAGATCATCTGACATTTTAGGCAGCTTTTTACCCCATTGGATCACTTGGCGATAGCGATCTTCCCAGCCTTTGAAGTTCTGCATGGTCGCAACGATATCTTCAGCGGTAATATCAATACCAAATGGAGATTGAGGAAACGGTGACATACTCTTCTTAACCTCTGTTAGTTACTGTATTTCTGAATCAGCTTTTCAACAATGCGCGAGACAGCCACAAAACCGAATGTCGCAGTAACTACGGTTGCAGCACCAAAACCACTCGCACAGTCCATACGCTTTGGACCTTCCGCCGTTGATTTGACCCCACAAACACTGCCATCTGGCTGAGGGTATTTCAGCTGCTCCGTTGAAAAGACACAATCGATACCAAACTTACGCGCTGGGTTAGTTGGGAAGTTATGATGACGACGCAACGTATCTTTGATTTTCTTCGCTAATGGATCTTGGATTGTCTTGGTGAGATCCGCCACTTTAATTTGGGTAGGATCAATTTGACCACCTGCGCCACCGGTCGTAATCACTTTAATTTTGTTACTGCGGCAGTAAGCCAATAAAGAGGCTTTGGCTTTCACACTGTCGATGGCATCTAGCACGTAATCGTACTCTTTGCTTAGGTACTCATGCTGATTGTCAGGCGTGATAAAATCATCAATTAAATTAACCTTACATTCCGGATTAATCAGCTTAACGCGTTCTGCCATCACTTCGATTTTGCTCTGACCAACCGTGCCTGACATTGCATGGATTTGACGGTTAATGTTAGTCACACACACATCGTCCATATCAATCAAAGTAAGCTCACCCACGCCGGTACGAGCCAGTGCTTCAACCGCCCAAGAGCCAACACCACCAATACCGATCACACACACGTGTGCTGCACGAAGGATCTCTACTTCGCTATTCCCATACAGGCGGCGAGTACCACCAAAACGCTGGTTGTAGTTATCAGAAGCTGGAGTGTCGAGTTCACGCATATTGATTTTCCGCTTGGTACAAAAACAAAGAGTGCGATTTATACGCACTCTTTATTCAAATGTCTAGATTAGAAGGTCTATTGTAGCTTCTCAGGAGGCAATGCCCAAGGCGCTTGTGTTGCCGAGCCATCAAGCCCTAACTTCCACACTCGACCAAAGTGTTTGTAATGGCCAGCTTCCGTACCTGCTCTTGGCCCCATACCATGGTAAAGGTCTAGGTGGTTTTGCTTCACTGCTCCACCAGTATCTAACACGATCAACAAACGAAGTTGGTGTGCACCACTCCATGTGCCGTCTGGGTTAAGCAGAGGAACTTCGGCTAGAATCGGCGTTCCCATTGGAAAGATAGAGCGATCGCCCGCCACTGACGCCATTGGCAATAATGGAATACCTGCAGACCCTGTTACTGGTGCATCTGCACGTGGAGCAAAGAAGACAAACGATGGGTTTTGCTCTAGAAGTTCTCGCACTGTTGCTTCATCGTTGGCAAGCACCCACTCTTTAATGGCTTTCATCGACATCTTTTCACGCGAGACAAGCTCTCGTTCAATCAGCACTCGGCCAATACTCACATAAGCTTTGTTGTTCTTACCGCCGTAAGCGAAATACTCTAACGTGTCATCATCTTCAAAATGAACAAAGCCACTGCCCTGCACTTCCATCAAGAATGGATCAATCATGTTAGCCGCATAGCCAAGCTCTAACCCAAGCCCATCTAATGCACCATCATAGATCTGCGCACGTGTTGGGCAATCGCCCTCACAATCAGGCTTTGCATACACTGGATATTTGAATTTTTCATTTGGCTCGTGACGCAGTTCCATCACCGGAGAAAAATAGCCAGTAAATAGGACATTACCTTTTTTGTCGCCACCGCCAAGCTGAGCCGCTTGAATATCAAAATTTGCCAACTCGCTAGGGTCACCACTTTGCAGTACCCACTCATTAAGCTTTTCATAAAGCGGTTGATAGAGGTTAGCCATTGACGGCGAGTTTTCGACAACTTGCTCTGCCTGACGATGAAATTCGGTGAAATCTCGAGGCTTATCGGACGCGACCGTCACCGATTTATTAAGGATATTAGTAAACTCTTCGCCGTTGTATTGCTGGGCGCGGTCCGTTGGTTGTGCACAGCCAAAAAGAAGTGATGCGGCTGCAATAGGAAGATATTTTTTGAACACTGGTTTGTTCCCTTTCAAGCGATGCTATGAGCATGACAAACTTAGCAATATTTCGCAATCAACCAGTGGTTAATGACTGTTATTTTTGGATTTCTCTGACACGATAAACCGGCTGGTAATTCAGTTCAGAGATCTGCTTCATCTCAGTAAACGCTTCATTCAGTGCTTGAAAGCGATGCTCTTTACCCCCTACGTTAAATTTAAGGTAGGTGCCATCCCAATGAAATTGAGTGGCGACGACACCGCCATCCACAGAAACACCTGCGCCATTAAGGACAAATTCATTGGCTGCATAAAAGGCAACGTCTTGCTCAACCCATCGACCATAAAGTTCTGATTTAGGGTAAGTCTTTTCAAGATAGTAGTCGTACAATTGACCGCCTAACATCACCGCTGTGATAGCTGCAATGATCGAGCCTATCAAAAAGGTGCGTTCGATCAGTTTGTTGTTTCCGTTTGATTTCGTACTCACGTTCGCTGTACCAGTGTACTCTAGAGTGCCATTAGAGATATTAAGTGTGTGCCAAAAAAGGGAAAATTGCGACAAATGCACCAACAAACAGAATGATAACCCGTTTATTTCAGAGTGGACTTTACACTTCATCGACTCAGTTTTCCATGGGCAAATAAAAAACACTTGCCGCATGTAGAATAAAATCGCACTATAAGTGTATATAAATTCACTAAATGGAAGTAAGTGTGAAGATTCGTAGTACCGCTCTTGTTAAAGGATTTAGACAATCCGCTCCTTACGTCAACGCCCATAGAGATAAAACCATGGTCGTGATGCTAGGCGGTGAAGCCGTTGCCGATGGAAACTTTTCCAATATTATCAGTGACCTTGCTTTGCTGCATAGTTTAGGTGTGAAAATTGTCTTAGTTCATGGAGCGCGTCCACAAATTAATCGTCTGTTTGAACAGAATCAACACAGTACGCCTTATCACAAAGGGATTCGAGTCACTGACGAAACCTCTCTCAATTATGTAATGCAAGCCGCCGGGCAACTGCAACTGTCTATTACTGCCCAGCTTTCCATGAGCCTGAGCAATACGCCGATGGCTGGAACACAACTGAATGTCGTCAGCGGTAACTTTGTTATCTCTCAGCCTTTAGGCATCGATGATGGCATCGACTATTGTCACAGTGGCCGCATTCGCCGTATCGATACCGATGGCATCAACCGCATGCTTAACCAAGGTTCGATTGTCTTGCTTGGTCCTATTGCGAGCTCTGTTACCGGTGAGTCATTTAATCTGCTTTCCGAGGAAGTGGCGACACAAGTGGCGATCAAACTTAAAGCTGACAAGCTGATTGGTTTTTGTTCTGAGCAAGGAATCATTGATGAGAATGGCAACGCAGTCGCCGAGTTGTTCCCTAAAGACGCAGAGAAGATTTTATCAAGATTGGAAAGCCAAGCCGAAGACGACATAGCAAACTCTTCTGGAACACTTCGATTCTTACGAGCCGCGACGGCTGCATGTCGTGCGGGCGTGCCACGTAGTCACTTGATCAGCTACAAAGTCGATGGCGCCTTGGTTCAAGAACTCTTCTCACTCGATGGTATCGGTACGCAAATTGTCGAAGCCAGTGCTGAGCAGGTCAGGGTCGCAGGGATAGACGATATTGGCGGGATCTTAGACTTGATTCACCCTCTTGAAGAGCAAGGTGTGTTGGTCCGCCGCTCTCGTGAACAACTAGAGCAAGAGATTCATCAATTCACCATCATTGAAAAAGATGGTCTGATCATCGGTTGTGCGGCGCTTTATCCTTATCCAGAAGAACGTATGGCGGAAATGGCTTGTGTGGCGATCCATCCAGAGTATCGAGATGGTAACAGAGGTTTGCTTCTGCTTAATCACATGCGACTGCAATCAAAAGCACAAGGTATTGAATACATCTTTGTCCTCACAACTCACAGCTTACATTGGTTTAGAGAGCAAGGCTTCCATGAGATGGACGTGAACTCTCTTCCCTCGCATAAACAGAACTTATACAACTATCAGCGTAAATCGAAGATTTTGACACTCAAGCTCTGATTTTGTGCATTTTTTCGCTTTCATGATAAAAAATTAACGAACTCGAGAAAATGCTGACTTTCCTTTCTGCTCTCGATTGGTTAATATTTAGGCTTTCAATGATAAGCACTATGTTTCTCATTGGAAGCTGATAGGATCATTTCTCTACTAGGCACGTTCGAACACTCGAACGGCTCAGTCGCAAGGATTGCTTGAGGTTACAGACAACGTCACTAAGAGCAAACTATCGATGAAGAAAATCATCTGTAATTCAGTACAGAGTTTTTGGGACATGGCAGACAATGAATTACTAGAAGATCTAGATGTCCACTGTGTGTTCCCTGTTACTGAAGGCTTAAAAGCATTTATTCTTAACTACAAAGAGAAATACCGCATTCGCAGTATCTCATTCTCTGCTGCACTGTGTTAAGAACCCGATAACCAGGGATGGTTATCGACTACTCACTTTCAATCGCTCCACCAGCCCACTCGCTCGTTCTGTTTGAACTTTAATTCCTCGCTTCATTACTCGATCATCGGCAAATAAGCTTAGACGTTTTTTCGCACGTGTAATCCCGGTATAAATCAGTTCTCGAGTTAGAATTGGCGTAAAATCAGGCGGTAAGATCATCAGTGTATGTTCGAACTCGCTGCCCTGAGATTTGTGAATAGTCATCGCATAAGCGGTTTCATGTTCTGGCACTCGACTAGGTAGTACAGCTTTGACACTGCCATCCGGTAACTCAAAGTACACTTTCAAGCGTGGTTCGCCTTCTGAGTGATCTCGCATACAAATGCCGATATCACCATTATACAGCCCCAAAGCATAGTCGTTACGCGAGACCATTACAGGACGGCCGTGATACCAAAGCTCATCTTGCGTTTGAATCAGCTTACGAGCTGCTAAGGCTCTTTCAATACGATGATTCAAACCTTTAACGCCAAAGTCACCTTCACGAATCGCACATAACAAACGGCAACGAGCAAACTCATCAAGTACCGCTTTTGCTTTTTGCTGCTGCGTTTCTTCTTCGTTGGTGTTTGGATTGCTCTGCACGTGGTCAATACGTTTCAAGTAGTGGCTGTACTCTGATACCAAGGTTTGAATAAGCTGATTGTAATGATGGCTATCAATAGGAAAGCGAGCGATATCTTCTAGTGGCCGATTAAAAACGCCATCCACCGCTTGAGCCGAGCCATTATTGACGGCTTTTGACAACTGCCCAATCCCTGAGCGAGCATCAAAACGATAACTCTTTTTCAGCATACATAAGCTATCAGCAATCGTCGCTTGGCTATTCGTGCTGTATGCCAGTGACTCATAGCCCGTCAGTTTCGCTACCTGAGCAGCTTGTCCGTGACTGAACCCAACATGATTGAACGAGCAAATATCCCCAAGCACTGCGCCAGCCTCTACCGAAGCCAGTTGGTCTTTATCACCCAATAAAATCAATCTTGCGTGCTTGGGCATCGCATCAACCAATTTGTACATCATAGGCAAATCGACCATGGAGGCTTCGTCGACCACCAAAATATCAAGGTGGAGAGGGTTTTCACGGTTATGTCTAAATTCAGCACTGTTCGGAATTGCGCCTAGTAATCGGTGCAAGGTACTCGCATCGGTTGGAATAGATGCTTTAAGCTCATCGGAAACCGCAAGCTCAGAAACCGCTTTACCAATCGACTCTGTTAAACGCGCTGCTGCCTTACCCGTTGGAGCCACCAACTTGATAGTCGGCTGCTCACCGTGAGCTGTCGCTTGTTCAATTAACGCCGCCAGTAATTTGGTTACCGTGGTTGTTTTACCCGTACCCGGCCCACCAGAAATAACGGCAAACTTACGAGTCAGAGCAACCGCCGCTGCCACCTTCTGCCAGTTAACACAGGCCGAAAGTGGGACTAGTTCATCAAGCACCTTAAACTGCTCGATGGTTTTCGCATCTAATAGCTTTTGGCCTATGGTAGGCCAATCGAGTTTATCTTCGGCCACAACATCCAAATGGTCACATACCGTACGTTGGCAAAGCCCCATATCTAACTGACCTTGCTGGCGGGCTTTATTAATCCCTTCATAAAGGTAGCGATAGTTTCGAGCAAAGAGGTGATCCAAATGCTGTGATAGATTTTGCACTTCATCAGGCTTTAGGATCATGGGTGACCCAAAGCTATTTAAACGCTCTGCCAACGTCACTTCATAGTGCCAATAACGGTGCAAATACAGACGCTGACCATCAAAAATAAGTGGTAAGGATTCACCGCCACCGCCAACTAAATCAGCTTGATTGAGCTTCTCTACCCAATTCACTTTGAGTAATGATTCATTCAGCGCTAACGCAGACTCACCGAACAAGCCGAGTTTGGCGGCTAAATCACAGGGCTGACCTTGGCGATCAAACAGAGGTAAACAGATATGCCCTTTGCCTAGTTCGCTGCTGACCACACCAGCAATAAAGCCCAATTGCTCATCACTGGACTGCGAAGTGATAAAACGGGCGAACTGGTAATCGAGCTGTCGGATAGCGCCTTTAATCGCTAATTGCTTAAGCGTCGTGAGTAACATCTCTGAAGTAGGGTTCGCTAACATTAAAGTAACTCCATCTGGCCTGCGCTATTGTGTTTTGTCTCTATCGAGTGACCATCGATTAATTTGTCCATGTCTTCTAAGAACTCAAGACTTGGTTTGGCAGAGAAGATGCCATGCTCACTTTCTCCATCCATGCCTCTCAAGAACAGATAGTAAACTCCACCAAAATGTTGCTCATAGTCGTAATCGGCCATTCGGCTGCGTAAGAATCGGTGCAGAGCGAGCGCATAAATTTGATATTGCAGATCGTAACGGTGATCCGCCATCGCATTCTTCAGTGCTTGGCCGTGATAGTACTCAACTTCGTCACCCAGATGGTTCGATTTCCAGTCCAGCACGTAGTATTTACCTTGATGCTCAAACACCAAGTCGATGAAGCCTTTCAGCATCCCTTGCACAGGATAAAAACCAAGATCGCCCGCTTGCGCAGACAAAGTGTCGTGCCTTTGAATAACACGGTTTAATGCAGGCGCTGCTAACACTTCAATCGGCAGTAAAAACTCCATCTCGACTAGACGCTGACTTGGCCCTTTGTCATTCAAGCGAAGCTGTTTGCCATCTAACGGCGTTGCAAGTACGGTGTCCACCAGCTGCTGTAAGACTGGCAGCCAAAGTTCATCCAGCTGCTCACTTTCTAGCAAGGAGGCAATGATCGCGGTGTTCTCTTCACTGGTTGCCGGCTGCGTGAACTCAACTTCTTCAAATAGGGTGTGCAAGAACGTACCCGGGCGAGCCCCTCGTGGGAAGGTAAAGATTGATGGTTCAGGCTCTGACAACTCCTCTTCACTGCTCTCTTCAGAAGAGTCGATATCCAAATGCATCAGGTCATTAAACGCATCATCATTGTGATGAGAGCCTTGCTTAATCAAGCCTGAATAACTGGTAATACGCCAGTTGCGGTCAATTTCATTGCTCAACTCTCTTGCCGATAAGGTAGGCTGATCTTCTGACAGTACCGCAAACAGATCGCTTTGTTCTTCTGGCAGCGAAGCCAAAGCAACACTCGAACAGCCATCGACATGCTTTTGGATCGCCATGGTCAAATCGCTAATTCCGCCTTGCTGGCCATCTTGGAGTAAGTAACCCATCGCACTGTGATGTACACCGGTTGGCTCTTTAGTCGAACGGCCATTTCGCAGAGGCGCAGCGCCAATAAAACAACCGTAAACCGCACGAGTTAATGCCACATAAATCAGACGCAAGTCTTCTGCTAGGCGCTCTTTATCCGCCTGAGCCAACGACGCATCTTGAGCGGTAATGTCTAAGATGGTTTTATCTTGATTGGCGTCGTAATACTTAGCTTCACTCGCTTCTCGGTAACTGAGTACAAACGGCAAGAACACCAAATCGTATTCCAAGCCTTTGGATTTATGAATAGTTACGATCTGCACAAGGTTACGCTCTGACTCCAAACGCTGAATCTGATCTTCGCTCCCACCAAAACCGTTTTCAGCATCGCTGATCGCTTGAGCTAACCAACGAAGTAAACCGTGGTCACTGTCTAATTCTTGGCTCGCTTGCTGTAACAGTTCGCCAATGTGCATCAAGTCCGTCAGCGCTCGTTCACCACCTTCTTCTTCTAAAAGACGTTCTGCAATGTGTCGTTTACTCATCACTGAGCGCAGCATTGGCAGAACGCCTCTCTGAGTCCAAAGTTTACGGTAATCCTTAAACTCATTAATGGCAGTTTCCCACTCATTTTCATCATTGTTGAGCTTGTCGAGTGTTCCCGCATTCAAAGCGAACATTTCTGAGGCTAAACTTGCTCTCAAGGCGCGATCATTTTCTGGGGTAAGCACCGCTTGTAATAGACGCTGAATGTCTTTGGCAACTAGCGAGGTAAAGACACTATCTCGGTTCGATAAGTAAACGCTGGCAATGCCTTGTTTGGCCAACGCTTCTTTGATCATGCGACCTTCACTACCCGTTCGCACCAAGACCGCAATATCACCGGCTTGGATAGCGTGCTCTTTTTTACCATCATTAAAATGAGCTTGCTCGTTTTGCGCTGATTCAAGAATCTGCTGGATTTGATCAGCGGTAGCCTTGGTCATTGCTTTCTGATATTCCCCTTTCGGCAACGGCTTATCATCAGCATCTTGCAGCCAGTAAGTCAGGGCTGGTTGTTTTTGGCCTGCCATAGTCCAAATGCGTTTTTCAGCATTCGGGCTGTGAGCAACCGGCAAAAATGGGATGTCCTGATCATAGATGAATGGGCTTTGTGGCAACTCAAACACTTGGTTAACCGCGGCCACCATATCTGCACTGGAACGCCAGTTAGTGCCTAGCGTGAAATGCGAAGAAACCTGATTTCTCGCTTTGATGTAAGTAAAGATATCGGCGCCACGGAAACCATAAATCGCCTGTTTTGGATCGCCGATCATGAACAAACCACATTCAGGATTATTTAGGTAGATACGGCTAAAAATGCTGTATTGCAGAGGGTCGGTATCTTGGAATTCATCGATCATAGCCACCGGATAAAGGTGTCGGATCCGTTCAGTTAGCAGTTCACTTTCATCTTGGTCAATCGCCGCAGATAGGTTGGTTAGTAGGTCATCAAAAGAGAGCCACTGCTTTTGCTGTTTCGCTTTAGCCAGCATATCTCGACAATGCTCGATAGCATGAGCCAAGATTGGCGCTTTTAGGCTAATCGGCGCTGCTAAGAAATCTTCTATCGCACTAAAAACAGCATGCTGAGGCGCGGTGCCTTTCGGCGTTTTTTCTATCAATACGTTCTGAGCGAATTTTTCCAGCTTATCAGGGTAATCATAACCTGTGGTTTCTGTCGCAGCCCATAGCGACACCGCCTCTAACCACGTCGGCAGTGACTTTTTGGTGTAGCTGCGTTTATTCACATCTGATTCACTGATCAACGCTAAGAAATCGTCTTGATGCTCACGCCACAGGGCTTTCAATTGATCGATTTTGCCAAGATTCTCCTGATGCAAGTCGCTCAGGCTACCACTCATTGCCGCTACTGAAAGCGTTAGCGGAGAGCCCGTCAGGTAATTTGAAATATCCGCCAACAGATTCGCTGGTGCATTCCAAAGTCGGCGCACTTCGCCAGCCAAATTTAACGGTAACGTATAGAAGTTGCGTCGCCAGTAATCCGCAACAATTTGCGCTTTTAAGTGGCTTTCATCGGTGACAAATTCGTTGTTGAAACGGCTGCCTGATTCAAAGGCATTTTGCGTAAGCATGCGCTGACAGAAACCATGAATGGTATACACTGCCGCTTCGTCCATCTGCCTTTCCGCTTGCAGTAGGATGTCTGCCGCTTGCTTATGATCACTGATTTCTTCCAGCAAAGGCTTAATGACAGGGTCGCTGCTTTTTCCACGAGCAAACGCTAATCGAGCATCATGAATACGTGCACGAATACGATCTCTAAGTTCTGCGGTTGCAGCTTCCGTAAAGGTCACCACCAGAATCTGATCCACCGTCAATGGCACTTGGTGCTGAGTTTCAGGACTACCGTGACCCAAAAGCAATCTTAGGTATAAGCCTGCGATGGTAAATGTCTTACCCGTACCCGCAGACGCCTCGATCAATCGTGCACCATGCAAAGGAAAAGTCATGGTATTTAGCGGAGTTACCATTGACGATGCTGTCATAGAAATAATGTCCTTAGAGTGTAAAGCGGTCAATCAAATGTGATCACCGCTTAAAAATGAGACTTATAAATAAAATTGCTTTAAAACTGAGGGCTTTATGAGATCCCTCTCACAGCAGAATATTATTCTAACCGTTAGTATGCGCCCCACGTGTTGAGCAGTACTCACTGCAACAAACCAACCTAATCATGGTCCCTCTGACCTGTGGCCGTACAGCGAACGCCCTACACTATAATGATTTACTGGCGGCCACCTACTTTCTCCAAACTCGCTCCAACTCTCTATTGAAGATCTTCACTCAGCTTGGCTTCTAATCGTGGTGTTTGTAACACCAGTGCTGTCATAGTACGAAGCTGAGCGGCCAGCTCATCATTCCAATTTGGCCAGATTCGCGCGATGTAATCATTGTTGCCCTCACCTGCGGCCATAAAGCTGTCATTAAACGTGTCCGCCATTTTCTTCAGTGACTTCTCTTCATCATCAACCCAGTTGCCTCGGTTAAAGCCCGCTTCCACACTCGCTAATGCGGTTTTAGGGAAATAAGCAAGCGGCTCTGTCATGCCTTGATAGAAAAGACGTACAAGCTCTGAGAGCAATGAGTGCGCGTAATTGGCGTCGGCTATTGGTGGATACACTAGGTGAACCACGCCTTCTTTTCGATCATAACCAATCATGTGGGTACGCTTACTTACGCCCATCGCCGACATGGCAAGGTGATCAATCCAAGCCGATAAATAGTCTTGAGAACGAATTTTTCCACTGCGGTAACGAACTAGCCCCGATTGGTAGTTCTGAGTCAGCCAACCCGTTAGGTAGATTTTTTTATCTTCACCGAGCACGTCGAGGGTGAGCTTAATCTCGAGATCCTCGTCACCTTTACCACATAAGAAGGTCAGCTTTTCAACCAACTCTTCGGCTTGCACTCGATTGGTTTCAAATTCGATATCACCAAAAGCTCCCACCGGCAGTTTACCCTGAGCGCGTTGCTCTGCGACAAACGCTTGAACTGCAGCTTTAGGATCATGATGTTGCAAAAGCTTCTGCTTGAGTAAGGTATCAAGCAGTCCGTCTCGCATCTGATAGCTTTCTAAACCATTCAAAACAAATGGCTCATCGTCTTCCATTACGGGTAATGGCGGCTCAAACATCACCTTTAGGCGGCGGTTGAAGAAATACTGCACTGGTAGTCGCCAAAAACGTTGTAGTTCAACCAAATCGAGATCCAATGGGTAGGTCGCATCCAACAAGTAATCTGGCAGGCGTTGATTGAACTCTCCACTCACCTGCCCTTGTCGGTTCACCGCTGGTAACCACTCTTTGGCATAGCTTGGGTTGTTGCCAATAAAAGCACTGCTACTGAATGGCACCATCGAATGGTGAGTCACGAGTTCAGACAGAAGCTTATCTCCCGACTCGTCTGCCGAAAGCGCTTCATCCCCTTCAAGACAGTAGTTCTGATGGCAATACTCCATCAGCTCTGAAACCAACACCGACGGCACTCGCTCAGTGTTATCTTGAATAGAGCGGCCTACGTAGCTGATGTACAAGGAATGCTGCGCTGACAGCATCGCTTCTAAGAATAGGTATCGATCGTCATCTCGGCGTGAACGGTCACCCGGCTTAGTGCGGCCATTCATCAAGTCGAACCCTTCTGGTGGTACCGAGCGAGGATAAACGCCATCATTCATACCTAACAAGCAAACCGCTCTAAATGGAATCGAGCGCATCGGCATCAAGGTACAGAAGTTCACTTGTCCAGCAAGGAAGCGTTGGCTCACTCGCGTGCCGGAAAGCTTGTTTTGTAGATATTGGGTCATGATGGCAGGCGCAAGGTCTTGCTCGAATGCCGCATCGACCAGTTGTTCTTTGAGGTTGGCTAAAGTGTCTCGAATCGATTTCAACGCCGCTTCACCTTCTAGCTCCACAGTGAAGAAATCATCCAACAAAAACGTCAGGGTTTCGCGCCAAGAATCGATTGATTGAGTTTGTATAAGCTTTTGGCGGTAATCGCTGATGGTTTCAATAAAGTGCGCAAGCTTACCGGCTAATTCCGCTCCTAAACCTTGCACTTCATTATATGGCGCAAGTGCTCCTGATGCAGATTCAAACAATCCTGCCGATTCCGGCATCGCATAGCCCAGCAGCATACGTTCAATACCAAACTGCCAAGTGTTTTGCTCAGTTTCAGGTAGATCAAACTCTTCACCGGTTGCCGGATTTAGTCCCCAACGAATACCTGATTCCTCGACCCACTGTTTAGCCAAAATGAACTCGTCTTCGCTCAAGCCAAAACGAGCTAATATCGCTGGCGTTTCCAATAGCTCAAGCAGTTCAGAGGCTAGGCAACGAGTATTCGGCAGGTTCGCCAATTGCATGAAGGCATTGAGGATTGGGCTTTCTTGATCGGCGGTGCGGTCAGAAATGGAATATGGGATGAAACGTTCGCCCGGTGCGTTACCAAACACGGCTTGAATCGCTGGGCTATAGGCGTTGATATCCGCCACCATGACAATGATATCGCGAGGTTTTAAGCTCGGGTCGGCATCAAACATCGCAAGCAACTGATCGTGCAGCACTTCTACTTCACGCATTGGGCTATGACAGGCATGCAAGCTTAATGAGTTATCGCCCAAGGTTACGACTTGTTTGTGGTGACTGCTATCGAGTACATGATCATCCTGATGCTCTTCAAGGTTCAAGATATCCGCTTGAAGCTGGTGTAGAACCGTATCACGCTCAACATCGACAAAGGCTTCAATTTCGTGGGATTCAAGCTGCGATAAGAGATACATATTATCTCGACCCAGCTTACCCATGGATGCCAGCAGACTGTTACCCACCGCGTCAGTATGAAGTTCATCCAGTAAGTTCTCTTCTAGCGAGCCTTTTAACTGTTCACTCTCGCCATGTTGTTCTGAATGGTCCTGATTCCAAACCACATGCTTGCGGTGTTTTGCCGCTAAACGAGCGAGGAATTTTCTGTCACGCACTTCCCCCCAGTAATAACGACAAGGGTTAGTAAACATCAGGTGGACATCAATATGCTCACCAATCGCTTTTAGCGCATCCATGTAACGTGGTGGCAGAGACGTAATACCAAACACAAATAGTCGTTTAGGCAGGTGGTCGAAATTGCCTTGGTAACTTTCAAGGGTATCAATGAAGTGTTCGTACAAGTTAGCACGGTGATATGGCGATTGACCTAAAGCGATCGTGTGGTCGTAAAGCGCTTGCCACAAGATCGGCTGCCAAGGGTGCTCTTGTTCTAATTCAGCTACTGTTTGGCCTGCTTCCCAAGCGGCTATCCACTCAGGGCGATACACCAAGTAACCATCAAAAATATCGGCGATTTTTTCAGACAGCTGGAAAAGTTTGGAGCTGTCATCATCTTGCTCCAAATAACGTTTGAGCGGTTCGAATTCAGGTGCGGAAAGCATACTTGGAAGAATGTGCATCAGCTTCCAAGTCATTGATTCTTTATTGAAAGCACTGCGTTTAGGCACATCTGGCAGCACCTCTGTAAACATATTCCAGATGAAAGTCGCCGGTAGAGGAAAGTCAATATTGGCAGCGACACCAAACTCTTTGGCTAACTCCATTTTTAACCACTGAGACATACCTGGGCTTTGTACCAAGATTTGTTCTTTCTCGAATGGATTCGCCAGTGGATTGAGTCGAACAAGCTCAACAAGCAGGGACTTTAAAACATCCACTTGATTGGAATGGTAAACAGTAAACAAAATGCACTCACACTATTTCTCGCCGCAATTAGGGTTGAGATTAGCATAAGTGCACGGTTTTCTTGATAAATATACGCTTAGAAAAAGGCCAAAAGGTTACCCATTACTCACTAACGCACGATGAGGCTGATAGAAGTGGAAATAACGCACTGCTACGTAGCTCACCACCAATGTTGCGACCACCAGTTCCAGCAGGGCAAGAACATGGACTTGGGCAATGTACTGACTAGCAACATCAACACTTTCCATCCAATGAGCCAGTTTAAATAGTGCTGTAGAACCAATCACCATTGGGAAGGTAAACGCCGCATAACCTGGACTAAATGGCAGTCTTAACAATTTAAAAAATGCGAGGTAGATAATCGCCGTCATTAATACCGCAATCCCAAACAGTAGACCTATGACTACAGGCGATGGCTCTGCAGTTACTGTTAGGTAGCCAGCCAAAGAGAGACTTGCAGGAGCCGCCATGATCGCCATAGTTGGTTTCGCAGCGTCAGGGATCTCATGAGTAAACATAAAGCGGTAAATCATCATTGGTAACATCACTGCATAAGCCAACATACCAAAGATCAATGCACCATGAGCCACACCGGATAACGCTGGGTTACCTGAAAACGACACGTCCGCAACAATAATGCCTACCGGTGGTACAAACCAGCTTGGCACCATGTGGTGTAATTCAAACGCTTGTACTCGGTGATATAGAAAGCTCACCAAGAAGACAATGTGAAGTGCCACCGCGACCAACCATAAAGCATCACCAAGCATAGGGAAGAAATGATGCACAGAAGCCGAAACTACCATTGTTGCCATTGCGAATGTCGGAACAACACTGCCGACAACAGGGTGCGCAAGATCTTCACGCAACAGGTGGTTATGAAAGAGAAACTTCACCGCTAATACTGTCAGTAGTAGCGATGCGATAGCTGCACTACTCCACTGCGCATAGCCGTGAAACGGGGCGGCATTTTCCCAGCACCAGCCTAAACTCGCAATCCCTAACGCTAAACCCGCCATTGGGGTTGGTGCTCCCATTACTTTTTGTTTTGCTGCGTTAATCATTGTTGCCTCACAAGCTCGTTGGTATAGATGCAGTTTACGCTTGCTATATGTTTGGTTATATCTAATTATTTAAAACAGTTGTTCAGATTAACTAAACAGAAGATATGGCGACCAATATTTCCCTAAAACAGCTCAAGGTATTCACTACCATTACCCAACACAAAACGCTGACATCGGCCTCGGAAGCGTTGTTCCTTTCTAAAGCGGCGGTCAGTATGGCGCTGTCTGAATTAGAGAAGCAGATTGGTCACTCGCTGTTTGATCGCGTTAACAATCGACTGATCCTCAATCAAGAAGGACAAAAGTTACTCCCTTTAGCCGATGAGCTTATTGAGCGTTCTCAAGATATCGAGCAATTGTTTAGTCATGAACAGGGATTATCGGGAGAACTTAAGATTGGCGCGAGCGACACCATAGGCAATCAAGTCGCCCCTTATCTTCTGCGTGACTTTAGAGATGAAACAAATCACACCTCACAGAGTTTGTTTATCTCTAACTCTGCGTTAATTTGCGAGAAACTGGTCGACTATGAGCTCGATCTGGCCCTTATCGAAGGGAAAACTATTCACCCTCAACTGGTTTCTCATCAGTTCAGCCAAGATGAAATGTGCATCGTCTGTGATCCGCACTCTCCTCTAATTCGGCTATCGCCTCTGACCATTGGTGATTTGGAAAACAGCGCTTGGGTATTACGCGAAGCAGGTTCCGGTTCACGAGAGTTTTTCCTTAGAGCGATCGCACCGAGAATCGAACATTGGCATGAGTCATTTCAGCTCAACACCACCGAAGCGTTAATCAACAGTGTTTCAGCAGGATTAGGTTTGGCTTGCCTTTCTAAACTGGCTGCTGAACCTGCGATTAAAGATGGCAGACTGGTTGAACTTACTTTACCACTCGACATGAAGCGTCGCTTTTGGTTACTGGTGCATAAAGAAAAATATCAGAGCCCGCTACTCAAAGCCTTTATAGAATACTGTCACCAATGGCGCAAAGAGTCGCCACTTGGATCCCAGAACCGCTCGCTCACCTAGACTTAACTGGTCAAAAACTGTATAAAAAGCCAGTGATATTTTTTGGTGAATTTTGACTAGGGGACCAACCATGGCTGTAATCGTTAAGTACGTGGTAGAACGCAACGGAGAAGAGAAAATGACTTTTACCTCTAAAGCGGAAGCTGACGCATACGACAAAATGCTCGATATGGCTGATGAGCTATTTGCATTACTAGGTAAAAGTGAATTACTAGAAGACGAAGGCAAGCAAGAAGACTTGGCGATGTACCTAGCACAAAATAAAGAAGAAGTGCTTTACGCTCTGGGTGCAAAACGTAAACCAGCACCTAAGAAAGCAAAGAAAATTGAAGCGGTTGAAGACGCTGAAGAAGCGCAAGAAGACGCTGCATAATTTTCGCTCGACTCTAGAATTGAAACCTCAGCCAAGTGCTGAGGTTTTTTGTATTAGGGAAAACAAATCATCAATGTTTACCCTAATCTTCCTTTTCTGGGCTGCTACTATAATCCTAATTCCCAACCTGTGAGCCTTACCCATGAACTATCACATTGAAGTCTGTATTGATAACCTCGAGTCTTTACACCAAGCAATTAAAGGTGGCGCAACTCGTATAGAACTTTGCTCTTCCCTCGCTTTAGGCGGACTTACTCCAAGTTTCGGCTTCATGAAAAAAGCAGCCCAAATATCTATCATCCCTGTTTATGCCATGATCAGGCCAAGACAGGGGGATTTCCTTTACGATCATGATGATGTTGAAGCCATGCTGCTTGATATTGAAGCGGCAGCAGAAGCCGGATTGCAGGGTGTCGTATTAGGTGTGTTAACCGCTGAAGGCCAAGTCGATATGACCGTTGCTCAAGCCCTAGCAGACCGAGCTAAACTTTACGGGTTAGGCATCACCTTCCACCGCGCGATTGATCAAAGCAGCGATTGGCAGCAAGCTCTTGAAGATGCGATTTCCCTTGGTGCAGAGCGCATTTTAACCTCAGGTTTAGCGGCTAACGTTGAACTAGGCACAGAGATTCTAAAAGAGATGGTTAAGCGTGCCGATGGACGCATCTCTATTATGGCAGGCGCAGGGTTAACCGCTGATAACGTGCAGAACATTGTTCATGCAACTGGGGTTAGAGAAGTTCACTTATCAGGAAAAAGCACTCGCCCAAGCCACATGCTCAATATCAGTGAAGATGCCAAAATGGGTAATCCAAATATTGATGATTTCATTGTTCCTGTCACAAGCAGCTCAGCGATTGAAAAGGTCGTCAAAGCGCTGAGTTAATGTTAAAAAGGAATAAATACAGAGGGTAACGAGCCCTCTGTGGATTAACAAAGAGTAGAGTGGAATATGGCAAAGGATTTGTTTTACAGCCTTGATTTGAATTTACTGCGAACGTTTCTGGTTCTCTCCCAAGAGCTCAATATGCGTAAAGCCTCTCAACGTCTGTTTGTCTCACAGCCCGCGATCAGTCAAGCTCTGCAGAAGCTTCGTCATCATTTTGATGACGAGCTGTTTGTCAAAGTCCCATCAGGCTTAGAGGCCACACATTTTGCTGACGAACTTGCTGAGCGCATCACCCCGCACTTAGACGGCTTAGCCAGCGCACTCAATACTTCACAAGCATTTGACCCTAGCCAGTATGACTCGAAAATCAAAATCGCCCTTTCGCCAATGGTGTTAGGCTGTTTATCGGGCACCCTATTCCATCAATTAAGAGAACAAGCGCCTTTAGCTGAAATCGAGCTGGTCGGTTGGACACAAACAACATTGGAAGACATTCACAAAGGCGAGGTACTACTAGGAATAAACTATGATTTGGGCGCATCAAAAGGTATCTCCCTCAACCATCTCATAGATTTAAAAGGAAGAATATTCGTCCGCCAAGGCCATCCAATAACCAAAAAAGTCGCCACTCCAAAAGACTTTGATGGTTTTGATATTGCTTCTTTTATCGTCCCAGGTTGGAACGACAAATACAGTGTTGCAGAACAAATAATGAAAAGCTCAGGGCTGAAAAGTCGTGTAGGTTTTCGTTCAGAGATGATAATCGCTATTATCGACGTGGTTCAGCACACCGACATGTTTATGCCTCACTCTAATTTGTTCCCTATCGATCAATACCCCAACTTAAGAGCAATTGATGTTGATATTGACGAAGGTGTACGCACCATGAGCGTTTTTAGTCAGTACCACTTAAAAAATCGTAACAACCCTCTCATTCATTGGCTCAATAGCGAAATTCAAGCCGCCCTCGAATTTCAGGCCAATAAAGTCGACTCCATCCTTGCAACATAGGCTGATAATAAGCCTTTCTTATCACCGAGATAAGTAACCACCATTAGAGCAGCAATTACTTATTAACAATAATACCCGCAGCAAATGGTTCAGCAGGGGAAATCGCTGAATAGGGTACGGTTGTTTTTAGGTATTGTCTTACTCTCTCGACAGTTCTAAATCCGCTCTTCCCTAGCCAAAGGAATGGCCTTCTTTATTCACTGGCCTTGAAGCAAACAAGCATTCAGCCAGTCAATCTTGTAAGACTTTTAGGTAGCGGATTATGAAAAAATCTCTTATTGCTTTAGTAGTGGCTGGCTCATTCGTGCTTGCTGGTTGTTCGTCTTCAGGCGGTTCAGGTACCAGTGATCGTGACGTCGATCCTGAGTGGGGCGTAGATACCACCCCTGATTGGGGACAACCACCAGTTCAACCTCCAGTTGATGACACTCCTGATTGGGGAGGCGTAACTCCACCACCTGTTCAGCCACCAGTTGATAATACGCCAGATCGACCTCAACCCGACTTTGGAGAGACACCAGACTGGGGCGTAGATACCACTCCAGACTGGGGCGTTGTTCCACCACCAGTGCAGCCACCTGTAGATGACAATACACCAGATCGC
The DNA here is from genome assembly GCF_003970385.1 of Vibrio aquaticus. GTDB lineage: Bacteria > Pseudomonadota > Gammaproteobacteria > Enterobacterales > Vibrionaceae > Vibrio > Vibrio aquaticus. The sequence continues at coordinate 89,951 of NZ_RXZH01000005.1, read as the reverse complement.
CCTCAACCTGACTTCGGCGACACTCCTGACTGGGGTGGTGTGATTGGTGATATACAAATTGACGGCGATGGGGTTATTCGATTTGAAGGTAATCAATATCAGTTAATCGGTTATGATGAGATGGATCGAGAATATATTATTCGTGACGCTGAAGGTGAACTTGCATACGCTCGTATCACAGATGATGGCCGAATTGCAGTTATCTACAAACAACAAGTTTTCTTCTTCAATAGCACTCGATTCGCCTTTACCCCTGACTACGATTTCGATGTTGATACTGGATTGGATTATGTCGCAAAAGATGACATTACCAGCATTCTAAACCTACAAAAAGAAGCGATTAAGCAACTTAACCAAGACGAACTAATTGGTGAGTATCTTAAATACGCTTCGGGTATCCATTACGACAAAGAGAAAATGGAAAAAGCAGCATATGATGTAGCGGCTCACTACCTTCTAAGCGATGACGAACTTGATACCCAACATAAACTGGGCGTTCTAGCGTTCTCTTTCAATGGAAACGTATCAATCGCTCACTCAATTGTTGTCGATGCTCTGAAACATATCGAAAACACAGCAACAGATTCAGAGAAAGAACAAGTTCTACGTCATATTAATGACCACTTAGGTTCTGAGCATGAAAGCATCCAGCAAGTCTACCAAGCCGTATATAAGCATGGACAAGATATGCTCGACCGATTAGGCGTATCTGGCAACGAAGGCAACCGCTATGCGATTGCATTAGTTCGTAATGTGCAGCTACATGGGTGGGATCATGTCAAGAAAAAGCTAGAAGAACTAAGACCAAGCACTCCTCTACCAACACAAATGTCGACCCCGCAGCGCAACATCGATCAAAACCGAGTTCGTGGCGATATCCGCAGTCGAGTATCTAAGTAAGTCTAAGGAAAGGCTCAGTTATTCTGAGCCTTTTTATTTCCTATGAAAAAAACACTGTTCTTTATATTAAGCTCACTGCCTGGTGTAGCTCTAGCAGGCTTCAACTTTAGCTATGCTGATGAAATCGTAGAGTTGGGATACTCGGTAGATATTAAGGACAATTCCTACCTGTACGTAGGAGCCGATACTTCCAACTGGTTTGCGGTAGGCTATGGGCACTCTTACCTGTTTGAAACACTAACTAGAGTCTCTGGCTATTACGAATACTCCCAGTGGGACAACGTGTTACTCGGTGACTTTGGCGTAAGAACCAAAAGCAACTTGCTAGACCTCTCTGTCACCCAGTTCTTTAAAAACTCGAGCGTCAAGCTTGGAGCAAAGTACGAGCTCATCGATGACAGCGGCTGGGAGTTTGAAGCGGGTGATAAACAGTCAGTGTATACCGGATACAGCTATTACTTTGAGAATTGGTATGTTTCCTCAACTTACACTCACTCACTTAGACACTATGACGATGAGTTATGGGGAGATAGCGATAGCGACTTTCGATCCAATGAGCTCGAACTCACTTTGGGGCTAAATCGAATTTGGAAAGTTTCACCTTACATCAAAACAACCGCTTTTAGAGCTCATTCTAGTGACATTTACTACAGCTGGAGTGTCGGTGGATCACTCACTTGGTAATCCCATTGATAACCAAAGCTTATGACCCATATAAGACCTAGAAATTAGAGCTTATAAGTATAGATATTTACTATACACACATCGGAACAAAGTCATTTCTAGGAAGGAAAGCACATAAACTTTAAGAGAAATTCAAAATGAAATTAGCTTTCACAACACTTTTAACTGCTTCACTTCTATCAACAACTGCATTAGCAAATACATTTGAAAGCCAACATCGTGTCGGGCTTGGTTTTAGCAGTACTGATATGACAGATGATTTCTTTGGCAGCTCATACACATCAGATTGGGGAAACGGCATCAAGCTTGAGTATGGCTATGAGTTCAATCAAATCGTTGGCCTCAACGTCTCTTACGCTAAGAACAAAGACAGCGTATCGCTTCAAGGCGCCTCAGCAGAACTCGATGGTACCACTTTCCAAATCGACGCTGATATTGGTTACAAGTTTATGTTGGATGGTTTCGCAATTAAGCCTTACGGCGTGATTGGCCTAGCACGATACAACGAAGAAATTAGCACCAATTTCATGGGTACGGACTCTTGGAATGACACGAGCTTTGTCCTCGGCGCAGGTGTTCGAGCAGATATTGGCCAACACTTTTACAGTGATATCCGTATCGACCTTACAAGCTATGACGACGGTTTTGACACAATGGATTACGACCAGTTCTCATTCACCGTCGGCTACAAATTCTAATCACTGTATCGCTTTGATTTAAACTCATACGCCATGGATGGCTGTATTCAATCCACTGAGTATCCATGATGAAAAAACACCTTCTTGCACTTGCACTGTTAGCTCCCTTTACTGCGTCAGCTTCAGGCTTGCACCTTTCACCAGAAATTAAAATGGGCCCTTATCTCGGAGCTGGTATTTCAGGCGGGGGGATGCAGTTAGGCGTGACCGACGTTTTAGGGCTAGACGCACTTTATGTCAGTTATTCTCACACGTCGGCAGAAATTCTACTCGATAAAGACAGACTCAAAACCTATCGCGTTGGTGGACAGTACCAGTTTATAGATCATCCAATGAAAATGGCACTTCAGCTAGAAGCTGGGGTAGTTGAATACGAAGGGAAACGTGACTATGTGTTCTCTAGTGCAACTCGCCATGAAGAAGGTAATGGTGCGAGTATTTCTGCATCATGGGTGGTATTCGTAAACGACAATGTCGGCTTTAGACTAGGTACCGACTTCAACTATATCGATAAGAGCGACACCCTGTTCGAAACGAACTGGTCTGCCACTATTTCTTCAGGCGTTGTTTTTCACTTTTAACGAAGTGCGTCATCTATGCTCTGTTCGCCCAAGTGGCGAACATCTTTTCCTTTCACAAAGTAGATGATGTACTCACAAATGTTCTGACAGCGATCCCCGACTCGTTCAATGGCTCGTGCTGACCACATCACTTGCAAAATGTTAGGAATGTTCTTCGGGTCTTCCATCATATACGTCATTAACTGGCGAATGACGGCTTCGTATTCCGCGTCAATCTTATCATCCAGTTTATACACCGCTGCAGCGGCATCAACGTCCATACGCGCAAACGCATCCAATACTTGGTGAAGCATACTGATGGCTTGGCGACACAGAGGCTCAAGGGAGACTTGGAATTGACGCTCTTTTGAAGATGGGCTTTCAATCGCCACTTCCGCTATTTTTGTCGCAACATCACCAATGCGCTCTAAATCGGTAATGGTTTTGATGATCGCCATAATAAGACGCAGATCTTTTGCCGTTGGCTGACGTTTGGCAATGATTCGAGTACACGCTTCATCAATAGAAACTTCCATCGAATTCACTTTGTGATCGTCACGAATTACCTTTCTCGCCAATTCGATGTCTTCTTTGTGCAGCGCCTGCATAGCAAAAGAAAGTTGCTGCTCGACCAATCCACCCATAGTTAACACGTGGGTACGAATCGACTCTAACTCGACATTAAACTGACCTGAAATATGACGACCAAAATTCATAAATAAAGTTATTCTCTCTTTGGGGATAAATAGGAAAAATCACATACTGGATAAGCACCCAACTGCCCTTGTTCTAGATAGCTAAACTGTAGCAAGGCAGTAAAAGATTTCAGCCCTATGAGCATAGCTCGTCTATGTGATTAGGGTGAAATGTCGCAGTTAACACCACTACCGTTTCAAATATGACCAACAAGCCTAACCATATCTACCTGTAATGTAGTCTTCAGTCTGCTTTTTCAACGGCGACGTGAAAATAGAATCCGTATCTGAGTATTCGATCAACTTACCCATGTGTATAAAGGCAGTGTGGTCGCTCACTCGAGCCGCTTGTTGCATGTTATGGGTAACAATCACAACGGTATATTTGGTTTTCAGCTCGTTGATCAGTTCTTCAATGGTCAGGGTTGAGATTGGGTCGAGCGCCGACGTTGGCTCATCAAGCAGCAGGACTTCTGGTTCGATTGCAATCGCACGGGCGATGACCAAACGCTGTTGCTGACCACCGGAAAGACCAAACGCATTTTCATGCAGCCGATCTTTTACCTCTTCCCATAATGCTGATGCTCTTAAAGAACGTTCAACGGCATCATCGAGCTCACGGCTATTGTTGACGCCCTGCAAACGCAATCCATACACCACGTTTTCATAAATCGATTTAGGGAATGGATTAGGTCTTTGAAACACCATGCCAACTCGGCGACGCAGCGTTGCTACATCCACATCGGGATCGTAGACATTCTTACCGTGTAGCTTAACCTTGCCTTTGACTCGGCAGCCTTCAACAAGATCATTCATGCGATTAATACAGCGAAGCAATGTCGACTTACCGCAACCCGATGGACCGATAAATGCCGTCACCTGTCCTTTAGGAATACGCATTGAAATATCACTTAAAGCCTTAGCACTTTGGTAGTGAAGATTCAGCCCTTCGATCGAAATCGCCGTCAGATCATCACTAAGATTATTTACATCTAACGGAGTTGGGTAGCCAAGTGTTTGATTGACAGAAAACATGCTTAATCTTGTCCTAAAGTTCGGTATTTCTCGCGAAGATTGTTACGAATGCTGATGGCCGTTAAATTCAAGCCAATGATCACCGTAACCAACAATAACGACGTCGCATAAACCAGTGGGCGAGCACTCTCAATATTGGTCGTTTGGAAGCCTACATCATAAATATGAAAGCCTAAATGCATGAACTTGCGCTCTAAATGCAAGAATGGGAACTGACTGTCGACTGGCAAGCTGGATGCAAGCTTTACCGCCCCGACTAACATCAATGGTGCCACTTCACCGGCTGCTCGCGCAATCGCCAGAATCAACCCTGTGATCATCGCAGGGCTTGCCATAGGAAGAACGATACGCCACATGGTTTCAAACTGAGTTGCGCCTAATGCCAAAGAACCATGACGCACAGAGCTCGGGATGCGGCTTAAGCCCTCTTCTGTAGCAACAATCACGACCGGTAAGGTCAAAACAGCCAGAGTGAGTGCCGACCATAGTAGACCCGGTGTGCCAAAGGTTGGCGCAGGTAATCGTTCTTGATAAAACAACGAGTCAATGGAGCCGCCCAAGGTATAAACAAAAAAGCCTAAACCAAACACACCATAAACAATCGACGGTACACCCGCTAGGTTAATCACAGCGACCCTGATGAGGCGAGTAAAGGCGTTGTTCTTGGCATATTCATGCAAATAAACCGCCGCAATGACGCCCAGTGGCATCACCACAATCGACATGATCAACACCATCAAAACCGTGCCGAACATGGCCGGGAATACGCCACCTTCAGAGTTGGACTCACGAGGGTCATCGGATAAGAACTTCCACGCTTGTTTACTCCAACGAATCAGCTTATCAACCGGTGACATCTGATTCGGGTACCACAAGTCCAAAATCTGGCTCAGAGGGATCTTAACCTGCTGCCCTGTCATATCTTGTACAAGTAAGCCTTGGCTTTCAAGTTGGCTACGCAAGTTATCAAGCATGCTTTCGGCATTCGCTAGCTGGGCAAGATACTGACCATTTTCGCTCTTATAACGCTCAAGAAAAGCCTCATCCAGCTCATCATTAAGTTTACGTTTGCGCTTTTCTAGACGCAGACGCTCCGCCTGAGCACTCACCACTCGGATTTCTTGGGTAATCAAACGATCAATTTCATCTCTAAGCACTTTAGAAAAAGCTAACCCGGAGGCGATTTCTTTGTCTAAATCTTGACTAATACGTCCATCTTCAAGCTGGTAACCCACTGGCTTACCGAAAAAATCACCGCCCAAAGTACGCTCAATCACCGCCCACTCTTTAGGCTTAACCGGAGAGTTAAGATCAAGTTCCAACAAAGAGACAAAATCTGAGTCATAGAGATCTCGGTTCGCCACTTTAATATCAACGCGTTTAGCCAGCCCACGCTGCACAGTCTCTTCCGGGAGGACAATGTCCATATCGGTCAGGTGGGTGATCGGCACATACTCTTGGCTGTAGATTTGCCCAATAAGAAGATCACCTTGTTTGGTTTCCCATTGATAAAGAGGCGCGGGCCAAAAATAGGAAAGCCCTTTCCAACCAATAAGCAGCAGTAGCCCCAATACGGACAACAAGCTGATGCTGACTGCACCGCCCGTTAACCATATCCAAGGAGAGCCGGATTTTAACCACTTAAACACGTTGAAAGATTCCTAAATAATTGACGATTAAAGCGAGCGATATTTTTCGCGTAAGCGCTGACGAACCCATTCCGCCACCGAGTTCACCGCAAAGGTAAAGATAAGCAGCAGCAACGCCGCTAAGAAAAGAATGCGATAGTGCGAGCTGCCTACTTCTGATTCTGGCATTTCGACCGCAATGGTTGCTGACAGCGTTCGCATCCCTTCAAGAATATTCCAGTCCATGATTGGCGTATTACCCGTGGCCATAAGCACAATCATAGTCTCCCCGACAGCGCGGCCTAAGCCCATCATAATCGCAGAGAAAATACCAGGGCTAGCAGTGAGCAGCACCACATGGATCAGCGTTTGCCATTGTGTGGCACCTAACGCCAGTGAACCATCGGATAAGTGCTTAGGCACAGAAAAGATCGCATCTTCGGCAATGGTAAAGATGGTCGGAATAACGGCAAATCCCATTGCAAAACCAACCACTAAGGCATTGCGCTGATCGTAATCTATCCCCTGTTCAGCAAGGAATACTCTGACGTCACCATTGAAGAACCACGATTCAATATTGCCACTTTGAGCTAAGACAATCACACTGATGATCACAAGAGCAGGCATCAAGATTGCCGCATGTAACCCATTAGAAAACCGGCCTGTCCAATGCGCAGGAAGTGCATGCCAAATTCCGCCAATCATTACCGTCGATATAGGTAAAAACAGCATTAGCGCTACAATCGCGGCTAAATGCGTTTCAACCATTGGCGCAAACCACAAACCAGCAAGGAAGCCAATGATCACCGTCGGCAGCGCTTCCATCAATTCAATCGACGGTTTGACGACTCGGCGCATTTTCGGGGTCATGAAGTAAGCGGTATAAATTGCGCCAAATACCGCAATCGGCACAGCAAACAGCATTGCGAACGCCGCGGCTTTCAACGTACCAAACGCAATCGGCACTAAAGAAAACTTTGCTTCAAACTCATCACTGGCCGATGTTGTTTGCCATACAAACTCCGGCTCTGGGTAGCCCTCGTACCACACTTTGTTCCACAGTGACGATGGCGAGATTTCTGGATAAGGATTATCAACCGCTGCAATACTTAACTTGTTCTCTTGCACCGCAAGCACATAAAGCTCGTTGTGCGACATCGCTGCTAACTTCGGCGCTTTTTGATAGGCACGATTAAACAGCACTAACTTTTCACTCGTGGTGTAATGGCTTTGCACTGTGCCATTAATGTAGAAACTGTAGAAGCCTTTACGGTAAGTATCAGGCAAAAGGAATTGAAGCTCAGAAGCCAATTGGAACTGACGAATATCAGTTAAGCTGCGTTGTCCATCTTTGAGAACATCGAACCATTGAGAGACTAAGCCATCATGATGAGTCACGAGCAGCGAATATGCGCCTGAAAGTAAATCGATATCCGTTACCGAGTGCTCTGGTTTGCCTTGGCTCAAATCAACGACTTCTCTCACGACAAAACGTTGTCGCACTTTCTTTGCCACAACTAACTCCGAACCACTACGAAGGTAAATGGTTTGGCCGTCTGGCGTCACAAGAATTTGGTCTAGCTTTTCGATCGGCTGTGGAAAGGCATACGTAATGACTTGACCACTTTCATCGCTCCACCTCGCTCTGACTCGACCGTCTTGATACCAACCGACTAGAGTGACGTTAGGTTCAGTGGAAAAAGCGAATTGCTTCAGTGAAACGTCTGGAACAGCCAAATCAAAAGGCAAAGATCGGTCTAATAAGTTTGGGGAAAATTTGCGATGTTCTTCACTTAGAACAAAGTCCATACGTGGTTTCACAATACGAACTTGCCCTGCTGGTTCAGCAAAAGCAAACCAGCCTAATGCACTAACTGATTGAGCAAAAAGCGCATTTGGCTCAGACAACTTTTCAGTGAGCACAGGAGTGTCACTTGGTTCGATCAGCGACCAAAAATCGATCATCCCTGATTGGGAGATCACATAGGCATTTTCACCGTATTCATCAACACCGGCTGCGATAGGCTGAGCTATAGTCACAGGAAGAGTGCGAACATTAGGGGTAATTTTGGCGTCACTGAACAATGGCAAAACCATGATGGCAAGATAAACGAAGATAAGCACAAGAGCAGCGAGCACGCCTACGCCACCAGCAGATACCGCAAATCGAACCAATCTATCTTTGATTAGTCGCTTTCGATCCCGCTCTCGCAATGAGAATTGTGCCTGTGCCATGCCTATCTCTTACCTATTTTCGTCCGAGGGTATAATATTTCCATTAGGTGACAATTATATTACAGTTCACAATAAACAACTGAAAACAATGCAATAAAATTTCGCAATAAAAGTGTCATATAAAGACCTTAACTTGCTAACGCATCCACGTTACAACGGTCAGAGGTAAGATGATGAGTACAGAAAAGCTGTATATTGAAAAAGAGTTAAGTTGGCTCTCTTTTAACGAACGCGTCTTACAAGAGGCTGCAGATAAAGACGTTCCTCTGATTGAAAGAATCCGATTTCTTGGCATATTTTCCAATAACTTAGATGAATTTTACAAAGTCAGATTCTCTGATGTAAAACGCAGGATCCTCATCAGCCAAGAACGTGGCCAAAACGACAACTCCAAACACCTACTGACCAAAATGCAGACCAAAGCTCTCAAATTGAATGAGCGTTTTGATGAACTCTACACCGAACTAATTCGTGATATGGCCCGTCATGGGATCTTCCTCGTCAATGAACATCAACTGAGCGCTTCCCAGCAACAGTGGATCAGGCAGTACTTTCACAAAGAGTTACTTCCGCACATTACCCCTATATTGTTACGGGATGATATTGATGTTCTTCAGTTCCTAAAAGATGAATACGCCTATATTGCGGTCGACCTACAAAAGCAGTCCGTCAGTCAGTATGCCTTGATAGAGATCCCAACCGATCATCTGCCTCGGTTCATCATGGTTCCAGAGCAAGAAGACCCGCAGCGAAAGACCATCATTTTGCTCGATAATATTATTCGTTACTGCCTTGATGATTTGTTCCGCGGCTTCTTCGACTACGATGAGCTCAATGGCTACGCAATGAAGATGACTCGCGATGCCGAATATGATCTCAATTACGAAGTCGAACACAGCCTTATCGAACAAATGTCAGAAGGTGTAAATCAACGTTTGACGGCGATGCCAGTGCGTTTTGTCTATGAGCGAGACATGCCACCAACGATGCTGGAGTATTTGTGTAATAAACTTAGGGTATCGAACTATGATAGTCTGATACCCGGCGGGCGATACCACAATTTCAAAGACTTTATCGGCTTTCCAAATGTTGGCGATGCCTTTTTAGAGAATGAGCCATTGCCGCCAATGCTGTGTGCTGATTTCGATGGCTATGCCAATAGCTTTGATGCGATAAAAGCACAAGACATCTTACTCCACTACCCTTACCACACCTTCGAGCACATCAGTGAGTGGGTGCGCCAAGCCTCTTTTGATCCCAAAGTCACAGCCATCAAAATTAATATTTATCGCGTGGCGAAAGACTCTCGTCTGATGAACTCTCTTATTGATGCGGTGCACAACGGCAAACAAGTCACCGTTGTGGTTGAACTGCAAGCGAGATTTGACGAAGAAGCCAACATTGGCTGGTCGAAGATACTCACCGAAGCTGGTGTGCATGTGGTCTTTGGTGTTCCAGGCTTAAAGATTCACTCTAAGCTGCTTTTGGTAAGCCGAAAAGAAGGCGAAGATATTGTCCGTTATGCCCATATTGGCACCGGTAATTTTCACGAGAAAAATGCGCGTATCTATACCGACTTCTCGTTACTTACCGCAGACCCCGATTTGACCAATGAGGTTCGCGGTGTGTTCAACTATATCGAGAACCCTTATCGACCAAGCAAGTTCCACCACCTCATCGTGTCGCCGAGAAACTCTCGCAAGCAGCTCTATCGATTAATCGACAAAGAGATTCGTAATGCAGAGCAAGGGTTGCCTGCCGCACTCACACTGAAAGCCAATAACTTGGTAGATAAAGGACTGATCAATAAGCTTTACGAAGCCAGTGGGGTCGGAGTTAAGATAAAAATGATCATCCGCGGGATGTGTTCATTGGTTGCCGGTGTTGAAGGCATCAGTGACAACATTGAGATCATCAGCATCGTGGACCGCTTTTTAGAGCACCCTCGCGTCATCATTACCCACAACAACGGTGACCCTCAGGTTTATATTTCGTCAGCGGATTGGATGACCCGCAACATCGATCACCGCATTGAAGTCGCGGCCCCGATCCGTGACCAACGTCTTAAACAGCGCATTATTGATATCATCGAGCTCCACTTTACCGATACAGTAAAAGCTCGATGGATCGATAAAGAGATGAGCAACCGCTACGTAGAGTCTGGAAATCAAAAGAAAATACGCTCGCAGATTGCCATTTACGACTATCTTAAACATGTAGAACAACAAACCCAAACACGTAACAAGATGCGTAACGAAACACGCAAAGAACAGTCGGAATGTTATGACCCAACTTCAACCTCAGGAAGTGCGTGATGTCGCTGCTATCGACCTTGGCTCTAACAGCTTTCACATGGTCGTGGCTCGCGTAGTTGAACAAAATCTCCAATTAGTCAGTCGCCACAAACAACGTGTTCATCTTGCTTCAGGGCTGGATGCACAAAAGAATTTAGATCACGCCGCCATAGAACGCGGATTAGAGTGTCTCGCGATGTTTGCTGAGCGGCTACAAGGGTTTAGCCCAAGTAACGTGCGCATTGCCGCCACTCATACTCTGCGCCAAGCCAATAATGCTCATATTTTCCTCCAGCGAGCTCGCGAAGTACTTCCTTTCCCTATTGAAATTATTCCTGGGGTAGAAGAAGCCCGATTGATCTATCTAGGTGTCGCTCATACTCAACCAGAATCCAATTCGAAACTGGTGGTCGACATTGGTGGCGGCAGTACCGAAATGATCATCGGCCAAGCTTTCAAACCCGAGTTAATTAACAGTAAGCAAATGGGCTGTGTGAGTTACACCAATCAGTTCTTTGCGAACGGTAAGCTTTCCAACAAAAACTTTGCCAAAGCAACCCTTGCCGCAGAGCAAAAGCTAGAATCCATCTCTGGGCATTATCGAAAGCTCGGTTGGGAAATCGCCTTTGGTTCATCAGGCACCATTAAGGCGATTAGAGAAGTCCTGATTGGACTAGGTTATGACGATGGCATCATCACACTCAAACGATTAGACAAGCTGAGTGAGAAACTGTGTGAATGGCAGACAATTGAAGAGATCGAACTGACTGGCTTGACGCCTGAGCGTAAACCGGTTTTCGCTGCGGGTGTTGCCATCTTATCTGCCATTTTCAAAGCGCTGAAGATTTCTAACATGCACTTCTCACAAGGCGCATTACGTGAAGGCTTATTGTTTGAAATGGAAGATGGATTTAAGCGTAGCGACATTCGAATGCGCACCACCGAAGCGTTGGCAAGTAAACACCTTGTCGACCTTGAACATGCTGCCCGCATCAAAGGCCAAGCAAAAGAGTTTCTGCAACAATTGCATGGTGAATTAGGGATTAAAGCAAACTCAGAACTGTTCGATTTATTAGAGTGGAGTGCGTTGCTGCATGAAGTTGGACTGAGCATAAGCCTACAAGCTTTCCATCGTCATTCCGCTTACATCTTGCGCCATACTTACATGCCAGGCTTCAACCAAGAACAGCAGCGTGTACTCGCCATGCTGGTGCGCTTTCAACGCAAAGCCCTCAAGCTTCATGAACTGGAAGAGATGTCCCTATTTAAAAAGCGTCACATTGTAGATCTGATTCGGATTCTGCGTTTGTCTATCTTGGTTAATGTTCAGCGCAATGATGATCCGCTACCGCCACTTTCGGTATCCATTAATGGCGATCAGTGGACACTCACAAGCAGTGACAGTGAATGGCTAGATCACAACAAACTTTTGCATGCCGATTTAGTCACTGAGCAAGAATATTGGCGTAATGCTGGGTGGTCTCTGAATTTCTAGGCCATTGGCTTATGCCACCAGATAACGTGGCATAACCGTTTATGAATCATTGAGGCTGAAGAGCAACTTTCGCTAGTTCACGCATCGCGATGTCGGGTGAAATGGGTACGTAACCATCTTTAGAAACGAGCGCTTGGCCTTGAGCTGAATAGATAAAACGGATGAACTCTTGCTCAATGGGACTGAGCGGTTTGAATGGGTGCTTGTTTACATAAACATAGAGGTAGCGTGATAGTGGGTACTTACCAGACAAGATATTTTCTTGGCTTGCCTCGACATAATCGCTGCCTTGTTTGGCAATCGGCAGTAACTTAGCGCCAGAGACTTGATAACCAATTCCGGAGTATCCAATGGTGTTAATCGCCGAGCTTACAGATTGAACCACAGAAGCCGAACCGGGCTGCTCATTGACGCTACTTTTGAAATCACCACCACATAAGGCATTCTTTTTAAAATAACCGTAAGTGCCCGACACTGAATTGCGCCCAAACAGCTGCATCCCTCGTTTCGCCCACGGGTAATCCATTCCTAGATCCGCCCAAGTTTGCAAAGGCTCGGTCGCACCGCAGCGCAGCGTAACTGAGAAGATCTGATCAAGCTGAGTAAAATTCAGCCCCTGAATAGGGTTATCACGGTGAACAAAAATACCAATCGCATCGATAGCAACTCTCAGCTCAGTCGGCTTGTAGCCATGCTCTCGCTCAAAGGCTTCAACTTCACGATTTCGCATTGGGCGACTCATCGGCCCTAATTGAGCCGTACGCTCGGTTAATGCTGGTGGCGCCGTTGAAGAGCCCGATGCTTGGACTTGACCATTCACACTTGGGTAAACACGTTTAAACTCTTCAAACCATAATGTCGTCATGCCGGCCAAGGTATCTGAACCGACACTGGAAATACTGCCGGTGATCCCTGCGACCTTTTTATATTTAGGTAAAGCGACATCTTTCGATATGGCCGGTAATGAACACGTAAGGCCAATGAGTAAAGTAGCGATGAGGCGTATTTTCATTAGCTCACCACCAAACGGCTAGGGAGTATGAAAGAGAATTTACTGCCAACGCCCACTTCACTACCAATCTCCAGATGTGAGTCATGGTGAGTCAGCGCGTGCTTCACAATCGCAAGGCCTAATCCGCTTCCCCCCGTATCACGAGATCGTGCTTTATCCACTCGATAAAAGCGCTCAGTTAGGCGATGTAAGTGTTGCGGCTCAATGCCATCGCCACTGTCTTCCACTTCCAGATGTGCACCTTGAGAGGTGTGATACCAACGCACATTGATACTCGCACCGGCCGGTGTATATTTGACTGCGTTATAGACAAGGTTTGATATGGCACTGCGCAGTTGGTCTTCATCCGCAAACACTCGCAAACTGCTATCGACATCAAATGTCAGCTTGTGGTTATTGTCACCACTTAAGCTTGCGGCTTCTTTTTCAAGCACTTCAAGCATCGCTGGCACGTTAACCACTTCTTCTAGCTCATGCATCGGCGCCGCTTCAATCTTGGACAGCGTCAGCAACTGATTCACCAGGCTGTTCATCCGGTTGAGCTGCTCGGTCATCACACCATGGGCTTTCGGCCACATTGGGCCAACCACCATATCTGGGTCTTCGGTCATCTCAAGATAACCTTGCAGTACCGTCATTGGCGTACGAAGCTCGTGAGAAACGTTAGCAAAGAAGTTGCGGCGCATACCTTCAAGCTGCTTAAGCTGAGTGACATCACGCACCACCATCAAGTGTTCACCTTCCGTGTATGGCACGATACGCAGTTCTAGCATACGCTCCACATTCAATGGCGAGCACATTTCTAGCGGCTCAGAGAAGTCTTGCTTATTGAGGTACTTGATAAAGTCAGGAGTACGAATCAAGTTAGAGATAGGCTGACCAGTATCATCCGGCCATTTGAAGCCCAGTAAGTGTTGAGCCAGTTTATTACACCAAACAATATTACCTTCGCCACGAAAGACCACCACGGCATCGGGCAGCGATTCTGCACCATTACGGAAACGACGAATCAGATTGGTGAGTTCTTTGCGCTTTTTGCGCTGGCGCTGCTGCAGGCGATAAATGCCATTAAACAGAGATTCCCAATTACCGGAACCAGAAGGCGGCGTCAGGCGTTTTTCATCCCACAACCAAGAAGATAAGCGCATTTGATTATGCAAATGCCACACAAGCTGCAAAACCGTGGCCGCCAAAAGCAACCACGGCATATAACCGAATATCCAGCCTACAATCACCCAAGGGGTGTAAAAAAAAGCCAGCTCCCAGGCCAGCTTTTTCCAAGTTAACCGTTCGACCACTTACCTCTCCAAATGGTAACGTCTAATTCTACGCTTTCGTTGAGAAACGATAGCCCGCACCGCGAACTGTCTGAATCAACTTATCGTGCCCTGCTGCTTCTAATGCTTTACGTAGGCGACGAATGTGCACATCAACCGTACGGTCTTCAACATATACGTTAGTGCCCCATACGTTGTTTAAAAGCTGTTCACGGCTGTAAACACGCTCTTGGTGCGTCATAAAGAAGTGCAGCATCTTGAACTCTGTTGGGCCCATATCAAGCGCTTCATCGTTTGCCGTAACGCGGTGTGAAACCGGATCCAGCTTCAAGCCTTGCACGTCAATTACGTCTTCTAATGCGGTTGGCGTTACACGGCGAATCACCGCTTTAAGACGAGCCACCAGCTCTTTCGGTGAAAATGGCTTAGTGATGTAATCATCCGCACCCACTTCTAGGCCGCGCACTTTATCTTCTTCTTCACCACGTGCCGTTAGCATCACAACTGGAATGTTGCGCGTTAGCTCTTCACGCTTCATGTGTTTAATGAAGTTAATCCCGCTACCGCCTGGCAACATCCAATCTAGTAGAACTAGATCAGGGAAGGGTTCAGCCAATTTAGTTACCGCACTGTCGTAATCTTCCGCTTCTACTGCTTGGTAACCTTTCTGTTCAAGAACAAAGCATAGCATTTCGCGAATTGGCGCTTCGTCTTCAACAACCAGAATCCTTCTAGACATAATTGAATAACCTTATGTTAGTTAAGTTATTTGAGTTTGTTCAGCTCTTTGCAACGCTAAGCATTATCACTAGCAATTATGACACTTTTGTGACCTTTGAAAACAAATTTTCATATAACTTTCATCCCACTATTGTGTGTTTGCAGTAAGACAAGACGCTCAAAAGCCTTTATTATTGGCAGCAACTTTACAGGTACAGAGAAAAAATATGTGGTTTAAAAACTGTCTGGTTTATCGCTTCAACCGCGAAATCGAATTCAACGCTGACCAACTAGAAAAACAACTGGCTGAGTTTCGTTTTACGCCATGTGGTAGCCAAGATAAGCAAAAATTTGGCTGGGTTACGGCGATGGGTAAACATGGCGACATGATGACTCATGTGTCTGAAAACCGCATTCTAGTTTGTGCCAAGAAAGAAGAAAAAATGCTTCCTGCATCAGTGATTAAAGACTCATTGAATGCCAAGATCGAAGCAATGGAAGTACAGGAAGGTCGCCCTCTTAAAAAGAAAGAGAAAGACAATCTGAAAGACGACATCGTCATGGATCTTCTGCCACGTGCATTTAGTCGCAGTAGCCATACTTACGTACTGATCCTACCAAAAGAAGGCTTCATTTTAGTCGATGCAAGCAGCTCGAAAAAAGCTGAAGATGTCTTGGCTCTACTGCGTAAAACGATGGGTAGCCTACCCGTTGTACCAGCGATTCCTGAAAAGCCAATTGAAACAACATTAACTGAATGGGTTAAAACGGGTGAAACGCCTGTTGGTATCCAGATGCTGGATGAAGCTGAGCTTAAATCGGTACTTGAAGAAGGCGGCGTGATCCGTTGTAAGAAGCAAGAACTGACAGCCGATGAAATTCGTAGCCACATCGAAGCCGACAAGATGGTAACGAAGCTGGCGATTTGGTGGCAAGAGCGCATTGAATGTATTCTGGCTGAAGATGGCAGCATCAAACGCCTGAAGTTCTCTGATGAACTGAAAGATCAAAACGATGATATCCCACGTGAAGATCAAGCTGCTCGCTTTGATGCAGACTTCTCTCTAATGTGTGGTGAGTTCAGCGCATTCTTACCAAATATTTACGAATGCTTAGGCGGTCTGCCGCATCCGAACGCATAAATAAGCTGTGCCGCGGGACATTTTAGAATGACCTGTGTAGCTATTGTGACAAGTATGCGCAGACATTACTCTGCGCATCATTTCAACTATATAATTCCCCTCTAGCGACTTGGAAAGCAATAGCTATTCTGGTCATTCATGCCTTAAACAAATTTCGTGTACATTCTGTTCTGGTCACAAGTCACGTTTTGACGTAAAATTTGCGCCCCCGATCCCATGTGGTGGAATCGGCCTGACTTGAGATCAGATTAAGAGAATTACACATGACTGAGAAAGCATTCGTACCAGAGCTACTGTCACCTGCAGGTAGCCTTAAAAACATGCGTTACGCATTTGCCTACGGCGCAGACGCGGTATACGCTGGCCAACCTCGTTACAGCCTTCGCGTACGTAACAACGAGTTCAACCACGAGAACCTACAAATTGGTATCGACGAAGCACATGCCCAAGGCAAAAAGCTTTACGTGGTATGTAACATCCAACCGCACAACTCTAAGCTAAAAACCTTCATCCGCGACCTTAAGCCGGTTATAGAAATGGGCCCAGACGCACTAATCATGTCTGACCCAGGTCTAATCATGATGGTTCGTGAAGCGTTCCCAGAGATGCCTATTCACCTGTCAGTTCAAGCGAACGCAGTAAACTGGGCAACCGTTAAGTTCTGGGCTGCTAACGGCGTTGAGCGTGTAATTGTATCTCGTGAGCTTTCTCTAGAAGAGATCGAAGAGATTCGTGAACACTGCCCTGAGACTGAACTAGAAGTGTTCGTTCACGGCGCTCTATGTATGGCTTACTCAGGCCGCTGCCTACTTTCTGGTTACATCAACAAACGTGACCCTAACCAAGGTACATGTACTAACGCATGTCGTTGGGAATACAAAGTTGAAGAAGGCAAAGAAAATGACACTGGCGACATCGTAGAGAAGTTTGACCCGGCAGAAGCGCAAGCGGTTGAAGTTCAGGATGAGCGCCCTGAAACGACTATCGGTCGTGGCAAACCAACGGATGAAGTGGTTCTGCTTTCTGAAGCGCACCGTCCAGAAGAGAAGATGGCGGCTTACGAAGATGAGCACGGCACTTACATCATGAACTCGAAAGACCTACGCGCTATCCAGCACGTTGAGCGTCTGACGAAGATGGGTGTTCACTCACTGAAGATCGAAGGTCGTACTAAATCTTTCTACTACTGTGCTCGTACTGCTCAGGTTTACCGTAAAGCGATTGATGACGCTGTTGCTGGCAAACCATTTGATGAAAGCCTAATGGGTACACTAGAGAGCCTAGCGCACCGTGGTTACACGGAAGGCTTCCTACGTCGCCACACGCACGATGCTTACCAAAACTACGACTACGGTTACTCTGTATCTGACGCTCAGCAATTTGTTGGTGAGTTCACTGGCAAACGCCGTGGTGACCTTGCAGAAGTTGAAGTGAAGAACAAATTCATTGTTGGTGATAGCCTTGAGCTGATGACGCCAAAAGGCAACGTAGTCTTCACACTTGAAGCAATGGAAAACCGCAAGTCAGAAGTTATTGATGACGCAAAAGGAAATGGCCACTTCGTATTCATTCCTGTTCCACAAGATATGGACCTAGAATACGGCCTATTAATGCGTAACTTAAACGATGGTCAGGATACCCGTAACCCAACAGGTAAATAAGCATGGCTTTACTGATCACTGACAAGTGCATTAACTGCGATATGTGTGACCCTGAGTGCCCAAATGGTGCGATTACCATGGGTGACACTATCTTTGAGATCGACCCTGATCTCTGCACTGAGTGTAAAGGCCACTATGAAAAGCCAACGTGTCAGTCTGTGTGTCCGATTACGAAATGTATCATCACTGACCCAGACCACGTCGAAACGGATGAAGAGCTACTAGAAAAGTTCGTCATCATTCAGGGCTTAGCATAATACGACCCATAACTAAAACGCCGCTCACTGAGCGGCGTTTTTGTCTCTTAAATGTCATCAAGCAATTGCTGGCATTGATGCGGCAATATTTTAGGCTGTTTCTTCTTCGGCTTTGCTGAGGCCACTTTCGGCGCTGCAGGTTTAGGTTGAGGTTTCCAACTCGCTAGCTCAGCACCACACCCATCACCTTTTGGCGGCTTGGCTTGAGATTTACAATTCTGGCTCCCTTCCGGGCAATTCAAACGCACGTGCATGTGATAATGATGTCCCCACCACGGGCGAACTTTACGTAACCATTCTCTATCTGAATCTTGCTCCGTCACACACAGTTTTTCTTTTATCACCGGATGAACAAAAATCCGCGCAACTTGCTCATCATTGGCGGCCATCTTCACTAACTCAAAATGACGCTGATCCCATTGGCTTTTCAGTAATCGGTACTCTTTCAAGTTCACTACACTGTGTGGTGCTGGCTCAGCGAGTTGAGAATCAGACAGTGGCGTATCGGCAAGCTTCAACCAAATGTCGATATCCAATCCGGTTTGATGACTCGAATGTCCAGAGGAAAATCGCCCGCCTTGCGGCAACGAAATATCCCCAATCAGGATGTTGGTAGCCAGACTCTGTTGAGATAAAGTGCCGAGACGCTCGATGAAGCTGATGGCCTCAGGATGTCCATAGTAACGAGCACGCTGGCTACGAATCACTTGATACCCATCTCCATTTAACGGTAGTGAAGCGCCACCAGCCAAACAGCCATTTGCATAACTGCCGATAGCTTGAGGTGGCTCTTGAGAAGGCGCACCAATCAGCTCCCAAGGCGTAGCATGTACAGGTAATGTGAATAATGGGATAGAGAGAGCCCAAAGGCGTTTAAGAGAGACTAATGTTATGTTCATTCCCTTGAGCTCCTTAAGTATGGAGAGGCTTAGTAGTGCTCACCATTATCGTAATAACCTTTGGCATCTAGAGCAGTGAAAATCACCGCAACATCGACGTCTTCACCAATGATCCCACGCACTTGTTTCGTGATAATTTCAGCAATAGCATCTTGTTTGTCTTGGCCACGATCAAACCAAAGTACTTCAACAAACGGATAAGCGGCACTCACCTCTCCTTCATGAAAAAATGTCGAGTAGATGTATTCAAACGTAAAATCTTCACGTGGACAATCCATGTATGGTTGAAGCTCGTCAATCAATGGTTTTGAGAGAGCCTGAACGGTTTGCGGCTCTACCGCTCGAAAACGTAAATGTGGCATTGCTTGCTTCCTATTTATTATTTGTACCTATCATAGCAAGTTATTGTTCAATTACTTAATCCACCACTAAAACGTGCGAGGACAAATATGGTTTCAATTATTTATCGAGGATAAAAAGCGAGCCTAATCACCTCTCCATCACTGTCTAATTTAGCTATCCAATTGTCTGACTACCACTCTTTTTTTAAATCCTGCTAATGGATATAGAAGAGGTCTATCACAAGCTGAGCAAGTCGATTTTGGCCTCAAGGACTCCCAAGTACTCATTTGGCCAGTACAACATAGAAGCATATCGACGATGAATTTCGACTCTCTGAAGAGATGGGTAACATAAACCATCTTATGCAAGTAAGAGAAAAACGTCCATTTTCAATTAATTAGGTTCTAGCTACTCTGCGATAAAGAAGCGGTTTTTTCCTAGTTGTTTCGCTTTATAAAGCGCTGCATCAGCCTTCAGTATTGCTTTCTTATGTTCTTGGGGTTGATGGAGCGCCGCACCTATACTGATTGTCACTTGGCGCTCTATGCCTAAATCCGCTTTTGATACGAGGGTAACCAATTGCGCCAAACGCGACTCAATGTTGCTGCGGTCATGTTCAGAAAATAAAATTACAAATTCTTCCCCTCCCCAGCGCCCCACAACATCTTTTTCAATTAGTACTCGCTCAAATACACGAGCAAGCTCAAACAAAACTTGATCTCCGCTGTCATGACCATATGTATCATTAATCTGTTTGAAGTCATCAACATCAATGAGCGCTACCCAGCTTTCCTCTTTACTGTGAAGGCAGTCATCAAGATAGCGGCGATTGGGTAACTGAGTTAATAAGTCTATGGTTGCTAAATTCCTAAGCTTTGTATTCGATTCTTCTAAAGCGAGCAGAGTCTTACGCCTAGTCGAATCATAAAAATAAGCGACCAAGAATAAAAACAGATAGACTATAACCATATGAATAAAACTAATCGAGTCGAAGGGTACATCACCCCAAGAGTCCATATTCTGCAAGCAAAAATAAACTATAACCGCGAGGTTAGTAATACTAAACACACTTCCAATTCGATACCCCAAAATGAACATCGAAAGGGCAGGTGTTAGATATATAAATGCCAAGGAGAACTCACTATTACCCTCTTCAAATATTAGCAACAATGAAGCTAGAGTCATGACAGACTGAGTGATCAGCGCAGCTAAGAAAGGCGAACGGGCTCGGTGCAATAGTAGTAGCCCAACGACTGTAAGTATCGTTGATACAACCATTACATTACGCATATACGCGAAAGGAACGACCGCAATGTTGTAGTAAAGGAAAAACAAGTTGCACACCAGCAATACCAAAAGAGCAATGGCAAGAAAGTAATAGTCTCGAAACTTATGATCTGTCTGCGGCGTATCCAGCCACTTCTCTACTAAAGCTGTTAGCAACACTTCCCCCTCTCCATAACAACATACGATATTGATAGAGTATAATATACATTAAAAACCTTCCCGCCAAAATTATCGAACAAATCCATACTTAGAAAATGGTGTATCGGCGAGCTTTAACCAAGTGTCGATATCCAATCCAGTTTGATGGCTCGAATAACCCGATGAAAAACGGCCACCTTGCAGCAAAATAACTGCCTCGAGAATAAGCGAGCTTATCGTCACACCACGTCAACCCATCACACTCTTGCCATGAGCTCTCGATAGTCTTAACCAAGCTCATTGGTTGTTCGGTAAGTACAAGTGTATTAGCCGAAAGGTTGAAAGCCAGTAAAGATAAAAGCACACAAGACCAACGCATTATCAATTCCCATATACAACAAAGCCGCTGACTGGCAGCGGCTTTGATTAGAAGTAATGACTTAATGAGCCTTATGGCATTTCGTCAAACTCTGCACCTTCTTTTTCTACTTGAGGTGGCATTAGGTGTTCTTTAGTAATACCCAGTTTCAATGCTAGTGCTGATGCAACGTAGATTGATGAGTAAGTACCAACCGTAATACCGAGTAGAAGCGCGGTGGCGAAACCGTGAATCATAGCGCCACCTTGAGTAAACAGGGCAATAACTACAAATAACGTAGTACCAGAAGTGATCAAGGTACGACTCAATGTTTGAGTGATTGAGTTGTTCATGATCTCTGCTGGTTCACCTTTACGCATCTTACGGAAGTTTTCACGGATCCGGTCAAAGACAACAATGGTATCGTTGAGCGAGTAACCGACAACCGTTAATAGTGCCGCGACGATGGTTAAGTCTACTTCGATTTGCATCAAAGAGAATACGCCAAGTGTGATGATGATATCGTGAGCCAGTGCTAATACCGCACCTGCTGCTAAACGCCATTCAAATCGCACCGAAACGTAGATTAGGATACAGATAAGAGAAACAAGGATCGCAAGACCACCCGCTTCTGTTAGCTCGTCACCCACGTTAGGGCCAACGAACTCGATACGACGCATTTCAACGCTTTCACCGGTACCGTCCTTGATAGCATTTAAGATCTGGTTACCCAGAGTCTCACCCGCCATATCTTCACGAGGACGTAGACGTACCATAACGTCACGTGCACTACCAAAGTTCTGAACCGTTGCGTCACCGAAACCTTCGGCTTCTAGTGCACTACGAATATCTTCAAGGTTTGCTGGCTGTTCAAAACCGACTTCGATTAGCGTACCGCCTGTAAAATCAAGACCCCAGTTCAACCACTTGGTTGATAGAGTAAAGATTGACGCACCAATCATTAGGATTGAGAACACAAATGCCAGCTTCGACCAACGCATAAAGTCGATCGTATTTTCTGCTTTTAGAATCTGAAACATACTAATTCCTAGCCTTAGATCGACAGTTTATCAATGCGCTTACCACCGTAAGCCAGGTTCACGATACAACGTGTACCTACAATAGCGGTAAACATAGACGTTAAGATACCGATAGACAGCGTAACCGCGAAGCCTTTGATCGCACCTGTACCCACTGCAAATAGAATGATTGCTGTGATTAGAGTTGTGATATTGGCATCAGCGATAGTGCTGAATGCGTTCGCATAACCTTGGTGAATCGCTTGTTGAGGGCTGCGGCCATCACGAAGCTCTTCTCGAATACGCTCAAAGATCAGTACGTTGGCATCGACTGCCATACCGACCGTCAATACGATACCGGCAATACCCGGTAGCGTCATGGTTGCGCCTGGAATCATCGACATCACACCAATGATTAACACTAGGTTTGCCATGAGCGCCACGTTCGCAATTAAACCAAACTTACGGTAGTACATTAGGGTAAACAGCATTACCGCAACCATACCCCAGATCATCGCTTGGATACCCATATCAATGTTCTGCTGCCCCATAGAAGGACCAATGGTACGTTCTTCAACAATCGAGATAGGGGCAATTAGAGCACCTGCACGAAGTAGCAGTGCTAGGTTGTGCGCTTCAGCCGCTGAGTCGATACCGGTAATACGGAAGTTACGGCCAAGCGCTGATTGAATCGTAGCTTGGTTGATGACTTCTTCATGCTTGTTCAGAATCACACGGCCTTCAGGAGTGCGGCGACCGCTGTCTTTATATTCAGCGAAAACCGTTGCCATCAGCTTACCGATGTTCTGGCGAGAGAACGCAGCCATCTTGTTACCACCTTCGCTGTCTAGCGAGATATTAACCTGAGGACGACCATATTCATCAACACTTGAACTTGCGTCAGTAATGCTTTGACCACCTAGAATCACACGCTTCTTAAGCACAACTGGGCGACCATCACGATCTTGCTTGATTTCACTACCCGCTGGCGCACGGCCATTAGCAGCGGCAGCAAGGTCTGCTTTAGAATCCACTTCACGGAACTCAAGCGTTGCCGTTGCACCAAGAATTTCTTTTGCACGTGCAGTGTCTTGAACACCAGGCAGCTCAACAACAATACGGCTTGCACCTTGACGCTGAACAAGAGGCTCAGCAACACCCAGTTCGTTTACACGGTTACGCAGGATCGTAATGTTCTGCTCTACCGCATAGTTGCGAATTTCAGTGAGACGTTGCTCAGTAAAGGTTGCGGTCAATGCAAAGCGACCATTCGACTCAGAATCAACAAAGATCATGTCCGGATGGTTTTTCTTTAGTAGTGTTTCGGCTTCAGCAAGCTGCTCTGCGTTACGTAGCAGAACTTCAACACCATCTTTACCTGATGGGCGAATTGCGCGGTAACGAATTTTTTCTTCACGTAGTTCACTACGGAATGCTTCTTCCTGTTGTCCAACCAGTTTTTCCATTGCAGCGTCCATATCCACTTCCATTAAGAAGTGAACACCACCACGTAGGTCAAGACCTAGCTTCATTGGTGCAGCACCAATAGACTCAAGCCAATCAGGGGTTGCAGGAGCAAGGTTCAGAGCAACAATTTTGTCTTTGCCAAGCGATTCGTTGATGATGTCGCGAGCACTGATTTGAGTGTCAGTGTCATTGAAACGAACAAGAATAGATCCATTTTCTAGAGCAATGGATTTATGAGATAAGCCCTGGTCATCAAGAGCTTTAGTGACAGAATCCAGCGTTGACATATCTACAGAGGCGCCACGCGCCCCTGTAACTTGAATAGCCGGATCTTCACCGTAGAGATTTGGAAGTGCATACAATGCTGCGATAGCGATAGTAAACACCACCATCAGATACTTCCATATTGGATAGCGGTTTAGCACAGCGGAGATCCTTTAGCTGTTTATAGAGACTTTAGCGTACCTTTTGGTAGCACTGCAGTAATGAAGTCTTTCTTGATTACAACTTCGTTACTTGTGTTCAGCTCGATAGAGATGTAGTCATTGTCTTCTGCGATTTTCGTGATTTTACCCACTAGACCACCGCTTGTAAGAACTTCATCACCTTTACCCATTGAGCTCATTAGGTTCTTGTGCTCTTTTACACGCTTAGCTTGTGGACGGTAGATCATGAAGTAGAAGATCACCGCGAACATACCTAGCATGATTAGCATTTCAAAACCGCCGCCTGCTGGTGCGCCTTCTGCTGCTGCGTGAGCTTGAGAAATAAACATTAAAATATCCTCTATTATTTTTTATTAGTGTCCAAGTTGGGCATTCGCCAATTAGTTTCAAGTCTGAGAGTGACCAATAGAGATCACTCTCTCAAAAATAGCCTGCGTTTGCCTACTTTATTAGCAAAAGCCTTTGGCAAACGACCAAAGGCTTTGAATCTTAGCAGTCTGTCAATTACTGCTCTTTTGATAGTGGTGGCACTTCACGGCCACGACGCTCATAGAACTCTGTTACGAACTCATCAAAACGATCTTCATCAATCGCCGTACGGATGCTTTCCATCAGGCGTTGGTAGTAACGTAGGTTGTGAATCGTATTTAGACGTGCACCTAGAATTTCATTACAACGCTCTAGGTGGTGAAGGTACGACTTAGAGTAGTTTTGACAAGTGTAACAGTCACAGTGCGGATCTAGCGCAGTCGTATCTGTTTTGTGTTTCGCATTACGGATCTTGATCACACCGCCAGTCACAAACAGGTGGCCGTTACGTGCGTTACGCGTTGGCATTACACAGTCAAACATATCGATCCCGCGACGAACACCTTCAACGAGATCTTCTGGCTTGCCTACACCCATTAGGTAACGAGGCTTGTCTTCTGGAAGTTGAGGACATGTGTGCTCAAGGATGCGGTGCATGTCTTCTTTTGGCTCACCTACTGCTAGGCCGCCGACTGCGTAACCGTCAAAGCCAATTTCCGTTAGGCCTTTCACTGATACATCGCGTAGGTCTTCGTAAACACCACCTTGAACGATACCAAATAGGTTGTTCGGGTTTTCTAGTGTATCGAAGTGGTCACGAGAGCGCTGAGCCCAACGTAGTGACATTTCCATCGACTTCTTCGCTTCGTCGTGCGTCGCTGGGTATGGCGTACACTCGTCAAAGATCATTACGATGTCTGAACCTAGGTCTTTCTGGATTTCCATCGACTTTTCAGCGTCCATGAAGATCTTGTCACCATTCACGGGGTTACGGAAATGAACACCTTCTTCAGTGATAGTACGCATTTTGCCTAGGCTGAATACTTGGAAACCGCCTGAATCAGTAAGAATAGGACCGTGCCAGTTCATGAAATCGTGCAGGTCGCCGTGCATTTTCATGATTTCTTGGCCAGGACGTAGCCATAGGTGGAAAGTGTTACCGAGAAGAATTTCAGCACCCGTGCCTTTTACTTCTTCTGGGGTCATACCTTTAACCGTACCGTAAGTACCGACTGGCATGAATGCTGGCGTTTGAACTGTGCCACGTTCGAAGGTCAGTTGACCACGACGTGCAACACCGTCTTTTTTCTTAAGATCGAATTTTAACTTCACGAAGCCTCCGGTTGTCAGAGAAACAGTCTGACATTAAGTTCAGAGCTTTAAGCTCTATGAGGAGCGGTCGCCTTCCGTGCGAGATGCAAAATAACCGATTATTCTGCTTCCTAGCGTACTGCTAGCACTCGTAAATTGTTTGCGTTCAGATTATTTTCTGAACATTAGAGATTCCCTACTCGCTCGTTCCTCACTCTATGGAATGACGGGTTTGAGTGCCTCACTCATCGAATGACATAGTAGGCTCTCAAAGCCAACGTTTGTCATTCCTGAATCGAGGTACGAGATGTCAGGAATCTCTCAAAGTAATCTATACCGTTTTCTTTTTAATGAACATCGAATCCCCATATGAGAAAAAGCGGTACTTGTTCTCTACAGCGTGTTTGTATGCGTTCATCGTATTTTCATAACCTGCAAAAGCACTCACTAACATGATCAGCGTTGACTCTGGCAGGTGGAAGTTAGTGATTAGACAATCCACTAACTGATATTCATAACCTGGGAAGATGAAGATCTCGGTATCACCGAAGAACGGAACTAGCTCAGTACCCTTTTTGATTGCATCTTGCGCTGCACTTTCAAGAGAACGTACAGACGTTGTGCCTACAGCGATAATACGACCACCACGAGCTTTAGTTGCATTGATTGCATCGACCACTTCTTGCGGTACTTCAACGTACTCGGCATGCATGTGGTGTTCATCAATGTTATCCACTTTCACTGGCTGGAAGGTACCTGCACCTACATGCAACGTAACATACGCAAACTCAGCGCCTTTTGCTTTGATCTTCTCAAGCAAAGGTTCATCAAAATGAAGACCCGCTGTTGGCGCGGCTACGGCACCCGGTTTTTCATTATAAACCGTTTGGTAGCGCTCTTTGTCTGAATCTTCATCCGGGCGGTCAATGTAAGGAGGAAGCGGCATGTGGCCGATCTCTTCCAGTACCGCCAGCACGTTTTGCTCTGCGTTAAACTTCAGCTCAAACAGTGCATCATGACGTGCCACCATTTCAGCTGAATATTCATCGTTCTCGCCGATGAAAATTGTTGAACCTGGCTTTGGAGATTTAGAGCAGCGAACGTGCGCGAGAATACTTTTCTCATCAAGTACTCGCTCTACAAGCACTTCAAGCTTACCGCCTGATTCTTTACGACCAAACATGCGAGCAGGAATCACTCGAGTATTGTTGAATACCACTAAGTCACCCGGTTGTACTTGATCGAGTACATCGGTAAACGTGCCATCGGTTAGCTCGCCGCTATTGCCATCCATTTGCAGTAAACGGCTTGCTGTGCGCTCTGGCTGAGGGTAACGAGCAATAAGCTCATCGGGTAAATCAAAGTGAAAATCTGATACTTGCATGTTACTAAATCTTCTGTCGTAGTTTCTGGTTGTCGTGGCTGAGTCGAACTGATTCTGTCACAAACAGGCGACGAGTTTTTCGCAGCCGACTAGTATATTGTGCGTGCGAGCAATATCAAGGAAAGAGATGTGAATTATTGTAATCATGTGAGTAAAACTTACCCGATTTACCACATCTATAAGGCAGCCTTCTTCACCAGTTGATTAAACGCAAGAAAGTCACCGATAGAGAGATAAAAACTCGCTTAGCTCTCAGACTCAAGTGGAGAAAATCACTATATTTAAAAGGTAAAGAATAATAACTCAGGAGGCAGCCATGATTAAGGTAGAAGATATGATGACACGTAACCCACATACGCTTCTTCGGTCCCACAATCTCGCTGATGCAAAAAGCATGATGGAAGCATTAGATATTCGCCACGTGCCTATTGTAGACGCCAACAAACATCTACTCGGCGTTGTTTCTCAGCGTGATGTTCTCGCAGCTCAAGAATCTAGCTTACAGCAAATCCCAGAAAACCAATCTTTCACCTTTAGCACCCCGCTCTACGAAGTGATGAAAACCGGCATCATGACGGTATCACCTCAAGCAGGACTAAAAGAAAGCGCGATTTATATGCAAAAACACAAAGTCGGTTGCTTGCCTGTGGTCGAGAAAGGACATTTAGTTGGCATTATTACCGATAGTGATTTTGTCGCGATTGCGATTAATTTGCTTGAGCTTCAAGAAGAGGTAGAACCAGAAGAGGTCGATTAACTCCTTTTACCCTCTATTCAAGTGCTTATCGCGCTGTCGATAGGCACTCCTCCCTCACAAATAGTCCACATCCTCTACGAAAGCCAAACATTTATTTTACAAATCATCATTCTGATTATATTGTACCCAGTAACAACATCTCATTCTGTTAGTGGAGTTTGGTATGAGGTTTAAGGACATTCGTTTAAATCGGACAAAAGTGGCTGCGCTAACCGTGCTAAGCATTGCAAGCCAAGTTGTGTATGCTGCCCCTGTTGCAATAAAGGGATACACCCCGCCTGCAAACGGGTACTACAGTCAAGGTGACGTAATTGAATTTGAGGTGCGTTACACTGAAAACGTCTACGTAGGTGGCGGCAGGGAGAATATATTCGTTCCTATCACGATCGGAAATAAGCAGGAAAAAGCAAAACTATCCTCTATCGGTGGTGAAGATCATTTAACATTTAGCTATACAGTAAAGGCAGGTGATAGCGACTTCGATGGTATTTATCATCAAGGTCAAGTCATGTTATGGGGAGACGCATATATTGTCGCGTACCCTAGTAACACAGCCCCTACCAGTCAAAAATTCTCAGGGCCAGAGACATTAAGCGATATTGTTATCGATACTACGGCTGCTGAATTAAGCCTGCTTTCTGGTGTACCTGAGCATACTTCAGAGACTGAACCGACATTGCGTGTTAATGCCTCAAAGCAGGGTTCGGTTAACACTCTAGGTAACTGTGCTATCAAACACAGCCCTATCGTTTCTCAAGGTGTCAACGAGTTAACTCTAACTGCCTCTAATGGCGCGCCTTACTCAGATGGCTCCTACAATGACTGTAAACTGCAATTAGAAGATGTGTATGGTAATACCAGTAGGTTTGTTACGGTACCAACATTTAATATTGATAGCCAAGTTCCAATCTTCAGCACATTTTCCGGCACTGTAGATGAGAATGCGATAACGCTTGATATTGAGACATCGAAAAATGCTAATGTCAGTATTGTGGTTCTGCCTAAACATGTGGCTGCTCCAAGCGTTGAACAAGTTTTACAAGGGTTGGATGGAAACGATCAACCAGCAGTGGCCTTTGAGTACATCACGACCATTGCTAACACATCGCTACAGCACACTATTGGTGGATTGAATTACCATACGGATTATTCCGTTTATAGTGTACTTGTTGATCAATTCGACTTAAAAAGTTTAGAGCCTAGCTCGATTGATGTTTCTATTGGTCTCAACACAGATAACACTCTAACCTCCGGCCACTATGTTACAGAGCCTGTTCGCTTACCACTGTCAGCTAAAACTGAATCTGACGCAGTTGCTCTGTTTGACTTTACTGTTTCTGACAACGACGGTGTCGATGGCATACAACTGAGCACTTCTGATGTTCGTATTTACAGCACCGCTAGCGAGGAAGAGTTAAACAAACTAAGTTTTAGCTTAGTTAGCCCTGATGACAATTCCTATAACGTTAAAGGGGTCGTCTCTGTTCGTCCTGATTCATCTAGAAGGCCTTACCCTGAACAGCAGCGCTTTATCCAGTTCGAAAAAGAATCAGTCCCAATCCCTGATGGTGAGAATATGACCTTTATACTTAAAGCTCATATTTTAGACCCTGATACAGTTTCTCCAAATACAGTCTATAATTTCGCTCTTCATGGTGGGTGGGATATTACCCTATCAG
The DNA here is from genome assembly GCF_003970385.1 of Vibrio aquaticus. GTDB lineage: Bacteria > Pseudomonadota > Gammaproteobacteria > Enterobacterales > Vibrionaceae > Vibrio > Vibrio aquaticus. Next base: position 60,262 of record NZ_RXZH01000005.1, on the reverse strand, counting down.
CAGGACAAACTATGCAGGGTTATGTCACCAACGGCGCAGGAACGACGATTCAGTTCCCAGAAGTGACCGAGAAAACCGCTGTTCCTGTGTATTCCAAAAATCAGACACCGAATGTCTCACTTTACACATCCGCTTCAGGTACGATCGAGTTTGGTGGTGACTGTTCACATACGACTAACAGCAGTAGTGAAGGTGTGGCAAGTTACGGATTAACTGCCGCAGGTAACTCCTTGGCAGATGGTATTTATTCTTGTACCGCCAAGTTTACTGAGTCTAGTGGTACTGAGGCTCAAGTTATCTCATTAACGCCTTTTGTTATCGACAACAAAGCGCCAGAAATTGTTGATGACCCACATAGCACTGTACCAAACATCGAACCTGGTACATCCTCTATCATTGCATACAGTGCTATTGATGATTACACGCCATCATCAGACGTTATGTACACCTTAATTGCAGCACCTGATGGAGGAAGCATCACGGTTGATTCATCTCCAATATCAAGCGGTGCTTCATGGAGCCAGGAAGATATCACTAACCAACGTGTTATCTATCAACATAACGGTGGTCCAGAGTTATCGGATTCATTTACTTTCACAATCAGTGATGGGTTAGGTAACCAAACATCAACTCAAACCTACTCTATCCATTTAAACCAGGATAGTGATGGCGATGGGATGCGTGATAAGTGGGAAGACGACTATGGGTTTGATCCAGCCGATCCCTCGGATGCGAATGCCGACCCGGATCAAGATGGCTGTGACAACCTATGTGAATACAACGGCGGCACGAATCCACGTACAGATGAGTTCCCGCCTATCTTTGATGATATGAAGAACGACTACCATATCCAAATCAATGCCGACTCGATGTACACCAAAGTGATCGCGAAAAGATTGGTGGCTTACGACGAAGGTGGCTCAGATGTGACGGTAGAAGGCGCTACGGAAAATGTTCCAGCTACGGGCTCAATATTGCATCTGCGCCCAGGTCGACATGTTTACTCTTACGTTGCAAAAGACCCAGCGGGAAATGAAGCGTACGCTACGCAAATTATTGATATTTACCCGGCGATCGAACTTGCTGAAAACGTTGTAACGGCTGAAGGTAATCAGTTAGCTGTCGAGGTAACACTCAATGGTCAACTTCCATGTCATAACGACGCATGTGAGGTTCCTCTATCCATTGAAAATGCACCAAGTAAAGACAGCGCAGAATTCGGCAGTGACTATGCGATTGATAGTTGTAGTGCAACTACGTCAGACTCGTTGACAGCCGATGTAACGCTATCTCCGAAAAAAAATGTATTCACGCTTACGCTTGATGTTTGTGAGGATGGCATTGCTGAAGCGGCAGAGCATTTCACCCTGCAGTTAGCCGCAGACCAAAATCCGTTAAGTAGTGAAGGGCTATCTATTAACCTAGGTGGCATGAGCAAACAAAAGTTCACGATTACAGAGCAAAACTTACCACCGGTTGTAACCGTGAACGCTTCAGATAATGATGGAAAAATGAAACAAAGCTTTGAAGCGAGCGAGCAAGTCACTATTGAAGCTTTATATTCTGACCCAAACAAAGACACAACCTACACTGAGTGGTTACTGCCAGACGAGCTGTTCGGGCTATCTCCTTCTTCTACTCAATCGAACAGTACCGTCACGTTTGCGGCATCGACTCTTGAAGCTGGCGATTACCTATTTACCGTTAAAGTGGGTGATGGCGAATACCTAACTGAAACGTCGTTCATGATTAACATCATGGCTGAAAATATCTCTATGGATCCAGCTAAAGATAGCGACGGTGACGGTATCACGGATGATCAAGAAGGCATGCTTGATGCCGACCAAGATGGTATTCCAGATTACCTTGATCACAGTGAAGCGGCTAAAAACCAAATGGCTCAAGACGTCGAAGATGACACCAAGTACAACATGGAGTCAATGACGGGCACACAGCTAAAACTGGGTAACTCAGCGAAGTCTCAGAGTAATTCGGGTCCATTACTCAGTGATGAAGACATGGATAACTTGGGAATACCTCAACCAGATGGTGTCAATGTTGGTGGTGTGTTCGACTTTGAGATTCACCAATTGAATACAGAAGGTCAATCGACAAGCCTAGTAATCCCTCTACGTGAGACAATGATTGAAGGTGGTCAGTACACCAAGTTCAAGCCAGATACTGGTTGGGTAGTGTTTGTTGAAGATCAACACAACTACATCTCTGGCGCTGCTGGTTATGAGGGTTACTGCCCACCACCGTCTAGCCCTGAGTTCTTTGAAAGTGATGGTATAACGCCACGTCCATTGCAAGAAGGTGATTGGTGTTTGAAGATTACTATTCAAGATGGCGGTCCAAATGATGACGATGGCATCGCTAACAAGAGCATCGTTGATCCAGGTGGTATCGTGGTCCACAACTATGTTCCACCATCGAATCCAAACAATGGCTCGCTAACAACGTCCGGCGGTGGCTCTGGCGGTAGCATTCCGCTCAGCGTTTTATTGGGGCTGTCTGGACTCGCTCTTCTAAGACGCAAAATGCACTAAAAGTAAAAAGCCTTGGCAAACGCCAAGGCTTTTTTTTTGTGGTACTTAAAGCAGAGACGAACCCTCCTCCTTCCTCAAGCTCTTCCTTACTATTCAACCTATTAACTCACTCTCGAAAAACGCCATGTGATTTTGACTGCATAAGGCTGATTCAGCCACTACACTTAACAACAAAACTATAAATACAGTTACCTATGATGTCAGTTCGGTTCAATCATTAAAATCCGCCAAATAGGGACATTGGTATGAGCCTCAAAAAACTGCTTACCCTAGGTTTCAGTGTGATCCTAGGCCTAATTTTAGTCATCTCGATCGTGGCTTCACTGCGATTTTTCCAATCTAGCGATGGATTCAACACATATCGAGGGCTGGCTGTAACCAGTGTTGCTACCGGTCGTGTCCAAGCCAATATTCTCGAAGCACGGCTCGCTGCTTTGAAATACATCAAAGATCACGATCAAAAAAACATTTCAGAGCTGAATACTCGAATCACCGCAGCCATCAGTTTGATTGAAGAAGTACTTGCTCTGCACATTGATGATTCGCATAAGTCCGAGTTCATGGCCATAGAGAAACAACTCAGCCAATATCAGCAAGGCTTCAACCAGGTCATTCAATTAGTCAACCAACGCAATCAATTGGTCAAACAAGAGCTCACTCCTGCAGGGTTGGCTATGCGTAAGTCGGTCACCAATATCATGAATCAGGCGGCAACAGAAGATGATTTAGATGTGGCGGTCAGCGCTGGTAGCTTGCAACAACACCTATTGCTCGCCCGCCTCTATGCCTCTAAATTTTTAACCAGTAACGCGCAAAGTGATGTCGAGCGTGCTGAAAAAGAGTTTGAGCTCGTTGCTGATATTGCGGAAGATGTTGAGTCTCAACTCATGTCAGCGCAGCAACTCGAATATTTGCGAGCCTTTCAAAACGCCTTCGAGCAATACCAGGCAGCCTTTAGCAAAGTCGTCAACACCATTAACTCACGCAACCAAATCATCTCCAGCACCTTGGATGTGATGGGGGTATCAGCAGCCAGAACCATCGAAGAAATCAAGCTTGCCACCAAAGATAATCAAGACTCCGTTGGCCCAGAAATGGTTGAGCGATTTGCCAGTGCTCAAGTGATTCTCATTGTGCTCTCGTTTATCGTGATTGTGAGCGCATTAGGTATTGCGATTGCGATTTATCGCAGCGTATGGAACGTTGTCGGTGGTGAACCAAGTCATATTCAAGAAATCGTTGCTGAAGTCGCGTCTGGCGATCTTTCTAGTCAAATTCAAACGACGGGCAAAGAGTCTGGAATTTACGCGAATATTCTACAAATGCGTTTAGAGCTCAGACGCATCATTGACGGCTTCCATCAAATCTCTGATAACGTCTCTTCTTCTTCGATGTCATTGACCGGTATCATGAGCGATACCGAGCACAACGCCCAACAAGAGTTAAGCCAAGTCGAGCAAATCGCCACGGCCATTAATGAGCTCTCAAGCACCGCATCCGAAGTGAGCCAAAATGCGGCCAATGCAGAAAATGCCGCCAGTGATGCGACCAATAATGTGGTTGAGGGTGGACGCTTACTCGACTCGTCTGATGAAGTCTCACAAAAAGTCGACACCTCAATAGAAGAGACCTCAAAGATCGTCAACCAATTGCAAGAATACTCAGTTGAAATCGGTACCGTGGTTGAGGTGATTAACTCCATTTCCGAACAAACTAACCTACTGGCGCTTAATGCTGCGATTGAGGCAGCACGAGCCGGTGAACAAGGTCGAGGCTTTGCCGTGGTCGCGGATGAAGTACGTTCCCTTGCCGCTAAAACTCAACAGTCTACGGTCGATATTCAAGAAATCATTTCTCGGTTACAAGCTCAGGCAAAAGATGCCAATCAATACATGCAATCCAACCTGACCTTAGCAGAAGACTCACGTAAATACAGCGAGCAGTTACGAACCGCTTTCTCTTCCATTACCGAGTCCGTATCGTTAATCTCTGACATGAACACTCACGTCGCCACCGCCTCAGAAGAACAATCAGGGGTGACTCAAGACATCTCACAAAATGTCTCTCATGCTTTTGATTTAGTGAATAAAAATGTCGCTGGGATAGAAGAAAGCAAACGTGCCAGTGATGAGCTCTCCAACTTAGCCGCGAAGCAAAAAGATCTACTCAGTTTCTTTAAGCTGTAGGTAGGAAATAAAAGGATAGGAAATAAAAAAGAGCGGCCTGCGCCGCTCAAAAGCATGTCAAAGTTTATGCCTAAAACAGAATATCGACACCTTAACGTGAGTAAGTAATCACTAAACATCGGATTACCTACTCACAGGTGTCATGGTTAAGGGATTATTGGAATTGGTCTTCTTCGGTAGAGCCCGTTAGAGCTGTTACTGAGGAGTTACCACCTTGAATCGTATTGGTCATCTTATCGAAGTAACCAGTACCTACTTCTTGTTGGTGAGCAACGAACGTGTAACCTTTCTCAGCCGCTTGGAACTCAGGACGCTGAACTTTCTCAACGTAGTGGCGCATACCTTCACCTTGTGCGTAATCATGCGCAAGCTCGAACATGTTGAACCACATATTGTGAATACCCGCTAGCGTGATGAACTGGTACTTGTAGCCCATGTTCGATAGCTCTTGCTGGAACTTAGCAATCGTATCTGCGTCTAGGTTCTTCTCCCAGTTGAATGATGGCGAACAGTTGTATGCCAATAGTTGACCTGGGTATTCCGCGTGAATGGCTTCTGCGAATTTACGTGCTTCTTCTAGACACGGTGTTGCCGTTTCACACCAGATTAGATCTGCGTATGGTGCGTAAGCTAGGCCACGAGAGATCGCTTGGTCAATGCCAGCGCGAACACGGTAGAAACCTTCTTGGGTACGCTCACCTTCAATGAAATCAGCATCGTATGAATCACAATCAGACGTAATAAGGTCTGCGGCATTCGCATCAGTACGTGCAATAACCAGTGTTGTCGTGCCCGAAACATCTGCTGCTAGACGCGCTGCTACTAGCTTTTGCACTGCTTCTTGAGTTGGAACCAGTACTTTACCGCCCATGTGACCACATTTTTTCACTGACGCTAATTGGTCTTCAAAGTGAACGCCTGCAGCACCGGCATCAATCATCGACTTCATCAGTTCGTAAGCGTTAAGTACACCACCAAAGCCTGCTTCAGCATCCGCTACGATTGGTAGGAAGTAATCAATACCACCTTCAGATTCTGGCGACTTACCATTTGACCACTGAATTTGGTCTGCACGACGGAAAGAGTTATTGATGCGCTTAACCACTGATGGTACCGAATCTACTGGGTATAGTGATTGGTCTGGGTACATGGTTGATGCCGTATTGTTATCTGCCGCTACCTGCCAGCCTGATAGGTAAATCGCTTCGATACCCGCTTTGGCTTGCTGTACCGCCTGACCACCCGTTAGAGCACCAAGACAGTTAACATAGCCTTTTTTCGCATCACCGTTGACCAGTGACCACAGCTTGTCAGCACCACGTTGGGCGATGGTGTTAGCAGGCACCATTGATCCACGTAGTTCTACCACTTCTTCAGCCGTGTAAGGACGCTTAACGTTCTTCCAGCGTGGGTTAGTTGCCCAGTCTTTTTCCAGAGCTTCGATTTGTTGGCGGCGAGTTAAGTTAGTCATTGGTCTATCCCTCTTTTGATTTGCGCTTCTAATATGTTGAAAACACAGGCGCTGTTTTTTCCTTGTTCTTTGGCAGTACATCCTTCTCTGCCGCAGACAATTCACGTTATTGTTTGAATATGTGTCATTCCCTATAGTGAGGATGACAGAGCCCTTTAATCCAAGTAGTCGTAACCTGGAATAGTTAAGAAATTGGTTAGCTCATCACTGGTGGTCAGTTTCGCCATCAGTGCTGCGGCTTCATCAAAGCGTCCTGATTCGAAGCGTTCTTGCCCTACTTCTTCTTTGACGACTTCGATTTCTTCAGTCAGATATTGTTCGAAGAGTTCTTTCGTTACGGTCTGCCCGTTATCAAGCGCTTTGCCGTGCTGAATCCATTGCCAAATAGAGGCGCGAGAGATTTCAGCGGTCGCCGCGTCTTCCATCAAGCCATAAATCGGTACACACCCATTGCCTGAGATCCACGCCTCGATGTATTGCAGCGCAACACGAATGTTATGACGCATGCCTTGCTCAGTGATGGCTCCATCACAAGGAGCAAGTAAGTCTTCTGCTGTCACTGGCGCATCTTGATGACGCGACACGTTCAGTTGGTTGGTACGCTCTCCTAATGCCAGGTCAAATACCGCTAAAGCCGTATCCGCTAACCCTGGGTGAGCTACCCAAGTGCCATCGTGTCCGTTATTCGCTTCTAACGACTTATCGTTATGGACTTTATCGAGCACTTGCTGATTGGTTTGTGGGTCTTTCGCAGGGATGAAGGCGGCCATACCTCCCATTGCGAAAGCACCACGCTTGTGACACGTATGAACAAGCAAACGCGAGTAGGCATTTAGGAACGGCTTGTCCATCGTCACGACTTGTCTATCTGGCAACACGCGCTCAGGGTATTTTTTCAAGGTTTTGATGTAGCTAAAGATGTAGTCCCAGCGGCCACAGTTAAGGCCAACAATGTGCTCTTTGAGTGAGAACAGAATCTCGTCCATTTCAAATACAGCAGGCAAAGTTTCAATCAGAACCGTCGCTTTTATCGTGCCAGTATCTAAACCAAAGTAATCCTCGGTGAAGTGGAATACTTGGCTCCACCACTGGGCTTCTTTATGCGACTGCAATTTAGGAATATAAAAGTAAGGGCCGCTGCCTTTTTTCAACAACGTGGCGTAGTTGTTGTAAAAGTAAAGCGCGAAGTCAAACAGCGCCCCAGGAATGATCTGCCCATTAAACGTTACGTGTTTTTCTTGTAGATGTAGGCCACGTACACGGCAGATTAACACCGCTGGATCTTCGTCCAACGCGTAGTGCTTACCATTCACCGGATTGGTGTAACTGATGTCACCGTTAACTGCATCACGCAAGTTAATTTGTCCATCAAGCACTTTGTTCCAAGCAGGTGCCATCGAATCTTCAAAATCCGCCATGAATACTTTTACATTGGCATTCAGTGCATTAATCACCATCTTACGGTCAGTAGGACCAGTGATTTCTACACGACGATCTTGCAGATCCGTTGGAATCCCTTGGATCTTCCAGCTTCCTTCTCTGATATCTAACGTATCTTCAAGAAAATCCGGCAGCTCGCCAGCATCAATACGAGCCTGCTTCTCTTCTCGAGCATTCAGCAACGTATCAACCTGTGGTGCAAACTGTTCACACAGCAGAGATAAAAAGGTTTGGGCTTCAACAGGGAAAATCGCTTGGTGCTGAGGCGAAAGGGTACCTGTCACACTAAGCATGCCTTCTGTTAGTAGGGTTTCTTGGGCTTCTACTGTTGTTTCTTCTCTATCTGGTGTATTGGCAAGCATAATCAATTCCTTTCGATCTTATTCTTACCCGGGTTACATTTGTAACTATCAAACAACTTTTGTTATCTCAGACTTATTTAAAGTTATTGTTGTTTGAATCCGGTTTCGTCCGTTCTGTGGTTCTACTTTCACCGACCTGTGACTGCTTTGCAATCTAGACATAAGTCTTACAAGGCCTACATTTAAGCTATACCAACATTGACTAGAGTAAAAGACCTAAAGTAAACAAAACGTTAAATTCAAAGTTTTATTCCGCTTGGGGCAAGTTGTTGATTTCGATCACCAAAATGTAATGAGTTACGTAATTTAATTACAGTGAAATTTGGCGTGTAAAATCGTTTCAAACGCACGTTTGATTTATGAAAGATAATAGGAAAGCCTTGCTAGAAAAGGCTCAAGCAGGATATGCAACCGCCTTATCAAACAGGCTATTTTTTGACAGCTGTAAAATTCACATTGTGAAATTTCACAATTTAATGAAACCTTCATCAAGATTTCGTTGTGAAATTTTACAAGTCAAAGTTCACCAACAGGATAAAATGCTAAAAAGCACACTAAAACTAGTGTGCTTTTTGAAGGACAATTGAGGAAGGTAGCTAATACTAAGCGCTAAAATGACTTTTAAATTATCTTAAAGTAATTCAGAAACCACATCCGCAAGCTGATTAAAGGTGCTGACACGCGAAGAACTTGGTCGCCACACCAAGCCAATATGACGATGTGCTTGTTGCCCCGGCGCATCAATCACCACCAAATTTTGATTTTCTATCAAGCCATGATCAATCGCCATTTGTGGAATAAACGTGGTACCCATGCCGTTAGCGACCATTTGAACCAAGGTATGAAGACTTGTGGCCGAGAATGGGTTGATCTTCTCTTTATCGGTCAATTGGCAAGCGGAAACCGCGTGTTCCGTCAAACAGTGTTCTTTCTCTAATAAAAAGACAAACTCGTTCGGTAAATCGGCATATTTGATCGGTGTTTGAATCGCATCGACCTGATTCTTGCTGATGATCATACGGAACGGGTCGTTACCGACTATGCAGCTGTCCATCCCATCGATTTCAACGGGCAGCGCAAGAATCAAGACATCCAACTCACCATGACGCAATGCTGCCAATAGATTGGTTGTCGTATCTTCACGCAACAGTAAATCAAGCTGAGGGAATCGCTGGTTAACTTCTTGGACTAAATCGCAAAGTAAAAATGGGGCAATAGTTGGAATACAGCCGACTCTCAATTGGCCTTCCATTTCATCGCCTTGGCACAGTTTGCCAAGTTCAACTAAATCTTGTCCCTTTGCCAAGAGCTCTCTGCCACTGTGCACCACCCGCTCGCCCGCTTGGGTAAACACCAATGGGCTCTTTTTGTCTTTCTTTTCATATAGAGGGCAACCAATCAGCTCTTCAAGGTTTTGTATGCCTTTACTCAAGGTTGACTGACTAACGAAACACTTTTCTGCCGCTTCACTGAAATGACGAGTTTCATGTAAGGTAATAAGGTAGTGTAACTGTTTAAGGCTGGGCCACTTATTCATAAAAGTATTGATAATTATTGAGTAGAAGTTGACCAGGTTAATGCTTTCAAGCTTATCGCTTTTTTCGATTAACTTAATCTATTTAATTCGCTTTTTCCCATACTACAATCTGTACTATAGTTTGTCCCGCATAAACACGAACCAAACCAACAATATTAGGTTGGCTTTGGAACTAACCATAATTTTTAGGAGCAAAAAAATGGTACTAGTAGGTCGTCAAGCCCCAGATTTTACTGCTGCAGCTGTTCTAGGTAACGGTGAGATCGTTGATAACTTCAACTTCGCAGAATTCACTAAAGGTAAGAAAGCGGTTGTTTTCTTCTACCCACTAGATTTTACGTTTGTTTGCCCATCTGAGCTAATCGCTTTCGACAACCGTCTAGCTGACTTCCAAGCTAAAGGTGTTGAAGTAATCGGTGTTTCTATCGATTCTCAGTTCTCTCACAACGCATGGCGTAACACTGCTATCGAAGATGGCGGTATCGGTCAAGTTAAGTACCCACTAGTTGCTGACGTTAAGCACGAAATCTGTAAAGCATACGACGTTGAGCACCCAGAAGCAGGCGTTGCTTTCCGTGGTTCTTTCCTAATCGACGAAGACGGTCTAGTACGTCACCAAGTTGTTAACGACCTACCACTAGGCCGTAACATCGACGAAATGCTACGCATGGTTGACGCTCTTAACTTCCACCAGAAGCACGGCGAAGTATGTCCTGCACAATGGGAAGAAGGTAAAGCAGGTATGGACGCATCTCCAAAAGGTGTTGCAGCGTTCCTATCTGAGCACGCAGAAGACCTAAACAAGTAATTCTTGTTTACCATACCCAAGCTCAACGGGTATGAACGGTTGGTCCGTATAAAGCGAACATACGCTAAGAGCGCTTAAGCGCCACGCCAATCAGTTATAAGTAAAGTCTTACTAAAAACCCGAAGCATTGCTTCGGGTTTTTTTATACCTATTGCTCTATTTGCCTCGATAGCTTAATCAGGTCCATATAGGCAAAAAGACAATATATCGCTAAAGAGACAAAAAATATCGGCTTACAGACTTTATCCTAGTCAGGTCTTTAAACTCGAACATCCTCTCTTTATGATGACTCTAACGTAATTTGAAAGAGCAACGATGCTCGATAAATGAATTCAAACATGGAGATTCAACATGGCTTACTTTTCTCTAGCCTTTGGTACGGCAACGAAAAATCGTGACGACAAAATCATCGAAGCGTTTTTTCCAAACCCAGTTCTTAACCCAGCAGACGCACTTGTAGACGCAGTAGCAAAAGTGGCCGGTTATGAGCAAGGTAACCAAGCTATCGAAATCTCAGCAGCGCAAAGTGCTGAGCTAGCAGCAGCATTCGAAGCGAACGGCGATGCAGCAAACGCTTCATTCGCAGCGAAAGCAGCTGAATCTGTGCAACCACTGGTTCTTGTTGTACTAGCAACAGACGAGAAACCAGCGTCAGTGGCTGAAGGCTTCCTAAAGCTACAACTTATCTCTAACCGCCTAGTTCAACCACACGGTACCGTACTAGACGGCATCTTCGGTCTACTGCACAACATCGCATGGACAAACGAAGGCCCTATCGATCTACCGGAGCTAGCAGATCGTCAAATCGAAGCTCGCCTAGCAGGTCGTGCACTGTCTGTAGATTGTGTAGACAAGTTCCCTAAAATGGTTGATTACGTGGTGCCAGCAGGCGTTCGTATCGCTGACACTTCTCGCGTTCGTCTTGGTGCGCACGTGGGTGAAGGCACGACAGTTATGCATGAAGGCTTCATCAACTTCAACGCTGGTACAACTGGCGTGAGCATGGTTGAAGGTCGTATCTCTGCAGGTGTTGTGGTAGGTAACGGTTCAGACATCGGCGGCGGCGCATCTATCATGGGTACGCTCTCTGGTGGTGGTACTGTTGTTGTCTCTATCGGTGAAAACTCACTACTAGGCGCAAACGCAGGCCTTGGCTTCCCTCTAGGCGATCGTTGTACGGTTGAGTCTGGTCTATACGTAACTGCAGGCGCTAAAGTACGCATGCTAGATTCTTCTGGCCAAGAAGTGGAAGTGGTTAAAGCTCGTGACCTAGCAGGTGTTTCTGACCTTCTATTCCGTCGCAACTCAGTGACTGGTCAAATCGAATGTCTTGCTAACAAATCAGCGGTTGAACTGAACTCTGAGCTACACAGCAATAACTAATTCGAAAACAATGCATTAAAAAGCCCCTTAGTTTTGCTAAGGGGCTTTTCTTTTATTCAACTTCAATAAAATAGGTCGACTGTGATGAAGGGTTCAGATAATGGTACTGATCTAATGTGAGCTCTTTAGCATCCAACACTTTCTTGATACTTAATCCAAATTCACTAATATTGATGATCGCCGCTTCATCTCGTGGGACTCGCTCATCATAAACCAGCACGTAAGGACTTAATCGTTCTTCCTCATTGGTCGAAATCACCACACCAATTTGCTGATCAGATAACTCCACCAACGTACCCGGAGGGTAAACCCCTACCACACTGATCAAAGCCATCACATCTTTCATATCAAATTGAGCTCGGCACTCATGATACAAATACGTTAGCGCCTTATGAGGGCTGAACTTTGTCGAGGCCCCATTACAGAGGTTATCGTAACGGTTCGCCAAGATAAGGACGCGAGAAATGGGGTTAATTTCATTTTGAGTGAGCTGATTGGGGTAACCGGAGCCATCATTAAGCTCATGATGCTGACCAATCACCTTTAACGCTGGTTCTGGAAACTTAGGGATCCTAGTGGCAATTTTTAGGCTTAATTCAAGGTGAGAGGCAAGCTTTAGCTTTTCATCATCCTCTAAAGATTCGCTTTTTAAAAGTAAGCTCGTGGGAAGTTTCAGCTTACCAATATCATGGTATAGCGCCGAAAATGCCACTAGCTGACACTGTTTGGCGGTAAACCCTTTCGCTTGGCCAATCAAGACAGAAAGCAACGACACATTGAGCGAATGATAATGTAAACGCTCATATCCGACGGAATCGTTCATCAGATGGATCGTGCTATTCCCTTCTTTATTAATGCTGTTGTAGAGATTATTGACGATCGATACAGACGTGCTGATCGTTGGGTTCTTTGCGAGACTCTCTTCATCAAAAATCGCCTGCAGATCTTTTAAGGTATCAGCAAAAGCTTCTTTAGAACGGTGGAGGCGATCTTCAATCGCCGCTAACTGCTGACGACTTTCACTCTTTTGGGCCCAAAGTTCGTCCATCACCTGTTGGTCGAGTTGTTCAGCAGGAAGCGCCGGGGTGGACTCCACAGTGCCAGATTCACAAAACTCTTCCAACACATCACTTTTAAGTGCGTTGATCGTTAAGCTCTGTAAACCGAGATTTTTTATGATACGCAGCTGCTCATTACTTTTAATTTTGAATGAGTTGAGTAAGAAAGGATGCTGCCCCCACTTCAAAGGCAAATATACATAGTGACCGATTTGTAACTGTTCTACTGCTAATTTTACTTTCATCTGCTGTATTTCAAGAACGCTTAAATGCTCTGTTATCGAAGTCTCTGAGGCTATTTTCTCTGCCGTTATTGCAAGCCCTGCAACATTCGAATGACATCCCGTTTGTTGCATTATTCACCATTATTCCCTAATGCAAAAGCGTAAATTTGGATAATTTCCCATCATCGAAGAAGCGGCCTCACAAAACTCATCTTACCAGTTGTGAAAGTGGCCATTCAGCGTTAATTTAGCCGAACTTCATTTCACCTTCGGACACCAATGTTCCAAAAACTTCCTTTTCGTTCTAAAAGCTGCGTTATTTAACAAAAAGTGCGCATTCGAATAACAAATTCATGCTCAAACGCTCATTTTTAATGTTCGTTTATTTTCGAAGGCGAATAAATATGCACAATATCACCGTGCTAGATAAGCACAAACGACAAAGGACTTTAAAAATGACAACGAACAAACAACCTACCCTACTAGGTGAATGCTTGGCCGAGTTTATCGGTACCGGACTACTGATCTTTTTTGGCGTTGGCTGCGTGGCTGCTTTGGTATTAACCGGAGCGACATTTGGACAATGGGAAATTAGTATCATGTGGGGCTTCGGTGTTGCCATCGCAATTTACTGTACTGCCGGCGTATCCGGTGCGCACATTAACCCAGCGGTTACTATTGCACTTGCTGCTTTCCATGGTTTTGATAAAGCGAAAGTCATCCCTTACATCATCGCTCAACTGCTCGGTGCATTCTGCTCTGCCGCTTTAGTTTATGCACTCTACAGCAACCTCTTTACTGACTACGAAATTGTTCATGGCTTTACTCGCGATAGCAAAGAAGCCCTTGCAACAGCAGGTATTTTCTCTACTTACCCACATGCTTCTCTCTCTTTCTTTGGCGCTTTTGCAGTGGAAGTGGTGATTACCGCCGTACTTATGTTTGTGATTCTAGCCCTAGGTGATGAAAGCAACGGCGCATCACGTGGTGCAATGAACCCACTGCTGATTGGTATTCTTATCGCAGTGATTGGTGGCTCTTTAGGCCCACTAACTGGCTTTGCGATGAACCCTGCTCGTGACTTTGGTCCGAAACTGTTCGCCTATTTTGCTGGCTGGGAGTACGCATTGACTGGTGCTAAAGAGATCCCTTACTTCATCGTGCCGGTACTTGCTCCTATCGCTGGTGCTTGTTTCGGTGGCTGGTTATACCCGAAAGCAATCGCGGCTTACTTACCTCAACAAGGTCAAGGCTGCACCATTCCAAACCAGTGCGATCAAGAAGACGAGGCCCAAGAAGCTCGCGCATAACGTTTCGACCCTACATTAACTAAAATAGATATAACGGAATAAAAAGGATTCTTACCATGACTGAGCAAAAGTACATTGTTGCCCTAGACCAAGGCACTACAAGCTCTCGCGCCGTAATCCTAGACCACGATGCAAACATCGTGAGTGTTGCTCAACGTGAATTTACGCAGATTTACCCTAAAGCAGGCTGGGTTGAACATGATCCTCTCGAAATTTGGGCAACTCAGAGTGCAACCCTAGTTGAAGCGCTTGGTAAATCAGGTATTCGCAGTGATCAATTAGCCGGTATTGGTATCACTAACCAACGTGAAACCACCATCGTTTGGAACAAAGAGACCGGTAAGCCAGTTTACAACGCCATTGTTTGGCAATGCCGTCGCACTGCTGATATTTGTGAAGACCTGAAAGCACGTGACCTTGAAGACTACGTACGTGACAATACAGGCTTAGTGCTAGACCCTTACTTCTCAGGCACAAAAGTAAAGTGGATTCTTGATAACGTTGAAGGCGCTCGTGAAGACGCTGAAGCAGGCAAGCTACTGTTTGGTACAGTCGATACTTGGTTGGTTTGGAAGATGACTCAAGGCCGCGTTCACGTAACGGATTACACCAACGCTTCTCGTACTATGCTGTTCAACATCAATGACCTTTGTTGGGATCAGAAGATGCTCGATGAGCTTGGTATTCCAGCGTCGATGATGCCTGAAGTAAAACGTTCTTCAGAAGTGTATGGCCAAACCAACATTGGTGGTAAAGGCGGTACACGTATTCCAATCGCTGGTATTGCAGGTGACCAACAAGCGGCGCTTTACGGTCAAATGTGTGTCGAAGCAGGCCAAGCGAAGAACACTTACGGCACGGGTTGTTTCCTATTAATGAACACCGGCAAAGAGAAAGTGACATCAACTCACGGTCTACTCACCACGCTTGCATGTGGACCAACAGGTGAACCGGCTTATGCACTGGAAGGTGCGGTATTCATGGGCGGCGCTTCTATCCAATGGCTACGTGATGAAATGAAATTACTTGCGGACGCAAAAGACTCTGAATACTTTGCGACAAAAGTAGATTCATCAAACGGTGTGTATGTGGTTCCTGCCTTTACGGGTCTTGGCGCTCCTTACTGGGATGCATACGCTCGCGGTACGATTGTCGGTCTAACTCGTGGCGTAAACTCAAACCACATCATTCGAGCAACATTAGAAGGTATTGCCTACCAGACTCGTGATGTTCTCGATGCAATGCAAGCTGACTCGGGTATTAAGCTAGCGAACTTGCGCGTTGATGGTGGCGCAGTAGCGAACAACTTCTTAATGCAGTTCCAATCAGACGTGTTAGATACCGAAGTTCACCGCCCAGAAGTGACCGAAGTCACGGCGCTTGGTGCAGCTTACCTAGCGGGTTTAGCGGTAGGCTATTGGAACAACATTGACGAGCTACAAGGCAAAGCGGTATTGGATCGCACCTTCTTGCCTCACCATGATGAAGAGAAGCGCAGTCGCCGTTACAAAGGTTGGAAGCGCGCAGTGAAATGTGCGCAAACATGGGCAGAAATGCACGGTGATGAAGAATAGGTCATTGATGCATTAACTCGAACACCTTTCAATAATGGGCGCTTCACAGCGCCCTTTTTGCGTCTTATCCCCTATTCCTTATGACTTTCTCTTCTCTCCACGTTCAAATTCGAGCACAATAACGACAGAAAAATTATCGAGTGCGTCCTTTCGAAAAATGAAACCGAAATGAATACGCCTCGTTCAGGGAGTAATGAGTGAAACAAATACCAAGACACCAGCAAATTATTGAACTGGTTCAACAGCAAGGTTATGTCAGTACAGATGAATTGGTAGAGAGATTTAACGTTAGCCCGCAAACCATTCGCCGCGACCTGAACGAACTCGCCGATGAGAACAAAATTCGCCGTTATCATGGCGGTGCAACGATTCCACTAAGTTCGGAGAATACTAGCTACTCTGATCGCAAGTCCATGAACTTCAATGAAAAAGATATTATCGCGGAAGAGTTAGTTAAACATATTCCTGATGGCGCAACGCTGTTTATCGATATCGGCACAACGCCAGAAGCCGTTGCCCGCGCACTGAATAAAACGCATAAGCAGTTACGCGTAGTGACCAATAACCTCAACGTCGCGACTATTCTACTGCCGAACCCTGAGTTTAAAGTCATCCTAGCCGGTGGTGAAGTACGCAACCGTGATGGGGGCATTGTGGGTGAAGCAACCCTCGATTTTGTGAAACAATTCCGTTTAGACTTCGGCATTCTCGGCATTAGCGGCATCGACTTTGATGGTTCACTGCTCGATTTCGATTACCACGAAGTGCGAGTCAAACAAGCCATCATTGAGAATAGTCGTAGCGTCTTTTTGGCGGTTGATCATACTAAGTTTGGCCGAAACGCGATGGTCAAACTAGGCAATATTTCACAACTGCATATGCTGTTCACTAATCAAGAACCACCAAAAGAGATTCAAACCATACTAAAAGAGCATTCTATTCCTCTAGAAGTGGTAGAGAGCACCTCTAACGAACAATAAACGCAGAATATTTGTACTACATTCGAAACCTCCTACATTTATAAGGAGGTTTTTTTGTGCCTAAATCACAGTAAACGCTCATAAACGAAAATAAAAGATGATCACAAACGAAAGCTGAGTTACGATTGTTTCATGTTCAAAAATGCTCGTTCGCTCACCAAGAGGTCAAATTTATGAGTATCCAACACAGTGCTGCTGCAGCGAATATGTCTGAAATTCTAGACTTGATCGTCATCGGTGGCGGCATTAATGGCGCAGGTATCGCAGCGGATGCTGCAGGTCGTGGGCTTGCTGTCGGTCTATACGAAGCTAATGATTTTGCATCGGCAACATCATCGGCAAGTTCAAAACTGATTCATGGTGGTTTACGCTATCTTGAGCACTACGAATTTCGTTTGGTCTCAGAAGCATTGGCTGAGCGTGAGGTCTTGCTAAGAAAAGCCCCTCATGTGGCCAACCCTATGCGATTTCGCTTACCCCATCGCCCATTTTTACGCCCAGCATGGATGATTCGCTGCGGCCTATTCCTTTATGACAATCTGGGGAAACGCACAACATTACCGGCAAGTACTAGCGTAGATCTTGCAAAATCAGGCCTTCTAAAGCCCGAAATGAAAAAGGGTTTTGAGTATTCAGATTGCTGGGTCGATGACGCACGATTGGTTTTACTCAATGTTCTAGCCGCCAAAGAGAATAAGGCTGAAATACGTAATTACTGCCGTGTTGAGCAAGCTCAACGAGAAAATGGCCTGTGGCGTGTGACGATCCATGACGTGATGACAGGGCAGCGCTTTGAGCGTAAAGCGAAAGCCTTAGTCAATGCCGCTGGACCTTGGGTTAAACAATTCTTCGATGATGGTTTAGAGCAAGACTCACCACGCAATATTCGTTTGATCAAAGGCTCACACATCGTAGTGCCACGTATTCACGATGAACCTCAAGCGTACATTCTGCAGAACAAAGATAACCGCATTGTATTTATGATCCCTTATTTAGACAAGTTTTCGATCATTGGCACAACGGATGTTGAGTACAAAGGCGATCCGCGTGAAGTGGCGATTTCAGACGATGAAGTGGATTACTTGATCGATATTGTGAACCAGCATTTCGTCCACCAGCTCAAACGTGATGATGTGGTATGGAGCTACAGCGGAGTTCGCCCACTCTGTGATGATGAATCTGACTCTCCTCAAGCAATCACTCGCGATTACACGCTCGAGTTAGATGCAGAACTTGACCAAGCCCCACTGCTTTCGGTGTTTGGCGGTAAGCTCACCACCTACCGAAAATTGGGTGAAGCAGCTTTAGATAAGCTCGAGCCTTTCTTGCCGAACATGGGTGGTCGATGGACAGCGAATCAAGCTCTGCCAGGAGGTAACTTTAGCTGCAGCCGAGAGCAGCTAGCACAAACGATTCAAGCGAAATACCACTGGTTACCTGAAGCGCTCATTCTTCGTTATGTCACCCAGTTTGGTACTTGCACTTGGCAGTTGTTAGAAGGCAAAAACAGCGTGGCGGATATGGGTGAACAATTCTCTGTCGAAGCTCACGGTGTGTATCAGGCCGAAATAGACTATTTGGTTAACCATGAATTTGCGGTCACGGAAGAGGACATTTTGTGGCGTCGTACTAAGCTTGGTCTTTACCTTTCAGACGATGAGCAACAGGCGCTAAACCAATACCTGAAGCAGACGATGCAAGATAAGGTCGTCACGATCAGTAAGATCAATAAGGCCGGTTAATGCTCGTTTAACTGATATAAAAAGGCTTGGTCGCCCAACAGCGCCAAGCCTTTTCTTTACTTTCTTTGGCTCTTAACCTGGATGGCCGTCCACCCTCGGTTTCATTAGCATTGCGCCAAACTTATAAACAAACAGACCAAACGCGAGTGCCCAAAGGCCTGCGCTGATGTTAACCCACAAGATCATGTTGGCAGGATCAAATGCCACACCTAAGCTGCGAACCAATGCGGCAACAATCACGGCTAAGAATGCCACGGCCATATTAGGACCTTCATAAATGGCTCGGCCAGTGTGACCCATTGTCACTCGGGCGATCATCGCCAAAATCACCCCACCGATAGCACCTATAGCAAACAGGTGTAGTAGATTATGCGCTGCAAATGGATTATCGATTAAACCACGCAGTAACAGGCTGATTGGAATACACAGATAGGTCGCATGCAAAGACCACACGAGCGGTTCGCTCATAGTTCTCCACGGTTGCCAACGCATCACGCGCACCAGATGCGCAAGGCCTGAAACGACCATGAGCGGCTGACCTAACTGAGCAAATGTCATCGGGAAGAAGCTCAAAATAAACAATCCTGCTAATGGCAAGTTTGCCACCCAATCCAGCCACACTATCGGCTGAGGCTTTTCAAAGTTGAAGCGGCGGGCGGTAAAGAATGGAATCACTCGACTGCCCATAATCGACAGCAGCAACGTAAACCACCAAAGCATCGCCTGCCACACGGCTGACGCAGGAAACGGCGGCAGTCCTTTAATGGCGGCGTAGCTAGCAAAGTTCGCCCCGATCGCTAAA
The DNA here is from genome assembly GCF_003970385.1 of Vibrio aquaticus. GTDB lineage: Bacteria > Pseudomonadota > Gammaproteobacteria > Enterobacterales > Vibrionaceae > Vibrio > Vibrio aquaticus. The sequence continues at coordinate 40,836 of NZ_RXZH01000005.1, read as the reverse complement.
ACAAACAGCGGAACAAAAAATAGGTTACGCCACCCTTTTGATTTTACGACGCGATATCCAATTTCATAGGCGGTTAACGCTAGAAACAGGGCTTCAATGCTTGATATCAACCACAGTGGCGTTGGGGTCCAAAACAGCACTCTTGGCAATAACCAAAGTGCAACTAGCAAGCCCAAACGGTAATGTTTGGTACCGTTAACGCCTGTCCAGGTTTGCACTGCGGTTAAGACGAAACCAGCTACAATCGCCATCGCAAAGCCAAATAACATTTCATGCACGTGCCACCAAAGTGCCGGTACTTTAAGCGCAGCAGGTTGGCCTGACTGGAACATCCACACCCAAAGCACGATGGAGATTACGGCATAAAGAGAGCCAAGTAAGAAGAAAGGTCTAAAACCTAAACGCAGTAGAGGTGGGATTGCCTCTTCGACTTTTTTGTCTGTAATATTGAGCACTGAGTGACTCCTAAGCCATTCATAATCGGATACAACTCTCTATCGCAAGAAATGTTCCAAGTTAACAGTCCCCGTATCTATTGGGCTTTCGTTAACTCCCATCCTCACAAAGAGTCATTTTGACCACAAAAATAAGAGTCATAATGACTCACTTATGTATTATGTAGACTTTCTTTTTCTCATCAATCTCGGTAGGTTTAAACATCAAGACCACCATCACTGAAAGGAGACCAGGATGGCAAACTACATCTTCGGCTATGGCAGCTTAATGAATTCCGCTTCACGTCAGTTGACGGGGCAAACCTCACCCGCGATTCCAGCCGTGGCGCATGGATTAAAACGCTACTGGGGTAAGGTCGATGACAGCTATATTCTTTCGCCATTGGTGGTCAATAAAGGAGAAGGCTTAGTCAACGGCGTACTGCTAGAGGTAAGTGAAGCTGGGTTAAAAGAGTTTGATGTTCGCGAACGGGGCTACCACCGTATTACCATCGCAATCAATGACATCGACAGTCAATTTACGCTGTCACCGGATGATCATATTTGGGTATACGTGAAAGATGACTTAGAGCCACCGTGTACTTTCAGCCCAATCATGCAAACCTATGTCGACACAGTGCTCGCGGGTTGTTTGGAGATCTCTGAACAATTCGCTAAGCAGTTTATTGAACACACCGTCGGCTGGCACTTCCCGATGGAAAATGATCGCCATCAGCCTAAATACGGCAATTTAGCCGGGGTAACACCTGAGCATCATGGTCAAATTGATGCCCTTATCGCAGAGGCTCGAGGCTAAATTGAAGCCAAATAAACAAAGGCCCTAGTGAGTTCACTAGGGCCTAAATTTTTATAGGGCAATATAAATGGAGTTACGCCACACCGTGACCTTTCGATGCAACCCAAATGCGATACCACTGCTCTTGAGTTAGCGTGAGCTCTAGTGCACCAAGCGCACTTTGTACGCGTTCAATATTACCACTGCCTATAATTGGTACTGGCTTCGCTGGCATTTTCATTACCCAAGCAAAGATAACCTGATCGATAGAACGTGCGCCAATTTCATCGGCAATGTCCGTTAACGTGTCACGCAGACGAGTCATTTGCTCACTGTTGTCTGTGAACAGTCGACCACCCGCCAAACACGACCACGCCATAGGTTGAACACGTTGCTGTTGCAGCTGATCTAACGTCCCATCTTCGGTGACTTGTAGGTTCACTGGGTTGATTTCCACTTGGTTGGTAATGAGTGGCGCATCCAAACGAGACTGAAGTAAATCAAATTGGCTAGGTGTAAAGTTCGACACGCCGAAGTGCTTCACTTTACCCGCAGCTTTAAGTTGTTCAAATGCGCTTGCCGCTTCATCGGCATCCATTAATAAATCTGGGCGATGCAATAGCAATACATCTAGGTGATCTGTATTTAAACGTTCTAGTGACTCATCGACCGACTTTAAAATCGCCGCTTTGCTGCTGTCATAGAAATTCACCTGCTTGCCTTCACCACGGTAGATACCGCACTTAGAGACAATTTCAATCTGGTCACGCAAGCTTGAATCCAAAGCTAACACTTCACCAAACATGCGCTCACATGCTGAGTCCGGGCCATACACCGGAGCATGGTCGACAGTGGTGATGCCGAGTTCGATATGCTGCTTAACAAACGCATGTTGCTGCTGAGTGTTCATTCCCCACTCTGCCATGCGCCAGTAACCTTGAATCATTGGTGAAAACACCGGATGTGACTTCTGCATCGTTGTATTCCTATTTCGTTCAGCACTGCGCTGATGAGTATTTTAACTCCCTCCACTATACGCCTCGGCTCTGGCGCTATTAAGCCCATATTCGAGAAAAGATAATTTTGTATAACGAACAATCATCAAGTTTTAATCTTCTATATTGAACTATAATCCCACTTCATCCTTCTATTATTGACCCAATATCCGCCACCAGCATGCATAAAAAACACAAGCGATTTGAGCGCTACGCGCTGTTTAGTGAAGTCGCTAATCAGCTCAGTTTCTCGAAAGCCGCAGAAAGCCTTGGTATCTCAAGAAGCTACCTTTCGTCTCAGATTCATCAACTAGAACAAGAGTTAGAAACAAGTCTGTTGATTCGCTCAACTCGCAGCGTGCGCTTAACCTACGCTGGAGAAAAAATTCTCGAAAAGATGCAAGGTATCAACAGATCTATTTTGCAATTAGAAAAAGAGCTAGAGCACACCAAAACCGAAGTAAGTGGTTTACTGCGAATTACCGCTCCGACTATTTTTAGCCACCGATATTTGATTGATATCTGTCGTGACTTTCAGGCGCAGCACCCCAACATCGAATTTGACCTCGACATTGGATATAACCGTGAAGATCTGACCAAAAGTAATTTTGACTTGGCGATCCGCGCCACCAACACGCCACCTGACAATATGATTGCCAAAAAACTGATGCCATATCGCCATGTTTGCTGTGCTTCGAGAGAGTATTTGGATCATCATGGGCTTCCTACTCACCCTGATCATTTAACTCAGCATAACTGCCTATCTGATCCGCACCTGACTCAATGGTCTTTCACCAAAGACAATCAACGACTAGAGGTAGGAACAACTGGCAACATGCTGATCAGCGATAATCTGTTGTTGCTTGAATCGGCTAAAAAGGGACAAGGCATCATAAAGATGCCGTGTTATTTGGTGCAACCAGCCCTAGACAGTGGCGAGCTTATAGAGGTCCTCAGTGATTACTTCATTGCTCAAAGCGCTATCTATATGATTTATCCGCCTCAGCTTCGACGCAGTACAAAATTGTCCGCATTTACCGATTTTATGCTGCAATCTTTTATGCAATGACGGAACGAACTTTTACTGGCTGATAAAACGAAAAAAGCCACTTCTGACTAAGCAGAAGTGGCTGTCGAATTCCGACAAAGTAGTTAACAAGAATAGTTAGGACTGGATAAATTCTTACGCCATTTCAGCGACAGCAACCGGTGCTGGGTTACGAATTAGGTAATCAAAGGCACCTAGACTCGCTTTTGCACCCTCACCCATCGCAATGATGATTTGCTTGTAAGGAACCGTTGTTACATCACCCGCTGCAAACACACCTCTCATTGTTGTTGCGCCATGGGCATCAATCTCAATTTCGCCACGTGGTGACAGTTCAACCTTAGTACCTTTTAGCCATTCGCTGTTTGGCATTAGACCGATTTGAACGAAGATACCCGCAAGTTCAATCTGTTTTAGCTCACCTGTATTGCGATCTTTGTACTCAAGACCAGTTACTCGGTTACCATCACCCAGCACTTGTGTGGTTTGTGCCATTTTGATGATTTCGATGTTTGGCGTTGCGTTCGCTTTGTCGATAAGCACTTGGTCTGCACGCAGAGTATCTGCAAACTCTAGAACCGTTACGTGTTCAACAATACCTGATAGGTCAATCGCCGCTTCGATACCTGAGTTACCACCACCGATTACCGCAGTCTTCTTACCTTTGAACAGTGGACCGTCACAGTGTGGGCAGTAAGCGACACCTTTGTTGCGGTACTCTTGCTCTCCTGGAACGTTCATTTCACGCCAGCGTGCACCTGTGCTCGTGATTACCGTACGAGCTTTCAGAACTGCGCCGCTTTCTAGTTCAACGTGGATGTAACCATCTTCTGTCTCTTCTGCATCAATGATGTTGGCAGCGCGTTGCTCTGTCATCACCTCAACACCGTACTCTTTTACGTGCTCTTCTAGGCTAGCCACCAGCTTAGGACCTGTTGTTGCCTTCACTGAGATAAAGTTTTCAATCGCCATGGTATCCATTACTTGGCCACCGAATCGGTCAGCAACCACACCAGTACGAATGCCTTTACGAGCTGCATAGATAGCCGCTGAAGAACCCGCAGGACCGCCACCAACAACAAGAACGTCGAATGGTGCTTGCTCGCTTAGACTCGCCGCTTTTTTCTCAGCTGCGCCTGAATCCACTTTGTTTAAGATTTCAGCTAGCGACATGCGGCCTTGGCCAAATAGCTCACCGTTCACAAATACACTTGGTACTGCCATGATGTCGCGTGATTTCACTTCATCTTGGAACGCTGCACCATCAATCATGGTGGTTTTAACTAATGGGTTGATTGCTGACATCATGTTGAACGCCTGAACCACTTCTGGACAGTTCTGACATGAAAGCGAGATAAAGATTTCTACATCTAACGCTTTATCCAATGCTTGAATCTGTTCAATAACCTCTGCTTCAAGTTTGATAGGGTGACCACCGCTGTGCAGTAGTGCGAGAACAAGAGAAGTAAACTCATGTCCCATTGGTAGACCAGCAAAATTAATCGATGTGCCTTTTGCTTTGTTCACGACTTGCATGATTGGCTTGCGAGCACTTGCGTTGTCATCGCGCGTCACTTCAATCTTGTCTGTCAGTGATGCGATATCGCTTGCTAAGTCTTGCAGCTTAGTTGCTGTCTCGCTGTCATCTAGGCTAAGAACTAGCTGTACATCGGTCTTAAGGTTTTCTAGGTATGCTTTTAGCTGCTGCTTCATTGCTTGATCTAACATGGGAATGCCTACTCTTAATATCTTGTCTAATTTATTGTTAGTGCGCTCTGTTGCGCTAATGGGGTTATTTTGCCCCTAGCGACTAAATTGGTAAATTTGAACATTTCTATTGTTTTGATAGGTAAAACCTACTAGTAAGATCGCCATGGTCGTTTGCATAAAAAAGCCTCTGAATATCAATATTCAGAGGCTAAATTTAGAGGCGTTTATTCAATCGCTAGTGCTTGATAAAGCTCTCTTTAATAAAGGTAAACCGCACCGGATTTGCTCACCGAGTTATCTTCAGCATCCCCGCCAATCCCTGTTGCGCCACTTTGTTCTTCAATACTGCTGACAGCTAGTGTCGAACCGTCTCCAGAGAGCGCGAGAGAACGTCCAAATCGATCTTCAGCGTCTGTGTTAGGCGCTTTAATATAAGCACCTTCGACCCAAGTACCATTGGTATCTAGGTAATAGCTGTACACCGCACCTGACTTAATTGCACTGTTATCGCCTGGATTACCTTCCAGGCCCACACTACTGCTGCCTTCAAAATAGGCGCCCACAACAAGCTGCATACCATCATCCGACAGCGCATTTGAAAATCCAAAAGAGTCTTGAATATCAACCATATTACTTGCTTTTATGTAAGCGTGTTGCTGCCAAGCCCCGTCGAAACCAAAGATATAAACGGCTCCTGATTGTGGCGCAAAGTTATCCAATTGATTCCCACCAATTCCAGAGGAAGAGCTCCCTTCCCCGAAAGCGCCCACTGATAAGGTCGATCCATCTTGCGACAGGGAAATAGAAGAACCGAATTTATCTGCTAGCCCGGTATTACTTGCTTTAATATAGGAGCCTGGAGTCCAAACCTGACCTGAACGAGTGTAGATATAAACTGCACCTGAGTTAGATAGGTTATCATTAGCCTGATCACCATCGATCCCCGTCGCATCGCTCGATTCACTAATACTGCCAACCGCTAGCGTATTGCCATCACCTGAGAGATCCAAAGCATAGCCAAACATATCGCCATTATCAGAGGTAACAGTCGCTTTAATATAAGCTTGTTGGGACCAAATATAATTGTTTAACGCAAACACGTAGACTGCACCAGTCTCGGTCATCGAATTATCTGCATCATCACCGCCCACACCAGTCGCATTGCTGTCTTCCTCAATCGCCGCGACCGCTAACGTCGCACCATCATCCGATAAGGCAACTTGCCAGCCAAATTCATCAGCAACATCAGGTTCACTGGCTTTAATATAGCTATGTTGCGTCCAAACACCATCGCTATCACGCTCGAAGACATATACCGCCCCAGACTTTGCTCGACTATTATTGCTGCCATCACCATTGATGCCCTTAGCATCACTGTCTTCATATTTGGCGCCAACGACTAATGTATTGCCATCAGCCGATAAAGCAATCGACGTACCGAATTGATCTTTATTATCCGCATTATCTGCCTTGATGTAGGCTTGTTGGTGCCATTCACCATCTTGATTGGCAAAGACATACACCGCCCCCGAGTTATCACCATCATTATTGTCGAGGCCATCAATACCTTGTGAGTCGCTATCCTCATGAATTGCACTCACCGCGAGTGTTTTGCCATCTTTAGATAGTGCGACTGATGTACCAAATTCATCATCAATATCGGTATTGCTGGCCTTAAAATAACCAATACTATCAACTAGGTTGCCTGAAATACCCACTGCAGTTGAATACACACAAGCTGAAGGCTTACAGGTTCTCAGCATATACTGGGCATCGGTACGCGCGAAAAGTGGCACAGACAAAGTAAACGTGTTCTCATCGGGTTGAATAATCGGACTAACTTGGGTAAAGCCCGACTGGCCATCAACGTTTTCCCATAACGTATAATGTGTCGCGCCCTCTACACCATCCCAACTAAACTCAAACGTTTTCATTTGAGTGTTATTCAATGAAAGTTCAGGTGAGGGAAAGGCTTGATCAGCGTCAGAGCAAGCGACTAAAAAGCAGCAAAATATCGAAATAAGAACAGTCTTCATTGGTAATCCTGAAGCAACAACTAATTTGGGTACAGTTTAAAAAAGCCAAACAGAATACAACTCTGCATGTAAAAAGTTAACCCCCTCTAAAGAGGTAACCAGTACACTGTCCTCCGCCACTTGGTTTAAAATGCAAAAAAGCCACACCGTTAAACGATGTGGCTTTGATTTTAATTAGGTCGGCACACCGAGCCCTTTAGGAGCTCAGACTCGATGTACCTAAGACGTTATCGTCTAATTAAATTTTACCTACTAGGTCTAGAGATGGTGCTAGAGTCTCTTCGCCTTCTTTCCATTTAGCTGGGCATACTTCGCCTGGGTTGTTTGCAACGTACTGTGCAGCTTTTACTTTACGTAGTAGGTCTTCTGCGTCACGGCCGATACCTTCTGCAGTGATTTCCATTGCTTGGATAACACCTTGTGGGTCGATTAGGAACGTTGCACGGTCAGCAAGACCTTGACCTTCACGCATTACGTTGAAGTTGTTTGTGATAGTGCCAGTTTGGTCACCTACCATGAAGTACTCGATAGTACCGATCTTGTCAGAAGTATCGTGCCACGCTTTGTGAGAGAAGTGAGTGTCAGTTGATACGGAGTAAACTTCAACGCCACGAGATTGTAGCTCTGCGTATTTTTCTTGTAGGTCAACGAGCTCAGTAGGACATACGAAAGTGAAGTCTGCTGGGTAGAAGAAGAATACTGCCCACTTACCTTTCACGTCTTGCTCAGTGATTTCTACGAATTCGCCGTTTTTGAATGCTGTTGCGTTGAATGGTTTGATTTCTGTGTTGATCATGATGTTCTCTCTTTCTAATTTAGTGTTTGTGAACGCTGCTCTGCGTTGATGTGGTTATATTGCCCTGACAGCGTTGATTGGTAAATTTGAACGTTTCTATTGCTCTAATAGGGAATATCTATCAAATGAAAAAGGCAAAACCTATCAAACCCAATTGATGATAGGAAAAGTGAGAGAAAGTTGAGTGGCAGTCGAATGCTGAGGTAAAGTACCTCTGATCACCCCACAACCCTAAGACAATGTTAGTAATTCGCTTAAACAGTTTTGTTCATCGAGTGCCAGATAAGGCATTAATCATTCAGCAAGCAAACGAGTCTGGCTGCCAGCTCAAGCGGATTCGACGTTCTCGTAACTGGCAATTATCGGGGGAAGAAGCTCAGCTAAAGGCATTGATTACGTTGTTGATGGATGAAGCCCATCAGTGGGTCGTCAAAGAAATCGATAAAGCCCTGCCTAAACCAGAAATCTGCTTAGCGAGCCTTATTGAGAAAACACCATCAGTCACGGTCAACCAATTGGTCACGCAAACAGGGTGCACAATGAGTGAAGCTCGCCAAGCCATAGACCTATATGAAGGGTTTGATTAACGTACAATATCAGTGACGATTTGGCGTAAACAAATGCTCTTTTCTTCGTATTGATTGCTCTTTAAGTAGAGCAATCGAATATCAAAATCCGGCACTTCTACTGGGGTTGCCGCTGTCATTAGGCCATGGCTGTGGGTTTCCATTTCGGCAAATCGCTTTGGCACAATACAAATAAGCTGACGCCCGAGCAGCAGCCGACGCACCGTTAAAAAGTTTCTTGAAGCCACCCCAACTCTGCGCTCATAGCCAAGCTTAGATAAACGCTTATCCACTTGGGTTTGTAAACTGCCATCAGGGCTAACCAGTGCGTGTTCAACACTGACAAATGCTTCTAGCGTTAACGGACTAGGTAACGTCATCGCTTGTGGATCAAACAAGCACAAGTGTTGCTCAGTATAAAGGTGTTCAGACAAAAAGCGTCGATTTAGGTTGTCGATACTGCCAATCACTACATCGAGTTTTTCGCTCTCAGCAATATCTAAGTAGTTACTGCGATTGACGTTGTAAAAACTCACCTGAGACTGTGGCGCTGCACTTTTTAGTGCGTCATAAAGTTGAGGGGCAAACAGCTGCTCTGCGTAGTCGGTTAAGCCGATTCGCCAAGCCCCTTGATAGGTTTGTGGGCTAAAGTGCTTTTTAATCAACAGATCATTTTTGATGCTGCCAAGTAAACGGTCGATCAATGGCGCGATTTCGTGGGAGCGTAATGTCGGTTCCATCTTGATCCCAGCACGCTCAAACAATGGATCATCAAACAGGGTCCGCATACGCTGCAGCGTGTGGCTCATGGCAGATTGACTTACAAAGCAATGCTCAGCTGCTTGGCTAACACTCTTGGTTTGGTACAGGGCTTGAAACGCCACTAGCAAATTTAGATCAACGCCTTTCCAATTAAACTCTCTCATCGCCACTCCATCCCATTTTATTCATAGAGTATATTAAAACTATCAATTTGAGTCATGTGTGCGAATTACGTAAATTGTCACCACTATTTTTAGATGAGTAATGCAATCATGCTGACAATTTTCAAAACCTTTTTCTGGCTTGGCTGGATTAGCTTTGGTGGCCCTGCGGCGCACATTGGCTATTTCCGCAATACCTTTGTTGAAAAGCTAAAGTGGCTAGATGATAAAGAATATGGACAGATCGTCGCATTAAGTCAGTTTTTGCCAGGTCCGGGCTCTAGTCAGGTCGGCTTTGCCTTGGGCTACAAGCGTGGCGGTTTAGGCGGCGCATGTATGGCGTTTCTTGGCTTTACCTTACCATCGGTTCTGATTATGTTGGCGCTTGCGATACTCAGCAGCCAGCTTACCGAAACCGCCTTGTTTCAAAACATTGTCCACGGATTAAAACTGCTGGCAGTGGTGGTGGTTGCGGATGCTGCTTGGGGCATGTACAAGAACTTCTGTAAGGAAAAGCTGGCTGTCGCACTCTGCGTGATGACGGCGGTAGCCTTGCTGGTTGTGCCAAGTATCGCGACACAAATGGTGGTATTAGTCGTAGCTGCGCTTATTGGCATGAAAACGTTAGGCAATGCCAATGAAGAGTACCAAGGTAAGTTCGAACCATCCTTCGCACCGCTGATTTTGTTCGCTGCTTTACTTTTTGGCCTACCGTTACTCGCAAGCACATTGCCAGCCATTGGCCTGTTTAATGACTTCTTCCAAGCGGGTAGTTTAGTGTTTGGTGGTGGTCACGTGGTTCTGCCATTACTGCAAAACATTGTCGGCGACCAACTGACCCAAGACGCCTTCCTAACGGGTTATGCGGCGGCTCAAGCGGTTCCAGGACCGATGTTTACCTTTGCTACGTACATTGGTTATGAGTTACTGCCATCAGCACCAATTGCAGGTGCATTGATTGCCACTGTGGCTGTTTTCCTGCCAGGCTTTTTACTGCTGCTGGGCGTATTGAAGAACTGGCAATCTCTGGCTCAAAACCCGAAAGTCTCGGGCGCAGTGAATGGCGTGAATGCTGCGGTAGTTGGTTTGCTTGTTGCGGCCTTGTACCAGCCAGTATTTACCAGTGCGGTACTTAATCCTTTAGATCTCGCTTTTGTTTTAGTTGGCTTCTACCTACTTAAGCAGCACAAGCTTCCTATCATTTGGATGGTGGTGTTCTTTATGCTTACCGGCATTGCGGGTGGCTACATCGCATAAATAACCAAATCAAAATTGAAAAGGGAGAGCCAAACGCTCTCCCTTGCATTAATCGAGATAACACTACTCTTTGTTCATCTCGCCTTCTCTTACCAACGCTAATGCCCGCTCAAGGTTTTCATTAGCAACCTTGTAATAAGTACTCTTACTATCAATGGCTTGTTGCAAATAAGGAACGGCTTGCTCTGGCTTTCCTTGGAGTATCAAAAAGTAGCCAACATTGTTAAGAGCCTCTGGTTTATCCATGTGACGAGAAAAAACATTAATCGCCCTTGGAATTTCTCCTTTCGCTAAGTAAATCAACGCAAGGTTATTCAGTGCCTTATCGTTGGTTGGATCTTTCTCCAGCGCTTCTAAGGTAAATCGTTGTGCTTTACGGTAATCACCAGACATATAAAACGAATAGCCAACGTTGGTTAATGTCTTCGATGAGCTCGAATCAATACTCAATGCTTGCTTATAAAAAGCTTGAGCAAGGTTATGATCTTTCTCTAGGTCAGCGATCACCCCTAGCCCCATGTAAGCAAACTCTGGTGAGCGTGAATCACTTTTAAGCAGAGCCACTTCTTTAGACGTCAGCAGATCTTTTCCAACTAACGTGTCACTGTTTCCAAAACGTATTTGGTCTGCATTAATCGCTCGTAGAAAGTAGCTTTTCCCTTGCTCAATATCACCATTTTTACTGTGAATTGAGCCAAGTTGTTCTAACACCTCCACATTATTCGGGTTCTCTTCCAGGGCCAACAAGTAGGCTTTATCGGCCAGGGTCAAATTGTTTCGCGATTGGTGGATGCGGCCAATGTTATACAGAGAACGGTCTCGAAATTGTCCATTTTCAAACGACAGCGAGCGAATGTACTCATACAAAGCTAAATCAACATTCCCTGAACTGAGCGCAGTATCCCCTCGCATGATCGCTTCTTTTTCTGTTTTTGGCGGCTCTTCCGATGAGAGAGTATCAATCGGTTTACCATCGTATAGCGAGGTGTCTAGGCTTGGTTCTTTAGATGCACATGCAGCCAACAACAGCGCACAGAGTGTAACGGTAACAACATTCAATCCTTTCATATTGTGTCCTTATTTCCCCAGCGTCGAGGATAGCATCAACATAGAGGGCCCTATCGCAACGATAAAGAAACAAGGCCAGATAAAGACAAGCAGTGGGAAAATCATTTTCGTCGGGATCTTAGCTGCTATTTCTTCAATCTCTTGATTGCGCTTATCACGATAATCTTCAGTATATTCACGTAACGTTTGAGAGAGACTCCCGCCAATTCGAGAGGCGTGAGCCAACATAGTGACAAGGCCCGCAATCTCCGTCAGACCAGTTCTTGTCACAAGATCATTAAATGCATCCGACATCTCAACACCAGCACTGATCTTGACACATACTGTATCTAATTCGTCGGCAAAATCGGGGTGGGAAATGGTCAACTCATCCGCCACCCGGCGAATCGCAGCGTTAAAACCTAGACCAGATTCAGTACAGACCACCAGCAAATCGAGTGCATCAGGGATACCACCACGGATTTTTCGCTGCCGCTTGTCGACCATCCTACCCAATATGACATTAGGTAAGAATAGACCAAATGCAACGCTCCCCATCATGATCAAATTGCGCATAGAAATGTCGGGAGCAAAGAAGTAGACACTGGCGGCCATTAAAAAGCCGATCACGACCGAAATTCCTTTCATGGCATAAAAAAAGGTCAAAGCACTGGCATCATGATACCCCGCATGCATTAACTTAACGCGGATGGTTTCATTCTCTTTTTCATTGGACGACTTCATTGCCGGAGCAAGAGATTCCAATGATTTTTCTAAACGACTGACCTTTTTGGCGGTCCCTATCGCCGACGTGTCTTTTAAGCTCGCCAAACGGGTTCTTAACGGCGACCGAGAGCTAATTAGCAGCATCGATAAGGTAAAGATCAACAAGACCGTCGCAATCAGAATCACAGCTAAGAAAAAGGTTTGTTCATCAATATTAAACGAAGAGACTAAATCTAAAATAGACTCCATATCACACCTCGAAATTGATGATGTTTCGAATCCACATTGCGCCAATAAAGAGGCTAACCACCCCACCGCTGACTAACGTCATCCCTCTTGGGTCGGTGTAAAGTGGCGCAACATATTCTGGATTGATGAAACTCAGAAAAACAAACAGAGCAAACGGCGACAGAACTAAGATCCACGCTGATAAACGACTCTCAGCAGACAGCGTTTTTATTTTTCGTTGCAACTTAAATCGAGCGCGAAGCACCTTGGACACTTTTTCGAGGTTTTCAGACAAGTTACCACCCGTCTCTTTTTGCAAAATAACCGCACTGGAAAAAGCCAACATAGAAACCGTCGGGGTTCGCTCGGCCATCTGCATAATGGCCATACGCATGTCATAACCATAGTTGAGCAAGTTAAAGGTGTTTTTGAACTCCACACCAATTGGCGCGGGCATTTCCATCCCAACTTCGTTAAAGGCTTGTGTTACAGGCTGACCGGCTTGCAACATCCGGCGCATAATATCGAGCGCTTCAGGCAGTTGCTCCTCAAACGCAGCAAGACGATCTGAAATTTTTTTCCCAAGCCAAAAATACAAACAGACCCAAACAGCCACAATGGCGGCTAAGCCAACATAAATAGGCTGACCGAGTAACATCGTAATTAAAAAACCACTGACTGATAGGCAAGATGTGGTCACTAAGGTTTGAGTTAAACTCCAATCATAGCCCGAAAGCTCAATCAACTTTTTCAGCGAAGAAAACACCTCATAGTTAACAAGTCTCCTATCCCATGGGGTTAGGCTTTTTAGGTAATGCTCTTGAAGTAATGAGCGGGCTTCCTCATCCAGTTTTGATTGTGATTCTTTCAGTCGTTCGGAGAGCTCTTTGTGCTTAGCTTTGCTACCTGCTGCGGGTAAGATCAACGCTTGTGATATGAAAACCACAGCGAAAAAAAGCAAGACGAAAAAGAGTGTTGCATCGAGCTGCATAACCCCCTCCTTTATGAGATTGACTCATTAAAAATTTCAAATGGCAGATGAAGCCCTTTTTTTGACAGGTGATCGTGACATTGAGGAACCACACCCGTCGCAGTGAAATACCCCATCACATTCCCTTCTTCATCCATTCCTTTACGGTGGAACTTGAAGATTTCCGACATGGTGATGATCTCTCCTTCCATGCCATTGATCTCACAAATACTCACCATGCGGCGTTTACCATCTTCTTGTCGTTCCATTTGAACAACAAGATGGATAGCAGAAGCAATCTGAGAGCGAAGGTTTTTCGCACTCATATTCCAGCCCGCCATTGCAAACATATTCTCGACCCTTGAAAGGGCATCACGAGGTGTGTTGGCGTGAATGGTCGCCAGTGATCCATCGTGACCGGTATTCATTGCCGCTAGCATATCCACGGCCTCTGCACCACGAACCTCCCCAAGAACAATCCGATCAGGTCGCATACGCAGGGAGTTTTTTACTAAATCACGCTGAGTAATTTCCCCTTTCCCTTCTAAATTAGCTGGACGAGTTTCCAAGCGAACCACGTGAGGCTGTTGGAGCTGCAGCTCTGCCGAGTCTTCGATAGTAACAATGCGGTCATCGGAGGGAATAAAGTTAGAAAAGATGTTCAAAGTGGTCGTTTTACCTGAACCCGTACCACCAGAAATCAGCACATTCATCGCTCCGGTCACAGCAGCCTCAACAAACTTGGCCATTTCAGGTGAGAGCGAATTGAAGTTAAGAAGGTTATCCATGTTGAGCTTTTCTACTGCGAAACGGCGAATGGATACCGATGACCCATCCAGTGCTAACGGGGGGATAATTGCATTCACACGTGAGCCATCAACAAGCCGGGCATCCACCATAGGTGATGCTTCATCCACCCGGCGACCTACTTGGCTCACAATGCGGTCAAGAATATTTCTTAAGTGCCGCTCATCAAGGAATGTATAGGGGGTAAGTTCAAGCTTACCTCTTCGCTCAACAAACACATGCTTAGGGCCGTTGACCAAAATATCAGAAACGGTGGCATCATTAAGAAGTGGCTCCAGTGGACCTAACCCAAACACTTCATCTTCAATTTGTTGGATCACACGCTTGCGCCCCTCAGCACTCAAGGCATGGGTTTGGTCATCGGCCATGAGTTGAATGATCGCATCATGAAGTTCGGTCTTGGCTCTTTCATTTTCTAAACTAGCCAATAGCCCTAAATCCAATGTTTCCAGCAGTCTTTGGTGATAGTAATGCTTCACGGAGAGCTCAAGCTCAAGCTGTTTTTTTGCCTCTTCAATGGCATGCCCTTTCGCTTTCGCTTCTTGCTTTTTACGCTCTTGATAACTGCCCGCAGCTTCGGAAGGAACCGCCTCTTCCGCTACAACTTTTTCAGGCTCAGCAGAAACCTGTGCTTGCTGCTTTTCGGCATCAGCCACTTTTTGTTGTAGATCGGGGCTTATATTTTTCCGTTTAAAGAACATGAAAAATCCTTTCTCAATCTGGATTGCTTACGAGAATAACCGTTTGAACCAACCCTTTTCCTCTTCTACTTCGGGCTGTAGAGAATCAGCGAGCTTACTAATCGATTTAGAAATAGAACTGTTCTTTTTCGCTTCGATATAAGGACGCCCCAAATTGGCGCTTTCTAATGCGATTTTGAACTCATTTGGAATCGTGTAGACCTTAATGCTGCCCACGGTATCTTGGATATCTTTTAGTTTTATCGACTGACGCTTTTCGTATCGGTTTACGACGACTTCTACTTGATCTTTGGTGATGCCAAACTCAAACGTCAGCACCTTTAATATCTGTGTGGTATTTTTAACCGCCACTAGGTTTTGTTGCGTGATCAGAAAAATGTTAGTTGCCGGGGAAATAACGCCGCCAAACTGACGATCTAAGCCACGAGATAAATCAATGATCACAACAGGGTAGCGCTCTCTCAGCACCGGAATAAGCTTGCTAATGTGCGCAATTTTTTCGAAGTTCTCATGGCTGTTTTCTCGCTTGAACCCGATCAAATGCAGGCCCGATTCATGCTTGGTGACCAAACTGCCTAGTGACACTTCATCAAGGTCGGCGACATTAGCAATCGCATCAGCCAATCCGTACGTACAATGTACATTGAGATAGTCTTCTATCACGCCAAATTGCATATCAAGATCAACCAACAGCACTTCATCAGGCCGATCTTTGGCTATTTTGATCGCCGTGTTCAATGCAATTAGCGAAGCACCTGCGCCGCCCTTAGTGTTCATGAACACGATCATCTCACCTAAGTTTCTACTGGCGACCTTCTCTTCAGCTAAATTGCGCAGCATAGGGATAAGTTCATCAATCACCGCTTTATCAGAGATGAAGTCAACCGCACCAATACGCAAGGCAATTTTCAACGCGCCATTATCATTTTCATTACCAAATACAATGAGAGACGCTTCATGGGCTGTGTCATTCGACTCTGGAGATTCATATTGCTGAAGCTCAACAATCTTCTGAGCCCAATTGGGCCCTGTCTCAACAAAGATCAAATCAGGAGGAGAAAAGTGGGCGAGATTAGCCACCACCAAGCCATGGAATGAAATCATTTCAAAAGTCACGCTCTGGCATTTTGAAAGTTCATGGCTGATATGAAGATGAAACGCATCAGATGAGTAAAATACCCAAATCGTTAAATTGGTTTTTAGTCTGATAGGGCTATCTCCATTTGGTGTTAGCTTTACAGCTTCTCCCATACTGTTTTCTCCTAGCTGTCCTTGCTAATGCGAAGTGTTTTATTGTTGTTATCTAGTATTAAGTGTAGGAACTCGCTCACTATTTGCCATTTCAAAGAGCAGATTAATCCTCTAATTTCGTCCACTTATCTCCGCTAAAGAATAGCCATCCGCATCAAATTATTGACGAACATACGAACGCACGTTACTCAGCAAAAGAATCCAGCACCTGACTGTCTGTGCCCTTTAGATCGGAATCTTTTTTACCCGTATAAGTTTGATACGCCCCTTCCATTCGCTCACCACTACCTGACGGCACGAAGCCAAGGTTATCGATCGACGCATTCGGGTTATAGACCTGTTCCGTTTTAAGTTTTGCGACATGCCCACCTAACTGAGGAGCGTTGTTTACACAGCCCAAAGAGAAAATACAGAACAAACCAACAGGGATGACTTTGATTAATTGATTCATGCTTCCTCCTTAAAGACTGTGACCAAAGGTGCCTTCAGTGCCACCTTTAGAGTTGTCAACAAATGTTCCAATATTTTCTTCTGATGACGGCTGTTCATTGTTAAGTGGAGCAATATAAGCCCCTCGACCCAATAGGTAATATTCAAAATCATTTGGCTCAACAAAAGATTCCGTCGGCAGCGTAATTTTTCTGCGGTCTACCGGCTGGGCCAATCTTGGCGTCACTAGAATCACGAGTTCAGTTTCACCGGAAATATATTCTTGGCTGTTAAACATTTGACCAAGGACTGGGATATCACTGAACCCAGGCATTTCTTCCACCACATCACGCACGTTTTCACTCAGCAGCCCAGCAATACCTATGGTTTGCCCGTCTGCGAGTTCAAGTGTGGAAGAGGCACTGCGGCGAGTAATAGGAGGAATGACATACGTCCCATTTGTTCCTCCTGGAGCAAGTGTCAGTGACGTAGATGTCGCAATTTCACTCACGTCCACGGCCAAATTGAGATTGATTTTCTTGTCTGAAAGCACCGTTGGGATGAATTTCAGGCCCACACCATATTCTTTATACTCGATGGTGATACCATCATCATCAGGGACAGGAATGGGGAACTCACCACCCGCTAGAAACTCGGCTTTAGCGCCACTTAATGCGGTTAAGTTAGGCTCTGCTAACACCTTCGCCGTACCATTTTGTTTAGCGATATCGAGGGCAAAGGTAAACAAAGTATTGCTGTCAATAAAAGTGCCTAACAAGCCCGTGCTTTCAACCCCTGGCGCATTGAAGATTGGTCCAATGATCCCATTAACATCATCAATGACGCCACCAGCAGAGGTTCCCCCCCAGTTGAAGTTACCACCACTGGTTTGGAAAAAGTGGAAATTGGCATCAAACTTTCTCACTAAGCTGCGTTGCACTTCAGCAACCGTCACTTCAAGCATGACCTGCTGCGCGCCGCCAATCGTCATCAAGTTAATCACGCCAGTATCATTCACCTGCTTACTGAGCGAATCGTTACCCACATCGGCGACATCACCCGATGAGTATGTTTCTGCCACTCGAAGTGCAATATTCATTGCCGATTGCGAGCTAATTTGACCACTTAATATCAAACGATTCTGCGCACTATGCACTTCAATTTGTTCGTCTGGTAGAAACTCATACAGCTTTGCTTTCAAGCTATTAAGATCATGGGTCACTTCAATATTGATTGACTCAATTAACTGACCCCGGCTATCCCACGCCATTAAATTGGTGGAGCCCAGTTTCTTACCAATCAAAAAGAGTTCGTCGGATTTCAGCATAACAATATCAAGTACATCAGGATCCCCTAGAGACACCCTCTTCGCTTTCCCAGCCAAAGTGACGTGAGTCGATTTATGATGAGGAACTGTGACGATTTTCCCCGACTGTGTCGCTGAAAAGCTAGTACCACTGCTTAAAAGCGAAATGATGATTACAAATAGTATTTTTCTCATAGCTCACCTCAATCCTTGACTCGGATATTGCTAGATTCTGTCCCCTTGATAATCGTAACACTCGGGGCGACATATCGTTTGACGGCTTTTTCTTCGTCATAAGGGTTTCGTAGAGTTAATTGGATACTTCCTCGACTTTGTGCCGACAGCAATTTTTCTGCCTCTCTTGGCGAGACCTCCAAAGTGACCGCTCGAACGATGACTGGTTTATTTTCTTTCGTTCTTGCCGTTTGATCGACGGCCAACACCTTGATTTCTTTTAAGACCGTAGACGTTGAGGCGGAGTTTTTTCCATATTTAACCGTACTTAAAATATCGACTTTATTCCCCGGTAATAGAAAACCTGCGACACCAATGACATCATTTACCCTGATCGTTACTGCTCTCTTATTTTCAGGGATCAAAGAAGCCAACGTCGCCCCCTCGCCACTTGATGAAAGGCGACCTGGGTGAATGATCTCTCCCGGGTAGATGGTATTAGCGACCACCTGCCCAAGCAGCTCTTCTGCCTGCGTATATTGCTGCTCATTTCGCCAATCTTTCTCAAGCAACTTGCTAGAAATATGCTGCTCTTCAATGATTGTGCCCGCTAATATTTCTTGTGCCGCTATGATGACAGGCTCTCGTTCAACCACTTCAACTTCAGTCTGCGGCTGAAGTTGGCTGTCCATCCATTGCTTAGCAAAAAATACGGCACCTAAACCGAAGGCAATAGAAAGCAACAATAATAATATGACTTGATTTCGACTCATCGAGCTCCTCCTCCTTTACCATCAGCGGTGAAATATACTTCCCATGCGCGGTTGACTATTTCAGGAGAGATAACAGGCTCAACTTCTTCAAATACAATGATATCTCGGCTGATCCCTACAATGTCTTTTGGTAGACAA
This sequence comes from Vibrio aquaticus, assembly GCF_003970385.1. Classification (GTDB taxonomy): domain Bacteria; phylum Pseudomonadota; class Gammaproteobacteria; order Enterobacterales; family Vibrionaceae; genus Vibrio; species Vibrio aquaticus. The sequence continues at coordinate 21,725 of NZ_RXZH01000005.1, read as the reverse complement.
GGGAAAAAGCCAACGTCATGCTGACGGTGTAAATCAAATAAAGTATCGAAAGCCCCTTCCGACAGGGATAAATTTTTTGAATTTGAAATGATCTCCCAGAGCTGTCGATACTCTTGCTCCAGCAGAGGCCCAAATTGGATCTTGTAACCTAGTCGACGTAAAAACGCAGGGTCACTGATCTTTTCTGGATCTAAGTTCGTAGAAAAGGCTAACGTGAGAATAAATGGAATGGATATTTGTTGACCATTTGGCAGATTGAGATAGTCATAGAAATACTCCATAGGGACAATCCAACGGTTCAACAAAGTATCGACCGGCATTGGCTGACGCCCCAAGTCATCAATAATGAAAATGCCGTTGTTCGCCATCATCTGTAATGGTGCCATCCACACTTTGTTGTGTTCGCTGTGATTGACTTCAAGCATCTCCATGGTGAGCTCCCCCCCCACCTGAATGCTTGGTCGCTCACACAGCGCCCAACGGCGATCAAAGTGCTCTTTAAAGGTTATGGATTGAATCTCGTCACTGCGAACTTTCTTATGATGCTGAGGAGAAAACACCTTAATGATGTTCCCCATAGCGAATACAGAATAAGGAATGTAGACCGACGTATTGAGGGAGTTAAGAATTTTAGTCGCAACGAAAGTTTTACCTGAACCTGCACTACCGTATAACAATAGTGCTCTGCCAGAGTTAATTGCCGGGCCAAGCACCCCAACCATTCTGTGCGCGCCTAACACATCAGAGAGCGCGTGCTCTACATCCGCGCGATTCACCATTTGAGCTCTTACATCTTGAGCCTCTACCATTTGGCTATAGTGAGTGAGCGAAACAGGAACTGGGCCTAAATACGCATCTTTAGCAAAAGCAACATCAGCTTCTTGTAAGCCGGCCTCAGACAGTCCATATCGAACATGACCAGTAGATTGCACTGAAAATGTCGTTGGTGCCGCTTGGAATACTTCCACTAGTGATTTGGATCGAAGCCCAGCAATCACATCTTCAATCATATGGCTGTTGATACACAAGAGTTTGGTGAGTTGCAGAATGTCTGATTTAGGGTAGGCGGCGATATGCTTAATCACCAGATTTTCAACCACTGCTTTCGGTATGCCGAGTTCATCAAACGTGGTCGGCACAGGTGGCTCTGTTGCTTGGGGCGTGAGCTCAGTTCTATGACGTGATGCAGTCTTCGTCTGGACCATGGTGCCCCCTTTGCTATTAATTCAGAAAATAGAAGTGCATAGCTAACCCAATCACTACAACAGGAGCAAACGGCATACGATAGTGTTCACTCATCTTTTTCTTTGTCTGTAATGTTTTGGCCCCACTAGCCCCAAACTGAGCAAGCATGGTGTATTTATTGACTAAAGTTTTAAATTGTCCTGGAGAATCCGCTAGCCTCAGCAACCCATACAAAAGACCAACAACCACGCTAGAAACACCGATCCAGTAAACCGTCCCCACGATATGCTCGCTTCCAACCCAAAAGCCAATAACACCCAAAAGTTTTACATCCCCAGGCGCCATGACTCTTAAAAAGTAAAGGAGCAGCGAGGCAATAAAGCAAGTAATACCAGTAAGAAATGAGTAAAAAAGAAATGATAAATCTGGACTATAGATAATTTTATCTACAGCAGAAAGGATGAGGATAGTGAGTAATAAATAATTAGGAATGCGATGCTCTCTCGCATCACTGACTGCAACAATAAATAAGACGAACCAAATAAGATAGTTCATAAAGGCGGCCCTTATTCAAACTATCTAATCTGTTTGGAAAATAGTATTCATTTCAGCAATTAATGTATCACTAAATGCTAAAAATAACCCAGCAAGCCCTACGACCATCAAACCAGCACCAACAACGTACTCGACAACAGTTAGCCCAGACTCATCTTTAAAAAACGCTCTCACAGATAAAAAAACAGCCATAATAACCCCCAGTAGCAATTGAGGCTTGTCATGCTTAGGTTTAGCATGACAAGCCTCAAGTAATCATAGTAGGAATTCTATAAGTTGCTTAATCTATGAGAAATCAGATTTAACCTGCTGCTGGTTCGTCGAAGATTGTAGCCAACTCACCTTGCAGAAGTGTACCTAAGTTATCAAACACGGCGGCTAGTGCGATAACAATCAAACCTGCGCCTACAACGTATTCAACGACTGTTAGACCTTCTTCGTCCTTCATAAATTTAGAAATGTTTTTAATTAGTTTGCTCATGATTGTCTCCTTCCAAAGTTCATTAAGCTGTAACGCTTATTGATAATTTAGAAGAATTTATAAAGGAGTGGTTAGGATTATTATGTCTATTTCTAGCACTTTCTTGCCACTCCGTTACACTTATATTCACCATTCAACCTATATTATATGTCTATATTTAGAACGAAATAATTAGATCTATTATTCTATTTCTAGTGCATTTGAATTACATATCATAGATTTGAATAAAAACCCTCACGCGCTCATTCGCACAATCAATACATTCTCATTTATGATACTTGACAAGATTAACCTTGAACAAAAAGGTGATACTGATCCACAAAATTAACCCATTTAAATTTAATACAGTCAATAGCGATTTGGTGAACTCGTCATTCACAGACTAAACTGAGGTCATTGGATCATTCTTATCGCTCAAAAAAAGATAGGACAATAAACAGTGGATGTATTACATAAAGGCTACTGGATTGGTCAATCAGTCACCTACGTAAACAAAGATACCGTTAGAGATATCGAACGCTATTTCCACTTACTGGATTATGGCTATGACGTCTCTGTACTGAGCGAGCCTGATATTCAATTCTGCTTTTTTTACTACGAGGAACCCTTCCACTCTCTGTTTGCGACGACCGTCAGACTTTGCCAAAATCTAGACAAGCACATCATCCTTATCTGCAACCAACAACCATCTTCCGACATTGTTGATCTCGACGTGGTATTTTCAACTCTTCTTCTCAATGAAACCGACACCCAGTTGTGGTCAGACGAACTTAACAAGCAAGTGGCGTATCAACTCACTCAGCACCAAGACATATTGGACCTCAATAAACTCTCCAATCAACCTGGTAAGAAGCACATAAGTAAAGACTTGGTTGAAATGCTGATGTATATCGATAAGAACTTATCAAGGACAATACGAGAAGAGGATGTGGCGGATTACTGCCACTATTCAGTGACCTACTTTTCTAAGTTCTTCCATAAAACGATTGGCGTGAGCTTCCGTGATTACCTGACTCTCAAGCGAATTGGCCTCGCAAAGCAATTACTCACAAACTACCGAAAAGAGAAAATTTCATTCATTGCTTTTCAGTGTGGTTATAACGATGTTTCTTATTTTTCTAGAATATTCAAAAAGAAAACAGGGATTACACCTGCGGCTTACCGACAACTGCATTAACGGTATTGCTATCACAAGATAGAAAGGAAACCACCGACATTTACTTCCCTACTGTTTCACTTACATGCTAGAGTTAACATTCCATTAACAATAAAAATAAGCATAACTTTGCCAATAACACGGAGTTAGAGAATGATTCAGCCTAACGAGTTGAGCAAACCGACTTGTGCTCTCCCACCCCCAAACGAAATGATTTTAAAATGGGCTGCCGAACGCCCAAATGAAGTCTATCTAAAACAGATCATCAACCGTCAATTTGTTGAGTTCACCTACAGTGATGTTGCGGAGCAAGCATTAAAGCTTGTGAGTGCACTCAATGATTTAGGCGTTAAACCTGGTGATAAAGTCGCTCTTATCTCTAAAAACTGTGCCGAATGGTTTATTAGTGACTTAGCGATGATGCTCGGTGATTTTGTCAGTGTCCCTATTTTTCCAACTGCAGGGGCAGACACGATTGAGTACTGCTTAACACACAGTGAGAGTAAAGTACTCATTGCGGGTAAATTGGATGACCCTGCAGCAACTCAACAAGTCATCGATGCGAACACGAACGTTGTAACCATTGCGCTACCGTACGACACTGCACCAAGCTGTCAGCATCAATACAAAGACTTAATTGATAAGCATCAGCCAAGTGAACATCGTCCAGAGCATTATGATGATAAGCTGATGTCTTTGGTCTACACCTCTGGAACCTCAGGGCTTCCTAAAGGAGCAATGCTGACCTATGGAGCGTTCAGTTGGTCAGTGCAGCAATTGATCAATCACATTGGCATTCAAGAGAATGATCGCCTCTTCTCGTACTTACCTTTGGCTCACATTACAGAGCGTGTTTACATCTTTGGTTCATCGATTCTTGGTGGTGTTCAAACGGCCTTCCCAGAGTCTCTAGATACCTTTATTGAAGATGTAAAAATGCACCGTCCAACACTGTTTATATCAGTGCCTCGCTTATGGACGCTATTCCAACAACGAATCCAAGATAAGTTGCCGCAAAAGAAACTCAATATCCTGCTTAAGATTCCTTTCGTTAACTCTTTAATTAAGAAAAAGTTGGCGGATGGTTTAGGGCTCGATCAGGCGCGAGTTCTGGGCTGTGGTTCTGCGCCAGTCTCGCCTGCACTACTCGATTGGTACCACAGTGTCGGTTTGAATATCACCGAAGCTTGGGGCATGACCGAATCTTTCGCCTACAGCACTCTTAACTACCCATTCCACGCAGGAAAGATAGGTAGTGTCGGTAATGCTGGCCCAGGCGTCGAACTTAAGATTGCCGCAGACGATGAGATCATGGTTCGCAGTAAAGGCTTGTTCTCTGGTTACTACAAAAATGACATTGCCACACAAGAGTCATTTGATAGTGAAGGCTGGCTTCATACGGGTGATATCGGCTCAATTGACAGTGACGGCTACCTAACCATTCAAGGCCGTAAAAAAGACAACTTTAAAACCGCAAAAGGTAAGTTTGTTGCTCCAGTGCCAATTGAGAAGAAACTGTTTGAGTACAGCCGTGTAGAAATGATGTGTTTGATTGGCCTAGGCCTACCTGCACCAATTCTTCTGGTCGTTCCTCATGATTTCCCTAACTTTGATCGCAAACGTTATGAACGCACGACTGAGAAAGTCGTGGCGAGAATGAACAGTGAGCTCGAATCTCATGAACAGATCAAAGGGGTATTGATGATCAAAGACCCTTGGAGCATCGAGAACGGTATCCTTACACCAACACTAAAAATCAAACGTCATGTACTTGAACAGAAATATCATGACATGGGGCAAAGCTGGCCAAAAGGTCAACTTGTCGTTTGGGAAGAATAACGCCTAAACACCGATACAAAAGGAGAGCTTGCCTCTCCTTTTTTGCTTTTCTAACAAATGTATTTATTATTCCTTGTTAGATATTTTTATTGTTAGGGACGATTTATGGACGCAAGGCTGCACCACCTACCTGGCCTACGCTATTTTGAAGTCGCAGCACGGCTGAATAGTTACAGCCGAGCAGCTGAAGAACTGTTTATTAGTCAGGCGGCCGTCAGTCAGAAAATACGTCAGCTCGAAGAGGGACTTGGGTGTAAGCTATTTATGCGTGACGGTCGAGACATGCGCCTAACAGAGCAAGGAAAGACGCTCTATAAACACGTATCCCAAGGCTTAGAAAGCATCGTAACAGGCCTAAACCAAATTCAAAGTGAGCCCATTGATGGCATACTCTGCGTAAGCTCTACTCCCTCATTTGCTTCCCGATGGCTCTTACCTAGGCTTTGGAAATTCTCTGTTCAATACCCAAATATCCCAATCAGAGTGGTCACCAGTTGTGATGCCCCTAATCTAAAGCAAGGCGATGCCGATATTGCCATTTGGCAAGAAGAAACATTAGAGGGCAACAACGCGCTCAAGTTACACAAAGAGTTTTTGTTTGAAGAAACTATTTACCCTTTCTGCTCACCGAACTTAGCCGAGCATCTCTCGTTAATTGGCCCTGAACAGTTACTCAAAACTTGGCTCATTCACTATGAATCTGGTGGTTATCCTTGGCAAACTTGGTTCGCTCAGGCTGGAGTTAAGATGGATAAAGAATCAGTACAATGGATGGATGTCAGTACCTTTGATCATGCCATGAATGCGGTTATGGCGGGCCATGGAGCCTGTTTGGCTTCAGACTCTTTGGCCAGTGATTACGTTGAGCGAGGGTTACTCATCAAACCTTTTGAGATTGGCATGACCCCGGGGGTTCAATTTAATCTTTTCTATAATGATGAATCCCCTCGCCGACAACGAATTAAAGCTTTCACTAACTGGCTACACAGTGAGATCGCAGAGTAAATTTACTCATCCCAGAAATGCCGAATACTCTCTTGATGTGCTTGCTCTTTAGTTAAGCCGACATCTTTTAGTAAGTGTTCAGGCAGGTTAGAAAGTTGCTTACGAGTTCTAAAATTACGCCACCAGCACTTCAGCTTAGTTAAGATTTTTTTACCCGAATAGCATGAACTAAAAAGTCTTTCTTTACGGCTAAATTCTAAGGTTTCCATAGTTAATCTCCTTCCTTGCATTCAGTAACTAAATGATTAACCATTAGCCTATCTTGCTCAAACGATACAAATTGACCTTCAGTTAAGGAAAACTAAAGTGAAAGATCGACTTCCACCTTTGCAAGGAATCTACTACTTCTATACCGCGGCGAAGCTGGGAAGTTTTAAGCTGGCCGCTCAAGAGTTGTATGTCACCGCTGCCGCAATTAGCCAGCAAGTTCGTCAGCTTGAAGACTTTTTAGGTACTGAACTTTTTCTAAGGCAACATCGTAAGGTCACCCTCACCATGGAAGGGGAAATCCTGTTCGATCAGGCTCAAAGAGGGTTTGAGCACTTACATCGAGGCATACGACAAATAAACCAAGACCCAAATCCGAGCCAACTGTCTATTTCGACACTGCCTTCCTTTGCTCAACACTGGCTCGTACCTCGAATTGGTCACTTTCGGCAGCAAAACCCTGACTTAGAGCTCATGATCGAACCTACTAGTGAGCTCGCAGACTTTCAAAACTCTAATCTTGATGTCTGTATCCGATATGGACCAGGCGACTACCCAAATATTACTTCGCAATTATTGGTTGAAGAACTGCTCTATCCAGTGTGTCACCCCATTTATCAAGAGCAACATGGTATCTATGAGTTAAGTGACCTGACTGGAGCAGATCTGATTGAGGATTATTGGCGCGATCTTGATTGGGGTATATGGCTGAACAACGTCGGTCACAAAGCATCGAAACCCACGCTCAAATACAATGGTTCCCATTTTGTCCTAGAAGGGGCACTCGCCGTACAAGGGGTTGCTTTAGCCAAGCACACGCTAGCTCAACGCTATATAGAAGAAGGGAAACTGGTAAGGATTGGCAATCTAGCCCAAAGAACTGATTATAATTATTTCCTATGCGCACCAAGCGCTTATTTTAAAAGAGAGAAAATCAAACGCTTCTGTGATTGGATTTTTGATCAAGCTGAAGAGTATAGAAACCTAGATGAGTTAGGTTTAGATATTATCGATGCTAGTAGCCGTCGGTGAATTAAGATTATCTCGAAGCGAACCGAAAACTCTTAGAGATTCCCTACTCGCTCCTTCGTCACTCTATGGAATGACCGCATATATTGCGCTTCTCTATCAGATCGGCAAGCTTTATCTCTTACAAAAAGAAAAGCCCCAATCTCTCGACTGGGGCTTTAAAAGCTATCTAGCTAACTTAAAGAATTACTTCTTCTCGTTACGCTCTTTAACTTCTGCGATTACTTGCTCAGCAACGTTCTGTGGACATGGTGCGTATTGACCAAATTCCATAGAGAACTGACCACGGCCAGAAGTGATAGTACGTAGGTGACCGATGTAACCAAACATTTCTGATAGAGGAACGTCTGCTTTAATACGAACGCCTGTAGTACCAGCTTGTTGGTCTTTGATCATACCACGACGACGGTTAAGGTCACCGATTACGTCACCAACGTTGTCTTCTGGAGTGAATACATCAACGTTCATGATTGGCTCAAGAAGTTGTGCACCCGCTTTAGGCATAGACTGACGGAATGCGCCTTTAGCAGCGATTTCGTAAGCGATAGCTGAAGAGTCAACTGCGTGGAAACCACCGTCGAATAGTTCAACTTCAACGTCTAGAGTTGGGAAGCCAGCTAGAACACCAGTATCCATCATTGACGCAAAGCCTTTCTCAACTGCAGGCCAGAATTCTTTAGGTACGTTACCACCAACAACTGTTGATTTGAACGTGAAGCCTGAGTTTGCTTCACCTGGCTTGATGCGGTAATCGATCTTACCGAACTGACCAGAACCACCAGACTGCTTCTTGTGCGTGTAGCTATCTTCAACTGCTTGAGTGATAGTTTCACGGTAAGCTACCTGTGGAGCACCTACTTCTAGCTCAACGCCGTAAGTACGCTTAAGGATGTCTACCTTGATGTCTAGGTGAAGTTCACCCATACCTTTCAGGATAGTTTCGCCAGACTCTTCGTCAGTCTCAACCTGGAATGATGGATCTTCTGCAACCATCTTACCGATAGCGATACCCATCTTCTCTGAACCGCCTTTATCTTTTGGAGATACAGCGATAGAGATTACTGGTTCTGGGAAGATCATAGCTTCAAGAGTACATTCGTGCTTAGGATCACATAGAGTGTGACCAGTCTGAACGTTCTTCATACCAACGATAGCGATGATATCACCAGCTTGTGCTTCAGTAAGTTCGTTACGCTCGTCCGCTTGCATTTCACACATACGGCCGATACGTTCAGTCTTACCAGTCGCTGAGTTAAGGATAGTGTCACCCTTCTTCAGACGGCCTGAGTAGATACGAACGAATGTTAGTGCACCAAAGCGGTCATCCATGATCTTGAATGCTAGCGCTTTTAGTGGCTCATCTGCAGATACAGTAGCAACTTCGCCTGTTGGCTCACCAGTTTCTGGATCTGTTAGAGGCTGAGGATCAACTTCTGCTGGAGCTGGTAGGTAATCTACAACAGCGTCAAGGATAAGTTGCATACCTTTGTTCTTGAACGCAGAACCACAGAACGTTGGGAAGAACGCTAGGTCACGTGTACCTTTACGGATACAACGCTTAAGGTCTTCGATAGAAGGCTCTTCACCTTCCATGTACGCTTCCATTAGGTCGTCGTCTTGCTCTACAGCAGTTTCAACTAGCTCTTCACGGTACTGTTCTAGGTCATCAATCATGTCCGCTGGAACATCTTGAATTTCGTAGTTTTCTGGTAGACCTGTGTCATCCCAAACGTAAGCTTTACGGTTTAGTACGTCTACAACACCAACGAAATCGTCTTCACGACCGATTGGCAGAGTCATAACTAGTGGGTTTGCGCCAAGAACGTTCTTCACTTGATCAACAACGTTGAAGAAGTCTGCACCCATACGGTCTAGTTTGTTTACGAAGATCAGACGAGCAACTTCTGAGTCGTTCGCGTAACGCCAGTTTGTTTCTGACTGAGGCTCAACACCACCAGAACCACAGAATACACCGATACCGCCGTCTAGTACTTTCAGTGAACGGTATACTTCTACTGTGAAGTCAACGTGTCCTGGAGTATCGATAACGTTTAGGCGGTGGCCATCCCACTCACAAGTTACCGCAGCTGACTGGATAGTAATACCGCGCTCAGCTTCCTGTTCCATGAAGTCAGTTGTAGACTCACCGTCGTGTACTTCACCAGTTTTGTGGATTTTACCAGTAAGCTTAAGAATACGCTCAGTGGTGGTAGTTTTACCCGCATCAACGTGCGCGAAAATACCAATGTTTCTGTACTTTGATAAATCTGCCATTGTCTTACTCTGTTTATAAGGTATAAATTGCGCGCAGAGTATATCACAATCTGTCAAGACTGATACCCTTGCGTGCTCTGTATGTAAAAAAACTTTTCCCACCAATACTAGCAGTTATTTCACACGATACGTGTCGAATCAGCGCTAATTAGTGGTGTCTTTTCAGAATAAAAATGCTGCCTATAACCAATATAAGCAGCATATCTGTTGTTGCTATGCCCCGACTTTATCGTGGGCAAATTTCCGACTCTGGGAAAAAGAACTCAATTTCACGAGCTGCAGATTCCGGACTGTCTGAACCGTGAACTGAATTATAGCGCATGCTGATTGCGTAATCAGCACGAATTGTTCCGCACGCCGCTTCTTCTGGATTGGTTTTACCCATTAGCTCACGGTAACGAGCAATAGCGCCTTCACCTTCTAGTACCTGAACCATAATAGGACCAGAAGTCATGAACTCTTTAAGTGCTGGGAAAAATGGCTTGCCTTCGTGTTCAGCGTAAAAACCACTCGCCTGCTCTTCCGTTAGGTGAACCATCTTAGCGGCAATGATTTGTAGGCCAGCTTTTTCGATACGGTGATAAATTTCACCGATTAAGTTACGTTCTACTGCATCGGGCTTAACGATAGAAAACGTTCTTTCTAGAGCCATAAGGTAATCCTTTCGTTATATCAATTTTTGAATAATAAAGAAGAGGCTCTTCGGCCTCTTAGGTCGAGGTATTATTTATTTGCTTGCTGAATAAGGAGACCTGCCAAGCTACGTACACCGACACCGGTAGCGCCTGCAGCCCACTTATCTGTCGCTGACTTACGATACGTTGCCGCACAGTCAAAATGCAGCCAACCTTTTTTGTAGTCTTCAACAAAATAAGAAAGGAACGCCGCTGCTGTACTAGCGCCTGGAGAGTAATCGCCACTGCTAATATTAGAGAGATCAGCAAAGTTTGATGGCAACATTCCACGGTGGAAATCCGCTAAAGGCAGAGGCCATAAGCCTTCTTTTTCTTCACGAGCCGCTGTTAGAGCCTGGTGTGATAGCTCATCGTCAAAGCTCATTAATGCATGGTAATCATTTCCAAGCGCATTTTTCGCTGCGCCCGTTAATGTTGCACAATCAATGATAAGCTCAGGATTTTGTTCACTTGCGTACATCAGACCATCAGCAAGAACTAAACGACCTTCTGCGTCAGTGTTCATGATTTCAACGGTCTTACCATTTTTATAAGTAATGATGTCACCAAGCTTAAGAGCTCGGCCAGAGATCATATTCTCTGCACAACATAGGATAAGCTTCACGCGTTTATTTAAACCACGCATGATCGCTAGACCTAGACCACCAGTAATGGTGCCAGAACCGCCCATATCGGCTTTCATAGCCGTCATAAAACCAGATGGCTTAATGCTGTAACCGCCTGAATCAAAGGTAATACCTTTACCTACTAAACAAGCAAACACAGGCGCATTTTCATCACCTGTTGGGTTAAAGTCGAGTTGGAGCATTGCTGAAGTACGCTCAGAACCACGACCTACTGCGTATATCCCTTGCCAGCCTTCCGCTAAAAGATCTTTATCTTTTACAATGCGTACTTTAACCGTGCCTTCAGGGGCGACTGACTTAATAAACTCTGCAGCCATAGTCGCAAGTTGACGAGGCGCCACTTCTTCCGCTGGTTTATTAATAATATCGCGAGTAAAGTCTGTCGCTTTAATGCGTGCGGTCAACTCAGCTTGATCGGCTTCAGTAAGTGCTTGCCACTCAAACTGATTCGCTTTCTTCGGGCCGCGGTAACCTTGATGAAAAGCCCAGATGCTCTCTAGATCCCAGCCTGGCCCTTCTAGAGAAATGGAAGCGATACCTTGACTGTCTAGCTTACGAGCCGCGCGTTGAATAACACCAAGATCATGCTTTTTGCCCTGATGAACAACGGCACCATCTTCTGAAAATGATAAGATCGCGTTCTCGCCCCAATGTGACGCTGCTTGATCTTGGCTTAGAAATACTGACATCTGTGTAGACATGGTTTCTCCTTGTCTGTACCGGCGTTGTCTACGCCTTTTTCTATTCACGTCTGGATGTTAACACTTTAATGTTAAATTGATAAAAAAACGGACCCTAAGGTCCGTTATTTTTAGTAAATTTTGTTAACTGAGAGAGGTTTCCCGTTAGGGTTAATCCATTTCATCCATCCAACATAGAATTACAGCTTCCAAAATCTTTTCATTTGAGCGATTTGGCTCATCATCAAACTCTTCTAATTCAGTGATCCACTGATGCAGATCGGTAAAACGAACCGTTTTAGGATCTGTCTCAGGAAACTTATCGCATAGCTCAATCGCAATATCTCGCGAATCTGTCCATTTCATTGCTGCCTTCCTTCTACTCTGCGGTAGTCTATTGTGAATTAGAATTGAAGATTAATGATCTTCTGATGCGTGGTTCAGGGTGTATTTTGGAATCTCGACCACTAGGTCTTCATCGGCAACTTTAGCCTGACAGCCTAGACGAGATTCAGGCTCTAAGCCCCAAGCTTTATCAAGCATGTCATCTTCAAGCTCGTCACTCTCTTCTAGAGAATCAAATCCTTCACGGATCACAAGGTGACAAGTAGTACATGCGCAAGATTTCTCACATGCATGCTCAATACCGATACCGTTTTTCAACGCTACATCAAGAACTGTGTCACCTGTGTTTGCTTCTAGAACCGCGCCTTCTGGGCATAGGTCTTCGTGCGGTAATACAATAATCTTAGGCATAACTCTATCTCTTAAATATCATCTACTGATTGACCTGACAAGGCAGCTCGAATCGATTTATCCATACGGCGAGAAGCAAAATCTTGGCTCGCCTTATCTGTATCTTTGATGCCTTGCTCAATCGCATCAGCATCACCACCATTGCGCAGTTCGATAAGTGCTTCAATCGCTTGAATTAACGCTTGTCGCTCTGACTCTGACAATAATTCATCACCATCGGCTTGCATCGCAGCAATCAAGCCTTCAATCACACGATCCGCTTCCACACGTTGCTCGGCCAATGCTCGAGCGAGCATGTCATCTTTCGCATAAGTCATTGAATCACGGAGCATGTCTGCCACTTCGTTATCACTCAAACCGTAAGATGGCTTAACTTGAATTTCAGATTGTACACCGGTGCTCTTTTCCATCGCAGTGACTGACAATAAGCCGTCGGCATCCACTTGGTAAGTGACGCGGATATGTGCAGCACCCGCTGCCATCGCAGGGATACCTTTTAGTGAGAATCGAGCAAGAGAGCGACAATCGTCAACCATTTCACGCTCCCCTTGGACAACGTGAACACTCATCGCAGTTTGACCATCCTTAAAGGTGGTAAATTCCTGTGCACGAGCAACTGGTATCGTGGTGTTACGAGGGACAATTTTCTCGACTAAACCACCCATGGTTTCGATACCGAGTGAAAGTGGAATGACATCCAGAAGCAACATCTCAGCATCTGGTTTGTTGCCAGCAAGGATATCAGCTTGAATACCAGCACCGATTGCGACGACTTCGTCAGGGTTAATGCTTGTCAGCGGTTTACGGCCAAAGAAATCACCGACCATCTCGCGTACTAGCAGGGTACGAGTTGAACCACCAACCATAACCACTTCTAGGATTTCATCGGAGTCAACTTCTGCATCTTTAAGAGCGCGGCGACACGACATCAGTGTTTTCTTAACAAGAGGGCGAATAAGCTCTTCAAACTCTTCACGGCTAACACTGCCTTTCCAACCAAAGACGTCAACGGAAACATTCTCCTTCTCAGAGAAAGCAATCTTAGTCTCAGTTGCGATGTTAAGTAATGCGCGAGTCTTTTCAGGAGATAATGGCGCTTCAAGGCCAGCTTGATCCATCAAGTGCTCAGCAAGTAAGTGGTCAAAGTCATCACCACCTAACGCAGAGTCACCGCCAGTCGCCAATACTTCAAACACACCTTTAGACAAACGCAAGATTGAAATATCAAACGTACCACCACCTAGGTCGTAAACGGCAATAACGCCTTCTTGACCCGAATCTAGACCATAAGCGATTGCTGCTGCTGTTGGCTCATTTAGTAAGCGTAAAACATGCATGCCTGCCAACTTAGCGGCGTCTTTTGTGCCTGCACGCTGCGCATCGTCAAAGTAAGCCGGAACCGTAATAACAACACCAGCAAGCTCACCACCTAAGGTTTGCTCTGCTCGTTGACCAAGAGACTTTAGAATATCAGCAGAAACTTCAATTGGGTTCTTATCGCCAGCTTGAGTTTCAAGAACAGGTAAACCATTGTCACTCGCTTTAAACTGGTAAGGTAAATTTGGGTAACGTTTCTGGATATCATCCAGAGAACGACCTAGCAAGCGTTTTACTGAGATAATGGTATTCGATGGGTCTTGTTCAGACAGGGCTTTGGCAGATTGGCCAACGACTGGCGTTTCACCCGCGTAGTTAACGACTGAAGGTAGAATGCTCTGACCGTTCTGATCTTTTAAGGTTGCCGCATCGCCACTACGCACCGATGCAACCAATGAGTTCGTCGTGCCTAAATCGATACCTGCTGCAAGTTTATGCTCATGAGGTGCCGAGCTTTGACCCGGTTCCGCTATTTGAAGTAATGCCATGAGTGGTCCTTGTTATTCTCTAGCCGAGGAGCTTGTCTTCCACTAGTTCAATTTCGTGTTTTAGTTTGGCGATAAACTTTAGCTTGCGCACGCTATCAGCGGCTTGAGGCCAATCTGAATCACTAAGCTGTTGCTCAGTTGCTGCCAACTGTTGCTTAAACATCTTGCTCACTTTGCTTTCAAAATCGAACAAAGCGTCTTCGGGATCGGAGCTAGATGAGATACCTTCCAGTTCTTCACGCAGCTCCATTTGCTCCATTAAGAACATAGGATCCTGCATTGTTTGTTGCTCACCACGAATATCGACATCATTTTGTGACAGCAAGTATTCTGCACGAGAAATGGGGTTCTTTAGCACCTGGTAAGCGTCATTAATTTCAGCCGCTTTTTGCACAGCCATTAAACGATCGCGCTCTGATGCGGTCGCAAAGTTGTCTGGGTGGAATTGCTTTTGAAGTTCACGGAACTGTGAAGAAAGAAGGCTACCATCCAGCTGAAACTGACTTGGTAGCCCAAATAATTCGAAATAATTCATTGAGAATTCGGTCCTTGGTATGAAACCTGTGAGTGGTGAACTCACAGGTGCTATCAATTAAACGTTGAAGCTTTCACCACAACCACATTCGCCTTTAGCATTTGGGTTGTTGAACTCAAACCCTTCATTCAAGCCTTCTTTTACGTAATCCAATTCTGTGCCATCTAAATAAACTAGGCTTTTTTGATCGATGATGACTTTAACGCCTTCATGTTCAAAAACAGAATCTTCTTCGTTTAGCTCGTCAACAAACTCAAGTACGTAAGCCATACCAGAACAGCCGGTCGTTTTAACACCCAAACGTAGACCGATACCTTTGCCTCGGTTTTCTAGGAATGTTCTAACGCGACTTGCCGCGGTTTCTGTCATTGTGATGGCCATACTGCACCTTAGTTTGTCTATATTGCGAATGAATGGGAGACTTAGCCTCCCATTATAACCTTATTCTTGATGTTTTTTCTTGTAATCAGCGACTGCTGCTTTGATAGCATCTTCCGCTAGGATTGAGCAGTGAACTTTCACTGGTGGAAGCTCTAGTTCTTCTGCAATCTCAGCGTTTTTGATCGCCGCTGCTTCATCAATGCTCTTACCTTTAACCCATTCAGTTACAAGTGAGCTTGACGCGATTGCACTACCACAACCGTATGTTTTGAACTTCGCATCTTCGATAATGCCATCTGGCGTTACTTTAATTTGAAGCTTCATTACGTCACCACACGCTGGAGCACCGACCATACCGCTGCCTACCGCTGGATCTTCTTTATCAAATGAACCAACGTTACGTGGGTTCTCGTAGTGATCAATTACTTTTTCGCTATATGCCATGATTTTTACCTCGAATCCTCTATTAACTTCTGGGAATAACCGTCGATTAGTGGTGTGCCCACTCAACCGTATCTAGGTCAATTCCTTCCTTGTACATATCCCATAGAGGAGACATGTCGCGCAGTTTAGTTACTGCAGTACGAATTTGTTCGATTGCGTAGTCAATCTCTGCTTCCGTCGTGAATCGACCGAAAGAGAAACGAACTGAACTGTGTGCTAATTCGTCATTAAGACCAAGAGCACGAAGAACGTAAGATGGCTCTAGACTTGCAGATGTACAAGCACTGCCTGAAGATACCGCTAGGTCTTTCAGAGACATCAGTAAAGACTCACCTTCAACGAAAGCAAAACTTACGTTTAGGTTATGCGGCACACGCTGTTCAAGATCACCGTTAACCGTTACTGCTTCAAGATCTTTTACACCATCTAGCAGACGGTTACGTAATGCTAGTGCGTGCTCAAAGTCTTTCTGCATGTCTTCTTTCGCAACACGGAAAGCTTCACCCATACCCACGATCTGGTGAGTAGGTAGCGTACCTGAACGGAAACCACGCTCGTGACCACCGCCATGCATTTGTGCTTCTAGGCGAATACGAGGCTTACGACGAACATACAGTGCGCCAATACCTTTAGGGCCATAAATTTTGTGTGCCGACATAGAGATCAAATCAACTTTCATCTCTTGAACATCGATTGGAAGCTTACCTGCTGATTGAGCTGCATCAACGTGGAATACGATCTTACGCTCACGACATAGTTCACCGATAGATGAAATGTCTTGGATTACGCCGATCTCGTTATTCACATGCATGATTGAAACAAGCACAGTGTCGTCACGCATTGCTGCTTCAAGTTTCTTCATGTCGATCAGGCCATTTGACTCTGGCTCTAGGTAAGTCACTTCAAAGCCTTCACGCTCAAGTTGACGACATGGGTCTAGAACTGCTTTGTGCTCAGTCTTACAAGTAATTACGTGCTTGCCTTTCTTAGAGTAGAAATGAGCTGCACCTTTGATTGCAAGGTTATCTGACTCAGTTGCGCCAGATGTAAATACGATTTCACGAGGGTCTGCATTTAAAAGATCTGCGATTTGCTCGCGCGCAGTATCAACTGCTTCTTCTGCCTGCCAGCCGTAACGGTGTGAGCGTGATGCTGGGTTGCCAAACGTACCGTCCATAGTCATGTACTGAACCATTTTTTCAGCTACACGAGGATCAACAGGACAAGTCGCTGAATAATCTAAATAAATAGGCAGTTTCATTTTCTACTCCAATGTAACAGGCAACCGCTTAATTGCGGATGTTGACACCGATGGGCGCGGTGTTGGTATTTTTATTTGCAAACCCATGATTCACGGCAAGATCGAGATCTTGTCGATCAGAAATTTCTAATACTTCATTGTCTTTCATCAACTCGCCTAGAGTGATGTTATTCAAGAAGTCGCTAATGCGTGAGCTCAAATCACGCCACAGTGTATGAGTTAAACAGCGAGAGCCGCCTTGGCAATCGCCTTTTCCGTTACACTTCGTTGCGTCAACCGATTCATCGACGGCAGCAATCACTGTTCCGATTGCAATCGAGTACGCATCTTCACCTAGTCGGTAACCACCGCCTGGTCCACGTACACTCGCTACTAGTCCAGCTTTACGCAATTTAGAGAAAAGCTGCTCTAAGTAAGACAATGAAATCCCTTGACGCTCAGAAATATCCGCCAAAGGCACTG
This sequence comes from Vibrio aquaticus, assembly GCF_003970385.1. Lineage (GTDB taxonomy): Bacteria > Pseudomonadota > Gammaproteobacteria > Enterobacterales > Vibrionaceae > Vibrio > Vibrio aquaticus. The sequence continues at coordinate 4,289 of NZ_RXZH01000005.1, read as the reverse complement.
GGTTTTGCTGCGAATGCAGAGCCACATCTAACATGGCTGTCACTGCATATCTTCCTTTAGATGTAAGTCTCATATAACACCATATCCACACCGTTTATATGGTATGAATTTTTTCATACCCGACTAAAATGGTCAAGTATTTAATTGACTAATTTAGTCAGGTATTTAACCATCGAGAAAATATGGACTTATGCTACTTACTAATGCTCTTTTCAATCGCAGTCAAAACACCACGCAGGATATTTAGCTCTTGAGCTTCAGGCCTTGCTCGATTGAACAAGCGGCGAAGTTTGTTCATCACCTTACCTGGCTGTTCTTCACTGATAAATTGGGTCTTAACGGTGACCTTTTCAAGGTGTGTAAAGAACATTTCTAGCTCTTTATGTCTTGGGTACTCTGCCTGCTCTTGAGGCTCATATTGGCTTTCTTCACGGTCTAGGTAAGCCATTCGAACCTCATAGCTCAATGTCTGTACCGCCATCGCGAGATTGAGAGAGCTATATTCAGGGTTAGCTGGAATACATACATGATAGTGACAAGTTTGTAGTTCTTCATTGGTTAAACCGGTACGTTCACGACCAAACACAAGAGCAACAGGAGCGTTCTCTCCCTCTTCTACAAACTTTTTACCACACTCACGAGGCTCTAACATTGGCCACTCAAGCGTACGTGAGCGTGCACTTGAACCTACGACTAATGCGCAATCTTCAACAGCTTCACTGAGCGTACTGACGATCTTAGCATTTTCGGCAATATCTGCCGCTCCAGCCGCTAAGGCGAGAGTTTGTTCATCAACGCGACATTGTGGGTCAACAAGCACTAGGTTAGTTAAGCCCATTACTTTCATTGCACGAGCTGCTGAACCAATATTTCCAGAGTGCGACGTCCCTACAAGGACAACTTTTACGTTGTGTAGCATTGATAAATCCTAAGACTAATAATAAAGCTGCAAGATAGTACCATATACCTGACTAAAATGGTCAGACCCTTTCTTGCTTAAAGAACGACAGGACAAAAATTAACCACTTCCATTTGCTGATTTATCTGGTATACTGCCGCCCGTTTTTCTGTTCTTTAACATCCGTTGGGAAATTAGTATGCATCCAATGCTTAATATCGCTATTCGTGCTGCACGAAAAGCTGGCAACCATATTGCTAAATCTTTAGAAAATGCTGAGAAGATCGAATCTACTCAGAAAGGCACGAATGACTTTGTTACAAACGTAGACAAAGAAGCGGAAACTATCATTATTGATACTATTCAAGCGTCTTACCCTGAGCACTGTATTATTGCTGAGGAAAACGGCGTAATTGAAGGTAAAGATAAAGAAGTACAATGGATCATCGACCCGCTGGATGGCACATCAAACTTTGTAAAAGGTTTACCACACTTCTCTGTATCAATCGCTGTACGCTTCAAGGGCAAAACTGAAGTTGCATGTGTTTACGATCCAATGCAAAACGAGCTCTTCACTGCACAACGTGGTGCTGGCGCTCAGCTAAACAATGCTCGTATCCGCGTAAAACAGCTAAAAGACCTTCAAGGTACTATCCTAGCGACAGGTTTCCCATACAAGCAGAAGCAGCACTCTGAATCTTACTTCAAGATCATGTCTTCTCTATTCGTAGATTGTGCCGATTTCCGTCGCACTGGTTCTGCTGCACTAGACCTGTGTTACCTCGCAGCTGGCCGCGTTGACGGTTTCTTCGAGCTAGGTCTTAAGCCATGGGATATCGCTGCAGGCGACCTAATCGCTCGTGAAGCGGGTGCGATCATGACTGACTTTGCTGGCGGTACAGATTACATGAAGTCTGGTAACGTTGTTGCATCTAGCGCTCGCGGTGTGAAAGGTATGCTTAAGCACATCCGAGAAAATGGTAACGAAGCTCTACTTAAATAATTAAAGCTCCGTCACTGCTGAGATTCAAAAGCCCTACTCATTATTGAGTAGGGCTTTTTTACATTTGGAAGAAGTTCAAAAGATCTTCCACTCCACCTGTACCCTATGAATAAGAGTTGTATATTTAATATGCGGTAGGCAATTCGGCTTGGCGTAAAAAGATTAATGGACTACTAATTCACGTTTAGCTTATGAAGAAATCCTCATTTTTTTGTTCACTCACTCTTTTATTAGGTGGCTGTAGCCCGATTAAAGATAGCGTCCCTCTTTCAAATCAAAATTATTGTGAATCACTAGAAGTAGCTCAGCCTCTTCCTCTGTCCCATTTTCTTGATCCATTCCAATCGAAACTCTCCTCACAATCTGGCGTTTATGTTTTAGAACAAGGCGCGGAAGCCATGATGTCGAGAGCTTGGATAACGGAACGAGCTGAACACTCAATTGATATTCAGTACTTTATCTTCTCTGTCGATAATATCGGACTCATAGCGACTGATTATCTTGTGCAAGCCGCCGAACGTGGTGTAAGAGTGAGAGTGCTGATTGATGACATCATGTTAGGCGCAAGGGGGGACGAATTACTCATGCTTGCCGCTCACGAAAATATAGAGATTAAAATCTATAACCCGAACGTTAACATTGGCAAGAACATTGTAGACAAGCTTGGAACTCTTCTCACCGACTTTCATAGCTTAAACCAAAGAATGCACAATAAAGTTTTCCTCGCCGATAGCCAAATAGCCATTACTGGTGGACGTAACATTGCAGATGAGTACTTTGGATTCGACCATGAGTATAACTTTAGAGATAGAGATGTCTTCTTAGCTGGACAAGTTGTATCTGATGTTGAAGATTCATTTAACACGTTTTGGAATAGTGATATTAGTGTCCCGGTCGAGCAACTTGTAGATGAGAACCCGCATCCTAAGAACCCAGATTTCAGTCGACTCCATTCCTATGCATGCAACCCTGGCAATTTTCACCCTGAAATCAGAGCTGAAATTGAAAAGGTGCCAAAAACCTTCAACCACTTAATGGAACAAGGGCGTTTTAGATTCGTAGAACGTGTTGAATACATCTCAGATAAACCCGGAAAGAACGATCAGCAAAACTTTTTAGGTGGTGGAAGTATAACAAAAGGTAAGTTGGTTGAACTCGCTGAACAAGCTGAGAATAACATACTTATCCAAACCCCTTACTTGGTCACTACAAGCTCTGATCGTAAGTTTCTCAGACAATTAGTAGATTCAGGTATTGAGATTAAGATACTGACGAACAGCTTAGCATCCAACGATAACCTTGAAGCGTTCAGCGGTTACCAAAGAGATCGTGCCGCTTTACTAAGTACAGGGGTAGAAATCTATGAATTTAAGCCCGATGCGAAAGTACGGCAAAGAGTCATGACTGAGCATATGTTTAAGAAGTTGCCAACAACACCGATCTTTGGGCTACACGCCAAAACAATGACCATTGATGATCATATTACGGTAGTCGGCACCTATAACTTTGATCCACGCAGTGCAAACCTTAATACCGAAAGTTTTACTGTCATTGAATCACCTGAAATCACATCAAGTGTCAAAGAGTCAATGCTCGTAGAAATGGAACCTGAAAATGCTTGGCGTGTAACCGAAGACTTTAACCCTGACGATGAAGTGAGCCTTATGAAAAGAATAGGCGTAAAGCTTAGAAGGATTGTTCCCAAAAGTATTTTGTAAACACTAACTATAGAGGTAATAGTTAGGCTCTGACCTTTCTACCGAGATGCGCAGTCTAGAGCTTTAAATACAGCACTCCGGAGATTTGACCAGGCTGGCGATCCAGGGGGACGCCTAATTATCCTAACATTGCTTCATAGAAACAACAGATGTAAAAAAGCCCCAGCATTTCTGCTGAGGCTTAGTATATGGCAGCGGTGGAGAGATTCGAACTCCCAACACGCGCTGTTTTGGTAAATCGGGGAATCCGCTGCTCTGTATTAGCATCTTTAAATATAAAAGCAAAAAGGCCTTAGTCTTTCGACTAAGGCCTTAGATATGGCAGGGGTGGAGAGATTCGAACTCCCAACACGCGGATTTGGAATCCGCTGCTCTGCCAATTGGAGCTACACCCCTATCTTCGTATTTATTGAGACGACTCTCAAATTAGTGGCGGAGTGGACGGGACTCGAACCCGCGACCCCCGGCGTGACAGGCCGGTATTCTAACCAACTGAACTACCACTCCGCAGTGGTAAACATACCCTTGGGCATGGTTCCATAATTTAAAGCCTGGCGATGTCCTACTCTCACATGGGGAAACCCCACACTACCATCGGCGCTAATTCGTTTCACTTCTGAGTTCGGCATGGAATCAGGTGGGTCCAAATCGCTATGGTCGCCAAGCAAAT
>NZ_RXZH01000038.1 GCF_003970385.1 Vibrio aquaticus | reverse complement strand
CTACAGAATGTTCTTGTGAATTATGGCCAATACCRGGTATATAAGCAGTGATTTCAAATCCMGAGGTTAATCGTACTCTGGCAACTTTACGYAARGCAGAGTTTGGTTTTTTKGGGGTGATAGTGGAAAAGTTGACAGATAAGTCACCCTTACTGCCACTCTACARAACCGTACATGAGATTTTCACCTCATACGGCTCCTCGTTCAATTCTTTCGAAGKYATTGGRTCCYTTTCCKCGTTCGMGAATCYCCTCCCTTCTTCCACTCCGTYCCGAAGAGTAACTAGGACAAACTCGGTCACGTTTTCATGTTCCAACTGAACACTTTCTATTTTTGATTATTCTCAAAGGATAAGATTATTCTTTTTACCAAACATCTGCGGGTCCAATCACACGATCTTATAATAAGAACAAGAGATCTTTCTCAATCAATCTCTTTGCCCCTCATTCTTCGAGAATCAGAAAGAGACTTTTTCAAGTTTGAATTTGTTCATTTGGAATCTGGGTTCTTCTACTTCATTTTGATTTACTTATTTTTTCTTTATTTTCTCTCTCTTTTCTTTATTTGATTTCTTTTTTGATTTTATTCCCTTCCATCATTCTTAAGTCCCATAAGTTTGATCCTATAGAATCTGACCCATTTTCTCATTGAGCGAAGGGGTACGAAATAAATTCAATCAGATTTATTTTTGATCAAAAAAAAAAAAAAAAATCACTATGTGAAWTCTTCGTTTTTTTTTTTCTCTTTCTCTATCGCTTTCCCATAAGTACAGCACTTGTTGAATCGATAGAGAACCYTTTCTTCTGTATCGATATGAATCCATTATGAATCGATATTATTACATTCCAATKCCTTMCCRATAYCYCYCAAGGAAAATCCCGAATTGGATCCMAAATTGACGGGTTAGTGTGAGCTTMTCCATGSGGTTATGCACTCTTCGAATAGGAATYCATTTTCTGAAAGAKYCTGGCTTTCGTGCTTTGGYGGGTCTCCGAGATCCTTTCGATGACCTGTGTTGTGTTGAAGGGATATCTAGATGATCCGATCGATTGCGTAAAGCCCGCGGTAGCAACGGAACCGGGGAAAGTATACATAAGTATACAGAA
>NZ_RXZH01000036.1 GCF_003970385.1 Vibrio aquaticus | reverse complement strand
CTTCGGAACCATATCACATCCCAGATCTGATGAAATAGGATGAATTGAGACGGTATTTTGTAAATACGTAATTATCTTGAATATATTAACTATTTCTTTWTTTTCCGATCGCCTGGAAGGGACAAAAGAAACATCTTGTTSTTTCTTCAACAATTTCTGATCYCTAGTRRACCTCTCAGTAGGATTCGAACCCAGATGAAGTTCTGACCATCTGTCAGAGAAAAAAGAACGAATKGMTCTTGTAGGATTCCCAAGAAATTCTTCGMTTTCTTCCGGAAGCAGATGAWTAWTCATYYGCTTCTCRCGTTCCGTGAATAGCCGGGRCATTGAGGAATAKCCAGAAAGGYATTTMGGGAATCGGTYTGATTCTATCTCTSTTCSTTCYGTTTGAAKAAAGGAAGGATCCMAAAGAATCGATCTTTCTTTTAGTTGTTGAATCTCTCTTTGATTGATCAATGTGTGATAGTGATATTCCGAATCCTCATTACTAATGGAATCRAAAKGATCTMTGRATTGATCAGAAGATCCKTTCAATTGGCTAGAATCCGTTACTTGAACGAAACTAGATCTTGTAGAATCATATTGAATATTTGACGATACGTTTCGTACCTTGCTAAAAAATCTATCCTTGTTTACCAACCACACATTGTCTAACCAAATCCAATTCTCTCTCGATAYKTTCCTMAAAAAATCCGATTCGTGCGGATTCTTCCCCCAACTAACGAAGAGATCTTGGYGGAATTGCCACATATGAAATTGAGCACAATTTTGCAAAGAAATAGCCCACTTGTTTCTCGAGAAGAGATGGGAAACATGCTCAATATCATTTGATTGAATAGTTGACCCAGCTCCTTKTTGTTTGMAGAAACCCTCCACTTCAATTGGTATTTTTTCACGAAAAGCARACATGAGATAACAAATCCAGTSTTTCACTAAGATTTCGAATAGCTGTCCCGAATTCAAGTTGATTATGTTTCGCCTCTTMCTCGGAGAAAGACGATCAAACAATTCCCAATCATGGYCCTTGCGGATCGGATCATCCATATAATATACAAAAAGAAACTCCAGATATTTGATATCTTTCTCTTTGAATGAGATCTCAATTCCAGCGACGGTTTCATTAGATATCTTACAACTAGAATCCCTCTTTTTTCCGATCCAGTTCCTCCACCACCGCCAACCCCAGTTAGATTCAGACATGATACACTTTTTAGTTATTGGGAGAACCCAAGTACTCTCTTTCGGATCCAGGAAACAAC
>NZ_RXZH01000032.1 GCF_003970385.1 Vibrio aquaticus | reverse complement strand
CGATAATAGCTTTAAAATTACATTAGTAGTTTTGAAGTCAGTATTCATTGAGTCAGTCCTTAGGGACATCAAAATCTTAAATTGAAGAGTTTGATCATGGCTCAGATTGAACGCTGGCGGCAGGCCTAACACATGCAAGTCGAGCGGAAACGACTTAACTGAACCTTCGGGGAACGTTAAGGGCGTCGAGCGGCGGACGGGTGAGTAATGCCTGGGAAATTGCCCTGATGTGGGGGATAACCATTGGAAACGATGGCTAATACCGCATAATAGCTTCGGCTCAAAGAGGGGGACCTTCGGGCCTCTCGCGTCAGGATATGCCCAGGTGGGATTAGCTAGTTGGTGAGGTAAGGGCTCACCAAGGCGACGATCCCTAGCTGGTCTGAGAGGATGATCAGCCACACTGGAACTGAGACACGGTCCAGACTCCTACGGGAGGCAGCAGTGGGGAATATTGCACAATGGGCGCAAGCCTGATGCAGCCATGCCGCGTGTATGAAGAAGGCCTTCGGGTTGTAAAGTACTTTCAGCAGTGAGGAAGGTGGTGYWGTTAATAGCWGYATCATTTGACGTTAGCTGCAGAAGAAGCACCGGCTAACTCCGTGCCAGCAGCCGCGGTAATACGGAGGGTGCGAGCGTTAATCGGAATTACTGGGCGTAAAGCGCATGCAGGTGGTTCGTTAAGTCAGATGTGAAAGCCCGGGGCTCAACCTCGGAATWGCATTTGAAACTGGCGGACTAGAGTACTGTAGAGGGGGGTAGAATTTCAGGTGTAGCGGTGAAATGCGTAGAGATCTGAAGGAATACCGGTGGCGAAGGCGGCCCCCTGGACAGATACTGACACTCAGATGCGAAAGCGTGGGGAGCAAACAGGATTAGATACCCTGGTAGTCCACGCCGTAAACGATGTCTACTTGGAGGTTGTGGCCTTGAGCCGTGGCTTTCGGAGCTAACGCGTTAAGTAGACCGCCTGGGGAGTACGGTCGCAAGATTAAAACTCAAATGAATTGACGGGGGCCCGCACAAGCGGTGGAGCATGTGGTTTAATTCGATGCAACGCGAAGAACCTTACCTACTCTTGACATCCAGAGAAYTTTCCAGAGATGGATTRGTGCCTTCGGGAACTCTGAGACAGGTGCTGCATGGCTGTCGTCAGCTCGTGTTGTGAAATGTTGGGTTAAGTCCCGCAACGAGCGCAACCCTTATCCTTGTTTGCCAGCGAGTAATGTCGGGAACTCCAGGGAGACTGCCGGTGATAAACCGGAGGAAGGTGGGGACGACGTCAAGTCATCATGGCCCTTACGAGTAGGGCTACACACGTGCTACAATGGCGCATACAGAGGGCAGCAAGCTAGCGATAGTGAGCGAATCCMAAAAAGTGCGTCGTAGTCCGGATTGGAGTCTGCAACTCGACTCCATGAAGTCGGAATCGCTAGTAATCGTGGATCAGAATGCCACGGTGAATACGTTCCCGGGCCTTGTACACACCGCCCGTCACACCATGGGAGTGGGCTGCAAAAGAAGTAGGTAGTTTAACCTTCGGGAGAACGCTTACCACTTTGTGGTTCATGACTGGGGTGAAGTCGTAACAAGGTAGCCCTAGGGGAACCTGGGGCTGGATCACCTCCTTATACGATG
>NZ_RXZH01000004.1 GCF_003970385.1 Vibrio aquaticus | reverse complement strand
AGAGATCCCCAACTCATTCGTACCTCATTCTTGAGGATGACGAAGTACTGGTGGCTGGGTCTTAGCCGTTACCTGTCATTCCATAGACCGAAGAATGAGGGAGTAGGGAATCTCCATTAGACAACGACCAACCTTAAGAGATCCCCAACTCATTCGTACCTCATTCTTGAGGATGACGAAGTACTGGTGGCTGGGTCTTAGCCGTTACCTGTCATTCCATAGACCGAAGAAGGAGGGAGTAAGGAATCTCCGCTAGTTGGCTACCAACCTTAAGAGATCCCCAACTCATTCGTACCTCATTCTTGAGGATGACGAGATACTAGTGACTAGGCCTTAGCTGTTACCTGTCATTCCATAGAGCGACGGAGGAGGGAGTAGGGAATCTCTTGAGGTTGCTAGATATAAAAAAGGCCGATGCTTTCACATCGGCCTTCATCTATTCATTTACTTACTGCGTTACTTTTCGTCTTCTGGCAATTTCACATTCAGCTCAAGCACTGAGATATCGTCATCTTTATGCTCGAATGACAAATCAACCATTGAAGGGTCAATCGCAACGTATTTACTGATCACTTTAAGAATGTCTTCTTTAAGCTGAGGTAAGTACGAAGGAGCAGGGTCACCTTGACTGCGACGCTCAGCAACGATGATCTGCAAACGCTCTTTGGCTAAATTTGCAGAACTCTTCTTCTGTGGGCGGAAAAATTCAAGTAATGACATTTAGCCTCCAAATAGACGTTTAAAGATTCCTTTCTTCTGCTCAGTCAGGAAGCGGAAATCCACTTGCTGGCCTAGCAGGCGTTCAACTGTGTCATCGTAAGCCATACCCGCATCAGATTCGTTATCAAAAATAACCGGCACACCTTTGTTTGAAGCGTTTAGTACTGCTTGGCTCTCTGGGATTACGCCCAATAGTGAGATATGAAGGATTTCTTCTACATCCTCTACGCTCAGCATTTCACCTTGAGTTACGCGAGCTGGATTGTAACGTGTAAGCAGTAGGTGTTGCTTCACAGGCTCTAGGCCTTCTTCAGCGCGGCGAGACTTAGAGTCAAGAATACCAAGGATACGGTCAGAGTCGCGTACAGAAGAAACTTCTGGGTTAGTGGTGACAATGGCTTCATCTGCAAAGTATAGCGCCATTAAAGCGCCTTGCTCGATACCGGCTGGTGAGTCACAGATGATAAAATCGAAGCCCATTTCGTCCAGTTCGTCTAGGATTCGACGAACACCTTCTTTGGTCAGTGCGTCTTTATCACGTGTTTGTGAAGCAGGTAGGATGAACAGATTGTCAGTGCGCTTGTCTTTGATCATTGCTTGGTTAAGCGTTGCTTCACCATTGATCACGTTAACAAAGTCATAAACAACGCGGCGTTCACAGCCCATGATTAAATCTAGGTTACGTAGACCGATATCAAAATCGATCACAGCAGTCTTTTTGCCTTTCAGTGCAAGACCAGAAGCAATCGCTGCGCTAGACGTGGTCTTACCTACACCACCTTTACCTGACGTAACAACAATAACGCGTGCCATTATGTGTTCCTTATTATATTAAATCGTTAACAACTCAAATTTGAGTGAGTCGTTGCTTAAACTAAACATGACCTTTTGTTGCCAGAACTCTTCGGAAAACTGTTCGGTTAGCCAGTAGTGGCCAGCAATAGACATCAGTTCGGCGTTCAATTTGTTGCAAATAATCATTGCGCCTGTGTTACCACTCGCACCGGCAATTGCTCGGCCGCGAAGTGTGCCATGAATGTGAATCGAGCCATCTGCGATGACCTCAGCGCCTTCACTCACATGGTTAAGAACCACAAGGTCACAATCTTTTGCATAGATTTGCTGACCAGAGCGTACCGGTGTGCGGATTATCTTAGTCGGCTGCATTTGGGCCGGTGCTTGTGCAGGAGACTTACTGGCAGACATTACCGCAAACTTAGCTTTAGTGGCTAAGTTTTCAGTGCGCTTGTCTTTACAGCCAGTGACCCCGACAGGAATCATCCCGGCGAGTGAAATACCTTCTTTGAGTCTCGTGAAATCTATATCACCATCGACTTTTGATATGTTGATGACAACGGGCGCATGGGCAAAAAATGCCGGTGCTTGAGTAACCTTTTCTTGTAGGAAGTGAATCGTTTTCTCTACATCATTGTCAGAAAGGTGCAAAACTGACAAAGTAAAGCTACTGCCTTTTAGGTCTGGGGTCTGTGACATCTTTACTTACAACCTCTTAAGGGCGTTGCCTGAGACTAGGGGTATCATGTTATATTCCTAAAATAAGCACAGCAAGCTATCTTGCGCTCAATTGACTGTTTTGCTCTCAAATTTGGCAAAACACTTACGTTCCATGAATTATACGGACAAAGGTTTCTCATGCTTTGTGCAATTTACAAAAGTTCTAAAAAAGAAGGCGCTTACTTATATATCCCTAAAAAGGATGATTTTTCACAAGTTCCTGACACATTAATGCAGATGTTTGGCAAACCTACTATGGTCATGGTTGTGAAACTGGATGGACGTAGTCTGGCTCAAGTGGATGTTGAAAAAGTAAAACAATCGCTGACCGATGAAGGCTTTTTCCTACAGCTGCCACCACCACCAAAAAATTTACTAGATGAACACAAAGAGCGTAAAGCTCGTCAGCAATCCGAAGACGAATAATCAGTTATAAAGTCGGATTGTCTCTCTATGCTCAAGGAGGGCAAATTGAAAAAATTATTGTCAGTAGCATTAGGTTTAGCCATTGCCTCCACCGCTTACGCCAATGAAGTAAGTTTTGAGCAATACCTTGAAGGGCTAAAAACAGAAGCGCGAGAAAAAGGCGTTTCAGAGCAGGTGATTGAACAAGCCTTTGCCAACGTAGAGCATAAACCTCGCGCGGTAAAAGCAGACAAGAACCAGCCTGAGAAGCGATTGACGCTCGATGAGTATATTCCACGCGCGGTGCCCGACTGGAAAGTAAAGCAGGCTAAAGAGCTCTACAAAGAGCACTATGAGGAGCTGAGTCGCATTGGTGAAGAATACGGGGTACAGCCTCGTTTCATCGTTGCACTTTGGGGGGTAGAAAGTAACTTCGGCCGTTTCACGGGTAATTACCCAGTGATCGATGCGCTTTCTACGATGGCCTATGACGGTCGTCGAGAAGCGTTCTTCCGCAAAGAGACCATGGCGGCATTGCAGATTTTAGATGAAGGCCATATCCAGTTTGAAGACTTTAAAGGGTCTTGGGCTGGGGCGATGGGTCAATGCCAGTTTATGCCGAGTTCTTTCCTTTCTTTCGCTGCTGATGGTAACGGCGATGGTAAGAAAGACATTTGGAACTCAGAAGTGGATGTGTTCGCGTCAGCCGCTAACTATTTAAGTCAGTCAGGTTGGGACGATACGTTCACGTGGGGGCGTCAGGTGAAACTGCCTGCTAGCTTCGACATGAACCTAGAAGGTCGTGTTGAGGGCAAAGAGAGAACACTCGCCGAGTGGAATCAACTTGGCATCACTCGTTACGATGGCAGCGCATTGCCACAAGTCGATGTGGATGCGTGGTTGACGGCGCCAGACAATGCCAACGGGCGAGTCTATTTGGTTTACAACAACTACAATGTTCTTATGAAGTGGAATCGCTCTTACTACTTTGCTTTAGCGGTCAGCCATTTAGCCGACCGAATTACATTGTAATCATCAACTTATAACAACAAAGGGGCTCAATGAGCTCCTTTTTCTTTTGGAGTCACTTGTGCTGTCTGAACGCGCCTCGCAAATGGTGGTCTTTGCTGCCTTGCTCAAACATAAAAACTTCACCTTAGCCGCTAAAAGCTTGGGGGTGTCGGTTTCTCATGTCAGTAAGCAGCTTGCATCGTTGGAGTCTTCACTCGGGATTCAACTGGTTCAGCGAACCACACGCAGTTTTACCCCGACAGAAGCCGGGCAAGACTACTTTGAACATTGCGCAAAGCTGGTGGAGATCATCGATGAAGCGCAGCGAGAAGTTGAATGCCAAAGAGAAGAAGTAGCGGGCTTGGTTAAGTTAGGCTTGTCTCAATCGTTCGGGACTTTGCATATCATTCCGGCCATCAATGAGCTAAGAGAGCGATATCCTAAGTTGCAAGTCGAGCTTCATCTATTTGATTATAAGGTCGATATGTTGGAAGAGGGGCTCGATCTCTGGATCACCAATAATGAGCATCTACCAGAAGGGTATGTGGCACAAAGAATTGCCGATTCTCACTTTGTGGTGGCGGCTTCGCCTGATTATTTAGTGAAGAATGCGACTCCGACGCATCCTAATGATCTGGTTGATCATAACTGTCTTATTTATCGCAGTTGGGAGCGTGACTATACCCGTTGGGCCTTCTCTAACTCGGAGGATCAACTCAATGTGAAAGTCTCTGGCAATTACTCTGTCGATCTTGCTGAAGCCGTGCGAGACGCTGCGGTGTCAGGGTGGGGCATTGCTTACCTTGCCACGTATTTGATTGGTGATGAGTTTAAAAATGGTGAATTGATCCAGCTGTTTCCTGATTGGCGAGCCTCACAAGTAATGCCGTTTTATGCGGTTTATCCGAGTCGTCGTTACTTACCGAAAAAGACTGCCGCTGTGATTGAATTTATTAAGCAGAAAATCGGCACTCCTTGTCATTGGGATAAGCGACTCAGTCCGTATATTCAACGTCCTTAACCACTAAAGTGGGCGAGAAGATTGTTTCCTAAACTGGAAACATCTTTTCTATTTGGAAATAAAACCCAAAAGCAAACGTTTATATTTAATAAAATCAGCTACTTGATGAGAAGGTTGTTTTGTGACCACTTGAAGATCGCATGAAATTAACAAATGTGATTTGCATCTCATTTTTGATTCTATAGACTCCGGCGCCACTCTTGTTCCCCCTTTTGTCGGATTCATTTTATGAACTCAATTCTTGGTATTGTTGCTATTCTGTTTGTGGCTTGGTTGCTCTCTACAAACCGTAAACGCATCAACCTAAAAACCGTTTCTCTTGCGTTTGCTCTACAGATCTCTTTTGCGCTGTTGGTTCTTTATGTTCCTGCAGGTAAAGACGTACTTAATAGTGTGACAGGTGCAGTATCGAACCTGATCAACTACGGCCAAGAAGGCATCGCATTTCTATTTGGTGGCCTAGCAACAGGCGGCTTTACCTTTGCTATCAATGTTCTTGGTATCATCATTTTCTTCTCTGCGTTGATTTCTGGTCTTTACCATATTGGTCTAATGCCAAAAGTGATTAACGTTATCGGTGGTGGTTTACAACGTCTGTTGGGCATTGGCCGAGCGGAATCACTTTCAGCAACCGCGAATATTTTCGTTGGCATGATTGAAGCGCCTTTGGTGGTAAAGCCTTACCTAAAACACATGACGGACTCGCAGTTCTTCGCTGTGATGGTCGGTGGTCTAGCATCGGTTGCTGGTGGTACGTTAGTCGGCTATGCCTCTCTTGGCGTTGACCTTAACTTCCTAATTGCAGCTGCGTTTATGTCTGCACCTGCAGGTCTGCTAATGGCGAAAATCATGGTGCCAGAAACAGAAGTCATTGATACAGCGACTGAGCTAGACAACGTTGAAATGCCACGCGCAACCAACGTCGTTGAAGCAATGGCTGACGGTGCAATGTCGGGTCTACGTATTGCTGTGGCGGTAGGTGCTACTCTATTGGCATTTATCAGTGTGATTGCGATGCTGAACGGCATGCTAGGTTGGCTAGGTAGCTTAGTGGGCGTTGAGTTGAGCTTCGAGCTGATCCTTGGCTATTTGTTTGCTCCTGTAGCATGGCTACTAGGTATTCCTTGGTCAGAAGCGATTACCGCTGGCTCTTTGATCGGTAACAAGATCGTTGTAAATGAGTTTGTTGCTTTCATCCAGCTAACAGAAGTGAAAGCGCAGTTAAGTGCTCACTCTCAAGCGATCGTGACTTTTGCGCTGTGTGGTTTTGCCAACATTTCTACTATGGCGATGTTGATTGGCGGCTTAGGTAGCGTTGTTCCTGAAAAGCGTCCATTTATTTCTAAGTTTGGCTTCCGTGCAATCGCCGCAGGTGTTATGGCTAACTTAATGAGCGCATCGATTGCAGGTGTGATTCTAAGCCTGTAATGACAAGTATTAATGATCAGTGTGTCATTCCTTAGAGCGAAGGATGAGTGAGTAAGGAATCTCATAAAGTAATAGGCTCGCTTTAAGAGATCCCCAATTCATTCGTTCCTCATTCTTGAGGATGACAGGGCGTTTACCGAAAACTAAAAAGGGTTGATGTTACTAAACATCAACCCTTTCTTTTTATCTGCGTAAAGTAATTAGGACTCTACTTTTTCGTGTGGAACTGCTCACACGCTAGCATGGTATTTTCAATCAGGCTCGCAACCGTCATTGGACCAACACCACCCGGTACTGGAGTAATGAAGCTCGCGTTCTCTTTTGCGTTTTCGTAATCCACATCGCCAACCAGTTTGCCTGACTCAAGGCGGTTGATACCCACATCCACCACGACCGCACCTTTCTTGATCCAGTTACCCGGAATAAAGTTTGGTTTACCTACCGCAACCACAACTAAATCAGCCTGACGTACGTGGCCTTCTAGGTCTTTGGTGAAGCGGTGACATGTTGTTGTCGTACAACCAGCCAATAAAAGCTCAAGCGTCATTGGGCGACCCACAATGTTTGACGCACCAACAACAACAGCGTGCATGCCGCGTAGGTTGATGTTGTAACGGTCAAGCAGAGTGATGATGCCTTTTGGCGTACAAGAACGTAGCTTAGGAATTCGCTGTGCCAAACGGCCAACGTTGTATGGGTGGAAACCATCCACGTCTTTCTCTGGGTGAATGCGTTCTAGTACGTGTGTGGCATCGATACCCGCAGGAAGTGGCAGCTGAACCAGAATACCATCGATTTGTTCATCATTATTGAGCTCATCAATCAGAGCCAACAGTTCTTCTTCTGTTGTGTTTGCAGGAAGGTCGAATGATTTCGAAACAAAGCCAACTTCTTCACAGGCGCGTCTCTTACTGCCAACGTAAACTTGAGATGCAGGATCTTCACCCACAAGTACTACAGCTAGACCTGGAGCACGTAGCCCCGCTTCTTTACGAGCTTTTACTCGCGCGGCGACTTCTGAACGAACGGTTTGAGAGATTAGAGTTCCGTCAATGTTTTGAGCTGTCATGACATACCTTAAGATAATGATGGCGACTTATTTGCAGCGCATTGTCGCAAATTATTTGACGAATATCTATAAGCAAACGTTTGCTTCGTGGTGTTTTTAATCAAAATATAATTCTGTGGCCTTTTTTTAGTCATTCAGATCAGAATGTTATCAAAAGGTCTTGTTTTAAGAGTTCTAACTCGTATAATCCTTTCCTGTAGCGCGCCCTTAGCTCAGCTGGATAGAGCACGTCCCTTCTAAGGATGTGGTCATAGGTTCGAATCCTATAGGGCGTGCCATTTATTCTAAGAGGCGATGTAATTCATAGAGTTACATCGCCTTTGTCGTTTCTGGACTCTGTCTCAATTTAGGCTCACAGTAGAGACAGTGCCATGAACTATGAGACGTTAGTCACACGCTGCAATCCCACGTTAGATACACCGATCCCAGTCGCTATTGATTTCTATATCGATGTTAAGGCGCAATACCACAAATATTATTTGATCTCGCAGAAGTACCGCCATAATCGCATTTCGTCTTACTTTTCAGCAATGACCATCAAATCACTTACGGTTGATTCAAAAGCCCGTGAGCGCATCTATGAGTTCGTGCAATGGAGATTGAAGAAGGTTAAGCACGGAACGGTTAGAAAGGATATGCAGGTGTTACCGGCGTTCTTGAATTGGGGCGAGCTTTATCGTTATTTAGCCAAGCGCTATTGTATTGAAATTCGTCACGCAACTGACGTGACGAATATATTTTTAGCGATATTACGCGTTACCTGCGGTTAATACTCTATGGATGGAAGAGAATAGGGCGATGAAACTAACAGCCTTACCGATTCACACGCTGTTTTATAATCCTGTAGCTTAATGCGCCAAAGTAATCCTCTCTGAAGTCAGGATCTTCAATCATTGACTCAGGCACGTGAAGCCGAACGATGGTGCCAGGTAGTGCGATTGTGTGCATAGGTTTTTCTACAACAAAGATAACGTCACCACCTTTGAGCTGAACCCCTTTGTGCATCATCGGTATTCGGTGTGCGTACATTCCCTTAACTAACTCAAACCCGAACAGTGAGAGTGTTTTATCAGGCATGGTAATGGTTTCGTGGAACGTCACCTCGACCAGCTTCGGAGGAGATTGCACAATTTTTCGCAGCGCTTCAACTTGCTCCTGAACGGAAGCAGAGAAGACCCATTCATTCAGAATTGGTTCCCACTTCCCACCGAGACGTAGACATTTCTTGTACGTAAATCGGTTTTTTCGCCCAGTAGCTAGTGTACAAATGGCAATTGAGTCTTGCTCATTCAGTGGTAGGGTGAGCCGAAATACCGCGTCTTTGGCAAAGTGTTCGTAGCGATCAGTGATTTCTTCAACATGTAACGTATGCATACCCAGTGTTAGATTTTGGCTATACTCGTCAATAACGAGCCGACAATGCATACCTTTAATGGTGCATATGAAGTAGTCCTTCTGTCGCTCAAGAACTTGAAACTCACGCATTATTCGTCTTCTTCATTAATATCCTCAATAACAACATAGCTTTTCTTCTCTTCAATGATCTTCTTAATGCGTTCCCCAATTGGGGTAGAAAAAGCTTTACCATTTTGGACTTCTTCTTCTCGGCGTTTATCATGCTTGGTTGGGACTAGCTCAGACTCAGCGAGTTTTTTTGCCTCTTCCTCCTCAAACAAATCCATGTCATCAAACATTACTTCACGGAACCAAATGGTGAATCTTCGGTTAAATTGCTGTTCAAAGTATTGCTCTGAGAGCATTCTGACCTCATTCATTTTGTACTTTTTGATGTAACGCTCGACACGGGTCAGTTTATTGGGGTCTTTCTCGGGGTGATGAAATAGTTTCTTACGAGCCTGATACATCATCTCCTTAGTAGGAGAGTCAGCTAATTGGGTAAGTCGAGTGAACGATGGCGGCCACTCTTGATTTTCATCTAGGCGCTCGTACAAGTTAGCTTTTAGTCGTTCAAACCCATCATTAGTAAGCCCAACCGCAAAGTCCATAAACAATTTGTCAGGTTCATCCCCAAAATGTACGGTGAACTTCGAACCAAACGCCTGCATGAGCATGACCCATGTGTATAGAATTTGTTTGCTTTGCTGTTTAGTATATTGAGAAAAATCCTCTGCAGCTTGCGGTGACCAATCCCCTTCCATAACAGGATGGAATTCCTTTGCTTGAGGAACCGAGTATTGGTGTTCTTGCTGCAGTTGAGGGCGTCGTGCTGGATGGTTTGGAGCTTTCTGCGTTGGCTGTTTTTGCCGTGCCGTAGGGGCACCTGCATTTTTTCCAACCCATTTTAGGTGGTCTTCGAATGACATACCCATATCACCGACGTTCTTTGGTTTGCTATCTTTATTACTCATACGCCCTCTAATGGTTAATCTTCTTCATCAAATCGAGCTAGTAATCGCCCAGCTTTCTCTTCAAACTCGCTAATGGCTGAGCGTCGAACTGGTCTGCGTCTGGTTGCTACCGGTGTGTGCTTGTCTTCCTCTGCCTTCTTATCGAGTGCTTTTTGTCGCTCTAGTTTGGAGTGATAATTAGATATTTTCTGCTTTAGACGCTGCACTAGGTTCGTGTGTGAGAATACTTGATTGCCAGACTCGTGAACCTCTTTGACCAACTCTTCCCAGACTTCATATCTATCATCCATTGCAACTTGACCTGTATGTAACAACCCATTTGCCCAATCATGCATAGTCTCGGTGTATATTTCGTTTTTATGGAATTGCTTTTGGTTAGGATCGATGTGTAATGGCTGCATCTGTTTGCGCTGCGCTTGATTTAGTCGTACCGGTCCTTTTTTCTTATTAGCTTGACGCTGTTCTTCTTGCTCTCGAGCAAGTGTGTGTAGGTCAGCCATCATATACTGATTCTGTTGTGCTGGCCTCTCAACATTAGGATCTAGGTGTAATTTGCCACTTAACGTACCATTTTGCCCCCGTGATACATTAATGAACACAGGATTCTTATCTTTCACCAAGTGAGAAAGGTTGGTTTGGAGAATGCCAGATGTCATGCAGGTAAATGAGTGCAATTCATCTAGCGAAGTTTCGACATTACCTTTGTTGTCAGCCAGTTCCGCTAATGCAACCACCAGGAGTTTTACTTCCGGTTTCATCGTTTGATATTGCCATGCCAGATGGGTTAAATATGAGGACATGTTGTAGACTACCTAATAAAAACTCTTTACCAATTATCCGTGACCAGTATAGATAAATCAATGAATGTAAGGTTTCGAATGATTCCCTATTTGTTAAACTAAACGCCAAGTGCCTTAAGTAGAGGGGCAGGATATCTCCCATTCCGTAATAGCGTCGGTTGATGACCTTTCTTAGGCGTGAGGAAAATACAGTCACATAGTTATCACTTTCAACCCTTTCCGATGCATCGCTGTACATAAGCAATCCTTTTCGGTAGCATATCGCTCCCTTATCGATTGTGATTTGCCTAAGTTCGTACGAGTACCCATTCCTAGTAAAAATGCGCAGTATCCACACCAACATTAAACCTGAGTTTGAACCGCTTCTCGCTGAGCTTGCATTGCATGCACTATTGCACTTGCGTACAAACCATTCTGGAAAAGTCTTATCGCGAAAATCGCGCGGTGACATTAATGACATTCTTTCCGCTTGGTTAAACAAAGCCTCTAACAGCAAAAAGTACAAACCGTTTAAGAAGAAAGTACGTTCCTTAGTCAGCCATGCCCGAGCTCAGCGCTTGGATATGGAGTCAATGCTTGGCAACTTGTTGACGCCAGTTGAAGGGGATGAACTGCCACACCTTGATAGCTTTTTATTGTTGGTGAATCAGTTAGAGAAAGAACTGAACACGACAGTTCTGGTCTCTAGCCCAGAAAAGGTTGACCTGAAACACAACAGCAAGGGGTGTTTGCTTTGCGTATTATCACAAGACCTTAATACGCACTTTAACAACCGTAACCGCCTAGTTGCCGATATTTCGATGCTATTTCGTGGTACTCACGGTGAAAGGCATCTTTTCTTGCGCACTATCTATTCCTCTTCGCTTTTTGATCACAGTGTCGAATTCGAGGATGGCGATTTTGTTCGAATCTCTCTCGGATTACGTAAATAATCGTATTGCTGTCATAAAAAATTAACACGGTTATGCGTTGAGAATATTCTGAAATTTCATCATATTGTAATGACGATGAAACAAAAGGAGATTTGTCTATGCAGCATCAAGAAATGATTCAACCTTCAAACTTTGGCGTTATCAGCCGCACTTGTCTATTTTCATTAGCGACTGTCATTGGTGTGTTTATTGCCCTGTAATACTCCACTTTGGTAACGCATAGCCTGTCTCTGCTATCTACTGTGGTAAACAGGCTTGCTACTTTCCCCCCACTTTGTGCCTTCTTTTATTGTTTTTCTTTCTTAGAGCTCTGAGAGCTAGGTAAGAAAAAACGCACTGTTAATAAGATGTGACAGATATCCGCAACAACCTCAAATTCTACGCAATGATTGATCAATAGCGGTGAAAGAAGTGATTACACTCCTTTTATAAATGTACGCAGCAATAGGTAGTAGCGATATGTCGGCTAAGGTTCTCGTTGTCGATGACGATCAAGAGATTTGTGAGTTGTTAGAAGAGTATCTAACCAAGCAGGGCTATCAGGTGAGTGCGGTGAATGATGGTGAAGCGATGAAGCTCGATATCGAGCAAAATGGCTATCCGGATCTTATTCTGCTTGATGTGATGCTCCCCGGTGATGATGGCTTTACCCTGTGTCAGCAAGTTCGCCGTCAATCGTCTGTCCCTATCATTATGCTCACTGCGGTTTCCGATGATACAGACCAGATCATCGGCTTAGAGATTGGTGCAGATGACTACATAGCCAAACCTTTTAACCCACGCCATTTGAACGCTCGCATTAAAGCGGTGTTACGCCGAGTCTCGAAGCCGGAAGAATTGCCTGCCAGTGCAAACGCAAAATCGATCGTATTTGGTGATTGGCAGTTGGATCCGCTCGCCCATCGAATTACCCATTTGGAAAACCTCCAAACTCATGATCTTTCAGGCAGTGATTTTGCGTTGCTAATGTTGTTTCTCAAACGACCTAACGAGGTACTCGATAGAGATACCATTTCTTTTGCGACTCGTGGACGTGAATCATTGCCATTTGAGCGAGGCATAGATGTGCAATTGAGTCGTCTTCGTCAACGCTTGGGTGACAGTGCACGTTTCCCTCACTACATCAAAACCATGCGAGGTAACGGCTATTTGCTTGCTGTACCGGTGAGCTATGAGTAACCCGATATGGCGATGGTTCTCGAAGTTTAAACCTAACTCGTTGGTCGGGCGAACCTTAGGGCTGACTTTGCTTGCTGTTGTACTTGCTCAGGGCGTAGCAACCTCTATCTGGTATACCGAGTCTAAGCACAAAGAGCTTGCGGGTATTCGGGATGCGTCTGAAAGCATGGCGAATATGTTCGCTTCTACCGTTAATTTCTTCCAGTCATTGCCAGTCAAATACCGCCATATTGTTCTCGACCAAATTCGTAATATGGGGGGGACGCGTTTTTTTGTTTCTTTCAATAAAGAGCAGCTGATCGTTGAGCCGATTGACGATACGCCTCTCAAACTCGCCTCCATCGATTCGATAGAAAAGGTCTTGTCCAGCAAGCTCACCAAAGTTGAGTCCATCTCGGTTGATTTCTCTCATCCTGATAACTTGCGTTTGCTTAAAAATGACATCTATTTGCACGATCTTCCGAAATCATGGGCTCATCATACGCTAACGTTAAACCCGATAGACCCGCCCATATTGGTCGTTCAAATCGAGTTGGCCACACACGAGTGGTTATACATCGCCGCATTACTGCCTGCACCTTATGTTACGTTGGACGATACCCTGATTGGACGAGAGCAGATTCTCTTTTTGGTCCTTTCGACTACGATTTTGCTTGTGCTGACCTATCTGCTAGTTCGAAGGCAAGTAAAGCCACTCAAACGATTAGCCAAAGCCGCTAATGAAATGAGCATGGACATCGACCAAGCGCCGCTTAAAGAAGAGGGGGCGAGTGAGCTCGTCACAGCAACCCGTGCATTCAATCGAATGCAACAGCGCATTCGTCGTTACGTGGCCGACAGGGAGCATTTGTTTTCTGCCATTTCTCATGACTTAAAAACACCCATAACGCGACTAAGGCTTAGGGCAGAGTTGCTTGAAAGCGATACGAAACGAGAGAAGTTTAATCGTGATCTCGATGAGCTAGAGATGATGGTTAAAGGGGCACTGCAATGTGTGCGTGACACCGACCTGCACGAGAACAACGCCTATATCGATTTGAGTGAGTTGATTGAGTCTATTGTTGAACCGCTGAATCAGAGCCGCATTGTAGTAAGTTTTATTCCTTTTTCGATGGAACCGATTGTTGCTAAGCCATTAGCGATGAAGCGGGTGCTGAGTAATCTGGTTGATAATGCCGTTAAGTATGGAGACAGGGCAGAGATTGCTGTATCGATGAGTGAGGAATGGATTCAAATTGTCATCACCGATCAAGGTCCAGGCATACCAGAAGATAAACTCGAAGCGGTTTTTGAACCCTATTATCGGCTAGCAAACGATGACGCAGGGCATGGATTAGGGTTGGGGATCTGCCGAAACATTCTCCATGGGCATGGTGGAGATCTCATTATTGACAACTTACCTACTAAAGGGCTTCGTGCCCAAGTCTTTGTTCCACCTAGCTTAGAAGTCTAATGTAACATCGTTGTTACATTGTCTTTACGGTTTGTTTCAATCAAAAAATTCTATTTGGATAGACTCCATTATGAACAAGCAAGAATGCTTGGGGTCATTAAGCGGTTGGCCTGAATGTCTAATCCAATACATGGAAGATAATAATGAAACTTAATAAAACCCTACTTACTTTATCTCTTCTTTCTGCTGCTAACTTTGCCAATGCGGGCGAAGTGGAAGTCCTTCACTGGTGGACAGCGGGTGGCGAAGCGAAATCAGCCGCGGTACTGAAAGAGATGCTCGAGAAGCAAAACCACACTTGGAAAGATTTCGCAGTAGCTGGTGGTGGCGGTGAATCAGCAATGACGGTACTAAAAACACGCGCGGTATCAGGCAACCCACCGTCAGCGGCTCAAATTAAAGGTCACGACATTCAAGAGTGGGGTGGTCTTGGTTTCTTAACATCATTGGAAAGCACAGGTAAACAAGAAAACTGGGATCAAATCCTACCGTCTGTTGTTACTGACGTGATGAAGTTTGATGGCGAGTATGTGGCTGTGCCGGTCAATGTTCACCGTGTTAACTGGATTTGGGCTAACCCAGCAGTGCTCGAGAAGTCGGGTGTTGAGCTACCAACCACCTTGGATGAGTTCTTCGTTGCTGCAGAGAAAATCAAAGCCGCAGGTTATGTGCCTTTAGCACACGGTGGTCAACCTTGGCAGGATGCCACGGTATTTGAAGCGGTAGCGCTAGACGTACTTGGCAGTGAAGACTACAACAAAGCGTTTGTAGAGCTAGACATGGATACGCTATCTGGCGACAAGATGGTTGAAGTGTTCACTAAGTTCCAAAAAATCCGTGACTACATTGATGCGAACTCGCCAGGCCGTGATTGGAACGTTGCAACCTCAATGGTTATCAACGGCGAAGCGGCAATGCAAATCATGGGTGACTGGGCAAAAGGCGAATTTACTGCGGCAGGCAAAGTACCGGGTAAAGACTACATCTGTGCACCAGCGCCGGGTACTAACGGCCAATTCACATTCAACATTGATAGTTTTGCGTTCTTTGAGCTCAGTGACAAAGGCAATCAGAAAGCGCAGCAAGACTTAGCTCGCACCATCCTGACTAAAGACTTCCAAGAAGTGTTCAACCTAAACAAAGGTTCGATCCCAGTTCGTCTAGATATGGACATGGCGAAATTTGACCAATGTGCGCTTGATTCAATGGCGACTTTTAAAGCGAGTGCAAAATCGGGCGACCTAGTACCGAGTATGGCACACGGCCTATCGACAACCAGTTATGCTCAAGGCGCAATCTATGATGTCGTAACCAACTTCTTCAACGATGCAGATGCTGATCCTCAGCAAGCGGCGCAAAAACTAGCGAAAGCAGTAAAAGCAGCCATCTAACTGTCATTCGTTTCTCCAAACCCCCAAAGGGCGTTCAGGCTTGTGGGGAGCCTGTTCGCCCTTCCTTTATCCAAACTGGACCTTGTTTGGGTATTTATGACGTAAGGATTCGTTATGGAGCATGTTGTGAATCGGTATGAGAAGAAGTCAACCATAAAGCCTAATTGGGCAGACCGACTTCAGCACTGGCTACCGAAAATCGTATTGGCACCGACTGTCTTGGTGACTGTGGTCTGTATTTATGGCTACATCTTCTGGACAGCGGCGCTTTCAATGACCAACTCTCGTTTTTTACCCAGATTTAATTTTGTCGGTTTCGTTCAATATGAAAAGCTGATGGAGAACGATCGTTGGGTTACTTCCATTACTAACTTAGGGATTTTTGGTCTGCTGTTTATGCTGGTGGCCATTGGCCTTGGTGTTGGTCTCGCTATCTTGTTGGATCAGAACATCCGCCAAGAAGGGGCCATTCGTACTATCTATCTTTACCCGATGGCACTGTCGTTCATCGTTACCGGTACGGCTTGGAAATGGATTCTCAACCCTGGGCTTGGCATCGAGAAGCTCATGCAAGACTGGGGCTTTACCGACTTTAAATTCAATTGGCTCGTTGATTCGGATATGGCGGTGTATACCTTAGTGATCGCGGCGGTATGGCAGTCGTCAGGATTTGTGATGGCGATGTTTTTAGCTGGCCTGCGTGGCATTGATTCTTCGATCATTAAAGCGGCGCAGATTGATGGCGCTAACCTGCCAACTATTTATGGGCGCATCATTATGCCTTGCCTGAGACCGGTATTTTTTAGCGCAGTCATCATCACTTCACACATCGCGATTAAGAGCTTTGACTTAGTGACGGCAATGACGGCGGGTGGCCCGGGTTACTCTTCTGATCTTCCTGCATTGTTCATGTACGCACACTCGTTTACTCGTGGTCAGATTGGCCTTGGCGCAGCCAGTGCCATGATGATGCTAGCAGGTATCTTAGCGATTCTCGTACCTTATCTGTATTCGGAACTTAGGGAGAAAAAATCATGATGCAGAGTATCAATTTCTCTCGATTGTTTATCTACTCATTGTTGGCGTTTTTTTGTGTTGTTTACCTAATGCCGCTGTTTGTGATGGTGATTACCTCGTTCAAAACGCTGCCTGATATCAAAGCGGGTAACTTAATGAGCTTGCCAACCGAGTGGGTGTTTGATGCATGGTTTAAAGCGTGGGACAGCGCGTGTACCGGCGTAAAGTGTGAAGGGGTAAAAGGCTACTTTTGGAACTCTTTCCAGATGGTGATTCCTGCCGTGGCGATCTCTACCTTGCTTGGCGCATTTAATGGTTACGTTGTGACCAAATGGCAGTTTAGAGGCTCTAACCTATTTTTCAGCTTGTTGCTGTTTGGTTGCTTTATTCCGTTCCAAGTTGTCCTTCTGCCAATGGCAACGGTACTTGGCAAACTAGGCTTAGCGAACACCACCGCAGGTCTTGTAATTGTGCATGTTATCTACGGCATGGCGTTTACGACGCTGTTCTTTAGAAACTTCTATATCAGCATTCCTGATGAGTTAGTCAAAGCGGCTAAATTGGATGGAGCGGGCTTTTTTACCATCTTCTTCAAAATCCTATTGCCGATCTCTACGCCAATCATCATGGTGACCGTTATTTGGCAGTTCACAGCGATTTGGAATGACTTCTTATTTGGGGTGGTTTACTCGGGCTCAGAAACTCAGCCAATTACGGTTGCGCTGAATAACTTGGTCAACACCAGCACTGGCGTGAAGGAATATAACGTGGATATGGCCGCCGCAATTATTGCCGCCTTACCAACACTTCTCGTCTATGTCTTAGCAGGAAAATACTTTGTTCGTGGTTTAACCGCAGGTTCGGTAAAAGGATAATTATCATGGCAACTCTAGAACTAAAACAAATCCGTAAAACCTACCCGAAAGCGGATCAAGAAACACTCAAAGGGATAGACATCAGCATTGATTCAGGCGAGTTCCTTATCCTTGTTGGGCCGTCAGGGTGTGGTAAATCAACCCTAATGAACACCATTGCAGGGTTAGAGAATATCAGCTCGGGCGAAATCGTGATTGACGGTAATGATGTGTCTGTGGTTGAACCAAAAGATCGTGACATTGCGATGGTGTTTCAGTCTTACGCGCTGTATCCAAATATGACGGTACGCGGTAACATCGAGTTTGGTTTGAAGATTCGTAAAATGCCCAAAGAAGAGATTGATGCAGAGGTAAATAGAGTCGCAGAGATGCTGCAGATTGATCACCTGCTAGACCGAAAACCATCGCAGTTATCGGGCGGTCAGCGTCAACGTGTGGCAATGGGACGCGCACTTGCCCGCAGACCAAAACTCTATCTGTTTGATGAACCATTATCGAACCTAGATGCGAAGCTGCGCGTTGAAATGCGTCATCAAATTAAACGCCTGCACCAGCAACTGAACACGACCATTGTTTACGTGACGCACGATCAAATCGAAGCAATGACACTTGCCGATCGAATTGCCGTGATGAAAGATGGCGAGCTGCAGCAGCTTGGTACACCACAAGAGATCTACAACAAGCCGAATAATATGTTTGTGGCCGGCTTTATGGGCTCACCATCGATGAACTTCATTAAAACCATGGTCGATCTGAATGAGCAAGATAAGCCAGTGATCAAGGTTAAGGGTAGCAATGGTCAAGAACACCACATTAATCTGCCACCGTCGATGCGAGAGCAAGATGGCAAAGAGGTGGTGATTGGTCTTCGTCCGGAACACATCACAGACAGTGAGAACGCAGAGTCCACGGCGACCACTAAGTTGGATCTGACGCTGGAAGTGCTGGAACCGACAGGGCCAGATACGATTGCGATGATTAAAGTCAATGAGCAAGAAGTCGCGTGTCGCTTGTCGCCAGAATTTGATGTGACTGCTGGGCAAGTGGCGCCTCTTCATTTTGATTTATCGAAAGCGGTGTTCTTCGATGCAAGCAGCGAGCAGCGTATCGATTTTCATTAATATTATTTTTATTGATATGTTTGTTAGTAATTTATGCATTATTGACTAAGCTTATAAACATAGCATGAAGCGAGTGTCATGCATTGTGAGTAGAGGTGGGCAGTCATGTCTCCTTATTGCTCACCTCATCTCTTGTAACGAAAATGGCAGCTATTTATAGCTGCCATTTGTTTTTCATCGAAGTAAACATTCATTGGTGAAATATCACCCATTCGGGAGTCTTCAATGGGTGAAAATCCCCCCAATTCCTTGTTGATAAATTTGAAGTTGATACACCTTGTCTATCTTTTTTAAGTTAAGTTGTTGAATTGTATGTCAAATTAATCTTCTAATTACTTGGCTCAGTTATTGCCCTTAATTATGTATCAACACCCATTGATGGGGTTGTTCATTTAACAAGGAGAATAATAATGTTTAAGCCATTGACCCTACTGTCTGCTTCAATTCTTGCTGTCACGAGCTTTAATGCTGCTGCTAACTGTGATCCAGGTGAAACGGTGATTAAGTTCAGTCACGTAACGAATACAGACAAACACCCAAAAGGTATTGCGGCTTCATTACTCGAAAAGCGCGTTAACGAAGAAATGGACGGAAAAATGTGTATGCAGGTTTTCCCAAACTCGACGCTTTATGATGACAACAAAGTGCTGGAAGCACTGCTCAACGGTGACGTGCAACTTGCTGCCCCTTCTCTTTCTAAGTTTGAAAAGTTCACGAAGAAGTACCGTATTTTCGATTTACCCTTCCTATTTGAAGATGTTGAAGCGGTGGATCGTTTCCAAAACTCAGAGTCGGGTGAAAAGCTGAAAAACGCAATGCGTCGTCGTGGCCTGCAAGGTCTGGCATTTTGGCACAATGGTATGAAACAGATGTCGGCGAACAAACCACTGCTGACGCCTGAAGATGCGCAAGGTCTGAAGTTCCGTGTTCAAGCCTCTGACGTACTGGTAGCTCAGTTTGAACAGTTAGGCGCAAACCCACAGAAAATGTCATTCAAAGAAGTGTATGGCGGTCTACAAACTAAGGTTATCGACGGCCAAGAAAACACGTGGTCAAACATCTACGGTAAGAAGTTCTTTGAAGTGCAGGACGGCATTACTGAGACCAACCACGGCATCCTTGATTACCTAGTGGTGACGTCAAAAGATTTCTGGAAAGGCCTACCCGATGATCAGCGCAACCAGTTAGCAAAAATCATTCAAGAAGTAACGGAAACACGTAATGCTGAGTCTTCTCGAGTGAATCTCGCGAACAAGAACAATGTCATCGAAGCCGGTGGTGAAGTTCGTACGCTGACTCCAGAGCAGCGCCAGCAATGGGTTACCGCGCTTCAACCTGTTTGGAAGCAGTTTGAAAAAGATATCGGTACTGATCTGATTGAAGCGGCGCTAGCGTCAAACAAATAATAATAATCTCCCCCTAAACTTTTGGCCCTCTTAATGCCTGACTAACAGGCATATCGGGAAGAGGGCCTTTCTTTACCTGCGATATAGTGAAGTAGCTTATGGAACAGTCAATTTTTGCCAGAATTGGGAAGGTGACGGATGCGATTGAGGAAACCCTCATAGCGTTCTTTTTAGGAGCAATGACCTTGCTCACTTTTGCCAATGTCATTTTTCGATACGTGTTTAACGACAACATTTTGTGGGCGCTAGAGCTCACGGTATTCATGTTCGCCTGGATGGTGTTAGTGGGCGCCTCTTATGGGGTCAAAAAACATTTCCACATTGGTGTCGATGTCATCATCAACCTTGCCCCAGAGCAGCTACGTAAAGTGTATGCGCTGATTGCGGCTGCATGTTGTTTGGCTTTCTCGATAATGTTGCTGATTGGCTCTTGGAACTATTGGTATCCATTTGCGACTGATCGTGCCTGGTATGAAACCGATGATATCCCAATGCCTGAAATGCTCCAGTTCTTAGCCGATTGGCTCAATGAAGGTGAACGCTATGAAAAAATGCCGCGTTTTATTCCTTACATGGCACTGCCGATTGGTATGGCGTTGCTAACGTTCCGCTTTGCTCAAATCACTCTACAAATCATCTCTGGCAAGTTAGACCGCTTAATTGCGGGGCATGAAGCGGAAGAAGAGCTAGAAGCTCTAAAAGAAGAACTGAAAGATGCGGGTGACGCGATGGAGCCGAAGGTCCCAACAAGTTCAGACAACAACGATAAGAGCAAGGAGCGCTAAGCCATGGAAATCCTATTTTTATTCGTCATGGTGATAGGCTTCATGCTGGTGGGCGTGCCAATTGCCGTCTCGCTTGGTCTATCGAGTATGGTCTTTTTGATGATGCATTCTGATGCGTCATTAGCCTCGGTGGCTCAAACCCTGTTTAATGCCTTTGCTGGTCACTACACATTACTGGCAATTCCATTCTTCATTCTCGCTTCAAGCTTTATGTCGACCGGCGGCGTAGCCAAACGCATTATCCGCTTTGCCATTGCCATGGTTGGCTGGTTTAGAGGCGGTCTAGCGATGGCATCGGTCGTGGCGTGTATGATGTTTGCGGCATTGTCAGGTTCATCTCCGGCAACCGTAGTCGCAATCGGTAGTATAGTTATCGCTGGTATGATCAAAAATGGTTACTCGAAAGAGTTTGCTGCAGGCGTGATTTGTAATGCTGGTACGCTGGGTATTTTGATTCCACCATCGATCGTTATGGTGGTGTATGCGGCGGCAACGGATGTGTCTGTTGGTCGTATGTTCCTTGGTGGTGTAATCCCAGGTCTGCTTGCGGGTGTGATGCTGATGATCGCCATCTATATTGCTGCTCGTATTAAGAATCTACCAAAGCAACCCTTTGTTGGTTGGGGCGAAATGTTCGCAGCGGCGAAAGATGCAAGTTGGGGCTTATTGCTAGTCGTGATCATCCTCGGTGGTATCTATGGCGGTGTCTTTACCCCAACAGAAGCGGCGGCGGTAGCGGCGGTTTACTCATTCTTAATCGCGAATTTTATCTACAAAGACATGGGGCCATTCGCTGACAAAGAGAACAAGAAACCCGCCTTGGTGAAGATCGTTCAAGCGTTCGTGCATAAAGATACCAAACATACACTGTATGAAGCGGGCAAGCTGACCATCATGCTGTTGTTCATTATCGCCAATGCTCTGATCTTAAAGCACGTGCTCACTGAAGAGCGTATTCCGCAAATGATCACAGAGTCGATGCTTTCAGCCGGTCTTGGTCCAATTACGTTCTTGATTGTGGTGAACGTATTGCTTCTGATTGGTGGTCAGTTCATGGAGCCGTCAGGTCTATTGATCATCGTTGCACCGCTCGTATTCCCAATTGCGATTGCACTTGGTATCGACCCAATTCACCTTGGCATCATGATGGTAGTGAACATGGAGATAGGCATGATAACCCCGCCAGTTGGTCTCAACTTGTTTGTCACCGCCGGTGTCGCGAAGATGTCAATGATGCAAGTGGTCAAAGCGGCCCTACCATGGGTAGCCGTGATGTTCCTCTTCCTCATTATCGTGACGTACGTGCCATGGGTATCGACTTGGTTACCAACAACATTAATGGGACCAGAAATCATCACTAAGTAGTGATGGCTAGACTCAATGGTTAGATAAAAAAAGCCCCGGACAGGCAGTCGTCCGGGGCTTTCTATTTATGGGCAAGGGGGAGTCAATTAGGAAACTCCCTAGGTATCAGTTCCGTTGATGAAGTGACTATACCCAAGCCCTGATGAACAAAACGTGAACGAGTTATTCACCTTTGTAGTTATTTTTATCTAAACCGTGTTTCTGCATTTTGTCGTAAAGGGTTTTTCTCGGTAGCTGGAGATACTCCATTGTCTCTTTAATTCGGCCGCAATATTGATTCAAGGCTTGTTCAATCATGCTTTTTTCGAACTCAGCGACTTGTTGGGCTAAGCCGACGTCTTGGCTATCTTGTGCCGACTTATCAAGTTGAGACAGCTGCCCCAGTAACACAAATCGCTCTGCCGCATTACGTAATTCGCGAACATTGCCGGGCCAATCGTGTGCCATCAGCTGGTGGATTTGCTGTGCTTCAATTGCCGGGGCTGACTTACCGTAGCGAGAGGCGGCCACCAATAAGAAATGGTGAAATAGGGTAGGAATGTCTTCCTTTCTTTGCCTGAGAGGCGGTAAATCGAGCGTGACGACATTAAGGCGATAGTAGAGATCTTCACGGAATACCCCTTCAGAGGCCGCCACTTTTAAATCGACCTTAGTCGCTGCGATGACTCGGATATCAATAGGGATCAATTCATTCGAGCCCACACGTTCAATTACTCGTTCTTGCAGTACGCGCAGCAAGCGAATTTGCGCTTGCATCGGCATGGATTCGATTTCATCTAGGAATAGGGTGCCACCTTGCGCATGTTCTAGCTTACCGATGCGGGTGCTATCAGCGCCTGTGAATGCGCCTTTTTCATGGCCATAAAGTTCACTCTCAATCAGGTTCTCTGCCACTGCACCACAGTTAATTGCGACAAAGTTACCTTCTCGACGGGAGCTCTGTTCATGGATAGAACGAGCAAACAGTTCTTTACCTGTCCCGGTTTCACCAAACAATAAAATATCGGCATGGGTGTCTGCGATGTGGATGATGGTGTCACGCAAGCTTTGAATTGATGGGGTATCGCCAATGATACGAGGCCCAAGAGTTTGGCTGGCTTTTAAACTGCGTTTGAGAGCTTGGTTTTCAAGTGTCAAAGAACGCTTATCGATGGCTCTGCGAGTGGTGTCGATGAGCCTTTCAATCGGAAACGGTTTTTCGATAAAGTCATAGGCGCCATTTCTGAGTGCATTGACCGCCATTGATATATCACCGTGACCTGTAATCAAGATCACCGGAATGTCTGGGTCTTGGTGCGAGATGCTCGCTAAGATATTTTCCCCTGATAAACCAGGTAAACAAATATCGGTGATGACGACTTTTGGCAGTCCTTGTTCTTTAATTGCGATCAGCGCGTCTTCAGCATTGGCAAAGAAGCAAGCTGAAATCTCTTCAAGCTCGAAGCTCTGTTCAATGGCAAGACGAATATCGCTCTCGTCGTCGATAAAAATGACATCGTACATCGACTTTCCTTACTGGCTTTTAGTTATTGTAGATCGAGCTATTGTTGGCAGTGATAGTGTGAAACGTGCGCCACCTAATGGAGATTCACTCACCGTTAGCGTTCCCTTCATGGCTTGAACGATTTGGTGCGAAATTGAAAGCCCCAGACCAAGTCCATTTTTCTTAGTGGTATAGAAAGGCTCGAACAGCTGAGCTTGCAGGTCAAAAGGAATGCCGGGGCCATTGTCGTCCACCATAATGACAACGCGCTCTTGGGTTTGGTGCGCGCTAAGGTTCACTTGTTTATTACTGCTGTGCTCTAAAGCTTGTATTGCATTGGTCAGCAAGTTGATCAGCACTTGTTCCAATTGAATCGGGTTGATGTTGGCCTGCGCTAAATCATCTTCGATATCGAGTTGGATCTTCACCAACTGAGACTTGAACTGCGGCGCGAGAAGCTCATGCGCGGCAATAAGAATGGGGGCCAGTTCTGCCGGTGAGACTTCGTTGCTATCGCTTTTCTTGGCAAAAGAGCGGAGCTGATGACTGATCTTTGCCATCCGGTCGGTTAACGCAGAAATTCGGCTCAAGTTCTCATCAACTCGATGATAATGAGTTTTCTCTAAAAAGCGGCGACCATTGTCTGCAAAGCTCCGAATGGCCGCTAAAGGGTTGTTCAATTCATGGCTGATGCTGGCCGACATTTGACCGAGTACAGCAAGTTTTGCTGCTTGAATCAGTTCATTCTGGGTTTGGCGCAGGGCATGTTCGGCTTTGGTTCGTTCACCAATCTCAGCTTGTAACTCTGAAGTGCGTTCCATAACGAGAAATTCGAGCTTTTGCTTGGCTTCGAGCTGTAGCTGTTCGAATTGACGCTTTTTGAGCTGACGCTGAAAAGAGAGCTGCATCGACAGATAGACAATCACAAAGATCAATGTCGTGATAAGCCAAAAGCTTAACGTAGACCACAGTAAGGTGATTTTGGATGTGAGTACCCGAAGTGTCAGAGGGTGATTGCTCAGTTGGCGAGATGAAATCAAATAATCATTTTCAAATCCGGGAATAGTCGGGTGAGTCAATTGTGAATGCTTAGCATCGAGATCACCAGAAAAGCCAAATGAACGAATCGGTCTATCCAAATATTGGCGACTGTTGATAATGGTTTGTCGATCATGTTCAGACAAGGTGCTTAGGCTTTTGAATAGCCAGTTTTCGTGGCTTGACATGAAGATGACGTTGTACGGGTCAGTGGCGACGAAAATATTGGTCTTGTTTTGCCAGTTGGCTTCGATCGCCGTGAGATCCATTTTGATCACGATGACCCCAATGGTTTCAGCGGCGTAAGTAACAGGGTAAGAAAAGTAGTAACCGCGCTGTTTTGAGCTTGAGCCTAGGGCAAAGTATTGGCTTGGTTTGCCTTGAATGGCTTCTGAGAAGTACGGTCGCCAAGCGTAGTTACGGCCGAGGAATGAACGTTCTAGGTTCCAGTTACTGGACGCGATGGTATTACCAAACTCATCAAGCAGATATGTGTCGGTGGATTGAATGGTCTGATTGACTTGTTCAAGGTAGCGATTGGTCAATTCAATTTGTGCACTGTTAGTTGGATGCTGTAGCGCTGAGATGAGAGCTTTGTTCTTGGCGATCAATTGCGGTAAGTGCGCATATTTATCGAGCTTACTCGAAATAAACTCGGCAAAGCGTTCGAGTTGTTCATTGTGGGCTTGATACAGTCCGTGTTGGCTTGCATTCCATACCCAATTTGAACCAACCAAAACAACAACGAGATAGAGTATGGCTAAATAGAACTTACTTTTGCGAAATGCCATTTTCTACTGCCTTCTATCCCGGTCTCGAACGTCCATAGCGTAAAGGGTTTTGTTATGAATGTGTTTAATAAGGTTAATAAATTGAGGGGTAAAACCGGACTTAGATCTAGTTTTAATCTTTAATCAAAAAAAAAGATTAGTTTCTCTTGAAAAAGGCATTAATGTCCCCATTTCTGGAAACAAAGAGAGCGTTATTGGCGCTTTTTTTAGCAGTTAAGTGAGTTTTTAGGTGAATCCCGTAGGGATCGTGGGGCTAGACTCGACAGCTACCGATGAGGTCGGTAGAATGCTGCGTCTAAATTTTTATCCTGAGGCTAATCGGAGATACCTTTTAAACGAAGCAATTCGTAAGGATATCGCTAATTAGTCCGATGATTGATTCGTCAGTTGTCGATACTCGATTTATAGAAGAGTACTCATAGAGTACAAACAAGGATGGGCTCTGTCTTCGGAGTAGAGCACATAAGCTCAGATATCTGAGCCAGTTTTGAGGTTAATGAATAATGCAAGTTACTGTTGAAACGCTAGAGGGCCTAGAGCGCCGTCTAAACATTACTGTTCCTGCTGCAAACATCGAAGATGCTGTAACAGCTGAACTACGCAACATCGCAAAAAACCGTCGTTTCGATGGTTTCCGTAAAGGCAAAGTGCCTCTAAAAATGGTTGCGAAGATGTACGGCAAAGCAGTACGTCAAGACGTGATGGGTGAAGTAATGCAACGCCACTTCATCGAAGCGATCGTTAAAGAGAAGATCAACCCAGCAGGTGCACCTACTTTCGCTCCTGTTGAGTCTGCAGAAGGTCAAGACCTAGTATTCAACGCAACTTTCGAAGTTTACCCAGAAGTTGAACTAAAAGGTCTAGAGAACATCACTGTTGAAAAACCAACAACTGAAGTTCAAGACGCTGACGTTGAAGAGATGATCGAAACTCTACGTAAGCAACAAGCGACTTGGACAGAAGTTGAAGCAGCCGCTGGTGAAGGCACTCGCGCTACTATCGATTTCGTTGGTTCAATCGACGGTGAAGAGTTCGAAGGCGGTAAAGCTGAGAACTTCCCACTAGAAATGGGTGCTGGTCGCATGATCCCTGGTTTTGAAGACGGTATCGCAGGTAAGACTGCTGGTATGGAATTCGAAATCGACGTGACTTTCCCAGAAGATTACCACGCAGAAAACCTAAAAGGTAAAGCGGCTAAATTCGCTATCAAAGTAAACAAAGTTGAAGCTCGTGAGCTTCCAGAACTAAGCGACGAGTTCGTTTCTAAGTTCGGTGTGGCTGAAGGTGGCGTTGACGCTCTTAAAGCAGAAGTTCGTAAGAACATGGAGCGTGAACTTAAGCAAGCTGTTAAGAACCGCATCAAAGAGCAAGCAATCGACGGTCTAGTTAAAGAAAACGACATCGACGTTCCTGCAGCTCTAATCGATCAAGAAATCGGTACTCTACGTCAGCAAGCTGCACAGCGTTTCGGTGGCAACCCAGAAGCTGCAGCTCAGCTTCCACGTGAGCTATTCGAAGAGCAAGCTAAGCGTCGCGTAGTTGTTGGTCTTCTTCTAGGTGAAGTAATCAAGTCTGAAGAGCTAAAAGCTGACGACGAGAAAGTGAAAGCACTTATCGAAGAAATGGCGACGGCATACGAAGATCCAACAGAAGTTGTTTCTTACTACGAGCAGAACGAGCAAATGATGAACAACATGCGCAACGTTGCTCTAGAAGAGCAAGCTATCGATGCAATCATCGCGAAAGCTCAGGTGACTGAAGCGAACGTTAGCTTCAACGAGCTAATGAACCAGCAACCTGCTGCTTAATAAGCAATAAATTGCTGAGAAGGTTGACTTAGCGTTAACTATTCTGCTAACAATGGTCCGTATGATATGTATCATACGGGCCATTTATTTTAGGGACATAAGAATATGAGCTACCAAGAAAAAAATACAATGCCATCGATTATGGACGCACTAGTACCAATGGTGGTTGAACAGACTTCCCGTGGTGAACGTTCTTACGATATTTATTCTCGTTTGTTGAAAGAGCGTGTAATTTTCTTAACAGGTCAAGTGGAAGACCACATGGCAAACCTTGTCGTGGCCCAACTGCTTTTCCTAGAATCTGAAAATCCTGACAAAGACATCTTCCTATACATCAACTCTCCAGGCGGTAGCGTAACAGCGGGCATGTCAATCTATGACACAATGCAGTTCATCAAGCCAAATGTAAGTACCGTATGTATGGGTCAAGCGTGCTCAATGGGTGCCTTCCTTCTAGCGGGTGGTGCGCCAGGTAAACGTTACGTTCTACCTAACTCTCGCGTGATGATTCACCAGCCTCTAGGCGGTTTCCAAGGCCAAGCGTCTGACATTCAGATCCACGCGCAAGAGATCCTAACGATCAAGCAAAAATTAAATACACTGCTTGCTGAACATACAGGCCAACCATTAGAAGTGATTGAGCGCGACACGGATCGTGACAACTTCATGGCCGCGGATCAGGCAGTTGAATATGGTCTAGTGGATGCAGTTCTCACTCATCGCGGTGAATAACTAGCAACATTGCCATATATTGATATACACTCAAGTCATACGAGTAAAGGCTAAGAGGTTAGCGAATGACAGATAAAAGCAAAGAGAGCAGTAGCAGTAAGCTTCTATATTGCTCTTTCTGCGGCAAAAGCCAGCACGAAGTTCGCAAGCTAATCGCTGGTCCGTCAGTTTATATTTGTGACGAATGTGTCGACTTATGTAACGACATTATCCGTGAAGAAATTAAAGATGTTCTACCGAAGAAACAATCGGAAGCACTGCCAGTGCCAAGAGATATTCGTGAACACCTTGATGACTACGTGATTGGCCAAGATTACGCGAAGAAAGTGCTCGCAGTAGCCGTTTATAACCACTATAAGCGTTTACGTAATGGAGATACGACGAGCGAAGGTGTTGAACTTGGTAAAAGTAACATTCTTCTCATTGGTCCTACTGGTAGTGGTAAAACACTTCTGGCAGAGACACTAGCTCGTTTCCTAGATGTACCATTCACAATGGCTGATGCAACTACGCTAACAGAAGCGGGTTACGTTGGTGAAGATGTAGAAAATATCATTCAGAAACTTCTACAAAAATGTGATTACGACGTAGCGAAAGCAGAACGTGGTATCGTGTACATCGATGAAATCGACAAGATTTCTCGTAAAGCTGAAAACCCATCAATTACGCGCGACGTATCTGGTGAAGGTGTTCAGCAAGCGCTGCTAAAACTGATTGAAGGCACGGTTGCTTCAGTACCACCACAAGGCGGTCGTAAGCATCCACAGCAAGAGTTCCTACAAGTAGATACCTCTAAGATTCTATTTATTTGTGGTGGCGCATTTGCTGGTCTTGATAAAGTGATTGAGCAACGTGTTGCGACAGGTACTGGTATCGGCTTTGGTGCAGAAGTGCGCTCTAAAGACGAAACCAAGACAGTGGGCGAACTGTTCACTAAAGTTGAACCAGAAGATTTGGTTAAATATGGCCTAATCCCTGAGTTCATCGGTCGTCTACCTGTTACGACAACGCTGACAGAGCTTGATGAAGATGCGCTGATTCAGATTCTATGTGAACCTAAGAACGCATTGACTAAGCAATACGCAGCTCTATTTGAGCTAGAAGATGCTGAACTAGAGTTCCGCGAAGATGCCCTACGTGCAATCGCTAAGAAAGCGATGGAGCGTAAAACAGGTGCTCGTGGCCTACGTTCGATTCTTGAAGGTGTGCTGCTAGAAACGATGTATGAACTGCCATCAATGGACGACGTAAGCAAAGTTGTGATTGACGAGTCAGTGATTAAAGGTGAATCTGATCCACTGCTGATTTACAGCAACTCAGATAACCAAGCTGCAGGCGCAGAATCTTAATAAGATTCACATAATTAGACATCAGTAGAAAGGGAGTAATCAATTACTCCCTTTTTTTTATTCTTTCATTGAATCCAAACAATTAAGCCCCATATACTGCAGATAGGACTAAGCGGAAGAGAGAATAATATGAACTTGGAACGTTCCGAACGTATCGAGATCCCCGTACTACCTCTAAGAGATGTAGTCGTTTACCCGCACATGGTAATTCCACTGTTTGTTGGCCGAGAAAAGTCGATTGCATGCCTTGAAGCGGCAATGGACAACAACAAGCAGGTATTGTTAGTAGCGCAGAAAGAAGCGGATACTGATGAGCCAACGCAAGCGGATATGTTTGACGTTGGTACCGTTGCGACTATCCTTCAGTTACTTAAGCTACCAGATGGCACTGTAAAGGTGCTAGTTGAAGGTCAGCAACGAGCTAAAATTAACCACTTTATTGAGAATGAGTTCTTCTTTGCCGAGGCGGAATACCTAACGACTTCTGAGTTAGATGAGCGCGAGCAAGAAGTGATCGTACGCAGTGCGATCAATCAGTTTGAAGGCTTTATTAAGCTCAATAAAAAGATCCCACCAGAAGTTCTGACTTCCCTGAACGGTATTGATGAAGCGGCGCGTCTAGCGGATACAATCGCAGCGCACATGCCTCTTAAACTTGCAGATAAGCAAGCGGTTCTTGAGCTACTTGACGTGACAGAACGTCTAGAGTTCTTAATGGGCCAAATGGAATCTGAAATCGATCTGCTACAAGTCGAGAAGCGCATTCGCACTCGCGTTAAGAAGCAGATGGAAAAATCACAGCGTGAGTACTATCTGAATGAGCAAATGAAAGCGATTCAGAAAGAGCTTGGTGAAAGCGAAGATGGCGTTGACGAATTCGAGACTCTAAAGCAGAAGATCGAAGAATCGAAGATGCCTCAAGAAGCGCGTGAGAAAACAGAACAAGAACTGCAAAAGCTAAAAATGATGTCACCGATGTCAGCGGAAGCAACCGTAGTTCGTGGCTATATTGACTGGATGTTAGGTGTGCCTTGGAACAAGCGTTCTAAAGTGAAAAAGAACCTAGCCAAAGCTGAAGAGATTCTAAACGAAGACCACTACGGTCTAGAGCGTGTTAAAGAACGTATTCTTGAGTACTTAGCGGTTCAAAACCGAATCAATAAGCTCAAAGGCCCAATTCTATGTTTGGTTGGTCCTCCTGGTGTGGGTAAGACGTCTCTAGGTCGCTCTATTGCTGCTGCAACCGGCCGTAAATACACACGTATGGCATTAGGCGGCGTGCGTGACGAAGCGGAAATTCGTGGTCACCGTCGTACTTACATCGGCTCAATGCCGGGTAAGCTTATCCAGAAGATGTCTAAAGTTGGTGTGAAGAACCCACTTTTCCTTCTTGATGAGATCGACAAGATGTCTTCAGACATGCGTGGTGACCCGTCATCAGCGCTACTTGAAGTTCTAGACCCAGAACAGAACAACGCCTTCAACGACCACTATCTAGAAGTCGATTACGACCTTTCAGATGTTATGTTCGTTGCAACCTCGAACTCGATGGATATTCCTGGGCCACTCTTGGACCGTATGGAAGTCATTCGTCTATCGGGTTACACAGAAGATGAGAAACTGAATATCGCTAAGCGTCACCTTGTTGAGAAGCAAGTGAAACGCAACGGTCTGAAGCCTCATGAGATTGAGATCGAAGACTCAGCGATTATTGGTATTATTCGTTACTACACGCGTGAAGCGGGCGTACGTAGCCTAGAGCGCGAGATTTCGAAGATCTGCCGTAAAGCCGTGAAGAACATCCTGCTAGACAGCGACCTTAAGTCTGTAACGGTTAACATGGATAATCTGAAAGAGTACTTAGGTGTTCAACGTCACGACTTCGGTAAAGCGGACGAGAGCAACCGCATTGGTCAAGTAACAGGCCTAGCGTGGACTCAAGTGGGTGGTGATCTGCTGACTATCGAAACGGAGTCTATGCCTGGCAAAGGTAAGCTGACTCAAACAGGCTCGCTTGGCGATGTAATGAA
Source organism: Vibrio aquaticus (assembly GCF_003970385.1). Lineage (GTDB taxonomy): Bacteria > Pseudomonadota > Gammaproteobacteria > Enterobacterales > Vibrionaceae > Vibrio > Vibrio aquaticus. The sequence continues at coordinate 274,434 of NZ_RXZH01000004.1, read as the reverse complement.
AGAGTCGATTCAAGCCGCGATGACAGTGGTTCGTTCACGTGCTGAGAAACTGGGTATCAACTCAGATTTCTACGAAAAGCGTGATATTCACGTCCACGTGCCAGAAGGTGCTACGCCAAAAGATGGCCCAAGTGCGGGTATCGCGATGTGTACTGCGCTTGTTTCTAGCTTAACGGGTAACCCTGTGAAAGCAGAAGTCGGTATGACCGGTGAAATTACCCTACGTGGTGAAGTTCTCCCAATCGGCGGTTTGAAAGAAAAACTGCTTGCAGCACACCGTGGCGGCATCAAAACGGTACTGATTCCAAAAGACAACGAACGTGATCTGGAAGACATTCCTGACAATGTAATCGCTGATCTTAAGGTCATTCCGGTGCAATGGATTGATGAAGTTTTGAAAGTTGCGTTGGAAAAAGACCCATCAGGCGTTGAGTTTGCAGCAGTAAAATAGTGATATGTAGCAAAAATAAGTAAAAGATTACGCTGATAAGCACAAAAAGGCTTGTCAGCGTTTTTTTTGGACGCTAACGTTAGCGACGATAGCTTCGAGCCTTGTTACATAAGGGTTTGTTGCTAATTTGAAATGAAATGGAACGTTTAGCTGCCTATAAAAAAATAACCAGGCGGCACAAAGGGGAATCACAGTGAACAAAACACAATTAGTAGAAAAAATTGCAGAAAACGCAGACCTATCAAAAGCTTCAGCTGGCCGTGCACTTGATGCATTCATCGAAGCAGTAGGCGACACTCTGCAATCTGGTGATCAAGTTGCCCTAGTTGGCTTCGGTACATTTAGCGTACGTACTCGTGCAGCGCGCACAGGTCGTAACCCTAAAACTGGTGAAGAGATTCAAATCGCAGAAGCTAAAGTACCAGCATTCAAAGCAGGTAAAGCTCTAAAAGATTCTTGCAACTAATCAAAAAATCGCCACTTAGGCTGATTTTTTCGAACCTTTTTAAATTATGCGCATCTTACTGATGCGCATTTCTTTTTCTGGTATTATCGCGCTAACCAATTTTTATTTTAATAAAGTATTTCGTCCTTTGTTTTAGTGTGTTCAGAGACGATATATAAGCGGAGAGTAGTTTAAGTATGATGGACCGATTGCGCGAAGGCGTTAACAGCATCGCGGTTAAAATTATCCTAGGACTTATCATCCTATCTTTCGTATTTGCGGGTGTTGGTAGCTACATTGTTGGCGGTTCAAACAACACAGCAGCGAAAGTAGGCAATGTTGAGATTGGCCGTGGTGAGTTTGAGCAAGCTTACCAAAACGAACGTAATCGCATGCAAGCTCAGCTGGGTGATTACTTCTCGAACCTATTGGCTGACCCTAGCTACGTAGAGTCTTTCCGTAAATCTGTCCTTGACCGCATGGTTAACGACTTACTTCTAGAGCAGCATGCAGAGTCACTTGGCCTGCGAGTGAGCGATGCGCAAGTACGTACTCTCATTCTAGAAATGCCTCAGTTCCAAGTTGCAGGTCAATTCGACCAAGAGGTTTACCAAACAGCATTACGCCGTGCAGGCTTCAACGCAGAAAGCTTCGCGGAATACTTACGTCGTGACCTAGTACGTAACCAGCTACTCACAGCAATTCAAGGCAGTGATTTTGCGCTTCCAGGTGAAGTAACGGCACAAAGTCAGCTTCTGACGCAAACTCGTGAAATCAAAAAAGTGACATTATCGCTTGAAGATTTTGCAGCGAAAGCTCAGCTGTCTGATGAAGAAATTAACGATTACTATCAACAAAACCCAGAGCGTTACACTCGCCCTGAACAGGTAAAAGTTGCGTATATCGAATTGTCTGCTCAACAGCTAAAAGACAGTATCGTAATTTCTGACGAACAAGCGAAGAAATACTACGACGAGCACCTTGAGAAGTATTCTTCTGAAGAGCAACGTCGCGTGAGTCACATTCTTATCGAAGGTGACGATGAAGCAAAAGCACAAGCCATTCTTGATGAGCTGAATGCCGGTGCTGATTTCGCAACATTGGCGGAAGAAAAGTCTGATGACTTCGGAAGTGCGTCAGAAGGTGGCTCACTAGGTTGGATCGAACGCGATGTGATGGACCCAGCTTTTGAAGATGCAGCCTTTGCTCTGAAAACAGCGGGTGACACGACAGGTCTAGTAAAGTCTGACTTTGGTTACCACATCATCAAGCTAGACGAGTTGAAAGATTCGGTTGCTAAGCCTTATACAGAGGTTGTAGCTGAAATTAAGCAAGAGCTTAAAGATCAAGAAGCCGTTGACCAGTACTACGAATTACAAAGTGAGCTAGAAACGGTTGCGTTTGAGTTCCCTGATTCACTGGATGATGCAGCAAAAGCGATTAACGCTAAGATTCAAACAACGGACTTCATCTCTCAAGTTGATGCTCCTGCATTACTCACAACGCCGGTTGTACTTCAAGCAATCCTTAGCCCAGAAGTGAAAGAAGACGGTCTTAACTCGGAAGTGATTGAAATTGCCCCTGAGCATGTGATTGTTGTTCGCGTTGAAGATGCACGTGACGAAATGGTTCTGCCATTAGAAGACGTACGTGAACAGGTGACGACTACACTAGCGAAGGTAAAAGGCGAGCAGAGCGCTATTGAGCTGGCTGATAAGCTTGTAGCCGATCTTAAGCAGGGCAAACAAGACCTGCTAGGTGAAAACGCGTTAGTGTTTGGTGAATCTGAAACGGTCGATCGTAGCTCTCCACTTGCTGATGTTGTTTTTGCAATGGCAAAACCAGCAGAAGGTGAAGTTGGATTTGCACAGGCGAAAGATCTGAACGGTGACATCGTTGTGGTTGAGTTGACGGAAGTTTCTTCTATGTTTAACACAATGTACAACGAACAGATTGCTCAGCAAATGACACAATCAAATGCTCAGCAAGACCTCGCTGGTTTAATCAGCATTTTGCGTAAAACAATGGATATTGAATACTTTGTTGTGACGCAATAATTGATATCTGTGTAATTGATACATTACTTAAAACGGGCCGCGATTGCGGCTCGTTTTGTTTTTGTGGCTGCTGACTTTTTCAAGGCCGAAGGTTGGGTAACCTATTCGATGTTATTTAACGCAAAAGGAGTTACCTATGTTAGGACGAATCATTTTACTCACCTTATTGACGTTTGCTTCTCCAATCAGCTTTGCTGAATCGGCCAAAGTAAACCCAAAATATGAAGGAATTGAAATCACGGTCAACATTAATGAAGCGAGTGCTGAAGAGTTATCTGCTTTGCTCAGCGGTGTTGGGCTTAAGAAAGCGCAAGCCATTGTGGCGTACCGACAACAAAATGGTGCGTTTGGTTCGCCTAATGATTTGGCTCTAGTCAAAGGCATTGGTGAGGCTACGGTAGAAAAGAATCTTTCTCGTATAAAACTCTGAGCATAAAAAGAGCGCCTAGACGCTCTTTTTTGAAATTCCCTATTATCCACCTAGAACCTCCTTCTATTTCCCTCTATAATTTCACGCCAAACGAAGGTCATGAATTGAGTCATGCACCGAAAATAACGTGGAGTAAAAGATGTCGTCTCATACACCGGTCGTAACCGTTGATGGACCAAGTGGTGCAGGTAAAGGCACGCTTTGTATGCTACTAGCGAAACAGCTAGGTTTTCATTTGTTAGATTCGGGCGCTATTTACCGCGTTCTTGCACTGGCAGCGATTCACCACGGTGTCGATCTTGAATCTGAAGAGGCGCTGGTACCGCTGGCTACTCACCTTGATGTACAGTTCATCGCTGAAGGCGACCTTGTAAAAGTCATTCTTGAAGGCGAAGACGTTTCTGGTGAATTGCGTAAAGAAGAGACAGGAATGGCGGCATCAAAGGTAGCGGCTCTACCGCGAGTTCGTGAGGCATTGCTACGTCGTCAACGTGCGTTCGCTGATGGTGAAGGGCTGGTTGCCGATGGTCGTGACATGGGTACGGTCGTTTTTCCACAAGCTGAAGTAAAAATCTTCCTTGATGCCAGCGCAGAAGAGCGTGCGAATCGCCGCCTTAAACAGTTGCAAGGCAAGGGTTTAGATGTTAAATTTGACGACCTTTTGAGCGAGATCCAAGAGCGTGACGATCGAGATCGTAACCGCCCAGTGGCACCATTACGCCCTGCAGAGGATGCGCTTTTGCTAGATTCTACGTCGATGACTATCGACCAAGTAGTAGAAAAAGCACTACAATATATCAAATCTAAGCTAGTCGCCTAGGCGGCTAGGTCAGAGCGTTGGTCGCAAGGATGATGACTGGCGAATTTAATAACCCCATGCGGTAGGATACCCGTGGACGTTTAATTTATTGAAGATTAAATAAATGACTGAATCTTTTGCTCAACTCTTTGAAGAGTTTCTAAACGAAACAGAATTCCAACAAGGCAGCATCGTTAAAGGTACTGTAGTAGCTATCGAGAACGGTTTCGTTCTTGTTGACGCTGGTCTTAAGTCTGAATCTGCTATCCCTGCTGAACAGTTCAAGAACGCTGCTGGCGAACTTGAAGTTGAAGTTGGCGCTGAAGTAGACGTAGCTCTAGACGCTGTTGAAGATGGTTTCGGTGAAACTCAACTTTCTCGTGAGAAAGCGAAGCGTCACGAAGCTTGGATCGTACTTGAGAAAGCTTGTGAAGAAGCTGAAACTGTTGTTGGTATCATCAACGGTAAAGTTAAAGGCGGTTTCACTGTTGAACTAAACGGTATCCGTGCTTTCCTTCCTGGTTCACTAGTAGACGTGCGTCCTATCCGCGACACTGCTCACCTAGAAAACAAAGAGCTAGAGTTCAAAGTTATCAAACTTGACCAGAAGCGTAACAACGTAGTTGTTTCTCGCCGTGCAGTTATCGAATCTGAGAACAGCGTTGAGCGTGATGAGCTTCTAGAAACTCTACAAGAAGGCGCAGAAGTTAAAGGTATCGTTAAGAACCTTACTGACTACGGTGCATTCGTAGACCTAGGCGGCGTTGACGGCCTACTACACATCACTGACATGGCTTGGAAGCGCGTTAAGCACCCTTCTGAGATCGTTAACGTTGGTGACGAGATCCAAGTTAAAGTTCTTAAGTTCGACCGTGAGCGTACTCGCGTATCACTAGGTCTTAAGCAGCTAGGCGAAGATCCATGGGTAGCAATCGCTAAGCGTTACCCAGAAGGTCACAAACTATCTGGTCGCGTTACTAACCTAACTGACTACGGCTGTTTCGTTGAAATCGAAGAAGGCGTTGAAGGTCTAGTACACGTTTCTGAAATGGATTGGACTAACAAGAACATCCACCCATCTAAAGTTGTTAATGTTGGCGACGAAGTTGAGGTTATGGTTCTTGAAATCGACGAAGAACGTCGTCGTATCTCTCTAGGTCTGAAACAGTGTAAAGCTAACCCATGGCAATCTTTCGCTGAAGCGCAAGCTAAAGGCGACAAGGTTACTGGTAAGATCAAGTCTATCACTGACTTCGGTATCTTCATCGGTCTAGAAGGCGGCATCGACGGTCTAGTTCACCTATCTGACATTTCTTGGAATGTTGCTGGTGAAGACGCAGTACGTGAGTACAAGAAAGGCGACGAAATCTCTGCAGTAGTTCTAGCAGTAGACGCTGAGCGTGAGCGTATCTCTCTAGGCGTTAAGCAAATGGAAAATGACCCATTCAATGCTTACGTTTCTGAGAAGAAGAAAGGCACTCTAGTTAACGGTACTGTTGTTGCTGTTGACGCTAAAGGCGCTACTATCGAGCTAGAAGAAGGCGTAGAAGGTTACATCCGCGCTTCTGAAGTTTCTCGCGACCGTATCGAAGATGCGTCACTAATCCTAAGCGCTGGTGACAGTGTTGAAGCTAAGTTCACAGGTGTAGACCGTAAGAACCGCGTAATCAACCTATCTATCAAAGCTAAAGATGAAGCTGAAGAGCAAGAAGCAATGGCTACACTGAACAAAGCAGACGATGCTTCATTCGGTAACGCTATGGCTGACGCTTTCAAAGCAGCTAAAGGCGAATAATTTAATCGCTTTTAAGAAAAAGGAGCCGAAAGGCTCCTTTTTTATGCTTGGGTTTTAACTAGTGGTAATACCAATCTCTTCAAGCTACTCTGAAAAAAGCACTTTTTCATTGTACACATTGCTCAAATATTGACTAAAATTGAAAGCAAGTGTTTGTTGGAACTGGTATTACTTACTATAATAAGTGATAAATTACTCTATGAGGGCAACTATGACTAAGTCTGAATTGATTGAAAGATTGTGTGCAGAACAAACACACCTTTCAGCGAAAGAGATAGAAGATGCTGTAAAAGATATCTTAGAGCACATGGCGGGAACGCTAGAAAGTGGCGACCGCATCGAGATTCGTGGTTTCGGTAGCTTCTCTTTGCACTTCCGTGAGCCTCGAGTAGGCCGCAACCCTAAGACGGGTGATAAAGTTGAGCTAGAAGGTAAATACGTTCCTCACTTTAAGCCAGGTAAAGAGTTACGTGAGCGCGTAAATCTAGGGTAATCTTCGTATTACATTGATAAAAAAGCGGCATACATAAGTATGCCGCTTTTTTATAGCTCGAATTGCTTAGATAACCATGGTTTGTTTGGAGCTTTTACTGCATAATCGTACGGCAGAACTAATCTTAGGTGATGGACTATGAAAATTATAAAAATCGTTCTTGTACTGGCCCTATTCTTAATTGCACTGGCATTAGGCTCTCAGAACCAAGCTATCGTGACTTTTAATTACCTACTTGCTCAAGGTGACTTCCACCTGTCAACGTTACTAGGTGTGGTTTTCGTCACTGGATTTGGCTTCGCGTGGCTAGTGTTTGGTAGCTTACATTTAAAATCTCAGCTCCAGGTTCGTAAGTTGAAGAAGAAACTCAATAAGCTTTCTCCTTCCACTGAGCAACCGACTCAAGAGAAAGCTTAACAATAATTACTAGGTAGGCTGTTACTTGATGTTAGAAATTCTCTTCTTGCTACTACCGATTGCCGCCGCTTACGGCTGGTATATGGGTAATCGAAGTGCTCAGCAAGATAAGCAGAAACAATCTAATCAAATTTCCCGTCAATATGTGACGGGTCTAAACCTGCTTTTGTCGGATCAGTCTGACAAGGCAGTCGATCACTTTATTGAACTTCTTCAAGTCGATAACGAGACCATAGATACCCACCTTGCTTTGGGGAATCTTTTCCGTTCTCGTGGTGAAGTTGATCGTGCTATTCGCATCCACCAGAATCTCATCTCTCGCTCTGGTCTGACAATCGATCAGAAGAACATTGCTCTGCAGCAATTGGCTAAAGATTACATGGCATCGGGCTTTTTAGACCGTGCGGAAAAAATCTTTGAACAGCTGGTTGATGAGCCCGATCACCGAGAAAATGCACTGCAGCAACTTGTTGCCATTTACCAACAAACTCGCGAATGGAATAAAGCCATTCACTATGCCGCACTGTTGGTGAAAATGGGTCGTAAGCGTATGCGCACCAGCATTGGCCATTTTTGGTGTGAGCTTGCGATGTTAGAAAAGGCGGAGGGTAACCACTCTCAAGCGAAACAGAATTTTAAGCGAGCGCTGACGGAAGATCCTAAATGTGTTCGTGCAAGCATCGCGCTTGGTAAGATCTATCTCGAAGAAGAAGATTACAAACGCACACTTCAATACTTAGAAGCAGTTTTAGAGCAAGACAGCGATTTTGTCAGTGAAGTATTACCGACACTCGCAGAATGTTACCACCACCTTGGCCAAGAAGATGAGCTACTCAACTTCTTACGTCAATGCATCGTGAATAAGGCCGGAGTATCGGCAGAATTGATGTTAGCGCAGATGGTGGCAAAACATGATGGTGTGGCAGCAGCTCAAGAGTTACTGACTCGTCAGCTTGTTAAAAACCCGACCATGAAAGGTTTCTATCGATTAATGGACTACCATTTGGCGGAAGCAGAAGAGGGTCGAGCGAAAGCAAGCTTGGACACCTTACAGAAAATGGTAGGTGAGCAGCTGAAAGTAAAACCGCATTATCGTTGCCGTAAGTGTGGTTTCTCAACCCATGCGATGTATTGGCATTGCCCCTCTTGTAAAGGGTGGGGCACGATCAAGCCTATTAGAGGGCTTGATGGTGAGTAAGTTATTCCCGATTGGGTATTCCAATCATTGATGAGCAGCGGTGATCCCGCTGCTTTTTTTCGATTTGTTTATAGTAAGTTAGGAGATGAAATGATCGACCAAAAAGTTATTGTTGCACTGGACTATGATAACCAAGCAGACGCACTCGCTTTTGTTGATAGAATTGACCCAAGCTCTTGCCGCCTAAAAGTAGGCAAAGAGATGTTTACACTATTTGGTCCTGATTTCGTTAAAGAGTTGCATAAGCGTGGCTTCTCAGTATTCCTAGATCTTAAATTTCATGACATTCCTAACACGTGCTCTAAAGCGGTTCGCGCTGCAGCAGAGATGGGTGTTTGGATGGTCAACGTACATGCAGGTGGTGGTGAACGTATGATGACTGCATCACGTGAAATCCTTGAGCCTTATGGTAAAGACCGTCCGCTTCTCATCGGCGTAACGGTATTAACTAGTATGGAACAAAGTGACCTTGCCGGTATTGGTTTGAATGTTGCTCCGCAAGAGCAGGTAATTCGTCTCGCTAACCTGACAAAAAATGCGGGTCTTGACGGTGTGGTTTGTTCTGCGCAAGAAGCATCCATGCTTAAGAGCGAGCTGGGTCAAGAGTTTAAACTGGTTACTCCGGGAATCCGCCCTGCAGGTGCAGCAGTGGGTGACCAGAAACGTATCATGACGCCAGTTGATGCGATTCAAGCAGGCTCGGATTACCTAGTTATTGGCCGACCAATTACTCAGGCCGCTGATCCAGCCGCTGTGCTTGCAGAAATTAACGCGACACTAAAATAGAGATTTCTTATCTCAGTTGTTAAAGCCAGCAATTGCTGGCTTTTTATTTGCCAAAACTTTATAGAACGTCAGTAAATAAGGTGTACACTTTAGGTTCAACAATATAAGAAACAAAGAGTTGTCTCTTTGCTTAAGGTATATATGGAACCTTTGAACCCAAAACCTAAACAGTGGTTATCTTGCTTTTTCTTCGTCTTGGCGATGTCACTGAGCCCTTCTATTTTTGCTGAGCAAGTAATAGATACTCCGGTCTCTCGCTCAGAGCAAGTGATCAATACGATCAATGCAGAGCTAAAAGATCTCTCCGATACCTTGAGCAGCACAACGGGTGAAGAGCGTGATGCACTGCAACTCAAGTTATTTCAAAAAAATGAAGAGTTGAGATCATCTCTAGCAAATGCGATCAACAGAGAGTCGATTCCTCGAGAGACCCTGATTGCTCAGGTCGACCTACAGCAAAACTATTCGCGCGGGGCGATGACTTACCTTGAAGAAAAAATCAAAGTTCTCAATGAGCAAATCAACAAAGCGAAAGATGACGAACGACTGACTTTACTTAACGACTATCAAGAACTGCAGCATTATTTAGATACCGTCATCGAAGCTAACTGGCAGAACATCGAGTGGCTAAAGCAGCTGGATGTGGATGAGACTCAAGCTGAAGCACAGTTTACAGATTTGGTAAGAAAGCGTCTTAGGTTGATGGCTGCATCGGTCGAGTATTTTACTCAACAAGTGAGTGCGGTTGGTAAGCAGCTCTCTGCGAGCCCAGAATCGGAGAAATCTTCGCTGCAGTTGAGCCAATTGGTGATCAAACAGCGTTTAGAGATTGCAGTTGATAGCCTTAAGTCGTTGATCTCGATTGGTGATCAGCTCGATATTGATACCGCCGAGTATAAGCGTTTGTTGTTTGAGGTCACAGGCAGCATCACTCAAGACCTATTGGACGGCAAAGTCCTACTTTCTATCGTTACTCATTGGTCGACGAGTCTCTGGGATTGGATTGCGAATAACGCCCCACAGCACTTGTTCCAGCTATTCGTGTTTGCCTTAATCTTACTGGCGACCAGTATGATGGCAAAGATCACTCGTAAAGTGATCAGTAAAACCGTCGTCTCTAAGAACCTTAAGCTCTCGCAGCTTATGCAAGATTTCTTCATTGGCATGTCAGGTAATATCGTTTGGATAATCGGTATTATGGTGGCGCTCTCTCAGCTCGGTCTTAATCTTGCTCCTGTTCTAACCGGTTTCGGTATTGCCGGTGTGATTATTGGTTTTGCGTTGCAAGACACGCTCTCAAACTTTGCGGCAGGGATGATGCTGCTGATCTATCGTCCATTTGATGTTGGTGATTTTGTCTTTGCCGGTGGGGTAGATGGAAAGGTAAGCCACATGAGCTTGGTGAACACCACAATTAAGACGTTCGACAACCAGATCATCATTATTCCTAATGGCAAGATATGGGGAGATGTGATTAAGAACGTTACCCATGAACGCGTACGCCGCGTTGACATGGTATTTGGCATTGGTTATACGGATGATCTTCTAAAAGCAGAGCAAGTACTGACGGACATTGTAATGTCTCACCCGTCGGTTTTACGCTCGCCTGAGCCAAACATCAAAGTCCACACATTGAACACCTCATCAGTTGACTTCATTGTACGCCCTTGGGTGAAAACAGATGATTACTGGGATGTGTATTGGGATGTAACGAAAGAAGTGAAACTCCGATTTGATCGTGAAGGTATCTCGATTCCTTTCCCACAGCAAGATGTCCACTTACACATGGTAAAAGAGTCCGAATAAACAAAAAGCTCACTCAGAAATCTGAGTGAGCTTTGACTTAGGAAGGAGCAGAAAACGAGGGATAAATGAAACCGTTAGCTTGCCGCTGCGTTAACGACGGCTTGGTTAAACTCTCCACGTGCTAGCTGCGCTTGATCCGATGCTTCTAGTTTACGTTCTTGAGCTTTAGCCACTTCGCCTAGTGCAACTTGCAGTTCACTGCTTAGCTCTTCAGGGATATGGTGATCTGTAAACTCTTCTTCGCCAGAATGTTCTAAAGCGAATGCACGAATCTTCTTTTTCACCGCAAGAACATGAGCCAGGGCAGCTCGTTCTAATTCAGCCGCTTCCTGCGCCGCATCTTTACTGCGTTCGAAGCGAGCCAGTGCCATACCCTCAGATGACCAAGGGTCCATATCTGGCAGCTCTTCAATATTGATCGTCGGCTCGACATAATCTTCTTGATGGCGCAAGTCCAATGACGTCGCACGTACCGCCGAAATCATCAGCATGACTGAGATCCCTAAGAGTGGTAAACCGCCGACAATGGCTGCAGTTTGCAGAGTGCTCAATCCCCCCAAGAACATCAGTACTGTAGGTAAGAATGACAGGGTAAATGCCCAGAACAGACGGTTCCAGCGCATAGGTTCTTCTGTCACGTTGTTCTGTACCACAGACGCTAAGATGTACGAGATTGAATCAAACGTCGTCGCGGTAAAGATGATACACAGTAGTGTGAATACAGCGATAACCAGTGTGCTCATTGGTAGGGCATTCAGCATAGAGAAAATCGCTTTTGTTGCGCCTTCCGTGTTTAGAATGCCAACGACGTCAAGCTCTCCTGAAAGTTGTAGAGAAAGACCGTAGTTACCAAGAATCATGAAGAATAGGAAACAGCCAAGTGAGCCAAAGAAGATAGAGCCCGATACCATTTGCTTAATCGTGCGACCACGAGAAATACGTGCAACGAACAAACCCATGCTAGGAGCAAAGACTAACCACCAAGCCCAGTAGAAAATCGTCCAATCTTGTGGGAAATGAGTATCGTCAAATGTGCCGTAGCCACCAAAAGGTTCTGCCCAAGTCGCCATGACGAAGAAATTAGACAGCATACGACCAATAGAATCTAGTCCAGTTTCTAGCATGAAGATGGTTGGACCGACTGCCAGGACGAAGGCCAAAAGCCCCATCGCTCCCCAGAAATTGATGTTACTGAGGATCTTGATGCCTTTCTCCATACCCGCATAAGAAGAGTAAGCGAAAATCGCCGTACAGATCAGCAGGATGGCGATTTGGCTCATTGTGCTTTGTTCGATGCCAAATAGGAAGTAAAGACCTTCACCAATAAGTGGAGCAGCAAGACCGAGTGTGGTTGCGGCACCACCGAGTAGGCCAAAGATAAATAAGATATCAACGATTTTGCCTGCAGCGCCTCGTGTACGCTCTTCACCAATCACAGGCATAAGCGCGCTAGAGACTTTCAGCACTGGCTGTTTACGCACGTAAAAGAAATAAGCGATTGGCAGCGCTGGGATTAGGTAGATAGACCACGCGATAGGTCCCCAGTGAAACAAACCGTAAGTGGCAGCCCAACGCACAGCTTCTTCACTGCCAGGCTCAAGTTGAAACGGAGGTGATTGGTAGTAGTAGGCCCACTCAATACAACCCCAGTAAAGGATACTCGCGCCGATACCGCCACAAAATAGCATGGCTGCCCAGGACGCAGTGGCAAACTCAGGCTTTTCGTTAGGTTCACCAAGTTTGATTTGGCCCATGTCGCTGAATACAACATAGATCATAAAGAAGAAGGCACTGATGCCTAAAGCAAGGTAAAGGAAACCAAGCTTGTCAGTCATGAATGTTTTGGCGACTGCAATCCAGTCTGCACCTTGTTGAGGGAATAAAATTAGAGGAAAAATGATGCTCAACAGAAGGGCGATGGCGCCAAAGAAGGTTGGCTTATCAATAAGCGCAAAAGAGTTTCTCACAAGTTAACTTTCCATAAAAAATCGTTACTTGATTATGGAGTGAGCAGGGCCAAGGCGACAAACGAGGTTGTTTGTCGAGATGACCAATAATATTAATACAAACTAGAGTATGGCTAGGAGAATACCACCAACGGTTGCCGCTGCGGAAAGGTATTGCCCTGCTGAGTATGAACCATCATCCTCTTCTTCGATTTTATCAGGGTGATCCATGCCTAATGCTCCATGAGCAAATGACTCCACTTTATCGCCGACGCTCTTGCCGTCTTGCGGAGCCGTTTTACTCTCTTTCTCAATTTCTTGAAGCGCAGCTAAAAGCGCCTTGCCTTCATCAGAAAGGGTAACGGTATTCTGCTCTACTTTAAGTGGCGCAGAGCTTGCCTGTTGGCTTGCATTGGTTGCTTGAGGCTTTACCTGCTGGGTAGGGGACAGCTTAGCTGGTTCCATTCCTACTGGGGTCATGATGATCTCCTTACCTTATCCTCAGACAATATATCGGCGGTCTCGTGAAAAACTTGTGCAAAATATGCAATATTTGTATAAAAATAACTCAAGCATAAACTGTGCCGAATTTGTCACGGAGAGCGCTTCTCCGACTTTTCTTACAAGCATTTATCGCGCCAAAAGCACATCCCTACGCTATATACACTTCAATGTATCATCACGCTTGGATAAATGTTGGTAGGCGGCCATGCGATGTTCCATTTGTACATAGCGCTCTGGTGGTGGAAGCACATTGAGTACAAAGTCACTATTTGGATTATTATCTTCTGGATTGGAATATGGCGTAATCACGACAACGTTTAGGCTGGGATTACGTTTTAGGATAGAAGCTTTGGTCCCGAGCCCCTGCTCAGTATGAAACTTGCCAGCAATATGCAGCACTTGAGTCCCTGAGTGCTCTGTTAAGTAGTTTGTGATGCTTTCAGCCATGGTTTCATCCCAAGTCACTTGGGCGGCATATTGGTTCTGAGTCTGTTCCGGACTGCCATGGTGCATCGAAGCCATAAACTTTTCTTTATAGGGGCTGTCCGCCGTATTGATATCGGCTGCAACATAGTCTCTCTTATGAGGTGGAAGCACTTCCAAATATTCAATACCTTCGCGGCCGATACAACGCACAATCGGTTTTGGTGCGTTGGCGGCAATCACGTCGAGCTGTTTCTGTTTCGCCAGTTCAACGAGGGGGCGGTAATCACTTTCGTAGTTTGGCCATGCATTGCCGCTTTTAATAAGAAATTGTTCACCAATTTTGCCCGCTAAATAGTGATCGACAACGGTCTGCTTATCTCGGGTAAATTGCTCCATTGATAACGCGACTGGGCGTTGGTCTGAAAGTGCATCAAGAAGATCGGTTTGAAAGCGATGTATGCCGGAATGCGTGTGCCATTCTCCAACCAAAATGACATCAGCCTCAAGAAGGCTTTTAGGAAGACTTGTTAATGAAATGGGCTCAAGTACTGGGCTATACAGCTGATAGTCGTAGAAATGGCGTACTTTTGTTTCTGTCGAGTCAGATGTAAATCCAGAGCAAGCGGTCAAAGCCAATGTGGTAAGGGATAGGGCAACAAGCCGAAACATAACAACCTCCATTCATGTTCAGGACAATAGTAATGGAGGCGTTAAGATAACTCAATGCAAATGAGAAGTGTTCTCTATATTGCTAGGTTGTTTTGCGATAAACCCGAATCATAAAGTCTGCCTCGCACTCATACAGTGTAGTGGACTTTAGTTTGTCTCTTAGTTCTTCAGAAGCTTTCCAAGCAAAAGGGGTCATTTGCAACAAATCATGCGCATCACCATCAGATAATGCCATGGTGTAGTTGAGCTTTTCTTCATGCTCTAAAGTGAAGCCGTTGAGTAATTCTGGCTCTTCACTGTGCAGACGGACATCTGAGTAAATCTCTTCTCTAAGCTGATAAAGGTGGCGAGCAGCGGGTGTCACTGTCATCACTATGCCTGTGTCAGTAACGACTCGCTGGAGTTCCTCTGCTTTGCATGGCGCATAAATTCTGAGGACAGCATCAAGACTACCGGATTCAAAAGGTAAACGATGGCTAGAGGCGACACTGAATGCACAATTTAAGTATCGTTTGGCAGCGTATCGAATCGCTACTTTAGAAATATCGAGACCGTAGACCTTTGCGCTAGCATCTTGCTCAAGCAGTGCGTTTGCAACAGCAGTGGTGTAATACCCTTCACCACAACCAATGTCTAATAGTGTGTGGTTTGTCTTAACCAGTCGCTCTGCACTTAATGAAGCGATACGTGATTTTAGAGGTTGGTAATGATCTTTTTCTAAGAATCGACGCCTCGCCTGCATCATCTCTTTATTGTCACCAGGATCTTTTGAACGTTTGTGCTGAACAGGCATTAGGTTGATATAGCCTTCTTTCGCTAAATCAAAAGCATGATTTTTTTCACAGCGGTAACTGCGTTCGTTCAAAGTGATAGGTAGATGACAAAGAGGGCAGGTGTAAGACATAAATAACTCAGTTCGGTATTTGTGAGCGCAGAGTCTAGCAGGAAGTGCTTAGATGAAAAAGTGTTAGTGATAGATAGCCCCAACCTTGGCTGAGGCTAATGGAGTAGCGATGATTACTTAGAGTAAACCGTGGTAACAAGCTGGTGGCTTTCACCCGGTTGCAGCGTTTTTCCTTGCTCAATTGATGGCGCATGGAGGGTTGATTCCACACACAAGAATGTCTTGTACCCATCATCTTGCATGTCGCTCATACCTTGTGCTCCTTCAGCCCACGGGTTCCACAATACTGCCGAGTTGTGACCTTGGTTTTCAACAATCACAGAACGTTTAAGTACAGGGTCTGAAACCGTAATCTGAGCTGCAGGTTGAGTGTAAACTCGGTCGATAGTGTCAGTCAGTTGCAAGGTCTCACCACCCTGGCACACTTCACCACCTTTAAGGCCATCGATGTATTCAGGGCCCATGCCTGTCGTTGTCGTTTGCTCGATATCACCCACGGTTAGGTAAGTGTGTAGCGCACCTGAGAAGGTCCAAGCCTGAGTATCGGTATTGGTTACGTCTAGTGTGACTTTTAGTTCATCACCAATCTCAACCAATAGGTGAGCCTGGAACTGATAAGGCCAAACTGCCAATGTTGATTCTGAAGGAAGTAAACCAAGCTCTACAATCACGCCGTTTTCACTTTCGCGATGTTCTAGCAGGGTCCATTGACTGTTGCGGGCAAAGCCGTGCGCTGGGGCTGCAATACGACCAAACCATGGCCAGCAAATCGGAATACCACCACGAAGAGCCGCTTTCCCATCAAAGTTCGCTTGCTCGCTCATCCAGATCAGATCTTCTTGACCTTCGGGCTTAAATGAAATGACATGGCCACCATGGAGACAGATACCTGCCGTAGCCTTATCGTGAATAACACGAACGATTTTGGTTTGATCGATCTCAACAATGGTTACGTTATCGGATAGGGCGGTAAGGGTTGGAAGAGATTTTAAATCCATATTCTAGGTCCTCAACAGAAAGGCTGACTCAAAATTTAGATACAAAAAAGGCGACTCGAGAGCCGCCTTTTACAAGATTCTGCGCTAAACGCTTATCTTAAAGTAATGAATTACTTAGAGATGTGTGCGATTAGGTCTAGAACTTTGTTTGAGTAACCGATTTCGTTGTCGTACCAAGATACAACTTTAACGAATTTGTCAGTTAGAGCAACACCAGCTTTAGCATCGAATACTGAAGTCTGAACTTCACCGATGAAGTCTTGAGATACAACTTGATCTTCAGTGTAACCTAGAACGCCTTTAAGTTCGCCTTCAGAAGCTTCTTTCATTGCAGCACAGATTGCTTCGTAAGATGCAGCTTCTTTTAGGTTAACAGTTAGGTCAACTACAGAAACGTTAGCAGTTGGTACACGGAAAGCCATACCAGTTAGAAGGCCGTTTAGTTCTGGAAGAACAACGCCTACAGCTTTAGCAGCACCAGTTGAAGATGGGATGATGTTCTGAGAAGCACCACGACCACCGCGCCAGTCTTTAGCAGAAGGACCGTCTACAGTTTTTTGAGTAGCTGTAGTTGCGTGAACTGTCGTCATAAGACCAGATTCGATACCGAACTTGTCGTTAAGAACTTTAGCTACAGGCGCTAGACAGTTAGTAGTACAAGAAGCGTTAGAAACGATGTCTTGACCAGCGTAAGTTGAATCGTTTACGCCCATAACGAACATTGGAGTTGCGTCTTTAGAAGGACCTGTAAGAACAACTTTCTTAGCACCAGCAGTGATGTGCTTACGTGCAGTCTCGTCTGTTAGGAAAAGACCAGTTGCTTCAGCTACAACGTCAACGTCGATAGCATCCCACTTAAGGTCTTCTGGGTTACGCTCAGCAGTAACACGTACAGTCTTACCGTTAACGATTAGGTTACCACCTTCAACTTCAACAGTACCGTTGAAACGGCCGTGAGTTGAATCGTACTTAAGCATGTATGCCATGTACTCTACGTCGATTAGGTCGTTAATACCTACTACTTCGATGTCGTTACGCTCTTGCGCTGCACGGAAAACGAAACGGCCGATACGGCCAAAACCGTTAATACCTACTTTGATAGTCATTATAGTTGCTCCACAACTTAATTTCTGATTAAAGATAACTGGTAGTAAAATTACATAATCCAGTCAAAATCTGCAACTGATAATCGGACTTAACTTGTTTAAAGTCAAAAAAAAGCATCGCTTTTTTTCACAATTAGTCGCAAATGG
Organism: Vibrio aquaticus; assembly: GCF_003970385.1. Lineage (GTDB taxonomy): Bacteria > Pseudomonadota > Gammaproteobacteria > Enterobacterales > Vibrionaceae > Vibrio > Vibrio aquaticus. Next base: position 257,057 of record NZ_RXZH01000004.1, on the reverse strand, counting down.
TTATCTTTTGAACGGATTACTGGTTCTTTCCCTAACCAGTTGACGTAAAATAGAGAAGATGCTGACAGCGATGCTGAAAGTTTAACCATCTCGTTATGGGTTCAAAGTATGTGCTACAAAGGCAATCGTTCGCAAGTTTTTCGCGAAAAAAGTCATAATAAAAAATGAGAATATGGAGAAATTATTCCGTGAAATATAAGGTAGAAAAGGTCGTGAAGCCAGATGAACACTGGCGTGAGGTGTTATCTGATGAGGAGTATCGAGTATGTCGAAATCAAGGTACAGAAGCCCCTTTTAGCGGTAAGTTGCTCCACAATAAGCAAACAGGTGTCTATTCTTGCACTTGCTGCCAAGCGCCACTTTTTCAGTCAGATAATAAATATGATTCAGGTTGTGGGTGGCCTAGCTTTGATGCCCCTATCAATGACAAGGCTATTCGCTATTTAGAAGATCTGAGTCACGGAATGACTCGAACGGAAATCCGATGTGCGGCCTGTGATAGCCACTTAGGTCACATTTTTCCAGATGGACCTAAAACGACGGGGGAACGCTTTTGTGTCAACTCGGTGTCGTTAATTTTCAACAATTCATAAAAAAAGCGGTGAATTAGTCACCGCTTTTTGTTTTATCCTTTCATTTCTTTACTTTTTTCGAAATGTGGGAATCATTGCTGCTGTAAAGGTGCCATTTTTGATCGCGTCTTCAATATTCTCGGCGATATCATCTAATTGGTCATAGGTGCTTTGGTCAAAGCCATACAACAGCTGCAACTCACTTTGGGAGGCAACGGGCACCTCATGGCTTTTCGCCACTTCTGTCCATATATAGGCTTCTTCCTTAAGCCCAAGTCGATACGTGGTACTGGCGAGTGACTTAAATACTTCCGTATTCACCTTGTTTCTTCCGGTGAGTTCCAATGAATGGAGAAGGAGGTGGCGTGTTTTCTGTTGATCTCGGCTGGTATAAAATGTCGCGAGTGCGTATTGCATCTCTGCGGTTTCGAGAACCGGAGTACCTTCTAGCTGTAAAAACTGCCTTTGTGCTTGGGTGCTGCCAGTTTGGCTCCAAAGAAAATAGAACGCCTCAGGGGAGTTGGCCATTTCTAATGCTGAAATGATGCTTTCTAAGTCTTCACCTGCGTTGACTAAGGCGCTAAAACGGCGCTCTTTAAGGTTAGACTGATCGATGGGTTGGATCTGTGCCGCCAATTCTAGGCATTTTTTGTATTCAGCAAGAAGGCCATACTCTTTTATCTTGTTCTCATCATTTGGGTTTTTCTGTAATTCATAGCGGTGCCAAATGAGGTCAGTTCTAGGGATTCTGCATTGACCATCACCCATATTCAGCCGTTCACACTGTAAGCCAGGGTTGTTGCTACATAGTTGCTCTGTATTTTTGTTTGATTCAAAACAGCCTGCTAAGGCAAAGCCCATGCTAAACAGCGTAAGCGCTTTAATTGGTTTCATACTGATGCTTGTGATCCGTTACACTTAATTATTGTTGTTTCCTTGACTCACTCTACTAGCCAGTTAATGTTCATCTTAAATTTCCAAGATGAATAGTTAGGATAGACCATGGACGCAGAGCAGTTAATTGATGCGATTACTCCAGAGGCTTATGAGCGCCTACTTTTTGCTGTAGAAACAGGAAAGTGGCCTGAGGGTAGCCCACTTTCACAAGAGCAGCGAGACTCTTGCATGCAAGCTGTGATGTTGTATCAATCTAAGCATAATTCAGAAGCGCAACATATGACAGTCGCAAAAGGTGGGGAAATCAGTTTTAAGTCTAAAGCTGAGCTCAAAAAACAGTTCCAGCAAGGGCAAGACGACATCGTGCGAGTAAACCCTAATAACGAACAGTAATGAAAAAGGCAGGATTTCCTGCCTTTTTTAGTTTACCCACAACACTTTTTAAATTTTTTGCCACTGCCACAAATACAGGGATCGTTGCGGCCTACTTTTAAGCTTTGTACCGATTGTGAAAGGCGTGGGTCTTGTTCTGGTTCCGGAAACGTCCCATCAATGTAATACCACAAGTCATTTTCTCTCACAAAGCGCGAGCGTTCTTCTAGGCAATATTGTTGACCTTCTTGGTTAAACGTTGCTTTGAAGATGACAAAACCTTCATCAGCGTGGCTGCCTTCTGTTGATTCAACAACTTCCAATCCACACCAATCGCTGTCAATCGACTCTGCTATTTCTTCTCGCTGCTCCTCTGCATGACAGCTCGGGTGATAGGTATCAACAACGTAATCGACTAGGCCTTTGACGTGTGCGCTGTAGCGAGAACGCATGAGCTTTTCAGGTGTTGTGGCTAGCGCGTGATTGTGATGAATAGGTTCGCAGCACTGGCTGTAGTCGGCTGTGCTTCCACATGGGCAGGTGGTCATAGTGTTTCTCATTAATTGGTTTTAACGCTTAGCAACTCAGCAGTCCATTTCACGGACTCGTCGTAACATTCACTCAGAGTTTCCTGATCGAGTGCGAGCTTATTGCAGTATCCGTTGACTTCATCCCATTCCGCTTTTTCATACGCCACGGTGAGGGCAAGAATATCGCCGAGTGCACCTTGGTGGCTGATGATCGCGTCTTTAACGGAGTCATCGACAGAAATCTCTTCAACAATTTGCTCTAAGGGTCTATCGAGCAAGCTATCTAAGAGTGAAAACATACCTGTTAAGAACGCTTGGCCTGACTCAAGCTTCTGGTCCAATTTTGCCCCAACCAGTTCACAGTATCGAGCTCGTTGAATGGATAACCCATACAGGTAATCGGGTTTGCTATTTTGGGTAGAGGCAATGGCCACCAGCGAGATGAATTTACGTAGTTTGTCTTCGCCCAAATAGACCAATGCTTGTTTGAATGAGTGGATTTTCGTTCTCACGATAGAAGAGGCATTCACAAAAGAGAGCAGTTTGTAAGACAGTGTCACATCTTTGCTGATGAGTGATTCAATCGCAGCGTAGTTGATGTTCTCTTTAGAAATCTCGGTGATCAGCTGAACGACAGCCATAAATGAGGGCTCTAATGACTTTCTCGTGATCATTTCGGGTTTACTAAAGAAGTAGCCCTGGAAATATTGAAAGCCAGCGGTTCTCGCTTGCTCAAACTCCTCGTAGGTCTCGACTTTTTCAGCGATGAATTCAATATTAGTGCCACTCAAACGCATAATAAACATCGCCGCTTTTTCGATAGAGACTTGGCGAATATCGAACTTAATGATCGAGATATAAGGCAAAAACGCTTTCCACTCCTTGCTTGGAATGAAGTCATCAAGTGCGATTTTGTAGCCTAATTTCGCCATCTCTTTTACTGCTTCCAACAGTTCTGCCGTTGGCGCGCAGTCTTCGAGAATCTCCACCACCAAGTTTCCGCTCGGGAACAGAGTCGGTACTCGATTAATCAAACTTTGATAAGGGAAATTCACAAAGCCGAGTTTATCACCCAGTGCTTCGTAATGAGTGGATAGAAAATGGTCAGAAAGTAATCGGCTTGTCGCCTGTTCAGGATCGATTTCTGGGAAGGTGTTTTGAGGACCATCCCTAAATAGCAGCTCATATCCCACGGTTTGCTTTTCTTTGTTAAGAATAGGCTGTCTAGCAATATAAGAGTATTTCAAGGTAAGTGCTGTGCTCCGTGTAATCGTCACCACAAAAAACCGGAAAGCGTCGTTTCTGAGTATGTGGTTAAGCCGACATTCTAAAATCAGTGTCAATAAGCTCTGTTGTTTTTGTATTTCTTTTACAGAGGCTTACTTTATTTGGAACCGTTGCCAAAAGGTCTTTGTTGTAGTTCGAATGTGTTTTTATCGTACACCAGTACAGAACCTTGTGTATACCAGTCGCCTAACACAATTCTAGTATACTTAGTGTCGTTTCTATCAAATGAGTGGACGTTGGGTCTGTGCGTATGGCCATGTATCATAAGGTCGACATTATAATGGTCCATTACGCGTACAACTTCGCTTTGCGTCACATCCATAATATCGAGCGATTTGGTTTGCTTGTCCGTTTTGATATCAGACTGAACCTTGCTGACGATTTTCTGCTTCAAAAACATAGGAATGCGGTTAAACACCCATTGCAGCCAGGGTTGATGAACTTTGGCCCGAAACTCGAGATATTTAACGTCTTCAGTACAAAGGGTGTCTCCATGTAAGACAACGGCCTTTTGACCATAGATATCAATGACGGTTTCATCACTAAGTAAGGTAACACCTGTCTGTTTTGCAAAGCGTTTACCAACCAGAAAGTCTCTATTGCCCTGAGTAAAAAAGCAGGGAACACCAAGTTCAGTGAGCGTTTTAAATTCATGACGTATCGAACTGGCGAAGTCTGATTTGTCGTCATCGCCCACCCAAAATTCGAATAAGTCACCGAGTACGTATAGGGCATCTGCGTGGATCGCTTCTTCACGCATGAATTTCACAAAGCACTGGTTGATTTCGGGTGTAGCAGGGGATAAGTGCAGATCGGAGATAAATAGTGTGGTCATAGTCAAATAGTAAGAGAGCGCATAATCATGCGCTCTCTCAATCCAAGATTATTCTTCGATTGTAGTACCGGTGATCAGTACGTCTTCTAGTGGTACATCTTGGTGCATGCCGTAAGAACCCGTGCTCACGCCTTTGATCTTCTCAACAATGTCCATGCCTTCGATAACTTCACCAAATACACAGTAACCCCAACCGTCTAGGCTTTCGCTACGGAAATCTAGGAACGTGTTGTTGTTTACGTTGATGAAGAACTGAGAGCTCGCTGAGTGCGGTTCCATAGTACGAGCCATCGCCAACGTACCCACTTTGTTGCTTAGGCCGTTGTTCGCTTCGTTTTTGATTGGTGCACGACTTGGCTTCTCACGTAGGCCAGACTCCATGCCACCACCTTGAATCATGAAACCATCGATAACACGGTGGAATAGTGTGTTGTCGTAGAAACCATCACGGCAGTACTGTAGGAAGTTTGCGCTTGTTTCTGGTGCTTTTTCTTCATTTAATTGAATTTTGATGTCACCAAAATTTGTGTGAAGGGTGATCATGATTATGTCCTTTACATAGGTTTTTGACTTGAGCTAAGGATTCTATCGTAACTTTTCGTCTGTGAATACGTGAAAAGTAATGGTTGAGAGGTGAGTATTGGTGTTAACGGTGTCTTTTTGCTCAATTGAGGGATTACGAAATAGGACATGAGTTGATATACTGGTGCACTATTTTGTTTCACCCAATTATTAGATAGAGATCATGTTAAAGATATATAACACACTCACAAGACAGAAAGAGGAATTCAAACCAATCACTGCCGGTAAAGTTGGCATGTATGTCTGTGGGGTAACCATCTACGATCTCTGTCATATCGGTCACGGTCGTACTTTCGTTTCTTTTGATGTGGTTTCTCGTTACCTACGTTATCAAGGTTATGATCTAACGTTTGTTCGCAACATCACTGATATTGATGACAAGATCATCAAGCGCGCGAACGAAAACGGTGAATCTTGTGACTCTTTGACTGAGCGCCTGATCGGTGAAATGCATGCAGACTTTGATGCGCTAAACATGAAGCGTCCAGATGTCGAGCCTCGTGCGACAGAATACATCAAAGAGATCATTGAGCTTGTAGAAACTCTGATTGAGCGTGGCTTCGCTTACGTCGCTGACAATGGCGACGTAATGTTCGAAATCGCGAAGTACGACGAGTACGGCAAACTTTCTGGCCAAGACTTAGACCAGCTTCAAGCGGGTGCTCGTGTTGAAATCGAAAGCGCGAAGCGCAGCTCTCTAGACTTTGTTCTTTGGAAAATGTCTAAACCAGGTGAACCTACATGGGAATCGCCATGGGGCCCAGGTCGTCCAGGTTGGCACATCGAGTGTTCAGCAATGAACTCATCAATTCTTGGTAATCATTTCGATATTCACGGCGGCGGTTCTGACCTTCAGTTCCCTCACCATGAAAACGAAATCGCTCAATCATGCTGTGCGCACGGCACTGACTATGTGAACACTTGGATGCACAGCGGTATGGTGATGGTTGACCGTGAGAAGATGTCTAAGTCTCTAGGTAACTTCTTCACTATCCGTGACGTTCTAAGCCATTACGATGCAGAAACCGTGCGTTACTTCCTAATGTCAGGTCACTACCGTAGTCAGCTGAACTACAGCGAAGATAACCTGAATCAAGCGCGCGCCTCTCTTGAGCGTCTATACACGTCACTACGCGGTCTGGACTTATCAGTAGAGGCGACAGGTGGCGATGAGTACGTTGCTCGTTTCACTGAGGCGATGAACGATGACTTCAATACGCCTGAAGCTTACTCAGTACTGTTTGACATGGCTCGTGAAATCAACCGCATTAAGGGTGATGATGTGGCTACGGCAAGTACACTGGGTGCAGTAATGCGCAAACTTGCTGACGTTATCGGTATTCTCCACCAAGATCCTGAAGCCTTTTTGAAAGGCGATGCGGGTAACGATGATGAAGTGGCTGAAATCGAAGCGTTGATTAAGTTACGTAATGACTCTCGTGCATCAAAAGATTGGGCAAACGCCGATATGGCACGTGATAAGCTGACTGAAATGGGTATCGTCTTAGAAGATGGCCCAGAAGGCACAACGTGGCGTCGTAAGTAATCGATAAACGTATGTTATTTTAAGGGCTGTTTATTCAGCCCTTTTCTTTGATTTTTATAAATATTTATACAGGACACGACAGTGGCTCAGATGTATTTCTATTACTCGGCGATGAATGCGGGTAAATCAACCACTCTTCTTCAATCTTCTTTTAACTACCAAGAGCGTGGTATGACGCCGGTGATCTATACCGCGGCGCTTGATGACCGTTACGGCGTAGGCAAAGTGAGCTCTCGGATTGGTTTGCAGTCAGAAGCTCAGCTATTCAATGCAGAGAGCGATCTTTACCAAGAAATCGTCGCTTTAAATGAAGTTGAAAAACGCCATTGTATTTTGGTTGACGAATGTCAGTTCCTTTCTAAAGAGCAGGTTTACCAATTAACAGAAGTGGTCGATAAACTGCATATTCCCGTGCTTTGTTACGGTCTGCGTACAGACTTCTTAGGTGAGCTTTTTGAAGGCAGTAAGTACCTACTTTCTTGGGCAGACAAACTGGTTGAGTTAAAAACCATTTGTCACTGTGGCCGCAAAGCGAACATGGTTATCCGTACTGATGAACATGGTGTGGCGATTGCTGAAGGTGATCAAGTCGCAATCGGTGGTAACGACCGTTATGTATCTGTGTGTCGAGTGCATTATAAAGAAGCACTAGGTAAATAGCCTTTCTTATCTTAAGTGGTCACCTAAGCAGGTATTATTCCACAAGCCGCTAAATTGGCTCTTTTGCCAGTGGTGACATCAGCGGTTTTAGCGCATGCATGTTACATAATACCTTCTTAGGCAACCAATCATACTCTGGAACAACATGAACGGGCATTGCGAACAAGCATGCGTTAGCCTATGAACTTTGGGCTAGCGAAGATCTCAAACAAGCGGATTGTAGAAGCAATACTTGTTTATGTTGTTTGAGTTTGGGATGACTTTAGGAAACAAAAAAGCGAAGCACTGGGCTTCGCTTTTTTGTCTGTATTCGACTAATTCGGAATGCGCTAGGCAGTCAGAGATTAACGAGCACGGAAGACGATGCGACCTTTAGATAGATCGTATGGAGTCATCTCTACAGTTACTTTGTCACCAGTAAGGATACGGATGTAGTTTTTACGCATTTTACCAGAGATGTGAGCAGTAACTACGTGACCATTTTCTAGCTCAACACGGAACATTGTGTTTGGTAGAGTATCAAGGACTGTGCCTTGCATCTCAATTACGTCTTCTTTAGCCATTTAATCCTCTTTTAAAAATGGACAATTCTTACCGGCGCATAATGCCGATAAAAATGAATTAAGTAAAGTTGGGGCGTATTCTACCCTTGCCAACGCTGATTTACTAGCCTTTGATGACGTTGAAATCGGACTTTATAGTTCATCGCAGGGCATTCATCGATCTGATACCCCAAATAAAGCCACTGCTTACCTTGCTGTTGGCAATACTCCAATTGATATAAGACGCCTAGAGTGCCGAGTGAAATCTCATAGTCTGGGTCATAAAAGGTGTAGAAGGCACTGGCGCTATTAGACAGAATATCCGTCACTGCGATGGCGATCAGCTTGCCGTGATCATAGACATGCAAGTATTGCGTATTAAGCCAAGCACAGTTAGAAAAAGAGGCAAATTCGGATTTCTTTGGTGGGTACATTGAACCATTTTGGTGGCGCGCTTCAATGTATCGAGCGTACAATTCAAACCAATCTGTATCCATGTCACTTTTCAATTGCCAGTCAAAAGATTTCGCTTTGTTGAACAGGCGCTTTTGACTTTTCGATTGGGTAAAATCAGGGACTGATACACGCAATGCTTGGCAAGATTGGCAAAGATCACAGTGAGGCTTATAAATGGTGTCGCCGCTACGTCGAAAACCATTCGCCAATAACACTTCATAGCTTGAACCACAGTGCATTCCAGGATCAAGCGCCACCGCCACTCGCTCCTGACGGTCAGCGAGATAACTGCACGGGTGGCAATCGGTTAATCCTATACGAATTTGTTGTAGATCAGAGCTCATCTATCTCCCCATTGAGATTGGTTATCCATTGATTGTTAAAGCAACCATCGGCTAAAGGCGCTTCTTTTAAGGATAGCAGCCTTTGCATGAAATCTTCACGTTCGAGCTCTTTTGCGCCCAAAGACTCAGTGTGTGGATTTAATACTTGGCAGTCAACCAGCTGCCCGCCATGCTTTTGAAAATGTTCGCAAAAGTACCACAGCGCTACCTTAGAGGCGTTGGTCGCTAAACTAAACATCGACTCACCGCAAAAAAGTTGCCCCACAGAAAGACCGTACATGCCCCCAATCAGCTTTTCATTGTGCCATACCTCGACCGAATGACAGTGACCTTGCGTCGCTAATTGTTTGTAAGCGGCACGCATATCGTCATTGAGCCAAGTTTCTTCTGCAGGGCGAGTGGATGCACAGTAGTCAATGACATCGTCGGTGGCTTGGTTGATACTGACAGTATATTGATGCTTTTTTTGAAATCTTTTGAGACTTCTTGAACAATGAAATGTCTTAGGATCGAAAGTGGCACGAGGAGAGGGACTCCACCATAAAATGGGTTCTCCCGGGCCATACCAAGGAAAGATACCGTTTTGATAGGCAAACAGAAGCCTTGCTGGGTCTAGGTCGCCTCCGACCGCGAGCAACCCATTCGGGTCATTGAGCGCATCAAAAGGTGATGGGAACCAGATTTCATCGGGATCAAGCTCTGTAAGATAACGTGCCATGCAATATAGGGGACAGAAATGAAGAAGTTACTATGGATCATATTGGTTTTTCCACTTATTGCCAATGCAGCCTACCAAAGAAATACCGCAAGGCCAGTGAACGAAGTGGTCTTTGGTTCGGTGGAGACGGTTAGGTATATTACCCAGCAGGAAATCATTGAGTCGAAAAGCTCCGGGTGGGAAACCTTACTAGGCGCAGTTGCTGGTGGCTTGATTGGTAATCAATTTGGTGGCGGTACCGGCAAAGAAGTCGCGACGGCAGTAGGAGCGGTTGCTGGGGCAGGTATAGCCAGAAATCACGCCAATCAGACTTATAAAGTAGAATACCGACTCGTTGAGATACTAATAAAAACCGAAAAGGGTAAGCTAATAGATGTGATCCAAGATATCGACAGCAACATGCTTTTTGAACGTGGAGACAAAGTCCGCATTCTCTATTTTGATGATGGCGTAAGAGTCGATAAAGAGTATTGATAGACCTTTTTATTCGTTCTGAGCTGACCACATAATTATTCAGTTTTATTCGTGTTTTAGCTCTGGTTTTAACGAAGCTTTTTAGATAGTCTGCAAGTACGAAGAATATTCATCGCCTCGTTTAGGAAGACGAGGTGAGCAAGGAATGACGATTTTAATGGAAAGCCTTACGTTACAACCTATCAATAAAGTCAATGGTGAGGTCAACTTACCAGGTTCAAAAAGTGTTTCAAACCGAGCGTTGCTACTTGCTGCGTTGGCGAAGGGCACAACACGCCTTACTAACCTTCTCGATAGTGACGACATTCGTCACATGCTGAATGCTCTTACTCAATTGGGTGTGAACTACACGCTGTCTGCAGATAAAACGGTATGTGAAGTCGAAGGTTTAGGTAAACCTTTCAATGCACCAGATGCTCTTGAGCTGTTCTTAGGTAATGCCGGTACAGCGATGCGCCCACTGGCTGCGGCGTTGTGTCTAGGTGGTGGTGAGTATGTACTGACTGGCGAACCTCGCATGAAAGAGCGTCCAATCGGTCACTTAGTGGATGCACTGCGCCAAGCGGGTGCAGAAGTGGAATACTTAGAAAACGACAACTATCCGCCGCTTAAAATTCATGGCACAGGCCTGAAGGGTGGTACGGTTGAGATTGATGGCTCAATCTCTAGTCAATTCCTGACTGCATTCCTGATGTCAGCACCACTGGCTGAAGATGATGTGACGATTAAGATTATTGGTGAGTTGGTTTCAAAGCCATACATCGATATCACGTTGCACATCATGGCTCAGTTTGGTGTTCAAGTTGAAAACAACGATTACCAAGAGTTTGTGATTCGCAAAGGCCAGTCTTACGTTGCACCGGGCGATTTCTTAGTGGAAGGGGATGCGTCATCTGCGTCCTATTTCCTTGCAGCCGCCGCGATCAAAGGCGGTCAGATCAAAGTAACAGGCATTGGTAAAAACAGTATCCAAGGTGATATTCAATTTGCTGATGCGCTTGAAAAAATGGGCGCTGAGATTGAATGGGGCGATGACTACGTGATTTCACGTGTCGGCGAGCTAAAAGCGGTTGATCTAGACTTCAACCATATCCCTGATGCCGCGATGACGATTGCTACCACAGCGCTATTTGCAGAGGGAACAACGGCGATTCGCAACGTGTATAACTGGCGTGTAAAAGAAACGGACCGTCTAGCCGCGATGGCAACTGAACTGCGTAAAGTCGGGGCGGAAGTTGAAGAAGGTGAAGATTACATTGTAGTTACTCCGCCAGCTCAACTGACGCACGCTGCGATTGATACGTACGATGACCACCGCATGGCAATGTGTTTCTCGCTAGTGGCGCTCAGCGATACCCCAGTGACCATCAATGACCCGAAATGTACTTCTAAGACATTCCCGGATTATTTCGATAAATTGGAAGGTTTAAGCTCGTAACAGGCTGAAAGAGTTAAGAGTCCAATATACCGTCATTCCATAGAGTGACGAAGGAGCGAGTAGGGAATCTTTGTTAGTTTTCTACTTGCTTCAAGAGATCCTCAACTCACTTGTTCCTCGCTCTCGAGGATGGCGTATTAAGTCATTGAAAACCAAAAAGGGTTGGCACTGTGCCAACCCTTTGCTTTTCGTCTTTGTTAGTTTTCTAACGTAAACTCTTTCGATAAATGATGCGCAAGGTATTTAAACATGTTAAACACAGCGGTTGTTTGTGGTGTTGGTAATCCGTTGTCATCCAAGAAGTAGTTGCCTTTAAAGACTAAAACGCCTTCTTTTTCTTCAACGCTGTCGGTTCGCATACCTTCCAAGTAATCGTCGTGTTCTTGAATAACATGGTTGGCAATCATCAATAACTCAGCGTGTGAAATGACTTTTTTCTCGCTCATCGGTAATACCTTTGTTGTTTTATTTGAACCCGAAGTTTTGTGCTATTCATCGTAAACGGGCATGCTTTAGCGAAATTGTATGGAACTCTGCTAGAAATTCAAATGCGATAGATCAAGTTACAAAAGACGTATCTGTAGGAAACGATGAACGTGGGTTTTGTGACTGGTGACTAAAAAAGTCGTCTTGCACTGGCGTAAAGATTCTTTGCCCGTTTAGTATGTGCCCGCTTTCTATATCTATAAGCGCGGCAAGGTTTCAGCGAATGTTGGGTTATCAATAAAACATCGTTGATTTGTCGAGCAGTCAATTGAGAAATTTAAAAAAGATATTGATCTTCTTGCAATCTCGCTCAATAGTAAAAAAAGAAGCGAAGTTTTAAGTATGTTGTGCGTTAATTGCGCACTCGATAAAGGACACTTGAGTCAATTATGGGTAAGTCACTGGTTATTGTGGAGTCGCCGGCCAAAGCGAAGACCATCAATAAGTATTTAGGTAAGGACTTTATTGTTAAGTCCAGTGTAGGTCACGTACGTGATCTGCCGACTGCTGGCCAAAGTACCGGTCAGAAGGCAGCTGCTGTTTCGACCAAGGGCTTGAGCGCAGAAGAAAAAGCACGAATCAAAAAAGAAAAAGATCGCAAATCACTGATTAAGAAGATGGGTATCGACCCTTACCACGGCTGGGAAGCGAATTATCAAATCCTACCGGGTAAAGAGAAAGTGGTTGCGGAACTGCAAAAATTAGCGAAAGACGCAGACCGCGTTTATCTCGCAACCGATTTAGACCGCGAGGGAGAGGCTATCGCTTGGCACCTTCGTGAGATCATCGGTGGCGATGAAGAGCGATACAAACGCGTTGTCTTTAACGAGATTACGAAAAATGCTATTCAACAGGCGTTCGAGAAACCGGGCGAACTGAGTTTGGATGGCGTTAATGCGCAACAAGCGCGCCGTTTCATGGACCGTGTGGTTGGCTTTATGGTCTCACCACTGCTTTGGAAAAAAGTGGCACGTGGTTTGTCTGCTGGGCGTGTACAGTCGGTTGCGGTGAAACTGCTTGTTGAGCGAGAGCGTGAAATCAAAGCGTTTATCCCTGAAGAATTTTGGGATATCCATGCGAACACGAAAACTCAAGACAAAACCGATTTCCGTTTACAGGTAGCACAAAAAGATGGTGTTGCGTTTAAGCCAGTCAACGAAGCTGAAACACAATCAGCGGTGGCGGTATTAGACAAAGCACGTTACGAAGTGTGTAAGCGTGAAGACCGCCCAACGTCGAGTAAGCCATCTGCACCATTCATTACTTCTACTCTGCAACAAGCGGCAAGTACGCGCTTAGGTTACGGTGTTAAGAAGACAATGATGCTTGCTCAGCGACTGTATGAAGCGGGTTACATCACCTACATGCGTACCGACTCGACTAACCTGAGCGCAGAAGCCGTAGAAACGGTTCGTGGTTTCATTGGCGATGAGTTTGGTGACGCATACCTACCGTCTAAGCCAAATGTTTATGGCAGTAAGGAAGGCGCACAAGAAGCGCACGAAGCGATTCGTCCTTCAGATGTTGCAGTGAAAGCCGACGACCTTAAAGGGATGGAAGCAGACGCTCATAAGCTCTATTCACTGATTTGGAATCAATTTGTCGCGTGTCAGATGACACCAGCTAAATACGATTCAACAACAGTAAGCGTGAAAGCTGATGAGTACACGCTAAAAGCGAAAGGCCGTATTCTTAAGTTTGATGGTTGGACTCGTGTTCAGCGCCCACTGGGTAAAAACGAAGACCAAATTCTACCGGCTGTACAAGTTGGCGACTCCATCGAGCTTGTGACGCTTGATCCTAAGCAGCACTTTACTAAGCCCCCAGCACGCTTCACTGAAGCGGCACTGGTTAAAGAACTTGAAAAACGTGGTATTGGCCGTCCATCAACGTATGCGTCAATCATCTCTACCATTCAGGATCGTGGTTACGTAAAAGTTGAGCAGCGTCGATTCTACGCTGAGAAAATGGGTGAAATTGTAACTGACCGTCTAGATGGCAGTTTCGATGAGCTTATGAACTACGAGTTCACTTCTCGCATGGAAGAGAAACTTGACCAAATCGCTGAAGGTGATGCGAATTGGAAAGGCGTACTCGATGATTTCTTCAATGACTTTACTGGCGACTTGTCAAAAGCAGAGTTGGACGAAGAAGAAGGCGGTATGAAGCCTAACCACATCGTTTACACGGATATTGAGTGTCCGACTTGTTCTCGCCCTATGGGAATTCGCACAGCATCTACAGGTGTCTTCCTTGGTTGTTCGGGTTACGCGCTGCCACCGAAAGAGCGTTGTAAGACAACGATCAACCTAGGTGATGAAGAAGGCATTATCAACGTTCTTGAAGAAGACGTTGAAACGGCTGCACTGCGTGCGAAGAAACGTTGTCCAATTTGTGAAACCGCGATGGACGCGTACCTAATCGACGACAAACGTAAAATGCACGTTTGTGGTAATAACCCGAACTGTGAAGGTTACATTGTCGAGCATGGTGAGTTCAAAGTGAAAGGTTACGATGGCCCGGTTGTCGAGTGTGACAAGTGTGGCAGTGACATGGAACTTAAGAACGGTCGTTTTGGTAAATACATGGACTGTACTAGCCAAGAGTGTAAGAACACGCGTAAGATTCTTAAGAATGGCGAAGTAGCGCCACCAAAAGAAGATCCTGTGCACCTTCCTGAGCTTCCATGTGAAAACTCAGACGCGTACTTCGTACTACGAGATGGCGCATCGGGCTTGTTCCTAGCGGCAAGTACGTTCCCTAAATCTCGTGAAACACGCGCACCATTGGTTGAAGAGCTCGTACGATTCAAAGATCGTATTTCGCCTAAGTTCGTGTACCTGACAGAGGCACCTGAAAAAGACCCAGATGGCCTACCAATGGTTGTTCGCTTTAGCCGCAAGTCGAAAGAGAACTATGTACGTTCTGAAGTCGATGGCAAGCCATCAGGCTACACGGCGCTTTACGTTGATGGTAAGTGGGAAATCACGGATAAGCGTAAGAAACCTGCCAAAGCAAAAAAGTAACACATAAGTTGTAAGAAAAAGCAGCCGAAGTGGCTGCTTTTTTTATGCGATAACTTTCATTACCTTTTCATGATGATGCGATCGTTGCTTTATTCTGATACTTTGCCTCTTTTCTATGATAAGGATTCTCGTTTCTGATTTTGACAATTTGAACACTAACACCTATTGGTTTAAAGGTTCAGTTGGAAGGACGCCATGAAACAGAGAATTAAATTACTATTATTAGTGGCGATCAGCAGTCTTGTCTTTGTGGTCGTTTCCTATCAAATCTCGAGGCACGTTATTGATCAAGTTGTCGCAGACTTGCTGTGGAAATACGCGAGTGTTTCTGCTCATTACGATGCCCACATGCTCCTTCCACCCATTATCAAAGAAGCTCAATTCGCAGAAAAGATTGCCAAGCACCCCAATATTACTTCTTGGGGGCAGAATAGTGGTGATGATGTCTATCGACAGGTCGGTGAAGAAACGCTTGAAAATTACCGTTGGCAGTTTAAGTCAAAAAACTTTTTCATTGTTCTCGATGATGACCTTGGGTACTACTACAACGATGTCGACAGTGTTCAAACTGGATCGTATTTCCGCCATTACTTAGAACCAGGGTCATCATCGGATCAATGGTATTTCGAACAAAAGAGCAGCGGTAAACCACTCACGGTCAACATACAGAAAGATACGCGCCTTGAACTGACTCGGCTTTGGATCAATCAAAGCATTTATAAAGATGGTCGTTTCTTAGGCATTGTCGGTACCGGTATCGAAACCTCTTCTCTCTTTGAGCAGCTTGTCCATCATCACAGCAGTGAGCTTAGAACCATGTTTGTTGATGAGGATAAACGGGTACAAATGGAATTTGATGGGGAAAACGTCGAATATCCGCAAAGAGCCGCGAGTAAGGTGAAGCCTCACCTGTATGATTTGGTCAGTAACCCAAGAGATTACCAAGCGCTCGAAGAATTGATGTTGCGACAAAAGCGCGGCATGGAGTCAGAGGTGTTGGCCGTTCAACAGGGCAAAGGCAGTGCCGTTGTCGCGATTAAATATATCGAAGAGCTCGGGTGGTATGAGCTCACCTTCGTCAGCGTTGATGAAATGATGCCAGCTTGGGCTGCATACGCCATTTATATACCCTTAACGCTGGCCACTTTTGCCTTTGGTTTAGCCTGCTATATCTATGTTGTGCGTAACTGGCTAATACCCACCGAACAATGTAAGCAGCGTCTAGCCACAATCGCCTCCGGGGCCGCTGAATTAAAGGGCACAGCCGACCATCGCCTTCTTGAACTTGATTGTTATCTTGACGTGATTGATAAGGAGCTCTGCCATAGCCGCTGTGGGGTAGAGAGCTTGGTGGCGATGAAAACCAAAGCCTTAGACGAGCTGACCATCTATGACCCCGTCACACATCTACACAACAAACGTGGCCTAGAGCAAGAACTCAAAAAGGAGCTTGCCCGCAGTGCGAGAGAGCGGTATCAGTTTGGGTTACTTTGGATTGATACCAGTCTTCACAAAACAATCGATGATTCTAAAGAGAACAGCGGGTATGAACAAGCCTTGATGATGGTGGCGGAAGGTCTGTTAGAAGCTGTCCGAGAGTACGATGTCGCAGCTCGTTGGGCGGATGATGAATTCCTTGTTTTGGTCAGGAGCGAACAGGCAAAAACGCTGCGCCAAATCTCTAAGCGAATCATGCATCATATTGAAAAAGAAAACCGTGCCAGCAATAGAGAGACGAGTGAGATTGAGCTCTCCATTGGCGGTATCCTCGTCACCCCGGATATGTCAATGCGCCAAGCGTTAGCGTTAACCGACAGTTCTCTCTATATTGCGAAATCCGAAAGGTCTAGCCGAATCTACATTCATACTCCTCCCACAAACAGAAAGTCTGCTTAGTATCTTAGCGCTATTTTATTGATTATATGAACAGTACCGCCTGCGAGTGAAGTCACGCTCTTGTAGGTGTAATGTTAACTAATTGTGTGTGTGCAGCGAGATAGTGTGAGCTATATCAGGGCGCTAAAAAGTAATCAATGTGACCCTAGAGGTACAGCATATTTTAAATTGTAATCTTCCTGAAATACGATAAGTTATAATAAACGTTTTGCACAGGTAGGGATTGAGTATCTGGTCGGTACCCACAACTTATAGATGTCTGTGCTATGGCTGCATGCTTGGTCACTTTATGGTGGCTGAGTGATAAGGAATTAAGGCGAATCCCCCTAAAATCAGATTCGCCAATACAATAAATAATAAAATGGAGAGAAATAATGGCTGGTGTTTTGGGAATGATCCTTGCTGGAGGGGAAGGGTCACGCCTTCGTCCACTAACGGAATCTCGCAGTAAACCCTCGGTACCCTTCGGCGGTAGCTACCGTCTGATTGACTTTGCACTGAATAACTTCGTAAATGCAGACCTCATGCGCATTTATGTACTGACTCAGTTTAAGTCTCAATCTCTGTTCCACCATATGAAAAAAGGTTGGAACATCAATGGCATTACAGATCGCTTTATTGACCCAATCCCTGCTCAAATGCGTACGGGTAAGCGTTGGTATGAAGGAACAGCGGATGCGATCTACCAAAACCTGCGCTTTATGGAGCTTTCAGAGCCTGAGCAAGTGTGCATTTTTGGTTCTGACCATATCTATAAAATGGACATTAAGCAGATGCTTGATTTCCACAAAGAAAAAGAAGCTTCTCTTACCGTTTCAGCTCTGCGTATGCCTCTATCAGAAGCGTCACAGTTTGGTGTGATTGAAGTAGACAAAGAAGGGCGCATGGTTGGTTTTGAAGAGAAGCCAGCGAACCCTAAATCTATCCCAGGTGATCCAGAGCATGCACTTGTGTCGATGGGTAACTATGTCTTCGAAGCTCAGAGCTTATTTGCTGAGTTGATTGAAGATGCAGATAACCCAGATTCATCGCACGATTTTGGTAAAGACATCATTCCAAAAATGTTCCCTCGTGGTGACGTGTTCGTTTATGACTTCAGTACTAATCGTATTACCGGTGAAAAAGAAGAAGTGTATTGGCGCGATGTCGGTACCATCGATGCGTACTGGCAAGCTCATATGGATCTTCTAGAGAAGGACGCACCGTTCTCGCTCTATAACCGCAAATGGCCTCTGCATACTTACTACCCACCATTGCCACCTGCAACCTTTACCGACTCAGACAATGGCCGAGTTCAAATCATTGACAGCTTAGTGTGTAACGGCAGCTACGTGCGTGGCTCTCGTATTGAAAAATCCGTGCTTGGTTTCCGCAGCAATATCGCATCAGCGTGTGATATCAGTGAAAGTATCCTACTTGGTGATGTGAAAGTGGGTGAGGGCTGTGTGCTACGCCGAGTCATTGTTGACAAAAATGCTGATATTGCCCCTGGGACACAAATCGGTGTTAATCTAACTGAAGATAAAAAGCACTATCATGTCTCGGATGATGGCATTGTTGTTATTCCTAAAGGAGCACGAATTGGCTACTAAGAATCTCTCCATTCTCTTTGTAGCATCAGAAGTTGAAGGTTTGATCAAAAGTGGTGGCTTAGCCGATGTGGCTAAGGCACTGCCGAAAGCGCTTTCCACGCTTCAACAAGATGTTCGTATTACGTTGCCTGCCTATCAAAAAATGGCAGGCATCGAGCAAGCAGAAAACCTGTTAGAGACGCAACTTGAGCATTGGCCGCATACCGCCTACTCAGTAAAAGCTTTGCAAGTCGACGGGGTTTCTGTTTACGCGATTGATTGCCCTCAGTACTTTGACCGTCCTGAAATGTATGCCGAAAACAACCAAGCGTACAGTGACAACGGGGAGCGCTTTGCGTTCTTTAGTGCAGCGTGTTTAGACATGCTGCCTAAGCTTGGTTTCCAACCGGATATTGTCCACGCGAATGATTGGCATACGGGTTTTGTTCCGTACTTGCTGAAACACCGTTATGGGCAGGCACCGTTTTTCGCCAATACGAAAAGCGTCTTGTCGATTCATAACGCTGTGTTTAAAGGTGTGTTTAGCTATGAGGAGCTCCAAGTCCTACCTGAGATGCACACTCGTTATGCGCCAGACGCAGCGGTAAGCCACACTCATGTCACTATGCTACGAGCAGGTGTCTTGAATGCAGACAAAATCAATGCAGTGAGTCCAACTTACGCTCAAGAACTGAAAACGGAACTGGGTAGCCACGGTATGGCGGCCGAGTTCCAACAGCGATCGTCTGACTTAGTGGGTATCTTGAACGGCTGTGATTACTCAGCGTGGAGCCCACAAACGGATAGCTTTCTGCCTGTGAACTACAAGGCCAACCGCCAAAGCATGGTTCGAGGCAAAAAAGCGTGTAAGCGTGAATTGCAGCAGCGTGTTGGGTTAGAGCAGCAAGATGTCGCGGTTTATGGCATGGTTTGTCGTTTAACTAATCAAAAAGGCATTCACTATCTGTTGCCGATTTTGTCTGAATTTCTTAAGCACGATGTTCATGTTGTGATTGTGGGTACCGGAGACCCTGTTCTTGCGTCTCAGCTGAAAGAGATCGAAGCGCTACATAGTGACAAATTCTCTTTTGTTGAAGCGTATAGCAACGAGCTTGCGCATTTGGTGGAAGCTGGTTCAGATTTCTTCCTAATGCCGTCCGAGTTTGAACCGTGTGGTTTAAATCAGATCTACAGTATGGCTTATGGGACGTTACCGATTGTCCGTGGAGTCGGAGGCTTACGTGATAGTGTGAACGATTACGATGAGGATCCTGATAATGCAACAGGTTTTGTGTTCGATGCACCAGAGCCAGCCGCATTGTTGAATGTGCTTCAACGTTCGCTTTTGCTGTATGCTCAACAACCTAATGAGATAAAAAGAGTGCAACTGTACGCGATGGGGCAGAACTTCTGTTGGAACAAAGCAGCAGATGAATACCTTGCTCTCTATCACAGTGCAACTAGAGCATAAACTCAGGAAAAGGCGTCATATTGGCGCCTTTTGTACACTTTTAACCGCTTTTTCACTTAATCTAACAAAGAAATAGAGCGGACAGGCTGCTTTACTTCTATCCTTTGTGTTACTCTCCCTCATCATAATTGCGCGAACCGAATCTAACCTAATATGAGCGAAGCTTTACTTTTCCACAAAACATTTCCCCATCCTACCAGTAAGGAATGGGTGGTATTTGTGCATGGTGCTGGTGGCAGTTCATCCATTTGGTTTAAACAGATCAAAGCGTATAAACAGCATTTCAACCTGCTGCTTATTGATTTGCGTGGTCATGGCAAATCTAATCAACTGCTTAAAGAGCTGATTTCAAATCGGTACACCTTCAAAGCCGTCACTCAAGACATTTTAAAGGTGCTCGACCATCTCAAAATTCAATCCGCGCATTTTGTTGGAATGTCTCTTGGTACCATCATTGTTCGAAACGTGGCAGAACTTGCCGCGGAACGCGTTAAATCGATGGTATTGGGCGGCGCAGTGACACGTCTTAATACGCGCTCTCAGTTGTTGGTGAAGC
This sequence comes from Vibrio aquaticus, assembly GCF_003970385.1. Taxonomy (GTDB): domain Bacteria; phylum Pseudomonadota; class Gammaproteobacteria; order Enterobacterales; family Vibrionaceae; genus Vibrio; species Vibrio aquaticus. The sequence goes on along the minus strand of NZ_RXZH01000004.1, from coordinate 236,798 downwards.
TTGGGAACATGTGTAAGCACATTGTCCCTTATATGTGGTTGTACAGCTTGTTTGCGTATATCGTTATGCCTCAAAGAGCGCAAAAAGAATCTCGCCACTTGTTCATTCGAGAAGCAAAGAAGCTGTGTCAGAAAGAGTTTAAGCGTTGGTTTATTTTGACGTCTGAGGTGAACCCTCTGATGCGCTATTTCAAAGACCGTGAATTACCCATTCCGACACTCTATTTGATGGGCGACAGAGACTACATGTTTATTCAACCGGTTAAAGAGATGGTGGCTGCCCATCGAGACAGCCAATTACTGGAAATCGAAAACTGTGGGCACGTGTGTAATGTAGAGCGCCCAGACGAGTTTAATCATCACTCGATTGCTTTCATTCAAGAGCAAATCAAAGCCTAGTCATTTTATGAAGCGCTTGTACCACATTGCCAACAAGCGCCAAATTGCCCCTCATTGATCTCACCACACCCATTACACTGCCAATTTTCTTGATGTTGGCTTGCTTCATACTCTTTCAGGGTTTGTTGAGCGAGCGCTAACTTCTCTTCATCGAAAAGCCATACGTAAGGGGCACTGCTTTCGCCAAACGGTATTTCACCTTGCAGTCCAAAGATGCCTTCCCCCCGAACTTCACAATGAATACGTTGCGTTTTAAGAAGCTCACAAACGATGTGAGCCTCGGTTGGAGTTGACGCGGAATACACTTTCATGACGCGTTTCCATTCGGCGCTGAGGGTTGGGTTCTGAGCTTACCCATTACCCACTTAGCGATAACAGGGAATAGGCCTAACAGAGCAAATGAAGCTAATACAGTCGGAGAAACGATACCGGATAGCGACTCAATTTGAGCAAGTTGTGTGCCTGCATTTAGGTAAACAGCCGTTCCGGGTAACATGCCCAACTGACTGACTAGGTAAAAACGCAGTGTTGAAAGTGGTGTGAGTCCCATCAATAGGTTGATTAAGAAGAATGGGAATACCGGGATCAGTCTTAACGAGAACAGGTAAAACGCGCCATCTCGCTCAACACCTTGGTTGATCGCATTCAGTTTATCGCCAAACTTCGACTGCACCCAATCTCTGAGTAAATAGCGGCTACTCAAAAATGCTAACGTTGCGCCAATGGTACTGGCGAAAGAAACTAGGATTAGGCTGGTCCAAAAGCCAAACAGAGCCGCCCCAAGCAGTGTAACGACTGCCGCACCAGGAATAGAAAAGGCGGTAATGGCGACATACGCGATGAAGTAAGTCGCGGCAGCAATGGTGAAGTTATCAGCGATAAATAGCGCTAATTCTGCCTGCTGAGCCTTGGCGTTGTCTAACGTGAGGTATTGACCAAAATTGACGCCTAAAAGGACGATTAATGAGACGAATAAGACGCCAAGGATGATTTTTTTATTCATTGTACTGCTCCATCAGAATAAGGCTGAGATAGCTCAAGTGTTATTAGAGTAGACAGACAAAGCAAGTAAGAAATTTCAAACAGATAGAAAAAAGTCAGCCCTGAGGCTGACTTTTAAATAGTGAGGTTAGTGATTGAGCTGGTTAAGCAGCTCATCTCTGCGAGTCTGAGGTATCACGGACCAATGTGTTCCTTTGATTGCCCCTTCCAATGCCCACAGTAACTCAACGTTAATATCCGCAGAGTGTGAAGAGCGGATCGCTTCAAAAGCTTTGACTGCCCCGGTTTCTTCAAGGTTTTCAACGCTATCGATGCCTGCTTTTTTTAGCATGCGCTCGGTGGCCAACCTTAAGTTAGGTAAATCTTTGAGCCTATTTGGTTTGGTCTGCGCTTGAGTCTGTTTTTCATTGTTCGCGGCATGCAATGCAGCACGAGCGATCTCAATGGTTTTCTCTGAATCATCTGCCCAATCTTGTGCCAAAGCAAAATACTTTGTCACGACGGGGAAGCCGCGCTTCTTATAAACATAAGGTTCTAAGTCGAGTGACTTAAATTTTTTAGCAAGAGCATCATCCGCGCGGACGTGCAACTTGTCTTTTACGACCAATGCGAACATTGTGTCATCAGCAAAAATGCCAAAGCCACCAAACATTGAGCGCGACTTGATAGTGCCAAGTTGCTCAAAGAGACGCATTGAGTCTTTTAGTATTGGTTTATCCATGCTGTGTATTCTCGGTGTATATGTATACGCCACCAATTCAGGTCCGAGAGAGTAGCAAAATAATGCAGGTTTCTTGTCAATTAGGTGTCATAGGAGTGCTATTAAATTCCTACAACGAATGCATATTTACCATCGGCAACCCCGCTACCAAACAAAAAATTGTTGAAGGCCGGAGGCTTTGCGTCCCACCCTTTCGGTGTGGTTTGCCCTGTTCGTGGCATAATCGAACCTAATAAGGATAAAGGGAATTTGGGCTGAGTATCACGTCTTATTGGGATAAGTGTGATCTTGGTTCAGTAAATAGGAGTGAGAAATACGCCTAGTCAATATAATTCATATGGCTAGGCGTAGAGCGGTAGGTTATTTCTTAATGTTCTGTACGGTGCTTCTTTCAACAATCTCAGGGTGCATTTCGAAGATGCGCTTCTCGTGCTCTTTATCTTTGATGCGCTCAAGAAGAATCTCAAAAGCGTTTTTACCCACACGACGTTTTGGTTGGTGAACCGTTGTCAGAGGAGGAGAGAAGTACTCTGCTAACTCAATATTGTCATAACCAATAACAGACATATCTTCAGGGATGCGAATACCGTGCTGCTGTAAGCGGCTCATTAGGCCTAGAGCCATCGTGTCGTTAAAGCAGAAAACAGCACTTGGCTTGCTATCCATTGCGGCAATCTTGTCTGCAGCAAGAACAGCGGTGTCACACTCGAAGTTGCCTTCTAAAATCCAGTCATTGTCTACCGTAAGGTTAGCTTCATTCATTGCACGCTTAAACCCACGGATACGTTCTTGGCAGGCTGCTTTTTCAAAGTGACCGCTCAAGCAAGCAATATCGGTATGACCTCGGTCGATGAGGTATTTCGTCGCTAGATAGCCGCCTTCTTCAGAGTTATCAATGATTTTGTCAGCTTGTGAACTTTCCGGACCCCAGTCCATCACCACTTTCGGGATGTCTTTATGGCGGTCAAGCATTTCGCTCAGTTCTTCTGTTAGGTCTGAACACATCACAAGAATGCCATCAACACGCTTTTCAGCAAGCATGCGGATGTAGTCACGCTGCTTCTCGTAGATGCCACCTGTATTACACAAGATCAGAGTGTAACCTTGACGATAGCAGTAGCTCTCAACGCCATCGATCACTTCTGAGAAAAACAAGTTTGTTGATTGAGTCACGAGCATGCCGATAGTGCGAGTCGAATTGCACTTCAAGCTACGAGCAACGGCACTGGGTGCATAGTTTAGCTCGTTAACCGCTTCCATTACTTTTTCTTGAGTAGCTTCAGCAACAAAGCGAGTTTTATTGATTACGTGTGACACAGTTGTCGTTGAAACACCTGCAAGGCGAGCAACGTCTTTAATAGTGGCCATAAGGTTCTGTCCTGTCGATGACTGCCGGGGTTTATATTCAGTTTAGAATATGGCGGCAGAAAGTATCAGAAACACAAAAACCGCTCTATTTAGCGGTTTGTATTTGATTCGTTTGTTTTTATCGTTTGCGGTCACAATATTAGACCGCAAACCGATTTAGAGCAAACAAAAATACGTCATTGTGCCTAGCGTAAGGTCACAATGTTTTGTTTTACTCGCCCAGTAGGTAGCGACAATCCAACGCCAGGAATGAAGCGGTTAGCGTACTGATTGCAGAGTAAAAGCCGAACTCGTCGAGTGCTTGGCATTTATCGGCAAATTGTGGCACCCAGCTCATTAAGTGCTGGCGAATAAACTGCTCTTGGCCAGTTAAAGCTTCTTCTAGTTCAACTTCGTCTTCGATTTGATTTGAACGAACGATAAGGTTGCCAAGAAAGTCTAGCTCAATCGCGATGTGGTCTGCTGGTTCGTTAAGGTCTTTGTGTACCTCAACGTTGTGTTCAGTCATCAGGGCAACCATCTCGTTAGCAGGCTCATCGTTTAGCAAGCCACTTTTACCGATATACATTGAAGCGTACGGCAGTGCTGAGTCACGGTCAGATTTCAAAAATAGGTCACAAAAGTCAGCCGCAAGTTCTAGTTGAGCGTCTTCGCGATCCATTAAGCGGTTAAGTGCATCAACAACACGATCGATGGCAGGCTTAAGCGCTTCGTTGTCACCCAAACCACCTAAAAAGGCACGAATTTCAGGTGAATGATACTGAGCGATATTCTCTTCGGTCAGTTCTTTGGCAAACAAGCTTGATAGCCACCAATAAATTTCAGCGCGTTTTTCGTTAAATGCTTTGATTTCTTGCATTAGGTTCTACTCCCCAAATAATTCCCGCTATTGTAACCAATAAAAATGAACAGGGGTAATGGCTTGTGTGACAAGTTAAAAACAAATATGGGCAGATATGAATCAATGCGAAAGTTTTGTCTTGAATCAATAAAAAACCATCTTTCCCATTTTTAATTCGATAAATACTAGAAATGTTACTATTTATGAATAGAATAATAGCAAGACCAATTCCCAATGTAATTTAAGTGGTATAGATGAGTTATCATGTACTAGTTGTAGAAGATGACGCAGTGACCCGCAGCAAGCTTGTTGGCTACTTTCAAAATGAAGGTTACAGCGTAAGTGAAGCTGAAAGCGGCGAACAGATGCGTGAGATGCTACAGAGCAACGCGATTGATTTGGTGATGTTAGACATAAACCTACCTGGTGAAGATGGGTTAATGCTAACACGCGAACTTCGCAGTCAGTCTGACATTGGAATTATCCTGGTAACAGGACGCACGGATAGCATTGATAAAATTGTTGGCTTAGAGATGGGAGCGGATGACTACGTCACCAAACCATTTGAGCTGCGCGAACTGTTGGTACGCGTGAAAAACTTACTGTGGCGTATTGCCGCGGCTCGTAACGTTAACAATAATGTGGAAGCTGAAAAGTCGAATGAGAATGTCGTTCGTTTCGGTGAGTGGACGTTTGACGTTCAACGTCGTGCGTTAAGTCGAAATGGCGAGCCTGTGAAGCTAACCAAAGCAGAATACGAACTGTTGGTGGCTTTATCGTCTTACCCAAATCAGGTACTTAGCCGTGAACGCATTTTAAATATGATCAGCCATCGTGTTGATGCACCGAATGACCGTACGATTGATGTTCTTATTCGTCGCATGCGAGCGAAGATGGAGTTCGATCCTAAGAACCCACAAATCTTCGTGACGGTCCACGGTGAAGGCTACATGTTTGCCGGCGACTAACCGAACTGAATAAAAAAATACCGAGGCATGCCTCGGTATTTTTTTATCTATTAAAGTTTACTTTCACCTGCTTGCAGACTCTTTTCTTCGTAGTCTGACGCCCAATCTCGTAACGTTTGCCAAATTCGTCCTAGCGTTTCATGCCAGTAACGTTCAGTTTGCTCTAAGTAGGTGGCTTTGGGGGTGTATTTAGCCCAAGCCTGCGTGATGTTATCGTGCGCAAGGTAATTCGTCGGCGCTGGGTAGGGTTTCATACCCGCAGAATGAAACTCATTCAGTGCGCGTTTCATATGGCTTGCTGAGGTGACAACAACCAACTTTTTCGTTGTAACAAAAGCCGCCGCCTGTCTGGCTTCTTCCCATGTGTCTTTTGCCGTTTCCAGTAGAATAATATCCGACTTTGACACGCCGAGTGCTAACGCTACTTTTGCCATCATTCGCGCGTTACTGACTTCTGATCCTCCGGCATAACCAGAAAGAATCAGCTTGGCGCCAGGATAGATACGCATAATGCGAATGCCTTCAGCCAAACGCATCAATCCGGTCCGACTGAGCTCTGACGTTGGAGGGATTTCGTCATCCACCACGTGGCCGCTGCCAAGCACCATTACGTAGTCTATCGATTCATCAACAGGGAAAAATGCGGAATACTGGCGCTCTAAAGGCATCAGTAAACGAGAAGAAACCGGTTGGAATGCAATAAGGAAAATACCGATAAAAGAGAATAGGACAACAAAGCATCCTGTTTTCTGTTTTCGAGTGAACATGATCAACATTAGGCCAAGCAGTCCGATGATAAGCATCGCCGGAAGGGGCATTAGCAATGAAGACACAACTTTTTTCAGCTCAAACATACTAAATAGTCCGAAAAAACATCAATTGATTATATTTTAAGAGAAAGCCTCTTTATTCCTGCCTTTCTTATGACAGAATAGCGGCACGATTAAACATAATAACCCAAGCCGCCGTGACTGAAGACCGCAATTTCGATGATATTGCCCACAAATTTGCTAAAAATATCTATGGTTCCGACAAGGGCGAGATTCGTCAAGTCATTGTTTGGGAAGACCTTCAACAGATACTTAATACTGTGAATGGGGCAGAAAGACAACTGAATATACTCGATGCGGGTGGTGGCTTAGCACAAATGTCGCAAAAGCTTGCTAAACTCGGACATCACGTATCGTTATGTGATCTATCTTCTGAAATGCTGCAATTAGCTCAGCAGGATATTGCAAATAATGGCTTGCTTGAGCAGTATCGCTTCATCCATTCTCCGGTTCAATCCATTGAAAAGCACCTCGATGAGCACGTAGATGTGGCGTTGTTTCACGCCGTTATGGAGTGGCTGGCAGATCCGAAACCCGCATTAGAAAATGTGTTGGCGCAGGTAAAGCCGGGTGGAATGGCATCGATTATGTTTTATAACCATCACGGTCTGGTTTACAAGAACGTGGTATGCGGTAATATCCCTCATATACTGAATGGCATGCCGCATAGGAAGAGATTCAAATTACAGCCGCAAAAAGGGCTAAAACCAGAAGAGGTCTATCAATGGATCGAAGACGCTGGTTTCTCAATTTGTGGTAAGTCTGGTATTCGCTGTTTTAGTGACTACATAGGTAATATGGAGTACATGGGCGATTACCAGTATGAAGATGTGTTGGCACTAGAACGACAATTGTGCCGACAAGAGCCATACCTCTCATTAGGTCGATACATACATGTATGGGCACAAAAGAAAGATAAACAGGACGAACAATGAGTGAGATGACTCTCAATGCTGCCGAACAACCGATCGATGAGTTAGTCGGTTGGGTAAAGCAGAATGATTTCTCATTGAATTTAACGACTGAACGACTGGCATTTTTAATCGCTATTGCCGTTTTAAGTAATGAAAGGTTCGATGAAGAATTAGGAGAAGGTGAACTCCACGATGCATTCACCATCGTCACTCGACTCTTCGAAGAGACGGGGGACGCCTCTGCATTCAGAGCGAATAATGCCATCAACGAAATGGTCAAACAGCGTTTGATCAGCCGTTTTACCAGCGAAGTGACTGAAGGGGCGAGTATCTATCGTTTATCCCCTTTGGCGATTGGTATTACAGACTACTATGTACGTCACCGTGAGTTTTCAAAGCTTAAGCTTTCTATTCAGCTATCAATGGTAGCAGATGAGATGGCGAAGGCGATTGAATCGGCTCGTCAGGGTGGAACGCCGGGCCACTGGCGCAAGAACGTTTATGGTGTTCTTAAGTACTCGGTTGGTGAAATTTTTGACCAAATCGATCTTAACCAGCGTGTGATGGACGAGCAGCAGCAATCGGTGAAGACTCAAATCGCTGAGCTACTAAATAAAGATTGGCGTGATGCGATCAATAACTGTGAAGCGTTGCTGTCAGAAACGTCCAATACTCTGAAAGAGCTCCAAGATACCCTCCAAGCAGCCGGTGATGAGCTGCAAACTCAAATTCTCGATATCCAAGAACTGGTTTATGGTGATGATGAACTAGAATTCATCGCCGAAACGCTTTTTGGTTTACAGATGAAGCTAGACCGCATTACAAGTTGGGGTCAGCAAGCGATTGATTTGTGGATTGGCTACGATCGCCATGTACACAAGTTTATTCGTACAGCGATTGATATGGATAAGAACCGAGCGTTCAGTTCGCGACTGCGTCAATCGGTAAAAGATTACTTCGATATGCCTTGGTATCTGACTTATGCAGATGCTGAGCGACTGACGGATCTTCGTGATGAAGCCCTTGTGCTTCGTGATGACGAAGTGACAGGCCAAGTGCCATTAGAGGTCGAATACGAAGAGTTTCAACAGGTCAATGATGAGTTATCAGAGCGCATTGGAAACATGCTTAAAGTTCATAAAGAACAGGGCACGCCAATCGATCTTGGTCTAGTGCTACGTGACTACTTAGCTCAACACCCACACACTCATCACTTTGATTTAGCGCGAATTGTTATCGAGCAAGCAGTACGTCTAGGCTACTCAGAGTCAGACTATCAGGCCATCCAGCCAGATTGGCAGGCGATCAACGATTTTGGTGCAAAGGTACAAGCAAATGTCATCGACAGATACTAATGAATACATGCCAGATAAACTGGTCAAAGCACTTTCTAACCCTCTGTTTCCAGCACTAGACAGCATGCTGCGTGCAGGGCGTCATATTTCGAGCGAAGATCTTGATAACCATGCATTGTTATCGGATTTTGAAATTGAGTTATCTTCGTTCTACCAACGTTACAACACTGAACTTGTGAAAGCGCCGGAAGGCTTTTTCTATCTTCGTCCACGTTCGACTTCTTTAATTGGTCGCAGTGTACTGTCTGAGCTAGACATGCTCGTAGGTAAAGTGCTGTGTTTCCTATACCTAAGCCCTGAACGTTTGGCGCATGAAGGTATTTTTACCAATCAAGAGCTGTATGAAGAGCTACTGGCGCTTGCGGATGAAAGCAAGCTAATGAAGCTTGTGACTAACCGTGCGACAGGCTCTGATTTAGACAAAGAAAAACTGTTTGAGAAAGTACGTACATCGCTACGCCGCCTTCGCCGCTTAGGGATGATCATCAACATTGGTGAAACCGGAAAATTCAGCATTAGCGAATCAGTATTCCGCTTTGGTGCCGATGTTCGTGTCGGCGATGATATGCGCGAGGCACAACTACGTCTAATTCGTGATGGTGAAGCGGTAGTACACACCAAAGAACCAAGTCAGGGTAGCTTACTTGAGCAACCAGAAAGCGCAGAAGAACAAGCCGAAGAAATTTTAGAAGAAGGTGAAGCATGATTGAACGAGGTAAATATCAATCGCTGACCATGGTCAACTGGAACGGCTTCTTTGCACGTACTTTTGATATTGATGGATTAGTTACAACGTTATCAGGTGGTAACGGTGCAGGTAAGTCGACCACAATGGCGGCGTTCATTACCGCGCTGATTCCTGACCAAACGCTCCTTCATTTCCGTAACACCACAGAAGCGGGCAGCAGCCAATCTTCTCGTGATAAAGGTCTTTACGGTAAACTACAAGCGGGTGCGTGTTACGCAGCGCTAGATGTAGTCAACTCACGTAATCAGCGCCTATTGTTTGCGGTTAAGCTGCAACAGGTCGCGGGCCGTGATAAGAAAGTCGACATCAAGCCTTTTGTTATTCAAGGCCTACCTAGCCATGTGAAACCAACCGATCTCCTGATCGAAAGTGTTTCTGCCACTCAAGCACGTGTTCGTCAGATCAATGAAGTAAAAGAGGCCGTTGCTGAGTTTGAAGGCGTTCAATTCAAAGCATTCTCATCGGTAGTAGAGTACCACTCACAAATGTTTGAGTTCGGTGTTATTCCGAAGAAACTGCGTAACTCTAGTGATCGCTCTAAATTCTACCGCCTGATTGAAGCATCGCTTTACGGTGGTATTTCAAGTGCAATCACACGTTCTCTACGTGACTACCTATTGCCACAAAATGGCGGGGTAAAGAAAGCCTTCCAAGATATGGAATCGGCATTGCGTGAAAACCGCATGACGCTAGAAGCGATCAAAACCACGCAAGCAGACCGTGACCTGTTCAAACACTTGATCACAGAGTCAACGAACTATGTTGCTGCGGACTACATGCGCCATGCGAACGATCGCCGTAATAAGTTAGATAAGACATTATCACTGCGTTCGGAGCTATTTGGTTCTCGTGAAACGTTAGTTGAGCAAAATAACCTGCTTAACCGTGTTCAAGAAGAACTTGAACTGCTTATTGAATCAGAATCTTCGTTAGAGCAAGACTATCAGGCGGCGTCTGATCACTTGCAGCTTGTTCAAAACGCCCTGCGTCAGCAAGAGAAAATCGAACGCTACCAAGAAGATCTTGAAGAGCTGCAAGAGCGTCTTGAAGAGCAGATGATGGTAGTGGAAGAAGCGCAAGAGCGCGTTCTGATGGCAGAAGAGCAAGCCACGGTTTCTGAAGAAGAAGTCGACAGCTTAAAGACTCAACTTGCTGATTACCAACAAGCACTGGATGTTCAACAGACACGCGCGTTGCAGTACCAACAGGCGATTCAAGCTCTAGACAAAGCGAAGCAGCTTTTGGGTAATGACGACCTCACGACTGAATCTGCGCAAGTACTTGTGAGTGAGTTAAAAGCTCAAGAAGCGCAAAGCACGACTGAGTTACTTGCGACTAAGCACAAACTTGATATGTCGTCAGCGGCGGCCGAGCAGTTTGATGCGGCATTGAAACTGGTTCGCTCAATTGTTGGTGATGTTGAACGTGTTGACGCTTCAACTCATGCAAAATCAGCGATTCAGAAAGGTCGTGAAGCGCAGCAACTCGCGCACAATGAGCAACAATGGCGAGCGCAGCATCGTGATGTTGAGCGCCGTCTGCATAAGCAGCGTCAAACGCAAGAGCTGATTACTGAATACCAAAAGCAGCATAACGCTGACTTGGTTGATGAACTGAGCTTTGAGCAAGAGCGTGAACGTCATGCAATGCAAATCGAATCGCTTGAGATGTCTCAAGAAGATCTTCGTGAGCAACGCAGCGAACAACGCCGTCTTGAGCAAGAAGCAACGGCAGAAATCAATAAGCTTGAAGCGATTGCCCCAACGTGGATTGCGGCAAACGACGCCTTGGTAAACCTTCGTGAACAAAGCAACGCTGAACTAGAAGATAGCCAATCGGTCATGTCCGAGATGCAGCGCGTTCTGGAGGATGAAAAGCAGCAGTCTCTAGCGAAAGATAAATTGGCTGAGCGTCGCAATCAACTTGAGTCAGAAATCGAGCGTTTAGCGTCACCAGGTGGTTCTAACGATCCACGCCTTAAAGGTTTAGCCGATACATTAGGTGGCGTGCTGCTGTCTGAAATTTATGACGACATCACCATTGATGACGCGCCATACTTCAGTGCCATGTACGGCCCAGCTCGTCATGCTATCGTGGTGTCTGATCTCTCTGGTATCGAAGAGAAGCTTGTCGAGCTGGACGACTGTCCAGAAGACTTATACATCATTGAAGGTGATATTGATGCCTTTGATGACAGCTCATTTGATGCAGAAGAACTGGAAGGTGCGGTTTGTGTTCGAATGAACGACCGTCAGATGCGTTACTCGCGTCTACCAGAGATTCCACTGTTTGGCCGTGCGGCGCGTGAACAGCGTTTAGAACTGCTGCGTAATGAACGTGATGAAGTGGTTGAACAGCATGCGAAAGCGGCGTTTGATTCTCAAAAGCTTCAGCGTCTGTACCAAGCATTCAATAACTTTGTTGCGAAGCATATTCAAGTTGCGTTTGAATCTGACCCAGAGCAAGCGTTAATGAGTGTGCGTGAAAAACGAAACCACGTGACGCGATTGCTTGCTGACCTAGATGGAAAAGAGCAACAACAACGCAGCCAACTTCAATCAAGTAAGCAAGCACTCGCTGCACTGGATAAGATCGCACCGAATATGGCGCTGATTGAAGAAGATGCGCTTACTGCTCAATTTGAAGAACTTGAGCAGAACATCGAAAAACTGAGTGAAGCAAAAGCCTTTATTGCCAAGCATGGTAAAGCGATTGCTGAATTAGAATTGATTGTTTCTGCACTGGATGCAGACCCAGAGCAGTTTGATGCGCTTGAAGCGGAATACCAAGCTGCAGACCAAAAACTGCAATCACTGAAAACGCAGATTTTTGCGTTGTCTGATCTGGTTGAACGTCGTCATTACTTTGCTTACTCAGACTCTGTAGACCTACTGAACAAGAGCAGTGAGCTCAGTGAGCAGCTTAAGTCAAAATTGGTTCAAGCTGAAAGTAGCCGCACACGTAGTCGTGAAGAGCTAAAACAAGCACAGGGCCAGATGAACCAATACAACCAAGTATTGGCGTCATTGAAGAGTTCTCACCAAGCGAAACTGGAAACCGTTCAAGAGTTCAAGCAAGAGCTTCAAGAGTACGGTGTAACAGCAGACGAAGGTGCAGCAGAACGTGCACAACGTCGTCGTGATGAACTGCAAGGGCGTCTGCACACTTCTCGTTCACGTAAGAGTGAGTACGAGCGTACAATCACCTCTACTGAGCTAGAAATGAAGTCGCTGGCGAAGCGCTTGAAGAAGGTTCAGAAAGAGTATGTTGAACTGCGTACCTTTGTCGTCGCAGCGAAAGCAGGCTGGTGCTCAGTTCTACGTTTAGCTCGTGAAAACGATGTTGAGCGCCGTTTACACAAGCGTGAACTCGCGTACATGTCAGCCGATGAGCTGCGTTCTATGTCAGATAAATCGTTGGGTGCACTGCGTCTTGCTGTCGCCGATAACGAAGACTTGCGTGATGCACTACGTTTGTCAGAAGACAACGCGCGTCCTGAACGCAAAGTTCTGTTCTACATTGCCGTATACCAGCACCTACGTGAACGTATTCGCCAAGACATCATTCGCACTGATGATCCTGTTGAAGCGATTGAAGAGATGGAAGTGGAGCTGGCTCGATTAACAGAAGAGCTAACGCAGCGTGAAAACCGCCTAGCAATCAGCTCAGATTCTGTCGCAAGCATCATCAAGAAGACGATTCAGCGTGAGCAAAACCGTATTCGTATGCTTAACCAAGGTCTATCAAACATCTCGTTTGGTCAGGTTAAAGGTGTGCGTCTAAACGTGAAGATCCGTGAAAGTCACGAAATCTTGCTTAACGGTCTGTCAACGCAGCAAGAGCAGCACAAAGATCTGTTCGAATCTTCACGCTTTACCTTCTCTGAAGCGATGGCGAAGTTGTTCCAACGTGTGAACCCACATATCGATATGGGTCAACGTTCACCACAGGTGCTAGGTGAAGAGTTACTGGATTACCGTAACTACCTAGAGCTAAGTGTTGAAGTGAACCGTGGTTCTGATGGTTGGCTACAAGCCGAGTCTGGTGCACTATCAACAGGTGAAGCGATCGGTACCGGTCAGTCAATCCTATTGATGGTTGTACAAAGCTGGGAAGAAGAGTCTCGTCGTCTACGCAGTAAAGATATCGTACCTTGTCGCCTACTGTTCCTTGATGAGGCAGCGCGTCTGGATGCGAAGTCTATCTCAACACTGTTTGAACTTTGTGATCGTCTGGATATGCAGCTTCTGATTGCTGCGCCAGAGAATATTAGCCCAGAGAAGGGCACCACCTATAAGCTAGTACGTAAGGTGTTCAAAGATCATGAACACGTACACGTTGTTGGCTTGAGAGGTTTTGGTCAAACAGAGAAACCTAAGAGTGAAGCCCAAGAGCTGATTGATGCTCTATAACGTTTCCTAATGGTTAACTTGTCAAATAGCCTGGTCTTCGGATCAGGCTATTTTTTTATCTGGGAGAATAAAATTATCCAGAGTTTGGATTAGCTCAACTGACGTTTAGGATAACCTCACCAAAACAATGTGTTAGTTTGACTCCAGCATCTTCGTTTACGAAGTTCGACCTCATCGAACCGCGTCCTCTTACGCAAATCCTCAAATAAATCGAACGATAGTCTTTTTTTTAATGGTATGGGATGCTATATTTCGCTCGTTACAGTATATCGTGTGTTTAATTTATGTATGTGAAAATCCGTTTTTTAGCGTTCTGCTTATTGTCGTTCAGCCTTTTTGGTACGACATTTTATATGTATAAGCAGCTCGGCGAGCATGTCACAGGTGATCTGACTGACATTAAAGAGGTGGTGTTCCCTGCCACTCAAAAGAGCATCGAAATCGATAGTCTTCTTGTTCAGTATGATCAGCAAATGAACCTTGCTGTCATGCTCGCAGAAGAAGAAAACTACGACAATGCACAGGCACTCTACCTAGAGTTGCAAAACAGTTTTTCGGCGTTAGAAGCGATTGTTGAGCGTGGTGAGAAGCAAAAGATCCAAGCGCTTGAAGAAGAAGTGACTCGTTTTCACCAAAACACGTCTCGTATCGTGACAGAGTTTATTGAAGGTCCTGATGACTTTTCTGAACTTGGTCGTCAGGCGGCTCAGAATGCCAACCATTACCTGTCACTAGTGGAGAAGGTAGAGGATCTCGTTCAAGGTTATGAATATCGCCTAGAAAGCATTGCGACGGATACCAATCAGTTTATTCATGAAGAAAACCGCAGCTTCATTATGCTGAGCATTGTCGGTGCTATCGCGTTGATGATGTTTGCCTTTTATTCCGCGTACACAGGCTACCGTTTACAGAATGAAATTGCTGCTGTAGCCCTTTCTTTAGAGAAGTTCGCTTCAGGTGAAGGTGACTTAAGTTCTCGTCTTGATTTTACCGGTAAAGGTGAAGTGAAGGAGCTGGTGGTGAACTTCAATCGATTCGTTGAGCAACTAGAAGGGAATATTTCTCTGACTCGTGATGAAGTTGCGCACCTAGTCACTATCAGTGAGCGCCTGGTTACCTTTAGCCAAGACAGTCGTCAACTGACTCAAGAACAGCAGCAGGCGATTTGTGAAACCTTAAGCAACGTTTCTGAATTGGTTGCCGGTGTAAATACGATTTCAAACAGTGCCGATGACGCCTCGCAAGAAGCCGACAGTGCGACACAGAGTGTGGATTGTGGACATACAACGGTCGTTGAATCGGTCGCGTCATTTGAAGCGCTAGCAACCGATGTTGAAAGTACAGCTCAAGTGGTTGCTCAGCTGGTGGATTACTCAGCCAAAGTTGGCGGCGCAGTGAACACCATTGGTGAAATTGCTGAACAAACGAACCTATTGGCACTGAACGCTGCGATTGAAGCAGCACGTGCAGGTGAGCAAGGTCGTGGTTTCGCGGTTGTTGCTGACGAAGTACGTCAATTGGCGTCTCGTACTCAAGAGTCAACATCGGCAATCCGAGAAATGCTGACCGAGCTACAAAGCGTATCGGATCAAGCGTCTAACTCAATGAATGACGGCGTTGTAAAAGCACAAAGAGGGGCAGAGCAGTCTAAGCAAGTCCTTGAAGCGTTAAGCTCTGTCTCTGAAAAAGTTCAGCTAATGAACGACTTAAACCGAAATATTGCTGCAGCCGCTGATCAACAACGTGTCAATTCTGACCATGTTGAGAATCGACTGTCGAGCGTAGAAAACCAATCTCATCAAGCGACGAAGAGCGCAGATGATCTGTTCGTGCTATCGAACGAAGTTGAAGACATTACTAGAAAACTGCATAGCGTAATTAAGCAGTTCAAAATCAGTAACAGTTAAAAATGGAAGTTATATGAAACGTAATATTATTGCAGCGGGTATTGCTACCGCACTATTCAGTCAAGCGGCACTTGCTGACGGGGATAAAATCGCACAACTAGAGCAGCAGGTTGCTCAACTTTCTGAGCTTGTTGCGTCACAAAGCGGTACGGACAAAATTCGAGTGAATGGCTTCGGTTCTGTCAGCTATGCAGGTGCAGACAACGATGCGGGTTTCGCTAGTGTAGAAAAGTCAGGTGATTTTAAATCAGACTCTTTATTTGGCCTTCAAGGTACGTTCCAAGCGAGCGATAACCTAGAAGCGACACTTCAGCTCGTTGCGCGCGGTGACGAAAATTGGGACCCAGATGTCACATGGGCATTCCTAGGCTACACGTTTGACAATGATGTAACCGTTCGTGGTGGTCTGCTACGTCTGCCTCTATTTATGCTGTCTGAGTACCTAGAAGTGGGTTATGCACAGCCATGGGCTCGCAGCCCAGAAGAAGTTTACGGTCGCGTGCCAATTACCTCATTTACGGGTGTAGACGCGAGCTACGAGTTTGAGCTTGAAGATTCTTACCTAGGCGTGCAGCTTTTCACTGGCTCAGAAGAGATGACAAGCCAAAGTGAACTTGGCGGCTCTGGCAGTGTTGAAGACATCTATGGTGCAGTAGCAACGTGGTCTGATGACTACTGGACAGTACGTGGTAGCTATACGATTGCAAATGTTGAGGATGTTACCTTCCCTGTTAATAGCCCACTTCAAGATATCGACTCTGAATCTGGAAGCTATTCTAGCATTGGCGTTCGCTACGAAGATGGCACTTGGTTGTTAATGGGTGAAGCAACGCGCACAGTTGTTGATGGCTATTTTGCGGATACGCAGGCGGGTTATGTGACGGCTGGATACGTTATCTCAAGTGTAATGCCATACGTATCATTAGCACGTGTTGAAACCATTGATGATGAAGATCGTAATGCACTAGAAAATCTAGCGCTTTCATACCAGCGTACTTCATACAGCGTTGGTGCTCGTTGGGATATTCAACCTGGCTTAGCATTGAAAGGTGATGTCACTTACAGCACTAACTTTGATGATACGAATGGTGGCCTTAGCAATAACGGTTACGATCTATCAAAGGGTCAATTCAGCCATGAAGACAGCCTAATTTACACCGTTAAACTTGACGCAACGTTTTAAGGAGAGAGCAGATGAAAGGAATGATCACAGCTGCAGTAGGTTTGCTAATTTCGTTTAACGCAGCGGCAGGACTGGTCGTTATCGGTTCACCGTCATTACCTGATGGCCTGACAGCGTCTGACGCGAAGAAAGCGTATTTAGGTAAAAAGACAGGTTACAACGGCGGTAATCTAACCGTTCTAGAACTGGCAGACAGCAACGCTGAAAAAGCGGAATTTCACCAAGCGGTTACTAAGAAATCATTAGCGCAATTAGAGTCTTACTGGTCAAAGAAGCTGTTTACAGGTAAAGGGACACCGCCTCCAGCTTCAGATACACCAGCACAGCTAAAAGCAAAAATTGCTAGCAGCTCAAATGCGATCGGCTACATTGATGAGAGTCAGGTAGACGGCAGCGTGAAAGTACTACTGAAACTGTAATAACACAGCATTCATGAAAAAGCCCCAGCAATCACTTGCTGGGGCTTTTTTTATGTTTATATTGTAGCGAACTCTAAAACTGAGCTTGAGACCCAAATTGCTTCGCTGCGTAGGCCACACGCTCTTCAGGAGTAGGGTAGCTTAAAGATGTCCCTAAACTTTCAATGTGGTGAAGTCTTGGTAACAGGCCGGCCCCGTTAGCAATTTGTATTGCTAAACCTGGGCGAGCGTTGAGCTCTAGAACCATTGGTCCTTCTTCTTTATCCAGCACCATATCGGTTCCCATATAGCCCAAGCCAGTCATTTCCCATGCACTAGACGCTAACACAAGCAAGCGTTCCCAGTGCGGAACTTGCAGCGTTGACAAGTCTTTATCGGTATCCGGGTGGTGGGTGATCGGTTGGTCAAACTGCACGGCTCGAATCGCTTTACCAGTGGCAATGTCGATGCCGACGCCAACCGCACCTTGGTGTAGGTTAGCTTTGCCATCAGAAGCAGCGGTAGAGCAGCGCATCATCGCCATCACAGGATAACCTTTGAACACGATGATACGGACGTCAGGTACACCTTCGTAGCTGAAGCCTTCAAAACAGTCATCAAACTTGATGAGGTTCTCGACAACGGCCACATCGTTTTTGCCACCAAGAGAGAAAAGCCCAGCTAAGGCATTACTGATATGACGTTCGACATCTTCTTTATTGATGGTCGCGCCTGAAGGCTTCGTGTAGACCCCATCTTTATGGGAGGTAATGACTAAGATGCCTTTACCACCGGAGCCTTGAGCGGGTTTAATCACGAAGCCCGGCCAGTTCTCAACCATTTTGTGGATGGTTTTCACTTCGACTTGGTTGCTGATCGTACCGATCAGCGCAGGGGTCGTTGCGCCGTGCTGTTTGGCGATAATTTTGGTTTTCAACTTATCATCAACCAAAGGGTATTTTGAGCGATCATTATAGCGACCAATATAGCTATGGTTACGCTGATTCATGCCCATAATACCCTTATGGTGAAGCTTGCCTGGCGACGTAAACTTAGAGGTAAAACGTGACAGCATGTTTAGTCCTCCGTTAACGGTTTAAAACGGCGTAGCTCGGTTAAGCGGTAACCCGTGTAAGTACCCAGTAGCAAGATGCCACCTAATACAATCAGCTGAAGACCAATGAAGTTGAATGTTAGGTGTTGGATGTATGGGTTGGTCATTGCTAGGTAAACCAATACAGCCGTTAGCAATGAACCACCACCTTGAAGTACCACTTCTTTCGCCCCTTCCTCTTCCCATAGAATCGACATACGTTCGATAGTCCAAGAAAGAATGATCATCGGGAAGAAGGTAATCGACAGACCTTCCGTTAAGCCAATCTTAAATGCAACAACGGTAAACACAGAAATGATCATGATTACTGTGATGATAACGGCGGATATCCGAGCAACCAGTAAGAGATTGAGCTTAGACAGATAGCTTCGAATGACCAAGCCAGTACCGACAATCAGTAAGAAGCCAACGATACCCGTGACCAGTTGTGTCTGAACGAACGCGACAGCGATAAGTACAGGCATGAAAGTACCGGACGTTTTTAGACCGATGATGACACGTAGGAACACAACAATCAGTGCGCCGATAGGAATCAGCATGATGGTTTTAAACATCGCTTGTTCTTCTAGCGGCAGGCTGTGGATTGAGAAGTTGAGTAGGCCATCGGCTTCGACTTTTTGCTGCGTTGCTTGAGCTGGAGAGACATCTTGCGCAATCATTGAAAAGTGAACTTGGCTGTTTTGACCGCCAACTAAGTCCAGTAAAGAAACATTGGATTCATCCCAAACCAAGATGTTTTCTTTGATCGTTTGGTTTTGATCGTTCGGGTTGAACAGTACCCAATGTTTGCCATCCCATACTTGGTTCATGTGCTGAATCGTTTGACGGCGACGGCCATCTTCCAACTCAATCACACCCACAACTTTGCTTGGAATCTCAGCATACGCGAGTAGCTTATCAATTGACTCAACTTTTGAGCGGTTGTTTAGCAGTAGTGCGGCGTTTTGGCTGTCACCATCGTTAAGAGACTTAATCAATTCACGCGTGAAGGTAATGTCATCAGCAGAACGTTGATTTGCGCGCTGAATTAGGGCAATAGCAGCGGCTTCCGTTGGGCCATCGAAAGTTGGGGGAGTAATGTCACCAGTTGGAGGAACGGGCTCAACTTGCGCCTGAGGGTCGACAAGAAATTGTACCTTATAATAAATAGTTTGTGCGCCATTCGCGTCACGAACTGACCACTCAGCTCGGCGTCCAGATTCTGTATTGATGTAAGACACACCGTAACCAGGGGAAGACGACGACTCGCTAATCAGGGTAAAACCGGTTTGAGTATGAGGTGCTGCAAGAGAGGCTTTAACGGGCTTATTTTGGCCGTTAAACTCGACTCGAGCTTCAATGTCCCAAACTTGGCTCGTTTCGCCCGGAGTCCAAGGCACACCATAGTTTTGATGACGAAACATGCTTAAGACAATACCAGCGACAATGATGAGTGCGACTGATACGTAAAATGGAATTTTTGACGTCATAAGTTTTCACTACCTATTACTTATTATTGTGGAACTTCCGTGTGAATATATTTTTTACTTACATCGACGACTGCAATGTCTCTGATGAACTCGCGGCCTAAGAGTACAGGATGACTCATTTGAGAACGATCTGCCAAAGTAAATTGCGCTTTTTCATGGATTTTTCCAAGTCTGACCCATAAATCAACAACGATGCGTCTTTCTACTTCTTCATTTGTTGATTGGCGGATTTTCACAAAGCGAACAACGGGCGCCTCAATCCAGTTGCTGTCATCAAGCTCGGTTGTGCCATCTGAGAGATGAAAACGCACCCAGTTCTTACCGTTACGCTCAAACTCTTCAATATCAACAGCGTTTAAAGATGAGGTTGCAGCGCCAGTATCGACACGGGCAGAGAACGACTGCTTGATTGAATCAATCGTTACGGATTCGACTTCACCTAAGACAATGCCATGGCTTGGTGTCGTTTGAGCGGGTGCTGGTGCGGGGATCACGATCGGATCAGGCTTTTTACGCACTTCTTCCAACGTTTCCTTTTGGAATTTTGCAATTTGTTCCTCGAGGCTGATGATCTCTTCCTCAAGGCTTTCGATATAGTCCGATTGGTTACTCAACTGTAAGTTTAGGTTTTCATAATGGTTGGTTAGATTTGCTTCTGTGGCTTTAATTGCCGCTAGCGTCTCTTGGTGATATTGAGTGCTATTGGTAAGTGTGCAACCAGAAAGTGCCACTATTGCCATAATTGGGGTCAATCTTGTCAACATTGATAAACCTGAATGTAATTTAACTAAAGGATAAATAAGAAGTTTAGCGTATTCATTTTGCTACCAACAAGTGGCAACTGCGCGTAAGTTCTCAAAATATAGGGAATGGTGATCATGCGCAAAAAAATAAGGACGCTAAGCATCCTTATTATTGTATTGAGGTTTGAGTCCCGGTGAAACGATTTGAGGTCTTAACTGAGTTAACTCTTTGTCAAATCGTGCAAACTATACCGTCAAATCCTATGGTTTCGTTGCCACCAACACGGCGCGGCGTGGTGCAGGGTGACCTTCTACCGTCTTACTTGGGTCATTCGGGTCTAAGTAATCAGGTAGGGAGTTATGCGTCATCCAATCGGTTGTGCGTTGTTCGCCGGTGGTGGTGACATTCTCGTCAACGATTCGAACATCTTTAAAGCCTACGTTTTCTAACCAGACTTTTAGCGCGCGAGCCGAAGGGAAGAAATAGACATTTCGCATTTGAGCGTAGCGGTCAACAGGCACCAATACAGAAGTTTCATCGCCTTCAATAACCAATGTCTCTAAAACCAACTCACCGCCAGAAACTAACTGGTTTTTCAGTTGGATAAGATGCTCAAGTGGAGAGACTCGGTGGTAAAGGACACCCATACTAAACACAGTATCAAACGCTTCCAGTTTCGGTAGTTGCTCAATACCCAGTGGTAATAGGTGAGCACGTTGATCGTCGCCCATCAGTTTACGAATAGCTTCAAACTGAACTAGGAACAGGTGGGATGGGTCGATGCCCACGGTTAAACGCGCCCCTTCACCTAGCATGCGCCACATGTGGTAACCATTGCCACAACCCACATCGAGTACACTGCGGTTTTTAAGTGGTGAAATATGGGGAAGTACACGATCCCATTTCCAGTCGCTGCGCCATTCGGTGTCTATGTGAATACCATGAACCGTGTATGGGCCTTTACGCCATGGGTGGAAAGTACGTAATAGGCTTTCTAATTTCTTTAGCTCACCAGTGTGAAACGGCACATCATTGGCGATCGTTACCGAGTTCTTAATATCAACTTGATCTGGTGAACCTTCTGGGATTTTGTTTAGCGCTTTCACCCAGCGACCAAAATCGCCATGCTCTGCATTTGCCCAATCGGTTAATTGTTGAGGTAGTACATTTAGCCACGGCTGAAGACGCGTGTCTTGAGCGATTAACTGATAAAAATTAGCAAAATTAAACATAGTTTTTCACTGAGTTGGTGGAGTCAGCAGACCCTGAGTAAAAGTTAAATGTGTCATTCCCTACAGTGTGGGACGAACGTGGTAGGGAATATCGTTTTTGATAAGAGATCCCCAACTCGCTCGTTCCTCACTCTTGAGGATGACAGCCTAATGAGAGCGAACGGTTTCACGAACCTTATTTGATGGCGAACATAGAACCAAAGTTAAAGCACTGGAACCAAACATCGTAGCTGCTAAAGCCAATTTGTTCGAAACGCTCTTTATGCTCTTTCTTAGAGTTAGGGCGCATGACATTTTCAATCGCGCTGCGTTTTTGGCTGATCTCTAACTCGCTGTAGCCATTTGCACGTTTAAAATCGTGGTGAAGGTCAATCAACAACTCATTAGAGGCTTCATCTTCAAACACGAATTTTTCTGACAGAATCAAAATTCCGCCCGGACGAAGACCAGCGTAGATGTTTTCGAGTAGAGCGTAGCGATCTTCCGGAGATAAAAATTGCAGAGTAAAGTTCAGTACAACGACAGAAGCATTTTCAATGGTGATGTTGCGGATATCTGCTTCGACAACGTTTACTGGCGTATCGCTGCGATAAGCATTCACATGAAGCTTACAACGTTCAACCATTGCAGAAGAATTATCAACGGCGATGATCTCACAGCCTTCCTGCTTGATATGGCGACGCATTGACAGCGTTGCCGCGCCTAATGAGCAGCCTAAGTCATAAATGTTTGAATGCGGTTTTACAAAACGCTCAGCCAACATACCAATGGCAGAAATGATGTTGCTGTAACCCGGCACAGAACGCTGAATCATGTCAGGAAACACTTCAGCAACGCGCTCATCAAAAGTGAAATCCCCAATTTTATCGATTGGAGCCGAGAAAATAGTATCTGGATTGCTCTTCGGGTTCATAGTCTGCTCTCTCAATTGCGCACTGTGCTTGTTACGCATTCTGCAAGTTTTAAAAAGGCGCGTATTTTATGAGAAATTGGGCGCTATGTCATGCATTGAGACCACTCTCTTTAGAACATCTGAATCTGAGTGTCGCCTTTGATAGCAGGAAAAGGTGATAAATCGGGCAATTGAGCCTGTTTTTGTAACTGTTTATAGAGGTTTTTAGCCAGTTCAGGGGCAATAAGGTTGTCGGAGGTGTGAATCATCACATAGGGTTGTTTACCCTGCTCAATCCATTGAGGAAGCTTGCTTAACCAAGGCTTAAAAAACTCAAAGTTGAGAGACTCCTCTGGGTGACCAATAAAGCGAATCATCGGGTTAGAGGCCGTGGCAATTGCATGAACAGGGACGCGAGGCTTTTTCTGCTGTGCATCTAACAGAGAATCAAAGTGCGGGTGCTCGCGAGTTATTGTCTCAGAAAAGACCGGGCGACTGTCCATTATGATGCGATCATAACCTTTCTCGATCAGCCATTGATTGAGCTGCTTCTCTGCTTCTCCCTTGGCAAAAAATTCAGGATGGCGAACTTCGACACCAATCGGGTAGCTTGGGGGAAACAAATCACAGAAACGTTTGAGTTGTTCTAGGTGTTCTGGGCCAAAAGCCGCAGGCAGCTGTATGGTCCATTGGCCAATACGCTCATGCAGTGGCTCCATCAATGCCATAAAACTTTTTAGTTCGCTCTGGCAACCTTGCAGCATCTGGCGATGGGTAATGTTTTGCGGTAGCTTGAACGTAAAGCGAAAGTCATCATGGGTTGCTGAATGCCAGTTCTTAACCGTTGAGAGTGAGGGGATTGCATAAAAGGTGGTATTCCCCTCAACGGTATGGAACACACTGGCGTACTTTTCCAGTCGGTCACCGCTTTGCGTCCCTTTCCCATAAAAGCTCTGTTGCCATTGATTGTTTGACCACATGGTTAAGCCAAGACGGAGAGGGAACGGATTCATATTTACGCCACTGTTTTTTGATTCTGAATAGGTGATGGAGAGCTTTGCTCAATGGCCCCATATAGGGCTATAATCAGCGCCAATTTTTTACTTTTGCTGTTGTTTTACGCCTTTGTTGGTGCAAAAAGCATCAATAGAGAGTAAAACGCAATAAATTGTACGTTGGGTAGTCGATTTCATCGAGCTTTCAGCGTATAAATGGAACTTTGCTCTATCGGTAAATGTACACTGGTAGATAGTAATCAACAAATTTTAATAGATTGGGAAATTCATTATGCGTACCCATTACTGTGGTCACCTGAACAAGTCCCTTGCAGGACAAACTGTAGAACTTTGCGGCTGGGTTAACCGTCGTCGTGATTTGGGCGGTCTTATTTTCATCGATATGCGAGATCGTGAAGGTATCGTTCAGGTAGTTGTAGACCCAGATATGGCAGATGCGTACGAAGTAGCAAACACACTTCGTAATGAATTCTGTATCAAGCTAACGGGTGAAGTACGCGTTCGTCCAGACAGCCAAGTAAACAAAGACATGGCAACAGGCGAAGTTGAAATCATCGCGAAAGGCCTTGAAATCATCAACCGCGCTGATGTTCTGCCTCTAGACTTCAACCAAAAGAACTCTGAAGAGCAGCGTCTTAAGTACCGTTACCTAGATCTACGTCGCCCAGAAATGAGCGATCGCATCAAGCTGCGTGCTAAAGCGTCAAGCTTCGTACGTCGTTTCCTAGATGACAATGGCTTCCTAGACATCGAAACGCCAGTACTAACAAAAGCGACACCAGAAGGCGCTCGTGACTACCTAGTACCAAGCCGTGTTCACAAAGGTTCGTTCTACGCGCTTCCTCAGTCTCCACAGCTATTCAAACAGCTGCTAATGATGTCTGGCTTTGACCGTTACTACCAAATCGTTAAGTGTTTCCGTGACGAAGACTTACGTGCTGACCGTCAGCCAGAATTCACTCAGATCGATATCGAAACGTCATTCATGACGGCTGAACAAGTTCGTGCAACCACTGAGAAAATGGTTCGTGAAATGTGGCAAGAACTTCTAGATGTTGATCTAGGTGAGTTCCCAATCATGCCATTCTCTGAAGCGATGCGTCGTTTCGGCTCTGATAAGCCAGATCTACGTAACCCACTAGAGCTAGTCGACGTTGCTGATCTAGTAAAAGACGTTGAGTTCAAAGTATTCTCTGGCCCAGCTAACGACGAAAAAGGTCGCGTAGCAGTTATCCGTGTACCGGGTGGCGCTAAGCTGACTCGTAAGCAGATCGACAGCTACGGTGAGTTTGTTGGTATCTACGGTGCGAAAGGCCTAGCGTGGATGAAGGTTAACGACCGTGCAGCAGGCATGGAAGGTATCCAGTCTCCAGTGGCTAAGTTCCTAAGCGAAGACGTAATCAACGGCATTCTAGATCGCACTCAAGCTGAATCTGGTGACATCATTCTGTTTGGTGCTGATAAAGCGAACACAGTATCTGAAGCTCTAGGTGCACTTCGTCTGAAACTAGGCATCGATCTAGAACTAACAAACGAGTCTGCATGGGCGCCACTATGGGTTGTTGACTTCCCAATGTTCGAGGAAGACGATGAAGGTAACCTACACGCAATGCACCACCCATTCACATCACCACTAGGTGTGAACGCTGAAGAGCTAAAAGCGAACCCAGCTGCGGCAAACTCAAACGCATACGACATGGTTCTAAACGGCTACGAAGTGGGCGGTGGTTCTGTACGTATCCACAACGCAGAAATGCAGTCAGCAGTATTCGATATCCTAGGTATTGAAGCAGACGAGCAGCAAGCGAAGTTTGGTTTCCTATTAGACGCACTTAAGTTCGGTACGCCTCCACACGCAGGTCTAGCATTCGGTCTTGACCGTCTAGTAATGCTAATTTGTGGTACAGAGAACATCCGTGACGTTATCGCATTCCCGAAAACAACGAACGCTTCTTGTCTACTAACAGACGCTCCAAGCCTAGCTAACCCAGCATCGCTTGAAGAACTCGCGATTGCTGTTAAAGCCGCAGAGAAGAAAGAAGAAGAGTAATCTCGTATTTCTCTTAGATATTAAAAACGGCGCTTCGATTGAAGCGCCGTTTTTGTATTTGGAAGCCCACATTGTATAACGTCATTCCATAGAGTGACGCAGGAGCGAGTAGGGAATCTCCAGAGGTTTTCGACTATCTAAAGCTCAATCTCTTTCCACTCACCAGGCTGCAAGTCACCTAGCGTCACATCACCCATCGAATAGCGAATCAAACGCAGGGTAGGGAAGCCAACATGTGCCGTCATACGACGTACTTGTCGATTACGTCCTTCAATAATGGTAATTGCAAGCCATGTGGTTGGAATGTTGGCCCTAAAACGAACCGGCGGGTTGCGCTCCCAAACTTCAGGGGCATCCATAACCTCGACTTGAGCAGGCAGTGTCATGCCATCTTTAAGTTCCACCCCTTTACGCAGCATATCAACATCTTCTTCACTTGGGGCGCCATCAACCTGTACCCAGTATGTTTTCGGTGACTTGGAGCTTGGTTGCGTTAAACGTGCCTGCAAAATACCGTCATTGGTCAGCACCATAAGCCCTTCACTGTCTCTGTCTAAACGACCTGCAGCATAAACGTCCTTCACCGGAATAAAGTCAGCCAGTGTTTTTCGGCCTTCGCCGTCTGTGAACTGACTCAAGGTGTCATAAGGCTTATTAAACACAATCACTTTGCGATCTTCGGGAGCGATTTTCGGTTTATTTTTTATTGGTTTACGTCGTTGGCGTGAAGAGGAAGTGCTTGCACCATTTTGGCTATTTTTACGTTTAAAACCCGTTGGCTTCTTTTTCGTTGTGGATGGGGATGATTCACGGCGAGAACGCGGCGGCATGTTAACTACCTTGCAAAAATGTAAATAAAGTGTGGGTAAAAGTATCCAAAAAATCTGAGCTGGGCTATCATTTGCGCGCCCAAAAACAGGATTGTTGAACAAGATAATAGACTATTATCGGGTTTTTGTTTAATTATAACTAATCGCTCTCAAGGATGCCGCACTCTTACTGGCGGCGATAAGAATAGAGACGAATAAATCGCAACAAGTGAGGGGATTATTCATAAACTTGTTCGCGTTCACACACACAGGACCACAACTATAGCGGTCCGGTTAGAACAATAGGGAAATTTCATGCCTACAGAAAAACCTACCATTATTTACACTATTACTGATGAAGCACCTGCGCTAGCGACATATTCACTATTGCCAATCATCCAGTCGTTTACCGCTTCTTCAGGCATCAATGTTGACACTCGTGATATCTCTCTTGCTGGGCGTCTTATCGCTAACTTCCCAGAGCATCTAACTGAAGAACAACGCATTGGTGACGCCCTAGCTGAGCTAGGTGAACTGGCAAAAACGCCAGAAGCTAACATTATTAAGCTGCCAAATATCTCAGCTTCTATTCCTCAGCTAAAAGCAGCGATTGCTGAACTTCAAGCTAAGGGCTACAACCTACCTAACTACCCAGAAGAGCCAAGCACGTACGAAGAAGAAGCGATCAAAGCAACGTACGACAAAATTAAAGGTAGTGCAGTAAACCCAGTTCTACGTGAAGGTAACTCTGACCGCCGTGCGCCTCTCTCTGTTAAGAACTATGCGAAGAAAAACCCACACTCAATGGGCGCATGGTCTGCAGAGTCTAAATCTCACGTTTCTAGCATGTCTGGCAACGACTTCTTCGGTAGCGAAAAATCACACACAGTAGATGGCGCAACAGAAGTTAAGATCGAATTTGTGGCTGCTGATGGCGCAGTGAAAGAGCTGAAAGGTGCTTTCCCACTGCAAGACAAAGAAATCATCGACTGTTCAGTAATGAACAAAAAAGCGTTAGTCGAGTTCTTCGAAGCGCAAATCGCTGAAGCTAAAGAGCAAGACGTTCTTCTATCACTTCACATGAAAGCGACCATGATGAAAGTGTCTGACCCAGTGATCTTCGGTCATGCGGTTAAGGTTTACTACAAAGACGTATTCGCAAAATACGGTGACGTATTCGAGAAGCTAGGCGTTGACGTAAACAACGGTATTGGCGACGTATACGCTAAGATTCAAGCGCTTCCTGCTGCTCAAAAAGAAGAAATCGAAGCGGCTCTACAAGCGGTTTACGCAACTCAGCCTCCACTAGCGATGGTTGATTCTGACCGTGGTATCACTAACCTACACGTGCCAAGCGACATCATCGTCGATGCTTCAATGCCAGCTATGCTGCGTTCTTCTGGCCAAATGTGGGGTCCAGATGGTAAGCAGAAAGATACTAAAGCAATGATCCCAGATCGTAGCTATGCAGGTATCTACCAAGCGGTTATCGACTTCTGTAAAGAAAATGGCGCCTTCGACCCAACTACAATGGGGAGCGTGCCAAACGTAGGCCTAATGGCTCAAAAAGCAGAAGAGTACGGTTCTCACGACAAGACATTCATTCTTGATGCCGCGGGCACGATCCGTATCGTTGACGCGTCAGGCGCAGTTCTACTTGAGCAATCAGTAGAAGAAGGCGATATCTTCCGAATGTGTCAGGTGAAAGACGCGCCAATCCAAGATTGGGTTAAGCTAGCGGTAACACGTGCTCGTGCGACAGGCGTTCCAGCGGTATTCTGGTTAGACGAGAACCGTGCACATGATGCTCAACTAATCAAGAAAGTAAACGCATACCTACCAGAGCACGATACTTCAGGTCTAGAGATCAAGATTCTTGCTCCACTAGAAGCGTGTCAGTTCTCTCTAGTTCGTATCAAAGACGGTCAGGACACAATCTCAGTCACAGGTAACGTACTGCGTGACTACCTAACTGACTTGTTCCCAATCCTAGAGCTTGGTACGTCGGCGAAAATGCTGTCAATCGTTCCACTGATGAACGGTGGCGGTCTGTTTGAAACAGGCGCTGGTGGTTCTGCACCTAAGCACGTTCAGCAAGTAGAAAAAGAAAACCACCTTCGTTGGGATTCTCTAGGTGAATTCCTAGCACTTGCGGCTTCTCTAGAGCACCTAAGTACCGTTGCTGGTAACGCTAAGGCACAAGTACTTGCTGATGCGCTAGACAAAGCAACCGGTGACTTCCTAGACAA
Source organism: Vibrio aquaticus (assembly GCF_003970385.1). Lineage (GTDB taxonomy): Bacteria > Pseudomonadota > Gammaproteobacteria > Enterobacterales > Vibrionaceae > Vibrio > Vibrio aquaticus. The sequence goes on along the minus strand of NZ_RXZH01000004.1, from coordinate 208,178 downwards.
CAACAAGTCGCCTTCACGCCGCGTAGGTGAACTAGATAACCGTGGTAGTCACTACTACCTAGCAACCTACTGGGCACAAGCACTAGCATCGCAAACTGCAGATGCAGAGCTAGCCGCTGAGTTCGCTCCAATCGCTGAAGCACTGTCTTCAAATGAAGAGAAGATTGTGGCGGAGCTAAACGATGCTCAAGGTGTAGCCGGTGAGCTTGGTGGATACTATGCACCAGTGTTTGAAAAAGCGGCGCCACTGATGCGTCCAAGCGCGACACTGAATGCAGTAATCAATGGCTAACTAATAGCACAAATAAAAAACCCGCCAACTTGGCGGGTTTTCTTTTAGATGAAAATAATTGATTACTTCGGCAGCGATTATTTAGCGGCTTGTTGAACTTCGACTGGAACAACTGAGCTCGCGTGGTAGCCTTTAGGCCCTTCTTCGATTTCGTAACTCACTTGCTGACCAGCTTTCAAAGTACGATACCCGTCCATTTGAATCGTTGAATAATGTGCGAACACATCTCCGTCTTCTCCCTCTGAACAGATAAAACCAAATCCTTTGGCGTTGTTAAACCATTTTACTGTACCTGTAGCCATGCTATACATCCCTCATGCATATTGTTACTGAAGTTGTTAAGTGTTTACATCGAGTTCCTTGTAAACAGAAAGTGAATTTTCATTCAGCCGCTGCCAAAATTTTAGTCACTATTTGACCAATGTAGCCAATGACCAAGTACAGTCAATAGGAAAAAGGTCTTACAGTCGACATATTTGCAAGCAAATCACTTTTGAGAATTACATTATTGTTAGTAACTTGAGTGTATTTTGTGGGAAGTGATAGATGTCGTGAATGGTTTTTGGTGTCTTTTTAATCAATTAGATAGAAGACCCTGCTTGATTAAAATCTTTTATTTGCAGCGACTCAAATGCTGCATTAGTCTCTAAGTAAGAGCAAAATATTTTTTGTCGCATTTTGTTCGTAATAGTAAGAACTAAATTCAAAACTTTCGCTCCATGAAGTGGTAAAATTAGTAGAGTTCAACGTAAACATTGTAAAACCATGAGCAAACATTTTGAATGGGTTACTCCAGACTCTGATCTGCTGGAGTTAGAAAAAACAAAAGTTAAGCCACCGTCCATGTATAACGTTGTATTAAACAACGATGACTACACCCCAATGGACTTTGTAATTGAAATCCTAGAACGCTTTTTTTCTATGGATATCGACAAAGCGACGCAAGTGATGCTTCAGGTGCATTATGAAGGCAAGGCAATTTGTGGCACGTATACTGCAGAAGTTGCTGAGACCAAAGTAGCGCAAGTTACTATGTATTCTAAAGAGAATGAGCATCCTTTGCTTTGTACAATGGAACAAGTCTAATGCTTGTTCGAGCAACGTAAGTTGTTCATAAAGGAGGTACTTATGCTGAATAAAGAATTAGAGTCGAGTCTGAATGGCGCATTTGCACGCGCACGAGACAAACGACATGAGTTTATGACTGTCGAGCACCTCCTGTTAGCGTTGTTGGAAAACGATGCAGCACGAGAAGCTCTAGAGGCTTGCCAAGCAGACATTGATGCTCTGCGCAATGAACTCGATATCTTTATCGATCAAACCACGCCACTCATCCCTGAAAACGATGAAACCCGAGAAACTCAACCAACATTGAGCTTTCAACGTGTGCTTCAACGTGCCGTCTTCCATGTTCAATCTTCTGGTCGTAGTGAAGTGACCGGGGCGAATGTTCTTGTTGCCATTTTTAGTGAACAAGAATCTCATGCGGCTTACCTACTTAAGAAAAATGACATCAGCCGTTTAGATATTGTTAACTTCATTTCTCACGGTATTACTAAAGCCTCTGGAGCGGATGACGAGCCTTCATCTAGCTCATTTGGTAATGAAAGTGTCGACGAAGGCAACTCAGAAGAACGTCTAGAAAGTTTTGCAACTAACCTGAATCAGGTGGCGAAGCAAGGTCATATTGACCCACTGATTGGCCGTGACAAAGAACTTGAACGTACCATCCAGGTATTGTGCCGCCGCCGTAAGAATAACCCTCTACTGGTCGGTGAAGCTGGCGTAGGTAAAACAGCCATCGCAGAAGGTCTTGCTTGGCGTATTGTTGAAGGCCAAGTGCCAGAGATCATTGCCAATAGCGTGATTTACTCGCTTGATATCGGTTCGCTGTTGGCGGGTACCAAATACCGCGGTGATTTCGAAAAACGTTTTAAAGCGATTCTTAAGCAGCTTGAAAAAGAAGATGATGCAATCCTGTTCATTGATGAAATTCATACCATCATTGGCGCTGGTGCTGCATCGGGTGGCCAAGTGGATGCCGCTAACCTGATCAAGCCTCTACTAAGCAGCGGTAAGCTTCGCTGTATTGGTTCTACGACTTATCAAGAATACAGCTCAATCTTTGAGAAAGAGCGCGCTCTGTCTCGTCGTTTCCAAAAAATCGATGTGGTTGAGCCTTCATTGGATGACACCACTAAGATTTTGATTGGCCTTAAGCCGAAGTACGAAGCGCACCATGAGGTTCGTTACACCAATAAAGCGCTACGTGCAGCCGTTGAGCTGTCAGCGAAGTACATTAATGAACGTCACCTACCTGATAAGGCGATTGATGTTATTGATGAAGCGGGTGCTCGTCATCGCTTAGCGCCAGCAAGCCGTCGTAAGAAAACGGTTGGCGTGGCAGATATCGAAGCTATGGTCGCTAAAATGGCTCGTATTCCTGAAAAATCCGTTTCTTCGTCAGACAAAGAGATTCTGCAGAATCTTGATCAGAAGATGAAGATGCTGGTATTCGGTCAAGACGATGCGATTGACGTACTAAGTGAAGCAATCAAGCTGACTCGTGCAGGTCTTGGTGCCGATCATAAGCCAGTGGGTTCATTCTTATTTGCTGGCCCAACGGGCGTAGGTAAAACCGAAGTCACTGTCCAGCTTTCTAAGCTTCTAGGCATTGAACTTCTTCGCTTCGATATGTCTGAGTATGGCGAACGTCACTCGGTGAGCCGTTTGATTGGTGCACCTCCAGGTTATGTGGGTTACGATCAAGGTGGCTTACTAACGGATGCGGTGATTAAACATCCTCACTCGGTTGTACTGCTTGATGAAATCGAGAAAGCACACCCAGATATCTTCAACTTACTTCTTCAGGTAATGGATAACGGTACGCTGACGGACAACAACGGCCGTAAAGCGGACTTCCGCAATGTGATCCTTGTGATGACAACCAACGCCGGCGTTCAGGAAACTGAGAAGAAATCGATCGGCCTGATCCAACAAGATCACAGCCATGATGCGATGTCGGTTATCAAGAAAGTGTTCACACCTGAGTTCCGTAACCGTCTTGATAACATCATTTGGTTTAACAGCCTTGATGAGCATGTGATTCACCAAGTGGTTGATAAATTCGTTGTTGAACTTCAGGCGCAGCTTGATGCTCGCGGTGTCTCGCTAGAAGTGTCTGACGATGCACGTCATTGGTTAGCACTGAAAGGGTATGACAAGGCAATGGGCGCCCGTCCTATGGGTCGTGTTATCCAAGATCAGCTTAAAAAGCCACTGGCAAACGAATTGTTGTTTGGATCACTCGTTGACGGGGGCACGGTGAAAGTTGATCTTAAGGATGATGAGATCAGGTTTGAGTATCACAGTGAGAAAGAAGCCGCTGTGCATTAAGTACCACCCTTAAATACAGAAGCCAGAGCACGTGCTCTGGCTTTTTTTATCCTACGGGATGCTCGGCTTAGTTCTGCTCAAATCGAGACAGAATGGCTTGGTAGGCGTGTTCAACAGGTTCAGGGACTGCTTGTTCTATTTGAAAACCAAGAGCAGGGTAGGTTTTGATCCGCTCAAAATCACCGAGCATGGCTCTTACCGTGGTGTCTAAGTCGATCTCTTCATTGAAATAGTCGCAGAAACGAGTCTTTGGTGAAGTCACACAAAGCTGAGCGATTTCCGTTGGCCACTGCTTTAGAAAGGTCGCGTGTGTGCGTCTTTCCATATAAGGCTTTTGCACCAATATAAAAGATGAAAACGTGAGGCCAAGTTGCTGTAACACCTCTGCGGTAAATCGAACATTTTCACCAGTATTCGTCGCTTGGTTTTCGATCACAATGGCACTCGCAGGAACCCCCATGTCTTTTGCGACAGCAGCGAATGTTTCCGCTTCAGATTGTTCAAATAGATCTTCAGTTAACCGACCGACACCACCCGAGAAAACAAGAATGTTAGCCCAGCCATCAAGATAGAGCTGAGCCGCATACTCCGCCACTCTGACGTCATTGCTACCCAAAACGAAGATGCAATCAGACGTAATGAGCGGTTGCTCTAGTTGCATGTAAGACCACAAAAGTTCGATATGTTGATAGAGCTTCACGAGCTATCCTCTCTGTCTAGACCAACTCAAGCGTATGCAGATGGTGGAAGCGGTAACCAAGGTTAATCAGTGCATCAGCGACAATACGTTTATCGGCAATATGGACGATAGGCGGAAGAGGCTCGTTTGAGCCAACGCTGTCTAGTGCTGCTTGGTAGAACTCTGCTTTACTGACGGTATTTGGGGTGGTGGCATTGACGACACAATTTTGTTCTAGATTAGCGACAAAGCTGACAGCGCCAACAGCATCGGTTAAATGCAGCATGTTGGCTGGTGCCAAATCACTCACTTGCTTGAGTCGCGGAGCAAAACGAGAAGGATGACGCTCTGGGCCAACGAGGCCACTACAGCGGACTACACCAAACTTTAGACCAGAATCTTTCACATATTGCTCAGCCTGTAACATGATTTTGGCTTTGTCGCCAAATTGGTCATGGCTTTGACTCAATGACAAAGAAGCTTGATCTTCTAGCATGGCGTCAGCCGTGTCTGGGTAAACCGTCGTTGAACTGACCATCACAAGTTTTGTCACTTCAGCGGCTAAACAAGCCTCGACTAGCTTCTTCCAGTGTTCAACATATTGAACGCCGCCTCCAGAACGAAAGCCCGGAGGAAAACAACCGATGACGATATCAGGAGACTGTTTACTTAGGAGAGCGATCAAATCCTCAAGGGGGGCATTAAGATCAAACTCAAAGGCGTTCAAAGACTCTTGTTTGAGCTGCTGTACACCTTCGTTGGTAGTTTTGCTGACATACGTTTGATGACCGATAGTCTCTAAATAGTGTGCTAATGGACGGCCCAACCAGCCTCCACCAATGACGGTGATCGTTTTCACTGTTGACTCCCTGTAAGTAAGTCTCTAATTGCGGCTCGTAACCTAGTGTGGATAGGCATTGCACTGACGCTTGGATGTTGGATGACATCGACGTTGGCTTGCCATGTCAGTTGTTTAAATTCGATCGGAACACGAACAATGGTTCCCTGCTCGACTAACGTTTTTACCATGTGAGTGGGCAGTACGCCCCAGCCATATCCTTTCGAGAGCAGGTCCATAAGGATGTAGTAGTTATCAGCATACCAAACATTAGGGCTGTAGGCTTTTTGAAAACTGCTGGTCTTGGTTGTTTTCGAACGAACCACAAGTTGGCGATGAAGCGTTAGGTACTCTAAGTTTGGTGAGGTTACTTGAGCTAATTCATGTTGGCTTGCTACATAAACATCAAACTGAAGACTGCCTACCGACTCAAAATCGATCCCTGCTGGTAGATCGAGCTCTGAGAACAGAATGCCTGTGGTCGCGCGTTTTGACTCAACCAGCTCAATCACATCAACGCTGGCAGCGGCAAGAAATTCAAAGTTCACACCAGGGTAAATCTCCAACACTCGTTCTAGAGCCGCATACAGCTGGGTCATCGGAATGCCTTCATCGATCGCAATCGTAAGGTCAGCGTGCTCGTGATTGAAAATCTGGGCTGCGCTTTGCTTTAATCGGTTGTGCTGTTGAAGTGTCGCTTTTGCGTAAGGTAGCAGCTGTTTGCCTTGAGGGGTTAATTGAGGGTAGCGCCCCGAACGGTCGAAGAGTTCAAAACCGCTGTCTAATTCGAGGTTGATAATATGCTGGCTGATCGCAGACTGAACTTTGTTCAGAGACCGTGCAGCAGCGGAAAATGATCCACTTTCTACGGTAGCCACAAAGGCTTGAAGTTGTTCGATGCTAAACATATCGCTTTTGCTGATGGTATCTAACTTTTAACTATCTTAACTATAGATGATTATTACGCCAAGATTTATGAACCAAAAGAGATATTTCAGTGAAAACTAAAGAACGAATTTTCCATGCCGTGTTGTTTGAAGTGTTGGCGTTGATGTTGATTCTACCGATAACTTCTGCGGTGACAGGGCAAGGCGCGAGCGATCTTGCGATTGTCGGCGTTGGGCTTAGCCTGTTCACAGTCGTATGGAATTATGTCTATAACTTGATGTTTGACCGAGTGTGCCATGTTGACCGTAATGAGCGCAGTTTAAAAACAAGACTGTTACATACTGCTGGCTTTGAAGGGGGGCTGATATTTATCACTGTACCAACCATTGCGTGGTTCTTGCAGATGACGATCTTACAAGCATTGATGCTAGAAGCGGGGTTCTTAGTGTTCTTCTTTTTCTATGCAACGGGTTTTAACTGGTTGTACGATCGATACCAGCCTTACCAGTCGTGGATTGCAAAAGCGTAGAAGTAAACCACATAAAGGTACGATCAAAATCGCCAGCAAGATTTGCTGGCGATTTTTAGTAATAAAAGAATAGCAAAAATGTTGCTATTAGCTTGCTAAGACGCGTAAGGCTTTATCGGCATGCTCGGCCATCTCAATCCCTTCATCCGTTAGGTAACCACCATCAGGAAGAGTACATAAGCCTTTTTCATACAGACGCTTTACCGCTGCCTGCATTTCTTCAGACGCGTCTTGGTGAACCTTAATACCTGTCGCAGAGCTGCTGATGTCGAATTGAAGCAATAGGTTAAGTTCAGACATGTGTTCAGGCGTAAATTTCATATTTCAATCCTTATCGAAAGTGCTCATTTCAACTTAATCACGAAGTCGATAATCAGCAACCAAATGCGGTAAGAAGTGTTATCTAACCCTTACTTTATTAAAATGGTTGTGCGAATTTGCTGCTAAGGTAGCCGAAAACAACAAGAATAGACATAAATCAAAGACTAATGATGATTGACGTTTTAAGCGATCTGGGTGATTGCTTAATAGCAAAACTGAATAATAACAATACTCTATATGAAGAATTAAACTAAAGTAGGGTAGAGAACAAAGTTAAACCATTGTATTGTAATTAACTGATTGAATTTCAATAGTATTTATTATTCTCTTTCGGTTCCTTTTACCTATTTTTATCCGGTATCGTCAGTGAAAAAGTGAGAGTTCTATTTTGAATAAGCCCATTTCGTCGGTGAAGAAGAATTAGAGCTTGAATTTGATCACAAATAGAGTAATTATCCGCGCCCACAAATCCACTTGTTGCAAAATGTTTCGTAATGATAAATCTAAACCAGTTTGACTCTCTACTTCCTCCCCAAATGGCAGAGCGTGCGGCAGAAATTGGCGTAGGCAAAGCTACAAAAGATCCGGTTAAATCATTTTTGTTGGCTATTTCAGCGGGTATCCATATTGGTATTGCGTTTGTCTTCTACACCATAGTGACAACAGGCGCAGGTGATTTACCTTGGGGCATTACTCGTTTACTGGGTGGTTTAGCGTTCAGCCTTGGCCTAATCCTTGTTGTGGTCACGGGTGGTGAACTCTTTACCAGCTCGGTATTGACGCTCGTGGCTCGTGCAAGCGGTAAGATCAGTTGGAAGTGTCTATTTAAAAACTGGGCTGTGGTTTACGGTGGCAACTTGATTGGTGCTCTGTTGCTTGTTGCCTGTATGCTACTGACCAAGCAGTACATGTTTGATCATGGTCAGGTTGGCTTAAATGCGATGGCGATTTCTCAACACAAAATGCATCACACTTTCTTGTCTGCGGTGGCGCTAGGCGTGATGTGTAATGTGTTGGTGTGCATTGCCGTGTGGATGACATTCAGTGGGCGAACCCTAACAGATAAAATTGCGGTCATGATCTTGCCAGTTGCAATGTTTGTATCAGCGGGCTTTGAGCACTGTATTGCGAATATGTTCCAAGTACCTATGGCAATTGGTATCAAGAATTTCGCGCCTGCCGAGTTCTGGCAAATGACCGGAGCGAACATTGCCGATTATGCGGATCTTAATATGATCGATTTCCTATTGAACAATCTGCTTCCAGTCACATTGGGTAATATTATTGGTGGCGGCTTGTTTGTTGGTATGTGGTACTGGTTGATCTACCTTCGCGATTAATTCACGATCTTTGTCGATAATAATGGCTCGCTTCGGTGGGCCATTATTGTATTGATCTCTGTGAAAACGGCCAGCGCTTCAGGTGTATCGATCAACCAATCTACCATATCCATATCGCCTAATTCGTTCGTACGGAAGGATGGAATGCGTGTGTGCTCTGCCATGACATTGCTCCTTTGCTTGGCTTAATTGCACCTTACAGTGATGAGGTGTCAAATTTATTACGTTTAGCGAATTAAACGATATGCGCATGAATGCAAAGGAAATTTGGTTCTATTGGATTAACAAGTGTTCAAAGTGATTGATGTCAAAGAAGTATCACCACGGTTATCCACAGATTCTGTGGATAAGATCTTTCAACCAAACAATTAAGCATTGATATTAATGTCAGCTAAATCGAACCCGTACACGGCCGTGGGGGTGAATGGTCTTCTTTATTGCAAGGTTTAACGTCACGATCGTGGAGACGGAGATCATCACAAAGATCGCTATCATGATCATCAACTGGTACTTAATGGCGATAAGCGGATCGGTGCCACTAAGGATCTGCCCAGTCATCATGCCCGGTAGTGTCACTAAACCGCTGGTGGCCATAGAGGCCAAAGTTGGTGCTAATGATTTGGACACAGCAGCACGCAAGAAAGGCAGTGTGGCGTAGTGTATGGAAGCCCCTAAGGCAATCGCCGCTTCATATTCTGACTTGCGCTCTTCCAATGCCGAGTAAAAGTTTTGTAGAACAATGATGTTCCCACCTAGAGAGTTACCCAGCAGCATGCCAGCAAGAGGGATGACATATTGGGCATTGTAAAGTGGCGTCGGTTTAATAATCGCAAAACAGAGAATAATAAGAATAGGGGCTAAGCCAACAAATAAGCCAATAAATACGGGTAGGAACAGGGCTGATTTTGGCAGTTTTGCTTTATCTAGAATCGAGCTAGCACCGATAGAGATCATGACCAAAAGCCATACAAGGTTAACCAGTAGACTGTCCAATTCAAATAAATATTGAAGATATAGGCCAACAAGAATGAGCTGAATTGTCATTCTTGCAACGCTAATTACGCTGTCTTTTGCTATACCTAATTGGTAGTAGGAGTTGATGGCCAAGGGAATAACCAAACAAGAAAAAAACAAAGCGAGAATGTGCCAAGGAATGTCGACAATAGTGGTCATAGAAGTGCTCCATCATGAACCTTGTTATCTTATCGTACTATTGTTTAGTGGAGTAGATTTAAGCGTGTAGGAGGAAGGCTTTTTAGTCGTTTGCTGGCTGAGTATTCTCTTTCAATGAATTACCAAAAAATTGATCATATACAGGGCGTCGTTTTGTTTGTTTTGTTAACATTCGGTTGCGGGTTTCTATGCAAATCAGTGACTTGAATGACGCAAAAATCGTGCTTCAATAGCGAGAAAAATGAGCAAAACTCGATGTTATGTAACTGAATTGTGATAGATTTAACGCTTTGTTTACTGTTAACATATTTTAATATTTTGATGCATCATGATACATGGTGGATTAATCGGACACATCTCTGGATGAGCTCAAAAAAGTATTGAATAACAAAGAAAGATAACAAGGAATCGATTGAACCTTACTAATAGTATGGTCTAACATTTCTTAACAGTGATTGAAAAAAATTAAGCTTTTTCAAAAAAGCTATCGAATAACACTAAGTACAAAATAGGCAAATGTATGAGTGATGTTAATAAAATTGAGAGCGGTGAAAAACGTTCTCTGGAGTGGAAGTCATTCCTCTTCATCGCGGTTGTTCTCTTCCCGGTGCTGAGCGTGGCATTCGTGGGTGGTTACGGATTCCTTGTATGGGCAATGCAAGTGTTCTTCTTTGGACCTCCAGGTGCACACGGCATGTAAGCCGTGAGCTCATTTCCACATTTTTAAAAAGATTTTAAGAGAGCAAACTATGAAATCATTTATCATCAAGCTGTGGCGCACTATGACGCGTCCTGCAGTTCATATCAGCTTGGGCGTGCTGACTATGGGCGGCTTCATCGCTGGTGTTATTTTCTGGGGTGGCTTTAACACAGCACTTGAAGCAACCAACACAGAAGAATTCTGTATCAGCTGTCACACAATGCGTGACAACGTATACGTTGAACTACAAGACACAGTGCACTGGAAAAACAACTCTGGTGTTCGTGCTACGTGTCCTGACTGTCACGTTCCTCACAACTGGACAGATAAAATTGCACGTAAGATGCAGGCTTCTAAAGAAGTATTCGCTCAAGTCTTTGGCAACTACGATGAACCAGGTGCGTTTGAAGAGCGCCGTATCGAACTTGCTAAGCACGAATGGGATCGTTTCTCTGCAAACCAATCTCTAGAGTGTAAAAACTGTCACAACTACGACTCAATGGATTTCGAGCAAATGTCTCCTACGGCTCGTATCCAAATGAAGCAAGCCGCTGAGAAAGATCAAAGCTGTGTTGACTGTCACAAAGGTATCGCGCACAAACTTCCAGCTGGCATGGACAGCATCGGCGGTATCGTTGGCGATCTTGAAGGTCTAGCTTCGAACACGAAATACGATGTTGGTCAAACGCTAGTCAGTGTTCGTCACCTACCAATCTACTTTGATGCTGAAGGTAAGACTGAAGCAGGTCTACTTAACCCTGCGTCTTCAGTGACTGTGATTGCTGACAAAGGCGATTACGCTGAAATCGAAATTGACGGCTGGCGTAAAGCGAAAGGCTTTGGTCGTGTAATTCAAGAAGACTTTGGTAAGAACATTGCGGTTGCTTCTCTACTTAAAGAAGCGTCAACAGACAGCAACGTTGTTACAACTGGCGAGAAAAAAGTGGATGAGCTAACAGGTCTTCCATGGGAGAAAGTGGCAGCGAAAGTATGGATCAAGAAAGAATCTATGCTGAACGACATCACTCCGGTATGGGAAAAATCAGCTGAAGCGTACAAAACAAACTGTTCTGTATGTCACACGCAGCCTGACGAAGCGCACTTCGATGCGAACACATGGCCTGGTATGTTTGACGGTATGCTTGCATTCGTTAACCTAGACACAGACAGCGAAGCACTGATCTTGAAGTACCTGCAGAAGCACTCTTCAGATTATGTTGAAGGCCACCACTAATAAGCGTCGGATTGGAGTAAATTAAATGGCTATTTCACGAAGAAGTTTTCTTAAAGGTGTTGCAACAACTAGTGCAGCATCAGTAATCGGTCCAAGCTTATTGGCATCAGCGTCTGCAAGTGCAGCTGAGTCGACAGGGACTTGGAAGGTTTCAGGTTCACACTGGGGCGCGTTCCGCGCCCACATCTACGCGGGTAAAGTTCAAGAAATCAAAGCTATTGAACTAGATAAAAACCCAACAGAGATGTTGAACGGTATTAAAGGCATTATCTACAGCCCATCACGCGTTCGTTACCCAATGGTACGTCTAGATTGGCTGAAAAAGCACAAGTACAGCGCAGATACTCGCGGTGACAACCGTTTTATCCGTGTCACTTGGGATGAAGCACTTGACCTGTTCTACCGTGAACTAGAACGTGTTCAAAAAGATTACGGTCCATGGGCTCTGCACGCGGGTCAAACAGGTTGGAACCAGACTGGTGCATTCAACAACTGTACAGCTCACATGCAACGTGCTGTTGGTATGCATGGTAACTTCATCACTAAAGTGGGTGACTACTCAACAGGTGCTGGTCAAACTATCCTTCCTTACGTTCTAGGTTCAACAGAAGTATACGCACAAGGTACTTCTTGGTCTGAAATCCTAGAAAACGCAGACAACATCGTTCTTTGGGCAAACGACCCAGTGAAGAACCTGCAAGTAGGTTGGAACTGTGAAACGCACGAATCTTTTGACTACCTAGCTCAGCTAAAAGAGAAAGTAGCAAAAGGCGAGATCAACGTACTTTCTGTCGACCCAGTTAAGAACAAGACTCAGCGTTACCTAGAAAACGATCACTTGTACATCAACCCGCTAACAGACGTAGCATTCATGCTAGCTGTAGCGCACGTGCTGTACAACGAAGACCTATACGACAAGAAGTTCATCGAAACTTACTGTCTAGGCTTCAACGAGTTCATCCAGTACGTTCAGGGTGAGACGAAAGATAAAGTTGTTAAGACACCTGAATGGGCTGCTGAGATCTGTGGCGTTAAAGCTGACAAGATCCGCGAATTTGCTCGTATGCTTGTAAACGGTCGTACACAGATCCTGATGGGTTGGTGTATTCAGCGTCAAGAACACGGTGAGCAGCCTTACTGGGCAGCCGCAGTTGTTGCAGCAATGGTTGGTCAAATCGGTCTACCTGGCGGTGGTATCTCTTACGGTCACCACTACTCAAGTATCGGTGTTCCTTCTACTGGTTTTGCTGGCCCTGGTGGTTTCCCTCGTAACCTTGACCAAGGTATGAAGCCTAAATGGGACAACAACGACTTTAACGGTTACAGCCGCACAATCCCTGTTGCGCGTTGGATCGACTGTCTATTAGAACCAGGTAAAGAGATCCGTTACAACGGCGGTAAAGTGAAACTGCCTGACTTCAAGATGATGGTTATCTCGGGTAACAACCCTTGGCATCACCACCAAGATCGTAACCGCATGAAGAAAGCATTCAAGAAGCTTCAGACTGTGGTAACGGTTGAGTTTGCTTGGACTGCAACATGTCGTTTCTCTGATATCGTTCTTCCTGCTTGTACTCAGTGGGAACGTAACGACATCGACGTTTACGGTTCATACTCAAGCAAAGGTCTTATCGCGATGCACCGCTTAGTGGATCCTCTGTTCCAATCTAAGCCTGACTTCCAGATCATGAGTGAACTGACTCAACGCTTCGGCCGCCGTGATGAATACACACGTGGCATGAGCGAAATGGAGTGGATAGAAAGCCTGTACAACGATTGTCGTGCTTCGAATAAAGGTAAGTTCGAGATGCCAGAATTCAATGAGTTCTGGGAGCAGAGCGTACTAGACTTCGGTCAAGGTAAGCCTTGGGTTCGTCACGCTGACTTCCGTCAAGACCCAGAAATTAACCCACTGGGTACACCTTCTGGTTTCATCGAGATCACTTCTCGTAAGATCGGTCGTTACGGTTACGAACACTGTCAAGAACACCCAATGTGGTTCGAGAAATCAGAACGTTCACACGGTGGTCCTGGTTCTGACAAACACCCATACTGGCTGCAATCTTGTCACCCAGACAAGCGTCTGCACTCTCAGATGTGTGAATCAGAAGAGTTCCGCGCTACTTACGCTGTTCAAGGCCGTGAGCCTGTTTACATCAACCCAGTTGATGCGAAAGCGAAGGGCATTAAAGACGGTGACCTAGTACGCGTATTCAACGACCGTGGTCAGCTTCTTGCTGGTGCCGTGGTGACTGATAGCTACCCACGTGGCGTTATCCGTATTGAAGAAGGCGCGTGGTACGGCCCTCTGAATGAGAAAGAAGGCGCTATCTGTACGTACGGCGATCCAAACACGCTGACTCAAGATATCGGTTCTTCTGAACTTGCTCAGGCGACGTCTGCAAACACGTGTATCGTAGACTTCGAGAAGTTCACAGGCAAAGTACCGCCAGTGACTTCATTCGGTGGTCCAATCGAAGTCGCGTAATCTTCGACATGATATAAACAAAAACCAGCCTTCGGGCTGGTTTTTTTGTGTGCGTAGAAAATACCAATGAGGCAAGAGGATTACTCATGATTTAGTCAGAGTTAACCAAGCCATACTTGAGTTGCAGCTGTCGAACTTGCTCTGCTGGCAGGTTCCTAAAATAGAAATTAAGGCTATAGACAATCTGCTGCGCGATGGGGTGGTCTTTTCTAACGGCGGCGAAAAGTGGCGTGATGGTTAAAGGGATAGAGTGAACTTTGAAACGCTCCAGTGGCAAATTCATTTCTTTGATCATCCACCGCGCGACAAACTCATCGGTGACGAGAAGATCAGCCCGATGCGACAGCAATAAGCGTATGCTCGTTTCTAAGTTGTTAGACGCCACTTTAGTGATGTGTTTGTGGTTGAGCAGTTCTGGCGGGTACGCATAGTTATCGATTATCGCAATGCGCTTGCCACTTAAGCTTTCTAAATCCTTGTATTCAAACTCACTCCTGCCTTTAAGCGAAATCACGGATAGACGATTCACCATATACGGCTCGGTGAAGTAGTAGTGACGTTTTCGTTTGTCGTTCTTCCAAATCGCGATGATGACGTCATTCTTACCATAATAGGTTTCTTTTAACACGCGAGCCCAGGGCTTTTGCTCGTAATAAAATTGATATCCGGCATCGGCTAGCCCCATTGTCACGATATCGTGTGCGATACCTTTACCAATCGGGGAGTCCATAATGTAAGGAGCCCACTTACTTTGAGCTACTTTAAGCGGAGTTGCACTGACTCCCAAGCCTAACACAGAGCATGTTAAGCCCAGAAAAATTGCCAATAGCCACCTTTTAACGCCTTTGCTGCAAGCTTTATTCATCTTTTCAGTTTAGTTGATGATGTTTGATTCAATCATTTAATCGGTTGTTAATCACATTAGTCGGGTAGATGAGTTCATTTTCTCTGATAAATCTACCAATAACTATAATCGTTGCATTTTAGGTTTTTCTGACAATAGTTGTGATTTGCTTCTCTTTTTTGTGTTCATACAGCCTGTTCTGTGTTCGATTTTTATAAGTATTGATATTTAAGTGCGTTTTTCGTTCCTTTCAATTAGATCTCTTTTGATCATTTTATTTGTCAATTATTGGGTGTGGGAATAGTTTTCTCCACCAGAGCGAGCAGGTGGTATATGACGCTCATAAATAAAAATTTATAGGAACAAATAAAAATGAAAAAGACAGTATTAGCAGTAGCTCTTTCGCTTGTTGCAGGTTCTGCAATCGCAAACGACGTAAACCAAGACGCTTCTGAGCGTGCACGTGAGTCAATCATCGACCTAATCATGTCAGGCGACGAGTTCTCTGTTGGTGGTCAAGTAGCAGTAGGTGGTTACTATGCAGATGGTCGTTTTGAAAAAGATGAAAATGGTAACGACACTGATAAAAAACAGGAATTCTACAACGGTGGTGTAACAGGTTTTGACCTATTTGTTAACTACCAGAAAGGTAACGTACTAGGCCAATTCGCAGGTGAATTTGACCTAGCAGACAACTACTCTTCAATGGATGCATCTTTCACAGTTATCGATGCATGGGCTGGTTACAAAACTGGCTTTGGTGTGGCTTCTCTAGGTTACGCTAACGATTCAGCTCTAGACGCAGTAGACGGCGCAGCTGACCTAACAATCGAATTTGGTGCTTCTGCATCTGACGCTTCAGACGTTAACCAAGTCGTTAAGTTTGAAGGCATGAAAGAAGGCTTCAAATACGCAGTTTCTTACTACGGTGACCGTGAAGCAGACGCTTCTGGCCAGAAAGGTTTCAACGGTTACGTAGGTTTCCAAAACGAGCAGTTCCAAGTTAACGCTGGTTACGAAAACAACGACGAAGACAACAGCGCTGACGACATCGAAGAAATCATGCTTGTGAACGGTGTGGCTTACTTCGGCGAGTTTGCTATCGGCGCTAACGTTGCTCAACACGAGAAGTTCAACGGTCAAGATTCTCTGCTAGTGAGCACATCTGTTGGTTACACAATGGACAAACTATACCTAGCTGCGGGTTACGCAAACCAAGAAGCTTACGTTTCAAACGGTGTTGATTCTGAGTGGGTTAACTTCGGTGCGTCTTACCAAATCACTAACAAGCTATCTACTCTAGTAGACTTCAAAGTTGACATGTCTGATGACAACAACAACGATGATCTAGAAGCATTCTTCAAGGTTGCTTACGATTTCTAATAGAGTTTCAGGCTCTGAAATTACGGCCTACATGGTAGGCCGTTTATCATAAAAGCAGGAAGCTTAGCGCAATAATCCACTGCCTTTTTTGCCCTCCGGAGATGGAGGGCTTTTTCGTATCTATAGCTTTGTCATTTGGCTGGCAGAAACGTGATGAAGGTAACCCTTTGTGTTAATGAGTAAATAGACAACAAATAGACCGAGTGCTCTAATTGGTGCAATCGATATCGTTTAGGGTAGTGTATGTTTCAAACCGTTCAACTTGAGAACGAGCGAGAGCTTGTCATTAGCAACAGTGATCTTGCTTTTAGTGTTAATGAAAACGAAATCAGCTTTCGCTTTCGCGGTCTAACAAATCAGCCGATTGAAGAGAGCTACTTACTGTTTCAGACCGCCTTTGGTTTTGAACGCCAAGCGACCTTATTAGGCGACGGTTTTCAGATGTTAGCGCAAACAACAGGCAGCGCTGACCATCCTATCGATATTGGTCGATGCCCTGATAACAGTCCCGCATATCGAATTTACTCGTCTCAGCAGTCTAAACGCTATTACAACTACCTATTGGTAGAAGATTCATTAGGCTACGCTCTGTTTGGCTTTACGAGCTGTCATCGCTTTGCTGGGTATTTTACGGTCAATGACGACGATGGCCGCTTAACTATCAACGCTTACATCGATGGTGAAGGCACGTTGCCACAAGAGTGGGCCACCAATCAGCTAGAGTCCGTCGTTGCCTTGCGCGGTGAGTCTATGTCTGCGCTGTATGCTGAGTTTTGTGACCTTATCGCTCAACGTCATCCAGCCCGTCAAGGGGTTAGCCAGCCAGCACCGTTAGGTTGGTGTTCTTGGTATGCCTATTATGCTGACGTGAATGAGCAGGATATTCGAGATAACGTTGAGGTTATGCAGACATCGCTCAAACCTTTCGACTATGTACTTCTCGATGATGGATATCAAGCCTACATGGGAGACTGGCTTACCCCGTCAGACAAATTCCCATCAGGTATAAAAAGCGTGCTCGAAGGGATTAAGTCAAAGGGTAAGAGGCCTTCGATTTGGTTAGCCCCTTTCATTGCTCAGCCTGAGTCAGCCGTTTTCCAGCAACATCCAGAGTGGTTTGTGCGTGATGCCAATGGAGGTTTGTTAAAAGCCGAAGACATTACCTATGCAGGTTGGCGTTGTACGCCTTGGTATATGTTGGACATGACCCAGCCAGAGGTTCAAGAACATATCACAAATATTGTGAAGACAATGCGCGAAGAGTGGGGTGTAGAGCTGTTTAAGCTAGACGCCAATTACTGGGGAACATTGAAAGGTGTACGCAGTGAGTCTGGTGTTACAGGGGTTGAAGCCTATCGTCTAGGTATGCAAGCCATAGCGAAAGGGGCTGGGGATGCCTTGATCTTAGGTTGCAACGCGCCTATGTGGCCGTCACTGGGATTGGTCGATGCGATGCGAGTGTCTGATGATGTGGAACGCTGTGGCAGCCGATTTGAACAAATCGCCAAAGAAACGTTTTATCGCAGTTGGCAACATCGCAAGCTTTGGCAAATCGACCCAGATTGTGCCACGTTTGTCTCGTTAGCCAACCAGACGACAGACCGACATAACTATGAATTTCACCGAGATGTGCTGTTAGCCAGTGGCGGGCTGCTGCTATCAGGTGATCCACTGCCAGATCTCACGCCTTTTGCGAAGCGTAGTTTGTCCAAATTGTTAGTGAGGCACAAACATAGCCAAGAGTCAGCCCGCTTTACCGCATTAAACTTGCACCACGCATTTTTGCCTCTGACAGAACACAATGACTTGCATTGCTTGTTTAACTATCATCAGCCAAGCCGAGAAGTGACTCTGACGGCCAATTATCCAGTCTATTGGTACGATTACTGGACTGGTGACCGCTTGGTCGAGGAGCCAACACAAGTGATCGAAGTAAGTTTAGAATCTGGATTGTCGAGTCGAGCAATAATTACCTCGATATAGTCAGCCGTCTGCTTTACCATACGCTCTGAAGCAATCATCTTGATTAGGAATCAATGTCAGTCATTCTAGGTATCGACCCAGGCTCACGCATTACGGGGTATGGGGTTATCCGTCAAAACGGTCGTCATCTGCAATATATGGGCAGTGGCTGTATCCGCACTTCAGAAAAAGAACTCCCTGGGCGTCTTAAGCAAATCTATGCCGGAGTGTCTGAGATCATTACTCAGTTCCAGCCAGACGTTTTTGCCATAGAACAGGTCTTCATGGCGCGCAATGCAGATTCTGCTCTTAAGCTTGGTCAAGCTCGTGGCAGCGCAATTGTCGCAGCGGTAAACGCCGACCTCCCTGTGTACGAATACGCGGCCCGTTTGATCAAGCAAGCCGTAACTGGGACAGGTGGCGCCGACAAAGAACAAGTCCAGCACATGGTTCAGCAAATGCTCAAGCTGCCAGGAAAACCTCAAGCCGATGCGGCTGATGCGTTGGGCGTGGCGATTTGTCATGCCAATACCAATAAAACCTTGATTGCGATGGCAGGTAAGGCCACCAGTGCAAGACGTGGAAGATATCGATAAAGATAAGGAGCGATTAAGCTCCTTTTCTTTTGATGGATTTTCTTTTGCTGGCTTTTCTTTTCATGGATTGGGTTTTACTGGCTATCCATCCAGTTATTTATTATTATCTTCCTCAACTTGATATAGATAATAGGAACCTCACCGTGATTGGACGTTTACGCGGCATTCTCATTGAAAAACAACCACCAGAGCTACTGATTGAAGTCAATGGTATTGGCTATGAAGTGCAGATGCCAATGAGCTGCTTTTATGAGCTACCTAACATTGGTGAAGAAGCCATCATCTATACTCATTTCGTTGTCCGCGAAGATGCCCAACTTTTGTATGGTTTCAATACGGTCAAAGAACGTGCTTTGTTCCGTGAAGTGATCAAAGCCAATGGTGTCGGGCCAAAATTAGGCTTAGGCATTCTTTCAGGCATGACGGCAAGCCAATTTGTCGCCAGTGTCGAGCGTGAAGACGTGTCGACTCTAGTGAAATTACCGGGTGTTGGTAAAAAGACCGCAGAACGCCTTGTAGTAGAAATGAAAGACAGGCTGAAAGGGTGGGGCGCTGGTGACCTATTTACACCGTTTACCGATGCAGCTCCAGTGGATTCAGCACCTCAAAAATCACAAGAAAGTGCAGAAGAAGAGGCAGTAAGTGCATTACTTGCGCTCGGTTACAAGCCAACTCAAGCCTCTAAAGTGGTCTCTCAAGTTAAGAAAGCGGATATGACCAGTGAACAGCTGATCCGCGAAGCTTTAAAGTCGATGGTATAAAGGCATAAGTCATGATTGAAGCGGATCGATTAATCGCCCCAGATAACACAGTCTATAAAAAAGAAGAAGACGTTATAGACCGCGCTATTCGCCCTAAGAAGCTTGATGATTATAAAGGTCAGGACCATGTTCGTGATCAAATGGAGATCTTTATTAAAGCCGCGCAGCTTCGTAATGAGGCGCTCGATCACTTGTTGATTTTCGGTCCTCCGGGTTTGGGTAAAACCACATTGGCAAACATTGTGGCGAACGAAATGGACGTCAACATTCGCACTACGTCTGGCCCTGTACTGGAAAAAGCCGGCGATTTAGCGGCGCTGCTGACTAACCTTGAAGAAAATGATGTGCTCTTCATTGACGAAATTCACCGTCTTAGCCCAATGGTTGAAGAAGTCCTCTATCCTGCAATGGAAGACTACCAGCTTGATATCATGATTGGCGAAGGGCCAGCGGCTCGCTCGATCAAAATTGACCTTCCTCCTTTTACCCTGATTGGTGCGACGACACGAGCAGGCTCGTTGACGTCACCACTGCGCGACCGCTTTGGTATTACTCAGCGCTTGGAGTATTACAACATTCCAGATTTACAAAACATCGTTCAGCGCAGTGCCGATTGCCTTGGTTTGTCGATGGAATCTGAAGGGGCATTAGAGGTTGCAAGACGAGCACGTGGCACTCCACGTATTGCCAACCGTCTGCTTCGACGTGTACGTGACTACGCGGAAGTGAAAGGTAATGGCCATATCTGTGCTGAGGTTGCTGACAAAGCGCTAAACATGCTGGATGTCGATGCCCAAGGTTTCGATTACATGGATAGAAAGCTACTACTGGCGATCATGGAGAAGTTTGGTGGCGGTCCAGTTGGGTTAGACAACATGGCAGCCGCGATTGGTGAAGAGAAAGACACCATTGAAGATGTCCTTGAACCTTATCTGATTCAACAAGGCTACTTACAGCGTACGCCAAGAGGGCGAATTGCCACCGATCGAGCCTATCTTCATTTCGGAATTGAAAAATAAGTTTTCAGAAGCCTGCTAAAAATAGCAGGCTTTTTTATTTAGTGATCCAGATCACGCTGGGGGAAATTTATTACCACTTTGTAGGTAAATGAAAACAATGACTTGTTAAGTGGTTGTTTTGCATAAATACCTTACAAGCCTGCCTGATAACCTGAGGGTAACAAATTGCCCGATATTCGTTTGATATAGATCAATGTGATGAAAATCTAAACAGAAATGCCGCACAAAAGTTGATACAAATCAAAGCGAACTCTGCCTATAAACCTTTTGAAACAACCTGTTTTTAGCAGTAATATTAGGCCTAGCTATATTAGCTGATGCTTAACAATTAACTAACCGTTACGGTACATTTTTGCAACAGTACACCGTTATTTAATAACAATCATTGAAGTTGAATAACGACTGTTTATGCTGGCAAGGGTGTAATTAAAGTGTCTTCAGCCGACACATAGGAGTAATCATGATCGATGTTGTTGATCTATCGCGGTTGCAGTTTGCACTAACTGCGATGTATCACTTCCTCTTCGTACCTCTGACTCTAGGTATGGCATTCCTACTTGCCATTATGGAATCTTTGTACGTAATGACGGACAAGCAAATCTATAAGGACATGACAAAGTTCTGGGGTAAGCTTTTCGGTATTAACTTTGCACTTGGTGTGGCAACCGGCCTAACCATGGAATTCCAGTTCGGTACTAACTGGTCTTACTACTCTCACTACGTAGGTGACATATTCGGTGCACCTTTGGCGATTGAAGCCCTAGTAGCCTTCTTCTTAGAATCTACCTTCGTAGGTCTTTTCTTCTTTGGCTGGGATCGTCTATCTAAACGTCAACACCTTGTGGTTACATGGTTGGTTGCGCTAGGTTCAAACTTCTCAGCACTTTGGATTCTTGTAGCAAACGGCTGGATGCAAAACCCAGTGGGTGCAGAATTTAACTTCGAAACCATGCGTATGGAAATGGTGAGCTTCGCAGAAGTGGTACTAAACCCAGTTGCTCAGGTTAAATTCGTACACACAGTAGCATCAGGCTACACGACAGGCGCAATGTTTGTACTAGGCATCAGTTCATACTACCTATTAAAAGGTCGTGACATCGCATTCGCTCGTCGTTCATTTGCCATCGCTGCTTCATTCGGTATGGCGGCAATCCTTTCTGTAATCGTACTAGGTGATGAGTCTGGTTACGAGCTAGGTGAAGTTCAGAAAGTGAAACTGGCAGCAATCGAAGCGGAATGGCACACAGAACCAGCGCCTGCGGCATTCACTCTGTTTGGTGTTCCAAACCAAGAGACAATGCACACAGACTACGCAATCAAAATTCCTTACGTAATGGGTATCATTGCGACACGTTCATTCGACGAGCAAGTGACAGGTCTTCGTGATCTACGCGACGAGCACGTAGACCGTATCCGCACGGGTATGTACGCATACGAGCTACTAGAAAAGCTGCGTGCTGGCGATAAGTCAGAGCAGAACATGGCAGCGTTTGATGAAGTGAAAGGTGACCTAGGTTACGGCCTACTGCTTAAACGCTACACAGAAAACGTTGTTGATGCGACAGAAGAGCAAATCCAAGCGGCTGCGGATGATTCTATCCCAACAGTTTGGCCTCTATTCTGGTCATTCCGCATCATGGTTGCTTGTGGCTTCATCATGCTATTCGTATTCGGCGCGGCATTCGTTCAAACATGTCGTCAGAAGATCGAACAGAAACCTTGGATCCTAAAAGCAGCACTATTTAGTATCCCACTTCCTTGGATCGCAATCGAAGCAGGTTGGTTTGTTGCAGAGTATGGTCGTCAGCCGTGGGCAGTAGGTGAAATCCTACCAACACACGTTGCCGCATCTGCGCTAACTCTTGAGCAATTGTGGACATCACTATTTGCAATTATCGCACTGTACACAGTGTTCCTAATTGCAGAAGTTTACCTAATGCTTAAATTTGCACGTAAAGGTCCTAGCAGCCTGAAAACAGGTCGCTACCACTTCGAACAAGAAGCTAACTCTGTTGAAGACAAAGTCGGCCGTTCAGTCGAAGTATAAGTGAGGGAATATTATGTTTGATTACGAAATCTTACGACTTATTTGGTGGGTTCTGATTGGTGTTTTGCTAGTTGGATTCGCTGTAACTGACGGCTTTGATATGGGTGTGGCATCGCTTTCACCTGTTATCGGTAAAACGGATACAGAGCGTCGTATCATGCTAAACACGATTGCCCCTCACTGGGATGGCAACCAAGTTTGGCTAATCACTGCGGGTGGCGCGCTGTTTGCTGCGTGGCCATTGGTATACGCAACGTCGTTCTCTGGTTTCTACCTAGCAATGTACGTGACTCTAGCGGCGCTTTGGCTACGTCCACTGGCTCTAGATTACCGCTCTAAAATTGAAAACCCGAAATGGCGTAAAGCTTGGGACTACGCACTTTGCTTTAGCGGCACCGTGCCACCAGTCATCTTCGGTGTTGCATTTGGTAACCTACTTCAAGGGGTTCCATTTGAGCTAAACAACCTGCTGATGTCCGAGTACAAAGGAACATTCTTTGCACTGCTTAACCCATTTGCACTGTTGTGTGGCGTACTTAGCTTGATGCTATTCGTACTTCAAGGCGCAACTTGGCTACAGATGAAGACAACAGAAGCACTGCATGTCCGTGCTCGCGGCGTTGCACAAATCACTGGCCTGATTGCAGTCGCACTATTCATCGCTGGTGGTTTCTGGGTTCAGTCAATTGATGGTTACGTTATTACTAGCACAATCGACACATTCGCCGACTCAAACCCACTAAACAAAGAAGTGGCACTTGAAACTGGCGCTTGGCTGACTAACTTTGAAACGTACCCTGCGCTATGGGCGGCGCCTGCACTAGGTGTGGTAATGCCACTTCTAGCAGCGATCGCTTCTCGTTTTGAGCGTGGTGGTTTTGCATTCCTATTCTCAAGTCTTGCTAACGCTGGTGTTATCTTGACTGCAGGTTTTGCAATGTTCCCATTCGTAATGCCTTCAAGCCTCGTACCGAACCACAGCCTAACGATGTGGGATTCAACAGCAAGTGAACTGACACTTGGCCTGATGACAGCGGTTGCGGCGGTAATGGTACCTGTGATTCTTGCTTACACGACTTGGACTTACTACAAAATGTTCGGTCGCCTAGATAAGAAACACATCGAAGACAACGACGTTTCAGCTTACTAAGGAGTATTGACTATGTGGTATTTCGCATGGATTCTGGGTGTACTACTCGCTTGTGCATTCGGCATCATTAACGCTCTTTGGTTAGAGCACTCAGAAATGATGGATAAAGACAGTGAGTAATCTCGCTGAGCAGGTAGCCAAGCTGCATACACCGATTGATAAAGCACTGTTTCGTGCTTTATCACTGGTGCTGGGTTTTTACCATGTAGCGATGGTGATGTGGGATCCTGAGCTTTACTCAGAATCGATTGGTGGCTTCAATGCTGTTATTTCACCATTGCTGATTTGGGCGATCTGCTCAAGCATGGTGTTTGGCCTTGGCTTTAAACCACGAAACTGGTATTGGCAGGTTCTGTTCAGTCCATATTTCTCTTTAGCGATTCTTATTTATCTGACGGTATTAAGATTTATCTAGAGAGAAAGGAGTAAAACCTGCTCATTTCGTTTAAAAAAAGCGCGACTCACAGCCGAGTCGTGCTTTTTTTTGTTTCAAGCTTTGAAAACACTTAAATGACGCTTGCATAGATAGTAACGAGTTGCGTTATAGTATTCGTCTAAACAAATTACACGGACATTCACGTGCAGGAACAAACCGAGATTTTTGAGTGGCCAGTGACGGTTTATTATGAAGACACCGATGCTGGTGGTGTGGTTTATCACTCGAACTATTTAAAGTTTTTCGAACGCGCTAGAACCGAGCTACTTCGAACAATTGGTGTTTCACAACAGACACTTTTGGAACAAAACATCGGTTTTGTAGTCCGACACATGGACATTGATTTTTTACAAGGTGCACGTCTTGATGATCACCTTGTCGTTAAGACATCTATCGCAGAACTTAAAAAAGCCTCGCTTACTTTCTGTCAGGAGATCGTTAATCCTGTAGGACAAATATTGTGTAAGGCAATGGTTAAGGTAGCATGTATCGACAATAAGAAAATGAGGCCGAAAGCAATGCCTCAATCTATAGTTATGGAGTTAACACAAAGTGACCGCTGATATTTCGATGCTAGACCTGTTTTTGCAAGCTAGCTTACTTGTAAAAATGGTGATGCTGATTCTTCTAGGTATGTCTATCGTATCTTGGGCGATGATCATTAAACGCAGCAAAGTGCTATCTCAAGCTTCAAAAAACGCTGAAACGTTTGAAGACAAATTTTGGTCTGGCACCGACCTTTCTATCCTTTATCAAAATGCGAAAAAGCGTAAAGACGATTTAGCCGGAACAGAAGAAATCTTCTACTCAGGCTTTACCGAATTCGCACGCCTAAGAAAATCGAACGCAGATTCACCTGACTTCATTATGGAAGGCACTGGCCGAGCAATGCGTGTTTCTGTTGCTCGCGAAGTCGATGAACTTGAAACGAATCTTCCATTCCTAGCGACTGTGGGTTCTATCAGCCCGTATATCGGTCTATTTGGTACGGTTTGGGGCATCATGCATGCCTTTATTGCCCTTGGTGAAGTTAAGCAAGCCACACTGGCGATGGTTGCACCTGGTATCGCAGAAGCCCTAGTAGCAACAGCGATGGGCCTTTTTGCTGCAATTCCAGCGGTAATGGCTTACAACCGTCTAAGTAATAAAGTCGGCAAACTAGAGCACAACTACGCGACGTTCTCTGAAGAGTTTCATAGTATTTTGCACCGCCAAGCTATGGCCGGTCGTGACGCGACGGGTAAGGAATAGTTTTCATGGCAGGTTACCAACCTAAAAAGCGCAAAATGACGGCAGAAATCAACGTTGTTCCTTACATCGACGTTATGTTGGTTCTGTTGATCATTTTTATGGTGACATCCCCGTTTGTCACGCAAGGGGTTGAAGTCGAGTTGCCTGCTACCAAAACGGCAGTCTCAGCACAAGATATGGCGGGTGACAGCGACGCTAGTTTTATCATTGTTGAAATCGACAAAGATGGAAACCTAGGCCTGAGTGTCAACGATGAAGACATGATGCGCGGTGTTTCGTTACAAGACATCATTGTTCGAGTAAAAGCTGAGTTATCACTTAAGCCTGACTCACCTGTCGCTGTGGGCGGTGATGCCGCGACTCCGTATGCGGAAGTGGTGTTGGTATTGGATGAACTTAGTCGTGCGGGTATTCCTAAAGTAGGGCTACTGACAGACATAGAGGAATAGCGTTCGTCGTTCATGAAAGAGAAAAAAAGCAGAAAAAGCGATTATAAGAAGCCGATAGTAATATCAGCTTCTTTGCATGCGCTCTTGATCGTCACCTTGATTTGGGGAACCGACTTTACCATGTCGAAACCTGAACCTGTCGGGCGTATGGTGCAAGCGGTAGTGATTGATCCGAGTTTGGTCAAACAACAGGCACAACAGATTCGTCAGCAACGTGAACAAGCGGCTAAGAAAGAGCAAGATCGTTTAGACAAGTTGCGCCGAGAGAGCGAGCAGCTTGAGAAAAACCGCAAAGCTGAAGAAGAACGTATTCGTAAGCTAAAAGAACAGCAAGCGAAAGAAGCGAAAGCGGTTCGCGAAGCTGAAAAACAACGAATTGCCAAAGAGAAAGAACGCAAAGCAGAAGAGCAACGTGCCAAGAAAGAGAAAGAGCGCGCAGCCAAATTAGAAACTGAGCGTAAAGCGAAAGAGCAGGCGGTTAAAAAAGCTGAGCAAGAACGTTTAGCGAAAGAGGCGGCGATTGCGAAGGCAGAGCAACAACGTATTGAACGTGAAAAGGCTGCCAAAGCCGCCGAAGAAAAAGCCAAGCGTGAGCGTGAAGCTGCAGCGAAAGCGGAGAAAGAACGCATAGCTAAAGAGAAAGCGGCAAAAGAAGCGGCTGAAAAAGCACGTAAAGAGCAAGAGCGTTTAGAAAGGTTAGAGCGTGAACGCAAAGAACAGGAGGCAGCACTGAACGATATCTTTGCCGGCCTAGAGACTGAAGCGGAAGCGAACACCTCAGCACGTTCTAGCCACGTGACGAGCGAAGCTGATCGGTACGGTGCAATCTACACTCAGCTCATCCAGAAGAATCTCTTGCTGGAGGACAGCTTTAGGGGAAAGTCCTGCCGAGTTAACTTGCGTCTAATTCCAACGGGAGCAGACGCAATCGTCGGCAATCTTTCTGTGTTAGATGGTGATAGCCGCTTATGTGCCGCCACTAAACGAGCCGTTGCTCAAGTAAACAGTTTCCCACTGCCCAAAGATCCTGAAGTGGTAAACAAAGTTAAGAACATCAATTTAACGGTAGTACCAGAGTTATAAGGAACAGCTTGTGTTAAAGCGACTAATAATAGGATGTATGCTCACCATGTTGAGCGTGTTTCAAACAGCAAACGCTGCATTGGAACTAGTTATTACAGATGGTATCGATTCGGCTCGTCCTATCGCTATCGTGCCGTTTAAATGGGAAGGGCCAAACGCGCTTCCTGAAGATGTATCGAAGGTGATTGCCTCTGATCTACAGCGAAGTGGTAAGTTCAGCCCTGTGGCAACCAACAAAATGCCACAGACGCCATACAGCGAGTCTGAAATTGATTTTAATGCATGGACAGGTTTAGGCGTAGATGCGCTCGTAACCGGCTCGATTAGTCAAAATGCCGAAGGCAACTACGTGATCAACTATCAATTGGTTGATGTAGTGCGTGGTCAATTGACACAGGGTCAGAGCAAAGCGCTGAGTGATGATGGTCAATTGGTATTGTCGAAAGATCATGTCATCTTCAACAAACGTGCAACGGTACCGGGTAAACGTTTAAGAGAATATGCTCACCGAATCTCTGATTTAGTGTATGAAGCGTTAACCGGTGAAAAGGGCGCATTCTTAACTCGTATCGCTTACGTGGTTGTGAACGACAAAGATGCCTTTCCATACCAGCTTCGTGTTGCGGACTATGACGGCTATAACGAGCGTCTAGTGCTACGTTCTAAGCAGCCTTTAATGTCTCCTGCTTGGTCTCCTGATGGTCAGAAACTTGCCTATGTAAGCTTCCAGAATGGCCAAGCTGAAATCTTCATGATGAACATCTACACGGGCGAACGTGAAAAAGTTACTTCATACCCCCGTCATAATGGTGCGCCAAGATTCTCGCCAGATGGCAGTCAGTTAGCGCTGGTTCTTTCTAAGACAGGCAGCCTACAGGTTTACACATTAGATCTAAAAACACGCAAGTTAACCCAAATCACGCGTGGAAGATCGAACAATACGGAACCATTTTGGCATCCAGATGGTAAATCTCTGATCTTTACCTCTGATCGGGGTGGTAAACCTCAGATTTATCAAGTAGATTTGGCAAACAGTTCGACCCAGCGCCTAACTTGGCAAGGTAGCCAAAACTTAGGTGGACAGATTACCCCTGATGGTCGCTTCTTGGTGATGGTGAATCGCAGCAACAGTGGCTTTAATTTAGCCAAATTGGACTTAGAAACGGGCGCAATGCAGACCCTGACTAAGACGCTGCTTGATGAATCACCAAGCATCTCGCCAAACGGTGGTATGGTTATTTATAGCTCGATCTTCAATAAGACCAACGTTCTCTCTATGGTGTCTATTGATGGTCGCTTTAAAGCAAGATTACCAGCAACAAACGGTCGTGTTCGTGCACCTGCATGGTCACCATTTTTGTAGCAAGTAAGTATCAATAATAAAGGAAACGACAATAATGCAACTTAACAAGGTTCTTAAAGGGCTTCTAATCGCTCTACCAGTTCTAGCCGTTACTGCATGTAGCTCAAGCGATGACGCTGCAAATGCATCTGGTTCTACAGAAACTAACCAATCTCAAACAACTGACGGTACAGTAGTATCTCCAATCGATGAGAACAGCCTGCTAACTGAGCAAGAGCTTAAAGAGCAAGCGCTACGTGAAACTCAAACAATCTACTTCGCGTTTGATAACTCAACAATCGCTGGCGATTACGAAGAGATGCTAGCAGCACACGCAGCATACCTAAGCAAGAACCCAGCTCTTCAAGTGACTATCGAAGGTCACGCTGATGAGCGCGGTACTCCTGAGTACAACATCGCACTAGGTGAGCGTCGTGCAACAGCTGTTGCTAAATACCTACAAGCACTGGGTGTTCAAGCTGACCAAATCTCTATCGTAAGCTACGGTGAAGAGAAACCACTTCTTCTAGGCCAATCTGAAGATGTTTACGCTAAGAACCGCCGCGCAGTTCTAGTGTACTAATCAAGGGATTAGCCTATGTTCAGTAACCTTAAGCGCGTTGTTACGCTTACGTTACTGGCAAGTGCAGCGGGTCATGTACTCGCTGCACCAGCTCCAGTATCCGATCTAAGCGGTAGCGCAACTGCCTCTTCTTCATCTTCAGTTCGTGGAAGCGAAACTGATGTCCAGCGCTTAGAGCGCCTATTGGAAAACCGTAATCGTGTACAGTTGCAAATGCAGCAACAGTTAGACGATATGGCTCTAGAAATCAGCGAACTTCGTGGTCAGCTTGAAAAAAGCACTTACGATATGCAGCAGATGCTTCAACGCCAGCGTGAATTGTTTATTGAGTTAGACAAAGTTCGCAGCCAAGCGTCAACACCTGTTGTTCAAACACAAGACAAAGACCCAGAAGTGAAATCCAGCGGTACGTTCAGCTCGAATGCTAACGAGCAAACTGCTTACCAAAATGCCGTTGATTTGATTCTAAAGAAACGAGACTACACGGGTGCGATTGCCGCATTCCAGCAGTTTCAAAAAGATTACCCAGACTCAAGCTTTACTCCTAACTCGCATTATTGGCTAGGCCAGCTTTATTTCGCTAAGAAGCAAGATAAAGACGCCGTGAAGAGCTTTGCTGCTGTTATTGCATACAAAGACTCGAACAAACGTGCTGATGCGTTAGTTAAGCTTGGGGATATTGCTCAGCGCAATAACAACGCTGAACAAGCGAAAAAGTACTACCAACAAGTGGTCGATGAATATCCAAGCAGTGCCTCAGCTAAGTTAGCCAAAGGGCATTTGTGATTATCAAAGTCGATTGAAAAGAAGGAGCACTCAGGTGCTCCTTTTTTAATGGCCATCAAATTGGCTGTGAAACTAGCATCTACATTGTCGTTGGGGTTACAATACGCGGATTACTGGAAGTAGCGTAGCGCAAGAGCAATGAGCCACATATTAGATAAAATCGACACAGTTTACCCATTCCCACCAAAACCGGTCCCACTGTCAGAAGACGAAAAACAAGCGTATATCGCAAGCATCAAAAAGCTTCTGAAAGAAAAAGACGCGGTCTTGATCGCCCACTACTACACAGACCCTGAAATTCAGGCGTTGGCTGAAGAAACCGGTGGTTTTGTTGGTGACTCTTTAGAGATGGCCAAATTTGGTAACCGTCACCCAGCAAGCACATTGATCATCGGTGGTGTTCGCTTTATGGGTGAGTCAGCAAAAATTCTGACGCCCGAAAAAACCATTCTAATGCCAACCCTAGAAGCGGAATGTTCTCTAGACTTAGGTTGCCCAGCAGATAAATTCTCAGAGTTCTGTGATGCACACCCTGATCACACTGTTGTGGTTTATGCCAACACGTCAGCGGCAGTAAAAGCGCGTGCTGACTGGGTAGTAACCTCAAGCATTGCCCTAGAAATCGTAGAACACCTAGATGCTGAAGATAAGCCTATTATTTGGGGCCCTGACCGTCATTTAGGTTCATACATCTCGAACAAAACCGGTGCAGACATGCTGCTATGGCAAGGTGAGTGTATCGTTCACGATGAATTCTCTGCGGATGCTCTATGCAAGATGAAGTCGGTTTACCCTGACGCTGCAATTCTTGTTCACCCTGAATCACCAGCAAGTGTTGTAGAGCTGGCCGATGCAGTAGGTTCGACTAGCCAGCTCATTAAGGCGGCGAAAGAGCTTCCTCAGCAGAAGATGATTGTTGCAACAGACAAAGGCATCTTCTTTAAGATGCAGCAATTGGTTCCAGAGAAAGAACTCATCGAAGCGCCAACAGCTGGTGCAGGTGCAACGTGTCGTAGCTGTGCGCATTGTCCTTGGATGGCGATGAACGGCCTAAAAGCGATTGAAGCAGCACTGCGTGATGGTGGCAAAGAGCACGAAATCTTTGTTGATGAAGCGCTTCGTGTGAAGTCTCTGATTCCTTTGAATCGAATGTTAGATTTTGCCGAGCAACTGAATATGCAAGTTAAAGGCAATGCATAAATAGAGTGCTATCACAGTTCTGAAAGCCAACCATTTACGGTTGGCTTTTCTATTTTATAGCCTGAGCCCATTCAGGTTAATGGCGAATAAGGAACGTTATGACCCTTTGGTTATCTTTTAGAAAGTGGCTTAACTCTCATCTATTCAATCTGAGCAACCGCAATCTAGCCATATTAGTCTTGGTTTATATTGTCTTATCTTGGGTCATGCTCGCGTTAAGTGGTGAGCACTCGCTTACTTCAGAGCTATCTACCTTCGTTTATTTCTTGATGGTAACAGCGTCTACAGTAGGCTATGGCGATCATTCTCCCGAGACGGCCCTAGGTAAGTGGATTGTTATTTTGTTTGTTATCCCTGGTGGGTTGACTCTTTTTGCGGCATTGATAGGCCGCTTGGCGACGGGCGCAGTGGAATATTGGCGTGCAGGAATTTTAGGTAAACGGAGAGTGGGTGTGGAAGATCATATATTACTGTTAGGCTGGAATGGCCAACGTACAATGCATTTGATTCGTATGTTACAACACGAAGAAGAGGGCAAACGCCCAATCGTGTTGTGTAGCCGCTCTGATATTGAAAATCCGCTACCTGGTGAAATCGGGTTTGTGAAAGTAAACAGCTATACCGACTCACAAGAGATGGAGAAAGCGGCGATAGATAAAGCCAGCTGCATTGTTGTCGATAACCTAGAAGATGATATAACCCTCTCTGCAGCGCTATACAGTGCCAACGTTAACCCGCAAGCTCATCTGTTGGCTTACTTCAAAGATGAAGCTCTGAGTAACTTGTTGAACCAGCATTGCCCAAATGCAGAGTGTATCCCTGCTGTAGGGGCTGAGATGTTAGCAAAAGCGGCGGTCGATCCGGGCTCAAGTGCATTGCACCAAGAACTATTAGCCTCAACAAGAGGTATGACACAGTATTCGACCATTTACCCATCGACCTTAAGTCAGATTTCAGTCGAGCAAGCGTTTGACTTCATGAAAAGGCACTACCAAGCAACCTTAATCGCGTTAGATATTGGTAAGGGCATTGAGCTTAACCCTGAGCTTGAGCGAGACATTTTACCGGGTGCTAAGGTGTTCTATATTGCGGATGAACGGATTGATGATTTTGATTGGTCGGTAATAAAAACTGGCGCCTAAAAACAAAAAAAGCTCGCATTGAATAGGCGAGCTTTTTATTTAGATCGAGAAAATTACTCTTGCTCAGCCAACGTAACGCCACGCATGGTTAAACCACATAACATGGTTGGCATAGCGTTAAAGATCTCTTCAAACTGCTCTAGGCCTTCCACACCCTGCTCAGCTAACGTTGCAATAGACGTTTCTGGATCGTACAGCATGCTCAGTGACAAAATCACGCCACCTAGTAGGGCGCTGTCTTGAGTACCATCTGGCATGATGGTCTCCCAATCATCCCTTGCTAGTTGCCAACCTTGCAGTAGCCCTTCACAGAAATCACGCGTTTGAGCTGAAACAATATCTTCTTCATCAAGCGAACACCCTTCAGGCCATTGCCATACATTATCAAGTAGGGCAGGTCGGTATTGATTCCAAAGTGCGATGATGTGCTCAATGTAGGTTTCAAGTTGTTCGCCATCACCAAATGGAGCCACCTCTTCTCCGCCCCAAAGGAACGGTAGCCACTCTTCTGGTGGAAGGACATTCGGCGCTGCAGCCATTGCAGTAACGAAACCGTGAGTCTTTGCCTCATTGATCAACTTGCCTTCCAGTTCAGGCAGCGACAGAAGTTCTTGTAAAGTCAAAATAGACACCCTATTGCATTCAGGAGTTGTGATATGGGGCAATGGTAACAGTCAAGAGTTCATAGAAAAAGGTTGCTGCTCTGATAAATTCACTATAATTTTTTAGAAACAGTCAAAATTCAAAGATTTATGGATATACGCTCATCGTTAAAAAGAAAGAGTATTATTGCGCTGGCTATTTACTTAGCCGTCGCGGTAGGCCTGATCGGTACGACCAGCTATCTGGTTGTAGAGCCGCCAACACGTGAGCAACTCACCAAGAACCTCGATCTTAGAACGGAACTGATCTCTACTCAAATCAAAGAACCGATCAATAAATCTCTTGGTATCTTGCAAGGCGTTGTCAGTATCGGCAGTAACCATGAGTCACAAGAGCATCAAGCAGACTTACTTTATAAACTCTTTACCTTAGTGGATGATGTGACTGTCAGTGGTGGTTTGTGGCCAGTACCCTATTCAGTAGAAGAAGATGAAGCATTTACCAGCTTATTCTTTAACCGAGCAGACGACGGCTTGGTCGATCGTATCTATTCTTGGAACAACCCAGAATCTGGCGGCTATAACAACGAGCCCTGGTATAAATCGGTGGTTGATCAGCCTCAAGGTACCGTATCGTGGTCAGCGGTTTATATTGATGCCTTTACTCATGTCCAGATGATCACGGCTTCATCACCTTATTATATTGACGGTCAATTTTCAGGTGTTGCGACCGTTGATATCTCATTAGAATCCTTAGTTGATTTTGTTCACCGCCATGCGGAAGAGTACGATTTAGGGGTGATTCTTCGTGACGGGTACGGGGATATTATCACCGAGTACAATTTCCAATTAGCGGACAATATCTATATTAGTCAGAATGAATTTGGTGATTTTAATTGGAGCGTTGATGTTGTTAATGCGAAACGCTTAGTGGTCGAACAGGTGTATGACCTAGTGTCTAAAGTAGAGGCCGTGATTGTGCCGATGATGCTGGCGTTCGTAATGCTTGGCTATTTTCTGATTAATCGCTTCCTGATTTCACCTGTCGTTGTGATTGCGCAAAGCGTTCGTGAGTCTAAACAGGGCGGCAGTATCGAGCTCAGATACAACAGTAACGATGAGATCAAATACCTGATCGATTCGTTTAACCAAAAGACCGTCTACCTAGAAGAAGAAAAAGTCAAAGCTCAAGCCTCTACCAAAGCAAAAAGTGCTTTCTTAGCAACGCTCTCCCATGAAATCCGAACCCCAATGAATGGTGTGCTTGGTACTGCGCAGATTTTGCTCAAAACAGACTTGAGTGAAGAGCAGCGTAAGCACATGAAAACGCTCTATGAATCGGGCGAACACATGATGACCTTGCTCAATGAAATTCTCGATTTTTCTAAAGTGGAACAAGGCCGACTAGAGCTTGAGCGAGCACCATTCCCACTTGAAGCCATCATCGGCAGTATCAACAGTGTTTATTACACGCTTTGCTCTGAAAAAGGGTTGCAGTTCAAAGTCTATTCAGAGCTACCTGAAGGACGTTGGTATAAATGTGATAAAGCGCGCTTGCGTCAAATCCTCTTTAATCTACTGAACAACGCGGTCAAGTTTACCGCCCGCGGCCACGTAGAAGTGAGCTTTAGAGAAGAGGATCGCAACGGCTCGATCTACCTGATTATCAATGTACGTGATACCGGCATTGGGGTAGATAAAACGGCTCAAGAGAAGATCTTTAAACCTTTCGAGCAGGCGGAGTCTTCAACCACACGGCGTTTTGGCGGAACAGGCCTCGGGCTAGCGATTGTTAAACAACTGTGCGAACTCATGGATGGTGATATCACGATAAACAGTGAAGTGGGAGTGGGGTCTAACTTTGAAGTGTCCCTTAAAATGGAAGTAAGCGAGCCTATCACCTCGGATTTCCAAGAACACAAAAAGCTCGATTACCGAGGGCTCAATGTCCTGATTGTGGAAGACAACCGCACGAACACCATCATCTTAGATACCTTTATGACCAAGAAAGGCTTTCGCTGTGATTGCGTCGAGAATGGGCAGTTAGCCGTGAAAGCAGTGGAAACAGGCGACTACGATCTTGTATTGATGGATAACCACATGCCGGTTATGGATGGGGTTGAAGCCACAAGCGAGATTAGAAGCCTGTCAGGACCAAAAGCGAACATCTTAATTGTAGGGTGCACGGCTGACGTATTTAAAGATACGTGGAAGCGAATGCTGAGCTCTGGGGCGAACTACATTATCTCGAAGCCGGTAGATGAAACGGAGTTAGATGATGCGCTGCTAAGTCATTCGGCGATGCTGTATCAGTACAAAACACACTTGTTACAAGCTAACCCGGTTGAAGTGATTAATATTGAAGAGCCTCTCATGCTGTTTTTTGCCGCGATCGAAAATAATGATATTGGTGAGGCGACAAACCATTTCGAGCAGATACAACATCAGCTGCAAAGTGTTGAATCTGCGAGTATTATCAAAGCGCTTGCTTCCATTCGTCAACAATTAGATGTAGGGAAAATACCGGATTCAGAGCTTCTAGATCGATTGACGGTCGAAACGGCCGATTACTGTACTTAAATTACATAACCTGAGTGAATTGTGAGCTAAATCAATAAAAGTAGCGAATGCATCTAGATATTGAGTAGATTTTGGTTGTTTATTTACTACTTTAATTCAACTTTGAAACCTAAAACTAGATAATTAGTGATTTAATAGATTTATCAACTGGGCGTTTGGCTTGGTTGTAGGGATATATATTATCAATTTATTTAAAAGCTAGTTATTTGTTTTGGGTTTACAATGAAATCTCGCGGACCTTTCTGTATTCGTAATGCTGCTGCCGACACTTTTGCAATGGTCGTGTTCTGTTTTATCTCTGGCATGATCATTGAGATCTTCATTTCAGGGATGACGTTCGAACAGTCTTTAGCGTCACGAACCTTGTCTATCCCGGTTAATATCGCGATTGCCTTCCCATATGGCTTGTTCCGAGACTATGTGCTGCGCCAAGGAGCTCGTATTTCTGATACTGGCGTAATGAAGAACATCTCTGACCTTGTGGCTTACGTGCTGTTCCAATCTCCGGTTTATGCCGCCATTCTATTTACCGTCGGCGCGTCAACCGATCAGATCGTAACCGCAGTGACATCGAACGCAGTGGTATCTTGCGGTATGGGCGTGTTATACGGTTACTTCCTAGATATGTGCCGCAAGTGGTTCCGCGTTCCGGGCTACTACCAAGAAGCTTAGTTAATAGTTAAATAGAAACGTAGCCAAATAGACGCTGCGTTGAATAATTCATGATCGAATGAGTTAGTTAATAACCAATCGGTCAAACAAAGGCGCTTTTTTTAGGGAATAGGCTTGACCTAACCTAATAGAATCATTAAATTAGCGCCTCGTTGGTTAACGAAACCAACCACAATTTGATTCGGTGAGTTGTCCGAGTGGCTGAAGGAGCACGCCTGGAAAGTGTGTATACGGCAACGTATCGAGAGTTCGAATCTCTCACTCACCGCCACATTCTAGAAAAAGACGTCTTAGGGCGTCTTTTTTTGTATCTGTGAAACAGTGAGCAAATTGAGTAGTGATACATCGCATATTTAATGGCTCAAAAACTTAGGATTGTTGCTTTATTGCCGCGTTTTTTCTTATACAACACGATCGTATTTACGGGCCGCGTTGACAGCCATACATCCGATAAGACTACCAGTTAAAATATACAGCAAAGAGTTTTTCGATTGGTTGCAGTGAGCCAAAAGCAAACCTGCAACAGCGCCAAGCCCCGCCCCTTGTAACTGCTCACTTGAAGGTTTGCCATGTAGTACTGTAGAGACTAAATGCTCACAGTTATTATCTAACACGCCATATTTTCGAGCTTTCTTAATCAACTTCTCTGCTTGATTAAACAACTCATTTTTCTTTTCTTCACTTAGATGGGTTAAGACTACCTTGATTGGTTTGCCATTTGCGTACTCTTCTAAGGCACAAATTTCTACGTTGCCATCTGGAGAGTTGTGAAGTACTCGCCCTTTACCTAGGTAGATTCCGGCATGTTCTACCAGCAGCTTTGAACGATAAAGTAGGTCACCAATACTAAGATTACTATTCATAATTCCCTCTTTTTGATTTAAAGTATGTGTATCCAAAATTAATATTGAGATGCGTAAAACGTATATCAATGCATTTAAATTATACTATGCACTTAATTGATCAAGTGTTATTTAGTTATTGGTGGTAAAAATGCAAGATAAAATGGTTTCTTACTCATCGATTCTGGGTGTGGTCGTCGCGAATAAGCGCAAAGAACTAGGCATAGAGCAGAGCGTATTAGCTGAAAAAATGGGCCTCTCACAAGCTAGCTACAGTCGTTTGGAATCAGGAAAGTCAACATTCTCTGTTGATCAGATGTTTGAATGTGCTAAAGCTCTTGGTATTGCTCCAGACGAACTTTTTCATTCGGTTGTGAATACAGTTAACAATCTCAAGGAAAGTGAACAGGTGTCTGTTCAAGCTCAACCTAGAGGTAACGCAACAAAAGCTAAGTCTGAAGGGGGGAGCAATGTAGGTACTTTCATTGCGGGAGCTGCCTTAGGAGCATTAATAATTGGATTGGCTGGCAAGTCCAAATAAACGTAACGAATATCAAGGTTATTTCAGAAGGGGTAACGAAGCGTGAGCTTCATCGAATGACAAAACGCAATATTGAATTTTGAGGTCAAAAATTCAACTTCAAGTTAAATTTTTCAGCTTAAAGAAGAAACTTTGATAGAATCCTGCATTATCAAAAAGTCTCGCCACTATGGATAGGAAGACATGATCAAGTGCCACCTTGCCCGCATGATGGGGGAGAGAAAACTGAAAATTTCAGATGTCATTCGTGAAACTGGTTTGAGCCGAAATACTGTGACACTTCTGTATAAAGAAACAGCGCAAAAAGTGGACCTAGAAGCCATAGATAAGTTGTGCGTGCTATTTAACTGTCAAGTTGGTGAGCTTCTAGAGCAGTCACCAGGAAATGATCAATAAGAACAATAACGAAGGACTGATATGAGCTTTACTGAAGATTCACGAGTAAAAATACCGACTATCCTGCACCTTATGCGTTTGGGGTATGATTACCTATCTTTGAAGGGGGCTAGCTGGGACAAAGAGACCAACATCTTCCCTGAGCTATTTTCAACAGCGGTAAGTCGTATTAACCCAGAATTAAAATCAGAAGACGTGGGTCGTTTGTTTGAAGAGGTCAAGCTTACTCTGGAAAACGAAGATTTAGGCAGAGCCTTTTTCAATAAGTTGAAAGCACGTTCAGGTAACAAGCTGATCGACTTTGAGAACTTTTCCAATAACAGCTTTCATGTCGTTACTGAGCTAAAATGCAAAAACGGCGATGATGAGTTTCGTCCGGATATCACCTTGTTAATCAATGGTATGCCGTTGGTGTTTATTGAGGTGAAAAAGCCCAATAATCGCGATGGGATCATTGCGGAAAGAGAACGCATTAATAAACGCTTTCAAAATCCTAAATTCAAGCGCTTTGCTAACATCACTCAGTTCATGATTTTTTCCAATAACATGGATTATGTCGATGGTGATCCTGAGCCAGTGCAAGGTGCCTTTTATGCGAGTAGTTCATATCACAAGCCTGTATTTAACTACTTCCGTGAAGAAGAAGAGTTAGATCTGACTGCACTTCTAAAGCAGTTAACTGATGACCAAGAGCTTGTAGTACTCAAGGATAACAACCTAGAGGTTATTCGCTGTAATCCTGAGTTTTTGAGTAACAAAGAGCCTAGTCGCCCTACCAACCGCATTTGCACATCCTTGCTTAGTAAAGAGCGTTTATCGTTTGTACTGCGCTATGCGCTAACCTACGTATCAGAAAGTGACGGCTTGCAAAAGCACATCATGCGCTATCCACAAATGTTTGCGACCAAAGCTATCGAAAGAAAGCTCAATGAAGGTGTTCGTAAAGGCATCATTTGGCATACCCAAGGAAGCGGTAAAACGGCGTTAACCTATTACAACGTTGGCTTCTTAACGGATTACTTCCAAAAGCAAGAGATTATACCCAAGTTCTATTTCATCGTAGATAGACTGGATTTGCTACAGCAAGCGCAACGCGAGTTTACTGCTCGCGGTTTGATTGTTCACACTATCAATTCACGTGAAGAGTTCACCCGTGATATTAAAGCGACCCAAGTGATCCATAATCACTCTGGCAAAGCAGAGATCACGGTTGTCAACATCCAGAAGTTTAAAGACGATCCTGATGTTATCTCAACTCAGGACTACAACGTCACCATCCAGCGTGTGTATTTCCTAGACGAGGTTCACCGTAGCTATAACCCTAAAGGCAGTTTCTTAGCAAACTTAACTCAGTCTGATACCAACGCAATCAAGATTGGTTTGACGGGCACGCCTTTACTTGGGGAAGACTATAATTCACGAGTTCTTTTCGGTGACTATATTCACAAGTACTACTACAACGCCTCAATTGCAGATGGTTATACTTTGCGCTTGATCCGCGAGGAGATTGCAACCAACTATAAAATGACACTTCAACAAGCGCTCGAAGAAGCCGAAGTGAAAATGGGTGATGTGGACCGTAAAGAAATTTATGCGCATGCGAGCTTTGTTGAGCCCATGCTGGATTACATCGTAACCGACTTTGAAAAAAGCCGTGGCACTTTGAATGATGCAACAATCGGCGGAATGATTATCTGTGACAGTTCAGACCAAGCTAAGAAGATGTTTGAGCTATTTAATGCAGTATACGCTTCAAAATCTCTCTCTACTGATTACAGTTCGGAGCAGGTACTTGAATCTGCTGTGATACAGGACAGTGCGTCGGAGATCGCGGAACCTGTTTCAAGTTACACGACAACAGCACAATTGGAGCCAACTAAGCAAGCGCATAAAGTGAAAAATGCAGCCTTGATATTGCATGATGTGGGAACAAAGCAGGAGCGCAAGGATTGGGTAGAAGACTTCAAAGCTGGAAAGATCGATCTGCTGTTTGTTTACAATATGCTACTTACGGGATTTGATGCTAAACGCTTGAAGAAACTCTATCTTGGTCGCGTGATCCGCAAGCACAACTTGCTGCAAGCACTGACCCGTGTAAATCGAACGTATAAAGACTTCCGATATGGTTATGTGGTCGATTTCGCCGACATTCGTAAAGAATTTGATGCGACCAACAAAGCCTACTTTGACGAATTACAGTCAGAGCTGGGCGATGAAATTGAAAGTTACTCTAAGCTGTTTAAGTCACAAGACGAGATCAAACAAGAGATAGAACACATTAAAGATGTGTTGTTCCGCTTTGATATCGACAATATGGAAACCTTCTGCGACCAAATCAGCCAGATAGAAGATAGAGAAACCGTCTTAGCGCTTAAAAATGCCTTAGCTGATGCGCGAAGCCTATACAATCTAATTCGCCTGCAAGGTGAATATGACTTCCTTGATGAACTCGATTTCGCCAAGCTAAATGTGCTTTATCGCGAAACCAGTAATCATTTGGATCTACTCAATCTCAAGCAAGATTTAGAGCAAGGAACTGATACAACTAACTTGTTGAATCGTGCACTGGAAGATGTGATCTTCAAGTTCGTTAAGATCGGTGAAGAAGAGCTCGTTTTAGCAGATCAGCTAAAGAATACACTGCGTCAAACCCGTGAAGCACTCGCGAGCAATTTTGATCAGCAAGATCCAAAGTTCATTAATTTAAAAGATGAACTTGAACGCTTGTTTAAGAAAAAGAACCTCAGCGAAGTCACGCAAGATGAAATGGTTGCCAATATTGATGCATTGAATAAAATCCACCAGCGCGTGAAAGAGCTCAATCGTCAAAACAACCAACTACGTCAAAAGTACTTGGGCGATACCAAGTATGCGCGCTTGCACAAGCGCTTGTATGAACGTCAACAGCAGCGACATGACATTACTGATTCTGAACGAAAGATTTTTCAGGCTCTTATGGGCGTTAAAGAGGACGCCGATAGGCAAGTGCTGGACAACACGTCTGTTCTCGATAATGAAAGTTACTTTGAGCGTCAGTTGATGCCAAAAGTTTACAACCGTTTTATCAAACAACAGAGCATTTCATTGAATGCAGAGGCGGTCCGTTATGTGAACCAGCTTGTCGTTGCAGAATATTTGAAAGAATTTAACACAGGTAGCCAATCCTGGTAAGAACATAAACCAAGGCAGTACTAACAATGGTCGAACTCGAATTTAGAGAAAAAACAAAAGCCCTTATAGATAGCTTGAAGAGTATCTGTGCAACCAATGGGTTAGGTAATAGCACGGGGGAGTTTGAAATCATCACTCAGGTATTTTTATACAAGTTCCTGAATGACAAGTTCGCCTATGAAGCCAAGAAAATTGACGAGAAGATCGCCAGTGCGGAAAAGTGGGAAGAAGCTCTGGTTGAAATGAGTGAAGAAGATCTAGACATGCTCCAGATCCAGATGGGCGGTGACACTGCTCGTCTCAAACCACATCATTTCATCAGCCACCTGTTTAATCAGCAAGACAAGCCAGGTTTTGCTGAATTGTTTGACGATACATTAATGGATATCGCTATCAGCAATAATGATGTGTTTGCTGTAATGACGGATACTGGCGAAAAAGTCCAACTGTTTACTCGCATCAGTGAAAACGTGACCGTTTCAAAGCGTGATGCTTTCTGCAAAGCGATTATCAATAAACTGATTGAGTTCAGTTTTGAGCGTATCTTTAATCAGAAGTTTGACTTCTACGCTACCATCTTTGAATACCTGATCAAAGACTACAACAGCAACTCTGGCGGTAAATACGCCGAGTACTATACCCCTCATGCAGTAGCACGCATTATGGCAGCAATTTTGGTACCTGAAGACCAACAAGGTACCGTACGCAATGTGAGCTGTTATGACCCATCGGCGGGCTCTGGCACCCTGCTAATGAATGTGGCTCACGCCATTGGTGAAAATCGCTGTAGTATCTATACGCAGGACATTTCAAAGAAATCATCAAACCTACTGCGTTTAAACTTAATTTTGAACAATCTCGTTCACTCGATCCCGAATGTGATTGAGGGTAATACGCTGTGGCACCCTCACCACAAAGAAAATGGTGATTTACGCAAGTTTGATTACATTGTCTCTAACCCGCCATTTAAACTGGATTTCAGTGATTTTCGCGATGAGTTGGACAGTAAAGAAAATAAAGAACGCTTCTTTGCCGGTATTCCTAAAATTAAAGCCAAGGCAAAGGACAAGATGGAAATCTACCAATTGTTCTTGCAGCATATTATCTACTCGCTAAAACCAGGTGGTAAAGCAGCGGTTGTGCTGCCAACAGGGTTTATTACCGCTCAATCTGGCATTGATAAAAAGATCCGTCAGTACTTGGTGGATAACAAGATGCTGGCGGGCGTGGTATCCATGCCATCCAATATCTTCGCGACCACAGGTACCAACGTCTCCATTCTGTTTATTGATGACAGTAACAAAGACCAAGTGGTACTGGTTGATGCATCCAACCTAGGTCAAAAGGTCAAAGAAGGTAAGAATCAGAAAACGGTTCTAACACCAGTAGAAGAACAGCAAATCATTGATGCGTTCAACAACAAGTGGACCGAAGAAGATTTCTCCGTTGCAGTCAGCTATGACGAAATCACTGCGAAAAATTACAGCCTCAGTGCCGGACAGTACTTCGAAGTTAAAATTGAATACGCAGATATTACCGCAGAGCATTTTTTGGAAAAAATGCAGGGCTTTAGCAGTAATTTGGACAGTTTGTTTAAACAATCACGTGAGCTAGAAGTAGAGATTAAAAAGCAGTTGGCAGGCTTGAAATATGAATAACATCCTCAGTGATAATCTTGGCAATTTAGTAAGAGCTGGCGGAGGTAAGATCCACACAGGTCCTTTTGGAAGCCAACTTCATGCTGCTGACTATGTTCAGGAAGGAATTCCATGCATTATGCCTGCAAATATGAAGAGCAACAGAGTCGACCTTTCGGATATAGCTTACATAACTGAAGGTGATGCTAATCGGCTTTCGAAGTATATCGTCAAGAAAGACGATATTGTGTATAGCCGTAGAGGAGATGTAACACTTAAAGCCTTAATAAGGGAAAAAGAAGATGGATACTTCTGTGGTACTGGCTGCCTGTTACTTCGTCCTGGTGACAAATTTGATTCTAGGTTCTTAACTTATTATCTCAGTACTCCAGCAATTCAGAACTGGATTGTTCGCCAAGCGGTTGGGGCGACAATGCCCAATTTGAACACAGGTATCCTTTCTAGCATACCGTTCATGGGGCCAAAGAAAGGAGAGCAAGAAAAGCTCGCAGATGTTCTTTCTACTATTGAAGATAAAATAGAACTCAACAACCGCATCAACTCTGAACTAGAAGCGATGGCGAAGACGCTTTACGACTATTGGTTTGTACAATTTGATTTCCCAGATGAGAATGGGAAACCATATAAATCTTCGGGTGGAAAAATGGTGTACAACGATACCTTGAAGCGTGAAATTCCGGAGGGTTGGTTAGAGCGGACTTTAGGTGATTTGATCAAGCTTGGACGAGGTGTAACTTATGGAAAGCAAGACGTCGTAAGCAAAAGTACTCTAGAGTCGGAAGGTGTGTTACGTGCAACTAACGTCACCGGAAACATAGTCGATAATGACGATTTGGTTTATGTATCAAAATCAGTTGTTGATGATTCTCAAAAAATACATTCATTTGATACCTTGATAGTTATGTCTAGTGGAAGCAAAGAACACGTTGGTAAAAATGGTATTTACTATTTTGATGAGCCTCTCGGGTTTGGGGCTTTTTGCTCAAAAATCACACCGCACAAAGAAGCTTTGTTTTTTGTCAATACCTTTCTACAGACAGACTGGTTTAAAGCGTATATTAAGAAACAGTGTCTTGGTACAAGCATAAATAATTTAACAACAAAACATATATTGAATTGTAATGTTGTGGTCCCTAATTCAGAAGTTCTACGATTGTTCGAAGAAACTGTTGAGCCACTATACAATAAAATAGCGATTAATACGCTTGAGAATAAGAGATTAAAAGAGCTCAGAGATTTTCTCCTACCTATGCTAATGAATGGTCAAGTAACGGTAAACCCAAGTGCAGAGCTCAAGAACGCTTAATTGGTTCCAATAAAAAGGATGATAAATGCCCGTACCAGCACAGCCTAAAATCTTTCATATTGTCCACGTAGATCGATTAGCTTCTATTCTCGGTTCGAACGGACTTTTGTGTGATGCCCAGATCATCGCACAACAAGCTGCAGGGACTACGATTGGTATGAATACGATCAAGCAGCGCCGTTTGACAGAGCTGACACTGGATAGTCACCCTGGTTTGTACGTTGGGCAATGTGTGCCGTTTTACTTTTGCCCTCGTTCAATCATGTTGTATGTGATTCATCGAGCAGACAGTGATGAGCTGGCTTACAAAGGTGGGCAGGGGCCGATTATTCACCTTCAAGCAGATCTCAATGCTACGGTGCAATGGGCGCAGCAGCAGGGGCATCGCTGGGCATTTACGCTGTCAAATGCAGGCTCTTATTACTTTGAAGATAGAAGTGATTTGGCTCAGTTACATGAGCTAGATTGGTCTGCAATTGATGCGAGGCTGTGGCAAGGTTGTAAGGAAGGAAAGCAAGCAGAGTTTTTGATTGAGCATAGTTTTCCTTGGCATTTAGTTGAAGAGATCACTGTCCAATCTCCACTTATTCATCAGCAGGTAGTCAACACGTTGCAAATGGCAGTTCACAGACCACCTGTTACAATTAACCCTAACTGGTATTACTGAGGAGGCCGTAGATATGATCGAAATTACTCGTGGTGACATACTTCGCGCTGATGCAGAAGCTATTGTAAATACAGTCAACTGCGTCGGTGTGATGGGGCGTGGTATTGCTTTGCAGTTTAAGAAAGCGTGGCCTGATAACTTCAAGGCTTATGCCGCTGCATGTAAAAACAAAGACGTTCAGCCAGGAAAAATGTTTATCTTCGAAACAGGGCAATTGGCGAGTCCACG
This sequence comes from Vibrio aquaticus, assembly GCF_003970385.1. GTDB lineage: Bacteria > Pseudomonadota > Gammaproteobacteria > Enterobacterales > Vibrionaceae > Vibrio > Vibrio aquaticus. The sequence goes on along the minus strand of NZ_RXZH01000004.1, from coordinate 163,603 downwards.
TTTCATAGTGAACTTCCCAACCAAGCGTCATTGGCGTGGTGCTAGCCGAATTGAAGATATCGAATCTGGCTTAGCAGCATTGGTGGAAGACATTCAACGTCTGGGCATCAAATCTATTGCTATTCCTCCATTAGGTGCAGGCTTAGGCGGGCTTGATTGGCTGGTGGTGCGTGAAAAAATCGAAGCAGCGATGAAGCCGCTAACTGATGTCCAGGTTTTGCTTTATGAGCCATCAGGTGCCCCTCAAAATGACAGAATGGTAAAGCAGAAAGAAGTGCCAAAGATGACAGCTGGTAGAGCGGTATTGATAGAGCTAATGCAGCGCTACCTGAAAGGCTTGCTCGATCCATCGGTATCATTACTTGAAGTACATAAGCTTCTGTATTTTATGCAAGAAGCAGGCGAACCACTGCGTTTGAAGTATCAAAAAGCACACTATGGGCCTTATGCGCAAAACTTGCGTCATGTTTTGAACGCGATTGAAGGGCATTTTGTCTCTGGTTATTCGGATGGTGGTGATGCGCCAGATAAAGTACTTCAGTTAGTACCAGGTGCAATCAAAGAAGCACAAGCATATTTAGAACAGCACCCCGATACTCGTGAGAGATTTGAAAAGGTATCTCGATTGGTAGAAGGTTTTGAGTCACCTCAGGGCCTAGAGCTTCTTGCAACAGTGCATTGGTTAAACAAGTATGAGCAAGCGAGAAATACTGACCAGGTAATTGAAGGTGTTCATTCTTGGAATGCAAGAAAGCAGCAGTTCACGCATCGGCAAATTTCTATCGCAGAGAAGGTTCTTGGCAATCAGCATTGGCTAAGTGCTTAATGTGAAAATGGGCTCTTGATGAGCCCATTTAGGTGCTGACTAGATTAAAGGGCTAATCCAATAGAAGAGAATGTTGTACCCTCTATTCTGGCTGTGCGAGATACATGTCGACCAGCGTCAAAGTGTCTAAGTTTCTGGAAACGTTCATCTTGTAGATAGGCATGAACAATTTCTAATGGTTCGTCTAATTTCAGTCCAGAAGCGTCCAATTTACTCGAACCTTCAGCACGATAGTTTCCTCCATCATACACGTCTAATATGGCAGTTCTGCCAGTCAGTGCACGTAAAAACGTTGGTATATCATATAGCCAAATGTTTGAATGAAGCTTAATCATATCCATACTACCGCAGTTATGAACGAGTATAGGTACAATATAAGGGATTTCACTCTCAAGAATTCCATGCTGAATTGAGAAGCTCTGCAATAAATACGTTGTTATCTGATAAGTCACTTCTGACGTCAATTCCATTTAACGACTCAGCCAAGTTCAAGTTCATCCTCGAAACTATATTGGTAACTCCTAGTTCGAAAAGCTCGGACGGAGCATCAGGGCATAGTTCGGATTTTATGTTAACGTATTGTTCTGATTGATTTTCTATTACGTTGTTGATGAGCTTGTGTTCGCTCGTCGATGCTTGTGAAAAGTTCAAGTAACTAGAAAATTGTGTTTGTTGCTGTTTTAGTATGTTGATAACTTTCAAGGCACGTTCGTCACCTTCGACAATGGATTCAAGACGCTTGATGTTATGAAGTACTTCAGAGGGTAGTTAAGCATTGATTTAGCCGCTTGGGTTGCTCTGTGGCGGCGAATGTCAATCAGCGATGTATTCATGTGGCTCTCCCTTTTGCTGTTTAGATGTACATGTGTTTTTATAAACAGTATTTCAAGGGTTGGGGCAAATTTAATCCAATTTAGTTTGATGGTTACTCTTTATCGCACCTAATTATATTATTGCTACGTGCTTGGCTAAATGGGCATTTAATGTGAAATTCGTCACAAATTTGGCATGTATGACAGAGTGTATGTCTCCGAAAGTCGACTTGATATAAGTCTTTATTAATCAATAAGATATTGTGCTTGGTCGACTTCCTCACTCCCGCCACATTCTAAAGCCCCAGCAGAAATGCTGGGGCTTTTTCGTAGGTTACTGTTGAACACCGTTCGTATGCGTAAAAGTGGTTTGTACGCCGCAGTTACAGCTTACGGTGTAAAATTGCTTTCGTTTAGAGACTCGAGTTTTTTTGTTACCGCAGTTCAAACATGCTTGAACCATCGAAGTATTTGTTTTGCATTCAGAGCAGGTTACGTAGTAGCCGAATTTTCCATACTTTGGCTCGGTGTTGCTGCTTTCACATTTTTTACATTGAAACCATGATGAGCGATTATTTGAATCTATACATTTAGCGTCTTCATTTTTTGTTGTTTTCGCATCGCTAGCGTTAGCTTTTAAGTCTTCGGTAGATTCTTTTTGAGGTGGCAAATTTGGTGTGTGAGCGGCTAGTAGAAAATGCTTAATATTGTTGAGTTCGGATGAGCTGAAAGAAGGGTTAGGTTTTAAAATATTGCTGTTGCTGGAAATGATTTCTTTTACACGACTGCCAATTGCTTCCGCTTTAACGATTTTCGGTGAGAGTTTTGACGGAATATGTGAGCGGTCTATGATTGCATCGTTTGAAGCTGCACATAATATGTCCCAGCAGCGCCCGCCAAAATAACCTTGAAGTACTACTACAAGTACCTTTGCTAACATTGACTCTGCATTTTCATTTAGCAATTTTTTTAGAAGTTTTGCCTGTATTTCAGCTTGAGTGATTGGGGATGGCATTCCAACCCAACGTCCACGAACCGTTCTTTGCCATTCCAATTGGTCATTGATTTTCACCGTGCCTTTTATGGATTTTGACTCTACAAGAACGAATCCTTTTTTATAGACAATCAAATGGTCTATTTGGGCGAACTCTTGGTTATGTTCGATTCTTAGATTATTGAAAACGAAAATATCGTCCTGCTCTAAAAATTGACGCTTTAAATAAAAAGCCACATCACTTTCAACCTGATCACCGAGCTGCTTTTTATAATAGGTCGATACCGAAACATCTTTGTCCTTAATTATCATTATTCCTAGCCTGTGATTTTCTTTTTATGCTATCACGCTCTTATCATTCTTTGGACAAGCAACTGCTCTGGAACATGCTCAGTTTGTGACGCATCGTAAAAATAATGGTCATATATGAACGATGTTAACTCGCAATAACTCATTCTTTCCTAATACTTTATCGCCATATACACTCAAGATAGTTATTATGCCTTTAGGGAAACTTTTGGGTATAGCCATGGATGTAAACCTCTCTTTTTACGACGAAAATGCTGTTCAGTTGGCTGAGCAGTATGACTCTGTTGATTTTGAATCTGTACATAGCAGTTGGCGTTCATATTGGCCTCTGTCTGGTAGCCGAGTGCTGGATGTCGGAGCTGGTTCTGGCAGAGATGCTCAATGGTTCGATTCACATGGCTGCAAGGTTGTCGCTATCGAGCCTTCGAAAGGATTTCGTCAGTTAGGCCAACAGCGTACATCAGCTCAAGTGCATTGGGTCGATGCCCAGCTCCCAGACCTTAGTAGCCTAGACGCCTTATCCTATAGCTTTGACCTTATTCTTGTTTCAGCAGTGTGGATGCATATTCCTGTGGCTAAACGCTCTCAGTCTTTATGCTCCTTAGTAGAGCGGTTAGCTGACAGGGGCAGAATTGTCATTACTTTACGTCATGGTGCGTTCGGCGATGGTCGTACGAGCTTTGGTGTCTCTCTTGCAGAATTAGAACAACTTGCGCAGCGATTAGGTTTAGTAGTCTGTCACGTTGAAGATACTGAAGATGGACTATCTCGGACAGGTTTGAGTTGGCAAACAGTGGTATTAGAAAAAGCATCATCAGTGCAGACAAAGAGGAAGTAAGCCGTGTCTCTTGAGTTCTATGTTGAAAAGTTCCAGAACCTGAATATGAACAGTGCTGGTGGTAAGAAAAGCCCTCACAAGGTATGCATGTTGCTGACGGTAATGGATTTGATCCAAGCTGGCCATATCTCTACTAATAGGATTGAGTTCAACCAACCTTTGAAACAGCGCTTCACCCATCACTTTGAAAGTTTCGCACAAGGCAATGATCGTAACACTCCAGAGAATCCGTTCTACTACCTAAAAAGTGAAGGCTTTTGGCACCTGAGTTATCACGCTGGTTTTGATGAGACAAACACCAAAAGGTATTCATCCAAAGCGATTGAATGTGTCTATTTAGACCAGGAGCTGTTTGACTATCTGAATAGCCCTATTGTTTCAAATGAGTTGAAAGATGCGCTTGTAGCTAATCTCGCTGATCTCCCATCTTTGTTTCACCAGTGGCTGCTCGATATTGGTAAGTCAGAGAGTACTGCAAATAAATATGTAGCGGATATCCAAGGCGCTATCTCCAATTGGCTTGCAGATATTGGTGAACTCGAACAGCCACTCACCGAGGTTAAATCTTATAAGCAGTTTATTCGTTATGAAGAGCGAGTCAGGCAGTTGAATGAGTTTAAGATTCGGGACTCACGCGGTAAAGGGATGTATAGCGAAGCGTTAGATCATTACCACCAATTTTTGATCGATTTGTCCCAGATTGATATTAATGCCGATGTTCGTAATGTTATGAGTGATAAAAAACTGACGGAAACTGAAAAAACGATCTTGGTTAACACTCGAATGGGGCAGGGGCAATTTCGCTCGAGGCTGGTGGATATGTGGGGTGGTTGCGCGGTAACAGGCTATCGTAATACGCAGCTTCTGGTTGCTTCTCATATTAAGCCTTGGCGCAGTTCAAACAACGAAGAGAGGCTTGATAAGTTTAACGGATTGCTGCTCGTGGCGAACTTGGATAAAGCGTTCGATCTCGGGTTTATATCCTTTGATGATGGCGGTAAGGTGATGATCTCAAAGTACCTAGAAACGCCAGATGTTCTGGGCCTTAGAGAAGGGATGTCATTTAACATCAGACGAGAGAATAAGCCTTACCTCGGTTACCATCGTGGGGAATTGTTTAAAGGGTTCTAATGTCACAGATCCATCGTTGTGGATGTGGCCAATTTTAGTTGACCACTACACTCTCTGCTTCTGTCCAATTAGACGATTTCACATCCACTAAAGTAACTCCTGTCGGCGTAATCTTGGTTGGACCACGCTTTATCGGTCTTAATACTGGCTGCAATAACCGCAGTATCTTTTCCAACTTCAAACCATACGTTATGTAAAATCTTATGAGCATCTTCAAGATCTACAATCATGACGTGCTGCTTGTTCTTCGTCATTTCTTCTTCAAGAGAACCCTGTAATCCCAATGAATCTCCAAGTCGTTGAGAGGCATTTCGTTTGGTTAACGTCTCTGCTCTTTGGGCAGAAAAAACAATGTTACCTACGCTTGAAAACGGTACGTCATTCTGTTAGCGTTGAGTTAAATGATGTTAAGAGAGGAAGAGCAAATGGAAAAGCCTGTCGTATCGCTAATTGCTCTAGTGATTTTATCTGGTTGTAACGCGGATGATTCTAATACCACACCAGATGTGCGTACTGTAAAAATTTCAATTGGGTTAGAACAAGTCAGTGATGGTTTGGTAATCAAGTCACTTTCTGGTGATACGTGTATGCCACAAACTGATTCAATTGGTTTCCAACACAAAGTTGCGACTGACGGTTACTTACTTGAAGTATCTGATGCAGAGTATAATTTTTCAGAGTTCGTCACTCTTCCTCTTGAAAACTACGAGTTAACTATTCGTGGTTCAGCTGATATTTCTCTCACTCATCCGTCAGACACTTCTAGCACGACGCGTGACTGCTACACCGTTGAAAAAGCAACACATATTTCAGCAACTGACACTGACATATCGATGACCGCAGTGAATGGTAACTGGCAATACGTATCGGTTGAAAACTCAAATGCTGTCAATCTTATCTCTGTAAATGGTCAGGATCTGAATCATGTCTCCAAAAATGCGATGGTAGATTATGATTACGGGTTTACCTATGTGTCTCATGATTCAACGGTTACTCTGTTAACGGTGGATGGAGATGTGATTGATCAGGGGATTCTTCATGATGCAGATACTCACATTGAAGTGAGATATGGTGGAACGAAAGATAGGGGAATCGGTATTGGTGACCCAAACTTTGGTGGTCCTCTCTTTGGCGAGCCCATAGTCATTGAGCCTATTAAGCCAGTGCCAACCTATGACGCAGAAACCTCATGTCTTACCGGAGTTGTTGGTGGTCATTCTGGGTATTGGAATGCGAGCGACAATCGCTGTACTTTTACCGCTGGTAGTGATGTTAGTGATTTTATTGCACAAGAACATTCTACGTCTTTCGTTGAAGATACAGGGAATCATTGGGCTTACTCTGTCACTCCAGACGGTTTGACGACGTATGCACAATTTGGCCCAATTCCAGGCTCCTATGATGCCCAGTCGGTTTGTACTGCGGCTAAAGGGATATGGGATGGTTATGAGATTTGTGATGGGTTAACTAATTCGGCTGAGTCGCACCTATTCACTACTGAAAATCAAAAGCAGCTTGTTCAGACCTCCGGAGAGTGGACAAGCTTTGGTGGCAGCGCCCTATGGGATACATCGCCTTCTGAATGGTCATCGACTGGTGCCGCTAACAATGAGTTCGAATGCTACTCGCAAGTTGAAGGCGCTGGCTATTCACACTACGCTTGGGTTCAATCAGACACTCAGTGTTACGCTCCATATAATTCAGAAACGACTTTAGATAGCCTTAAATCTGCAGGGGCAGTAATCAAAAAAGTGAGAGCACCTAATGCAGAGCCAAATGGGTCTGATGAGTTCGGCTTCGATGGTATGATTGCTCTCAGCACACAAACACTTCAACAGGCTACAGATTACTGTGTTGGAATTGCAAAAGCATATGGCAGTGATACAGGTCTTCTTATGTATCATCCAAATAACATGATGTGCTTCTACAAAGTTGGAGGTGGTACGCCATACTCGTCAGTTGTCAGTAATTTCGACTACTACAACACTTTTCCCGTTCACTAAGTTCAAGTGGCTTTAGTTCCGAGGCATTTTCGAATGCCTCTTTGTTTATTGGGGATGGCGGTGCCGTTTAGTCTTAGTTAAATCATAGACTAAGAGCAAAAATGCAGTTAACGGATGTGTTACATCAAACAAAAAAGCCAGACATTACTGCCTGGCTCGTGAGCAATTCGGATTTGCGCATTTAACTAGCGGCGGAAGTTTCGACCACGTGATGATTTTGCTTTGTGCGCTGAAGCCGCTTTTGCTTGAGACTTCAAGATAGAGTCAACAGTCAGAGTCATCGGTTCTTTTGGTTTCAGACCATGCGGGAAGGTACGAGCGCGAGGAGGCAGATCATACTCTTCAGCTGATGCGCGAGGCATACGCTTAAAGCGGTAAAGATAAAAATTCTCTAGCTTTTCACGCGCCCATTCCGTTTTCTTAAGGTATTTCACGCTACTCGCAATCGTAGGCTTGGTATTGAAGCAGTTAAAGCGCATTGCGGTATCAAGAATGTCCCAACCATAGAAATCGACCAACTCTTGCAGCATGGTTTCTAGCTTCAGACCGTGCAACGGGTTGTTTTGCTGCAGTTCAATTCTTTCTTCATCAGTCATCATAATAAGCTCCTAGTTTCTACTTATCTAGCTGGTGGTTGGGTGGCTTTCGAGATCGATAAACGATGGTCGTTGGCCCTAAAAGTAATAGGGGGCGGATACTAGCAGAGTTGGTCATTTTTCCCTAGCAACAAGTGTGAACTATTACTTGATGGTAATCGCTGAATGTAAAGCTAACTATAAAACTTTACTTGATATAGCTATCTACAATGTGCTGCAGTGTGCCGTCTTTCTTAGCGTGATCGATCAGCTGATTAATTTGAGGGACAAGGCCAGCGCAAGGGGATAAACGAGAAATACCGAAGTAGACATCCGTGGTAGAAACAGGATAGGGCAGCGCAACAATCTTATGTTGGAGGTTATGTTGCTTAAGATACATTGAGGCGTCTAAATAGTCCTGAATAAAGTAATCGACTCGCTTCGCCAGCAACATTTTTATACTGTGTTCTTTACTTTTTCCTCTAAAGATATCCAATTGGTTTTGATTGGCAAAAGAATCGAACTCATCACCAAAGCTTGCACCGAGAGAAGCCATTCCGGTGAGGTGCTTCAAATCCTCAAAGGACTCAAACTTGAACTCATCTCCTTTGAGCACAAACAAGCGCGACTCATTGGTAAAATAGGCTGCTGAGTACTGATAATAGGAGGCGCGCTCTTCTGTCCAATATAACGCGTTAACAAGATCTGTCTTACCTACTCTAGTCTTTGCGAGAGTGCGCTTCCAGGGTGTTTTTAAATCGATTTTAACTGGGATACCGAGCTCGCTACCGATGAAGGTAATAAAATCATTGGCAATCCCAGTAGGTTGATTCGTCTCAGGATGCATATACGTAATAGGTAACCACTTATCGGCTCCTCCAACTTTAAGCATTTCACAATCTTGCGAATAGACACTGTGGGTAAAAAGTACGAATGAAACAGCATGAAATACAGCAGCTTTTCTCTTCATACACTTCCCCTGTCTCGCCTGTTAGTTCTACGGATTATAGTAGAGATGGGCGCTAGAGGTTGAATTCAAGAGATTGTAAAGTGGCTGAAGAGCTGCGCAAAACCTTGGTCTATTTATCTCAAATAGTCGGTAAATTTAAGGGTTGCAGTGAAAGAATAAATAACGCCACCTTGAGCGATGGCGTTTTTGTTTAGGGGGAGGTTTCGACTAAATTTATTGAGACTAACTGTTGATGAGCTCAGCCGCTTTCTTCATTGCTTCTTTGGTTGAACACTCAACCACGTTCGCGTTAGTAAAGCGCTGTGCATCTTTCACTTGAATGTCGTGAGCCAAGATAACCAGTTTAGCGTTAGCTACATCTAGGTCGGTAATGCGGTTCTGAATGCCGTTTTGACCTTGCGTTTCTACCTTAATCTTAATGCCTGCTGCTGCGCCTGCTTTCTCTAGCGCTTTCGCTGCCATGAATGTGTGCGCTACGCCTGATGGGCAACATGTAACTGCAACAACGTCGTACTCGCCTTCGCCTGCTGCTGGAGCCGCTTGAGCTTGTACAGGTGCTGCTGGTTCGATTTCTTCTTCTGACTCTTCAGCGACTGGTTTCCAGAAGCCTACGATAAGTGCAGTCGTTAGCGAGCCTAGCGCAATACCCACCACGTACATTGGGATGTTGCTTGATACAGGCGCTGTGATTAGGCCGCCCCATGGTGCATGTAGTAGTACGTCAGTCAGGAAGCCGAACACACAGCCCACGATACCACCTGCTACGATTGAAGGAAGCACGCGCATTGGGTCGTTCGCTGCAAAAGGAATCGCACCTTCAGAGATACCGATAGAACCCATGATAGCGGCTGCTTTACCTGCTTCTTGTTCTTGCTTAGTGAACTTCTTCTTGAATAGGAAGGTCGCTAGCGCCATACCTAGAGGAGGCGTACAGATAGCGATGCCCACACCGCCCATTAACCATGGTTGAGTGTCTACTTGAGTTTGAGCAAATAGGGTTGCTACTTTGTTGATAGGGCCGCCCATATCGAACGCCGTCATACCACCAAGAATCGCACCTAGTACTACTTTAGATGCGCCAGCCATTGAAGCTAGGAACTCGTTCATAGACGCCATGAACAGTTTGATTGGCTCACCGATACCCCAAAGAACGATACCAGCAGAAACCAGCGTACCGATAAGCGGGTAGATGAAGTAAGCGCCCAGTGCCGTCATGTTAGCTGAAAGTGGGATCTTCTTAAGTTGGAATACCACGCCACCGGCAATGAAGCCAGCCACGATACAGCCTAAGAAGCCGCCGCCCATATCCGCCATGATGCCAGAAGAGATCATCGCTGGTGCAAGCGCTGGTTTATCAGCGATAGAGTAGCCAATGAAGCCGCCAAGGATGATAGGGAATAGCACTAGGCCTTTAATACCGATATTGGAAATATCCGCCAGTAAGCCGTCAGCCGGAACCGCACCTTTACCTGATGCCATTACCGCCAATGCCAGAAGTACACCACCCGCAACAATAAATGGAAGCATATGAGAAGTACCGAATAAAAGGTGTCCTTTCATGGTGCTGAGTAGTTTTTTAAAATCGCTATTGTTAGTAGCTTGAGCTGTTAGGGTACTCATAATTACTACGCCTTATGAATTGATTAAAATATTAAGGATTTGTTGTTCGTCTTTCGCGTTTTGGATCTCTTCAATAAACTCTTCGCTGAATTTTCCGAACAGTTCTTGAAGGACATAAATATGGTGATCGGCGCCGTTATCTGGTGAGGCGATCATAAAAAATAGAGTGGGTTTGATACCGTCTTCATCGCCGTATTCGATGCCTTCACGCTTAACGCCAACGGCGATAGCAGGGTTGGTTACGGCTTGGCTTTTCGCATGTGGGTAAGCAATGCCATCCATAGAGGTAATGCTTAAGGATTCACGCGTTTCAATATCATCTAAGAATGCGGATTTATTATTAATGCACTGGTTGTCTAGCAGCATTTGAGCAAGCTCTTCAAACACTTCTTTTTTATTATTTGCTTGAAGGTTGCCAGTAATTAAATTGACGTTTGTTAGTTCAGTAATCATCTATTTTTGACTCATCAGTGCTTATGCAATGGAGTCAATTTAATCCTTGCCGCTAAACTCGGAAATAGTAAAAAAAATCCAACTACTAGACTTTTGTATCCGCTAATTTTAAGTGTGATAAACGTCATTTTTAACTTGTGCGGATGCTCACAAAATAAATTTAAATCAACAGCTTAGATAGAAATAAAAAAGCCCTGCATAAGCAGGGCATTGTGTTAGTGCTGACCTTGGGGGAAGGCAGGAGCACGTTGTTAACTGTATGCGCGAGCGACTCGACCGGTGCAGTCAATGGTGTACTGCTGAGCGAAAGCTGGAATAAACACCGATTGGCCTTTTTCGATGATGCACTGCTCGCCACAAATGTGGGTGAGGGTCATCGCTTCATCGAGTGGCAGCAGTATTTCTGCGCCTTGCGTGTCAATCTCTCGCTGCTCGGAGTGTTCAATAATGGCGAATTTAAAATCTTCGACCGGAATAGGGTATTCCAACATGCCATTATCCTTAGTCGGCTCTAACAGCAAGCTATCAATACGCTTTTCATTAAAACGAGTGCAAGAGACCAGCTCTTTCACATCCATATATTTTGGCGTGAGTCCGGCGCGAAGTACGTTGTCAGAGTTTGCCATGATCTCAAGCCCTGTGCCTTTGATATACGCGTGAGGCGTTTCGGCATCTAAGTACATCGCTTGGCCGGGTTTTAAGGCGATCACGTTAAGGATCAATGGAGCAAACAAGCCCACATCGCCCGGGTATTGCTCTTCTAGCTCAGTAATCAGGTTAAACAGTGGCGTCGGTGACAGCTTGGCTTTCATGATCAGCATCATCATCGCCATTTCTTTCTGTTCACCTTGCAGTGATAGTAATCCAGCGAAAAAGCTCGCTAGGCCATTGGGGGTTTGATCGCCCGATAAGTCGTTCACAAGCGAGTTAAGTTCAGGAATATCTAGGTAGTTGAAATGAGCAAGGATCTCGCTAATCGGCCTAAAGCCATTCATCGCCGTATACTCGGTTAACGCGTAGACCAGCTCTGGCTTATGGTTGGCATCCTTGTAGTTGCGGTTACTCGCAGAGAGCGGAATACCTTGCTGCTCTTCGTGTTCAAAACCAAGTTCGGCTTGTTGTTTGTTTGGGTGTACTTGGATAGAGAGTGCTTTTTCAGCGGCGAGTACTTTAAACAGGTACGGCAGCTCACCAAAGCGGCTAGCAATCTTGTCACTTAAGAACAGGCTAAGATTTTGGCTGATTAGGTTGGAGAGTTTAGTTTGCTCAGCGCCTGTATCGACCATTGAGCAACCATTTGGGTGAGCGCCCATCCAGATCTCGGCTTGTGGTTCACCTGCGCTGTTCGCAGTACCAAACAATTGAGTAAACGAAGATGGGCTGCCCCATGCGTAGTTTTGAATCACGTTGGTCATCGGGTAAAAAACGCGCTCAAGCAGCGATTCAGTATTGATAGTTAGTTCAGACATCGACATCACCATAAAGAGAAAAGTGGCTTGGACGCGTTGCCCAAGCCAATATCAGTAGAGAAGGATTAAGCCGCAGCGGCTGTGTATTTCGCTTTACGAAGGTTCTTTAAGGTGATGCAAGTCAGTGCGGTTACACCTGCACCTGCCGCCATACAAACAAGGGCTAGCAGTGGGTAGTTCATTGCGCCAAGTAGAGCAACAACTGGACCACCGTGAGCAACGCTATTGGTAATGCCGAATGAGAACGCCATAACCGCTGCAACCATAGAGCCCAGTACGTTGGCAGGGATCACTGACATAGGGTCTTGCGCAGCAAATGGAATCGCACCTTCAGAGATACCAACTAGGCCCATTGCGCCTGCGGCTTTACCTGCTTCAATTTCAGAAGACTCGAACAGGTCAAACTTGCGACCAAGTACCGTAGCCAAAGCCATACCCAGTGGAGCAACAGGGATTGCACATGCCATTGCACCCATAAATTGAGTTTGGCCGCTAGCAATCATGCCGACAGAGAATAGGAACGCGACCTTGTTAAATGGACCGCCCATATCAAAGCCAGCCATGCCACCAAGTACGATACCAAGTAGAACCACGTTACCTGTGCTCATGCTGGTTAGCATTGCGGTTAGGCCGTCCATTAGGCTTGCGATAGGCGCGCCGATGACAAAGATGAACAGACCAGCGATAAACAGAGAACCAGTGATTGGCGCGATCATGATTGGCACAAGTGGTTGAATAAACTTGTGGTAGTTGATTGAAGTGATCCACTTAACGAAGTAACCCACTAACAGACCAGCGATGATGGCGCCGATAAAGCCTGTACCTGCGTCAGCGCCATAAAAAGAGCCGTTGTTGGCAATCCAGCCACCGATTAGACCTGGAGTCAGAGCAGGGCGGTCAGCAATCGCATAGGCAATGTAACCGGCAAGAATTGGGATCATCAGGGTAAAGGCAACCACACCCACTTCTAAGATTTGGTTCCAAAGACTGCCATAAGGAATCGCCATGCCCGCTTCAGTTGGTTCACCACCAACCGCTAGAGCAAGGGCGATAAGTAGACCACCCGTCACTACGAATGGAATCATGTGTGATACGCCATTCATTAAGTAACGGTAAAGATCAGAACGTGCTTGAGAGGCTTTCTCTGTGACTGATTGTGGTGCGCTGGTGGTTTCTGCTTGGTAGGCCGGAGCATTCAGCGCTTGTGTAATCAAACCTTCTGCATCGCGAATCGGCGCTTTTACGTTGGTTTTAATCATTCGTTTACCGGCAAAGCGTGCCATATCAACTTGTTTATCACAGGCGACAACAATCGCATCAGCGCGAGCAATCTCTTCTTCTGTTGGGCTGTTCTTCACACCGATAGATCCGTTGGTTTCGACCTTAACGTCGTAACCCATGGCGTGTGCGCCTTTCTCAAGTGCTTCAGCTGCAAGGTAGGTGTGGGCAACGCCAGCAGGGCAACCAGTCACACCGACGATGAAGCCTTTAGTGTTTTCTAAAGGTTGCGTCTCTTCTGCTTGAGGTTTTTGTAGTAGCAACTCAAGCGCTTGAGCTGGAGAAGTCGCGTTGATAAAGCTTTCCACAAAGCCATCTTCAATCAGTTTAGAAGAGAGTTCTGCGAGCACTTCGATGTGGTGGTTATCACCGCCATCAGGAGAGGCGATCATAAAAAACAGTTTTGATGGCTGGCCGTCATCGGCACCGTATTCGATGCCTGCTTTGTGAATACCAATCACGACTGCAGGTTCAATTACCGCGGTACTTTTTGCGTGTGGGATGGCAATGCCATCTTCAAAGCCAGTGTTTCCTTCTGCTTCGCGCTTTTGGATATCTGCTAAAAAATCTGCCTTATTAGAAATTCGACCTTGTTGGTGCAGAACCTCAATCAGCTCTTCAAATACCTCTTGTTTGGAGGTGGCTTGCAGCTCAAGCTTAATTAAATTTTCGTTGATCAATTTGGTGATCATAGTGGACCCCTAATGCGTTTCTTGTTTTGTTAGGGATATTCTGAAATCTATCAGCAAGGCTCTGTAGTGAAGAAAAAATGCATTTACTGGAGGATTGTTGCGTCAGTTTTAGAGTGTGATTTTGATCGGTTGTAGGGCGCTTATTGGCTTGGTGTTGACAAAGTAGAGTCGCTTTTCATCCCTTTATCTATATGGGTTACGTCGGTTTTTCATGTTGGTTTTATGCGGTGTTTATGTGAATTTCTAACTGGAGTTTTATTGCTATGGCTGGATTTTTGTAACCTAGATCTCGAATTGTGATTTTGCTCAATAGCGCTATGTTTCACTAAGGAGTATATCTAGACCATTAGCACTGCAATGTGCGGATTTAGCTTGTAGTTAGAGATGATTCAACATGGTATTTCATGACCTAATCTCGTCGGTACTGAATGAACGAGAGCCTTTTCATAACATCTGGTTTGCCGGGGACTTTCATACCCCTCCGGCGTTTAGCTATCAGGTTAACTTTCCGCGTTTAGAACTTGTGCTGGATGGGGAATACGTCAATGAAATGGAAACCCATGAACGCAAAGTGACCAGTATTGTTGCCAAAGCGGGCGATGCGATCTTTGTCCCGCCTAACTGCTGGAATAAACCAGACTGGGATACCGACTGCTCGGTGCTGAGTATGTTGTTTGGGCGTAGGCAGCTAGGGCTAAGCTTGGTCAGTAAACGCAAAGGGGAAGCGAGCTTTTACGATATTCAAAAGCACAGTATTCAAACCCGTTCTGGCTTTGCCATCGATAATATTTTAGAGGCGCTGAGCGCATTGGCGAGAGAAAGCAATAAGAAGCCAATGGATGAGCTATTGCTGCAAGCGTTACTGCAATACAGCAAAACCATGCTTGATGCACCAGTCGAGAAGTCGCAAAGTCGTGTTCAGGATCTTTATCAGGGTATTTGTATCTACATTCAAGAGAACTTCCATCGCCAGATCACCCGTGACAGCATCGCGACTCGCTTTAGTATCTCTTCTAATCATCTTTCTCGACTATTTCGCCAGCAAGGGCATATGACGCTGGCCGATTACATTACCTGGGTACGTATTGATCGCGCTAAGTTCATGCTCAAAAAATACAACTTTAAGCTCAATGAAGTGTCGATGCGTTGTGGCTTTAAAGACGTCAACTACTTCTGTCGAGTGTTTAAAAGTCGCACCGGAAGAACGCCAACCGAATATCGTGGATCGGCTTAAAGATTAGATAGGAAAAATTAGATAAAAAATTCGAAGGTTAAGACAATAACTGAGACATGGAGTACATCAGCAGCGCTTGTAGATCAACGCTGCTTCGAGTGAGTTTAAGTCTTTCAGGCAGCTGTTCGCAAAGTAGATTTCGGGTGAGGTTAGTGGCAGCGATGATCTGCTCGCGAGTCGGTTTGGCAGGCATCACCAGTGCTATAGCAAGATGTACATCACCCATTTGTGAGGCCCAATCAATTGGAGTGTCACTGGCAATCACCGCAATGGCAATATGGTCGATATTATCAAACATCACATGAGGCAGGGCGATACCCGGAGTGACGCATGTGGAAGAGCGCTCTTCACGTTTAATAAACGCGAGCAGCAGTTCGTCAGGATGGCCGGGATGAATCAGTTGTGCTAACCCTTTTAAGTACTCAAATTTGGTCAACTCGGTGTGGGCCTTAGCATAGTGCCACTTGGTATCACTTGCCGGACACAGCTGAGGCAGGCGTTCAGAAAGCTGGCTGGAAAACTCATAATTAATCTGCGAGCCAATCAGGGTGTAATGGTCGGCAATCACATCTTTGAGGACAAAACAGGCCAGCTCTGCATCCATACCAACTGCCGTGATTTGGCACAGATCACCTTGAACCAAACCCACTTGCAGCATTGCCACCGCCTTAGTTAAGTCAGCGCTACGATTGCGAGTGATGTTAATGATCTTAATCGTACTTTTGAACTTCTTGGCTAAGCGACGCAGTGGCTGGGCGATATGAGCATTTGATTCGCTGCTTTCGACTAAAAAGGTGATTTGATATTCGTTCATAGTTAACGGCTTACGGCAGAGAGTCGTTAACGGCAGTGCAGTAGGAACACTTTATCAACATTGACTAAAACGTCTTCAATAGAAACACGAATCGCGTTACAGCCTTCAAAGCGCGCAGCTTGGTCAATATCAATGTCAGACACAATCAGCACTCTGTCTGCTTGTGCAATATCTTGCGGTGAGAGCAGGTTTTCGATGCCCATTGCACCTTGCGTTTCGACTTTGATTTGGACCTTATATTTGGGCGCGGCTTTGATAAGAGCATCGGCTGCCATATAGGTATGTGCAATGCCTGTTGGGCAGGCGGTGACAGCGACTATTTTCACGGTGTTTCTCGGCTTGTTATTTTTTCGGATATTAGCACAGCATAAAACGCTGGTTTTGATTTGGCACCATGATTCGACAGACGCATATCACAGTTTGGTGTGAGTGTTACAATAATCCAGTTAATGGTGTTTTCGTCCTATATCTAACACTATGGGCGGTGGTTAATCTATGTTCGAGCGTGAACATTGCAAGGTAAGTACAATGGACATTACTAATCTAATTGAGCCCGAGACGATTTGTTTGGATCTTCAGGCCACCACCAAAGCTGACGCGCTCAAAGAGTTAGTTGAGTTGCTCGATGCGGCAGGAAAATTAGCCGATAAAGAGCAGTTTTTATCCGATTTATGGAAACGTGAAGAGATCGGTAACACCGGCTTTGAAGATGGTGTCGCTATTCCACATGCGAAAAGTGATGCGGTCACAGAGCCTGCGGTCGCGGTGGGCATTAGCCGAACCGGTATTGATTACGGCGCTGAAGATGGTGAACTGTCGGATGTGTTCTTCATGCTCGCGTCACCCGATGGTGGCGATCATCACCATATCGAAGTGCTGGCACAGCTTTCAACCAAACTCATCGAAGAAGAATTCATTAGTCAGTTAAAAGCGGCGCAAAGTGTTGAGCAAGCGCGAGAACTTTTGACCGATATCCAACAGCCAAGTCATGAGTTTTGGGATGAGGAGCCGTTGCCTTTGCCAGAACCATTAAGTCCGTGGAAGGTTCGTTTAGCCCACATCAAAGAACACTTATTGTTTGGCACCTCGCATATGATCCCTTTTATCGTTGCTGGTGGGGTGTTGTTGTCCCTTTCTGTGATGATTTCTGGTCATGGCGCAGTCCCAGAAAGCGGCGTATTGGCTGATATTGCTAAAATGGGTATTGCAGGTTTAACCCTATTTACCGCAGTGCTTGGTGGCTATATCGCTTATTCGATTGCCGATAAGCCGGGACTCGCGCCGGGCATGATTGGTTCTTGGGTCGCAGTTGACCAATACCATACCGGATTTTTAGGTGCGATCGTGGTCGGCTTTTTTGCGGGCTTTGTAGTACGCATGCTGAAGAAGATTCGCCTGCCAGACAGCATGACCTCACTCGGTTCCATTTTTATCTATCCACTGGTCGGTACCTTTGCCACTTGCGGTTTGGTGATGTGGTTAATTGGATCGCCAATATCAGCCGCTATGGCAGGGCTCAATGATTGGCTCACTGGTATGGCGGGTGCGAGCAAAGTGATGCTTGGTACGGTATTAGGCGCAATGACAGCGTTTGATATGGGCGGCCCAGTAAATAAAGTCGCGACCTTATTTGCTCAAACCCAAGTTAATACCCAGCCATGGCTAATGGGCGGGGTTGGGATCGCGATTTGTACGCCGCCACTCGGATTAGCATTGGCGACTTTCTTATCACCGAAGAAATTCAAACGTGATGAGCGTGAAGCAGGTAAAGCGGCTGGCATTATGGGCATGATTGGTATCAGTGAAGGGGCGATCCCATTTGCAGCGGCCGATCCGGCGCGGGTATTACCTGCGATTGTGCTTGGCGGTATTGTCGGCAACGTGATTGGCTTTACGTTCCATGTGATTAACCATGCGCCATGGGGCGGCTGGATAGTGCTTCCTGTCGTCGATGGCAAACTCGGTTATATCGTCGGTACACTAGCGGGGGCATTAACTACGGCATTGATTGTTATTCTGCTTAAGAAAAACGTTCTTGATGAGGAAGAGGAGGCCGCGCTGGCCCGAGCTTATCACGCTATGGATGGTGGGGGAGAAGCGGAGATATTAGCCGTGACATCTTGTCCGTCTGGCGTGGCACATACCTTCTTAGCGGCTAAGTCGTTAGAGAAAGCAGCGTATACCATGGGTATCAAAATCAAGGTCGAGACCCAAGGGGCTAACGGCATCAACAATCGCATTACAGAAAAGGACATTAAGAACGCGAAAATGGTGATTTTGGCGCATGACGTGGCAATCAAAGAACCCGAACGATTCAAAGGAATGAAGACAGTAGAAGTTCCAACTCGTGATGCCATATTAAACGCGCGCGCCTTAATTTACAGAAGCCGCTAGCGCTGACAGATAATACAGCACCCTTAAGGTAAATAGTCCCCCTGACTATTATGCTCTTTGCTCCGCTAATTTGGCGGAGCTTTTTTGTTGATAAGTCTCGGGCTATTTATTGGTGACAACCAACTCGGTGAAGCCGGTGTTCTCATCGAACTCGCGAGCAAAACTCATATTGTGGTAACTATGGATTATCAGTTCTGCCGTGGTATCAATTAGGCATCCTTCTAGCAAGTGCCCACCAATTACCTCACCATTTCGCTTGGCAACGGAAAGATGAATATGTTGGTGATCTGGAGTGAGCGTCCCCATAATAGACACAATCTCAAGTGGCTCATTCAGCTCTAAGGTTTGGGTCGCCCCTGCTAAACGAATATTGAATTGAGTAAAGCAGCCAACGCACGAAGCAATAGTGCCTGCTTGAATGTTGTGCTCGTCCACAAGGTGTTGAATTGCGAGTTTTAGGTCGTCACCTTTAACAAGGCGTACTGCGATAGGTGTTATCAAAATAGGCCTCGTATAGATCAGTTAACAGAGTAGCGCTTTCCAGCTTTTGGTGTTTGTTCTATTTCTTCTTGAGCAGGAACTGCTTCTGAGCCGAGCTGTACCCATTTTAGGGCACCATTGGTTTCAAAATCATTGGCTTCTTTACACACCATATAGTGCTCACCCACTTGAAGAATCGCACCGTCAGAATAGGCTTGGTCTTGGTAATAGCAGACTCTTTTGGCGCTCTCTGAAGCATTTATCCCAATCACTGGCTTTGCTGGAGTGGTGATGATGTTTGCTAAACAAGGCACGCTAAAAAGAGATAGGGTCAAGAGTAGTAGTCGTATCATCGTGTTGCTCCTAAATCACGCCATATTTTCGTTCATAGCGCGGTAACATGCTTTCATTGCCCAGAATCCCGCCTTGGTGAACGTAGATAATCGATTTGTCGGAATTTTGTTTATACCATGATTGTAGACACTGCCACATCATCGGGTCATACAGTAGGTCAAACTCAATATCCGTTTGCTGAAGTAATTGATGCCAGATTTGATAGTCTTGCGGGTAGAGCTTACCGAAATGGTGTTTTGTCTCGAGTTCTAAAACCGTCGGGAAATCAGACTCGCCAAGTTCCTTAAATTGCTCAATCAGATACTCACTGCCACCAACACATGGGCAAGTGAGCACTTCGATGCCATGAGGTTTAAGATATTTGTGTAGGTAAAGCGCGGTGGTGCCAGTGCCTGCAGGAAGTGCGACAACAAAATTATGTTCAGGCTCGAACCGGCTCCAAGAAAGGATCTCACTGGCCAGTTGGCTGATGCCTTGTTTTGATAGAGAGCTTCTACCTCCTTCTGGCAATACCAAACAGTTTGAATCGGGCTGACGCTGTTGTTCGATATAGTCGCGAGGATGTAACCCGGTGTCAGCAACAGGAATCACTCTTGCACCCAGCTCTAACGCGCCGCGGAAATTACCTAGGGGTTTGTCGATCAACCAAGCAGGAATGCGGTCGACATAGAACTCCAGTTGCCAACCTTTAATCGCCGCTAAGGCTGACAGTGAATAGAGTGTATTGGCTTGCGCACTGCCGTAGCTGATAAGGGTTGTCACTTCCGGATAATCTTGCTCTAACACCGCCATAAACTTACGGGCTTTGTTGCCACTAAAATGACTGTGAAGTTGGTCATCCCTCTTCAAGAAAAACGGAATATCATAAAACTGGTGTTGGGTAATGGGCGTGTCGGCTAGTTTCATTGAGCAATAGGATAAGAGCAAAACGGACGATCAGTTTACCTGATTGCCGTCCGTTCGTATCAAGATGGATCAAATTTAATGCTTGCCGTACAACCTCGTTGTGGATGATTTGAGAGCTTGAATTCCCAACCATATCGCTGGCATAAGTCATCGACAATCAGCAGCCCCAAACCGTGGCCATCTTCATTTGGGGTGTCACTTAAGCCTGCACCATCATCAGTAATAGAAAGCTCGGTCTTATCAAGGCAAACACTGATCTGCCCATGTTCGGTGGCAGCAATCGCATTACGTAGCAGGTTACCCAGTACCATGCTAATGACGGCTTCTGTTGCACGAGTGCTCGGTGAGCCATTACAGGACAGCTGAATATCAAGCTTTTTACTCATGGCTTGCGCGGAATTGGCCTCGATAATGGCGGTGATCTCTTTCTCTAAGATCTCACGCTGAGGCGCATCGTCTATGTTGCGCTCATAGCGCACTATAGAGAGTAGTGCATCGACCATGGTGGCCATTTCTCGGCTTGCATCTTGGATTCGATGGATCTGGCGTTCTTGAAATGAGGTTAACTCAGAACGGGTTAATAATGTGTTCGCCCCTTTGATGACTGTTAGTGGGGTACGCAGCTCGTGGCTGGCATAGCGGGCAAAAGCTTGCTCGCGTTTTAAGGTCAGATTAAGCTCGCTACGGTATTGGTTAAGTCGTGCCGTAAGGAGCTGAAATTCTTGTGCCGATTGAGGGTGAATCGAAAAGGCTTTTTCGACATCAATGAACTCTTGGTCTAATTGTGTTGTGATGTCATTCAGTGGTTCAATCAGTCGGATGGAAAGGCGATACAATATGGTACCAAAGGTAAACATCAACCCAGCAACAAACAGAACCACAATCACGCCAGAGTAAATCAGCTCATCGACACCAAACTCGACCCGATCAATCAATGTCAGCAAGACAATGGGTTTAGCCTCACCATCTTGTGTGTATTGGCCTTTAAATACCATGTGTGACAAGGGGTTAAAGTCTTCACCGACTTCGCCGAGGTACTGCTGTTTATCTTCTAAGTATTGCTGATAATCATCAGGCACTAAACTCATGTCGTTATAGGCTGCGGTGAGCTCATCGATTTGAATCATGCCGTTTGCGCCATTAAGGAACTGAGCCACAGCCGCGTCTCGATCAATGAGGATGCGTCTTTCGCCGACACGATCTTCTGACCATTGCAGAGCCAAGTAGAAAATCAGAAAACTGACCAGTCCGACAACGATCGAAACCGCGGTGAAAAATATCGCAAGATGACCCGTCAGCGTTTTAGTGTTAGAGAAACTACGGTCGAGCATCATATCGCCTCTAAGCGGAAGCCAATTTTAGGGATCGTGGTCAGCATCGGTTTAGCGAAGGGTTTATCGAGTTGGTTTCTTAGTTGGTAGATATGGCTGCGAAGGACGTCATTATTCGGTTCACTTTCTTGCCACAGTTTTTCTGACAGTTCCTGACGAGTGACAATTTCTGGTGCTTTCTGACACAGCATTTCTAAGATGGTGTAAGTGGTTGGGTTGAGAGCAAGTAGCTTATCTTCGCGGTAAGCTTGACGCGTTTTTTGATCGATTCTTAAGTGAGAAAACTGCATTACCGTTGAGGCAACTTGGCCACGGTAGCGTTTGATTAATGCTTGAATGCGAGCTTCTAATATTTCGAGATCGAACGGCTTAGTCAGGTAGTCATCTGCACCGTGTTTAAACCCTTTGAGCATATCGTCACGGTTATCGAGCGCAGTCAACATTAATACAGGTGTATTCACTCCGGCCTCGCGAAGCATATTACAAACCGTTAGGCCATCCATTCTAGGTAGCATTAGGTCGAGAAGAATCAGATCAAAGGTGCCTTCTAACGCGAGTTGAAGACCGAGTTCGCCGTTATCGGCATAGTCCAATTCCATTCCTTCACACTCAAAGTAATCAAATAGAATACCGGCGACTTCGCGATTATCTTCAACCAACAGCACTTTATTCATAATTTTCTCTCTTTATTTGTTCTCGTTATGATCTCACACGGGCGTGAAAAAAACGTGAATCACAAGGTTTTCACAACACTATTGATAAATTTGATGTCAGTAGGCGATGGAGGGCTCCATCGCATTGATCAAATTCAAATAGTTAGGGGGGCTACATGGGTATTGTCACTTCAGTTCCAAGACAGACAAAATCCGCAGTGACGCTGAGCGTGATTGTGCCTTATTACAACGAACAAGAAGTGTTACCTGAGCTTCATTCTCGCTTAACAGCCGTACTTGAACAGCTGCCTGAAACCAGTGAAATCATTTATGTCGATGATGGTAGCACAGACCATAGTTTACAGCTTGTGAATCGCTTCACGTCTAGTCAATCGTCGATTCAAAGTGTGGCCTTAAGCCGTAATTTTGGCAAAGAATCGGCGATGAGCGCTGGGCTAGAGCAAAGTTCGGGCCTTGCGGTGATCCTGATTGATGCCGATTTACAAGATCCACCAGAGCTCATCCCAGACATGCTGGCCAAATGGCGAGAAGGGTACGATGTGGTCAATATGCAAAGAGCAGAAAGGCTAGGCGAAACCTGGTTTAAGCGTCAGTCAGCGGCGGCGTTTTATCGCTTACTTAATTCGATGGTGAAATCAGATATCCCTGAGAACGTCGGTGACTTTCGTCTGCTGGCGAGAGAAGTGGTGGATCACATCAATCGCCTGCCAGAGCGTAACCGTTATATGAAAGGCATTTTTGCTTGGCCGGGATTTCGTCAAGCAACGATTCAATTTCAGCGCGATGCTCGTTTTTGCGGTGAAACCAAATGGAACTATTTCAAACTGATTGGACTTGCGGTAGACGGCATCACTTCTTTCTCTATCCGACCACTACGTATTGCGACCGTTCTTGGTGGGCTGATTGCGTTCGCCGCCTTTGTCTATGGTGTCATCATTGTCTCTAAGACCTTGATGTTTGGCGACCCTGTCACAGGCTACCCATCAATGATGGTCGTGCAATTGGCATTAGGTGGAATCCAGCTACTGAGTATTGGTGTTTTGGGTGAGTATATCGGGCGCATTTTTATCGAAACCAAGCAAAGACCGCTTTATCTCATTCAATCAATTAATGAAAAACAACCTCAACAAAAACTGCAAGCTGTGGAGACAAGAGCGTGAGTTTAAACAAAGTCCATTTATGGGTGATTCTGGGCGCAGCCCTAATGATTCGACTACTGAGTTTGGGTGCCTACCCGCTAATGGATACCACCGAAGCAAGATATGGCGAAATGGCGCGTTTGATGATTGAAACGGGCAACTGGATCACACCACAATTTGATTATGGTGTGCCATTTTGGGGTAAGCCACCGCTGTTCACTTGGATGAGTGCTGCGGGAATTGAACTGTTTGGATTGAACGAGTTTGCGGTGCGTGCGCCTCATTGGCTAGCAGGACTTGCCGTAATCGGAATAATGGCTCTATTTGCACGTCGGCTCGGTTACAGCGCGTTGGTGACATCTTTAGTGCTAGCAACGTGTGGTATCTTCTCAATCGCGGCAGGCGCGGTGATGACTGATATGGCTCTGACCTTAGGCATGACGATGGCCATGGTCGGGTTCTATTTATGCTGGCTTAGCTATGAGCAGGGTGAGGGCAGTAAGCGTTGGGGTTATATCGGCTTTATTGGCTTAGCCATTGGGTTGCTGGCTAAAGGGCCGTTAGTGATTGTGTTGATGGGACTCGCTGTGTTTCCTTGGTTGGTGATTCAGCACGGAATTATCGGTTCGTTCAAAGTTCTTTGGCAACGCTTCCCTATTGTGACTGGCTTTCTATTGATGTTGATAATCGCGCTACCTTGGTACGTGATGGCAGAGCAAGCGACACCGGGCTTTATTGATTACTTTATTGTCGGCGAGCACTTCAAGCGTTTCTTAGTTAGCGGTTGGGAAGGGGACTTATATGGCAGCGCCCATGATGAAGTTCGTGGAACAATTTGGTTGTTCTGGCTTTATTCCGCAGCGCCTTGGTCAATCGTGTTACCAATTTTACTTTGGATGAAACGCAAAGCCTTCGGTTCAACGATCATCGCTAACAACGGTGTGTTCAGTTTCCTAATCTTATGGATGGTAGCGCCGCTTATTCTGTTTACGTTTTCGGGCAATATTCTTCCCGCTTACGTACTGCCAGGTGTGCCTGCTATTGGCCTGCTTATCTCGATCTTGATGTCGGACACCAAACAAGATGCGAAATGGCTTAAAGTCGTGGCGAGTATTTTGCCAGCGTTATTGATCATTGCGGTGGCTTACATTCATTTGGGCACTGGCGATAAAAAAAGTGACAAGGTGATTTTTTCGATGGCGGACCCAAACGTTGAGACCTTCTACATCGGGCATCGACCATTTTCGGGCCAGTTTTATAGCCAAGGGAAAGCGAAGAAGTTATCCGATGAATCGGTATTGGATAGCGTTGAACCTCTCCAGCTGATCGGCAAACCCCATGACGTTGATGATCTGGTGAAAAAACATTCACTGAATTGTATTGTTGAGTTCACGGCGAAAAGTAAGCGTGCTCTCTACCGCTGTAACAACACATGATCTCTCATCGACTGATTAAATTTGCGATAGTAGGAGGTGTCGGCTTTATTGCCGATGCCTCGACTTTCTTTGTGAGCCACTATCTTTTTCAGCTGCATATCTTCTCCGCGAGAGTCATTGCGTTTTTCATCGCTGCAACGGTCACTTGGCTTGGGAACCGCCTGTTCACGTTCAACAATAAGGATGTTGGAATCACAGCTCAATGGTTCAAGTTCATGCTGGGCGCCTGTGTTTCTGCCATACCCAATTTTATGGTTTTCAAGTCAATCTTGTTCATGGTTGGAGACGAGGGCATCGCACCGATGATGGCTTTGGTTGTAGGCATCCTAGCGGGCATGGTCAGTAACTATTTAATTAGCTCGTTTTGGGTGTTTAGACCAAAAAAATCGACAGAGTAGAATAAAAAAAGCCCAGAGCAATCAGGCTCTGGGCGGATACAAATAAACATAGGAGTTAATAAGAAAAAGCAGCGTTAAATGAGTAGCTTCAGTAAGAAAACAAGTTTGACGGCCTGTAAACTTTTGGGTTGTCCAAACCCTGAATACTCTGCTAACTACACTTAGTAAGACTCACCGTTTTCCATTCAGTTCCCACTAATTTCAAAAAAATTAAATTTTTCTTCAACTCAACAAGTTACCTCACCTGGTCAGACCAATCTCCAAAAGTGTGATGTTAACAACTTGTTGCTCTCGTGTTTCGAATGTATATTTTCAAACAGTTGTTTAATACGAGTGATTGAAATGCCAGTGAGAAACTCCACCAAAGAGAAAATTCTTGATGTTGCAGAAGCGTTGTTCGCTGAGCATGGCTTCAAAGATACTTCCTTACGCACCATTACCAGTAAGGCTGGGGTTAACCTTGCGTCTGTGAATTACCACTTTGGTGATAAGAAAACATTGGTGCGAGCAGTGCTGAACCGCTATCTAGAGGCATTCATGCCAGCGGTGCAAGATGCACTGATCAACCTAAATTTGAATGAGCGTTATGAAATGGCCGATGTGTTCGAATCACTACGAGCGCCGCTTCGTAACTTAAACGACGTAAGACCTAATGGCACCAGTCGATTCATGCTACTGATCGGCCGTGGTTACACCGATGTTCAAGGTCATTTGCGTTGGTTTATCACTACTCGTTACTCAGAAGTACTGTCTCTGTTCACTGAGTCGGTGATGAAAGCGAACCCTAAGCTGACTCAAGAAGAGCTGTTTTGGCGTTTGCACTTCACCCTTGGAACGTGCGTATTCACCATGGCATCAAGCCAGGCTCTATTAGAAATAGCCGAAAATGATTACGGAAAATCGATGGATGCCAAATCCGTGGTTGACCAACTGATTCCATTTTTAGCTGCAGGCGTCGCAGCGGAATAAAACTTAAAAACTGTACCGATAATAATATAAGAATATTGGACCACCAAATAGCGAACAAAAGGATCTGATTATGGGCTCTCTACGAAGAAAATGGATAAGCGACCCAGCTTTCAAAATGTTTAAGAAAGTACTGCCACCTCTTTCAAGCACTGAAAAAGAAGCAATGGAAGCGGGTAGTGTATGGTGGGATGGAGAGCTGTTCTCAGGTCGTCCTGACTTCACTAAGCTACACCAATATCCAACGCCTTCATTGTCTGCGGAAGAGCAAGCGTTCATGGACAATGAACTGGAAACCCTGCTCGATATGCTAGACGATCACAAGATTGTCAAAGAAGACCGTGACTTGCCACATGAGGTATGGCAATTCCTACGTAAAGAGCGTTTCTTCTCTTTGATCATTTCTAAAGAATACGGCGGTCGTCAGTTCTCGTCACTGGCGAACTCGACCATCGTAACTAAAATTGCGACTCGCAGTATCAGTGCGGCGGTATCGGTAATGGTACCTAACTCATTAGGTCCGGGTGAGCTTCTGTCTCACTACGGTACGCAAGAACAAAAAGACTACTGGCTGCCTCGCTTAGCAGATGGCACAGACATCCCATGTTTTGCATTAACTGGCCCAGAAGCGGGTTCAGATGCGGGTGGTATTCCAGATGAAGGTATCGTTTGTTACGGCGAACACGAAGGCAAAGAAGTGCTGGGTATCCGACTTAACTGGAACAAACGTTACATCACGCTAGCGCCAGTAGCGACAGTGCTTGGTCTGGCATTCAAGATGTACGATCCAGATGGGTTAATGGGTGACAAGAAAGAGCTAGGCATTACTTGTGCGCTTATCCCTGCAGACCATAAAGGTGTCGAGATTGGTGAGCGCCATGATCCACTAGGTCTAGCATTTATGAATGGCCCTACACGCGGTAACGATGTATTCATTCCGATGGAGTGGCTAATTGGTGGTCAAGAGTACGCAGGTAAAGGCTGGCGCATGCTGGTGGAATGTCTGTCGGCAGGTCGTGGTATTTCCCTTCCAGCACTTGGCACGGCCATGGGTCACCTGACTGCACGTACTACCGGCGCGTACGCTTATGTTCGTAAGCAGTTTGGTATGTCGATTGGTAAATTTGAAGGTGTCGCAGAGTCACTTGGGCGTATCGGCGGTTTAACTTACCTATTGGAAGCGACGCGAACGCTAACCACAACCTCTCTCGATCTCAAAGAAAAGCCGGGCATTGTTACTGCGATCGCTAAGTACCACATGACTGAGATGGCACGTACCATTCTTAATGATTCGATGGATATTCACTCTGGTCGTGCTATTCAAGATGGCCCAATGAACTATCTGGCAGCACCATATCTTGGTATTCCTGTGGCAATCACAGTAGAAGGTGCGAACATTCTGACTCGTAACTTGATGATCTTTGGTCAAGGTGCAACACGTTGTCACCCGTACGTACTGAAAGAGATGGAAGCGGCCGCGAACCCAGATGAAAAGCAAGGTGCTAAAGAGTTCGATGACTTGCTGTTCAAACATATCAAACATGCGATGGGTAATACTTTTGGCGCGTTTGGTGCGGCGTTAACAGGTTCTCGCTTTATTAAAGCAGACATGTCGGGACCAACTCAAGGTTACTACAAAGACATGACTCGTTTGAGCCGAGCGCTAGCAGTGAGTGCTGATATCGCGATGGCAACATTGGGTGGTGATCTCAAACGTAAAGAGATGATCTCAGCACGCTTAGGTGATGTGCTTGCTTACCTATACATGGCGTCAGCGGCGTTGAAGAAGTATGAAGACGAAGGTCGTCAGCAACAAGATCTAGACTACGTTCATTACGCGGTTCAGCACTGTTTGCACAATGGCGCGAAGTCGCTACAAGAAGCATTCAGCAACTATCCGCAAAAAGCGGTAGGCCGTTTACTGAAAGTGATCATCTTCCCGCTGGGTAATCACTTTGCGAAACCAAGTGACGACTTAACGGTTAAATTGGCAGAAAGCTTAATGACTCCGGGAGCACATCGCGATCGCTTAACGAATCTCTGCTTCGTTGGTAAAGATGAGAACGACAGTGTTGGCTTGATGGAAAATGCATTCCTAGCGATGTACGACATTAAGAGCCTAGAACGTAAAATGATGCGCGCGGCAAAAGAGGGCAAAGTAGCACGTAAAGGTCTACTGAAAGATCGTCTAGCTCAAGCACTTGAAGCGAACGTTCTGACCCAAGAAGAAGTGGATCAGATTGTAGCGGCTGACAAGTTACGTTACAAAGCGATTCAAGTTGACCACTTTAGCCATGATTTCAGCGAAGTTCGCACTCAAGAAACGCAAAAGAAGTCAGCAGCAAAGCTTGATAGCGTCGCTTAAAGTCGACTAAGTCGTTCGGCTCTGAGTAAAATTTGTTCTATTACTCAATAAGGCGTCCAATTGGACGCCTTTCTTTCGTCTGCAAGAGAACAATTGGTTTAAAGTGCTCCAACCACTTGCATTTTGGCGACATTTTTACAGAAATTAGATGCGATCTTACGTCGAAACTTTTATTCTAGCGGGGTTATTTAAAGGAAGTTGAATATGATCATCAAACCTAGAATTCGTGGATTTATCTGTACTACAACGCACCCAGTGGGTTGTGAAGCTAACGTAAAAGAACAAATTGCTTACACAAAAGCACAAGGCCCAATCAAAGATGCACCTAAGCGTGTACTTGTTGTGGGTGCATCAAGTGGCTACGGTCTATCTTCTCGTATCGCTGCGGCATTTGGTGGCGGCGCTTCAACTATTGGTGTTTTCTTCGAAAAAGAAGGCACAGAGAAAAAACCAGGCACAGCAGGTTACTACAACTCTGTAGCGTTTGAAAAACTTGCTCGTGAAGAAGGTTTGTACGCGAAAAGCCTAAACGGCGACGCGTTCTCAAACGAAGCAAAAGAAAAGACAATCGAGCTGATCAAAGAAGACTTAGGTCAGATCGACATGGTGGTTTACTCACTGGCTTCTCCAGTACGTAAAATGCCAGAAACAGGTGAGCTGATCCGTTCATCTCTAAAACCAATTGGTGAGACTTACACAGCAACTGCGGTAGACACCAACAAAGATGTGATCATCGAAGCAAGTGTTGAACCTGCAACGGAAGAAGAGATCAAAGATACTGTTACTGTAATGGGCGGTGAAGATTGGGAACTTTGGATCAACGCGCTATCTGACGCTGGCGTTCTAGCTGAAGGCTGTAAGACAGTAGCATACAGCTACATCGGTACCGAGCTGACTTGGCCAATCTACTGGGATGGCGCACTAGGTAAAGCGAAGATGGACCTAGACCGTGCAGCAACGGCTCTTAACGAGAAACTTGCGACAACTGGCGGCACAGCCAACGTTGCTGTTCTTAAGTCAGTAGTGACTCAAGCAAGTTCTGCAATTCCTGTAATGCCACTGTACATTGCAATGGTATTTAAGAAGATGCGTGAAGAAGGCGTTCATGAAGGTTGTATGGAACAGATTTACCGTATGTTCAGCCAGCGTCTATACAAAGAAGACGGCTCAGCGCCTGAAGTAGATGATAAGAATCGTCTACGTCTAGACGATTGGGAACTGCGTGAAGATATTCAGCAACACTGTCGCGATCTATGGCCAGGCATCACGTCTGAAAACCTAAAAGAATTGACTGACTACGTTGAGTACAAAGAAGAGTTCTTGAAGCTATTCGGCTTTGGTGTTGAAGGTGTTGACTACGACGCTGACGTTAACCCAGATTTGAAAGCAGACTTTATCGCTATTTAATTAAGCCGATTAAGAGCTGATTACAAAATCCGGAGCCAATGCTCCGGATTTTTTGTTTTGATAACCGCTTCAAACTAGCTTCCTTCCAGAAACGAGGTACGAGTCACCTGGAATCTCAAATAGCGACAAAGGAAGCCAGATTCTGAATCACGGTCGTGCCTCCCTGTTCAGAATGACGATGTACTCGCGACTACTTAAACGTCGACCAAATTGGCGCATGGTCAGACGGCTTTTCAATGCCACGCAATTCGTAGTCGACATCAGACTCGATACACTTCTCAGCCAGCTTTGGCGTAGCCAGAACCACATCAATGCGTAGGCCGCGGTTATCTGGGAAACCTTTAGAACGGTAGTCAAACCAAGAGAAACGATCGTTTACGTCTGGATGGATCTGACGGAACGTGTCAACAAAGCCCCAATCTAGCAACGTTTTTAGCCATTGACGTTCTTCTGGTTGGAAAGAACACTTACCTGTTTTCAACCAACGCTTACGGTTTGGTTCACCAATACCAATATCAGCGTCAATTGGACTAATATTAATGTCGCCCATCACGATTAACTGCTCATCATTATTGTGATGATCGTTTAGGTAAGTCATCAAGTCTGAGTAGAACTGACGTTTATAAGGGAATTTCGTCTCGTGGCCAATATTGTCACCTTGAGGGAAGTATCCGTTGAGCACAGTCACTTTTTCGCCATTGTCGTCTTCAAGCGTCACCATGATCATGCGCTTTTGGTGCTCATCATTGTCAGTTGGAAACCCTTTCTGAACAGAAATTGGCTCTTTCTTACACAGCATAGCTACGCCGTAATGCGCCTTTTGACCGTGGAAGTAGACTTTGTAGCCCATTGCTTCAACGTCTTCTAATGGAAAGGCTTCATCGTGAACTTTGATTTCTTGAAGGCCAATCACGTCCGGTTGGTGTTTGTCGATGACGGCTTGAAGTTGATGAAGTCGGGCACGAAGACCGTTAATGTTGAAAGAAATTACTTTCATTTCTAATCCTTAGCGTTGGCTACTCTCTTTTTATTAGCGCAATATTAGCATCAAAATTCTGTTGTCGCGAAAGGGAAATGGACTATTGTTACTGTTAACATTTATGTAATGTTTCGATTGATATCTCACTCATTTATGGTGTAATTGATAATCATTTTGTTGGATAAATGACTGAAATCCCCGAGTTTGCTAAAAGGAAGTAGTATGCGAACGCTATCTGTGCAGTGGAAGATCACACTTCTCGCGGGCATGTGCCTGCTTATCACCTCTCTGTCGTTGATCGGTTTTTCGATTTACAACGCTATTTCAAATCAACATCAAATCAAGCTGCAGAGTTCTGCTTCTGTGATCGACAAGTCTGAGCAGATTGTTGAAACAAGAGCGTTACTTAGTGCAACCGAAGTGACTGAATACCTTAACGAAGCGCTGTACCGAGCGGAAATGCTTGCATCAAGTGCGATGTTTCAAAAGAACTTAAGTGAAGAAAACTTCGGTGATAGTGAAGAGCTACGTATTGCTTTGGATGAAATGGTCCGTAGAGCCGTGCTCGACTTTGATACGATTCAAGGTGCTTACTTAGTCTTTAGGCCAGAAATGTTGGACGGTGAAGACAGCAATTATGTTGATGCCGAATACGTAGGTTCAAACGACAGAGGGCGTTTTGCACCCTATTGGATAACGGCGCAAAACGGTGAAAATGTATTATCCAACGTGCTTTCGGAAGCGGTGCTATCTGATGCGATAAACAGCGAGCGTTTTTACTGTCCGATAGCTTCAGGAGAAACGTGTGTGACCACGCCACGTGCGGTTATCCAAGAGGGGAGCACCTTTTTAACCTCCTCGATTTCGGTTCCTTTAAAGATTGAAGACACGACGATTGGCTTTTTTGGTATTGATCTTAGGTTAGACTCGCTTGCGGGGATTGTGACCAATTCCGATCAAGAGTTGTTTTCCGGTAGTGGTGCCATCAATTTAATCAGCTTGGATGGTTCTCTTATTGCAAGTGACAATGCTGAAAGTCTGGTTGGTCAGCCATATATGAGTGAGATTTTATCCAATGATCAGCTCACCGATTTACTCTTTGGCCAAGAAGTAAAAACGCAATGGAGTGTCAATGGCGAGTGGTTGAGTGTATTCGCACCTATTATGGTGGCGAATCAAACGTGGGGTGTGCTGTTTGACATGCCACGCAGCAGTGTTCTTTCTGATGCGAACGAGCTTGATACCATTATCAGTCAGCAAGTGCAGTCTAGTGTGCAAACAGAATTGTTCGCGGGTGTGACATTAGTGATCTTAGGCTTAGCAACGATTGCTTTCTCAGCCTCACGATTAGTAAAACCAATACGAGAAGTTGCCGATCGTTTAGAAGATATCGCCTCGGGTGAAGGGGACTTAACTCAGCGTCTAGAGGTGAAATCAAAAGATGAGATTGGTCAGCTGGCGCAAGGCTTTAACGGATTCTTAGACAAGCTTCAATCCATCATTAGTGATGTGGTTGATACCACGATGCAAATCGGGACAACGACAGAACAATCGAAAGTGGCGGCTCAGCAAACTCGAACCAGTAGTGATGCTCAGTTTAGGGAAGTGGATTTGGTGGCAACGGCCTCTGAAGAGATGACCCAAACCGCCAGCTTAGTGGTGCAAAATGCAGAGGTTGCCGTTCTAGCTGCAGAGAAGGCCAACCAAGTCGCAGCCAGCGGTCAAAACGTGATTGAACAGTCGCAAACAGAAATGATGCGCTTGGTGGAACGTATGACAGCGGCAGTACCAGTGGTTGAAGAGCTGGCAAACAACAATGCCAACATTACAGAGATCTTAGGCGTTATCGAAGGCATTTCTGAACAGACTAACCTATTAGCGTTAAACGCAGCGATTGAAGCCGCGAGGGCAGGCGAACAAGGTCGAGGTTTCGCTGTGGTAGCTGATGAGGTGCGTAACCTTGCTAGCCGAACTCAAGAATCTGTCGGTGAAATTCGTCAGGTGATCGACAATGTACAAAATGGCACTCGTGACGTTGTTAAAGCGATCCAAGATGGAAACGATCTAGCCAATGACTCAGCCACTCAGGTACAAAATGCAGCAACAGAATTGAGCCAGATCTTTGACGCCATCGCGTCGATCAACGATATGAACTCACAGATCGTTAAGGCAGCGGAAGAGCAGCAATCGGTGTCAGGTGAAGTGAACCAAAGTGTTAGCAATATAAGAGACTTGAGCGCGCAGATCTTAAGCCAAGCAGAAGAGTCTGAAACGGTCAGTACTCAAATCGGTGAGCTTTCATCTCAACAGCAAAATTTGGTTAACCAATTTAAAGTGTAGACTGGCGACCATACAAAAAACGAAAAGGGCTTCGAAATATCGAAGCCCTTTTGCTATTTAAGGAAGGGTGTGGCTTTAGTCAAAATACCAATAACCGCGATTGATCAACTGAGTGAGTAGGGCAACTGACTCAGTTAAGCTTTCTGGGTCTAGTTGGCTGCTATCGAGCTCTTCTTGGTTACATAGTGCCTTTGTTAACTCAATATCTTCGTTACTAAAGGTTTCGCCGTTGATGTGTATATCGGTTGGCTCTCCTTCAAGATAGAGTGCACGTAAGCCTGATACTCTGCGTAGGATGCCACCATCAATCAAGAAAGCTCGTACTTCCTCAGTGGAGACTTCCTCTTCTGACTCGACAATATCAAGCTGGTGGCGAGATTGGCTCAGTATCGCACCCATGAAAGAACGAATATCTTGCTCAGAGTTCAAAGCCGCTTTGAGCATGTCGGTCAGCTTGTCGATGTCTTGGTTGAGCAGCTCACCATTATTGGTTTGAGTGCTTTGCTCTGGGTTATGTAGATGAACGTCACCAATATCATGAGCCAAAACGTAATCAGCGAAGTTGCTCAAAAGCTCCTGCTCTTTAGGAGAACGAAAACCAATTGAATAACTCATACTTGGTTCAAGGGTGTTGCCTTCGTGAGGAAAACCCGGCGGGATGTAAAGAATATCACCCGGCTCTAGCACTTCATCAATAATGGCATCAAAGCCTTCGATTTGGCGAAGAGCACCAGCTTGAATGGACTCTTTATATTGCCCTTTATCGATGTCACCCACGCGCCAGCGGCGTTTACCGCTACCTTGAATGATGAACACATCGTATTGATCGATGTGTGGACCAACGCCGCCTTCTGGAGCAGAGAAGCAAACCATCAAATCATCAAACAACCACTGTGGTAGCTGCTTGAAAGGTTCAACTAATTCAGCTGCGCCAAGGTGCCAATGGTTACACGCTTGTACAATTAACTGCCAATGGCTCTCATCCAATGATTCAAAATGAGATTCCGGCAAAGGGCCATGAGTTGCAGTCCAGTTGTTGTCTTTATTGCTGATGAATCGAGAATCGACTTCCTCTTCCATAGAAAGGCCTGCCAGTTCATCAGGAGAAATCGGGTCAACGAAATCAGCAAATCCACGTTTGATAACGGTGGGCTTTTTATGCCAGTGCTCAGCAAGAAACTCAGTCATATCAAAGGTCAGTTGGTACATTATTGCTCCAGCTTGCGTTCAAGGTCTGATTGGACGATCTTCAAAGCTTCGATCGCGATTTTTGGGTCCACTTCATTGCTTTCTAGAAGATAGATGAGATCAACGGCGAGTTTAATTTCATCAGGCGCTTGTTCTAGGCCGGCGTTTGGTGACGACATTACTGATTTCTCTCTCGGTAGGTAATCTGTTTTTCAATTTTTAATTTGGCTTCTTGGCAGCGTTTTAGACGTTGCTCAGTAGCAAGTAACTCTTGTTGGGCAGACTGCTGCTGAAAAGGAGGGGCGTATTGCAATGCCATCTCTTTGCCTTGAACCATTTCTATCAAGCGACGTTCCCAATCTTGGTGCTGAGAAAGCTGTTGATAGAGTTCATTAATCGGACGTTGAAAGTAACGTTTATGTTTAGGCTCGTTCTTGCGGATCTTGGTCGTTGCCAGCTCACGCTGTACCGCACTGATTTGGGCGAGTAGCCTTTCGGTCAAGTACTCGGCTCGCACGGTGGTGAGTTTGCCAGCTTCTTCTTCCTGGATGAGCGATTGCAGAGTGGATTGTGTTTCTTTCACACAGGGTACGAGTAGCTTGGCTTTACACTGAAATAAGCGTTCATCAAATAGTGTGAGGTGATGCTCACCTCTCTGCCTATCAAGCGAGGTGGCATTGACGGCTAACTCTTCTAATGTGGATTGCAGTTGCTTTATTTTGCTCATACAAAATGGCCTATAAGCTCACAAACCAAGCTTCATATGCCAGTTTTACCGCAAGAATACTCACAACTGTCACGAATACAGGACGAATAAACTTTGCACCAAACTTAATTGCTGAGTGAGCGCCCACGAAAGCCCCCGCCATCAGACAGATTCCCATCGTTAAACCTAACACCCAATCAATATGGCCAAGAATGGCAAAGGTAACCAGTGAGGTAAAGTTACTGGTAAAGTTCATTGCTTTGGCAAGACCTGAAGCCAGTAATATATTCAAACGATAGAGCGCCATTGAACTTACCGTCCAAAACGCTCCAGTTCCTGGGCCAGCAACGCCGTCATAAAAGCCAAGGGTCAAACCTTGCGCATACTGCTTTTTATTAAAGGTTGGGCAAGGTTGAGGCGTTTCGTTGTTCACCTTATTGGGCGTTTTGTGCCAAATGGTGTAAATCGCAGCCGCGAGAATAACCAGAGGTAAGATTTTTTCGAGCCACTCTGTGCTGATGAAATCAACGAATAACGTTCCCAAAATCGCGCCGATTAAGGTTGAGACAAAAGCACGTCCCCAGCACTTTGGCTTAAAGAGCTTTTTACGATAATAAGTGAACGCCGCTGTCGATGAAGCAAACGTCGCGGCCAACTTGTTCGTCCCTAGCGCAATATGGGGGGGTAATCCCAACGACAGCAAGGTAGGTACGGTTAGCATGCCACCGCCCCCGGCGACCGCATCAATAAATCCAGCAAGAAAGGCGACAAGTGCCAACACCAACAGCATGGTTGGCTCTAAAAAATCCATATAGTTATTCTTCTTTATATAGGAGCAAGATTATTCAATGACTCGCTTAAAGGGTGGCAAAGAATCAAGTAGGGCACTTCCGTAACGTTTGGTGACCACCCGGCGATCAAGGATGATGACTTTACCAGAATCTCGCTCCTTGCGCAGTAGTCGACCTGCTGACTGAATCAGCTTTTTACTCGCTTCTGGGACGGTTATCTGCATAAAAGGGTTTCCGCCACGATTCTCAATGTATTCAGCGTGTGCTTGTTCTACCGGAGATGTCGGAACCGCAAATGGAATCTTGGTAATAATTAGGTTCTCTAGCAATCCGCCTGGCAAATCCAAACCCTCAGAAAAGCTTCCGGTTCCAAATAGGATGCTGGTTTTTTGTCTGTCTACTAACGTTTTATGTTTTTTTAGGATCTCTGAGCGCGACTCTTTGCCTTGAACTTGCAAAGCCCACCCCTGTTTAACGAATTGTGTTGATAGTGCTTCTGCAACTTGATTCATCTGCCAGTAGGAAGAGAATAGAACCAAATTAGCTTTGTTGTCTTCAATTAAGTTAGGCAATATCTCAATAAGATATTCCGTAAACTGAGGTGCTTGCGGTTCGTACTTCATCTTAGGCACATAAAGCTCAGCTTGATTGGCGTAATCAAACGGAGAGGCGAGTGCTAAGAAGCGAACTCCGTCATCCGGTTTTTCACTGATTCCAGCTTGGCGGCAGAAAAAACTGAATGAGTTAAGAGCGCGCATGGTTGCTGAGGTGAGTACAGCGCCAACGCATCGACTCCAAAGTTGGTGGTCTAGCTGCCAGCCGACTTCTAATGGAGATACATTGACGATGAAATCGCCTTCACGTTCTGGACTGACTTCAAGCCAACGTGCGAGTGGTGCGCCTTTTTCTCGGCTCGGTTCTGCCATTAAGTTCCACACTGCCGCTAAGTTATCCATACGCTGGATGTAAAAGCCAAGTTCGGCTAATGCTGGTTCAGCCAGACGATTGGCAAGTTCGCCATCTTTTACTCGCTCTGCAATCAGGTCGGCGATTTTGGCAACGGCCTGAGCCCCCTTTTGGCTCAGTTTTTTTAACTCTTTAGATTCTTCCTCTAACCAAGTCGGCAGCTCACCATTCTCAAAGCGATAAATTTTTTCATCGAAATGCGCTGGATCAAAGCGAGTCGCAAGTTGTGACAATGAAGGGATCAACTGCTGAACAGAGTCTTGAAGTTCGTTTCTGAATCGAGCGACACGTTTCTCATCGGCCATATTGGCAAATTTTGTCACGGATTGATTTAAACGCTCTAACCAACTTGCAGCCCCTTTTAAGCTAGCCGCAGCTGAAGAGTGGTCACGGGCAACATGAGGTAGGTGATGCGCTTCATCAAACACATAAATCGTATTCTCAGGTTCTGGCAAGATAACGCCACCGCCTAAATCCGCATCAGCCATGACTAAGCTGTGGTTGGCAATAATGACGTCAGTTTTGTCCAGTTCTGCGCGGGCTTTTTGGAAAGGGCAGTCCCGATGAACAGGCATACTATTATTACAGCTGTGTTTGTCACTGACGATTAACTGCCAAATCTCATCTTTGATCGGCTTCGGCCACGAATCTCTGTCGCCATCCCACTTCCCATTGGCCAGTGACTTATACATGGTTTCGAGTAGATCGATGTCTTTCTTCTTCGGTTTGGATTCAAACATGGCGAGCTGACCGCCATCAACACCACTAGCGGAAGCAAGTTTCTCTGCACAGCAATAGCGTTGACGCCCTTTCGCTAAGATAAAAGAGAACTCTCGATCAGTCAGCCTTCTATATAGAGGGAGATCTTTATTCACGAGCTGTTCTTGAAGCGCCACGGTTGCTGTAGAGATCACCACTTTACGATTATTGAGCACAGCAACAGGAATAACCGCCATTAAATAGGAGAGGGACTTACCGATACCAGTTCCGGCTTCAGCCACAATCATACGGTTAGATTTGTGATAGTCACCACAAAGTGTCTTGGCGATTTCCGCAACGAGATAATTCTGCGCTCGACGAGGTACAAAGTTTTCGAGCTGTGATTGGAGGTTTTGATAACTGTGGCGGATAGATTGCTGGATTTTACTGGTAATCATACTGTGACCTATGTAGCGAGTGCCGCATCATAGCACACTTTGCTAAACACTACTTAGTTCACGAAATAGAATCCTTATTCACCAAATGTGGATCTTGTTCACAAAAAAAAACTGAACCATCAGGAACTTACAATTAATTCTAAATGTAAAAAATATATAACCCCGCCCGGCAATGTTGTTAAGTGTAAAATTCTGTGTGATGACTTATTTATCCCAAAAACCAGAGCAATGCTCTAAATTATTTGATCGTGATAATAATATAATTAGTTCCGTACGGAGTATGAACTTGCTCGTATTTTGTGCGTGAAATTGTGCAAATCATTGTTTTGCTTGGTTTTTATGTTTTTTTAGCAAAATCTTTTAGAACATTTGACAGTCCGAATAATCTTTTGCAATCTAGACCCCGAAATTTAGTGGCGATGATATCTAACCCAGAAGAGGTTGGAGTCATCATCAAAAAACATAAAGGGAACCGGGCAAGGATCTCCCATTCTATAGAAAAGGCAGTGGATTATTATGAAAAAGACTCTAGTAGCTCTTTCAGTTCTAGCAGCAGCATCAGCACAAGCTGGTTTTGAAATTTACAACCAAGACGGCGTTACAGTAAACATGGGTGGTGACATCGAAGTTGTTTACGTACAAGGTAAAGCTAAAGATTCAAACCCAGTTCAAGAAATTCAAGATGCTGACCTAGACTTCGACGTACGTTACGCAGTAAACGACAGCTTCCAAGTTGGTGGTTTCTGGCAGTTCACTGACGTAGGTCAGTCTGAAGGTGATGCTTACGTTGCAGTTTACTCTGACAACTACGGCTCTCTAAAATTCGGTCGTACTTGTACAGCTCTAGATGACGCTGGTATTGGTTCAGACTACCAGTTCGGTCTAACTACATTCTTCGAAGATTCAGAAGTTTACTGTGCTGACGAAATCGCTCGTTACGACTTCGACAACGGTACGTTCCACGCTACTCTTGCAGCAGCTCAAGACATGAACGGTAACACTGGTCTTCAAGACAGCTCTACATACGTAGATGGTAAGCTAGGCTACCGTGTTGCAGATTTCGACCTAATCGCATTCTACGGTCAAGGTACTGTTGCTGGTAACATCGAAGAAACTCTTTGGTCTGCACAAGCTAAGTACTCTGGTATCGAAAACGTTGAACTAGCAGTAGCTTACTACGACATGATCGCTAAGCCTGCAACTGGTTCTAAGACTGATACTGACACAATCGCTCTTGCTGCTACTTACTCTATGGAGAAAGTAACATTTGCAGCTGGTTACTCTTTGTCTAGCAGCAATGCTAACCTATACGGCACAGACGTAAACGGTGATCAAATCAACGAGAAAGATATGAACGCTTGGTACATCAATGCTGGCTACGCAATTGCTCCTAACACGACTCTATACGCTGAAGTTGGTGGTGATGACGGTTACACTGGTACTACTACAAACTCTTACACACTAGACCCAGCTAAAGGTGTTGTAGCGACTCCAACTACTTCTGATTACCAGAAGAACGACATCGGTTTCGCTGTTGGTGTTAAAGCTTACTTCTAATCTTAGTTGAATTAGCTATCATAGAAGCCACCCTTTTGGGTGGCTTTTTTAATTAAAATTTTCAGGATTTCACTATGAAAAGATATCTATCTCTAGTCACGATGTTATTCGTTACTTCAGCGACCGCAGCAACAATTGAGCCTAAAAATGATTTAGAGATATTGTTTATTGATGGTGTAAAGGTTGAAGAGAAGCGTGAATCTGTCGATATTCAACCGGGTTTAGTCCAACTGGTTGTTAAATATACAAAGAAGTTAAAAGACAGTGGTAAAGATCGAGTCTACGACTCTGCGCCATACGTGGTAAATTTGGACGCTCCCGATGCCGATTTAACAATTAGTGGACCCAAGCTATTTAGCTATAGCCAAGCTAATACACACTTTAAAAAAGATCCTGAATGGAAAGTTGAAACTGAATCTGGTCAAGCCATCGAGTACACTCAAGAAGTGTTAGACCGTGGTGACGGCATCTTCCCTTACTACGACATGCCAAAGCTTGTTCGTGAGCATAACGAAAAGCGTGGCCTAGTTGTTGGCTCTGGTGCGGCCCTAGCAGCGACAGCGCAAGATGCGAATGCGACAGTTGTCGAAGTCGCTGAAACGGGCGAAAAAACGGTTGTTCAACTTGATACTAGCAACCTAGACCAACTTAAAGCTTGGTACCTAAAATCTTCTAAGGAAGATCGCAAAGAATTCCGCCGTTGGATGATTGACCAAGAGTAATTATTGCAGCGCGCAAACAAGAAAGGCTTCCAATTGAGGAAGCCTTTTTACTATTTGATTGATAATAATCACTATTGGAAACAGTTAGGATCGGCAAGGGCAGTTCCTATAGCGTTTACGAGCTTTTCTATATGTTTGGCCTCACTGATAAACGGTGGCATCATATAGATCAGTTTGCCGAATGGGCGAATCCATACCCCTTGCTCAACAAAGTGGGCTTGAATCGCTTCCATATCAACGGGTATTTTCGCTTCTACTACGCCAATGGCGCCTAACCAACGAACATCCTCAATTAAGTCATGCTTTTTCAATTTAGGTAGCAGCTCAGCAAATAAAGTTTCAATCTGCGATGTCTGCTGTTTCCACTGATTCGTTTCTAGTAGTTCCATACTCGCCGTCGCTACTGCACAGGCGAGCGGGTTACCCATAAAGGTTGGACCATGCATAAAGCAGCCAGCTTCTCCGCCACAGACAGTATGCGCCACTTCGCTTGATGCTAGCGTAGCTGAGAGCGTCATATAACCGCCAGTCAAAGCTTTGCCAACACACAAAATATCAGGCTGAATCTCAGCATGCTCGCAGGCGAACATCTTTCCGGTACGTCCAAATCCAGTGGCAATTTCATCCAGGATCAACAGCACACCAAATTGATCACACAGATCACGCACGCCTTTTAGAAAGCTAGGGTGGTAAATGCGCATACCGCCAGCCCCTTGAACAATCGGCTCTAAGATCACCGCGGCTATCTCTTTATGATGTTGAGTAAGCTTCTCTTTAAAGTCATCAAGGTCAGACTCATCCCACTCTTGCCAATACCCAGTTTGCGGAGACTTGGCAAAGATGTGCTCAGGTAGAAAGCCCTTATATAAAGAGTGCATTGAATTGTCAGGGTCGGTCACGGACATCGCTGCGAACGTATCGCCATGATAACCGTCTCTTAGCGTTAGAAACTTAGACCTTGGTTGCCCCTTTGCGTGCCAATATTGCAGCGCCATCTTCAAGCTGACTTCAACGGCGACCGAACCAGAGTCGGCCAAGAACACATGCTGCAGGTTATCTGGTGCTAACGCGAGTAACTTCTTACACAAATTGATCGCTGGCTCATGGGTAATACCACCAAACATGACGTGCGATACCTTATCAATCTGGCTATGAGCTGCCGCATTTAACTGCGGATGATTATAGCCGTGAATCGCTGACCACCAAGAGGACATGCCATCGACAAGTTGCTTACCGTCCTCTAATTCAAGCATTACACCCTTAGCAGAGCTCACTGGATAGCAGGTCAGAGGTGTCAGTGTTGAAGTGTAAGGATGCCAGATATGACGGCGATCGAAAGCGAGATCCATGTGCAATTCCTGAAAACTAAAAGATTAAAAATCAGCCAAATGTAAACTTTTGATTTTTCATTGTGTTGACAGTCTACATTGTGTCAGTAGACTAGCCAAGTAATCAAACTAACTATAAATAAGGGAAAGCACGTGGAAGTACGTC
Source organism: Vibrio aquaticus (assembly GCF_003970385.1). GTDB lineage: Bacteria > Pseudomonadota > Gammaproteobacteria > Enterobacterales > Vibrionaceae > Vibrio > Vibrio aquaticus. Next base: position 121,835 of record NZ_RXZH01000004.1, on the reverse strand, counting down.
ACAACTGGACTGTTGCACAAGTTCGTGAACTGATGGAGAAACCATTTATGGATCTTCTGTTCGAAGCGCAAATGGTTCACCGTCAATATCAACAGACCAACTATGTACAAGTGAGTACGTTACTTTCTATCAAGACGGGTGCTTGCCCAGAAGATTGTAAATATTGTCCTCAAAGTGCGCGTTACACCACGGATATCGAAAAAGAGCGTTTGATGGAAGTGGAACGCGTACTTGATGCAGCGCAAAAAGCCAAGAATGCTGGTTCAACTCGTTTCTGTATGGGGGCTGCATGGAAGAACCCAAAAGAGCGCGATATGCCGCATCTGACCGATATGATCAAAGGCGTGAAAGGCATGGGACTAGAAACCTGTATGACGCTTGGAATGCTAACCTCTGATCAAGCGGAGTCTTTGGCAGAAGCCGGTTTGGATTACTACAACCACAACCTTGATACCTCCCCAGAATTTTACGGCAACATCATTACCACTCGTACTTACCAAGATCGCTTAGATACTTTGTCACACGTTCGTGATGCAGGTATGAAGATCTGTTCAGGCGGGATCATTGGTATGGGTGAAAGCGCCAATGACCGTGCAGGTCTTTTCGTTGAACTGGCGAACCTGCCTACTCACCCTGAGAGTGTGCCAATCAACATGTTAGTTAAAGTCAAAGGGACACCGCTAGAGGAGGTGGATGATGTTGAACCTTTCGACTTTATCCGCCTGATTGCCATTGCGCGTATTATGATGCCTATGTCTGCAGTTCGTCTGTCTGCCGGTCGTGAAGATATGAACGAGCAGATGCAAGCATTGTGCTTCATGGCAGGTGCAAACTCGGTATTCTACGGCTGTAAGCTACTGACAACGCCGAATCCATCAGAAGATAAAGATATGCAGCTGTTTAACAAGCTGGGTATCAACAGCCAACAAGTGTCGCAAAAACCGGATGAGATAGAAGAGAACGATCTATTAGACCGTGTTGTTGAACGCGTTGCAGCAAGACCGACCAAAGACGATCTATTCTACGATGCTGGCGTTTGATCTACGTGTAAACAACGCCCTTGCTGCACGAGAGCAACAAGGGCTAACTCGTCATATTCGTACCGTTAGCGGCGGAAATACTCACACCTTACATCATGGTCATGATGCCTTTATCAATTTTTCTAGTAACGACTACCTTGGTTTGGCTTCAGATAAGTCGTTGGCCAACGCTTGGCAAACTGGAATAGATAACTATGGCAACGGCAGTGGTGCTTCTCCACTAGTGACAGGGTTTAGCGGCGCTCATCAACAGCTTGAAGAAACCCTGTGTGAATGGTTAGGTTTTGAGCGAGCTATTTTGTTTAGCTCCGGCTTTTCTGCCAATCAAGCCTTATTGTTCTCATTGCTGAATAAAGAAGACTTGTTGCTGCAAGACAAGTTGAATCACGCGTCTCTGATGGAAGCAGGGATGTTATCTCCGGCAACCATGAAGCGCTTCAAGCACAATAATGTCGAACACTTGAACTCGCTATTAACTAAAGACGCCCTCGTTGTAACTGAAGGCGTATTCAGTATGGATGGTGATCGTGCGCCGTTGGCTAACATTCACCAAACGACGCATGGCAAAGCTTGGCTAGCAGTCGATGACGCTCATGGGATCGGTGTGTTAGGAAACCAAGGTCGTGGCAGCTGTGAAGCAGCCAATATCAAGCCTGAATTACTGGTGGTGACGTTTGGCAAAGCGTTTGGTTTATCGGGGGCGGCGATCATGTGTAGCGAAAGTGTCGGGGATTACTTAACCCAGTTTGCTAGGCATCATGTTTATTCAACCGCAATTCCTCCGTCTCAAGCTTTTGCTTTAACGCATGCGGCTAAAATGATTCAAACCGAGCAATGGCGTAGAGACAAACTCCATGAGCTAAATGAGCGCTACCACCAACATCTTGCAGGAATAGAGGGGTATGTTGAAACAACCACTCCAATTAAGCCTTTCATTATTGGTGAAGATCAGCAGGCACTTGATGTTGCAGAGAACTTAAAAAGATCCGGATTATGGGTCACTGCGATTCGACCTCCAACAGTACCTAAAGGGACAGCAAGGCTTCGAATTACATTGACCGCGAATCATGAATTACGCCATATCGATACTTTATCAGAACATCTGAAAGTGGCTTTGAAAGGGTGAAACAATGGAACAACGAGTATCAAACGATTCACTCAGCTGGGTAAATAAACAAGCCATCGCAGATGCCTTTGGGCGTGCGGCAAAGAGCTATGATCAACATGCGGCATTTCAGCGTGATGTTGGTGAGCGTTTACTTGCGAAAATGCCTGAAGATCTCTCAGGGAAAACGGTTCTCGATATCGGCTGCGGCACGGGCTATTTCTCTTATGAGTTATTAAAGCGAGGTGCTCAGGTTATCTGTTTTGATTTGTCGCCAGATATGCTCGAAGCGGCCAAAGAAAAGTGCGGAGATGACCATGTGATGTATAAGCAAGGTGACGCTGAACAGTTACCTTTTGCCAATAACAGTGTCGATTACGTGTTCTCTAGTCTTGCCCTTCAGTGGTGTGATGATTTGGCTATTCCCCTTAGAGAGATAAAACGAGTGGTTCGACCCCAAGGGCAGGCGTTTTTGTCAACCTTGCTAGATGGGTCACTGTTTGAGCTTAAAAAAGCGTGGGCCAAAATTGATTCATATCAACACGTCAATGAGTTTATTTCAGCCAACCAGGTAAAAATTGCGTTAGCGCAATCTGAGTGCCATAGCCATCAACTAGACTTAGCGCCCATTACAGTATGGTACGACACGGCCTTTGCTTTAATGCGAGACCTCAAAGGTATTGGTGCCACGCACGTTGATGGACGCGCGCAAGGCTTAACCAATCGCAAAGCGCTACTTGGTGTTGACAAAGCGTACCAAACTCATCGAAATCATCAGGGTCTTTTACCTGCAACATATCAGGTCTGTTTAGGGGTTATTCAATTATGATTGATGCATTTTTTATTGCGGGTACGGATACCGATGTAGGCAAAACAGTGGCCTCAAAAGCCATTCTTAACGCATTAGCGGAAAAAGGATTAAATACGATTGGCTACAAGCCAGTTGCGGCTGGAAGTGATAAGACCGAGCAGGGGTTTCGTAACTCCGACGCGCTCTATTTACAGAAAGCAGCGACGGTAGAGGTCGACTACGACGACGTTAATCCATACGCATTAGAGTTACCAGCTTCCCCACATATTGCTGCGAAACGTGAGAGTGTCGAGATTGAGTATTCGGTACTCAGTGACAAGTTGGCTCAACATAAACAGAACTCGGATATTGTTTTAGTTGAAGGAGCTGGCGGTTGGCGCGTTCCTGTGTCTGATTCAGACTGCTTATCAACGTGGGTGCAGCAAGAGAAGCTTCCAGTTGTACTTGTTGTTGGCATTAAGCTAGGTTGTTTAAGTCATGCAATGTTAACGCTTGATGCGATTAAAGCGGATGGGTTGGAAGTGATTGGTTGGGTTGCAAACCGTGTTAACCCAGGCACAGAGCATTATGCGGAAATCATTGAAATGTTAGAGCAAAAAGTCGATGCGCCAAAGATTGGTGAGATCCCTTATGTTCCTGCGGTGAAGCGTCAAGGGCTTGCGAAGTATATTGATGTTGCACCGTTACTAAACCGAGACTGATTGACAATATCAGTAAACATCAAAAGGGCTGCCAATTGGAATTGGCAGCCCTTATTATTTTGTCAGAGGGTTATTTATCTTGGTTTAAGCCCATTAACGCGCTCTGAGTTTCAATGATTCGTTTTTGTGTGTTGTCTTCAGAAGAAATCCCTAATTGTTTTTTAGCTTCGTCTTCAGATAGTCCTAAGTGACAGCACAACAAATCAATAGCCATTTGATAGTCGTTAGTTTTAACCATGTTCTCGTTTCCTTTAACCATGGAGATCGTTATCTGAACCCAATCTAACATGATTGAATATGGGTACAATACGACCAAAGTCTAACGTCAACGTCTAATGCTTTTGAAGGCAAGGCTAAGTGTTAGGAATCATGTAACTTTGTGCAAAAAAAGCCAGTTAAAGTAAATGCAGAAATCAAATGTTTCAATTTGCTTCTTAACCTTGTAATTAAAAGGAATAGACTATATCTATTAGGTTAAGAAGAAGCTGGGGGCGTTTCCTCAGCGATAATAAAAAGCTTCCGATTTTTGGAGAAAAGTAATGAAGCGTGTCATGTTATTCCTTATCACCAACCTAGCTGTTGTTTTGGTGCTAAGTGTTGTACTCAACATTGTTTATGCTGTAACGGGGATGCAGCCAGGTAGCCTATCGGGTTTGCTGGTGATGGCTGCTGTATTTGGTTTTGGTGGTTCTTTTATCTCTTTGATGATGTCAAAGGGGATGGCACTGCGTTCTGTTGGCGGCATGGTGATTGAAAGCCCACGCAATGAGACAGAACACTGGTTGCTTGAAACGGTGCGTCGTCAGTCTGAGCAAGTAGGCATCGGTATGCCGACAGTTGCGATTTATGACTCAGCAGATATCAACGCATTTGCAACAGGTGCAAAGCGCAATGATTCGTTAGTTGCGGTTTCTACGGGCCTGTTGCACAACATGACTCGTGATGAGGCCGAAGCGGTTCTTGCTCACGAAGTCAGTCACATCGCCAATGGTGACATGGTCACAATGACGTTGATGCAAGGTGTCGTCAATACGTTCGTTATCTTCCTTTCTCGCTTCATCGCGAACATTGTTTCTTCAAACAGTGATGAAGAAGAGGGCGGTAGCAACATGATGGTTTACTTTGGTGTATCTATGGTGCTTGAACTCGTGTTTGGTTTCTTAGCGAGCTTCATCACAATGTGGTACAGCCGTCACCGCGAATTTCACGCGGACTCAGGCGCGGCGCAACTGGTTGGTAAACATAAGATGATCGCAGCACTCGAACGCTTAAAAATGGGCCAAGAGTCTCAACTTGAAGGGTCAATGATGGCATTTGGCATCAACGGTAAACGTTCTATGACTGAGCTACTGATGAGCCACCCTCCATTAGACAAACGTATCGCTGCGTTACGTAACTCTTAATCGAATTATTTCTAATTCATTGAAAAGGCTTGGTTTCTAACCAAGCCTTTTTTGATCCCTTTTCTGTTTAACGCGTACAACCATTAAAAGTTATACAAAGTTATATTTGTACAACTTTGAAACTTCACCTATGGTTGTAATTAATTGTACATGTAATATTTTTGTACAACTTAAAGGGGCGTGTAAATGGATGTTCAATCGGTAGTTAATTTCTATCAAAAGCTCAATAAGTCAAATCTGCATTTGTTGGCTGAGGTCTATCACCAAGAGGTGGTCTTTGAAGATGCCGCCCACAGACTCGAAGGACGAGAAGCGTTAGAGGACTATTTTGAGGCGCTCTATGCCAATGTAAAGCGTTGTGACTTCTCTATCCATGAACACCAACAAGTGGGGGACAGCGGATTTCTCACTTGGCAGATGAGCTTGGAGCATCCCAAGTTGTCTAAAGGGTCCGTCATCTACGTCAATGGCGTAACCCATATTAAGTTTTCCCAAGGTCAGGTGATTTATCACCGAGATTACTTTGACTTAGGTGAAATGCTCTACGAAAACCTTCCTTTACTTGGTTCAGTGATTAAAAGCATCAAACAGAGGTTGGGCCAATGAAAAGAGTACTTATCACCGGTGCCACTTCAGGTATTGGTCTTCAATTAGCAAAAGATTACGCCATTCAGGGTTATGAGGTGTTGGCGTGTGGCCGCAATCAACAGCGACTTAATGAGCTATCTCAAGCTTCTCGCAACATAACTCCTTTGATATTCGATCTCACTGATCCAGCTGAAACTTCTGCTGCAATTTCTAACCTTCCTTTTATTCCCACGCTTTGGATTTTTAACGCCGGCGATTGCGAATATATAGACGATGGCCATATTGATGCTTCTTTGGTTAAGCGTGTTTTCGACATCAACGTGATTGGCCTCGCTCATGCGATAGAAGCGTGTCAGACATATTTTGAACCTGGGCATCATATCGGTGTGGTTGGCTCTATTGCGAGTGAAGTGGCTTTACCGAGAGCCGAAGCTTATGGAGGCTCAAAAGCGGCGGTCAATTACATGGCAAGAACGCTGCAAGTTGACTTAAAGCCAAAAGGCATCGACGTTTCAGTGATCTACCCTGGCTTTGTTAAGACCCCTCTCACCGACAAAAATACTTTCGATATGCCTATGCTGATCTCAGTTGAACGAGCATCTGAGGAAATACGCCAAGGCTTATCGAAAAGAAAGTCACACATCTATTTCCCTCGAGTGTTTACTTCTGTATTGAGGCTGATAGGGACACTTCCATACCGTTGGCAAAATGCCATCACCTCTAAACTATTAGCGTAAGGCTTGCGGAGAGAATAATAATGAAAATAGCAATCATCGGCACCGGCATTTCTGGCTTAACGTGTGGCTACTACTTGAATAAGAAGCATGACATCACCTTATTTGAAGCGAATGACTACATAGGCGGGCATACTGCGACGGTAGATGTGGATGTTAATGGGCACAGCTATGCGGTTGATACGGGCTTTATTGTTTATAACGACAGGACCTACCCCAATTTTATGGCTTTAATGGCTGAGATTGGCGTCGAAGGTAAAGTCAGTCAAATGAGCTTCAGCGTGCGCAATGATAGCAACGGTTTGGAATACAATGGCCACACGTTAACCACACTTTTTGCTCAGAAAAGAAACTGGCTTAATCCTAAGTTTTACGCCTTCATCTTAGAGATATTACGTTTCAACAAGCAGGTAAAACAGGTTGCAGCAGAGTCGCACCTTTACGAGAAAACAACATTAGGTGATTTTCTGTCAGAACATAAGTTTAGCGACTATTTCTGTGACAACTATATTTTGCCAATGGGGGCTGCGATTTGGTCATCTACGCTGGCGGATATGCGCGCATTCCCTCTTTGTTTCTTTGCGCGCTTCTTTCTCAATCATGGCTTGCTTGATATTACAAACCGACCTCAGTGGTATGTTATCAAAGGGGGCTCGAGAGAATACATTGCGCCTTTGACTGCCTCTTTTTCAGACCGAATCAAGCTCAATAGTCCTGTCGAGTCAGTGACGCGTGACCAAGCGGGTGTCAGTGTTAAAGTGAATGGAAAAAGTGAACGTTTTGATCAAGTTATTTTCGCTTGTCATAGCGATCAAGCGAGACACTTACTTGGCGATATTAGCACTGTGGAAAATAGCGTCTTGAAAGGGCTTGAGTATCAGGCCAACGAAGTCATCCTTCATACCGATGAATCCTTACTTCCCAAGCGAAAAGCAGCGTGGGCATCATGGAATTATTGGTTAGATGGTGATGATTCAGAGCAGTCACGAGCGCCAACACTCACCTACAATATGAATATTCTTCAGCATATTGAGTCATCCACCACGTTTTGTGTATCACTGAACAGCAGTGATTTGATTGACCCGAAAAAAATCCTGCGCAGCTTCGTCTACCACCATCCAGTGTTCAATCGTGAGTCTATCGCAGCTCAAACTCGGCGTGATGAAATCAATGGTTCATCAAACACATGGTTTTGTGGGGCATATTGGTATAACGGATTCCATGAAGATGGCGTGCGTAGCGCATTAGATGTTGTTCGAGGCATCGAGAGTGTAAGACACAGCTCTAGTGAGCAAGGAGCAGCCTAACATGGGTAGTGGAATACTGATTGGACAGGTTCGACACAGGCGCTTTAAGCCCATAGACCACGCATTAAATTATCCTCTATTTATGCCGTGTTTAGATTTAGATGAGCTCGAACAGTTAGAAAAAAGCGTATGGGGTTTCGGCCAGCGTTGGTGGCACTGGGCTCGTTTCAAACGCAGTGATTATTTAGGCAAAGGGGAACTGAAACAAGCGGTATTCGATAAGTTGCACGAGCTGACTCAAGTTCGTCTTTCAGGAAGAGTAGAAGCGGTGTTGCACCTTCGCTATCTCGGTATCTATTTCAGCCCGGTAAACTTTTACTACATTTATGACGAACAAGGCCAGTGGCGTTATTTACTGGCGGAAGTAAGTAACACCCCTTGGAATGAGCGCCACTATTATGCACTTGATGCGCAAGATGAGAGCACTTGGCAACATGCGAAGCAGTTTCATGTTTCGCCTTTTAATCCTATAGAGCAGCAATATCAATGGAAGATAAAGCCGTTGAATCAACAACTTTTGGTCCATCTTGAATGCCACAAAGAGGCGAAAGTCTTTGATGCGACCTTGAAAATGCGCAAATACCCGTTTAACTCTAAAGTATTAGTAAAGCAGTTGATCTCAACACCAGTCATGGCAGTAAAAGTCACTACAGGTATTTATTGGCATGCGCTGAAATTGTGGGTAAAAGGTGCGCCTTTCTATTCCCACCCCAAATCTAGCGACCATGATCCTAAATCCGGACATAGAAAAATAACAAGGACTCGATGAGATGATGAATACACAGACATTGCCGCTACCGACCCAATTAACTCACGTTCAAAAAAGTGCCCGAACCATCGCCTTTTCTTGCCTTTGTAAACTCAGCGTAGGCTCGTTAACGGTTGTGGAGACATTCCACGGTGAATCTTCAACCCAAGTACGAGAGCTTTTTGGTCAGCCTAACGATGACAAACCGAGTGCACTGATTGAAGTGAAAAATCCAGCATTTTATGCTCGTTTACTTAAAGGCGGGAGCATAGCAGCGGGAGAGGCGTATATGGATGGCTGGTGGGATAGCCCAAATCTCACTGCGTTAATGGAGCTTATGGCACTTAACCTCTCGGCGCTGGACTCTATTGAAAGCCGCTCTAGTTTCTTGTCTAAAATGGCCTATCAAGTTGGCCACTGGATGAACCGAAATACGGTGACGAACTCGGCTAAAAATATCGAAGCTCACTATGACCTCAGTAACAGCTTGTACCAAACCTTCCTTGATGATCGCATGCTTTACTCATCTGCGGTGTTTGAGTCGCCACATGACTCGCTAGAGCAAGCCCAAATCAACAAAATGGAAAGACTCTGCCAGCAACTGAAGCTCACAGCGGATGACCATGTGATTGAAATAGGCACGGGGTGGGGCGCGATGGCGATTTATATGGCAGAGAAGTATGGTTGCCAAGTCACCACGACAACAATATCTGAACAACAGCATCAGTATGCTCAGCAGCGCATCGAAGAAAAAGGCTTATCGGATAAAATTACCTTGCTCAAACAGGATTACCGATTGCTCGAAGGTAAGTACGATAAATTGGTCTCTATCGAAATGATTGAAGCCGTGGGCAAGCAGTATTTGACCTCTTACATTCAAAAGTGTCAGTCGTTATTGAAATCGGGCGGATTGATGGCCATACAAGCGATCACGATTGCCGATCAGCGATATGACTACTACAGCAATAATGTGGATTTCATCCAGAAGTATATCTTCCCCGGAGGCTTTCTCCCTTCGATTACAGCGCTGACTCAAGCGACAACCAAGCACAGCGACCTCGTGTTGAGAGACTTGTTTGACATTGGTCAGGACTACGCTCAAACCCTAAATCATTGGTACGCAAGGTTTAACGCACAGCTCGACCAGGTGGGCAAACTAGGGTTTGATGAACGCTTTGTACGTATGTGGAATTACTACTTTTGCTACTGCGAAGGGGGATTTAAAGCGAAATCCATTAGCACAGTACACATGACGTTCCAGAGAGCGTAGGCCAGTAACACACCGGGAATGAATGTGATGAAACGACTATTACTTATCTCGACGTGGTTTCAAGTGATCTGGCTAATGGCTGTGATTGGCAATAGCGAGTGGGTTTACATCACTGGCTTGTTAGTGAGTGTGACCTATGTTGTCACTGCGGTAAAAGGGAATGTAGAGTGGTCGAAACTGGCGGTCGTGATAGTCGTTGGCGTGATGCTGGATTACTTCCATATGGCGGTCGGCTGGTTTCAATTTGAACCGCAATCATTCCCTATTTGGCTTGTGTTGTTGTGGGCAATCTTCGCGTGGTACGCCTATTTTCTTTCACCTATATTGAACCAATACCCAATTGTACCCGTATCAATGGTTGGTGGCATAGCGGGAGCACTTAGCTATGTCGCTGGGGCGAAACTTGGCGCTGTTTCTTTGAGTTTGTCACTTCCCGTAAGTGGTTTCATTCTATTCGTCGAGTGGTCTCTTTTGATTGCATTGATTTTGAGGGTATATGGACATGAAACCACTTCTAGTTGCAGGGCTATTAACACTGACGATCAGTAATAGCTATGCCTCAAACAGCGATAACTTGGAATGGAGAAGTTGGAATACGGTAGGGGCTGCCCAACTATCGATGCTGTTTTTCGATATCTACGAGTCTGAGCTGTTAACCCCCAACGGTCAATACACCATCGGCAACGACATTACCCCTCATCCACTGGCGCTTTCTATCACCTACCAACGAGACATCAGCCAGCAGCAACTGCTAGACGCGACGGTTGAACAATGGGAAAAGTTAGGTTTCCCAAGCAATGAGATGAATGAGTGGTCTCAACAGCTTGCGATGATCTTTCCTGACATAGAGGAAGGGCACAACATCACGTATGTGACTAACGGATCGCGAGGAGATTTCTTTCATTCTGGCTCAAGTTCTTCGGCTCAGCTTATTGGCTCTATCCAAGATGAAAGCTTTAACGATGCCTTCTTATCCATTTGGCTTTCACCTGATACGGACTATCCGAAGCTACGTCAGGGCTTACTAGGAAATAATCAATGACACATAAACTCTTTTCTACTTTGTCAGTTTTGCTGCTGTCTGTTGTTTTAGTGGGTTGCTCTGCAGACCTTGATGATTACAAAAACAGTGGACCTGGTTTTGACTTATTCGACTATTTTGAAGGGAAAACCCACGCATGGGGGATGGTACAAGACTACACCGACATGCAAACTCGCCGCTTTGAAGTAGTGATTGTCGGAACAATCGATGACAATCAGATTACCTTAGTCGAGGATTTCATATTTGATGATGGAGAGAAGACTCAGCGTATTTGGGTTATTGACAAGCTCGAGAATGGCGAATATACCGGTAAGGCTGATGACATCATTGGAACAGCAGTAGGTAAGGAAGAGGGGAATGCTTTGCAATGGCAATATGACTTTGAACTTGTGATGGAAGACTCTAGTGTTGTGGTTTCATTTGATGATTGGATGTACCGACAGGACGAACGACATGTTTTCAACCTAACTAAAATTAAAAAGTTTGGCGTGGAAGTCGGGCAAATAACGCTGTTTTTTCAGAAGCAGTAGAGCGTTATTGGGAAATTCAGCCCCACAGGCTATGGTCATTCCTTAGAGCAACGAAGTTGCGAGTAAGGAATCTGTTTAAGTTTTCGATACGCTTCGGGAGATCCCCAACTCTCTCGTTCCTCGCTCTCGGGGATGACGGGCATTATAGCAATCGATGCTTTCCTATCGGTACAAAAAGGGTTGATGCTTTCACATCAACCCTTTAGTTTCTTGTAGCTTGTAGCTTGTAGCTTGTAGCTTGTAGCTCTTACAGCTTGTCAGTTAGCTCAATTGCTTGACCGATGTAGTTCGCTGGCGTCATCTCTTTCAGACGTGCTTTCTCGTGCTCTGGAAGCTCAAGACCGTCGATGAAGTTACGCATTGCTTCACCATCTACACGCTTACCACGAGTTAACTCTTTTAGCTTCTCGTATGGCTTCTCAATGCCGTAGCGGCGCATTACTGTTTGTACTGGCTCAGCAAGTACTTCCCAGTTTTTGTCTAGTTCTGCAAGCAGGGCTTCACGGTTTACTTCTAGCTTACTAATACCTTTCAGAGTCGAAGTGTATGCAATGATAGCGTAGCCAACACCAACACCTAGGTTACGTAGAACTGTCGAGTCAGTTAGGTCACGCTGCCAACGAGAAACTGGCAGTTTTTGTGCTAGGTGGCCAAATACAGCGTTTGCAAGACCTAGGTTACCTTCCGAGTTTTCAAAGTCGATTGGGTTAACTTTGTGTGGCATTGTTGAAGAGCCGATTTCACCCGCAATGGTCTTCTGCTTGAAGTGGCCTAGAGCGATGTAGCCCCAAACGTCACGGTCGAAGTCGATTAGGATAGTGTTGAAACGTGCAACGGCATCGAATAGCTCAGCGATGTAATCGTGTGGTTCGATCTGAGTTGTGTAAGGGTTCCAAGTTACGCCTAGAGACTCAGTGATGAATTCTTCAGAGAATTTGTGCCAGTCTAGCTCAGGGTAAGCAGATAGGTGAGCGTTGTAGTTACCTACAGCACCGTTGATCTTACCTAGAATCTCTACGTTAGCGATTTGCTTGTATTGACGTTCCATACGGTACGCAACGTTCGCCATTTCTTTACCCATTGTAGATGGAGAAGCAGGCTGACCGTGTGTACGAGACAGAAGAGGAATATCGCGGTATTCAACAGCAAGTGCTTTGATAGCGTCAATGATGTTTTTGATTTCAGGAAGAATCACTTCATCGCGAGCTTCTTTAAGCATTAGAGCGTGAGAAGTGTTGTTGATGTCTTCTGAAGTACAAGCGAAGTGAATGAATTCGTTCACAGCATCTAGCTCAGGTACACCCGCCACTTTTTCCTTCAGGAAGTATTCAACTGCCTTAACGTCGTGGTTAGTTGTACGCTCGATTTCTTTGATGCGTGCAGCGTCTTCTTCTGAGAAGTTTGCCGCTAGTTCATCTAGGAACTTGTTCGCTTCCGCGCTGAACGCAGGAACTTCTGTGATTGCATCTGTAGCTGCAAGCTTCTGTAACCAACGAATTTCAACGATAGAGCGGTACTTTAGTAGGCCAAACTCACTAAAGATGCTGCGAAGTGCAATAGTTTTACTTCCGTAACGACCGTCTACTGGTGAAACAGCAGTCAATGCTGACAGTTCCATGATGTTCTCCTGAAAAATTGAGTTTCGAAATTTTGAGAGCTTTATACCAGTATCTGACGCGTTTGTCACGAATATTGCGCAAACGTTTGCGTGAGAGTTGTTTTGGTATAAGACAAGTGTTGTTCTGGTAGAAAAAAACAAGCTCGCATCCATGTGCGAGCTTGTAGATATTATGACATTCTAGCGAGTAGAATTTGCGCTTGTTCGACCATCTTTTTGCGGCCGAAAATCAAGTGGCGGCGTTTACCACCAACCTGACGCCAAAGTACCGCACTGCGAATACCAGACAGTAGCAGTGCACGAACTTTATGCTGATTCGAAGTCTGCTGCAGTACCGCGGGAGTGCCTGTCACTTGGATACGAGGGCCAACAGGGCTGATCACATCTAAGTAAACGCTAGCGAGATTGCTGAGCATCTGTTCATCAAGCAGCTCAAAGTGCTCTAACTGACGGTTAAGCATTTGAATGCGATCACCTAGCTGGGACATCGCATCATTGCGTGTTTGCAGTTTACGCTCTAGCGCCATCAAGCTAATAATGTAGCGCGTGATTTCACTGCCAGTTGGCGTGCTGTCTATGCCTTTAACCAGACATTCCAGACCGAGCTTTAGGTCAGCCTCACGTCCGTAGACGCCAACCGTATTCGATGGGGCCGTGTTCAAGATCGCTTTTAAAGAAGTTTCAAACGCGTCAGAGTCACAATGACCATTCTTAGCGACTTGTTGAACCAAAGCAACGGCTTGGCAGATTCCAGCAAATGCAATTGTGCGGTCATAAAGTGTGTTAGCCACGTAGTTCTACTCCTAAAAAATTAAATACGCTCTTCGATGATACCGCCGCCGAGGCAGACTTCATCTTTATAGAAAACAGCAGATTGTCCCGGTGTAACAGCGACTTGCGCTTCATCGAAAATCACTTTGATGTTCTCGTCATCGATAGGGATGATAGTACATGGGATATCCGTTTGACGGTAGCGTGTTTTTACCGTGCATTGTAACGGTTCTTTAATCACTTCACGATCAACCCAGTGAAGTTGTGATGCAATAAGACCTTGAGACTTCAACAATGGGTGATCTTTGCCCTGTACCGCGATAAGCACATTGCGTTTCAGATCTTTAGCGCCAACAAACCAAGGGTCTTCGTTACCGCCGCCGCCTTTTTGGCCACCAATATGCAGACCTTTACGTTGGCCTAGTGTGTGGTACATCAAACCATTGTGCTTACCAATCACGTTACCTTCTGGCGTTTCGATATTACCTGGCTGAGCTGGTAGATATTTACCTAGGAATTCGGTGAATTTACGTTCGCCAATGAAACAGATACCGGTTGAATCTTTTTTCTTCGCGGTGATGAGGTCTTGTTCCTCAGCGATACGACGCACTTCTGGTTTTTCAAGCTCACCAACGGGGAAGAGGCTACGCGCCACTTGGTCACTGCTTAATGTGTATAAGAAGTAGCTTTGGTCTTTGTTACCATCAAGGCCACGCAGCATTTGTGGTTTTTGACCTGCGGCTTGTTCTTCTGCTGTTGGGAATGTACGGCGAACGTAGTGACCCATTGCGATGTAATCCGCATCGAGCACTTCATCAGCGAACTCTAAAAACGCTTTGAATTTGATTTCTTTGTTACACAGAATATCTGGGTTTGGAGTACGGCCAGCTTTGTACTCAGCAAGGAAGTACTCAAATACGTTATCCCAGTACTCTGCGGCAAAGTTGATGGTGTGTAGGTGAATGCCTAGCTTGTCACACACGGCTTGTGCATCGGCGAGATCTTCAGCTGCTGTACAGTACTCTTCATTGTCATCTTCTTCCCAGTTCTTCATGAACAGGCCTTCCACTTGGTAGCCTTGTTGCTTGAGAAGGTAAGCAGAAACCGATGAATCAACACCGCCGGACATGCCAACGATGACTTTCTTTTGACTGTTATCAGTACAGTTGTCAGACATTACTAAACACCACTTAAATTAACTGGACGCAGATTTTAGCAGAAAGCATAGCAGCGGGACAGATCCGAGAGGAAAATCACACTTCCAAATTTCACTATATCTACGGTTTTACGAGTATAGATTGCCTATATATGGCATAGTGAGCGGAATTCAAGTCAACACGAGAAAATAAAATGGCTGATGAAAATCAGGTGATGGGCGAAGAACAGCTAGTTGAAGTGATCGAAAACCAACTAGAAGACGGTAACCCAGTTAAAACGAAAGAAACGTTAATGCGATTGATGATGACAGGGACGCCGCGCGAAGAAGCCATCGCGATGATGGCTTGCGCAGTCGCAATCGAAATCTTTGACGTGATGAAAAACGGCAATGAATTTGATTTAAAACGCTATTCAGAGAACTTAGACTCGCTTCCTGATCTAGGTTTTATGGAAGGCGAATAGCCTCTAAATCGTGAGTGGGCAATCGGGCTCGCTCACAAATCATCTTCCCTCTTATTTATTACACCTTAAGTCGCTAGCAAAATTATTGCCCTTGCAAACGTTTGCTATACTTGCGCTTGTTGCCGCCCCCAAATCTGCAAGGTAGAATCCGGCTTCTTTTCATCCCTTATTCAGAATCCTTTACGGCAGAAAAACAGTTATGAAATTTCCTGGTCAACGTAAATCTAAGCATTATTTTCCTGTTCATGCCCGCGATCCGCTTGTCAGCCAATCGCAAGAAAGCAAGAAAATGTCACGTACGCACATTATCGGTATCGATCAAACGTTGGTTGATATTGAAGCGAAAGTGAGCAGTGAACTGATCGAAAAATACAATCTGAGTAAGGGACACTCTTTAGTTATTGATGACGCAACAGCCGAAGCGCTTTATAACGAACTAAAAGAGAGTGCGTTGATCACCAATGAATACGCTGGTGGTACAATTGGTAATACTCTGCATAACTACTCTGTGCTCGCTGATGATCGCTCAACGTTATTAGGCGTAATGAGCCAAGACATCAAAATTGGCAGCTACGGTTACCGTTACCTGTGTAACACTTCAAGCCGTATGGATCTAAACCACTTACAAGGTGTTGAAGGCGCAATCGGTCGCTGTTTTGCTTTGATTACGGAAGATGGCGAACGTACTTTTGCAATCAGCGAAGGCCAAATGAACCAGCTTAAGCCAGAAAGCATCCCTGAGAAGATTTTCAAGAACGCATCGGCTTTAGTCTTAACGGCTTACTTGGTTCGTTGTAAAGAGGGCGACCCAATGCCTGAAGCAACAATGAAAGCGATTGAGTATGCAAAAAAATACGATGTACCCGTGGTTCTCACGCTAGGCACAAAGTTTGTGATTCAAGACGATCCAAAATTCTGGCAAGACTTCTTACGTGATCATGTTTCTGTTGTCGCGATGAATGAAGATGAAGCGGAAGCATTAACGGGTGAAGCGGAACCTTTAGCGGCATCAGACAAAACGTTAGAGTGGGTAGACCTTGTACTTTGCACCGCTGGTCCTGTTGGTCTATTTATGGCAGGCTACACAGAAGAATCTGCAAAACGAGAAACATCGTTACCTCTATTACCGGGCAGTATTGCAGAATTTAACCGTTACGAATTTAGCCGCCCGGCTTCAAAAGATTTATGTGACAACCCAATTAAAGTGTATTCGCATATTGCACCTTACATGGGTGGCCCTGAAAAAATTAAGAATACTAACGGCGCAGGTGATGCTGCATTATCAGCATTACTGCATGATATGGCCGCGAACAAATACCACAGAGAGAATGTGCCTAATTCAAGTAAGCACGCGCATTCTTACTTAACGTATTCATCGTTCTCTCAGGTTTGTAAATATTCAAATCGTGCGAGCTATGAAGTGTTAGTGCAGCACTCTCCGCGTTTATCTCGTGGTTTACCAGAGCGTGAAGACAGCTTAGAAGAAGCTTACTGGGAACGATAAGCCTCTTAATTGAATAAATAAGAAAGCCCTCATAAATAAGTGAGGGCTTTCTTTTTTTAGAGGTATAAAAAAAGCGCCAAGTAGGCGCTTTAAGCAATTAGTCAGAAGAACGGATTAGATTAGGAAATCTTCTAGAGATTTACCCGCATCAAGCTGCTCTTGAATTGCAGATGGTGTACGACCTTGACCTGTCCAAGTCTTCTCTGCGCCAGTTGCGTCAACAAACTTGTATTTTGCTGGGCGAGGAGCGCGCTTAGATTTTGATTTACTTGGTGCTTCACCAGATAAAGCGCTTAGTACTGCTTCTTTATCTAGACCAAGAGATTCGATCTGCTTTTTAATATCCGCAAGTTTCGCTTCTTGTTCAGCCAGTGCTTCACGTTCTGCTTCTTCTGCTTCTTTACGTTCCGTAACAACAATAGCTAATTTTTCTAGTGCTTCTTCTAGTTGCTCTAGAGTTAGCTCACGTGAAAAAGCACGTAGGCTACGAATGTTTAATAGTGTCTTTGTTAGTTCCGACATTTATTCATCTCTTCATATAAGTTGCCGATATAGGAATCATAAACCGCTCAATTAAATAATACAATCAAAGTGTGATGAAATAATTAAATAAAACTTAGTGAACCAAATAATTGTCGTCAAAGGATAATTGAAATACTTAAATTAGTGCTTTGATTTAACTAATAGCAGAAGTCTTTGCCTTTGTTTCATATTAATCGTGATCAATATTAAAAATTGCAATAACTATAATGTGAACGTTATGACTGCCGTTGTTATTTCTTGAATGGTGAATTGTAAGGTGCGCTTCTTAGCTGCGTATCTTTAAGTAGGGCAGTGTGAATTAAGTGTCATTCTATAAAAGAGGTGTTTTTTATAATTGCAATCTCAAGGATGTCTATGCGCAATGCTCGGAAGGTTAGGCATAAACTTGTTAACAATAAAACTCACAATAAAGTTGGAATGATATGTTGAAATGGTGGGTAAGATAAGTACAATGAGCGGAACCTAATGCGTAGTGTTGGTTAAATTGTTGTTAAAATGACTTAACAGTGGTTTAAAATTTCATCACTCGCGGTAGAGGCGCGGAATAAATAAGTAATGCTTACTGGGGTGATACCAATGAGTAAGCAGGAAAGGTTATTTCGCCGAAGTGAGATTCCATATCAAAGGAACTTGCTGGGGTTACACTCGAAAGGGGTAACACTGCCATAGTCTATAATTTGTAAAACTATGGAGCGCTACTGTAGGGCTGAGTAAGCATTCGTTTGCTCGTCGCTTATATTTGCTTGTTCGCTAGGAAATGAATTCCTTCGTCGAGTCTGCAGTAGATCTCTAACCATTTATTACTGGTTTTTGAAGATCATGAATTTAATTGATTTTGCATCATCTCCTTTATCTCTATTGCCGCCTATTGTGGCTTTGAGTCTTGCTATCCTTACTCGCCGTGTTCTTGTATCACTCGGTGTTGGTATCGTTCTTGGCGCTATTCTTCTGAATGACTACTCATTTGGTAGTGCGCTAGGCTACGTCGGTTCTACAGTTTCAAGTGTGTTCATCGAAGACGGTGGCATTAATACTTGGAACATGAGTATTGTTGGCTTCCTACTACTACTTGGCATGATGACAGCCTTACTGACATTGTCAGGCGGTACACGTGCTTTTGCTGAATGGGCGCAATCTCGCGTTAAAAGCAAGCGTGGTTCAAAACTTCTTGCCGCTTTCCTAGGCGTATTCATCTTTGTTGACGATTACTTTAATAGCCTAGCGGTAGGTGCGATTTCTCGCCCTGTGACGGACCGTTTCTACGTTTCTCGCGCTAAGCTAGCGTACATTCTGGATTCAACGGCGGCGCCAATGTGTGTGATCATGCCAGCATCAAGCTGGGGCGCATACATCATGACGATCATCGGTGGCATTCTAGTGTCACATGGCATCACAGAGTATTCTGCTCTAGGTGCATACGTTCGTTTGATTCCAATGAACTTCTACGCAATCTTCGCGTTGTTGATGGTGTTTGCTGTTGCTTGGTTTGGTCTAGATATCGGTAAGATGCGTGATCATGAAATCGCAGCGTCGCAAGGCCGCGGTTTTGAGAAAGACAAAGAGAACGACACAGAAGCAGCGCACGAGCTAAACGAAGAGCTTGATATTCGTGAAAGCGAAGGTGGCAAAGTTTCAGATCTTGTTTTACCAATCGTGTTACTGATTGCAGCGACGGTCGCGTCAATGCTATACACGGGTGGTAAAGCACTAGCTTCTGATGGCATGGAGTTTAATCTGCTTGGCGCATTTGAGAATACCGATGTAGGCACGTCTCTTATCTACGGTGGCCTTGTTGGTCTGGCTGTTGCGCTATTTACTGTAGTTAAGCAGGGTATTGCAGGCGTTGAGATTGCACGTACGCTTTGGATTGGTGCGAAATCGATGTTTGGCGCGATTCTAATCCTTGTGTTTGCATGGACAATCGGTTCAGTTATCGGAGACATGAACACAGGTAAGTACCTATCAACAATGGCTCAAGGTAACATCAACCCACATTGGCTACCAGTTATCTTATTCCTACTGTCAGGTCTAATGGCGTTCTCTACAGGTACATCTTGGGGTACGTTCGGTATCATGCTGCCAATTGCAGGTGATATGGCGGGTGCAACCGATCTTGCATTAATGCTGCCTATGCTGAGTGCGGTTCTAGCGGGTTCTGTATTTGGTGACCACTGTTCACCAATCTCAGATACGACGATTCTGTCATCAACAGGTGCTCGTTGTAACCACATTGACCACGTTGCGACTCAGCTGCCTTACGCTCTGTCTGTGGCCGTTGTATCTTGTATCGGCTTCATTACCCTAGGCATGACGGCTTCAATTGCAATTT
Source organism: Vibrio aquaticus (assembly GCF_003970385.1). Lineage (GTDB taxonomy): Bacteria > Pseudomonadota > Gammaproteobacteria > Enterobacterales > Vibrionaceae > Vibrio > Vibrio aquaticus. Next base: position 102,171 of record NZ_RXZH01000004.1, on the reverse strand, counting down.
CGTTTGCGGCATCAACCGTAGCATTCGTAGCAATTTGCGTACTGTTATCGGTTCTGTCTAAGTCAAAAATGGCAAGCTGTCAGAACGCATAATTAAAGCGTGTAAATGATTGAGACAAAGGGGGCTTCGGCTCCCTTTTTATTTGTATTAGACAAATTGAAAAAAGTTTAAATAAATAGTTGAAAAATGTTTACACCTTGGTTAGTGTGGATATCAACAAAGCGAACAAGCAGAGCTTAAAAGTATGCGTAAATTAGTCATGAATATTCATCACCATCATCACCCAGTCTAGTCTTTCGGGAGATGCTCGCATACCCGGGAGACAAGAAACTCCCGGAGGCTAAAATCGCAAACTACAAGATTTAGAACCCTCGGGAGACACACTCTTCCGAGGGTTTTTCAGTTTTAAGCACGATTAAAAGTTTATAAATATCAAAATTTTGCACAGGGACAACGCAATGCAGACACAACGCCTAAGAATCGCAATTCAAAAGAAAGGTCGCCTAAGTAAAGAGTGCCAAGCACTACTTAAAAAATGCGGCGTTAAATTCAACATCATGGGTGAGCGTTTGGTTGTTCACTCACTAAATATGCCAATTGATTTACTGCTCGTTCGTGATGATGACATCCCGGGTCTTATCATGGACGGTGTGGTTGACCTTGGCTTCATCGGTGAAAATGAGCTAGAAGAAGTTCGCCTAGACCGTAAAGCGCTTGGTGAGCCATGCGAGTTTGTTCCTCTCCGCCGTTTAGACTTTGGCGGCTGTCGTCTTTCAATCGCTCTCGATAAAGACGAAGAGTACAACGGTCCTCAAGATCTTGCAGGCAAGCGCATCGCGACCACTTACCCTCAACTGCTTAAAGCCTACATGGATGAACAAGGCGTTCCTTTCTCTACTTGTATGCTAACCGGTTCGGTGGAAGTTGCTCCTCGCGCTGGTCTTGCTGATGCGATTGCGGACCTGGTTTCAACGGGTGCAACACTCGAAGCGAATGGTCTAAAAGAAGCGGAAATCATCTTCAAATCTAAAGCGACTTTGATTCAGCGTAAGGGTGAATTTGATGCGGATAAAGAAGCGCTCATCGAGAAATTACTGACTCGTATGCAAGGCGTACAGCAAGCGAAAGAGTCAAAGTACATCATGCTACATGCACCAACTGACAAGCTAGAGCAGATCAAATCACTTCTCCCAGGCGCTGAAGATCCAACGGTTCTTCCACTATCGAGTGATAAAGATAAAGTTGCAGTACACCTCGTAAGTACAGAGAACCTTTTCTGGGAAACGATGGAGCAACTGAAAGAGCTTGGCGCAAGTTCGATTCTTGTTCTACCAATCGAAAAAATGATGGGGTAAATCAGCATGAGAACGGTCGTTTGGCAATCACTTAGTGAGTCTCAGCAAGACTCTATTTTAGAACGCCCAGCTATTACTGAAGGCGCAAATATTACTGCGGCAGTCTCTGAGGTTATCGCAAAAGTACGCAGTGAAGGCGATGCTGCACTGCGTGAACTGACACAAAAATTTGATGGCGTGACTCCTGAATCTATTCGTGTTTCAGAGCAAGAAGTGGATGCTGCCTGCGATCGTCTATCGAGTAATATGAAGCAAGCGCTTGAACAAGCGTACGCAAACATCGCTAAGTTCCACAAAGCGCAAAAGCCGCAGCCTATTAAAGTGGAAACTCAGCCAGGCGTATTGTGTGAACAAGTGACTCGCCCAATCCAAAAAGTGGGCTTGTACATTCCGGGTGGCAGTGCGCCACTGCCATCAACGGTGCTTATGCTGGGTGTCCCTGCAAAGATCGCAGGCTGTCGTAAAGTGGTGCTTTGTTCACCGCCACCTATTGCAGACGAGATTCTTTATGTCGCAAAACTGTGTGGTATTGATGAAGTGTATAACGTTGGTGGTGGCCAAGCGGTTGCAGCAATGGCCTATGGCACAGAAAGCGTTTCTAAAGTAGATAAGATTTTTGGCCCGGGTAATGCGTATGTGACCGAAGCGAAACGTCAAGTGAGCAATGATTTCCGAGGTGCAGCGATTGACATGCCAGCAGGACCGTCAGAAGTCTTAGTATTGGCTGATGAAACAGCAGACGCAGACTTTATTGCAGCAGATCTATTAAGCCAAGCGGAACACGGTCCAGACTCTCAAGTGGTGCTTGTGACACCATCACCTGTAATTGCAGATCAAGTGACGGATGCGGTTCAGCGTCAACTGAAAGAGCTTTCTCGCGCTGATATCGCAGAAAAGGCGTTGGCATCGAGCCTGATTATTATCTCTGAGTCGTTAACTCAAGCCGTTTCTATTTCTAACTACTACGGCCCTGAACACTTAATTGTTCAAACTAAGAATCCGCGTGAACTCCTGCCTTTACTAGACAACGCAGGATCAATCTTCTTGGGTGACTGGTCACCAGAATCTGCCGGTGATTATGCATCAGGTACTAACCATGTTCTTCCTACTTATGGTTATACACGAACTTACTCAAGTTTAGGCTTAGCAGATTTTTCTAAGCGTATGACGGTACAAGAGCTGAGTGCAGAAGGCCTGAAAATTCTCGCACCAACGGTTGTAACAATGGCTGAAGCTGAAGGCTTAGATGCACACAAACGCGCAGTAACGATTCGTGTCGAGAAGTTGGCAGCTAAAGCGTAAGGATAATTTGAGATGGAAAAGCTAGCACGTAAACAAGTCCAAAAATTAACGCCTTACCTTTCTGCAAGACGTATCGGCGGCACAGGAGACGTTTGGCTTAACGCTAACGAATCTCCGTTTGATAATGAATACAAAACTGACTTTGCACGTTTAAACCGTTATAGCGAGTGTCAGCCAAAAGAGTTGATTGAATCGTATGCTGCTTATGCTGGTGTCAAACCAGAGCAGACGCTAACCTCGCGTGGTGCTGATGAAGGTATCGAACTGCTGATTCGTGCGTTTTGTGAGCCCGGTGAAGATGCAATTCTATACTGCCCACCGACTTATGGTATGTACTCAATCAGTGCTGAAACCATCGGTGTCGAGCGTAAAACGGTTCCACTTACAGCGGACTGGCAACTCGACCTAGAAGGCATTAAACAAAACCTTGAAGGCACTAAGTTAGTGTTCGTCTGTAGCCCGAACAACCCAACTGGAAACTTGGTTAAGCGCGAAGACATCGTTTCTCTGCTTGAGATGACCAAAGACAAAGCGATCGTGGTGATGGATGAAGCCTACATTGACTTCTGCCCAGAAGCTTCAACGGTAGGTCTTTTGGCTGAGTACCCAAATCTTGCCATTTTGCGTACCTTGTCTAAAGCATTTGCATTAGCTGGGCTACGTTGTGGCTTTACGCTTGCCAATGAAGCACTGATCAATATATTGCTGAAAGTGATTGCTCCTTACCCTGTGCCAATTCCTGTTGCCGACATTGCAACTCAAGCACTTTCTGAAGCGGGTCTTGCCCGTGCTAAGTTCCAAGTTCTTGACCTGAATGCAAACCGAGCGTACCTACAGGTAGGTTTGTCGATGATTCAAGGCCTGGAGGTGTTTGAAGGGTGGGGTAACTATCTGCTGGTTAAATTCCCAGATGGCGACGCAGTCTTTAAAGCGGCATGGGACAGCGGCATTATTTTGCGTAACTCTCCAATTGAGAATTGTGTCCGTATTAGCGTTGGTAGCCGTGACGAGTGTGAAAAAACACTCGGCTTTATCAGAAATTACTATAACTAACCGATTTTTAGCTCTTGCCGATTGCGAGAGCTACCCAAATTGAAATAAGGAAGTTCGTGTGAGTAAGCAACAAAAAATTCTATTTATCGACCGTGACGGCACACTTATCGTTGAGCCGCCGGTAGATTTCCAAGTTGACCGCCTAGATAAATTAAAACTAGAGCCGTTCGTTATTCCTAGTCTTCTTTCTCTGCAAGATGCAGGCTACCGACTCGTGATGGTCACCAACCAAGATGGTCTTGGTACAGACAGCTACCCTCAAGCCGACTTCGATGCGCCGCACGATATGATGATGGAGATCTTTGAATCTCAAGGTTTGAAGTTTGATGATGTTCTTATCTGCCCACACTTCGAAGAAGATAACTGCTCTTGCCGTAAACCTAAACTGGGAATGGTGAAAGAGTACCTTCAAGCTGGCAAAGTTGATTTCCAAAATTCAGTTGTGATTGGCGACCGTCAAACTGACCTGCAGCTGGCTGAGAACATGGCTATTCGTGGCATTCAGTACAACCCAGAAACCATGGGTTGGAAGCAGATTCTTAAAGATCTGACCGTTAAAGCACGTGTGGCTGATGTGGTTCGCACAACTAAAGAAACCGACATCAAAGTAAAAGTGAACCTAGACGAGCAAGGTGGTAACCAAATTTCGACAGGCCTTGGCTTCTTTGATCACATGCTCGATCAGATCGCAACTCACGGCGGTTTCCAAATGGTATGTAACGTGGAAGGTGACTTACACATCGATGACCACCACACGGTTGAAGATACTGCTCTAGCACTTGGCCAAGCGTTAAAAGACGCATTGGGTGACAAGCGTGGAATTGGCCGTTTTGGTTTTAGCTTGCCGATGGATGAGTGCTTAGCACAATGTGCGTTGGACCTTTCTGGCCGTCCTTACCTTAAGTTTGAAGCCGAATTTAGCCGAGAGCAGGTAGGTGATCTATCAACAGAGATGGTGGTTCACTTCTTCCGTTCACTGACTGACACGCTAGCGTGTACTCTGCACCTTTCATCAGCAGGTCATAACGATCACCACATCATTGAGAGTCTGTTTAAAGCCTTTGGTCGCACGCTCCGTCAAGCAATCAAAGTCGAAGGTACAGAGCTTCCAAGTAGTAAAGGCGTACTCTAGTAAGGGCAGGATATGAGTGATCAAAACGTAGTTATTATTGATACCGGTTGCGCCAACGTCTCTTCTGTAAAGTTTGCGATTGAACGTCTTGGTTATACGGTCACTATCTCAAAAGAACCGAGTGTTGTTCTTGCTGCAGATAAGCTTTTCTTACCAGGTGTGGGTACGGCAAGTGAAGCGATGAAAAACCTCCAAGAACGTGACCTGATTGACCTGGTTAAGCAAGTTGAAAAACCGCTTTTGGGTATCTGTTTGGGTATGCAGCTACTTGGCAAAGTGTCACAAGAAAAAGGTCAAAAAGCCAATGAGCTTGTTGAATGCCTTGGCTTATGTGACGGCGAAGTTAAGCTTCTTGAAACTGGTGAACTGCCGCTTCCGCACATGGGGTGGAATACCGTCAAGTCGACTCCGGAACACCCGCTGTTTAAAGGGATTGAAGAAGGTGAGTACTTCTACTTCGTCCACAGTTTCGGTATGCCAGTAGGTGATTACACCATTGCGCAATGTGAATACGGTCAGCCATTTACGGCTGCAGTACAAAGCGGCAATTATTACGGTGTTCAATTCCACCCAGAGCGCTCATCAAAAGCTGGCTCAAAGCTTATACAGAACTTTTTAGAGCTGTAATTTTAAAGAATCAAAGGGAAGTAATTCAGTGATTATTCCAGCGTTAGATTTAATTGAAGGCCAGGTAGTGCGCTTATATCAAGGCGACTACGGACAAGTAACCGAATACAAAGTAGACCCAGCAGAGCAGTTTAATCTGTACCACCAAGCAGGCGCAGGTTGGCTGCACTTAGTCGATTTAACCGGTGCAAAAGATACCACTGCACGTCAGCTTGATTTAATTGCCAAACTGCTTGCGAGCACACCAGCGAACATCCAGATTGGTGGTGGCGTACGCAGCGAACAAGACGTGGTTGATTTGCTTGAAGCAGGAGCCCAGCGAGTGGTTGTTGGCTCAACAGCCGTCAAACAGCCAGAGCTTGTAAAAGGTTGGATGGAAAAATACGGCGCTGAAAAGATTGTACTAGCACTCGATATCAATATTGATGAGCAAGGCGTTCGTAAAGTCGCGATTTCTGGTTGGCAAGAAGACTCGGGTGTCACTATTGAAGCCTTGGTTGATGACTACTTAACGGTTGGCCTAAAACATGTCCTTTGTACTGACATCTCACGCGATGGCACGCTAGAAGGTTCCAACGTAGAACTGTACGTTGATCTATGTAAACAGTACCCACAAGTTCAATTCCAATCCTCTGGTGGCATCGGTTCCCTCGCTGATATCGAAGCGCTTAAAGGCAGCGGTGTCTCAGGCGTGATTGTTGGCCGTGCACTTCTTGATGGCAAATTTACAGCAGAGGAGGCATTTGCATGTTGGCAAAGCGAATAATTCCTTGTCTTGATGTTCGTGACGGACAAGTTGTAAAGGGTGTTCAGTTCCGCAACCACGAGATCATTGGTGATATCGTACCTCTGGCACAGCGCTATGCTGAAGAAGGTGCGGATGAGTTGGTGTTTTACGACATTACCGCATCCAGTGATGGCCGAGTGGTCGACAAAAGCTGGGTAAAGCGTGTTGCGGAAGTGATTGATATTCCATTCTGTGTAGCGGGTGGTATTAAATCTGCCGAAGATGCTGCGCGTATTCTTGAATTTGGTGCCGACAAGGTATCGATTAACTCACCTGCATTAGCCAACCCTGAACTGACTACTCAACTTGCAGATAAATTCGGTGTTCAGTGCATCGTTGTGGGTATCGATTCTTACTTTGATAAAGAGACAGGTAAGTATCAGGTCTATCAATTTACCGGTGACGAAGCTCGCACTAAAGCGACTAAGTGGGAAACTCGTGATTGGGTACAAGAAGTCCAGAAACGTGGTGCCGGCGAAATTGTTCTCAATATGATGAACCAAGATGGTGTTCGTAACGGTTACGACATAGAACAGCTCAATATGGTACGCGAAGTGTGTCATGTGCCTCTTATTGCGTCGGGCGGTGCGGGTGCGATGGAACACTTTGCAGAGGCATATCAGAAGACCAATGTGGATGGTGCTCTGGCAGCGTCTGTTTTCCACAAGCAGGTCATCAATATTGGTGAGCTAAAACAGTATTTGAAACAACAAGGTGTAGAGGTGCGTCTATGAGTTTTGCAGCGGCAGAAGTAAATACGCTAGCGGAACGTATCAATTGGGACAAAGTCGACGGCCTTGTTCCAGCGATCGTTCAAGATTTTCAATCAAGCCAAGTGCTCATGATGGGTTACATGAACCAAGATGCGCTGGTTAAGACAGGTGAAACGGGTCAAGTGACGTTTTTCTCTCGTACGAAAGAGCGTCTTTGGACTAAAGGCGAAACGTCTGGCAACGTACTACAACTGAAAAACATCGCACTAGATTGCGACAATGACACGCTATTGGTTAAGGTGAACCCAATTGGGCCTACTTGTCACACGGGAACGACAACTTGTTGGGATGGTGACCCACAAGAAGAGAGTCAGATGGTGTGGCTTCATCAACTTGAGCAGCTACTGGCTGCCCGCAAGGACGCCGACCCAGAGTCCTCTTACACTGCGCACCTTTATTCTCGTGGCACCAAGCGTATTTCGCAAAAAGTGGGCGAAGAAGGCGTTGAAGTCGCGCTTGCGGCGACGTCGGGCGACAAGGCGGAGTTAGTGTGTGAGTCGGCTGATTTGATTTATCACTTGATGGTTCTGCTTCAAGATCAAGGCTTATCAATGAACGATGTCGTCAATAAGCTCAAAGAACGTCACAAGTAATAGTTAGGGTCAACAGGCCCTAGTCTCAGTTAAAATAATTAGCGCCCTCAAATGAGGGCGCTTTTTTCTAATACCAATCTGGGTTGGTACCAACCTAGCCAGGTTGTTAGTGTTATAATTCGAATAAGAAATAGTAGCCGTAACCGACGATAAAGGCCGGAACAGCAGAGTAAATCGTCGCAACAAGCGCCGCTTTTGGTGCTAGAGCGATAGCTGGAAATAGCGCGTCACCGTCATTTGAAATCGCATTGGCAAGCTGAGCGGAAAGAGGCGCAGCACCTGATATGTAAAGACTGGTTACTAATATTTGTGGCCCACAACCGGGTAGCAAGCCAACCGCTAATCCCATCAACGGCATCCATACCCCCCATCCAGAGAACGTTGCAGCAAGGTCAATATGGCCAAAAAAGGTAATCAGTTCAAAAGCCATGAACGCCAGTATGACCCATGCAGTCACAAAGTTTGTGTCTTGCGCGGCTTTTTGCAGTGGGTGAGAAGAGACCTGTTTTTTGTCCTCGGCTACGGTAGATTCGTAGTCCTTAATCTCTTTGGTCAGTGACCACAGTAACATGCTGATGATAATCAAGATTGCCCCAAGCCATTCAATCGACATTTCAGGTAAATGGAACAGCTGATTGACGTCAACTTGAAATGACCCGAGAGCGGCAATGAACGCAGCAGGAATCAATAGCCATTTCCAAAATGCGCCTTGAAGGTTAATCGCTTTCCTTTCCATTCCATTGACGCTCTCTGGCTGACATTGGAATCGCTTGGCTAGATTAGACACCTTCGGGCGTAAAAAATCGTCGGCATGAATTGCATTCACTACCCACCCGGAAAGCGCACCAACGAAGACACCGAGCGCCACTACCGCTAAACCGATATCAGGCTTACTGGCTAATAGCAGGAATGCTGCGTCACCCATTGTGGAGGTTAAGACAGCGACGATGGCACCAAAACCAACTCGCCCGCTAACAAATTGTGTCGTAACGATGATGGCGCCACCACAACCGGGCAGGGCACCAAGTAAAGCGGCAAAAAAGACCTGATGATCTCTCGACGTACGGTAGAGGTTGACGATGCGGCTTTCTTTGTTGATGAACCCCGAAATGTAGTGGTAGATCGCTAAGGTAAAAGCAACATAACTCGAGACCGCCCAAAAGGCATCGGATAGCGTGGTAACCGTGACTTCGCGGGTAACGTCACTGGCGATCAACACGATAAGGGTAATAGGAAGAATAAGTCGTTTGTATGCTGGTCTAAATTGACTCACAGAAAGCCAGCTCGGTAACATTTGAAAAGCGCGTAATGAATCCATAACAAGCCGATAAGTTGAATGCGAATTATTATCAACTATATGTTAATGAGAACTATTTGCAATAATTATTTTTTCGTTCTTGAGCTAGATTACCGGTACTTCTCCAGCAGGGCATCATAGCGACCGTTTTGTTTTAGGGTATGAAGCCCGATCATGAATTTGACCATGAGCTTTTGTTTATCAGGGTGGTCCTTCGCTACAGCGAGGTGGACGGGTTTGATCATTAGACTTTTGTCCACGAAATAGAAATCTTGAATGTCGAGCCCGAGTTGTTTCATGGTGTGCAGGGTGGCCCGTTCATCAGCAATGATTGCGTCTATGCGTTTGGCTCGTAGCTTGCGCACATTGGTTTCAAGATCTTCTGCGACAATACGTGTGAAAGCATCGGATTGGTTGAAGGCTTCACCGTATCCATAGTCTTCAATGACACCGACTTTCATTCCTGACAACGAAGTGAAATCTTTGTACTCAAATGCATTCTCTTTCAAGACAACAAACTTAAGCTGAACGAGTAGATAGGGGACACTAAAATCGAGTTTTTCTGTACGATCGTCAGACCACCAAATAGAGACCAATACATCTTTTTGTTTGTTTCGCACTTCTTTCAATGAGCGCAGCCAAGGCTTTATTTCCATCGTTAAATCATATCCTTGGGTTGCGTAAGCTTCTTGTACTATCTCAATTGCAAGCCCCGAATTTACAGAGTCGAAAACGTATGGCGGCCAAACTGCTTGAGTGGCATCGACATTTTTGGCAGATGCTTGAAAGCTTAGAGATAAAAAGCAGTATGAAACGAAGCAGAGAATGTGTTTCATGGCAATTACTCCTGAATAGGGTAAGCAGCGAAATGCAACAAAAGTGCTAGACTTATAAGAAGAATAGACAGGATTAATAGAGTCGTAATGGCTTATACCTAAATATTCTCTTCTGACCCGATGACAAATTACCAAATTCAGGTAAAATGTCGTGTTTGTGAGTAATAGCCCCTCATTGGGAACAAATTTAGTCAGATAGGAAAAAAGATGATTCTAGTTGTAGGTCACAAGAACCCTGATAGCGATAGTATTTGTAGTGCACTAGTAGCAACAGAGCTACTGAAAGCGCGCGGCGTTGAAGCTATGCCAATTCGCCAAGGTGAAATTAACCGTGAAACCCAACACATTCTAGAAGTTGCAGGTGCAGAAGTTCCTGAACTACGTACTTCTGTTGCTGGCGAGAAAATCTGGCTAGTAGACTACTCAGATCTAGCTCAGGCACCAGACGATGTTGCTGACGCTGAAATCCTAGGTATCGTTGACCACCACCGTCTAGGTGACGTAATGACGATCAACCCAATGGAAGCTTGGATCTGGCCTGTAGGTTGTACTAACACAGTACTATTCAACATGTACAAGATCGAAGGTCATGAGATCACGCCTCAAATCGCTAAACTAATGATGTCAGCAATCCTATCTGACACGGTTGGTTTTGCTTCTCCAACTTGTACTCAGAAAGATAAAGATGCCGTTGAAGAGCTGGCGAAAATCGCTGACGTATGTGACGTTGACGCATTCATCAAAGATCTTCTGATCGCGAAGACGAACATCGAAGGTCTATCAGCCTCTGAACTCGTTGAAAAAGACCTTAAAGGTTACCCATTCAACGGTCGTGACGTCGTTGTTGGTCAGGTTGAACTTGCAACACTTGAGCAAGTTGACGGCATGATCGAAGCGCTAGAAGCGGATCTAGAAGCTCGTTGTGAGTCTCAAGGTCTAGCATTCGCAGCAGTAATGCTAACAGACATTACAACGGCTCAAACTCGTCTACTATTCAAAGGTGAGTGGGCTGAGAAACTGGTTAAGCATGAGAAAGATGGCATGCTGATGATGGAAAATACACTAAGCCGTAAGAAGCAAGGTTGGCCTTGGCTTCAGACTGAACTGGCTTAATTTCCACAGTTTGATTAATTCTAAACGCCCATGGCTACGTGCCGTGGGCGTTTTATTTAGGGGATAACAAATGTCGCTAACTCAAGACCAACTAGATTCAGTAAACAAAATGCGCCCTGATGAGCGCTTTAACTACTGTGTTAAAGAAATCGCAGCTAACCGAAAAGTGTGGATCCTAACGGATGAACACGGTTGTGTGATGCTTAATACAGAAGATGAAGATTGTGTGCCTGTATGGCCTCACGAAGAGTTTGCTGCTGAGTGGGCTACAGGTGAGTGGGAACACTGTAAAGCGGAGTCTATTTCGACCGCTAAGTGGTTTAGCCGCTGGACACATGGCCTAGAAGAGGATGAATTATCTGTGGTTGTTTTCCCAAATTCAAATGAAGAAGGGGTGGTACTTTACCCAGATGAATTTGAATTTGAGCTAAAGAAGCGCGCTAAGTAGTAATACTTTAATCCAGCTTTCCAAACGGATAGTGGCACTGTGCGACTATCCGTTTTTTATTGCCTGCGGTCTAGCTTTAGTAACCAATGAGCTGGAATAGCTCTCCATCTTTCGCAATGGCGACTGCGCGATTCAGCGTCCCATCTTTTTGGTATTGTCGAACCAGTTGCATCACGATAGGGCGTGCTTGCTGCTCTGTCATACCTGCAGTGAGTTCGGGTTGATACAAGAGTTGAAGTAACACAACATCTAAAGGCGAGAGCAAATCTTCCGGTGTGTTGTCGTTAAAAATCGATGGGAAAGCACTCTCGGCATCATTGGGTAGTCCAAGTGTTTGAGTAATCTCTTCGACAATACAGGCCAGCAGTTTGCCATGTTCGCGCGCTCTATCAACGGGAATAATGATTGCAGCAGAGTCGATATAGTTATCTGAACCCACTCGGTAACCTGCTTTACAGATTGCGCCTCTGACATGCTTTAGGGAGTCAGCGCCCATCTCTTTTTCGATATCCTCTTCCCATTTGGATTCTCGGGTGTAAATCCAAATCACATTGGCTTGTGACCGAGAAGAAACTCGTTTGATAGGCAGTCCGGTAATTTGGCTGAGGTGATTCAAATGAGCATCGGTAAGCTCGTCATGTAGTGCTTGATCAGGCACCTTATGCTTTACCCAGACCGCTAAAGGCTTGTTCCACTTCACCAACGGTTTTTCGCCAGATGAGTATTCATTGCGCAGTGCAACATCGATAAAGGCTGTTGTGACAAAGTTAGGGTCAAGCCATGTACGTTGGTCTGGATAGGTTTGGGCGATCAACGGAAAAGAGGCGAGTAATGTGGTAAGCAGAGCCGTTGCTATCCTTAGCATAGTGGTCCCTATTTAAAGCAAGTCGCTTTATTAAAGTGGCTCTCAACAAGACGTTGAGTAATTGGGTGGTCAGGACAAGAGAGCACTTGCTGCGTATCGCCAGACTCGACGACCACACCTTCATGCATCACCATAATTTTGTCGGTAATGTGCTTTACGACACCAATGTGTTGAGACACATAGACAAAAGACACGCCCATTTCTTCTTGCAGCTCTAAGAACAAGTTAATGATCTGAGAGCGCATTGCCATGTCTAAACCGTTCAGCGCTTCATCAGCAACGATAACCGAAGGTTGCAGTATTAATGCTCGAGCAAGACAGACACGCTGTTTTTGGCCGGTTGCCAGCATCTGAGGGTAGAAATACGCATGTTCGGGAAGCAAACCAACACGCAATAATGTCTCTTTCACACGTTTAATACGCGCCTCAGGAGACATATTGGTATTTCGCTTTAGTGGACCTTCTAAAATTCGACCGATCTGAATGCGCGGATTCAAAGAGGTGTTTGGGTCTTGGAAGATCATTCGAATCAGCTTACAGCGAGTCGAATAGTCTTTGTGTTCAAGCGGTTCCCCGTTGACACGAATTTCACCCGAACTCGGCTCCACGACGCCTGAAAGCATACGCGCTAATGTCGATTTTCCTGAACCATTTTGACCAATAAAGCCGATGGTTTGCCCTGCTTCTAAGCTAAAGCTAACAGGCTTTACCGCCTCTTGGACTTTTTTACGGAACAAGCCTGAACGGGTGACAAACGATTTAGAGAGATCGGTAACTTCTAGCAATGCACTCATGCTTTATTTTTCTCCCGTTCTTTTGGCGAATGGTTGAGTGGGAAGTGACAAGCGAACTTGTGATTCTTAATACGGCGAGTCATTGGGATCTCGACACATTGACGCTGAGCATATGGACAACGGGGACCAAGTCGACAACCAATCGGCAGGTGCTGAAGTGGCGGAATGGTACCAGGCAACGATTGCAGCTTCTCTTTGTGAGGAATCCAATCACTAAAGTCAGGCATCGCTTTAAGCAGTGCCACGGTATATGGGTGCTTAGGTTTATCTAAGATCTTTTTCGTGTCGGCAGACTCTACAGATTGACCGCAGTACATTACAGTAATACGGGTAGCCCACTGGGTGATGGTGGTTAAGTCATGGCCAATCAACATGATAGAGGTGTTATGAACTTGGTTCATACGACTCAATAAGCGTAAGATTTGCGACTGGGTTATTGGGTCAAGGTCATTGGTTGGTTCATCAGCAATCAGCAACTTAGGTTTTGCCGCAATCGCCATGGCAATCATGATCTTTTGACATTCCCCATCCGTCAGCTCATATGGGTAGCTGTTCATGATCTGTTTGTGATCTTTGATGCCGACTTTATGGAGTAGGGCAATAGCTTGCTTTCTGCGCCATTTAAAACGTTCCCACCATTTTCCTTCAAACGAACGAGAAGGGATTGCTTCAATCAGCTGGCGTCCCACTTCTTCTGAAGGATCTAAACAGGTTGAAGGTTCTTGGAAGATCATCGCGATATCACGGGCAATAACACGGCGGCGCTCTTTGGGCGTTAATTGAAGCAGGTCGATATTGCCTAAGCGCATTCGGTCTGCCGTTACTTTCCAATTATCTTTACAAACGCCAACGATCGCTTTTGCTACCAAGCTCTTGCCTGATCCAGATTCACCCACCAGACCGCGGATTTCACCTTCGTTCATGGTCAGGCTCATGCGGTCAACGGCTTTCATCAAACCTTGTGGGGTTTCAATCTCAATCGTGAGGTGTCGAATATCAAGTAATGGCATTATTCGATCCCCGCGTTTAGAGCTTGGCGAACACCTTCACCAACCAAATTAATAACAATAACGGTAAACATGATCGCAAGTCCTGGTAGCGTCACTGTCCAAGGTGCTAGATAGATAAGCTCTACGGAATCACCCAAGATTGCGCCCCATTCGGTACTCGGTGCTTGAGCGCCTAAACCAAGGAAGCCAAGCGCAGTAATATCTAAAATCGCAATCGACAGTGCCAACGTTACTTCGCTAGCAATGACGACAAGGATATTAGGCAAGATGGAATTCCACAGCAGGTAAAAGTCATTTGCACCATCTAAACGAGCGGCCATGATGTAGTCTTTCTCTACTTCGGTGTGCACGGCAATATAGACCGAGCGAACGAAACGGGGAATAAGCGCCAAACAGATTGCCAGTAGAATGTTGAACTCACCAAAGCCGAGAAACGCCACGAAGATAATAGCCAACAGCAGTGATGGGATAGACATGACGGTATCAAGCAAGTGGTTTAACGTACTTGAAAGCAAGCCTTTAGTCATACCGGCAAGAACGCCAATCACGCAGCCAATGACGGTTGCGATGAAGGTGATGATCACCGCTGCGCCAAAGGTCAGCTGAGAGCCTTCGATAAGACGAGACAGAATATCGCGGCCTAAATCATCGGTTCCTAAGAAGTACTCGACAGTGCCTGCCGGGTTCCATGAAGGTGGTACCAACAATTCACCGGTTTGCGCTTGAGGGTCATGTGGCGTGATCCACGGTGAGATCAGGGTAAGCACGACGATGAGCCCTAGGCACCACAGGCCAAACATAGCCAGGTTGTTGGCTCGGAAGCTACGCCAAAAGCGCTCGAACTGAGTCGGGATCTGCTCTTCTTGATAGACGTTATCGGTTAGCATACCACTCTTTCCTTACTAGCGGATTGATCATCGCACCAATCAAATCAGACAAGATATTTGCAGTTAATACTAAGGTTGCAACCACAATAACGCCTGCTTGAATCGCCACATAATCTTGGTTCGATAAAGCATCGAGTAACCAACGGCCAATGCCCGGCCAGTTAAAAATCGATTCAGTGATGATCGCCAAGGTCAACATACTTGAAAGCTGGACACCAATTTTAGGGATGATAGGTGGAATCGCGTTACGCATAACGTGCTGAGTGACGATTTCTCGGTTTGACAGACCTTTAATTCGAGCCGCACGAATATAGTTTTGGCTCATCACTTCACTGACTGAGGTACGCATCAAACCAATAACTTGAGTGGTTGGCGCTAACGCCAGTACAAGGCAAGGTAAGATAAGGTGTTCAATGACACTTTGCAGTGCATGGGCTCGGTATTGACCGTCGGCAAAAAAGGCATCGATCAGCGCAAAACCAGTGACATGATCGATCTGGTACAAAAGGTCGTAGCGGCCGGCAACCGGAAAGATTTCAAAATGCAGCGAGAAGATCATGATCATCAACAGCGCAATCCAAAACAGAGGTGCTGAATACCCTGACATAGAGGTAAAGGAAATCGCCGTGTCTATCCACTTACCTTGTTTCATGCCTGCGATCGTGCCAATAGGGATGCCGATGAGCAATGAAATGACAAACGCAATCAAACACAGTTCTAACGTGGCAGGGAAGACGACGGAAATCTCATCATAAATTGGCACACCGGCTTTGTTCACGCCAAAGTTGAGTTGCATTAGCTCACCTAAGTAGGTCATCCAGCCGTTCCAAAAGTCTTGAATAGCCCAAGGGGAGCTTGGTTCAAGACGCAAGATACTAAAGCCAACCATGGTCAGGATCAGTAAGGTAATGATGAAGAGGTTTAAGCGCCTAACGGTATAGAGCAGCATTATTTAACCCTCTCAACAGCATCAAAGGGCTGAGCATTAAATGGGCTCACTTTAAATCCTTGTAATGAACGATGGTGTGCTTGCATCTGCATGCCATGGTTAAGAGGAATGACAGGAAACTCCTCATTTAAGATGTTCTGCGCTTGCTTATAGAGGTTAAGTCGGTAACGAGGCTTATCAACTTCTAAAGCGAGATCCAATAAGAAATCGAAGTCAGGGTTACACCAACTTGAGACGTTTAAGCCTACACGTTCAGAATCACAAGACAGTAACGGTCTAAAGAAGTTGTCAGGGTCACCAGTATTGGCACTCCAACCTGTCAGATAAAGGTCGATGTTGGTGTCATCACCTAGTGTTGTACGATCAAAACGGTCATCGGCCATTAAATTGAGTTTGATACCCACATCGGCGAGGTTCGACTGAATCAGCTCGGCTGTCTTGCGTGGGCTAGGGTTGTATGCCCGCGGTTGAAGCGGCACAGACATAGTGAGCTCAAGGCCGTTGCTATAGCCCGCTTCTCGCAGCAGTGCGATAGCGTAGTTACGATCAAAACGAATTTGAATCGCGTCTTTGTGATACGCCCAAGACGATGGCGGAAGAACAGAATAGGCTTGGCTGCCCGTTCCATAATAAACCGAATCCAAAATATTCTGACGGTTAATAGCGTAGTTTAGCGCCTTACGCACACGGGCATCGTTTAGGGCCGGATGCGAGGTATTCACTGCGACAAAAGAGACATTCATAGCCGGTTTGGCCGTGAGCTCGATGTCATCATTACGCTCGATGATAGGTAGTTGGCTCGAGAGCGGAGAATTAAGCACATCGCACTCATTGCGAAGCAGTTTAGCGAGTGTGCCCGTTCCGCGTTGAGAGATGTCAAAGACCACTTGATCCATTTCTGGTCTAGCTTGCCAATAGTTAGCGTGGCGCTTTAAACGAATGAGATCATTGACTTGGTAGTCCGCTAGGTAGAATGGCCCCGTGCCCACTGGGTGGCTATCGAGCATACCTTTTTCATCACTGAGCTCAAGTTGGCCGGCATATTCTTTTGACAGAATAACCGCATGGCTGGTGGCAATGTTGGATAAAAAGCTGTTGTCAGGTCGACTTAGGGTAAATCTGACTTTGTATTGAGAGAGTGCAACGACATCAACAACTAAATTCTGAAAGTCTATACCGCTGAACCAAGGGTAAAGCCCACTGCCAACATAATGAAAAGGGTGTGTGCTATCTATGATACGACGAAAGCTGAAGACGACATCGTCAGCATTCATAGTACGAGATGGTGTGAACCAAGCCGTGGTTTGAAAAGCAACGCCTTTACGCAGATCAAACGTATATTCAGTACCCTCGGCGTTAACTTGCCACTGCGTTGCCAAACTGGCTTGCGGGCGATAGGTACGATTATCGAGTGTCAGTAAAGTATTGAACAGCTGTGGACTCAAGGTTTCAGGCGTAATGCCACTGTCGACCAACTGCGGGTTAAAAGTCGCAGGGCCGCTCTGACCACAATAAACGAATCCTTTTTGGCGGATTTTGTTGTGATCAATCTCTTCACCACAGCCAGCTAATAGGCCAAGGCTGAATAAACCTAATGTAAAACGAGTGATTGCTTTCATAGAAAGAAACTTGTCTGGGACAAAGCACAATGGAACTCACCATTATGCCCTAGAATCCCGATAATTTACCACTATTTAGCGTGGGTAACCAAAGTAAAACCACAAATATGATAGGTTAACTCTCGTTGGTTAAATCATACTTTCTAACCATGCCACGCAATTGATGATAACTCAGCCCTAAAAGCTCAGCTGCACGCTTTTGGTTGTACTGACTTTGGGCCAGTGCCTCTTTGAGTATGAGTTGGTCTTGCTCTTCTTGCCACTGCTTGTAATCGATAGGGAACGAAAACTCTGCTTGTTGCTGTTCTGGTTTCGATTTCGATAGAAGGGCTTCTTTCGCTTCCCAGTGAGATTGAAATGGGTCGAAGATCAGAGACTCAATAGGATAGTCGGCAGTACCATGTTGATAGACCGCGCGCTCAATGACGTTTTTAAGCTCTCGCACGTTTCCGGGCCAATGATAAGCTTGCAGTGATTGCTCCGCTTCAGAACTGAACCCCACAAAGTATTCAAATCCTAATTCTCGACACATTTTGATGGCGTAGTATTCAGCCAAGAGCAAAATATCTTCTTGGCGCTCTCGTAGCGGAGGGAGGTGAATCACGTCAAACGCCAGTCTATCGAGCAGATCGGCTCTAAATTCACCATTGGCCGCCATCTCCGGTAAGTCGGCATTGGTGGCACACACCAAACGAACGTTGGCGTTGAGTAACTGATGCCCACCAACTCGCTCATATTGACCGTATTCGATGACTCGAAGTAACTTTTCTTGAACAAGTAAGGGAGCAGTCGCTAACTCATCCAAAAACAGAGTGCCATTTTCTGCACGTTCAAATCGCCCTTTATGACGCCCTTTAGAACCGGTGAAAGCGCCTTGTTCATGACCAAATAGCTCTGAATCGATTAAGCCTTCGCTAAGCGTTGAGCAATTTAATGATATTAATGGTTGATCCCAACGTTTGGAGAGGTAATGCAAGCGCTGAGCAATCAGCTCTTTACCGGTTCCTCGTTCACCAATAATCAGAACAGGTCGTTCAATGGCCGCAATTTTGGATACTTTATCGAGAACCGATAAGAAAGCCGGTGATTCCCCTATCAAATTTTGTTGCATGCGCTACTCCGTGGCGAAATTTACCATTAGTTGGTTAAATTCATCACACCAATAAACCTATTGCAATAGTAGTTTTGTTAAGTGTTTGATTTTGTTTGTGTTAAAAGTTGGCACGCAACTTGGAATACTTAGAACAAGATAAAACATGAACACGATTCAATTGGGTGCTGACGCATCCTCACATCACCATTGTAAGGAGCCTAGCTATGGGTATTTTTTCTAGATTTGCAGACATCGTAAATTCAAACATCAGCGCTCTACTGGATAAAGCGGAAGACCCTGAAAAAATGATTCGCCTTATTATTCAGGAAATGGAAGATACGTTGGTTGAAGTGCGCACTAATTCAGCGAAAGCGATCGCCGACAAGAAAGAGCTGGCACGCAAAGTGGAATCGATCGAAGCAACGATCGAAGAGTGGCAACAGAAGGCAACATTAGCGTTAGCCAAGCAGCGCGAAGATCTAGCGCGTGCAGCATTGATCGAAAAACAGAAGCTGCAAGATATGCTCAAAGGCCTTCACACAGAGCAAACGCTAGTAGAAGAAACGATTGAGAAACTGACAGGTGAAATTGGTAAGCTCGAAACCAAAATCACTGAAACTCGCGCAAAGCAGCAAGCGTTAGCGATTCGTAGTCAAACCGCGTCTAATCGCCGTGATGTACAAAAGCACTTACATACTGCACGTACCAGTGAAGCGATGGCTAAGTTTGAACAATACTCACGTAAAATTGATGAGATGGAAGCGGAAGCGGACTTGTATGCAAAAACAGGTAACGCGAAGTCACTTGATCAAGAGTTTGCAGAGCTAAAAGCGCAAGATGAAATTGAACAAGAGCTTGAAAAGCTAAAGCAGCAGATGGAAGATAAAAAGTAATTCCTACCTGTAATCCATCGTTTAGCCGGAAAGGTGACTGGCAACGTCACCTTTCCCCACTAAGGAGTTATATATGTCATCATTTCTCATTGCGGGCCCGCTGATTGTCTTTCTGATTTTCGTCGCTCCGTTGTGGCTGTTTTTGCACTACCGAAGCAAAAAGAACGCGAGTACGGGTCTATCGACAGAAGACCTTCAGCGTTTAGAAGCATTATCCGAAAAAGCCGAAAGCATGCAAAAGCGTGTTGATACGTTAGAACGTATTTTGGATGCGGAGTCACCAACGTGGAGACGCCGTTATGATTAAGAGAGAACTTTACCGAGATACGGCTAACGGCAAAATTACTGGCGTTTGCGCTGGTTTAGCGAACTACTTCTCTCTTGAGGTTTGGTTGGTTCGAATTTTAGTTATTTCTGCGGCGTTACTGGGTGGCAGTTTCCTTGTCATACTCGCTTATATTGCAATGACGCTCATGATTGAAAAGCAACCGGCCAATTATGTTGAGGCGATGAAAGCGGAGCAAGAACATAAGCTCAAAAACAAGCCTTGGAAGCAAGGGCAAACGCCGGAAGTGTTATTAAATACGATTGAAAAAGACTTTGATCGCCTTGAAGGTCAAGTGCAAAGCCTCGAAGCCTATGTCACTTCCGATGCGTTTAAGGTTAACCGAGAATTTCAATCCCTCTAACTCCTCATAAAACCGCTTCATTGCCTGAAGCGGTTTTTTCAGTTTTGCGACTTCCTACTCACTGAACGCCAAATTACTAATTTTCATAATAATTTACTCCAATTCATCTGGCACTCGCGTTAGCATTCATCTATCTTTGTAACTAATCGCTACAAATGGATAATTGATAATGCAAAAACCTATATTGCTCCTCGCGATAACAGCAGCACTGAGTGGCTGCGGTAAGGAGCTTCCCCCTGTTCCAGAACCCGACTCAAGACCCGCCAAATTATTCACCGTTTCAGTAGGCAATGCTCAGTTTGAAAGAACCTTTCCTGCGACATCTGAAGCCGGCGATAAAGCGGTATTAGCCTTCCGAGTTCCAGGTCAAATGCAATCTATTGACGTTCTATCGGGGCAGCAAGTCCAAAAAGGTGATGTACTAGCCTCCCTTAATCCTGACGAATATTCATTACTTGCTAAACAAGCAGAAGCCCAGTTTCGCTTAGCGGATGTTCAATATCAGCGTTATAAAAAACTACGCAAAGACAAAGTGGTGTCTGAGCAAGATTTTGACCAAGCGAAAGCGAATCACAATTCGGCGAAAGCGACGTTAGAGCAAGCTCGCGCTAACCTACGCTACACTCAACTTGTCGCCCCGTATGATGGGACAATTTCGATCATTCCCGCTGAAACGCACGAATACATTGCTTCGAAACAAGGGGTAATGAATATTCAAACCAACCAGCTCATGAAGGTGATCTTCCAACTACCAGATCATCTGCTCAATCGCTTTGCTAGCGGGATAAACTTGAACGCAATGATGACGTTTGATGCGTTCCCAGAAAATCAGTATGAGTTGATTTTCCAAGAAGTCGACACCGAAGCGGATCCTAAGACCGGTTCTTACAAAGTGACGATGGTGATGGAACGTCCGAATGACGTGGGTATCTTGCCAGGTATGGCCGGCTCTGTTCATGTCGAGGTGGATTCAACCGGTGCGACACGTATTCCTGAATCAGCATTGATTAATGAAAATGGCCAGATGTATGTTTGGCGTGTTGATACGCAGGGTATTGTTGCAAAAGCTCAAGTGCTGTTGGATGAAAAACGCCAAGTTAAGAGTGGCCTAAATGAAGGTGACCAAATTATCGTATCGGGTGTCAGTGGTATTGAGCCAGGTATAAAAGTCCGTGAATGGGTTAAAGAGCGAGGGTTATAAGATGAAGCAATGGTTAACTCTATGCGCATTGTCATCTTCTGCGCTCTTAGTCGGTTGTGGTGGTGAGCCACAGTACGTCGATTTTGGTACACCGAAAGTCAAAGTGCTTGAACTCTCAGACCATATTGTCAATGAAGACCGACTCTATTTCCCTGCTGTAGCGAATGCCGCTGAGCGTTCCCACTTAAGCTTTCGTGTGGCGGGTGAGATAAGCAAAATTTACGTCAAAGAAGGTGACCAACTTAAAAAAGGCGATCTGATTGCTGAGTTGGATCCTACCGACTATCAATTAGACGTAGACAACGCAAGTGCACGTTACAGTGTGGTCAATAGTCAGTACAAACGTTCGAAGCCGTTGGTTGATAAAGGGCTTCTCGCAAAATCTCAATTCGATGAAATTGCGGCGAATCGTCAGATTGCCTATGCAGAGCTACAACTTTCTAAGTTACGCCTTTCCTTTACTCAGCTGAAAGCGCCGGTTGACGGCATTATTTCACGCGTGAGTGCAGACCAATTTGAGAATATTCAAGTGGGTCAGCAAGTGGTGAATATACACAGTGTTGAAAGCGTTGAGGTTTTGATTCAGCTTCCTGACCGTTTGTATGTCAATCAGCCAAGCCAGAAAGGTTTAGAGAAAGTGAACGCGGTAGTAAAAGTGCCAAGCGGCAATGAATACAGTGCACAGATCAAGGAATTTACCACTGAGCCTGACCCAGCAACGGGAACCTTTACGGTGACACTCTCTCTTCCAATGCCAGAGCAAGAGTACATTCTTGATGGTATGGCAGTCGAAGTGACGTCTAAAGGGGAAGATATTGGCCTTGATCTTAACCGCGGTGTTCAAGTCCCAGTTGAAGCGATCTTTAACGCAGATGGGGATGAGCTCGGGCGAGAGAACAAGTTTGTTTGGGTGCTCAATACGGATAGTACGGTCTCTAAACAACCTGTCCAAGCTGGTAAGGCGAGCAAAGATTCCGTGCAGATTTTAGAAGGCTTAACCAATGAACAAACCGTTGTGATTGCCGGTGTTTCAAAACTAAGAGATGGAATGCAAGTGCAAGTAATTAAGCAGGAGGCTGGTAATGAGTGATAAAAACGTTAACTCGCCTCAAAGCGATGATGATGTAACAGGGATCGCCGCGTATTTTATTCGCAACCGAGTGATCAGTTGGATGATATCACTGATCTTTTTGATCGGTGGTGCAGCCGCTTTCTTTGGATTAGGTCGATTAGAAGATCCGGCTTTTACCATTAAAGATGCGATGGTGGTGACGTCTTACCCGGGTGCAACGCCACAGCAAGTGGAAGAAGAAGTGACCTATCCACTTGAAAAAGCGATTCAGCAATTAACCTATGTTGATGAAGTGAACTCTATTTCAAGCCGTGGTTTGTCACAAATTACGGTAACGATGAAGAACAACTACGGTCCAGATGATTTGCCGCAAATCTGGGATGAACTGCGCCGAAAAGTGAACGACTTGAAAGGGCAGTTGCCTCCAGGGGTTAATGACCCTCAGGTGATCGATGACTTTGGTGACGTTTACGGCATTTTGCTCGCCGTGACCGGTGATGGCTACAGTTACAAAGAGCTGCTCGACTATGTGGACTATCTAAGGCGTGAACTAGAGCTGATCGATGGCGTAAGTAAGGTGTCGGTTTCTGGTCAGCAGCAAGAACAAGTATTCATAGAAATCTCAATGAAACGCTTGAGTAGCTTAGGACTGGCCCCTAGTACCGTATTTAATCTCCTCTCGACTCAAAACGTGGTGTCTGACGCCGGAGCGATCCGAATTGGTGATGAATATATCCGTATTCACCCAACTGGTGAGTTCCAAAATGTCGACCAACTGGGTGACTTGATCATCACCGAAAGTGGCGCGCAAGGTCTTATTTATTTAAAAGACGTTGCGGACATTACGCGCGGTTATGTGGAGGTGCCTACCAACATTATTACCTTCAATGGTGATTTGGCGCTTAATCTTGGTGTCTCATTCGCGCAAGGTGTCAATGTAGTCGAAGTGGGTGAGCGTTTTGACCGCCGACTTGCTGAACTTAAGTTCCAACAACCGGTTGGCGTTGATATTTCAGAAATCTACAGTCAGCCAAAAGAAGTGGATAAGTCGGTTAGCGGCTTTGTGGTCAGTCTTGGTCAAGCGGTGGCTATCGTAATCATCGTTCTACTTTTCTTTATGGGCATACGCTCAGGCTTATTGATTGGTCTTATTTTGTTGCTCACGGTGCTAGGTACTTTCATCTTTATGAAGTACTTCGCCATCGACTTGCAACGTATCTCGCTGGGTGCATTGGTTATTGCGCTCGGGATGCTGGTGGATAACGCCATCGTGGTGGTCGAAGGGATATTGATAGGGACGCAAAAAGGCCGGACGCGGATGCAAGCGGCTACCGATATCGTAACGCAAACCAAGTGGCCTCTTTTAGGGGCAACGGTCATTGCTGTTACTGCGTTTGCGCCTATCGGACTTTCAGAAGACGCGACTGGTGAATACTGTGGCACCTTATTTACCGTTCTACTTATCTCATTGATGCTGAGTTGGTTTACCGCTATTTCATTAACGCCGTTTTTTGCTGACATTTTCTTTAAAGGTCAGAAATTTAAGCAAGACGGTGAAAATAGTGACCCGTACAACGGTATGATCTTCGTGGTATACAAAAACTTCCTAGAGTTTTGTATGAAGCGAGCATGGCTGACGGTAGTGGTTCTGATTCTTGGTCTAGCGGCAAGCATCGTTGGCTTCTCTCAAGTGAAACAATCTTTCTTCCCATCTTCTACGACGCCAATTTTCCAAGCGGATATTTGGCTGCCTGAAGGGACAGACATTCGTGCAACCAATACTAAGCTCAAAGCACTGGAATCTTGGATTTCCGAGCAAGATGGCGTTGCTCACATTACCACCACGGCAGGTAAAGGTTTGCAGCGCTTTATGCTGACCTACGCACCAGAGAAAAGCTATGCAGCGTATGGTGAAATCACAACACGAGTGACTGACTACGAAAAGCTTCCTGAGCTGATGAAGAACTTTAGACAGCATCTAGAGGACAACTTCCCTGAGATTAACTACAAGCTTAAGCAAATTGAGTTAGGCCCAGGTGGTGGTGCAAAGATTGAAGCGCGTGTGATTGGTTCTGATCCTACCGTGTTACGCGGAATTGCGAAGCAAGTTGAAGACATCATGCAAGCGGATCCAGGCACGACCAATGTTCGTCATGACTGGCGTGAAAGAACTAAGGTGCTTGAGCCTCAGTTTAACGAAAGCCAAGCTCGCCGTTACGGTATCACTAAATCGGATGTGGACGAGTTCTTAGCGATGTCGTTCTCAGGAAAAGCAGTCGGTGTGTATCGAGATGGTACAACGCTAATGCCGATTGTGGCGCGATTACCGGAAGATGAGCGTATTGATATCCGTAACATTGAAGGGATGAAGATTTGGAGTCCAGCACTTAGCGAGTACATTCCATTGCAACAAATCACGATGGGATACGATCTACGTTGGGAAGACCCAATCATTGTTCGTAAGAACCGCAAGCGCATGCTCACGGTGATGGCTGACCCTGATCTGTTAGGTGAAGAGACGGCTTCGACATTGCAGAAACGTTTGATGCCGCAAATTGAAGCGATTGAACTTCCTCCAGGTTATTCACTAGAGTGGGGCGGGGAGTATGAGTCTTCAGGTGAAGCGCAAGCGTCGCTGTTTACGACCATGCCAATGGGTTACTTGTTCATGTTCTTGGTGACGGTCTTCCTGTTCAACTCAGTGAAAGAACCCTTGATTGTCTGGTTAACGGTGCCACTTGCCATTATAGGTGTTACAACCGGCTTATTAGCACTTAATACGCCATTTGGCTTTATGGCACTGCTTGGTTTCTTAAGCTTGTCAGGGATGTTACTGAAAAACGGCATTGTTCTTCTCGACCAAATTGAAATCGAAATGAAGACAGGTAAAGATCCGTATGTTGCTGTTGTGGACGCTGCACTTAGCCGTGTACGCCCTGTATGTATGGCGGCGATTACGACGATTTTAGGTATGGTTCCACTCCTACCTGATATCTTCTTTAAGCCAATGGCCGTTACCATTATGTTTGGTTTAGGTTTTGCAACGGTACTGACGCTTATTGTTGTACCTGTTCTTTACCGTTTATTCCACAAGCTGGCGTTACCTGAGTAAGGGCGGCTAGAAAGGCTAAATCAAAACGCCTCTGAGTTGTCTCAGAGGCGTTTTTATAAGCATAAGAGTAAAAGGAGACGAGTAGATGGAAGACAGAACGTGCGCGTGGGCAATGAGCCACCCGCTTGAGCGCCAGTATCATGACGAGGAATGGGGGAAGCCCGTTTACGATGACAAAGTACTGTTTGAGTTCATCACCCTAGAAGGAGCACAAGCTGGGCTAAGTTGGATTACCATCTTGAAAAAGCGAGAAGGTTATCGAGCGGCTTTTGAAGATTATGACTTGGATAAGTTGATTAAGGGTGACGACGCACGAACAGAGTTGATCATAGAAAACTTCGATGTGGTCAGACACCGAGGCAAAATCAACTCTGTGTTTGGTAACGCGAAGGCGGCTAAAGAATTGATCGAAGAGTATGGAAGCTTATCTAATGCGCTTTGGCAGTTTGTCGATGGTAAGCCTATCATCAATCACTGGAAAGAGATGAGCGAAGTGCCAGCCTCAACTGAACAGTCTAAAGCAATGAGCAAATTTCTTAAAAAGAAAGGCTTTAAGTTTGTTGGCGAGACGATCTGCTATGCCTTTATGCAAGCGGTTGGCATGGTCGATGACCATGTGGTTGGTTGCCCTAAAAAACAAAAGAGCGCCAAGTGAGGCGCTCTTTTGATATCTAATATTGTTCGCTTATGCCGTTGCTTCTTTCTCTAGAATCAACGCATTGTAGCGAGCAAAACCAGCTTCTAAATCCGCAATAAGATCATCGGTATCTTCTAAACCGATGTGTAAACGAATCAAAGTACCTTCGAAGTTCGGGTTCGCGACAGTGCGCAAGCTGTTGAAGCTTTTAGGCTCATTGGCAAGGATCAAGCTTTCAAAGCCGCCCCAAGAATAACCCATACTGAAGTGCTTCATTCCATCAAGTAGAGCCGTTGTCGCTTTTGAGTATGAACTCTTCAGAACAAAAGAGAACAGACCGTTACCACCGGTAAAGTCACGCTCGAAAAACTCATGGCCTGGACAGGTTTCCAGTGCTGGGTGGCGAACATGATCAACTTCAGGACGGCTTTGTAGCCACTTTGCGACTTTCAAACTGTTCTCAGCGTGTTGGCGCAGGCGCACGTCCAAGGTGCGGATACCACGTAAGCCTAGGTAAGCATCATCGGGTGACACACATTGCCCCATCAAATAGCTTTGTTCTCTCAGTGGTGGCCAGTATTTTTCACTTGCGACAGCTGTCCCGAGCATAACATCAGAGTGACCAACGATATATTTAGTTGCTGCTTGAATAGAAATATCGACACCGAAATCAAAAGGAGAAAAATTCACGCCAGCGCCCCAAGTGTTATCAAGCATCACGATAATGTCTTGCTCATGAGCGATCTTAGAAAGGGTCGGGACATCTTGAACTTCCATGGTGATAGAACCAGGAGACTCCAAAAATAAGATCTTGGTATTTGGCTTGATCAGTTCACGGATGCCGTCACCAATCGTTGGGTTGTAGTAAGTGGTTTCAACGCCCATCTTTTTCATGATGGTATCGCAGAAATCCCGAGTCGGCTCGTAACAGGTATCGACCATCAAAATGTGATCGCCGGTCTCTACAAAAGAGAGGATCGCGTTGGAAATCGCAGCAGTACCACATGGATAGAGCGCACAGCCCGCACCGCCTTCAATCTCGGTCATGGCATCTTGAAAAGCAAAGTGCGTGTTCGTGCCACGGCGACCGTAGAAAAGGGTCTTGTTTGCGCGATTAATGGTGGCTTGCTGCTTCTCCGCAACGGTATCAAATACGATAGTTGAAGCGCGTTGAACGGGTGGGTTGACCACGCCATTGGTCCATTTTTTATCTCGACCAGCGGTAACAAACTTGGTCTTCGGGCTTTCTGACATTGGAAATCCTTGTCTGAATCATGATTTGCTTTATTTAAACCATGGCAGACAAGGAATATCAAGAAGGATTGCTATGTCTAATAGCAATAGTTTTAAAGTAGCGGATTGAAGAGATAAAAAACACGCTCAAGAAATCGAGAGGAGAGAGTGCGTTTTTTCCAATGTTCAAAGTCTACTTGATGAGATTGCTCAATGTAGCTTTGCTGCAACCAGTACATCTCTTTGGTAAACGCTTCATCATCGATCGCGAGCGTTAATTCAAAGTTGAGCCATAAGCTGCGCATGTCCATGTTTACGGTGCCAACAAGACAGAATTGTTCGTCAATGACGACCGACTTGGTATGCAGTAGGCCCCCATAAAATTCGAAAATCTTAACACCAGCATCCAGCAGTTCACTGTAAAAAGCACGAGAGGCCCACTGCACCATTAATGAATCATTCTTGTGCGGGATAATAAGCTCAACATTAATCCCTCGTTGGGCTGTCATTTTTAGCGTTTCAAGAAGATCGGAACTTGGGACAAAATATGGCGTTGTAATGCGTACCGATTTATTCGCTTGATTGATGGCGAGTGTCAGCACCTGAGAAATCAAATGCTCAGGCATACCCGGACCCGACGGCACAACTTGGACTGGGTGTTGAGGCTCATCAGGTTTGATCTTGTATTCAGGAAGCTGGGGGAATGTACGAGAGCCGGTTTCGACTTCCCAATCCCAACAATGTATCGCAGAAAGTACATTAACCGTTGGTCCAGTAATGCGCACCATAATATCAATCCACTGACCAACTCCGGAATTTTGCTTGAAATGGGCAGGATCGACTAAGTTCATTGAACCGGTATAACCAATCTTTTCATCGATAACGATGATCTTTCGGTGTTGACGTAAATCCAGTCTTCTCAGGAAAATTCGCCAAGGGCTGACTTCGAGTGCGTGAACGAGCTGTATCCCAGACTGTTTCATCATCTGTGCCCACTGGCTACGGAAAAATCGTGGGCTGCCTGCAGAATCTAGCAATAATTTAACATCTACACCGCGCTTCGATGCACGAATTAACGCAGATGCAACAGAATCCGCTAAACCACCAGGGTGCCAAATGTAAAAAACCATACGAATACTAGACTGTGCATTTTCAATGTCTTCGATGATTGAGTTGAGGATATTGTCAGGTGAACTTTGCAGCGAAAGAGAGTTGCCTGACAAGGCTGGTAAACCAAGACGGTTGTTACATAGCTCATCTATTCGGTAGATGTGGCGACCTAAGCTCTCTGGAGAGTGTGCATGACAATCATTGAGATTAGAAAACCAATTAGCAAACGGAGCAAGCATATCTTTGGCTCGCTCTGCACGTTTGCGGCCAAGATTCAGCTCACCAAATAAGAAATAGCAAGCCACACCAACGATAGGAATGATGTAGATAATCATCAACCAGGCAAGTGAGACGCTAACGGCACGGCGCTTTAATACAACACGAATCGTCACACCAGCAACAAGAATCCAATATAGAGCAATTCCTGCGAGCGTGAGGAAGTGATAAAACTTTTCCATTCAATAACCTAGAAGACAGTGGCTATGACAATAGTAGAACCGAAGGCAAGGGACGACAAGCAAGATTTTCGGAAATGGACGACAGGAAGCTAAAAGTCCATAAATAGAACAATTCTGTTAGCTAAATGTAAAAATTAGTGTCAACAGGATGTTTAAGGCTAAAAAAACAGCATTTAAACATATTAATTACAATTGTGGTGGAAAAATGTACTTTGTGGGCTTCCAATTTTACTTTTAAACTGGTTTACTTGCCATAACGTTAGCGTCACTCAAAATTCTAATAAGTGTAAAAAAATATATACACTCAACTTTTATAGGCGCCTAACAGAAGCAAACACAACTTATAAAATGATTTTAATGGAGTAAATCGTGGCTACTAGTTCAAGTACACAGCCCCGTGATACATGGGGGTCTAAATTAGGCTTCGTAATGGCTGCAGCAGGTTCAGCTGTAGGTCTTGGTAACATTTGGAAGTTTCCTTACACAGCTGGTGAGAGTGGTGGTGGCGCATTCGTTCTTATCTATCTTATGTTCGTACTATTTATCGGCTTCAGCGTAATGCTTACAGAATTCGCTGTTGGTCGTAAGACAGGTCTATCAGCAGTAGGTGCGTTCAAATCGACTGATCGTCGTTGGGCGTTTACTGGTGTTATTGGTGTTTTAAGTGGTCTACTTATCATGGGTTTCTACCCAGTAGTAGGTGGTTGGGCACTGGCTTACATCTTTAAAGTAGGTGGTGGTCTATTAAGCACGCCTGAAGCAATCGGTGATAGCTTCGGTGGCTTTATCTCTGACCCAGTTCAGCCTCTAATGTGGATGGGCGTTTACCTAATGCTAAACATCGTTATCGTAATGAGAGGCATCTCTGGCGGTATCGAGAAAGCAGGTAAAGTTCTTATGCCTCTACTATTCGTTATCCTTATCACGGTAGCGGTATACGGCATGACGCTACCAGGCGCAATGGCGGGTGTAGAGTTCCTATTCAAACCGGACTTCTCTAAAGTAGACAGTAACGTTGTTCTTGCCGCTCTTGGTCAAGCGTTCTTCTCTCTATCTCTTGGTATGGGTTGTATGATGACATACGGTTCTTACCTGAAGAAGAAAGAGAACCTAGTACAGACGACAGGTATGGTTACCGCGATGGACACGGGTGTTGCTATCCTAGCAGGTGTTGCAATGTTCCCAGCAATGTTCGCGTTCGGTATGGCGCCTTCAGCAGGTCCTGGTCTAGTATTCGTTGTTGTTCCTCAACTGTTCGCTGAAATGGGTGGCTTAATTGGTCTTCTACTTGCTCTACTATTCTTCATCGGCCTAACGGTAGCGGCTCTAACTTCTTCAGTATCTCTACTAGAAGTAGTGGTTTCTTACCTAATCGATGAAAAAGGCATGAAGCGTTCAAGAGCGGTAATTTCTGCAAGTGTAGTAATGGCAACACTCTGTGTGTTCGCGTCACTGTCGCTTGGTGGCGTTGGTCCAACTCTATTCGGTACGGGCGCATTCGATATCTTTGACCTACTAACAGACAAGATCTTCCTAGCGGTTGGCGGTATGTTAGTGTGTATCTTCGCGGGCTGGCGTCTATCTCGCTCAGAGCTTGAAAAAGAAATCACGAACGACGGCAAAGTATCTTTCCCACTGTTCGGTCTATGGTACAACCTAGTTAAGTACGTAATCCCAGTTGCAATTGCTATCGTAGCGTTCATGGGTATTAAGTCTGGTTTCGACAGCGGTAAAGGCGAAATTATGCTAGTAGGTATTGGTATTATCGCTCTCGCGGGTGTCTTCTCTAAGAAGCTATAGCAAAAACCGACTAAGTTCGAAATAACAAACCCCAGTGGCTGAAAAGCTGCTGGGGTTTTTCTTTATTAAAACTTATTTGTCAGTGGTAAAACTGACGATATGAAAGTCGGGATTATTGCCAAGTACAGCCGTTAAAAGATTCGTCGTATATCGTACCTGCTGGACATAACTGTACATAAGTAGCACCCTCAAGGCATACATAGAATTGAGTTTTGGACTCTGGGTCTGCATAGGTGCCATCCGGTCTCTCACTACAAAAACCTGAGTGAGGGTGATTGTCTGCGTAAGCAATACCAGAGGTGAAAAGTAGTGATGCTGCAATGATAAGTGCCTTGTTGTCCCCATGGTAATAAGGATAAATCAGGCGTTGATTTGAAGGTAATGAGAAGAAGTGACGATGGAAGTATATTGAGCCCCAAGATCTAGGGCTCGAAAACATTGATGAAATCAAGATTGAGCGATATAGACGTCGTTTTTGCCGTTTTTCTTGACGTGGTACATGGCTTTATCGGCCTTCGCTAGAGACTGCTCAAATTGAGAACCCTGCCCAAATGCAACACCAATACTGACGCCGACAGAGACGGTATCCCCTTGCTTTAAATGAATCGGCAATGAAACGCTACTGATAATATTGCGTGCAATTTTGTTTACGATGTCGATATTCTCATCGCTACAAGAAAGTAAAACTGCGAATTCATCCCCACCTAAACGGCTAACAACGTCGCGCTTTTTACGCACTTGATTACTCACACGTCGTGCGACAATGCACAGCACTTCGTCACCAGCAGCGTGCCCATGGGTATCGTTGATTGATTTGAAGCCGTCGAGGTCGAGCAGCATAACGGCTAAGGAGCTCGCCTCATTGGGTTTTGTGACGGGAAGCGAATCAACAAAGGCCTGGCAGCCTAGGCGGTTTTTTAATCCCGTTAGGGTATCCACCTGTGCGAGTTGAAGAGCATGCTGTTCTTTAATTACGCGATCAGTGACATTGTAGATGACACCTTCAAACAGGTACGTATCGGGTGAAGAGCCCCTATAAACGGATAACACGGCTTGAACGTACAGGGTTTCACCATGGCGAGACTTAACAGCAAACTCTTTGCTTTGTGGCTCTTGGCTTTCGAGTACCTGCTGGGAAAGTGCCCACCCTTGCGCTTCATCGAAAAGCTGAAAAAGGTTACGGCCAATGATATCACTAGGCGTGAACTCGAGGTGCTTCTCTATGTTCTCAAACAAGACCTCATTGCCTTTGACGAGCTTCATTTCATGATCCAGGACGAAGGTACCAATTTGCGCCTGTTCTAACACATTGCGGTAATGTTTCTCCATGTAAGAGATCTTTTCGCGAAGGTCACGCTCGGTTCGAAGCGCTTGAGTTGAGCTTTCAACAAACAGGTTCACGCTATCTGTTACCAAACCAATTTCGTCGTTGTGGTGGCTGGCATGGAGAGACAGTTTCGTATTGTCTCCCGGGCGTAAGGTACTTAATTGGCTGGCGACTCTCTTCAGTGGCTGACCGACAATCTTTCGAATCATGATAAACGTGAAGATCAACAAGAGAAGCGTTTGTGAAAAGAGTAACTGGGTTTGCTCTCTTACTTCTGTGTAGGCCTTCTCGTTAAGCAGTTCTTGATTCAAAACCAGCTGAATCTCACCAATGGACAAATTATCTACCGGAGAAAACAGCGGGTAGGAATAACGCTCTTTGAAATCAGCTTGAATATCCCTTTCTAGGCTTGAGTCGGCTTGATAGCTAAAGTCGTCGTTTGAACGAATAAGGACAGATAAAATCTCAGGATGGAGCAGCAATGACTCGCCGACTTCAGCCGCAATATCTTCATTACCGACGTAGGCAGCGATGGAAGCAGAAGCGCTGACCGTTTTGATCAGCTTTTCTTGTTGCTCAAGCGCACGTTGTTTTTCATCTTCTAAACCAAACTTAGTCAGGGCCGTCGCTGCGATGACTAAGTAGATAATCGCCACCGCAAATATAGAAACGATCAGTTTGCTGGTCAGTGAATGCTTCATCCATTGCCTCGTTTTAAGGTAAGTACAACCCTTAAGTCAGGGTGGTTAGGATAATTCTCAACGTAGCTGAGTGCGTTTGGATTCTCGGTGAGAACACGAACGACGTCCGACTCTTGCACAATTTCTTGTGGGGGGATCATTCGACCAGAGAAAGTCAGACGAGACCAATAGGCGTTCAGTCGTGAAAGCGGCATTTTATTTAATGCATAGAAGAAATCTTCACGCAGTTTAGAGTCGATGCCTCGGTCGACCATCAAAGCGGACTTTCCATTGGGCAATGTACGCTTTTTTCCTAAAAATAGTGCGGTTACGTCGTTTCTCGACAGCGAACTGAACTCGTTGTTCTTGTGCGTCACGACGAATATTTGGGCGTAACAATTGGCACTCGCGAGAGCGAAAAGCACGCTACAAAAGAACAAAAGTAGAAGTTTCATCAGCAGCCTCTAGAATACGAACGCGATAGAGGCAGAAAAGAGGTCAACCGTGTTCTCTTTATCTCGACCTTTTCCAACGCCAGCCCACATGCCAGAGCCATTTTCACTAATGATGAAGTGATCCCACTGAAGGGTAAGTGCCGCTTGACGATAAAAGTCCCAACGCACGCCAATCGAAGAGCTTTGCTGTTCAATTCGTCCGGCGTTAATGATTTCAGCGGATGCGGCCCCAAGTCTTGCGAGATCTGGGTGGATATTTTCCCATTGCTCATCAGCTTGGTAAGCGGGGTCGTTGGCTTTAAATAGCGAGTATCCGGCAAAAGGTGTGAACTCATTAAAGCGCTTCGCGACTGTGATGTATCCGCCTAAGCCGTTTGGCATGATGCGAGCTTGTGAATGGCTGTAGGCGAGCTCACCAGCCACCAACCAGTCGTAGTTGTCGAACGTCGCACTGAGCTGAAAATAATTAATTGATTTACCAAGGATATCAATTTGATTGCTCAGATCGTTGGCTTGTTGGCTCACGTTAGTTGGAACCATTGAAGGCCCGAGAGAAGCGATATAGTCGAGCGTGTCTTTAACTAATTGAGCTTCATTCGGCAATGGAGTCCCAATCGTTACTCTGGCGGCACTCGAACGTAACGTCCAATCGCCATGTTCAGCCGTCAAACTAAGTGCAAATAAGTCATCACCCTCAAAGTGATAGATAGAGGAGCCCTCCATCATCATCGACTTTGATTGACTCGAGCCGTACTGCGCTTTGAGTCGCCAGAAAGTGTTGTCTGTTTCAAAGTGATAAGTCGCATCAATGCCGTCGACAGAATAGAGTGGGATCCAACCGTATGTCTCTGCAGGCGGGCGCACCCAAATATGGGCATAGTCAACTCGACGAGTGTCTGATAAAGAGAAGATATCGATCCCCATCCGGCCCAAGCGCACATCAAGGCTTTGGGTTGGGTGCAGAGCCAAGTAAGCCCACTCTAAGCTATCGATAGGCTCATACTCGATATAGTCGGTAGCGACAACTTGAGCCGTCATATCCCAATAAGGGGATGAACGATAGGATATCTGAGCACCGAGTTGAGAGTCGGTTAGCCAAGAACCAGATTGGTCTATGTCAAGTGGTTTAGAAAAATCACGGATGAAGGCAATGTTATCTTGGTTTTCGTAGCTATAGCCTAACGTACCAAAACCGGAGAAAGACCAAGGGCTTAAAGAGTCATTCGCGAGGGTAAATGGAGTAAAAAGCGCACAAGAGAGCACACACACTAAATGTCGGTAAATCATCGCGAACGGAGCCTGAAGAGAAGTGAAAATTTATATATACAGTTTGTTGTTCTGAATGATACCGCATTTCACGCTAATTAAATAGGGCCACTTACTGACCACGATTTAACCTGCAAGGTCATGCACATCACTGTCATTGATAATATGCACTATATTTAACTAAAGACTTGAGTCACTTGGCCGATAATTCAATTAGGTTAATAAGCTTCTAATAATGAAACATGGAAGGTATTTTGTGAAATTATCTGTTCGTAAAAAGCTATATGCAGGTTTTGGGTGTGTTTTGGCAATAATGACCACCATGGCAGCAACGATTTGGATTGAAGTGATTCAATCACACAATGTCGCTGAGGAAATCCGCACAGATGATGTGCCGGAAGTTGTTGGTTACCTTATCTTGATTGATGAAGCGGGCGATGTTTATCGTGATGCGACAGGCTCGATCACGGGTGTGCCAGGCGCGATCAATGATTATAGAGCGAATAAACAAGAATTTGCTGACGCTATTGCCGTCGTGAAGAAATTGGAAACGCCTGGGGGAGAGGATTTCCGTCGTGTTGAACAGATCGAAAAATTGATGGCTGGATTTACTCAAGGTTTCGAGAGAGAGATTGTGCCGCTGCTCGGGGATAAAAGTGCGTTAGAAAAAGAGATCTCTCAGCTAAGAGAACTATATGAACGATACCTAGCGCCAATCGAAGCGCATTTAGATGAAGCCTCGTCCAACGAAATCTCCGAGACTTATGCTTCTTTACTGGGTTTGAACGACTCTTTCGATACCATCGAAACGACCATCATTGTGCTATTTTTGATTGCGTTGGTGTTAACTTGCGTGATTGCTTATGTCTTGTCTAACTCGATCACCACGCGTCTATCTAAACTCGATAGCGTTGCACAACGCGTCGCGGATGGTGATTTGACGGCAGAAGACATCAGGGATGATTCGGGTGATGAGTTGGCCAACTTAGCCGGTTCTATTAACAAGATGCAGTCATCACTCACTACCTTAATCGGCAGTATCTCTTCGGTGGCTGTTGAGGTGAAAACGGTAACGGGTGAGCTTTCTAGTGTAAGCCAAGATATTGTTCAAGGGGCGTCATCACAGGCCGACAAAGCCACGCTGATAGCAACCGCTGCTGAGGAGCTGAGTCTTACGATTGCTGAGGTTGCTCAGCAGGGGACCGCAACTTTCGAAGAGGCACAGCGTTCTGAAGGCAGTGCAGAGTCAGGTCGAAACGTTATTAGCGAAATGGTCGACTCTATTCAGCAAGTGAGTTTGCAAATGTCTGAAATGTCGAATCAGATGAATGAGTTGGGCACTCACAGTGAACAAATTGGCTCTGTGATCCGTGTGATTGAAGAAATTGCAGAGCAAACTAACTTACTGGCGCTGAATGCAGCGATTGAGGCGGCGCGAGCGGGTGAATTTGGTCGCGGATTCGCTGTGGTTGCTGATGAAGTTCGAGCCCTTGCCGAGCGTACAACCAAAGCCACGCAAGAAGTTGGAGGCATCATTCAACAAATTCAATCAGGCACACAAGAGGCGGTAACATACACCGTTGAAAACTGTCAGCTTGTTGAGATTGGTGTTGAACGCAGTTCTGGTGCGGTCAGTGCGTTGGATGAGATTGTAGCAGGTGCGGCCAATGTTCAAGCGATGGTTAACTCCATTGCAACGGCGGCTGAAGAACAAACGGCCGTGACCAAAGAGATTGCTGCCGATATTACCGCGATCAGTGATATCTCAGAACGATCTCTGACGCTGGCGAATAGCAGCTCGCAAAATGTCGATGGCTTGAACCAAAAAGTCACCGAATTAGAAGCGCTAGTCGGCAAATTTAAGCTGAGCTAATTCCCCCTTCAAAACTGGCTTTCACTTGGATAATGGGTATACTCATCCGTCCAAAGTGGAGCCAGTTACATGTTTGATATCTTACACACCCACGCCGATTTTCTCGTCATCAACAAACACCCTAATGTCTCGGTACATAAAGATGATGGCGATACGATGTTGCTTCAAGAAGTGGCGAAAACAACCGGCGACCAACAGCTATACCTTATTCACCGATTAGATAAGATGACATCAGGTATTTTGTTGTTGGGCCGCAATGCTAAAGCAGCCAGTCTTCTTTCCCAGCAGTTTGCCGACAGAAATGTCGAAAAATTCTATCTTGCGCTTGGCAGTAAAAAACCGAAGAAGAAACAAGGCTTAGTCAGTGGTGATATGGAGCGTTCACGCCGATCGTCATGGAAGCTTCTTAACAGCCAACATAATCCTGCCATTACTCAGTTCTTCTCGTTAGGCTCAGAGCCGGGTGAAAGACTCTTCTTATGCAAACCGCATTCTGGCAAAACGCACCAAATCCGTGTCGCGCTAAAATCCGTTGGTTCTGCCATTATCGGCGATCCTATTTATAATGCAGGCAGTGAATCTGACCGAGGTTATTTGCATGCATTTGCACTGCGCTTCCACTATTTAGACAATACATACGACGTCATTTGTGACCCAAGAGACAACCCGATACTTGGTCGTAAATGGAATAATGAGAACACTAGCCAAGGCATCGATTCTTGGCTTACTCCATGGGAGCTATCATGGCCGAAGATCAACAAGTAATCCCTGCGCCAATGCAGGCCACTAAACTGCCAATCTTCTTTGAGCAAGTTAACCAACGTTTATCTGCTGCACCAAACGAAGTACGCCGTTTATTCCATGGTCGTGGCCGTCAGTTTGAAGGGCTAGAACAGCTCACTTGTGATTGGGTACAGGGCCAACTGATTGTGGCTATATTCAAACAAGTTGATGAGCCGTTTATCGAGGCGCTCAAACAAGGTTTGGTCACGTTATCGGAATCTGAACTTTGGCAACAGAAACAGGGCCAAGCGATGGTTGTTCAGTACCGTTTTGCTGAAGGGGCACCTTCAGAAGTGCTGCTTGGCGAACTTGATCACCAGCCAATTGTGGAAGAGTCAGGACTTAAGTACCAACTAAACATTGGTCGCAACCAAAACTTTGGTCTGTTCCTAGATATGCGCTTTGGCCGAGATTGGGTGAAAGACAACGCTAAACATAAAAATGTGCTCAACCTGTTTGCTTATACTTGTGGCTTCTCTGTTGCGGCGATAGCTGGTGGCGCTGACCAAGTGGTGAACGTCGACATGTCTAAAGGCTCGCTTGCGAAAGGGCGTGAAAACCACAAGCTGAATGGGCACAACATCAACCAAGTGAAGTTCCTAGGTTACGATATTTTCCGCTCTTGGGGAAAAATCAAAAAGATGGGCCGTTATGATCTGATTGTTATTGATCCGCCATCATTCCAAAAGGGCAGCTTCGCGCTAACTAAAGACTACAAACGCATTCTGCGTAAGCTTCCTGATTTGCTGGCTGAAGGTGGTGAAGTGATTGCCTGTGTGAACTCACCACAGGTAACCAGCCAATTTCTGATTGATGGAATGAAAGAAGAAGCGCCGGAGTTAAACTTTATTGAGCGTTTGGACAACCCGCCAGAGTTTGATGACATTGACCCAGAAGCGTCCCTAAAAGTCTTAAGGTTTCAATAACCCGTTTAGTTATATGGATAAGCACCCAAGTTAGGGTGCTTTTTTTTGCCAGTGTGAAGCTTATTTATTGAGCATCTTGTTTTTGGATAATTAATAAGTCCCGTGTATGTAACGCCACTTCGTCTCACTTTTGAGAAAAATGAATCTTGTAGGTCATTTCCTACGCAGATTTAATAGAGTGTCGCTTGTTTGTAATTTATAAATTGTCACCTTAGTGATATCTCTATTATTTATTTGCTTGGTAAATGAGTTGCCTGGTAGAGTCTTTGCTTTATTATTAATCAAATTGTTTGTTTTGTAGTTATTTTTCTTTGATTATTTATAAAATCACAAACATTGAACTTAACAATATATCTACATAGAATTGCCGCCGAAATTCAGGGTAGAACCCTATATTGATTAAATTTAATTTTAAGGAAAAATAAAATGATCACTAAGCTATTCGTTAAAGCGCAAGTTGCACTAGCAAACTACAAAAATGACGAGCAAGGTGTAACTGCCATTGAATACGGTCTGATCGCTGCGGGTATTTCGATTATTATTGCAACTCAGGTTGAATCAATCGGCACAGCATTGACAGGTATCTTCACTGATATTGCTGACGCATTATCGTAAGTCTTGAGCTTCGACATATTAGGGTGGCTAGTGTTACTAGCCACCCTCTCTTTGTATGTATGTTATTCGGATATAAAGAGTAGAACGATTGGTAATAGAGTGTGTGGCGTTATCGCGATTAATTGCATCGCACTCAGTGTCGTCAATGGGAATAGCGCTTTCATTACTGCTCCACTGATTGTACTTACCTTTGGAATAGTGCTTAGTAATTTTAAATTACTCGGTGGTGGCGACAGTAAGTTGTTGGCTGCTTATTTAATCGCTATTGAACCATCAAACATTGCTTCAATACTTGTCATTATTGGTATTTTGGGCGGTATCTTAAGTCTCGCGTACCTCATCATAAATAAACTCACTCAAAAGTTAAAACCTGGTGTTCCCTACGGTGTTGCGATTGCGATGGGTGGCTTCATAGGTGTCGCGGCCTCGTTATAAGGATTGTATATGAAAAAAATACTATTGCTTGCCATTGCCGGTTTGGCGATTCTATTTGGCTTGCTTGGTCTTGCAAATAGTTTAAGCCAGTCAGAGCAGCCCCAATCGACGAAAGTTGTCGCTGAACAAGAGTCATTGATCACCATCTGGCGTTTGAAAAAAGCGGTTGCTAAAGGGCAATCACTTGAGCGTGAGCATTTTGAACTAGCTCGGCTTCCTGAATCTGAAGCAAATAAGCTCGGCGTAGAAAAGAACATGCAGTTTGAGCTTAAGCTGGGCTCAGTGTACAGACAAGACTTGCAGGCCGGAGATTTGGCCTTCAGTGAACGTATTATCACCCCTCAACAAGACGGCTATGTGGATTTTGTGATTGCGCCAAATCGCGTCCCATATGCGGTTGTTGTTCAACCTGAATCTATTGTCGGTGGCGTCATTAATCACGGCACTTTGATTGATGTCCTCTCGCTTTCTTTACCTACAGAATATTCCCTTGAATCGGCCGATGCCGAAGCAAGCCGTAAACGAAATATGTTCGTTACTCCTATCTTGACTGCCGTAAAAGTACTGCAAGTGAATAAAAGCTTGATTGAAGGCAGCCGCAATACAGCCCCGAGCACTGAAGTCAGTCTAATTCTGGAGTTAACGCGTAAACAAGTTGCCACCATCACGGTAGCCAAGCGCATTTCAGAACTCGAAGTGCATAAGTCGATTGGCGATTACCAACAAGAAGATTTGCACGCTGACGCGGGCGATGTTTTGTCCAACTTTAAGTCAGTGGTTGAATTCCGCGCTGACACCGTGACGATTAACTGAGAAAGTGATGAAAAAGATATTTAGCTCTCTATGCGCGTTAATGGTGTGCTTTTCAAGCCACGTGTTCGCCAAAACCACTTACCTTTCGGAAGGTGAGATGAAAGTGATTAGCGTCAGTGAAGATATTGAATCTGTGTTTGTGTCTAACCCGACCATTGCTGACTACCAAGTGATCGATAAACGCAAAGTCGCACTGTTTGCCAAAGTGATGGGTAACACCGGTTTTGCGGTGTTTGGTTCAAATGGAAAAACGCTTGTTCAACATCAGGTTAACGTTAATTTTTCATTGGCGGAGCTCGAGCAAAAAGTCGCTCTCTTACATCCAAAAGCGGAAGTTAAGCTGACTCACATTGCCGATAACGTTGTACTGACAGGTACCGTGCCGAATGAACAGATTAAAGACAACATCAACCAAATGGTGGGTGAACTGTTAGAACGTGAGAGAACGGAATTTGCGATCGAATGGGACTTAGATGACACCGACTACGAAATGGAGTTTATGAAGAGACTTCATTACAAAGGCGTTGTGAATAACATTCAGGTCGTTACGCAAAAGCAGGTTAACGTTAAGCTTTCGATTGCAGAAGTATCGCACTCATTTTTAGAAGAGTTTGGCGTGCAGTATGGTAGCGAGGGAGCTGGCGCTGGCGTATTCGTTGACAAACTTACCTCTTTCAGTGCTTCTGATATCGTTTCTGTGATTACTGCAATCGGCAGTGATACCGTTGGTCAAATTTTGGCTCAGCCAAACCTCTCTGTGATGTCCGGTGAAACGGCCAGCTTCCTTGTTGGTGGTGAACTTCCAGTCGTTACCGTTGTTGATGGCACGACTAACGTTGATTACAAAGAGTTTGGTATTCGCCTCGATTTGATGGCAAAAGTGCTTGATGATGACAATATCAAGCTTTCGTTGATCCCTGAAGTCAGCTCTCTTGATACTCAGTACAGCAATGAATCGTATGATCTTCCTGCTTTGAAAACTCGTCGAGCTCGCACTACTGTGCAGTTAGCGGATGGCAAAAGCTTTGTTTTAGGTGGCCTATTAAGCACCGAAGATAAAGAGTCTATTAGCCAGATCCCTTTTATCGGCGAAATCCCTATTCTTGGCGCATTGTTCCGTTCAACAGGTACAGAGCGCACGCAAACCGAGCTGATCATTGTGGCAACGGTGAACTTGGTTCAGCCAGTAGAGCCGCAGTTGATTCAGCTTCCTACCATGCAAAAAACGACCAGCTTAGAGCGATTCTTGAATATCGAACCAGCTCGTGACGTTACCCCAGGTGACAAATGGGCACGCGAAATTTACTCAGTCGGAGGCTTTAAACTATGAACAAACCACTCAAAAAAAGCCTACTGATCGCAGTTGCTGCGATGGGATTAAGTGCGTGTGCAGAAGTGATAACTTTGCGTGAAGGAAGCTCAGTTCAGGTTGTTCCTATGACCTATACCTGGGCCGTTTCATTGGATTCGAAAGGAACAAATCAAGCACAGCAAGAAATTGAAAAGATCATGTCTAACAATTGGCCACTGGTTGCTAATAAGGGTGTGTCTATCAGCTGGGCGACTTCTGCAGGCAAGAAGCTGGCTGATGCTATTGAGCAAGCCTTGATTCAACAAGGTGTCGACGGAAACAATGTTACGGTGACGCAGGAAACATTACCCTACTCACAAGATATTCGCGTTCAGTTTAATGAGGCTCAAGTCGTGACCCAGTCTTGTACACCCGTTGTAATTGGCAGTTTCGGTAAGAAACACGGTGGTTGCTACGCAGAGAATGCTCGTTGGCACTCGATGGTTAACCCTGAAAATATGATTGCAGCACCGGCAGCAAGTGAGTCGGTGGGTGGAACTGTGCAGATAGCGACGGAGTAGAGAGTATTTATGTTTGATTTAGTCGGTAAACTTCAATCAAAGTCCCTTGAAGAAACAGTACAAAAGGAAACCATTACATCTGTACTGTTTCACCAGACACAAGAATGTGTGGATTTGGTTGATGAAGCGTTTCGTTTCGAAAATATCAATGCGCCATCCATGCTTTCTAACCGGGATGCTGCTATTCAACAACACGTTCGAGAATCTCGGGTAGAGATCGTTATTGTTGAATTGAACTTGAGCCAAAATGTCACGAAAGATATGGAGCGAATCAGTCATCTATTGCCGAATAGCGCATCGGTGATTGTGATTGGTAGTGAAGATGCGATCTCGACGATCCGAAATCTCAAAGAAATGGGTTTCTATTACGTCTTTTGGCCTATCACTAAGCAAGAGCTGATCGATTTTGTGCGCAATGTGAACAGTAACCGACAGCGTAATTCCGGTTTAGGCAAAGATAGAACCGCAAAACGTGTCGGCATTTGGGGCACCAAAGGCGGAGTCGGCGCGACGATGTTGACGGCTGAAATTGCGTTTGAGCTCTCTAACTTACAAAAATCTTCAAGCCTAATCATCGATCATGATTTTCGTGGCGGCAACCTAGATATTTTCCTCGGCATTAAACAGTTTGAGAAAAAACACATATCACGCGCTTCGCTTGCCTCTAGCATTGATGCGACGTATGCATCGGGCTTAGTGAAGAAGGTGAATGATATGCTCGCTTTCATTTCGCTAGAATCGAACGAGCTTAATGAGTTAGAGCTGAAAGACTATATCCGTACCTTGGCTGATCAGTTGGCAGGTCAATACAATTTCATTCTAGAAGACCTCTCAAGAGCCAATAACTCAAAACAAGACCTCGATTACATCGCCAATGCCTATGATGTTGTTGTGTTGTTGGTAGAGCCAACAGTGTCAAGCGTTAGAGAAGCAAAAAGAACGCTACGCGCGCTTGAAATTGCCAATTCTGATGCGCGTTACCTAGTGGTTCTAAATTACACAGTGTCTGAAAAAGCGGCCTCTGTGAGCGAAAGTGAAGTCAAACAATTCTTAGGCCGCGACGTTGATATCGTTTTCCCTAACGAACCAAGACTGAACAAGCTTATTCTTGATGATAAGCACATCTATCAGCACGACTACCCAGTGAGTCAAAGCTTACATTGCTTAACTTCTGCGTTGCTTGGGCAACCGGAAAACAGCGATAAAGTGTCTTGGATTCATCGATTGCTAAAGCGAGGTAACTGATGGATACGGCAAAGTCGGCTTATGTCCAGATCCGTAAACAGATCTTTGAAGCGTTAGATGCTGAGGCTGTTCAAAGCCTAACCAAGGACATGTTAACTCAACAGCTTTCTAATGCTGTCGATATGCTGATCGACAAACTGGGTTTTTCGGTAGCGACGGTGATTCGCCGAGAGTATGTGAAGAGCTTAGTGGATGAATTACACGGATTAGGCCCACTTCAATCCTTGATGGAAGATGAATCGGTCAGTGACATCATGATCAACGGCTGTAACAACGTCTTTGTCGAAAGAAATGGCATTGTTGATAAAGTGAATGTTTCCTTCATTGATGAAGATCAGTTGCTGCAAATTGCGAAACGCATTGCTAACCGAGTAGGGCGCCGAGTTGATGAGTCTTCACCGACCTGTGATGCTCGATTGCCTGACGGAAGCCGCGTCAATATCGTCATTCCTCCGATTGCAATCGATGGAACCTCTATATCGATTCGTAAGTTTAAAAAGCAGAGTATCGATTTAGGGCAATTGGTCGATTTTGGTGCCATGAGCCCTGAGA
This sequence comes from Vibrio aquaticus, assembly GCF_003970385.1. GTDB lineage: Bacteria > Pseudomonadota > Gammaproteobacteria > Enterobacterales > Vibrionaceae > Vibrio > Vibrio aquaticus. The sequence continues at coordinate 58,591 of NZ_RXZH01000004.1, read as the reverse complement.
TGGCAAAGGTGCTAATGATAGCAGCACGTTGTCGACTGAATATCCTAATCTCTGGCGGCACGGGTTCGGGTAAAACCACCATGCTTAACGCCCTGTCTCAGTTTGTTTCGGAGAAAGAGCGCATTGTTACCATCGAAGATGCGGCGGAATTGAAACTGCTTCAGCCTCACGTCGTCCGTCTAGAAACGAGAACTGCGGGAACGGAAGGATCAGGTGCGATTGCTCAGAGAGACTTGGTTATCAATTCACTGCGTATGAGACCAGACAGGATCATTGTCGGTGAGTGTCGTGGCGCAGAGGCATTTGAAATGCTGCAAGCGATGAATACCGGTCACGATGGTTCAATGTCAACACTGCACGCCAACACGCCCAGAGATGCGATTTCAAGGGTTGAATCGATGGTGATGATGGCAACCAATAACTTACCCCTTGAGGCGATTCGCCGCACTATTGTTAGCGCCGTTGATTTGGTTGTACAAATCAGCCGACTGCATGATGGTAGTCGCAAAGTAATGAGCATTACTGAAGTGGTGGGGATCGAAGGATCGAATGTCGTTCTAGAGGAAATGTTCCGCTACCAACCAATTTCAGCCAGTTTAGAGCATGGCAAGATACAGGGGCGCTTTGTAACAGCAGGCCTAATGCAGCGTTCAGTATTGGTCGAAAAAGCGAAATTCTTCGGCTTAGAGCAGCAGTTGTCGCAAGCATTCAATGTCGAGGAAGTCGCATGATCTATTGGCTTGCGTTGATCCTTGGGGGAGTGGCTGTATTAGCGGCATTTTGGCCAGAAAAGAAAGCCAAGCGTACCTACTATCTTGAGGAAGCCAATCAATCGCTAAAGATCTCATCCATTGATGAAGCTCAACAAGCGGTTGACCTGAAAGCACTCTCTGACAAAACCATACTGGACCAACTTAAAGCTCATATAGCGAATGTTAAGCGCCAGCTCGGGAAGTTTGCCGAAGCGAAAGTCGCGGTATTTAGTTTCCTTGTGTTATCTGCAACCGCAGCGTTTAACCAAAAATATTTGAAGACAGATATTCTGGTTGTTGGTTCGATTGCGCTGCTTTTAAGTTGGGTGATTGGCTACTTGTGGTTGCAAAAACGTCAGCGAGAAGCATTTGAAAGTGCCTTTCCCGATGCCTTAAATATGTTAGCGAGTGCTGTTAGCTCAGGCGAAAGTATCATGCACGCGATCATTTATGTCGGTAAGACACTACAAGGTGACGTCGGGCAGGAGTTCAAGCGAATGGGAGAGAGACTGCAGCTTGGTGAATCCCCAGACAATGTATTTCGAAAATCATGCGAACGGTTCCCTTATCCTTCTTTCTATTTCTTTGTGATTACCTTGCGTGCCAACATGCAGCGAGGTGGTCAGCTAAAAGACGTGATCGCGCGGCTAAACCGTTTGATGTTTGACGCGCGAGCTATTGAGAAAAAGAAATACGCGTTAACCGCGGAAGCACGTATGTCAGCCAAGATTGTTGCAGCTCTGCCTTTTACTGTGCTCTTTATGCTTCAGTACATCAGTCCAGAAAACTTTGAGTTTTTAATCTTTGATCCAGCAGGAAAGCCGATTCTTTACTACGTGATCGGTAGTGAGGTGGCTGGCCTGTCTATGATTTGGATGTTGATGAGAGGGGCGCAAAAGTGAATACAGTATTTCTTAGCATCTTTATTACACTTTCAATGATTACTGGGGGCGTCTCCATCATCGCCTATCAGCTTTGGCGTTCGGCAAAACGGAAAAGGCAGTTCAAAATCTATCAGTTACTTGATGACGAGAATGAACATGTGGTTGAAAAGGAAGTCGATAGCCTTGAGGCCGCATTAGAAAAGCTGACCTCGCCATTTACCTCACAACACGATGAGATTAAGAACAAGCTTGAAGACGCCGGGATAGAGAACGCGAACGTTGCTAAATACTATATGCACATAAAATATGGTATTTCATTAGTCGGTATTGGCGCGCTCTATTTGATGAGCCAGTTCGGCCTAATTGATTCCGGTAAGATGATTTCCTTTATGGCTATCTGGTTCGTTAGCTGCATCATTGCCCCTGATTCTATTCTAGCCGCTAGGAAGAAATCACGTCAGCAAAGAATCGCGAGCCAACTGCCTTATCTACTCGACCTTATGGCGATTTGTGTCCAAACCGGTATGACGCTTGAGGCAGCAATGAAATACCTTGCGATTGAACTCAAAGCCTTCGACAAAGAGCTCGCTAAATTACTCGCGCGGGTTAATGACAGAGCAAAAATTGTCGGGTTAGAGCAAGCGCTTGACGAGCTGTATCAAAAACTACCGACCCCAGAAATACGCAGTTTTGTTATGACACTCAAACAGAGCTTGCAGTACGGCTCATCCATTTATTCGGTATTGACGACACTCGCGGCCGATATCCGTGACGTGAACATGCTTACATCAGAAGAAAAGATAGGAAAATTGGCAGCAAAAATGTCGATGCCACTGATCCTATTTATCATGATGCCGATCGTGATCATTATTTTGGCTCCAGCAATGATGAGGTTAATGGATGGGATATAACAAACTGATCGTCTTGGTTTTGCTACTTTCTGGCTGCGCCTCTTCTCAATATGACCGAGATAAGCTCATCAATGAAAACAAAGAGCAGATTTTTGTCGAAACCAATAACCAAGGTAAGTTGATTGAGTTTTACAAAAACGAACTTAAGCAAAAAGAGAACGCAGAGACGCGCCGTAAATTGGCAGGCGCTTACCTAGATGCGGATGACGCAGAAGCGGCCATTTTTGTTTTAAAACAATTACCAAGTTCCGAGTTGGATTTTGAATCTGAATTACTTCTAGCCAAAGCCTACTTTCAGTTCAATAAATTGGATCTCTCTTCATTGCATATATCGAAGTCCCTAGAGCTTAACAGCCAAAGCGGTGAAGCGCATAACCTTGCCGGCATTTTATCTAGCGTTGAAGGTGAGTTTGAATTAGCCGAGTCTCACTTTATTGAGTCACGAAAGCGCTTCTATCAAGAAGACGTGGTGAAGAACAACTTAGCGGCACTCTACATTTTGCAACAGCGCTATCAAGAAAGTTATGACTTGCTGATCTCGGTATACAACAACAACCCAGAAGATGCGAAAGCTAAAGCCAATTTGACCATCGCTTTGGTTAAGCTTGGGCAATACCCACAAGCGAGAGCGCTGCTGGAACACGATTATAGTGATGAGCAGATTAATGACATTGTCACTGCCATGGAGCAGAGCGCTCTCGATGGTTTAGAGCATAGGCCGTAATCCATGAAAAGAATCAAGCAAACCGGTGCCGTGTCGATTGAGTTCGGCTTAGGTTTTATGGCCTTTTTCTTAATGATTATGCTTTGGGCTGAGATGGGGTACATCGCCTATGTGTCATCGGTTAATGATCTGGCCATAGCGGAAGCTTCCCGTGAGGCAAAGAAAGTAACGAATGACTCGGAAAACAACAGTCAGAGCACGTTTATGACCGAATTTAGGCGTGTGATCAGAGAGCAATCTGGCGCTTTTGGCGGAATCATTGATCCAGACAAGTATCACCTTTCTGTGCACTACTTTGCTTCGCTAGATGAATTAGGGCGCTACAACGGCATCGGTGGCGACTGCTCACAAAACGATGACGAGACAGAAACTGAGTGTGGTGAGCCAACAGACAGCTCATTAGCCATTTACAGTGTCAGTTATGAATATCAACCGATGCTGGCGTTCTTTATGGACGGAACTAGCAACTTCACCCGAGAAGTGATTGTGATTCAGGAGTTCGAACGTGATCAATTTAAGATCTAAGCAACGAGGTGCGTTCTCGATCGAATTTGCTCTGCTAGGTGTGGTCTTCTCCACCATGCTTATTTTTACTGCTGACTGGGTGGTAAAGCTATCGGTTCAAGGAAAAATGGACCGCTTGTCTTACTCACTGGTTAACATCATCAAAGAACGAACGCAGCTTTACGGCAAAGACAATTACGACATTGATCAAGCCATGGTAGCCGATATTTACTCAGTCGGACGTTCGTCATTGAACCGCACCTTAGGCGGTTATGATAGCGCGAACTTTGGTGGTGAATTTGAATTGCTGCAGTTTGACTTTGAAGGTAATGCTTCCGTGTCGACGATAGAGCAGGGGAGAGGCTGCCAACTAGAGCAAACCATCTCTCAGATGCAAGATCTCTCAATGGTCACTTCGTGGGGGCGTAGAGCAACACTTTATCGAGTAACACTTTGCTACGAAACAGCTAATTGGGCTGGTGACTTGTTTGATGAAGACTTCACGACGATTCAATCCTCTTCCATTATGATGGGCCGCTAATGATGAAACAGCACAGCTTACGCAAGCAAGGCGGACATGCAGCACTACTCTTTGCGTTGATCATTCCAGCAATGTGGGGCTTTTTTACCTTAGCCATTGATGGTTCTCGCGCGATTCAAACCAAGGCGAGATTAGGTGATGCAGCAGAGGTCGCTGCGTTAGCCCTAGCTGCGCAAAATAGCCTCGATCAAGTGGAGAATCGTGCTCTGGCAACAAACTACATTGATGCCTATGTTAGCGATGTCGATATTACGGTAACCAGTATTGAGCGCACAGAGTGTAATGTATCCAATAGCCGTGATTGTGATGGCGCGAGTCGTTATGCGCAATATGCACTGGACGTTTCTATTGAACAGCAATCCTGGCTACCGACAGAAAGTTGGGCTGGATTTGGTGAGAGCTACGATGTTGTGCATGAGGCCACGGCGAGAAAGTATCAAGGTGATAGCATTGATGTCGCCTTTGTGATGGATTACTCAGGTTCTATGCGAGAAGGTTGGAATCGCAAGGCTAAATATCAGCACGTAGAAGAGATAATCAATGAGGTCCTTGATGAATTAGAAAGCTATCAAGGCATTCAAGAAATTAATAATAGAGTTGCGCTGGTACCCTACGCAGAATTTACTGCTAGACCGGATGATAACATGCGCTGTGACAGGTGGGGCACAAGACCGTGGCACTTTGTTGACCAACTTTACTTCAAATCTACTTGGAGCGGATTAAAAGTGGATGCAAAGACCACTGTACGAAATTGGCGTTATGATCGTGCAACGGATCCTAGCATGGTGTGTGATGGAAGCAATTACAACAATCATTACGTGGGTTTTAAGACTGTCCCATTTGCCGATGACTTTACCAATCTCAGAAGCGTAATGAGCGGTTTTTATCCAGATGGTGCAACAGCATCATATCAAGGCATTATCAAAGCGGCACAGTTGTTTGAGCGCTTGGCAGAGCCTAATCCAAGACAATTGTTGGTTATTCTCTCTGATGGTGATGATAGTACTGGATATTATGGGCCGTTACGGAGTATTCCCACACAGAGTCTAATTGAAGAGGGGCTGTGTGATGTGATTAAGAGCGAGCTCAGTAGTCGACAGACACCCGACAACCGCCCGGTGACATTCCAGTTTGCGATGATAGGGTTTGACTACGATGTGAATGATAACCCGTTGACGCAATGTGTCGGGAAAGAAAATGTCTATGATGCCAAGAATCCAGACGAACTCTTGGACATTATTTTAAATCTTATATCTGAAGAAATTGGACATCTAAAATGATAAGCAAACCCGTCAAGTTAATCGGTGCCATGGCACTGCTACAGTGTTTTTCCGCATGGGGTAAACAGAGCTCTGAACTCTTTGAGCAGGTTTGCCACAATAAAGGCCAAACAACCTATTTAAGTGTTGAGGTTGGGCAACCAACAACATTCATTCCAAATGCAGGCAGTTTTAATCTGCTGCAAAATCAGAATGAACAGCTCGATGTAAACCGACTGATCGAGCTATTTGCCAGTCGATTTGAGATTGAGCGCGAGTGTGCCGAATATTTGGTCATCAATGGTAATTTGGTTCAGCGTGACGAAGGTGACGTATTAGCAACGGTCTATTTTGATTTTGATAAAGCGCAGTTGACGCCAGTTTCGACGCAAATTCTTGATCGTATTATCCAAGTGGCTAAACAGAGTGAAAAAGAGTTCAATCTAACCGGTCATACAGACAGTACAGGTAGTGCTAAGTACAACTTTGCACTCGGTATCAAGCGTGCAGAAAATGTTCAGCAGTATTTGTCAGATAGTGGAAAGCTGAATGTGGCGGTTGAATCACAAGGTGAAAGCAATCCAATCGCCACTAACGAAACGGCGGAAGGGCGAGCCCAAAACCGCCGAGTAGAGATTACCCTATAAACACGAGAGGAGCTTAACGCTCCTCTTTTAATGTCTGAAACCCCGAATAAATACGAGTAAAGGTAGTGAACCAACACGCTGCGCCAAACACATAAGCGATGCTCGCAAAATGTTGCGGGAAAAGGCAGAAAGCGATAAAGCAGGCGATGGTTTCTGTCCCTTCAGTTAAACCACTCATGTAATAAAGGGATTTGTTTTTGTAAACGGGGTTATCAATGCCTCGTTTTCCGGCCATGGTCGCAAAAGCCAAAAAGCTAGAGCCTGTCCCTATGAATGAGAAAATCAAAAAAGCGCCGGCGATGGCGTTTTGCTCAGGGTTGGCCAACACAAAGCCAAATGGGATGAGGGAGTAGAACAGAAAATCCAAACTGATATCCAAAAATCCTCCTGCATCAGTGATCCCTTGGATTCTTGCCAATGCGCCATCTAACCCATCACAAATCCTGTTCAGTACGATAAACATCAGCGCTATCGTATATTGCTCGGCAATCAAAGCTGGGAAAGCTAAGCAGCCTAAAACGAAACCGAACAAGGTGGTTTGGTTCGCAGTCACCCCGGTTTTGTTAAGCAAGTTGGCACTTTGAGTCAATGGCCAGCGAATGACTCTAATACTGATCTTATCCAGCATGGGTGACCTCCCAAGGCCAAGTCAGCACGGTGCTACCTTGTGGTACATCTTCTCTATCATGAGTGACCATGAGTGCCGGAATTTGCGCTTGCTGGAGTTGTTCGACGACCCAATCTCTAAACTGGGTTCTTAGCGCCTTATCTAATTTGCTAAATGGTTCATCCAATAAAGCCAATTGCGGTTTGGCCAATAACATACGCGTCAAGCTGACACGTGCGCGTTGGCCGCCAGAAATTTGGTCGGGGAACGATTCTGCTAAATGAGCCAGCTCAATGTTGTTAAGCGCCTCTATGGCTTGCTGTTTACGGCGATCACCTTTCACTTCATTAGGTAGTGCGAAAGCAAGGTTTTGCCAAACGTTAAGGTGAGGAAAAAGCAAATCGTCTTGAAACAATATACCGACTTTTCTTTGATGAGGTTCTTTGGCTGAGAGGTCCTCTCCATTCAAAGATAAATCACCCTGATGTTGGAACTCATCACTAAGGTGTCCGGCAATGAGATTCAGAAGTGTTGATTTCCCACAGCCACTCGGGCCCATCAGGCTGACAATTTCTCCTGGGCCAATTGTAATGTTGAGATTGGAAAAAAGCGCTTCTCCATCTTTCTTATGGATGGCGAGGTTTGTGAGTTGCAGCGTCATGCGCAAATGATTCCTTTGTTCTTATTGTAGGTTGAGAGCGTCTTTGAACCCAGCGGCTGAGCAGGATAGCCGATGTAAAAAAGACAAATGGCAATATCGCCTGCCAAATCGCGTAAATTGCAGTGACTCGACGATCGAACCCGCTCGATAGGGCGACTGCTTCTGTGGTGATAGTGGCAATGCGGCCGCCACCTAACATAAGTGTTGGCAAATACTGAGCAAGGCTTACGCTCGCGCCAACCGCCCACGCATACAAAATAGCGGGCAGTAGCAGCCGAGCTTTAATTGCAATAAATACATAGATTGGCGACTTACCTAAGCTCAAAGCCGCTTTGGTGTAATTGTTATCGTAGCTTTCCCATGGCCCACTTAATGCTAGGTAAACAAATGGGAAGGCGAAAAATACATGAGACCAAACCACCCAAAGAAGATACGCATCCGAGGCCAAATATAGCGTTGTCACCTGCAAGCCAAACAAAATAGAAAGCTGAGGGATCAACATTGGCAATGCAATCACGTAACTCGGCAGGTGCCACTTATGTTTAATCCGGTACTCATGAGCGATAAGCCCAAGGATAAGAGAAACAAAGGCGGTACAAAGGGCAATCAATAAACTTTGGTTGATGGTTGGAATGATGTTGCTCCATTCATATTGCCAGAATCGCTCGCTGTAACGGCTTGGTAGAAGATCAGGAAAACGCCAGCGGTGAGCAAAGCTCCAAACCAACATAAGCGGGAACATCACCGCCGCCAACAGGGCTGAGAGGCTGAAAAGCGTTTTACCAGGCAAGGGGATGCCTTTGCGTCCACTGTATTGCCAAGCGCCCAAATATTGAGTGACGAGCTTTTCAAATGCCACGACGAACAACAGCAACCCACTGGCTAAACCAAACAACACTACCGCACCGGCTGCGGCTCGTGGTAATAGAGAAAGGTCAGGGTCGCTAAACCATTGCCACACAAGTACGGCAAAAGTGGGAGGATTCGTCGGGCCTAAGATCAAACTCAAGTCGACGACGGATACGCCATAAGCAACAACCGCAAACAAAGCGAAACGCATTTTTGCAAGCCACTGAGGCAATATCACTTTCCACCAATATTGCGGTTCGGAATAGCCCAAAGAAGCACTGACTTGAGCAACTTTATCCACTTTAAGTTGCTGAAGAACCGGAATGCTCATTAATAGTAAAAAGGGCACTTCTTTGAATGAAAGCGCAATCGCCAGTCCAACAGCATAGGGGTCGTTGACTACGGTTGATGCATCACCAGTATCGAGTTCAATACCCAAGCCTTGTGCAGCGAGCCGTGCAATCATCCCTGTCGGAGAAAATAGAAAAGCGAAGCCAATCGCAAACGCAACGTGAGGCATAGCGAGTAAAGGCGACAACAAGGTTTCGACCCGGTGCCAATGCTTATTAAGCCAAAGGCTTTGCAAAATCGCAAAACAGAATAAGCATGATAGGTAGGTACTCGCTACCGAGCTAAACAGACTTAAGCCGATGGAACGAAAGACACCTGACCAATCGAACACCTGTTGATAGGCATCCAATGAAAAGTGATTGAGCCCTACAGGTGGAATATAACCAAATGACGAGAGCCCAACCCCAATGACTCCAGGGAGCATCGGGGCGATACACAGTGTTAATAGTAAAAGATAGGCAGCTCGTAACATCTGGCTTTTATCTCACTTAAATGATGTTCGGTAACCTAGTTACCGTAACGCTTTTGCCATTCAGATTCTAGTGCGGCTTGCCAGCTTGGGTGCGGTTCCGCCACAGATTTGAACAATGTGGTGTTTTTCGCATTGCCGACTAGGTGTTGGTTTTCTAATACTGACGGATCGCCCCATACATTTAGGTCACCTTTACGAGATTGCGCGTCAGGGCTTAGAAGGAAGTTAATCGCTACTTGAGCACCTTCTGATGCGTTAGCATTCCATGGAATCGCTAAGAAGTGAATGTTAGACAGCGCACCTGCATCCATCGCATAAGCGGCCGTCGTTTCTGCTAGATTACCATTCGCTTGTGCTGAAAATACCGCATTTGGGTTGAAAGTAATGGCGACATCGAGCTGACCATCATCAAGCAGCTGCAATGTTTCCGCGCTGCCTGCTGGGAACTGCTTACCTTGGCGCCATGCTACCTGATGAAACTCATCCAAATATGACCAAAGAGGCGCTGTGACCAATGGGAAGCTTTTCTCATCAACAGGGCGTTGCAGAGAAGCATCATTGTTTGTTAGTTCAATCAACAACGCTTTCAAAAAGCTGGTACCGTGAAATTCTGGCGGGCGAGGGTAGCTTAGTTTGTTCGGGAATGCTTTAGCGTAGCTTAAGTATTCACTGAAAGAGCTTGGTGGGTTATTCAATGTCTTCGCGTCATGGATAAACACCAGTTGACCGACACCCCATGGTGCTTCTAGTCCTTCCGTTGGTTCAGAGAAATCACTATCCACAGGGAGCGACTTATCAACGTACTGCCAGCTAGGTAAATACTCAACAAAAGGGCCAAACAACAAATCGTTTTGCTTCATTGATTTGAAGTTCTCGCCGTTAATCCAAACCATATCGACGCTACCACCGCTGTTCTTGTTCGCGGCTTTTTCTGCGATTAGGCGTGTGGTGGTTTCAGCAATATCCGTCACTTTTACATGCTGTAAGGTCACACCATATTGTTTCTTGAGCTCTGAGCCCGCCCAACGAAGGTAGTTATTGATTTCTTGGCTTCCACCCCACGCATGGAAGTAAACCGTTTGCCCTTTTGCTTTCTCTTCGATCTGCTGCCAGTTGTCAGCGGCCGAAACAGAGAAAGAGAGCATTAAAGAAGAGAGTAGAGTGATCAGCCTTGTCATAATGGTCCTTGTTATAGGTTTGAATTGATAGCGTAATCCGATAGACCGGATTGAAATCATTATTCATTCAGTATGAAGGAAAAAAGTGTATTTTTTTGAGGAATTGCTGAAATTCTTGAGGAGAGGGATGAAAGACAATAAAAAAGGCAGCCACTTCACAGGGCTGCCTTCTCAATACCAACTTAGTGATTAGTTTTTCCAATCGCTAAGCTTGAACGTTAGGGTGTGAACGTCATTTTTTAGCACCAGACCATCTTTAGTCAGTGTCATGTCGCTCCAGTCAGACAATGTTTGAGAGAATGCTTGTTCAACATCCATGATGTCGCCCATACACATTTTCATTGTCATACCCATTTTTTCAATGCGGAACTGGTTGTCTTTTAGCTCTGCTTGGCCGAAGAAATTATTACAACCTGCGTTACCGTTTGCCGTCATTTTCTCGCCAACTTCTAGGCGTGGTGCAGTTTGACGACCTTCTAGTACGATGTCTTTACCGTCAACGCTAACCAGTTCCCAGTTGTGGTGCTGTAGATCTTGAGCTGTAATTTGTTTCACATCGTCACCATTGCTTGCACATGCAGTTACTACGAAAGGAAGGGCCATTGCTGCAAGTAATGTTTTTGGACTAAGCTTCATAATAAATCAACTCCAATAATTAGGTTAATAAGCCATAAAACGATGGCTGATGGGAGCAGTATAGTTAATAAAACACTGTTTTTGTCAGCACTGCGTCATAGTTTGGTATGAATCACATAATGGAACTTATTGAATAACATCTAATTATAGATTTATTACAGTATTGAGTAGATGTCACAGAAAGGTACTTAGCGTTGCAGCAGCTAGAGTTTTTTACCGTCCCAAACCCTTGTGTAGGGGTCTGCACAGTAGATGAAAAAGGCTACTGTCAGGGCTGTATGCGTAAAAGAGAAGAGCGTTTCAACTGGCTAAACTTCACACCGGCAGAGCAACTGCATGTGATTAAACTCTGTCGTCAACGTTACATTCGAAAGCATCGTAAACCCCCTCCTCAAAGCTTAGATATTCAGCAAGACACTGATCCACAACAAGATCTTTTTTGACATTCTTCCTTTACAGCTATTCATAACTGTCCTATATCTTAATTATTGCGTACTGTATATTGAGGTGTAATATGGATATGCAACATCAAGTCGTTAATCCTTGCATTGGGGTTTGTGAAGCGGATTGTCACGGAAAGTGCCTAGGCTGCGGACGCTCGCGCCAAGAAAGGTATCTTTGGTATCGGCTGTCTGAAGGGGAGAAAAGAGAGATTCTCAATCGCGAAGGTGTAGAACCTCTCTTACCGGTAGGTGATGCTCGACACTCTATTTAGGCCCCCAATGGTCACTTACCCAACCACCGGCATGATCATCAAAGTGATTGCCTGAAAAGCGTTGGTTTTGTTCACAATTTCGCTCATCGAGGCTCTTATCATCGATCAAGTGTTGGATATAGCTGGCCATCGGATCGCCACCGTTTAGTCGCTCTGTTCGAGTGGCGACTTCTTTGATCAATTGCAGACGATAAGAGTTACTTGCACGTTTCATATTGGGGCCTCCTTGGTTATGACACTAATATGAAAAGTTAGGAGTGCGATCCCCAAACGTCAAACAAAACTGCATAAAAAATAGTCAACTTTTCTAAAGTGAGATGCTTAATATTGGCTCGATCGCACTCAGGATTTGTCTAGGTGGTTGATATTAGGAAGTGAACGCCATGAAAAGATGTTTAATGGTGAAATAAAAAATTCACCAAATTTCTGGTCTGAAAGGGAAGCGTGATTGATTTATCCTATCTGGTCAAACCAGTTCTGGTTGCCCGTGATTGCTATAGAGCTTTTGCTCTACACTGAGAATCCGCTTGGTTTTTTATAGTATGACATTTACTAAGGAATAAAGTTCTGTAAAAATATCAACAATACGCCGTATGGATAAGGCAATTGATACCAAGGAAAGGTCAAACGCACTGTTACGGAACTTTCCATGTACAAGAAATTTACTTTCGCTCAGTCAGCTCTTCTCGTTGGCGCTGCTCTTCTCTCTTATCAAGCTCATTCTGCTGGTTTTCAGCTAAATGCACAGTCTGCAACCGGCATTGGCCGCGCATTCGCGGGTGACGCTGTTATTGCTGACAACGCATCGGTCATGGCTCGTAACCCTGCAGCCATGGCGTTGTTTGATGAGATGTCGCTATCTCTTGGCTTTGAAACCATCACGACTGAGATCAGTGTAACTGATGCTAAGTACAAAGCCTTCGCGACGACAGATACAGTAGACTCTAACTATGATAACGCTGGTGGTACGTCAGTAGCGCCAAACATCCATTTGATTGTACCTGTAAATGATCAGTTTGCGTGGGGTGTAAATCTATACTCAAACTTCGGTACAAGTACTGAGTTCGATGATGCGACTTTTGCTGGAAAAGAGTATGGCGGCAAAACAGAGATCATGAGTGTTAACCTAGGGCTAGCAGGATCTTACCGCTTAAATGAGCAGTGGAGTTTTGGTGCAGGGCTAGATTTGATCTATGGTCAAGGAACTTTAGAACGAAACACCAACCTTAATATTTCAGGCAATGTGTGTAACTTGCTAGAAAACCCTCAGAAAAGACTATGTGAAGCATTGAATGATGGAAATGGTCTACCTGTAACTGTAGATGAGACAATTAGTGCATTAAGTGCTGACGTTGATGGTTACGGAATTGGCTTCAATGTCGGTACTGTATTTGAGCTTGATGAAAACAATCGCTTTGGCTTGTCATACCGTTACAGCCCAGATATTAAAGCGGAAGGTGACATTGAGTATTTGGGCTTACCAAACAATGAGTTGACGCTACCTCTACCTGATATGGCAGAATTTTCTGGTTACCATCGCCTTGAAGATACCAAGTTTGCAGTACACTACAGTGTTCAATGGACGGGTTGGCGTGAGTTTGAAACTCTTGATGCTGATGTGTCTGGTACGCTGAACAATTATGAATGGAAGAACGGTTTCCACTACTCAATTGGTGGTACTTATTTCCTAAACCGTGATTGGACATTACGTGTGGGTTATATGTATGACGAAAGTGCTCAAGATGAGCTAACATCCGTATCTGTTCCTGATTCAGATCGTCAATGGTTCTCTACTGGATTTACCTACCATATCGATAGCAAATCAAATATCGACTTTGGTTTCACTTATTTGATGGGTAAAGAAGTGAAAGTAACGGAAGAAACTGACTTAGGTGCAGTTGTATCTACAATAGAGGGTACAACCAGCGCTAACGCTATCCTAATGGGCCTGCAATACAGCCGCACATTCTAAGCGCTATCGAACATTGATTTCGGATACAAAAAGACCTCGCACTTGCGAGGTCTTTTACTATCTAATTAATAAACCTAGGCAGTGATTACATGCCGAAGTTTACGATAGGGAAACATGGCAAGAAGCCGTTGTCAGCACAGTTGATTAGGCCAACTTGAACGCCTTCAATTTTTGCGGTCTTGTTGAAGATGCCTACCTGAACCGTTGATTCACTCGAAAGGTTCACCGCGCCCACATCAACCATAGTGTTACCTTCTGAGTAATTCACAAAGCTGACGTTGGCACCTTTTACATCGTTAGTCACGTTCACCGCACCAAGGTTAACACCCGTAGTTTGGCCTTCGTTCCAGTTGAAAAGACCTAGCGACGCACCTGTCATCTCTTGGTTGATTTTAGAAGCACCAAAGAATAAGCCAAAGTTAACACCTGTTGTTACGTCACTTTCCGACATGCCCACAATAGAGAAATCCACACCTTTTAGTGTGTCGACTTTACCGTGGAGTGCAGCAAGGCGAACACCGCCTACGTTTGAATCATCAGGCGCATTAAAGTTGTTGATTGATGAAAACATCACAGGCGTTGAAGCAACAGCAATTGAAGATGCGAATGCCGTTGTGATTGCCACTGCAGTTAGAATTTTTTTCATAGTATTTAGCTCCGAGGATTTATCCATTTACCCGTTTGAGAGTCATCACCTGCTCACAGGTAAGACTTTTTAAGTCTAGTCAATATATTAGCGTTGTGAGAGACATGAGGATTTACTATATGTTGACTTGTAAGAGAGCGCAAGCAGTAGAATATGAACCCATATCAATAAAAAACCTCGCCGAAGCGAGGTTATTATCAAAATCTTATTTTTTTGTCGTCGTGGTACAACGCTCTTGAGTGACCAATTCATCGGCCATCAGCTGCCCGCGGCTGTTACGCATTTTAATTCGGTAGCTCAGACCAACTTCCAAGTTTTCCTTCGTAGAAGGTGAGCTGCAATAAGTATGAATGCTTTGCTTAAGTACTTGGGCTGTAGGCTTTGCACCTGGCGCTTCTTGATTATAAACCATCATGATTTCAATCGTCGTCCCCTTCGCGTTGGCACGCATAATCGCAAGAGGGCCGTGTTCTAAGGGAAGCTCAGAGGCCAGTAAGTCAGCACGACTTCCGGCCAACAGCTCTAGGTGTCGCTGTTTTTCCGCAGACGTTGAGGAACAGCCAGCCAAAATAGCGGCTGAAGCCACAAGCAATAGGGATTTAACGCTTACGCTTTTCATTAAAACACTTTCTTGAACGGTTTAACGATAACATTGGCGTAAACACCTGCTTCAATGTAAGGGTCAGCATCAGCCCAGGCTTGTGCTTGCGCTAGGGAGTCAAACTCAGCAATCACTGTTGAGCCAGTAAAGCCTGCTTCACCCGGGTTAGCAGAATCAATCGCTGGCATAGGGCCTGCGGTCAACAAACGACCTTCATCTTGAAGTGCTTGCAAACGTTCAAGGTGAGCAGGGCGTACACTCAGACGCTTTTCTAATGAATTTTCAACGTCTTGCGAGAAAATGACATACCACATAACCGGATATCCTTATTTGGAGAATGAAACTAATCACCATTACTCTACCGTAAATCAATGACTTTGAAAGCTTTCAAGTAAAGATAATTCGAACTGAGTCGCTGGCATATTGAATTGGACGAGGTTTACCGTCTGCGTCAATCGCCACGTAATTGAATGTCGCGTCACACACCATAAAGCGTTCTTCTACACCGTGCTCTTTGACAGGCTTAACCCAAACCTCTAAGTCAATGCTCATCGAAGTGCGGCCAATCTTAGTACATTCACCGTAACAGCAGACAACATCGCCAACCTTCACAGGCTTTTTAAACGTAATGCTAGATACTGACACAGTAACGATACGTCCGGCAGATATCTCCTTGGCTAGAATACCGCCAGCGAGGTCGAGTTGAGACATAATCCAGCCGCCAAAAATATCGCCATTGGCATTAGTGTCGGCTGGCATAGCAAGGGTTCGGAGAAGAAGTTGTCCTTTGGGTGTATTCATGTTGTGGCTCATCGTGACATCAGTGCAAACAAAACAGCGACCAAGTCGGTCGCTGCAAAAATGGCATTGTAACAAAGGTGACACGCTATCCGCTAGGGGATGTTCATGATGCAAATCTGCCTTATAAGTAGTGTTTCCAATCTTCCAAATAGCCTTCACTACGCAAGCTATCAACAGTGAATCTGAGCTCGTCATCACTCATGGCAAAACAGCTTGATTTTCCGGTCATCCCGTTAAGGTATTCGTGATATTCCAGCTCAGTAAAATGGCCAATTCTATCCACTAACAGGCTTTTGATGCCATGGTGGATCAATCGATAATAAGTATGACGTTGAACTTCCATAGTGTCCTCCTTAACGTCACGCAGTGTCGAAACATTGCCGCTAAATTGTTTTTACTAAACAAAGCATATTCAGTGCCACAGAGAGGGGAATTCCGCTAAGTTGATGAAATCTTGCAAAATGAAAACAGAGTGAGAGGTTAGTATTTTGACGCTCTTGACGATTATCACTATTAAGCAGAGCGAAAGAATCGCTGCGAATCAAATTGCAAATCAATTCGAAATGCAATTCGACACACTTCATTGTTTCAACAAGAGGTAGAAGTGGATTTTTTGGCTGAATGTTTAGTTTCTCTTTTCACATCAAAGAGTTATTGGTCAAAAATAGTTGTTTGATATTTAATTCTGAGTAACTTGTCAATAGCGGTCAAATTCTCTAAAAAAACCACACATTGATAAGGTATATTTCAGAAAATCCTGTCGTAGTCAGGGCTTGTAAAGGTGCGATAGGTGGTCAAAGTCTGTTCTTTTAAGAAAAAAGTTGGCGAAAATCATAAGCTTGGCATACACTTTCTCAAGTAAAGCCGATAGGTTGTTGATTGGCTTGGCGAAATGTTTAGGTGCTGCCCTTGAGGTAGCAATGTTTAACACAGCTTTGAGGAAAGTTTTATGGCGCTCACAAAGGCCGATTTGGCTGAGAACCTGTTTGAAAAGCTTGGATACAGTAAACGGGATGCCAAGGAAACGGTTGAGGCGTTTTTCGAAGAAATTCGTAAGGCACTAGAAAGTGGCGAACAGGTAAAACTGTCTGGGTTTGGTAATTTTGATCTGCGTGATAAAAATGAACGCCCTGGTCGAAACCCAAAAACAGGTGAAGACATTCCAATCAGTGCTCGTCGCGTTGTGACCTTCCGCCCGGGACAAAAACTGAAAGCCCGAGTCGAAAACATCAAAATCGATGGCTAAATTTTAGTTTCAGTGATGATGTGTCACGACCAGTACTGGTTCAACATTCACATGCATCGCCGTTCGCTAAGAAAAAAACACCCCAGCATTTGCTAGGGTGTTTTAGTATTTGGTGGAAATAACGAGATTAATCGCGTTTCCAAAGGGCGTGACAGAACTTATGCTCTGGATCGCGGCTGATGAGAAGCCTTGCGAATACATCGTCAAGCACATCATCATCTTCGTTTACTAAGCCGACGCGCACTTCTGCATACACTTCTTTATCGACATCAAACCCAACGTGACCAACCCAGTCATCACCCGTTTCAACGAGCTCAGCGGCGCCACGCTCTTCGAACTGTGCTGTAAACAAAATAACGTCAGCAGGCTCTAGGTTGTCAGGGGCCATCTCTAGGAAGATGTCGTAAGCGGTATCGATCGCATCATCGTAAGACATTAGCTCAGACATAATTACGCGCGGCTCATGTATTTACGTTCAGTCGTATTGATGATGATTCGATCACCAGTCGCAATGTATTCAGGGACTTGAACCGTTAGGCCTGTTGCAAAACGCGCTGGTTTTGTACGAGCTGAAGCTGAAGCGCCTTTGATTGAAGGGTCAGTTTCTTCAATAACAAGCTCAACTGTAGCAGGTAGCTCGATGCCAACCGCGCTGCCGTTCACTAGAATGATGTGCAGACCTTTGATCTCTTCAGTGATGAACTGAAGCTCGTCTTCGATTTCATCTTGCTTGAATGTGTACTGAGTGTAATCTTCGTTGTCCATGAAGATGTACTCATCGCCATCAACGTAAGAGAAAGAAGACGCGCGCTTGAACATATCAACCGTTTCAAGTACGTCATCAGATTTGTAGCGTTCATCAACGCGAGCACCTGTGTTTAGGTCAGTACAACGCAGTTTGTAGATTTTAGCGCCGCCACGACCACCAGGAGTGGTTACTTCGATGTCTTTGATTAACAGTGTTTTACCATTAGATTCGATAGCAAAACCTTTTTTAAGCTCACTTGCCTTTGGCATGAACATTTTCCTTCGTGTGTATAGGGAGTCGGCGCATTATATACCGAGCGAATTAAGGAAGGAATATCTTGATTGATCAAAGCGTGTGAGCGAACATTAGAACCAATCCATTTTGCTTTTTGCCCAGAATAACATGCACCTAACAACCATCGACCCGAATGACCCGTTCCAACCCAATTATCAGCCAGCCATTGGTGAAATGTTGAGTTATCTTAAAAGCGGTTTAGGGAAAAACTTACACAGTGTTTATCTGTATGGCAGTGTTGCGCGCAAAACAGCAAAGCCAGGGCACTCAAATCTTGATGTGATTGTGGTGACGCACAAAAGCTTTGGTGATGTACGAACCACCTTGTTTAATTCGATTAAGTGGCGCTTTCAAAAGACTTATCCATTCATTACCGAAGTGTCGTTTAAAACCGCATTGGTGGACGATGTCGCAAGCTTGGAAGGGATTTTGTCTTGGGGCTTCCTACTAAAACACTGCTCTGTGTGCATCGAAGGTGAAGATCTTTCGGAATGTTTTGGTGATTACGAGCCAAGTTGGGAGATTGCCAAGCACTGGAATATGGACGTGGAAGACTGGTTAGCGGTGTACCGTAATCGTATAGCGCGAGCAGACAAAGATGAAGACCAAGCTCGCGCGCAAAAGATCATTGCCAAGAAGCTGCTTCGAGCAAGCTACTCGTTGGTCATGTACCGTGATAAGAAATGGTTTGACGATCCCATTGAGTGTGGTCAGCAGTTTTTGAACTACTTCCCAGAGAAACAGATTGAGATAGAACGTCTAGGTATCTTGTTGTCTGGGCGTATGATTGCCAAGCGCTCCGTGATCGGCATATTAGATAGTTTTGGCGATTGGTTGGTTCAGCAGTATAAAAAAACCGAATTTCGTATTGGATAATCGGATTCTCAAAAAACGTAATTAACCAGTCTATCAGTAATGGGTATGCTAACTTTAATTAGGGAAAGCTAAATGGAGTTAGTATGCAAAGCGAGTCAAGAAGTACGCCCGCAGCCCCACTCTCATTATCGCAGTGGGGCAGAAAGTACTTAACCCCTTCTTTTCAAGCAATCAGGGAAGGCATGGTATGGCTAATCCCTTGTTTGATGATCTCATCTTTTTGTTTACTGGTTGCTTGTATCGGTGAGTTTGTTGTTGGACATCGAACACCTTGGATTGTTCTCTTTTATGATCTGCACGACAGCGTAGCCAGCTTGTTTCCTTACTTGATGACCGCGACCATTTCTTATGGGTTAGCCATGCGCTGGCGCTTACCTCGTCCTCCGGTCGCTTTGTTATCAATTCTGTTCTTGATATTGGTGGCTGAAGTTATCCCCGACCAGCAAACCATCCTGACGTTTCACATCATAATGGCGATCGTCACACCACTATATGCCATTCCACTCTTGGCGTATTTGGCTCGATTCCGATTTCTTCATCTGACTCATATTGATGCCGCAGGGCAGGTCGTCAAAGAGTCACTCAATTTGGTCTTACCGGCGATTGTAACGACGATCGTGGTGATCCTCACCGATCTGCTTTTCTTCTCAGCGATTGGCAATATCTCCTTGTTGTCACTGCTCTCATTGGATTATGCCAATGATCCTACTTTCTTCGGTGTGGCATTTTCCGCACTAAATTCCATGTTGTGGTTCTTTGGTGTCCATGGCTACTATGCGCTGTTGCCTCTAGTCGATTTGCTACAAGAGGCGAGCAACCTCAACTATTCGACCGTATTAGCCGGGGGCAGCGGTTCCTATCATATGAATCTTTCATTTATGGGATCGTTTGTGTTCATTGGCGGCAGTGGAGCCACATTCTCTTTGGTCATCGCGTTACTGCTTTTTACTAAATTACGTAGCTTTAAGCTGATAGCGTTGGCGAGTATTCCCATCGGGTTACTGAACATTAATGAGATTTTACTCTTTGGTTTGCCGATCATCTTTAATCCGCGGCTATTTGCGCCTTTTTTATTGGCTCCTATCGCTAATGTGGTGGTCAGTATGTTAGCGGTCAGCACAGGGCTTGTGTCGTCTCCAAGTGTGTCGGTGCCGTTTAATAGCCCGATTATCTTTAATGCGTTTGTAGCCACCGGTGGTGATATTTCTGCGGTTGTATTGCAGCTGTTCAACATCATCATGGGGGTCTTTATCTATTTACCCGCAGTGAAATTCATCGAAAAAGAGCGCAGTAAAGGTTCGATTTACATTAGTGGGTTGGATACCGACTTTGCGCGTTTGCAAGAAGAAGCTCAAACCGTAAATGATGACCCGATTGCCGAATTGCTTCACAAAGAGAAAGAAGCACAGCAAGTCGCGCAAGAGATTGAGTTGTTAAGTCAAAAGGATTTCTGTTTAGAGTATCAACCGCAAATATGCCCCGTTAGTGGTCGAACGGTAGGGTGTGAAGCCTTGATTCGTTCAATGGACGAAAGCGGAAGGCTTCAAGCGCCATTCACCTTTTTACCTTGGCTTGAAAGGGCTGGGCTTATGAAAGAGGTCGATTTATGGGTGGTAAAGCATGTCATTAGAGACATCAAGACAATGCAGACCCAAGGTGTTTTTATCCCTGTCAGTCTAAACATCACACCCGATAGCCTGGTTGATGAAACCTGTTTCGCACAGATTGTTAGAATCATTAAACCTTATGCGACTTACGTTCATCTCGAAATCACGGAAGAGACATTGCTTGCTGACGAACAGCAATTGATCATGGCCTTTAATCAACTCCATCAAATGGGCGTGAAAATTCACATTGATGACTTCGGCACCGGTTACTCTTCGTTAAGCTACTTAAATTCGTTCGACATCGACTGCATTAAGATTGATCGTTCTTTTGTGCTGGCACTGGACAGCGAAAAGGGGCAGAAGGTGTTCAAAACGCTTTTCTCTATTGCGCAGCAGCTGAGCTTAAGTGTCGTGGTTGAAGGTGTCGAAACTCAGCAGCAACTCGATAGTGTGCCTCGTTATGATGGTGTGACCGTGCAAGGCTGGTACTACGCCAAGTCGATGCCGTTAGATAAGTTAATCGACTACACCGTTGTGAAGTTAAAACAGCCCAAGCTGAGGCTCGCTCAAGGTAGCGAAATCGATGCCGATAAACGGTAAGATCGCTTCCGCAACGGGTTTGAGCTGTTTATCAATGTAGTGCTGATAGTCGATAGCGTTTTTTTGATACTCTTTCGGCTCCGGCCCTGCAAGGGTAATGACATACTCAATGCGCCCTTTGTTTTGATATTGTAGCGGTCGTCCAAGCTGAGCATTGATTTCATCTGCCATTCGAGCGGCACGAACCTGAGGAGGCACGTTCTTTTGGTACTCATGCAGCTTGCGGCGCAAACGCTTTTGATAAGTGAGCTTTGAGTCGTGAACACCGGCTTTGGTTTGTTCGACAAAGTGGCGCACGTATTCGCTTGGGTTATCGCCTTTAAACACCATAGAGTAGAGTGCTTGCTGAAATTCTTGCGCTAGCGGTGTCCAGTCAGTTCGCGCACTCTCTAACCCTTTGAAGATAAGCTGTTCTTGTTCACCTTCGCCAATCAGTCCGGCATAACGCTTTTTCGAACCGGTTTCTTGGCCGCGAATTGTGGGCATCAGAAACTTACGATAGTGGGTTTCGTATTCGAGCTCTAAGATGGAGGTTAGGTTGTATTCTTCTCTAAGGTGCGTTGTCCACCAATCGTTGATATGTTCGACTAACGCATTGCCAATCTCGTCGGCCTTTGCTTGAGAGTACTCACCATTGAGAGACACAAAGGTTGAATCTGTGTCGCCGTAGATCACTTGATAGCCTTTATCTTCAATCAGTCGCTTCGTTTGCTTCATGATTTCATGGCCACGCATGGTAATGCTTGAGGCTAAACGCGTATCGAAAAATCGACACCCAGAAGAGCCGAGTACCCCATAAAACGAGTTCATGATGATCTTGATCGCTTGCGAGAAGGCTTTCTCGTTGTTCTTTTTCGCGACATCACGAGCCGCCCAAAGATGTTCGATCATCTTAGGCAAAAAATGACGAGTACGATGGAATTGGCCGCCACGAAAACCGGGGACCGCTTGGTTCTCATCGGTGCCAATCTCCAATTGTAAGCCTTCTATCAGTCCCATAGGGTCAATCAAAAAGCTGCGGATGATAGATGGGTAAAGGCTTTTAAAATCAAGAACCAACACAGAGTCATACAGGTTTGGAATGGAATCCATGACATAGCCGCCCGGACTTGCTACCCAGTTTTCAGGATACAAGTTGGGGGCCACATAACCGGCGCGGTGAACTTGAGGCAGGTAAAGGTTGGTGAACGCCGCGACGGATCCGCCAATGCGGTCAATCTCGACTCCGGTCAGCTTGGCGCGTTCGATAGCAAATTCAAGTAGATGCGTTTGAGCAAAAATCTTATTCACCAGCACACAATCTTGTAGGTTGTATTTCGCCAGTGAAGGCTTGTCATGGCGAAACATTTGGTTAATTTCATCCATGCGATCATGCACATTGTGGATCTGCTTACCTTCGCCGAGCAGTTCTTGAGAAACAGATTCGAGCGACCAACTGCGAAAGTGATAGGTCGCATTTTTTAACGTATCAATACCATCCATCACGACTCGGCCGGGAATCGAAATAAAGCCTTGCTGAGTGGTGTTAGACGTACGGAAAAAGCTTGCTTGATTGCCTCGGCCAATCATGAGTTTGACCTTGTTCCATTCGGCCCGCTTGTGCAAAAGACGGAAATCAAAGTCGATGACGTTCCAGCCGATGACAACATCAGGGTCAAACCTCACAAACCATTCGACCATCGCCACTAATAAGGCTTTCTCATCCTTAACCCACTGAATCTGGGTTTCGGCTTGTTCCGGCTCGCCAACCATGATCACCCGGCTGTCCATTGGGCTATCGAGTCCAATTGAATAGAGAATGCCTTTTTCTGAACATTCGATATCAAGAGAGACAACATTGAGCTTAGGCGTGTAGTCAGCTTGGCGACATTTTACGTCTTGAAAACGATGAAAATGAGATGAGCTCGTGCGCTCCACTCCAGTAAACTCAAGACTTCCTTTAATAAACCGCTCCATCAAATAGCGGTCAGCTAAGCGAATATCATCTTCCAACACCGTCAGTTCATACTGTTTTAATGCATTGCTGAGTTGTTGTGATTGTTTCACCGTTGGGCAATAGCAAGCGCAAAGAGGTTCTAGCTCAAAACTGCGTAAGTCGAGTGGTTTCCATTGAACAGGCAGCCCAAGAGGCTTGGCAATAGCTTGAGCGCTTTCAAGAGCCGCTTGGTGGATAAAGAACACCGGCTGCTCGCCTTGAACAATGAGTTGTGTAGGGCCTTGCGGTGTCGAGATCCATAATTCTATTTGCGTCTGCCCATTGATGTCGCGAGCTTGGCGTGTAAGTAAAAATCCGCTTTGAATGACCATACTAAGAAACGAGGCGAGAGGTGTCGCATTGGCTGATGTGCAGTACATAGATTACCACAGGCAAGATGAGATAAATAGAACGGCTGATTGACGGTAATTAGAGGGGAGAGAAACGTATTTAAGTGAAGATTTTACTACCTCTTTAGAGGAAAATTTAATCGAACGATAAAGCACAAAACCACACTTAACCTATTGATTATTAGATTAATTGCAATTTAGGCGGCAGATATGAAAATAAGTTCTTGCTAATCTTCGCGTTTCAGCACATATTCAGTGTACGCAAATTTTTATGATTTAAGTTAAACTAGGCAGCAATGCTGTAATCCACAGTTTGTGGGGTGCAGAGCCAAAGTAATAGTGTGGAGATACAAGTTTGATTAATGTTTTCCTTGTAGATGATCACGAGCTGGTTCGCACAGGGATACGACGTATTATTGAAGACGTCCGTGGAATGAACGTAGCAGGGGAAGCTGAAAGCGGTGAAGAAGCAGTAAAATGGTGTCGTAGCAATCATGCCGATGTCATTTTAATGGATATGAACATGCCGGGCATTGGCGGTCTTGAAGCGACCAAGAAGATCCTGCGTTTCAATCCAGATGTGAAAATTATCGTTTTAACTGTTCATACGGAAAATCCGTTTCCAACTAAAGTGATGCAGGCAGGCGCAGCGGGTTATTTAACCAAAGGCGCAGGTCCAGATGAAATGGTGAATGCAATACGCATGGTGAATAGTGGTCAACGCTACATTTCTCCAGAAATTGCTCAACAGATGGCGCTAAGTCAACTTTCTCCGGCTTCGGAAAACCCGTTTGCTGATCTGTCTGAGCGTGAATTGCAAATCATGATGATGATCACCAAAGGGCAGAAGGTAACTGACATTTCCGAGCAGTTAAACTTAAGCCCAAAAACAGTAAACAGTTACCGCTACCGCTTGTTTAACAAGTTGGACATCAGCGGTGATGTTGAATTGACGCACTTGGCAATTCGACACGGTATGATCGATACCGAAACCCTGTAATTACTGTTCACATCGCCGTTCTAAAAAAGCCTATTCATGGGGTCAGTATGAGCCAATTTGATTCGGCTTCTTTTCTAAAAACAGTGACTAATCAGCCTGGCGTTTATCGTATGTATAACGCCGAGGCTGTTGTCATTTATGTCGGTAAAGCCAAAGATCTTAAAAAGCGCCTATCTAGTTACTTTCGCAGCAAAGTAGACAGTGAGAAAACGCGCGCCCTCGTCAGCAACATTGATAAAATCGATGTCACAGTCACGCATACCGAAACAGAAGCGCTGATCTTAGAGCACAACTACATCAAGCAGTATTTGCCTAAGTACAATGTGTTACTGCGTGACGATAAGTCTTATCCATACATCTTTGTCAGTGGACATAAACACCCGCGCTTGTCGATGCACCGTGGTTCAAAAAAGCGCAAAGGCGAATACTTTGGGCCTTATCCTGATTCTGGAGCCGTTCGAGAAACACTCCATCTACTGCAAAAAATCTTTCCGGTTCGACAGTGTGAAGACACCGTCTACGGCAACCGAACACGCCCATGCTTGATGTACCAAATTGGTCGTTGTGCTGCCCCATGTGTGAGTAGCGTAATCTCAGATCAAGAGTATTCTGAGCTGGTGGATTTGGTTCGTTTGTTCCTGCAAGGCAAAGACCAGCAGGTCTTAAGCTCTTTAGTCGAAAAAATGGAGCAGGCGAGTCAGTCGTTGCGTTTTGAAGAGGCGGCGAAGTTTCGCGATCAAATTCAGGCCATTCGCCGAGTGCAAGAGCAGCAGTTTGTTTCGGAAGATTCCATGGACGATATGGATGTGTTGGGCTTTGCTCAAGAAAATGGCATTGCCTGTATCCACATCTTGATGATTCGCCAAGGTAAAGTGCTCGGCAGTCGCAGTCATTTCCCTAAAATCCCCAACAGCACAACGCAGCAAGAGGTCTTTTACAGCTTTTTGAGTCAGTATTATCTCAGTCACAATGAAGCGAGAACCGTCCCGACACGAATCATTCTTAATAGTGGTTTAGTTGAAGATACAGAACCACTTGAAAGTGCGCTCACCGACATTGCAGGGCGTAAGGTTCAGTTTCACGTTAATCCAACAGGAACACGGGGACGCTATCTCAAGCTTTCAAATACCAATGCGCTGACGGCAATTACCACCAAGATCAACCATAAAATGACGATCTCTCAGCGTTTTAAAGAACTGAGAGAGTTGCTCAATATGGACAGTATCACGCGTATGGAGTGTTTTGATATCTCCCATACTATGGGGGAAAGCACGATTGCTTCTTGCGTGGTGTTTAACCAAGAAGGTCCGGTTAAGCAAGAGTACCGTCGTTACAACATTACGGGTATTACCGGTGGCGATGACTATGCTGCGATGGGGCAAGCGTTAGACCGACGCTACTCCAAACAGTTGGATGTCGAGAAAATTCCAGACATCGTCTTTATTGATGGTGGCAAAGGTCAGCTGAATCGTGCCCATGAGATCATTACTCAATATTGGGGGGATTGGCCTAAGCGACCTCGATTAATCGGTATCGCTAAAGGTGTGACTCGTAAACCAGGTTTGGAAACTTTGATTACCACAGAAGGGGATGAGTTTAACCTGCCAAGTGATGCACCAGCACTTCATCTGATGCAGCATATTCGGGATGAGAGCCACAATCATGCCATTGCAGGGCACAGAGCGAAGCGAGGAAAAACACGCAGAACCAGTGCGTTAGAGGGCATTGAAGGGGTAGGGCCGAAGCGTCGCCAAGCCTTACTGAAATACATGGGAGGATTGCAAGAACTCAAACGGGCAAGTGTCGAAGAAATCGCCAAAGTGCCGGGTATTAGCGTTAGTTTGGCAGAAAACATCTATCAAGCATTGAAACAATAACAAAAATCCCGCACCATAAGAGCCCTGTTTGAAGCACCAAATAGAGCAATACGCAAACAAAAAGAGCCTTTAAAAAATATGCGTTTAAATATCCCGAACATCTTGTCTTTGTTGCGACTTTTCTTGATCCCAGTATTTGTCGTTGTTTTCTATCTTCCTTATAGCTGGTCTCCTTTCGCCGCTGCGATGGTCTTCTGGGTGGCAGGCTTTACAGATTGGCTTGATGGCATGTTGGCTAGAAAGTTAGGTCAAACCTCCCGTTTTGGTGCTTTTATTGATCCAGTCGCAGATAAAGTACTCGTTGCCACTGCTCTGATTCTTATCACAGAACATTACGCTTCGATTTGGGTGACGATTCCTGCGGTCACTATGATTGCCCGTGAAATCATTATTTCGGCACTGCGAGAGTGGATGGCTGAAATCGGTAAACGTGCGAGTGTGGCCGTTTCTTGGGTAGGGAAGGTGAAGACCGTCAGTCAAATGTTCGCACTTTGGGTACTGATCTGGCGTCACGATGATTGGATGGTGTGGGTAGGCTATGCTGCACTGTACATTGCAACGATTCTGACCTACTGGTCGATGGCGCAATATCTCATGGCAGCCAAAGACGATTTGCTAGACGAAGAACATCATTAACAGAAAGCGGGCTTAGGTCCGCTTTTTTGTATCTACAATATGCTAACCACAGTTAACTGCCTGAATATGACCGTATATTTGCTAATTAACTGAACAATTTGGCTGCTTTTGAACGTTAAATAGACAAACGATTCAAAATTTTAAAATTAGTGTTGACTCATCAGAGCGAATCCGTAGAATGCATTCCGTACCCAAGAGGAACGCAGCAAGATTGCTTCTAAAGGGTTGAAGGCGTGTTGGCAGAGTGGCTATGCAGCGGATTGCAAATCCGTGGACCTCGGTTCGACTCCGGGACGCGCCTCCATTTGCGACACTAGCTCAGTTGGTAGAGCGCAACCTTGCCAAGGTTGAGGTCACGAGTTCGAACCTCGTGTGTCGCTCCAAATTTTTGGATAGCGAAATTTAGTTCGATATCAAGATGGTGTTTTACTTACTTCAGTAAAGGCATCACAAATTTAGATTTGTGTGCCCTGGTGGTGGAATTGGTAGACACAAGGGATTTAAAATCCCTCGACGTTCGCGTTGTGCCGGTTCAAGTCCGGCCCGGGGCACCATCTAATCGCTTATTGATTAGCGAAAAAATGCGACACTAGCTCAGTTGGTAGAGCGCAACCTTGCCAAGGTTGAGGTCACGAGTTCGAACCTCGTGTGTCGCTCCAAATACGAAGCCCTAGCAGAGATGCTGGGGCTTTTTCGTTTTTGCTCTCCTGACTTATCTCTTATCTCTTATCTCTTGTCTGTGTCTTCTCTGGCACTCAGGTTAAGCTATTTTCATACTCAACATTTTTCTGCCAAGTACCTCTCTAGTTAATTTTTATCGTCAAAACTATGCATAGATGACAATTGAGTGACGTTTATTCATACTTTTTTGGTGAATTTATTTTCAAATCGAATAGAATACCCACGATTTATAAACTGGTATCGCAGAATCAATAAAACAACAAAATGATACCAAGAGCACCCATAGAGTCAGAGGCAGCTTGTAGCGTATCGATTGCTCAACGTATTGCGCTTGTTCTAGATGTTTGTAGTGAGTGGGAAAGTATTGAAGATTCAAAACCTAGTGAAAAAGTGGTTCGCTAAACTTTCGATCAACCAAATGTTGGTGGTTTCCCATCTTGTGTTGGTTCTGATCTTAATTTCTGGTTTTAGCTATACCCGTTATCACAGTGAATGGAATCGACATGTAGAATACTCGGCAACCATAGCCAAACTCACGCTTGCTCCTCATATCCCTTCAATATCCAATTCAGTCGCCGATATCAACTATGTAAAATTGACCGATGCTGACACCAAAAAGGTTTGGGCAGCCGTTGATGATTTAGAATTTCTTGAGGTATCTGGCGTCGCTGATCATTCGGACCAACAAGTCCATGTCCGCTTTTTTAAGCGTTTAGAGTATCTATGGCGCGCTGATGTTGAACCCCAAGAACTTGGCTCATTAGAAGAAAAATTGTTTGAAACCAATTTACGTGTTGCTCAAGCAAAAGAGCAGGGCGCACCGACTTTAAATAAACTCCGATTCTACCAAACGCTTATGCAGCGAGAATATGACTCTTTACTAGAAAGTCGCTTCATTTCTGACAATATCTACGTGCCTTGGACAAAGCCAGTCGTTAATCAAGAGCAATATTACCTTGATGACGAGACGTGCACGCTCAATATCGTTATTCCCCTGCAGAACAAAAATGGCGGTGAATTGTGGGCCGTATTTGATGCCAGTGACTTGACCGATCTACAACACTCCTTAGTCGAAGAGATTATCGCTGAAGCGATTGTTGCCTTGGCGATTTCCTTAGTCCTGATTGGTTGGATTTCTCACTGGATTGTGTCGCCGCTTAAGTCTCTGGCAGATCATATGCGCGCAGGCACGGCCAACGAGCAGATTGGCGATCTCGAGGCCATAGAACGCGGAGACGAAATCGGTCAGCTCGCCAGAGCTTACCAAGGGCTACTCACCAAAATTGATCATCAGCTTAGTATATTACGTAAACGCTCCGATACTGACCCACTCACAGGCTTAGGCTCACGTTACAACTACACACAAAATGCATTGCCCTATATACGTCGTCAAATCGCAAAAGGGCAGTATGTAGGACTGATCGTCTGCGATGTCGATAACTTTAAGGCATTCAATGATCGTTATGGTCATACCGAAGGTGACAACGCCCTCTCTCTTGTCGGAGCGAAAATCAACGAACTCGCCCGGGATACCGATTTAGCGTTTCGTTACGGTGGGGAAGAGTTCGTCTTACTGTGTGCAAGAACGGACTTGTCGCAGTTGGTCAATTTCACTGAGCGATTGAGAAAAGAGATCGAAGGATTGGGTATTACTCATGAAGGGAATGCACCTTACGGACATGTCACTATGTCTATTGGTGGCTCTGTCTCGAACCAGAAAGATATTGATGAACATTTCCATACCCATCAAGATCTGCAAGAGTCGATGTTCAATGCGGCGGATAAGGCGCTCTATTGCTCGAAAGGTAAAGGGCGTAACCAAGTGAGTTGGAGTGGCAGCCGTGAAAATAGCGAGCTAGAGCAGCCCGCATTGGAAGTGACTAATCCTGCCTAACCAGACGGTAAATCTTACCACTGTCGGTTGAGAAAATGATGTCTCCTGAAGGCAGTGCTTCGATATCGCGAATTCGTTCACCAAGATCTTCTAGTATTCTTTGTTCTTGGGTAATGGCACCATCTACGATGGTTAATACATTGATATGGGCCAACTTAAGCGCCCCTGCGAGCAATTTACCGTTTAGCTCAGGATATGTACTGCCTCTGTACAGTAAGAGTGAACCGGGGGCGATAGAAGGCACATAGACTTTAAGTGGTGAGATGATGCCTTCTTTTTCTTCGGCCTCCCCAACGGAGATAGGCCCCCAATACTCTTTTCCGTGTGAAGTCACTGGCCAACCATAGTTAGCCCCTTTCATAATCAAGTTGATCTCGTCACCGCCTCTAGGGCCATGCTCAATCGACCATAACTGTTTCTCTTGGCTATCGTAGAACAATCCTTGAGGGTTGCGGTGTCCGTAGCTCCATATCTCAGGCTTCGCTGTTTTTTGTGAGAGAAAAGGATTCTCGGGAGTTGGCTCGCCTGTGGATAATATTTTAAGAATAGATCCGGCATGAGTTTCAGTATTTTGGCCATTATCGCGTTCGCCTCTATCCCCAACACTGAAATAGATGCCCTCATCATCGAAGGTGATACGGCTACCAAAATGACGACCGCCATCAGAACCTGAATGAGTCACTAGAACATCTTGCCAATCTGATAGCTTTCCTTCTGAATAGCTAGCTTGGCTGAGCGTTGTCTCGATCGTATTCCCGACCGCTTTGGCATAGGTGAAATAAACAGTCTTTTCATCAAAAGGCGATTGTGCGACATCAAGTAGCCCCCCTTGTCCGTATACAGCAACGCTAGGATGAGCCCCAATGACTGAATATTGCTGATTGGAAAGGTTAAGAAGACCGACTGTTCCATTCTTTTCGCTGACCACGACAGCATTATCACCGACATAACTTAACCCCCACGGAATGTTTAAGCCTTCTACAATAGGTTCCGCTGACCAGGAGGCAGCAACCGCAGGAAAGGGGAGGGCGAGGCTTAGTAGGAGTGCTTTGAGTGGGTTTTTCATACTCATTCCTTGCTTATGCGTATTCGACTTAGCAATAGTAGCATTAGTGAGAATGCATAACCGTAGTAAATGTTTTTTATAAAACCCCTTGAATTGATCAATATCTGCGCTATTATGACGAAGTGTCAAAAATGACGATGCGTCATAAAAGTGATTTATCAGGCAGTGACGATTCGTGTTACAATTGAATGTTAGGGAGTAACGGATAAATATGGATTGATTGATCATGTTTGGCTTTGGCTGTAGTAAAAGTGGAAAACAAGAAAGTTCTGGTTGCCCATTTGGGCGCACGAAGAAACAGCAGGCGATTGCTGATAGAGAAGTAGAACTTACTCTTCTGGCCAAATCATTGGTTCAGAAAGAGGGGTGGAGTAACTTGTCTATGGATAAGTTGACGTCGGCCAGCTCTTATTCGAAAGGGACTATCTACAATCACTTTAGTAGCAAAGAAGATGTGATCATTGCGTTGTGCATCCATTCACTGCAAAGTGAAGCTATCCTGTTTGCGCGAGCGGCTGAGTTTGAAGGCAATACTCGTGAAAAAGTGATGGCGATGCACGTTGGCTATCGGATCTATGCACGCATGGAGCCTGTCCTTTCTACCTGTGCCATCATGGCTAAAAGCCCATGGGTACTAGAGAAAGCGTCTCCAGAACGTGTGAAAGCGTTGAATGAGTTAGAAGAACAAGTGATTGGCAATGCTGATCAGCTGGTTAACTTCGCGGTAGAGCAAGGGGACTTAAAGTTCTCACCGGGTATCGGTTCTGATGCCATTGTTTTTGCCAACTGGTCGATTGCTTTCGGTTCTAATGCGTTAACTCAGAATGCATCGAATAGCCACTGTATCAAGCGTATCCAAGATCCGTTTTCTGTACTTCATAATGCGAATATGTTGCTTGATGGACTTAACTGGAAACCGCTCTCAAGTGAGTGGGATTACCGTAAAACTTGGCAAAGAGTAGAACAAGAGCTGTTCTCTGAAGAGGTCGAGTATTTACACTCAGTAGGTCGATAAACTCGTAATGAAAAGCCCAGCAGGGCTTTTTAATTCAACGTTTATGACGAATCGTCAATAAATGACACTCGAACGAAAGTTCGGTTTTTCATTTGAGCTTTGTTACTTAAATACCAGCACTTGCTGGTTTTTAAGTAATGAATTTTGACGAAACGTCACAAACGGAGAGTGTGATGAATACGAAACAAGCAACCTCAAAACAGCCCCCCAACTGGTTAATGATGCCGACTCGCTTTAGTTGGTGGGTACTACTAATCACGATATGTTTGGTCATCGCCGCTACCATTGGAGGCAAAAACCTCTATTTTAGAGGTGACTACAACATTTTCTTTGATGGAGAAAACAAGCAGCTAAGAGCCTTTGATGAAATTCAAACCACCTTCGCGAAATCGGATAACCTGGCACTTGTCATTGCGCCTAAAAGTGGCAATGTTTTCGAACCTGAAACTCTCACGCTAATCCAACAGCTCACCCAAGAAGCATGGCAAGTTCCTTATTCAAGCCGCGTAGACTCTCTTGCCAACTATCAGCATACCGAAGCTACTGACGATGACCTGATCGTAGAAGACTTACTGCTCGATGAATATCAGCTCACGCCAGAACGCATCGCCAAAATCAAACAGATCTCCTTGTCTGAGCCAGTCGTTAAACATTCGATGATCTCTGAAAAAGGCGACGTGTCGGTTGTGAATATCACGGTTCAACTGCCAGAAATTGATGAAACCGCAGAAGTGCTTGAAGTGGTCTCTGCCGCCAACCAACTGATCGACAAATACCAAACACTTTACCCGAATGTGGAATTTCATAAAGCGGGAATCATAGCGATGAATCATGCGTTTATGATGGCGGCTCAAGATGATACCTCAACGCTTGTTCCAACGATGTTAGCCGTCATATTGGTGTTTTTAACTGTGATGCTACGTTCAATACTCAGCGTCATCGCGACATTGGTTGTGATTATGGGTTCAGTCGCCGCAACGATGGGGCTGTCTGGTTGGGCGGGTATGTTCTTAAGTACCGCGACCGTGAACATTCCTACCTTGGTCATGACCCTTGCGGTTGCTGACTGTGTACATGTCATTGCGACCATGCGTCAAAATATGAAGCTTGGCTACAGTAAACATTATGCGATTGATCAAAGCATCGCGATCAACTTCATGCCGATTTTGATTACCTCAGTGACCACCGCCATCGGTTTTTTGATGATGAATATGTCGGACTCACCGGTACTGCGCGACTTTGGTAACCTTGCTGCGCTGGGCGTTATGATTGCTTGTCTGCTCTCGGTCTCTTTACTTCCTGCGCTACTAAAAGTGCTACCGATAAAAGTGAACGCTGTCGATGCTAGTAACTCAACCCCAACGGATGTGATGGATAAGCTAGGTGATTGGGTTGTGAAAAACAGAAACGCCTTACTCCCGCTCTCGGCGGTTGTGATCGCGGTCTCTGCAAGCTTATTACCACTGAACAAAATCAACGATGAATCGGTGAAGTATTTCGATTCTCGCAGCGAGTTCCGCAGAGCTGCCGACTTTATGGAAGCGCGTATCAGTGGGATGAGCAACATTAACATCGTAGTGAAAAGCCGAGAGTCACAAGGTATTGCCGATCCGGTGTACCTACAAACCATCGGAGATTTCACCAATTGGCTTCGTCAGCAGCCTGAAACCGATCACGTGGCGACTTTATCTGATGTGTATAAGCGTCTAAACAAGAATATGCACGGTGACGAAAACAGCTATTACACCCTACCTCTAGACCGCGAGTTGGCTGCTCAGTACTTACTGCTTTACGAAATGTCGTTGCCATATGGCCTTGATCTCAACAACCAAATCAACGTTGATAAATCTTCAATCAAGATGGTCGCAACCGTCGCCAATTTGGGCAGTGTTGAGATGGTCGATCTCGAAAATCGTATCTATCAATGGTTTGCTGATAACGCGCCTCAATACGAGGTTGTTGCGTCAAGTCCAACTCTAATGTTTGCACACATCGGTGAAACGAACATGGCAAGTATGCTCTCAACGTTACCCATTACCCTGATTTTGATTTCGGCGCTGATGATCTTCTCATTACGATCGCTGAGGCTCGGATTGATCAGCATTGTCCCTAACATGGCGCCTGCGATTATTGGCTTTGGTTTATGGGCGCTGTTCTCAGGTGAAATCAACTTAGGTTTATCTGTGGTTGTGACGTTAACCCTTGGGATTGTGGTTGATGATTCGGTGCACTTCCTTTCTAAGTATCAACGTGCACGTAAGCAAGGGCAGTCAGCAGAAGAGGCAGTTCGATATGCCTTCCACACCGTAGGCCGCGCACTTTGGATCACGACGGTTGTGTTGGTCGCAGGCTTCTCTGTCTTGGCGATGTCGAGTTTTAGGCTCAATGCCGATATGGGACAGCTCAGTGCGATTGTAATTTTCATCGCGTTAGTGGTCGATTTTGTTTTCCTCCCAGCACTGCTAATGAAATTCGATACCGCGAGCTATACCCAAGACGACACTCAGACCCTTAATACAAGTACTGCTCCAGCAACGACTCAATTACAAAGTTAAAAGGATGTCACGATGAACGTAAAACAGAACTCAATAATCAAAACCATCGCGCTAACAGCTTTGTTCGCTCTAAGTAGCCAAAGTTTTGCCTCGCCAGAGAAAGGGCTCGAAATCGCCAAAGAGCGCAAAGCGAGAGATGAAGGTTGGGGGGACTCTGTCGCCACCATGCAGATGATTCTTAAAAACGCTCAAGGGGAAAGCAGTACTCGTGAAATGCGCCTTAAATCCTTTGAAATCGCCAACGATGGAGACAAAGGATTAACCATTTTTGACCAACCAAGAGACGTGAAAGGCACGGCATTTTTGAATCATTCACACAGTGTCGATGCCGATGACCAGTGGCTTTATTTGCCAGCCCTCAAGCGTGTAAAACGGATCTCATCACGTAACAAATCAGGCCCGTTTATGGGCAGTGAGTTTGCTTATGAAGATCTCAGCTCATTCGAGTTAGAAAAATACACTTTCAACCATCTTGGCGACAACGAATTCAATGGTGTCCAAGTTCACTTATTAGAACAAGTCCCGACCGACAAAAACTCTGGCTATACCAAACAATTGGTATGGCTAGATAGCGAGCATTATCGACCTGTGCAAGTGGAGTTCTATGACCGCAGAGGTTCGTTACTCAAAACCCTTAAGTTTGATGACTATAAGCAGTACTTAAACAAGTATTGGCGAGCACACACTATGGCGATGGTTAACCACCAAACCGGTAAAAGCACCTTATTGACGACCAGCAATTTGGACTTTCAAACCGGACTTCGAGAGAAAGACTTTGAGAAAAACGTATTAAAACGTGTGAAGTAGAGGCGGTATGAAAACAATCTTAAGCACAGCAGGTCGTTTATCGGCTTGCGCTTCTCTTACTGTTTTGGCGTTACAATGTCACGCATTTGAGTTGTCTGGACAAATTAACGTTGAACACCGCCAGTTCGCAAATGATGGGTTACAAGGTCAAGACAAAGGACAAAGTTCGATTGTGTTGCAGCCGGAGCTTTATTGGCAGGTCGGTGACAGCTCCGATTTTACCTTGACGCCGTTTTACCGCTTAGACAGCTTGGACGATGAGCGTAGTCACGGTGATATTAGAGAAGCACTGTATCTGACGTACTGGGATGATTACGAATTTAGGGCAGGTATTGGAAAGGTATTTTGGGGGGTGACAGAGTCTGCACACCTTGTTGATGTGGTTAACCAAACCGATGCGATTGAGTCGGTTGATGGGGAAGATAAGCTCGGTCAGCCGATGATTCATTTCACGTCAATTAAGGAGTGGGGCAACGTGGATGCGATGCTGCTTCCTTATTTCAGAGAGCAAACTTTCTCAGGAGTGGATGGACGTTTAAGACCAACGCTGCCGGTATCCAACGATGCGCTGTATGAATCCTTAAAAGAGGAAAAGCATGTCGATTATGCGCTGCGTTACTCGCAAATGATGGGTGATTGGGACATCGGCGTCAGCTACTTTCAAGGGACCAATCGCGACCCATATTACCAACTGAAGGGTAGCGAGCTAAAACCCTACTATGCGCAAGCAAAGCAAGTGGGTGTTGACGTTCAGGGTATTGTCGAAGATTGGCTATGGAAGTTTGAAAGTATCTATCGTGATAGTGCTGATCACCATGTGGGTTTAGCCACTGGGTTTGAATACACGGTGGTGGGCGCTTTCGAGACAGTTTGGGATGTGGGACTGATCGCGGAATATCTTTATGACAGTCGAGGCAACAATGCGCAAACCATAGGTCAAAATGATCTGTTTGTCGGGGCTCGGCTTGCTCTCAACGATGCAGACAGCAGCGAAGTGTTGGTTGGAATCACCCAAGACCTAGATAACTCTGATGTCTACAGTGCGAAGTTAGAGGCATCGAGTCGACTAACCAATCACTTAACTTGGAGGATTGATGGCTACTTGTTCGAGAATGAAACGCCCGATGATTTGCTTTATTTCGCAAGAAAAGACGATTTCATTGAAATGTCGCTAGAGTATTATTTTTAACCAATCATCAACAATTTTGGTATGTGACATCCATTCCAAACAAAAGGGGGGTTGATCCAGATCCCTTTTTTCGTGATTCAGCAAATGAATGAGTAAAAATGTAGGTAAAATTACACATATTGGATAAGGTTATTATAAAAGCACTCGATCCTAGTGAGAGGGGGTGCACAAGAAAGGAGCCTTAATGAAGTCTTTTGAGTGGGATACTTGCTACGAAACAGGTATTGATAATGTTGATGAACAGCATCAATTTCTGGTCGGACTCATCAACCGTTATGGTTCGTTGATTGCTGAGAACAATATCTCAATCTGTGATATTCGAATGGCGTTGTTTGAACTTTCTCGTTATGCAGAATTCCATTTCAAGGAAGAAGAGAATTTGATGCGCTCAGTGGGTGTGTATTGCAGTCACATTGAAGAGCATATCAAATGTCATCGTGCGTTTATGGCTGACATCATCAGTATGCAGGCGTTTATTAGTGAAGAAAACAAAAAAGCGTCAGAGCAGCTGTTCAATTTCCTTATTCATTGGTTGGCTTACCATATTTTGGGTATTGATAAGAACATGTCTCGTCAAGTGGACCTTGTTAAAGCAGGTGTAGATCCGAGAAAAGCGTGGGAAAATGAAGAAAAGCGGCAAGATAGTTCAACTGAACCACTACTGAAAGTCTTGAATGGCTTGTTTGAGCAAGTTTCTGAGCGAAACAAAGAGCTGTTAGAGCTCAATCAATGCCTAGAAGACAAAGTCAAAGAGCGCACTAAGCAGTTGTCGCAGGCGAACAAGCAGCTTGAAGAGCTTACGCTGACCGACTCACTAACTAAGCTTCCTAACCGCCGCTTCGCCATTCGTCAGCTCAAAGCGCATTGGCAAGAGTCTACATGCAATAATGAGCCTTTAGTCTGTATCATGATTGATGTTGACTATTTTAAGCAAGTTAATGATACCGCAGGGCATGATGCTGGAGACCACCTTCTTATTGAACTGGCTCAGACCTTGGCCGATTCGTTTCGAAGTGATGACTTTGTATGCCGTTTGGGCGGTGATGAGTTTTTTGTCATTTGCCCTAACACGGACCTACAGGGAAGCATCCATATTGCTGAGCTTACGCGCAAGAAAGTGAATCAAATGTCGCTACCGGTAGGTAACATTACATGGCAAGGCAGCATCAGCATTGGGGTGGGTGAACGCACCGAAGAAATGAGTGATTTTAATGAGTTGATCAAAGCGGCTGACAACGCTGTCTATGCCGCTAAGTCTCAAGGCAGGAATCGGGTTGCTTACTGAGCTATTAATGCAATTTCGTAATACGATCCTGAACGGCCTTAGGGAGCTCCACGTTCAATCTCTCAAGCTGAGATGAGTTAATATGCAGTTCACGGCCCTTAGTGGGTTGAATAGGCAAAGACTCCGGTTTCGCGCCGGATAAAATCTGCGCCACCAAATGCCCTGCTTGCACTCCGTTATCGAAAAAATCAAACCCTAGCGCCATTAACGCGCCTTGATTTACATAGTCGATCGTCCCCCCAATCGTCGGCACAGATTGAGCTTGTGCAATTTTGATGATCACCGGCAATGCACTCGCCACGGTATTGTCGGTTGGCAGATAGATAAGATCGACGTCCTCAATCAAAGACTTTGTTGCGAGCGACACTTGTGTGGATGATGTCACTGAGCGCTTAATTAACGTGAATTGGTGTTTCTCGGCGCTCTGTTCTAATAGGTCAACGATATAGCGGGAGTTATCTTCTCCAGGATTATAAAGAACACCAATGCGAGTTGCCGTCGGGAAAACTTCTCGCGTTAGTTGAATTTGTTCCTTTATGGGTGAGAGCGCAGATACACCAGTGATGTTTCCTTGAAGGTGAACTCCTGCATGTCTAGGGCTGCTGACTGCGGAAAAGACCATAGGGATACGTTTGTTAACACTCGCGGTAGTTTGAGCCGACGGAGTTGAGAGTGCCACCATCACATCAGGATTTAGCGCGACTTGCTGCCGAGCAATTTGCAGAGAGGTTCCCATATCGGCTTGGGCGACCGCATAATCGAAAGTGACGGTTTCATTTTCGATAAACCCCTCTTGGCGCAATCCTTCAATGATCCCTTGATACGCCATATCGAGAGCAGGATGGCGAACAAATTGATTAACCGTTACCTGATAGGCAGCATTAGCGGAAAATGTT
This sequence comes from Vibrio aquaticus, assembly GCF_003970385.1. Classification (GTDB taxonomy): domain Bacteria; phylum Pseudomonadota; class Gammaproteobacteria; order Enterobacterales; family Vibrionaceae; genus Vibrio; species Vibrio aquaticus. The sequence continues at coordinate 20,283 of NZ_RXZH01000004.1, read as the reverse complement.
TGCAAAGCGAGCGCTGCGTAAAACATCACACGAGTTAAGAGCATATTTGGCCTCGCTGATTTTTTCTCCGCTTATTTTCGTACATCTGTTTATCGGCAATTTCTAGTGCATTGTTAATGTCATTCGGCGGGGCGGGGTAGTTGAGAATTCCGGCACTAAACGCCGCATTACAGGGCACAGTCAGCGAAGCACAAATCGCCTCGTAGTGCTCAGTAATACGTTCGATGATCTTATCGACATCGATAGGCCTGCTTGAAGAACAAAATGCGACAAACTCATCGCCACCTAATCGAGCGCACAGATCGGAGCCTCGCAGCGAATCTTTTAACGCCTGCGCGAATCCTGAAATATAGGCATCCCCTATGCCGTGGCCCCAAGTGTCGTTAATCACTTTCAAACCATCTAAGTCAAAGTAAATGATGACGAGATTATGGTTACTGAATTGCCGAGACTCCAATAGAGCGTCGTACTTTTCAATAAGACCACGGCGATTTAGCACTTGTGTTAATTCATCATGATGAGATTCGTGCCGGACTTCGGCGAGTTGTTCTGCAGTATGAAGCTCTCTTTGAATAATATCTCGAATACAGCCCATCAAGTCGACTTGCTGGATATTATAGTTGGTTTCTTTGGTATCTAACGCGCAAAGCGTAGCGAACATTTCACCGTTACGTTTTTTAATGGGAAAACCCAGATAAGAAATAAAACCTTGTACCGTGAGCTCGGGATTGTCCTGCCACTTTTCAACATTCGAGGCATTATTAATATAAAACTGCTTTTTAGTATCATAGACCTCTTTACAGTATATATTGACCTCGCGCGGTATTATTTTCCCCGGGTTCGCGGTTATGTCATCTGTTTTAGCTAGGGCAATATTTTGATATCCAACATCAGACGTTAAGATGAGCCCAACAGCCGGGCAATCTAGAAAGCGAGCTACTTGCTGAAGTAATGTTTCCCACAACGTAATATCCATATCATTAAAGAGATCGTTTAAGGGTGTTTGGTCGCAGATTTGGAAAAGCGTCTTAATAGTCATATAGCAACTCAGTAAACCTATAAGTTCTAGGGATACTAGCTTAAATATTTATACGCAACCAAGTTTGTTTGAATAAGGCTAGGGTAGAGGAAATAGTGTCATTTGATATAAATATCGCGCTTTTTTTCTTGATTTTATATGGGTATTTTAAATTGTTTGTTTCTTTTGTTAAATAAGCAAGGGGAGGAGAGGATAAGGTTGCGTTTATAAAAGGTGTTGTTTTATAAATTTGATTGGGTGTTTTTTGTATTTTATACTAATCGGGTGTGGTTATTTTGGGTTGTTAATTAATAAAATTCATTTTAATCAGATGTTTACTATTTTTCGCTGTTCATCCTGTCCTCGAAAAATAGCTAAATGGAGAGTCCTGGCGCTCTTCGTCCCTCAAGGTTTCAATAAATGAACAGCAGGTGTCCCGGTTGCTCTGGTTATCCTTACTTATTTCGTGATATGAATCACTAATATTCAAAGCTTTTCAACATCCAAATGTCACAACCACCGTGTTCTGTGCCCTCTAATGGTTGGGTCAAGTGTTTGAATCCGAGCTTTTCATAGAGACGGATAGCCGAATCCATAGAAGAGAGGGTATCTAAATAGCATTGAGTGAATCTTTGTTGCTTGGCAAACGCTAAACATTGCTCACTCAGACTAGCGCCAATCCCTAAGCCTCGACTTTCTGGCAGTAAAAACAGCTTTTTCAACTCACAGGTCGTGCTTGAACCGTTGAAGGGGGCAATGCCACACCCACCAACTATGTTTCCGTTGAGAGTCGCGACTAGGTATACACTGTTTTTGTCTAATGTGTAGTATTGGCTCATTGCTTCCACTTCAGGATCTGATGGACCAAACCCTTCGCCAACTGCGCCAAACTCAGCCCCAACCGCTTTGATGATGGTGCAGATTTCTGCGTCATGCTCTGGGCGAATTGGCTCTATCAAAATTGTCATGTTACTTCCTTATAATTCGGCTCAGTCGTTAAATAGTTGGGTATTAAAAACCGTTTTATCAACCACTCAGTCGAAATTTTACCCAAAGGCAGTAAATAGGGCGATTTCAGTTTGGATTTGACTCGGTCATTCGTTACTATGTACAGCTATTTATAGACCCAAGATCCCGCCGGGCGATTGCAGTTATGTGATTGACCCAGAATGGACACTACCACTTATGCTTATTGTATGTAGGTGTAGGTAGATGAGGAAACGATGCAACATCTAGAAGAGATCATTGCTAACGCGAATGCCGCTATTGAAGCTGCAGATTCGTTAGTTGCACTTGATGAAGTGCGTGTTCAGTATCTAGGTAAGAAAGGTGAGCTAACGGCTCAACTTCAAAGCCTAGGTAAACTACCACCAGAAGAGCGCCGTGAAGCTGGTCAAGAGATCAACAAAGCGAAAGGCGTTGTTCAGCAAGCAATCGCAGCTCGTAAAGACGCACTACAACGTGCAGAGCTAGAAGCGAAGCTAGCCGCAGAAACAATCGACGTGACTCTACCAGGTCGTCGTATCGAGAACGGTGGTCTACACCCTGTTACTCGTACTGTTGAGCGTATTGAACAGTTCTTTGGTGAGCTAGGCTTTAACACTGAGTCTGGTCCTGAGATTGAAGATGCATTCCACAACTTTGATGCACTAAACATCGCAGAAGATCACCCAGCGCGTACTGACCACGACACGTTCTTCTTTAACCCAGATCTAATGCTACGTACTCACACGTCTGGCGTTCAGATCCGTACGATGGAAAATGGCAAACCACCATTCCGCTTCATCGCACCGGGCCGTGTTTACCGTAACGACTACGACCAAACGCACACGCCAATGTTCCACCAAGTGGAAGGCATGCTAGTAGACGAAAACGTAAACTTCGCACAGCTTAAAGGCATTCTGCACGACTTCCTATGTAACTTCTTTGAAGAAGAAGTTGAAGTTCGTTTCCGTCCTTCTTACTTCCCATTCACTGAGCCTTCAGCAGAAGTGGACGTGAAAGGTAAGAACGGTAAATGGCTTGAAGTTCTAGGTTGTGGCATGGTTCACCCTAACGTACTTCGCAGCGTTGGCATCGACCCTGAGAAATACTCTGGCTTCGCATTTGGTATGGGCGTTGAGCGCCTCACTATGCTTCGTTACGGCGTAAACGATCTTCGTGCGTTCTTCGAGAACGACCTTCGTTTCCTAAAACAGTTCAAGTAATCCAGGGGATACATCACTATGAAATTTAGCGAATCTTGGCTTCGTGAGTGGGTAAACCCTGCGGTATCGACTGACGAACTTACACACCAAATCACAATGGCGGGTCTAGAAGTAGACGACGTACTACCTGTTGCTGGTTCTTTCACTGGCGTTAAAGTAGGTAAAGTGGTTGAGTGTGGTCAACACCCAGACGCTGACAAACTACGTGTAACTAAAGTAGATGTTGGCGCTGAAGAACTTCTAGACATCGTTTGTGGCGCATCTAACTGTCGCCTAGGTATCAAAGTTGCTGTAGCGACTGTGGGTGCTGTTCTACCAGGCGATTTCAAAATCAAAAAAGCAAAACTACGTGGTCAACCATCACACGGCATGCTGTGTTCATTCTCTGAACTGGGTATCGACGTTGAATCTGATGGCATCATGGAACTAGCAGAAGACGCAGCAATTGGTACTGATTTCCGCGAATTCCTAGGTCTTGACGACGTAACAGTAGACGTAGACCTAACGGCTAACCGCGCGGACTGTTTCAGCATCCGTGGTATGGCGCGTGAAGTTGGCGTTCTAAACCGCGCTGACGTAACTGAGCCTGCAGTAAACGCAGTAGCACCAGTTATCGACGATACAGTTTCTATCGAAGTGAAAGCGACAGCAGCATGTCCACGTTACCTTGGTCGTGTGGTTAAGAACGTAAACGTTCAAGCTGAAACACCACTATGGATGCAAGAAAAACTGCGCCGTTGTGGTATTCGCTCTATCGACCCAGTCGTAGACATCACTAACTTTGTTCTTCTAGAGCAAGGCCAGCCAATGCACGCATTCGATCTTGCTAAGATTGAAGGCGGCATCGTCGTTCGTATGGCAGAGCAGGGCGAGAAGCTTACTCTTCTAGACGGTAACGAAGCTGAGCTAAACGCTGATACTCTAGTAGTAGCTGACCAAAACAAAGCACTGGCTATCGCAGGTATCTTTGGTGGTGAAGAGTCTGGCGTAACGACTGAAACTAAAGATGTACTACTTGAGTGTGCATTCTTCGCACCAGACCACATCCGTGGCCGAGCGCGTAGCTACGGTCTACACACGGATTCTTCAATGCGTTTTGAGCGTGGTGTGGATTTCGCACTACAAGCTAGCGCAATGGAGCGTGCAACAGAGCTTCTTGTTGAGATCTGTGGCGGTGAAGTAGCACCTGTTGTTGCTGTAGAGTCAGAAGCTGACCTACCAAAAGCAAACACAGTGTCACTACGTCGTACTAAGCTAGACAGCCTACTAGGTCACCACATTGCAGACAGCGATGTTGTTGAAATCCTAGAGCGTCTTGGCCTAACGGTAGAGACTACAGAGGCAGGTTGGACTGCGACAGCACCAACATGGCGTTTTGATATCGCAATCGAGCAAGACCTAATTGAAGAAGTAGGTCGCATCTACGGTTACGATAACATCCCTAACCAAAACCCAGCGGCAGCACTTAAGATGCACGATCACGTTGAAGCGAACATTCCGCTAAAACGCGTTCGTAACCTACTTGTTGATCGTGGTTACCAAGAAGCAATCACTTACAGCTTCGTTGAGCCAGAGCAGCAAAAGCTTGTTGTTCCAGCTGTTGAGCCGCTAATCCTGCCATTCCCAATCTCTGCGGACATGTCAGCAATGCGTCTAGGCCTAATCCAAGGTCTACTAAACACTGTGGTTCACAACCAGAAACGTCAACAGCCACGTGTTCGTCTATTCGAATACGGCCTACGTTTCATCCCTTGTGAGTCTGCTGAAAACGGTATGCGCCAAGAGCCTATGCTTGCAGGTGTTATCGCAGGTACTCGCAGTGAAGAGCACTGGGACATCGAAACTAACACAGTTGATTTCTTTGACCTGAAAGGCGATCTAGAAGCGGTTCTTGAGCTAACAGCTAACGAAGCGGCTTACTCTTTCGCAGCGCTTTCTGCTGAAGATAAAGCAGCGAACCCAGCGCTTCACCCAGGTCAATCTGCAGCTATCATCGTTGATGGCAAGCAAGTTGGTGTGATTGGTACCGTTCACCCAGAACTTGAGCGTAAGTTTGGTCTAAACGGCCGTACTATCGTATTCGAAGTGGAATGGTCTGCAATCAACACTAAAGTGATTCCTGAAGCAGTACAGCTTTCTAAGTTCCCATCAAACCGTCGTGACATCGCGGTCGTTGTTGACGAAGCAGTCGCTTCTGGCGACATCGTTGCAGCATGTCTAGAGCAAGGTGGTGAGTTCCTGAAAGATGCGAAACTGTTCGACGTTTACGTTGGTAAAGGCGTTGAAGAAGGTAAGAAGAGCCTAGCAATCGCACTGACGCTACAGTCAGTAGAGCGTACGCTTGAAGATGCAGACATCGCTGGTGCGGTTGACGCTATCGTTGCTCACGTATCTGAGAAGTTTGGTGCGTCACTGCGTGACTAATCCGAATGACTAAGCGTTAAGCTTACAGTCTCTAATGAAAACCCTGCCACTGAAAAGCGGCAGGGTTTTTTATTGGCTTAGATTCCCAATCATAGGTCATAACACGCGTCGTTCAGCTGTCTCTGCTCAAGCAAAGATTCGTATGTTTAATCTTGTTTACCTTAGCTTTTTTGTTGCGCTAGTGAAAAATGAGCACTCAAATGGAAGCAATGATGACTTATGCAGATCATTCTCAGTTACATTTGACAGATTGAAAGTGTGATCTAGTTTATAAAATTGACTTAGTAAGTTCTGATTTTGCGAAACAAATCATCAAGTTCTAAATTACTAATTTCTAAAGTATTGGTGGTATGAATGGATTTGCTTGTTAATGATCAATGTGTCAATAAGTGTTTGTTTTGTTATAACATTGGTTTTGTCAATAGTACAAATGTGATAGAAAGTCTCACTATTGTAAAAAAAGTCTCTAAGTATTAATTTTCGTCCAACGTTAGTTCCGTGCAACAATATGGATAATTATAGATGAGACTTAACGCTATTTCTTTGGCGCTTAGCTTGGCTAGTGCTGTCACCCTTTCTGGGTGTAATGACGATAGTTCGACCTCAAGTACAACCCCCTCTACTCCTTCTGCGAATAGCTACAGTGTTACTGCCATTGATGGCTATTTGCGTAATGCCCGTGTTTGGTTGGACCTGAACGGCAACTATGTGTTAGATGAAGGCGAGCCAAACGCCCTTTCTGGTATAGGCGGTGTTGCTGACCTTGATGTCACTAATATTGCTAACCCGGAACAATACCCCGTTGTCGTACAAGCGATAGCAGGGCAAACCGAAGATGAAGATGATCTAGGTGTATTGATATCGGATGACTATATGATGTCTGCCCCTGCCGGTGAAAAAGATGTCACACCTTTAACCACACTCGTTCATGTGCTCATTGAGCAAAATACCACAGATTCAGATGACGCAGCGGCAATTGAAGCGGCGAAACAAGCGGCGATTCAACAAGTGGCTGATCAATTGGGCCTAGATGAAACCCAAATTCTGGGTGACTTTGTTGAGTCGGGCGTTCAAGCGGCGGCCTATGCGGCTGAGAACATTGTTGACGCCAATGTATTGCCTACTACCCCGACAGAGTTGGAGCAGGTTGCAGAAGACTCAGCAAACGGAACCAAATTCTTATCAGTGACCGCTTCTGTTAATAATAAGATCAAGCAGAAAATTGAAGATGTTGCGGAAGGTAATGGCACAACTTTCGACAATGTTGGCGGTGCAACGGTTGGAATCAACTTTTCTGTCGATGACGACGATGACGGTGTACCAAACGATCTCGATGACTTCCCCAATGACCCAACCGAAAGCCTTGATTCGGACGGCGATCGTACCGGTAACAATGCAGATCTGAATGACGATACCGTTGACGGTGAAGATGATATTTACCCAGATGCTATTGATGCCTTTCCTACTGATCGTTCACGCGCAGGTGATCATGATTTGGATGGCATAGACAGCGTAGATGATGCATTCCCACAAGATAAAACCGAGTGGAGTGATAACGATAGCGACGGCTATGGCGATAACATCGACTTATTTGATGATGACGCGAGTGAGTGGGCTGATGCGGACGCTGATGGTTATGGTGATAACCAAGACCCGTTTGATGACGATCCTACCGAATGGGCCGATGCGGACTCAGATGGTTACGGAGACAACCAAGACTTGTTTGATGATGATCCAACAGAGTGGGCAGACGGTGACAATGACGGGTTAGGTGACAATGAAGATGACCAATATCTCAATGATACCGATAACGACGGGTACAACAATGATATTGATGAATTTCCAACCGATGAAACCGAGTGGGTCGATGCTGATAGTGATGGGCTCGGAGACAATGAGGATGATCAGTATCCGAATGATTCAGACAACGATGGCTATGCCAATGATGTTGATGCTTTCCCTAACGATTCTACCGAATGGGCTGATGCTGACAATGATGGGCTAGGTGATAACGAAGATGATCAATACCCAGGAGATGGGGATAACGACGGTGTCGCCGATGAGAGTGATAACTGCCCTGCAACACCAAATACAAACCAAGCGGATGAAGACAAAGATGGACTTGGTGATGCGTGTGACTCTAACTCAGCACTAACTTGGGATAACACCAATTGGGATGATGCGACTTGGCAATAGCCGACTCGATGAAATGAAATTGAAAGGAACTAAAACATGAAATACACAAACACAACTTTGTTGGCTACAAGCATCAGTCTGCTTTTTTCATCGTCTGCGCTGGCAGCAGTACCCCACACATTTAGCTCGGGCACCCCGGCGTTGGCAAGTGAAGTCAATGCTAACTTCTCGGATTTAGATACGCGTATTTCTGATTTAGAGAACTCAGCAACGGATGCATATACGACAGTGAGCGTCGATTGTGACGCTGACTCAACGGCACTAGCGACGGCACTTGAGGATTCCCGTAATACTTCGACTCGCACTACGTACAACATTACCGGTACTTGTGATGCGGTTGAAATTACTCGCAACGACGTGCGTATTGACGGCGGAGGCACAGCGTCAATTGCTGCGTTTAACGATCCAGACTGGGACGGAGAATCGGTATTTATTGACGGTCAATCAAACGTTCGCCTGCAGAATCTAACACTAGAGGGCAAGGTGTCAGCACGCAACAATTCCAACGTTCGTTTCGAAAATGTAGCGCTGCCGACAGGAGTTCCAGACGGTGATGAGTATGTAATTAACGTCGATATTCGAACGTCTTACCTACGTATTAATGGCGGCTCAATCAATAACCTGGCTCTACGTGCTAGCAGAAACTCGACGGTAGATATAAAAGGCAGCGTAACGGGTAATGCAGACCAAGTGATGTCTGACGTGAATTCGTCAGTTGTGATTGATAATGACTCAGTGAGCCTGGGTATCGTAGAAGCGATTGGAAGCTCATTCATTTTCGCAAATGCGATTAATGCGTCGAAAGTCGTATCTGAAAGTGGTTCTGTTGTTGAAGCGGATGCGATGACGGTATCAGGTAACATCGAAGCTTACGGTAACTCTCGCTTAGCAGTTTGGGGAGATGCGACAGTAAATGGTGAAGTGTTGGTATCGAAAAACAGTTCGTTCAGTGTTTCTGATGGCGGTGGTTTAACGGCTAGCACACTAGAGTGTCAGTTTGGCTCGACATTTGATATTGAAGGTGACGTGGATCTTACAGGCACCTTTGATTGGGATAACTACATTGCACTCAATCTGCACCAGAGCTGTCATGGTCAAATTGGTGGTACATTCAATGAGTATTTTGGCATTGATAACCACTCAACATTGATTGATGGAAACTGGACTACGATTGAGCCACCAGTTGTTCCTTAATAAAGGATGCCAACAGTACTGAACCGAGTTAGTCGCTCACGTTCTCTACCTTGATACCAAGAAGCTGGCATTGCGTTTCGCAAGCCAGCTTTTTTTAATGCTTGTAACTCAGTCTTAGAAATCAACATGTAGTCAGCAGGGTATCTAGAAGGCGACGCAACGTGCCGGGTGTTAGGTCCCCATCCGGCTTGGCTAAAAATCGAATAGCATGTCGGAAAAGATCTGTCTCGATTCTGAGCTATTGTCACGGTGTGTCATATATTCAACATGCTCATCCGCACTCGCTGATGGTGATAGCTTGATGCTCCATAGTGCATTGAACCGATTGGGTACCATTGAATATCGTACATCTATGATATTGAGTTCGTCGTCGGGGGAGCTCGCTAGAAAGCCATTTGAAAACTGTCTGAAACGTTCAATGTCTTTGCCTTGTTGTGAATTGGGGTCGAGCCAAGGAAAATCCCGGCTTAGGTTTAGCTTTGCGATGGCCTCTCCGGGATAGGTTTTTATTGAACCAGCCACTCGAATGGCATCAACATGGTAGTCCTCCTTCGTTTCGTAAATGACCTTCCAAACTAAAATATTCGCGAAAGTCGGCTTGGCTTCTAATCGAATCGGTATGTGTTGTCGTTCTTTCGCGAGTTGCCACCCAACCGCTTCAGCTCTGTCTCTTTGAATCATGCCAAGCGTGGGATAAGTTAACGCCCAAATAACGGCAATACGTGCAAGCCAAGCGTTTCGTTTTAGCATTGCGAAGACGAGCAATATCAATATTGGAAGAGTGAAGGCTGGATCAATCACGGACACAGCATTCCAGGCGTAACGTTCAGTGGTTAATGGCCAAAACAGCTGAGTACCATAAGAGGTACAAGCATCTAACAATGCGTGAGTGCTATAACCAAGTGCGCTATAAAGCCAGCTCTGTTGAAATGATAGTTGGAGTTTTTTGCTAAATAGCAGGTATAAAACCAGAGCACATAAGAAGCTACCAAAAGGGATAAAAAAGAGTGAATGGGTAAACTGACGGTGGAACTCTAAGAAGAGTAAAGGATCGCGTTCAGACCGAATCAATACATCCAGATCGGGTGCCATTCCAGCGACTAGCCCGAAAAAGCCTGCCGCAAGTAAGTGCTGCTTTTTGCTCGCCGATAGAGAGAGGGAGGCGCCCAGTACACCTTGCGTTAGTGGGTCCATCAATTAACTCATTGATTATGTATTAATTAATAGTAGATGATTCGATGAGCTTCACCACCCAAAATGCCAGTAATGCGAGTGAGCGCCGCGCATTGCGACCAACTTTGGTCACTCAATTTCTCCTACGTTGTACTCCTGATACCAGTGAGCTGTATTCTTAGTGAAGATTAGAAAAACGGTTTAGCACCACAGTACTAAACCGTTTAAATCTGGTTAACGAAAGCTTGGAATAATTGCAGGAATACCTGGAAGAAGACCAACTAACGCCATCACACTGGTTAGCACGACAAACATGATGCCAGGCAATACCCAACGGCTCATTTTACTCAGTTCACCGCTACGTTCTTTACATCCTACCAAGCCTAAGTTGTCTAACAGCATGGTGAGTGACCAACCAAATGCAGGGTTTACGAGTGCTGATGAAAACACAACAATCGCAGCTGATTGGGTGGTTTTCCCTTCACGCGTCATCTCCATTCCAGCTTCTAGCAATGGAACGAATACACCAACAATTAACGCCACACAAAGTACCGGTTGCCAGATAGCTAAATCCATCGGGTAACCCCAAATTGCGGCAATAATACAAAACAGAGCCGTCAGCAAAGCGCCAGCAGGAATAGGGCGTTTAGCTATAGCGGCTGGCACGATATAAGTACCCCATGAAGAGGTAAAGTTAGTACCACCGAGCAAAGAACCAAACGTCTGACGAATTGAAGCTGTGGTCATGGTGTCGTCAATGTTCATGTGTACTTTTTCGGTACGTTCTGGATAGCTGATTTTTTGAAATACTTGATGGCCTAAGAAATCTGGCGACCACATCGCTACGGCTAGAATGGCAAACGGCAATACCACCATGAAATGTTCAATTGTCGGCAGGCCTAGCATCCAACCTGTATCTTCTCCCCACCAATACATAGGGTTCATATGAGGAAAACCAGGCTCGGTTTGGAAAGAAAACGGTGCGCCCATAGCAAAAGCTAGCGTGCCACCCAGCAAGCAACTAAGAGGGACTGCTAGCCAACGCTTACGGAAATGTTCCAATAGCGCATATAAAATAATGGTACAAAAGATCACGACGAAAGCGATGTGACTCATACCAATGCCTTCTGCCCAAGCGAATAGCTTTTTGACTTGAGAAACGGTCCCAACAAAGCCTAGGTAAAGCAACAAGCCGCCACACACGCCCTTACTGGTGAGATTGGCCAACATGCTGCCACCTTTACTGATGGCCAACAGTAAGCCAAAAGCGCCAATCAGCAAGCCAAAGGCCATAGGGTGTCCGCCAGCGGCAACAACAATAGGAATTAGAGGGATGAGTGGGCCGTGTGTACCTGCGAGGTTAGCGGTCGGCAATAGAAAGCCAGAGAAAAGAATAATGAAAACTGATGCTATCAGTAATTCATAACGAACATTTTCTAGAATGAACCCTTCATTTAGCCCCAGAGCCCCGGCAAAGGTTGCTGCAATCGCGCCCACCATAACCACTTTACCAATGGTCGCCGCCATTGCTGGGATGGTGTCTTCAATCTCAAATCGATAATCTTTAAACGGCAAATTTGGACGCCAGCGTTTCGGCGACATGATTTGCAATTCGTGCTCTAGATACTGCTCTCGGGACTCAAATTCAGAGCTTGGTTTGTGTTGTTGTTCATAACTGAGTTCATCCTCATTGGCTTGAGGCTTATCTGTTCTTATATGTGCGGACTCTAAAGTGCTGCTCATTTTGATTCCTTTCATTCACACTCTGAGGTGTGTTGTTCCAACAAACGTAATGTACTCGCGGTATGTCGATGCCGCGGAGTAGTGATTGATAGTCGTTCTTCTACAAAGAATTCGATAAATCTCTATTAGGGGTAACTTGAGTCATTGTTTAAAAGTGAAGATGACTGACTAAGAATAGGGTCGAAAACAAGCATGAATATCGTTGGTATTGTTGTAAAAAGCTTGAGGTTCACAGTTAAATATAAAGAACAAATTGCCCTATCAATAAACGAATCATTGAAGTCGCTAGTACCTTAAACCAAACTCAAAAAAACAAATAGTCTCAGTGAGTTAGACATTAGTCGTAGAGTTAACCTGCTGGGATGAAGAGGTTAGATAATTGAGATGAAATTTATCGATAAAAATAAGGCCTCACAATTGTGGGGCCTTATGTGTTGCGTTAGATGATTAGTAGGACATCAAATCATGAAGAAAAATGCCGGATGTATTTATGGCGCTCGTTCTAGCCGAGTACTTTTAAGAAGTAAGGAATGATCAGCGCATTTGCGAGATCGATAAAGAAAGCACACACCAACGGCACAATGATAAAGGCTTGGTGCGAGTTTCCGTATTTTTGGGTCACTGCTGACATGTTCGCCATTGCCGTTGGAGTCGAACCTAACGATATTCCACCAAAGCCAGAACACACGACAGCAGCATCATAGGTTTTGCCCATCAGAGGGAACACAATAAATATGGCAACTAAGATGGCGACAATGAATTGAGCACCAAGAATGATGAATATTGGCCCCGCAAGGTCGACTAACGCCCACAATTGCATGCTCATCAGCGACATTGCCAAAAACGCGCCAAGTGCCATATCTGCAATCAGCGCGACAGCAGGTTGCCGTGACGGCCAGCGAGTTCCGGTCAATCTTCGGTAGTTACTCGGTATTAGGTTGGAAATCAAAATACCGGCAAACAGGCAGGTCACAAACAGTGGTAAATCTAAACCAATCTCGCTGACCACTTCATTCAGAATACTACCAATAATAATACAGATATGAATGGCTAATACGGCGTCTAAAAAGTCATAAGAGGTGATCTTAGGATCAGGTTTAGTGGGTGAAGTGCCCACATCCATCCGCTCAATCTTGCTTGGTGTTAAGCTGTGTTTGTTAATTAGATATTTTGCGATTGGACCACCCATCAAACTGGCGAGAATCAAACCAAACGTGGCACTCGCGATACCAATCTCCATCGCGGTTTGAAGATCAAACATCTCAGCAATTCTAGGTGACCAAGCGATCGCGGTACCATGGCCACCAATCAATGACACACTACCACTTAGCATGCCAACTACTGGGGGCTGATCCAGCAAGGTTGCGACGCCAATCCCTGTTAGGTTTTGGATCAGCATGTAGCCAATGGTGATGATCAGTAATACGACTAATGGCTTACCACCCTTGAGAAGATCTTTGAAGCTAGCGTTTATACCTATGGTTGTGAAGAAATAGACTAACAACAGGTCGCGGGTCGCGAGGTCAAACTCAACGTTGATACCCACGGCGTAATAGATAAGCGTAAAGATGACAGAGACCAGAATACCGCCTGAAACTGGCTCAGGAATGCTGAACTCTTTAAGAAACGAACTCATTTGAGTCAGTCGACGACCCAAGAATAAAACGACAATACCAAGAGTGACTGCGAGAAAAGACTCTATACGCAACACACCGTCTACAAATTCCATATGTACTCCGGATGAAGGGTTAGTTATCTGATACGGTAATATGCATCTCTGTGTTTAATCAAGGCTTGTTTACAAAGACTTAGAGCGAAAGTCGCAAACATTGTAGATGTCGTCACTGTTCGGTTTTGTTCGGGGGAGAAGAGTGCTTGAAACGGCGTTAATGAGACGTGATTTCAATGCCCACTGCAGTCAGCCTATCGGTAGGGATACGCGCTTGGCTTTGATACCAACAAGCTGGCATCGCGTTCTGTAGGCCTGCTTTTTTTAATGCTTCTAGCTCGGCTTTCGATATCAACACATAGTCAAGCAGGGTATCCAGAAGTCGACGTAAGTTGCTTGGCGTCAGCTCTCCATCTCGCCAGTAGCGCTTTATCTCTCCAATAACCACGCTAAGTGGCACGACAGGTTCAAGGGCTGACTCTTTTATGACTGTACAGAGGGTAGAGCGAGCAACGCTTTGGCGGGCTAGTTCCCAATCCGGCTTGCCTTGCTTACTGACGTAATCGTGTTTGTAGCAGTAGTAGCTATATAGAAAGCGCTCGATTTGATGCCATCGCTGCGCTTTTACTTCTAAATAGATATGTTCAAATTCGAGTTCTAGATCGGTCATAGCATAGCTCTTGATGATGAGCTGCGAGTGTATCGCTTAGCTCATCGCCATCGCAAGTGAATCTGTGTTGCGCTGCTTTCTAATCGCAAAGATAAGTTGTATGAGCAGTAACACGCCAGTTACACCCAAACCAATGCCGATACCACCCCAGATGCCCGCCAGTTCAAACTCTGGCATGAGTAGCCATGCTGCCGGCAGACCAAATGCCCAATAACCAATTGCAGTCATAATGGTCGGACCCATAACTATCTTCATGCCACGCAGTAGGTTTATCGCCAGCAATTGCCATGCATCAACAACGAATGACAGCGCGACGACCCAAAGAACCATCGTCAGTAAATGGGTTAGGTCAGCGTCTAGATTAAAGATACCGGCGATAAGCTCAGGCCATAACATGAAACCACCTGCCAAAATGACACTCAGTAGCGTGGTGATACCAAAACTGCGCAGAGCAGTGCGTTTGATGCCGTCATAGTTTTCAGCGCCGAAGTCTTGCCCAACAAGAATGGCTGCAGCTTGTGAGAAGCCAAAGTTGATGTTCCAAGTAAAGCTTAAGCATTGCAATAGAATTTGGTGTAGCGCTAACGCAGCAATACTGATAGTTCCAGCCATCAATGTACCGCCGTAAATGAGTCCATGCTCAAGCAAAGCCGCCATTGCGATAGGCAAACCCATAGCAAGTAGGGGAGTGAGAAGCGACAGTGAATATTCTTCGCGATTTAGCCACGGTGCAAACGGCGCGTACTCTGGGCGCTTAAATACCCAAAGTGTGTAGCCAATCATCACGATAAATGCCGCTAACGCCGTTCCTGCACCAAGCCCGGCTAACCCCAAGTCGAAGCTAAACGCCAATACATAACTAATTGGCACATTCAGCGTGACGGTTAGCAGCGACATGACCATGATCGAGCGGACATTACCAAAAGCACTGGTTAAACCGCGCAGCACAAGTAGAAGTAGTGACGGAAGCATCGCCCACTTTAAAGCATCAACATACTGCATAGCAGGTGCTGCAAGTTCGCTTGGTTGATTGGCAAGGGCGAGCAGCTCTGGCACAAAGGCAAAGCTGATGGTCAGAAGGACGGTGAGAATGATGGAAAGTAACACTGCACCTTTAACAGCAAGACGAATTTGTTGATTGCCAAATTCAGGTCGTGCGACACGTTGCCCGTAGGCTATGGCGATCAAGTTAGCGACACAGCCAACCGTGCTGCCTGCAATGATAAATACGAACGAATAGACAGACGCGCCTAATCCTCCCGCCGCAATGGCAGACACACTTAATCGCGACATCATCCATACATCAGTCAACACCAACGCCATAGAGATCATTTGCGAGATAATAAGTGGAATGGCCAAGGAGAGAATTTTTTTCATGATGCGCCTCGTGATCGTTATCACACAAAGGTACGAGTTATGCTGGTGGCATTCAAATGACATTTATGCCACTCTTACATGAGTTCAGATCATGCGAGGTGATTATGTCTCCGTATTCCTACCTACCTTATTCTCACAATGCACTGAAAGTGTTTGAAGTGGTGGCTCGTGTAATGAGTTTCACCAAAGCCGCTGATGAGCTCAATGTTACCCAAAGTGCTGTTAGTAGGCAGATTAAGCAGCTTGAAGATGAGTTAAGTTCTTCATTAATTCTTCGCAAGCATCGAGCGTTTGAACTGACTCCTCGTGGGCAAGAGTTATTCGCAGTTCTTAGGCAAAATTACCATAACCTAGACTTATTACTTGCACAGTGGAAAGTGCCGGTCAAAAAACGCATTGTGATAAAAAGTGCGTTGAGCTTTGCTACTCGCGTATTGATGCCAAATGTCGCGATGCTTAACGAGCGGTATCCAGAGCATGAGATTGTGATTATTCCCGCTATAGAAGAAGATCCAGATTTAGCTGTCGAAGATTGTGATTTGTTGATCATCAACTCGAAAAATCGAGAACGTTATCTTAATAAGGCGGGGATTACGGTATTGCGAGAGGAATACATGGCGCCCGTGTATGCCGAGCTACTGGCTGAGAAGAGTATCGAAATTCATGATTTGTTAGAAATGCCACACCTGCACGCCACTCTTGATCATCAAGATTGGAAATTTTGGCTTAAGAACGCGAACCTTAAAGGGGTTAAACAAGGAAGAGACACGGTATTCTATAGCTTGGATTTAGCGCTGAGTGCGTGTCTCTCAGGGCAGGGCGTAACGGTGACAGACCTTCTACTTGTTTTGCCCGAGCTTAATAGGCAGTTTTTGAAATGCCCAGAGCGGATTAGTTTGCAACACAGTGAATGGCAGTATTTCTGTTATCAGAAGAACCCGAGTCCAATTGCTAACGAGATTTTAGAGTGGCTGCAGGCGCAAACTGAGCAAGATGTCGCACAACTTAAAATGTTATGCGACAAGTTCAAATGGTCTACCCAAGAAGTGCTCATTTAAGCGGAGAGACCGTAGTCTTGCTTTAGCCGCGCAAGAAAATTCTCATCTTCACACATGGCTTTTTCGGGTTCATCGCTGATCTTCGCGACTGCTTGGCCGTTGCACTCGGCAAGCTTGACCACCATCGAAAGTGGCTGGTAGTGCTGGTTATTGTACTCCCAATCGCCCATATCGTTGGCTAGGAAGGTACCAATGCCGAAACTCACGTTGGCTCGGCCGTCAAAGTATTCGCAAATTGACATCGCGCGCTCAAAGTCTAATCCATCAGTAAAGATGAGGGCTTTCGACATTGGATCAATCCCTAACGCTTCATAGTGCGCAATCATCTTGTCTCCCCAGATTAGTGGGTCGCCCGAATCATGCCTTACGCCAGAATAAGCGTTGGCTCTTTGCGTCGTGAAATCTCGCAAAAACGCATCAATGCCAATCGTGTCGGTAAGTGCGATACCAAGTTGCCCATCAAATGTACTCAACCATTTATCTAAAGCGATTTGCTGAGACAGAGCCGGTTCGCACAATGCTTGGTGAGCCATAAACCATTCGTGAGCTACCGTACCAATCGGAGTTAGGCTAGTTTGCTTCGCCAGATGGTAATTGCTTGTCCCGGTCAAGAGGTGCGGTACTTCTTGGTTTAGATAGCTGAGCGTCTCTTGTTGCACTTTAGCGCTGAATCGGCGTCGGCTACCCATCTCAGAAAACTGAAAGTTGTTGATCTTTCGGCGTTCTAGCTCTTTGCATAGGTTTTCGACTTTATTCTCTAATACTTGCTTGAAATGTTTTGTAGGAATGTTGTCCCAACGCTGTCGGCTGCGTACCTCAGAGATGATGCTCATGGCTAACGTTTCGTACAAGATGGTTTCGTGCCAAATTCCGCTAATAGAGATGCTCAGCTGGTGGCCTTTTACTGATACCGTCACCTGTGTTTCAGGGGCAAATTGAAACCCTTTGAGGTAACAAAGAAAAGACTCACTTAGGTAAGGTGAACACGTGGTCAAGTACTCAACATCATCTTGAGTAAAGTTAAGATGCGCGAGTTGATTGATTTCCGCTTCCACTTGTTCTTTTAGGAGGCTGATATCCTCATTGGAGCGAACGATAAGCTCGTAACGCACCGTGGTTTGAGGATAGTGTGTGAATGCAGCGAACATCATATTGATTTTGTACACATCCAAATCGAGTGCACTTTGAATAATACGGTCGCTGAAAAGTGAGGCAGACATTCGGCCTTCCTGTTGTGTTACTAGGCTTGGTGAAGTGTCGCACTCTAGATAAGGCCGCGTAGATTGTCAAATGACGCGCGCATTGCAAGGTTTGTTGTAAATCAGATGTATTATTGGTGGGATTGCGTATTATAAATCGGTTAAAATTTCCCGCTAATCCGATGTTCAAGGAAGCCTATATGCCAGTCACTAAAGTAGAAGTTACCCGATCTCGCACAGCCTCAGTTGATGTGGACCCGCAAAAAGGATTTAGCGAGCTATGTCCGGCAGAACTTCCTGTTGTTGGAGCACTAGACATTGTTGAAGAACTCAAACGCAACCATGAAAAAGCCTCGATAAAAGTAGTGTCGCGCGATATGCATCCTCCTGGAGCAGCGTGGGAGGCGGAAACGCCAGAGCAGATGCTAGAAGCAGTAGGGTTACCCGAAGTAGACATCAAGTGGAACCCACACTGCGTGATAGGGACAACAGGTGTCGAACTTTTACCCGGTTTACCTGCGATTCGAGACTATGATTTTCAGATCAATAAAGGGATCGACCCAGACGCTCACCCTTATGGTGCTTTTTACCATGACCAAGCGGATACACTCTCGACTGGTGGTATTGAATATTTGCGCTCTCGTAAAATAGAGACGGTGATTGTTGGCGGCCTAGCTTTGGATTTCTGCGTGAAAAAGTCAGTCGAACAATTGGTGGATGCGGGGTTTAATGTCATTTTGAACTTGGCTTCAACCCGAGCGGTTTTTCCTGATAATGCTCAACAAGTAGTGGAACATTTAGAGCAAATGGGTGTGATTGTCGTAAACGACGCACATGACATCTTGGCGACAGAATAGATCGAGGGGTTCGTTGGTTAAGGTATATTAGTTAAGGGAAGGTAACATGAGCCTTCCTTGGCTCATGCGCTTGAACATCTTAGATGCAAAGCGCGAGTGTTCCAGCGATCATCAATACGATAGTTGCATACCAGAAGTATTGTGACTTATTGTCTGCAACATGGACCTTGATGAAGTTGATCTCTTCATTTGCTAGCATGCAGAAATCGTTGTAGTTAATCGCTAACTCACGCTGAGCTTCTTTTAAATCTTCTTGCAGCTTATTGAATGCGTTGTCCACATAAGCTTTAGCTTCTAGGGCGGTCGCACCGGTTAAGGTAAGGCCATTCCAGACTGCCATTCGTGATTCGTACTCGCCTTCGCTTACGCAGTTAAGCACACGCAAATCATATTCACGCTTGATGCGCTCTTTGCTCATTTTTGCTGGGCAAATATCTTTCAAATCGTTCACGAAAATTACTCCAATAGAGATTTTATAGATGTAAACAGAGCCAAAACGGCTCAAAACGGTAAAGTTGAATTCACATTCAAAGGTCGATCTATAAAACGGTAATTCGATACGTTTGGTTTCTCGGAATAGTAGGGGGATGAATAAGGCCCAGCAACTTAGTCATTTTGTCTTCACGATAAATTCTTTTTCAGGCATTTGGCAGCAACACACCTGAGTGGATACTCGCCCCTAAGTATTCGGCTTGGGTCTTAGGAAATATGTCACGGTTGGTTTTTTGATCATTCCAAAAATTAGGAAACACTTTGCAACCTAATTGCATAGCGTATGATATGCTAGGTACAAATGTATGTTGGTTTTCATTAGGTTAGATTGACGAGCGCCGCGGTGGTTACAAGGAAAAGTAGCAGCTATGCTGGTGGTTAGTCTTACTTAATGTGGGTTAATTAGCGTTATGTTTACTTGTATTTCAAAGGCTAAAAGGTCTTAGGCTTTAGTTCTTTGTCCCTCTAGCAATCCGTTCCTAGTAGACTCAGCAAATCCGCATTATCGGTCTAAGTTCTTGAATCTCTTAGCCCGTAAAACATGCCAATGTTCGTGGGTTGCTTCATTGTCAGGTCGTGGCGGTCGGGTTCTTGTTTAACTGGCTTTAAGTCGCTTTTAGGTTCTTAGCCAATTAGCATTTCAGCTTGGCAGTTGCCTCGGCAATTTGCCATTGTTTTGCGCTTTTGTTGGAAAGATAGGGCGCTTGTTGTTACTTGGCGGGGGTGCCTCATTGGGCAGGGAAGTGGGCTTACTTGTTTTAGGTTGGTCGCCTTTGTCGGTCAAGTTGGTTTCAGCCTTGTGGTTTGCTTCAGAAAACTGGTTAGAAATAGCAGTTCTTTCTCAAGTAAATCATGCGTTTGTGGTAAAACTTAGTATCAAGTTTGAAGTGCGACACTTTTTACAGATGCGCATGAATATACTCCTGTGGTGTAAAGAACCCAAGTCTTTTCCTTGGGCGCGAGTTTAGCTTTCCAGCTATTTGGTTACAGAGCCTCTGTGTCACGT
>NZ_RXZH01000030.1 GCF_003970385.1 Vibrio aquaticus | reverse complement strand
ACCTTAAATTCTGGTATAGCAGGGATTTCGTGCACCATTATAAGGATATACGTAACATAAAGTTCAACYAACCCAGTAGATGAAGTTCGGAAACCCTATTACAATTGTATGCTTAACTTTGAAACTACKTCACTGGTTYCAACATGCGCGGGTAGTGATTTCACGATCATTTTGACCAGATTCTTGTAATGCAAACATAGTTKACCTTCCAAGAAAACACCCTACACTAGTAATGCAGTACAGATCGAAACACTGAACAGTACAYTTGTTATTTACACTCTTATTTTTTCCACTGACSCTACTCACRCTGGTGGTTATGGTGTAACTCGTATGGTGAGYCAAGATCCTACTTAAAAACAACGTCAGACACTTATTCAATAACGTCGTCYGGCAGCAACCACTTTGTCTAACTAAATTTCTTGCTCTCACTYGTAATTCTCCTCCCAACAACAAAAAGCAAAACAACTTTCTAAGCGTGCAAACYACAGTTCACACTTTACAGCATTAAATACAGGTTAAGCTACAGAGATGRCACCCATGCAATACATTTACATAAAAGGTCCAGTGATACGAAATGCACAAAAACTAATTCATCACTATCAACATTTTTYTTTCACTTTAACCTCCCTTTATCCCACTCGTATCCACCTTTGTCCTACATCTATTTACACTCTTATTTTYTTCCACTAACCCTGCTCACGCTGATTTATCACCCGTCGTCTCTAGTTAAAGGATTCGAGGTCGCAGAATGTTATCCGCGATTACTTGTTGMTACACTCGAAACTGCAYGATGTAGCTTTTAACGCYCGAATACTGAACCAAATTCAACAACAGATTTCCTTAGCTATGACCTTAGAATATCGCACCGTCTTTGTATACTTCGTCACCGAAACGCGCATAGAGGATCTGAGTGGTTTCCCTTATTTGAACTCACCATATCAAGATAAAGAAGCATCTGGATTCATACTTTGAGTTTCTAGAAGCCGTTGTGCTGCTCCACATTGTCTTGCTGTTGTATGCATAGCATTAAGTCCTTGGGCAGAACTAGCTCTCTTAGACTGGATCACAGTAGACRGTCGTCTGTGCGCTGTCCAACTAAACRGAACAGTAAGGAYYCGRAAAGATRGGGACACTCGTCGTTGCCTCTTCGTCRTCTCTGCCTATTCTCCCACTRACTGCAGCKCAGATSATGTAAAAGATGAGYTTTGCGGAAAGATTTCTGGCCTACTCCAAAACGTTAGGCGCTGTGATGTAGTAATAGTGGCTCATGACTTTAATGCTCAATTAGCTGAACTAAGCGAAATGGAGAGACACCTGGGTGGATCTGATGGTGTTATGGCACAGAGAACAGATAATCACATGTGATATWTGATTAGCCGGAAAATATAATAAACTGAAAAAGAAAAAAAAAAGAAGTGATTTCCAGTTTATMATGACACTCYRTACGTAACAAGTAACTTYTCTACCAAACTGRGATAATAGTACAACTTCCAYTGTAAAASTTGTCATTTCTGTCAGGTTCAATACCTATAGTGTTTGAACATCATCCACGCTAATAACGTAAAAATAACTACTCAGTAAGCTAAGTCGCTGTMTCACCTTTTTTACACCTTAAATTCTGGTATAGCAGGGATTTCGTGCACCATTATAAGGATATAMGTAACATAAAAAGGATATACGTAACATAAAGTTCAACCAACCCAGTAGATGAAGTTCGGAAACCCTATTACAATTGTATGCTTAACTTTGAAACTAC
>NZ_RXZH01000028.1 GCF_003970385.1 Vibrio aquaticus | reverse complement strand
AACCTGCGGAAGGATCATTATCATAACCCAAAAATATATAATGATGCATGCACCTGGCTTCKTGCTGGACTGTATGTACCCTGGCYTGGTGGTTATTACCCTARGCTYCAGTGGTTRWTATTTTCTTGACCGGGGTACCTAGCCTGTCGTATGCCCTGATGGTGTTCTCGTAACTTTCGGGTTGCCTGATCKGCCAAGGGCGATGGGACAGTGCATGAYGCTATTGTTGTGTGCTAGGTTCAAAGAGAATTGTATGCTATATGCATGCAAATCCGCCCCGTTATTGTTCCTATTTCAAACTTTTACACTGTTGAAGCGATCCGGTTTGGCTTGCCATTCACGGGTTTGCTGCCTGGCATGCACCTGGCTTCGTGCTGGACTGCATGTACGCTGGCTTAGCGGTAAATATCCTAGGCTGCAGCGTTAACCATTAGTTCTATGCATTTGGGAAACCAATGTATGGGATTATTGGCGTACAACTTTGAGCGGTGGATCACTCGGCTCGTGTGTCGATGAAGAGTGCAGCCAACYGTGTGAATTAATGTGAACTGYATACTGCTTTGAACATCGACATCTTGAACGCATATTGCGGCTACGGGATATCCTGTGGCCACGCCTGTCCGAGGGTCGGCTTTTCATCTATCACGGCGCACATTGAGTCGTGGATTGGGCGAGTGCCTGCCGGCGTGTATACCCGCATATCAACGCGGGTTGCTGGTCRAAGGCTCCGTCCTAATAGTCCGGCCACAGCCTAGTCCGGTCTAGATGACTTGATYGAGATGCTGCGGTGGGTTGTGCTCGAGTCGTGGCTTAATGACATTATACGCGCTCGGGAAGAATCGCACCTATCGTACGCTACGTTGGTCACTTGATCTTGTCTCTATGGTTCGGTCTAYGGTTTGTACCGATGGTGTGTGTAATACGCACGAATTGTATAATTGACCCTGACCTCGGATCAGACGTGATTACCCGCTGAACTTAAGCATATCACTAAGCGGAGGAAAAGAAACTAACAAGGATTCCCTTAGTAACTGCGAGTGAACAGGGATTAGCCCAACACCGAAGCCTGCGATTAATTGATCGTGAGGCAATGTGGTGTTTAGGTTGGCTTCAGACATTACTGCTCTGCCCCAAGTCCAGCAATGAGTACGGCTTCCCATTCTGGCCCAAAGAGGGTGAAAGGCCCGTGGGGGTAGAGATCAAGTGTGACAGTTCTGTTCTGAGCTACCCTTGGAGTCGGGTTGTTTGTGAATGCAGCCCAAAGTGGGTGGTAGACTCCATCCAAGGCTAAATACTTACACGAGTCCGATAGCAAACAAGTACCGTGAKRGAAAGTTGAAAAGTACTTTGAAGAGAGAGTAAACAGTGCGTGAAACCKTTCAAARGTAAACAGGTGGAKTTGAACTGCAAGCTCTGGGAATTCAGCTGATGAGTGTGATTTGTGCTTGGGCATACTGGCCGMCTTTAGTGTCTGCTTAACCGCAGGTGCCTGCCKYTTTGGTGGGTAWGTGTGAATCGTTTACATACGACGCACGSACTGTTGGTGTGAGGGTCTGCTTGTCAGTGCACTTTCTCAGGGTGTTCACCACGACCGGCACTGCTGCCTGTCTGCTATGGCCAAACTGATCAGGTCTGATTTCCGTCAGTCTTGGTTGGGTCGGCAGGTGACTCTTTGGCTCATCTATGGGCTGTGAGTGTTACTAGCCGGCTGTAGCGGAGCTGTGCGGTGTGTCGGAGATGGCGGCTTCGCATGCGTGCCTAGACCTTCGGGCGTTGTTGAGTCTGGTCGGCTCGTTACTAGCTTCGGCTGGTCGGSTGATGGCKTGWTTTTGTCACGTTKGCGGTTGYGTGTGKGGTKTGCGTTGGGCCMATAGTCTGTGGTKTAGTGGTAGACGATCCACCTKMCCCGTCTTGAAACACGGACCAAGGAGTTTAACATGTGCGCGAGTCATTGGGTGTTACGMAACCCAAAGGCGAAGTGAAGGTAAAGGTTCGGCTTGTCCGGACTGAGGTGAGRTCCTGTTGTCTTGCTCATACTTT
>NZ_RXZH01000215.1 GCF_003970385.1 Vibrio aquaticus | reverse complement strand
CTAGAGGCCTAGGACACCGCCCTTTCACGGCGGTAACAGGGGTTCGACTCCCCTACGGGATACCATTGGGTCGTTAGCTCAGTTGGTAGAGCAGTTGACTTTTAATCAATTGGTCGCAGGTTCGAATCCTGCACGACCCACCATTCTTCTCCACGAAGTATGGCTCTTTATTTTCACTTTTAAAAAGTGAAGACAAAGGGAACTTATGTGGGCGATTAGCTCAGTTGGGAGAGCACCTGCCTTACAAGCAGGGGGTCACTGGTTCGAGCCCGGTATCGCCCACCATTCTCTAAGTATTTTTGGAT
>NZ_RXZH01000214.1 GCF_003970385.1 Vibrio aquaticus | reverse complement strand
CGCGTCCGTATTCATCATTTGAGGCATGATGAAAGCCTTAAAATTTGGAGCGACACACGAGGTTCGAACTCGTGACCTCAACCTTGGCAAGGTTGCGCTCTACCAACTGAGCTAGTGTCGCATTTTCTCATAAGAGAAATTGGTTGCGAGGACTGATTTGAACCAGTGACCTTCGCGAGGTTTTATGAATGGCTGAGCCCGACGAGCTAGCGAATCACAACACCTTTTAATTTGGTTGCGGGGGCCGGATTTGAACCGACGACCTTCGGGTTATGAGCCCGACGAGCTACCAAGCTGCTCCACCCCGCGTCCGTATTCA
>NZ_RXZH01000213.1 GCF_003970385.1 Vibrio aquaticus | reverse complement strand
AAGAATGGTGGGTCGTGCAGGATTCGAACCTGCGACCAATTGATTAAAAGTCAACTGCTCTACCAACTGAGCTAACGACCCAATGGTATCCCGTAGGGGAGTCGAACCCCTGTTACCGCCGTGAAAGGGCGGTGTCCTAGGCCTCTAGACGAACGGGACACTAAGTTGAACACCTTGGGGGGTGTTCCATCTCTTAAACTACATAAACCATCAATCTGTGTGGACACTCATCGTGAGTAATCATCGTATAAGGAGGTGATCCAGCCCCAGGTTCCCCTAGGGCTACCTTGTTACGACTTCACCCCAGTCATGAACCACAAAGTGGTAAGCGTTCTCC
>NZ_RXZH01000212.1 GCF_003970385.1 Vibrio aquaticus | reverse complement strand
TCAGTAGTATCACCATCGACATGCTCAACTCGAATGAATTGTTACATTCGTCCATCCTTACTTCATTTATTCTTTCATTATTTGCATCTTTACTCAAATACCTGCTTACCTACCAACTAGCCAACAAACTCGTACACACTGATTAGATGGTCTTTCCATTCTCCCACTACCCTACACTCCATACTACTGAATACAGTTGTCAGTAGTATCACCATCGACATGCTCAACTCGAATGAATTGTTACATTCGTCCATCCTTACTTCATTTATTCTTTCATTATTTGCATCTTTACTCAAATACCTGCTTACCTACCAACTAGCCAACAAACTCGTACACACTGATTAGAT
>NZ_RXZH01000211.1 GCF_003970385.1 Vibrio aquaticus | reverse complement strand
GCAGCGAGGGCTTTCCGGCTGGCGCAGACGACGGACAGGCCGGTCGGCAGCATCAGGCCTTTCTGAGACCCGGCGATGGCCAGATCGACGCCCCATTCGTCCATGCGGAATTCGATGCAGGCGATGGAACTGATCCCGTCGACCATCAGCAGGGCCGGGTGGCCGGCGGCATCCAGGATGCGGCGGACGCCCGCGACGTTGGACGCGACACCGGTCGCGGTCTCGTTCTGACAGACCAGAACGGCCTTGATTCCGGCCGCGTCCGGTTGGGTCAGGCGTTCTTCCAGGCGCTCCAGCGGGAAGGCCTCGCCCCATTGCGTCTCCCATTCCTCGGTCTCGAAACCCAGG
>NZ_RXZH01000210.1 GCF_003970385.1 Vibrio aquaticus | reverse complement strand
GGAGCGGGTTGGGTTCGCCCTCCCTCTCGAAATACTCTCACACGGCCGCGCGTATACAGCCTCTGTTAGAGAAGTCCTACTCACTGCCTTCTCGTGGCGGGGGTGTTGTTTACGAAAATGAGAGGACGAAAAGCGAATGTCCGGCGCTTTAACCGGATTCCAAACCAATGGTGCACATGGGCTCCAGTATCCTGCGGGAACAAATGGCGTATGAACCAATCGTTGGTCACCGGCTACCATGGGATTGCATCTCCTCACGATGCTCCATTGCCTTGTGGATCAGACCTTTAGGTTGAAGGCTCCGGGTGTGGCCCCCTAAGAAAACCACTTGCTTCGGTTTGGGCACCCG
>NZ_RXZH01000209.1 GCF_003970385.1 Vibrio aquaticus | reverse complement strand
ACCGGTGCCAAAAAAAAAGAAATACTTGGAATTTGAAAATTCTTTTTGGCATGCATCATAAGGATACTAAATCCTATTTTCTGGTAAATTTTCATAATTTTTTGACACCTCTAGCTAGGTCATTTGACCTGATACAACATCGGATTTTCATGGTCTAGTTGGGGCTCCGTGGGCATATTTGATGCAAACTTGACATCCTAAACTCTTTATTGATGTATTTTAAGAGATTCGATCACAAAACATTGCATCATATCCAATGATTTTCGAAAGTTATTCGGCAACATTTTTTTTTCTCGGACATCCGGCCGTCCTGGTCGACGAATCCTCGGACCCGGTCGATGAAGTCTCG
>NZ_RXZH01000026.1 GCF_003970385.1 Vibrio aquaticus | reverse complement strand
GATAAAGCGCTAGTAACGGTAAACAAGGCTAACCTTGGTTCAGTCAAGGCTATAAAGCACAACAAAGGTGTTCTTGAGGTGGAAAAGGAAGTATCAGGACAAAAAGGTCTAGTTCAGTATTACTGGCTTAACACCTGCGCTTAGGCAAAAATATGCATAACAAAGCATTTAAGAGTGATTCGCAACGCTTGGCAGTTTCGCTTCGCTCAAGTATAGCCAAGCGCCGCTCACACCTTAATGCGGCGTTATGTTTACTTGCATTTCAAAGGCTTAAAGGTCTTAGGTTCTGGTTCTTTGTCCCTCTGGCAATTCGTCCCTAGTAGACTCAGCAAATCCGCTCTGTCGGCCTAATTTCTTGAATCTCTCAGCCCGTAGAACATGCCAATGTTCGCGGGTTGCTTCATTGTCAGGTCGTGGCGATCGGCTTCTTGTTCAACTGGCTCAAAGTCGCTTTCAGGTTCTTAGCCAATTAGCATTTCAGCTTGGCAGTTGCCTCGGCAATTCAGCATTGTTTTGCGCTTTAGTTGGAAAGAAAGGGCGCTTGTTGTTTCTTGGGCGGGTTGCCTCATTGGGCAGGGAAGTGGAATTACATGTTTTAGGTTGGTCACCTTTGGCGGTCAAGTCGGTTTCAGCCTTGTGGCTTGCTTCAGAAAACTAGTCAGAAATAGCAGTTCTTTCTCAATTAAGTCAGTGACTTGTGGTAAAACATAACAAGCAATTCAACAGTGATTCGCAACGCTTGGCGCTCTCACTTCGGGTTGAATTTAGTGTTTACGGCGCAGCCTTCAAGTTCATTGTATGCGCTGCTCACACGTTAATTGGGCGTTATGCAGCAGGAGTAAATCTGTGATTGAATATGAATTTGGACAATGGGTAATAAGAGGTATTGATACTGACCGACTATCCCACATATTTAGAATTTTAAAGGGTTCTATGGATTCGAGTTTAAAGTCTGTGCTACCTATTACAGATGGTTCAAACCTTGTTGGAGTACGTCTGAATCAAGCTCACACAAGTGATGTAACTAAGCATTTATTGAAGTTTGGGATATTTTGCCCCAAAAGAAAGTAGCCAGACGTATGTAATACACATATAGCAAACTGCTCATGACGCACTTCCAAATGAGAGAAGATTTACATGTTGTCTGGCTTCTTAATAATCTAATGGAATAAGGCATTGGATTCAATGGGTAATGCTGCATAACAAACTGTTCAAGAGGGATTCGCAACGCGTGGCATTTTTGCTATGCGTTGGTTTTTGTGTTTAAGGCGGTTTGCGGCGGCTTTTGTATTGTGTTGCTCACCCCTTAACAGGGCGTTAGGCAAAGGGCAGAAAAGTTCTTTGTTCTAATCTTCTTGCTTCCTTTGCCCATCGTTTTGCTCAGTCGGCAATTCCGTATTGTCGGCTCAAGTCCTTGAATCACTCCAACCGTAAAACATGCCAAAGTTCGTGGGTTACAAGTTATCGGTTAATCGATGAAGATGTTAATTTCGTGTGTGATTCAAGCGCATAACAAATTGTTCAAGAGTGATTCGGCACGCGTGGCATTTTTACTATGCGTTGGTTTTAGTGTTTAAGGTGGTATGCGGAAGCTTCGGTATTGCGTGCCTCACACCTTAACAAGGCGTTAGGGCTTAGAGGAAAATATGACTATTGAAGAGTTGAAGGAACTGTCACCTTTTTTGGCAGTGCTAGTTTCAATCATTGCTGTAGCTGTTGGTCCTTTTCTCTCTGGGAAAATTGCAAGAAAAGAATCTTTAGCAACGATGCGAGAGAAATGGATATATACATTTAGAGATACCTTGGTTGAATTGATCACTGAACTTGAATTAGAGTCATATGCTTTCAATAGTGACTCAATTTTCGCAGACGAGGAAGGTGAGCAGTTGTATAAACGATTACTCGCTAAAACCGTCCGTATTCGTTTGATGGTTAATACAGGCGAAGACGTTTATTTAAAGCTCACCGATAGCTTAGACTTATTCCTCAAGTCTTTACGTGATGGTAGCTTTGCTTCAAAAGAATCTGGCGCTAAAGACTTGGACGATTTATTACAAGAAATAAAAGAACTTTCAGCAGAAGCAATTCGTATGGAGTGGAAAAAAGTTTCGCCCTAACAATAAATTCAAGCAGATTCGCAACGCTTGGCACTTTTGGTTTGAATCAGCTTAAGTGTTTACGGCACAATGTTTTAGGTAAGTGGCAGCGTTGCTCACTACTTAATTTGGCGTTATGTGTCCAAGTGTCGTATGCACTTAGGATATAGAAGGATCTACTTTTATGGGCGTTTTTGTACAAATATCAATGAGGGGGCGGATTGTATCATTTTGCCTATTTGTAGCCTGTGTCTTGCTATGGGCAGATGTTACTGGGCAAGCAGGTGGAAAAATAGAAGTTAAATCAACAACTTTGAAGTTTATCGACTCTGGCTATATCGGAAGAGATAGTACGAAAAATTACTATTATATTTTAAACAACGGTCTCAAAGTTCGTGCACCAAGCTCGAGCCCGAGAAATGGACAATTCTTAACGGAATACCTAAGTGATGAATTAGTATGTAATGTAATTTACTTTGAGAATAATAGTATTATAAACAATGACGTAAGTATTGTTCATACGATTAAGTGCAGTAATGACGATTTGACTTATTCTTACAATTAGTAAATCTATTTGCGCTCAAGACAGGTTTGGTCTGTATAAGTTCACACACTTAGTATCAAGTTTGAAGTGCGACACTTTTTACAGATGCGCATGAATATACTCCTGTGGTGTAAAGAACCCAAGTCTTTTCCTTGGGCGCGAGTTTAGCTTTCCAGCTATTTGGTTACAGAGCCTCTGTGTCACGTGTGACATAGA
>NZ_RXZH01000207.1 GCF_003970385.1 Vibrio aquaticus | reverse complement strand
AAAGATGAGGCCGGAGATATTTTAACAGAACATTATCTATCAGAAAAAGGCCATCTCTCAGCGCCTCTGAACAAGGTCACCAATGCTGAGATAGCTGAAGAGATGGCATATTGCTACGCAAGAATGAAAAGTGATATACTGGAATGTTTTAAAAGGCAGGTGGGCAAAGTTAAGGATTAATTATCAGGAGTAATTATGCGGAACAGAATCATGCCTGGTGTTTACATAGTAATAATTCCTTACGTTATCGTAAGCATTTGCTATCTCCTTTTCCGCCACTACATTCCTGGTGTTTCTTTTTCAGCTCATAGAGATGGTCTTGGGGCGACATTGTCATCATATGCAGGAAC
>NZ_RXZH01000206.1 GCF_003970385.1 Vibrio aquaticus | reverse complement strand
TTAGAGCACTGCAGGTCTATCGCCAAGCGGTAAGGCAGCGGCTTTTGATGCCGCCATTCCCTGGTTCGAATCCAGGTAGACCTGCCACTATTTATAGGTTCAGTGGATAAACATCTTTTGATGCCTCATCTATTGTCCCTGGTTCGGCTCTAAGTAGCCTGCCATTACAACTTCATAACGCTTTTACCAATCAGCGATATGAATACAAAATTGATGCGGAAGTGGCGGAATTGGTAGACGCACCAGATTTAGGTTCTGGCGCCGCAAGGTGTGAGAGTTCAAGTCTCTCCTTCCGCACCATTCTTTAAGTCTCTTTAGTTAGAGCACTGCAGGTCTATCGCCAAGCGGTAA
>NZ_RXZH01000205.1 GCF_003970385.1 Vibrio aquaticus | reverse complement strand
CTTTGTGTATGCTGAGGCCTACTGATGCAGAGACTGCTGCTACATTGGCTGTCTGTAGCTCTTCTAGAGTTACTGCCGGTCCCAAGCCCGGGTAAAGAAGGAGGGTTGGGCATGGGGTTAGCGTCCCCATCCCGTAGAAAACTAACTCGCTAAAAAAACGCTAACCAGAAAAAATTATTCAAACCTTTTAAACTCTGCCCTGGGAGTCAGAAGATCTTCATTTAGAAGAATTATGACGCCTCATGATGAAAGCCGAATCCCTTCGGAAGTTACGAGGCCGATGCCCCTTCTGACAACCAGAGCGACCATTTATTTAGGTACATGGAATGTTCGTACAATGTGGGACACCGG
>NZ_RXZH01000204.1 GCF_003970385.1 Vibrio aquaticus | reverse complement strand
TTAGAGCACTGCAGGTCTATCGCCAAGCGGTAAGGCAGCGGCTTTTGATGCCGCCATTCCCTGGTTCGAATCCAGGTAGACCTGCCACTATTTATAGGTTCAGTGGATAAACATCTTTTGATGCCTCATCTATTGTCCCTGGTTCGGCTCTAAGTAGCCTGCCATTACAACTTCATAACGCTTTTACCAATCAGCGATATGAATACAAAATTGATGCGGAAGTGGCGGAATTGGTAGACGCACCAGATTTAGGTTCTGGCGCCGCAAGGTGTGAGAGTTCAAGTCTCTCCTTCCGCACCATTCTTTAAGTCTCTTTAATTAGAGCACTGCAGGTCTATCGCCAAGCGGTAA
>NZ_RXZH01000203.1 GCF_003970385.1 Vibrio aquaticus | reverse complement strand
GAAGTTTCATAAGATGATTCGTCAAAATGACCAAAAGGCTCGGGAATTCATCCTTGAATTACAGAAACAAGCTGCCAAGTGTAATTTCGGTGATCAACTTCATGTGCAACTGAGAGATCG
Source organism: Vibrio aquaticus (assembly GCF_003970385.1). Taxonomy (GTDB): domain Bacteria; phylum Pseudomonadota; class Gammaproteobacteria; order Enterobacterales; family Vibrionaceae; genus Vibrio; species Vibrio aquaticus. The sequence goes on along the minus strand of NZ_RXZH01000203.1, from coordinate 233 downwards.
ATTAATTGCAGGAATTAACATACCGAGTTTGGAAAGAGAGCTGTTAAAAATGCCAAACTGTTCCTTTCAAGATGCTAGGACTGCGTGTATTAACTACGAAGCAGTGAATGAACTTGACATCCAGTCGATGAAGATTTTTGTTAATTTGCTTAGTCGTCATGATCAACTACAATGTCAGGGTCAATCAAATTTGCGTTCATTTAACAGTGATTCCTATTCTCGTGTAAATATGA
>NZ_RXZH01000202.1 GCF_003970385.1 Vibrio aquaticus | reverse complement strand
ATGCCCTCGAGGGCCAGCATGCCGCTGCGTCTGGCATTGCCAGCCAGGTTTTCCAGCAGTTCGGCCTGCTGCTGCATATCGAGTTTGAGAGGGGCCAGCAGCCACTTGAAACGCTTGAGAGTGCTGCCAACAACGGAGAAGGGGAACTGGGTCAAGGCGGCACCTATGGTACCTCCGATCACGATGAGGAAGGCGGGCAGATCGAGCAGGGCGCTGGGATGTCCACCCTCGATCATGTTGCCGCCCAGGATGGCGATCAATGCCAGGACCAGGCCGATTAAGCTCATTTTTTATACATCCCTGAATATTGATAATGGCTAGTGTAGCTATTTAAGTATCAGTTTTTCAAAATGATATC
>NZ_RXZH01000201.1 GCF_003970385.1 Vibrio aquaticus | reverse complement strand
GAGGGAGAGAGAGAGTGGATTGAACAGATGGGAGTATAGTTTTTGTGTGCGGAATAGAATGGATTGTTCGTGTGTGGGTGGCGGCGAGAAGAATGATTTGTTGATGAGTTTCAGGTGAGTTGACGGGTGTTTGTGTGATGTATGTTGATAGGCATCAACTAGGTGTGTTGTTGTGTGAATGTTGAATAGTTGATATTAGTTTCATGATGAATTGTCCATACTTTAGTGTTTTTGTGTTGGTCGATGTGGATATTGTGATGAGCAATTGATGTGTTGTTTTTGTGTTTTATTTGTTTATTTTGTAGGAGCGGCGACGGTGGTGTTGGTTTGATGATGGCGAGAGAGAGAGAGAGAGAGAG
>NZ_RXZH01000200.1 GCF_003970385.1 Vibrio aquaticus | reverse complement strand
CGCAACCAATTTCTCTTATGAGAAAATGCGACACTAGCTCAGTTGGTAGAGCGCAACCTTGCCAAGGTTGAGGTCACGAGTTCGAACCTCGTGTGTCGCTCCAAATTTTAAGGCTTTCATCATGCCTCAAATGATGAATACGGACGCGGGATGGAGCAGCTTGGTAGCTCGTCGGGCTCATAACCCGAAGGTCGTCGGTTCAAATCCGGCTCCCGCAACCAATTTCTCTTATGAGAAAATGCGACACTAGCTCAGTTGGTAGAGCGCAACCTTGCCAAGGTTGAGGTCACGAGTTCGAACCTCGTGTGTCGCTCCAAATTTTAAGGCTTTCATCATGCCTCAAATGATGAATACGGACGCG
>NZ_RXZH01000199.1 GCF_003970385.1 Vibrio aquaticus | reverse complement strand
ACCTCTTCCTTAAACACTCTAGTCTGCGTTCAGCTAGTTCCAAATTATTCGGTAGACTTGGCCTATCATACTTCCACGGTAGACCAACCTGGAAATGGCCACCTTCCAGTTTAAACGAACTACTAACTATTTCTAGAGCTCTTCTATCTTTCACAGAATATCTAGAAGTACTTAGCTGGCTAGAGGACATACTATTAAGACTAACATCATCACACTTATCATCATTAACGTCATACATACCACAAACAACTCTGGAAATTTTTACCGTCCAATTCGTCGTTTTCCCTCTGTCTTTTGCTTCGACTTTCCATAGTACGCCTTCGTTCAGTAGAACCAGAATTTGGACCCAAATTACTGTCCA
>NZ_RXZH01000025.1 GCF_003970385.1 Vibrio aquaticus | reverse complement strand
GAGTCCATCAAAACCCTTTGGGTGTTGTATGGTTAAGCCTCACGGGCAATTAGTACAGGTTAGCTCAATGCCTCACAGCACTTACACACCCTGCCTATCAACGTTCTAGTCTCGAACAACCCTTTAGGACCCTCAAGGGGTCAGGGAAGACTCATCTCAGGGCTCGCTTCCCGCTTAGATGCTTTCAGCGGTTATCGATTCCGAACTTAGCTACCGGGCAATGCGTCTGGCGACACAACCCGAACACCAGAGGTTCGTCCACTCCGGTCCTCTCGTACTAGGAGCAGCCCCCTTCAATCTTCCAACGCCCACGGCAGATAGGGACCGAACTGTCTCACGACGTTCTAAACCCAGCTCGCGTACCACTTTAAATGGCGAACAGCCATACCCTTGGGACCGACTTCAGCCCCAGGATGTGATGAGCCGACATCGAGGTGCCAAACACCGCCGTCGATATGAACTCTTGGGCGGTATCAGCCTGTTATCCCCGGAGTACCTTTTATCCGTTGAGCGATGGCCCTTCCATTCAGAACCACCGGATCACTATGACCTGCTTTCGCACCTGCTCGAATTGTCATTCTCGCAGTCAAGCGGGCTTATGCCATTGCACTAACCACACGATGTCCAACCGTGTTTAGCCCACCTTCGTGCTCCTCCGTTACTCTTTGGGAGGAGACCGCCCCAGTCAAACTACCCACCAGGCACTGTCCGCAACCCCGATAAGGGGTCGACGTTAGAACATCAACACTACAAGGGTGGTATTTCAAGGACGGCTCCRCCGATACTGGCGTACCGGTTTCAAAGCCTCCCACCTATCCTACACATGTAGGGTCAATGTTCAGTGCCAAGCTGTAGTAAAGGTTCACGGGGTCTTTCCGTCTAGCCGCGGGTACACTGCATCTTCACAGCGATTTCAATTTCACTGAGTCTCGGGTGGAGACAGCGTGGCCATCATTACGCCATTCGTGCAGGTCGGAACTTACCCGACAAGGAATTTCGCTACCTTAGGACCGTTATAGTTACGGCCGCCGTTTACCGGGGCTTCGATCAAGAGCTTCGACCKAAGTCTAACCCCATCAATTAACCTTCCGGCACCGGGCAGGCGTCACACCGTATACGTCATCTTACGATTTTGCACAGTGCTGTGTTTTTAATAAACAGTTGCAGCCACCTGGTATCTGCGACTCTCGTTAGCTCCATCCGCAAGGGACTTCACCGACAAGAGCGTACCTTCTCCCGAAGTTACGGTACCATTTTGCCTAGTTCCTTCACCCGAGTTCTCTCAAGCGCCTTGGTATTCTCTACCCGACCACCTGTGTCGGTTTGGGGTACGATTCCTTACAATCTGAAGCTTAGAGGCTTTTCCTGGAAGCATGGCATCAATGACTTCACTACCGTAGTAGCTCGACGTCGCGTCTCAGCCTTAAGAWGARCCGGATTTACCTAACTCWTCAGCCTACACGCTTGAACCTGGACAACCGTCGCCAGGCCCACCTAGCCTTCTCCGTCCCCCCATCGCAATTGTAAGAAGTACGGGAATATTAACCCGTTTCCCATCGACTACGCCTTTCGGCCTCGCCTTAGGGGTCGACTTACCCTGCCCCGATTAACGTTGGACAGGAACCCTTGGTCTTCCGGCGAGGGGGTTTTTCACCCCCTTTATCGTTACTCATGTCAGCATTCGCACTTCTGATACCTCCAGCARRCTTTACAAYYCACCTTCAACGGCTTACAGAACGCTCCCCTACCCAATGWAGTAAACTWCATTGCCGCAGCTTCGGTTTATTACTTAGCCCCGTTACATCTTCCGCGCAGGCCGACTCGACTAGTGAGCTATTACGCTTTCTTTAAATGATGGCTGCTTCTAAGCCAACATCCTAGCTGTCTAAGCCTTCCCACATCGTTTCCCACTTAGTAATAATTTGGGACCTTAGCTGGCGGTCTGGGTTGTTTCCCTCTCCACGACGGACGTTAGCACCCGCCGTGTGTCTCCCGGATAGTACTTACTGGTATTCGGAGTTTGCAAAGGGTTGGTAAGTCGGGATGACCCCCTAGCCTTAACAGTGCTCTACCCCCAGTAGTATTCGTCCGAGGCTCTACCTAAATAGATTTCGGGGAGAACCAGCTATCTCCAGGTTTGATTGGCCTTTCACCCCTAGCCACAAGTCATCCGCTAATTTTTCAACATTAGTCGGTTCGGTCCTCCAGTTGATGTTACTCAACCTTCAACCTGCCCATGGCTAGATCACCTGGTTTCGGGTCTATATCCAGCAACTCGACGCCCAGTTAAGACTCGATTTCTCTACGGCTCCCCTAGATGGTTAACCTTGCTACTGAATATAAGTCGCTGACCCATTATACAAAAGGTACGCAGTCACACCACGAAGGTGCTCCTACTGCTTGTACGTACACGGTTTCAGGTTCTATTTCACTCCCCTCACAGGGGTTCTTTTCGCCTTTCCCTCACGGTACTGGTTCACTATCGGTCAGTCAGTAGTATTTAGCCTTGGAGGATGGTCCCCCCATATTCAGACAGGATATCACGTGTCCCGCCCTACTCGATTTCACTGAATGTGCGTTGTCGACTACGGGGCTATCACCCTGTATCGCCGGACTTTCCAGACCGTTCGTCTAACGCATATAAAGCTTAAGGGCTAGTCCAATTTCGCTCGCCGCTACTTTCGGAATCTCGGTTGATTTCTTTTCCTCGGGGTACTTAGATGTTTCAGTTCCCCCGGTTCGCCTCGYTAYGCTATGTATTCACRTARCGATACRTGCTTATGCAYGTGGGTTTCCCCATTCAGAAATCCCAGACTCAAATGGTTTTTACTACCTAATCTGGGCTTATCGCAAGTTAATACGTCTTTCATCGCCTCTGACTGCCAAGGCATCCACCGTGTACGCTTAGTCACTTAACCATACAACCCCAAAGGGTCTT
>NZ_RXZH01000198.1 GCF_003970385.1 Vibrio aquaticus | reverse complement strand
AATTCCAGGATTAACGCAATTGAATTAAGAAGACACAGGCACAAACGAATGTATTGTATTTAGAATTCGAAATCGAGCATTCAACAAGTACAAAAGAATCATTAGTTAATTCAAACACCACATCCGCCACAGCTTAAATAGAAGTATAAGTGTTTGTAATCGGTTGTACGTCTTCTTGTTAAGTTCATCCTGAGTCTGTCCTACATTGTATAAGATAAAAACTTTGTAGTATCTAGAAAGTGCTCATTAGTATTGGAATTAACAAACGAAATCGGAACAGACTCACCTGGAATTGTATACAACCAGCATGTCGGTTTTGTAATGAAATCAATAATATCTAGAATTTGAACCATAGATTTTTC
>NZ_RXZH01000197.1 GCF_003970385.1 Vibrio aquaticus | reverse complement strand
AAGCTTAATTATGAAGGTAAGGAAGACGAGATTGTTAAGAGTATAGAGGCAGGAAATGTGTCTTTGCCTTTATCTGGAACATTGATTAATGGGGGGCAAAATTTATTTGGTTTTAAAACTGCTCTTCAGTTTGGTAGACTGACAGTTACTTCGGTTTTTTCTCAACAAAAGGGAGAATCGTCTGTAGTCAGGTTGGAGAAAGGTGCGCAGAAACAAGAATTTGAGATTAGTATTGATAAGTATGAGTCGAATAGGCACTTTTTTCTTTCTCACTATTTTAGAAAAAACTATGATAAAGCCCTTAGAGATTTACCAATAATAAACTCAGATGTTAATATTGTTAAGGTTGAAGTTTGGGTTACA
>NZ_RXZH01000196.1 GCF_003970385.1 Vibrio aquaticus | reverse complement strand
AGAATGCAGACGGTGAGTGGGTAGATGTACCTACGACTGGTTTAGTGACGGTTCCAGCCGGTGAAGATGCGGTCAAAGTACGAGTTAAGACGGCGCAAGATAAAGTCTACGAAGGCGATGAAGACTTCAGTGTGACTGTTGAAGGCGCTGAGGGTGCGCTTACGGCGACAGACCCAGCGGATAACACAGCCGACGCAACGATCCAAGACGGTGGCCAAAATGGTGGTGATGACGACCGTCCAACCGTGAGCATTGCCGGTGGTGGTGACGTAAGCGAAGGCGATAAAGCGCATTTCACGGTGAGTCTAAGCAAAGCGGCAGACATCGACGTCACAGTTAAGTTGACGTTGAACGAAGAAGAGACTGAGC
>NZ_RXZH01000195.1 GCF_003970385.1 Vibrio aquaticus | reverse complement strand
CTTCGCCTTCTTCCCATTTCTGATCCTCTTCAAAAGGCCACCTGTTACTGGTCGATTTAAGTCAACCTTTACCGCTGATTCGTGGAACAGATACTCTCTTCCATCCTTAACCGGAGGTGGGAATATCCTGCATTCCCGAACCCATCGACGAACTGTTTCAAGGCTTCTTGGACGTCGCTGGCGTGCGTTCCACTCCTGAAGTGTCAAGTACATCGCAAAGTCTCCGCAATTACACGCAAGAAAAAACCGCCATCAGGCGGCTTGGTGTTCTTTCAGTTCTTCAATTCGAATATTGGTTACGTCTGCATGTGCTATCTGCGCCCATATCATCCAGTGGTCGTAGCAGTCGTTGATGTTCTCCGCTTCGATA
>NZ_RXZH01000194.1 GCF_003970385.1 Vibrio aquaticus | reverse complement strand
TCGACGATTTCAACCCCTGGTCGACAAATCCTCGGACCCGGTCGACGATTCCTCGTCCTGGTCGACGATTCCTCGGACCCGATAGATTTTTCTCGACGATTTCCACTCCTGGTCGACAAATTTTCGGACCCGGTAAACTTTTCTCGACGATTCCAAGTCCAGATCGACGATTCCTCGGACCCGATTGAGAAAACAACTCTATGGAGTTTTTTTTTTTTTTTTTTTTTTTTGTTTTTCTTTTTCTTATTCTTATTCTTATTACTTATTCTTATTCTTATTCGCGCGCGCGCGTGCGGGCAAAATTCCCACTACACACACCCACCCCTATATAGCTTTATAGCCCTTTTCCCTCTTGGCACCAACATACATTGAAAT
>NZ_RXZH01000193.1 GCF_003970385.1 Vibrio aquaticus | reverse complement strand
GTTCGAGCCGGTCTGGCCGAGCCCGCGCCGCGCCATGCGCACGGCGAGGTCCATGTACTTGAGATTGGGGTCACTGGCGGCTCCGCCCGGCATCGCTCAATGCCGCTTGGCGGCGGTTGCCTGGCCGTTGGCCACCGGCATTGCCGCTTCTACCTCGGGAGTGTCGCGCGCGATTTCGCTCAGCACTTCCTGGAAATCGGCCGCCTCGCGGAAATCGCGGTAGACGGAAGCAAAACGCACGTAGGCCACGGGATCGAGCCCCTTGAGACCCTCGATCACCAGTTCGCCGATGGCGGAGGAGGGGATTTCCGTCTCGCCCGAGCTTTCGAGCTGCCGCACGATGCCCGATACCATGCGCTCGATGCGGTCCGCCTCGA
>NZ_RXZH01000192.1 GCF_003970385.1 Vibrio aquaticus | reverse complement strand
GTTCGAGCCGGTCTGGCCGAGCCCGCGCCGCGCCATGCGCACGGCGAGGTCCATGTACTTGAGATTGGGGTCACTGGCGGCTCCGCCCGGCATCGCTCAATGCCGCTTGGCGGCGGTTGCCTGGCCGTTGGCCACCGGCATTGCCGCTTCKACCTCGGGAGTGTCGCGCGCGATTTCGCTCAGCACTTCCTGGAAATCGGCCGCCTCGCGGAAATCGCGGTAGMCGGAAGCAAAACGCACGTAGGCCACGGGATCGAGCCCCTTGAGACCCTCGATCACCAGTTCGCCGATGGCGGAGGAGGGGATTTCCGTCTCGCCCGAGCTTTCGAGCTGCCGCACGATGCCCGATACCATGCGCTCGATGCGGTCCGCCTCGA
>NZ_RXZH01000024.1 GCF_003970385.1 Vibrio aquaticus | reverse complement strand
AATTCTGATGCGAGTTCGAAGCCAATGCTCAGATAAAAGCGCTTCGAAAGCTCAAAATCTTTGGCGGGCACAAACGATTTTATTTCTACTGTATTCAGATTTTCCATTTCTAGTACCAATTCCTTTCGACTGTTTGTAGCTTAACGCCGCATTAAGTGGTGAGCAACGCAGACCACTACACTTAAAGTATTGTGCCGTAAACACTGAAACTGAAGCAAACCTAAAATGCCAAGCGCTGGGAATCCGTCTTAAATGCTTTGTTATGAGCCTAGTTCAAGTAGATGCCGGACTGCCTTAGTTGCTGCTTCAAGTCTAGAAGTTTGAATTGAGTTAGCAGTAGTTGAGTAACTGCTATCGTGCCCGAAAAAATAGATAATGCGGATATTAGCCAACTCCAACTAACACCATCAAAGATATACGGTGCAGCAAAAGCAAAACCATAGCTAAACGCTGCATTTACGGATTGCAAAAACTCATTGGTAGAAACCTTGTAACTCATGCTTTCGGTATCGTAGGAAATTTTTACCTGCGAGCCAGCTTTACGGAACTTGCAGTAAACTACATCACTCTCCCCATCATACTGAATATTATTGATTTCTAGGGTTTCTCTAACTTTATCTAACATCATATCCTTCCTTGATATGGTGGCTCATAACGCCCAATTAAGTTGTGAGTAACGCTGCCAAAGCACTCAAACACTTCACCGTAATCACAAAGCCAATTGAAACCGAAAGCGCCGAGCGTTGCGAATCAGCTTGAATTGTTTGTTAGGCAAATTTTCTGTGTACTCACTAACTTGGTTTGAAAACAGAATACCTTAAACACGATAAGCAACCAATCACCCACTGACTTTTTGTGATTCAAGAACCACTGAAGTCACTATGTTACAGCCGAGGTTTCAACAGACACGAAACACAGCCTTTCAGCGACAGAGCAGCTTTTGAACCTGAGAAACTCCAAGCTGCGAAATGACAGCGAATACGAAAGCTTCTTTGAATTAGCCCTTTCCACACCTTAAGACAGTGAAACTCACCACCGACCAACACTGAAAACCAATGAGGCAGCCCACGAATTTTGACATGTTTTACGGTTGGAGAGATTCAAGGGCTTGAGCCGACAATGCTGAATTGCCGACTACGAAAAACGAACTGCCAGAGGGAACAAGAAGATTAGAACTAAGAACTTTTCTGCCCTTTGCCTAACGCCCAATTAACGTGTGAGCAGCGTAAGCACTGAACCCAAAAACTGCGCCGTAAACACTAAATCCAACCCGAAGTGAGAGCGCCAAGCGTTGCGAATCACTGTTGAATTGTTTGTTATGTTTTACCACAAGTTACTGACTTAATTGAGAAAGAACTGCTATTTCAAGCCAGTTTTCTGAAGCAAACCACAAGGCTGAAACCAACTTGACCGACAAAGGCGACTAGCCTAAAACAAGTAAGCCCACTTCCCTGACCAATGAGGCAACCCGACAAAGCACCAACAAGCACCCTATCTCTCCAACCAAAGCGCAAAACAATGTTGAATTGCCGAGGCAACTGCCAAGCTGAAATGCTAATTGGCTAAGAACCTAAAAGCGACTTTGAGCCAGTTAAACCAAAAGCCGACCGCCACGACCTGACAATGAAGCAACCCACGAACATTGGCATGTTTTACGGGCTTAGAAATTCAGAAACTTAGACCGACAATGCGGATTTGCTGAGTCTACTAGGGACGAATTACCAGAGGGACAAAGAACTAGAGCCTAAGACCTTTAAGCCTTTGAAATACAATTAAACATAACGCCAAATTAAGTAGTGAGCAACGCTACCACCTACCTGAAGCATTGTGCCGTAAACACTAAAGCTTATTCAAACCGAAAGTGCCAAGCGTTGCGAATCTGCTTAAATTTATTGTTATGAAACAATACTTTCGTAGCTGTAGATGTGGTCTGCGTACAACTTACCGCCTATTTCATAAGCTTCCGGTACGACTTCTTTCAAAGAAAAACCACTTTTAGTAAGTACTTTCTCTGAACCAATATTTCCTTCAGTCACTATTGCACCAAACGTTCGAATACCTTGTTTCTCTGAAGCCCACTTAAGCAAAGCTTTTAGGGACTCCGTTCCGAAACCTTGACCATGATATTTAGGCAGAATTAGGTAACCAACTTCAGCTTTACCCTCAGTTATTCGAAAGCCAGTAACGCCAATTTTTTCACCGGTCTCATTCAAAGTCATGGTCAGACACAACCAATGATCAGAGCTTTTATTCCAGGCAGGAAGCCTCGACTCAAAGCTTTCCTTAATAGCCTCAGGTGATGGTTCATCAAAACACAGGCTAATTACTGCCGGGTCTTGATTCAGAGACTGGAATAAACCCCAATCATCAGCAGTAATTTGAACCATTTCTAATCTATCTGTTTGTATCTTCAATTGCTGAACTCTCCTTGTTTCATAACGCCCAATTAAGTTGTGAGCAACGCTGCTACCTTACTAAAACACTGCACCGTAATCACCAAACAAGTTGAAACCGAAAGTGCCGAGCGTTGCGAATCAGCTTGAATTGCTTGTTAGCCGAGTTTTATACGACATAGCTCACTAATAGGCTTGTCTACAAAATACTCCCAAACGTGCTTAAATGCTGCATGTTGTGTTGGAAAAGGCGATAACTCTAGCGCCTCTTCTAAGCTACACCATTTAAAGTCTGTGTGTTCGTGATTAAGAACGACTTCTTGATTCGCTTGGCACTTAACGACAAAGACTGGGATGACTTCAATAACGTTCGAGTAGGACTCATAAAATTGTTCTAAGAATTGACCATTGTACAGTTCTGTCACTTCAATCTGGGTTTCTTCCTGAAACTCTCGGACGATGGTTTGCCAAGGCAATTCACCTTCTTCCATTGAACCTGCGACATGGCACCAAAAGCCACCTTTCACTCGCTTCATTAGAAGCATCTTTGTTTCACCATTAATTTCCGACAGTGCCACTCCGGAAACAATTGAATTATTTATTGGAATCATTTTTATACCTAGAAACTACGATAGTCGGCTAACGCCGCGTTAAGTGGTGAGCAACGCAGACCACCAAACCTAAACCATTGTGCTGTAAACACTTAAGCCGAAACAAACCAAAACTGCCAAGCGTTGTGAATCCGTCTTAAACGCTTTGTTATGGCGCTTTACTTGTAGTGTTGATGACACCATTTTTCCCAGTTTTTTTCACCCAAAAGCTTTCGAGCCTTAATAGTGCGAAATACGTTGATAAGTCCCATACAAATACCAAATAGAGATGATGATACAAGATAAGTTACCCAATTTTCTGGCTCTGAATGCCAAAAAAACACCCACATCAACGCCCCCCATAGTAGCCCCATAAATAAACCATGTGTTATGAGTATTTTTGCAGGCGATTGAAAAACTAAAGGTATCTGAGAAGGGTCTTTGTATTTAGACCAAATAAATGCAGTTGGCTTAGTTAAATCTGCTGGAACACCCTTCTCAATTAAGTGCTTTTGAATGAATTCTGCCTTGTCCATCTTCACCTCACTATGCGTACGCCAATTTGAATTCTAAGGCTTTAGCACAATCTATCGAGAATGGTGATTGAAGTGCTGCGACTGACTTCAAAGCCTGACTGCGCCATAACGCCCAATTAAGTAGTGAACAACGCGACCACTTAACTAAAACATTGTGCCATAAAACACTGAACTTAACCTAGAATGCAGATCGACAAGCGTTGTGAATCTGCTTAAATTGTTTGTTAGCTTAAAAACACCACTGCATTATTTAACGCATGAATACCAAATGTAACCCAAAATGCCGCTTTAAATGATTTTTGACGCCAAGTTAAATAGGATATTGAGAGTACAAAGAACAAAAACAGTACACCAAAGCCGTTTAGCACACTGTTTAAAGTATGTGCGACTCCCCATGTCAGCGCGCTAATTACTGAAGTCATCACTACATCAAAATTAAATATTTGTATAAGCTTTAGTATTGGAACCATTAGAAGCGTTTCTATAGCCGGAGCTAGAATAATCAAGAATAGTAATGACGATTCCTGCCTACCGTCGAGATCAGCGAATTCAGAACCCCAGATGTAATACGCACCAAGTACCAAAGGAAAAGTTACGCAAGCATGCAAGAGATATGATTTCACTACATATCCGATCTTACTTTGGTTTGTATGGAATAAAAAACTAAACATTCTCATGACTACTTCCATGTTTAAGCTAATGCCCAATTAAGTTGTGAGCAACGCTGCCACCTACCTAAAGCATTGTGCCGTAAACACTAAAGCTGATTCAAACCAAAAGTGCCAAGCGTTGCGAATCAGCTTGAATTGCTTGTTATGACGCAATTTTGACGACTATTCCGGGCAGTACTTATTAAACAAGACACAGCAAGTGATGAAGAAGGCTAAAACCAAAGTAATTTGCCACAAACCACCACCATAGAAAGACATTTGGTTATCAGACCAAACCCTTAAGGCGATATTGAATAGCTCACCTTTCAGGCCAATAACGACAACCGCTGCTAGATAATATTTAACAAACTCGATGAGAAGAGCTTTAGTGTTGGACAAGTAAGTATCTAGCATTTTAAGAGCCTGAAATTGTTAAGCCTGCTCCCGAATACTAACAAAAGCAAACTTGCTCACAAATCAATCAAACACTCTATTGCGACCAATCTCCATATTGAGTCATAACGCCCAATTAACGTGTGAGCAGCGCATACACTGAACTTGAATACTACGCCGTAAACACTAAATTCAACCTGAAGTGAGAGCGCCAAGCGTTGCGAATCACTGTTGAATTGTTTGTTATGTTTTACCACAAACACATGATTTACTTGAGAAAGAACTGCAATTTCTAACTGGTTTTCTGAAGCAAACCACAAGGCTGAAACCAACTTGACCGACAAAGG
>NZ_RXZH01000191.1 GCF_003970385.1 Vibrio aquaticus | reverse complement strand
TACGTCCTTGCTTGGAGGTGCACCAAGTTCATAACCTCGAGTTTAACAAACTTGAGGAATCCATATGGTGCTCTGTAAGATTGTCTAGTACTTCGAGGTGTCTAGTCGGAGTCATTTACAGAAAGCCAACTGCCGACATCGAGTACGATAGTCGTATGCTGGAAGGACTATCCCGCTCTATCCGTCTCGGTTTCACACACATCCTGATTCTAGGGGACTTTAATCTCCCTAGAGTCAACTTCGCGGAACACACGTACACTGGAGGCGACAACTCAATTGAAGCTCGGTTCTACAACCTCATCGATGACTTGGGCTTATATGAAAACGTGAGGTCGGCAACTCGTTGGAGAAACAGTCAGACACCATCGCGCTTAGACTGT
>NZ_RXZH01000189.1 GCF_003970385.1 Vibrio aquaticus | reverse complement strand
TACGTTTGAGAATCAACTGGGAGGGATGGTTTCGCTACTTGAACGGCCCTCTGCCGCGGCGCCCAACGGCACCAGGCAGACGACTGCAGGGTCCGGCGATGACGCGCCTCTGACGCCCGCAAGCCGTTTTGCTAAGTTCATTCCGGCACCCAATGCGGCGCCAAAGGTAACGAATGGCCGCAAGGTCTGGTCCAACTACCTCTATTGGCGTCGCGGCGAGCAGGGTTGGCGCTACACCTTCGTTGAAGGGTTCGAGGGTCAAGAGGAAGACTTTAAGAAACGCGTTGCCACTAACTTTCCGATTAGAGAGTCGTTTCCAAAGTGGTTTAACGAACAGGTCCAGCAGAACGAATTCGAAGCGCAACTGGAGTTTCCCGGCCATCG
>NZ_RXZH01000188.1 GCF_003970385.1 Vibrio aquaticus | reverse complement strand
TGCCCGGTAGCTAAGTTCGGAATCGATAACCGCTGAAAGCATCTAAGCGGGAAGCGAGCCCTGAGATGAGTCATCCCTGACCCCTTGAGGGTCCTAAAGGGCCGTTGGAGACCACAACGTTGATAGGTGGGGTGTGTAAGCGCGGCGACGTGTTGAGCTAACCCATACTAATTACCCGTGAGGCTTAACCATACAACACCCAAGAAGTGTTCTGGGCCTTGTAGCGAATGAACGAACTACTCAAATTCAGTGATAGCGACCAGTCGTTATTCACATCAGCTTTCTCAGATTGAAGAATTTGCCTGGCGGCCATAGCGCCGTGGAACCACCTGATCCCTTGCCGAACTCAGAAGTGAAACGCGGTAGCGCCGATGGTAGTGTGGCAT
>NZ_RXZH01000187.1 GCF_003970385.1 Vibrio aquaticus | reverse complement strand
TAAGTTCGGAATCGATAACCGCTGAAAGCATCTAAGCGGGAAGCGAGCCCTGAGATGAGTCATCCCTGACCCCTTGAGGGTCCTAAAGGGCCGTTGGAGACCACAACGTTGATAGGTGGGGTGTGTAAGCGCGGCGACGTGTTGAGCTAACCCATACTAATTACCCGTGAGGCTTAACCATACAACACCCAAGAAGTGTTCTGGGCCTTGTAGCGAATGAACGAACTACTCAAATTCAGTGATARYGACCAGTCGTTATTCACRTCAGCTTTCTCAGATTGAAGAATTTGCCTGGCGGCCATAGCGCCGTGGAACCACCTGATCCCTTGCCGAACTCAGAAGTGAAACGCGGTAGCGCCGATGGTAGTGTGGCATTACTTTTTTAA
>NZ_RXZH01000185.1 GCF_003970385.1 Vibrio aquaticus | reverse complement strand
GTATGGCTCTTTATTTTCACTTTTAAAAAGTGAAGACAAAGGGAACTTATGTGGGCGATTAGCTCAGTTGGGAGAGCACCTGCCTTACAAGCAGGGGGTCACTGGTTCGAGCCCGGTATCGCCCACCATTCTCTAAGTATTTTTGGATTAGGATTTCCAAACCACTTCAGTAACTAGTATGTGGTTAGAATCTCCGACTCTGAAAGTCTTTAGAAAATGACCTTCTTCGGAAGAATCATGGCTCTTTAACAATTTGGAAAGCTGACAAAACAAACTTTTAAAGTTTGTTTGTAAAGTTCTCAATGTTTGTCTTTATAGACAAACACCAATACAACACATTCAAGTGTTCTTGGGAATGTCACTTTTAAGTGACTATTCAAAATTGAGTCCGGCAAAATCGAGTCTGCACATGTATAAAAATGCAGACAACTTTGGTTAGTTGACTATAAGACCCTTTGGGGTTGT
>NZ_RXZH01000023.1 GCF_003970385.1 Vibrio aquaticus | reverse complement strand
GATAAAGCGCTAGTAACGGTAAACAAGGCTAACCTTGGTTCAGTCAAGGCTATAAAGCACAACAAAGGTGTTCTTGAGGTGGAAAAGGAAGTATCAGGACAAAAAGGTCTAGTTCAGTATTACTGGCTTAACACCTGCGCTTAGGCAAGAATATGCATAACAAAGCATTTAAGAGTGATTCGCAACGCTTGGCAGTTTCGCTTCGCTCAAGTATAGCCAAGCGCCGCTCACACCTTAATGCGGCGTTAGGCAAAGGACAGGAAAGTTCTTTGTCTTATTCTTCTTGTTCCCTCTGGCTATCTGTTTTTCTTAGTCGGCAATTCAGCATTGTCGGCTCAAATCCTCGAATCTCTCCAACCGTAAAACATGCCAAAGTTCGTGGGTTGCCTCATTAGTTTTCAGTATCGGTTGGTGGTGAGCTTCACTGGCTCAAAGTGTGGAAAGGGCAAGTTAGTCGAAGGTTTCGTTATTGCTGTCATTTCGCAGCTTTGAGTTTCTCAGGTTCAAAAGCTACTTTGTCGTTGAAAGGCTGTGTTTCGTGAATGTTGAAAGTGAGGCTGTAACATAGTTGCTTTAGTAGTTTTTGAATCACAAAAAGTCAGTGGGTGATTGGTTGCTTATCGTGTTTAAGGTATTCTGTTTTCAAACCAAGTAAGTGAGTAAACGAGAAATTTGCCTAACAAACAATTCAAGCTGATTCGCAACGCTCGGCGCTTTCGGTTTCAATTAGTTTGGTGATTACGGTGAAGTGCTTAGGCAATGTGGCAGCGTTGCTCACAACTTAATTGAGCGTTATGCCTTATGAGGAAATTATGAGTACATATGAAGTAATTTCGACAATAGTGATCGTAATAAGCATCGCTATCAATGTGTTTCAGTTTCGTCAACGTAAGCCGAAGCTAAAAATTCAGATGTGCCGTAGTATTGAGCCAAATCAAGACGGGGTAGGTAACTACCTTTGTGGACGTATTTTTATTTCCAATCACGGTAGTGAGACTGCATTTTATAGTGGCTTAGAGGCTATTGATGACAAAGGTAAACTATTCTTTCCTTGCTGCTCATTAAAGATTCCTAGTGAAATTCCTCCTAATGCTTCGGTTGTAGGTACTATCACGAATGGGCACTTGCTCTGTAATGGAACGAAAGAATTATATGTTATTGATGGGACTTTAAGTAAACACCGAGTACCAACTAAGGTATTGAAATCAGTGATTTCAGATCTTACTCAAGAACGAGATAGGCTTGAAGGACTAGGTGTTAATGTTCATCCTAATAATTCCTGGTCATCTCAACCACAGGCATAACAAGCAATTTAAGAGGGATTCACAACGCTTGGCATTTTTGCTTCTACTTCAAATTTAGTGTTTATGGCAAAATGCTTTAGGTTGGGTGGAGGCGTTGTTCACCCCTTAATTGGGCGTTATGTTTACTTGTATTTCAAAGGCTTAAAGGTCTTAGGCTCTAGTTCTTTGTCCCTCTGGCAATTCGTTCCTAGTAGACTCAGCAAATCCGCATTGTCGGCCTAAGTTCTTGAACCTCTCAGTCCGTAAAACATTCCAATGTTAGCGGGTTGCTTCATTGTCAGGTCGTGACGGTTGGCTGTTTGTGTAACTGGCTTTAAGTCGCTTTCAGGTTCATAGCCAAGCAGCATTTCAGCTTGGCAGTTGCCTCGGCAATTCACCATTGTTTTGCGCTTTGGTTGGAAAGAAAGGGCGCTTTTTGGAGCTTTGTCGGGTTGCCTCATTGGGCAGGGAAGTGGAATTACTGGTTTTGGGTTAGTCGCTTTTGGCGGTCAAGTTGGTTCTTGCCTTGTGGTTTGGTTCAGGAAACTGGCTTGAAATAGCAGTTCTTTCTCAATTAAGTCAGTAACTTGTGGTAAAACATAACAAACAATTCAAGTTGATTCGCAACGCTCGGCGCTTTCAGTTTCAGTTGGTTTAGTGATTATGGTGAAGTGTTTGAGTAAGGTGGCAGTGTTGCTCACAACTTAATTGGGCGTTAGGGCTACTGTTCTTGGGATGTGGCTGACAGACCTTTAAATGTCAGCCACTAATTGAACCTATATGCCGCCAGTATAGTTATTTGCGCAGGACTGTTCGTAAAGCATTTGTGCCACCTGACTATCATGCATGCCAGTTGCACCGACTACGCCGTGTATAACTCCAGTAATGTATGAACGGTTAACTCTTTTGCTTGCGCTCATAATACATTTAGCGTCACGTGAGTCCTTGATTCCTGAATTGATAATGTAAATTTCACCTACCGTATTTGCATCTTCCTGATATTTTGAATAGTCCTTGCCTAAGAACATGGCGAGTCTTTCGCAGCGAGCCGCGCCGGAAAAAGAAGGCAAGTCTTGTAGCTTGTTGGTTACTTCTGTTACGTTGGCCATAGAGCCGAATGATGTAAGTAAAGTAAATGCAAATATTACGGTTTTGTTCATTCTAAATTTAGTCTCCAGATCTGGGGGGCGCTGTTATACACCTAGTTTCGTATGTCTGGCAAGAATAATTGTATACAATAGCCCTAACAATAAATTTAAGCAGATTCGCAACGCTTGGCACTTTTGGTTTGAATCGGCTTTAGTGTCTACGGCACAATGGTTTAGGTTAGGTGGTAGCGTTGCTCACTACTTAATTTGGCGTTATGTTTACTTGTATTTCAAAGGCTTAAAGGTCTTAGGCTTTAGTTCTTTGCCCCTCTGGCAATCCGTCCCTAGTAGACTCAGCAAATCCGCATTGTCGGTCTAAGTTCTTGAATCACTCAGGCCGTAAAACATGCCAATGTTCGCGGGTTGCTTCATTGTTAGGTCGTGGCGGTCGGCTTCTTGTTTAACTGGCTCAAAGTCGCTTTCAGGTTCATTACCAAGCAGCATTTCAGCTTGGCAGTTGCCTCGGCAATTCAACATTGTTTTGCGCTTTGGTTGGAAAGATAGGGCGCTTGTTGATTCTTGGTCGGGTTGCCTCATTGGGCAGGGAAGTGGAATTACTGGTTTTAGGTTAATCGCCTTTGGTGGCCAAGTTGGTGCTTGCCTTGTGGTTTAGCTCAGAAAACCAGTGAGAAATAGCAGTTCTTTCTCAATTAAGTCAGTAACTTGTGGTAAAACATAACAAACAATTCAACAGTGATTCGCAACGCTTGGCGCTTTCACTTCGGGTTGAGTTTAGTGTTTACGGCGCAGTGTTTAAGTTCAGTGTCTGCGCTGCTCACACGTTAATTGGGCGTTATATTCACAGGAGATTTCATTGAATAAAAGTAAAGTCATGCATCACTGGCGATTTTTCCTTTCCTTGGAAAAGGACTTTATCAATCTTCAGAATTACATTGAAATTGATGAAAAAAACTTCAATACGTTTTCGCTTGAGTTAGCCAAACTTTTGCAAACTGCATGTGCGGAGATAGAGTCTGTATTGAGGTTGTTGTGCAGACAACTGGATGGAGAAAGCCCATTTGCTGATAGCGGTGACAAAATTGGTGAAATGAAAAAGTATAAGAAACTAATTAATCGTCACCTTAGTGGTTTCTTTGAAGCGGAAGTTTCTTTACCTCATCTAGAGCAATCTATTAAACCATGGAAAAATTGGTCTAATACTACTCCTCCCGAATGGTGGAGTAGCTATAACTCAGTAAAGCACCATCGCCATTCAGAGTTTCATCAGGCTAATCTTGAGAATGTAATTTATGCGTTATCTGGCTTAATGTTATGCAATTTATACCTATATCGCAGGGTTGTAGATGAACCTTATGCTACACCAAATAAAATTCCCGAGTATTTTGATTGTGAGTACACTGCTCGACGAATGGCTTGCAGAGCCGACTTTGAATTGCCAGGGTTCGAGGCAAAGCGAATATAACAAACAATTCAAGTTGATTCGCAACGCTCGGCGCTTTCGGTTTCAATATGTTTGGTGATTAAGGCGAAGTGTTTAGGTAATGTGGCAGCGTTGCTCACAACTTAATTGGGCGTTAAGTGTAATGAGGGAGTTATGAAGAAAATCTTATTTCTATTATTGGTAGTTTCGACATCTGCATTTGCGGAATCAAGCCCAAGAGAGCTGTCGTTGAAACTGTATGACCTGATGGCAGTAGATGCATCGGTGAAGCAGATGTCTGATTCAATGCGAAATATGCTAGAGAAACAGGTCGAAGCAAACAAGAACATCCCTGATAGCAAAAAAGATGATGCTCAAAAAATATTTAATGACATCATTAGTCTTCAAATGAGCATTTATTCTGACCCATCAATAAAAGATCATATCGCTAGCGCTTACCAAGAAATGTATTCAGATGAAGAACTAAAAGGGTTAGTGGAATTTTTTGAATCTCCTGCTGGGCAAGCTTTTGCGACCAAAGGAAGTCAGATATCACATCACTTACAAAGCTTTATCCTTTCTAAGTTACAAGAACTTCAGCCTAGCTTGATAGCTAAGGAACAAGAACTACATAAGTTACTTGCGGAGTGAAATTACACTTAACAAGCAATTCAAGCTGATTCGCAACGCTCGGCACTTTCGGTTTCAGTTAGTTTAGTGATTAAGGTGAAGTGTTCGGGTAAGGTGGCAGCGTTGCTCACAACTTAATTGGGCGTTAAGCTACAAACAGCCGAAAGGAATTGGTGCTAGAAATGGAAAATCTGAATACAGTAGAAATAAAATCGTTTGTGCCCGCCAAAAACTTTGAGCTTTCGAAGCGCTTCTATCAGAGCATTGGCTTCGAACTCGCATCAGAATTTGATGGAATCGCGTACTTCAAATTTGGCTCTTGTCCGTTTTTGCTACAAGACTTTTATGAACCGGCTCATAGTGACAATTTCATGATGCACCTTTTAGTCGAAGATGCGCAAAGTTGGTATGAGCATGTACTGAAACTCAATCTAGAGGAAGAGTTTGGTTCCAAGGTAACAGAATTGGTTGAACAGCCATGGGGAATGCTTGAGTTTTGTATGACAGACCCTAGTGGTGTGTTGTGGCGTATCGCTGAGAACAAGTAGCTTAACAAACAATTCAAGCTGATTCGCAACGCTCGGCACTTTCGGTTTCAATATGTTTAGTGATTACGGCGAAGTGTTTAGGCACTGTGACGGCGTTGCTCACAACTTAATTGGGCGTTATAAGCTATCTGTAGTTGTAGGTTTGGAGAGTTAGGTGTACGAAATCCGTAAAGCTAAGAATAGTGACTATGAGTTCCTGTTCGAGCTAAAGAAATCAGCAGAATTTGAACCGATTAAAGCTGTCTTCGGTTGGGACGAAAGTGTTCAAAGAGAAATTCATCGCAATGAATGGGACGAAGAAAAGCCAACCATAATTGAAGTTGATGGGGTGGCAGTAGGTAGTTACTTAATGCAGTTCCATTCTGAACATATATACTTTGGTCGGTTTTTCTTGTTACCAGAGTATCAGGGTAAAGGAATTGGCAGCCAAGTATTGAAAGTTGTCATTACAATTGCTGAACAAAAGTCGTTACCGATAAAGCTTTGCTACTTGCAAGGAAATCGAGTGGGTCAACTTTACAAAAGGCTAGGCTTTGAGGTGATTGGGCAGGACGAACAGTTCGTGCATATGCTCAAACCACGCTTATAACAAACAATTCAAGCAGATTCGTAACGCTTGGCGACTTTACTATGCGTTGGCTTCCGTGTTGTAAGTGGTTTGCAGCAGCTTGGTCAGTGCGTTACTCACTACTTAATTGGGCGTTATGTTTACTTGTATTTCAATGGCTTAAATATCTTAGGCTTTAGTTCTTTGTCCCACTGGCTATTCGTCCCTAGTAGACTCAGCAAATCTGCATTGTCGGCCTAAGTTCTTGAATCACTCAGCCCGTAAAACATGCCAATGTTCGTGGGTTGCTTCATTGTCAGGTCGTGGCGGTCGGCTTATTGTTTAACTGGCTTTAAGTCGCTTTTAGGTTCTTAGTCAATTGGCAGTTTGGCTTGGCAGTTGCCTCGGCAATTCAGCATTGTTTTGCGCTTTGGTTGGAAAGACAGGGAGTTTGTTGAAAGTTAGTTGGGTTGCCTCATTGGGCAGGGAAGTGGAATTAAACCTTTTAGGTTGGTCGCCTTTGTCGGTCAAGTTGGTTTCAGCCTTGTGGTTTGCTTCAGAAAACCAGTTAGAAATTGCAGTTCTTTCTCAAGTAAATCATGTGTTTGTGGTAAAACATAACAAACAATTCAACAGTGATTCGCAACGCTTGGCGCTCTCA
>NZ_RXZH01000184.1 GCF_003970385.1 Vibrio aquaticus | reverse complement strand
CTACGGATTCGAGCCATAGCACACGGTTTCATAAAACCGTACGATTCTCCCGATCTAAATCAAGCCGGTTTTACATGAAGAAGATTTTGCTCAGCATGTTMTATTCGATACGGGTAGGAGAAACGGTATTCTTTTCTTAAACTTAAAAAAATAGAGAAATAAGAACCAAGTCAAGATGWTACGGATYAAYCCYTTMTTCTTGCGCCAAAGATCTTMCYATTTCCRAAGGAACTGGAGYTACATCTCTTTTCMATTTCCAYTCAAGAGTTCTTATGTGTTTCCACGCCCCTTTAAGACCCCGAAAAATCGACAAATTCCCTTTTCTTAGGACCACATGCGAGATAACGAAAAAAAAAAAGAGAGAATGGTAACCCCACGATTAACTATT
>NZ_RXZH01000183.1 GCF_003970385.1 Vibrio aquaticus | reverse complement strand
CCACGTATGACCCGACCGACGATATCGAAGCCTACGCGCTGAACGCCAGCGGTGTGGTGAATATCATCGTGTTCGATCCGAAAGGCTGGGCGCTGTTCCGTTCCTTCAAAGCCGTCAAGGAGAAGCTGGATACCCGTCGTGGCTCTAATTCCGAGCTGGAGACAGCGGTGAAAGACCTGGGCAAAGCGGTGTCCTATAAGGGGATGTATGGCGATGTGGCCATCGTCGTGTATTCCGGACAGTACGTGGAAAACGGCGTCAAAAAGAACTTCCTGCCGGACAACACGATGGTGCTGGGGAACACTCAGGCACGCGGTCTGCGCACCTATGGCTGCATTCAGGATGCGGACGCACAGCGCGAAGGCATTAACGCCTCTGCCCGTTACCC
>NZ_RXZH01000182.1 GCF_003970385.1 Vibrio aquaticus | reverse complement strand
AAAGTAAGTCACACTATCAAAACCGAAGGTGCACCGGTTTTTGCAAAACCCAGGAGACTAGCACCAGATAAGCTCAAAATCGCTAGGGCCGAGTTTGATTATATGCTACAAYTGGGTATTATCCGTCCCTCTGATAGTCAATGGGCATCCCYTTTGCATATGGTCCCAAAGAAGAATGAAGGTGACTGGCGRCCGTGCGGGGATYACAGAGCCCTAAACCGTCAAACCGTACCAGATAGGTACCCAATACCKCATATCCAAGATTTCACCAACGGTTTACAGGGTATGAACATATTCACTAAAATTGATTTAGTCAGGGCATATCACAATATCCCGGTAAGCCAAGCTTTCCTGACGGAATGTTAATTCTCGTTGACCCTGAGCAGGCT
>NZ_RXZH01000181.1 GCF_003970385.1 Vibrio aquaticus | reverse complement strand
ACCAACACAATCAAACATTCACTCAATCACTCACTCACTCACTCAATCTATCAATCAATCACTCACTCAATCTATCAATCAATCACTCACTCACTCACTCAGTGAATCAATCAACCAATCAATCATTGACCAACTCATCACATCACTGTCACAATGATCACACTGTTTGCGTGTGTGTCTGAGTGTTTGGGTGAGACATCGAGTACGAGTATGATTGTCGACTGTATGGAGGGAGACACGACAGATCACGGAGGTGAGTGGAATTAGCTGTGATGTGCTGACCGATCAGACGGTCACCTGTTTGGCACACTGTGCACAAGTTTGTCGAACACTGTCAAGAACACAACCGACCGAACCTTACAACGTCAGCCGACACTTGCTCATCACACTGA
>NZ_RXZH01000180.1 GCF_003970385.1 Vibrio aquaticus | reverse complement strand
TTGGGCCGTTGGGGATGGGGTTACTTCGGTGGTTTGTACAAGTATTTTTGTTTCACTAATTACTATTATTCCAGATACGTCATGGTATGGTATTATTTGGACTACAAGATCAAACCAGATTATAGAGCAAGATTTGATAAGTAATAGTCAACAAATTGGGATTCATTTATCAACAGATTTTTTTCTTCCATTTGAACTTATTTCCATAATTCTTTTAGTTGCTTTGATAGGTGCAATTACTGTGGCTCGTCAGTAATAAATCTTTAGAACCAGCAATCCAAATAAAACTTTGTTCTGTGTTTCAATTCTATACGAAGATTGTTCATATATAAAATCAAAATATTTTTAATAAAATATATTTTTTTTTTCTTTGTCTTTGTTCCACACTTGTTAGTTA
>NZ_RXZH01000179.1 GCF_003970385.1 Vibrio aquaticus | reverse complement strand
CAACAAATCAAATTACACTACTATTATTCACTTACTCAGATATACAACCATCCTCAAAATCTTAAATACAACCATACTCAATACACCAATCTCCTTCTTCGCCACAACATGGAAAATAAACAAACGCAAGTACACATCCATACACAAGTAATAGGTGCTCACTATCGAAATACAATAACAGTGCAAAACTACTCAATTCAGAAGGACCAATTCATTCATTCACTCATTCATCAAAGTCCAATTAACGACTTCTATGAACAACTTGTAGTCATCATCATTTATTATAAGACGCAACTAACATTCATATCACAACTATCAACACTCACCTACAACAACAAACACAACTCTCTCCAATTACAATTTACAATAAAAACAACAAACTATCAATTCATGCAGAC
>NZ_RXZH01000022.1 GCF_003970385.1 Vibrio aquaticus | reverse complement strand
GGCGTATAGCCGAGAACAAGTAGCTTAACAAGCAATTTAAGAGGGATTCACAACGCTTGGCACTTTTGCTTCTACTTCAAGTTTAGTGTTTATGGCACAATGCTTTAGGTTTGGGTGGAGGCGTTGTTCACCCCTTAATTGGGCGTTATGTTTACTTGTATTTTAAAGGCTTAAAGGCTTAAAGGCTTAAAGGTCTTAGGCTGAAGTTCTTTGTCCCTCAGGCAATCCGTCCCTAGTAGACTCAGCAAATCCGTATTGTCGGTCTAAGTTCTTGAATCTCTCAGCCCGTAAAACATGCCAATGTTCGGGGGTTGCTTCATTGTCAGGTCGTGGCGGCCGGCTTCTTGTTTAACTGGCTCAAAGTCGCTTTCAG
The DNA here is from genome assembly GCF_003970385.1 of Vibrio aquaticus. Classification (GTDB taxonomy): domain Bacteria; phylum Pseudomonadota; class Gammaproteobacteria; order Enterobacterales; family Vibrionaceae; genus Vibrio; species Vibrio aquaticus. Next base: position 7,368 of record NZ_RXZH01000022.1, on the reverse strand, counting down.
GTTCATTACCAAGCAGCATTTCAGCTTGGCAGTTGCCTCGGCAATTCAACATTGTTTTGCGCTTTGGTTGGAAAGATAGGGCGCTTGTTGTTTCTTGGTCGGGTTGCCTCATTGGGCAGGGAATTGGAATTACTGGTTTTGGGTTAGTCGCTTTTGGCGGCCAAGTAGGTTCTTGCCTTGTGGCTAGGTTCAGAAAACTGGCTTTAAATAGCAGTTCTTTCTCAATTAAGTCAGTAACTTGTGGTAAAACATAACAAACAATTCAACAGTGATTCGCGACGCTTGGCGCTCTCACTACGGGTTGAATTTAGTGTTTACGGCGCAGTGTTTAAGTTCAGTGTATGCGCTGCTCACACGTTAATTGGGCGTTATGTTTACTTGTATTTCAAAGGCTTAAAGGTCTTAGGCTCTAGTTCTTTGTCCCTCTGACAATTCGTCCCTAGTAGACTCAGCAAATCTGCATTGTCGGCCTCAGTTCTTGAATCACTCAGGCCGTAAAACATGCCAATGTTCGCGGGTTGCTTCATTGTCAGGTCGTGGCGGTCGGCTTTTGGTTTAACTGGCTCAAAGTCGCTTTCAGGTTCATTACCAAGCAGCATTTCAGCTTGGCAGTTGCCTCGGCAATTCAGAATTGTTTTGCGCTTTGGTTGGAAAGAAAGGGCGCTTGTTGGAGCTTTGTCGGGTTGCCTCATTGGGCAGGGAAGTGGAATTGCTCGTTTCTGGTTGGTCGCCTTTGGCGGTCAAGTTGGTTCTAGCCTTGTGGTTTGCTTCAGAAAACTAGTCTGAAATAGTAGTTCTTTCTCAATTAAGTCAGTAACTTGTGGTAAAACATAACAAACAATTCAACAGTGATTCGCAACGCTTAGCGCTCTCACTTCGAGTTGAGTTAAGTGTTTACGGCGCAGTGTTTAAGTTCAGTGTTTGCGCTGCTCACACGTTAATTGGGCGTTATGTTTACTTGTATTTCAAAGGCTTAAAGGTCTTAGGCTCTAGTTCTTTGTCCCTCTGGCAATTCGTCCCTAGTAGACTCAGCAAATCAGCATTATCGGCCTAAATTCTTGAATCTCTCAGCCCGTAAAACATGCGAATGTTCGTGGGTTGCTTCATTGTCAGGTCGTGGCGGTCGGTTTCTTGTTTAACTGGCTCAAAGTCGCTTTTAGTTCCTTAGCCAATTATCACTTCAGCTTGGCAGTTGCCTCGGCAATTTGCCATTGTCTTGCGCTTTGGTTGGTCGCCTTTGGCGGCCAAGTCGGTGCTTGCCTTGTGGTTTAGTTCAGAAAACTGGTCAGAAATTGCAGTTCTTTCTCAAGTAAATCATGTGGTTGTGGTAAAACATAACAATAAATTCAAGCAGATTCGTAACGCTTGGCACTTTAGGTTTGAATCGGCTTTAGTGTTTACGGCACAATGCTTTAGGTAGGTGGCAGCGTTACTCACTACTTAATTTGGCGTTAGTTGCCTTAGTTGCCAATGAAGAAAAAAGCAGCTAAATCAGCAATTTTAGGGCTAATTTCAGTGTGTTTTTGGCTGGGTTTTCGTGTTTGACCTTTTGCTTTCGAATTGGTGGAAATGCAGTTCTGGTTGGTTTGTTGTTGGATTCTCTGTTTCTGAAGCTGATCCACTTGTTGAAAACCCATTCTGTTAATCAGTCTTTCCAAGTGCTTCCTTTGGTGCTTACAGTCCGTATTCTACGGCGTTGTATATTCCACGTGGTTTCAGTGATAGTCGCTTTGAAACTGCGCCTGATTTGACTTATCAAGTCAGGAAAGGGCAGTGTTGGCAAAGTATCAATGAGCTTCAAATCCAAGGCTTAGGGCAGGCAACTAACAATCAATTTAAGCAGATTCACAACGCTTGTCGATCTGCATTCTAGGTTAAGTTTAGTGTTTTATGGCACAATGTTTTAGTTAGGTGGTAGCGTTGTTCACTACTTAATTGGGCGTTAGGCAAAGGGTAGAAAAGTTCTTTGTTCTAATCTTCTTACTCCCTCTGGCAGTCCGTTTCTCAAAGTCGGCAATTCAGCATTGTCGGCTCAATTCCTTGGATCTCTTCAACCGTAAAACATGCCAAATTTCGTGGGTTGCCTCATTGGTTTTTAGTGTCGGTCGGTGGTGAGCTTAACTGGCTTAAAGTGTGGAAAGGGCAAGTTAATCGAAGCGCTCGCTTTTGTGGTCAGTTCGCAGCTTTGAGTTTCTCAGGTTCAAAAGCTACTTTTTCGCTGAAAGGCTGTGTTTCGTAAACGTTGAAAGTGAGGCTGTAACATAGGGGCTTCAGTGGTTCTTGAATCACAAAAAGTCAGTGGGTGATTGGTTGCTTATCGTGTTTAAGGTATTCTGTTTTCAAACAAAGTTAGTGAGTACGCAGAAAATTTGCCTAACAAACAATTCAAGCAGATTCGTAACGCTTGGCGACTTTACTATGCGTTGGCTTTCGTGTTGTAGGTGGTTTGCAGCTGCTTGGTCAGTGCGTTACTCACAACTTAATTGGGCGTTATAACGAAAAAAGCCTCAACCAGAAAGGCTGAGGCTTGAATTAACGTTTTTCACTATTTTAGACTAGCGATTTAATGAAACTCACGATAATCTCTTTAAGCAGAGCACCGCATAGAATCTTCGCTAGTTCATCTTTCCACTTAGGGTAAGGTGACATGATAGCTATCCTCTAGTTCGAGGAAGACTAAACTAACTTATCTTATCCCAGTTAACGCCTAAGAAAGCCAATCTCTTCGTTTGAAAGGACACGCATAGACTTCCGGTTAAGGGAAGCTTAGCGGCACCACCCGTTCAAAGCTGACTTGACAAGGAACTTGCCTAGTTACTTAAGTATGTGAATATTATAAATTAACGCTGAGAATAAGGCTGTTGATAGTTTCTTATCTAGCCCTATGAAATATATTAAAATTTATTCTCATAGTTATTCTCCTTTAGTTAATTAGGATCAATATTATTCCTTACTTTTGGTTGTCATTTTACTGCGTGAATTCAAAACGGCGTGCAGTATATATAAGTCGTTGATATTATGCAACTTGTATTAACTCTCAAGTACGTTATACTTAAAACGTTTGAAAGGGCGCGTATTTTTTAATCGCTACCAAAAAAGCTCCAGCTACCAACTGGGGCTTTTTTATGTCTGAAGCTAAAAGTTACTTGGTACGTTTTTCGTTATAACAAAGCGTTTAAGACGGATTCCCAACGCTCGGCATTTTCGGTTTGATTCAGCTTTAGTGTTTACGGCACAATGGTTTAGGTGTGGTGGTCTGCGTTGCTCACCACTTAACGCGGCGTTATACAAATGAGGTTAAAATGAGAATAGACTTAGAGTACATAGCAACAATTCTAAATGTTTTCTTGGTATCTGAAACGGCTCATATCACGATCTACGATATCGAGAACTCGGGTGTAGCGGTATATGATGAGAACCATAAAGGGCTAAACGAAAAGTTTGTATTTCACGCTCAGTTGCTCGTTGAGAATAGCTTGGTCAGTGATAGTGCATTGAGGTCTGACTCATTAAATACTTTTGGCATAACACTTCAAAATAACAGTTTCTCTGTTATGCCAAAAGATATTCGCCTAACTCAGCAAGGGCACGACTTTGCAAATGCTCTAGCCAATAAAGAAGTACGATCTACATTGATGGATAAGTTCAAAGATGCACCTTTCCAAATGCTGTTTAGTGCCAGTCAAAAAATCATGGAACATGTCCTACTAAAACAAGTTGATGCATTCCTGTAAAAATTTGTATAACAAAGCGTTCAAGACGGATTCCCAACGCTTGGCGTTTTCGGCTTACTTTAAGCTAAGTGTTTATGTCACAATGGTTTAGGCAGGGTGGTAGCGTTGCTCACCACTTAACGCGGCGTTATGTGATATACCTAAATAGCGATATTGCTCGTATAAGTTTTCAATCAAATTGTATCTCAGTTTCATATGGTTAGGTTAGATAGAACCGATATCAAAGTGAAAGGAACAAGATGACAGAGTCTCAAAATAAATGGTTTAAAAACTGGGCTAATAAACGACAAAAAGGTGCTGTTTACTACATAATCACTCAAACTTTAATCATTAGCGGGGGGCTCTTTATAGGGAAGCTTGCTGGCTTTGCTCTTTTTACTAATCAAAACCGATGGGGTGAGTTTCTCACTGAGTTGCCTACGACAGTGATGTTATTATTAGCAATTGGTATTCCGTTTAATGTTATCTCTTGGTTTCTAGGAGAGTGGCGGTATAGAAAACTATCAGATAAGAAAAATATCACATAACAAAGCGTTTAAGACAGATTCGCAACGCTCGGCATTTTTGGTTTGCTTTGAATTTAGTGTTTACAGCACAATAGTTTAAGTTTGGTGGTCTGCATTGCTCACTACTTAACGCGGCGTTAGCAGCCAGAAGTAATAAGGAGCCATAAATGGAATTAAAGTATCGTTCAGCTGATTTTGAAGATTTGGAAAGTCTTGTAGCTTTGCTTTCAAATGACCCACTTGGTAGTAAAAGAGAAGATGCGTCTGTTCCGTTGAATAGTGGGTATCTTGAAGCGTTCGAAGCAATTGTAAGAGACCCAAATAACGAATTACTTGTCGTTGAGCTGGAAAACTCTCTAGTCGGGATGCTTCAAATTACTTTTATTCCTTACCTAACGCATATTGGTAGTTGGCGTTGTCTTATCGAAGGTGTTCGAATCCATAGTGACTATCGTGGACAAGGCTTCGGTGAGCAAATGTTCGCACATGCCATCGAACTGGCAAAAAATAAAGGCTGTACAATCGTTCAGCTAACAAGTGACAAGCAGCGTCCTGATGCAATCAGGTTCTATGAGAAACTTGGATTTAAAGCAACACATGAAGGGTTTAAACTCGCGTTGTAAGTTGCTGCTAACAAGCATTTAAGAGTGATTCGCAACGCTTGGCGTTTTCGCTTCGCTCAAGTATAGCCAAGCGCAGCTCACACCTTAATGCGGCGTTAGGCGAATGGGAGTATCATGAAAGACTTATATCATTACACGGATATTCAAGGAGTCTTGGGGATCTTAAAGTTTAGGAAGTTATGGCTATCTTCAGTCAATAACATGAACGATCATCAAGAGATTATATGGCTCAAATCCAAGCTAAAGGCCGAGATTGATAAAGTTGTTAGAGTTGGAAATTATAGTGATTCGTACATTGATATATTTCGAACGTTTGTGACAATTTTGGAACATTCGACATCCACACCGTATATCTGTTGTTTCTCGAAGAATCATGATCTATTAAGCCAGTGGCGCGCATATGCTCATGATGGAGTTGGTGCGAATATAGGTTTCTCTATTGATAAACTTAATGTGAGTAATGAGCTTCCTTATATGTCGGCGGTCAAAGAGCAGGCGCTTGGCTATTCAGAAGTTACATACAACGAAGGGCTATCAAATATCTTTGTTACGAATTTGGTAGATGTACTTCTTAAGCTATGTGAAGAGTCGAAACTGGAGAACGGTAAACCAGTGTGGCATCCAGCTATGTCTGAGCTAGCAACGACATGTCTAAGAAGCGCACAAGCGTTTAAAAATCCAGCATTCTCGGAAGAGCAAGAAGTTAGAATTATTCATACGCCATACTCTGATAAAAGCAATAATTGGCATGGCAATGTTTCTGATATTCAATTTAGGGTTGTTAATGATTCTATAACTTCATACTTTGAACTTGAATTTCCGCATGATGCTGTAACGAGTATTACACTGGGTCCTAAGAGTAAGTGCTCTGAAGCAGAGCTAGAGCTCTTTTTGAAGAGCAATGGATATGAGAATGTAGTTGTAAGAAACTCTAGCGCTAGCTATCGGTAATTCGCCTAACAAGCAATTCAAGCTGATTCGCAACGCTCGGCACTTTCGGTTTCAACTTGTTTGGTGATTACCGTGCAGTGTTTTAGTAAAGTGGCAGCGTTGCTCACAACTTAATTGGGCGTTAGGCGCTTGGTTACAAACGCAAGATGAAGTTCATGGAAGTTGTATATTAAATCATTGATAATATGTTCAAACTATCTGGTAACTGAGTTTGTATATGGAAACCCGAAAAGAAGAACTTCTAGCCGTATTAACGAAAGAGTGTGAATTGTACTCATCAATTCCCGCGAGTGAACATCAGCAAAAACGCGATAAAAAGTGCTTTATTAATGGCCTGATGACGGCTTGCCGAGTTGTAGGTATCAGTTTTGAAGAACTTAACGCAATAGTAGAATCTATGCCTCAACAGCCAAAGTTCAAAGACATAGATGAGAAGTTATCTATCCCAACTTATGTACGAAATAACGTTGATATCAAGGCGTAGTATTTGGCTACGCGTCTAACAATAAATTTAAGTAGATTCGCAACGCTTGGCATTCTCGGGTTGAGTCAGCTTTAATGTTTACGGCACAATGGGTTAGGTGAGTGGTAGCGTTGCTCACTACTTAATTTGGCGTTAGTGCGCAAAGATAAAAATTACAATTAGCAGGATTTAAAATGAGTGAAATTGCTCGTTTCATATCTGGTAAAGCTCCAGATAAATTTGGTCGCAATGTAGAGCAGTTGTTAGCCTACAATCACTTCTGGCTAGAGCATGATCATAAGTACATTCAAGTTCTTTTCCCGATTGATGAGGGTACTAAGTTCAATCAACATGCTCCTTTGGTAACTCAAGCAGATCGAGAGGCTTTTGCTAACTCAGAAGAATTGCGCATTGCTCACTTAAAAGCACTCGACCTTTTACTCGAGTTTTGGGGATTGCAGCGAGATGGGTGTGAAATTTCTTCATTACTGGAACTAAGTCCTGCTAACCACGTCTGGCTTAAAAGTAATGACCACAACCAACTCCGCCTGACCCGAGCAATTCGTAGTTTGTATTTACTCGGTAATGAGCAGATAGCAGCTAACTTGTGTGACTTTCTAGTGGCTGCAGCTAGAGAAACTGGCATGGTTTCAGATAAAACGGTCGAGTGTTGGCGTAACGCGCTCAAGGGTTAGAGGAGCGCTGAAAAAGCGCACTAACAATAAATTTAAGCAGATTCGTAACGCTCGGCATTTTTGCTTTGAATCGGCTTAAGTGTTTACGGCACAATGGTTTAGGTGGGGGGTAGCGTTACTCACTACTTAATTTGGCGTTATAACACAGAGTCAACTTCTTGCTCAAAAGGATTAGTTGAACTATTATTTGTACGTTATTCTGTACTAATGGGAGTTCAATATGAGTCGTATTCATTTCGATCAAGATATTCAGCCTTTGTCTGAGTTTCGTGCCGGTGTAGCTTCATACATCAAACAAATCAATGAGACTCGTCGTCCATTGGTTATTACGCAACGTGGCAAAGGTGTTGCTGTTGTTCTCGATGTTGCTGAGTATGAAGCAATGCAAGAGAAAAT
>NZ_RXZH01000178.1 GCF_003970385.1 Vibrio aquaticus | reverse complement strand
ACACATGTCAGACTCCTTGGTCCGTGTTTCAAGACGGGTCGAATGGGGAGCCCACAGGCCGACGCCCGGAGCACGCTGATGCCGAGGCACGCCGTTAGGCGCGTGCTGCAGACCACGATCACGGCAGCGACGTCTCCACAAGCGTATCAAAAGCCCGGGCTTAGGCCGCCACCGTAATCCGCGTCGGTCCACGCCCCGAATCGATCGGCGGACCGGATTGCTCCGTTCCGCATCCGACCAGGACGCATCGCCGGCCCCCATCCGCTTCCCTCCCGACAATTTCAAGCACTCTTTGACTCTCTTTTCAAAGTCCTTTTCATCTTTACCTCGCGGTACTTGTTCGCTATCGGTCTCTCGCCCGTATTTAGCCTTGGACGGAATTTACCGCCCGATTGGGGC
>NZ_RXZH01000177.1 GCF_003970385.1 Vibrio aquaticus | reverse complement strand
ACACATGTCAGACTCCTTGGTCCGTGTTTCAAGACGGGTCGAATGGGGAGCCCACAGGCCGACGCCCGGAGCACGCTGATGCCGAGGCACGCCGTTAGGCGCGTGCTGCAGACCACGATCAMGGCAGCGACGTCTCCACAAGCGTATCAAAAGCSCGGGCTTAGGCCGCCACCGTAATCCGCGTCGGTCCACGCCCCGAATCGATCGGCGGACCGGATTGCTCCGTTCCGCATCCGACCAGGACGCATCGCCGGCCCCCATCCGCTTCCCTCCCGACAATTTCAAGCACTCTTTGACTCKCTTTTCAAAGTCCTTTTCATCTTTACCTCGCGGTACTTGTTCGCTATCGGTCTCTCGCCCGTATTTAGCCTTGGACGGAATTTACCGCCCGATTGGGGC
>NZ_RXZH01000176.1 GCF_003970385.1 Vibrio aquaticus | reverse complement strand
TCGTCACCATCAGTACGATTATCGGTAAATGTTTGAGAACATACTTGTAAGTTATTTCTGCAACTGACACAATTCAGAAACACTTCTCTTGTATGTTTCTAAACCATGAGGAGCGTATTATTTCACTGCTAATTACCAAATACAATAATAAAAGCCTTTCTCTAAGTTTTGGCTGGAAAACTGACGAGTTCTGAATTTCGATGCACGCGACCCAAGTGAAGATGGATCGATTATTTCCAACACAGACGTACAAAATCAAAGTTTGCTGGTATTCAAATAAAATATTGAGATACCAGTGTGCATTCGTGAGTAATATTAATCAGTTATAAGGAGCAAGTGTAGAATTTAAGAATTATGGTTTGCTTAGTTATTAGTACTGCTCTAATAATAGACCTGATCCT
>NZ_RXZH01000175.1 GCF_003970385.1 Vibrio aquaticus | reverse complement strand
ACATACTTGTAAGTTATTTCTGCAACTGACACAATTCAGAAACACTTCTCTTGTATGTTTCTAAACCATGAGGAGCGTATTATTTCACTGCTAATTACCAAATACAATAATAAAAGCCTTTCTCTAAGTTTTGGCTGGAAAACTGACGAGTTCTGAATTTCGATGCACGCGACCCAAGTGAAGATGGATCGATTATTTCCAACACAGACGTACAAAATCAAAGTTTGCTGGTATTCAAATAAAATATTGAGATACCAGTGTGCATTCGTGAGTAATATTAATCAGTTATAAGGAGCAAGTGTAGAATTTAAGAATTATGGTTTGCTTAGTTATTAGTACTGCTCTAATAATAGACCTGATCCTCTGGTTCGACCCACACACTACTAATCACAATACCGAGT
>NZ_RXZH01000174.1 GCF_003970385.1 Vibrio aquaticus | reverse complement strand
TGCTGGTTTGTGAAGTGGATGGCTCGGTTGTGTGATCCGATGGAACACCTGACGTGTATGCAAACAAATAAACAGACAATCAATTCTCAGTGAACATCAACTCTATGTGGTTTCATTGACTGAAACAAGTGAACATCATTCGAGTGAAACTCACTTGAAGAGAATCTTTTCTATGATCCACACTCACTGGTTCGACCCACACACTACTAATCACAATACCGAGT
>NZ_RXZH01000173.1 GCF_003970385.1 Vibrio aquaticus | reverse complement strand
CAGTCTGGAAATCATGATGTCTAACGAACCAGGTGGATTGTTGCATATACACAATGAATTTGATGGGAGTCTATTGTGATTGAATGTGTGGATTCCTATTGACATTCGCATAAACACACCACATACACTTGTGCACACATGCCCACACACACCCACTCACACAATCACACAATCGAACGAACAAACATGTGCGGTCTTGTAGTCTGTGGCAGTAGGTGGAGAGGAATATGTAGAGGAGTGATGTTGTTCCCAACACCCACATTTTCCCGACAATTTATCAGTCGGTAGATCAGTAACTGTGAGTTCTCTGTCCAGATAGTGTGAGGTGTTGTGTATGATAAGGTGACGGGAACACATTTGTGTGTGTGGATGACGACGATGTTGCTGCTGCTGCTGCTGTTG
>NZ_RXZH01000172.1 GCF_003970385.1 Vibrio aquaticus | reverse complement strand
AACAACTGCACAACTACACTCAACAAAATAACCTCTCTCAAACACTAACAAACAACACAATCAACAGACACCACGTCATTCACACACACACACACACACAATAAACTAAACGCTCTTACACTTATCACGCAAACAAACACGTCGCTAGAAACACAAACAATCATCAATACCACATTACATTATCACTTCAATTCATCATTCGCCATACAACTGTACGATCCCACATTGAAACAGCATCATTGCCATCTCACCCACTATATGGAATCATCCTTCTCTGTTGTTCCCAATGCGACGACAGACAACGCTAGTGCGTCTCTGCGCTTTCAGGAACAAGAACAACTGCACAACTACACTCAACAAAATAACCTCTCTCAAACACTAACAAACAACACAATCAACAGACACCAC
>NZ_RXZH01000171.1 GCF_003970385.1 Vibrio aquaticus | reverse complement strand
AGAATGCAGACGGTGAGTGGGTAGATGTACCTACGACTGGTTTAGTGACGGTTCCAGCCGGTGAAGATGCGGTCAAAGTACGAGTTAAGACGGCGCAAGATAAAGTCTACGAAGGCGATGAAGACTTCAGTGTGACTGTTGAAGGCGCCGAGGGTGCGCTTACGGCGATAGACCCAGCGGATAAAACAGCCGACGCAACGATCCAAGACGGTGGCCAAAACGGTGGTGATGACGACCGTCCAACCGTGAGCATTGCCGGTGGTGGTGACGTAAGCGAAGGCGATAAAGCGCACTTCACGGTGAGCCTAAGCAAAGCGGCAGACATCGACGTCACAGTTAAGTTGACGTTGAACGAAGAAGAGACTGAGCCAAAAGACATTAAAGCGTTCCAATACAAGAATGCAGACGG
>NZ_RXZH01000021.1 GCF_003970385.1 Vibrio aquaticus | reverse complement strand
TGAGAGCGCCAAGCGTTGCGAATCACTGTTGAATTGTTTGTTATGTTTTACCACAAACACATGATTTACTTGAGAAAGAACTGCAATTTCTAACTGGTTTTCTGAAGCAAACCACAAGGCTGAAACCAACTTGACCGACAAAGGCGACAAACCTAAAACGTGTAGTTCCACTTCCCTGCCCAATGAGGCAACCCGAAAAAGCACCAACAAGCGCCCTGTCTTTCCAACCAAAGCGTAAAACAATGGCAAATTGCCGAGGCAACTGCCAAGCAGAAATGCCAATTGGTTAAGAATCCTAAAGCGACTTAAAGCCAGTTATACAAACAACCGACCGCCACGACCTGACAATGAAGCAACCCGTGAACATTGGCATGTTTTACGGCCTGAGTGATTCAAGAACTTAGACCGACAATGCGGATTTGCTGAGTCTACTAGGGACGAATTGCTTAAGGGACAAAGAACCTGAGCCCAAGACCTTTAAGCCTTTGAAATACAAGTAAACATAACGCCGCATTAAGGTGTGAGCAACGCTTGGCTATACTTGAGCGAAGCGAAAGCGCCAAGCGTTGCGAATCACTCTTAAATGCTTTGTTATGCGCGTGGTTGGATTTAACCCCAAAAACAACCATATGTATCAGCTTCTAAAACTTCAAAAAGAACTTCGAGAGTTTTAACCTCTGGTACTGGCTCGTAAGAATGCCACTTCAGGTCTGATTTCATCCAGTAAACTTTCCATTCATCTCTAGATTTATAGTATTTAGCTTTAACTACCGAACTCTCCATTTTTTCAGAAGGGTCATTCCATTTTGACCTGATTTCAAAAATTTCTATTGCTTGATCTTGAATGCGAAAGCCAAAATCCAGCTCATTACGAATTTCTACAGGTGGACGACAAGAATCGAGGTACTTCTCGACTGCTTTTTCATACCGTTTATGCTCAATTTCAGAAAATGCCATTTTTATCACCTAAGCTTCTGTTTAGGCTAAGTTTACGACTCATTCTAGCAACTGGCTAGTTCAACTTTCACGAAAGCGCATAACGCCCAATTAAGTTGTGAGCAACGCTGCCGCCTTACCCAAGCACTTCACCGTAATCACCAAACCAATTGAAACCGAAAGCGCCGAGCGTTGCGAATCAGCTTGAATTGTTTGTTATGTTTTACCACAAACACATGATTTGCTTGAGAAATAACTGCAATTTCTAACTGGTTTTCTGAAGCAAACCACAAGGCTGAAACCAACTTGACCGACAAAGGCGACCAACCTAAAAGGTTTAATTCCACTTCCCTGCTCAATGAGGCAAGCCAACTAACTTTCAACAAACTCCCTGTCTTTCCAACCAAAGCGCAAAACAATGCTGAATTGCCGAGGCAACTGCCAAGCCAAAATGCCAATTGACTAAGAACCTAAAAGCGACTTAAAGCCAGTTAAACAATAAGCCGACCGCCACGACCTGACAATGAAGCAACCCACGAACATTGGCATGTTTTACAGGCTAAGAGATTCAATAACTTAGAGCGACAATGCTGATTTGCTGAGTCTACTAGGGATGAAATGCCAGAGGGACAAATAACTAGAGCCTAAAACCTTTAAGCCCTTGAATTACAAGTAAACATAACGCCCAATTAACGTGTGAGCAGCGCATACACTGAACTTAAACACTGCGCTGTAAACACTTAACTCAACCCGAAGTGAGAGCGCCAAGCGTTGCGAATCACTGTTGAATTGTTTGTTATGTTTTACCACAAACACATGATTTACTTGAGAAAGAACTGCTATTTCTAACTAGTTTTCTGAAGCAAACCACAAGGCTAAGGCCAACTTGACCACCAAAGGCGACCAATCTAAAACAAGTAATTCCACTTCCCTACCCAATGAGGCAACCCGACAGACTGACAACAAACGCCCTATCTTTCCAACCAAAGCACAAAACAATGCTGAATTGCCGAGGCAACTGCCAAACCGAAATGCTACTTGGGCAAAGAACCTAAAAGCGACTTTAAGCCCGTTAAACAAGAAATCGACCGCCCCGACCTGACAATGAAGCAACCCACGAACATTGGCATGTTTTACGGGCTGAGTGATTCAAGGACTTAGACCGACAATGTGGATTTGCTGAGTCTACTAGGGACGAATTGCCAGAGGGACAAAGAACTTCAGCCTAAGACATTTAAGCCTTTGAATTACAAGTAAACATAACGCCCAATTAAGGGGTGAGCAACGCTACCACCCAACCTAAAACATTGTGCCATAAACACTAAATTTGAAGTAGAAGCAAAAGTGCCAAACGTTGTGAATCCCTCTTAAATTGCTTGTTATGTACGTGCTCAAAGGGATGCTCCATCTATTTTCACGACCGGAATTTCACTGATATTTAACCCACTAAGACAACGAGCATTTACAGCCCAACCAGTAAATGGGACTTTGCCTGCCTCGATTTCAGCTTTGGTCAATTGGCTAGGTTTACGAAATGGCAGAATACCGCATTTAGGGCAAAAGTAGTCTTCTGCGGTCTCACTGCCCCATTGGTATAAAACTGCATTTTCGAGGGGAGTTAGAACCGTCAAATTCTCTTCTGGCACTCTAAAATTTAGCGCACCTCTACGGATACAGATGGAACAATTACACTCTCGAAGATGGTCAATATTGGCTAAAACTTCGAATTTAATGAGACCACAGTGACATGAGCCGGAATACGTTTTTGGCATCCTGCCTCCTTAGTACATAACGCCCAATTAAGGGGTGAACAACGCCACCACTAAACCTAAAGCATTGTGCCATAAACACTAAATTTGAAGTAGAAGCAAAAGTGCCAAGCGTTGTGAATCCCTCTTAAATTGCTTGTTATGTAAATCTACTTACGTTCAACGACCTTTAGTGAAAACGCATTGTACAAGCTTATTTGACTACGCCCACGATACTCTGAAACAGTTCCCTTGCCACGAACCTTACTATTTACTAACTGTTGTAGTGAGCCGTGTTCTTGCTTAAATTCAGCCAAGTCATCTTCCCATACAACAAGTGTTAGAGATTGCTTTGGAAAGCGATCATCCATATTAAGGTATAAGCCACGCTTGAAACGAGAGACTTCCTTTAAAGTACCGCAAGCTATTACATCTTCACCTTCATGAAAGGGAGCATCTTTGGAGTCGATTTTAGTAGCACTATAGCTGAACGAAGAAACCAGCAATGATGTAAGTAATACGATTGGAGTGATAAATTTCATACGAGCAAACCTTAAACGTCATAATTAGGCCATTATACAGAACGACATTTATTTGCGGTATCGATATTTACATAACGCTCTGTTAAGGGGTGAGCAACGCAATACTGAAGCCGCCGCATACCACCTTAAACACTAAAACCAACGCATAGTAAAAATGCCACGCGTTGCGAATCCCTCTTGAACAGTTTGTTATGTGTTTGAACTTAAAGGGATCTCCATTTCAACCACCCCTTTTACTTCAGATGTTCTAACGAAGCCCTTGGACTCATACAGGCTGATTGCTGGATTTTCACTAAACACACGCAAAACGAGCTTAGTAGACTTTCTTTTAAGCGCATGTCTAATAACTAGTTCGAGACACTTAGCCCCAATTCCTCTGCCCTGAAACTCAGGCAAAATTTGAAAGTCTCTCAAGAAGGTAGTATCGCCACTATAGCTAAAACGGAGAACACCAACACGATCTTGGTCTAGATGGACTTCGTAATTAACTAACTCTTCCCAACTACTTAGAAACTGATTGTGATCCCAGATGATCCCACGAGTTTGATAGTAGCTTGCCATATTTGACTTGGTTAAAGATTCTGCGAATAAGGAGTCACTACCTACTTTCAGCTGTACTTCCATATATTTTCCTCTGGCTACACATAACGCCCTGTTAAGGGGTGAGCAATGCAATACTGAAGTTGCCGCATACCACCTTAACCACTAAAACCAACGCATTGTGAAAATGCCACGCGTTGCGAATCCCTCTTAAACAGATTGTTATGTGCGTACTTGAAGTTGTAGTACGTCTCTAACTTTCTGGGAATCTTCGGCTTTCCAACGTGAAATAGTCTTACCTCTAGAAGATGTTTCCACTACCACTTCCACTTCCAAAGAATAGTCTGCCTTATACTTTCGTTGACTGAACAGTTGATGGAGGAAACCAGAAAATTCTTCAGCTAACTCTAGCGATTCAAGATAAATACTTTTTCCTCGTAATCGCCCTGACGGAGACACACTGAGTGTAATCATTGAATTTTCATCATGCTCCCAATGATATGAGCGCAGATTTTTCGGCAAAAACTCATTTTTCACTCGTACATTGATAGTCGCATATTCAACAAAACTTCTATTTGGAAAATCGCCTAATTGTCTAAGCATCTGATTTTTATCCCTAAGCACATAACGCCCAATTAACGTGTGAGCAACGCAGACACTGAACTTAAACACTGCGCCGTAAACACTTAACTCAACCCGAAGTGAAAGCGCCAAGCGTTGCGAATCACTGTTGAATTGTTTGTTATGTTTTACCACAAACACATGATTTACTTGAGAAAGAACTGATATTTCTGACTAGTTTTCTGAAGCAAACCACAAGGTAAGAACCAACTTGACCACCAAAGGCGATTAACCTAAAACCAGTAATTCCACTTCCCTGCCCAATGAGGCAACCCGATCAAGAAACAACAAGCGCCCTATCTTTCCAACCAAAGCGCAAAACAATGCTGAATTGCCGAGGCAACTGCGAAGCTGAAATGCTGCTTGGTAATGAACCTGAAAGCGACTTTGAGCCAGTTACACAAACAACCGACCGCCACGACTTTAAAATGAAGCAACCCACGAACTTTGGCATGTTTTACGGGCTGAGAGATTCAAGAATTTAAGCTGACAATGCGGATTTGCTGAGTCTACTAGGGACGAACTTCCAGAGGGACAAAGAACTAGAGCCTAAGACAATTAAGCCTTTGAAATACATGTAAACATAACGCCCAATTAAGGGGTGAACAACGCCTCCCCCCAAACCTAAAGCATTGCGCTATAAACACTAAACTGACTTGAAGTGAGGGCGCCAAGCGTTGTGAATCCCTCTTAAATTGCTTGTTAGCACGCTTTCTCACCGCCTTCTTCGATGCTACTAACTGATGTCTTTAAAGCTATTACTTTAGTCCCAGCTATAAGGTCATGAATACAGCGCTTGTCCTTACGAAATATGAACAAACCATCAATAAGAGCGACATAGTTACCAACTAAAGGAATAAATGCAGCTATTGCTATAGGAAGAAAACGTTTTGTGAATAGCTGAGGAAGACCAATATAGTCGCCACTTGTATCGACTATAGCAATATCGAACACATTCTTGCCTATGGTTTGGCCTTTTGTATGCAAAAGATAACCATGGAACAGAAGGTACATTGCCCAACCATAAATCATGAGTAAGAACGACTCTAATGGAAACCAAACGCCCGAAGACATTATTCTGTCGCCAAAATCGGTGTACCACAAGACTGGTACTGTATATGCCATACCAATTAGCCCATCAATGAATACCGCCCAAAAACGCGACCATCTAGAAGCTAATTCTACATTCGAGCCAACTGATACTTCTTCTTCCATATATTTAACATCCTATGTTTATATTTTCTCTAGCGTGCTAACGCCCAATTAAGTTGTGAGCAACGCTGCCAAAACACTCAAACACTTCACCGTAATCACCAAACTAATTGAAACCGAAAGCGCCGAGCGTTGCGAATCAGCTTGAATTGTTTGTTAGGCAAATTTTGCTACGCACTCACTAACTTGATTTGAAAATAGAATACCTTAAACACGATAAGCAACCAATCACCCACTGACTTTTTGTGATTCAAGAACAACTGAAACCGCTATGTTACAGCCTAGGTTTCAACAACCACGAAATGCGTCTTTTCAGCGACGAAGTAGCTTTTAAACCGGAAAACTAAAAGCTGCGAACTGACAGCAAAAATGAATGCTTCGATTAACTTGTCCTTTCAACACTTTAAGCCAGTAAAACTCACCACCAACCGATATTGAAAACCAATGAGGCAACCCACGAATCTGGGCATGTTTTACGGTTGGAGAAATTCAAGAATTTGAGCCGACAATACAGAATTGCCGACTAAGAAAAGCAGGTGGCCAGAGGGAGCAAGAAGATTAGAACAAAGAACTTTTCTGCCCTTTGCCTAACGCCCAATTAACGTGTGAGCAGCGCAGACACTAGACTTAAACACTGCGCCGTAAACACTTAACTCAACCCGAAGTGAGAGCGCCAAGCGTTGCGAATCACTGTTGAATTGTTTGTTATGTTTTACCACAAACACATGATTTAATTGAGAAAGAACTGCTATTTCTGACTAGTTTTCTGAGCTAAACCACAAGGAAGAAACTAGCTTGACCACCAAAGGTGACCAACCTAAAACAAGTAAGTCCACTTCCCTGCCCAATGAGGCAACCCGACTAAGCTCCAACAAGCGCCCTATATTTCCAACCAAAGCGTAAAACAATGACAAATTGCCGAGACAACTGCCAAGACGAAATGCTACTTGGCAAAGAACCTAAAAGCGACTTTGAACCAGTTAAACAAGAAACCGACCGCCACGACCTGACAATGAAGCAACCCACGAACATTGGCATGTTTTATGGGCTGATAGATTCAAGAACTTAAACCGGCAATGCGGATTTGCTGAGTCTACTAGGGACGAACTGCCAGAGGGACAAAGAACTAGAGCCTAAGACCCTTAAGCCTTTGAAATACAAGTAAACATAACGCCGCGTTAAGTAGTGAGCAACGCTACCACCCTACCTAAACTATTGTGCCGTAAACACTAAATTTAAAGCAAACCAAAAATGCCGAGCGTTGCGAATCTGTCTTAAACGCTTTGTTATGTATTGGTTATAGTTTGCCGCTTCGTTGTTTCCACCAATTTTGTATTTGTTTGTACAACGCATTTCCATTTAGCCCAAAGCCAAAAAAGTTTGGCTTGATGTCCAATATATCGCTTTTAGAAGGCTGATTTAGCTTCTCCACTGCGCTTATTACGTTTGATTCCATTTCATCGAGTTTTCCTATTACTGAGTCCGTCTGATTAAAGGCAGTAACGTTAAAGCGTTTCATTAATACACTCAGTTCTGTTTGAGTCTGATGAAGGTCGTCAGCAAGTATATGACCCGCTATAATTCCCGAATGCCTACATATAGACCGCAAATCATCAACATATTTATCCAATCGATGATCGAATTGGTCATCCCACTCAAAATGACGTCGATCATTTAACATCAATTGTTCAAATCTGTTTTTATTATACCCGTGCTCTGTCAACTGCATGCAAACATACTGTTTGAACGATGGAATATCGAATTCTTCTACTGAGAATTGTTCTAGCTCACCCAAGGTAAGGTTACTTAGATTATGATTGTGGATACGAGCATTCTCTGTCCAAGAATGATACCGAGCGTATAAGTTTTGAGCTTCAATTGATTGAGGTTTTAATATCGCATTAGTAGTTCGAATTACATGATTTATTTCATTTTCAATTAAGCTACTAATCGTTTGATCCAACCGATCGCTCATATTTCGCTATCTCCTTTATCCATTGCACAAGCTCCAACATCGCAACTATTTGCATCCAATACATAACGCCCAATTAACGTGTGAGCAGCGCAGACACTGAACTTAACCACTGCGCCGTAAACACTAAACTCAACCCGAAGTGAGAGCGCCAAGCGTTGCGAATCACTGTTGAATTGTTTGTTATGTTTTACCACAAACACATGATTTACTTGAGAAAGAACTGATATTTCCAACTCGTTTTCTGAAGCAAACCACAAGACCAGAACCAACTTGGCCGCCAAAGGCGATTAACCTTAAACGTGTAATTCCACTTCCCTGCCCAATGAGGCAACCCGCCCAAGAAACAACAAGCACCCTTTCTTTCCAACCAAAGCGCAAGACAATGGCAAATTGCCGAGGCAACTGCCAAGCCGAAATACTGATTGGCTAAGAATCCAAAAGTGACTTTAAGCCAGTTAAACAAGAAGCCAACCGCCACGACTTGACAATGAAGCAACCCACGAACATTGGCATGTTTTACGGGCTGAGTGGTTCAAGAACTTAGGCCGACAATACTGATTTGCTGAGTCTACTAGGGACGAATTGCCAGAGGGACAAAGAACTAAAGCCTAAGACCTTTTTAAGCCTTTGAAATACAAGTAAACATAACGCCAAATTAAGGTGTGAACAACGCCAACACCTTACCTAAAGCATTGTGCCATAAACACTAAACCTGCTTGAAGTGCAAGCGCCGAGCGTTGTGAATCACTCTTAAATTTATTGTTAGGTTTGTTCTTTTGATTTCTTATACGCTTCTAATAACTGAGCTAAACCAACAGGCCCTAGACGCTTCATTTTATTAATTTTCTTGTCATCTGGCATAGGAACATTTTCTAGCGGATCTTCACGAGAATCTTGCCATTCGACAAAACGGAAAATCATTAAAACTGAGTTCAACTCTAGTGGTTCAGGGTCTTTAGCTCTGTATGAGTCAAGAAACTTGATATCTTCTGCAAAGTAATTTTTATTGGGGCCCTGTTTGTTCGGCAGCAATAAATCATAAAACTTTTGTCGCCAATACTCTCTAGCTTCTTCGCATAGTTTTTTATGGCTAGATAATGGAATTTGTTTATGTAGTTTCTCTGCAACCGACAACAAACGAGCAGCGGTTAACCAGCGAATTCGCTGGTTCTTAGGGAATCCATCCTCGCCTAACACATTTAGAGTTTCATAAGACTTTTCATAATAATGTTTAGTTTCCTCAAGTAAGTCTTCCGAGTTCTGACGAACCTGATTGGATAACCAAACAGTGATTGCCGTGCTCGCACCTAATAAAACTGATATAGCACTAAACCTTGTGAAGTTTGAAGACCACAAGCCATGAATATAGAACTCCAATGAGTACAACCCGACTACGAGAAAGAACAAAAACAGCGTAAAAACTATTGAAAAACGATAAACATACTTCATTGCTGACTTATCCTCGAAAAACCTAACGCCCAATTAAGTTGTGAGCAACACTGCCACATTGCCTAAGCACGTCACCGTAATCACCAAACTAATTGAAACCGAAAGCGCCGAGCGTTGCGAATCAGCTTGAATTGTTTGTTAGGCAAATTTTCTGTGTACTCACTAACTTGGTTTGAAAAGAGAATACCTTAAACACGATAAGCAACCAATCACCCACTAACTTTTTGTGATTCAAGAACCACTGAAGTCACTATGTTACAGCCTCACGTTCAATGCTCACGAAACACAGCCTTTTAGCGATTAAGTTGCTTTTTGAATCTGAGAAACTCAAAGCTGAGGACTAGCCACAAAAACGAAAGCTATGATTGCCTAGCCCTTCACACACTTTAAGCCAGTGAAATTCACCACCAACCAACACTGAAACTCAATGAGGAAACCCACTAAATTTGGCTTGTTTTACAGTTGGAGAGGTTCAAGAATTTGAGCCGACAATGCTGAATTGCCGACTTTGAGAAACGGACTGCCAGAGGGAGCAAGAAGATTAAAACAAAGAACTTTTCTGCCCTTTGCCTAACGCCGCGTTAAGTAGTGAGCAACGCAACCTCGAAACCTAACCATACCACCCTAAACACTATACTTAATTCAAACTAAAAATGCCGAGCGTTGCGAATCTGCCTTAAACGCTTTGTTAGGCTTTGGTAAGTGGACTTCGGGTTATGCCCCCATCTTGCCAAAATGTAAAAAGGCATAATTAAGCAAACCATAAAAATACCCGAAGCTAAGCAACTACGAAAAACTTCTGGCATAAACTCAACGATCTTGCTTATATTCTCTTCTGGTAGCTTATCTTTAGCCCCAAATATTTCAATAACTAGACTAGCAGGCCTATAAACCACCCATACTAATAACCAAGAGCATGCCGATACGGGCAAAAGAAATAGTAGCGGTTTTAAGTGACGATGAGGAATGACGAAGAACAATAAAGAGATTGCAAATAAGACCGCCAAAAATACTGTCCAAGAATGGATTCTCATACCTTGAAGCCAAAAGTGCTCTTTGACGTACATTAAGATGACTAGAGCACCTAGTATGCTTACGAAGAATAACTTTCCGACTTCTTTTGTCGCTTCAAGCCGAACCAAGATGTACGCGATGACACACCCAAATATGCTAATCCAACCCACTACATCTCGCTCTAGGTGGAAGAATAGCGGATGAGAGTTATTCGCTATTAGTAAAATACCGAGCATGGGGCCTACTATTAAATACACCACTGCGAGCCTTACTATAAGCCAAACCATTTTTATCATGTGTACCTCGTTCCATGAGAAGCCTAACGCCAAATTAAGGTGTGAACAACGCTAACACCTAACCTAAAGCATTGTGCCATAAACACTAAATTGGTTTGAAGTGAAAGCGCCGAGCGTTGTGAATCACTCTTAAATTTATTGTTAGGTCACTTGATGCCTAGTCAGACATGCTCTGATGCAGCCTTACATACTGAACAGAAAATGTTCATATCAATTTCAGATAAGGAAGCAGGTTGTCCCATTCCTCCGTTTGTAAGAATATACAGTTTATGACCTCCCAGCTCAGGAAGAGAAAAATTAATTTTTACCGTATCGCGGTGTTTCAATTTGTTTAGAGCTTTTTCTAGGGTAAGAGGTTGAGTAGTTGTACCTGATGGCAAATGTGCGCTTCCAATTGCTTGGCTAATGAACAAATTACTATCGCTAACTGATATACCATTAATTAAGTTACCGACATGGCTACCTAATTCAGTTTTAAACGGTGAAGATGACCAAGTAGCGGCATCCATCTTGTGGACATCTCGTTGTCGCAAGAATTCGTTTTGTACGTAATCCAAATGTTCAAAAGCCTCTTCACTAGTCTTTAGAGCATCATCATGTTCACCTGACAACCAGCTTTCACGAAAACCCAGTGAGGAGTTTTGAATACGTCGAATAGAGTCTTTGAGGTTTTTAGGTGATTTACCACTTGGGCAAACTAAGAATTCAGTAAATCTTCCAGTCATTATCATCCATTTCCTTTATTTCGATTAAGTGAAATCTACACTTGTGGGGGGGACCTAACGCCCAATTAACGTGTGAGCAGCGCAAGCACGGAACTTGACCACTGCGCCGTAAACACTTAACTCAACCCGAAGTGAGAGCGCCAAGCGTTGCGAATCACTGTTGAATTGTTTGTTATGTTTTACCACAAGTTACTGACTTAATTGAGAAAGAACTGCAATTTCAAGCCAGTTTTCTGAACCAAACCACAAGGCAAGAACCAACTTGGCCGCCAAAAGCGACTAACCCAAAACCAGTAATTCCACTTCCCTGCCCAATGAGGCAACTCGACAAAGATCCAACAAGCGCCCTTTCTTTCCAACCAAAGCGCAAAACAATGCCGAATTGCCGAGGCAACTGCCAAGCTGAAATGCTGCTTGGTAATGAACCTGAAAGCGACTTTGATCCAGTTAAACAAGAAGCCGACCGCCACGACCTGACAATGAAGCAACCCGCGAACATTAGCATGTTTTACGGGCTAAGAGATTCAAGAACTTAGACCGACAATGCGGATTTGCTGAGTCTACTAGGGAGGGATTGCCAGAGGGATAAAGAACTTCAGCCTAAGAATTTTAAGCTCTTGAAATACAAGTAAACATAACGCCCAATTAAGTTGTGAGCAACGCTGCCACCTTACTAAAACACTGCACCGTAATCACCAAACAAGTTGAAACCGAAAGTGCCGAGCGTTGCGAATCAGCTTGAATTGCTTGTTATATTTCTGTTTTTCGTCACGCCAATTTCGAACATAATAGCATGAAAACAAACACTTAATTCTCAAGGTATGGACTTTTAATATGTATTCTATAGTAACCAATGACACTGCTTGCGATAAACAAAACGTCTATTAACACCGCTACCGGTGAGCCAACGATAACATCATGTACACCCCACACTCCTGTCCCAATAACCATCAGCCAACGCATTAGCTTGTCGTTGCTACTAAACGAAGCTTTCGTATGTAATAGCGACGCAGTACAACTCAGAATGCTCGTTAAACCACTAAAAGTAAAAACAGTACCTAACAAAGTAACGAAATAGAACAGCCACTTTATTTTAGGGTTTGAAATGAAGATTCCTGCTAAGTAACGGCATGCTCCTATTACCAGCAAACATGCCGCAGTCCACTCAGTAAGTAGGGCAAAATGCGCGGCAATCAATAATGCCGATATGCTTAATGCGGACAAAAGTAGCGTACGATTTTTAAACTGAAACGATGCGATATCGAATAGCGCAGCTAAACCCACCAATATTTGGGAGGCAACAAAAAGGGACATAACCCCTCCAATAATAACCAAGTAATAGAGAAAACGTTCTAGCGGCTCAGAGCTATAGAGCACTGAGCGCATGATTCAGGTTATAAATTGCAGGGGAGGTATATCGCGACAGCTTGAGTCAGACAGATAGAGGAAATTTCAACATTAAATATATTCATATTGTATTCCTCCCGTCGGTGCTGCTAATAGTCATCGCGATTCTACAGGAAAATGCCGAAGAAAAAAGGTAATGTCACCTTTCGTTACCATTCGACATAACCCATTGATCTTATGGATTATGACAATAGTTGAAAAGAAATATAACGCCGCGTTAAGTGGTGAACAACGCCAACCACCATACCTAACCCATTGTACCTTAAACACTAAATTCAACTTGAACTGAAATCGCCAAGCGTTGTGAATCCGCCTTAAACGCTTTGTTATACCGCTGTCTGCCGCTCCAGACGAACTTCTATTGCTTTAACGTTTGAGCTGTCAGCCAATTCAAAAATATCTGACTCAATACGCTCTGCAACCTTGAAACCTAGTGCCTCAAAGACCTCTACATTACCAGTTTGCTCAACGCACCAAACTGAGAGCAAGCCTGCATTTGAGAACATACGCTCTGCTTCCAAAATTAAGCTTCGAGCTACACCTTTTTTACGACATTCTGGCATGACAGCAAGTGTACTTAAATTAAGCGTCTTGCCGGACAACTTAACCTTTATAAGACCCACTAGCTGGTGATCCAAATAATACCCCAAACAAGTCCACTCATTTGTTGAACTAGCTTGGTTTCTTTGAGCTTCGGAAGTTGGACGATAGATTTTTCGTAGCTCGGAGAAGCTTGTTTTTGATAGAGGTAAGAGCGACTGATCTCCGCCGCTTATTTGCTTTATCATTGATTTCTCCTTTGCGGTATAACGCCCAATTAAGTTGTGAGCAACGCTGCTACCTTACTAAAACACAGCACCGTAATCACCAAACAAGTTGAAACCGAAAATGCCGGGCGTTGCGAATCAGCTTGAATTGCTTGTTATGTGTCTTGGATTCAAGTACGAAGTGCGACACCTCTGAAAAATAAAACAGTGAGATGTGGTATTCATAAGTTTTGCTCCCGCCAAGAAGTAAAACCATGAAATATACACACCTCACTGAGAAAGAAAGATATACGATTTCTATCTTAAGAA
>NZ_RXZH01000003.1 GCF_003970385.1 Vibrio aquaticus | reverse complement strand
TTCAAGTCTCTCCTTCCGCACCATTCTTTAAGTCTCTTTAATTAGAGCACTGCAGGTCTATCGCCAAGCGGTAAGGCAGCGGCTTTTGATGCCGCCATTCCCTGGTTCGAATCCAGGTAGACCTGCCACTATTTAAAGGTTCAGTGGATATACATCTTTTGATGCCTCGTCTATTGTCCCTGGTTCGGCTCTAAGTAGCCTGCCATATACAACGTCTTATTGATTCTCCAATTATCAGTAATGACTACAAATTGATGCGGAAGTGGCGGAATTGGTAGACGCACCAGATTTAGGTTCTGGCGCCGCAAGGTGTGAGAGTTCAAGTCTCTCCTTCCGCACCATTTTTACTCTAGAAATAGAGAGCGAGACCCAGCTTTTTAGCTGGGTTTTCTTTTATCTGCAATTCCATTATTTACTCTCTCCCGTCTTCTTTCCAATATGTTCTTGTTTTTCTAAGAGTGAGCTGGGAAGTTCGCTCAATAAGAAGAAAAAAAATCCAGCCGAAGCTGGATTTTGTCGTTAAGTCATGACTTTTTGTATTTCTAAAGAATCAGTTCTTTAGCCTAAAAGCCCCAACGCTGAGTTGGGCGCTTGCTTTGCTTGAGCAAGTACAGAACTAGAAGCTTGAGTCAGGATCTGAGACTTGGTCAGTGCAGTCGTTTCTTTCGCAAAGTCGGTATCTTTAATACGGCTCTTCGATGCATTCACGTTTTCATTAATGTTTTCAAGGTTGTTGATCGCATGGTTGAAACGGTTTTGGAATGCACCAAGTTCCGCCCGGTGGCTATCTACAAACTTGAGTGCTGCATCAACGATGGCAACGGACTCTTGAGCTCCTGCTACAGACGTCACATCGATGGAATCAACAGTAACCGCTTGAGCTGCTCCGAAACTAAGTTCGCCCGCTAAAGCGCCTCCAAACGTCGCTGCGCCATCAACCTTATTGTTGTCTGTAAATAGCTGTAGGTTACCCTCTTCGCCAACAGAGGCTTTCACAAGATCTGTCTGACCGTTGATATAAGTGGCAAGCTCTTCAATATCATCACCTTCTTTGGCATTGATAGTGATATTTTGCGCGTTACCAAACTTGTCGGTTAGTGCAATCGTTAAATCATTCGCACCAGCTTGTACAGACCAATCTTTACCTTGGCCATTCGCTGCTACATAACTATTACCACCCATCATTGTATTGTCGCTGCGCATGTTGTTCATGGTTAGCATGACTGCCTCACCATTGTCCGCGCCGATCTGGAATGATTTAGTCGCAAATGTGCCGTTCAGAAGCTTGTTACCACCAAAGGAAGTCGTTTCAGCAATACGATTTAACTCATCGTTTAAAGCTGTGATCTCTTCTTGGATAGCAACGCGTTCAGATTTTGAGTTAGAGCCGTTTGCAGATTGTAGTGATAGATCACGCATACGTTGCAGAATGTTGGTTGTTTCATTCATGGCACCTTCTGCGGTCTGTGCCATCGAAATACCATCATTTGCGTTACGTACCGCAACATCAAGACCACGGCTTTGTACATTCAATCGATTCGAGATCTGTAGACCTGCCGCATCGTCTTTTGCACTGTTGATTTTAAAGCCAGAAGATAATCTTTCCATTGACGTTTGCTGCGCTGAGTTTGCGCTGTTTAGATAGCGTTGTGCTGTCATCGCAGGAACGTTTGTATTTACATTAACCGCCATAGTGGTTCTCCTATTGATTTCCCAGTTACCGGAGTATCCGAAGGTTTCCGACGTCTCGGAAAACCAATGAGTTCTCTCAAAGTACCCTTTATAACGACCTTAAAGTGAACAACTTTAGAGCAATACGTAGAAAAAATAACCATTTCATTGCTATGCCTTTGAAAGTATGACAAAACAAAGATATATGAAATTAGATGCTAAAGTTTTGCTGAAACTTGTCGGGGCACAAAGAAAACTAAGAGCGTGAAAAATCAACGTGGCAAAGGGGCCAACAAGCAGAAAATAGATGATGAAATAGAGAGATAGTAGAAAAGAAAAAGCCCCTTTCCTTTGAGAGAACCGGGGCTATTGTGGTAACCAATGCCGATGGAGATCGAGAGAAATGATCGCTGCCTGGTTACCGCTACATAGGTAAATCCGTTATGAAACAGGAGTGAGAGAGAGTTTCATGACCTCATTACTTATGTTTGCCGTCACGCCTTCACCAACCCTACGTCTAGGTTACTGCTAGTGAAGTTGTAGACTACTACTGCAATAGTGACATTGCAGAGTTTGGCAATTGTTTTGCTTGAGCAAGTATTGAAGTACCCGCTTGTTGCAGAATTTGTGATTTGGTCATCGCTGTCGTTTCTTTCGCGAAGTCAGTGTCACGAATACGACTGTTTGATGCCTCAACGTTTTCTTGGATGTTCGCCAAGTTATTGATGCTGTGGCTTAAGCGGTTCTGTTTCGCACCTAAATCGGCACGTTGTGAATCCACGTATTTAAGCGCCGCATCGATAATACCAACCGCGTTTTGTGCACCACCCACTGAGTTCACATCAACGTTTTGCACGGTTGTTTGAACACCTGGGCCACCCGTTAGACCTAGCTCACCAGCAAGACCACCTGAAATATTCATGTTGCCTTCTAGATTCGGTTCAGCAGCAAAGATTTGCAGACGACCATCTTGATCGACAGACGCTTTCAGCTTGTCTGTTTGACCATTAATGTACGTCGCTAGCTCTTCGATGTCATCACCCTCTTTCGCAAGGATATCTAGAGTGACAGCTTCACCGTCTTTCGTTGTGAATTCTAACTTAAGATCTTTTGCTGTTGGTGGAACACCCCAGTCTTTATCTTTTGCATTTTCCGGTGCAGAGATGAACGTTTGACCACCCATACGGAAATCATCAGCACGTACGCTTGTCAGACCCATGATGATCGCTTCACCTGAGCTCGCACCAATTTGGAATGATGCTTCGCCAAATGAACCGTTAAGCAGTTTACGACCACCAAACGATGTTGTTTCCGCGATACGGTTGAGTTCATCTTGCAGAGCAGACACTTCTTCGTGTAGAGCTTGACGCTCAGACGCCGAGTTAGTGCCGTTCGCTGATTGTAGCGATAGGTCGCGCATACGCTGCAGGATAGAGGTCGATTCGTTCATCGCACCTTCTGCGGTTTGAGCGATGGAAATACCATCGTTCGCGTTACGCATAGCCACATCAAGACCACGAGACTGTGCCGTCAATCGGTTCGAGATCTGCAGACCAGCCGCATCGTCTTTTGCGCTGTTAATTTTTTGGCCAGACGACAGACGCTCCATCGAGGTATTAAGGTCACCCGTTGCCTTGTTTAAGTAACGCTGAGCGGTCATCGCTGAAACGTTAGTATTTACTGTTATGGTCATAGTTTGCTCTCCTATTGAGTTCGCAACTGATTGCGAAGCGGCCAGCTTTGTCTCATTTGGAAGCACTGACCGTAAATTCGTCGCTAAGTCGGAGTTTCTCCAACTTAAAGCTGGTTAATTAAACTCTGTTCTAAGTTAATCCAAGTTGTGTGCCAACTTTTCAAAACCAGATAATTAAATTAATTTAATAATAATTTCATGTACTTATGATTAGCCTGTCGACCTATCACTTCACTTGACCTTATTTTTCTTACACTGCGGCAAACCGGTTGCCGCTTACTTTGCCACCATTTGCCGTCATGACATAGGAAGCTCTCTTTCAACAATTAACTCGCACTTACGGCATAGCACGTAAGGCAGTGAGCTTAGATATAGTTGAATAGAGTCAAATCTTTGGTTTTACCAAACGCTTGCTGTGAAGCCTGCAATGCACGCGAGTTCTCGTTAAATTCGATGATCGCTTCTGCATAGTCGAGATCTTCAAAGTTACTCTTTGATTTCGCTAGCGTCATTTTGAAATCTTCATGCTGCTCTTCTTGGATATCCAAGGTATTGAGGCGAGCACCTACATCGGTTCTTGCCTTGTTCAAATGAATAAACGCCGCGTGAAACTCTTGGGTCACTTGATGGAGCTTTGCCGTGTTTGATGAATCCGACACCGAGCCCGAAGAGAAGGCCATCGCATCTTGGAATGTATCGAACACGCTAAAGGTGTCTCGGCGATCCAGTACGATTTCATCACCTTTGGTGATCTGCCCTTTCACCTGAATCGTCACGCCTTCAAATTTAATCCCTTCTGCAGGGTTAAAGTTATCCGCTTTTACCACCGCCCCATCACGCTCTAGCTGATAGCCGTATTTGCCATCAGGCATATCAACAAACGTCACCTTGTATGACGATTGGTCATCAGGGTTCGTATTCGTCGCACGTTCAAGCAGTAGCTCTGACGCTTCTTTCAAATTGTATTGAGGCTCAAAGTTGCCGAATGGGTTATCAATTTCCATGTACAGCTTGCTACCAGGGTTATTGATTGGCATCTCTAGGCTATTCGAGATCTTCATTTTTCTCTGATAGTCATCACCGGCGTAAGTCACTTCACCATTCTTATCTCGGAAAAAAGGCTGATTCTTTGGCTTAGTTCCGGCGAAGATATAATTGCCTGACTCGTCTTGTACGTTCACAAGGTTTAAGAAGTTATTCGCTAACTCCTGAACTTCACGGCGTTTGGCCACTCGGTCTTCTGGTGACAATGAACCATTGATCATTTCCATTACCGTGCGTTTCGCTTCATCGGTAAATTCTTCTGCGTTAGAAATGATCACTTCGTGGTGCTCTAGGCGATTTCGCGTCAGAACAATCGCATCGGTGTACTGACGAAGTTGTTCTTTCTGCTGGCCAATATTCTGGATGTAATGGGTAGCAAGTGGATCATCACTCGCTTTCATTAGCTTCTTACCAGACGCCAACTGCGCGTGGTTATGATGAACTTTCGCTTCAGAACGACGAAGATCATTCTGTACCGACTGATAGTTATGGAAGCTTGAAATTCGATTGATCATTTATGCCTCCCTACCTTAGTGCCAGTATTGTGTTAAAGGTGTCATTTGCCGCCTGCATGATGCGAGATGAAGCCATATACGCTTGTTGGAACTTCATCATATTTGCCGCTTCTTCATCGAGGTTTACCCCTGAGATAGAAGCAACACGCTCTTGCGCCGATTCTTTTTCTAACCGCGATACATCCGTTAATCGCGAGGCTGTTGACATTTGTAAGCCAACATCGGTATTCAGGTTGTGGTAAATGTCCAAAATGGTTGATTCACCATCGTTAAGGTCTTTGTTTGTTTGGATATTTTGCATTTTTAGCAAGTTGCCGTTGTCACCCTCTGACGGGACAAGGTTTGCCGTAAACTTATCATTAGGTAATGCGCCACCGGTTAGCTCAAATGAGGTGCCTTGAACCGTCACGGCGCCCGTTGGCGGATAGTCTTGAGGCTGCAGTAGCAACTTACCTTTGGTATCGGTAACGGCAAATTGCTTCCCGTCAGGAGAAATTACAACTTCAAATTCTCTCAATGCCCCTGCCTGTTCAATGTTGAACTTCGCAGTGCCTTGCGCAAACGTGGTTGAAGCTTCATAACTCTGGGCCGCAATTGAATTAGGATCGTTGGTTTCCATACGCATTTGCGCCGCACCATTACGAGTTGGGCGAAGAATCACTCGTTCTCCTGATTCCAAGTCTTGGCGAATATCAATGCGGATGCCATCTAGAGAAATCGACTTATCCACCACTGGCACGACAAACTGCTCACCAGACGGACGTGTAATGTAGTAATCACCGCCGTTGTATTGCAGCGAATACTCTCCGCCGGTCAACTGGCTAGTGTCTTCGATATAAACGGCCAAATCCGCTTTAGAGTCAGAAGACGCCACAACCCGGGATTCAGCAACAATGTCAGAGTTCACATCGGTAAACATGAGTCCACCAATGTTGCCGCGCAGATCTAAACCTTGTGATTGAAGCTTATTGACTTCAAAAGAGAATGAGGTTGCGAGTCGTCCAAGTTCATCCATCAATTGAGGGATTTTTTCATCGCGCATGTCGAGCATAGAACCCAACTTACCGTTGATGTCTTTGGTCGTTATCGCCTTAATCCCTTTGCCTTCAACCATCGCTAAGCGACGTTGGTGTACGTCTGGGTAACCATCAATCATTTTAAGTTCACTGGCTTCTGTACCAGAGACGAGCGTGTGACCATTACCTATATGAACGTTGAAGCCTTCCGCATTTTTACGCGGCGTCACTGTCACTTTGGTGTATTCAGAGAGTTCTGCAATCAGCTTTTCGTGGGTGTCCATTAAGTCATTGTGTGGACCTGGTGTGCGCATCATTAATCGATGTAAATCGCGAATTTCAACCGCTAACTGATTAACGCGTTCGATGCCGAGATCGAGTTTCTTATTAGTCACATCAGACTGACGACGAATGGTTTCATGGAAGTCATTGAGATTTTGCGTAATTAGGGTCGCTTTCTCTAACACCACTTTGCGGGCACCCACATCATTTGGGCTATCGGCCAGTGACTTAACGCCATCGAACCATTCGTTTAAATTCTCAGGGATTTTTTTCGATGAGACAGAAGAAAGCATGCTTGATAGCATCTCTAGATTCGCTTCATCATCGAGTTTATTGGCATGGCTAGTCGTCGAGACATTCAGTTCGTTAACGGCAAACTGGTCCCAAGAGCGGCGAACTTTTTCCACATGCACGCCCATACCATAGGTTTCCCCGCCATATTGGCGCGGCATGTTTGTGCCTTGAATCACCGACTGACGGCTATAACCCTCTGTATTTACATTAGAGATGTTATGACCGGTGGTGTTGAGTTGTCTCTGAGCCGTCAGTACGCTTTGCGAACCAAGATTCAGAAGATCAGACGCCATATTGCCCCCAAGAAACCTATATAAATCAGTGTTAACTGAACATCTAAGTTAGTAAAAGCAATATCTGTGCCATTAGAGGTGAATGGAGTATTTAGAATCACCCAAGTTGTGTTTCTATATGTCATCCTCAAGAGTGAGGAACGAACGAGTTGGGGATCTCTGTAAGATGGTAATGAAGAGAGGGCTGATTCCCTACTCACACCTTCGTCGTTCTATGGAATGACATTTTCCGTGAGGAGTAAGCTCGTATATCGGAGCAGCGAGTTCTCGCTTCCAACAAAAAGCTCACCCGAAGGTGAGCTTAGTTACATTTGGTCGATTTTGGCTTTCACTCTCAGCACTTTGTCTGCGTATTGAGGATCTGTCGCGTATCCAGCTTTGTGAATACCATGAATAAACGCTTCGTCATTACCACCATGGCGAAGTGCCGTGGTGTAACGTGGGTTTTCATTTAAGAACTGTACATAGTCATTAAAGCTGTCTTCGTAATTGGAGTACGAACGGAAAGCCGCTTGCTCCTTCACCGGCACACCTTGATGATATTCTAAGGTTTGAGTCGCTACTTTCTCTCCGCCCCAACTTCTATCCGCTTTTATATTGAATAAGTTGTTACTACTGCCACGAGAGTTGTTGATCACCTTCTGACCCCAACCTGTCTCCAATGCCGCTTGAGCCAGTAACAATGAAGAGTCTACACCCAACGCTTTAGCTGCTTTTTCAGCATACGGCTTCATTGAACTCACGAATGATTCCGGCGAATCAAAACGCGCAGGTTTAACCTCTGCTGCGGAAGATTGAACAACAGTTGTTTCGTTCGCAGCATTGTGGCGCATTCGATCCACTTTCTGCATCATGACTTCAAAATCATCATTACGCGCTTTGGCGTTTTGGTTTTCTACGCTACCAGACGTTAACTGAGCCACAATCATGTCCGCTAGGCCTAATGAACCTGAAGAGCTTAGCTCGCTCGACATCTGCTCATCCATCATTTGACGGTAGAACTGCTGATTTTGACTGTCCATCAACCCTGATTCAAACGTCGAGTTAGCATCACGCATCGACTTAAATAGCATTGAGGTAAAAATTGCTTCAAACTGTTTTGCCGCGGCCGTTAGTGCCGCTTTTTCACTGGCTTCATCGCCACCAACCGCGTTTTGACGGAGCTTATCTAGCCCAGCGATATCATGAATGAATCCAATGTCGTTACCGTTATTAATCATCCTTAACTCCTTAGATAACGATCAGCTGACCTTCGATCGCACCCGCTTGTTTGAGTGCTTGAAGAATGGCCATTAAGTCTGATGGAGCAGCACCTACCTCGTTCACAGCTCGAACAAGGTCATCCAACGTTAAGCCCGGCTCGAACTTGAACATCTTGCCTTGCTCTTCTGTTACTTCGATGTCAGTGTCTGGCACGACGACCGTTTCACCGCCACCGAACGCGTTAGGCTGGCTAACATTTAAGTTTTCTTTGATTGCGACAGTCATACCACCATGCGTTACCGCGGCTGGCTTGAGGCGAACATGCTTACCAACAACAATCGTACCTGTACGAGAGTTTACGATGATTTTTGCCGAACCTTCTGCTGGGTTAAATTCGATGTTTTCAACCGCCGATAAGAAAGCAACACGCTGCGTAATATCACGCGGAGCACGAACTTTAACTGAAGTCGCGTCAATCGCTGATGCCATCTGTGGACCAAGGAAGTTATTGACCGCATCAGCCATGCGCTGCGCTGTCGTGAAGTCAGATTCAAGCAGGTTAAAGGTGATGTAATCGCCACGACTAAATGGTGATGGGATCTCACGTTCAACCATAGCACCATTTGAAATCATACCTGCGGTTGGGTTGTTACCCACAATTTTAGAACCGTCAGCGCCAGTCGCACTGAAGCCGCTAACCACAAGGTTACCTTGAGCCACGGCATAGATTTGCCCATCTAGACCTTTCAGCATGGTTTGCATCAATGTACCACCACGAAGGCTTTTTGCTGAGCCAATAGATGAGACCGTAACATCAATGGTTTGGCCCTGTTTTGAAAAGGCCGGCAATTCTGCTGTGATGATTACCGCTGCCACGTTCTTCGTTTTTGGCTTCGTACCCGGTGGCAATTGAATGCCAAAATTTTGTAGCATGGCATTGAAGCTTTGGTCTGTGAACGGAGTAGATTCACCCGTACCTGGCAAGCCTGTCACTAAGCCATAGCCCACTAGTTGGTTACTACGAACCCCAGCAACTTGAGAGACATCTTTGATACGTGCTGCTTGTGCTTGAGTTGCCACAAACAGCATGCTTGTAATGAGGAGTAACCACTTTTTCATAACCAAAACCTTTGCTTTCTAATCTTACCAGCTCGTTTTAGTGCCAAAAAAGCGGCATCAACTGGATTTAAAGAGAGACATTAAAGAATCGTGCCAAGAATCCAGGCTCTTGCATATCTTGCTGATTTCCCGTACCAGAATACTGAATTCTTGCGTTTGAAACCCTGTTTGAAGCAATCGTGTTCTCATAATCGATGTCATCAGGACGAATAGTGCCGCTTAGACGAATGTACTCATCGCCAGTATTCAGTGTTAACCATTTCTCACCACGGATAACAAGGTTGCCGTTTGCCAGCACTTCAATCACTTCAACCGTAATAGAGCCCGATAAGCTGTTACTCTGATTCGCCGCTGCGCTGCCGCTAAACGAATTGTCGTTACTCAGGTTGTATGAGAAGTTGTAATCGCCAATGTTTAGCTGTTGCCCACCGACTTCAAGTGGATCCATCGTCGCATCATTGTTTTTCGATAGATCGGCATCAGAGCTTTTCGACGCATTGGTACTTTCATCAAGAGTCACAGTAATAATGTCACCAATACCGCGAGGTTTAGAGTCATTGTAAAGGCTTGAAACGCGAGCTTGGTTAAACAGAGAGCCCGTTTCTGCTGCATAGTGCTCTGGTTGGTGCGTTGGGTGGATTGGAGCCCATGCGGGATCACCGGCAACCGGATCATTTCTGCCGCGCAATGTGTCAATCACGCCACTTTCATCATCTGCAGACTTGTCACCCTCAACCGCATCCACTGTTGTCGTCCCTTGAACCACGTCTGGTGTTTCGATCGGTGGCTGCATCAACGTACACCCTGACAATGCGGCTAAACCAAACAAAGCTACTAATAATCGATTCATCTCATTACCCTCTAACGGCTAGATTAAAGCTGTTGGTTAACAAAGCTCATCATCTTGTCGACAGCAGAGATGACTTTTGAATTCATTTCGTAAACACGCTGAGCTTCAATCATATTCACTAGCTCTTCAGTTACGTTTACATTGGAGGTTTCGAGCATAGATTGACGGATGTCACCAAAGCCATCAAAACCTGGAACCCCTTCTTGTGGGTCACCACTTGCGCCTGTTGACATATAGAGGTTCTGACCAATTGGTTCAAGGCCACCTGGGTTCACAAAATCAACGGTGGCAATCTGCCCTACCACTTGGTTATCTTGCTGGCCACGAATACGAACAGACACTTCACCATCCGTACCAATGGTAATGCTTTGCGCGTCTTCCGGAATCGCAATTTCAGGCTCTAGCGCATAACCGGCACCAGACGTCACAATCACACCTTCATCGTTAACCGTGAATTGACCATTACGAGAATAGCCAATGTTGCCATCTGGCATTAGGATTTGGAAAAAGCCATCACCTTCAATCATCATATCGAGACTGTTATTGGTCGTTTGGGTATTACCCTGGCTGTGAACTTTTTGCGTTGCCACCACTTTTGAACCTGCACCCAACATTAAACCACTTGGTAGCTCTGTGTTCTGCGATGACTGACCGCCAGGTTGGTTGATGTTCTGATAAAACAGATCTTCAAATACCGCGCGGCTTTTTTTGTAACCTACCGTTGATGCGTTCGCTAGGTTGTTCGAAATCGTTGAAATGTTGGTTTGTTGAGCGTCTAAGCCCGTTTTACTTACCCATAGTGCCGGATGCATAACCTTCTCCTAAATTCTATTAGCTCATACGAAGCAGAGAATCAGACGTTTTGTCCATCTCTTCTGCTGTGCTCATCATCTTTACTTGCATTTCAAATTGGCGTTGCAAGTCAATCAGGCTCGTCATCTCACCGATGGCATTAACGTTACTGCCTTCGATTGCGCCTGTGAGCAGTTTTACATCGGCATCTGCTTCGTATGCCGCATTAGGATCTTTTGCACGGAATAACCCGTTGATATCTTTGAACAGTGATTGATTATTGGTATTCGTCAATTTAATACGGTCAACGACTTCAATCGCATCCGCTGGAGCCCCTTGAGGAACAACAGAGATCGTGCCGTCATTGCCGATTTCGATCTTACTGACTGGAATAGGAAGCGTAATTGGAGCACCTGTCTCACCCAGAACAAGGTGGCCAGAACCACTTGTTAGCAAGCCATTAGCATCGACTTTAAGGTTACCGTTTCGCGTCAAACCTTCTTTGCCGGTTTGATCCATCACAGACATCCAGCCGTTACCTTGAATCGTTACATCAAGATCTCGACCCGTCGTAATGACACTACCTTGTTGAAAATTATGGCCCGGGCGTTCCGTCATGCTAAACACGCGAGTTGGCAAGCCATCTCCGTACGCTTGCATTGAACGCGCTTGCGCCAAATCAGCACGGAAACCCGTGGTACTGACGTTCGCTAAGTTGTTTGCTCTAAGCTGCAATGCCTGCATATTTTGCTTGGCGCCGCTCATCGCAAGAAACAGTGCACGATCCATAATTTGCTCCAATAATCACAATTCTGATCAATAGAAAGCAATAGGTATGCCAACTTATAAAAGTCGTTTTATATCAATAAATTAGAACCAACACGGCAAGTGTGTAGAGAAAATTGAGCGGAAAGGGGAAAGAGAAGCGGCAACATAGCAAGCTGATGTTTGCCACCAGCTTGCTATACAGATTATTGCGAAACAACCAATAAGATTAGCGGATTTGCAGAATGTTCTGTTGAGTTTGGTTGTGAACTTCAAGAGAACGAGAGTTCGCCTGGAAGTTACGTTGAGCTGAGATAAGGTCTACCAGCTCTTGAGTCATATCAATGTTTGATTGCTCAAGCGTACCGCTGCTGATTGTACCAAATGAACCTTTGTTAGACTCACCCCATACTTTAGCGCCCGATGCTTGAGTTGAATCCCACTGAGTACCGCCTTTCTTATCAAGACCTTGCTCATTAGCAACTCGAACAAGAGCTACTCGACCTAAAGTGATGTTTTCACCATTCGAATAGGTACCTAGAACACTGCCTTGCTCGTCGATATCAACCTTAGTTAAGAAACCCGTTGTTGCACCATCTTCATCAAACTTAGTCAGTTCGAACGGAGCGGCAAACTGGGTAGCGTCATTAAGACCGAACGATAGCGTTTGGTTGATGTCAGCACCATTTAGCTCAATTGGGTTAGCACCTGTACCTAGCGGATCTGAAACAATGTTCTGGCCGTTGTTCAAGCTCGCCAATGTACCATCGTTGTTAAACTTCATCGTGTGACCAACATGGCCTGTTGCCGTTGTAGCGTCACCACCGGTGATGTTTAATGGTTTCTCACCTGCACTGTCAGTCACGGTGTAGTATGTCTGCCAAGTGTTAGGTTGAGTTTGGTCTTTCATGTAATAGGTCGTAAGCTTGTACGACTGACCCATTGAATCGTAAATGGTCGAAGACGTTGAACGGTTGTAAGTTTCAGGATCAGAGTAATCAAATAACGCAGGATCTTTCAGTTCTGCGCCCGCAGGTAGGTTCACACCGACTTCGATGTTTGCAGTCTGCTTCGGCTTACCGAATTCTTTTGGAATGTTAATCGCTGATGGCTCGTAAGACAAAACATCGCCCGTGTCCTTATCCACCTGATAACCTAATAGGTATTCGTCATTCGCCGTTACCATGTAGTTATCTTTGTTCAAGTGGAACGCACCGTTACGTGTCATTTCGTTGGATGTTGGAGCTAAGCGATCTTTGGCTACCGCAAAGAAACCGGTGCCACCAATGCGTAAGTCCATTGGGTTGTTTGTATAAATACTTGAACCTTCATGGAACTGTTGCGCCACTTGTGCAGCCTGAACACCTTGACCAGGCGTTGTTTTCGCATGAGTGAACAGTGAGTTAGAGTACACATCACCAAACTCTGCACGCGACTCCTTGAAGCCGTATGTGTTTGCGTTCGCAATGTTGTTACTGGTTGTATTCAAGTCTAATTGAGCGGCGGACAAGCCACTTAGTGCAACATATGACATTCCAAATTCTCCTATCTAGCTGACATAAATTCTTTTAGAAAGAATTACGCCTTACCAACTTCTAGTACTTCAGCAAGTCGAACTGGCGACTCAAAGCCAGCCAGATTGAGTAGTACGTTACCATCACCTTTACCAAGAAGGACGCTGTTGACGTTTGCGTAAGTCGAAACCTCAAACTCTTTCGCCTCCCCGTCTAACAAACCCGATGCTTTCACATTGTATTTGCCAGCCGGCAATGGATTACCGTTTTGATCTTTACCGTCCCATTCAACGCGGTTGTCACCAGCAGGTTTCGAACCGACTTCAAATGTGCGGACTAGCTGCCCCATTTGATCTTCTACTCTCACCATCACGTTATCAACGGCTTGAGGAAGTTTCATCATGGCAGCC
The DNA here is from genome assembly GCF_003970385.1 of Vibrio aquaticus. Lineage (GTDB taxonomy): Bacteria > Pseudomonadota > Gammaproteobacteria > Enterobacterales > Vibrionaceae > Vibrio > Vibrio aquaticus. Next base: position 348,083 of record NZ_RXZH01000003.1, on the reverse strand, counting down.
ATACTGCCGTCATCTGTCTTAACGCCCGCAGCACCTGGAACAAGTACATCTCGTCCAACAAGGGATGAGGCTTGCAGTGCTTGGTTTGATGTCATCGAAGCATTCAGCGTTTCAAACTGATTGTTCATTTTACCGATGCCATCTACGGTCGCGAATGACGCCATTTGCGCAATCATCTGGTCATTACTGACCGGCTTAAACGGGTCTTGCTGGGCAAGTTGCTTCGTGAGCAGTGATAAGAAGTCTTCTTGTTTAAGATCCTGCTTACCTGTTGTCTCATTTGGCTTGTTCTTGTCCTGAAGCTGTTTAAGCTGGTCGATATAGGACAAGCCACTCTGACCAACATTATTATTAATGCCTCCGGCCATCTGTTACCTCCTTATCCCTATTGACCCATCTGCAGCGTACGCAGCAGCATTTGTTTACTCGAATCTGCTACTTGAACGTTCGTTTGGTATGAACGCGAAGCAGAAATCATGTTAGCCATTTCTTCCATTACATTAACGTTAGGCTTGTAAATATAACCTTCGTCGTTTGCAAGTGGGTGATCTGGGTTGTATTCCGCACTCAGCGGTTTATCGCTTTCCACAATGCCCATCACTTTCACCGGCACCGTATGGTCGCGGCCATACTTTGCCTTACTTAACTCAGCACCGAACACAGCATGACGCGCTTTATAGGTATCTTTCGCAGAGCTAGAGACACTGTCAGCGTTTGCTAGGTTACTTGAGGTCGTATTTAGACGAACAGATTCAGCGCTCATGGCAGAACCAGTTACATTGAAAACGTTAAATAAGCTCATCAGTTACCACCTTTAATTGCTTTCGTTAAGTTCTTGAATTTACTTCCTAAGAAGTCGAGTGACGCTTGATGGCGAATTTGGTTTTGCATAAACAAGTTACGCTCTAAATCCACATCCACCGTATTGCCGTCACCGGTGTCAGGTTGTGTTGGAAGACGATACATCACATCCCCTGTCACTTGTGTAGAGGCAGCGATATGCCGACCATCAGTACGACTAAGACCAATGCTTGCCCCTGATGTTGCCGCCTGCAGTGCCTTTTCAAAGTCCATTCCCTTTGATTTATAGCCAGGTGTGTTCGCTTGTGCGATGTTGGTGGAAATCACCTCAGCATTGCGCTCACGTACACCCACTGTGTGTTGGTGGATACCTAGTGCTTTATCAAAAGAAATAGCCATGTTGACCTCTACTCAAAGAACTGACCGTTAGTAATAAATATAAAAGCAATATGTGTACCAACTTTTAAATTAGTTCATATTTTACTTTCACGATTGTTACAGCAATAACTACGCCAACTTTCGAAGCCATACTGTAATTGGATTGAGAATTTGGAATGCCTCACCTGTAGTATACAAGTTATCCTTATAGACTCGGCGATTTTTATAAAAGGAAAAGGCTAGATACAAAAAAGCTCAGCCGGTTAGCTGAGCTTTCAGAGATGATCGTGACAGTTACTTTAACTTGTAAATAATGCCCGGATTACAACGAACCATTTCGAAACGGTCTGTTAAACCAGTTAACGATTCTGAAGCACCAAGCAGTAAATAACCACCTGGATTCAGGCTGTTCGCCATTTGGTTCAGCACTTGAGACTTCATGTCAGGTGAGAAGTAAATCAACACGTTACGACAAAAGATGATGTCAAACTTACCAAGCAGTGCATAGCTGTCCATCAAGTTCTGTGGTCTGAAGTTCACTAAACGCTTAACGTTATCTTTCACCTTCATACGACCATCGCCTGCGTCTTCAAAGAAGTTACGACGACGCTCTGGTGAGAGGCCACGACCTAACGCTAGGTTGTCATACACACCAGCACGACACATGTCTAACATACTGCTTGAAATGTCCGTTGCCGTAATTGAAACACTAGGTAGCATGCCCGGCTTGCGCTGTTGCTGCTCAAGAACCGTCATCGCCATAGAGTACGGTTCTTGACCAGATGAACTTGCCGCTGACCAAATTTTGATTGGGCGCTTATTTGCCGCCGCTTCTGGCAGCAATTTGTTTGCCAGAACTTCAAACGGATAGGTATCACGGAACCAAAGAGTTTCGTTTGTCGTCATTGCATCGACAGCAGCAACTCGTAACTCACGGTTACGTCCACTGACCACATCTCTCAATAGATCAGACAGTGAAGCCAACTTAAATTTGGTAACCAGTGGGCTTAGACGACTTCTTACAAGGTACTGTTTACTGTCTCCCAACACGATGCCACATTGTGACTCTAGGAAGCGGCTGAAATCTCGATACTCTTGATCGCTTATAGTTATTGCTGTCATTAACTTCTCTTTTATTCTGTAAGTGCTGATTTCACTGCGTTACCTAACTCATCCGGGTTAAATTTCGCAATAAAGGCATTAGCACCTACACGTTCGACCATTGCTTGGTTAAATACGCCACTCAGTGAAGAGTGAAGAATCACGTATAAATCTTTTAAATCCGGATTACGTCTAACTTCTGCTGTTAACGTATAGCCGTCCATCTCAGGCATTTCAATGTCTGAAATAACCAAGGAGATCTGATCATAAATGCTGCCTGTCGCCGCCATTTCAACCAGTTTATCGTACGCTTCCTTACCGTCTTTTGCTGAAACCACTTCAAAGCCTAATGAAGTAATCGCTCGCTCTACTTGCTTGCGCGCAACAGTAGAATCATCTGCAATAAGAATGCGGCGGACAATTTCTTTTTGAGATTCTGCTTGTGCGATTTCTTCACCGATTGTTGAATCCATCGTTTCGTCGACTGGCGCAATTTCTGCGAGGATTTTTTCAACATCAAGAATTTCAACAAGTTCATTGTCAATATTGGTTACTGCAGTCAGGTAGTTAGCCTTACCCGCACCGTCTGGTGGCGGTAGGATTGCCTCCCAGTGCATATTAATGATTCGCTCTACCGAAGTCACCAAAAATGCCTGAATAGTACGGTTAAATTCTGCAATAACAACAAATGCTTTTTCGACATCCGTCGTCGGACGACCGCCAATTGCTAAACTAAGATCAATGACTGATACTGTGTGGCCACGAATGTGTGCAACCCCTTTCACTAAAGGGTGCAGGTTTGGCATCGAAGTAAGCTTAGGGCACTGAAGTACCTCTTTTACTTTAAATACATTAATTCCATAACGCTGTCGCCCCATTAAGCGAAAGGTTAGGAGTTCTAATCGGTTTTGACCGACGAGTTGCGTACGCTGATTCACCGAATCAAGAATACCCGACATAAGCTCATCTCCATCTCAAACTTCATGCAAAAAAAATGGTAGTCTACCTGTGGCCATGAAAAAACCAGAGAAACAGAATGACATATTCTAAAACATCATTATGCTCAATTTCCATAACTAATTGTAGAGCTTTCTATAAAAAGTTTTGTAAGTCTATCGGCTTTTTATTCTTTTTCTTTAGTTTTTCGGTACTTTCTGCAACAGAGAACCAAATACAGGCTATTCAACAAAGCGCAGAGGAGTACATTGTCGCTACGATTGAGTGGCCCATGGGCGGTAAACTGGAAGCCACGGCCGCCAATATTGATAGCCGAATTTTTGCCACAGACTGCCCCTCTCCCCTCAATACGTCTTCTTCTTCAACCAACCCAAGTGCAAGCAACATTACCGTGTTGGTCGAATGTTTCGAAGACAACTGGCGTGTTTATGTCCCCGTTCGTCTCGTTCGTTCAGGGCCGCAAGTCACTATCGTCTCTCCTCTTTCGCGTGGTCAGCTGATCTCGCCTCATGATGTGACGGTCAGCATGGTCGACCTGCAACGCTTTAGACGGCAAGGGTTTTCCTCCATTGAAGCCGTCATTGGAGCAAAAGCAAAGAAAAACCTTCGGGCGGGTGAGATCCTAGAGGATCGGGATATTTGCGTGGTCTGCCGCAATGAAACGGTCACGATCAAAGCCATTAAGTCCGGAATGACCATTACGACTAAGGGTGTTGCTCTGACAGACGGCTCACACGGTGAACAGATTAGAGTGAAAAATAGTAAATCCAACCGTATAATTGAAGGACGCGTATCTGGAATCTCTGAAGTCACGGTTGTGTTCTAGTGAAAATGAAAAAATCACTAAAGTTATTCTAGCGTCAGTCGATACTGACATTACAAGTTCTATTTCTAAAAGGCTCATCTATGGCAGGCATTGATAATATACGTTCAGGGCAAACTCTCTCAACAACCACGAGAAGTTCTGTTCGTAATGACAATTCGACCACCAGCGGCGCAGACTCAGCAAAGAAGTCAGCGGTTGCTCAAGATTCTGTTTCGCTTAGCTCTCAAGGTAAAGCGGTCGGTGAAATGCATACTCAAATGGCTAGCCAGCCAAGTTTCGACCAAGCGAAAGTTGCGGCAATCAAAGAAGCGATTGCCAATGGTTCGTACACAGTGAATCCTGAGAAACTGGCCGACAATATGATGAAGTTTGAAAAAGAACTGGGTGGACTTTAACTGAGTGAGAATCCGATAGATGGCTGCACTGCAAGGTTTAATCGAGTTTCAACTAAAAAGTGCTCAAGAACTGCATGATGTTCTAGAGCAAGAGAAGCTTGCCATCACAAATCGAGCTTCCAAAGATATTGAGTTGATTGCGAAACAAAAAGTGACGCTGATCGACCAGCTCCAAGTCACAGACGATCGAATTCGCCGCCACCCTGATGTAGAGAGTCTAACTTCAAACCCAGAATTGAGCCCTCTGGTCGAGCAAGTTAGACAACTCATCACTGAGTGTCAGCAAGCGAACGAAATCAATGGTCAGGCATTACAACGAGCACAGCTAAGCTTCAACAAGCTCAATAACTTAATGAAGCAATCTCAGGGAAAACTGGGGATGACTTACACAGCGGAAGGCCAAACGAAAAATGTGACGACGCTGGGAACCAACATCAAAGCGTAAACAAGCATTGAGCCTTAATAGGCAAAGCATAAAAGAATAAAAGAGAAAAGCGGCAATGATTGCCGCTTTTTTTGTATCAGAGAAGAATGTTCAGTTAGAAAAGGGTTTGTTGCCTTTTTTCTGGGACTTGTTGGACTTCACCGTAATCACGCAGCTTGTCCATTTTCTTGATGTCTAGACGCAATTCCGTCACGTAACTATCGCCTACCTTATAGCTACGTACCACTTCAGCACCACGAATGACACCGTCTACTGCGCCAGAGGTGAGTTCTGTTCCCAATCGTTGATCTTGCAGATCCGCACGTCCGCTGACTCGCATACCATACACTTGTTCTGCCAGCTCTCGATACGCATCTATCTTAGATGCGCGCATCGCTCGCACTTGTTTTTCATCGTCATTACGACCTTTCTGCTCACTGATGCTTGCGTAACCGACAGCCGTTAGCCAATCATCAGGGCGCATATTCTGTAAGGGCTGGCAACCCACCATCATTAAGGCAACAACAAGAAGTAGTAACTTTTTCATCGTGTCTCCTATGGACGCAGAATAACGGTGTATGGTTGAGTAATCGTAGGATCAGAACGAATTAATACTCCATCCTGCGTACGAATGCTATTAAGTGTATCAAGATCTCGACCAATACGATCCGCCGGTAAGAAGCCTTGTGCGGTCGCGACAACAATACGCGACTGCATGCCAACGACTCGAGCATTCACTAGCACACCACCCTCTTGGCGAAGCATAGTGCCCGTTAACACGTATTGAATGTCTTGCTCTTGTGCGAGATCTTTCCAATCACGACTGAAAGCGAAATCACCTTGGTGCGTCACTTGAATCGAACCTGTCGTCTTGAAATCAACGACTTTAAAGCCGCGGCGTTGGAACTGATGGATGAACCCTTCAGAGACCGAATTACCCAGCCAGTTTGTCGCATCCATATTTTGCAGATCGACAAAAGAGGTGACAGCAATCGGTGTACGCGCAGACACACTGGTGTTTGAAATCATTAAGTCTTCTGTCATGCTCTCGACAAAGAAGTCAAGAGTATGACGCGGGCTGTCCATCAGCATAAACTGCGAGCCCGGGTACGGTTCTTTACCGTTATAAATTGGTGCATAGGCACAAGCGGTTAAAAACACCACCGGCACTAGCGATAGCCATTTTTTCATTCTCTAATCTCCGATACATTAAGGCGTAATGTTCAATCTTTTGTCTGATTTCTAAAAGTGGAACACTCTTTGCTTTTCTAACTGTGCAACTATTTAGAAAGGCAATGCCTAAATCAGCTAAGATTTACTAAGCAAAAAATGAACCAACTCGGTAAACAATAATGAAAAAATCACTTCTGACTGTTTTTTCAACGCTCTGCTTGAACCTATTTGCGAATGTCGCAGTGGCGGGATGGTATGAAGTGACGGGAACAGCTTCCATAGTTTCATCGGATGAAGTCGCACGACTACACGCTTTAGAGGACGCCCTCTATAAAGCGGTCAGTTTTTCTGGTGCGGATATCGGCAGCATTTCTAATTTGAAGCCGCTATTAGAAAGTGGGCGCAAAGAGTACCAATTTACGGGTAACGAAGTCCGTTATATCTTAGTGGAAGAAGAGAGAAAGCGCAGTGGCGTTATGTTTGTTCGCGCCCGTATTGATATCTACCCATCGGCAACAGGTTGCCATGTTAACCAATACAAAAAGACATTTTTGGTCGGCAATATCGACTTAGCTTCCCCTCAACAAGCAGTCATGGGGCAGATATACAGCGTAGGTGATGACTTTGCTAACGTCATTAATCGTCAACTTGATCAAGAATCTGCAAGTTTTATCTCGGTTGGCACAACAGACTTCGAAATCAGCAAGCGTTACCCTGAACGCCTAAAAATGATTGCAGAAGACACAGGTGCTCAGTACATCATCGGCGGAGTCATTACTGACTTAACGGCAACGGTAGAACAGAACCTGATCAAAGATGATGTCATTAATCGTCAGTTTGCACTGGAAATGACCATCTTCGATGGCAAGACTGGCAATGAGGTTTACAACCGTAATTATCGCGAAGTGGCACGTTGGCCATTTCCAAAAACCAGTCAAGTTGATACCAAAAGCGCGCGTTTTTGGGCTTCAACTTACGGTGATATGATGCTGCGAGTCAGCCGCAGTATCATGCTTGATCTAGAGTCTGAAGTGTCATGCAAAATTACTTTACCGGAAGTTGTCGCGAAATGGGGCAATACCATCACGATTGATTTAGGTCGTATTCATGGCGTTGAAGAAGGCGATAAATTGCAACTATGGCACACGGGCTCCTTTATCGATCAGCGAGGCTTACCGAGAAACAAGGTAACAGAGACAGACATTACATTAACCGTATCACGCGTTTATGAAAACGAAGCGGAACTGTCAGTTGACCAAGCGGAACTTGCAGGTAGCATTCAAATAGGTGATGTGATGCACAAGATCTTATAACTTTCCCCCACCTTTCATTGATTAGGGCTCAGAAATTTCTCTGAGCCCTTTTACTTCTTACTTCACCAACCCGTGACTTTCATCTAAAATAATTATTAACAAAGTTATCTATAGTTAGAAGATGAAAAAGAGCAACTTAGAAACCAATACAGGCCATCGCTTTATCTCTAAAGCGAAAACCGCTTTTAAGATCCATATCCATACTCCTGATGACAAGATTATCCACCGCTCTGTGGGTTATATTCGCATTGGTGAAAAGAAAGGATTACAAAAGGCAATTAAGTTGCGAAATGAAATGGGCAGCGAAATGTGGGGGAAGTTTTGGCGAAAGCTATTGAAAGACCCATATTTAATGACTCGCCTCCCACACTCGCTCGAACCTAAAATCATCTTCAAACCTCGACCAACAAAAGCCGAACCCGATGCCAAAGACGAATGTTACATCGCGGCATGGCGCAACTATGATGAAAACGGCAAGTTAATCTATAAAAGCGTGGTGTGCTCAATCAAAAAACACGGTCGCTTAGCTGCCTATTCTAAAACGAAAAAAGCGCTCCTCGAGGCAAATAAAGAAAATTTAGAGATCCTCGAATTTATGGGCCGCCTCAACAGCATAGATCTAAAGTAGTTTAGAAACAAAAAAGCCTTGGCACGACAACCAAGGCTTTGTTTTATAAGAGCTAAAAACGATTACTGTTCTTGGTACTCAAACGCTGGAACCACAATTTCTACACGGCGGTTCTGAGCACGACCTTCACGGGTCTCATTTGATGCGATTGGGTTATTTTCACCTTCACCGCTTACCGCAATACGTGAAGCCTCGATGCCTTTCTCTTCCAGCGTATTAGCAACAGATTGCGCACGCTTTTCAGAAAGCATCTGGTTGTATGACGCTGCGCCACTTGAATCCGTGTAACCCGTTACTTCAACTGTTGCCTGTGGGTATTGCTCCATAAACTGAACAAGCTCATCAAGAAGCACTTTGCTTTCTTCTTTCAGTTCCGTGCTGTTCAGCTCAAAGCTACCTGAATCAACAAGCTTAGTTTCGAACGTTTTTACTACAGGAGTAACGACAACCGTTTCTTCCACGACCTCTTCAACAACCATCACTTCTTGTACTGGCTCTGATTGAGCCTGTTCATTGTTTCCAAACTTATAGACAAAGCCCAATGTCGCTGAGTTAACTGCCGCTCTCACTAAGTCATTGTTCACGTCTGTTAGGCGTTGGTATTCTAAACGTACCGTAACGTTTTTGTGCGACTCTAGCTCTAAGCCAATAGCACCTAGGTAAGAGCTATCATTCTTATTGCCGTAGTCAACGTAGGCGCCACCAAACTTACCGTAAAGCGATAGGTCGTCATTGAAAGGGATGTTGAGTTTTGGTGCTAGTGTAAACGCCGTCACTTTTTCATCATTTAAGCCATCTGCCGTATGATCACCAAAGTAGTCATAGCCGCCTTCTAGCGATAAGAAATCTAGAAATTCATAACCAGCAAAAACACCGGCTGCAAATGACTCATCATCACAGTTTGTTGTTGCGGATGTACATGCATCATCTAGCCAAGATTTGCCGACCTTACCACCTAAATAGAACTCAGCATTTGCGCCTGCTGAACCTAACATCAAAACGCCTGAAATTACCGCTGCTAATTTTTTCATGAGTTGTTCCTTTTTATCTCTAAGCTGCGGACGATTGGACAATCGTCCCACTTGTACTCTATGAATTGGCGCTATTAAGGGTCACCCCAAAATGCACACTATTGCGCATGCTAAACGAATTTTATTGCGAGCGATATAACAAATTTGATTGAATTTTCTGTTTTAGTGCCTATACAAAAAAAGCCCCAACCAAAAGGTTGGGGCTCGACATCTGACGTTGCTTAATCTGTATAAGATTATTGTGCTACTTGGTACTCAAACGCTGGAACCGTTACTTCAACGCGGCGGTTCTGTTCACGACCTTCACGAGTGTCGTTTGAAGCGATTGGATTGTTCTCACCTTCACCACGAGCAGTAATGCGTGAAGCATCGATACCTTTCTCTTCTAGAGTATGAGCAACAGACTCAGCACGTTTTTCAGAAACAACTTGGTTGTACTCAGCGGCACCTGAAGTGTCAGTGTAACCTACGATTTCAACGTTCGCTTGAGGGTATGTGTTTAGGAACTCTACTAGCTCATCAAGTTGTGCTGCACTTTCTTCGTTAAGCTCAGTGCTGTTCAGTTTGAAGTTACCAGAACCTAGTTGTTGAGTTTCGAATGTTTTCGTTTCTACTACTGGCTCTGCTGGTGTTTCTTCAACAACTTCTTCAACCATTTCTTCTTCGATAACGGCTACTGGCGCTGCTTCTTCGTTGCTACCGAACTTGTACACGAAACCTAGTGTTGCGCTGTTGCCCATTGCACGAACTTGTTCGTTGTTTGCATCAGTGATTGTTTGGTATTCAACACGTACTGTCACGTTCTCGTGTGAATCAAACTCGATACCAGCAGCACCTAGGTAAGAGTAATCTTCTTCGCTACCGTACTTAACGTAAGCACCACCCACTTTACCGTAAAGAGAGATGTCATCAGTAATCGGTAGATTTACTTTTGGTGCAAGAGTAAATGCTTCTACTTTGTCATCGTTTAGACCGTCAGCCGTGAACTTGCCTAGGTAATCGTAACCACCTTCAATTGATAGGAAGTCCCACATTTCGTAACCAACGAATGCACCTGCTGTTGAGGCTTCATCATCACAGTTAGCGGTCGCTGTTGTACAAGCATCTTCCAACCATGATTTACCTACTTTACCGCCCACATACAGTTCAGCCATTGAAGGTGCTGATGCAAGAAGAAGAGACGCTGAAATTACCGCTGCTAATTTTTTCATTACTGATTCCTCGAAATCTATTTGTTTAGAGTTAGCTTCGGTGCTCATCTCCATTCAAGCTCAATTAAACTTGCATGGAGACAGAGCACCCAACAATGGCACATTCCGAATGTGAGCTTTCTGTCCTAGCCGTTACATTTTGTTACGCTCTGTAACTGACGGAGGGCACTATAAACAATTTGATTCGAGATGAAAGGGCAAAAATGTCAGCGTCTGGTTAGCATAAAATCAGGGTAATTTCAGAGAGCTTTCTGATCGCTTACTCAGTAAGGGCTGTAAGATGTTGGAAGTTTTTCTGAACCATATCAATTAATTAGTGTCTGGGTAGGAGAATCTCGAAAAATTGACACTCTTTTGTAGGACCTTTCTCACCTTGTCTAGATTGAGAACTTCGTCAATAAATAGACATAAAAAAACCGCAGCGGGTGCTGCGGTTTAAAATGTAAGCGATAAGCTTAATAACTCACCAAAGATTATGCGTTTGCTTCACGCTCTTCGATAAATGCGATAGCCATCTTAATGCGAGCAACCACGCGCTCTTTACCAATAAGTTCCATCACTGCGTCAACAGACGGAGACTGACCACCACCTGTTACTGCAACGCGTAATGGCATACCGATTTTGCCCATGCCGATTTCTAGCTCTTCACAAACGGCAGCAATCACACCTTCTTTGATGTTTGCTGTTGTCCACGCTTCTAGCGCTTCTGCTTTTGCAAGAGCAAGCTCTAGTGGGCCTTTAGCAACGCCACGTAGGTGCTTCTTCGCCGCGCCAGCTTCAAACTCAGCGAAGTCTTCGTAGAAGTAACGGATTTGCTCAGCCAGTTCTACTAGCGTGTTACAACGCTCGCCTACAAGCTTAATCACTTCAGTGATCGCTGGGCCGTTTTCAATGTTTAGATTTTGGTTGTCTAGGTGCCACTGTAGGTACTCCGCTACGTATTCAGGAGCAGATGTCTTGATGTAGTGGTTGTTCAACCAAAGTAGTTTCTCAGTGTTAAATGCTGACGCTGACTTAGAAACAGCATCTAGAGAGAACAGGTTGATCATCTCTTCTTGAGAGAAGATCTCTTGATCACCATGAGACCAACCAAGACGCACTAGGTAGTTGTTTAGTGCATTTGGTAGGTAACCTTCATCGCGGTACTGCATGACTGATACTGCACCGTGACGCTTAGACAGTTTTGCACCGTCATCACCTAGGATCATTGCACAGTGAGCAAAAGTAGGTACTGGCGCACCTAACGCTTCGTAAATATTGATTTGACGAGGCGTGTTGTTGATGTGGTCTTCACCACGCACAACGTGTGTAATGCCCATGTCCCAGTCATCAACCACAACCACAAAGTTGTACGTTGGTGCACCATCAGTACGACGGATGATTAGGTCATCTAGTTGGCTGTTAGCGATTTCGATACGACCACGGATTTGGTCATCAAATACAACGCTGCCTTCTTTCGGGTTACGGAAACGGATAACAAACGCATCACCTTCTTTCGCTTCTGCATTTGCAGCAACAATTTTCGGGTGGTTTGCATCGTAACGAGGCATCTCTTTTGCTGCTTCTTGCTCTGCACGGATTTCGTCTAGAAGCTCTTTAGAAGCGTAACATTTGTATGCTTTGTCTTCTGCAAGTAGCTTATCAACCATCTCGTTGTAGCGATCAAAGCGCTTAGACTGGAAGTAAGGACCTTCATTCCACTCTAGGCCCATCCACTGCATACCTTCTAGGATCGCATCAACCGCTTCCTGAGAGTTACGTTCTAGATCCGTATCTTCAATACGTAGAACAAATTCGCCGCCTTGGTTTTTCGCGAAAAGCCAAGAGTAAAGTGCAGTACGCGCACCACCAACGTGAAGGTAGCCAGTAGGGCTAGGAGCAAAACGAGTTTTAACCGTCATGTAAAATACCTTGATTGTCTAAATGACCACACCAAGCCAAACGGCATGGTGCCAAAATTGCGCGTTATTTTAGCACCGATACGTAATTCTACAATCCATCATCAACAATCTTTGTTAATCGTTGATATGTTTTACTGCCCAGGAGATAAACTCTTGACGTTGGGCTGGCGTCATCTCCAGAAACCCATGTTGGATGTTGTCAAAACTCGGAGCGATTTTCCCCTGATTTTCTATCGATGAATTAGCGATCACATTAGAAGAAACTTTTTGCGGTTGGCTCGCAATATTGATCGCAGCTATACCACCAGCAAGGTTATACCCATGCAGCATTTCATCGTAATCTTTAATAAGAGCAAAGGTTTGATCGAAGATAATATCGCTTTCAACTGAGATGCTCTTACCACCACTGGTCACTTTTATCTGAGGCTCTGCTTTGAAACGCTTAACTGCTCGCTCATCACGAATCGGAAATGGCGTTTCAAACTTTAATGTTTCGTCATTACCTTCAAACTTCACCACCATCGGCAGTGAATTAAATTTTTGCTTACCACCATTGCCATCAACCATTGCAGTTACACGAACCAGCATTTGATTGACGCCATTTTCAATTTTCAAATCCCCTTTCGCTTGCTTAGGCACAGAGTTAATCACTTGGTTAACCGCCAGTATTTCCACTCGGTTATCCGTTTGAATGGTGACTTTGGCGTGTGCCATGGTGCTTAGTAGACCAAGGGCAATTAGGGTTAATGCTTTTTTCATTATTATTCTCACTCATCAGAAACGGAAAAAGGCGGACACTGGGGTCCGCCAAGGTTTTAGTTATTTAATTAGAATGTCCACTCTGTACCAAAGCGAATCATTAGGTCACCGTCACCATCATTTGCATGCTCAGCTACACGCACGAATGTGTAAACAGAGTTGAATGAGTAACCTAGTTCACTTGTGATTGTTGTGTAATCTAGACCTGAATCTGTCTTACCATCCGTTTCACCTGTCTGAGAAGCGTAACCTAGACGGATATTTGCGTTACCAAAGAAGTAGTTCGCTTGAATCGAGTAAGCATCAATTGAACGCTCTTTGTACGCATTATCAGCACCTGTACCTAGCGTTGTCGCCGTATAAGAGCCTGATTTGTACGCACCAGCAATGTTGAAGTTGTCTACAGGTGCGATTTGGAAGCCAGCGAAGTATGCGTCTGTGTCACCAACTGAAGCGTCGTAGCCCGCGATACCAGGTACCGTATCACCTGGTGGTACTGGGTTATTGGTATCGAATGCGTGGTCTTTACCATCATCAAATGTGTTGCCTTCACCGATCTCAAATGCTGCGTGTAGCGTTAGCATATCTACTGGAACAACAGACACCGAACCGCCGTAGAATTTAGAATCGTCAGAGTTGTCTGTGCCGTTACCTGCCGATAGGCTGAACTTCACTGTTTCAGCAAACATTGGAGAGTCATAACGCACTTGTTGGCTCTTACGGTCAAACTGGAAGCGCTCACCACTGCGCCATCCGCGGTCAAATGTTGTACCCATGTTAGATGCAGAGTACGGCCAGTCGACCAATTCATACATTGGAGTCAGCATACGACCAAAACGTACTTGACCCCAGTCGTCACCACGAACACCGACGAATGTGTCACGGTTACCTAAGTCAGCACCGTTATCTAGCACCCAACCAGACTCGACTTGAGCAAAGGCTGTCACACTATCAGTCATTGCTTTTGCAGCGCGGAAACCTACACGAGTTTCGTTTTCTAATGCAAACGATTGGTTTTCTGCGCCGTAATCCACAGCAGAAATCGAAACCACACCGTACACTTCAACGTTGGCATCGTTTGGATCGCCAATCATGTAAGCGTTTGCAGTACCTGCGGCCAAGGTAGCTGCTGTAATCGCTGCGCCAAGTAGTGTCTTTTTGAAATGAGACATAAGATTAACCCCTATTTATTTAGAATTTTATTTTCCTTGTCCCCTACTCATCTCACTAAGCGCTTGATTTCGCAGGGGGACTATTTATGGACAGGGGCATCTTGGCAAACTTTTTTCGCGCCAAGAAATCAGAGAAAAAAATGTCTGATCATCTTCAAAATCAAAAAACAACAATTTATATAAAACAATTAATATCAATTACTTAAGACAGAAACTCCACACTGCAAATTCGTCAATTTAGTTTTTTAAACGTTACTAGAGCTTAATTCCGTTCAAATCTGTTATTCAGATCACCGTGATTTTTTATTGATTTACGGAACTTTAGAAATAAGAAAAAATAACTTTGAAATGACTCGCACTAAAATCGACCATTTCTATTTACCAAAACGCTATTTTGACGTTTTTAATTTCCTCACCGAATGCTTGACCTTACCCTTGAGGTAAGGTTTATGCTCCTCTTTAGTCGATTCTTTTTAGGGCAAATTTAATGGCTGAGTTGAATATTCCTCTTACAGGGCTCAACTGTATGGGGTGTGCGAGAAAAGTAGAGCGAAAACTGAACGCTGATTTGGACGTTTCTATACTGGAGCTGTCACCAACTCATATGTCATTAGTCACTGATGCTCCGTTTACGGCAATTGACCACAGCGTTCGTGAACTTGGTTATCAGGCAGGCTTTGAATATCAACTCCATTTAAGCGGCCTAAACTGCGGCAAGTGTGTGGAAAAACTCGAAACCGCCCTAAAGCAAGACGAAAATATTGGCCACTTCACTGCGACGAAAACTCACCTCACTATTACAACGTTACACTCGCTAGAGAGCATCCAATCATTAATCGAAACTCTTGGATTTGATTCATCGATAGACGAACCGACTCCTCAAGCTAAAGAGATCATATCGACGTCACCTAAGGTTACCGATAGCAGCCAATCATTCTCGACTCACCTACTGATCAAAGGCATGACGTGTGCGAGTTGTGTCGCTTCAGTAGAAAAAGCTTTGCTCTCTGTGACAGAAGTGACCAACGCTCGCATCAACCTTGCAGAACAAAGCGCCGCTGTCTTTACCACCAAAGAATCCAAAACTATCGAGTCAGCCCTACTCTCTGCGATATTGAAAGTGGGCTATGAAGGGCAGATTATTGATGATGTCGAATCTCAGCAGCTCAAACAGGCGGAACTGTTAGCACAAACTCAAAAATTACATAAACGCAGTGCTTGGTATGGGCTAGCAATTGGCGCACCTTTAATGCTTTGGGGTGTACTGGGCGGCAACATGATGATAAGAAACCCAACCGACCAACTCGCTTGGGGCATCATTGGCATTATCTGTTTTTGGCTACTGGCAACCGCCGGACGCTCATTCTTCGTCAATGCATGGCAAGCACTTACTCACAAAAGAGCAACCATGGATACGCTGGTCTCATTAGGTGTCGGCGCTGCTTGGCTTTTCTCAATGTTAGTGGTCACTTTCCCTGAATGGTTTCCGATCCAATCTAGACACGTCTACTTCGAAGCCAGCGCGATGATCGTCGGCCTGATTTCTCTTGGTCACTATATTGAAGCAAAAGCGAAGGCTAAAACTACCCAGTCTCTTCAGGCACTCATTGGCTTACAACCTCAAACCGCAAACTTAATCACGGATGAGGGGGAATCTGTCATCGCCATCAGTGCGATTCAGTTAGGTATGGTATTAAGAGTCAAACCCGGAGAAAAGCTTCCTGTTGATGGTGTTGTGCTCTCAGGGCAGTCCTATGTAGATGAATCGATGCTAACTGGCGAACCGATGCCGATAAGTAAAAGTGAGGATGAGCCTGTATCTGCCGGCACGATCAATCAAGATGGCTCCTTAACCATCAAAGCAACAGGGATCGGCAGTAATACCATGCTGTCTAGAATTGTTTCAATGGTTCGCCAAGCTCAAAGCAGTAAACCTGCGATCGCAAAACTGGCCGATCAGGTCTCGGCTATTTTTGTCCCTATCGTAGTCACTATCGCCATCGTCTCAGCAGCAGTTTGGTATTTCGTCGGCCCTCAGCCAAGTGCGAGCTATATGTTAGTCGTTGCAACAACAGTGCTGATCATTGCTTGCCCTTGTGCGCTCGGTTTAGCGACGCCTCTTTCTGTCACCGTCGGTGTCGGTAAAGCAGCTGAAATGGGGATCTTAATTCGCGATGCCGATGTCCTCCAGTCTGCCAGTAAAGTGGACACGGTCGTGTTTGACAAAACAGGTACACTGACTGAAGGTAAACCAAGCGTACAAGCCATTTATTCAACGACTAACCAGCCTGAACATTTGCTCGTTCTAAGTGCTTCTGTTGAACAACACTCTGAGCACCCGCTGGCAAAAGCCATTGTGTCAAAAGCAATGGAGTCTGAACTGGAACTATTGGAAGTCGAACAGTTTGAAAATCAGCGAGGCCAAGGCGTACTAGCAAGACATAACGATACACAGATATCTATTGTGTCGCTTAACCATGCCCAGAGCCAACAATGGGATCTTTCAGCGGTTACTAACGAGGTCGACAGCTATTTAGCCAAAGCTTGGACACCTGTTATCATAAGAGTCGGCGATGATGTCATTGGCACCCTAGCGATATCTGATCCAATCAAGCCAGATGCAATCAAAGCGATTCGGGCATTGGATAAAATGGGGATTACGTCTGTCATGCTCACTGGCGATAACGAGATTGTTGCTACTTCCATCGCAAACCAGCTAGGGATTAACCAAATCATTGCCCAAGTATCACCTGATGAGAAAGCGCAACATATCGCGCATTTACAGCAACAGGGTAAACGTGTCGCAATGGTAGGTGATGGTGTCAATGATGCGCCAGCATTAGCCTTGGCCGATATTGGCATCGCGATGGGAAGTGGCAGTGATGTTGCGATTGAGAGTGCACAAATGACACTTCTGAACGCCTCTCCCCTTTCAGTCATTCGAGCAATCGAGTTATCAAAAGCCACCGTCCGAAATATGAAACAGAACCTGTTTGGCGCCTTTATCTATAACTCGTTAGGCATTCCAGTCGCTGCTGGCGTGCTCTATCCCGCTTTTGGCTTTTTGCTGAGTCCTGTTGTAGCAGGAGCGGCAATGGCCCTTTCTTCAATCACAGTCGTTAGTAACGCTAACCGTCTGAGACTATTTAAAACTTCGTAGAGGTTACTATGAATAAAAAAACATTGGCGATTGCCGCTTCATTGTTCGTTACCGGCAACGCTTTAGCCGCAGATGTCATTAATCACAAATCTCCTTACTGTGGTTGCTGCACCGAGTGGACAAAACACATGCAAGATGCAGGGTTTACCGTTGAAGAAAAACTTCATGAAGACATGAATCCTATTAAACAAAAACTAGGCGTAACACCCGAGCTTGCGTCTTGTCATACCGCTGAAATCAATGGCTATGTGTTCGAAGGGCATATTCCAGCCGATGACATCAAAGCTTTTCTAGACAACCCACCACGTAACGCCAAGGGCCTTGCGGTACCAGGTATGCCAATGGGCTCTCCAGGTATGGAGTATGGTGACAAGAAAGATGAATACGTGGTGTACGCGTATAACGAGAAAGGCCAAGTCTTTAGTTACCGTCATTACCAGGGTAATCAATAACGATTAAACGATATTGACTGATGAAAAAAAGCCCAGCATCTGCTGGGCTTTGTGTTATTAGGACAGTAATAAGGGTGTTTTAGAAACCGTAAGAAGCACCGAATACGAATGCATTGTTTTGCTTACTTGAACCATCTGCGTAGTCTGCGCCGTTCGCTTGGCTACGGAACTCAAAGTATGGCTGAACACCTTTACGAGTCCATGTTGCACGTAGCTCGTGATCCATAGTGTCTTGCTTCTTCATGTCACCCGCTAGGTTGTACTGAGATTCATTGCCTGCGATAACATAAACGTTGTTGTAGCTTAGTGAGATATCTTCGTTAACAACGTAACCAATACGGTTATCAAAACGGATGTCGTTATCTAGGCCGCTGTCTTCGTTGATGTGAACACGAGTACGGTTGCTCAAAGATAAGCCGTTATCGAAGTTGTAACCAATTTTCACTAATGGACGGTACTGAGCTGTCTCACCATCAACTAAAAGGTGTTGGTAACCTGCTGCAACCCATAAGTTATCAGTCACGTTGTAAGCTTGCTCACCACCAATCGTAACGCCAATTGAGTTGTTTACTCCATCAACTACTGGGTCACCAAGAGAAATACCATCAAACTCTGTGTAAACCGTCAGGCCACCGATAGAGTTATCGAAAGTATGACCTGCTTCTAGTGTTGAAGTTGCGCTGTTACCATGAAGGTCATCATCGTGGAACTGCACGTTACCTGTTACGTATGAAGAACCTGCGAAAGCAGTTGAAGCGAAAGCAAGAGAAAGTGCGCTAAGAGTAAATAGTTTTTTCATTAGAATCTGCCTTAAAGTATCAAAAGTAGCCGCGGTTCTTATCTGGTAATTCATCACCTTTGACCGCAAAGAAGGTTCGCCTCCCTGGCTTGCTTTTCATACTGACTGAATTAATTTACAAGCGAAAATAAATCAAAATTTTGTGCGACCGACTTCACTATGAAAAAGAATCAGGTTATTTTCCAAATTAAATTCAACAACTTACAAAAACATCAAAAACTAAAAATCATTATCTAGAGATGCAGATCACACTTAATCATCCACCTTTATTTTTTATCGTTACCCCCGTCACGCCGCTTTTATCTTTTGCTTAATTTTCGATAATAATAATTCGATCTCGATCACTTATTTATTGAGACAATCAATACCACTATTAGCGCTTTAATATTGAAACTAACGTAACGCGGCATCAATAGTAACGTTAGACTCGATGGCGCAACCGCTCAGACAATAAAAAAGGCCACCGATTTTTCGGCAGCCTTTCGTCTTTCAATCCATATACCTGAACTTACTTCAGCAGCTCCACCATCATATCGATGTGCAAGTCGTCATCATTTAAACAAGGAATGTAAGTGAAGCTCTCTCCACCATGCTCGGTGAAAATCTCACAACATTCTTCTGACAGCTCTTCTAACGTCTCCAAACAATCGGACGAAAAAGCAGGTGCCATAATGTCGAGTTTTTTAATTCCCTTGCTTGGCAGAACTTCTAACGTCTTATCGGTGTAGGGTTGTAACCACTCTTCTCGACCAAAACGAGATTGGTATGTCATGCCAATTTGATCAGGCGTTAAACCCAACTCTTTGCCAAGTAACTCTGTGGTACGTTCGCAATGCTGCGGGTAAATATCACCATTATCTGCATAGCGCTTGGGAATACCATGGTAAGAACAGAGTAAGTATTCGCCTTTTCCCTTCTCCTGCCATGAGCGTTTGACACTTTCGGCGAGTGCTTTGATATAAATGGGATGGTCATGGTAATCGCGGATAAACTGGAAACCTGGCGTCACTGGAACTTTTTTGAACGCTTTCGTTAAGCCATCAAAAACAGCGGCGGTCGTTGTCCCTGAATATTGGGGATATAGAGGTAACACAAGCACTTCTTCAACACCTTGCGATAGCAACGCTTCAACGCCCGATTGCAAACTAGGGTTTCCGTAAGTCATGCCTAGTTCTACGGGAATAGTCAGTTTCTCTCTCAGCTTTTCTGCTTGCTTTTTGGAGTACACCATCAGCGGCGAGCCCTCATCCATCCACACTGACTGATAGAGTTTGGCTACTTTAGGCGCTCGAATTGGCAGTATTACGCCATGTAAGATCGGGCACCAAAGCCAACGAGTCATATCAACCACACGCTGATCATGAAGAAACTGGCTTAAAAAGCGTTTAACTGCAGGAGCGGTTGCTTCATCAGGCGTGCCTAAGTTAACCAATAGCACACCCTGTTTTTTATTATTTTGCATAGATTCCCGTCGATACTGAAATGGCTCTTTACGTAGGTGCTCTCGTTTCAGATCAAAACCAAAGCATAAAAAAAGCGACCTACTTGAGGTCGCTTTCACTATATCAAATTTTCAAAAATCGCTGGTAGCAATTTATGCTAGTGCTTTCTCGATATCTGCACTTACTTCAGTAACTTGCTTAGTACCATCAAATTTAAGGTACTTAGTGTTACCTGCTTCAGCTTCTTTACCGTAGTAAGAGATAAGCGGTGCAGTTTGATCATGGTAAACACCTAGACGTGCACGTACCGTTTCTTCTTTATCGTCATCACGAACAACGAGCTCTTCGCCTGTTACGTCATCTTGACCTTCAACCTTAGGTGGGTTGTAAACAACGTGGTAAGTACGACCAGAAGGTAGGTGAGCACGACGGCCTGCCATACGCTCAACGATCACATCGTCAGCTACGTCAAATTCGATAACGTAATCTACGTCTACGCCCATCTCTTTTAGACCATCAGCCTGTGGGATAGTGCGTGGGAAGCCATCTAGTAGGAAACCTTTTTCGCAGTCATCTTGAGCAATGCGCTCTTTGATTAGACCAAGGATGATTTCATCAGAAACTAGCTGACCAGCGTCGATAACAGCTTTAGCTTGTTTGCCAAGTTCTGTACCTGCTTTGATAGCAGCACGTAGCATGTCACCAGTAGAGATCTGCGGAACACCGTATTTTTCCATGATGAAATTAGCTTGTGTGCCTTTACCTGCACCTGGAGCACCTAGAAGAATGATGCGCATGTTGAATCCTCTTAAGATAATGATGATTTATACCGAAGCTCACAATGATGGATTAAGCCATCGCTCACGGTAAGTTTCGGTATAACTGTTCTAGAACTAACAATAAAACAGGCGTGCACATTACACGCCTGTTCGTTTGGTTTCAAGATTGCATTCTATCATACAAATTGAGACCAAGGCGCGATTTACGACTAAAGAATGCTTAAACACTCACACTCTCTATTGAATATCGCGATTTTATTCACGATGACCGCAAATAAATCAAAAAGCCCGCAAAATGCGAGCTTTTTGAGGTAATTGAGCTATTAGCCCTTAGTCAAAAGCGTATTAATAGCGCCTAAGAATTGTGATGGATCTTCCATCGAGCCACGCTCTGCTAGCATTGCCTGACCAAGCAGCACTTCAACCCAACGACCGAACGCTTGTTCATCCGCTTCATCAGCCATTTGCTTAACCAATGCATGCTCTGGGTTGATTTCGAAGATGTATTTCACTTCCGGAGCCGCTTGGCCTGCTGCTTCAAGAAGCTTCGCCATTTGCGTGCCCATTTCGAAATCGTCCGTCACAACAACGGCTGGAGTCGAAGCAAGCTTGAACGTTGTGCGAACTTCTTTCACACGATCACCTAAATACTCTTTAGTGCGTTCAACAACAGACTTAAACTCTTCTTCCGTCTCTTTCTGTTTCTCTTTTTCTGCTTCGTCTTCGAACTTGCTCAGGTCTAAACCCGCTTTGGTGATTGACTGGAACTGCTTACCATCAAACTCCTTTAGGTAGTTCATTACGTACTCATCAATGCGATCGTACATAAGAACAACCTCAATACCTTTCGCTTTAAATTGCTCTAGGTGTGGGCTGTTTTTCGCTGCTGCGTAGCTGTCTGCTGTTAGATAGTAGATCTTGTCTTGACCTTCTTTCATACGCTCAACATATGACGCTAGGCCAACAGTTTGATCCACAGACTCTACCTCTGTAGAAGCAAAGCGTAGAAGACCAGCGATCTTCTCTTTATTGCTCATGTCTTCGGCAGGGCCTTCTTTCATGACTAGGCCAAACTGCTTCCAGAATGATTGGTATTTCTCTTCATCATTCTTCGCCATGCGCTCTAGCATTGTTAGAACACGCTTCGTACATGCGCTGCGTAGAGACTGAGTCACTTTGTTGTCTTGAAGAATTTCACGAGAAACATTCAGCGGAAGATCGTTTGAATCTATTAGGCCGCGAACAAAACGCAAGTATGACGGCATAAACTGCTCAGCGTCATCCATGATGAATACACGTTGTACGTAAAGCTTCAGACCCGATTTATGATCGCGGTTCAT
Organism: Vibrio aquaticus; assembly: GCF_003970385.1. GTDB lineage: Bacteria > Pseudomonadota > Gammaproteobacteria > Enterobacterales > Vibrionaceae > Vibrio > Vibrio aquaticus. The sequence goes on along the minus strand of NZ_RXZH01000003.1, from coordinate 326,041 downwards.
CATATCCCAAGGTGCTTGAGATGGGATATAAAGCAGGCTTGTGTAGTCGTTTTTGCCTTCTACACGGTTGTGGCTCCACACTAGTGGATCAGCGAAGTCATGCGATACGTGCTTGTAGAACTCTTGGTACTCTTCTTCCGTAATGTCAGACTTGTTACGCGTCCAAAGTGCTTGAGCTTTGTTGATTTGCTCCCACTTTTTAGTGCCCGTTTCTTTGCCTTCTTCATCACGCTCTGCAGTTTGAATAGAAACTGGAATACCGATGTGGTCAGAATACTTGCTGATCACTTCGCGCAGACGCCACTCATTTAGGAATTCTTTACCTTCTTCACGCATATGAAGAACGATGTCAGTACCGCGAGACTCTTTGGTAATGTCTTCAATTGTGTACTCGCCTTCACCTGCTGAGTGCCATTGAACGCCTTGCTCTGCCGCTTGACCCGCAGCACGTGTGCGAACCGTCACCGCGTCTGCTACGATAAACGCAGAGTAGAAACCAACGCCAAATTGACCAATCAGTTGAGAATCTTTTGATTGATCTTCAGAAAGTTTAGAGAAAAACTCCGCCGTACCTGATTTAGCAATGGTACCTAGGTGCTCGATCACATCGTCACGGCTCATACCGATACCGTTGTCAGAGATCGTTAATGTATTTGCCGCTTCATCAAAAGAAAGCTTTACACCTAAGTCCGCATCACCTTGGTAAAGGTCTGAGTTAGATAGTGCCTGAAAACGCAGTTTATCTGATGCGTCAGAAGCGTTAGAAATAAGCTCACGTAGGAAGATCTCTTTGTTTGAGTAAAGAGAATGAATCATTAGGTGAAGCAATTGTTTTACTTCAGACTGAAAGCCGCGAGTTTCTTTGTTCTGTGTTGCAGTTTCGCTCATGATAACTCCATAAGTTCTATACTTATCAAGCCAATACATTCATAGTGACAATGTTTAATTGGCCTAAATCTATCAATTAACATGAGGGTGACAAATGTAAATTCAAGGTCAAGAATCATAAAAACAGTGTTTTTTTGGTTTTATTTTGACTATCCTTGCATCTCTAAAAAATCAAAAAACCTAAACTAGACCGTGTAGCTAGTCATTGCTGATACTGCAAACGTTCAGCCTTCTGAAACCTTTACAAAAAATGGCCGTGGTTAATGAGTAATATAGGCACTAAGTTCAATCTTGCGAACAGATTCACTTTTGATCCGAATACGAACTCTCTTATCGACAAAGAGTGCGATAGCGAGCTGATTCGTTTAGGCAGCAACGAAAGCCGAATTCTGCTTTTGCTGTGTGAAAAACCGAGCGAAGTGGTGTCTCGTAATGAACTTCACGACTTTGTTTGGCGCAAACAAGGCTTCGAAGTGGATGATTCAAGTCTGACACAAGCCATCTCTACCCTGCGTAAACTTCTCAAAGACTCAACCAAGTCACCGATGTTCGTAAAAACAGTGCCAAAACGAGGCTATCAGTTGATTTGTACCGTTGAGCGCACTACACCTCTAATGAGTGGCGAAGGTGATGAAATCAGCGAAAACGACAACCTGACTATCGAAGACGTTGCAGAAGAAACGAACACTGTAGAAGAGCAATCGAACATTGTGACTGAATCAGAGCAGAATCCAGTCGTCGAAGCCCCTACTACTGCCACACCTGCACGTACAACAGTGCTTAGCAAAATACTGATTACTCTCGCGCTCTTCCTACCATTGTGCGTTGTCCTATTTACGAATCCAGCAGAATCTAAGTTCCGTGAGATTGCCGTTTTTGACAACACCCCAGTCAAGACCCCGATCAATCACCCTGAACTGACCGCTTGGCATCCATCTATCGAGCAATGTGTGAAGAAGTACAAAGAAACACATGCCGATGAGCTGGCACCGATCGAAGTGATTGCGACAGGTGGGCAAAACAATCAGTTAGTGCTCAACTACATCCACTCTTTGGATCACTCTGGAGAGAACATCACTTTACGTATTTTTGCTGAACAGAAAGACTTAGCGAAAGTCTGCCAATAGGAATGTTGAACATGAATCAAAAACTCGCCGTAGGCTTACTTGCTATCTCTGCCCTTTTCAGTGCGTGGCTTTATTGGGGCAGCGACCTCAAAGTTGAGCAAGTGCTCACATCCCATGAATGGCAATCAAAGATGGTGACGGTTATCACCAAGCCAATGCAGGAAGAATCTGTTGGTCCACTGCGTAAAGCCGACATTACGTCTAACGTTAAGTACCTACCAAACAACACCTACATCCGCGTAGCGACCGTTCGCCTGTTTGCAGACGATGCCGATCAAGAAGAAAACGACGTAGTCATCAATATTTCAGAAACGGGTGATTGGGACATCAGTGATAACTACTTACTTGTGTCACCACGAGAGTTCAAAGATATTTCTTCAGCTCAGAGCAAAGAATTTACACCTGAGCAGTTAGAACTAATTACTCAACTGTTCAAAATGGATGCTCAACAAAGCCGCCGTATTGACATCGTCAATGCTAAAACGCTGTTACTGACTAGCTTAAGTCACGGTTCTACGGTACTTTTTAGTAACTAAATTCATAAAGGGGCATGATGCCCCTTTTCTCTTCTTATGTGTCTATGGATTGGATGAACACGCTTGGCCTTTTTGTTGGGTCACTGATTGCAAATACCCTTGCCTCCCTTTCTGGTGGCGGTGCCGGATTGCTGCAATTTCCTCTGCTGATTTTCTTTGGCTTACCTTTCTCTGTGGCATTGGCAACACACAAGATTGCCAGTGTTGCGCTTGGATTAGGCGCTGCTTACGCACACATCAAGAACAAAAGCTTCGATTTTAAGGTTGCGCTATACCTTGTCTTAGTCGGTAGCATAGGCGTCATCATTGGCGCCAATATTGTGTTGCTGATACCGGAAGCGATAGCAGAAAAAATGCTTGGCGCGATGATTCTAGGACTGGGGGTTTACTCCAGACTCAAAAAGCAACTCGGCCAACAAGAAACCCCAACCCATCGCACCACCCTCGGTTGGGTTCTCGGTGGGTTCGGTTTAATGTTGATTGGTATTATCAATGGTTCACTCACCGCAGGGTCTGGCTTGCTGGTCACGTTATTCTTAGTGCGTTGGTTTGGCTACAGCTACAAACAAGCCGTCGCTTTGACGATGTTCTGTGTAGGTCTATTCTGGAATGGCCTCGGGGGAATCGCTGTCGCACAAGCTGGCGCACCTATCTACTGGTCATGGTTGCCGGTATTACTACTCGGTTCATTTTTAGGCGGCAGCTTAGGGGCTTATCTATCTACCCGCTTCAGCAACAGCATCATTAAAATATGCTTTGAGATCCTAACGGTGGCTGTGGGGCTCAAACTACTCTTTTAGGGATTAAAATGGTTAAAGCAAAAATCGATATTTATTATTGTCGACAGTGCAATTGGATGCTTCGTTCTACTTGGCTATCTCAAGAACTACTACATACCTTTAGCGAAGAAATTGAGAGCGTTTCTTTACACCCAGACACTGGCGGGCGATTCGAAATTCACTGCAATGGCCAGCTAATTTGGGAACGTAAACGAGACGGAGGATTCCCTGAAGCGAAAGTGCTCAAGCAACGTGTCAGAGACATCATCGATCCAGAACGAGATTTAGGACACTCAGACAGCAAATAAACAAAAGGCAGCCATCGCTGCCTTTTCTCTATGCGATTAACGTCTTCGCTAATATCTCACCGTCAAACGTCACCACACTCAAATGGTTGTCTTCTAGTAAGCCATAACTTGCAGCAAAGCCGTTACGCGGGAAGGTAATCGAGCCAGGGTTGAAGATATACTGACCATCATTAAGCTCAGCGACAGGAATATGAGTGTGACCATGGGCGATCAGATCCCCTTCTCTCAACGGTGGGCGCTTACTTGCATTATAGAGATGCCCATGTGTCAGAAACAGACGCTGACCCGATGGTAACATGACCCACGCATAGTCCATCATCATCGGGAATGAGAGCAGCATTTGATCAACTTCACTGTCGCAATTACCTCGCACCGCAATGATTTGATCAGCGTACTGGTTGAGTAACTCCGCTACCGCTGGAGGATTATAGCCTTGAGGCACAGGGTTACGAGGGCCGTGATTCAACACATCCCCCAAAATGACCAGAGTTTCGGCTCCTGACTTTTGATATTCAGCTAGCACTTTTTCGGTTGCAGGCAAAGAGCCATGCAGATCAGAGGCAAAAAACAGTTTCACGACATCATCTCCTCAGAATTAATAAGGGGATTTTACCCATTCAACCTCGATTAGTCATCCTGGATAAGACTGCTGATCCGTTTTATCTCTAAGTCGCTATAATTAGTAACAATAGTTAGTTATGGTTTAGATACCACCAGCTAAATCGAAAGAATTGGAAAGGAATCAGATGAAGGTATTACTCACTGGCGGAACAGGTTTTATAGGAAGCGAGTTACTTAAGTATCTAACAACCCATGAAGTCGTACTTCTAACGCGAACACCGAGCAAAGCAAAAGAAAAACTCAGTCACACTGACATGGGTAACGTTCGTTATATCTCCTCCCTTGATGATTATCATCATCTCAATGACTTTGATGCGGTGATCAATTTAGCTGGTGAGCCGATTGCCGATAAGCGTTGGACAAAGAAGCAAAAGAAACATATTTGCGAGAGTCGTTGGACGCTAACCGAGAAGTTAGTTTCTCTCATTCATGCCAGTACCACGCCACCAAGTGTGTTTATCAGTGGTTCTGCTGTTGGCTATTATGGCGATCAACAAGAACACCCATTCGATGAAACATTGCACGTTTCGGATCACGGCTTTACTCACAACGTATGTGCAAAGTGGGAGCAAATAGCCTGCCGCGCTCGTTCTGAAATGACTCGGGTTTGCCTACTGAGAACCGGGGTTGTTCTTGCGCCACAAGGCGGTGCCCTTAGCAAAATGTTACCGCCCTATAGATTAGGCCTAGGCGGTCCAATAGGACATGGTCGTCAATTTATGCCTTGGATTCACATGCTAGATATGGTGCGCGGAATTACTTACCTTTTAGAAACGCCTCACGCTCATGGCGAATTTAACCTGTGTGCCCCGCACCCAGTGACAAACAAACTCTTTAGTCAAACCTTAGCCAAAACGCTGAAAAGACCTCACTTACTACGTACGCCGAAATGGGCCCTGTCGTTGGCAATGGGTGAAAGTTCAGTCTTGCTGTTTGATAGCATACGAGCAAAACCTAAGAAACTGACAGAGTTAGGCTTCCATTTCAGCTATTCCCGTATCGAGCCTGCACTAAAAAACCTATTACAACATCATGACTAATCCAGTAACCTATTGAGAACGATGGGTTACTTGGTCTATTTAGGATGAAAAAATCAATTCTCATAACAGGATGCTCAACAGGCATTGGTTATGTCTGCGCTCACGCTCTGCATAAACGAGGTTATCAAGTCATTGCCTCTTGCCGAAAGCCGCAAGATGTCGAACGGCTTCGCAGCGAAGGGCTTACATCGATCCTTCTTGATCTCGCCGATCCGACTAGCATCAGCCACGGTGTCAAAGAAGCCCTAGAAATAACCAATGGAAGATTAGATGCGCTATTCAACAATGGAGCGTATGGTCAGCCTGGCGCTTTAGAAGATTTGCCTACAGACGGCTTAAGAGAACAATTTGAATCCAATTTCTTTGGTTGGCATCAACTTGTTTGTGAGGTTTTGCCTGTCATGCGCAAGCAAGGCTCTGGTCGCATTGTCCAAAATAGCTCGGTGCTCGGATTCGCTGCGATGAAATATCGCGGGGCTTACAATGCCTCTAAATTTGCGATTGAGGGTTGGACAGACACTTTACGCCTCGAGCTCATGGACAGCGACATAAGAATCAGCTTGATTGAGCCAGGCCCGATAGAAACGCAGTTTCGTGCCAATGCCTTACTGGCTTTCAATCGCTGGATCACTATCGAAGGCAGTGCACACGAAGAACAATATCGACAGCAAATGGCGCGCCTAAATAGCAGCACATCCAACAATGCCTTTGTACTGCCTGCGGAGTCCTGTATCGCTCCACTCATTCATGCACTCGAGTCAGCCAAACCCAAAATTCGCTACCGAATTACGACACCAACTAAAGTATTCGCGGTGTTAAAACGTCTACTGCCCACTCGTTTACTGGATAAGATTTTGAGGCAAGCCGCTTAATTTTGATGAATACGTGTAATTTTTTCGTAACATTAAGACGCTATTTTAATACTCAGGGTTCACCCTAACTAAGATTATATCAGCGCTACATTCGGGATAATTATATGTCGTTAAACCAGTTGAACTGGCTGAGTATCGGTGTTGTGCTAACTTTGTTTATAGTAATGTAGACACCTTCGCTTGCCCTTTTGGGAACAATACACCGCCTTCTATTGGCGGTGTTTTTGTATAATTCAGAGACTTACCTTGAACTCTGAACCGTCAGCCCATATCTTTGCTATATCACCTCTGTTGCAAGGACTCCTTACATGCAATCTCCATTTATTGTTGAGCTAAACGAACAAAATTTCCGCCAAGTACTTGAAGGCTCGATGCAAACGCCCGTTCTTATTCACTTTTGGGCTCCAATGAGTCAAGAGAGTGCACAAGTAATTCCTGATCTTCAAATGCTCGCGCAGCAGTATAACGGGGCATTCACACTCGCTTTGCTTAACTGCGAACAAGAACAAGCAATCGCCAGTCAGTTTGGTGTACAAGCATTGCCTACCATTGCTTTGTTTATCAATGGTCAAGCAGTGGATGGCATGGGTGGTCCGCAAAATATTGAAGCAATCAAAGAGATGCTCACTAAACACCTACCAAGCCAAGATGAACTTATTCTCAAGCAAGTGGGTGAACTGATTCAGGCCGGCCAACACGCACAAGCTTTGCCATTGCTTGAAAGCCTAGGTGACGAAGTGAAACAAAAAGGCGATGTGAAACTTGCCTTAGCGGATTGTTACTTAGAAGCGCAGAATTACGACCAAGCAAAAGCCATCTTGGAACATATTCCACTTGAGTATCAAGATAACTTCTACAAGGGGCTTATCGCAAAATTGGAGCTACATGCTCAAGCCGCCAACAGCCCTGAAATTCAATCGTTAAAAACTTCACTAGAGCAAGATGCAGATAACCTTGAACTGACCAACAAACTTGCGCTCGCGTATCACCAAGTCAATAGAGATGAAGAAGCACTTGAACTGCTTTGGAATCACTTGCGCAGTGACCTGAATGCATTGGATGGCGAAATTAAGAAGTCCTTTATGGATATCTTAGCCGCACTTGGGCAAGGGAATCCGGTTGCTGGTAAATATCGTCGCCAACTCTACTCAATTCTCTATTAGAGCTAATTAGTTCTTTCTAAATCATAAAGTTAAGGTCAGTTTATCCGGCCTTTATTCTGCCTAAAATTTGCCAAGGTTCTCATTTATGCCATTGTTTCAATTGAGCAATTAAGCAACAATTACTCAACTATTCTCATAAGGAACTGCAAATATGGCTATTGATTCATTGATTACAATTGGTGTTTTTCTCATAGTTGCCATCGCTCTGCTCATTGCGGGCGTCAAGACTGTCCCACAAGGTAATAACTGGACTGTAGAGCGATTTGGCCGCTATACCCTAACCTTAAAGCCCGGCCTCAACCTGATAATTCCTTTCATTGATGGCATTGGTCATAAGATCAATATGATGGAGCGCGTCCTCGATATTCCCGCGCAAGAGGTCATCTCTAAAGACAATGCGAATGTCACTATCGATGCCGTTTGTTTTGTACAAGTCATTAATGCACCAAAAGCAGCGTACGAGGTCAACGACCTTGAACATGCGATTCGCAACCTTACCCTCACCAATATTCGTACTGTGTTAGGTTCAATGGAGCTCGATGAGATGCTTAGCCAGCGCGATATGATCAACACAAAGCTGCTTTCAATCGTTGATGAAGCGACAAACCCATGGGGCGTAAAGGTTACACGTATAGAAATTAAAGATGTTCAGCCACCTGCAGATCTAACCGCAGCAATGAACGCTCAGATGAAAGCCGAGCGTAATAAACGTGCAGAAGTCCTTGAAGCAGAAGGGGTACGACAAGCTGAGATCCTTAGAGCAGAAGGTCATAAACAATCTGAGATTTTAAAAGCCGAAGGTGATAAGCAAGCCGCTATACTTCAAGCTGAAGCCCGTGAACGCGCCGCCGAAGCAGAAGCGAAAGCCACGACTATGGTATCTGAAGCGATTTCAAAAGGTGATATGCAGGCAGTTAACTATTTTATTGCCCAAGGCTACACAGATGCGCTGAAAACAATTGGCCAGGCTGAAAATGGTAAGATTATTATGTTACCGCTAGAAGCATCTGGACTGATGGGATCGGTAGCAGGAATCGCAGAGATGTTTAAGCATTCAAAGGACAGCGAAAAATAGAGGTGCAGTTTGATTGAACTATTAGACGGTATAAATTATTGGCATTGGCTAGCATTCGGTCTAGCGTTGCTAGCGGTTGAACTGTTGGGTACTGCAGGCTACTTTCTTTGGTTAGGACTATCAGCGCTGATCGTTGGTGCGCTACTCACGTTTATCCCGATGAGTTGGCAACTACAGTGGGTCTCATTTGGTGTATTTTCCCTCGTAACAACATGGCTATGGTGGAGAAAACAGTTCAAGCGAGACAAGCGAAGCGATGCAAACCGAGATCTCAACCAAAAGCACAAACAGCTTCTTGGGCAAACGGTACGTCTAGAGCAAGATTTCCTCGCTGGAAAAGGACGAATTAAGCTTGGTGATAGTACATGGACTGCCAAGTCCGAAGTCGATTTAGAGGCGAATACATTGGTTGAAGTCACTTCAGTTGATGGAATTATCCTTACTATTAACAAAAAATTTGAGGATAATCCTAAGTAAGTCCTTCAATAAAGGTGAGGCTTCATAGCCTCGCCCTCCTAACAATTAACAATTTCAAATAGTTATCTAGAAATTGCAAAAAAAATAAGTCTGCGTTTAAATGCCTCAAAAGCCACATTACTTGACATACAAGCCTATCCAACAAAAATATTAATCCATTCATTTCATATGTTTATTATTTTCTTCTCAACAAAAAGTGAGCGTTATTAATTAGTGTGAATTTATTAGGGTCACTTTTTTTTTGATCTTTATGGTTCATCGAACATACTAAATATAACTCTTTTGCGAGTTACTTCACATTAAATAACGGAGCTTATTATGAAAAACCTGCTGATCGTATGTTCATTAACCCTTGCATTTGCAGTGCCTATGAGCGTAAGCGCAAACAACACTCAGTATGGCAATGTTGTGGGAAATCACGTTCAATGCATTCTTCCTGACGGTACTTCTGTTTTCGTCCCTCAACTTTATTGCGATATAAATAAAGGAAAAAAACAATACTGAAAACATTGCCGTCTCTATTAAACAGTTATCGATCAAATATATTATGCAAATAACAAAACTTGCACACTTGTTATTGTATAATTGACCTCTGATTTATTTAGGGACGGCCAAATCATGTTAAAAAAAATAACCCTTTCCACTCTTTCTTTTCTTTCTTTAAGCGCTCATGCATCTGTTGACATTTCAATTCCAAAGCACATAAACGTTTTAGCTGTAAACGAGTCAACGAATATTAGCAAATACTTGGAGTCAAATACCCTATCTTTACCTGACGGGAAAAGTCAGTTTGTATTTGATATCAGAAAAACATTTAAACCAGGATCAAGCCAAGCTACGTTTTACCAATCAGTCCCTGTTATCATCACACTAGAAGGTCATAATGCTAGTGCGAAATTAACAACACCTGAAATTTCGTCTGAATATGCAGCTCAAGAGTTTGATCAACTCCAAGCAAAAGATAAATTTAGCTTAAGCTCTGTAAATGGAATTGACTCAATTGAGTCCGATAATTTATCTAAAGGCTGGCTTTCTTTAACAGAAAACTTTGCGGACGCTAGCCGAATGTATAATAAAGACAACAATATTACGCTTGGCGTAATAGGTGCTACGGCAGTAACTCTACCTGCTACTGTTATAGACAAACCCATTGTATCAGTAGATACCGTAGAAGCAGTATCACCTAGTACAAGTAATTTGAAATTAACTCAAGATTCCTTCAAGAAACTGTCTAAGACAGAAAAACAAAATTTCCTTTCTTGGGCTGTATCCAATATTGATTAGAATATAGTCAAACGTCAAAAGGGTCTCAATTGAGACCCTTTTCTATTTCTATCGTTCAAACAGAACAAGAAAAGGGAAGCTATCGCTTCCCTTTTCAAACTTTAGTAATAGGTTAACTAAATTTTAGAAACCGTATTCTAGACCTACACGTGCGAATGGAGTTGAGTCACCATCGTCTTTAGTGTAAGAACCTACACGTAGGTAAGGTACAAAGCCGTTCTTAACATACATTAGCTGACCTGAAATTACTTGGTCAGAAGTGTTCTCTTGCTTAGCACCGTCTACTTCGTAATCAGTGTTAGCCGCGTAGCCCACTTTGAAGCCCCATGGACCTGCCCAGTATTGACCGATGATAGAGTAAGAACCTTGATCAGATTTAGCGCCACCTTGAACTTCACTTTCACCAGCTTTATAAGCTGCTGCTAGGCCAAAACCACCAGGAAGAGATGCTTCAAAGCCAATCAAGTAACCCATGGTGTCAACCATTTCTGCACCTGCTGCGTTAGTTGATTTGTAGTTATCACCTTCAGCTACAGCTACTTCGTCAACATCTTTACAACCTGCTGAGTCAGCACAGATTTCCCAAGCTGCATCAACAGCATCTTTCTTCTTACGGTTCTGCTCTGTTTCGAAAGCAGCATGGAAAGTGATCATATCACCCGCTTTCATCGTCGCCTTAGCACCGTAGAAGTAGTTGTTATCTACTGACGTGTCACCCATACCTGTAGAAAGGCTGTAGTTAAAGTTACCAAGTTGAGCTGAATCGTAACGTAGTTGGTTGCCGTGACGGTCGCGGTGGTAAGCAACGTCAGCAGCCCATGCTGAATCCCATACTCGGCCTAGACCAGGGTTAGAGTATGGCCAGTCAACTAGTTCATACATTGGAGTCAACATACGACCGGCACGAAGAGTACCCCAATCGCCACGAAGACCTAGGAATGTGTCACGGTTACCTAATGTTGCACCAGTACCATCTGTACCAACCCAACCAGACTCAATTTGCATAAAGACGTTAACATTGTCTACAAAGTCTTTGTCTGCACGGAAACCAATTCGAGATTCATTGTCCCACTGGTAACCTTTCTGATCTTTCTCAGTGTATGCACTGATCGCTGCAACACCATACGCTTGTACGTTGAAGTCTGAGATAATACCTACTTGAGAAGACTCAGTGTTAGCAAAAGCACTTGTTGAAGCAATCGCCACTGCTGCACCTAAAAGCGTACGTTTAAACATTTTGTCCATGGAATAAACTCCTAAAAATGGATATAGCTGTCTTATTATTTTCTCGCCTTAAGTTGGCCGCCGAAGGGAGAAATCATTTCCTATGTTGAAAATCAAAGTTCATCGTGAATTGAGATTTTCTATTTCCTGCATACACCCCGTGTATCCATACTTTTCAGACTAACTTCGCGCAGAAAAACATCAACCAGAACTTAATTTCTATATAAAAAAATATGACCCGCCACAAACTTTTATAAACAGAGTGATCATGATCTCCTTTTGAAAGTGAACTTTCCAAAAAATCATAAAAAACCTTTAAAAACAGCAATTTAAAAAATAAAAAAACATAAACCACCTTGAAGTGGCTCGCATTTCTTTCTTTAAAGCAGGTTCAATAATAGTGAATTAGATACTAGTCACAGATCAGAAAGGTTCAATATGGGGGGATTATTGAGACATTATTTTGGTCAAAAAAAAACCACCATAATGGTGGTTTTTTCAAACTGAATTTGACCTTACATAAGTTCGATAAGGTCTTGCTCAGTACGAATTTCAATACCCAGTTCTTGGGCTTTCGCGAGTTTCGAACCCGCATTTTCCCCGGCGAATAGGATGTCAGTTTTTTTAGAGACACTGCCTGTGACTTTCGCACCTAAGTTTTGTAGGGCCGCTTTTGCATCGCTTCGGGTCAATTGAGACAATGAGCCAGTCAGTACAACCGTTTTCCCTTCTAAAGGCTGAGGCGCACTTGCATCTTTTTCTTGAATTTCAGCCCAGTGAATACCCTGCTCGATAAGCTCATCAATCACTGTTTGGTTTTTCTCTTGCGCGAAGAAAGCGGTAATGTGACTCGCAACGATCTCACCAATGTCTTGCACTTCCACCAGCTGGTCATGGGTTGCCGCTTTAACTGACTCTAGGGTTTTAAAGTGTTGTGCTAAATTTGCTGCTGTTGCTTCACCCACTTCGCGAATACCCAGTGAGTACAAAAAGCGAGGAAGTGTCGTTTCCTTAGCCTTACTAAGGGCATCAACAACGTTTTGTGCCGACTTAGGCCCCATTCGGTCAAGGACAGTAATGATACCGGCAGAAAGTTTGAAGAGATCAGCGGGTGTTTCTACCATCTCACGATCAACAAGCTGTTCAATCACCTTTTCACCCAGGCCATCAACGTCAAGAGCTTTACGAGAGACAAAGTGTTTTAGAGCTTCTTTACGTTGAGCTTGGCAGACTAATCCACCGGTACAACGAGCCACCGCTTCACCCTCAACTCTTTCGACTTGAGAGCTACAAACAGGGCATTGAGACGGGAACACGATAAGTTGTGCGGATTCTGGACGCCGATCGGTTACAACCGAAACGATTTGTGGAATAACGTCACCAGCGCGGCGAATCACAACCGTATCACCAATCATCACACTTAAACGTTCAATTTCATCTGCGTTATGAAGCGTTGCATTGCTGACAGTCACACCACCAACGAACACAGGCTCTAGCTTAGCCACAGGGGTGATCGCACCTGTTCGTCCGACTTGGAACTCAACGTCGTTAAGCAGAGTAATCTCTTCCTGAGCAGGAAACTTATACGCGATAGCCCAACGAGGCGCTCGAGCGACAAAGCCAAGCAGCTCTTGAAGAGCGATATCATCCACTTTAATCACTACGCCATCAATCTCGTAAGCTAATGACTCTCGGCGCTCTAAAATATCCTGATAGTAGTCTTTTACTTCATTGAGGTTAGAAACTCGCTTTGTCTCGGGACACATTGGTAGGCCCCAAGCTTTGAGCTGCAAGAAACGCTCATAATGACTATCAGAAAGCGTTGCGCCTTCAACGACCCCCACGCTGTAGGCGTAGAAACTCAATGGTCGAGTCGCGGTAATACGAGAATCTAGCTGGCGCAAGCTACCTGCAGCCGCATTTCGAGGGTTCACGAAAACCTTTTCGCCTTTTTTCAGAGCGATCTCATTAAGCTTGTCAAAACCCGCTTTTGGCATGAATACTTCACCGCGTACTTCAATACGCTGTGGCCAACCTTCACCTTGTAGCTTTAGTGGGATCGCTTTGATGGTACGAACGTTCTCTGTGATGTTTTCACCTGTAGCGCCATCACCACGGGTAGCCGCTTGCACTAAGATGCCGTTTTCGTAGAGCAAACTTACCGCTAAACCATCAAGTTTTGGTTCACAACAGAACACATCAAACTGAGCGGTTGGAATACGATCGCCCATACGTTTATGAAAGCTTGCGAGCTCAGAGTCATCAAAGGCATTGTCGAGTGACAGCATTGGGATCTCATGCGCTACAGATTCAAAGCCATCAAGAGGCATACCGCCGACCCTTTGGCTAGGAGAGTCAATCGACATCAACTCAGGATGACTCGATTCAATCTCCATCAACTCTCGCATCAAGCGATCGTACTCTGAATCAGGTATTTCTGGGTTATCTTCAACGTAGTATTTAGCGCCATGATAATGGAGCGTTTCACGCAATTGATTAAGCTTCTCTTGAATCTCTGTAGACATAGCTCACTCTATTTTATCTATCTGCATCGAGGGGAAACCTTAGCGCCCTCATTGAATGTTTGGGAGTATGAACATCCCTTTGGTTCTTCGCAACCGATCGTCAACGAAAAAAGGCTCCACGAGGGAGCCTTAACATCACTATTTTTATCTATGCTTGCTGAGAGGCTTTAAACTGTTGGATTTGAGCTCGGTAGCGATCAAGTCGATTCGGCGTCATTAAATTGCGCGCATCGTCAAGAACGTTCGCTCCGAGGTCATCTGCAATTTGTTGAGCCGTTTTCAGCATGAGCTTGAAATTTTGCTCGGCATCGCCAAAACATGGCATGGTCATAAAGAATGAAATGCCTTTCGTCGTGAACTCTGCAGGGTCATCATGTTTTAACGTACCCGGCTGCATCATATTGGCAACACTGAAGAGCACCTTACCCGTTCCCGACAAATCAGCATGACGATGGAATATGTCCATCTCACCGTAAATCAACCCATTTTGCTGCATGCTATCAAACAGTTTTGTGCCGACAAACGGATCGTCACCTGCACAATGCACATTAAGAACAATCACTTCAAGTGGTGCTTCTTCTTGTGGTTCAGGCTCTTTATCAGCGATCGGTTCTTCAATCACTGTTTCAATGATAGGCTCAGACTCAACGAGAGGTTCAGGTTTCTCTTCAACTTCATCAAGCGGTTTGCTAGAGAAAGAAGGAATATCGAGATCAACGTCTTCTTTGCTCAACTCAACGTCGGGCTCTTTACGTATTGGTTCAGGCGCAGGCTCTGTGTCAGGGAGAGTATCGATAAGAGGATCAGCCATAATGTCGTTACTCTCGACGAATCCGGGCTCTTTGCGTTCTTTTTTAATGACCTCAAAGTCATCTTCCGGCCCAAATGCTCTTTCAGGTGCTACGTCTGAGTCATCATTCTCGACATTCAACTTACCAAGTGGTTTATTACCAAACTTGGCCTTCCCTTCTTTTTTACTTGTCCATAATCCGTGGAACAATAGAGCGGCAATCGCTAATGCTCCGACAATTATCAGTACAAATCGCAGTTCCTGCATTTTTAGCTCTCATTTGCACGATACAAGCCGAGTTATCTGACCTATATCGAATCTGTTTAAACCATACTGTGAGTTACTCTACCAAAACTCTCCCCTGTTTTAGAACAACTTAATGTTAGAAGTTCCCTTAATGTTGTGATTTTGAACACGCTTTTTTCTTGTTAAGATAGAAAGCGTTCGTTTTTACACCACTGCAATGGATTATGATGACACATTTACAGCAACGTTCCGGCTTCGGTTACTTCTTTCATGGTTTAGAGCTTGCTCTGACTCCAGGCATTCGTCGATTTGTGATTTTGCCTCTACTTGCTAATGTCCTTTTAGTAGGTGGCGCTCTGTTTTATCTCTTCTCGAACTTGGATGTTTGGATTGATCAGCTGATTGGTCAGTTGCCTGACTTTCTTACTTGGTTAAGCTACCTGCTGTGGCCGTTACTCGTTCTGACTATTTTGGCCACCTTCTCGTACTTCTTCAGTACACTAGCCAATTTTGTTGCCGCTCCTTTTAATGGCCTACTGGCTGAAAAAGTGGAAGAGCACCTAACCCAACAAAAAGTCAATGAAGATGGCATGCTGGCGGTAGTCAAAGACACCCCAAGAATTTTAGCTCGTGAATGGCGTAAGCTTGTCTATGTGTTACCGAAAGCCATTGGTCTTTTTATCTTGTTACTGATTCCTGCACTGGGCCAAACTGTTGGTCCTTTCCTTTGGTTTATCTTTACCGCTTGGATTTTAGCGATTCAATACTGTGACTATCCATTTGATAACCATAAGGTGTCGTTCAATGAGATGCGAAACAATTTGAAACAAAAACAAGGCAAAGCATACGGGTTTGGCGTTTTAGTGTCAGTGTTCACTACCATTCCAATTTTAAACCTTATCGTGATGCCGGTGGCCGTATGTGGTGCAACTTCAATGTGGGTTTCTGAATTTAAGAACCAGAACCGCTAATTAAATTTAAGATTCTTTAAGCGCATGTAATAACGTGCGCTTTGTCCAATTTCATATCATATAACTTTTTAATCCTTTTCTCGGCTCACTTCCTACCATAATCTTCTAAGCAGACAACCATTTAGTCATATTAAGAACATTAACTTGTTTGATGATTGTCACGCACAAAATCGAACAAGCATTTAATCAGATGAAGGATCACACCATGAGCAAAATCTACGAAGACAACTCTCAAACTATTGGTAACACTCCTCTAGTACGCCTTAACAAAGTCAGCAACGGTAAAGTTCTGGCAAAAGTAGAAGCACGTAACCCAAGCTTCAGTGTTAAGTGTCGTATTGGCGCAAACATGATTTGGGAAGCGGAAAAAGCTGGCACTCTTAAGCCAGGCGTAGAACTTGTAGAGCCAACAAGTGGTAACACGGGTGTTGCTCTTGCGTTTGTTGCAGCCGCTCGTGGTTACAAGCTAACGCTAACGATGCCTGAGTCAATGAGCCTTGAGCGTCGTAAACTGCTTAAAGCACTTGGCGCTAACCTTGAGCTGACAGAAGCCGCTAAAGGTATGAAAGGTGCCATTGCTAAAGCAGAAGAGATTGTGGCGAGCAACCCAGAAAAGTTCCTTCTACTGCAACAGTTCAACAACCCTGCAAACCCACAGATCCACGAGAAGACAACGGGTCCTGAAATCTGGGAAGCGACTGACGGTGAAGTCGACGTATTCGTAGCAGGTGTGGGTACGGGTGGTACAATCACAGGTACTAGCCGTTACATTAAGGGCGAAAAAGGTAAGAACATCGTTTCTGTAGCCGTTGAGCCAGCAGAATCACCAGTTATCGCTCAGGCGCTTGCAGGTGACGAAATCCAACCAGCACCACACAAAATTCAAGGTATTGGCGCAGGCTTCATCCCAGGCAACCTAGATTTAGAGCTTGTTGACCGCGTTGAGTCAGTAACTTCTGACGAAGCAATTGCTATGGCTCGTCGCCTAATGGAAGAAGAAGGTATCCTAGCGGGCATCTCGTCAGGTGCGGCAGTTGTTGCGGCCAACCGCTTAGCGGAACTCCCTGAATTTGTAGGAAAAACTATCGTAACCGTTCTACCAAGCTCTGGTGAACGTTACCTGAGCACCGCCCTATTTACTGGCATCTTTACTGAGAAAGAGAACCAACAGTAATATGTTGTCAAATCAATTTTTCGTTTAAAAAAGCCCCATTCAGGGGCTTTTTTGTTGATCCCTGCCTCACCTTTGGTAATATCAGGGCTGTTTTATTTCTAGCTTCAAAATAAAGAGCTAAATAAGAATTTCTATCAATGGCGAAAGAGAGCATAGACTGGAATCGCGATTGAATAATTTACAACCAGTATCAGTTCTGACACGAAATGAACGTTCTGCATCTAGCAGAATATACTATTTGGAGTTAAGCTAGTTCTGGTTAAGAAACTATCAAAAAATAAATCAATTGGGGTATATAACATGTACGAGAAGCAAGTAGAAATCACTGCAGAAAACGGCCTTCACACTCGTCCAGCTGCACAGTTCGTTAAAGAAGCTAAAGCATTCGACGCGGACATCACTGTGACTTCTAACGGTAAAAGCGCTAGCGCTAAGAGCCTTTTCAAGCTACAAACTCTTGGCCTAGTTAAAGGTACAGTAGTTTCTATCTCAGCTGAGGGCCCACAAGCTCAACAAGCTGTTGACCACCTAGTTGCTCTAATGGACCAACTACACTAATTCGGTCTCCTATTTTCAAAGCCATTTTGTGAAAGCAAAATGGCTTTGTTGGAAATAGGCCAAAATATAAGCTACAAATATTCGTTAGCGCACTCATTATTCTCCCGTTTTTAAAGTTGACCAATTTAAGGTAAGGCTATGATTTCAGGCATCCTAGCATCTCCTGGTATTGCTATCGGTAAAGCACTACTACTTCAAGAAGATGAAATCGTTCTAAACACTAACACTATCACTGAAGACCAAGTTGAAGCAGAAGTTCAGCGTTTCTTTGACGCTCGTAACAAATCTTCAGCTCAACTAGAAGTTGTTAAGCAAAAAGCACTTGAGACTTTCGGTGAAGAAAAAGAAGCGATCTTTGAAGGTCACATCATGCTTCTTGAAGACGAAGAGCTAGAGGAAGAAATCCTAGCACTGATCAAAAAAGACAAGATGCACGCTGATAACGCGATTTACACCGTTATCGAAGAGCAAGCATCGGCTCTAGAATCTCTAGACGACGAATACCTAAAGGAACGTGCAACAGATATCCGTGATATCGGTACACGTTTCGTGAAGAACGCACTAGGCATCAACATCGTTTCTCTAAGCGATATCAATGAAGAAGTTCTCCTAGTTGCTTACGACCTAACGCCATCTGAAACTGCGCAGATCAACCTAGACTACGTTCTTGGTTTCGCTTGTGACATCGGCGGTCGTACTTCGCACACTTCAATCATGGCTCGTTCACTTGAACTTCCAGCTATCGTTGGTACTAACGACATCACTAAGCAAGTGAAGAATGGCGACATGCTGATTCTTGATGCGATGAACAACAAGATCGTTATCAACCCATCTGAAGCAGAGCTAGAAGAAGCGAAAGCAGTTAAAGCAGCATTCGTTGCAGAGAAAGAAGAACTGGCTAAGCTAAAAGACCTACACGCTGAAACTCTAGACGGCCACCGCGTTGAAGTTTGCGGTAACATCGGTACCGTTAAAGACTGTGACGGCATCATCCGTAACGGCGGTGAAGGCGTTGGTCTGTACCGTACTGAATTCCTATTCATGGACCGTGATGCACTTCCTACTGAAGAAGAGCAGTACCAAGCGTACAAAGAAGTTGCTGAAGCAATGAACGGTGAGTCGGTAATTATCCGTACGATGGACATCGGTGGTGACAAAGATCTTCCTTACATGGATCTTCCACAAGAGATGAACCCATTCCTAGGCTGGCGCGCAGTACGTATCAGCTTAGACCGTCGTGAAATCCTTCGTGACCAGCTACGCGGTATCCTACGTGCATCTGCACACGGTAAGCTTCGCATCATGTTCCCAATGATCATCTCTGTTGAAGAAATTCGTGAGCTTAAGAAGGCAATCGAAGAGTACAAAGCAGAACTTCGCGCTGAAGGTCTAGCGTTCGATGAAGAGATCGAAATCGGCGTAATGGTTGAGACTCCTGCTGCTGCAGCAATCGCTCACCACCTAGCGAAAGAAGTCGCATTCTTCTCTATCGGTACTAACGACCTGACTCAGTACACTCTAGCAGTAGACCGTGGTAACGAGATGATCTCTCACCTATACAACCCACTATCTCCAGCGGTACTAACAGTGATCAAGCAAGTTATTGACGCTTCTCACGCTGAAGGCAAGTGGACTGGTATGTGTGGTGAGCTTGCAGGCGACGAGCGTGCAACGCTACTTCTACTAGGTATGGGTCTAGATGAGTTCTCAATGAGCGGCATTTCTATCCCTAAAGTGAAGAAGGTTATCCGTAACTCTAACTTCGCTGAAGTGAAAGCAATGGCTGAAGAAGCACTTTCTCTACCAACGGCCGCTGAAATCGAAGCAGTTGTAGAAAAATTCATCGCTGAAAAAACACAATAATCAACGAATTCCAATAAGATAGGCGGCGAAAAATGTCGTCTATCTCGTAAGATTGGTATACTATAATTCGACAGAATTAAATAAAACGTTAGGAGCACGACACAATGGGTCTGTTTGACAAACTTAAGAAGCTAGTATCTGACGACAGCGCTGACGCTGGTGCAATCGAAATCATCGCACCTCTATCTGGTGAAATCGTAAACATCGAAGATGTGCCAGACGTTGTTTTCGCTGAGAAAATCGTTGGTGACGGTATTGCTATCAAGCCTGCTGGCGACAAGATGGTAGCTCCTGTAAACGGTACTATCGGTAAGATCTTCGAAACTAACCACGCATTCTCTATTGAGTCTGACGACGGTGTTGAGCTATTCGTTCACTTCGGTATCGATACAGTTGAACTTAAAGGTGAAGGCTTCACTCGCGTAGCGGAAGAAGGTCAAACTGTTAAAGCTGGTGACACTATCATCACTTTCGACCTAGCGCTTCTAGAAGAGAAAGCGAAGTCTACTCTAACTCCTGTTGTTATCTCTAACATGGACGAAATCAAAGAGCTGAACAAGCTTGCTGGTTCTGTAACTGTTGGTGAAACGCCAGTTCTACGTGTAACTAAGTAATTTTCACTTAGACAAACACGAAAAAACGCAGCCGATTGGCTGCGTTTTTTTATATCTCAATTTTGTCTTTAGGCTACTTTAGCCCTAAAGCGTACTTCAATACTTGTACTTTCAAAGGCCCCGTTTTCTCAGCCATTTTAAGTGCGGCATTTCGCACAAGCTTAAGCGGTGCAATATCGTTGCTGAAACTCTTATAGAAGAAATCCATACCCGATTGCATCAGTAGATTATCCGGACGGCGCTTACGCTCATACTGAGCTAGAACATCACTGGAAAGCTCTTCTTTACCTTCGGTGACAGCAAGTAACACCTCGACATCTTTAAAGCCTAAGTTTACCCCCTGCCCTGCTAATGGATTTATCGTATGAGCAGAATCGCCAACCAACACACATTGATTCGCTGAGTATGATTGCGCATGACGGCGAGTTAAAGGGAAAGACCCCGATTGAAGCACCTTGATATCACCAAGCTCTTGCGGAAAGTGAGCCAAGACTTCTTCGCGCAATTGTGCCGGAGACATTGCTGATAAACGCTTAATACGACTTGGTGAGTCATACCAAACTAGCGATCCTTGCGGTACGCTCTTTCCATCGCCCTCTAACGAAGCAAGAGGCAAAAACGACCTTGGACCAGATGGCGTAAATTGCTGCCAAGTTATGTCTTGTTGAGGAAGCTCTGTTTCAACATTGATGAGCATACAATGCTGACGATAATCCCATGCAGTAATACCGATACCAGCCAACTGGCGAACTTTTGAGTTAGCGCCATCAGCACCAACAGTGAGCTTCGCGCTGATCGAAGTGCCAGAAGCAAGCTTGATCTGATTCAGCTCACCAAACTCTATATTTTCCAGTTTATCAGGACAGTAAAGCGTCACGTTATCGAGAGCTTCAAGTTGCTGCCAAAGCCCTAGTTGAATTAGGCGATTTTCAATGATGAAGCCAAGCTGATCCATACCCAAAGAATCAGCATGAAACCGGGTACGACACTCTGGGTGCTCCCACGTTTCCAATCGGCGATATGGGCAAATTCGCATCTGCTGAATCGCATCCCAAGCCCCTAAATCACTTAAAAGGGACACCGAATGTTCAGAAATCGCCGACACACGAATATCTAGTGGCTGTTCGGGAGTAAAAGCCTTGGGCTCCGATCCTTCAACTACAGCGACTTTTCGGCCTTGTTTAGCAAAACCAATCGCAGTGGCTGCACCAACCATGCCTCCACCAATCACTGCAACATCAAAATTGCTCATAATTTGTTCTTCATCATATTGATTATTTGGCTGTTTTTTATTGTACGTTTTCATTACTAAAATGTAACCAAAAACCTCAGCTTGGATATGGTCAAAGCCCTTGTTCGGTAACGCTTTCAATTGATTTTGCTGCAACACTAGTCAGTAGGTTTTTAAAGCAGTACAATACGCCGCTCTCTGCTATGTGAGCAGAAAATCCGGTCATCACACACACTATTTTATAGATGATCGACAGTAACACTGGGCGATTTGCTCCCTTAATTTAAACTAACGATCGAGCGAACAAAATGAGTAAGAAACTGCTAATCAAAACCTGGGGCTGCCAGATGAACGAATACGATTCATCAAAGATGGCCGATCTAATGAACGCGGCAAATGGCTACGAACTAACAGAAGACCCAGATGAGGCAGATGTCTTACTTCTTAATACCTGCTCTATCCGCGAAAAAGCGCAAGAGAAAGTATTCCACCAGCTTGGTCGTTGGAAAACGCTAAAAGACAAAAAAGAAGGTGTGGTAATCGGTGTGGGCGGTTGTGTTGCGACACAAGAAGGTGACCACATTCGTGAACGTGCACCGTTTGTTGACGTAATCTTTGGTCCACAAACACTGCACCGTCTTCCAGAGATGATCAAACAATCTCAGTCTAACGAAGCGCCAGTAATGGACATCTCTTTCCCTGAGATCGAAAAGTTTGACCGTCTACCGGAGCCTCGTGCTGAAGGCGCAACCGCGTTCGTTTCCATCATGGAAGGCTGTTCTAAGTACTGTACTTACTGTGTTGTACCATACACTCGTGGCGAAGAAGTAAGCCGTCCAATGGATGACGTACTGTTCGAAATCGCACAGCTAGCCGATCAAGGTGTACGTGAAGTCAACCTACTAGGTCAAAACGTAAACGCGTACCGTGGTCCAACACACGAAGGTGATATCTGTTCATTCGCTGAACTTCTTCGTCTTGTGGCATCAATTGACGGTATCGACCGTATTCGTTTCACAACGAGCCACCCATTAGAGTTTACTGACGACATCATCGCAGTGTATGAAGATACACCTGAACTTGTAAGCTTCCTGCACCTACCAGTACAAAGTGGTAGTGACCGCATCCTGACGATGATGAAGCGTCCACACACGGCCATCGAATACAAGTCGATCATTCGTAAGCTGCGTAAAGCGCGTCCTGATATTCAAATCAGTTCTGACTTCATTGTTGGCTTCCCGGGTGAAACAGCGAAAGATCACCAAGACACAATGAAGCTAATCAAAGACGTTGATTTTGATATGAGCTTTAGCTTTATCTTCTCTCCACGTCCAGGTACGCCAGCTGCTGACTACCCATGTGACGTGCCAGAGCAAGAGAAGAAGGAACGTCTATACGAACTGCAACAAACGGTTAATGCCCAAGCAATGCGTTATTCTCGCCTAATGCTTGATACAGAGCAGCGCGTTTTGGTTGAAGGCCCATCTAAGAAGAATCTAATGGAGCTTCGCGCACGTACGGAGAATAACCGCGTAGTGAACTTTGAAGGCAGCGCAGACCTTATCGGTCAGTTCGTTGATGTGAAGATCACCGATGTATTCGCTAACTCTCTTCGTGGTGATTTAGTCCGTACAGAAAAAGACATGGACTTACGTACAATGGTGTCGCCAACTCAAATGATGGCAAGAACAAAACGCGAAGATGAGCTAGGTGTAGCAACCTTCACACCTTAAGTTCTAAATTAGCTTGAATTTACCCGACTCTGATACCATCTTAGAGAAAGGTATATAAAGTCACTAAAAGCCCGGTCTAAATCGGGCTTTTTTAGAGTGGCACACAATGAGAGGCAACTTTGAGCAATAAAATTGTTACCCTAGAAATCGATCTAGAACCATCAGATAACCGCCGTTTGGCTAGTCTTTGCGGTCCTTTCGACGACAACATCAAGCACTTAGAACGCCGTTTAGGTGTTGAAATCAGCTACCGTGGTAACTTCTTTACTATCGTTGGTAAGCCCCACACGAGTGCGGCTGCGCTTGAAATCATTAAAACGCTTTACGTCAACACGGCACCTGTTCGCGGCAACATTCCTGATGTTGAACCAGACGAAATCCACCTTGCGATCAAAGAAACGGGTGTACTTGAACAAGATCTAGAAGCGAGCTTCGAGCACGGCAAAGAAGTGTTCATTAAGACTAAGAAAGGCGTCATCAAACCGCGTACGCCAAACCAAGGTCAGTACTTGATGAACATGGTTACTCATGACATCTCGTTTGGTATTGGTCCTGCAGGTACAGGTAAAACGTACCTCGCCGTTGCAGCCGCTGTCGATGCACTTGAACGCCAAGAAATTCGCCGTATTTTGCTGACTCGTCCAGCAGTTGAAGCCGGTGAGAAGCTAGGCTTCCTACCCGGTGACCTGAGCCAAAAAGTCGACCCTTATCTTCGTCCACTTTACGATGCCCTTTTCGAAATGTTAGGTTTCGAGAAAGTAGAAAAGCTGATTGAACGTAATGTTATTGAAGTCGCGCCACTGGCGTACATGCGTGGCCGTACATTAAACGATGCCTTCATCATCTTGGATGAAAGCCAAAACACGACCGTGGAACAGATGAAAATGTTCTTAACTCGTATCGGCTTTAACTCGCGTGCGGTAATAACGGGTGATATTACCCAGATCGACTTACCACGCGGCGCTAAATCAGGCCTTCGCCATGCGATTGAAGTATTGAGTGACGTTGATGATATTAGCTTTAACTTCTTCTTAGCTGATGACGTTGTTCGCCACCCAGTTGTCGCTCGTATCGTTAATGCTTATGAGAAGTGGGAAGCGAAAGACCAAAAAGAACGCAAAGAACGTGACCGCATTCGCCGAGAAGAACGCGAAACTCAACAAGCGGCTAATCAAGCGTTAGTTGAAGCCGCTGCGACAGCCAACAATTCAACAGTAAAAGAGAGCAACTGAGCATGAGCATCGAACTTGATCTTCAATTAGCGGTCGAAGATGAAAATGGTTTACCAACGTTTGATGACATTCATCTTTGGTTAAGCTCAGCAGTGACACAATTTCAACCACAAGCCGAAGTCACCATTCGCGTGGTCGATGAAGAAGAAAGTCACCAGCTCAACCACGACTATCGCGGTAAAGATAAACCGACCAACGTGTTATCTTTCCCATTTGAAGCCCCTCCGGGTATCGAAATGGATCTACTGGGTGATCTAATCATCTGCCGCCAAGTTGTTGAACGTGAGGCCATCGAGCAAAACAAACCTCTAATGGCCCACTGGGCGCATATGGTTGTACATGGTAGCTTGCATCTGCTAGGTTATGATCATATCGAGGATGACGAAGCTGAAGAGATGGAGTCACTCGAAACAGAAATCATGCAAGGTATGGGATTTAAAGACCCGTACATTGATGAAAAAGAGTAGAATCAGCCGAAAGGTAAACTTCTACTGACGTGAGCTATCACACATCTGATAGCGTTACTTAAATGAGAAACAATGAACGAAGACAATTCGCCCTCCTCTCTAGAAGGTAAGAAAGAAAAATCTGAAGGTCCGAGTAGAAAGTCCTTCTTCGGACGCCTAGGTCAACTTTTTCAAGGTGAACCAAAAGATCGCCAAGAGCTTGTGGAAGTATTCCGTGACTCAGAAGAAAATGACCTAATCGACCACGACACCCGCGACATGCTTGAAGGTGTTATGGAGATTTCTGAAATGCGAGTGCGTGACATCATGTTACCGCGTTCGCAAATGGTTACGGTTGACCGTAGTGACGATTTAGACACTCTGATCGGCCTTATTACTGATGCTCAGCACTCTCGCTACCCAGTTATCAGTGAAGATAAAGACCATGTAGAAGGTATTCTGTTAGCGAAGGACTTACTTAAATACTTGGGTTCTGGCAGCGAACCATTTGATATCGAACAAGTTATCCGCCCAGCGGTGGTTGTTCCTGAAAGTAAGCGAGTTGATCGCCTACTGAAAGAGTTCCGTGAAGAACGTTATCATATGTCTATCGTTGTCGATGAGTTCGGTGGGGTATCTGGTCTTGTGACAATCGAAGATATTCTTGAAGAAATCGTTGGTGAAATCGAAGATGAATTTGACGATGAAGAAGAACTCGATATTCGCAAGCTCAGCAAGCACACATACGCAGTAAAAGCTCTGACAACGATTGAAGAGTTTAATGACACCTTCAACACCACTTTCAGTGATGAAGAAGTCGATACTGTTGGTGGTATGGTAATGACCGCGTTTGGCCACTTACCATCTCGCGGTGAAATCGTAGACATTGAAGGTTACAGCTTCAAAGTGACTTCTGCCGATAACCGACGTGTACTGCAGCTGCAAGTGACTATCCCTGACGAAGAGCTCGTAACAGACTCTACCGAAGAGTAACGCTACTCTCCCATTTGGGAATAAAAAGAAAATACGATGATCAATTCACTTTTTCATCGCCTAAAACGGCCGCTTGCGGCCGTTTTTGTTGGCGCATCCACGACTTTCGCTTTTGCTCCTTATGAGCTTTGGCCTCTCGCATTTATCAGCCCTGCGCTGCTTTTACTCCTTATTCACCGCCAGTCAGCGAAACAAGCGCTATGGACAGGTTACGCATGGGGATTCGGGCAATTTGCTACCGGCATAAGTTGGGTTCATGTCAGCATCGACAACTTTGGCGGTATGCCAAAGATTGCCAGCTTATTCTTAATGACCCTACTGGTTGGCTACCTTGCTGTTTATTCTGCTCTATTCAGTTGGAGCTTAAACCGGTTCTTCCCTAACGCTAATCGCACTCGCTTCTTGCTTGCAGCCCCTGCTCTATGGCTGATTTTTGATTGGCTTCGTGGCTGGGTAATGACAGGCTTCCCTTGGCTATGGCTAGGCTACAGTCAAATAGAAAGTCCACTTGCAAACTTTGCTCCTATTGGCGGTGTAGAGCTTCTTACCTTACTTGTGATGCTCTCTGCTGCTGCGATTGCTTATGCAAGCTTACATAGGCAGTGGCTAACCCTGATAATTCCTGCCGTTATTCTCGCTACTGGCTTTGGTTTACAGTCGGCTCAGTGGGTAACGCCAAAGCCTGAAGATACAACAAAAGTGGCGTTAATCCAGGGCAACATTGCTCAAGAGCTAAAATGGCAGCCAAGCCAGCGCTGGCCGACCATTATGAAGTACACCGACCTTACCCGAGAAAGCTGGGATGCAGACATCATCATCTGGCCAGAAGCCGCAATCCCTGCGTTTGAATTTGAAATTGCCTCTTTCTTACGTAACCTAGACGCAGCGGCTCGTATGAATAACAGCGCGGTCATCACGGGTATCGTTAACCAAGGTGAAGACAAGCAGTTTTTCAACAGCATTTTAACGCTAGGGCAAACACAGAATGGCGGTTACAGCTACGACATGAACCTACGTTACCATAAGCATCACTTGCTGCCGTTTGGTGAGTTTGTGCCGTTTGAGAACATCTTAAGGCCAATCGCGCCATTCTTTAATTTGCCAATGTCATCATTCAGCCGCGGTGATTTTATTCAGCCGAACATTGATGCCAACAACAAACAAATGGCACCAGCACTGTGTTATGAGATCATCTTTAACGAGCAAGTTCGACAAAATGTGAATGATGAAACTGACTACATTCTTACACTTTCCAACGATGCGTGGTTTGGTCGCTCAATAGGCCCACTGCAACACATGGAAATCGCAAGAATGCGTGCTTTAGAGCTAGGGAAGCCAGTGATTCGAGCGACCAATAATGGCATCACTGCCGTGACGGATCATTTGGGTCATATTACCGCGCAGGTACCTCAGTTTGAGACAGCCGTATTACGAGCTGAAATCACCGCTACCGAAGGTGCAACACCTTACCGTCAGGTTGGCAGTTGGCCGCTCTATCTTTGGGTATTACTTAGCTTAGTGGTTGGTTGGAGATTAAGAAACTAGCTCCGATTCAGACTGTCCCTGTGCGTCGGTCAAATTTTTCCACAAACAAAAAAGCGAGCCACTTGGGCTCGCTTTTAGTTTGATTTATCTGTTCGATTAAGCGTTCGCTTCCGCTACTTTCACTTCAACTTCCGCTTCTTCTTTACCGATTTCGCCTTCAGTCTTAGCAACGATTGTGTTCACTGCTGTATCACCAACTACGTTAGAAGAAGTACAGAACATATCGTTAATACGGTCTACCGCTGCGATGATTGCAAGACCTTCAGGTGGAAGACCTAGTTGGTGAAGTAGTACACCTACCATTACAACGCCACCACCAGGAACACCACCAGCACCGATAGACAGTAGAAGGATAGTTAGGCCAAGAGTGAATACGTCTGCAGTATTGATTGGCTGACCAAACGCGTTTGCGACGAAGATAGTTGCCAATGCGATGTAGATAGATACACCAGACATGTTCATTGTTGCACCTAGTGGTACACCAAAGCCTGCTACTGACTTAGAAACTTTTAGTTTCTCGGTCAAAGTACGCATTGTTACTGGAATCGTCGCGTTCGAGCTCGCGGTTGATAGTGAGAATAGGATCTGCTCACGAGTTGCACGTAGGAATGTCTTCGGAGAAGTACCCGTCGCAATGCCTACCGCTGTTGGGTAGAAAACAAAGATCCAGAATACGAGCATTGCAACAACAAGCGCTACGTAACCAGCTACAGACATTAGCGTGTTTGCATCTAACGTTGCACCTAGTTGAATCATAAGAGCAAATACACCGAATGGCGCTAGGCTCATTACTAGGCCTACTAGCTTCATCATGATTTCGTTAGCCATCTTGAACGTACGGATAGCTGGGCCACCACGTGAATCAAGCGCTTGAATAGCAAGACCAGTCAAGATTGCCATAAAGATGATTTGCAGCATGTCACCGTTAGCAAACGCCTGTACAGGGTTGCTTGGTACGATGTTCACTACAAGTGAGAAGATATCAGGCGTTTCAGTGGTTGTTAGCTTAACCGTTTCTGAAATCGTACCCGCAAGGTTTGCATCCGCACCTGGCTGGAAGATCATACCAACAGTCAGTGCTGCGGTAATTGCGATGATGGTGTTAATAATGTAAAGAGCAAAAGTTTTACCACCAAGACGACCGAAAGCAGTGATGTCTTTTAGATCGACAATACCACATACGATTGAAACGTAGACCAAAGGTACAACAAGCAGTTTGATCAGTGATACAAACATACCACCAGCGCCTTCTGCGGCACCAAGAAGGTATGTATCAAAAATAGCAACTCCGCTGAACAAGTACTGAATAGCAGTACCGATCAGTAGACCAGCAAACAAGCCTACAAATATCTTGCTTGAAAGCGATTTATCCATCATTCATCTCCAGAATGTCGTGTTTCCAATTTATATTTTTATAGATTAATCCGCCATATTACTCGGCGGAGTTCGCACATAATACACACAAAGGTTACAAAATAAAGCATTTGTTTACGATAATGTTACAGGATTCATTAAAGGAAATAACTCTGTAAACATTTCAATTAGGGGATTTATTCTCTACATCAACTGTTTATTTAGTCCTCATTCCAGTTTCTTGAGACACAAAAAAAGAGAGCCTCAATTGGCTCTCTTTTTAAAAGTGAGATCTCAGTGGTGTTTACTTAGATACCATCACCATCGCAGGGCGAATCACACGACCGTTTAGCTCGTAACCTTTCTGCATTACGAACATAACCGAATTTGGCTCATGATCTGGGCTTTCTTGAATCGACATTGCTTGGTGAAGTTCAGGGTTGAACGCTTCACCTTCAGGGTTGATCTCTTTAAGACCAAATTTAGAAACGGTATCAGTAAATGTCTTGTGCGTTAGCTCAACACCTTCAAGAAGAGGTTTCACTGCTTCATTATCAGTGTCTGCTGCTTGAATAGCACGCTCTAGGTTATCAATAACCGGCAGTAACTCTTCTGCAAACTTGTTCAGAGCATACTTACGCGCTTTATCAATCTCAGACTCAGTGCGGCGACGCATGTTTTCTACTTCAGCTTTCGCACGTAAAACACCATCTTGCTGATCTTTGATTTTTGCTTCACTTGATAGAAGAGCCGCTTCCAATTGAGCAATTTTCACGTCTTTCTCATCACCGGCTTCTTCAAGTTCAGCTTCCGCTGCTTGAGCCGCAGCTTCTACTTTCTCGGCTTCTTCGATGATTTGATCCAGCTCTTCTTCAGTAACTTTGTTTTCTTCGTTGCTCATGATATCTCCAGAATTCACATCTATTGGCGCCCAATACTTCACGTTTATCGTATTGAGACACACAAAAATTCGCATAAATAGCTAACTTGCCATTATTATGGGGATGAAGATTGACGATTCAAGCCTAATTGGTACCTAAAACCTATGAAAAAACCTTTTCAAGTGATCGCCATCATTGGAAAACCAAGAGATCAACAAGCTATTGCTACGCATAGAGAGCTCTATACATGGTTAAAAGCTGAAGGTTATAAAGTTTATATCGATGACCGTCTCTGCGAAATCTTGGATGATATTCCACAAGATGACTTTGCTAGCCTCATTCAACTCGGACGCATCGCTGACCTTGCGATCGTTGTCGGTGGTGACGGCAACATGCTCGGTGCAGCTCGCGTGTTATCCCGTTTCGACATTTCAGTGATAGGGGTTAACCGTGGCAACCTTGGTTTCTTGACCGATCTTAATCCAGAAGATTTCCAAGATGCGCTGAAAAAAGTACTCGAAGGGGAGTTTTTCGAAGAAGAGCGTTTCTTACTTGAAGCTGAAGTGCATCGCCACGGCCAAGTAAAAAGCCATAACGCCGCATTAAATGAAGCCGTCCTTCACCCCGGGCAAGTGGCCCACATGATTGAATTCGAAGTGTACATTGATGAGAGCTTTGCATTTTCTCTGAGAGCCGATGGACTGATTGTCTCCACACCAACAGGGTCGACAGCTTATTCACTCTCTGGTGGTGGTCCTATTCTGTCTCCAAGCTTAAACGCTATTTCACTTGTACCCATGTTCCCGCATACGTTATCAAGCAGGCCTTTGGTTGTTGACGGCAATCGCCGAATTAAGTTGTTAGTCTCCCCAGATAACCGTGGTACACAAGAAGTTGGGTGTGATGGTCAGGTGTCACTGCCTGTTTCTCCCGGCGATGAAGTACATATTTATCAAAGCCCGAACATATTGAAACTGATCCACCCGAAAGATTACAGCTACTACCATGTCCTTCGGAACAAGCTTGGGTGGTCAAGTAAGCTTTTCTAGTCCCAACAAAGATCTCTTTAGAAGCCGGCCATTGTGTCGGCTTTTTTGTACCTTCCACCCAAAAGACTATAACGCATTGAAACTTCGACTCTGATCCTCCTCACAAAAATTTTCACCTGCAACTTTACTGTATAAAGAAACAGTATATACTGTTCGCATACACAGTATTGTTCATTTAAACAGGTACAACAAAATGCTGGCTCATCTAAGTGTTAATAATTTTGCAATTGTTAAGTCTCTACAGCTAGAGCTATCCAAAGGAATGACGACCATTACCGGTGAAACTGGCGCTGGTAAATCCATCGCCATTGACGCGCTTGGTTTATGTTTAGGCGGGCGCGCGGAAGCCAGCATGGTACGACAAGGGGAAGAAAAAACGGAAGTCAGTGCCGCTTTCTCACTGGAAAACAATATCAATGCGACCCGTTGGTTAGAAGACAACGATCTTCTCGATGGTAGCGACTGCATCTTACGCCGAATCATCAGTAAAGAAGGCCGCTCGCGTGCGTTCATTAACGGCAGCCCTGTTCCTCTCTCTCAACTCAAATCTTTAGGGCAGCTGCTGATCAACATCCATGGCCAACATGCTCATCACCAATTGATGAAAAGTGACTACCAAATGGCGATGTTAGATCAATATGCAGGTCATTCCAGCCACCTAAAAAGCACCCGTAACGCTTATCAAACTTGGCGACAAGCAGATAACAGCCTTAAACAGCTGAAAGAAAACAGTGCGGCAAACTTAGCTCAAAAGCAGCTATTGGAATACCAAATCAAAGAGCTTAATGAACTTGCGATTGGGGAAGAGGAATATGATGAACTGGAACAAGAACACAAACGCCTCTCCAACAGTGGTGAACTCGCCTCTACCTGTCAGCAGGCCATCGAACTTATTTACGAAGGTGAAGACGTTAATGCGCTTGGTATTTTGCAATCGGCCAATCACTCCCTAATACAGTTAGCTGAGCTGGATGAAAAGCTTGTCGAGCTGCCCAACATGGTGGCAGAGGCCATCATTCAGCTTGAAGAAGCCAATAGTGAACTGAGAAATTACCTTGATTGTATCGACGTTGATCCGGCTCGAATGGCCTATGTCGAAGAACGTTTCTCAAAAGTGATGTCGATGGCGCGTAAGCACCACGTCATGCCGGAGGAACTCTACCAACATCATCAGGATCTCCTTGCACAAATTGAAGCACTTGATTGTTCCGATGAACGTCTAGAAGAGTTAGAACAAGAAGTCGAAAATAAATACCAAAGCTTCTTGACCTCAGCGGAAAAACTGCACAAATCGCGTCTGCGTTACGCCAAAGAGCTCAACAAACTTATTACGGCAAGTATGCATGAACTGAGTATGGAGAAGGCCCAGTTTAGTATTGAAGTGAACAACGAAGGAACGCACCCTTCCCCACTCGGCATGGATTCAATCTGTTTCGTTGTATCAACCAACCCTGGCCAACCAATGCAGCCCATTGCCAAAGTGGCATCCGGTGGTGAATTGTCTCGAATCTCCCTCGCGATTCAAGTAATTACCGCACAGAAAGTTGACACACCTAGTCTGATTTTCGATGAAGTGGATGTCGGTATCAGTGGCCCAACGGCCGCAGTTGTCGGTAAGATGCTGCGCAAACTTGGTGAGTCAACTCAAGTACTTTGTGTTACCCACTTACCTCAAGTGGCGGGGTGCGGTCACCAACAGCTATTCGTTGCTAAGCAAACAAAATCCGGCAAAACAGAAACGCAAATGCGCCGATTGGATGACGAGCAACGAGTTTCTGAACTCGCTCGCCTACTGGGTGGTAGCCAAATTACGGATTCTACCCTTGCCAATGCAAAGGAGTTACTGATCGCCGCATAATCCTCTTTTCACTACTTTATCGAGCCAAAGTTCCATTCTTGACAGAATTTTGGCTCGACTTTGCAACCAAATTCAAAAATCATGGTCTGAAACAATTCAAAACACGTTCAGCTTTTTACATTAGCGCCCAGCTTGTTTATTATCGGCTGAGTTTAAGAATTTATCAGTTACAAGAATTTAAGTATGCAATTGAAAAAGTGGCTTATCGCTGTACCACTCGCTATGACTATGCTGACAGGCTGCTCTCTACTCGAAAAGCTGGTATACCGCATTGATATTAACCAAGGCAACTATGTTGAGCAGACCGCGGTGGAAAAGCTCAAGTTTGGCATGACCAAAGAGCAAGTGCGTTATGTAATGGGTTCTCCGATGTTGGTTGAAAATGGTTATCCAGATACGTGGTACTACATTTACCACCACACGGAAGGCCATAATGACTCAGTACAGAAAAACCTGATCGTTAACTTTAACGGTAACGGTCAGCTGGTCGAAGTCGCGGGAGACTTCCCTGCCAGCAACGACTTCTTTGAGAGCATCAACTAACCTTTTGCCGCTCTTAAAGATGTAATAGCACTAATTTATTAAAAGGAGGCTCTATCGGTGAGCCTCCTTTTTATTTTCATCCCTTCACCAATCCCTGAAAGTCCTTTCCTTTACCTCCACCGATGTATTTATTGAGAAAATTAGATTTTTTTTCAATTCTTCCCTTGAAATGCCATTTAGCGCCCTTATCTATGGTGCATACGAGAAGCAAACATCCATATTTTTGTTTGTGAGCAAGGGTTGAAACCCGATTCTCCATCCCCACATAGGGGATATAGCAAAACGAAAATAGAAAATTATTCGGAGATAGCCTGATGGGTAAAATCATTGGTATTGACTTAGGTACTACTAACTCATGTGTTGCTGTACTAGACGGCGACAAACCACGTGTAATCGAGAACGCAGAAGGTGAGCGTACAACGGCATCCGTTGTTGCTTACACAGACGGCGAAACGCTAGTAGGCCAACCAGCTAAACGTCAAGCAGTTACTAACCCAACAAACACGCTATTTGCAATTAAGCGTCTTATTGGTCGTCGCTTTGAAGACGAAGAAGTTCAGCGCGACATCGAAATCATGCCTTACAAAATCGTTAAGGCTGACAACGGTGACGCTTGGGTAGAAGCACAAGGCCAAAAAATGGCGGCTCCTCAAGTTTCAGCTGAAATCCTGAAGAAAATGAAGAAAACAGCGGAAGACTTCCTTGGTGAGGAAGTAACTGGCGCTGTTGTTACTGTACCTGCTTACTTCAACGATGCTCAGCGTCAAGCAACTAAAGATGCTGGCCGTATCGCAGGTCTAGATGTTAAACGTATCATCAACGAACCAACGGCTGCTGCACTAGCATACGGCCTAGACAAGCAAGGTGGCGATCGCACTATCGCAGTATACGACCTTGGTGGTGGTACATTCGATATCTCAATCATCGAAATCGACGAAGTTGAAGGCGAGAAAACTTTCGAAGTACTAGCAACTAACGGTGACACTCACCTTGGTGGTGAAGATTTCGATAACCGCATGATCAACTACCTAGTAGAAGAGTTTAAGAAAGAGCAAGGCATCGATCTTAAGACTGATCCACTAGCAATGCAGCGTGTTAAAGAAGCAGCAGAAAAAGCGAAGATCGAGCTTTCTTCTACTACTCAAACTGACGTAAACCTACCTTACGTTACTGCGGATGCAACTGGTCCTAAGCACATGAACGTAAAAGTGACTCGTGCGAAGCTAGAATCTCTAGTTGAAGACCTAGTTCAACGTTCTCTAGAGCCACTAAAAGTTGCTCTAGCTGACGCTGACCTATCTGTAGGCGACATCACTGACGTTATCCTAGTAGGTGGTCAGACTCGTATGCCTATGGTTCAAGCTAAAGTTGCTGAGTTCTTCGGTAAAGAAGCTCGCCGTGACGTGAACCCTGATGAAGCAGTAGCAATGGGTGCTGCAGTTCAAGGTGGTGTACTAGCTGGTGATGTTAAAGACGTACTTCTACTAGACGTTACTCCTCTATCTTTCGGTATCGAAACGATGGGTGGTGTAATGACTAAGCTAATCGAGAAGAACACAACTATCCCTACTAAAGCGGACCAAGTGTTCTCTACAGCTGAAGACAACCAGAGCGCGGTAACTATCCACGTACTACAAGGTGAGCGTAAGCAAGCGACTTACAACAAGTCTCTTGGTCAGTTCAACCTAGAAGGTATTCAGCCAGCGCCACGTGGCATGCCACAAATCGAAGTAACTTTCGACCTAGATGCTGACGGTATCCTAAACGTATCTGCGAAAGATAAAGCGACTGGTAAAGAACAGAAGATCACTATCCAAGCTTCTGGCGGTCTATCAGACGAAGAAATCGAGAAAATGGTACAAGAAGCAGAAGCTAACAAAGAAGCGGACAAGAAGTTCGAAGAGCTAGTAACTGCACGTAACCAAGCTGACCAAATGATTCACGGTACTCGTAAGCAAATCGAAGAAGCGGGCGACGCTCTTCCAGCTGACGAGAAAGAGAAGATTGAAGCAGCTATCACTGAGCTAGAAGAAGCTCGTAAGGGTGAAGACAAAGAAGCGATCGACGCTAAAGTTCAAGCTCTTATGGCAGCGGCTCAGAAGCTAATGGAAATCGCTCAGCAGCAAGCTCAAGCTCAGCAAGCACAAGGTGCTGACGCTGGTGCACAGCAACAGTCTCAAGACGATGACGTTGTTGACGCAGAATTCGAAGAAGTAAAAGAAGACAAGAAGTAATTCTTGAATCTGATTTAACTTAAATTATGATGCGGGCGTTTGGGGAAACTCATACGCCCGTATGTTTGTAATTAACTGTCCTTCCAGATAAACACTTTTGTTTAAAGCCTTTATCTAGAATGATACAAACACCAAGCGGTGGCCGACTAACCACTGTTTGCAGTACTACATTGGTGACGAAGAACATGTCAAAACGTGATTTTTACGAAGTATTAGGCGTAAGCCGCGATGCATCAGAGCGCGATATTAAGAAAGCGTACAAGCGCTTAGCGATGAAATTCCACCCAGACCGCAATCAGGGTGACGACAGCGCTGCAGAAAAGTTTAAAGAAGTAAAAGTAGCGTACGAAATTCTTACTGACGCTCAAAAACGTGCAGCTTACGACCAATACGGCCACGCAGCCTTTGAACAAGGTGGCATGGGCGGAGGCGGTGGCTTCGGTGGCGGCGGTGCAGACTTCGGCGATATCTTTGGCGATGTATTCGGTGATATTTTTGGTGGCGGTCGTCGTGGTGGCGGTGGTCATCGTGCACAGCGCGGTGCTGACCTACGATACAACATGGAACTAACGCTAGAAGAAGCGGTTCGTGGTGTCTCTAAAGAAATCGAAGTCCCAACTCTAGTTGAGTGTGACACTTGTGACGGCAGCGGCGCAGAGAAAGGCTCTTCAGCTGAGACTTGTGGTACGTGTCATGGCCACGGCC
Organism: Vibrio aquaticus; assembly: GCF_003970385.1. GTDB lineage: Bacteria > Pseudomonadota > Gammaproteobacteria > Enterobacterales > Vibrionaceae > Vibrio > Vibrio aquaticus. The sequence goes on along the minus strand of NZ_RXZH01000003.1, from coordinate 290,103 downwards.
AAGTACAGATGCGTCAAGGCTTCTTTGCGGTTCAACAAACCTGTCCTACCTGTCATGGTAAAGGCAAGATCATTAAGAACCCATGTAAATCTTGCCACGGCCAAGGCCGCAAACAAAAAACCAAAACACTTAACGTTAAGATCCCAGCAGGTGTGGATACTGGCGATCGCATTCGTCTATCTGGCGAAGGTGAAGCAGGTGAGCACGGCGCACCAGCAGGCGATCTATACGTACAAGTCCACGTAAAAGAGCACCATATCTTTGAGCGTGACGGCAACAACCTTTACTGTGAAGTGCCTGTAAGCTTTGCAATGGCGGCACTAGGTGGTGAAGTTGAAGTTCCTACGCTTGATGGTCGTGTAAATCTCAAAGTGCCTTCTGAAACTCAAACTAGCCGTATGTTCCGCATGCGTGGTAAGGGTGTTAAGGGTGTACGCGGCGGCGGTATTGGTGACCTTATCGTTAAGCTTGTTGTTGAGACTCCAGTTAACCTAAGCTCTCGTCAAAAAGAACTCCTGAAAGAGTTTGAAGAGTCTTGTGGCGGTGAAGCGGCAACAAAGCATAAGCCAAAGTCTGAAGGTTTCTTCAACGGCGTTAAGAAATTCTTTGATGACCTAACCAGCTAATTGGTAATTAAATTTGATTGAAAGCCTGCCTCTGTGCAGGCTTTTTTGTTTGTGCGGTTGAATGACGCCCTACTCTTATATAGGCTTAGCTTATCTCATTAAAAATATAATTATGTTATCCAAGGAACCATTATGAAGAGATTAGGGCTTGTCGCTGTTGCAGCTACGACGCTATTGGCAGGTTGTGCTTCGAATACGAAACAAGATAATTTCCGTGAAGCCTCTTTTGAGCTTTGTAACACCGAAGTCTCTCTTTATTCAGTCAGTGATGATGAGCGAGTTCGTATCGTCTGTGCTGACGGTTCAAAGTTCTCACTCAACAGCGAAGAAACGTTAACCACTATGCGTGATATCAACTTCGATTACTGTGATGGTGAAGGTCTAGGTAAATTCAGCGAAAGCAGCAAATACTACTCATTCAAATGTAAGTCAGGCACATTGATTAGCTTGCCTAAATAGCGAAAAGAAAAACCGACAAGGGTTGATGTGAAAGCATCAACCCTTTTTAGTTTGAGTAAGTAACTCTGTCATCCTCAAGAATGAGGCACGAATGAGTTGGGGATCTCTTCCAGCGAGCAGAAATTGTTTAGAGATTCCCTACTCACTCCTTCGTCGCTCTATGGAATGACAACTTGTGCCTCGGCATATCCACAGCTCAACCTCCGGTAGATACAAAAAAGCCCCATCAAAAGATGAGGCTTCGGAATTTTCAAAATAGTTGGCTGAAATTCTAGGAGGGCACGCGGAGTTTACAAGTGTAAATGAGCATGCCCGACAACGAAGTTCAGTCAACTATGACGAAAATTAAGCGTAAACTGGAAGACGCTTACAGATCTCTAAAACTTTTGCTTTTGTCGCTTCGATAACTTCTTCGTTGCCGATGTTATCTAGAACGTCACACATCCAGTTCGCTAGCTCTTTCGCATCTTCTTCAGTGAAACCACGACGAGTGATTGCTGGAGAACCTACACGGATACCTGAAGTAACGAATGGGCTACGTGGATCGTTTGGTACTGAGTTCTTGTTTACAGTGATGTTTGCTGCGCCTAGTGCTGCGTCTGCATCTTTACCTGTGATGTCTTTGTCGATTAGATCAACTAGGAACAGGTGGTTCTCTGTACCGTTAGATACGATTTTGTAACCGCGCTCTTGGAACTGAGCAACCATCGCTTTTGCGTTCTTCACTACGCGAGCTTGGTATGCTTTGAATTCTGGTTCCATTGCTTCTTTGAACGCTACCGCTTTACCAGCGATTACGTGCATTAGTGGACCACCTTGACCGCCAGGGAAAACTGCTGAGTTCAGCTTCTTGTACATCTCTTCGCCAGCGTTAGACAGGATTAGACCACCACGTGGACCTGCTAGTGTTTTGTGCGTTGTTGTTGTAACAACGTGTGCGTGAGGTACTGGCGTTGGGTACTCACCTGCAGCGATAAGACCCGCTACGTGTGCCATATCAACGAATAGCCAAGCACCTGCTTTGTCTGCGATTTCACGCATGCGAGCCCAATCTACGATTTGAGAGTAAGCTGAGAAACCACCGATGATCATCTTTGGTTTGTGCTCTAGAGCAAGTTGCTCCATTTCATCGTAATTGATTTGGCCAGCTTCATCGATACCGTAAGGAATAACGTTGTAGTGCTTACCAGAGAAGTTTACTGGTGAACCGTGAGTCAGGTGACCACCGTGCGCTAGGCTCATGCCTAGAACTGTATCGCCTGGATTCAGAAGAGCCATGTAAACAGCGCTGTTTGCTTGAGAACCAGAGTGTGGCTGTACGTTTGCGTATTCACAACCGAAAAGCTCACATGCACGATCGATAGCAAGAGCTTCTGCTTTATCAACGTACTCACAACCACCGTAGTAGCGCTTGCCTGGGTAACCTTCAGCGTACTTGTTAGTTAGCTGAGAACCTTGAGCTTCCATTACACGTGGGCTTGTGTAGTTTTCAGAAGCGATAAGTTCAATGTGTTCTTCCTGGCGAAGAGTTTCTTCTTGGATTGCTGCGAACAGTTCCGCATCGTAATCTGCGATGTTCATATCACGCTTTAGCATCTGTATCTCCTGACTCAGATTAAGACTTAAAAATTGCAAAAAAACTGATTTCTGACCTCAATACCGACGTTTTTTACCTGACGCAAACGTTTGCATTAAGCTAATGACGCGCATTCTACATAATTTGATCTGGGTCATAAAGAGAAAATTGAAATTTTTCTCATGCAGTTTTTTCATAGTGTTTTACAAAGATTGTCATGATGGCACTTTTTACGCTTCAAATTGAGGCAAGTGTCAACTCTATCCTTTACACCCCGTAAAACGATAATTACATAGGTTTACCTTAAATTTGCCTCTCAAGCTACCGAAATCCTTAATTTTTAAATAGTATGCACGCCATTATTTACTAGTTAAATTTCAGTTTGATGGAAAAACACTCAAGAAAAGAAGATTGGATCGCAATTTTAACCGGCACCTTTTTAGTCGCACAGGGCGTCTTCTTCTTGCAATCAGCCTCTTTGCTGACTGGCGGCACGACAGGATTAGCCTTGTTGGCCAGTCAGTTTGTCCCTATTTCATTCGGTACGCTCTATTTTGTGGCTAACTGTCCATTTTACCTATTAGCTTGGAAACGCTTTGGTTCTAGATTCGCCTTTAACAGTGCCCTTTCAGGTGCATTGGTTTCGATCTTTGCCGATCACCTTTATTTGGTGATTAGCTTAGATACTATTAACGAAGTGTACTGCGCAGTTGCCGGTGGACTTTTAATGGGCTTAGGGATGCTGATTCTATTCCGACATCGTTCAAGCCTTGGCGGTTTTAATGTTCTGTGTTTATTCATCCAAGACAAGTTTGGTATTTCAGTTGGTAAGTCTCAGCTTGCCATCGATTTTTGTATCTTAATTGCTTCGTGCTTCTTTGTTTCTCTCGAAGTGATTGGTCTATCGATTCTTGGTGCTATTGCTCTTAACCTTGTCTTAGCAATGAATCATAAGCCTACTCGCTACTCCGTGAATTACGGTTAAACACGGCAAATAGAAAAAGGGGCAGACGTTGAACGTCTGCCCCTTTTTTAACACTTTCCACCGTCATCCCCGAGAACAAGGAACTTGTGAGTTGGGGATCTCTTAACGCTAATCGAATACTCGATGAGATTCCCTACTCTCTCCTTCGTCGCTCTATGGAATGACTCGTTGAACAACGCGATTAATTCAACTCACCATGAGAGGTTCGCGCTTTCACGTCATGACTGAGCTCTTTGTTCAATTCCGCTTCCACATGACCCGGTGATTGCGTGCTTGCTGAGATCAAACGGTACATCGCAGGAATTACAAACAGTGTAACTAAGGTCGCAAAAGCCATACCGAAGAAAATCACCGTACCAACCGCTACTCGGCTCTCATAGCCCGCACCCGTTGAGATAATCAAAGGGATTGCGCCCGCTAATGTCGTAAACGCAGTCATCATGATTGGTCTTAAGCGGCGAGCCGATGCATCGATGATCGCTTTCTCGAACTCAATACCGCGGTCACGCAGTTGATTGGCAAACTCTACAATTAAGATGCCGTTCTTGGTCACCATCCCAATCAACATGATCATACCAATCTGGCTGTAGATATTGAGACCTTGCCCCATGATGAACAGACCTAAGAAGCCACCAAATACCCCCATAGGTACGGTGAACATCACCACTAGCGGGTTAATAAAGCTTTCAAACTGCGCAGCGAGAACTAAGTAAGCCACCAACAAAGCCAATCCAAACACCACAAGAATGCTTGACTGGTTCTCTTTATAATCTTTTGACTCACCAGAATAACTCACGGACACATCACCCGGCAGCAATTCGATCGCTTGCTGATCAAGGTAATCAAGTGCCTCACCAAGCGTCGCGTCATCCGAAAGGTTCGCGGTGACAGTAATCGACTTCTGCTTGTTATAGTGAGATAAGCGAATAGATGAGGCCACTTCTTCAATCTTAGTCACCGCATCAAGCGTCACTAACTCACCAGAAGCCGTGCGCATGTAGATTTGGCTCAGATCAGCCGCGTTATTAAAGCTGTTCTCATCGCCACGCAAATACACATCGTACTCTTCACCACGCTCAACAAAGGTCGTTTCACTCTTACCACCGAGCATGATCTCTAGTGTGTCAGAGATATCTTGAACGCTAATCCCAAGCTCAGCTGCTCGCTGTTTATCTACCGAGACCACTAGCTCTGGTGTTTTCTCGGAGTAATCAATCTCAGCGCCCTCCATTAGTGGCGACTCTTCGGCCAGTAGTTTGAGTTTATCCGCCCACGTTTTTAGCTCTGGGTAATCACTCCCCCCCAACACAAACTGAACAGGTTCACTTGAACCACCACGGAAGCCTGGCATGAATGGGAAGACACGCACATCTGGAATGCCCGTTAGAGCTTTACGTACCTGTCCTAGCGCTTGCTGAGCCGTTACGTCACGGTCGTTCCAATCATCAAGGATCATGATAACGAAACCAGTTTGGTCGCCAGCATTACCACCAAACGCTGGTGATTGAATGCTGAATGATTTTAGGAAACCTTCGCCAAGCAGTGGCATTAAGCGTTCTTCAACAATGTCCATGTTGGCCGACATGCGGTTGTAACTGGTCGCATCGGCACCACGAACGAAGGCAAAGATAACCCCACGGTCTTCCGAAGGCGTCAACTGAGCGGGTACTTGCTTCATCAGCCCCCAACTACCGCCAATACATGCAAGGATGACCAGTGGCGCCGCCCATTTCCAGTTCAAGGCGCCTTGTAAGGTTTTACGGTAAGCCGACTCTAAATGACCAAACATACGATCAACAAACAGGTTAAATCGGTTCGGTTTTACGTTCGCTTTAAGCAGTTTGCTGCCCAATACTGGCGTCAACGTCAGCGCAATCAACGAAGAGAAGATCACCGACATTGCTAATAATACTGAAAACTCAGTAAACAGCAGACCAACCATGCCATCCATAAAGGAGATAGGCAGGAAGACCATCACAAGTACCAACGTAGTTGCGATTACCGCAAAGCCCACTTCTCTGGTCCCTTTGTAGGCCGCAAGAAGTGGCTTTTCACCTCGCTCAATGTGGTGGAAAATATTTTCAACCACCACGATGGCGTCATCGACCACCAGCCCAATCGATAAGATCAGAGCCATTAAGGTGATGAGGTTAATCGAGAAGCCAAAATAATAAGCCGCGATAAACGAAGAAATCAGCGATACTGGAACGGTTACTGCCGGAATTAAGGTCGCTCTGGCTTGACCAATAAAGATGTACAGTACCAAGATCACCAGGCCACCAGTGATGAAGAGTGTGCTGTATACCTCTGAAATTGAGCGCTCAATAAACACCGTAGAGTCATAGTCGATGGCTAAGCGCGTACCTTCCGGTAAGAATTTCTGAATATTCTCTACTTCGTGGTGAACAAGGTCTGCAACCTCAAGAGGGTTGGCGTCCGACTGAGGCACAATCCCCATACTAACGTTAACCACGCCATCGCTCTTAAAGGTCGAGTTTTCGTTTTCTGCACCGATGTAAACGTCGGCTACGTCACGCAAGTAAATCGGCGCATTGTCGCTAGCACGTTTCACCACCAAGTATTCAAAGTCTTCTGCTTGGTTATAACTGCGAGCGGTACGAACCGACATGACAATCTGGTCGTTACGAATCTCACCACCTGGGCTTTCGATGTTCTCACTGCGAAGTGCCGATGTAATGTCCGCCGTTGTAACACCACGACCTGCCATTTGCGCGGGTTTGAGCTTAACGTACATCACTTTGTACAAGCCGCCCGAAATGTCGACTGAGCTTACCCCTGATATCAAGCTGAAACGGTCCACCAGCACACGCTCGACATAATCGGTCAGCTGGGTGCGGTCCATCTCCGAAGAGCTTAAATTGATATACAGAGAAGCTTCGCCCGAACCATTGTTCTTAAAGACAATAGGATCATCCGCTTCATCAGGCAGAGAGCGCTGAGCACGAGCCACCGCATCACGCACATCACTGACCCCGGTATTGAGGTCATAGCCCAAATCAAAGGTGATGGTGATACGTGACATACTGTTTCGAGTGGTTGACGAGATTTCATCAATACCACTAATGCCCGAGAGCTGGTCCTCTAAAACCGAGGTTATCTGGCTTTCAATAATGGTCGCAGACGCACCTTCGTAGCGAGTACTGATTGAAACAACTGGGCTTTCGATGTCTGGCATTTCACGTACAGCTAACTTGCTGAACGAGACAATACCAAATACACAAAGTAGCAAGCTAAGAACGACCGCAGCGACCGGTCTCTTAACTGAAACGTCTGATAACAGCATTAGCTTGCCCCTTCTTGGCTCTTATCTACCGCTTTAGGGCGCGCGTCACTGCCAAGCTCTGTTACCGCGACGCCATCACGCATATTTACGATGCCTTGAACCACAATCTTGTCGCCGATGGTTAAGCCTTCTTCAATCACCACTGAGTTCTCAATACGAGCGCCTAAGATCACTTCGGTGCGCGTTGCCTTACCATCTTCGTTGATCACGTAGACGTAACGCTTAGTACCTGAATACTCCAAGGCTTGGACAGGAATGATCGGGGCTTTAATCGCAGGGAAATCCATATCAGCAGAAACAAGCATACCCGGTTTTAGCACCTGCTCTGGGTTAGGGAAATGAATCCGAACACGCAGATTTAAGGTTTCTTGATTAATACGAGAATCAATACCTACCACTTCGCCTTCAAATACTTGGCCTGACCAAGCTGCAGTCGTCGCGGTCACTTTCATCCCTTGAGAGAGTTGGGATAAGTAACGTTCAGGCACTTGCAGATCAAGTTGCATCACCGACAGGTTATCTAGGTTCAGCAGTTCTGAGCCAACGCTGACCATTTTGCCAAGGCTAAAGTCGATAAAACCGACCGTACCGGCGAATGGTGCGCTGATATGAAGATCTTTCAAGTTTGCATTGGCAGCATCCAAACGAGCCTGCGCAATATCGACACTCGTTTTCTGCGCATCAATTTCCGTTTGGGTAATCGCGTTACGCTTAACCAGGCGTTCAAACTCTTTCAGTTTACGTTGCTCATCTTTTAGGTAAGCCTTCGCTTCTTTGACCGCAGCACGGGCTTTATCGTCATTCAATTGAACTAAAAGTTGACCTTTTTGCACCACTTGGTTCGCTTTTACCGCAATGACTTCCACTTTGCCCGCCACTTCAGGAGAGATAATGACCGACTGCTCTGCATCAAGTTTTCCGACAAGTTCTAGAGACTGGGATACTTCATGAGTTTGAACTTGTTCAGTGACCACCGTAACGCTCGATGGCCCTTGTCTTTTTGCATAAGCTGTTGGTGTTGCTGCAATAATAGACAAAGAGAGCAAACTCAAAACAATTTTATTTTTCATGGTTAGTTTCTGCATAGAGTAGTTGAGCATATTGTATCCCTTTATACGGTTTTTGAACGTCAAGTAATGTAAAGAGCGCGAAATATTGTGTAAGTAAAACCGTTGATTGTTTGTGCTTTATGGTTAATTACTGCCGTCTTTGCCCAAAAAGGCACCATTCAATTCAAAATTATAAGAAAACGCTTTACAGCTTGAGCGAGTTTGCTATGATTCGCTCCGCACTTGAGAGATGAGTTGGGAAATCATCAATTAAGTATAAAAACACCCTGGAGGGGTTCCCGAGTGGCCAAAGGGATCAGACTGTAAATCTGCTGGCACTGCCTTCGATGGTTCGAATCCGTCCCCCTCCACCATATTTTCTCTAATGTTTATTTCCTTTAAAACGTTAGAACAGCTTGATTGTTGTGTTGGGAAAGCATCAGTTAAGGATAAAACACCCTGGAGGGGTTCCCGAGTGGCCAAAGGGATCAGACTGTAAATCTGCTGGCACTGCCTTCGATGGTTCGAATCCGTCCCCCTCCACCATATTTTCTAATACTTAACTGATTAAGATATTAGAACAGCTTGATTGACGTGTTGGGAAAACATCAATTAAGGATAAAAATACCCTGGAGGGGTTCCCGAGTGGCCAAAGGGATCAGACTGTAAATCTGCTGGCACTGCCTTCGATGGTTCGAATCCGTCCCCCTCCACCATATTCTCTAATGGCTTATTTGATTAAGATATTAGAACAGCTTGACTGAAGCGTTGGGAAAACATCAGTTAAGGATAAAAATACCCTGGAGGGGTTCCCGAGTGGCCAAAGGGATCAGACTGTAAATCTGCTGGCACTGCCTTCGATGGTTCGAATCCGTCCCCCTCCACCACATAAAGACGAAAGCCAACTCATTGAGTTGGCTTTTTTCGTTTCTGCTCTCCACAAATGATCCCTCATCCACAATAGCCATCCAGCAAGCTCCAGATATAAAAAAGCCCCGACCAAAGCCGAGGCACTAACTAACAGGGGGCGTTAGTTATTCAAAAGGATAATGCGAGTTTCGTATGGCCTTAGAACTTGATGCTGAGACACCTTTTCACTCGTTAGCTCATAATTACCTAAAATGTACTGCGCTTTATCGCAATCAAACCCTTCCGGAAGAACACATTCTGTTTCTTCACCGTAGTAGTTATTCAAACAGATCAGTGTCTGAGCCTCAGACTGACGCTGATAACCAAAGATGGCCTTATGTTCTGGGTAAAGATCTTCATAGCTGCCTGTTGTGATCACTTCAATCTCTTTACGAAGTTGAATCAGATTTTGATAGAAATAGAAGACCGAGCCCTCATCAGCCACGGCTTTTTCAGCGTTGATCTTTGGGTAATTGTTTGCCACTTCTAACCACGGCTGAGCTTTAGAAAATCCGGCATATTCTTCGCTGTTCCACTGCATTGGTGTGCGTGAGTTGTCACGAGACTTCTGCGCTAAGATAGCCATCATCTCTTCGTGGCTGACACCTTGCTGATTCACCATGATGTCGTACATATTGGTGCTTTCAACATCGCGGTACTGATCGATTGAAGTATAACCAGGATTGGTCATCCCGATCTCTTCACCTTGGTAGATATACGGAGTGCCTTGCATCATGTGCACAGACGCCCCTAGCATTTTCGCTGCTTCCACTCGGTACTCTTGATCGTTACCTAAACGGCTCACAACACGTGGCTGATCGTGGTTACACCAAAATAGAGCTCCCCACCCTTTGCCATTTAAGCCCGTTTGCCAATGGTTGAAAATTTGCTTGAGTTGAAGAAAATCAAACGGCGCTTTGGTCCACTTATCACCATTTGGGTAATCCACTTTTAGATGATGGAAGTTAAACACCATCGACAATTCTTTATTGTCTAGAGAAGAGTATTGTTGGCAATGCTCTAGTGTGGTTGAAGACATTTCCCCTACCGTCACGCTGCCATACTTTTGGAACACCGCTTCGCTGATCTCTTGCAGGTAGTCATGTACACGTGGACCATCGGTATAGAAACGGCGACCATCACCAATCTCATCGCTAGGGAAATCTTGCTGCTTAGAGATCAGGTTAATCACGTCTAAACGGAAACCATCAACACCTTTCTCTGCCCAAAAGCTGATCACTTCTTTTACTTCCGCACGAACGGTTGGGTTCTCCCAGTTTAGATCGGCCTGCTCTTTGGCGAACAAATGCAGGAAATATTGCCCCGTTTTGTCGTCCATTTCCCAAGCGCTGCCACCAAACTTTGATTGCCAGTTATTCGGCACATCACCTTCAACCGGATCTTTCCAAATGTAGTAATCACGGTAAGGGCTATTTTTGTCACCAAGTGCCGATTGAAACCATTTGTGCTCCGTCGAGGTATGATTCACGACGATATCCATGATGATTCGAATACCACGTTGGTGTGCCTCTGCAAGCAACTGGTCGAAATCTTCCATGGTGCCAAAGTCTGGGTTGATGGCGTAGTAGTCTGAAATATCGTAGCCATTGTCGATCATTGGCGACTCATAAACAGGCGTTAACCAAATCGCATCAATACCGAGCTTCTTTAGGTAATCCAGCTTAGAGATAATGCCTTGGATATCACCCGTCCCTTTACTGCCACTGTCGCAAAAGCTCTTTGGATAGATTTGATAGATAGACGCTGTTTTCCACCAATTCATCTCATTAACCATCGTTGTCATGACTCGACTCACTTACCAAAATAAAAATCGTTGAAAAGGGAGCGACAAACAGCCGCTCCAAACTAAAAGAGTTGATTAAGCGTTGGCTGGCTCTAGTTCGCCTTTAAGCTGAGCACGCTTGTAGAAAAACAGGGTTAATGCTGCTGGCAGTGCAATAGCAACCAACATCGCAATCGCAAAGATGCCCCAATATTGTGGTTGGATAGAGAGAATACCCGGAAGGCCACCGACACCAATACCGTTCGCCATCACACCCGCACTACCACAAACTGCTGCTGCAATTGCACTACCAATCATCGCGCTGAGCATAGGGAACTTGTATTTCAGGTTGATGCCGTACATCGCAGGTTCAGTCACACCTAGGTAAGCAGAAATCGCAGCCGGAACAGAAATATCACGTTCACCATGTTTTTTACTGATCAGAATGATACCGACAACCGCAGAGGCTTGAGCAATGTTTGACAGTGCGATTAATGGCCAGATTGGTGTGCCACCAAGCTCTTGCATTAGCTGTAGGTCAACGGCGTTGGTGGTGTGGTGAATACCAGTGATCACTAGTGGTGCGTATAGGAAACCAAACACCATTGAACCAATCACAGCAAAGTCGCCAGTCATTGCCGCTTTTGCCGCAAACGCTACGCCATCACCTAAAACACGACCAAATGGACCAATCAGAGAGTGTGCAAGCACAACCGATAAAATGATAGAGACAAAAGGAACAACCACTAGGTACAGATATGAAGGGACGATACGTTTAAGGTTGGTTTCAATAAACGCCAACGCGACACCAGCTAACATGGCTGGAATCACCTGAGCTTGATAACCGACCTTTTCAATCACGAACAGGCCAAAATCCCAAACTTCTGGTACTTGCTTACCAATTAAATACGCGTTCATCAATTGAGGAGACACCAAGGTCACACCGAGCGTAATACCCAGAATCGGTGTGCCACCGAGCTTTTTCACTGTAGACCAACATACGCCGACAGGTAGGAAGAAGAAAATCGCTTCACCAATCAGCCATAAGAAGCTATGGACGGTTGCCCAGAACTGACTGATTTCTGTCAGAGACTGACCATCAAACATCTTGATGTCGCCAATCACGTTGCGGAAACCCAGAATCAAACCACCAGTAATGATCGCAGGAAGCAACGGCACAAAGATTTCAGCTAAATGGGAAATACCGCGTTCAAGGATGTTCATGTTTTGACGAGCCGCTAACTTCGCGTCATCTTTTGAGGCTTCACTCTTACCCGACAGTTCAATCAACACTTTGTAGACTTCATCCACTTCCGTGCCAATCACTACTTGGAATTGGCCTGCATTGGTAAAGCAACCTTTAACAAGAGGCAAGGCTTCTAGCTGTTTTTCGTCGGCTTTATCAGTATCGTTCAATACAAAGCGAAGGCGCGTTAAACAGTGGCTTACGCTCGCGATATTGTCACGACCACCGACTAACTCTATCAGACGCTCAACCTCTTGTTTCGCAATCTTACTCATATCCATGTCCACCCTAATTGGATTCTCATTCATGTCTAAATCAATATCAGACGTTTAAACTAACGCGTTTTTACTGACTTAAATTTTCAGTTTTTTGTTATTTATGGGAACGTTCCCTTTTGTACTTATTATATTGTCAGATCTGATATTAGATAAAAATGGGAACAGTCCCATTAATTGAATGAGATCACAGTATAATTTTAAATCACTTTGGAAAGAATGGCTTATAGCGCGAGGGGGTCTTGCGTCAAATGAACTTGTTCTTGATCACCATTTATATGAGAGATCAACAAGTTAGCGGATTTTTCACCGGCAAGAGAATAACCAGGGTCGATACTGAACACCTTAGGGAAAAGAAAAGAAAGCAGTTCGTTGCCACCCACACCAGTCACCACTACATCTTCACGCTTAAGCTCTTGTAGACGTTTGATGACCCCTAACGCCAATGTATCACTGGCACACACAATCGCTTGAGTTTGTTCTGTGAGTACGTTATCCACCAATAAGTAGGCACTCTCATGGTTCAACTGGCCCGTCTCATAACTCGCGGTCATACCTTTGGCTTGGCACCAATCTAGGTACGCATCAAGGCGGAGTTTACCTGTGGTTTTATCACTTGGGTCAACGCCGATGAAAGCGATGTTCTCTAGCTGCTTCTGTTCAAGGAATTCAAGCGCTTTAACAATCACTTGCTTATTGTCATAGTTAATAGAGGAGACTTCATCCGTGTCCATCGCAATCACAACACTGCGGTTTTGCCAACTCGCTAGCTGACTAAGATCAAAGTCGCTAAAACCAAAGACTATCACCCCATCAACATTGCGCTTCTTAAGCACATCGAGATGCTCATTGGTTTTATCACGATCAAACTGACTCTCCATAATCACGACATCGTAGCCTGCGCCATAGAGGGTATTAAGCATGCTACTGACGGCTTTATTCTCCGACGGAGAGTCCAAACGAGAAATGATAACCCCGACCACTTTCTGACTTCCACCACGCATAGACTGCGCTGACTTGGATGGAACATAGCCTGACTCTTGGATCACACGTTCAACCTTCTCACGAGTAGCAGGTTTTACCTTAGGATCATTGGTTAGTACACGTGAAACCGTTGATTTCCCAACACCGGAAAGCTTGGCAATATCAAGAATAGTGAGTTTTTTGGTCATGATAACTCTATTGATCTATCAGCGATAGAAAGCCCAAAAGCCCTCTATCGTGACGAAAGATGATTATTGTGTTTGGCAGTTTTTGTAAACGACACGTCCAAGCTCTAATCGAGCTTCATTACCCTTAGTGAATAGCGTCACTGGGTTTAACGACTCTGATGTACCATCGTCAAGAATGTATTTAGCGCCTGATCCGGAACGTACTTGCGCCAACCGGTAATCATGCTCTGGCAAGCGAAGCAACGCTTTAGGTTCATTTGGCATGTAAGCCACTTTAAAGCTTTTATTATCTTGGCAAGAGTAATGTTTAAAATCACCCATGTATTCACTTTTAGGCTCAACGGCACTGTATGAACAACCCATCAGAGTAGCGGCAACGACAACCATTGCGAGTGAACGATACTTCATCAAAACCTCCAGACAATATAAAGGCCGCACATGGCGACCTAATAACATTATTTCGTTAGATAAGCAGGCACATCTGCGATGCTGTCTAACACCACAGAAGCAATTGCCTCGCCTTTTTCTGTGACAGGTTTACCGGTACGAACAAGAATCTTAGTACCGACACCTGCGGCTTCAGCTGCCATCATGTCTTCTGCTTTATCGCCGACCATGACAGAATTCGCCATATCTATTTTTAAGTAATCACGCGCCGAAAGAAACATACCAGGCTTTGGTTTACGACAATCACAGTCTTCTTTGTATTTACCTTGACCATGTTCTGCATGGTGAGGGCAATAATAGAAACCATCAAACTCCACGCCATTGTCAACAAAGTTCCAATCCATCCACTGAGTCAAATCTAGAAAACGATCTTCAGTAAACATGCCGCGGGCAATGCCAGATTGGTTAGTCACGAGTACAAGCTGATAGCCCATCTCTTTTAGCTTTTTAGCCGCTTCAAACACACCTTCGATAAACTCAAAGTCGTGTTCATCATGGACATAGCCATTGTCTACATTAATTACGCCATCACGATCTAAAAAGACTGCTGGTTTTGCCAAAATATGCTTCTCGTTATTTGCTTTATATAGGGAAGATTATACCCGAGTCGTTGCAATATGCCATCCTCGCAACAATGACTTAGACGTGCTTATTGCTACAACCTCTATCTAATGACAATTTGGTTAGTCATAAAATACGTTTAGACGTCTAGACGTAAAAATATCTATTGACACATTTCCTACAAAACCATAGCATCCTCTAGTAAATGAGATATAGTTCAAAATAATCTACTGCTCCAGTTCTGATAAGAGTTTATCGATGATTGAAATTAATCAAGTAAATAAGGTGTTCTTTCAAGGCAATAAGGAAATCAATGCCCTGATCGATATCAACCTACATATTCCTCAAGGAACAATCTTTGGTGTTATTGGCTCATCAGGAGCAGGGAAAAGTACGCTTATTCGTTGTGTAAACATGCTAGAAGCGCCAACGACGGGCTCTATCGTGGTTGATGGCGTTGATTTAACAACCCTGTCTAAATCGCAACTGAGTGAAGCACGCCGTAACATCGGTATGATCTTTCAGCACTTTAACCTTCTTTCGTCACGTACTGTGTTTGAAAATGTGGCACTTCCTTTAGAGTTAGCTGGCAAAGATAAAGAACAAATTGATACCAAAGTGACTGAGCTACTAAAGCTGGTTGGTTTGGCCGATAAACATGAAAGCTACCCTTCGAATCTAAGTGGTGGTCAGAAACAACGTGTTGCGATTGCTCGTGCTCTAGCGTCTGATCCGAAAGTGCTGCTGTGTGATGAAGCAACTAGCGCACTCGATCCAGCAACCACTCAATCTATCCTTGAGCTGCTGAAAGAGATCAACCGCAAGCTGAACATCACCATGCTGCTTATCACGCACGAAATGGACGTAGTAAAAAGCATTTGTCATGAAGTAGCCATCATCGGTGGTGGTGAGCTTGTAGAGAAAGGCACAGTGGGTGAAATCTTCGCGCATCCAAAAACGGAACTGGCGCATGAGTTTATTCGTTCAACACTCGACCTTTCTATCCCAGAAGACTACCAAGTACGTTTACAAGAGACTCGCGTAGACGGCAGCTATCCGCTGGTTCGTCTTGAGTTTACAGGGGCTACAGTAGACGCTCCGCTAATGACGCAAATTGCTCGCAAGTTCAACATTGATGTCAGCATTCTAAGCTCTGACCTTGATTACGCTGGCGGTGTTAAGTTCGGCATGATGGTCGCTGAACTGTTCGGTAATGAACAAGATGACAATGCAGCGATTGAGTTCCTGCGTGAACACAATGTAAAAGTAGAGGTGCTTGGTTATGTCCTTTAATGAAATTTCTCAATGGCTAAGCCTAAACAGCAACCTACTACTTGGTGCAACCTGGGAAACCCTTTACATGGTGGCCGTTGCCGGCATCGTCGGCTTCGCTGTCGGTATTCCGCTGGGTGTTATTCTGCATACGACTAAGAAAGGTGGCTTGCTAGAAAACACCAAGCTTAACGGTATTCTTGGTGCGATTGTCAACATCGGCCGTTCTGTGCCTTTCCTAGTCTTGATGGTTGCCATCATCCCGGTCACTAAGCTGTTAGTAGGTACGTTTATCGGCACAACCGCGGCCATCGTTCCACTTACGATTGGCGCAATCCCATTTGTGGCTCGCCTGATTGAAGGTGCGCTGTTGGAAGTTCCAACTGGTCTCGTTGAAGCGGCTCAATCTATGGGCGCAACCCCAATGCAGATCATTTCCAAGGTTCTGCTACCAGAAGCGATGCCAACGATTGTTAACTCAGTCACCATTACGCTAGTCACGCTCGTCAGCTACTCTGCCATGGCAGGAACCGTTGGCGGCGGTGGCTTAGGCGACGTTGCCATTCGTTACGGTTTCCACCGCTACGATGTAACCATCATGGCTGTAACCGTTGTGATGCTTATCGTACTGGTACAAATCATTCAATCTATCGGTGATGCGATCGTTCGTCGTGTTGATCACCGCTAGAAATAACAACAAATTTCACAGATTCAATTTATAAGGAGATAGTCATGAAATTCAGTCTTAAAGGTCTTTTGACAATTGCAGCAGCAGCGTCTGCGTTGGTTCTAGCAGGTTGTGGCGAAAAAGAAGCCGATACAAGCAAAGTAAAAGTTGGTGTAATGGCAGGTGCTGAAGCACAGGTTGCTGAAGTTGCAGCAAAAGTGGCTAAAGAGAAGTTCGGTCTAGACGTTGAGCTTGTTACTTTCACAGATTACGTAACGCCAAACGCAGCACTAGACGATGGTTCAATCGACATCAACGCATTCCAGCACAAGCCATACCTAGACCAACAAGTTGCTGACCGTGGTTACAAACTGGTTATCGCTGGTAACTCATTTGTTTACCCAATTGCTGGTTACTCTAAGCAAGTAAAAGCAGTTGATGAGATCCAAGAAGGCGCTCGTATTGCCGTACCAAACGATCCAACTAACCTAGGTCGTTCACTGCTTCTTCTTGAGCAACAAGGTCTGATTGAACTTCGTCAAGGCGTGGGTCTACTAGCAACCGTACGTGACATCGTAGGTAACCCTAAGAACATCACTATCGTTGAACTGGATGCTGCACAGCTTCCTCGTTCTCTTGATGACGTAGCTCTATCAATCATCAACACCACTTACGCGAGCTCTATCGACCTAACGCCACAGAAAGACGGCATCTTCGTTGAAGACAAAGAGTCTCCATATGTAAACCTAATCGTTGCACGTGAAGACAATGCACAAGCTGAAAACGTCGTTAACTTCGTTAAAGCTTACCAAACTGAAGAAGTGTACAGCGCAGCTTCAGACATCTTCAAAGGTGGCGTGGTTAAAGGTTGGTAATCACTGACTAGCGAACACAAACAACAAGGGCTGACGTTAACGCGTCAGCCCTTTTCTCATCCTTTCAAATTCGTCTTTACTTACCGAACATACGGCTCAGAGTGCCATCTTTATCAATAAGTTGATGTTTCAATGCAGCACCAACGTGCAGTAGTAATGCGACTATGATGAGATTGACGCTCAACCCATGCACCGCTCCACCAGCATTTGCTAACCATTCAATTTTTTCACCTGCCGTCAGTAACTCTATCCCAAAGACCTCAATCGCTCGACCGCCTCCGTAACTCATGGCAATACCCGAAATAGGCATAGCTAACGTCGTAACTAGCAAGAACAAGTGAATCGCTTTCGCGCCTAGCTCTTGGGTTTTCGTCAGCTTCGCAACACTCGATAGTTGCCCTTCGAATAATCGCCAAGCTAATCGTGCAACAGCAAAAGTAAGTACGATGATTCCAAGTGACTTGTGAATGCCTAGAAGCTCCCCCTTCTCTGGGCTTCTAGGTAACCCTTCAAGATAATACCCTAAAGCAAATACAGCGATAAAAGTCAGCCCTGTTAGCCAGTGTAATAAGATGGTTTGCTTCGATAGTGATTTGCTCATAATGACATGCTCTAGCCGTTAGCGTATTTAATGCCGTAATTATCATTCCAGCTTGTGTAAAGTTCTAGTGAACGAAGCGTAAAGAAACGTAAAAAGAAACATCCCGTTCGACAGACATAAAAAAACCAGAGCCGAAGCTCTGGTTTCTGTTCTCGTATTGCCTAGTTTGACTAAGGCGTGTAGTACGTTGCCGCACCTGGGCCTACTGGTAGACCGAATACGAATACCCATAGGTAGAATAGTACACTCCAACCTACGATGAAGCAGATTGAGTACGGAAGCATAGTCGCGATTAGCGTACCGATGCCTAGGTTCTTCATGTAACGTGTTGCTACCGCAAGGATTAGACCGAAGTAGCTCATCATTGGAGTAATGATGTTCGTTGTTGAATCACCGATACGGTAAGCTGCCTGAATCGTTTCTGGCGCGTAACCAACTAGCATTAGCATTGGAACGAAGATTGGTGCTGTTACCGCCCACTGAGCAGACGCTGAACCGATCATTAGGTTAATGAAGCCACACATTAGGATGAATGCGAAGAACAGCATTGGGCCAGTTAGACCGATTTCCTGTAGGAAGCTTGCACCCGCAACTGCGAATACCTGACCAAAGTTAGTCCACTTGAAGAAAGCAACGAACTGAGCTGCGAAGAATACAAGTACGATGTACATGCCCATAGAAGACATTGACTTCGCCATTGCATCAATCACGTCACGGTCAGTCTTCATTGAGCCTGTTACTTTACCGTAAACAAAACCAGGGATTGCGAAGAATACGAAAATAAACGCGACGATACTTTTCAGGAATGGTGAACCTGCCACTGTACCTGTTGCTGAACGTAGAACGCCATCTTCAGGAACGATTGTCCAAGCAAGAAGTGCTGATACAGCAACAACCGCTAGACCAGCAAGTTTCAGACCTTTCTTCTCAACGTCTGTAAGCTTACCCATTGAATCGTTTGATAGGTCTTCAGACGCTTCTTCATCGTTGTATTTGCCCAGTTTTGGCTCAACGATTTTTTCAGTTACGAACGCACCCGTAATTGCGATGAAGAACGTTGATACAAACATGAAGTACCAGTTTGACTCAGGACCTACTGTGTAAGATGGGTCAATCATCTGAGCCGCTGTTTCTGTAATACCAGAAAGCAGTGGGTCAACGGTACCGATAAGAAGGTTTGCAGAGTAACCACCAGATACACCCGCGAACGCCGCTGCAAGACCTGCTAGAGGGTGGCGACCTAACGAGTGGAATAGCATTGCTGCTAGTGGAATTAGAACAACGTAGCCAAGCTCTGATGCCGTGTTAGAAATGATACCTGCGAATACCACAGTCACAGTAACCATACGCTTAGACGCGCCCATTACCATGCCACGCATTGCTGCAGATAGAAGGCCAGAGTGCTCAGCGATAGCAACACCAAGCATTGCCACTAGTACCGTACCTAGCGGTGCGAAGCCAACAAAGTTTTTAACTAAGTTAGTAACGATAAGCTGCAAGCCTTCTGCATTTAGCAGGCTCACAACGTGGATCATGCCGTCAGCAGCACGACCTTTAGCACCTTCTGGACGAGGATCCATAACAGATACTTCGAAGTAACCAGCGATGCCTGAAGTGACTAGAATCGCAACACAGAAGATTGCAAAAAGTGTGATTGGGTGGGGTAAAAGGTTCCCCAAATACTCAACGCCATCGAGAAAGCGAGTAAATAAAGGTTTCTTTGGCGAGTTGTTTCTAATTGAAGCAGATGAACTCATCTGTTCCCTCCTTGTAGTTATTCCTGTGCAAATGTGACAAAAATGTTCAAATTGCCAGCGCAGGGTACTCGACAAAACCATCAATTAGAAATGCAAAATGTTACAAAGTGTGTAATGAATCATGTTATTTAACTTCATTTGAACAATAAATTAGCAAATATCACTAAATTATATATCAAAGTAAGATTTATAATTCATATAAACACATTCATACTGTTAATGCGTTTATTGATAAGTGACTGATTTAAAATAGGCGAAATCGTCATTCAGCGTTTCTAAATCCTCATTTATCACTATCCATCACACACCTTTCTAGTTTCGCCCTTTTCCTACAAGAGGGTCAGCACTTTTATAGATGACTTCCTCTTATTTCTGCACCGCTTTAAACCTTGGGTTTGTCTTACAGATGACATAAAGACGCCCTCTCCTTTTAACGATCTGGCAGTCAGGATGTCGATTCTTAGCACTTCGTAGTGACTTGACGACTTTCATTTACTTTCCCTCTTTTGAAAATTGAGCAAAACGACGGTTAAAGTTCGCAATACGACCTTCTTTCTGAATCACACGTTGTTTGCCGGTATAGAAAGGATGCGACTTTGCAGACACTTCCACGGTGAAGTACGGGTACGTTTTGCCATCTTTCCACTCGATGGTACGGTCCGTTTTTAATGTCGAACCAATCACGAAATACTCATCAACGCTGGTGTCGTGAAAAACCACTTGTCGATATTCAGGGTGAATGCCTTGTTTCATTATTCTCTCCATAAATTGTTATGATATAACATTGCAATTAATAATCATTATCAAAAAGAAAATCAAGGTTTTTTGTGATATTTTCTAGATCAAAGATCACCGAGAGCGGAAACATGTACTCAATCGAACCCATTGGCTTTGTCGAATCACCTTATAAAGAGAAGTTTGCTGTTCCTAGGCAACCAAGGCTTGTTCCCTCTGCCACTTCTCGCGTGCGTTTAACAGGGCAAGCCAATTGCCTCGAAGCCGTGCGTGGCATCGAGCAGTTCAGCCATGTGTGGTTACTGTTTTTGTTTGACCAAAACTTGGCAGCAGGCTGGAAGCCAACAGTCAGGCCTCCACGCTTAGGCGGAAATGAACGTATCGGTGTCTTAGCATCACGCTCGACATTCAGACCCAACGGGATTGGTATGTCAGCGGTTGAATTAAAGGACGTCACGATCAAAGGCGATCAAGTCTATCTCGAGTTAGGTAATGTCGATTTGGTCGACAACACGCCAATCGTCGACATCAAGCCTTATATCCCTTATTCAGATTCAATTGCCGATGCCCAAGGTGGCTACGCTGAACAAGCGCCTGACACTATCGATGTCATCTTTAGTGAGTCTGCACAAAAAGCGCTCGCCAAGCGCCCAGAAGCAGCCATGGAAACAGCTGTAATCAAACAGGTTCTCGGTCAAGATCCTCGTCCTGCCTATAAGAAAAATAAACCTGACAATAAGGAATATGCCGTCAACTTGTTCGACTTGAATGTAAAATTCATCGTGGAAGGCAATTTCATTACGGTTACAACGATTGAGTGCTTTTGACAAAGCCAATTGGCTGATATTATAGACGGCTTAACAAATTTCCCTGTTTTGGGATTTCATGCTCCTGTCCATTCCGGCTTGAGTCATCAACTTTAATAAACGGATAAATTTAATGCGTACCAGTAATTATCTTCTTTCTACTCTGAAGGAGACTCCAAACGACGCAGAAGTAGTAAGCCACCAGCTTATGCTACGTGCAGGTATGATCCGTAAGCTAGCTTCAGGTCTTTACACCTGGCTACCTACTGGTCTACGTGTATTGCGTAAAGTCGAAAACATCGTTCGTCAAGAGATCGACAATGCAGGTGCTGTCGAAACTCTGATGCCCGTTGTTCAGCCGTTTGAACTATGGGAAGAGACAGGTCGCAGCGAAAAGATGGGTCCTGAGCTACTTCGCTTTACTGACCGTCACACGCGTCCGTTTGTTCTTAGCCCAACCGCTGAAGAAGTGATCACTAGCCTAGTGCGTAATGAAGTGAGCTCTTACAAACAGCTACCGCTAAACCTTTACCAAATTCAAACTAAATTCCGTGATGAGCGTCGCCCTCGTTTTGGCGTAATGCGTGCACGTGAATTCTGCATGATGGATGCGTACAGCTTCGACATCGACAAAGCTGGTCTAGAGCAATCTTACCAAGCGATGCACGATGCTTACTGTAAAGCATTCGATCGCATGGGCCTTGAGTACCGCCCTGTACTGGCTGACTCTGGCGCTATCGGTGGCAGTGGCTCTCAAGAATTCCACGTACTAGCTGAAAGCGGCGAAGACCTAATCGCGTTCTCTACTGAGTCTGATTACGCAGCGAACATCGAGAAAGCAGAAGCAGCAGCCCCTGCAGGTGAGCGTGCGCAGCCAACTCAAGAAATGACGCTGGTTGATACGCCAAATGCGAAAACTATTGCTGAGCTTGTTGAACAATTCGACATGCCTATCGAGAAGACAGTTAAGACGCTTTTCGTTAAAGCATCTGATGAAGTAGACGCAGATCTCATCGCGCTTATCATCCGTGGCGATCACGAACTGAACGAAGTGAAAGCGGAAAACCTTCCTCAAGTTGCTGCCCCTCTAGAGATGGCAACAGAAGAAGAAATTCGTGCACTGATTGGCGCAGGCCCTGGATCTCTAGGCCCAGTAAACCTTGAACTGCCATTCATCGTTGACCGCACAGTAGCTGTAATGAGCGATTTCGGCGCAGGCGCTAACATTGATGACAAACACTACTTCGGTATCAACTGGGGTCGTGACGTTGAGCTAGGCCAAGTTGAAGATCTACGTAACGTAGTAGAAGGCGATCCAAGCCCATGTGGTCAAGGTACGCTAATGCTTAAACGTGGTATCGAAGTTGGTCACATCTTCCAGCTAGGTAAAGCATACTCTGAAGCGATGAACTGTGGCGTTCTTGGTCCTGACGGTAAGAATGTTATCCTAGAGATGGGTTGTTACGGTATCGGTGTATCACGCGTTGTTGCTTCTGCAATCGAGCAGAACCATGACAAATACGGCATCATCTGGCCAGACGCACTAGCGCCTTTCCAAGTAGCTATCGTGCCAATGAACATGCACAAGTCAGAAGAAGTGAAAGAAGCGGCTGAGAAGCTGTACGCTGAGCTGACGGCTATGGGTATTGAAGTCCTATTCGATGACCGTAAAGAGCGTCCAGGCGTTATGTTCTCTGATATGGAGCTTATCGGCGTTCCTCACACTATCGTGATTGGTGATCGTTCTATGAAAGAAGGCAACTTCGAGTACAAGAACCGCCGCAACGGCGAGAAGACTGCAGTAGCGATGGCTGACATTGTTGAGCACGTTAAAGCGCAACTTGCTTAAGTTGTTTAACGCTTAGATACCAAAAAGGCTGATGTGAAAACATCAGCCTTTTTTGTTTTTGCTGTCATCCTCAAGAGCGAGGGACGAGAGAGTTGGGGATCTCTTGAAGCTAGTCTCGTTCTATATGAGATTCCCTACTCCTTCCTTCGTCAGTCTATGGAATGACAGTATCCATACTGCGCTCCCTACTCCAGCGGCTCAGTGGGTGCTTGGCTTGCTACCTTCTTCGGTGCGTATGGCACATCAACAAGTTCGTCAGCATTACCATCAATCAACTCACCAAAGTGGAAAATACCAAATTCTCCCGGCTTCATGCGATGCCACTTCTCATTGTCAGTCAGTGGCTGAGTCGCTATCACTGAGACAACATCATTCGGGGTGGTCTCTTCTTGGAAGTTAATCTCAACATCTTCATCAATCAGTGAAGCTTTGCCAAATGGCGCACGACGAGTGATCCAGTAGAGATGATTGGTACAGTACGTCACGACATACTCACCATCAGAAAGCAGCATATTAAACACTCCTTTCTCTCGCAATTTGTCACAACACTCTGCGACAAAACGAAAGACACCCACCATATCCTGCGGAGGCTCAGGGTAGCGATCTTCCATCTGCTTTAGTAGCCAGCAGAAAGAGAGTTCACTGTCGGTTTGGCCTACCGGTCTATGACGACCTGTTTGCAAATCTTGATAATCAGAGAGCTGGCCATTGTGCGCAAACGTCCAGTAACTTCCCCACAATTCACGCGTAAAGGGGTGAGTGTTTTCTAGATTCACTCCGCCACGGTTAGCTTGCCTAATGTGGCTAATCACCGCCTGGCTTTTGATCGGGTAGTTTTGAACCAGCTCGGCGATTTTAGAATCACAACTCGGGTTAGGATCTTTAAACGTTCGAAAGCCTTTGCCTTCGTAAAAAGTAATTCCCCAGCCATCTCGATGCGGGCCAGTATTCCCACCGCGCTGCATTAAGCCAGTAAAACTAAAACAAATATCAGTTGGAACGTTAGCGCTCATTCCAAGCAATTCACACATCGTTTACTCAACTCCCTTCTCGGTGCGTGTACTCTCTCTTTAATAACATAAGCGCCAGCAAGATTGCTAGCGCTTATAGTTATAAGATAGAAAACGGTAACAGCTATTAAGCGTTTTCCATTTCCTTTTCAATCAGCTGAATCACAATATGGATGATCTTGATGTGGATCTCTTGGATACGGTCAGCATAACCAAAATGCGGTACACGGATTTCAATATCCGCTAGGCCAGCCATTTTACCGCCGTCTTTACCCGTTAGAGCGATCGTCTTCATGCCTTTCGCTTGTGCTGCTTCAATGGCTTTTAGAATGTTGCCCGAGTTACCTGACGTCGATAGACCAAATAGAACATCACCTTTGCTGCCTACTGCTTCAACGTAACGAGAAAAGACAAAGTCATAGCCAAAGTCATTACTTACACATGAAAGGTGGCTTGGATCAGAGATTGCGATACCTGGTAGACCTGGACGGTTTTCGCGGTAACGACCCGTTAGTTCTTCTGCAAAGTGCATGGAATCACAGTGAGAACCACCGTTACCACAAGAAAGCACTTTGCCGCCTTGCTTGAAGGAGTCTGCAAGCATTTTTGCTGCTGCTTCAATCTGAGCGATATTGTGATCATCGCTTAGGAATTTGTTTAGTACATCAGCAGCTTCTGTTAATTCGTTCTTAATGAGGTCCTGGTACATAGGTTCGTCTCTAATTTTTGTAATAGATAGTTCTGTAAAACACAGACAATGTTACCTACAGAGTTTACTCAAACAATTCTCACTGTCGATACCTGGACCTGAACAATTGCACCTTTATTACAAATCTCAGCCCACAAAAGTGGTATCAGTCGTCATTTTTAGACCTTTCACTCTACTTAGATCACTTTTTGAACAAATAGCCATTTTACATTTTATTAATACTTTGATTACACTTAACTGGTTAGACCTCTTACAACTTAATGGCATACAAAAACACTATATCGCCGTAAAAGGAACAATCAATATGGACATCTTGCTCTCCCTCTTAGGTTTTACTGTGGTACTTGGCATCTGCTTGTATCATCGCAGTTCACTCACCCTATCTATCGCTGCATTGACAGCAACCATGGTGGCGCTATCCATCTTTGGTAGTGCTGGCTCAATCAGCTGGATCCTGTTTATCGCAGCAGTGGTGACTCTGGCTATCCCTTCCGTGCGCCAGTCGCTAATCAGTAAGAAAGCGTTATCTTTATTTAAGAAAGTGCTTCCAGCGATGTCTCAGACAGAAAAAGAAGCGCTTGATGCCGGTACTGTCTGGTGGGAAGCCGAGCTGTTCAAAGGAAAACCTGATTGGCAAAAACTGCACAGCATTAAAGATCCAAAACTGAGTGCAGAGGAACAAGCTTTTCTTGATGGCCCAGTCAGTGAAGTTTGTGCAATGGTCAACGATTACCAAGTGACTCACGAGCTTGCTGATCTACCACCAGAGGTTTGGCAGTATCTGAAAGATCACAAATTCTTTGCGATGATCATCAAGAAGAAATACGGCGGTTTAGAGTTCTCAGCGTACGCACAATCTTTGGTGCTACAAAAACTAACCGGTGTTTCGAGTGTTCTGTCGTCTACGGTAGGCGTACCTAACTCACTAGGCCCAGGTGAACTTCTACAACATTACGGTACAACAGAACAACAAGATTATTACTTACCTCGCCTTGCCGAAGGTAAAGAGATCCCATGTTTCGCATTAACTAGCCCAGAAGCAGGCTCAGATGCAGGTTCTATCCCAGATTTTGGTGTGGTCTGTAAGGGCAAATGGGAAGGCAAAGAAGTATTGGGGATGCGCCTGACTTGGAACAAGCGCTATATTACGCTGGCGCCGGTGGCGACGGTGCTTGGTTTGGCATTTAAACTCCGCGACCCAGAGGGTCTATTGGGAGATCAAGAAGAACTCGGCATTACTTGTGCGTTAATCCCAACTCACCTTAAAGGGGTGGATATTGGTAACCGCCACTTCCCATTAAACGTGCCGTTCCAAAATGGTCCAACTCGCGCTAACGACTTATTTGTCCCACTCGATTTCATCATTGGTGGGCCTAAGATGGCCGGCCAAGGCTGGCGTATGCTGGTTGAATGTCTGTCCGTTGGTCGTGGTATTACACTGCCCTCAAACTCTACTGGTGGCATCAAAACCGCGGCACTGGCAACGGGCGCTTACGCACGTATTCGCCGTCAATTTAAGCAGCCAATCGGTCATATGGAAGGCGTTGAAGAGCCATTAGCGCGCTTAGGTGGTAATGCTTACGTGATGGATGCAGCTAGCTCACTGACAGTGGCCGGTATCGACTTAGGTGAAAAACCTTCGGTTATCTCTGCGATTGTTAAATACCACTGTACTCACCGTATGCAACACAGTGTGATTGATGCAATGGATATCGTCGGTGGTAAAGGGATCTGTATGGGTCCATCGAACTTCTTAGCGCGTGGTTACCAAGGCGCACCTATCGCAGTCACCGTTGAAGGTGCGAATATTCTGACTCGTTCAATGATCATCTACGGTCAAGGAGCCATTCGTTGTCACCCTTACGTACTTGAAGAAATGAACGCGGCTTACTCAGATTCAGCAGACGCACTCGATAAATTTGACGCTGCACTCGCAGGGCACGTTAGCTTTACCATGAGTAACTTCGCACGCAGTTTATGGTTAGGTTTAACCGACGGCCGATTCTCTGATGCGCCAGTGAAAGATGCGACAACCCGTTATTACCAACAGCTTAATCGTTACAGTGCGAATATTGCTTTCTTGTCAGATATCTCGATGGCCGTTCTTGGTGGCTCACTGAAGCGTAAAGAGCGTTTATCAGCTCGCTTGGGCGATATTCTAAGTCAACTTTACCTAAGCTCTGCAACATTAAAACGCTATGAAAGCGAAGGTCGAATTGCAGACGATTTACCACTAGTTCATTGGGGACTGCAAGACAGCTTGAAACAAACGGAACATGCGATTGATGAGTTTTTAGCCAACTTCCCAAACAAGTGGCTAGGCAAAGCACTTCGCGTTGTTATCTTGCCGTTTGGCCGAATCCGCAAAGCGCCAAGTGATAAGCTCGATAGCCAAGTGGCTCAAATTCTTCAAACGCCAAGTGCGACACGCTCTCGCATTGGCCGTAACCAATACTTTGAAGCGAGTGAATTCAATCCGGTGGGTAAGATTGAGAAAGCCCTGCACGTTATCTTAGAAGCTGAGCCCGTGTTTGATAAAGTCTGTAAAGCGACCAACACGCGCCGTCCGTTCTTACGTCTAGACCTTGTGGCTGATATTGGCCTCGAGCAAGGCATCATCAGCAATGACGAAGCAGAGCTGCTTAAAGAAGCAGAACAGCACAGACTGTATGTGATTAACGTTGACGACTTTGACCCTCAAGAACTCGCGGCAAAGCCTCAAACAACGGCGCCTTCAATGGAAGCCGTTGCTTAAACCAAACGTGACAGTACATTTCATAACGACACAGTAAATACAACAAAGGGGCTGCATCATCTGCAGCCCCTTTTCTTTTCAATTTATGATTGGTTTTAAAAGCAAATAACGCCCTATTTCTTCGGCATTTCTAACTGCATTTCTGGCATCATCTCTTTCTTCGCCTTGAGTTTACGCCTCACGAACCAAATGACCAGCCCTAGCAGCAGCACAACAACGTTGCCCACACCAATAATGATCATGGTGCGTTTCTTCTTCTCTTCACGCATTTGCTGCAATTGAATCTCTTCCAAGCGTCTTTGTTGTTCGATGCGCTCTAACTCTTGTAGACGACGAGTTTCTTCTAAATCGACTTCTTCTACAATGCTGTAAGTATGCTCTGTCACCGTGAACGTCAAAGGTCGCTCCGAGCCCATTTCAGTGGCAAAGGCTTTGCCTGACCAGCTGTAATTACCGAGCTTGTCACTGTTAGGGATCTCCAGCTCTAGACGATTGCTTTCCATCTCAGCACTGCCCTGAACCGTAATTTTCTGACCGTCTGGTGCAATATGCTCGACATGCGCTGAAATAGAACCTGGCTTAACCATGCCCTGTTCACCGCTAAAGACAACTTTATGCGGATTAGTATCAATGCGAGATTGAATAAAGGTCGCTTGTAGAGGCTTAGGGTAAACTAAGACTTCTTGCTCCTGAGCGCGCAAAAACACCCCATTCCCAGAAGTAATTCTTACTCGGTATTTCCCTGGTTCACTTGAAATCGGCAGCGCCACCGTGAAGTTACCATCACCGGCCACTTCGTCTAGATCGCGACCATCATCAGCAAATTCACCTACAACAGTAGGAACCGGGCGCGCTTCTTTGACTAAGGTTTCTTCATTCTCGACATATTTGGTAAACGTGACTTTGAGTTTGACACGGTCGAGAAAATCTCGAAGCACTAAAGGCTCACCATCGGACGTCAGGCGAGCATTGAACTTGAGTGTTTCGCCGAGATAAAGACGGTTTGGCAGCTTATCTGTGGAAAGCTCTAGATGAGAGATAAGCTTAATTTTGTTCTTGGGTGTGACTTTACCTATCGCCTGCCAAGGGCCCGGCATAGGATTATCAATCGAGATAATGTCCATGGCAGATTCTTGATACCAGCGAACATGATCTGGGTTTCGCCACGCATAGTATTTTTTACCATCAGGGCGAACCAATACCACAGGTTGAGAGCTTTTCGCCCGATAGATAACAAACGTGATTTGCTTGATCGATGGGTCAACCCTGAAACGATTGTCTAACAAAGACATTGAGGATTCTTCAGCTGAATAGCCTAGCGTGCTAAATACAATCCCTACAATGGCAATCCAAATCCTCAACATCCTTTCTCCTACGAGCGCCAGAGACAACTTCCGTTTTTCTCGACGATATCTAATCTATTATTATGGGCATCTATTTCATCGGCCGTTGCACGCAGAACCTTTAGTGCTTTTCGTCCATTAGCGGCACGTTTTATGGTTTCACCACCTGACTCTGAGCTTCCTGCGTTAAACTGCAGCGAAGTTTGCCCACCCGTCATTAACAGATAAACATCTGCCAGAATCTCGGCATCGAGCAAAGCCCCGTGGAGAGTACGGTGGGAGTTATCAATACCGTAGCGGTCACAAAGTACATCAAGGTTGTTTCGCTTACCTGGGAAGATTTTCTTCGCCATGGCAAGCGTATCGGTCACTTTACAGAAATCGTCTGTTTTTCCGATGGTCGGATCGAGCATCGAAAATTCATGATCCATAAACCCGGTATCGAACGAGGCGTTGTGAGCCACCAGCTCAGAACCTTTGATGAAGTCCAAAAACTCTTTATGAACGTCTTGGTACTCTGGCTTATCGACAAGAAATTCATCGGTAATACCGTGAACTCCGATCGCTTCGGCCTGAATATCACGGTCCGGCTTGATATAAACGTGGAAATGACGCCCAGTCAGCTTACGGTTAATGATCTCAACCGCACCGATTTCGATGATTCGGTGACCTTGATAATGTGGACCACCCTCTTGGTTCATACCGGTGGTTTCTGTATCGAGAACGACGATACGATGTTGTTCAGAATTGTTGCTAGTATTCATAACAAAATATGTGTCAGACTATGCCAATAATGTGCTTAACCCAATAGTATCAAATCATGACGAAACAAGTGGAAATTTTCACAGATGGTTCTTGTTTAGGCAATCCTGGTCCTGGCGGCTACGGTATCGTTCTTCGCTATAAGCAAAACGAAAAGACCCTGGCGAAAGGCTACACGCTTACCACCAACAACCGCATGGAAATGTTGGCGACGATTGTCGCGCTGCAAACTCTTAAAGAGCCGTGTAATGTCATTCTGACTACCGACAGCCAATACGTTCGTCAAGGCATCACTCAGTGGATTCATAACTGGAAGAAACGAGGTTGGAAAACGGCCGACAAAAAGCCTGTGAAAAACGCCGACCTTTGGAAATCATTAGATGCAGAATCTGAACGTCACACAATTGATTGGCGCTGGGTAAAAGGCCACGCAGGCCATAGAGAAAACGAAATGTGTGATGATCTGGCTCGCGCTGCAGCAGAAAATCCGACAGAAGAAGATACCGGCTACATTCCTAACTAAGCTAGTGTTGCTGCTTATTCGACACTTTGTAATTGACGCTCACGGGCGTCAATTTTCGTTTAAGCTTCCAGTGAGGCTTAATCGGTTTAAGTGGATAAGTCCGTTTGCGCGCAACAATGAAGTATAAACTGCCCATCGGAGACGCCCAATCCCCCAAGCTATTTTCAAGCCACGTCCACATGGTTTGATACTTCTGCATCGGAAAGAGCGCATACGTATCACACTCAATCACTTGATAATTCAGTAATCCAAGCCAATCTTTAATCCGGTTGGGCGTGAACATTCGACCACTCCACGGCAGATTATTTTTTCGCCACGGCATTAAACTGCTCAAGCCGCTAAAGCTAATCGGGTTAAATCCGGTGAGTATAAGATAGCCATCATCGATCATCACACGATCCACTTCGCGCAACATTCGATGGGGATCATTACAGTAGTCGAGCTGATGCGCCATTAAGACGGCATCAAAGCTTTTCTCTAAAAAGGGCAAATCGTAACCATCTGCAATGACATTATGCAAAGGGTTCTGGATATCTAACTGAACTTGATGTTGAATGTTACAGTTGAAGCTGGTTAACTCGCAGCTAAGACCACCCAGTTTGAGTAAGTGATAGCCAAACAATCTCGGGCACCATTCATCAACTCGGGTTTGAATGGAGTCATTGACCCATTGACCATTTTTTAGCTGAGACCACGAATGAGGTTTTTCAAGCTTTTTAGCGCTACGTGCTGGTTTCATATCTAACCTGCTTCACTCTTTGGAGACACAACTATGTTGAATATCAAAAGCATACCTGCATTTAATGATAATTACATCTGGCTGATTGAAAATAGCGATCGCCGTTGTGCTGTTGTCGATCCGGGTGATGCTAAACCAGTGCTAGACTACCTAACTGAACACAACCTCAGTTTAGAAGCGATCCTAATCACTCACCACCATAATGATCACATTGGCGGTATCCCTGAACTGGTACGCCAATTTCCTGGAGTTGATGTTGTAGGACCCGCTAATGAGCCGGTTCCTACCCTGACTCATCCTGTAGAAGCTGGTGACCAAATTGAACTGTTTGATGAAGTCTTTTTCGTGCTGGGCTTAGAAGGCCACACCCTAGGTCATATTGGTTATGTGGGTGACAGTAAACTGTTTTGTGGCGACGTGCTCTTCTCTGCAGGCTGTGGCCGAGTGTTTGAAGGCACGATGGAACAAATGCACACGTCACTGAGTAAACTTCTCGCCCTCCCTGAAGAAACCCAGGTGTTCTGCGCTCACGAATACACCGCGAGCAATGTCGCCTTTGCGTTAGCCGTTGAGCCGGACAACACGCAACTTCAACAGTACCGCGACGAGGTTAACCGACTTCGTGCACAGAATAAGCCGACGCTGCCAAGCACCATTCGCCGAGAAAAATGGATCAATCCATTCTTACGCACTGGTGAGCCAAGTGTTATCCGTTCGGTGATGAATCGTACATCGCAATCGGACTCTCTCTCCATTTTTACTGCATTACGTGAGTGGAAGAACGAATTTTAACGATTTGCTGCTTGTCACTGGCGGATTGTGACAAGTATTATCAGCAGCCAAAGAAAAAAAGGGCTGTGCAATGCGAGTTAAACACAGCTGGGTATTAGCGCTAGTATTATCTGGCTGTCAGCTTACCCAGCCAACGGACTCTGGAGAAGCCGTCTCTCCGGATACAAACCAACCTGAAACAATCGAACCGGCTGAGCCAACCGCTCAGCCAGCAAAACCGGTCGAAAAGCCACAACCTGTGGTGACACCGCAATCTCAAGAAGATGTATGGCAACGAATTGCTATGCAGCTCGAGATGCCAATTCCGGATCATCAATTGGTCGATTACTACCGTACTTGGTACCTCAAACATCCAAATCATTTAAAGACGGTCTCGAAGCGTGCTGAACCTTTCTTATATCTGATCACAGAGAGAATTGAAGAACGCAATCTTCCATTAGAGCTGGCACTTCTGCCTATCGTTGAAAGTTCATTCGACGCATTTGCCTACTCTCATGGCAGTGCCGCTGGGTTATGGCAGTTTGTTCCTGCAACCGGAAAGCAGCAAGGCCTTGAGCAAAACTTTTGGTACGATGGTCGTCGTGACGTACCTGCCTCAACAGAAGCTGCTCTCGATTACCTTACCTACTTAAATAAACGTTTTGATGGTGAATGGACGCATGCCATTGCTGCCTATAACAGTGGTGGTGGCCGTGTCTCTCGTGCGATTCGCAAGAACAACAACCTTGGTAAACCGATTGATTTCTTCTCGTTAGATTTGCCGAAAGAGACCAGTGGTTACGTTCCAAAATTGCTTGCTCTAGCCGACATCGTTGCAAACCAAGAAAAATACGGCTTAATCATTCCTGCGATCGCGAACAAACCTGTCGTTGAAGTGGTTGACCCAAAAGAGCAACTCGATCTGGCCATTGCCGCTCAATATGCGGGTATTACAGTCAAAGAACTGCAAGGTCTAAACCCAGCTTACAATCAGTGGGCAACGGCTCCGGAGGGCCCTCATCAGCTGCTACTACCGAAAGGTAACGTAGACCAGTTCAACCAAGCGGTGGCTAAGAACCGTGGTAAAGGCATGAAGGTCGTCCGCTACAAAGTTAAATCTGGCGATACCATCAGTGTTCTGGCTCAAAAGTACAACACCACATCGGGTGTGATTCGCAGTGCCAATAACCTATCCAACAACAATATTCGTGTTGGACAACATTTGATGATTCCAACATCAACCAAAGATGACAATGCATACGCCTTGAGTGCTTCAAATCGTCTGGCTAAAACACAAGCCAAGAGCCGAGGACAAATCAAGCTGACTCACACAGTACGTTCAGGTGACAGCCTTTGGTCCATAGCGAAAGCCAACAAAGTGTCGCATCAGTCGCTGGCAAAGTGGAATGGCATGGGGCCTCGTGACACCTTACGTGTCGGCCAAAAGCTGGTGATTTGGAAGAACAGTTCTGATGGCGCAGTGATCCGCACCGTTTTCTATAATGTACGCTCAGGTGACACCATCAGCGGTATCGCCAGCAAATTCAAAGTAAAATCTAACGACATCGTCAAATGGAACGATCTCAGCAAACAGAAATACCTAAAACCAGGTCAAAAGCTTAAGCTGTATGTCGATGTAACCAAGGTGAGTGTATGACCCCGTCAAGTAACCCTTTAGTAATGCTGCTGGATATTTTCCGCTCTCCGAGTGCCTGTTTTCTTGCACTTTATCAGCGTGGAGCTTGGGGCTGGCAGCCTTATGTTTTCCTCATCTTATCGCCTTTCCTATTCTGGGGCTCGTACTTTGACTTGGTGAACTTTGAATGGCTCAAAGAAGCCCTCACCGTTCAGCTAGCAGAAACGAACCCTAAACAGTTAGAGCTATTGGATGCCAATACCTTAATGGCAAGTGAAATCATCAGTGATATGGCAGGTCGTACACTGACGATTCTAATGCTCGCTTTTTGGTTCAACTTAGCCACCAAACAAAGCCAACATCAACACGGGTTTTGGAAGTGGTTTGCGGCAGGCGCTGTCATTACCTTCCCCGCGATTATTGGTGACTTAGCCAGTTACGTCAGTGTGCTGCTCAAGCATGGTCAAGTGATGATCTACGCGGCTGACCTAAATAGTCTAAATGGACTGTTAAAATTGCCGCTCACCAACGATTGGTCGCAATTTGCTAGCTCATTCCCGTTGCTATTACCTTGGTACATTGCGTTAGGCTATGCGGCGGTGGGGACATGGACAGAGTTTGAACGTGGACAAGCGTTAGCTATCTCTGCACTGCCATGGGTCGGTTATTACCTAATTTGGGCGCTATATATCCTTATTTTCTAAGCGAAAGCGCACAAGCAAAGGATTATGGTCAGAGGCATCCGATTCGGGTGCCTCTGCTGTTTCTAGGACTAAGCCACGGTAGAAAACATGGTCTAGTGGCAATCCTGTAATAAATTGGGTTCGATGGTCCGGCTGATAATGCACCTCTGTGACGCCAACTTTCTTGAGCGCTTGTTTCATCACACTCAAGCGCTCTTCGCTCCAACTATTAAAGTCCCCTGCAACAATGATGGGCCCTTGATGCTCCAATAGCTCATCAACTAGGGTATCAAGCTGGCGTTGATACTCTTGTGTGCCATAGGTGAAGTTAACTGCATGAATGTTCACTACCGCCAAGTTAGAGCTATTTGACAGAGGATAGAGTGCATACAAGGCAGATTTCGGCAACCTTAGCCAAGGTTCTAGCTCAGTGTAAGCACACGCTTTAGTCGGTGAGTCGTGTGATAAATTCAGCACTCCGGCCGTGGTCTCGAAGGCCTTAAAGGCATCCACTTGGCTTCCGAACCAACCTTGCTCGGCAATCCACAACTTTAATTCCTCGGTCATACTCGCTTCTTGCAACAAAACTAACTGTTTGTCACTCGCCAGATCAGACAGCTGAGCTTGCCACTGAGCACGGTTTTGCTTGTAGATATTCCAAACTAATAAATTCAAACGTCCGTTATCATCAATCGCGTTCACCGACTCTTTCCGGTAGCACTGCAGCGAAAGTTGGGCTTTACCATCAGACAAAGAAGTCACTTGGGCTGAGTCTGGCAAAGTAAATACGGTTTGATAACCAATCACGGCTGTAACCGCGATCGCTAGAGGAATTGAAAGGAGAATCGCTTTTTTCATTCTAAACAGCCTAAAACAAAAAAGAGCCCTGAGGCCCTTTTTAACAACTAGATTGCATCTTCATCTTCTTCGCCAGTGCGGATTCGAACAATACGCTCCACATCCGTAATGAAGATCTTACCATCGCCAATCTTGCCTGTTTGAGCAGTCTCGATAATCGTATCTACGCACTGATCAGCAACGTCATCGGTTACAACAATTTCCAGTTTCACTTTAGGTAGAAAGTCCACCATGTACTCTGCCCCACGGTACAGCTCAGTGTGACCTTTCTGACGACCAAAACCTTTTACTTCCGACACTGTCATACCAGTTATGCCAACTTCCGCTAGAGCTTCACGTACATCATCTAACTTAAATGGCTTAATAATGGCTTCAATCTTTTTCATGTTCATCCCTTAAACTATTGTAACTGGGTTTATTATCCCATGTTCATAGGGTAATAAAAAGCCCGAGCAAACTATGCTCGGGCTAAATCATTCAAACTTTGTATAGAGTGATTACTTAAGACTTGCGTAGTACGCCGCTAAGTTTGCAATATCCGCATCGTTCAACATTGACGCTTGAGCTTGCATCACTGCCGCCAAACCACCATTACGCTCTTTGTTTTTGTAGGCGTTGATCGAAGAGACAAGGTATTGCTCGTTCTGACCTTTCAAGTTTGGGTAACCAGGAATTAATGCAATACCATCAGCACCATGACATGCTGCACATACTGCCGCTTTCGCTTGTCCTGCTGCGACATCACCAGCCGCAAAAGATTGAGCGCTCATTAGGCCCATACCAATAGCTAATCCAATTACGATTTTCTTCATTGCTCTTCCTTATCATTCCATATTGGTTGTGCATTATTATGTATACAATTCTACCGAACAGACTCAGAATTGTCCCAGATGAGTTCACAGTCCTGGCCGATAAAATGGCGATCAATAAATAAATTGCCCACGGCAACAACACGTTGGTCACACATCACTATAGGAGTTCTACGTCTCAACCAACTTGGAACACCATACTCTTG
The DNA here is from genome assembly GCF_003970385.1 of Vibrio aquaticus. Lineage (GTDB taxonomy): Bacteria > Pseudomonadota > Gammaproteobacteria > Enterobacterales > Vibrionaceae > Vibrio > Vibrio aquaticus. Next base: position 254,345 of record NZ_RXZH01000003.1, on the reverse strand, counting down.
GAACAATTTTTTTAGCTTGCGGCTATGCCCCCTTTGCGAAGGGTGAGCACTCAACCCTTCGGGATCAAAGGTGACCCGTAGCTCTCCTTCCTTCAAGGCGTCTAGCGATAACTGCCCATGTTGAGAACGCGACAATCTAACCTGACCTAGGCCATCCGGTAATGTGCATGGCTGCTCTATTTCCAATCGACTTTGCCATTGCTCTAAGCTTTGCCATTCTTTCACAAGATACAGACGATGCGCATAACGCCTAACCTGTCCTCCGGCTAACACAAGCTGTGGATTGGCATCTTTCTGTGCCATTGCAACCTCTTGCCATATATTGAGCAGCTGAGTTCGTGTTGGCATACGTAGACCGTGAGACGCTAACCATGAGCGAATAAGCCTCAAACGAAGAAGTGGGCTCAAAGCGGCCAAGTCATTAATCTCAAGACTGCCGTCTTGGCTTTGAGCTGCAGAAAGCTTGTCAGCCACCAGCTCCTCAATAAGACTTTCTTGCTCAGCGCACAGCTCTGCACTTCGCTGCACTGATTGGTAAAAATGTGGCCAACGTCCAGTAACTAAAGGGGTAATTTGATGGCGGATGAAATTGCGATCAAAGCGCTGATCTTGGTTACTCTCATCTTCAATCCACTCAAGTTTTGATGCTTGCGCGAACGATTCAATTTCTTGGCGAGTGACAGAAAGCAGGGGTCTGACAATCTGCCCATTCGCGAAAGGCATGACTGCAGCCATTGAGGATAACCCTTTCGGCCCACTGCCGCGTTTCAGGGCTAACAAAAACGTTTCTACCTGATCATCAGCATGTTGACCGGTCAGTAGCAAATCACCGGTATTAAGGTGTTTACGCAGTGCGCTATAACGTGCTTCCCGCGCACTCTCTTCAACGCTTCGACCTTCTAGATCTAAGCGAACTCTTTCAATCACCAACGGTACATCTAAAGACTGACACCAACGCTGACATTGCTCTGCCCATTGGTCTGCGTTGTCACTCAGCCCATGATGAACATGCACCGCTAAACACGGTATATTGGTTTGCTTGGCGTGATTTGCAAGTAGTTCCAACATAACTCGAGAATCCAGTCCACCACTTAGCCCAAGCACAATGCCAGTGCCGGGTTGATGATGTTGCTGGATGACAGAAGTAAAAATCGATTCTAGGCTCATGTCGAACTCGAAATTAAGAGATATCGGGGTATTTTATCACTTGCAATAAAAAAGGCTGAACCTAAGTTCAGCCTTTCTTTGAAATGAGTAGCGATTAACAGTAACCGTAGCTCATTAAGCGCTGGTAACGACGCTCTAGTAGTGCGTCGTTATCAAACTGTTCTAGCTCTTCAAGCTGACGAACCAATGTCGCTTTCATGTTCTCAGCCATCTTCAGGTGATCACGGTGCGCGCCACCTAGAGGCTCGTCAATGATTTCATCAATCAGCTCAAGCTCTTTTAGACGTGGAGCAATCAGGCCCATCGCTTCAGCCGCTTGTGGCGCTTTATCAGAATCACGCCAAAGAATTGATGCACAACCTTCTGGAGAGATTACCGAGTAAGTTGAGTACTGAAGCATGTTCACGTAATCACCCACACCGATCGCTAATGCGCCACCAGAACCGCCTTCACCCACAACGTTACAGATAACCGGTACTGTTAGGCCAGCCATCACTTTAAGGTTGGTTGCGATTGCTTCTGATTGGCCGCGCTCTTCTGCACCAACACCCGGGTATGCACCCGCAGTATCAATGAAGGTGATCACTGGCATGTTAAAACGCTCTGCCGTTTGCATTAGACGTAGCGCTTTACGGTAACCTTCAGGTTTTGGCATACCGAAGTTGCGTTTTACTTTTTCTTTTGTCTCGCGACCTTTCTGATGACCGATGATCATCACAGGGCGGCCGTTTAAACGAGCCATACCACCCACGATCGCTTTGTCGTCAGCGTAGTGACGGTCACCCGCCATTTCGTCAAACTCAGTAAATACGTGTTCGATGTAATCTAGCGTGTACGGGCGCTGTGGGTGACGAGCTAATTGAGCCGTTTCCCATGCACCAAGATCGCTGAACGTTTTCTTTTTAAGTTCTAGGCTTTTCTTTTCTAGCTGCTCAATCTCTTTTTCAAGATCAACACCTGCTTCACCACCATGACGAGAGACGTCACGAAGTGCTTCAATTTTTGCTTCTAGCTCTGCGATTGGCTTTTCAAATTCTAAAAAGTTCAGGCTCATCTATAGATCCTTTATTATTCGGTCAGGGGTGACCGAACTTAGTTAAATTCGAGTTCTACCTGGCCTTTCCCAAGTAGTTGTTTTAAATCATCTAATAATGCGTCACTCGGCGTTACTCGCCATTCTGTACCTAATGTCAAACGCGCCCGAGCATCGGAGCGTTGGTAGTATACATGGACAGGCACACTTCCTGCCCGATGAGGCTCTAGGATTTGACTAAAGCGCTCAAAAAATCGGTCATTGATTTGTGATTCATCAATCGAGACAGATAAACCTCGTGCATATTTTTCACGAGCTGTTCCCAAATCCATAACTTCGCGCGCGGACATTTTAAGACCACCATTGAAATCATCAAAGCTGACCTGTCCAGAAACCACTAAAATTTTATCGTTTTCTAACAATTCTGCGTATCGATCCAGCGCATCTGAGAACAACATCACTTCCATTCGGCCGCTTCTGTCATCCAAAGTCATAATACCGATACGTGTACCACGCTTGGTTGTCATGACTCGCGACGCAATCACTAAGCCGGCAACCGTGACACTTTGATCACGACGCGTTGGCGTCGCGTCTTTTAGTCGACAACTGGTGTACTTACCAAGTTCCTTTATATAGGCATTAATTGGGTGGCCGGTCAAATATAGGCCGAGTGTATCACGTTCACCTTCAAGCCATACCTTCTCAGGCCATGGTTCAACTCTAGTGTACTTATGCTCAACCTCTTCCGGAGCCTCAGTTAATACTCCGAATAAGTCGCTTTGACCAAATGCTTCCGCTTGGTGGTGTTGACTCGCCGCTTTTACGGCATCATTTAATGACGCCATCAGAGCTGCACGGTGAGGGCCAAGTCGGTCAAGAGCACCGGCATAAATCAGTTTTTCAATCACTCGCTTATTGACCTTCTTTAGGTCAATGCGAGCACAGAAATCAAAGAGATCTTTAAAGTGGCCATCTTTATTGCGCGCTTCTAGAATCGCATCAATTGGGCCTTCACCCACGCCTTTAATCGCGCCGATGCCGTAAACAATCGCACCATCTTCATCAACATTGAAGCGGTATAAACCAGCGTTAATGTCTGGTGGTAGCACTTTAAGCTTCATGCGGAAACATTCATCGACCAGACCAACCACCTTTTCCGTGTTGTCCATGTCGGCTGTCATTACCGCGGCCATAAATTCCGCAGGGAAGTGCGTTTTTAGCCACAACGTCTGGTACGAAACCAATGCATAGGCAGCCGAGTGCGATTTGTTAAAGCCGTAACCTGCGAACTTTTCTACCAAGTCGAAGATCTTCATCGCCAGTTCGCCGTCAACGCCGTTGGCAATCGCCCCTTCTTCAAACGTGGCACGCTGCTTGGCCATCTCTTCTGGTTTTTTCTTACCCATCGCACGACGGAGCATGTCTGCACCACCTAGCGTATAACCAGAAAGAACCTGAGCGATCTGCATTACCTGCTCCTGATAGAGGATAATGCCATAGGTCGGTTCAAGAATTTCTTGTAACGAGTCGTGCTGCCACTGTTCATCTGGGTACGATACGGCTTCTCGCCCATGCTTACGGTCGATAAAGTTATCTACCATGCCCGATTGGAGTGGGCCCGGGCGGAATAGAGCTACCAGTGCGATAATATCTTCAAAACAGTCTGGTTGAAGCCGCTTGATCAGCTCTTTCATACCACGCGATTCTAGCTGGAATACCGCCGTGGTCTCTGAGTTTTGCAACAAATTGAATGACGCTTGGTCTACCAGTGGGATTGACTCGATCGCGACTGGTGGTTTGCCTTCTTTCTCTAGACGAGGGTTAATCAAGCCCAGCGCCCAGTCGATGATGGTTAACGTACGTAGACCCAAGAAGTCAAACTTAACCAGACCGGCGGTTTCTACGTCGTTCTTATCAAACTGGGTAACAGGGAAATGACCTTCCGCATCGGCGTAGATAGGCGCAAAATCAGTAATGGTCGTTGGTGAGATTACAACACCACCCGCGTGCTTACCGGCGTTACGTGTACACCCTTCAAGGATGCGACACATATCGATCAGCTCTTTGATCTCTTCGTCGTTTTCGTACAGTTCAGGTAATGCGGGTTCCGCTTTGAACGCTTTTTCTAACGTCATACCTGGATCTGGCGGCACCAACTTGGAAATGCGATCCACAAAGCCGAAACCGTGGCCAAGAACACGACCCACATCGCGGATAACCGCTTTTGCCGCCATCGTACCAAAGGTGATTATCTGAGATACCGCGTCTCGGCCATACATTTCTGCTACGTGGTCAATAACTTGGTCACGCTTATCCATACAGAAGTCGACGTCGAAATCGGGCATCGAGACACGTTCTGGGTTCAAGAATCGTTCGAAAAGCAGGTCATATTCCAATGGATCCAAGTCGGTGATCTTAAGGGCATACGCCACAAGTGAACCGGCACCCGAACCACGGCCAGGACCAACGGGAATCGCGTTATCTTTTGACCACTGAATGAACTCCATTACGATCAAGAAGTAACCCGGGAATCCCATGTTGTTGATTACTTCAAGTTCAATCTTAAGGCGGTCGTCATATTCAGGTCGGCGCTCTTCACGTACTTTTGGATCCGGGAATAGGAACTCAAGGCGGTCTTCAAGCCCCTCTTCTGATTTCTTAACCAGAAATTCGGTTTCTTCCATCCCCTCAGTTGGGAAGGCCGGCAGGAAGTATTCATTGAGACGAACGGTTACGTTACAACGCTTAGCAATCTCGACACTGTTTTCTAGCGCTTCTGGAATATCAGAAAAGAGTTCACACATCTCTTCTTCAGTGCGCAGATATTGCTGAGGACTGTAGTTTTTTGGCCTGCGAGGATCTTCAAGTGTATAACCATCATGAATAGCGACTCGAATTTCGTGCGCATCAAACAGATCTTCTTGCAAGATCACAACATCGTTCGTCGCCACAACAGGCAATTCACTTTGCTCGGATAGGTCTAACGCAAAATGAAGGTAAGTCTCTTCATCGGCACGTCCCGTGCGAGTCAGTTCGAGATAGAAGCGATCCGGGAAATGTGTTTGGTAAAACTCAACACACTGGTTAACGACGTTTTGGTTGCCCTTCAGCAATGCTTTGCCGATCTCACCACTCTTACCACCAGAAAGCAGAATTAAACCTTCCGCTAACTCTACTAGCCATGCCTTATCAATAACGGGTTGGTGCTGAACATGACCTCGTAAGTAAGCTTTTGAGATCAGTAATGTCAGATTTTTATAGCCTGCGTTATCAGAGGCCAAAACGGTAATTTTGGTTAACTCATCGCCAAATTCTGGCGATTGCATTAAGAAATCGGCACCAATGATTGGCTTGATACCACAGCCGTGTGCGGTGCCGTAGAACTTAACCAGGCCACAGAGGTTGGTAAAGTCGGTCAGGGCCATTGCAGGCATACCCATTTCAGCCACTTTCTTAACCAATGGCGGCACTTTGGATAGGCCATCGACCATGGAGAAGTCACTATGAACTCGAAGGTGGATAAACTTTGGTTCTGACATGAAGAAGATCCGGAAAGGTTACAAATTTGGAAGATAGTTGGGGTATTTTAAGTGAAAAATAGCGACTTATATACCCCAAGAATGCGCTTTCTACTCAATGCCTAACGCACGTTTGACAGGCTTAAAGCTCTTTCGGTGCTGTTCAATGACGCCGTGTTTTTCAATGGCTTCAAAATGCGCCTTGGTTGGATAGCCTTTGTGCTTAGCAAAACCAAACTCTGGGTGCACCTTATCAAGCTCTTCCATTTCGTGATCACGAACCACTTTAGCAATGATTGACGCGGCACTGATCTCAGCGACACGTAGATCCCCTTTAACCACCGCTTGAGAGTCCATGGGCAATTGGGGGCAGCGATTACCATCAATAAGCGCTAAATCTGGCTGAACACTCAGCCCCTCGATTGCGCGTTGCATTGCAACCATAGTCGCTTGAAGGATATTTAGCTTATCAATTTCTTCAGGAGAACAGCGCCCTACCGACCATGCTAAGGCTTTTTCTTTAATTTCAGGTAACAGGGCTAAACGTTTTTTCTCTGATAATTTCTTAGAGTCGTTCAAACCCTCAATCGGGTTATTAGGGTCTAAAATAACCGCAGCGGTAACCACATCACCGACTAAAGGGCCGCGGCCTACTTCATCCACACCCGCAACCAATTGGTAACCTTGTGGGTATTCAAACGGTGGAAGTTCTTGTTTGTCTTTCGCCATTATTCTTTACCAATTAAATTAAGGACCGCTTTGGCAGCCTGAACATCTGCGTCTTTACGGATCAAGTGGTGCATTTCAGTAAATCGAGCAATCAGTTCATCATTATTACGGCTCAGCATGTCCTCAACCGCGGGGACAAGAAACTCTGGATCACACTCATCCAAAATAAACTCTTTGACTAGCTCTTCACCCGCGAGAATATTTGGCAAAGAAACAAATTCTGTAATCGCTAATTTCTGAACTAACCAACCAGTGAATCGGTTGACTTTATAGCCCACTACCATAGGGCGCTTAAGCAGCATACACTCTAGTGCAACCGTACCCGACGCAAGCAACACCGCGTCTGACGCGGTAATCACGTTACGAGCGGTGTCCTGAACAATCACGAAATCGAGATCAGGTGCCGTTTGCTGCCAAATCTCTTCGAACTGCTGTTTGCGCTTGTCATTCACCGCGGCGACAACAAAGCCAATATCAGGAAATTTCTGTTTTACTTGGCGACAGGTTTCAATAAATGGTTGAGCGATTAAGCCCACTTCGCCACCACGGCTCCCCGGTAAAACAGCAAGCCACTGCTTGTCTTGTTCTAAGTTAAGGAGTTCTCTCGCTTCCTGCTGATCGGGCACGAGTGGAATCGAATCCGCTAAGGTATGGCCAACAAACTCACAGGCGACTTGATACTTATCATAGAACGCTTTTTCAAAAGGCAAGAATGCGAGAACAAGATCAGTCGCCGCATCGATTTTAAAAATACGTTTTGGACGCCAAGCCCACACCGATGGACTCACGTAGTGAACGGTTTTAATCCCAGCTTTCTTAAGATCGAGCTCTAACCTCAGGTTAAAGTCAGGGGCATCAATACCGACAAAGACATCCGGAGGATTGTCGGTGAAGAACTTAACCAACTCAGCTTTCACTTTCAGCAGTCTCGGTAATCTACCAAGGACTTCAACCAGTCCCATGACCGCCAGCTCTTCCATATCAAAAAGTGACTCACAGCCTTGTGCGATCATTTTCGGTCCGCCGATACCGACAAACTCTGCATTCGGGTATTTTTGTTTGACGGCCTTGATAAAACCTTCACCAAGCGTGTCACCAGAGAGTTCACCGACAACGATACCAATACGAAGTGGTCTTTCCATTTGAGGCATGTGTATTCCTGAATGTTCAGAGAAATAGCTAAAAGTTAAGTTAGATTCCCTTAGCTATTTTCCTTATAAAAACAAAAAGATCGTGACATCACTGTAGCACTCTTGCCACGAATAACCTCACGATCTTTCAATGCTCTAATTAGCGAATAATGCCGCGTTCAGAGATCTCTAACATTTCCAGCATAGGTTTGATAGATTCAAACTCTTTCGCCATTTCAACTAAGCTCGCTTTCGCATCTTCAAGCGTTTTACCTGAGCGGTAAATCTCTTTGTACGCTTTCTGAAGTGCACGAATCTCTGGCTTTTCGAAGCCGTTTCGCTTAAGGCCGACTAGGTTTAGTCCAAACGGCGTTGCATGGTTACCTTGTGCTAGAACATACGGCAACACATCTTGAACAACCGCAGAACAGCCACCAGTGTATGAGTATGCCCCGATGTTACAGAATGGGTGAATCGCTGAAAGCGCCATCACACCGGCATAATCACCAACAGTAACGTGGCCACCTAGGATCGCATTATTACCAATGTGAGTGTGATTACCGACAATCACATCGTGTGCAACGTGAGCATTTACACAAAGTAGGTTGTCATCACCGATCACAGTGGTCGCTTTGTCTTGTGTCGTCCCACGGTGAATTTGTACCGCTTCACGAATCACATTACGATCGCCAATCACAACGGTCGTCTCTTCGCCGCCATACTTCTTGTCTTGGTTTTCTTCACCAATCACTGCATGGGGGAAAATACGGTTTTCTTTACCAATCGTTGTGTGACCTTTAATCACGACATGTGACATAATTTCCGTGCCTTCCCCGATCTCGATATTACCTGAGATGTAAGTGAAAGGACCGACTGTCACGTTTGCTGCAATTTTTACATCACCTTCAATAACAGCAGAAGGGTGAATTTGAGCCGTTGCATCAATCATATTAAAACTCTCGGCGAGCACATTTCAGTTCAGCAGAACATACCACTTCACCGTCTACTTTTGCGACACCCTTGAATGCAGCGATGCCACGGCGTTCTTTTAGGAATTCTACTTCAATGACAAGTTGGTCACCTGGAACGACAGGCTTGCGGAATTTCGCGCCATCAACACTCGCAAAATAGTACAGTTCATTGTCAGAAGGAGCACCAAACGATTTGAATGCCAGTAGGCCTGTTGCTTGAGCCATTGCTTCTAGGATCAGTACTCCTGGGAATACAGGTAGTTGAGGGAAATGACCTGTAAACTGAGGTTCATTCACTGAAACATTCTTGATCGCTGTTAAATATTTTTCTTCTTGAAAATCAATTACACGGTCGATTAACAAAAACGGGTAGCGATGAGGTAACAATTCCTGAATTTCAGTGATGTTCATCGTTTTCTGTTCAGTAGTCAAAGTCATATTCCTATTATATTGAATGCTAAATTTGGTTGCTGGCAGACATTATATACCCAAGTCGCCTTAAGGTATAACTTAGTCCATTTATTGGTGGGTATATAGACAAAAAGACTCGCTATTGCGAGCCTTTTTTATCAGAAGTGGAACTACGATTCCTCTTTCTGCTCGAGGTGTTTTTCAACCGCTTTGAGGCGCTTGTTCATCTCATCAATGCGATGAACTCGAGTCGCAGTCTTACGCCACTCTTTATTCGGTTGAAGGGGAATGCCTGATGAGTACATGCCTTTCTCTTCAATACCACGCATGACCATACCCATACCGGTAATCGTCACACCATCTGCGATTTCAATATGGCCATTGATCACCGTACCGCCACCAATAATACAGTACTTACCGATCTTGGTACTGCCAGCAACAATCGTACCACCCGCCATTGCTGTACCATATCCGATGTGTACGTTATGAGCGATTTGCAGTTGGTTATCAAGAATGACGTTGTCTTCAATAATCGTATCGTCCAACGCACCACGGTCAATAGTGGTACATGAACCGATTTCAACTCGATTACCAATACGAACACTGCCAAGCTGAGGAATTTTAATCCACTCACCTTTTTCGTTCGCATAGCCAAAGCCATCCGAACCGATCACGGAATTCGCTTGAATCAGACAGTCAGAGCCGATCTGCACTTCGTGGTAAACACTAACATTTGACCAAAGCTTTGAGTTCGCGCCGATCTTAGCATTCTTACCAACGAAACAGCCCGCACCAATTACCGCGTTATCACCCAGTTCAACACCAGATTCAATCACAGCATTAGCGCCAACAGAGACGTTACTACCAAGCTTGGCTTGCTCTGAAATAACAGCCGAAGGAGCAATATCCTGAGCAGGTGCTGGCGTTATGTCTAACGCTTGAGTCACTTTGGCAAATGCCACATAAGGGTCATTAACGACCAGTACATTTCCGTTGCACTGTTCACGCTGAGCCTCTTTGACCATCACAACCGTTGCCTGACAATCGTTTAAGTGCTTAGCGTATTTAGGGTTAGACAGGAAAGTTACATGACCTTCCTGCGCTTTATCCATTGGCGCAACCATGGTAACTGTCGCATTCGCGTCACCATGTAGCTCGCCCCCGGTAATGGTTGCCAATTCGGCTAAAGAAAGTACTGTCATAATTATCGTTATTTAAGAGCTTTAATTACGTCTTCAGAAATGTTGTATTCAGGCTTGCCGTACTGCATGGTTTGGATATCAACGATGATGTCGTAACCTTGCTTGTCAGCAACCTTCTTAACTGCGTCTTGGATCACTTTAAACAGCTTCTGCTTCTCTTGTGCTTCACGACGTGCTGATGCTTGCTCTAGAGCTTGTGCTTTGATCTTGTACTTGCTGTCTAGTTGACCGATCTCGATACGCAGTTTTTCAACTTCATCTTGACCTAGCAATTCGCCATCACGCTTAAGCTTTTCAATTTTAGTTTTAGCTTGAGCCTGAATAGACTTTAGCTCATCCGCTTTATCTTTGAACTCTTCCTGCATTTTTTGCAGCACGACTTCACGTTGAGGAAGCGCTTGGAAAACCTGTGCGGTATTTACATAGCCCACTTTTTGCGCAGCTTCAGCAGCATTAGCAAAGAAAGAAGACGTCATTACAAGAAGGCTTAAGCCAGCCGCTTTAATTGTTTTATTCACTTTATTTTCCTTTGTATTAGAAGGTTCTGCCGATAGTGAATGTGAAGAATTCTTCGTCATCACCCTCGTAAATTTCAATTGGTTTAGCAACAGAGAAGACCAACGGCCCCATTGGCGACATCCATTGTAATGCAGCACCGTAAGAAGCACGGAAGTTCATTGGATCAGAGTAGTCATGGTAGTAGCGCTCACCCTCATAACTTGGATCATAGATAAACTCAGTGTCCCAAACACTTGCCGCATCAACGAAGACACTGGTACGAATTTGGCTACGAACTTCTTCAGATGCAAATGGCGTTGGAACAATCAGCTCCATACTCGCCAGTGCCACCGCGTTACCACCCACTGAATCATCAGTCGCTGATACACAACTCGCACTGTTACAGGTAGCAGGGTTGCCGTTAGTGGTATATACCGCCTTCGGACCCGCGCTGTTTGAACCGAAACCACGGAGCGTTGTAAAGCCACCTGCGTAGTAGTTCTCGTAGAATGGGAACAAGTTATCGTTGCCATCCGTTTGACCATAGCCATTACCGTAACCCAGACGACCACGCATTAAGAGCGTGAACTCATGCTTCTTGGTAATAGGTACATACTGTCTAACATCATACTGAACTTTAAAGTACTGTGCGTCAGAGCTAGGTACGGTTGCTTTAGCAAATGCACGCTGATAGTTACCCGCCGTTGGGAAATAACCACGGTTTAGGTTGTTTCGTGTCCACGAGACGTTGAGATCAAAATCGTTAGTTAAGATATCACCATCTGGCTGACCAATACTTTGAGCAAACTGCTGAGCTTGATCGTAAGTCGGTACGTTACCGATCTTATTGTGTGTATAACCCACACCAAATTCAAAACGGTTAAGCTCATCGAATGGGAAGCCCCACGTTAAACTCGCACCATAACTTTCGTTGGTGTAGTCAACGATACCCGCTTCCGAAGCTTCAAACTGGTTGTAGAAAATCTTACCGCCCATGCTGACACCATCAAGGTTCCAGTATGGGTCACGATAATCTAAGCTGATGTTCTTCTGGTAATCGTTCATCATCGCGTTGATACCAACGCGGTTGCCCGTACCTGCGAAGTTATCCTGCTGTAAGCCAACCTGGAAACTGATACCTGACTCAGTACCATAACCGATACCGAAGTTCACGCTGCCCGAGTTCGCTTCTTTTACGTTGTAAACAAGGTCAACTTGGTCATTGCTGCCAGGAACACGCACCGTTTGAACATCAACAGTTTCAAAGAAGCCAAGGCGGTTAAGACGGTTTTTGCCCGTTTCAATCGATTTCGAGTTTAGCCAGCTGCCTTCCATCTGACGCATTTCACGACGCAGAACTTCATCTTTGGTTGAGTTGTTACCGACAAAGCGAATATCACGAACATAAATTCGCTGACCCGCTTCTACGTTCACAACTAAAGAGACCGTTTGGTTTTCGTCGTCAAATTCAGGAATAGTACGTACTTGCGGGTAGGCATAACCGGCTTCACCCAGAAGACGTTTGATGTTTTCTTCTAGCCCAGTCACCGCCGAGCCGTTATACGTTTCACCCGCTTCGAAAGGAACGAGCTTTTCAAACTCCGCCTCTTTGCCTAACAGCTCACCACGGAATTTTACATCGTTAACGCTGTAAGGTAGGCCCTCGTTAAGACCAAGAGTGATGTACACCCCTTTCTTATCTGGAGAGATAGCGACTTGAGTAGAGTCAATTTGGAACTTGAGGTAGCCACGATCAAGGTAGTAAGACTTCAACGCTTCAATATCACCAGCAAGCACCTGCTTCTGGTATTTATCATCCGATAAGAAGTTCCACCACGAAACGTCAACATTTAACTCAAAACGGCTCAATAGTTCCTCATCGGTGTACTCAGTATTGCCGATAAAGTTAATCTGCTTAATTTTGGCTGAAACGCCTTCAGTAAAGACGAATTTCAGGTCAGAACGATTTCGAGGTAGTGGCGTCACAACCGCTTTTACAGTCGCGTTATATTTACCCACACTGTAATAGAAGTCTTCTAAGCCTTTTTCAATCGTAGACAGGGTTGTACGATCGAGTGCTTCACCGACTCGGATACCAGACGCGTCCAAATTTTGTTGCAGCTGCTCTTCTTTGATAGCTTTGTTGCCAGAGAAAGAGATGCTCGCAATAGTTGGGCGCTCTTTCACTTGAATAACAAGCACATCGTTATTACGTAGAACTTTAATGTCTTCGAAGTTACCTGTGGCGTACAGCGCGCGGATCGTCTCCGATACGTCTTGTCCACCTACGGTATCACCCACACGTACTGGCATTTTCAACAAAGCTGCACCCAGTGCAACACGCTGAAGACCTTCAATTTGGATATCTTGAACTACGAAGTTCTCAGCACCGTTTGCACTCACACTTGTCGCCAACAAGGAGGCAAACAGGATATTTTTCATCGCCATATTTGTTTTAGTTATTCCTTACTTCAACCTTCACTCGATTAGAGACGAGCAAAATCATTGAAAATTGCCACTGCCATAAGAGAGAAGATAATTGCACCGCCAACGCGGTACCCCATTTCCTGAATTTTCTCAGGCACAGGGCGTCTTATTACAGCCTCAATAGCAAAAAACAATAGATGTCCGCCATCTAACATAGGAAGCGGTACAAGGTTAATAATCCCTAAATTCACACTAATTAATGCAAGGAAACCAAGGAAATACACTAACCCATAGTCAGCGGTCGTCCCGGCTCCTTTTGCGATCGAAATAGGTCCACTTAAATTATTCAATCCAACATCGCCCACGATCAGCTTTTTAAGCATGCTGATCGTTAAGCTAATAACCTGACCTGTCTTTTCAACCGCCTTTCCGATTGAATCAATTACACCAAATTGTAAGTCGAAGCGATAATTTTCTGGCCATTCTGCGACCTCAGGTGCGATTCCCGCAAAACCAATCACACGTTGGTCAGAAAGTTCGCGGCTGTCTGGTATTATGGTTAACGCTAACGTCTGACCACTACGATCAACGTTTAGTTCAATTGGCGTATTCGGATGCTGCTGAATCGCATCGACCACTTGCTGCCAATTGGCCACTTTTAGCCCATCAACTTCAAGCAATACATCACCGACTTCTAACCCTGCTCTCGCTCCAGCACCTTCTGGTGACACGTTGGTTAAGCGTGGCGTAAGGGGCGGCGTAAATGGAACGAAACCCAGTGCAGACATGGCAGACTGCTTCTCAGGGTCAAACTTCCACTCTGTTAAATCAAAATATTTTATTTGCTCAACACCAACACCATCAGCGGGTACGACTGTCATTGTCAGTTGGCGGTCACCGATATGGGAAATCAGCCCCATATTAACCGACTCCCAATCCGCAGTTTTGACGCCAGAAACCGCTTTTAGTTCCATTCCAGGCTCCAAACCCGCTTCTGCCGCAATTGAGGACGGTGTTACTTGGCCCACAACCGGTTTGACGGCAGGAACACCAATAAGGAAGACAAGCCAGTAGGCAAAAATAGCAAACAAGAAATTAAAGGCCGGGCCAGCGGCAACTATCGCGCTGCGCTTCCAAAGTGGTTTCAGATCAAAGGCAAACGCTTTTTCGCTCTCTTTTAGATCATCGACTCGTCCATCAAGCATCTTGACGTAGCCGCCTAATGGAATCATCGACACACTGTATTCAGTGCCATCTTTTCCTATTTTGCTCCAGATAGATTTGCCAAATCCTATCGAGAACTTTTCAACTTTTACGCCGCAGCGGCGCGCAACCCAGAAATGGCCAAATTCATGGACAGCGACTAGGATGCCAAGCGCGACAATAAACGCCACGAAGTTCCACAAAATACCGGTCATAGTTTCAGCTCACTTAGATGGTTCACAGCTAGTTCTCTGGCCATTCTATCGAGCTCCAGTATGCTTTCCAAGTCACTGCAGTGTGACTGATTGTGTGTTGCACAAATTTGACTGGTTACTTTGTCATTGACTACTGCAATATCGGTAAAACGCAGTTGTCGGTTCAAAAAGGCCTCGACTGCGACTTCGTTTGCCGCATTTAACGCCGTAGTCGCATGCTGACCTTCATAGCAGGCATCAATCGCGAGCTTCAAACATGGGTAACGATTGTAATCAGGTTCGATGAAAGTCAATTCACCCACCTTAGTGAAATCAAGCGGTGCCACACCCGCTGAAATTCGTTCTGGGTATGACAAGGTCAAAGCAATCGGTGTTGCCATCTCTGGCTCTCCCATTTGAGCCAATACGGACCCATCTTTATATTGAACCATAGAGTGAATAACGGACTGAGGATGAATCACAACTTTCAACTGCTCTCGCTGTGTATTGAACAGCCATTTCGCCTCAATATACTCAAGGCCTTTATTCATCATGGTCGCTGAATCGACAGAAATTTTCGGCCCCATCGACCAGTTAGGGTGGGCAATCGCCTGCTCAGGCGTTACTGCTTGAAGTGATTCAATATCACTGTATCGGAAAGGGCCACCAGAACCAGTCAATAGAATGTGAGAAATACCGTACTCAGTAAGCTGACAATGACCTAAGTTGGTTTGGATTTCGCTAGGTAAACATTGGAAAATAGCATTATGTTCGCTATCAACAGGCAGCAATTCGGCACCATGCTTGTTCACCGCATCGATAAACAATTGACCAGACATCACTAATGCTTCTTTGTTGGCCAATAGCACACGCTTACCCGCTTTTACGGCCGCCATTGTCGGTAGCAAACCTGCAGCCCCCACAATGGCAGCCATAACAGTATCGACCTCATCCATCGATGAGACGTCACACATCGCATCCACGCCAGAAAGCACTTGTGTCGCGATTTTAAGCTCAGAAAGTTGAAGCTTTAATTGTTTAGCTGCGTTGTCATCAGCCATCACAGCAAACTTAGGCTGCCATTTCTGACACAGCTCTCTCATTTTCGCTACGTTTTGCCCTGCGGCTAACGCAACCACAGAAAACTTCTCAGGATTTTGTTCGAGAACCTTAAACGTGCTTGCTCCAATAGAGCCTGTCGCACCTAGAATCGTTAACTTACGCATAGCAAGAAACCAGTATGGAGTAAGGGCAAGCCGAAGCTTGCCTTAAAAAATGAAGTATAGGAAAGCAAAGACAGGGAATGCAGCCGTTAAGCTATCAATGCGGTCCAAAACACCGCCATGACCCGGAATGATGTTACTGCTGTCCTTAATGCCAGAGACACGCTTAAACATACTTTCGACCAAGTCACCTAAGACTGAAATAACAACGGTGATAAGTGTAATTCCTACCATTGCTAACGGGCTAGTAAACTGAATTTCAAACCAGCTTGCTGTACCCCAACCGACCAAAATTGCCGTGATAATACCGCCAATCAGTCCTTCAATGGTTTTATTTGGGCTTACATGAGGGGCCATTTTGCGTTTACCGAAACTCTTTCCGGCAAAGTAAGCACCACTGTCAGCGGCCCAAACGATAAAGCAAACGTACAAGACAAGCTTCGCACCGTGATAAGGGTCAAGTTCGATGCCTTTCGCTCGTAAAAGCAGAACACTCCAGAAAAATGGCAGTAAAGTTAGCACACCAAAAGCGTGGCGCAAAAAAGACGAGTGTTGCCATAAAACCGAAGATTTAGGGTAAGTGATCGCGAGCGCACTTGCCGCCAACCACCACACAGAACCAACAGCCAACATCGCAACATGAGGTTCAGTCACTAAGCCTAAGCTGATTGAATCAAACGGAAGAACCAGAAAGCTGACAGCACTGACAACCACCGTTGGAATAAGCGCCAAAGCTCGTGATTTTGCATCGACAAACTGGGTCCATTCCCAAAAGCCGATCAGAGTGACAGCCGCAATCGCCACCATAAACAACGGTAAAGACAGCTCAAAGATGCCTAAAATTACCAGAGGGGCAAGGATAAGTGCGGTTATAATTCTTTGTTTCAAACTTTGATCCTTTATTCGCTTTCCATCAAAGCCTTAACTTGCTCACCAGTGCAGCCAAAACGGCGCTCACGGTTAACAAACCAAGTCACAGCTTCGATCAAGCTATTTTCATCAAATTCTGGCCAGTAGATCGGGGTGAAATAGAGTTCAGCATACGCCATTTGCCACAACATAAAGTTACTAATGCGGCACTCACCACTGGTTCGAATCATTAAATCAACTTCAGGTAAATCTGCCATGGTCAGATGCTCTGTGATCAGTTCTTCACTGATTTCATTAGCATCGAGTTCACCATTGGCAACCTTAGCTGAAATTGCTTTTGTTGCCTCCATGATATCCCACTTACCGCCATAGTTGGCCGCGATGTTAATCACCATGCCACTGTTTGACTCAGTCAACGCCTCTGCTTGAGCGATTTTCTTTTGCAGTCGTTCATTAAAGCGAGACTTATCACCGATCACACGTAGGCGTAAGTTGTTTTTATGCAGCCTTTTCACCTCTGTCGAAAGAACCGAGATAAACAGCTCCATCAAGACACCGACTTCCTCTTCAGGACGGCGCCAGTTTTCACTACTGAATGCGAACAGAGTGATAGCCTTAATGCCCAATTTTGCAGAGGTTGAAATCGCTTTACGTACTGCAGCAACACCATTTTTGTGGCCAAATACACGAGGTTTCCCTTGCGCTTTCGCCCAACGGCCATTGCCATCCATAATGATTGCGATGTGTTTAGGAAGTAAATCAGGAGAGAGTTGAGAATTATGCATAAAACATTGATAGATAATCAGCAGGAGAGAGAGATTAGCATAAAAAAACGCTGTGCTGCGAGCACAGCGCTATTTATACAGAGAGATTATGGAGAATTAGACTTCCATCAACTCTTTTTCTTTCGCAGCTAACACTTCGTCCACTTGCTTAACTGCAGCGTCTGTTAGCTTCTGAACCTCGTCTTGACCTTTACGATCTTCATCTTCAGAGATTTCTTTGTCTTTTAGCAATGCTTTAAGCTCACCATTAGCATCACGACGGATGTTACGGATAGCAACGCGACCGCCTTCAGCTTCGCCACGTACAATCTTAACTAGGTCTTTACGACGCTCTTCCGTTAGTGGTGGCAGTGGAACGCGGATGATAGTGCCAGCAGACATAGGATTTAGGCCTAGGTCAGACATCATGATCGCTTTTTCAACTTTTTGCGTAAGCTCTTTGTCGAATACTGTGATTGCTAGTGTACGTGCATCTTCAGCTACAACGTTTGCTACTTGGTTTAGAGGCGTTGGAGCACCGTAGTACTCAACAGAGATACCAGATAGTAGGCTTGGGTGCGCACGACCTGTACGAACTTTAGAAAGGTTGTTCTTTAGCGCTTCTACGCTTTTTTCCATGCGCTCTTGAGCGTCTTGTTTGATTTCGTTAATCACAATATCACCTTAATGTGTAATTCTTTCTCGAAGAAAGCCTATGCGGGACTCTTCAAAAGGCAATACCGTAGCATAAATCACTTTACGCTACGGTGATTGGAGTTACTCAGAGTCGCTGATTAGCGTGCCTTCTGCTTCACCCATAACCACGCGACGTAGTGCGCCTGGCTTATTCATGTTGAATACGCGGATTGGCATTTTGTGGTCACGAGCAAGTGTGAACGCAGCCAAGTCCATTACTTTCAATTCTTTATCCAGAATTTCAGTGTAAGATAGCTTATCATACAGCTCTGCGTCAGGGTTTGCTACAGGGTCAGCCGTAAATACACCATCAACTTTTGTCGCTTTTAGAACTACGTCAGCTTCAATTTCAATACCGCGCAAACATGCAGCAGAATCTGTGGTGAAGAATGGGTTACCAGTACCCGCAGAGAAGATAACAACGCGACCTTGACGAAGTTCACGGATTGCATCAGCCCAGTTGTAGTCATCACACACACCTTTCAGTGGAATAGCAGACATTACACGAGCGTTTACGTATGCACGGTGCAGCGCGTCACGCATTGCCAGGCCATTCATTACCGTTGCAAGCATACCCATGTGGTCGCCAACAACGCGGTTCATACCTGCTTCAGCAAGGCCAGCACCACGGAACAGGTTACCACCACCGATAACCACACCGACTTGTACGCCTAGCTCAACCAACTCTTTTACTTCTTGTGCCATGCGATCAAGAATCGCTGGATCAATGCCAAAACCTTCTTCGCCTTGTAGAGCTTCACCGCTCAGTTTTAACAGGATACGTTGATACGCTGGTTTAGGGTTCGTAGTCATGGAGTTTACCTTCCAAAAGAGAGTTGTTGATTAACAGTCATGGATAAAGACTCTAGCAGTCTGCATCCATCACGGCTAAACGATTAACCGTTAGTCGTAAAAAGACCGCAGCCATGGCTACGGTCTAAATAGTATGCAAGTCTCTAAGGATTAACCTTTTTGAGCTGCTGCTACTTCTTCAGCGAAGCTCATTTCTTGAGCTTTCTCGATACCTTCACCCACTTCTAGGCGAACGAAAGTAGAAACAGAAGCGCCACGCTCTTTAAGGATTTCACCTACAGATTTCTTAGGTTCCATGATGAACGCTTGACCTGTTAGAGAGATTTCGCCAGTGAATTTCTTCATGCGGCCAACAACCATCTTCTCAGCGATTTCAGCAGGCTTGCCTTCGTTCATAGCGATTTCAACTTGAACTTCTTTCTCTTTAGCAACTACGTCAGCTGGTACGTCTTCTGGGTTAACGTACTCTGGCTTAGAAGCAGCAACGTGCATTGCAACGTGCTTAAGAGTTTCAGCATCGCCTTCACCAGCAACAACTACACCGATCTTCTCGCCGTGACGGTAAGAAGCGATTGCAGCGCCTTCAACGTATTGAACGCGACGGATGTTGATGTTTTCGCCGATTTTCGCAACAAGAGCAACGCGCTCGTCTTCGAATTTAGCTACTAGTTCTTCAACAGAAGCTTTAGAAGCTAGAGCGTCAGCTGCAACTTTCTCTGCAAATGCAGTGAAGTTACCATCTTTAGCAACGAAATCAGTTTGGCAGTTAACTTCAAGAAGAACAGCAACGCCGTTTTCTTCTTTGATGATGATTGCGCCTTCAGCAGCTACGTTACCTGCTTTCTTAGCAGCTTTAGCAGCACCAGACTTACGCATGTTTTCGATTGCTAGTTCGATGTCAGCGTTTGCTTCAACAAGCGCTTTCTTACATTCCATCATGCCTGCGCCAGTACGTTCGCGCAGTTCTTTAACTAGAGCAGCAGTAACAGCCATTCTAAATTCCTCAGTTGATTCTGTATTTGGTAAAAAACAGGGGCCAATATCGTAGGCCCCTGCTGATAACTATAACTCAGTATATGCTACAACTAAGTTGCACATAAGCTAAGTGTGACGCGGAGCCGCTATTATTCAGCTTCTACGAAACCGTCTTTTTCAGCAGCTACAGCTACGTCTTTGTTGCGACCTTCAGTTACTGAAGTAGCAGCAGCGTTTAGGTAAAGCTGTACTGCACGGATCGCATCATCGTTACCTGGGATGATGTAGTCAACGCCGTCTGGGTTAGAGTTAGTATCTACTACAGCGTATACTGGAATACCTAGGTTGTTAGCTTCTTTAATCGCAATGTGTTCGTGATCAGCATCGATTACGAATAGAGCGTCTGGTAGGCCGCCCATATCTTTGATACCACCAAGAGATTTCTCTAGCTTCTCCATTTCACGAGTACGCATTAGAGCTTCTTTCTTAGTTAGCTTGTCAAAAGTACCGTCTTGAGCTTGCGCTTCAAGTTCTTTTAGACGCTTGATTGACTGACGAACAGTTTTGTAGTTAGTAAGCATACCGCCTAACCAGCGGTTGTTTACGTAGTACTGGTTGCTTGCGATTGCAGCTTCTTTAACAGCTTCAGATGCAGCGCGCTTAGTACCTACGAATAGAACTTTACCTTTCTTCTCGCCAACTTTAGCTAGTTCAGCTAGAGCGTCGTTGAACATTGGTACAGTTTTTTCTAGGTTGATGATATGAACCTTGTTACGAGCACCAAAGATGAATGGCTTCATTTTTGGGTTCCAGTAACGAGTTTGGTGACCGAAGTGAACACCAGCTTTTAGCATATCGCGCATTGATACAGTTGCCATTTTAAAATCCTCTATGGGGTTAGGCCTCCACATCCCCCATAACTCCGACTAGGCTTCTGCCCAGCACCCCGGAATATGTGACGGAATGTGTGTGATTTAAAGATATAAGTTAGTTGGACGTAATCCGCTTCGCCAGTTAAGAAACTTAACTAGAGAGAACTGACCACAATTCCGGCGCGCTTTATACCATATTTTCATGTCTTCTGGCTAGTAAAAAAACATTTTGCAGTGATTTCACTCTCGTCTTTTCTCGTATCATAAAGTGAAGAATAATTCTCATTATGTGGTGTTCCTGTTAGAATGCGGCCAATCGCACCAGTGAGTGCAACTGAATAAAGTAGAGAAAACCGATGTCAATCAAGATTAAAACAGCTGAAGAAATCGAACGTATGCGACTAGCGGGCGCGTTGGCCGCTGAAATCCTAGAGATGATCGAACCTCATATCAAAGAAGGGGTAACGACAGACGAATTGAACCAAATCTGTCACGATTACGGGATTGAAAAAGGCGCTTACTCTGCTCCTCTTGATTACCACGGTTTCCCTAAATCAATCTGTACCTCGATCAACCACATCGTTTGTCACGGTATTCCAGCGTCTCAAGATGAAGTGGGCAGTAATGGTCAACTTAAGCCAGCGGTGCTGAAAAACGGTGACATCATCAACGTTGATATTACGGTTATCATTCCAAACGAAGAAGGTGCAGACCTAAGCGTTCGCCCAGATGGTTACCACGGTGACACGTCTAAGATGTTCTTTGTTGGTGACGCATCTCCTGCTGATAAGCGTCTATGTATGGTGACACAAGAAGCACTGTACGTGGGTATGCGTACAGTTAAGCCAGGTTCAACGGTTGGTGATATCGGTACGGCTATCGAGAAGTACATCAAAGAGAACAACAAAAAGAACCCACGTAACAAGTTCTCTATCGTGAAAGATTTCTGTGGTCACGGCATTGGCAACGAGTTCCACGAAGAGCCGCAAATCGTTCACTACAAAAACAACGACCGCCGCGTATTGAAAGAAGGCATGTGTTTCACTATCGAGCCTATGATCAACGCTGGTAAGTTCGGTGTGACTGTTGATGCAGAAGATGATTGGACGGTATATACCGGCGATGCGAAAAAATCGGCGCAGTATGAACACACTATTCTAGTGACTAAGACAGGTTGTGAGGTTCTCACTCTGCGCAGTGATGACACCATCCCTCGAATGATGAACAACGCATAATCTCAACACTTTTTAAAATATCCCCGACAATCGGGGATATTTTTTTATCGGCTCCATTTTGATAGATTGGTATCAAATGGATTTTCTGCACGGATTTGCTGTATGCCTTTTCAGTCCCCCCTCACCTTTCAAGATGAGCAACTTTCAGTTAACGAACTTAAAGATAAATTGGAAGCGTTTGCCAATTATCAGAAGCAAGAGTTCCTTAACCATCACCCAGTTACCGATTTAGTATTGGGCCGCTCTGAATATATTGATTTGCTACTCAACCGCTTGTGGCAACACTTCGGATTTTCTGCGTTACCCAATATCAGTTTGGTCGCGGTCGGCGGGTACGGTCGTGGCGAGCTGCACCCCTTATCCGACATCGATATCTTAATTGTGTCGCGAAAAGCGTTACCAGAACAGCTGAAAGGGAAAGTCAGTGAGTTCATTACCCTACTTTGGGACTTACGCTTAGAAGTCGGCCATGCCGTTCGTAGCGTTGAGGAATGTGCAGAAATTGGTCGTGACGATTTAACCGTTGCAACTAACCTTCAAGAAGCTCGTCTGCTCTGTGGCTGTGAAGACACGTTTTATCAACTGCGCATGGTGATCCACTCTGAGTCGTTTTGGCCAAGCGAAGTATTCTATAAAGCTAAGATCCAAGAGCAGCGTAATCGTCATGCTCGTTACCATGACACCACGTACAATCTTGAACCAGACATCAAATCAACCCCCGGAGGCCTTAGAGATATTCATACGCTAAGTTGGATTGCTCGCCGCCACTTTGGTGCAACATCGCTACTCGAAATGAGCCGCTATGGATTTTTAACTGATGCGGAATATCGAGAGCTGGTCGAGTGCCAAGATTTCTTGTGGCGCGTACGCTTCGCCTTGCACATTGAGCTTAAACGCTACGACAACCGCCTCACTTTTGCTCATCAAGCTCAAGTTGCGGAAAGCCTCGGCTATGTCGGTGAAGGCAATCGCGGTGTTGAAATGATGATGAAAGAGTTTTATCGCACCCTTCGCCGTGTGGCTGAACTCAACAAAATGCTACTCAAACTGTTCGACCAAGCGATCCTCAATAATGGTATTGAAGCAGAACCGCAAATACTGGGTGATGATTTTCAACGTCGTGGTCATTTAATCGAGGCCCGTAAACCGGCACTGTTCCAAGCAAGGCCTGAGACAATTTTGGATATGTTTTTGCATATCGCCAATGACTCAACCATCGAAGGTGTCGCCCCACCGACGCTCCGTCAACTAAGAACCGCAAGAAGGCGACTCAACAAATTTCTCCATACCATGCCTGAGGCAAGAGAGAAGTTTATGGATCTCTGCCGCCACCCTAACGCTTTGCACAAAGCATTCAGTTTGATGCACAAACTGGGGGTGTTAGCCGCCTACCTACCGCAGTGGAGCCAGATTGTGGGTCAGATGCAGTTTGATCTTTTCCATGTGTACACCGTTGATGAGCACAGCGTTCGCCTGCTCAAGCACATCAATACGTTCAGCTATGCTAAAAACCGAGATAAGCACCCAATTTGCTGTGAAGTCTATCCCCGTATTCAGAAAAAAGAGTTACTGATCCTGGCGGCCATTTTTCACGATATAGGAAAAGGTCGAGGTGGTGACCACTCAGTGATTGGTGAAGGTGAAGCGTACAACTTCTGCATCGATCATGGCCTATCAAAGCCAGAAGCAAAATTGGTTGCTTGGTTGGTCAGACATCACCTATTGATGTCTGTCACTGCTCAGCGCAGAGATATCTATGATCCAGAGGTGATCACTGAGTTTGCCAAACAAGTCCGTGATGAAGAATATCTGGAATATTTGGTCTGTTTAACGGTTGCTGACATCTGTGCAACTAACCCGGAGCTTTGGAACAGCTGGAAGCGTACCCTGCTTGCTGAGCTGTTCTACTCTACACAACGCGCTCTGCGCCGTGGGTTAGAAAACCCAGTTGATGTACGTGAACGTATCCGCCACAACCAACAACTGGCTTCAGCCTTGCTGCGTAAAGAAGGCTTCGCTGCACGAGAAATTGAAGTGTTGTGGCAACGTTTTAAGGCCGATTACTTTCTACGTCATACCCATAAGCAGATTGCGTGGCACTGTATGCACCTGCTGCGCCACGAAGACCACTCCAAGCCTTTGATCCTGATCTCTAAAAAGGCCACACGCGGGGGCACAGAAGTGTTTGTCTATAGTAAAGACCAACATGCGTTGTTTGCTTCGGTTGTTGCGGAACTCGACAGGCGTAACTTTAACGTTCATGACGCGCAAGTCATGACCAGTAAAGATGGCTATGTGCTCGATACCTTTATGGTTTTAGATCAGCATGGTGAGATCATTGATGAGAGCCGTCATAAGGCGGTAGTGAAGCACCTGACTCATGTTTTGAGTGATGGGCGACCGACTAAAATCAAACGCCGCCGTATCCCACGTAACTTGCAGCACTTTACCGTTAAAACCAAAGTGGACTTTCTGCCAACAAAGAGTAAAAAACGCACCTTACTTGAATTTGTTGCCCTTGATACTCCGGGTTTGCTGGCAACGGTCGGTGCCACCTTTGCCGATCTTGGTGTTCACCTTCACGCAGCAAAAATCACGACCATTGGCGAACGCGCTGAAGACTTATTCATTATCACCTCAGAAAATGGCGGCAAACTAACCGAAGATGAGCAGGGGCTACTGCGTAAGCAACTGACTAAAAATGTCGAAGAGTTAGCACCTTAAGCGATCTCAAGCACAAGTTAGTAACTTGGTGAAAAAAGCACTGTCTACCACGATCATAGGCTGCTACATTAATAGTTGAATTATTTATTTCCCACATGAAAGTGGGAAACATTACTCCAACACAATAGAGGTAGCCTATGTATCCACACCTCACTGGTTTAGGTATCCACGATCCTAAACAAATTGAGCGCTATTCACTTCGCCAAGAAGCGCACAAGGATGTGTTAAAAATCTATTTTCGTAAGCAAAAAGGTGAGTTGTTTGCGAAAAGCGTTAAGTTCAAATACCCACGTCAGGTGAAGAATGTCTTAGTTGATAGCGGCAGTCACAAGTACCGTGAAGTCACTGAGATCAACCGTAACCTAACGTTAGTGATTGATGAACTTAACAAGCTAACTAAGCCAGAAAAACCGACTGAGTTGGACGTAAAAGAGAAGATTCTTTCTGATCTAAGACATCTAGAAAAAGTCGTTTCAAGTAAAATTGCTGAAATTGAAGCGGATCTAGATAAGCTGAAGTAACAAGTTTTAATAGACTCAAGGGCTGGAACTTTAGTGACCAGCCCTTTTTTTGTGCGTCATCCCCAAGAGCGAGAAACGAGTGAGTTGGGGATCCCTTAAACCCAAACGAAAATGATGGGAGATTCCCTACTCCTTCCTTCGTCAGTCTATGGAATGACGAGGTGTTATCTTAAACTAGCCAGCCTGCGTATTTGCCAACTAAGTACAGCGCAATACCCGCCATGACCCCGGCAACAATATCATCGACCATGATCCCAAGGCCGCCATGGACACGCTTGTCTAACCAACCAATTGGCCACGGCTTTACCATGTCGAAAAAACGGAACAGCACAAAACCCGTCACAAGCCATTTCCAATCCAACGCATCTAGATTCAGAAGTGGGACCACCAACATAGTGATCCAAAAGCCTGCAAACTCATCCCATACGATCGAACCATGATCATGAACGCCCATATCATCCGAGGTGATCTGGCAGATTTTAATACCGATAACACATGAAATAATCACCGCCACGATGTACAAAGGTAATGGCAACTGAACAAGCAATAGGTAAAAAGGCACGGCCGCCAATGTTCCCATCGTTCCCGGGACAATCGGAGATAGACCACTGCCAAATCCAGTTGCTAATAAGTGCCATGGATTTTTTAAAGAAATAAGCGTAAGAGGGTTCGTCATAGTATGTATTTTCTAGCTAAAGTGGTCATACCCACTTAGATTCCAATCAATGGCTTGGCCGCCCGAATGCAGCTCAAACGTTCCTTTAGGTCGAATTTGTCCAATGCAAGTCACACGCGCACCACAATGGGCTAAAGCGCTCTCAATCGAACCTTTGTTATGTTCTGGCACAGTAAAGCACAATTCGTACTCTTCACCGCTTGATAAAGCGTATTGCTGAGCGATTGCTGGCGTGTCGACAAACTGAAGAAGTTCATTAGAAACGGGAAGGCTAGCAACGTCAATACTCACGCCAACGTTTGAACGCTTCAGGATGTGTTTAACATCGGAAATAACGCCATCAGAGATATCAATCGCGGAACTGGCTAAATTCAGCAGCGCCTGTCCGGCTAAGACTCTTGGCGTTGACAGGTAATGCCTTTTCTCAAGCTCTTTTGCACACGGCTTAGTGCGCAGCTCGGGGTTAAGAATAACGTCTAACCCAGCTTTACTGTCACCAAGATTACCCGTTACATAAACCCAGTCCCCGACTTTCGCGCCATCTCGGCGCAGTGCTTTATCTGGATCAACCAAGCCTTGCACCGTCAAAGTTAAGCTCAGTGGACCTTTGGTCGTATCACCACCAATAAGCTGAATATCGTAGTAATTGGCAAGATCAAAAAATGCGTCACAAAAAGGGGCAAGCCATACTTCATCAGGCTCAGGCATCGTTAGCGCAAAAGAGACCCATGCTGGAGTGGCCCCCATCGCAGCCAGATCACTGATGTTAGAAGCCAGTGCTTTATGCGCAACCCAAGCTGGGTTTGCATCAGCTAAGAAGTGTGTGCCTGCCACCAGCGTATCGGTACTGATGGCGACAGAGAGTCCTGCTGGTACCTTGACCAGCGCGCAATCATCCCCCGCCGCAAGCAACACATCTTTGCGCTGCTTCTGACGCTCTACAAAATACTTTTCGATTAAATTAAACTCACCAGACATCTTAAGTCCACTTGGGGTTAAAGTAACAAGCATAAAAAAGGTCAGCAAATGCTGACCTTTTCGTAATCTTAGCGATTATTTTTTACGTACGTGTGGTGCGGCTTTATCGAGCACACCGTTCACGAACTTGTGGCTTTCTTCTGCTGCGAACACTTTTGCAAGTTCAATCGCTTCATTGATTACCACTTTGTAAGGGACATCTTCACGACGCGTCATTTCATACATCGCAAGACGAAGCAATGCTAGCTCCATCATATCCAAATCTTGCATTGGACGTGCTGTGTATGGACGAATCTTACAATCTAGCTCTGTGTGACTTAGCACAACACCTGTTAGTAGGTCACGGAAGTATGCAACGTCTGTGTCTGGAGTAGAAAGTGCCGGTTCTGAAGCATGATGTTCTTCTTCATCATACTTACCACCTGACAAAAATTGCTCCTCAATTGTAGCAACATTTTCTTTAGTAATTTGCCAAGAGTAGATCGCTTGTAGAGCGAATCGACGTGCATTACGACGTGCGGCTGGTTTCACACTGGCCCCCATTAGGATTCGATTTCAGAAAGAACGTTAATCATCTCAAGTGCGCTTAGTGCAGCCTCTGCACCTTTATTACCAGCCTTGGTTCCTGCGCGCTCAATTGCTTGATCAATAGTATCAACAGTCAATACGCCGAATGCGACTGGAAGAGAGTATTCCATAGACACTTGCGCAAGACCTTTGTTGCATTCACTACAAACATAGTCAAAGTGTGGTGTACCACCACGGATTACCGTACCAAGAGATACGATTGCATCAAATTTGCCAGTTTTAGCAACACGCTGAGCAACAAGCGGAAGTTCAACTGCACCAGGGCAACGAACTACAGTAATGTTGTCTTCGCTTACTTGGCCGTGACGCTTTAAAGTATCGATTGCACCAGACAATAGACTTTCGTTAATAAAACTGTTGAAACGAGCAATAACGATAGCAATTTTTGCGTTTGGCGCTGGGAAGCCACCCTCGATCACTTTCATAAGCCTTCCTTTAACTATGTTCATCAAGTGAGAATCGCCGGATTCTAGCACAAATCTGTGAGCAATATCTAATAGAAATTTAACAGATGTGTGGCATTTAAGCTTAACTGATTGCCCGGCTCAATAATGCGCCTTTCTCAGCGAAAAGCGCGTGAAACAATTTATCTAATTAGTCGCAAACGTATTCGACAACGTTTAACCCAAAGCCACCGAGAGCATGGTATTTCTTACTTGCTGAAGATAACAAGCGCATATCATGCACGCCAAGATCTTGTAGGATTTGTGAACCGACACCAACGCGGCGAGACGTTCCTTGCTTCTTAGCCAGTGTTGGCGCTTCACCTTTATCTTGTGCTTCAAACATTTTCACACGGTGGATCAACAAATCGGTCGATTCTTCATTGCCTAGAACCACCAACACACCACCTTCGCTACCAATGCGCTTCATTGCGGCATCTAATGTCCAGCTGCGTTCTGCGTTACGGTCACTGTGCAGAAGATCGGTGAAAGTGTCTTGCAGGTGAACACGAACTAGTGGCGCTTCGGCCGTTAGATCACCTTTACACAGTGCATAGTGGATTTGGTTATCAATCACATCACGGTAAGTCACAAGGTTAAACTCACCAAACTCTGTTGGCAGTTTGCACTCAGCTACACGTTCAATGGTCGTCTCGGTATTGTTGCGGTACTCGATAAGGTCAGCGATCGTACCCAGCTTTAAATCGTGCTTTTCAGCAAAGATTTCCAGATCAGGACGACGCGCCATTGTGCCGTCATCATTTAGAATCTCAACGATCACACCAGCAGGCTCACACCCAGCTAGACGCGCCAAATCACAACCCGCTTCTGTATGCCCAGCACGAGTTAACACGCCACCTTCCTGCGCTGCCAGTGGGAAAATATGCCCTGGCTGTACAAGGTCAGCGGCTTTTGCATCTTTCGCTACCGCTGCCTCTACGGTGCGAGAGCGATCCGCGGCTGAAATGCCCGTTGTCACACCTTCCGCAGCTTCAATCGACACCGTAAAGTTCGTTGTATATTGAGCATTGTTGTCCTGCACCATTGGTGGCAAGCCTAGACGCTCACAGCGCTCTTTGGTCATCGTCAGACAGATCAAACCGCGGCCGTGTGTCGCCATAAAGTTGATCGCTTCTGGCGTCACCATTTCTGCGGCCATGATCAGATCGCCTTCATTCTCACGATCTTCATCATCCATTAGGATGACCATTTTACCTAAACGAATATCTTCAATAATTTCTTGTGGCGTACTAATTGGCATTGGGTATTCCTATTTTAGCTCTAGCGAAATAAGGCACATCGCACTGTCGATATCGAGTTTATGCGAAGCCGTTCTGCTGTAAAAATTCCATGGTGATGCGTGACTCTGGTTGTTGTTCACGTTGGCTAGTGAGTAGTCGTTCCATATAACGCGCTAACACATCCACTTCTAAGTTCACCTTACGGCCAACATGAAAACTCGCGATGGTAGTTTCATCACCAGTGTGAGGAACAATCGTCAGTTTAAACGCATTTTTGCGTAAGTCGTTGACCGTTAGACTGATGCCATCAACGGTAATTGAACCTTTCTCGGCGACATATTTTGCGATTTCTTCTGGCATAGAAACCCAAAATTCAATCGCTCGGCCGACCATGTTGCGCTCGACTATCTCACCGACACCATCCACGTGACCAGACACAATATGGCCACCAAAACGTGTCGTTGGCAGCATCGCTTTCTCAAGGTTAACCTTGTCACCCGCTTGGTAATCAGTAAAGCCTGTCTTCTGGAGTGTCTCTACCGATAAATCAGCGCTATAACTGGTCTGCGTAAAATCAACAACCGTCAGACAAACCCCGTTGGTTGCAATGCTGTCACCCAGTTTAACGTCTGACATATCAAGCTTACCGACTTCAACCGTCACGCTAATATCTTCGCCTTTTGGCGTAATCGCAGTGAGTGTACCAACTGCTTCAACAATACCTGTAAACATGCTTACGGCTCTTTTCTGTTTAAGGTCGCCACGATACGGATATCTGGGCCAACCTGTCTTACATCTTTAATATCGAGGTCAATGACATCCGCCATTGACTCTAATCCCAGTGCACCGAATAAACCTCGGCTATCGCTGCCCATTATTTTAGGGGCGAAATAGAGAATAAGTTCATCGACCAAATTGTCTTTGATTAAACTGCTCGCTAACGTTGCACCAGCTTCAACCCATAAATGATTGATGTTGTGCTCTTTTACTAATGCGGCAAAAGTCTGATTTAGATCGATTTGCTGTTGGTCATTTTCAATTGGAGTAACATCACCAGAGTGCGAGACGAGGATTCGTTCACCCTCTGTTTGAAACAGCTTTAACTCTGGTGTTAATTGATTCTGGCGATCCAAAATGACCCGAATAGGCTGACGAAGCGACGATTCTTGATAGCTTTGCTTTAAGGAACTGGGTAAGTCGTTCCAACGCACATTTAAGGAAGCGTTATCATCAATCACGGTTTTACTGGTCGACAGTATTGCGTTGCTTTGTGCTCGAAAAGCTTGAACATCTTGACGAGCTTGAGGGGAAGTAATCCATTGGCTTTGGCCGTTATCTAACGCCGTTTGACCGTCTAAACTGGCGGCCATCTTCAACTGCACAAATGGCATACCTGTTTTCATACGTTTGATAAAAGCAGGATTGAGCGCTTCTGCGTCTTGCTCTAACAAACCAACTTCAACCTCAATGCCCGCATCACGTAACATCTTGATGCCTCGCCCTGCGACTTGAGGGTTTGGATCTTCCATCGCGCAAATAACCTTCGCCACTTTCGCTTTAATCAAGCCTTCTGCACAAGGCGGCGTGCGACCATAATGAGAACACGGCTCTAGCGTGACATACGCGGTCGCTCCCACGGTTTTGTCACCGGCCATTCGCATCGCGTGAACCTCTGCATGTGGCTCACCTGCACGATAGTGAAAACCTTCGCCAACCACCTCTCCGTTGAGTGTAATCACACAACCGACATTAGGGTTAGGAGCCGTGGTATAGATGCCGCCTTTTGCAAGTTCAATTGCGCGCGACATCATAGAGTAATCTTGAGGGGTAAATTGTGGCATTGATTAAATCCGTTAATCTTCTAGGCGGGCTATCTCTTCGCCGAACTCTCGAATATCTTCAAAGCTGCGATAGACCGAAGCAAAGCGAATATACGCCACTTTATCGAGTTCTTTGAGCTGATCCATAACAAGATTACCAATCATTTCACTCGGTACTTCTCGCTCACCCGTTGCACGGAGTTGAGATTTAATCAGGCTGATCGACACATCGACTGCATCTGCACTGACAGGGCGTTTCTCTAGTGCACGTTGCAGTCCACCGACCATTTTATCTTCATTGAATGGTTCGCGGTTGCCATTGGATTTAATCACTCGCGGCATGACCAATTCAGCAGTTTCAAACGTTGTAAAGCGTTCGCTACATGCAAGACACTGGCGACGGCGGCGCACTTGGTGGCCGTCAGCAACCAAACGAGAATCAATCACTTTAGTGTCGTTCTCAGAACAAAAAGGACAATGCATATCACCTCCATATAAGTGAAAGCTAGTGTAGCGGATTTGATTGAGACAAGAAAACAAAAGGGGCTAGATAGCCCCTTTTTCAAACAATATCGTGCAGTTTTTGTTAACTACGTGGTAAGTAGTTTGCTTTACCTACCCATTTATAGCTGGTTAGTTCTTCAAGACCCATAGGGCCACGAGCATGCAGCTTTTGAGTGGATACCGCAACTTCGGCACCTAAGCCAAATTGTGCGCCATCAGTGAAGCGAGTTGATGCATTCACATAAACCGCCGCCGAACCGACAGAGTTAATGAATAGCTCTGAGTTTTCTAGGCTGTTAGTCATGATCGCATCAGAGTGACTCGCATTGTGAATACGCATGTGGTCAACCGCCTCTTTCACATCGGCAACCACTTTTACGCCGAGTGTGTAGCTCAACCATTCGGTATCAAAATCACCCTCTCCTGCATCACGAAGATCTTGTGCATTAGACAGTAGCGCTTTTGCTTTTGGCTCCGCTACCAGTGCTACTTTGTCAGCGAAGCGCTCAGCCAGCATTGGTAAAAAGTCTGCCGCAATTTTTTCATGTACAAGTAATGTGTCTAGCGAGTTACAGGCTGATGGGCGTTGAACTTTCGAGTTCTCTACAACATTCAGTGACTTTTCTAGGTCAGCACTTTCATCAACGAAAATATGGCTAATACCAAAGCCGCCAATAATCACAGGGATAGTGCTGTTTTCTTTACACATTTTGTGTAGGCCTGCACCACCGCGAGGGATAATCATATCAACGTAGTCATCAAGTTTAAGTAGCTGAGAGACTAGCTCACGATCAGGCTTCTCGATGTACTGCACTGATGCGGCAGGCAGACCCGCTTTTGCCAATGCCGCTTGAATGACTTTGACTAACTCCATGTTAGAGAAGAACGTCTCTTTACCGCCACGAAGAATGCTCGCATTACCTGTCTTTAGACAAAGAGCCGCAATGTCGATGGTCACATTAGGGCGCGCTTCATAAATCACACCCACCACACCCAGTGGCACTCGGCGGCGAGACAGTGACATGCCATTTTCTAGCACTTTGCTGTCAAGTTCGCTGCCTACAGGGTCGTTTAGGCTAATCACGTTACGTACGTCATTGGCGATACCCGTTAAACGCTCAGAGTTAAGCAGTAATCGGTCAAGAAGCGCCTCCGTCAGCCCTGCTTCACGGCCTTTATCGATATCTTTTGCGTTAGCCGCAAGAATCACTTCTGCGTTTGCTTCTAATTCGTCAGCAATAATCGCTAATGCTTGGTTCTTTTGCGCTGTTGATGCTGTTGCAAGTTGGAAAGCCGCTTCTTTAGCAGCGATACCCATAGAAATCAGTTCCACAATTCTTTCCTTACTCTTGGATTACGACCATATCGTCACGGTGTAGCACTTCATTACCGTAGTCATAACCTAAAATTCCAATAATATCTTTACTGTGTTTGCCCACGATCTTCATCATGTCTTGGCTTGAGTAACTGGCAATACCACGAGCGACCAACTTACCGCTTTCGTTCGTCACTCTTACCACGTCACCACGGGCAAATTCACCGGTAACCTTGGTGACGCCTTTCGCCAATAGGCTACTTCCTTTACCGATAACGGCATTAACTGCGCCCTCATCGATCGTAATATCACCCGCCGCTGCCGGACCTGCCAAAATCCAACGCTTGCGATTTTCTAATGCCTCTTCGCAAGGCAGGAATCGAGTTCCTTGAGGCGCGTTGCCTAATGAATCAAACACCACATTTGGCGCACTGCCTGCTGCGATGATCACTTCAATACCAGCACGGCGAGCAATATCTGCCGCTTGTAGCTTGGTTGCCATACCACCAGTGCCTAGCGTGGTGCCACTGCCACCCGCAATTTTGCGTAGTGTGTCATCAATGGTTTTCACCTCTTTAATCAACTCGGCATTTGGGTCTTTACGTGGGTCGGCAGTAAACAAACCTTTTTGGTCGGTTAATAAGAGAAGCTTGTCTGCGCCACACAAAATGCCCACCAGTGCAGACAAGTTATCGTTATCACCGACTTTAATCTCACTGGTTGCCACCGCGTCATTTTCGTTAACGACTGGGATAATGTCGTTTTCAACCAAGGCATTGATGGTGTCACGCGCATTTAAAAACCGTTCGCGATCTTCTAAGTCAGCACGCGTCAAAAGCATCTGACCAATCTTCAAACCATAAATGGCGAACAAAGATTCCCACGTTTGAATAAGCTGACTTTGACCCACTGCCGCGAGCAGCTGTTTGCTTGCCATAGAGTTGGGCAATGAGGGGTATCCTAGGTGTTCTCTGCCCGCCGCAATCGCGCCAGACGAAACCATAACCACTGAGTGGCCTTGTTTTTTTAGCTCAGCACACTGACGAACAAGCTCTACCATGTGAGCGCGATCTAGCGCGAGTGTGCCACCCGTTAAAACACTTGTACCTAGTTTAACTACGACAGTCTGAGACTGAGTCGTTTTACCGTTTTCTTGAGTCATTGCCTTTCTACTATGAAAAAAATAAAAATCGTCACAATCTCCCTGAACCCATGGCCTAGCAAGATTGATTAGACCTGATGTTTTAGCAATCAAATAGGAAATTCACAAGTAGAAAAGGCGCGATAACGCGCCTTTTTAGTCTAGGGAGGGAAAAGCTTGGTGTTTTTAGACGAATTCGACAGATTCTTTATGAATCGAAACAGATATATCAAACTCAGACTTTAAAGTTTCAATCAGCTTTTGGTGGAAAGCTTCTTGAGTTCGGGTGACATCTTCAATCGCTTTTTTAGGTAAGGCTTTATCTTGCCATTCACCATTCACATCGTACAAACCTGAACGGTACCTTGCTTCAAATACACCGTCCGTTTTTTCTAGCTCAAGCCACCAGCCCCAAAACTCGCGTTGTTCTGGTGACTTTTTGTCGTTCACACAGACAGACAAGCAATCAAACAGATACGATTCTTCTGTGCTTTGTACTTCCCTTAAGTATGGACCTATAGCTCTTAGTTTTGTTAGCAAGCGGTAATGTGTCGGATTCTTCGACTGTTCAGACATTATGAATCTCCATATTCATTAACTTATTATTATTCGTGACCCAGTTAGGACTAAACAGTCTGGGTAGCACGTATAAATAAGTGTTATCTAAATTAGTCGAAAAGTCATCTCATTAGCTCATCTTCTAGCCACTTTATCGCTAAATCGAGCGATTGCTCATACCCTTGTGTAATTGTTTTAGCGCTTATTTTCTTCGCTTTCCCATAGTCACTAAATAGTGCCACAAGTTGGTTATCACTCAATGGAGAAACCGGATCATTCTCCAAGCTCATTGCTAAGATTGGCACGCGCGTTTTTCGATTCGCTAAGATCCCTTGCACTTTCAGCGACCACGCCATTAACTGGCCCGCCAAGCTATGAATATCAACGGCGCTTTTGCCTAAACGAGAGGCCAGGACATCCAAATACATCTTCGGCATTTTTTTCAGCTTCTCTGCTGACGAAAGAACATCATGGATAGGGGCTCCCAGTGACACGCACGCTTTGATCTTTTCTTGCTCAATGAACGATAAACGAACCATGGCGTTGCCTCCAAAACGGAAACCAAGCAAGCCAACGCGGTGGTGATCCACATAAGGAATATGGTAGAGCTCATTCAGCACAGCTTGATGCAAGCACGAAGTATCTTCGGTCAAGTTCCAGTGTGTGTTGTGACCAATAGACGGCATATCGACCGTTAACATGGCGATATTTTTTTTAGCGAGATGATCTCGGAACAATCCCCATAAGTCGGTTTGTAAACTATCAAGGCCTGCACTGACCATCACCACCGGCTGAGGCTTTTCCGTGCTGGTTAAATGCAAATGCGCAACAATGGTTTTGTTTTGATAAGGAATATCTAAACGCTTAACAATGTATTTGGTCTTATTGCAGGCTTCCGTATAGGCATTACTTGCCAAAACTTGCGCTTGAGTCGCTAGGTTGTCATTTTTTAAATGTGGGTAGCCCGCGATACTGAAACAGAGCGAAGCATTGAACATCTCATCGGCGGCTTCTTCGCCTTTCAACGCACTCGCACGTTTCTGATGAAGCATACCGAGTTTGGTCCACTCATACGTCCAGTTACCGCTATGATAGCCCATGACGGTATCTAACCATTGGTCTTGCGTTCGAGAATGCTTAGACGCGGCAATTTTCGCGAGCACCGCTTCAATCTCAATCGGATCCAGCCCCTGCCATGACCATTGCATTCTGCGCAGGTTGCGATACCACTTAAAACCTTCTTGTTCTTGCTTTTGCTCTAAAAACGTTTCGCTGCTCGGCATATAACGAGTCAATGCCGACGTTTCTTTCGCTTGCTTGTGATTGGCAAAAAGCGCTTCTGAGAGGTTTTTGCTGACTTCCTCAGACATGAGTACGACCTAAATTAACTATGATGCTTAAATAGTAATAAAAAAAATGACCCAATAAAGGGTCATTTATCAAGAATCTGTCGCTAAAGAGCGGATTTCGATTACTTTTGCTTGCGATTGATTGGCTCAACGTACTGAATTGACATGTCCCATGGCTGTTCAATCCAAGTTTCTTGAGCAATATCTAGCACGTAGTCATCTAGAAGTTCTACACCTGCTGGCTTAGCACATACCGCAATCAACTTCGCTTTCGGGTACATTTCACGCAGTTTACGTGCGGTATCACCACTATCAACTAAGTCTTCAACAATTAGGAAACCTTCACCGTCACCTTCTGGCGCTTTTACGACTGTCATATCACGCTGGTGATCGTGGTCATAGCTTGAAATACATACCGTATCAACGTGACGAATACCTAGTTCACGCGCCAAGATAGCACCAGGAACAAGACCACCACGGCTCACTGCCCAAATGCCTTTCCACTGCTCTGCTGGCATCTGTTGTTCTGCCAATTCACGACATAGTGAGTGCATTTGATCCCAAGTGATAACGAATTTTTTAGCCATTGTAATAACCTAATAATTTAAAAAGTCTGCATCCCCGCAAAACATCAATGATGAAATGATTGCAACAGGCAAGCTGGGGAAAAACCACGCAAACGTTTATTTTACCGAAAGCGCAGCATATTACCAATGTCATCGATAAAAAGATCAGCATAAATTTACTGAATCCAAATGAGACTGGCTTTGATTAAGTGGCAATTAAGCCCTGTACAAAAATAATCGCTATAGCAGCTGACCTGTTATAGCGATAGACATGGTTTTCTTATCTTGTCGGTAACAATCCCGACGCAAGATTAAGCAACGATGTATTTGAAAATGAATACGGCTGCCAGTACCCAAACACTGATAGAGACTTCACGGCCACGGCCACTAAGAAGCTTAATTGCAGCGTATGAGATAAAGCCTAGCGCGATACCTTCTGCGATTGAGTACGTTAGTGGCATAAGCAAACAGGTCACAACCACTGGCGCTGCTTCTGTTAGGTCACGCCAATCAACGCTCACTAGACCAGACATCATTAGAATTGCAACGTAGAACAGCGCACCTGCAGTCGCATAAGCTGGAATCATGCCCGCTAGTGGTGAGAAGAATAGTGCGAGTAAGAACATGATGCCAACCACCACAGCGGTTAGACCAGTACGACCACCAGCCGCAACACCTGCCGTAGATTCAACGTAAGAGGTTGTGCTTGAAGTACCTAGAACCGCACCTACCGACGTTGCCGTTGAGTCAGCAAGAAGCGCTTTGCTTAAACGAGGTAGCTTGCCGTCTTCTTTAATTAGATCTGCTTTCTGGGCAACACCAACAAGCGTGCCCGCAGTGTCAAATAGGTCAACAAATAGGAAAGCGAAAACAACAGAAATCATACCCACTTCGAAGACATCAGCGATGTTCATTTCCATAAACGTTGGCGCGATGCTTGGTGGCGTAGACATAATACCGCCCCACTGTACATCACCGAAAAGAAGACCAATCGCTGTAATAACTAGGATAGAAATCATTACCGCACCACGAACGCCGCGGTAAACCAATGCAATCGTGAGGAAGAAACCTAATGCAGCGAGCGCTTGCTGAAGACCAGTAATATTGCCAAGACCAACCAGCGTTGCTGGGTTATCAACAACAATGCCTGAGTTCTGCAGGCCAATGAACGCTAGGAAAAGACCGATACCTGCTGAAATACCGGTACGTAAAGACATTGGGATCGAGTTGATGATCCATTCGCGTACTTTAAATACGCTCAACGCCATAAAGATAAGACCCGATACGAACACCGCACCCAGCGCTACCTGCCAAGAATGTCCCATTCCCAGCACAACACCATAGGTAAAGAAGGCGTTCAAGCCCATACCTGGAGCAAGAGCAATTGGGTAGTTAGCCACAAAACCCATGATAAAACAGCCAATCGCGGCAGCCAGACAGGTTGCGACAAAGACAGCACCTTTATCCATACCTGCATCGGCTAGCATTGCTGGGTTAACAAAGATGATGTAAGCCATCGTTAGGAAGGTAGTGATACCTGCGATAATCTCAGTCTTAACGTTAGTGCCATTCTCACTGAGCTTGAACAGTTTTTCGAGCATGATCGAATCCTAAAAAGGTAAATATAAACGGTTGCGTAATCGATTGGCGTGAATTATAGAGTCATCAAATAGTAAATTCCAGATAGAATTAGGGCTCTAATCAATATTTCTTAGATCTGCTTTAGAAGCAAATCGATTACATTGTTTGAATAAGAACAAAAAAACACTATTTTTCAACAACTAAAAATAAAACTAAGTTCTAATTTTAACCGGTGTTTTTTTGTACCATGTTGTAAACTTTCAGATGGATTCAGGGACAAAATACGATCTGCAATATGTGTTTATGCGAATAAAATTCAGTAATTTTGACGCTAAGGTAGGAAAAATGGGAGTTATTCGTTGGAGGGGCGATCTTACAGATAAAAAAACGCCACTCAATTTGAGTGGCGGTTGAATCATGTCAGCGAAAAATGCGCTGAAAAAGAATTCTAATAATAGGGGTGAACATACTCTGTTCGAGAGTCACAAACCTCGGATTAGTAACCGAAGCTTGTTGGATAAGTAAACGTTGCTGTGTAAACAGAGCTGTTTAGCCAGAACGCTGCACTTGGTAAACCTTTCATAACTATCACCTTCTAAATCAATTAAACAGATAAATAAATATTGATTTCTCGGTTCCTTGGAGGCGACAAATCGGACTCATCCTTTGAGCATTTTCTCTTCGCTTTCGAAGTTGGTTACTAATATACCCCAAAGAAAATTTATTACAACAATAAAAGTGATAAACATCACAAAAACTTTGTAATTTGACCTTGGTCAAATTTGAAATGTAATTTAATTACAGAAATATCAATGTTCAATGGCGAATTTATTACAATCAATAAGAACACACGTGCGTAACGAATAAATGGCCAATTCATCATTCTGTGATTGCTCTGCTGTTTTCTTATTTGCTTTCACTACTACCTAGAGTCACAGAGTGCTATGCTGTTGCCTCTATTTAATAGGTCAGATTTAGCTTTTTGTTCTGCTTTCGCAACTTCGTAGCACCACAAAATCTGGCATTATTCTTTTTAAGGAGTCATCCGTGTCTGAATTCCATTCTGAAATCAGCAACTTATCACCTGCTCCACTATGGCAGTTTTTCGATAAGATCTGTTCTATCCCTCACCCTTCTAAGCACGAAGAAGCCCTAGCACAATACATTGTGAAATGGGCAACGGATCAAGGCCTACCTGTTCGTCGCGATCCAACGGGCAACGTTTTCATTAAGAAGCCAGCAACACCAGGCATGGAAAACAAAAAAGGCGTGGTTCTACAGGCACACATAGATATGGTGCCGCAAAAGAATGAAGACACCGATCATGACTTCACTAAAGATCCTATCCAACCGTACATTGACGGTGAATGGGTAACAGCAAAAGGCACAACTCTAGGTGCGGATAACGGCATGGGCATGGCATCTTGTCTAGCAGTACTGGCATCGACTGAGATCAAGCATGGTCCAATCGAAGTACTACTGACTATCGACGAAGAAGCCGGCATGACAGGCGCATTTGGTCTTGAAGCAGGTTGGTTAGAAGGCGATATCCTTCTTAATACTGACTCAGAGCAAGAAGGCGAAGTCTACATGGGCTGTGCTGGCGGCATTGACGGTCAAATGACGTTTGACATCAAACGTGAAGCCATCCCGGCAGGTTATGTGACTCGTCAGCTAATCCTTAAGGGTTTAAAAGGCGGTCACTCTGGCTGTGATATTCACACAGGCCGTGGTAACGCAAACAAACTCGTTGCACGTTTCCTAGCAGGTCACGCACAAGAACTGGAGCTTCGCCTTGTTGAATTCCGCGGTGGTAGCCTACGTAATGCGATTCCTCGCGAAGCATTCGTTACTGTTGCTGTTCCTGCTGAAAACGAAGCAAAACTTGCAGAGCTGTTTGAGTTCTACACTAACCTACTAAAAACGGAACTAGGTAAAGTGGAAACGGACATTGTTTCGTTCAACGAAGCAATCGAAACAGACGCACAGGTTCTAGCAGTTTTAGATCAACAACGCTTTATCGCTGCGCTAAACGCATGCCCTAACGGCGTGATTCGCATGAGCGATGAAATCGAAGGTGTGGTTGAGACTTCTCTTAATGTTGGCGTTATCACTACTGAAGAAAGCCAAATTCAAGTGCTATGTCTAGTTCGCTCACTGATTGACTCTGGTCGTCAACAAGTGGAAGGTATGCTTTCATCTGTTGCTGAACTAGCTGGCGCACAGATTGAGTTCTCTGGTGCTTACCCAGGTTGGAAACCAGATGCAGATTCTGAAATCATGGCGATTTTCCGTGATATGTACGAAGGCATCTACGGTCACAAACCAAACATCATGGTGATTCACGCCGGCCTTGAGTGTGGTCTATTTAAAGAACCTTACCCGAACATGGATATGGTTTCTTTTGGCCCTACCATCAAGTTCCCTCATTCTCCTGATGAAAAAGTGAAGATTGATACCGTAGCTCTATTCTGGGATCAAATGGTTGCACTTCTAGAAGCGATTCCTGAAAAGGCATAACTCGCCCATTAATCTATTTTTCATTAGAAAAACTTATCCGAAAAGCCAGCTCAGATTAGCTGGCTTTTTTATTGCCACTCATTTTAAATCCATAAATATTTTTTGTCGTAACGGTATTATTTTTTCGTTAGTCACACCCTCACCTGGTTGCTACAGTCGCCCTCCTTGAAGCGCCTTTGGGTACATTCTTACCCTCTTCAAGCACAAGACTCGGCCCTATTCGACCGTGTTATGTTGGGGATGCTCACTTCACTCGAGCGTCTTAAATACTCTCTAAAATTATGTTACTGCGATGAAAGAAAAACTATTAGTCGGTTGGCGAGAAACTCTTAGCCTGCCAGGTTTAGGTATTGATGAAATTAACGCAAAAATTGATACCGGAGCCAGGACGTCTTGCTTACACGCGTTCAAAGTAGAGAGCTTTAAAAAGGACGAAGCTCTGTGGGTCCGCTTCTGGATTCACCCAAAACAACATGACACGGATTTCGAAACAGTATGTGAAGCTAAAGTTGTCGATGAGCGCGTAGTGCGCGACTCAGGTGGTCACGAAGAATCACGTTACGTTATCGAGTCTGAACTAAGCATTGGCGGAAGATGTTGGCCAATCGAAATTACTTTAACTAATCGCGAAAATATGGCTTTTCGCATGTTATTAGGTCGCACTGCAATGCATGATCGCATCATTGTCGACCCTGTTGAATCGTTTTTAGTCCCTTTCGAGGAAAGCAAATAATGAAAATTGGTATTCTGTCTCGCAACGCGAACCTGTACTCAACCAAGCGTCTAATTGAAGCGGCAGAAAGCCGTGGTCACGAAGTGAAAGTGATCGATGCGCTACGTTGTTACATGAATATCAACTCAGAGAAACCAGAGATCCACTTCAAAGGTGAAGAGCTGTCTGGCTTTGACGCGATTGTTCCTCGAATAGGTGCGTCTGTAACTTTCTACGGAACTGCGGTATTACGCCAGTTCGAAATGATGGGTGTTTACCCAGTCAACGAGTCAGTGGCAATTACTCGTTCTCGTGACAAACTACGCTCAATGCAGTTGCTATCACGCAAAGGTATCGGCATGCCAATCACAGGTTTTGCAAGCAAGCCTGATGACGTAAAAGACCTACTTGAAATGGTCGGCGGTGCTCCAGTAGTGATCAAACTACTTGAAGGTACTCAAGGTATCGGTGTGGTTCTGGCTGAAACGCGTAAAGCAGCAGAAAGCGTAGTGGAAGCCTTCATGGGCCTAAAAGCAAACATCATGGTGCAAGAGTACATCAAGGAAGCGGGCGGTGCCGATATTCGCTGCTTCGTACTGGGTGACAAAGTGATTGCAGCAATGAAGCGTCAAGGTGCTGAAGGCGAATTCCGCTCAAACCTACACCGTGGTGGTAGTGCATCATTAATTAAGATCACTCCAGAAGAGCGCCGTACTGCGGTAGCGGCTGCGAAGATAATGGGTCTAAATGTGGCTGGGGTGGATCTACTAAGATCAGACCGTGGTCCATTAGTCATGGAAGTAAACTCATCTCCAGGTCTTGAAGGTATTGAGGCCGCAACTGGTAAAGACATTGCTGGAATGATTGTCGAATTTATTGAGAAGAATGCGGCAAGCAAAAGGACTAAAACTCGTGGCAAAGGCTAAAAAGAATAGCGCATTTGAATTTCTCGGCGAGTCCGTCTCGCCGGGAGAACGTAAGGTTATTGAGTTAGAAGCCGCTAAGCTTTATACCCACTCACCTTTATCGATTCCTGTTGAGATCATCAATGGTAAGCAAGCAGGACCCGTTTTAATGGTCAACGCAGCTATCCATGGTGATGAACTCAACGGCGTTGAGATTGTACGCCAGTTGATCAACACCATTGATGCTAACAAGCTCAAAGGTACCGTGATCGCTGTGCCAATCGTCAACGTGTTTGGCTTTATTCATAAATCGCGTTACCTACCGGATCGACGCGATCTAAACCGCTGCTTCCCAGGAAGTGAGAAAGGCTCGTTAGCTTCACGCATGGCGAACACTTTCTTCTCTCAGGTCGCTAAGCGCTGTGATTACATTCTGGACTTACACACGGGTGCGATTCACCGCACTAACCTGCCGCAAATTCGTGCAGATTTAAGTAACCCAGAAACACTTCGTATTGCTCAGGCGTTCGCTACGCCAGTGATAGTCGATGCTCCACTACGTGATGGTTCTCTGCGTAGCGAGGCTGAACGCCTGGGCATTCCGGTTCTGACTTACGAAGCGGGCGAGGCATTGCGCTTTGAGCCAATTTGTATCAGTGCCGGTTTCATCGGTGTCCAACGCGTGATGCAGGCGATTGGCATGCTACGCTCAAGCCGTAAAAAGCTGCCAACACCTGTGATTGCGAAATCCACTAGTTGGCTACGTGCTGAAAGTGATGGCATCTTACGTACTGTTGTAACACTGGGTGAGAAAGTTGAAAAAGGCCAGGTTCTGGCTTACATCAGCGCCCCACTCGGCCACAGTGAGATTGAACTTACCGCTCGTAAAGGCGGTATTGTTATCGGTCAACAGACACTACCTTTGGTCAACGAAGGCGATGCAATCTTCCACTTAGCTTACTTTGAGCAAGATGATGAAGAAGTTGAGCAGGTCGTAGAAGAGTTCATTGAAGAGGTTACTGACCTTGACGCTGATCCTTTGACGACTGGTCAAATCAACGCTCCTGCTCAGTAAACTGAAGCTGTTAAAAAGCCCGCATATCACTATGCGGGCTTTTTATTATCTGTCGCTTTCCTGTTAATCAAATTGACTGCAGGCCAAATTGGCTATTAACCAAATGAGGCCCAGATAACCGTCGCGACTAAAATCGGACAAACAAACTTCACGTAGGCAGGCCACAGCTTGCCAAACCAGCCTTGAGTAAACTCAGGACAGCCTTGCTCTAGCTCTTTAATCTTTGAATGACGATTCCATACCCAGCCACCAAATAAGCAGAACAGAAGTGCCGCAGCTGGCTGTAGGTACTGAGTTGCGACCATCGCCACCAAACCGAACAACTCGCCAAAGTTATAGACGATGACGACACTAAATAGGGCAATAAGACCGCCAAGTACCCAACTC
The DNA here is from genome assembly GCF_003970385.1 of Vibrio aquaticus. Taxonomy (GTDB): domain Bacteria; phylum Pseudomonadota; class Gammaproteobacteria; order Enterobacterales; family Vibrionaceae; genus Vibrio; species Vibrio aquaticus. The sequence continues at coordinate 210,810 of NZ_RXZH01000003.1, read as the reverse complement.
GTTGGCGTACGTTTGGTATTGAAACGTTCGCTTACCAGAGCGACAGGACACTCCAACATTGAAATCGATGACGTCAACGCAGCAATAGTCAGTAGTAAGAAGAACACAATGGCAAATAGCTGGCCTAACAGACCTAAACTATCAAACATCAACGGTAGCACTGTAAAGACCAAGGTATCAGAGCTTAGTAGTGACCCATCTTCAGCATAAATCTGTACACCTTTTTGCATTGCGACAAACATAGCAGGCATCACGACCAGCCCGGCAATAAACGCGACTGCGGTATCCACTAGCGTCACATTCATCGCCATCTTTGGTAAGTTTTCTTTCTTACTCAGGTAAGAGCCATAAATCAGCATTGAACAGCCACCAATAGTCAGCGAGAAGAACCCTTGCCCCATTGCCGCTAGAATCAACTTACGGTCCATCACCTTCTCAAAGTCTGGGATCAGGTAATGCTTTAAACCTTCCATCGCGCCATTTTGCGTCATGATGTAGATAAACAGCAGACCAAATAAAATAAACAGAGCCGGCATCAAGCGTGTCGACCACTTCTCAATCCCTTCTTTAACGCCACCTTGAACAATTAAAATAGTGAGAACGTAAAAAGTAATCGTACCAAAAAGGTTACGTTCAACACTGAAGCCTTTAAACCAAGCGGTTGCCGCCTCCATACCTAACACATCAGTTACAGCGCCAAGCAAGAAACAGATCAACCAACCCCCGACGATGCTGTAGAAAGCTAATACCGCACTCGGCACACTTAGGCCTATCCAACCAACGGCAGCACCGACACGCTTCCCAAGGGGGTTGCTGGTAAGTGAGCGCATACTATCAACTGGGTTAGCTTGACCATGGCGACCAATGGCCATTTCCACCACCAGCATCGGGAACGCAACCACAAGAATCATCACTAGATAGACTAGTAAGAACGCGCCGCCGCCATTACTTGCTGCTTGAGTAGGAAAGCCCCAAATGTTGCCAAGACCAACCGCAGCACCTGCTGCCGCGAGAATAAAACCAAGACGAGAGCCAAAATGCTCACGAGATTGAGAGGAATCTACCTGTGCCATACTTCTTAATTCGCACTTATGAACTAGCTGGCTAGTACGATAAATTAAAATATCACCATTAGCAACATATTCAGCACATCATAAAAGTAAATTTAAAGGAACTAGAATGTAAAGCAATTAAAACAGCAAAGAGCCAGCACTCAATACTGATGAGCAACCACTCTATTTCTACCTTGCTCTTTCGCTTCATAAAGTGCCTTGTCTGCCACCTGAAGCACTTCTTTTTGATTGGATAGGGAGTGATTTTGGCAATCTGCCATTCCAATAGAAACAGTGAGATAAGAAGAAATTGGTGAGTATTGATGATCTAAATGAAGCTGCTCAATCGCTTGGCGTAAAGCCTCTCCCTCGTGCATGACATCGATTGGCGTCTTTGAAGTGAACACAACACAGAACTCTTCACCGCCAAACCGAGAAACAAACTTATCGCATTTACTTGATGTCGTTTGTAGCTGTTTCGCTACGTGGCTTAGTGCACTGTCTCCTTCAATATGACCATAGTTATCATTGAAGGGCTTAAAGTAGTCGATATCAATCAGCGCCACACAAGCAAAGCCATGGTCAGATTGCTCATATAGGGCATACCAATGCTGCTGTAAGCTACGACGATTACCGACTTTAGTTAAGGCATCATGACGAGCAATCCACTCTAGTTCTTGCTGTTTTTCATCCAGCTTTGCATACACTTCATTGATACGACAGACAAAGTCTTTCATCTCATGTGAAATAAACTGCTCTTCCACACTCACAATTCGCTCACCTGCTTGGATAGAATTAAGGGCCAAACGAGCGCGTTTGATTGGCCGAACCATCACATGAGCAACACTTAAGTTAAACACGAACATAAAGCCTGCAAACGCAAACAGCATGGAGAGCTCACCCCAAGTGATAAAGTCAGGAAGTTTGACCGAATGCTTAATCAACACGCATACCGTTGATCGGTTCTGATAGTCTAGCTTTTCTAGTACTGTGGTATTTGGCTTATTGACCTTTAATGGGTGGGTATTTTCTTTAGCCGTCAATATCTCGATATCAATACCCGTTGCGTTCTTTAGCGTTCGCGAAAATTCATTATCAATTGGCTTGATGAACATCATATAACCGTGAGTGCAATCACGGCCTTCACTGTTACAGATTCTGCTAGTGCCAAACAGGTGAGGCCTATCATCAAGCACAAGGAATTTCACAAAAGGGGTAATTTTATCGGTTCGCGCTTTCAATGCGTCAACCAGTAACGGACCAAACTTATATCTAACTTCTTCAAAGGAAAGGTTCAAATCGAGAAGATAATCGTATCTCCGCCCCCACACTAGACTCACATTCTCGTCAAAGATAAATATGCCACTCACTCGCCTAGTTTCAAATGTATGGCTATTTAAACTATCTGTTAAAAGTTCAGGGTTGTTACCATCAATGAAATCAATCACATCATCCCAAGCGGCATAGTCGATGAGTGATTTAGCAAGTTCTGTTTTTTGTATGTCTAAAACTGTCTTTACGCGTTGAGTCTCTTCCTGCTGAAGTCCAATCGCCTGTTCAACTTCGGCATCGTACGCCCAAAAAAAGCGAAACGTCAAATAGCAGCATACAAAGACACTTGCCATCATCAAAGAGGCAAGTAAGGTAAGCTGTTTTAAAGAAAGATGACCAACGCCCATAAGAATGACATACCATAAAATAAGGGAGTGCATTAAAGCGCATAGGGGTTAAAATGTCTACAAAAAGAGCGCTAGAAGCGCTCAATTTAGTGACAGCACATTGTCCATTATACATGCGCTTCAATACTTAGATCGTAAAGATTTGATAGTCTTTAAGCTGTGGGATCTTATTATGTAGCTCTTGCTCTTGGTCAGCCATTTGATCAAGAGAGTCGCAAAATGCATCACTCTGCTGTTCAATTTCCGCAGAATGCTCTTGAAGCCTCTCTGCGATTCGCTCTTTCAATTCACTCATTGAGTTGGCCATCTCTGTCAGATTTAAGCCACCTTCTTGCTTCATCTTCTCTGACATCGCATTAAACGCACTAGTAATGAACTCTTCGTTAAACAGAGACTTAGCTTTTTCAAAGTCATCTGCCCAAGAATCTCCCATCGAGCCGAAACTGTCAGCAGGCAAGACTAAGTCCCCCTCCTTGTAATACCGCGCTTCAATATCCGCATAGAACTGCTGCATAGATTGCTTCACATCATCGAATGCACCCGGCATATCAAAACTCTCTGCCACATCATCAATAATGTCATTCGCAAGCGCTAAGCCATCTTGAGCCATCTTCTGAGCACGCGGAATATAGTCGTTTAAGCTTTCACGATATTGCGCAATGGCTTGTCTTTGCTCACTATCGAGTTCAATGCGTTCGCCGTGGATCATTAAATTATTGTCACCATCAACAATCGCGCTATCACCATTGGTCTGAAGGATCTCGACTTTCTCACCATCAAGGTGAATTTCATGCTTCAAATCAATCTTACATTGAGCAGCATAAGCTTGGCTCGACAGTAAAATCGGTAACGTTAGTAATATCTTCTTCATAGCTGTTCCGCTTTGTTCACTCGCCCCACCATACCAGAAATTCCAATATTAGTGGATCGACTCAATGTCATAGCAATGGGTGAAGGAGCCAACCGAATATTCAACTTCGTCTCCAACCTGTTTTGAACGCATCGCCTTACCTAATGGGGAGTCAAACGTCACTAACATCAGAGACTCTTCACCACATTCGACTTTCAACCCTCCAGAGCAAGGCGCAAGGAAGAACAGTCGTGGCTGCTCATCGAGATCAAGCAAGGTAACCAAAGATCCAAGCACCACCTTTTCAGGCGTATCAGGAAGCACCAGTTCTTTCATCTGACGAATTTCCTCTTCACATTCTTGCACACGCATCGCTTGTCCATGCGCTAAGTAAGAAGCTTCAAGGGCCAAGGTGTCATATTTGTGCTCAGGAACCGTCTCTTCATCGGTCGCGGACTCCATAGCTCGTTGGGCAGAACTCACTGCAATCGCCAATTTATGCTGCAAAAGCGTTAAGATTGTTTGGCGCAGTTCCAACTTATTCATACTAAAATCGTGTTCCCTAGTGGAGATAGCCTTTAGAATACCTGTCAACAGTGGGCAAGAATAGCGAAAAGAGCGATATGAACAACTCAATACACTCGAACCAAATACAACAAGTCCTAGCCTCAACCTTTGGTTTTGACCAACTGCGTTACGGCCAGCAACAAGTCATCGAGACGGTCTTAAACCAACGTTCCAGCGCCGCTATTTTTCCTACCGGTTCGGGAAAGTCCCTATGTTATCAATTACCCGCTCTTTGCTTGCCTCATCTCACGATTGTTGTGTCGCCACTTCTTGCTTTGATGAAAGATCAACTAGCCTTTTTACATAGTAGAGGAATTGCCGCTGCTTCGATTGATTCGAGTTTGAGTAGAGAAGAGGTTCAACAGGTCATGAGCCGTATTCGACAAGGCGAACTTAAAATATTGATGATCTCTGTCGAGCGCCTGAAAAACGAACGCTTTCGCCAATTTATTAGCCAAATCCCTGTCTCGTTACTCGTTGTCGATGAGGCGCACTGTATTTCAGAGTGGGGACATAATTTCCGCCCTGACTACCTTAAACTCCCCCACTACTTAAAAGAGCTGAATATCCCCCAAGCATTGTTGTTGACCGCGACGGCGACACAATCGGTAATCGCGGATATGCAGCGTAAATTCGACATTGCGAGTGAAGACATCGTCGTCACTGGCTTTTACCGATCTAACCTAGATATCACCATATCGCCTTGCTGTGATGAAGATAAAAGCGACACTTTACTGGAGATATTGCGCCCAGAGCCCTCAGCCCCAACGGTTGTCTACGTCACGCTGCAACAAACGGCTGAAAGTGTGGCCGGACTGTTGCGTAATAGTGGTCACAATGCACTTGCCTATCATGCAGGACTCGCGAGTGAAGTAAGAGAGCAGATTCAAAACCAATTCATGTCGGGAGAGATAGACTGTATTGTGGCGACCATCGCCTTTGGTATGGGGGTCGACAAGTCAGATATTCGCCGCGTCATTCATTTCGATTTGCCTAAATCCATTGAAAACTACGCGCAAGAAATTGGCCGTGCAGGACGAGACGGCAATCCTTCAACTTGTATTTTGCTTGCAAACCAGAATGGTATTAGCACGCTGGAAAACTTTATCTACGGCGATACACCCGAGCTCAGCGATATTCGTTCTGTGCTCAACCAAGCAATACAGAACAGCCCTAACTGGGAAGTGGTGCTCTCTCGTTTATCGAATGAAACCAACGTTCGCCAACTGCCGTTAAAGACGTTGCTCGTCTACATGGAAATGGCAGGGCTCATTCAGTCTAAATACAGTTATTTTGCCGATTATCGATTTAAGTTCCTTCAAGATAAGTCCTTCATCATTAATCAGTTTGATCCTTCAAGGCGTCAATTTGTTCAAGCTCTTTTCGACTGCTCAAGCCAAGCAAAAGTCTGGTGCCAGGTTGATTTTGATGCATTATGGAATCACTTCCAAGGTGAACGTCAGCGCGCCGTTGCTGCCCTTGATTACTTCCATGAAAAAGGATGGATAGAGCTAGAAAGTAAGTTGATGACGGAAGTGTATTATGTCAACGCCAATGCATTGGCCGAACCGCAGCACGCTAATGAGCTCTGGACACTCTTTGGGAATAAAGAGCGTAGCGATGTTGAGCGTATTGAACACCTATTAAGTTTCTTCCAATCGGAGAAATGCTTAAGCCACCAATTGGCGCTTTACTTTGGTGATAATCAAGCCCCTGAACATTGTGGACACTGTAGTGCTTGTCGTGGTCAAGTTGCCCTCCTTCCGGCTCCACAGACTGAGCCTTTAGAAGATAAACCGATTAATGATTGGCTCAATGAACTTGAGCAGAAAGCGGGAGAGGTTCTCTCGAGCGCGTTACAAACCAAGTTTTTGTGTGGCATTACAACCCCTAAATTCACTAAGTTAAAAGCGCGTTCTCTCTCTGGTTTTGGTCAGCTAGAAGCCACCCCCTTTGCACAAGTACTCGCTTGGGTTGAAGCACGTTAATTATTCGGCAGCTCAGACTTAAATACTAACATTAGAAAAAACTGAGCTGCTTTACTTGCTCTTCGGGCTTGAGCATCACACTGAGCCCGAGTAGACGAATCTCTCTTCCGTTTTGGCGCTTTAATATATCGCGCAACAGCTGCTTAAAGTCATCGAGATCCAATTCAGGATGAATGTGCTCAATCGTCGTCTGTTGAAAGTCAGCAAATTTAAGTTTGATGCCTTGCTTAATAATGGCTTTTTCAGGGGAAGCTTTTTCTAGCCGCATTTCGAGTTCGGGAAACAGTTTGTCTTCAATCACCTGCCAACACTCATCATAGGTTGCGATATTTTGACTGAAGGTCCGTTCCACGCCGACTGACTTTCGCTCACGCTCCACCACGACTTCACGGTTATCAACGCCATGGCTTTTATTCCAAAGTGATGCGCCTAATCGACCGAACTTTAGTAACAGCTGCCGATAGTCGCTGTTTTTGATGTCTTCACCCACATAGAAACCCGCTTGGTGTAGCTTTTCTAAACTCACTTTACCCACACCAGGAATCTTTTCTAATGGCAGTTTGTCGACTTCGTACTGAACCTTATCAGGAGGGATAACATATTGGCCATTGGGCTTATTCATGTCGGAGGCAACTTTGGCAAGAAACTTAACCGGTGCAATGCCCGCTGAAGCGGTGAGGTTCAACTCCTTCCAAATATCATTACGGATTGCCTCTGCAATTAATGTCGCAGAACCTTTGTGTTTCTGGCAGTGAGTAACATCTAAGAAGGCTTCATCTAACGAAAGAGGCTCAATCAAGTCGGTGTAACGGGCAAAGATAGCTCGGATCTGCTGTGAGACTTCTTTGTACACCTGCATTCGACCTGGCACGACAAGTAACTTAGGGCAGAGCTGTAACGCCTTAGCGGTGGCCATTGCACTGCGCACGCCAAATTGACGAGCTTCATAGTTACATGTACTGATCACCCCGCGCTGCTTCTCATGCCCTCCGACGGCAAGTGGTCTGTTTCGATAGGTCGGGTTGTCACGCATTTCTACTGCCGCGTAAAAGCAGTCCATATCTACATGAATGATTTTCCTGATGTTTTCAGAACTCATCGTATAACAACCAACAAAACTGTACAAATAAACAGTATAATAGATAGTACTGCTTTCTCAAAGTGGGTGATGGATTAAATTTGTACTGCAATTTTCTCGCATCTTGTATAGATAGAGTTATTATTAGCTTTATAAATACAAACAAGAGGCACGACTTTGAACAATAAGGTGTTAGTTGTCGAAGATAGCCGTGCGTATCGAAATTATTTAGTTCAGCAGTTGACCGCCTGTGGCTGTCAGGTTTTTGATGCGGAATCATTTGCTCAGGCCGAGCAACTTTTAAAGCAACACAAGGATTTCCGTTTTGCTGTACTCGATTACTGTCTTCCGGATGCGCAAGATGGCGAAGTCATCGACTTAGTTCTGTCATTTAAACAAAAGGTGATTGTCCTAACCGCCACTTTCAACGATGAAGCACGAGAACGCTTTATTGCGAAAGGCATTGTCGATTACTTGTTAAAAGACAGTATGGCTTCCGTTTCCTATTTACTCCCGCTGGCGAAAAGGCTTATTAACAACGAGCAACATCACGCGCTTGTTGTTGATGACTCTCCTACTGTGCGGAATCATGTTGCTCAACTTCTGGAGCATCAATATATCCGCACCACTCAAGCGGAAAATGGCTCACAAGCGCTCACGCTGCTAGAGGAAAACTCCGACATCACTTTTGTCATCACCGATCATGATATGCCCGAGAAAGATGGAATTACCATGACACGAGAGGTCAGACAAAACTACGATAAAAACAGCTTGGCCATTTTGGGTTTGTCTGGGAATGAATCAAAAACCCTCACCGCCCAATTTCTTAAAGCAGGAGCAAATGACTTCCTAACCAAGCCTTTTAACCAAGAAGAATTCTATTGCCGAGTCCATCAGCTGCTCGATATGAAAGAAGCGACAGATGAACTGTTTAAGCTCGCGAATCAAGATGCATTAACTGGCTTATGGAATCGTCGCTTCCTATTTAACCAACCATGTTCAGGTTGTGAGCTACGTAACGTGGCTATGTTGGATATCGACCACTTTAAAAAAGTGAATGACACCTATGGTCATGATGGGGGCGATGCGGCATTAAAAATGGTCGCAAATATTCTGAAAATATATTTCCCAGAAGATGTGGTTGTTCGCTTCGGTGGTGAAGAGTTTTGTATTCAGTCATGCGCGCCTTTTGATGAGTTTCTGTCACGCATAGAGAATATGCGTCAGCGCGTAGAAAAAACCCCAATTAAGCATAACAATGACAAAATTCAAGTCACTATTAGTATTGGTGTCTGCAATCTTGATGCGAATTTGAATGAGCAAATCAAAGTAGCGGATGATCGTTTGTACGCCGCTAAAGCAGCAGGAAGAAACCAAACCGTTCACAGCTAAAGCACTCTGATCAATACGATCAAAAACACCAGCGAATGGCTGGTGTTTTTTATCTATTAGGCGTTAGGAGTTAGGCAATACGGTCCTTTTCCCATGCGGCCAGCTTTTCAGCACGAGCCGCTTCGCGAGCTTCACGCTTCTTACGTGCATCACAAGGTTCAGGGCAGTTACATACCTTATCAATACCCATTGCACCTAGGCCACCACAGCTGCCTTTTACCACTTTCTTCTGAATGATGTAGCCGATCGACATTGCTGCAATCACGGCCAAAAATACACCGAATGTAATTAGAAATGTACTCATAATGACATGCTCATCTTAGTTATTTGTTTTGGTATGGCTTATACGCGGTAGAAGCCAATTCTTTAAATCCATCTTCTGTCTTCACGATCATGAACACAGCAATGTTATGTTGTTCAGCAACCTTCATGCCTTGCTCTTCACCTAAGACCATCAGGCCTGTTGCAAGACCATCTGCGGTCATTGAAGATTTATCCAGTACCGTTACAGACACCACTTTATGATTGATTGGGTTACCTGTTTCCGGATTAATGATGTGGGAGTAACGTACACCATCACGCTCAAAATAGTTGCGGTAATCGCCAGACGTTGCAACCGCCATATCACCCGGCTCAATGATCTCTTGAATAGCTCGTTCTTCGACAGACGGCTTTTCAATAGCAATACGCCATTTAACGCCTTCACGGTTAACACCTTTAAGGCGCATTTCACCGCCGACTTCCACCATGTAGTTCTGAATGCCTTGAGACTGAATATAATCAGCAACCACATCGACGCCCCATCCTTTTGCAATCGTTGACAGATCAACATAAAGATTTGGAATGTCTTTGCTCAGTTTAGTGCCTTCTAGCGATAAATGCGCAATACCTGTCATCGCCTTGCGAGCTTTTAGATCTTCCTCGCTTGGCACCACTTCTGGGCGAGCTTCAGGGCCAAAGCCCCATAAATTCACTAAAGGCCCAACAGTGACATCTAAAGCACCTAAAGTAAGACCGTTCAAGCGAATCGCTTCTTTCACGACCGTTGCCGTTTGTGGAGAGACATCGAAAGGTTCTGACGATTGAGACTGATTAAAACGGCTCAATTCTGAGTCTTTACGATAAGTCGACATTTGATCGTTCACTTCTTCAAGCAGACGGTCCACTTCAACTTGTAGATCCTGCGGTGAAGGCTGACCTTCGGCAGACATGTATTTGATGTTGTAAGTCGTACCCATAGTTGGGCCGCTAAGGTGTACTTGCTCTGCTGGTTTTTCACAGCCAGCCAGTACCAACAGAGAAGCAAATGCAACAAGCCACTTTTTCACTTGTTAGACTCCTGTAGTAAGGGGAACGGGAATAGCGCATGTGTCTTTATCGAACGCATCGACTATTACCACTCTTTAAAAAATAATGGCTGACTTTAAGCAGTCAGCCATCTTATATGTGCAATTTCAAGTAGTTGGAGTTGTAGCTAGGCGGTAAATAAACCCAAGCCTATGAGCATAGATCTTCTATGTGATTAGGTTGGGTTTATGAAGCCAACAACGCTACAGCTTCAAATACGCTGAAATTTAGCCGCCGAAGTCATCCAATAGGATATTCTCGTCTTCTACACCAAGATCTTTCAGCATGCCGATAACAGCTGCGTTCATCATCGGTGGACCACACATGTAGAACTCACAATCTTCAGGAGCTTCATGATCCTTCAGGTAGTTTTCGTACAATACGTTGTGGATGAAGCCTGTGTAACCATCCCAGTTATCTTCTGGCATAGGATCAGACAGTGCACAGTGCCATACGAAGTTATCGTTCTCAGCCGCTAGGCCGTCGAAGTCTTCAACGTAGAACATTTCACGCTTAGAACGCGCACCGTACCAGAAAGACATCTTACGAGTAGAGTTAAGACGCTTAAGTTGGTCGAAGATGTGCGAACGCATTGGCGCCATACCAGCACCACCACCAACAAAGACCATCTCGTTGTCTGTGTCTTTCGCAAAGAACTCACCAAATGGACCAGAAATAGTACACTTGTCGCCTTCTTTAAGAGACCAGATGAACGAAGACATGATACCTGGCGGTACGTCAGGATTATTAGGCGGCGGCGTAGCGATACGCACGTTTAGCATAATAATGCCTTCTTCTTCAGGGTAGTTAGCCATTGAGTAAGCACGGATTGTTTCTTCGTTAACCTTAGACTCATAACGGAATAGGTTAAACTTGTCCCAATCTTCACGGTACTCGTCTGGTACATCGAAATCAGCGTATTTCACGTGGTGAGCAGGTGCTTCAATCTGGATGTAACCACCAGCACGGAAAGGTACTGATTCGCCATCTGGGATTTGTAGCTTAAGCTCTTTGATGAATGTTGCTTTGTTATCGTTAGAGATAACTGAACATTCCCACTTTTTAACGCCGAAGATTTCTTCAGGAAGTTCGATGTCCATGTCAGTTTTCATTGCTACCTGACACGCTAGACGTTCACCTTCACGAGCTTCACCTTTACTAATGTGGTCAAGCTCAGTTGGTAGAATATCGCCACCGCCTGATTTAACTTTTACGCGACACTGACCACAAGAGCCACCGCCACCACAAGCAGAAGATACGAATACGCCAGCACCTGCTAGAGCACCCAGTAGCTTGCTACCTGGTTGTGTAACGATCGCCAATGAAGGGTCGTTATTCACAGAGATTGTAATGTCACCTGATGGTACTAGTTTAGATTTAGCGAACAGAATCACTAAAACTAGCGCCAAAATAATCAGGGTAAACATCACTACACCAAAAATAATAGTATTCATGACTATTCCTTTAATTGCTGCCGTTTACCCGACTTACAGTTGAACACCAGAGAAAGACATAAAGCCTAGCGCCATCAGACCAACTGTGATGAACGTAATACCAAGACCACGTAGGCCTGGAGGTACGTCAGAGTACTTCATCTTCTCACGGATACCTGCCAACGCAACGATAGCTAGCATCCAGCCCACACCAGAACCGAAGCCGTAAACAACAGATTCAGCAAAGTTGTAGTCACGTGTAACCATGAATGACACACCACCGAAGATCGCACAGTTTACTGTGATCAGCGGTAGGAAGATGCCTAGTGCGTTGTACAGAGGTGGGAAGAAACGGTCTAAGATCATTTCTAGAATCTGTACAAGTGCTGCGATTACACCGATAAAGGTGATGAAGTTCAGGAAGCTAAGATCCACGCCTTCAACTAACGCATTCTCTTTAAGAATGAAAGTGTAAAGCAGGTTGTTCACTGGTACTGCAACAGTCAGTACGAATACAACCGCAACACCAAGACCGAAAGAGGTCTTAACTTTCTTAGATACAGCAAGGAATGTACACATACCTAAGAAGAACGATAGTGCTAAGTTTTCGATGAAAATCGATTTAACTAGCAAGCTAATGTAATGTTCCATGACGTCCTTACTCCTTCGCTTCTACTTGTTCTGGTTTCAGAATACGGATTGCCCAGATTAGGAAGCCGATTAGGAAGAATGCAGATGGCGCAAGAAGCATCAGACCGTTAGGCTGGTACCAACCACCATTGCTCACTAGAGGAAGCACTTCCATACCGAACAGTTTGCCTGAGCCAAACAGTTCACGGAAGAAACCTACAGTGATAAGAACGAAACCGTAGCCAAGGCCATTACCGATACCATCGATTAGAGATGGAATTGGCTCAGACTTCATAGCGAATGCTTCAGCACGACCCATTACAATACAGTTAGTAATGATTAGGCCTACGAATACAGATAGCTGCTTAGAGATATCGTATAGGTATGCTTTTAGCACTTGGTCTACCACGATTACTAGCGATGCGATGATTGCCATCTGTACGATGATACGCACGCTGTTTGGAATGTGGTTACGGATTACCGAAACGAAAAAGTTAGACAGTGCAGTTACGAAAATAACCGCTAGTGTCATTACGAAAGCCGTTTCTAGTTTGGTTGTTACTGCAAGAGCAGAACAAACACCAAGAACCTGTAGCGCGATTGGGTTGTTGTCCAATACTGGTGCTAATAGACTCTTCTTAACGTTTTGTGCGCTAGACATTAGTTCAGACCTCCGTCACGAACTTTTGCTAGGAATGGACCAAAGCCCATATCGCCTAACCAGAAATCAAATGTACCTTGAACACCGTTACCTGTTAGTGTCGCACCTGATAGGCCATCAACACCGTGTTCAGAACCGGCTGGAGCACCACCTTTAACAACTTTGATAGCTGGTTTGAAGTTTTCATCATAAAGCTTCTTACCAATAAATTGATCACGCCATGAAGGGTTCTCAACTTCACCACCAAGTCCAGGCGTTTCACCCTGCTCGTAGTAAGTGATCGCAGATACAGTGTTACCGTCAGTTTCTACGGCTACGAATGCGTACATCATCGACCACAGACCGTTACCGTGAACCGGTAGGATGATCTTAGATACTGCATCGCCTTCTTTCACTAGGTAAATAACACCTGTGTTTGCGCGACGTAGGATCTTAGCCTTGTCTTGGTCAGCGGTTAGCTTAATAGACTCAGCTGGATCTTTTGCTGCTTTACGTTGGTCGTAAGTAGCGGCATTGCCGTCAACAAAAGCGCCAGTGTCGAAATCGACTAGACGAGGTTCGATGTACTGTGCAAAGAGCTCAGGTACTGGTTTACCTTCAGCTTCGATGCCAGCAACTTCAACGATCTTAGTTTGCTTATCTAGTACAGCGTTAGCTTTCTGCTTATCACGAAGACCAACTGCTGCTGTTGATACGATGATTGAACAAACAAGGCTCAACCCGACAACAACACCCAGCGTCTTTTTAATGCTGTCGTTATTACTTGCCATAGCGTGCTAGTCTCCGCTTGATGTTCTTCTCGATTACTACATGGTCGAATAGAGGTGCGAACAGGTTAGCGAATAGAATCGCCAGCATCATACCTTCTGGGTATGCTGGGTTAACTACACGGATTAGTACACACATCACGCCGATTAGAGCGCCGTACCACCACTTACCTTTGTTAGTAAATGAAGCGGATACTGGGTCTGTTGCCATGAAGAACATACCGAATGCAAAACCACCTAGAACTAGGTGCCAATGCCATGGCATGTTGAACATTGGGTTAGTATCTGAACCGATTACGTTGAATAGCGTCGCCGTTACAACCATACCGATCATTACACCCGCGATGATACGCCAAGAAGCGATTCGCATGTAAACGATCAGAGCTGCACCAATCATAAGTGCAAGCGTAGATACTTCACCGATAGAGCCTGGGATGTTACCTAGGAACGCATCCATCCAAGTGATTGCTTCACCAGATACTGTGTTCACTAGCGCACCGCTACCGCCTTGTGCCCATTGGCTAAGCGCCGTTGCACCAGAGAAGCCGTCAGCTGCTGTCCAAACTACGTCACCCGAGATTTGTGCCGGGTAAGCAAAGAATAGGAAAGCACGGCCAGCAAGTGCTGGGTTCAGGAAGTTACGACCTGTACCACCAAAGATCTCTTTAGCCACAACAACACCGAAGGTGATACCTAGTGCCGCTTGCCATAGAGGAAGAGTTGGTGGAACGATCAGTGCAAACAGGATCGAAGTGACAAAGAAACCTTCGTTAACTTCGTGCTTACGCACCATACAGAACAGAACTTCCCAGAAGCCACCAACGATGAATACCGTTGCGTAGATAGGTAGGAAGTACGTTGCACCTAAGATCATCTTAGAGCCAACGCCTGCATCGGCGGCTAAGGTGCCACCCAGCATTTCTGTTAGCCAGTAGTGCCAGTTACCTGCAACTACTGCTGCAAGTTGCTCACCAGCATACATGTGGTTAAGCGCTGCGATAGCTTGGCCACCCGCGTTGTACATACCCCAAAACATTGCTGGGAATACCGCGAACCAAACCATGATCATGATACGTTTTAGGTCAACGCTATCACGAACGTGTGAGCTCTTCTTTGTAATTAGACCAGGTGTGTAGAAAACTGTTGCTACAGCTTCATACAGAGCAAACCATTTTTCATGTTTGCCGCCTGGCTCAAAGTGATGCTCGATGTCTTCAAGAAACTTTTTAAGAGCCATGAAAATTACCCTTCCTTCTCGATCTTATCTAGGCATTCACGAAGTAGTTCACCATACTCGTACTTACCAGGACAAACAAAGGTACACAGTGCCACATCGTCTTCGTCTAGCTCTAGCGCACCCAGTGCTACTGCACTGTCTGTATCGCCTGCACATAGATCACGAAGTAGCAGAGTCGGTTCCATATCAAGCGGCATAATGCGCTCGTAGTTACCGATTGGAACCATAGAACGATCACTACCGTTAGTCGTAGTTGTCATATTGAACAACTGACCCTTGAAGATGTGACCAAGGAATGAGCGAGTGATAGAGAACTTATTCTTACCAGGCATAGCCCAACCGAATAGCTCTTTTTCACGGCCTTCACGTAATACAGAAACCTGTACGTGGTAACGACCTAGGTATGCGTGAGGACCAGTTGCATGAGTACCTGTTAGTACTGAACCAGAAATCACACGAACTTCACCTGGCATCAGCTCGCTATCCGTTACGTCTTCTAGGCATGCACCTAGAGTCGTACGAACAAGACGAGGGTTATTTACTACTGGGCCAGCCAGAGAAATAACACGGTCAGTGTAAAGTTCACCTGTTAGGAACAACTTACCGAACGCGATAACGTCTTGGTAGTTGATGCTCCACGCCACATTTTCTGCATTCACTGGGTATAGGAAATGCATGTGGGTGCCAGCAAGACCTGCTGGGTGAGGGCCATCAAATACATGCTCTTCAACATTTGACTGAGAAGAACGTGGCAGACTTGTACCAGATTTACATACGTAAACCTTGCCATCTGTCAGCGTTGAAAGCAGATCGAGACCTGCAACGAATGCTTCTTGTTGTTCATTGATGATCAACTCAGGCTGAGCCGCTAATGGATTAGTATCCATAGCAGTTACAAAAATTGCCTTAGTAGAAGATTCAATTGCTGGAACCTTGCTGAACGGACGAGTACGGAAAGCAGTCCAAAGACCTGAATCAACAAGCTGAGTTTTAACCGCTTCACGGTCAAGACCTGCTAGTTGGCCAGCTTCAAACTTATCGAAAGTCACCTGTTCTTCACCTGCAGCTTCAATCACAACAGATTGAAGTACACGTTTAGCACCACGGTTAATCTCGATCACTTTACCAGCTACTGGCGCAGTAAATTTCACTCCTGGATTCTTTTTATCTTCAAAAAGAACTTGAGCTTTCTTTACTTCATCGCCAACGCGGACATGCATGGTAGGACGCATGCCAACGTACTCTTCGCCAAGCAAGGCGACTTTTTTGATGGTCTTACCATCATTAATCACCTGGGATGGAGTTCCTGCGATTGGCAGGTCCAAACCCTTCTTTATTGTAATCATACGCACTTGCACTACTTTTATCGGGAAAAAGATTCTTTGATTGCGTAACTTTTAGACACGACACTAGTGTCCGGTTTTAGTGCTGTTTTAAACACCAAAATCGCAACATCCTATTAATAATCTCACAACAGAAAACAAGCGAGATTTATCAGGTGCGATAGTCTATCATCTTTTTAGAAGTTGATGCCATGATGAATCTAATGAATAACCGAGATATTTCGAAGGAATTGAGTTTAAAAGGCTAAGGAATAGTCATAAGTTTGACCCACCGCACAAACCCTAAACAGCGCAATATTTCTCTCTCTTACAACTATTCACATCATGAAACAATCTGACTTAAAACGAACCATTGCATTTATTTGTTTCTACGTTGTTAACAATGCTCAGCGTCTTAGTATTAAAAAAGGGTAGCTTATTGCTACCCTCTTTATGATTCTTTTACTTCGAGCCACCTAAGCACATTGGGCTTTCTGGCGCTGACTCATTTTGAGTCTGCCATTCTTCGGCTGTATAAGTGTGCATAGACAATGCGTGTATATGATTCGCTAATTCATCAGCCAATACTTGGTTTACTTGGCGGTGACGAGCGATCAGTCGTTGCCCTTCAAACTTCTCGCTCACGATCACCACTTTGAAGTGACTTTCTGAGCCTGCCGGAACGTTATGCATATAACTTTCATTGATTACTTTAAGCTCTTTAGGAGCAAACGCTTCATGGAGTTTGGTTTCAATTACTTCTTGCAACATTGTGCTTCACCATCAAATATGAACAACTGCGATGATTAAATAATACTTCCCCAATAGACAAAGCTAAAGGTTTTAGTTTCCACCGGCCTTGGGTTTTGCGACAATTTACCCATTACAGACTACCTAGCGTTCCAATTATGAAAACTGAGCTTACGTTACATGAGCGTACCCTTTCTCTCTTCCGATACCCAAAAAGAAACAACGAAACCCTACAGGCTTGGGACGCGGGTGATGAATACCTGATTAATCATATCGAAGAGATGACGCTTGAAGAGAACCAACATATCTTGATCCTCAATGATAACTTTGGCGCTTTGTCTTGCTGGTTTAGCCAACGCCATCGCGTCACTATGATGAGCGATTCGTTTATTTCTCAGAAAGGCACGCAATGTAACCTCGACCTCAATGATTGCGTGAATGTCACATTTGCATCAACCATGGCTGACATTCCAGCCGATGTCGACTTAGTGTTGATTCAGTTACCGAAAAGTAACCGCCATCTAATTTGGCAATTGAGCCAACTGCGCCACTCCTTACCAAAATCCGTGCCTGTGATTGCAGTAAACAAGGCCAAAGACATTCACTCTTCCACGCTAAAGCTGTTTGAAAAACACCTCGGTGAAACCAAAACATCTCTGGCTTGGAAAAAGCACCGACTTGTCTTTAGTCAGGCCAATACCCCATCACCACAACCGGTCTCTGCGAGTACTCAATGGTCAGTCGATGGCGAAGACATAACGCTCAATAATTTGCCAAATGTCTATTCAGGTGAAAGTTTAGACCTTGGTGCGCGGTTTATGATTCAAAACTTACCGGTAGACCCAACTCTGAATCATGTGGTGGATTTAGGCTGTGGCAATGGCGTGTTATCCGTAAAAATGGGTCAACTTAACCCATCCATTAAGCTCACCTGTGTTGATGAAAGCTATATGGCTGTGGCATCGGCACGACAAAACCTGATCTCCAACCTTGGTGATAACAGAGAGATCGACTGTATTGCCAATAACTGTCTTGAAGGTTTAAACCTTGAGAACGTAGATTTGGTCATGTGTAACCCTCCATTCCATCAGCAGCAAGCAATCACGGATCACATTGCTTGGCAGATGTTCTGTGATGCAAAGCAAATTCTAGGCTCCAAGGGGCAATTATTAGTTATCGGCAACCGCCACCTCGGCTACGATGTAAAGCTTGCCAGACTGTTTGGCAAGTCAAACGTCAAGGTTGTCGCAGCCAATAAGAAATTTGTTATTTTACAAGCAACTAAATAGTCCACTATTATCTGTCATATACGTTTGAGTCTGCTCAAAGAGTTAACAATAAAGGAAATTACAATGAGAAAACTGGTTTTAGCCGCGTCAATGGCACTACTTACTGCCTGTGCAGCGCCGCAGCAAGAACAAATCAACTTTATGCCTAAAGCTGTGATGAGTAATGGTGACCTTGTTAAAGACGCGTCGTTCACGCTAACCAGTAAAGATGTTCGCTCTGCACAATATGTTGCTTTGGTTGACAGTGGCCGCTCGAACATTGAACCGATTCATTCTAAGCAAAACGTGCGTATTTCCATTGAAAATGCACTTCTTGAGCAGTTCCGTTCACAAGGTTTCCGTAGCACGGTCAGCAGCGAAAATACCCTTGCGATTGAAGTTCAAGAGGCACTGGTTTCTGTGAAACACACCGTTATGGAAAACCAAATGGACGGTAAAGTCGTCCTTGAGATCTCAGCTGAAACTCCACAAGGCAAGCTAGTTAAAACCTATACCGGCACAGCAAAACGCACTGGTGCTCTAAGTGCATCCAATGAAGATATTGAAGGCGTGTTGAACGATGTCATCAATCTTGTGTTGCAAGAAGTCGCTAACGACCGTGAACTTCAAGAGTACATGCAGGAGCGCTTCTAATGTTACGAATGCTTCTAGCTGCACTGACCCTTGTCAGTACTATCGCCGTTGCGGGCCCTAAAGTTCAGTTTGAGACCAACCTAGGTGCATTTACCGTCGAGTTAGCTCAAGATAAAGCGCCCCTAACGGTAGCTAACTTCTTAAAATATGTTGAAGATGGCAGCTATGTAGGGACCCAATTTCACCGCGTTATCCCTAACTTTATGGCGCAAGGCGGTGGCTTTGATAAAGACATGAAATCAGTAGCTACTTACTCTCCAGTAAGAAACGAAGCCGCGAATGGACTAAAGAACAATACCGCGACGATTGCGATGGCGCGTACCAATAATCCTCATTCAGCAACTCGTCAGTTCTTCATCAACTTTGTTGACAATAATTTCTTAGACTACGACCAGCGCCCGCCGGGCTACGCTGTATTTGGTAAGGTCACTCAAGGTTTTGAAGTCATTCAAGCGATGGGCAAAAAGCCAACTCACACTGTTGGCCGCTACCGTGACGTACCCGTTGAACCAATCATCATTACCAAAGCAACACTTCTAAAGTAATTCCTTTCAGGCTCTAACCTCTCAGTTAGAGCCTTATTTCTTTTCTAGAACAGAACAAGGACTCGTGTATGTCTTCAGACTCCCCTTCTCTTACTTGGCGAGAGACGATTCGAAGCTATCTCGATAAGCGCCTAATGTGGGTGTTTATGCTGGGGTGCTCAAGTGGCTTCCCTTGGGTTCTGATCGGTTCCAATATGTCAGGTTGGCTTAAAGATGCTGGCCTAACCCGCGCCGCTATCGGCTATTTTGGTAGTGTATTCGCCGTTTATGCGATCAACTTTTTGTGGGCCCCACTGGTCGACCGAGTCAAACTGCCAGTACTGCACTCTATCCTTGGTCAAAGACGAAGCTGGATCTTCCTATGTCAGTCTTTAGTGCTTGTTAGCACCCTATTTATTGCCGGTGTAGACCCATCTCAGAACCTAATGTTTACCTCAATGTTGGCATTAGGTATTGCGATAGCGTCTGCCACTCAAGATATTGCCATTGACGCATTCCGTATCGATACCTTCCCGAAGTCTGAATCGTCTAAATTGCCTCAAGCATCTGCGATGGCCGTCATTGGTTGGTGGACAGGTTATTCTCTTCCGGGTTACCTAGCCTTTATTAATGCCGATTCAATTGGTTGGAACGGCGTTTACTATGGCATGGCACTTATCGTTGCTTTGCTGATGCTATTTACGCTTCTTGTTGGTGAGCCAAACACCAATCGCGAAACTCTACAGAGTCAGGCAGAACAACGTCATGGCAAGGTTGTGCAGTCCAAAGTGATTGCTTGGTTCAGTGTGACCGTCATTGAGCCTTTCTTAGACTTTTTCAAACGAAATGGTGTTCAGGTTGCCGTAACGCTACTGTTGTTTGTCTTCTTGTTTAAGATTGGAGAAGCGTTCCTTGGGCGTATGTCGATTACCTTCTATAAAGAAGTCGGTTTTAGTAACGAACAGATCGGGTACTACTCTAAACTACTAGGTTGGGGAGCAACGATCATCTTCACGCTTGTAGGTAGTATGTTTAACGTTAAGTTCGGTATCGTCCGTGGCTTAATGATCGGTGGGATTGCGATGGCTGCCAGTAACCTGATGTTCGCATGGATTGCTAAAGTGGGTCCGAATGAGCATCTTTTCCTAGCAACCATCATCGTAGATAACTTTACAACCGCATTTTCAACCGTTGCGTTTGTTTCGTTCCTAACAATTCTAACTGGTCAGGCGTTCTCGGCGACTCAGTATGCATTGCTTGCCTCGCTAGGTAACTTTGGCCGAACCACTCTCGCTTCTTTCAGTGGAGAAATGGCGGACTACCTCAATGATTGGTCGCTGTTCTTCATCATTACCTCCTTAATGGTCATCCCGAGTTTGGTCATGCTTTACTCACTGCGTCATTACTTCACTGACCTGCTGGAAAAAGCGAAAAAAAGGGATGAAGACGAAGCAGTCTCGAAAGAAGAGGCGACATCCAAATAGCAAAAAGGCTTGGTGAAAAACACCAAGCCTTTTTCTTTTCACGTTCAAATTAGGGGTACATTCCTTTGCCAAACAAATTGAACACTCTGGCCACGCCCTGAGTAAATATCATAGGCTCGGTCAACACAGTTAAACATAAACAGTCTTCGCCAAGTTTAGTAAACGGACTGTGTTTAATCGAAGCGTCTTTCAGCAAAAAATCTCCGATACCGTAATGTCCATCCTCGTCACTGAAACCACCATGGAGAACCAAGGTCGATTCAAGCCCTTTGTGAGTATGCTGTGGAATTCTGACATCTTCCGCAATGTACATCAGATTAACCCGAGCTTGCGATGAAATATCGACAGAAGCGCTAAACACCTTGCCTCCATAACTTTTCCAATCACTGATGTCTTCGCGAAAACGAGACAAAGACAAAGGCAACCTGAATTTCTTACCGTTTACCTCAATAAAAGTCGGTTTACGCGGTGCTCTGAAAGGATCACTATTTTGCTCTAAAGCCAAAATGTCATCCAACATAGAAGAAAAATCATCATTCGTGTCTACACTGGTGTTCACTAAGTCCAAACCACATTGGCTTTCAAACTGAGTTACTTGGTATCGGCATTTAGGACAACTCTCGATGTGGGTTGC
Organism: Vibrio aquaticus; assembly: GCF_003970385.1. Lineage (GTDB taxonomy): Bacteria > Pseudomonadota > Gammaproteobacteria > Enterobacterales > Vibrionaceae > Vibrio > Vibrio aquaticus. The sequence continues at coordinate 189,493 of NZ_RXZH01000003.1, read as the reverse complement.
GATAGTAAAGGCGCTCACATCGTCCAATAAGCCCTCAGCGTATGCCTTCAACATTGAATCTTGTGGATGATAACTCATAACTTATCTGCCTCTATTGTGTTTCGCAGTTTCTCTACAGCCAGCCGCAAACGAGACTTCACGGTTCCCAATGGAATATCGAACATATCAGCGACCTGTTGATGAGGAAGCTCTTCAAGATATACCGCTTTCACAACGTCTCGTTGCGCGTCAGGCAGTATGTCGAGATACTTAACAATTTGTTCCTTTAGTCTGTCCATTTCAGGCGAGTAATGTTCGACTAGATCAGGCGGGCAGTAGTCATTAGGCCAAATATCTTCCGAATGGATATGAGCATCTCTGCCTTTTTGTTTACGAAGCATGTCAAAACATAGATTTCGCGCAATTGTGTAAATCCAAGTAGATAGAGAGCTTTTACTGCCATCGTACAGCGCGCTTTTCTGCCACACGGTTGCCATCGCGTCTTGAACAATCTCGATGGCAATGTGCTCATTGCCCATATGACGACAAGCAAATTGCTTCAAGCGAGGAGAAAAGTGATTAAAGACAATCGCAAAAGATGCTTTGTCGCGTTGCTTAACTTTCTCCATACACGACGCCCAATCTTCTTTCGTAAAAGCCTGGGTATCTATATCGGCCATGGTATTAACCTCAATTGCGTCCATTTTTAGTTTCTACGTTAAGCGTAGCGGTTCGATCACTTTTCAAGTGCATTCTTTAAAAAAGTCATTGTCGCCTTACAATCATACTGCAAAGCAAGCTCATCAAACTGCTGCTTGTGAACAGGTAGAATCTCTAACCATCGCTGGCTGACCCAACTTGCATCATCAAAGAATTTTTGCTCGTACATCTGCCCTAAATCGGGAAATTGATCATAAATTTTCCCCAAATAGTGGCTGATCGGTTCATCTTCTTTAACTATGTTCACAACCTCCCAATTCGGGAGTGCTTCCGTTCGAGCGAATCTTAGCCCATCAAACTCAACCCGAACATTGCGGATGAGAAACTTGCTCAGGCCTGTAACGGATATACCTAACAAACCATCGTCTAAATGCTCAAAGTCGATAATTTTCGCCAGAGTACCAACCGCCGATAACTCGGTACCAGTCTCCGCGTTGTCATTGTCGAAGAGGCAAATACCAAACGTCCCATCTTTTTTCATCGCTTCAACGACCAAGCGTTTATACCTTGGCTCAAAAATTCTTAATCGCATTTTTCCCTCAGGTAGTACAACTGAACTCAAAGGGAAAAGCATAACTTCAGACATAAATGTACTCTCCTAGCCTCTTGATAACATTTACGTCACAGGGTGTTAAACCGATCATTCACTTTATCTGTTGAATAGTTGATATACATAAAATATCGAGTAAACGCTTGCGTAATCGATACACGCGACAAATTTTATGCAACTCATGTTTAGCTCCATTACATTTGAACTTTTTGCATGTTAATGAGATCTAGATCGCCACTTTTATGTTTTTTTACATGGGTTACATATGGTTTTTGAGAAATATATCGATATTATTCGCCCCAACAAAGCACGGCGCCAGATCGTGCACCTAAACAGATATGCAATGAATATTACACTGACATTATAGAGAGTCCCATTATGCGTAAATCACTTTTAACTCTTGGTATCATCGCAGCAGCTGCTGCTGTCCCTGCACAAGCTGAGTACTTATACGGCTGGGGTGATATGAGCGTAAACTACCTAGACTGGTCAAACGGTACTGAAGACCGTAGCGGTGGTTTCAAAAATGACTTCATGTACCTAGAGCTTGAAGGTGGTGCTGGTTTCACATGGGGTGAACTATACGGCTTCGCTGATCTAGAGTTCCAAGATGACAACCCAGCATCGAAAGGCGATGGTATGGCGATGTCAACTAAAGGCTCTATCGCAGTAAAAACTGGCATGAAAGAGCTACGTTTCTACGCTCAAACTTACTCAACTGAAAACCAAGGTTTCCACGCACGTAACACAGTTGCGGGTCTATCTTACAACTTCTCTGGTGATAACTGGTTCTTCAACCCTTGGGCAGGTTTCCACTACACAAACACAAGTGACGGTGCATGGGGTAACGATCAAGGTGGTTTCGCAGGTCTAAACGGCGGTATGGCTGGTTGGGTTGCGGGTTACAACTTTAACCTAGGCGAAGCGAAATTCAGCATCAGCAACTGGCACGAAACTGAGTTTGCTCGCGATGATGAGTACCTAACAGTTAACGGCGAAAATGACGACCTATCGTACAACGGTGCTATCGCAGCATGGTGGCACGCGACTGATTCAGTAAGCACTGGTGTTCAGTACCGCTACGCACACAACAAACTAGGCCAGTCTCAAACTGACAACGCAATTATCTACACAGTTAAGTACAACTTCTAATTGTCTTAATCTACGTATGATAGAAATGGCACCTTCGGGTGCCATTTTTGTTTGCTTTCTTGATATATAGCCTTATCCTCTTGGTCAAACTCCTCGACCTATTTCAATATGAAGATTGTCATTGTTGGCCCTGGTGCAATTGGTTCACTTTGGGCAACTCATTTACACAGTGCAGGACATTGCGTCAGCACGTGGTCAAGACATAGCGAAGCGCAGCTAACTCTTGAGCTCGATGACTCCACACCAATTTCATTGCTCAATAACGATATTGTGCAGGTCCAAAACGCAGATCTGTTACTGGTGACACTCAAAGCACCATTAGTTGAGAGCGTTCTAAAACAACTTGCCTCTCATATTGCCCCTGAAGCCATCATTGTGTTGATGCATAATGGAATGGGCACTGCTGAGAGAGTATTAAAGATGCTCTCAGAAAATCCACTGGTATTGGCGACAACCACACACGGTGCCTATCGCGAGTCAAAACATAAGGTTTTGCATACAGGTATTGGCCAAACCGTGCTTGGTGGATTCAACCTAGCAGGTCAGCGCTGCGACTTTCTCACCGAGGTATTTAACCATGCGCTACCTGATTGTACTTGGAACCCTCACATCACAAACGCTTTATGGCATAAGCTCGCCATTAATTGTGCGATAAACCCACTGACTGCGATCAACAACATCTCTAACGGTGATCTAGCTTTACCCCGTTACGCAGAGCAGGTAGAGAAAATCGTCAGTGAAGTCGTCTCAGTAATGCAAGCGGAGGGGTTAGATATAGAGAGTGAAGCGCTCACCAACACAGTCAAACAGGTCATTAGTGCTACGGCTAAGAACCACTCTTCTATGCAACAAGACATTTTCTATCAGCGTCAAAGCGAGATAGACTTTATTACCGGCTATTTATTAGAGCGGGCGAAGCAGCATAAATTGTCTACTCCGACAAATCTCGCCCTCTATAATGCAGTTAAACAGATCGAACAAGGTTGGAATCAACAATGACAAAAAAAGTTCTCGTCCCTATTGCTCCTGGCACCGAAGAGATGGAAGCCATTACTATCATCGACATGATGATCCGAGCAGGTTACGAAACCGTTGTTGCTAGCGCAGATTTCGACGGCCAGCTAAGTATGAAAGGCTCACGTAACATTACCCTCACCGCAGATTGCAAATTGGTTGATATTGCTGATGATGAATTTGATGCGGTTATCCTACCAGGTGGCGTCGAGGGCGCTGAAACGTTTCGCGACAGTACGGTCCTAGTAGAGATTGTTCGTCAGCAAATGTATGAAGGCAAATTAGTTGCAGCGATTTGTGCAGCTCCTGCTCTCGTGCTTGCGCACCACAACTTATACTGCGACGCCTTGATGACTTGCCACCCAAGCTTTGAAAGTCATATTAATCCTAAAAAGTGGCGTGTTAAGCGTGTGACCTATGATATCAACCACAACGTGCTTACCAGCCAAGGGCCAGGGACCGCACTCGAGTTTGCGATGGAAGTGATCATCAACCTCTCTGGTAAAGCACACGCTTGGACCGTCGCAGAGCCAATGGTGACGATTCCAACATTGCAGTATCACAAATTAGGTGATGAGTAATGCTCGATGTAAACCAAGTGGTTAGCCAGTTTCCGGCACTTAAACAGCAAGTGAACGGAGAACGGTTAGTCTATTTAGACAGCGCTGCAACCACACAAAAACCACAATGCGTGATTGACGCTATCACTCATTACTACAGCCAGCAGAACGCCAATGTTCACCGTGGTAGCCATTCTTTAACCGCTCATGCCACCAGTCAATTTGAGTCGGCTCGTCAGACCGTTGCAGACTTTTTAGGCGCAGATACCAGCAAAGAAGTAGTCTGGACACGCGGCGCAACCGAAGCGCTCAACCTGATTGCTCAAACTTACGCAAGAAGCACACTGCAAGCTGGCGATGAAATCCTAGTAAGCGAGATGGAGCACCACGCGAATATTGTTCCGTGGCAAATTGTGGCGGAGCAAACCGGTGCCAAGGTCATCAAAATTCCGATGACACCGAGCTGTCAGTTTGATTTTGACGCCTATACTGCCCTGCTTTCTGCACGCACTAAAATTGTTGCCCTTGCTCACACAACCAACGTGACAGGTACAAGACAGCCGATTGAACAAGTGATCCAACGAGCTCATGAGATTGGTGCGATTATTGTGGTCGATGGTGCACAGGGCATAGTCCATGAAAAGGTTGATGTTCAAGAGCTGGGCGCTGATTTCTACGTATTTTCAGGGCACAAACTGTATGCACCTGCTGGTATCGGCGTGTTATATGGCAAGTTAGCACTACTTGAAGCAATGCCCCCATGGCATGGTGGCGGCAAAATGGTCGAGCGTGTCTCTTTTAGTGGTACGACTTACAGCGATCTACCCGGAAAATTTGAAGCCGGCACACCCAATGTCGCAGGCGCTATAGCCCTAGAGGCGGCAATAAACTGGTATCAAAGTTTCGATAACATAGACGTTGAAAATCATATTCACCGCCTCGTTAATGCCGCCTACACAGGCTTATCAGCCATAGAAGATATTGAAATATTGGGTTATCAAGAAGGCGCATCTGTTATCTCGTTTGTGATGGATGGGGTTCATCACCAAGATATTGCGACACTGTTGGACCAGCAAGGTATTGCCGTTCGCGCAGGCCATCACTGTGCTCACCCTCTAATGGACGCTCTTAAGGTGAAAGGGACGATCAGAGCTTCCTTTGCCATTTACAACACAATGGAAGATGTAGAAAGGTTGATTATTGCGGTCGAAAAAGCCGCTGATATGCTCTAATAAAAAGGTCGGCAATGCCGACCTTTTTATTTCCGTCATCCCCGAGAACGAGGTACGAGTGAGTTGGGGATCTCTAAAAACAACGATGCGACTCAAGCAGATTCCCTTCTCTCTTATTCTTCGGCCTATGGAATGACCAAACTCAGAGAAGTCGAGAGCGATACATCTACAGCTCATCAAAGGCTTCAATCGCCTCAGAGAGCTTCTTAACCCCGTGAATCTGCATACCGGGAATGCCACCTTTCGGCATGTTTGCAGCTGGAACAATCGCCTTTTTGAAACCATGCTTGAACGCTTCATTTAAACGCTCTTGTCCGCTTGGTACAGGGCGAATCTCACCAGCAAGGCCCACTTCACCAAACACCACCACATCTTTTGGTAGTGCTCTATCGCGGAAGCTTGAAAGCAGTGCCATTACCAAAGCCAAATCCGCACTGGTTTCTGTTACTTTTACGCCACCAACAACATTCACAAATACATCTTGGTCCGCCATTTGTAGGCCGCCATGTTTGTGCAATACCGCCAGCAGTAACGACAAACGGTTTTGCTCAAGGCCTACTGCGACACGGCGAGGGTTCGCCAATTGCGAATAATCGACCAAAGCTTGGATTTCAACCAGTAGCGGACGAGTTCCTTCCCACACAACCATGACGGAGCTGCCCGACGTTTCTTCTTCACCACGTGATAAGAAGATTGCCGATGGGTTGCTGACTTCTTTTAGCCCCTGCCCTGTCATTGCAAAGACACCGAGCTCATTTACCGCACCAAAACGGTTCTTATGGCTGCGCATGGTTCTAAATCGGTTGTCTGTGCCGCCATCAAGCAGTACCGAACAGTCAATAATATGCTCTAGCACTTTCGGGCCAGCTAAAGTGCCATCTTTGGTTACGTGGCCAACAATAAACACCGATACATTGTTTTGCTTAGCATAACGAGTTAATGCGGTTGCTGATTCTCTAACCTGAGCCACACTGCCCGGCGACGACTGAACGTCTGCAACGTGCATGACTTGGATCGAGTCGATCACCATGATCTTCGGCTGCTCTTTCTCTGCAATTTGGCAGATGCGATCAACATTGGTCTCCGACAGCATTTTTAAGTTCTCTTTCGGCAACCCTAATCGAGACGCTCGCATCGCCACCTGCTGTAAAGATTCTTCGCCGGTCACATAGAGAGTTGGCATTTGAGATGCCAAGTAACACATTGTTTGCAGCAATAACGTGGATTTACCTGCACCCGGGTTACCACCAATCAAGATAGCAGCACCAGGGACCACGCCCCCACCTAATACACGATCAAACTCTTTATAACCGGTGGTAAAACGCGGCACTTCCTGCAGATCAATCTCCGACAGGGCCTGAACCAGAGTTTCACCCGAATTACCCGCATAGCCTGTCAGGCGCTCATTTCTTGCCGCCGCTGGTGATGCCGCCAAACGCACTTCACTGATCGTATTCCACGCGCCACACGCATTACACTGCCCTTGCCAACGTGGAAAATCTGCACCGCAATCATTACATACGTATGCTCGTTTCGCTTTTGCCATGTAACCTCTGGTCTAAATATTTGGTATTTGTGACATAAACAGCACCGTCATGTGTTTATCTCAACGAGAAACTTGATTCGCTGTAACATATCACTAAAGATCTTTATATCAAGGCCGATATCAAGAACAGGGAATACTCTAACAAAAAAATATGCAGCAGCCAGAAATACTCTCATTAGCCGAGCGATTAATTCCAGCCTATCACTCACACGACTTTGAGCACCTTCTTAATCAAATGACAGAGGGCGAGCCTCCATCGACCAAAATATTGGTCAAGATGGAGTTAAACCGTGTTATGGCTCCTTGCACAAAACCCGTTGATCTTCGTGGACGAGTGAAAGGCGAATGCCGAGAATATAACCTGGATGGCATTCGACATTTTCTCGATGATGTTGCCTTCAACGCCTACCACAAAAACACACGTAAATTTGGTAGCTACACCGAAGGCGTATGGGAAGCCCTAAGTAACACCCACAATAATTTCCGAGTGATGCAGAAACGCGGCAAACCGGTCGGAACAGAGGTGGCCGCCAATCCAAACAGTTTAGATGTTGAGCCTATCACTTTAGGGTATGACCTTAAGCGCAGAGAAAACCGTCTTAAGACCTCAACCCAAATCGAAATGCAGCTGAAAAACAAGCAGGTGGTCAACGCCCTGACGGTTGATCTCTCGCCTTCTGGGGCCAAATTTAAAGTCCCTTCTGCTTTTGATTACAAGCTGGGAGAAGTCGTCGATGTTACGCTTGTTGAGCTGGCTAGAGAGCTCCAAGTTGAAGGTATTGATAACGCGATTTCATACCGCATTGTTGGCATTGACGAGTCGTACGAAAACGATGCAATCAAGTTTTTACGACTGCTCAAGCTCGATACATCCAATCTCATTGAGGTGATCATTGAGACGCTACTGACCAATGATAGTCAAAAAGCACGCCACGATAATCAAGATAAAATCATCCGCGCGCGTTCACGTGGCTTTGAACATACCTATCTCAAGCATACTTGTAATCTTCCTGTCTTCTTCAGTGGCAATGAGCTTAAATTGGTGCTGATGACAGAGAACAATCAACCGATTTGGCAATACTGGCACGATGAACGAAACCAACAAACCTTAAGCAGTTTGTTCCACCAAAAGCGCATGTCGCAACTGACCGCAGCAGGCGTAAGGGGCAGCAGTAATGTCATCTACTCCTTTACTCATCAACACAAAGACAAGAACCTCTTCTTCTCGATGATGATGCCGGAAGCGACGCGAGAAGTGCGTCAGCTGTTCTGGCATGTTGGCGCTAAGAAAGAGAGCTGGAAAGCGTTTCGACTTTCTGTTTTCGAACTCTCCGAGGAAGAAAAGCTAGAGCTTGGTGAGCATTCAAGTGAGTTAGACATCGAAACAAACGCTCTGACCCATTGCGGTATTTTGCAAGAAATCTCGGATGAGAGCAGTCGCAGAGATTACCTCTTGACGGATAAGCCCCGCCTTGCCGCCAACGAGTTAAATCCATTTAGACATGCGCGCAACCCAGAGAGCAATCCATCGTGTATTTACTTTGATGCGCAATCACGCCGCCGAGAACCCCGCTATCAATTCCGCTCCCCTATCGTGATTTCAGGTTCGGATAACCGAGCAATTGAAGGGGTCACCATTGATATCTCTAAACATGGGGCCAATATAGCGCTGACGTCACCAAGCCCACTCAAAGCTGGCGATCTTTGCTCTATCAATTTCAAAGAGTTACAACTGTACGACAAGACCATTCCACTGAGTGAGGTCTCTTACCAAGTTATTCGCATTAGCCCAGGTGGTAAGCGACTGCAATTAGCCATTCAGGAATCGAGCCAACTGATGAAAACCATTTCATTTTTTGGTCGCTTGATCGAACATAACCAAGATAAGTTAATCGCGAAAAAAGAACTGCTTCCGAGTAACGAACTGCTTGAAGGCTTGCACGACATTTTGCTCGATAAAATGGTCAGCTCACCGCTCTATATTGAGAAAAAAGGCAAGAGCTTAAAACCAAAAGCGATCGGGGTAAATTACCCGCTCAAGCCTTACCTAGCGATCCTAGCGAAGCTCGGGGACGAGAGAAACTTCTCCTTAGCACCGATATACAAAGGTCACACCAATACCCTACTTGCTCAACCAATGAAGCGCATTGAAGGGGCTGGACCACAATTTCATGAGCTCTACCTGTTTGCGAGTAAATTTGGTACTCGGATTCAATCAGTAGAGAGTAAGCTCAGTACCGAGTTTGAATCGCTTAAGGATCGTATTGGGTTTGTTAAACGCGCTCAGATGATGGGTGAATTTTATGCGATTCGAATTTGTGGGGCGCCCGTCTTTGACGCCATGACTGCACTGATCCGCAAGGACTTAACCGAGCTGACACAAATCAGTACCCACCAAGCACGTAGTCTGGAAAAAGAGATCAATAACATTGTGGGGTACGGTGAGCTCATCGACATTACCGAAGAGGTCTTAATCCGGCTTGAACTCACCAAGTAAGAAACCAAAAAGCGAGGCACAATAACCTCGCTTTTGCTTTTCTAGTCACTTGCAATCATTACGCGCGTGGCTGAAAACTCACTCGCTTTTGTTTGACTAAGATGGCAGAAAGAATACAAATGATTCCGCCTAAGCCTGCATAACGCACCGAGCTTTGCGCTTCTTGCTCAACCTTTGGCTTAGCATGATACGCGACTCCAAGACCCGCTGCCGCCATCATCACCAAATCATTGGCACCGTCGCCAACTGCAATGGTGTTATGAGGCTCGATATCATATTGCTCCGCCAATTGGACTAAGATATCGGCTTTCGTTTGCGCCGAGACCACATCACCAAGAACGTTCCCCGTTAGCTTGCCATCGACAATCTCTAGCTGATTTGACTGAGCATGGTCTAACGCTAGGTTCTCTTTAAGGTAGTCTGAGAAATAGGTGAATCCCCCTGAAGCAATCGCCGTTTTCCAACCAAATTGTTTCAGTGTACCAATCAGCTCAGGAAGCTCAGGCATCAGCGGTAAGTCACTACGAACAGCACTCAGTATCGATTCATCAGACCCCGCTAGCTTACCCACTCGTTGACGTAAGCTTTGTTCGAAATCCAATTCACCTTGCATCGCTCGCTCAGTCACTTCTGACACTTCTTCACCGACCCCAGCAAGTTTCGCGATCTCATCGATACACTCAATCTGAATAGCGGTTGAGTCCATATCCAACACGATCAATCCTGGCTTAGCCAAATCAGGAACATCCGTTAATGAAGCGTAATCAAGCTCAAGCGCTTGCAAGATCTCTTCATGCTGCTCCGTCAGTTCGCCTTCCATTAGGGCAACTTCATAGTTTCCAACTTTCCATACATCGAGGATCGCCGTGTAGTGACCAACAAAAAAGTCAATGTCATCGAACTGGCTTGGGCATAGATAGTCACCGTAGACCACCCAGCCTGCCTTTGCCTTATCGAACGATGTCGCAAGGCGTGACTCTGGTAAGCGGTTAATTAGTGGTATGTGTTTACGTATAGAAAGGGGCTTTAACGTGTCCATGTCAATCATTCCTAAAAAATCTCTCAACACGTTAACCTATTGCAATTTGCCTACGCAAGTCTCAATATGCTCTAAAGTATAATAATCCTCTATTTAGGTAAAAAATGGACTCATCTCTGTTTTCTTTTCGTAACGCATTGAAAGTGTTAGCCACCCTCTCTTTGGTTGCGATGGTCACTACAATTGCGATCAACAGCGTTAAGATCACTAAAGGTAACGAGCAGATCCAAGCCAACCAATTAGAGACTCTAACGAATATCTTGATCTCGCAAGCTTCTCTCTCTGCGGGCGATATGATCATTACTCAAGATCAAGAACGCTTACTTAAACTAGCCAATCAATTGGCCAAAGATAGCCTTGTGGTTGATGCCACTATTTACGATGCTGAAGGTGTCAAACTTGCCGCCAGTGACCACGCAAAGTCAGTACGAGAAATGCTAGGGCTGGATACTCCACTAGAAACAGCACGGATTGGTAAGCAACAACTGGTAGAGCCGGTAGTAAGAGACAATAGTGTGATCGGCTTTGTGCGTGTGACTTTCGAAACAGGTAAACTGACGGCGTTTTCGGACCACTACTATCGTAAGAGCGATCGGTATATGTATACCATGGTTGGCCTAAGCTTTATTGCCGGCTTACTGATGGCTTTAATCATGCGTAGAAAGCCTAATAAGCGTAAAGGTGAGAACCTACTGCTGAAAGATATGTAACGATTCTAAGAGACAAAAAAGGGCTGATGCATCTGCATCAGCCCTTTTTTAATTCGTCATCCTCAAGAGAGAGGCACGAGCGAGTTGGGGATCTCTTGAAGTGAGTAAAAAGCCTCTAGAGATTCCCTACTCACTCCTCCGTTCAATGGCATGACGAAGAAGCAAAGTGATGATTACTCGTCATCACCTAGAAGAACAGAGTCTAGTGCGATAATCATCATGTCGTTGAACGTAGTTTGACGCTCATCAGACGTTGTTTGCTCGCCTGTTTTGATATGGTCTGACACGGTACAGATAGTCAGTGCTTTAGCACCGTACTCAGCACATACGCCGTAGATACCCGCCGCTTCCATTTCAACACCAACGATGCCGTATTTGTCCATGACTTCGAACATTTCAGGATCTGGCGTGTAGAACAGCTCAGCTGAGAACAGGTTACCCACTTTCACTTCAATGCCACGAGCTTTTGCCGCGTCTTCTGCCGCGCGCACCATCTTGTAGTCTGCAATAGCAGCAAAGTCATGACCTTTAAAGCGAATACGGTTCACTTTAGAGTCCGTACACGCGCCCATGCCGATAACAACGTCGCGAACTTTGATATCTTCACTTACCGCACCACAACTACCGACACGGATGATCTTCTTCACACCGAAGTCTTTGATAAGCTCAGTCGCGTAAATAGAGCACGATGGGATACCCATACCGTGACCCATTACAGACACCTTACGACCTTTGTAAGTGCCCGTGAAACCGTACATGTTGCGTACGTCACATACCTGTACAACATCTTCCAGGAACGTTTCTGCAATGTATTTCGCGCGTAGCGGGTCACCCGGCATTAGTACGACGTCTGCGAATGCACCCATTTCTGCGTTGATATGTGGAGTTGCCATGATTTAATTTCCTTTTCTTAATCGGATATAAGTAAGCAATAAACAAAAGAATAGAGGGACAAGCCCTCTATTTGAAATATCTATTTTGAATTACAGGAAGTTTTTACCGTAATCCATTGGTGACGTACCAAAGTGGCTTGCTAGGGTTTGGCCAATGTCTGCGAATGTATCACGAAGACCTAAAGAGCCCGCTGGCACTTTAGCACCGTAAACGATCACTGGAATATGCTCACGTGTGTGGTCGGTGCCTGGCCATGTTGGGTCACAACCGTGGTCAGCGGTAAGAATGAGCAGATCATCTTCTTCCATCAGCTCCATGACTTCATGGATACGGCCGTCAAAGTACTCTAGCGCTGCTGCATAACCTGCAACGTCACGACGGTGGCCGTAAGCAGAATCGAAATCAACGAAGTTAGTGAATACAATGGTATTGTCACCCGCTTCTTTGATCGCTTCTTTTGTTGCTTCAAATAGCGCTGGGATGCCCGTAGCTTTGGTCTTCTTAGTGATCCCACAGCCAGCATAAATATCAGAGATCTTACCAATCGAGTGAACTTCACCATTCTTCTCTTCAACTAGCTTCTGAAGAATCGTTGCTGAAGGTGGCTCAACGGATAGGTCACGACGGTTACCGGTGCGCTCAAACTGGCCTTTACCTGGGCCAATGAATGGACGAGCGATAACACGGCCAATGTTGTAGTCTTCAAGCTCTTCACGTGCGATTTGGCACAGCTCTAGAAGACGCTCTAAGCCGAACGTTTCTTCATGACACGCAATTTGGAATACAGAGTCAGCAGACGTATAGAAGATTGGTAGACCAGTCTTCATGTGCTCTTCACCTAGATCATCAAGAACCTGAGTACCTGACGCGTGACAGTTACCTAGGAAGCCGTCTAGACCTGCACGCTCAAGAATGCGATCTGTTAGCTCTTTCGGGAAGCTGTTTGCTTTATCAGTGAAGTAGCCCCAGTCAAACAATACCGGCACACCTGCAATTTCCCAGTGGCCTGATGGAGTATCTTTACCAGAAGAAAGCTCAGCCGCATGGCCGTATGCACCGATGATTTCAGCGTCAGCATCAAGACCAGGAGCAAAGCTGCCTGTTGATTCTTTATGCGCCATTGCCAGACCGAGCTTAGATAGGTTTGGCAGTTTTAGTGGGCCACTACGATCCGCGTTGTCTGCCAAGCCTTTATCACATTGCTCTGCGATATGACCCATCGTATCTGAACCTACATCGCCAAAATCTTTTGCATCAGCCGTTGCACCGATACCAAATGAGTCTAAGACTAAAATAAATGCTCTTTTCATTGCTCTCTTCCTTTAACTGGCCGAGAGCAAAAGCTCAATCGACCAATCTAATTGTAATTATTTAACCCAGCTTGGTTGAAGTTGCAGCGGACACAATAAGCACTGCTGCAGCTTCAAGCATGACGGGATTAAAGGTCTTCCGCGCGAATCTGACGATATACCTCTGGCGTTGGCGTATATTCGCCACCAATCGTAATCGCTGCTTTCAATGCGTTCGCTGCTTCTTGCCACTGCTCTTCATTGCGAGCGTGAATCACAGCTAGAGGCTTGTCACTAGACGCTTGTTCACCCAAGCGAATAAAACCATCAAAGCCCACTGCGTAGTCGATTACGTCCGTTGCTACGCGGCGACCACCACCCATAGAAACAACCGCCATACCGATTGCTCGAGTATCCATTGCTGAAACGACACCTGACTCATCAGCAAATACTGGCTTGATGATTTCTGCTTTTTCTAGGTAGTTATCGTAGTTATCAACGAAGTCTGCTGGACCACCAAGACCTGCAACCATCTTGCCGAAGCACTGCGCCGCTTTACCGTTATCGAGAACTTCCATCAGTTTCGCACGCGCGTCTTCTGTGTCATCAGCAAGTTTTGCCAACACCAACATCTCTGCACATGACGCCATCGTGACTTCTAGTAAACGAGGGTTACGGTATTCACCCGTTAGGAACTGAACCGCTTCACGAACTTCTACTGCGTTACCCGCTGAAGAAGCTAGGACTTGATTCATGTCAGTGAGAATTGCTGTTGTCTTAGTGCCAGCGCCGTTTGCTACCGCAACGATTGATTTCGCTAGCTCTTCAGATGCTTCGTAAGTTGGCATAAATGCACCAGAACCCACTTTTACATCCATGACTAGAGACTCGAGGCCCGCAGCCAGTTTCTTAGATAGGATTGACGCTGTGATTAGCGAGATGTTGTCTACTGTCGCGGTAATATCACGAGTCGCGTAAACACGCTTGTCTGCCGGCGCTAGATCGCCAGTTTGACCGATAATCGCTACGCCGGCGTCTTTAGTCACATCACCAAACACTTCATTAGTCGGTGTAATGTTGTAGCCTGGAATTGACTCAAGCTTATCTAGCGTACCGCCTGTGTGACCAAGGCCGCGACCAGAGATCATAGGAACGAAACCACCACAAGCTGCCACCATTGGGCCAAGCATTAGCGAGGTTACATCACCCACACCACCGGTTGAGTGCTTATCAACGATAGGACCACCAAACTCTTTATGGCTCCAATCGATTACCATGCCAGAGTCACGCATTGCACACGTCAGTGCGATACGCTCAGGCATTGTCATTTCGTTGAAAAAAATGGCCATTGCAAATGCCGCGATCTGACCTTCAGATACAGAATTGTTTGCAACACCTTGGATGAAAAAGTTGATTTCTTCGGCTGTTAGAATTTCGCCGTCGCGTTTCTTACGGATAATTTCTTGAGGTAAGTACATTAGATCCTCCCATGCTGTGAGCAGCAAGGTTGTAAGGTAAAGAGGTAATGTGGAGCAGCGAATCACTACTCCACCAAACAGACTTTGTTTTTATAAATTCTCGAATGAGAAAATTAGTAAGCTGCTGGGTCAGCAGTCTCGTCTGTTACTTCTAATGTATTAAGAAGGTTAGTTAGCAGGCTTGATGCACCGAAACGGTAGTGACGAGCATCAACCCAGTTATCACCTAGGATTTCATCTGCCATTGCTAAGTACGCTTGTGCATCTTCTGCTGTACGTACGCCACCTGCTGGTTTGAAACCAACCGTTTCTGCAACGCCCATATCACGAATCACTTCAAGCATCATGCGAGCGTATTCTGGCGTTGCGTTTACTGGCACTTTACCCGTTGACGTTTTAATGAAATCTGCACCCGCTTTGATACAGATTTCAGAAGCTTTCTTAATTAGTGCTTCTTCTTTCAGTTCACCTGTTTCGATGATCACTTTAAGAAGGATGTCACCACACGCTTCTTTACATTGCTTCACAAGTTCGAAGCCAACTTCTTCGTTACCTGCCATTAGCGCACGGTAAGGGAATACTACGTCTACTTCATCCGCACCGTAAGCAACTGCCGCTTTTGTCTCAGCAACTGCGATTTCGATGTCGTCGTTACCGTGTGGGAAGTTAGTTACGGTCGCGATGCGAACGTCTGGTGTACCTTGCTCACGAAGTGTCTTCTTAGCAATAGGAATAAAGCGAGGGTAAATACAGATTGCAGCGGTGTTACCTACTGCTGATTTTGCGTCATGACATAGTGAAATAACTTTCGCGTCAGTATCGTCATCATTCAGCGTAGTTAGGTCCATTAGTTTAAGTGCACGTAGTGCTGCTGCTTTTAAATCGCTCATTTCTATCTCCGATCAATATTCAAAAATTTTACTGCGCAACCTGTCTATTCAAGTTGGCGATGTAGTCATTAATGAACGGACTTGGTTCCTTGAAGACTCAGGGGTAAACAGCGAATTGACCCCTAATTGCTATCCTTGTCACCGCACAGTACCAGTTTGGTCTATGGCACAACAATCTGTGATTGCGGTGTCTAACGTATAAGGGCTAAGCCCTAGCAACTTGAGTTGCTGCCAGCGGCAATCATACTCCTTGTATTAATTATCGCTAGCGAAAAACATTTCAATAAATCTGAATGTATAAAAAGTAGTATGCGAACTCATCAGCGCCACCCTACTTCCTACAACTATACATTATAGATATTCATCGAAAATCTGTAGTTGCTCATAGAGCGCAAACGGTTTGTATCTCAAAAAAGATTCTGTTTAACGTTTGCTCAATCTTATCGATCTCCTAACGCAACGAACCTATTGCCTAAATATAATTAGACTGTTCTCTTTCTAAGGAAAGAAACAAAAAAACCCCGCAGTAACAGAGTTACTACGGGGTTTTGTAAAACGGCGTCTATATAATCTAACTCTACTTTCTTAGAAAGATAGGAAGAAGCCAGCGATAGTCGCTGCCATCAGGTTAGATAGAGTACCAGCAGCTACTGCTTTAACACCCATACGAGCGATGTCGTGACGACGTGCAGGAGCTAGGCTGCCTAGACCACCTAGTAGAATCGCGATAGAAGAAAGGTTTGCGAAACCACATAGTGCGAATGCGATGATTGCTTGAGTCTTCTCAGACATTACCGCACCTGTTGCAGGAACAACTTGTGCTGCATCACCAACGTAAGGTACGAAGTTTAGGTACGCTACGAATTCGTTTACAACCAGTTTTTGACCGATGAAAGAACCAGCAAATGTTGCTTCAGCCCATGGTACACCGATTAGGAATGCTAGAGGTGCAAACAACCAACCTAGTAGTAGTTCTAGAGTTAGGTTCTCCATACCGAACCAACCGCCAACACCACCTAGGATGCCGTTAACTAGTGCGATTAGACCAACGAATGCTAGTAGCATTGCACCAACGTTCAGTGCTAGTTGTAGACCAACTGATGCACCACCTGCTGCTGCGTCGATAACGTTAGCTGGTTTGTCATCACCACCATCAATGTTGTTTTCCAAATCTTCATCTGGAGTGTCAACTTCTGGTTTAATGATTTTAGCGAATAGTAGACCACCTGGTGCTGCCATGAATGATGCTGCTACAAGGTACTCTAGAGGTACACCCATAGATGCGTAACCTGCTAGTACACCACCAGCAACCGACGCAAGACCACCACACATTACTGCGAATAGCTCAGATTGAGTCATTTTAGGAACAAACGGACGTACTACTAGAGGTGCCTCTGTTTGACCTACGAAAATGTTCGCTGCTGCAGACATAGACTCGGCACGTGAAGTACCTAGTGCTTTTTGTAGACCGCCACCAAGAATCTTGATAACCCACTGCATCACACCGATGTAGTAAAGTACAGAAATTAGCGCAGAGAAGAAGATTAGCGTTGGTAGTACTTGGAAAGCAAAGATGAAACCGATACCGTCAACTGAGAAGTTAACTAGGCTTCCGAATAGGAAACCAGTACCGTCTTTACCGTAGTCGATAACGTTTTGTACACCAGCTGAGAAACCAGCTAGAAGGTCACGACCCCATGGTACGTAAAGAACGAAACCACCGATGATGAATTGGATAGCAAATGCGCCACCCACAGTTCTTAGATTGATAGCTTTGCGGTTATCAGACAGTAGTAATGCAATTCCTAGCAATACTGCCATACCGACTAGGCTCATAAACAGGCTCATAGTTTATGACTTCCTTATATGTTATTTATTGGCGTGTTACAAAATGGAGCTCAAAAGCGGGGGTGATTATACTCATCCGTCCATTGATAAAGTAATGCCACCCTCACAGTTTCTAATAAGATTCATGGTGCGTTCACTCATTTACGTGAACAAGATCACCTTTCAATCTCATCCTAATCATCAATCGAACAAATTATTTAGAATTTATTCACAAATACAGAACGCTGAATTGCTATTTTTCCAAACGATTTCAGCAATCGTTTGCTCTGACATTCCTTTTAGCAATGCGACACAGGACAAAATTTCACCTAACATCTTGGGATGATTGGACTTGCCCTGATGACCATTCAGTGGCATGTCGGGAGAATCGGTTTCGAGGACCAAACTCTCCAATGGTAATTGAGCAACGGCTTGTCTGGTTTTGTTGGCTCTTGGATAAGTAATGACTCCCCCAATACCGATGTAGAATCCAAGCGAAATAAACTGCATTGCTTGCTGATAGCTGCCCGAAAAACCGTGTAAAACGCCACCAAACTGAAACTTTTCTTGCTTCAAAATCTGCAATATTCGGTGATGTGTTTTTCTGCTGTGTAACACCAGAGGAAGTTGACAAGATGTTGCGAAACGGACCTGTTCAATAAACACTTTTTCTTGAAGCGCCATATCGACCTTAACCATCGCATCTAACCCGCACTCGCCTACTGCGATGCACTGATGACTGCGTCGATTTAGCCACTCTTTTAAGGTCGGCAATTCGTCAATACTTTGAGGATGAAGAAAATAGGGGTGCATCCCGAGCGCATAATATATATCCGTGTGGCCTGCCGCCATTTGGTGCACTTTGGCCCAATTACTTGAGCCAACAGATGGAACAACAAAGCGTGAAACACCTTGCTCATAGGCAGATTTCAGTTGAGGCTCAAAATCGTCTTGGAAGATGTCAAAATCGAGATGACAGTGGGTATCAAAAAGGCGCATTACTTTTGCGCCTTAGTTTTATCAGGGTTCTCAGCACTTGGGTCAGTGCGATAAGGAACACAGCTGCGCTTATTCTCGGGGGTCAATCCGAGAGACAAACACCAGGCATCATATTTTGCTAATAGACGCTTCAGCCAGCTGCCCATCACCGTCCCCTTCTAGTTCTGCTCTTCTCGTTTAAAGACTAGTTCAGTCGGTGTGGATTCTTCTTCGACAAAGTAATAGCCCGCGGTATCAAACTTGGTTAAATCAGCCACACTGGAAATGCGATTCTCAATGATATAACGCGCCATCATGCCACGCGCCTTCTTCGCGTAAAAGCTGATCACTTTATATTGACCGTTCTTACAGTCTTTGAAGACAGGTGTGATTACTTGGGCATCTAACGCTTTTGGTTTTACTGCTTTGAAGTATTCATTCGACGCAAGATTGATAAGCACGTTATCGCCTTGGGCTTCGATCGCTGCATTGAGCTTATCGGTAATAACGTTACCCCAGAATTGGTAAAGGTTGGTGCCTTTCTCATTCGCAAGCTTGGTGCCCATCTCTAGGCGGTATGGCTGCATCAAGTCTAGAGGCTTTAGCAGGCCGTATAAGCCAGACAGCATACGTAGGTGGGACTGAGCATAATCAAAGTCTTCTTCCGACAATGTTTGCGCATCTAGGCCGGTATAGACATCACCTTTGAATGCCAGAATCGCCTGGCGCGAGTTGTCAGTAGTGAAATTCTCACTCCACTCTTGAAAACGGCCAACGTTCAAATCAGCAATCTTATCGCTGACTTTCATCAAACTCGCTACGTCCGCTGGCGTAAGTTTACGGCAAACGTCGATCAGCTCTTTCGAGTACTCAACTAAATCTGGCTGAGTGAACTTCTCTGTCGCCAGTGGGGATTCATAATCTAAAGTTTTCGCAGGAGAAACGACGATTAACATAACTTTACTCTGTCCATTCTTGTTTTATTGAGTTTAGGGTACAAAAAAAGCCATGCATTGTCTGCATGGCTTTTTGAATCGTTTTAATAGACGTTATCTATAACTATCTACTAGTCTTTCTTGCTCTGATCCCAGATCCCATCTTCAAGCTGAGATTTCAGCTCAGGGAAGTCGTTCGAGTCAAACGTTGGCACTTTGCCTTCATCTAACTGACGGTTGTAGTCTTTCGCAAGCTTAATAACGATGCCTGATAGCAGAAGAATCGCCACTAAGTTAACAATCGCCATTAGACCCATCGATACGTCTGCAAGCGCCCAAACAACCGGTAGTGACGCTACTGCACCGAACATTACCATGCCTAGCACAACGATACGGAAGATACCTAGACCCGCTTTGTGGTTGTGCTCAAGGAAGATCAGGTTTGTTTCAGCGTAAGAGTAGTTCGCAATAATTGAAGTAAATGCGAAGAAGAAAATCGCTACTGCAACGAAGATGCCGCCCCACTCACCAACTTGAGAGCTTAGTGCACTCTGAGTCAGTTCGATACCCGTTACTTCACCGTGCGGTACATATTCACCTGACATTAGGATGATAGCCACAGTTGCAGAACAGATAACGATCGTATCCATGAACACACCTAGCATTTGCACATAACCTTGTGAAGCTGGGTGCGGCGGGTAAGGCGTTGCTGATGCTGCCGCGTTTGGCGCAGAACCCATACCTGCTTCGTTCGAGAATAGACCACGTTTAATACCGTTGATCATTGCTTGAGCGATCGCGTAACCTAAACCACCTGCCGCAGCTTCTTGCAGACCAAATGCACTCTTGAAGATCAGCGTCAGAACCGCTGGAAGCTTCTCTAGGTTCATCATCATGACGAACAATGCAAGCAGTAGGTAAGCCAATGCCATGATTGGAACAACCAATTCTGCAACGCGTGCAATACGCTTGATACCACCGAAGATAACGATAGAAGACAGTAGTACAACCACAACACCTACATAGGTGTCCTCCCAACCGAATGCGTTGTGCATTGCATTTGCGATAGAGTTCGCTTGCACTGCGTTAAACACAAGGCCGAATGCGATAATTAGGAATACTGAGAACAGTACACCCATCCAGCGCATACCTAGACCTTTTTCCATGTAGTACGCAGGACCGCCGCGGTAGTTACCATCGTCGTCTTTTGTTTTGTATAGCTGTGCTAATGTGCTCTCTGCAAATGACGTTGCCATACCTAGCATCGCAATCAGCCACATCCAGAAAATCGCGCCTGGGCCACCAGCGGTTAGAGCAACTGCAACACCAGCCATGTTACCTGTACCAACACGTGCAGCTAAGCTTGTACAAAGTGCTTGGAAAGAAGAGATACCCGCTTTGTCTGCTTTACGGCTGTTCTTAAGAACAGAGAACATGTGGCCAAAGTGACGGAACTGAATAAACCCTAAACGAACAGTAAAGTAAATTCCGACACCAACTAATAGATAAACAAGAATAGAACCCCAAAGTAGGTCATTCATTAAGTTAATTAAGTCTGTCATAACATCCTCATAGTGAGTTTTCGCCGACCTATGCTTCCAAGCCATCCATCTAACCGCCTAACTGAGTGTCAAGGTTGCTCAGTCTTTGTGTTGTTGTTTTATGCGGTATAGACCTGTAAAAAGCGCTTCATGCTTCCATTTTACGTGTCAGCGTATTTTTTGACGGGCGGATAATGCAGCGAAGAAAGACAAAAATCAATATGCATCAAGGATTATATTCTTGCTATTTTTCACTAGATAGTCACCGAAACTTAACAACACACAATCACAACAACCAACATCAATAAAACAAAAAATTAATCATTCGACTACATCCTCTGTTTCATAGTGCTGCGTTGCGCTTTTCACCAGTTGAAACGCCGATGCCTTACTGTACAAGGCATTCGTTACATTAATAAAAACAACAAACGGTAAAAAACCAACTCAGGGGTTAGCCCACTAAGCACCCAGATGAATAATGAACCTCTTTATATAAAATCACACATCCATGTAACAAACCCTATTTTGCTATTTAATCGTTTTCGTCAATTCGATCGCTCAAAAAAACACCATCACTATCCCCGTTTTTTGTGACTCTCACGCACATTATGCGTAAAAGCTTCATTGAAACGTAACAAATGAGAAACGAATCAAAGTTACGGTAGATTTAGATATGGTATTAAAAACATTCCCCAGGTAGAGGGAATAAAAAATCATAAAGAGGTCGCTTATGGAAGGCTTAAACTTTGAAGAAATTTTTGAACAGGACTTACCAAAAGGAAGAGGTGGGCGTTCGAAACCAGTAAAACGTAAATGGCGAGAAATCGAAGCAATTAAAGACCGCCAACGCTTACAAAAAGAGTTAATGGATATGGATATCGGCTTTGATGATTCACACGGTGTCGAATACTAGATAAAAGAGGCGCAATGCCTCTTTTTCATTTCTAGTCACGGAGTAATTTAGGTGCTCTCATGCGCGTTTTGATGAATGCGTGAGGCGAGTTGTTGATACTGCTCTGCTATTGTAGAGCCAAAGACAGGATCGTCTTCACATACACTCCACTGCTCTTCAACCGACTGCCAATCCTTAACAGTGAAAGTCTCGATAAGACGAGGAAATATCTTTTGTTCTTCTAGCTCCAAGTGCTTTTTCTGAGCATCTAAAAAAGCCTCCAACTGCTCAATGAAGATCTCTTGAGGAACCACCGCATCTTGTAAAACCATCTCAACAACATTCAGAAAATCATGGGTAATGCGTGACAACGCCTCATGTTCAGACTCTAGGTTTTCAATATCTTGGTGGTGACCATAATGGGTAAGGTAATAGTGGTAGAGAATATCCTCTTTAGGGTGGTGCACTTTCTCTGAGTGATTCGCGAGGTAATCGACCACTTCCTTTAGAACCGCGTAGTTTACCGCTCTTTCATCTTTAAGCACGGCGAGCTTATGCCTTAAGATCGCCAATAACTTCACCATATACCCATGTTCTCTTTTAATCCGTTCAATCATCATAGCGCTCTCCTTAACACTTACTTTTATTAAGCTTATTAGAGATACCGGTAAAGCGCTTTGATCTTGTTCGAATTTTAATCTATTTTCGAGATTCAGTTACTCAACGGTCACATCAAGGGGAAGTTTCCAGTCAATTGGCGTCTTATTCTGCGCTAATAGAATGTCATTGGCTTGAGAGAAATGACGACAACCGAAGAAGCCTCGGTAGGCCGAAAGTGGTGACGGGTGCGGACCAGACAAAACATGATGCTTACTACGATCAATAAATTGGCCTTTCTTTTGAGCGTGAGCGCCCCACAGCAGAAATACAACGCCCTGTTGATGCTGGTTAATCGCTTCAATGACTTTATCTGTAAACGTTTCCCAGCCACTTTTTGCATGGGAGTGAGCTTTGCCCTGCTCGACCGTTAAAACCGTATTGAGAAGAAGCACTCCTTGCTGCGCCCAGCTTTGCAGATAGCCATGCGATGGAATTTCAAACCCTTCGATATCTTGAACCAGTTCTTTATACATATTAACTAAAGACGGAGGCACTTTAATTCCTGGCCGTACAGAGAAACTTAAGCCGTGTGCTTGGTTTGGTCCGTGATAAGGGTCTTGCCCCAAAATCACCACTTTGACTTGTGAAAACTCAGTGGCTTTGAATGCGTTGAACACATCATTAGTAGCTGGAAAGACTGTTTTACCGGCAGCACGTTCAGATTCAACAAAAGCGAGTGTCTGTTTGAAGTATTGCTGCTCTTTCTCAGCACCAATAACATCATGCCAAGTCATGGAAGTATTCATCGATCGTTCCTTCTTCTCTATTTACTCCGTAATTGTCGCAAAATAGAAAGAAGGAACAAAGAGGTTAATGCTTCTGAGGGGTACGGTAGTGACCTTGACCTGAAATATGACGATTCGGCATCGGAAAACGAACCGGGCGTGCAGAGAAATAAGTGTGAGTATATGGCATGGTGAAATCCTCATTTTGCAAACTCAATAGAAAATAAGAAAGATCCATGCCAGCTTTACTTTACTCGGCGATCTCCGCCAACGCTTGCAAATGAAATTGTCGCATTTGGTTGATCTCTTGCGACCACAAATCAGGTTCTATTGTCTCTAAAATCAGTGGGATACCGTCAAAGCGAGGATCTTTTGAGATGTACTCGAAACAGTCCCATCCAATTGCGCCCTTGCCTAACGCATCGTGTCTGTCGACTTTGCCGCCTAAGGCAATTTTTGAATCATTGATGTGCATTGCACGCAAATATTGCATACCAACCACACGGTCAAACTCAGCGAAGGTTACTTCACACGCGTCAAAGCTCGTTAAATCATAGCCTGCGGCAAACGTATGGCAGGTGTCGAGACACACTCCGACACGCGACTTATCTTCCACCTGTTCAATGATTTGTGCTAAGTGTTCAAAACGCCAACCAAGGTTTGTTCCTTGCCCTGCAGTATTCTCAATCACAGCGATAACATCCGGAACCGCTTGATGTGCTAAATTGATCGATTCCGCAATCTTAGCCAAACACTCATCTTCAGAAATTTTCTTTAAATGACTCCCAGGATGAAAATTGAGCAGAGTCAAACCGAGTTGCTGACAGCGTTCCATTTCATCAATAAACGCAGCCCTCGACTTTTCTAACTTCTCCTCTTCCGGCGCACCTAAGTTTATTAGGTAGGAGTCATGAGGAAGAATCTGGTCGCTACTATAACCCAGCATTTTACAGTTGGCTTTAAACGCACTAATGGTACTCGCCTCTAGAGGTTTAGCGACCCATTGACGCTGATTCTTAGTGAAAAGGGCAAATGCATTCGCACCAATTTCTCTCGCTCGCAATGGCGCTTGATCGACACCACCAGCCGCTGATACGTGAGCACCAATAAATTTATTTCCGTACTGTTTTTTTACCATTGTTACTTAATCACTTTGTACTTTCAGTCTAAGGGCCTATTTACCATCATTTAGATGATACAGCTCAAGTTATGAACTATTTTTGTAGTAAATTTACAACAAAAATAGTTATTAAATAATTTTTATAATATCAAATAAATTGTAACTATATTGTTTTCAAAGATTTTATTGATTTAGAACAAGAAAATAACCTTTGTAAAAATAGTGTTTTTGGTTGTTTTTTGACTTAAATCAATATTACCATAAGGGATATTCGCTATATAATACGTAGCTCGACAAAATTCGAAAGTTAACACCAAACAACCACTCAAGTGGACTAGGAGATAGTAATGATCCAAGGTATTCAAATCACTAAAGCAGCTAACGATGACCTACTTAACTCAATCTGGCTACTAGATAGCGAAAAGAATGAAGCACGTTGCGTTGCAGCAAACTCTGGTTTCGAAGCAGACCAAGTAATCGCGATCAACGACCTAGGTGATTACGAGAGCCGTGAAGTGGCAATCGAAACAGCTCCACGTATCGAAGGTGGCCAACACCTAAACGTTAACGTTCTTAAGCGTGAAACGCTAGAAGACGCCGTTGCTCACCCAGAGAACTACCCTCAGCTAACAATCCGTGTATCTGGTTACGCTGTGCGTTTCAACTCTCTAACGACAGAGCAGCAACGCGACGTTATCGCACGTACTTTCACTGAGTCTCTATAATTCTCAGTCAACGATATTTGAAAAAGGCGCTCAGTGAGCGCCTTTTTTATTTCTACTGAATCAAAGAAACCAGCCAATCATGATGTTGTTCCCACAACAGTTTAATCGCCATCAACATCGACATCACGATCACTAATGGGCGAATCCATTTTTGACCTTTGGTGACCACCACTTTTGCTCCAAGCTGCGCACCAATAAAGCCACCAACAGCCATCACCAACCCTAATTCCCACACTGGTAGACCTGCGATAACAAAGAAGATCAGCGCTGCGATGTTCGAGGTAAAGTTAAGCACCTTAGTTCGTGCTGTCGCATCCACTAAGGAGAAATGTCCTAACGCCACAAAGCAGACCGTAAATATTGATCCTGTGCCTGGGCCAAAGAAACCATCGTAGAAGCCAACCCCGCCACCAACACAGAAGGCAAACATCGCTTCAGAGAGTTTCGCTGTACCTTTCTGCTCTTTCGCTTTTGGCATCATCAAGAAATAAAGAGAGATAGCGACCAATAGAAGTGGGATTAAGCTCGTTAAGATGCCCGCATCAATGTATTGCACCACTTCAGCACCAACGGCTGAACCGACAAAGGTGCAAAGAATAGCAAACCGCAGTTCCCTGATACTGACGATGCCATTGCGGACAAAATACCAACTGGCCGAAAAACTGCCAAAAGAACTTTGCAGCTTGTTCGTCGCCAATGCTTGCGTTGGGGGAATACCAGCCGCTAACAATGCAGGAAGAGTGATAAGCCCACCACCACCCGCCATGGCATCAATAAAGCCAGCAAGGGTCGCAACAAAAAAAAGTAGCGCCAAAATCTCGAAAGTCAGTTCCATTTGAGTCATTTACGAAGTTGTTAGAGTCCTCGATAAAATATCATCAATTGGTCAAAGCTGTTATCAAAATCCATTGTTATGACAAACATATAACAACTCCGCCACTTGCAGAACGTACCTGTCTAACCAGCTAATTAGAAACGTAAAAAAGCCCACTCCGAAAAGTGGGCTCTGAGCATTTCTCTTCGCTAACTTCAGTTCAAGTTAGCTGAGATAAACAAATTAAGCTTGAGAAGCTTTCACCTGTGCGTGTAGCTCTTGAACTGAAGTGACTGACGTCTTCGCGTCTGCTGTGTGCGCCATACAAGTCGCGAATGCAGCGTTTAGCGTAGTCGTGTAGTTCACTTTCTCAGCAAGTGCGCCACGACGAAGTACTTTAGAATCTTCAATCGCTTGACGGCCAGCTGCAGTGTTCACGATGTAGGTGTACTCGTTGTTCTTGATACGGTCAAGAATGTGAGGACGACCTTCGTGTACCTTGTTTACTAGACGTGGGTTGATGCCCGCTTCGCCTAGAATAACGGCGGTACCGTGAGTTGCGTCTAGCTGGTAACCAAGCTTAGATAGCTTAGAGGCTAGGTCAACAACACGCTCTTTGTCGCCTTCGCGAACAGAAAGAAGTGCACGGCCGCCTTCTGGGTAGATGTTGCCACAACCCAACTCAGCTTTAGAGTATGCTTCTGCGAACGTCGCGCCAACACCCATAACTTCACCAGTAGAGCGCATTTCTGGGCCTAACAGTGGGTCAACACCAGGGAACTTGTTGAATGGAAGTACCACTTCTTTTACTGAGTAATAAGGTGGAATGATTTCTTTGGTAAAGCCTTGAGACTCTAACGATTGACCCGCCATTACACGAGCGGCAATCTTAGCGATTGGCGCGCCAGTTGCTTTCGATACGAATGGAACCGTACGTGCTGCACGAGGGTTAACCTCGATTAGGTACACTTCATTGTTCTTAACAGCAAACTGCGTATTCATTAGACCACGAACACCCAACTCGAACGCTAGCTTTTCAACTTGCTCGCGCATTACGTCTTGGATTTCTTGGCTTAGCGTATATGCAGGAAGAGAACATGCTGAGTCACCTGAGTGAACACCCGCTTGTTCGATGTGCTCCATGATACCGCCGATAACTACGCGCTCACCGTCACAGATAGCATCGATATCGACTTCAACTGCGTCGTCTAGGAAGCTATCAAGAAGAACTGGAGATTCGTTCGATACGCTTACTGCTTCGTTGAAGTAACGACGTAGGTCTTGCTCGTCGTATACGATTTCCATCGCACGACCACCAAGTACGTATGAAGGACGTACAACCAATGGGAAGCCGATTTCGCGAGATTTCTCTACCGCTTGTTCCATTGTTGTTACTGTCGCGTTCTCTGGCTGTAGAAGACCTAGGCGGTCAACTGCAACTTGGAAACGCTCACGGTCTTCTGCACGGTCGATTGCATCAGGGCTAGTACCGATGATTGGCACGCCAGCCGCTTCAAGTGCGCGAGCCAGTTTAAGTGGTGTTTGACCACCGTACTGAACGATAACGCCCTTTGGCTTCTCAACGCGAGCGATTGCTAGTACATCTTCCAGAGTGACTGGTTCGAAGTACAAACGGTCAGAGGTGTCGTAATCCGTTGAAACAGTCTCAGGGTTACAGTTAACCATGATAGTCTCAAAGCCATCTTCACGTAGAGCTAGTGATGCGTGTACACAACAGTAGTCAAATTCAATACCTTGGCCGATACGGTTTGGACCGCCGCCCAGAATCATGATTTTGTCTTTATCTGTTGGGTTTGCTTCACACTCGTCATCGTAAGATGAGTACATGTAAGCCGTATCTGAAGAGAACTCAGCCGCACACGTATCAACACGCTTGTACACTGGGTGGATATCGTATTGGTCACGCAGACGACGAATTTCGCTTTCTGCTACACCTAAAATCTTAGATAGGCGCGCATCAGCAAAGCCTTTACGCTTCAGCTTGTTTAGCTCGTCTTTGTTCAGACCAGCAAAGCCTTTCGCTTTAAGTTCTTGCTCAAGCTTAACGATGTCTTCGATTTGAACTAGGAACCAACGGTCGATTTGCGTTAGGTTGAATACACCATCTACAGACATACCCGCACGGAATGCATCCGCGATGTACCAAATACGCTCTGCGCCTGCTTCTTTCAGTTCGTGACGGATAGTCGTTAGAGCGTCAGGTGCATCTAGGTCTACCATTTCGTCAAAACCAGTCGCGCCAACTTCTAGGCCGCGAAGTGCTTTTTGTAGAGATTCTTGTTGGTTACGGCCGATAGCCATAACTTCACCAACAGACTTCATTTGCGTCGTTAGACGGTCGTTAGCACCTGCAAATTTCTCGAAGTTGAAACGAGGAATCTTAGTGACTACGTAGTCGATGGTTGGTTCGAATGATGCTGGCGTTGCGCCGCCAGTGATGTCATTCATTAGCTCGTCTAGCGTGAAGCCAACAGCCAGTTTCGCTGCAATCTTAGCGATTGGGAAACCTGTCGCTTTAGACGCGAGTGCTGAAGAGCGAGATACACGTGGGTTCATCTCGATGATAACCATGCGGCCATCTTTCGGGTTGATACCAAACTGTACGTTTGAACCACCTGTTTCAACACCAATCTCACGCAGTACCGCTAGAGAAGCGTTACGCATCAGTTGGTATTCTTTGTCTGTTAGAGTTTGTGCTGGTGCAACTGTGATTGAGTCACCCGTGTGGATACCCATTGGGTCAAAGTTTTCAATCGCACATACGATGATACAGTTGTCGTTTTTGTCACGAACCACTTCCATCTCGTACTCTTTCCAACCGATAAGAGATTCATCGATGAGAAGTTCGTTGGTTGGAGATAGGTCCAAACCACGACGACAGATTTCTTCAAATTCTTCTTTGTTGTAAGCGATACCACCGCCTGTACCACCCATAGTGAATGATGGACGGATGATACAAGGGAAGCCAACCATGTCTAAAACTTTGTAAGCTTCTTCCATGCTTTTCGCTGTATCAGCAGTTGGACACTCTAGACCAATTGCTTTCATTGCTTTATCAAAGCGTGAACGGTCTTCTGCTTTATCGATAGCGTCAGCCGTTGCACCAATCATCTCTACACCGAACTCTTCAAGAACACCGTATTTCTCTAGGTCTAGTGCACAGTTAAGTGCTGTTTGGCCGCCCATTGTAGGTAGAACTGCATCTGGCTTCTCTTTCGCAATGATGTTGCGAACAACTTCCCATTGGATAGGCTCGATGTAAGTTGCATCAGCCATATCAGGGTCAGTCATGATGGTCGCTGGGTTCGAGTTTACAAGAATAACTCGGTAACCTTCTTCGCGAAGCGCTTTACAAGCTTGAGCACCAGAGTAATCGAACTCACATGCTTGGCCGATAACGATCGGGCCAGCACCTAGAATTAGAATACTTTTAATGTCAGTACGTTTTGGCATTGTCTACTACTCCGAATTACGCTGTGTGCTGTTTAATTAGTTCAATGAAGTGGTCAAATAACGGCGCTGCGTCTTCTGGACCTGGGCTTGCTTCTGGGTGACCTTGGAAGCTAAATGCTGGTTTGTCTGTACGGTGGATACCTTGTAGAGAACCATCAAATAGAGACTTGTGCGTTGCACGTAGGTTTTCAGGAAGCGTCTCTTCGTCAGCAGCAAAGCCGTGGTTTTGCGAAGTAATCATCACAACATCACGATCTAAATCTTTAACTGGGTGGTTTGCACCGTGGTGACCAAACTTCATCTTCACTGTCTTAGCGCCTGACGCAAGAGCAAGAATTTGGTGGCCTAGACAGATACCAAAGATTGGTAAACCTGTATCTAGGAACACTTTTGTCGCTTCAATTGCGTAAGTACATGGTTCTGGGTCACCAGGGCCATTTGAAAGGAATACACCGTCTGGGTTTAGTGCAAGCACTTCTTCAGCAGAAGTTTCAGCAGGAACAACCGTTAGGCGGCAACCGCGGTCAACGAGCATTCGTAGGATATTTCGTTTTGCACCGAAGTCATAAGCAACAACGTGGTATGGCAATTCTGAGTCTGCTTTCGCTTCAGGAAGTCCACCCGTAAGCGTCCACGAACCTTGTTTCCATTGATACGCTTCTTTTGTTGTAACTTCTTTCGCAAGGTCCATACCTTTCAGGCCAGGGAATTCTTTTGCTTTAGCGAGAGCCAAAGCTTCATCTAAGTTGTTACCCGCCACGATGCAACCATTCTGTGCGCCTTTTTCACGAAGAATACGCGTCAGCTTACGAGTGTCGATATCAGCGATACCAACAACGTTTTGCGACTTAAGATAATCAGAAAGGGATTGTTCATTACGGAAGTTAGAAGCGATAAGAGGAAGATCGCGAATCACAAGGCCTTGAGCGTGGATTGAAGAGGATTCTTCATCTTCGGAGTTGGTTCCGGTATTGCCAATGTGAGGGTAAGTAAGGGTAACGATTTGTTGAGAGTAGGAAGGATCAGTGAGGATTTCTTGGTACCCCGTCATCGAGGTATTAAAAACGACTTCACCAACTGCAGAACCTACAGCGCCAATGGCTTCACCGTGAAATACTGTCCCATCTTCTAGGACAAGTAGTGCTGACTTTTTCAAGACAACCTCCAGAAATAAATATGCATTAAAATTGATTTAATTTGCAAATCTACCTTCCTGAAACACCAGAAACTGCGTGTTTATGGAAATTAGACAAATTGGCGGTATTTTAGTGATCATGATGAAACCTGTCAATACAGTCTCAAAAATAAATTTAATATTTAGGAGCCTTAAATCAAAAAACCGATTTAGAAGGCCAAAACACAAGGTTTAGTGCCACTTTAACGGACTAATGGTTAATGATTAATGAAATCATCATTTCCCAGCAAATCTTAGATCACACTTTTATCGACAAAATTAGCGCAAACGATGCAACACCATTATTTACCCTTACTTTCACGCAACTCAAAGAAAAAACGCACCTTAACCCATAAAAGCAACAACAAACCCCTTCATTCTAACGCGTTATTTTCGAAGAAATACTAATAGCAATATTCAAGGCACAAAAAACGCCGGGCAAGCCCAGCGCATAATTATCTATTTACCCTCAAATTTCATACTCTCTAATCCGTACGAAACTTGGCGAATAAACATTGTCTATAGATCATTAAGACCAAGTACGTCCGTCATGGTGTAAAAACCCGCCGGCTTTTGGTTTAACCATACCGCCGCCTTTACTGCTCCATTGGCAAAGGTCATGCGATCTGTTGCTTTATGAGTGATTTCTACTCGCTCACCAATATCGGCAAACATTGCGGTATGCTCACCAATAATGTCACCAGCACGAATGGTCGCAAAACCAATCTCATCCTTGGTGCGCTCACCTGTAATACCTTCGCGAGCATAAACCGCGACATCATTCAGCTTGTTCCCCATAGCGCCAGCAATCGCTTCTCCCATACCAATCGCGGTACCTGAAGGTGCATCGACTTTATGGCGGTGGTGCGCTTCAACGATTTCTACATCGCAGTAATCGCCCATTACTTTGGCTGCTTTCTCAAGTAACTTGAATACCAGGTTAACACCGACAGAGTAGTTTGGCGCCATAACAACAGGCACTTCTTGGGCAACCGTGTCTATCAATTCACGCTCTTCATCCGTAAAGCCAGTTGTACCAATCACGATACTTTTGCCATGTTGACGACAAAGATCCAAGTTAACCAACGTACTCACTGGTGCAGTGAAATCAATAATCACATCGAACTGCTCAATATCTTTAGCAAGATCATCAGTTACAACAACGTCAAACTTTCCTTCACCACACAACTCACCAAGATCTACCCCAACAAGAGAGGATTCTGGACGCTCAGATCCTGCGGCGACTGAAGCTTGTTCGTTGTTATACGTTGCTTTGACTAGGTTGCGTCCCATGCGGCCTGCCGCACCTGCAACTGCAATTCTTACCATTGCGCTGTTCTCCGTTGTTTTCTTCACTGCTTCTTTGCAGTCCATTCCAATTTGTCTCATTAAACTATCAACATTCGCCATCAGTGGCTAGGGTCTATGCGAACTCTTTTACTACTCGCTCTAAGATAGGTACATTCGCTTCCGGAAAGGTATAGTTAACCAATTGAGCGAGATCGACCCATTCTCCCTGCTGTCCCTCTTTCCCATAAGGCTGTCCTTCAAAGGCCGTGATACAGATAAAGTCGAACTTCAGTGACTTCTCTGGGTAGTCAAACTCTAAATGTTCAAATACGTGCTGTTCAGTCGTAGTGATACCGATCTCTTCTTCAAGCTCGCGGATCATTGCTTGTTCAATCGTTTCACCTTGTTCGACTTTGCCACCAGGAAACTCCCAAAAGCCCCCTTTGTGTTTATCATCTGGGCGCTTAGTAATAAATACCTGAGACTTTTCTGGATTGAAGATGATTCCCGCGACAATATGGATTCTTTTCATTGATGGTGTTCCTTAATAAAACGCTTAACTCACATAGTCCCTGAGTACGTCATCCTCAAGAAGGAGGAACGACTGAGTTGGGGACCTAAAACAACGTGAGCCTAACTAAACGAGATTCCCTATTACGCTCGTTCCTCGCTATAGGGAATGACGACTTCCTTGCGTAACAAAGTAAGCCATGAAATTTACATACAAAAAGAGCCGCCTAAGCGACTCTTCATTAGTTTTATAAGTTTGCATGAAGCTAAGCTGTAACGCTATGAATACAAGGCGATGGCACGGAGCTTACGCCAGTAAGTGAGTGCCATCAACGCAGCAGTCATCTGTTACAGCAACGATTCATCAACAAACCTTATTCGATTTTGCCGTGACACTGTTTGTACTTCTTGCCACTGCCACAAGGGCATGGCTCATTACGGCCAACTTTACGTTCTTCGCGTACCATTGGTTGGTGTGCGCCGTCAGACTCTTCGCCTTCCGAAAGCTGGTTTTCAGCCGAAGCATGTTGAGCTTGAGCACGGCGTGCCGCTTCTTCAGCTTGTGCCTGACGCTGAGCTTCCATACGCTCAACTTCTTCTTGCTGCTGTACACGCACCTTAGACAAAATAGTGATCACATCCGATTTCAGCGCATCTAGAAGACCTTCAAACAACTCAAACGACTCACGTTTGTACTCTTGTTTTGGGTTCTTCTGAGCATAGCCGCGCAGGTGAATACCTTGACGTAGATGATCCATTGCCGCTAGGTGCTCTTTCCACAGTGTATCGAGCGTCTGTAGCATCACAGATTTTTCGAAGTTGCGTAGCACTTGCTCGCCTACCACTTCTTCTTTCTGTTTGTAGACCGTTACCGCTGTTTCTAGAATTTTCTCACGAAGGGCTTCTTCGTAGAGCTTGTCATCTTCTTCTAGCCACTGCTTCACTGGAGCATCAATGTCGAAGTCATTCTTCAAGCGCTCTTGAAGACCTTCAGTGTCCCACATATCTTCTAAAGATTGCGGTGGAATGTATTCATCGATAATAGCCGAAAGAACATCCGTGCGGTTATGTTCGATCATGTCGCTGATGTCTTCTGCGCTCATCAGTTCATCACGCAATTCGTACACAACTTTACGCTGATCGTTCGCTACATCATCGTATTCAAGAAGCTGCTTACGGATGTCGAAGTTACGACCTTCCACTTTACGTTGCGCTTTTTCGATTGAACGAGAGAGCATCTTAGATTCGATCGCTTCACCCTCTTCCATACCACTTTGAATTAGGCTCGCCATACGATCTGACGTGAAGATGCGAAGCAGTGAGTCTTCCATCGACAGGTAGAAGCGAGAAGAACCCGCGTCACCCTGACGACCAGAACGACCACGCAGCTGGTTATCGATACGGCGAGATTCGTGACGCTCAGTACCAATAATGTGTAGACCACCCGCTTCTAACACTTGGTCATGAATAATTTTCCACTCAGCTTTAATTTCTGCGATTTGTTCTGATGTTGGATCTGTTAGTGCTTCAACTTTAGATTGCCAGCTACCACCTAATACGATATCGGTACCACGACCTGCCATGTTGGTCGCGATAGTTACCGCGCCTGGCGTACCCGCACCTGCAACGATTTCCGCTTCTTTCTCGTGGAATTTCGCGTTCAGTACGTTGTGTTTAATCTTCGCTTTTTTCAGAGCATTCGAAAGAAGCTCAGATTTTTCGATAGAAACAGTACCAACAAGGCTAGGCTGACCTTTAGCAACGCGCTCTTTGATATCTTCAATGATTGCGTTGAACTTGTCAGTTTCAGTACGGTAAACCACATCTGGCATATCGTTACGAATCATCGGTTTGTTGGTTGGGATAACAACCGTTTCTAGACCGTAGATAGACTGGAATTCGAATGCTTCGGTGTCCGCAGTACCCGTCATACCAGATAGTTTTTCGTATAAACGGAAGAAGTTCTGGAACGTGATTGACGCTAGCGTCTGGTTCTCGTTCTGGATCTTAACGCCTTCTTTTGCTTCTACTGCCTGGTGTAAACCTTCAGACCAACGACGTCCTGCCATCGTACGACCTGTATGTTCATCAACGATGACCACTTCGCCGTCTTCATTGACGATATAATCTACGTTCTTTTCAAACAATACATGAGCACGAAGAGCCGCGTTAACGTGGTGTAATAGGCTAATGTTAGTTGGAGAGTAAAGCGTATCGCCCTCTTCCATCAGACCATTTTTGATCATCAACTCTTCAACAAATTCCTGACCTGTTTCCGTCAAGTGAACTTGCTTCGATTTTTCGTCAACCGTGTAGTGACCGTCACCTCGGTACTCTTCTGAGTCTTCCTGATCTTGTTTTTGCAGTTGAGGAATCAAGGTATTGATGCGAGTGTAAAGATCTGAGCTATCTTCAGCTGGGCCTGAAATGATAAGCGGAGTACGCGCTTCATCGATTAGGATTGAGTCCACCTCATCGACAATAGCGAAGTAACGTTCACGCTGTACACGATCTTCTGCTCGGAAAGCCATGTTGTCTCGTAGGTAGTCGAAACCAAACTCGTTGTTTGTACCGTAGAGAATATCGGCTTGATACGCTTCTTTCTTCTCATGAGGAGGCATGTTTGGCACGTTAACGCCAACAGTCATACCTAGGAATTCAAATAGAGAGCGGTTTGTCTCAGCATCACGTTTTGCTAGGTAGTCATTCACGGTAACCACGTGAACAGCCCCTTTCAGTGCATTTAGGTACGCTGGTAATGTTGCAGTAAGCGTTTTACCTTCACCGGTACGCATTTCAGCAATCTGGCCTGCGTTTAGGACCATACCACCAATAAGCTGCACGTCGAAATGACGCATGCCGTACACACGTTTAGATGCTTCACGTACCGTTGCAAAAGCTTCTGGGATCAGCTTATCGAGTGCTTCACCTTGCTCTAAGCGCTGACGGAACTCAACCGTTTTCGCTTTTAGTTCTTCGTCAGAAAGCGCTTCGAAAGTCGGCTCGTAGTTATTAATCTCTTTTACAATTTTTCTCAGGCGGCGCAGTGTTCGGTCATTGCGACTGCCAATTACCTTTGTCAGTAGCTTAGTAATCATGTGTTATGAATCTCTCTTTACTTAGATCGGGCCCGATCTACTTTTAATGCCTTCAGTCTCTAACAGTTTTTAACTAAGAATACTGAGATAAATCACTTTACTCAGATATTGTGATGAGAACTCTCGATTTCAAGGCTTATATAATGATAAGTGGCGGGTAGTTTAAGAAATTTTCTATCGAACAACCAATAACATAGTAATTTGTTTGAACCACTCTTTATTTTTAGCGGTTATCTGCCGTTTGTTTGCTCATTTATCGCAGAGTAAATGTCATTCAGTGACTCGATTAATGCTCTCTTCCCGCGCATCTGTTCACTGAACTAACCAGTATAGATCAGAACTAAGACCTGATATGAGAGACCACCGCCCGACTCTTGGTGATGACATCATCGCTGATTCGCAACGATCAAAACAGCAGCAACACGCCAAAGAGATCATGGTGATCAACCAAGAATTAAAGATGATCTTAGCTCAGAGAACGGAACGATATTGCCGGGTGGCAAACATCAGAGACAGCCAGTTGATCCTTGAAGTGGCCAGCACTAGCATCAAAATGAAGACCGATTACGAACGATTGAATATTCTGAATCAACTCAGATCAAAAGGATTCGCACGTTTGGAAAGCTTAGCCAAGTTAGCGAATCGAGAAAAACGCAGAGTGAGACATTTAGACTCATAACAAGTAAAAAAGCCAGACTTTCGCCTGGCTTTCTTTTTAGAATTTAAGTTTACGCTAGAACCATGTTTGGTTCAGCGAAAGCAACTGGAGAGGTTGCTTCTTCTTCGAATGTTACCCATTCCCAAGCTTCTTGATCAGCAAGCACTGAGCGTAGTAGTTGGTTGTTTAGACCGTGGCCTGATTTAAAGGCACGGAATTCACCGATGATTGGGTGACCACACATGTACAGGTCGCCAATCGCGTCCAATACTTTGTGAGTAACAAACTCGTTTTCAAAACGAAGGCCTTCTTCATTAAGAATACGGTATTCATCCAGCACGATTGCGTTGTCGAAACTACCGCCTAGAACGAGGTTCTGAGACTGTAAGTATTCAATATCACGCATGAAGCCAAACGTACGAGCTCGTGAGATCTCTTTAACAAAACCTTGAGAAGAGAAATCAAACAGTAAGTGTTGCTCATCGGCATCAATCGCTGGGTGATTAAACTCGATTTCGAAGTCCATACGGAAACCATCGAAAGGAACAAATTCAGCCCACTTATCGCCATCTTCAAAGCGTACTGGCTTTTTAATGCGGATAAAGCGTTTAGCTGCGTTTTGTTCTTCAACACCCGCTTGCTGTAGTAAGAATACAAATGGGCTTGCACTGCCATCCATAATTGGGATTTCAGGTGCATCTACTTCAACAACAACGTTGTCGATACCCATGCCCGCTAGGGCTGCATTTAGGTGCTCAACCGTAGAGATACGCACACCCTGATCGTTCACTAGCGCTGTACACAGCATAGTGTCACGAACTGATTCTGGGTCTGCCGGGAAATCCACTGGCGGGTTTACGTCTGTACGGCGATAAATAACGCCGGTATTTGCAGCAGCTGGGCGAAGAGTAAGTGTGACCTTACGACCAGAGTGGAGACCCACACCAGTTGTTTTCACCATTTCTTTCAGAGTACGTTGTCTGATCATCTGCTTTGCCTCAATAAATATGCTACAAATCACGGTCAATAAGCGATATTGACCGTGCATGCTACCACAATTTTGAACAGTGTCAAATTGTAGTTATTTTAGTCAGCTTGACGACGTAAGAACGCTGGGATATCTAAGTAACCGCTTTCTTTGTCTGCTTTTGGTGCTGCACTTTGGCCTGCACCACCAGCAACTGGTGTTGTAGTCGTTGGCTGAGGAGTTACCTGAGGTTTTTCTTGCAAAGTTGGTGCCGGTTTCTCTTCCACTTTATTGACAGTCTGCTGAGCAGGTGCCGTCTGTGGTTGAGTTTGCGGCTGAGCAACAGGTGCTACTTTCGCCTTTCCGCCAGCAACTAGCGTAATATCAGGTTTCTTCTCGTTACCAATACCGGTAGCAACAACCGTTACACGGATTTCATCAGCCATATCTGGATCTAATGAAGTACCAATGACTACGGTAGCATTGTCAGATGCGAATGCTTTCACTGTGTTACCCACAGTTTCAAACTCGTCTAGACGCATGTCTAGGCCAGCAGTGATGTTAACAAGCACACCACGAGCACCAGCAAGATCGATATCTTCTAGAAGTGGGCTTGAGATAGCCATCTCTGCCGCTTCTTCCGCACGATCTTCGCCTTTCGCAACGCCGCTACCCATCATTGCATGACCCATTTCCGACATTACAGTGCGTACGTCCGCAAAGTCGACGTTAATCATGCCTGGGCGAGTAATCAGTTCCGCAATACCTTGTACCGCGTTCTTCAATACGTCATTCGCACTAGCAAAGGCTTCTAGTAGAGTAATTCCACGGCCAAGTACTTTAAGTAGCTTTTCATTTGGAATCGTAATTAACGAGTCCACATGTTTAGAAAGCTCTTCAATACCTTGCTCAGCAAAAGCTAAACGCTTTTTGCCTTCGAAGCTAAATGGCTTAGTTACAACAGCAACTGTCAGAATACCTAGCTCTTTCGCTACTTCTGCAATTACCGGAGCTGCACCTGTACCTGTACCACCGCCCATACCAGCTGCGATAAATACCATATCGGCACCATTTAGCTCTTCTTTAATACGATCGCGATCTTCGAGAGCTGCGTCACGTCCTACTTGAGGGTTCGCACCAGCACCTAGACCTTTGGTCATATCGCCGCCAATCTGAATAACACTATTCACACTGGTTTTACGAAGTGCCTGAGCATCAGTGTTAATACTAATAAACTCAACACCTTCGATGGACTCACGCACCATGTGTTCAACAGCGTTACCACCACCGCCACCAACTCCAACGACTTTAATTACCGCATCGTCAGACATTTCCATCATCGGTTCAAACATGTGTTATCTCCGTTTTTCCTGTGCTCAGGTTAAAACTCTTTTTGTATCCAATTACGCAAGCGATCAAACAAACCCGTTACTGAAGGACGAGTTGGCTCGTTGTATTCAGTTTCATCGTTTATTTGGCTATCTCTTGCATAATGAAGTAAACCAACAGCCGTCGAATGATACGGCTCTTTTACGTAATCTGTTAAGCCGCTTACCTCTAAAGGCTTGCCAACTCGAACTTGGTTGCGGAATACACGTTCCGCACATTCAACCACGCCTTCAATTTGTGCCGCTCCACCAGTGAGCACCACACCTGCGGCAAGATGATGTTTAATCCCTTCTTCGCGCAGTTTTTCTTGGACGTTGTCGATAGTTTGGTTAACTAATCCCATAAGCTCAGTATAACGAGGCTCTATCACTTCAGACAAAGTTTGTCGTTGTAAACTGCGTGATGGGCGTCCACCAACGCTAGGAACGTTAACCGTATCGTCTTTACTAACCAGCTCGCTAAGAGCACAGCCGTATTTGACTTTAATCTCTTCCGCATCACTCACCGGCGTGCCGAAAGCAAAAGCAATATCACTGGTGACGGCATTTCCGGCATAAGAAAACACTTCTGTGTGTCGTAATGCACCGCCAGTCCAAATGGAAACATCCATTGTACCAGCACCGATATCAACAACACATACGCCCAGTTCACGCTCGTCTTCAGTAATCACCGCATTACTAGCTGCGAGCCCAGAGTACACTAAGTGTTCTACTTTCAGGCCACAGCGTTCGACTGCCTTTATAATATTCCGTGCCATATCGTTATGACAAGAAATAAGATGGACGCTTACTTCCATCCGTACTCCTGATAAACCTAGCGGATTTTTAATCCCTTCTTGGTAATCAATCGTAAATTCTTGAGGAATAACGTGCAGAATGCGCTGTTCATCACCAATTTTAATCGATTTCGCCGTATGAATAGCACGGTCCATATCTTCTTGAGAAACTTCCTCATCCGATATTGTTCCCATGCCTTTTTCAATACGACTAGCAATATGTCGCCCAGAGAGCGAAATAAATACATTGCTAATTTGGCACTCTGCCATCAGCTCCGCCTGATCAACGGCTCGTTGAACTGACTTCACCACCGATTCAAGGTCGTTAACACCACCTTTATCCATCCCTCTGGATGGGCTACTACCAGCACCAATAATATTGATTTGACCATCAGGCAATACTTCGCCTACCAGAGCTGATACGGTAGCAGTGCCTATATCAAGACCAACAATAATGTTGTCATCAGCGGTCTTAGTCATCTGTATTCTCTTGTTCTAACTCTTGCTCAGGGAACCATCCAATAGAGGCTCCCGTATCATACCTGAGGTCAATGTAACTCACTCGCTGAGTGTCGTTACCTAAATTCTCATACAACGATATAAATCGCTCGATCCGCTCTTCTAAAGACTCTTTGCCTAGTTCCAAGCGAATGCCATTGTCTAAAATGATCTGCCATGCTCGGCGTTCATTCAACACTAAAGAGGTAATAGTCAGCCCTAGTGCTTCAAATCTAGGAGTGATGTCTCGCCAAACCTGCAGGACTTCGTTACTTGTCTCACGAGGACCGTACAGTTTGACTCGGTCTTCATCAAGCTGACCGATATCACCATCAAATACCTGACCGTAGTCATTCAATAACGCATTGCCATTCCAAATCGCTTCTGCGTGATGTTCGGTGAGGAACACTTTGACGGTATCTGGCCACTGTTTACGAATTGAAGCATGAGAAACCCAAGGTATGGACTCGGCCATTGTTTGCAATACGTCTATGTCCTGTGACATGAAAGTGCCCACATGCTCTAGCTGCGCAAAGGCTCGCTGAACATCTTGAGCAGAAACATAATGCAAATCACCTTGAAGTACGATCTTTGAAAGTGGCAGACGTTGGTCATCCCACATCCAGGAAATCGTTGAGTAGAGGAGTGAGCCTATTAACAACAAGACCACCAGCAAAAAACTACCGCCGAAGGCATGTTCTTTTACTAGTGGCATAGAGGTTAAACGACGGCTTTCATTAAAAGCAGTTTTAATCAAAGTCCATAGTCCTTGCTATCAGCTCGCTTTATCTTTCCCTAACCCAATTCGTTCTTAGAGACTAAAGTACCTACTTTAACCTTCGGATTATACTGGGGTCAAAGAAAGTATCAAACATTGATAATGAGAAAATGCCACTTTAAATGAAAGAAGTGACATAAAACCCCAAAATTCAACCTTTATATCTAGGCTTGGCTCATTTTATCGATATTTAACTCAAAACTAGCAAGCTGTTTTGCGACTTTACCAATATCGCCTGCACCTTGGGTTAATACTAAGTCACCGTCTTGTAAAACGTTGGCGAGAACGGAAGGTAACGCCTTGCTTTCTGGGACAAAAATCGGGTCCAACTTACCGCGACTACGAATAGTCCTACATAGTGCTCGACTGTCTGCGCCCGCAATCGGTGTCTCTCCAGCCGAATAGACATCGAGCATAATCAGTACATCAACCTGCTCTAATACGTTGGCAAAGTCATCATATAGATCACGAGTTCGGCTATAACGGTGAGGCTGGAAGACCATAACCAAACGTTTATCTTCCCAGCCATTGCGAGCCGCTTGAATCGTCACATCAACTTCAGTTGGGTGGTGACCATAGTCATCGACTAACATCGCGCTGCCGTTACCCGTCTCAAACTCACCAAGATGGTCAAAACGACGTCCCGTACCTTGCGTGCCAGCCATTGCACTTAAAATCGCTTCGTCAGAGATATCATCTTCCGTCGCCACAGCAATTGCGGCTGAAGCATTCAAGGCATTGTGGCGACCAGGAATATTCAATGTGATATCGAGGTCAGCTTTACCCTGGCGAATAACCGTGAATTTGCCCTGTTGGCCTTCTTGGCGGTAGTTTGCAATTCGCACGTCAGCATCATCTGAGAAGCCATAAGTGATCACCTGACGGCTTACTTTTGGGATCAGCTCACGGACAACTGGGTCATCGACACAAAGAATTGCCTGACCATAAAAAGGGAGGTTGTGAAGAAAATCGATAAAGGTCTGCTTAAGCGTCTCAAAGTCACCACCATAAGTATCCATATGGTCCGCTTCAATGTTGGTGACAATACTGACCATTGGCTGAAGGTGTAGGAAAGAGGCGTCACTTTCATCAGCTTCAGCAATTAAGATGCGGCTAGAACCCAAACGAGCGTTAGTTCCTGCACTCTTTACCAAACCACCATTCACAAACGTTGGATCAAGGCCAGCTTCTGAGTAAATTTGAGTCACTAATGCTGTCGTCGTCGTTTTACCGTGAGTACCCGCTACCGCAATACCATGACGGAATCGCATCAACTCTGCGAGCATTTCTGCGCGGCGAACCACCGGAATACGAGCACTGCGCGCTGCAATGATCTCTGGATTTTCTTCATTGATGGCCGTTGAAACAACCACGACACTCGCTTTAGCCACGTTCTCTTCAGCATGGCCAATAAAGATAGTTGCCCCTTTTTCTGCGAGTCGCTCAGTGACTGGATTGTCGGCAAGATCTGAGCCCGAAATTTGATACCCTTCATTCAGAAGAACTTCTGCAATGCCGCTCATTCCAGCGCCACCAATACCAATGAAGTGAATACATTTAACACGGCGCATCTCTGGCACCATTGCTCTAATTTGAGCCAAATCTTGAGTATGTTGAATTGTCATGAATATTCTCGTTATTTCGTCAATGCGATGATGGCGTCGGCAACCACCTTATCGGCATCTAACTTTGCAGCCGCTTTTGCTTTTACTGCCATAGAAAGTAGCGTTTCACGGTCCAAGCTTTGGATTTCCGAAACCAATTTATCTACGGTTAGGTCAGGCTGCTCAATCATTTTTGCTGCACCACACTCGACCAAATGGTCAGCGTTCAGTGCTTGCTGTCTGTCTTTGTGCATGAATGGGATAAATATCGCCCCGACTCCTGCTGCAGAAACTTCCGATACGGTCAAAGCGCCAGAGCGGCACACCAAAATATCAGCCCAAGCATAAGCGTCCGCTACATCATCAATGAATTCTGTCACTTCTGCCGATTTTACGTTCTGCGCTTGGTAGGCAGCTTCTACCTCTTGTTGACTGTTCTTCCCTGCTTGGTGACGGATTTCATAGCCTTCACCTAAGTTTGCCATTGTCTCTGGTAGCGTCTGGTTGAGAATTCGTGCCCCTTGGCTCCCCCCCATCACTAGGATGCGAATATTACCTTCACGTTCAGCCATTCGCTCTGCGGGGTCAGCAAGTGCGACCACGTCTTCTCGAACTGGGTTACCGACAACCGGTGCGGTTGGAAATGCGCCCGGAAAAGCTTGAAACACTTTCTTTGCCACTTTCGACAGCCACTGGTTCGTTAAACCGGCAACGGCGTTCTGCTCATGAAGCACAACGGGGATACCCAGTAACCACGCCGCGATACCTCCCGGGCCACTTACATAGCCACCCATGCCTAAAACCGCATCCGGTTTCCAGCGTTTCATATGCGCCTTAGCTTGCATGATGGCGTTAATTATCTGAAAGGGTGCTTTAATTAAACGAGCCACGCCTTGACCTCGTAGACCTTTTACTTTGATAAAGTCTATTTCGATGCCGTGTTTTGGCACCAAGTCCGCTTCCATTCGATCAGCCGTCCCCAACCAGCGGATTTCCCACCCTTGCTCTTGGAGTTTTTTAGCGACCGCTAGGCCAGGAAATACATGACCGCCAGTACCACCAGCCATCACCATTAATCGTTTATTCTTGTTCATTCGTTTCTAACTTTTGTTCTTGTTCTACTTGCGAGAGTCGATATTCATGGTCAATACGTAAAAGGATAGAAACCGCCACTGACATGACAATCAAACTGGAACCACCGTAACTGATCAGGGGCAAGGTCAAACCTTTAGTCGGGACCATACCCGCTGCAGCGCCTACATTAACAAGCGTTTGGAAAGCAAACCAGATCCCAATACCAAAGGCGAGATACCCGCCAAATAACTGCTCACTTTCGAGCGCTCTACGGCCAATATAGATTGCTTTAGTCACAAGGCTAAACACCAGTAACAAGACTAAAACCACCCCAATAAAACCAAGCTCTTCAGCCAATACTGCAAAGACAAAGTCAGTATGCGCTTCAGGTAAGTATTCTAACTTTTGAATAGAGTTCCCTAGCCCTTGACCAAACCACTCTCCGCGACCGAACGCCATCAGTGATTGCGTTAACTGATAGCCGCTACCAAACGGGTCTTCCCATGGGTCTAAAAAGGAGGTCACTCGGCGCATTCGGTAGGGCTCTATGTAGATAAGGCCTGCAACCGCGAGTAAACCGACAACCATTAGAGCGATGAACTGAGTCAGTTTTGCACCAGCGATAAAAAGCATACCAAATAGAGTAACGAGCATTACGACCACGGTACCCAAGTCTGGCTGCATCAGAAGCAACACGGCTAAGGTCGCAAACACCACAATGGGTTTGATGAAACCACCAACAAAGCTAGAGCGCACTTCTTCACTTTTACGAACCAGATACCCTGACATAAAGATAAATAGGGATAACTTAGCAACTTCGGCGGGCTGGAGGTTGAACAAGCCTAGAGGGATCCAACGTGACGCACCGTTTACCGATTTACCCGCAACCAACACGACAAAAAGTAAAAAGATCGAAAGCAGAAGAAGCCACATACTGTATTGAAGCCAACGTTTAGTCGGGACTTGCAAAATCACAGCGGAGGTTGAAATAGCAAGCAGCAGGAAGACCGCATGGCGAAACATGAAGTGGAACGGCTGATCCGTAAGACGAGAGCTGATTGGAAACGAGGCTGACGTTACCATTACCAGACCAGTCAGCATTAAACCCAGTGAAATCCACACTAACTGACGATCGTATAGAACTTCTGGGGATGCACTTACCACCCAGCGTTTAATGCGACTGAAAACTTCTCGTATCTCCATGCTTCCCTGCCAGTTAAGCGTAATTGTTAGCTAATTCGGTGAAGGCGTCACCACGAGCCATAAAGTTA
Source organism: Vibrio aquaticus (assembly GCF_003970385.1). Classification (GTDB taxonomy): domain Bacteria; phylum Pseudomonadota; class Gammaproteobacteria; order Enterobacterales; family Vibrionaceae; genus Vibrio; species Vibrio aquaticus. Next base: position 145,166 of record NZ_RXZH01000003.1, on the reverse strand, counting down.
TTGAATTGATCAAAGCTCGCACAAGCCGGAGAAAGTAATACCATGTCACCAGACTCAACTTGTGGCGCTACCCAACGAACAATATCTGCCATTGTTTCAAATGACTGAGCGCTAGTGTGAAGTGGCATAAATTCATGTCCATCTTCGCCAAAACAACATAACTGAACATTGAGATTAGCAAGCACTGGAGCTAATTCAGAAAAATCTGCGCCCTTGCCAACACCACCAACAAGTAAATAAAGCTTACCGGAGAGCTCTAACCCAGCTAATGCGGCTAAGGTACTCGCGACATTAGTTGCTTTTGAGTCATTGACCCATTTGACGCCTTGATTATCGGCAACAACCTGGCATCGATGTGTCAAACCGTTGTAAGACTTAAGAGCCTCAACACCTTGAACAATATCAAATGAAGATTCATTGAGCAGAGCAAGAACAACCAGTGCGTTCGCGACATTGTGGCGACCTACCAAAGAGAGATCTGATGTCGCACAAATAGGCTGTTCATCAACAGCTAACCACTCTACATCATCCGCTACCATCAAATGATAACGACACGCTTTGCTTAAGCTGAACTCAACCACATTTTTCGGAGTGTCAGGATAGGTCGCTTTATCGTCCGCATTGACGATACAAGACTCAGCCTGATCAAAGATTCGCAGTTTAGCTTCACGGTAATCCGTCATGCCTTGATAGCGATCCATATGATCTTCAGATAAGTTAAGAAAAGCGGCGGCTTTAGGTTTTAACGACGATGTTGTCTCTAGTTGAAAGCTCGATAGCTCTAACACATATAAGTCAGCATCTTGCTTGAGTAAGTCGAGTGCTGGCACACCGATGTTACCCCCCACACCGACGGTGAGCCCCATCGCTTTTGCAACGCTGCCAGTCCAATCAGTAACCGTACTTTTACCATTAGAACCGGTAATGGCGATAACCGGCTTACTAACCTGCCATGCAAACAATTCGATGTCACCCACAACTGGAATATTGGCATGCAACACTTGCTGTATTTCAGGTGTGGCTAATGCGATACCTGGGTTAGTGACGACGAGATCCGCTTCTAACAGCCAATCCACGTTCCAGCTGCCTGAGTGAAGTTGAACCGAGTTCGGAAGCTCGTCACGGCCTGGAGGACAATCTCGAGTATCAATAACACGAATGTCGAGTGACTTGGGCAAAGAGAGTAGATGCTTAACGACTGAGAGCCCGGTAATGCCGAGCCCTACAACCACCACTTTTTCGATGTTTTGCCAACGTACCATGGTCATGGATACCAATCCTTATCGTACTTTCAGCGTTGCTAAGCCTACCAATACCAGTACGATTGAGATGATCCAAAAGCGTACGATAACACGCGGCTCTGGCCAGCCTTTCAACTCATAGTGGTGGTGAATCGGCGCCATGCGGAAAATGCGTTGACCGCGTAGCTTGTATGAGCCTACCTGCAAGATTACCGATAGCGTTTCCATCACAAAAACACCGCCCATGATCACCAACACGAACTCTTGACGAACCAAGACAGCAATCGTACCTAAAGCGCCACCGAGTGCTAATGAGCCAACATCGCCCATGAACACTTGCGCTGGATAAGTATTGAACCAAAGGAAGCCCAAACCTGCACCAACGATGGCAGCACATACCACAACAAGCTCAGAAGCGTGAGGGATGTATGGGATATGGAGGTAATTTGCAAACTGAACGTTACCCGTTGCCCAAGCAATAGCAGCAAAACCCGCTGAAACCAGCACAGTAGGCATAATTGCCAAACCATCAAGGCCATCCGTTAAGTTAACGGCATTACTGGTACCTACAATGACGAAGTAGGTCAGGATAATGTAGAACAAGCCAAGCTGAGGCATGATGTCTTTGAAAAACGGCACAACCAGCTGAGTGGCTGCGGTGTCTTTACCATGCGCATACAGAGCAAAAGCCACCACAAGTGCGATCGCTGACTGCCAGAAGTATTTCCAACGAGCGATAAGGCCATCGGTATTTTTACGTACCACTTTGCGATAATCATCCACAAAGCCCACGGCACCATACCCTAGTAAGACTGCCAAGACGGCCCAAACATAAGGGTTAGAGAGGTCAGTCCAAAGCAATACCGTCGTCACAATCGCAGTTAAGATCATGATTCCGCCCATAGTAGGCGTACCGCGCTTGCTAAAGTGCGATTCTGGGCCTTCATTACGAACAACCTGACCTATCTGCAACATTTGCAAACGGCGGATCATAATCGGGCCCATCCACAATGACAGGCCAAGTGCTGTTAACACACTAACGATCGCTCGAAATGAAAGGTACTCAAACAAACGGAAGAATGAAAAATATGGCTGTAGCAGCTCCGCGAGCCAAATAATCATGTGTACATCTCCTTAACAGCAGCAGCAACTTTACTCATACCCGCACTATTTGCCCCTTTGACCAATAGTGTTTGTGGTGCTTGGTGCTGTTCTACCTGCTGTTTAATAAAATCAATCATGCTCTGATGATCCTCGAAATGAGTTCCATCACACTCATCGCTGATCGCTTTCGCGTCTGCGCCATAAGTAAGCACGTAGTCAAATTTGAATGGGGCAGCATGTTGTCCGACTTGACGATGAAGTGCAAGACTTTCATCGCCTAACTCCGCCATATTGCCTAAAATAAGCCAGCGCACACCCTCAAACCCCGACAGCAAATCTGCGGCAGCTTTCATGGCTGGAACACTGGCATTGTAACTGTCGTCGATCAGCTTGATATTGTTGCTAAGCTCGATCAATTCTACACGACCTTTCACCTTATTAAGTGAAGCGAGGCCGGCTTGAATCATCTCTAAGCTGGCTCCAAGCTCTAAAGCCAACGCTGTAGCCGCCAACGCATTCGCCACATTATGCTGGCCTATAATACCCAGTTTGATTGCAACTGAGCCTATCGGGCTATTTAGAGTAAAGCTCGCTTCACCGATGGCATTTAACTGAATGTCTTGAGCGGTGTAATCAGCACTATCATCAAGTAAAGAGAAGGTTTTCACCACTTTATCGGCCAATACTTGTTCCCAGAACTGACCACCATTGCTGTCTAAGTTAACCACAGCAACCGAGCCCGCTTGAAGTCCTTGGTAGATTTCACCTTTGGCTTGCTTTACGCCATCCATGGAGCCAAAACCTTCTAGGTGCGCCGCGGCCACGTTATTCACTAATGCCACATCTGGCTGCACTAAACGGGTGGTATAGGCGATTTCACCAATATGATTCGCCCCAAGTTCAATCACGGCAAAGTCATCTTCAGGGGTAGAGCGAAGCAGCGTTAAAGGAACGCCAATTTCGTTGTTGAAGTTACCTGCTGTGAACAATACCTGCCCTTTCTGTTCCATGATACTGGCGATCATTTCTTTCACTGTGGTTTTACCACAGCTGCCCGTAATCGCCACGGTTGGGGTTTGACAGACGTGATGGACCAATTGCCCAAGTTGACCTAAGGCTACCTGAGTATCTTCAACGATCAATTGCGGTACAGAATCACTCACCGCTTTGTTTACCAGTAATGCGCCAGCACCCGCTTCTACTGCTTGTGCTGTAAAGTTATGTGCATCAAAACGCTCACCGACTAACGCAACAAACAAAGCGCCTTGCTCAATCGCGCGAGTATCGGTTGAAACTGCAGTAATGGCTTTGTCGCTACCGACCAACTGCGCGTCTAGCGCTTCGGCGATTTGGCTTAACATTAATGAAATCATGCACCTTGCTCCAAAAGTTGAATAGCAGACTCTCGGTCAGAGTAGTGAATCGTCTCTGTTGCCATCACTTGATAATCCTCATGCCCTTTACCGGCTAAAAGAATAATATCGTCAGCCTGACTATTCGATAGTGCAAACTGCAGTGCTTCAAAACGATTGTGTTCAACCACTGATAGTTCAGGTTGCTGCATTCCCACTAGCATATCTTGAACTATCTCAGCTGGAGACTCACTGCGAGGGTTATCGTCCGTTAAAATGACGCGGTCAGCTAAACGCTCACCAATGTCAGCCATCATCGGACGCTTACCTTTATCTCGGTCACCACCGCAGCCAAAAATAGCCCATAGTTGACCTTCACAATGGACTCGCAGCGCGTTCAATGCTTTTTCTAATGCGTCTGGTGTGTGGGCATAATCGACGACAACTTTCGCTTTCTTGGGCGCAGTAAACAGTTCCATTCGACCCAGCACCGGCTTCAAAGAGCTCGCTGTCTCAATCAAACGTTGTTTATCGATACCCAACGTAAGCAACGTCGTTAATGCGAGCATGACATTGCTCGCGTTAAACTCACCAATAAGCGGGACATGCAGCTGTCCAGCGCCAAACGTACCATCAAAGCTCAGAGAAATACCTTGCTCTGAATAACTTACGTTCTTCGCCCAAACCGCCTTTTGATGCTGAGTGGGTTTAAGAGAGACGGCAATAGCATGGTCTAAACGCTCAACCCAATTTGCGCCCACTTCATCATCCACATTGATGACTGCATGATGGCATTTGTGTTCGCTAAACAACGTAAACTTCGCTTCTGCATACTCTTCCATCGTACCGTGATAATCGAGATGGTCACGGCTCAGATTGGAAAACACACCAACTTCAAACTCAAGCGCCTTAACACGTCCTTGAACTAGGCCATGAGACGAGACTTCTAACGCAGTAAACCGCGCAGACTGCTGCTCTAAACAATGCAGAGTGTGTTGAATTTCAATCGCACTGCCTGTGGTATTCGCTGCTGGTTTTAAATCATCGAGGAAACCATTACCCGTTGTGCCCATCACTGCTGTCTTTTGACCAACAAGATCAAGCCACTGAGCAATAAGCTGAGTAATCGTAGTTTTGCCATTCGTCCCAGTTACGCCAATCACCTTGTGGTTTGACAGTGGGTATAGGCGACGAGCCAGTACGGAAAGGTGCTGACCCAAATCAGCAACATAAATAACCGGGATATTGGAAACGTTTTCAATCGTGCCTGCTGGGTGCTGCTCACAAGCATCGGCGATCACCGCGTTAGCACCAAGCTCAATGGCAGATGGGATAAAGCGACGGCCGTCAACAGCGTGTCCTTTTACCGCAACAAACGTGTTCCCAGCCACGACTTTACGACTATCTAATTCAAGGTGTTGAACAGCAATGTTGGCAATCTTATCGGAAGAAATGTCCTGCCATGGAGAAAGCAGCGTGGCTAAGGTCAGTTCCTTGGACATAGTAAACTCACTTAATCTTATTTAAATCGGTTTTCATCAGGGGCTACGTTCAAGATCTGTAGCGTTCCCTTAAGAATTTCAGCAAAGACAGGGCCGGCAACCGAACCACCATAGTAGTTATCCCCTTGCGGTTCATTCACAACTACGACGAGAGCGACTCTTGGATCGCTCGCTGGGGCAACACCGGCTGTATAAGCAAAGTATTCGTCACCATAACCGCCCGCGATGGCTTTACGTGATGTACCTGTTTTTGCTGCAACACGATAGCCAGGAACGGCCGCTTTTGTCGCAGTGCCGCCCGGCTGAGTGACCGTTTCGAGCATCGACAACACTTTGCGCGCATTGTCGTGGTCAATGACCTGCTTAGAAAGGTCTCGCTGATTGTTTTCAATAATATGAATTGGCTGATACTCACCCAAATTGCCGAGAGTGGCATAGGCATGAGCAAGCTGAAGAGGCGTAATCGTCAAACCGTAACCAAAAGAGAGGGTCGCGATTTCGAATTTAGACCAACGTCGGCGGTTAGGGAAAATACCGTTGGTTTCGCCGACAAGGTTTAAGCCAGAGACTTCACCAAAGCCGACCGAACTATACATACCAAGCAGCGCTTCAAGTGGCATATCTAACGCGAGTTTTGCCACACCGATATTACTCGATTTTTTGAGGATAGTAGTCAGATCTGCTTTGCCAACTTTAGAGGTATCTCGTACTCGGCTACCACCAATTTGCATGATGCCATTGCCGGTATCAATAATGGTCTCATCATCAGCGACACCATTTTCTAAAGCGGCTAACACAACAAATGGTTTAACTGTAGAGCCTGGCTCGAACGCATCCGTGATCACTCGGTTACGCATTTTGGCTGATTGTAAGTCGGAGCGATTATTCGGGTTATAAGAAGGCGCGTTCACCATGGCTAAAACCGCGCCGGTTTTTACGTCTAGAATTACCGCCGAACCTGATGTGGCTCGGTAATCGGCAACCGCTTGTTTAATGGCACGGTAGGCAATAGCTTGGATACGTTGATCGATTGTCAGCTCGAGTGGTTTACCCTCTTCACGCTCTTCAAGTGAGATATTCTCAACGACACGGCCGTAACGGTCTTTGCGAATAATACGCTTACCCGCCTCACCGGTTAGCCATTTATCATAGCTACGCTCAACCCCTTCTAAGCCATGACCATCGATACCAGTTACACCAACTAAGTGGGCACTAACTTCACCGGCTGGGTAATAACGTCGCGACTCCGCTTTCAAACCGACACCAGCAAGTTTCAATTCACGGATATAGTGAGCCATTGCAGGACTAACCTGACGTTGCAGATAAATGAAACGTCGCTTCTTATTACGTTTAATTTTATCGATCATGTCTTGGCGTTTTAGGCCAAGTACATCAGCAAGCGCATACCAACGATTGATATTGTCTAATCCGCCTTCTTTAAAGATGGTCGCCGGATCCGCCCATACAGCTTCAACTGGCACACTCACGGCCAAAGGTTCACCATTTCGGTCAGAGATAATACCGCGGGCAGAATGGAGTGTTTGAGCGCGAACAGAACGCATGTCACCCTGTTTTATCAGGTTATCAGGCTCAATGATTTGGATATAAGCAATCCGCGCGCAAAGTGCAGCAAACGCACAGAACACAAAAAACAGCACAATATAAAAACGCCAACGTATCAAAGCCGTTGGCTGTACTTCAGATGTCGATTCTGTTGGTTTAACTTTTTTGCTCATGGGAGATTAATGATGACTTCTTTATCGGCGTCTGGACGTTTCATTTCCAGCTCACTTTTGGCGACGGCTTGAACGCGGCTGTGTTCCGCTAAGGCTGTCTCTTCTAAAATCAGGTTACGCCACTCGTTATCGAGCCTTTCACGCTCTACGAGGGATTGGTCTTTCTCAGTAATCGCCTCACGTGTATGGTGAGTCATGAACACAACCCCCATCGCACTGACGAATATCAACACCAACAAAATCAGAGGAACACGCCCAACCCCAAGCAGGTCAAGCGCAATCAGTTTTGCTAAGTTAGGCGTTGAGTTACTCATTAAAAATTACAGTTTTTCAGCAATACGTAGTACAGAGCTGCGAGAGCGCGCGTTCTCTTCAACTTCTTCTTTAGACGGCTTAATTGCCTTACTCACAGGTTTTAGGTTTGCGCTACCCAGTGCCTTGATTTGATCTTCGGTCATTGGAATACCGTGAGGGACTTCAGGGCCTTTACTCTCTTTGCGGATAAAGCGCTTAACCATACGGTCTTCAAGAGAGTGGAAACTGATCACTGACAGGCGACCTTCAGGCGCTAAGATGCTAGCTGCTCCTTTCAATGCCGTATCGATCTCTTCCAATTCACTGTTGATGTAAATACGGAACGCTTGGAATGAACGCGTTGCTGGGTGTTTTTTCTCTTTAAAGCTTTTTGGTGCCGCCTCTGAGATTAACTTCGCCAATTGACCAGTGCGCGTCATCGGTTCGTTTTCTTCATTTTCACGGTAAGCCACAATCGCTTTAGCAATACGACGAGCATGCTTATCTTCACCAAATTCACGAATCACCCAGGTAATATCGTCAAGGTCTGCTTCCATCAACCACTTAGAAACAGGGATACCCGATGTTGGGTCCATACGCATATCTAACGGGCCATCTTTCATGAAGCTAAAGCCACGTTCTGCGTCATCCAACTGCGGCGAGGAAACGCCGAGATCAAGCAAAACACCATCGACTTTACCAACTAAACCGTAGTCTACCGCGTAGTCCGCCATACCCGAGAACGGCCCATGAATAATGGTGAAACGAGGATCATCGATCTTACCCGCTTCAGCAATCGCTTGAGGGTCTCTGTCAATGCTGTAAAGACGACCATTGTCACCCAGTTTCGATAAAATAGTACGACTATGACCACCACGACCGAATGTTCCGTCAATATAGATGCCATCTGGCTTAATTGCTAAGCCATCGATAGATTCATGTAAAAGTACGGATATGTGTTTGAATGCTTCGGTCATAGTTATCTCATGTAGCTGACGCATTGATAAATTCAGACTCTCCAGTGTACTGATTTCGCGGCTTATCGCCACCTCTAGCAAAAGAGAACTCGTGATTTTGCGCCAAGTTTAATGGTTAGAAATTTAATTTGGTCAATAAAAAGCAAAAAACCCATCATAACAATAAAGTTACGATGGGTCTCGAATAGGTGGAGTTGACACATACGCCGGGTTCTGTAACCGCTTTCGCGGCGGTAACCATTCGTCTAGGCCTGCAATCACTCACAGGCTCGAGCAACCTACCCGCCTCCTTACGCGAGCAACGCAATGTGGAGGCCTATTTGGTCTTGCTCCGGGTGGAGTTTACCTTGCTACGCACTGTTACCAGACGCACGGTGCGCTCTTACCGCACCCTTTCACCCTTACCTGTTCCCTTACGGGCCATCGGCGGTTTTCTCTCTGCTGCACTTGTCGTGGGCTCGCGCCCCCCAGGCGTTACCTGGCACCCTGCTCTTTGGAGCCCGGACGTTCCTCCCCCCTGTCAGTCTCCCGAAGGACGTCAACGTCAGTCTCCAAAAAGGACCTCAACGTCAGTCTCCCGAAGGACATCAACAGAGCAGCGATTACCCAGTCAACTCCGAGGGCGGATTGTATAGACTTCTACTGTAGGTGTCTAGCGAGATCACACAATTGCTGCAAACGAGGGGCTAAGTGGTGAAGGATTAGCCAAGATAACTTATCCCCTTCCTCTTCTAGACCTCTAATCTAAGTTCTCTAGTCCCCATTTATAGAGAGCATTTTTCTTGAGGTTGTAAATCTCAGCCGTCATTGCGGCCGCTTTCTTGAGAGGAAGTTCTTTGGTCAGAATAGTCAATGTTCTCGTCACTTCATCAGGAAGCGTATCTTCCGCTTCGGTGCGATAACCATGAATCAATAGCGCCATTTCACCACGCTGCTGATTTGGATCCGATTTAACCCACTCAATCAGCTCGCCCAATGGCATGCCCTGAATCGTTTCAAATGTCTTAGTCAACTCTCGAGCCAAGACAACCTGACGCTCAGGCCCTAAGATATCTAGCATATCATCAAGGGAGTCTAAAATTCGGTGAGGCGATTCGTAAAAAACACAGGTGCGCTCGGCTTTTGCAATCTCCAGAAACTTATCTTTACGCCCTTTACTTTTGGCTGGTAGAAAACCTTCAAAGCTGAAACGATCTGATGGAAGACCAGATGCACTCAACGCAGTGATTACAGCACAAGCCCCAGGCAGAGGCACAACTCTGACGCCCGCTTGACGACATTGATTGACAAGATGGTATCCTGGATCACTAATTAATGGGGTACCCGCATCAGAAACCAATGCAATAGAGTGCCCAGCTAACAATTTGTCGACTAATACTTGCGCTTTCTGCTGTTCATTATGATCATGAAGCGCAAAAGTTTTCGTTTGAATGCCAAAGTGAGACAGTAGTTTGCCACTATGACGTGTATCTTCAGCCGCAATAAGGTCAACTGTAGATAGCACTTCTATCGCTCGTTGAGTAATATCACCTAAGTTGCCGATTGGCGTAGGTACGATATAAAGAGTTGGAACCTCAGTTGGTAAGGTTTTGTTATCTGTCATTTGTTTACCATCACTTCAACGATTAATATAGACACAATTTTATACGGAATTATAAAGAACTCATGGCCAAGAAAAACCACAAGCGTCTCAGTGTAACACGCTTACTGACTCCTGTAGCACTTGCTGTCACTTTGGCAGCGTGTTCTTCTGCTCCTAAAACACCTCAGAGTGTGGATATTACCTTAGATCCAAATCAACCTGTTCAAACTTATCTAATGCGCGCGGATAGCACGAGCGGCGCTATTCAAAACGATTGGTTGATCATGGCCCTTAAAGCGTCTGTCGATAATGGCGACACAACGCAAGCTGAACTTCTCATTAAACGTTTAGCTCGCCAAACACTGACTGACATGCAGCAGGCTGAATGGCAACTTGCGCGAGCGGAACTGCTGCAAGCACAAGGCAAACCTCAGGAAGCGTTAGACCTATTAAACTTCCGCCCTTCATGGCAGCTTGCTAACGAACAGTGGGGAACTTACCATCAAGTTCGTGCCTCTTTGTACGTTCAGTTAGGAGACTTCTACAACACCGCGAAAGAGCTTTCTCTTGGCAGTCAATATCAGCCTGAATCAGAGCAAGCAGCGATCGCTGATAACATCTGGCGTAATCTAGAGTCTTATACCGGTGCCGCTCTGCTCGCTAACAAACAACAAGAGAGCAATAGTGTTTGGCTAGGTTGGCTTGAGTTATCGAGTGACACCAAAGTACTGTCAACAAACTTGCCAGCACTCAAAGATCGCTTAACTCAATGGATTGAGCAAAACCCGACTCACCCGGCGGCCCAATACACACCTCAGGCCATCCTTGATATTCTGGCTTTAGAAATCACCAAACCAGTCAATACGGCACTGCTGCTTCCTCTTTCAGGAAAATTCGCTAAGCAGGCACAATTGATTCGTGATGGCTTTGTTTTATCGATGATGAATGATAAAGAACGTGACGAAAATGCCACGCTAACGGTCATTGATACCAACGAGAAAACACCAGAAGAGATCAAATCAGCGATCATTGATAAGCAGGTTGATTCCATTGTCGGTCCTTTAGTTAAGAGCAACATTGAGCAACTACAACAAGCATTTGCAGATTCAAACAGTAATATTTCAGCACTTGCTCTTAACATTCCCGATGAAATTGTTCCTGGCACCAACGTTTGTTACCTAGCGCTTTCTCCAGAGCAAGAAGTCGCGCAGGCCGCTAAGCACCTTTCTGCACAAGGTTATCAATACCCACTTATCTTGGCGCCAAAAGGCCGTCTAGGCTCTCGTGTTGTTGAAGCCTTTGAGCAAGAGTGGAAAAAACACAGTGACACTAAGGTCGCGGTGAATCTATTCGGTGATAAACGTCAACTACAGCGCGATATCAATAATGTCTTTGGTTTACAATCAAGTCAGCAGCACATCGCTCAAATGGAGTCGCTACTGAGCGCCCCATTAGAAAGCCAGCCTCGTAGCCGTCGCGATATCGATTCGGTTTACATCGTTGCTCAAAGCTCTGAACTTACTCTTATCAAGCCGTTTATCGAAGTGGCTATCAACCCTGACACAGTGCCACCAAAACTGTACTCGAACTCACGCAGCAACAGTGGTCGTCATCAATACGAAGACCTATCCGGTGTCATGTACAGTGACATCCCACTACTGATTCAACCAGAGGCTGCACTGAAAGCGCAAATGGATCAACTGTGGCCGAAGGAGTCGAATGCAGAGAAGCGCCTTCAAGCTCTTGGGATGGACGCCTACCAACTTCTTGAGCACCTACCACAAATGAAGGTGGTCCCAGGCTACAACATCCAAGGTAATACCGGGGTGTTAACCATCGACCAAAACTGTGTCGTACAGCGCGAAGTCACTTGGGCTGAGCACGGTGCCAAACACTAGTCGCTCACAGGGGCAACTCTATGAAGCCGCTGCCGAAAAGTACCTTATCGGTTGCGGCTTAACCATAATTGAGCGAAACTTCCTTGCCAAAGGTGGAGAGCTCGACCTGATTATGCGTGACGGCCCTACCATCGTGTTTGTCGAAGTCCGCTATAGAAACAGTCAGGCTTATGGCCATGCAGCGGAAACCGTCACTCGCAGCAAAATAAAGAAGCTAATCAAAGCCGCCAATGTGTGGTTGCTGAAGAATGGCTTATCTATCTATTCAACAGACTTTCGATTTGACCTTATTGCGATTCATAAGCAAGGTGAGCAAATCGAATGGATTAAGAACGCAATAACCGAAGGATAAACAATGCTCGATAGCATTAAAGACAGTTTTACTGAAAGTATTCAAATTCAAATCGCAGCCGCAGAAGCGTTACCTGACGCGATTACTCACGCTGCACAAGCGATGGTGGCAAGCCTACTGAATGGCAGCAAGATTCTCTGCTGTGGTAATGGTGGCTCTTCTTCAAACGCGCAACAATTTGTTTCTTGTCTTCTAAACCGCTTTGAAACTGAACGCCCAAGCCTTCCGGCTATGGCTCTCACCGCTGATAACACAACATTAACGGCAGTGGCGAACGACTACCACTACGAAGAGATCTTCTCAAAGCAAGTTCGTGCATTTGGTCAGCCAGGCGATATTCTTTTGGCGATATCGACCAGCGGTAATAGCAAAAACATCATTAAGGCCATGGAAGCGGCGGTAACGCGTGATATGACCATCATTGCATTAACCGGTAAAGACGGTGGTGAAATGGCTGGCTTGCTTGGTGAACATGATGTAGAGATCCGTATTCCATCTCACAGAACGGCAAGAATTCATGAAGTTCATATGGTGACGATGCACTGCTTATGCGATCTTATCGACCAAGTATTGTTCCCAGCTCACGAAGAGTAACTTATGCATTCTGTTAAAGCCTTTTTCCTTGCTCTCATCCTTCTTTCAACCACAGGCTGTGCGGGCCTGTTTGTTGCTGGAGCAGCCACCACTGCCAGTATTGTGATTGATCCACGAAGCACTCAAGAAATTTGGAACGATAACAACATTGAGTTTGAAGTCGCAGGCATCGGCAACAAAGCGCCCTTTCGTGGAAATGCTCGTATCACAGCCAGTTCATACAACGGGACTGTGGTCCTAGTGGGGCAAGCGAACACTGAGTCGTTGAAGCGCGATTTTGAGTCTCAAGCACGTGACATCAAAGGGGTGAAAAACGTTCACAACCAATTGCGCGTCAAGGCTCCTATTTCAATGGGCGAGATTAGCCACGATAGCTGGATAACAACCAAAGTTAAATCAGCGTTGCTAGCGAACTCTGAACTCAATGGAGTAAAGATTAAGGTTATTACAGAAGATAAAGAAGTGTTCTTGCTTGGTTATGTCTCTGAGCAACATGCGGATATAGCAACAGACATTGCCCGTAACATTTCTGGCGTAAAACAGGTGATTCGAGCCTTCCATTCTGAAAGCTAATCCCGCGTTCTTATATCTGTCTTAGGCACCAAAGACCATAATTGGGGCACAAAAAAAGCAGCGTTTTCACGCTGCTTTTTGTTATTTTACGACTCTTAAACTTGGGCGACCTTTTGGTCTCGGTGGTTCATCATCACCATCATCGTCAGAAGCGGTTGTTTCTTCAGAGTCTGAAGCAACAGAGAGAGTCATCTCTTCCGCTAGCTCCTCTTCTTCAAAGATACCTTCTTCATACTCACCCTCGTAAGCTTCTTCAGGCTCAAACATAGTGCCTGCGCCGTTCTCTCGAGCGTAAATCGCTTGTACTGCATAAAGCGGAACAATAACCGAATGAGGGCGACCACTAAAACGAGCACTAAACGTAATCGCTTCGTTGCCAAGCTCTAAATTACCCACCGCTCTTGGTGCAATATTTAGAATGATTTGACCATCTTGCACGAACTCGAGCGGTACTCGTACCCCAGGAAGATCAGCAGAAACAACCAAATGTGGTGTTAAGTCGTTATCTACCAGCCAATCATAGAATGCGCGCAGCATGTATGGTCGGCGTGGTGTCATATTTGCGATATCCATCTTCTCGATTAGCGAGTTAGACGCATTTCACGTTCAGCTTCTGTAAGAGAAGCTAGGAATGAATCACGCTCAAATACGCGGTTCATGTAAATCTTAAGCTCTTTAGAACCTGGGCCAACTAGCTCAATACCCATTTGAGGTAGACGCCATAGCAAAGGTGCAAGGTAGCAGTCGATTAGGCTGAACTCTTCACTCATGAAGTATTCATACTCTGCAAACACTGGCGCTAGAGTCAGTAGGTCGTTACGCAGTTTATTACGTGCCGATTCCGCTTCTTCAGCGTTGCCTTTTACAACTTTCTCAGCAAGCGTGTACCAGTTTTTCTCGATACGGTAAATCATTAGACGACTATTACCACGAGCAACCGGGTATACAGGCATTAGCGGTGGATGAGGGAAACGCTCATCTAGGTATTCCATAATGATCTTTGAATCGTAAAGCGCTAGCTCACGGTCAACCAGTGTAGGAACTGTCTTGTACGGGTTAAGTTCAATAAGCTCAGCAGGTAGATTTGCATCATCTACAAGTTCTACTTCAACACTTACACCTTTCTCTGCTAGAACAATACGTACCTGATGGCTATACATATCAGATGCACTTGAAAACAGAGTCATCACAGAACGTTTATTGGCAGCTACAGCCATGGAGCCCTCCAGCACACTTACAAATATAAAAACAATGGAGGCTATGCCTCCATTGTTAAGTTCAAAAATTGGGAATTAGCACGGTATGATAGCACAATTAGTGCACATCACGCCAATACTCTTTCTTCAGCAATACTACAACGATAGTGAAGATAACAAGGAAACCCATTACCCACCAACCTAGAGCATGACGCTCGAGTTTCACAGGGTCACCTGAGTACTCTAGGAAGTTTACGAGATCACGCACTGCGTTATCATATTCTTCTTGGTTCAGCTCACCAGTACCGTCTGATTGAGTACCAACAACTTTCGTCACTTCTTTGCCATCAACAATCTCTGTTGCGTAAACCGGCTTAGGAATACCTTGCAGCTCTTCTAGAACATGCGGCATACCAACACTTGGGAAAACAACATTGTTAACGCCAAATGGACGGCTTGGATCTTCATAGAAAGAGCGTAGGTAAGTGTATAACCAATCTGTACCACGAACTCGAGCAACAAGAGTTAGGTCTGGTGGTGGAGCACCAAACCATTTCGCCGCTGATTCTTGTGGAATCGCGCTCACCATAAGATCGCCAACCTTCGCTTCAGGATCAAAGATCAGGTTATCTTTTAACAAATCAACTGGGATACCAATGTCACGAGCAACACGCTCGTAACGTTGATATTGCGTTGAGTGACAAGCGAAACAGTAGTTCATAAACAGCTTGGCGCCATTTTGAAGTGAAGCTTGGTCACTAAGGTCATTGTTTGCTTTGTCTAGTGGTACGTTTGCACCCGCTGCCATCGCCAATGAAGGCAGCATTGCAAATAAAATTACAATCCATTTTTTCATTTGAATGTCACCCTTTCTGGTAGTGGCTTAGTCGCTTCATTCTTACTGTAGAAGAACAGCAATACGAAGAACATGAAGTAACCCAAACTAAAGATTCGAGCTAACAGCGTGTATAGATCCGTTGCTGGAAGCGCGCCTAGAATACCAAGAGCAATGAAACTGATCGTAAATTGGATGATATTGAATAGGTGGAACTTACTGCGGTAACGGTAAGAACGGACCTTACAACGGTCAAACCACGGTAGAGCAAACAGTACAGCGATTGCACCACCCATCGCGATAACACCAAGTAGCTTATCTGGAACCGCACGCAGGATCGCGTAGAACGGAGTGAAGTACCATACAGGAGCAATGTGTTCAGGCGTTTTCAGTGGGTTAGCCGCTTCAAAGTTAGGTGGCTCAAGGAAGAAACCGCCCATCTCTGGGTTAAAGAACAGCACGTAACAGAAGAAGAACAAGAAGCCAGCAACACCCACCATATCCTTAACCGTACCGTAAGGGTGGAACGGAATAGAGTCGATGATGTCGTATTTCTTAGTGTAATCCTTGTGGAATGGGAACTGAGTTTTGTAGTCATCGCCCATTGTGCCTTTAGGAAGCTTGGTTTCGATACCGTCAGGGTTATTCGAGCCCACTTCATGCAGCGCGAGTACGTGAAGTACGATTAGCAGCAGAAGTACAATTGGCAGTGCGATAACGTGCAGAGCGAAGAAACGGTTTAGCGTCGCACCAGAGATAACGTAGTCACCACGAATCCATAGTGTTAAATCGTCACCAATAACAGGAATTGCACCGAATAGTGAGATGATTACCTGCGCGCCCCAGTAAGACATTTGTCCCCAAGGAAGTAGGTAACCCATGAACGCTTCAGCCATCAACACAAGGAAGATAAGCATGCCAAAGATCCACAGCAGCTCACGAGGCTTCTGATATGAGCCGTAGATAAGACCACGGAACATATGCAGATAAACGACAACGAAGAATGCTGACGCACCTGTAGAGTGCATATAACGCAGTAGCCAACCGTACTCTACATCACGCATGATGTATTCGATTGACGCAAATGCACCATCACCAGATGGTACGTAGTTCATTGTTAGCCAAATACCCGTGAGGATTTGGTTAACCAAAACAAGCATTGCCAACGAGCCAAATAGATACCAGAAGTTAAAGTTCTTCGGCATCGGGTACTCAGAAAGGTGCTTCTTGTACGCGTTCATTGCGGGTATGCGTTTTTCTACCCAATCCAGTAGACCTTGCATTATGCCTCCCCTTCTTCGTCAACACCGATAAGGATTCTTGTATCACTTAAATACATGTGCTTTGGAACAACTAGGTTCAATGGCGCAGGAACACCCTGGAATACACGTCCTGCCATGTCGAACTTAGAACCATGACATGGACAGAAGAAACCAGATTTCACACCCTGAACTTGTTCATTGAAACTGTCAGGTAAATACGTTGGTGAACAACCAAGGTGTGTACAGATACCTACTGCAACAAAATACTCAGGCTTAATTGAGCGGAAAGCATTCTGAGCGTAAGTCGGTTGTTGTTCTTCACCAGAAGACGGGTCACGTAATTGACCATCGATTGATTTAAGCCCATCTACAACGGTTTGTGCACGACGGACAACCCATACAGGTTTACCACGCCACTCGACACGAACCATTTGCCCTTCTTCAAGTTTACCGATATCAACTTCAACAGGGGCACCCGCAGCTTTGGCTTTGTCACTTGGGTTCCAAGATTTAATAAAAGGAACGGCGACAGCAGCAGCTCCCAGACCACCAACAACAGCTGTTGTCGCGGTTAGGAAACGTCTACGGCCGTTATTTAAAGGCGCATTGCTCATCCAAACATTCTCCCATTTGCTCCTTGTGGATTATTGTTATTCCGCTTAAAGAGCATGGCTAACAAAATACGAATTTAGTTGTATTTATTTGACGGCAAATGATAAATAAAACCCTACTTTTTGACAAGATAAAGCTACCTTTTTGTAACATTTGTGAGGCGAATCGCCTGTGAGGTCACAAAAGGAGAGTAAGTAAGGTACTGCAAACGGTAAGTCTGTGTCGGAAAGGAATTTTTTGAGGGATAAAAAACAAAAAAGCCTGGCAGAAGCCAGGCTTTTGGACCACATTCCAATGTAAACATTGGAAGCGAAAAATCTTTCGAAAAAGATTAACGCTTAGAGAACTGTGGACGACGACGTGCTTTACGTAGACCAACTTTCTTACGTTCAACGCAACGAGCGTCACGAGTAACGTAACCAGCTGCACGTAGAGTAGGACGTAGAGACTCATCGTATTCCATTAGAGCACGTGTGATACCGTGACGGATCGCACCTGCCTGACCTGAAATACCGCCACCTTTTACAGTAACGTATAGGTCTAGTTTCTCAGTAAGTTCAACTAGCTCTAGAGGCTGTTTAACAACCATGCGAGAAGTTGGACGACCAAAGTACTCATCAAGGCTACGCTTGTTGATTACGATGTTACCGCTACCTGGTTTAACAAAAACACGTGCAGCTGAGCTTTTGCGACGGCCAGTACCGTAGTATTGATTATCTGCCATTTTCGAAATCCCCGATTAGATGTCTAGTACTTGTGGTTGTTGAGCAACATGGTTGTGCTCAGCACCAGCGTAAACTTTCAGCTTACGGTACATAGCACGGCCAAGAGGACCACGTGGTAGCATACCTTTAACTGCTAGTTCAAGAGCCATCTCTGGCTTGCGATCAATTAGCTTCTCGAAGCTGATTGATTTTAGGCCGCCAGGGAATTCAGTGTGACGGTAGTAAATCTTACCTTTAGCCTTGTTACCAGTTACAGTAACTTTCTCCGCGTTAACAACGATGATGTAATCACCAGTGTCACAGTGTGGAGTGTACTCAGCTTTGTGTTTGCCACGTAGGCGAGATGCAATTTCACTTGCTAGACGGCCAAGAGTTTTACCTTCAGCGTCTACAACGTACCAGTCGCGTTTTACAGTTTCTGGTTTAGCAACGAAAGTTTTCATGCTAATAATAACCCGTTCAATAATTAAATTTACACTTAAGGAGCTTTCGCTCCCACTGACTAAGAGTCCAGTCAACACCCCTTCGAGTGGTTGGCACTCTCGACCCGTTATGTCGAAATACCTTCGATAATAAGGTCTGCAGTAACGGTGGGTCGCAAGATTATAGGGAAGTCAGTTGAAAAAATCACCTCTTTTCGAAGAAAAAATTCAACTTTTTTTGAATCCCACTCTGAGCTAGCGAGGTTTTACGCCAAATGCTCTTTTGCCAAGTAATCATGGCTTTGCATTTCTATCAAACGTGACTGGCAACGTTTGAATTCAAAGTCAAGCTGACCACCCGCATAAAGTTCTTCTAAAGCGATCTCAGCAGAAATGATCAATTTCACGTTACGTTCATAAAATTCATCCACTAACGCAATGAATCGTCTTGCTGCATCGTCTATCGTACTGTTCATCTGTTTTACATCAGCTAACAACACTGTGTGGTACAAACGTGACATTTCGATATAGTCATTTTGACTGCGCGCTGACTGGCATAACTGCTCAAAACTTGCATGAAGGACATCTTCTGAGGCTTGAATTACCGTAATTTGGCGATGATTTATCTCTATGCTTGTTTGTCCTTGTTTCCCTTCCCCAACCAACTGCTCGTAATAATGAGCTAGGTTAGTTGCGGCGGCTTTATCGAGTGGGAAGTGATAGATTTCAGCTTGTTCCAACGTTCGTAGTCGATAGTCGATTCCACTGTCGACATTCAAGATCCGACAGTTTTCTTGAATAAGTGCGATGGCGGGTAAAAAACGAGCGCGCTGTAGACCGTTTCGATACAGCTGTTCCGGCGGAATATTTGATGTCGCGACAAGAATTACACCTCGCTTGAACAAGGCTTGGAATAATGTCCCTAGAATCATCGCATCAGTAATATCGGACACAAAGAACTCATCGAAACAGATAATTTCTGTTTCAGACTTAAACTTGTCCGCCACTAATTCCAATGGGTCGTTCACATCTCCGAGTGCGTTAAGTTCATCATGAACACGGTACATAAAGCGATGGAAGTGCACGCGCATCTTCTTGTCGGTCGGTAGCGCTTCAAAGAATGTGTCAACAAGATACGTTTTCCCTCGACCTACACCGCCCCAAAAATAGAGGCCTTTAGGCGCTTGGGGTAAACCTGCCTCTTTCTTCGAAAACCAACTCCGCCAGCCACTCGGCTTCTCGACCGGCGTATTCATATATTCGATAAACTCGTGATAAAGCGTATCAAGTGCAGTGACCGCTTGAAGTTGAGCTTCATCCTTTTGAAAACCGTGATCTTTTATGTCTTTGTTATAGATTTCTAATGGCGTCATCGTATCGCTACCTGATGAAGAAGACTGTTAAACTGCTATGTAGAGCACATGCATTTTTCTTTATTGGCTAAGACTCTCATAGTACCATGTGAGCTCAACATGTGTAACCAACCAGTAAAAAACATGTTAAATAACAATGATAAGGAGCTATTATGCCTTGGATGTACGCCTTAATTGGTTTGCTTGTCGGTACAGTATTGGGTGTGGTCATTTCTCGCTTAACAACACCTAGTTATAAGAAACAAAAGAGTGTCCAAAAAGATTTAGAAAGCGCTAAATTTGAGTTAGAGCAACAAAAACAAGACCTTGCCGATCATTTCGCCCAAACAGCGGAAATGCTAGATTCTGTCGGCAAAGAGTACACGAAGCTTTATCAACACATGGCTAAAACGTCATCAGAACTTCTTCCGAACCTTCCTGAGCAGGATAACCCGTTCGTTAAGAAAGTAACGCAACAATCAGAGTCGAACGACACTGAAAGCAGCCAAGCTGACGCAGATGTTCAATCAATCAGTGAAGCACCAAAAGATTATGCGTCTGGCTCAACCGGTCTTCTAAAAGAAGAAAAAAAGGCCATCCTAGATTCGCAAGATGTTGTTTCGGAGAAGAAAGCTTCCTAATATCTCCTGTGAACTTTGCATCGGTTTTTGAGTCATACTCCTAGAAGTGGCCACTGAGCTCTTATCTATCGTATCAAGATTAGAGCTCAGCCCTTAATCAACTAGGAGTATCCGATGAAAAAGCCTTTGCTTGCCTTAACTGTCCTTTCTCTAAGCCTAAGTTCAATCATCACACCAATACAGGCAACCGCCGCCCTACCTTTCGCTGTTGATGGGGAGCAACTTCCCAGTTTGGCCCCAATGCTCGAAAAGGTGACCCCTGCCGTTGTTAGCATTTCAGTTGAAGGCACTCAAGTCTCTAGACAAAACATTCCAGAGCAATTTCGATTCTTCTTTGGTCCGGACTTCCCGACCGAACAGCTTCAGGAGCGCCCATTTAGAGGCTTGGGCTCCGGGGTTATTATCGATGCCAAGAAAGGTCACATCGTGACTAACTATCACGTCATTAATGGCGCTGAAAAAATCCGTGTAAAGCTGCGCGACGGCCGTGAGTATGACGCAGAGCTGATTGGCGGCGATCAGATGTCAGATGTGGCACTACTCAAACTCGAAGAAGCAAAAAACTTAACTGATATAAAAATCGCAGATTCAGACCAACTTCGTGTTGGCGACTTCACTGTTGCTATCGGCAATCCGTTTGGACTTGGGCAAACCGTGACCTCTGGCATTGTCTCCGCGCTGGGACGTAGTGGACTAAACCTCGAAAATTTAGAGAACTTTATCCAGACAGACGCAGCGATAAATAGCGGCAACTCAGGAGGGGCGTTAGTAAACCTTAAAGGTGAACTAATTGGTATAAATACCGCAATTTTGGGCCCTAATGGCGGCAATGTGGGCATCGGCTTCGCTATTCCATCGAATATGATGACCAACCTCACCGAGCAAATTCTTGAGTTCGGCGAAGTAAAACGCGGCATGCTCGGTGTGCAAGGTGGTGAGATAACTTCAGAACTGGCAGAAGCTTTAGGCTACGAATCTAGCAAAGGCGCCTTCGTCAGCCAAGTTGTTCCAGACAGTGCGGCTGACAAAGCGGGCCTTGAACCAGGAGACGTCATCGTTTCAGTTAACGGTAAGTCGATTGATTCATTCAGTGAACTACGTGCAAAAGTTGCCACTTTAGGGGCGGGTAAGGAAGTGACGCTGGGCATTATTCGCGATGGTAAGAGCAAGAGCTATGACGTGACATTGGGTGAACAGTCCGATGTAAAGACCACCGCAGATAAACTTCATCAAGGCCTCACTGGCGCTCAGCTAACCAATACCAATGCGTCAGATAAAGCTCAAGGCGTAAAAGTGACATCGGTTGAAGTAGGCTCCAATGCCGAATCTTATCAATTACAGCAAGGTGATATCATCATTGGAGTGAACCGCCAGCGTGTCAAAAACCTCGCTGACTTTAGAACGATTGTTGAGAACCATTCAGGCGTTTTAGCGCTTAACATTCAACGTGGTGACCGTAGCCTTTACTTAGTCATCCGCTAGGTTTAGTCGTTATCCGATAATTACATCAAAGCCATAAATGCGATACAGGCTTGAAAGGACAGGAGCTTATGCTGCTGTCCTTTTGTTATTTTCTCATCTAGTGCTATTCTTCACCAACTTATCTGTTGAATCACATTTATGGGGAAGACATGCTGCAATTTCTGTTGCGCTCTATTGGCTTAGGCTTGGCAACCGCGCTACTACTGCTGATTGCAGTGCCCTCTCTACGCTACAATATCGTCCCACCGAGCGCTCCAGAAGATCGCGACGCGGTGAATCTTTCTCAAATTTCGTTTGATAAGGCGGTACGTAAAGCAGCCCCTGCCGTTGTAAACATCTACAGCCGTAAATACACCGAGAACGATCGTTCTAAGCTTCTAACTCAAGGCTTGGGCTCCGGTGTCATCGTCAGTGAGAAAGGTTATATCATTACTAATTACCATGTTGTGGCTCAGGCAGACCAAATTATCGTCGCGCTGCAGGATGGACGTATTGCTGCCGCCCAATTAGTCGGAAAAGACCGCCGTACTGATATAGCAATTTTGCGCATTGAAGGCGAGAACTTACCCGTCATCCCCCTAAACCCAAATTACACGCCTAAAGTAGGCGATGTGGTACTCGCGATAGGAAACCCATATAACCTAGGTCAAACCACCACTTTTGGTATCATCTCAGCAACAGGGCGTTCTTCAATCAGCGCCGATGGTCACCAAGCATTCATTCAAACGGATGCAGCCATCAATGAGGGCAACTCTGGTGGCGCTCTAGTGAACACTTTAGGGGAATTGGTTGGCATCAATACCGCCTCTTTCCAACAAGCGACCGAGCTTGAAACCTATGGAATTTCATTTGCTATCCCCTACACGTTGGCGAATAAGATCATGGAGAAGATCATCGCTGATGGGCGTGTTATTCGTGGATATATAGGTGTCGATGGCCAAGATATTAATTCGGTCACCTCTCGACTGCTTGGCAACGAACACTTAGGTGGCATTGTGGTACTTGGTGTTGACCCTAATGGTCCAGCCGCGGCGGCTGGATTCACAGAGCAAGATATTATTCTTAAGATTGATGGGCAGAAGATCAATGGCCGCCAGAGCGTCATGGACATTGTTACAGAGCTAAGGCCTGGCACAACCGTTGATGTATTGATTCTGCGCAAAGGTGAAGAGAAAACGCTTCCTGTGACGATTGCAGAAGATGTTCGCAACTAACTGACGAGTGACACTCTGACAAATAAAAACCCATGCTTTGTTGGCATGGGTTTTTTGTTATTACTCTTGAGGTTCTGAGTCAGTGCTATCTGAGGACTCTATCTCTATGCGCGTCACTCGCTGCAAGCCTCGTGGTAGTAATCCACCACGTCGACCTCGTTCACCACGGAAGTTTTCAAGGTCAGCCGATTTCAAACCGAGTTTTCGTTTACCTGCATATAAAGTGACCGTGCTTCCCTGTGGCAAAGACATCAGGTGAGAAACAAACTCTTCACGTTCTTTGGCCTTGGCTGCCGGAATGTTGATGATCTTGTTCCCTTTACCTTTACCCAATTGCGGCAAATCCTTAATCGGGAACAGCAACATACGGCCTTGGTTGGTAATCGTTAAGATTTCATCGCTATCTAAGTTACCGATCGTCTGTGGGCAAATCACTTCTGAGTTAGCAGGTAAAGTAACTAACGCTTTACCGCTCTTGTTCTTAGAAAGTAGATCACTGCCTTTACATACGAAACCATAACCCGCATCAGAACCCACAAGCCACAGCTGCTCTTCTTCACCCATCACTACATGGCGAATTTGGCTACCCGCATTGATGTTAAGTCGACCGGTAATTGGCTCACCCTGACTACGTGCAGATGGTAAAGAGTGAGACTCAAGCGAATAACTTCGGCCATCATTACCCAAGAACACCGCTTGCTGATTGCTCTTACCACGCGCATGCGCGAGGTAGTTGTCGCCTGACTTGTAGTTCAAGCTTTCAGCATCCACGTCATGGCCTTTCGCATGACGAATCCAACCTTTTTCAGAAAGCACGACAGTAATCGGCTCACTTGGCACTAAATCACGCTCTGTCAGTGCTTTCGCTTCTGCACGCTCAACCAATGGAGAACGGCGATCGTCACCGTATTTCTCAGCATCCGCTTGAATTTCTTTCTTAAGCAGGGTGTTCATACGGCGCTCAGAACCTAGCAGTTTCTCTAGCTTCTCGCGCTCTTTCTCAAGTTCATCTTGTTCGCCACGGATCTTCATCTCTTCTAGCTTCGCTAGGTGACGAAGTTTGGTATCTAAGATCGCGTCAGCTTGAATATCAGTGATACCAAAGCGTGCCATTAGCACTGCTTTAGGGTCGTCTTCCGTACGGATGATCTCAATCACTTCATCAAGGTTAAGATAAGCAACTAACAAACCTTCTAAGATGTGTAGGCGAGCCAGCACTTTGTCTAAACGGTACTGCAAGCGACGTCGAACGGTTTCACGACGAAACTCAATCCACTCAGACAGAATTTGAACTAAACCTTTCACCTGAGGACGGTTGTCTAAACCGATCATGTTCAAGTTAACGCGATAGTTCTTTTCAAGATCCGTCGACGCGAATAGGTGGTTCATTAGCTGATCGCAATCAACTCGATTCGAGCGAGGAACCACAACAATACGTGTTGGGTTCTCGTGATCCGATTCATCACGAAGATCATCCACCATTGGCAGTTTCTTCGCTCGCATTTGGTTTGCAATTTGCTCTAACAGCTTTGAGCCTGACACTTGGTGTGGCAAAGACGTGATGACAATATCACTGCCCTCTTTATGCCAAACCGCGCGCATCTTAATGCTGCCTTTACCTGTACGGTAGATCTTTTCAAGGTCAGCTTTCGGCGAGATGATCTCTGCTTCAGTCGGGTAATCAGGCCCTTGAACAAAGTTCATCACGTCAGCCAATTCAGACTTGGGATGATCAATCAAATGAACCGCGGCACCTGCTACTTCACGCACGTTATGTGGCGGAATATCTGTAGCCATACCTACAGCGATACCGGTCACACCATTCAGCAGAATGTGAGGCAAGCGAGCAGGAAGCATCTGTGGCTCTTTCATGGTGCCATCAAAGTTTGGTTGCCATTCAACCGTGCCTTGACCTAATTCACCCAGTAGAACCTCAGCAAACTTCGACAGTTTCGCTTCGGTATAACGCATTGCCGCGAATGATTTCGGATCGTCTGGCGCACCCCAGTTACCTTGACCATCAACCAATGGATAACGGTAAGAGAATGGCTGAGCCATCAATACCATCGCCTCATAACACGCAGAATCACCGTGTGGATGGTATTTACCTAACACGTCACCCACGGTACGTGCTGATTTCTTATATTTTGACGCTGCCGATAGGCCAAGCTCCGACATTGCGTAAATAATACGTCGTTGAACCGGCTTTAAACCATCACCAATGTATGGCAACGCGCGGTCCATAATTACGTACATTGAGTAATTTAGATAAGCGTCTTCGGTGAACTTGCGCATCGGCAACTGTTCAACGCCATCGTATGTAATCTCAGTAGACATTCATTAAACCTCTGCCATATCACCGTTAGATTGCAGCCAGTGACGGCGGTCATCCGCGCGCTTCTTACCTAGCAGCATATCCATCATTTCCATGGTCTGCTCATTGTCATCAATGGTTAACTGAACCAGACGACGCGTATTTGGATCCATGGTAGTTTCGCGCAGCTGCAGCGGGTTCATTTCACCCAAACCTTTGAATCGCTGTACGTTGATTTTGGCTTTCTTCTTAGACAGGCGCTCAAGTACCCCTTCTTTCTCATCATCATCAAGGGCATAGAAGACTTCTTTGCCGCAGTCGATACGATAGAGAGGTGGCATTGCGACATAGATATGACCTGCTTCCACAAGCGCTCGGAAATGGCGCGTAAATAACGCACAAAGCAAGGTCGCAATGTGAAGACCATCCGAGTCCGCATCGGCCAAGATACAAATCTTACCGTAACGCAGGCCTTCTAGGTTATCGTTGTCAGGATCAATACCGAGTGCAACCGAGATATCATGCACCTCTTGTGAAGCAAGCACCTGATCTGCAGACACTTCCCAAGTATTTAGGATCTTACCACGCAGTGGCATCACCGCTTGGAACTCTCGGTCACGAGCCTGTTTCGCAGAACCACCCGCCGAGTCACCCTCGACAAAGAAGATTTCAGTGCGATTTAAGTCTTGTACCGAACAGTCTGTCAGCTTACCCGGAAGGGCCGGACCTGACGCGACTTTCTTACGCACGACTTTTTTGCTTGCACGCATGCGGCGGTGAGCATTAGCAATACATACTTCTGCCAGCTGTTCAGCCAGTTGAGGTTTTTCGTTTAACCACAAGCTGAAGGCATCTTTTACGACGCCAGAAACAAACGCTGCGGTCTGACGAGATGAAAGACGCTCTTTGGTTTGGCCAGCAAACTGAGGATCTTGCATCTTGACAGAAAGAACGTAAGAACAGCGGTCAAAAATATCATCACCGGTTAGCTTCACACCACGCGGTAGCAAGTTACGGAACTCACAGAACTCACGCATCGCATCAAGCAGACCTTGGCGCAGACCGTTAACGTGGGTACCACCTTGCTTTGTTGGGACTAAGTTCACGTAACTTTCCGTGATCATTTCGCCGCCTTCTGGCTGCCAAATGACTGCCCACGTCGCCATTTCTGTTTCAGCAGTAAACTCACCGATATAGGGTTCAGCGGGTAGAACTTCGTAACCTTTCACGCCTTCAGAAAGATAGTCTTTAAGGCCATCTTCGTAATACCACTTATGCTCTTCGTTATTCACCTTATCGCTAAAGATGATTTCCAAGCCCGGGCAGAGGACCGCTTTCGCACGCAGGTTGTTCACCAGGCGTAGCGCGGAGAATTTATGGCTATCGAAGTATTTTTCATCTGGCCAGAAGTGTACCGATGTACCGGTATTACGATGACCACACGTACCCGTCACCGTTAGCTCGGTAACGGCATTGCCGCCTTCAAAAGCGATGTCGTGTACTTCACCGCCACGTTTTACTGTGACTTCAACACGTTTTGATAGTGCGTTTACTACCGAAATACCGACGCCGTGTAGACCACCGGAAAATTTGTAGTTGTCGTTTGAGAACTTACCACCAGCGTGAAGCTTGGTCATAATGAGCTCAACACCCGAGATACCTTTCTCTGGGTGGATATCAACTGGCATGCCTCGACCATCATCGATAACTTCGAGTGACTGGTCAGCATGGAGAATGACTTTGATCTTCTTTGCGTGCCCAGCAAGCGCTTCATCCACCGAGTTGTCGATAACCTCTTGTGCAAGATGGTTTGGTCGCTCTGTCTCGGTATACATGCCAGGACGATGTCGTACTGGGTCAAGACCTTCAAGAACCGAAAGGTCTTTCGCATTATATTGTTCAGTCATAATACGGAATATCTTTATAGAGAAAAAATGGAGTAGCTAAACAGGCAGGTGAAATTGCGCTCAATAATTTCAAGTTATCGAGAGTACAAGCTAATCATCATAGCTCGTATCCTGCTTAGCACAGGAGAGACATAGTCTGGAACAGGCCCAATTATGTCAAGAGAGATAAGTAAGTAACAAGTAAAATTATGACTCTTCCCTCAATGAAGGTCAGAGTTGTAAGAAATCTATGATCTGACTTGGGTAACGTTCAAAATCAACAAAGCTATGATCACCGCCCTGTTCTACTGTTTGAAGTGCACCAGAAAAATGTGCCACAGCTTGTTGGTAGTCAAGCACTTCATCATCTTCTTGTTGCAGCAGCCAAAAATCTTCTGGAGCCTTGATGGATGGAGTATCAAGCGATTTTAACTCGTCGATATGCTTTTCTTCTAGCAAATACTTCTCATGAGTGTAAGGATTTTCTTGCTCACCTAGGAAATCAACAAGCAATTCGTATGGTTTTACCGCTGGGTTGACCACCACCGCTCTAAAACCAAACTGGGCATTCAACCACATCGACATATATCCCCCCAAAGAACTGCCTACCAGACCAATCTGGTAATCGTCTTTGTGCTGCGTCACGATATCCAATAATAGCTGTGCAGCTTGGTTAGGAAAGCAAGGCAAGCGAGGAATCACCACTTTAATATCTGGCCTCTGAGACTCACAATACGCTTTCATCACATGTGCTTTATGTGAAAGTGGTGAACTGTTAAAGCCGTGGATATACAGAAGCAATGAAGGTTTCATATTTTGCCCTAAGGATAAAGCTTAATAGCCGGCTGAGTTAAAGTCTGGTTGGAAACTTCCCGAAGCAAGTCGTTTCACTTGAGTCGAGACCGAGCCATCATTGTGGAGATCCAATTCACGCCAACCAGGTGATTGGGTATCTAACGCAAAATCGTCCGATTTAGGTTTGAATTGTACACACGTCGACGGGGTTGCCATCACTTGAACCCCTCTATGCATCTCATTCATATCTTGATGAACGTGACCACACACAACAGCTTTGACGTTGCTATGTTTTTCAACCACATTCCAAAAGCTTTCTGCTTCCTTTAACGAGTGTTGATCAAGCCAACGACTTCCGACAAGTAGCGGGTGATGATGCAGTAACACTAAGGTATGTCTGTCTGGGTTCTGGGTAAGCTTTTCATCTAACATCGAAAGCTGATCATCACTTAGGAAGCCATGAGGGACACCGACAACTTGCGAGTCTAAAAGAACCATTTGCCAATGGTCACCAAGCAATACGTGTTCCACCTGCTGAATCTGACTAGAAGGTAACACAGAATGCATGCTCGGCTTAAAGTCATGGTTTCCAGGCAACCAATAGCATGGCAACGCCAAGGGGGAAATACCTTGCTCAAAATGCTGGTATGATACCGCAGTGTGATCTTGGGAAATATCACCCGTTGCCAGCATCGCGTCATAGCTTGCTCCACTTTCAGCAATGGCTGCAACGACCGCATGAAAACTGTCTAGCGTTTTGACACTCAACAAGCTGCCATCTAACGGCTCAAACAAGTGAGTGTCCGTTATTTGCAGCAGTTTGATACTGTCTTGAGCTGGTGAAATAGACGTTACTTTCAAAACTAAACCTAAATATTCAATGGGGTTCGGCTAATACCCTGTCTTAAGCAAAATGAAAGCCAGTCACCTAAAAATCGGTTGAGCTGCACTTTTTCATCTTGTTGGAGCATTTTATCGTTGGGATATTCATAGCGAGCTTGAACACGTTTGAGGTGTTCACAACCACTTACTTCTGCGACTCTCGCATCGTGGTAAAGCCTGACAGACATTGTCGGCAATGGAAATACTGGAACGTCATCACTTTGACAAATATCGACCAAAGTTGTGTACTTTGTGACTTCGACCACTTGAATTTGGTAGGTCATCATGGCCGCTTGATAGCAGCGTACGTCACCGACACTCGGCTGATTAGGCAGCAAAGCGTTCAACTTAGCGTAATTTGTTTCATAAGTTCGCATCAAATCTGATAAATCAACATGATACGACTTCTTTATTGCTACTTGTTCCATTCTTCTTTCAAACGTTGATGATTGAGCTCTAGCCACTGCAGTGCAATGATTGAGGCACCATTTTCAAATTTTCCGTCAACAACCCATTGATAGGCCTGTTGGCGAGAGATAACGTGCACTTTAATGTCTTCCCCTTCATAGTCTAAACCATGAACGCCATGCGCCGTGCTTGCATCCACTTGGCCGACATACACGTCTAGCATTTCAGAGCAGCCGCCCGAAGAAGGATAATAAGACGTCACTTTCTCAAGTAAACCAACGTCTATCCCGGCCTCTTCAATCGCTTCACGTCTGACGACATCTTCAGCCTTTTCATCACGGTCAATCATGCCAGCCACTATTTCAAGCTGCCACGGACTTCGGTGTTCGAGCGCGCCGACACGGATCTGCTCAATGATCACGACTTGGTCACTGATAGGATCGTAAGGAAGCATTGCTGCAGCATGACCGCGCTCAAACATCTCCCTTTCGAGGGGCTCACTCCAACCGCCTTCAAACAATTTATGCTTAAAGCGATACTTAACCATACGGAAGAATCCCTGAAACAGTGTTTCTTTTGAGATTATTTCCACATCTTGGGGAGTAAACTGCTGATGTTGCTTGTCAGACTGTTGCATTTGGCACCTCTCTGAGTGAATCTTATAGTTTACTCAGACAAAAGCTTAACTTCCAAGGGCATGGCTCAACTTTTTATACAATTTTTATAGTTTCAGTTAAATTGATGAATTATATTTATTGCACACATGGACAGTTAAGTGTAAAACTTTGCAAAGTTTCGAGTGATTTACCATCAATTGAGTTAAACTCCTGATGAGACACCTTTTTCATATTTTGGCAGGAATAGGACCTATGAAAAAACTGCTTCCACTATTTATCAGTGCAGCACTTGGCGGCCTAAGCACGAACGCTTTTGCCGATACTCTGGCAGACATTTATAACCAGGCAAAAGAAAACGATCCGACGCTACTTAGCGCAGCTGCTCAACGTGATGCCGCATTTGAATCAGTCACTTCTAGCCGCTCTTCTTTGCTACCACAAATCAACTTAACGGCTGGTTATAACCTTAACCGTAGTGACGTTGACCCAAGAGAGAGCGATAAGCTCACTGCTGGCATCAACTTTTCTCAAGAGCTTTACCAACGTTCAAGCTGGTTAACACTAGATATCTCTGAAAAGAGTGCTCGCCAAGCAGACGCTTCATACGCAGCGATTCAACAGGCATTAATTCTTCGTGTTTCTACGGCTTACTTTGATGTACTGCGCGCTCAAGACAACCTAGAGTTTGTTCAAGCAGAAAAAGCCGCGGTTGGCCGTCAATTAGAACAGACTAAACAGCGTTTTGAAGTAGGCCTTTCTGCAATTACTGACGTACACGATGCACAAGCACAGTATGATGCCGTACTCGCTGATGAAGTACTGGCAGAAAACAGCCTAGTGAACAGCTACGAAGGTCTTCGTGAAATCACAGGTCAAGAGCATTCAAACCTAGACGTTTTAGATACTAAACGTTTCTCTGCAAGCAAGACATCAGAAGCAATCAATGCGCTTGTTGATGAAGCTCAACAGAAAAACCTTAGCCTCTTGTCTGCACGTATTGCTCAAGACGTAGCAAAAGATAACATCTCATTGGCCAGTTCTGGTCACCTACCATCACTGACTTTAGATGGCGGTTACAACTACGGCGATGAGAGTAACGATAACAGCCCTTCCAACGGCGACTACAGCGACTTCAATATTGGCGTGAACCTAGTTGTTCCACTGTACACGGGTGGCAACATCAGCTCTCAAACCAAACAGGCTGAATTCAACTACGTTGCGGCTAGCCAAGATCTTGAAGCGACTTACCGCAGTGTTGTAAAAGACGTTCGCGCGTTCAACAACAACATCAATGCATCTATCGGTGCACTTCGTGCATATGAGCAAACCG
Source organism: Vibrio aquaticus (assembly GCF_003970385.1). GTDB lineage: Bacteria > Pseudomonadota > Gammaproteobacteria > Enterobacterales > Vibrionaceae > Vibrio > Vibrio aquaticus. The sequence goes on along the minus strand of NZ_RXZH01000003.1, from coordinate 113,988 downwards.
TAGTGTCAGCTCAATCAGCACTAGAAGCGACAGAAGCAGGCTTCGATGTGGGTACACGTACTATCGTTGACGTACTAGACTCAACTCGCCGTCTATACGATGCAAACAAGAGCCTATCTAACGCTCGTTACGATTACATCCTAAGTGTTCTGCAGCTACGCCAAGCAGTCGGTACACTCAGCGAACAAGACATTTTGGATATTAACTCTGGTCTAAAGACAGCAAGCAAATAATCCAATCGCTATAAATGCAAAAGGCTGACTCCATGGAGTCAGCCTTTTTTATATATGCCGTAAAGAGCTTAATAAACCGTATCTATCGCTACGTCTTTCTCTACAAGCCAATCCACAGCGTCACCATTTTTAAGTAACAGTGCCACATCGACCGGTTGAGCAGCATCAACTGGGAACTGCCATACAAACACCACTTCCCACTGGTTTGGACTATGAGTTCGCAGCTCTAGTAAATCCCCATCGATAAGCCATGTCTCTTCACCTTGCTTAATCGAAATGCTCTCTACATCAAGCTCTGCGGGTAAAGTAGAATCCGATTCAATGTACAAGGCACCATGCAGGGTACTGTCTTGAACTTCACCAATGGTCGGCATCTTGTTTAGCCACAGGTTACTTTTTAGCGTCACGGTCGCTTCTGCTATCACAACTTCATTGTCCTGTTCCCAGCCAACTTGCTGCGTGGCACACCCCGCTAACAAAGCGACTCCGAGCGAAACGGTTGCTAACTTTTTCATGCTATTTCCCTTTGTTATTGAGCCATTCTTTAAGTATTTGAATATCATTTTCATACTCATTCTTAATTTCTTCAACCCAATCATCAATGTTTTCCCACCAGGCAGGTAAATCTGGTGATTGGGCTTTTTGGGCGACGCTTTGGATATGTTTCAAACCAATTGAACCGGCCGCACCTTTGATTTTATGGGCTTCTGAAACAATGCCATCTTGGTGTCTTGCGACCATATTCGAGTCTAAAACCTGCAAATAGTCCGGCATCATCTCTTCAAACATCTGGATGCTATCCAACACAGGTTGGGAACCTACAATGCCAATATACGAGTCCAGCATCTCCAAATCTAAGATTCGAGAATAAAGATCGCCTCCCTCAGTGATGACTTCGACCTGCGTTGTCACCGCATCTGCTTGTTCATGATCATCTCGAGTAAATTTCGCGAGTACATCATGCACAGCGGTGACGGACAACGGTTTACTGATCGCGTCATCCATCCCTTTTTCAAGGTATTCATGTTTGTTCTTTAAAACATTGGCTGTGAGTGCGACCAGTGGTGGTAAATCCGAATAAGTGCGGCGGAAATATTCAGCAATATCAAAGCCGGTCATATCTGGCAATTGAATATCTAAGAACACCAAGTCGTATAGTTCTGGGTCGAACATTTCCATCGCTTCCGCTCCATTCATCGCGACTGAAACTTCATGTCCCATGCTTTCTAGCAATGAACGGGCGACCGTAATATTGAGCTCAATATCTTCGACCATAAAGATATTTAGCTCTTGCGCAGGCTGGGAAACCTCAGCTTTCGGTTGCACGGGGTCCACTAAAGGCACTCGAATCGTCACAGTGAAGGTACTGCCGAAACCTTCTTCACTTGATGCGGTAATGTCCCCATCCATCATGTTGATCAGCTGCTTCGACACCGCTAAACCGATACCAGTGCCCACCGCGTGTAGATTATCTTTGCCCGATTTAACTTGGTAATACATGGCAAAGATCTTTTCTAACTCCGCGTCTGGGATACCAATGCCACTATCTTCAATTTCCATTGTAATATGAGCATGATCCTGTTCGATTTCCGAACTGACGGTCATCACCACCCCACCCTCTTTAGTAAACTTCATCGCATTGCTGATCAAGTTCCATAGCACTTGGCGTAGGCGTGTAGCGTCCACTTCAATCGCAACCGGCAAATCACTTAAGCGTTCGAGATCAAAACGCAGTCCTTTTTGTGACGCCATCAAAGCTGAAATACTTTCCATCTCAACCACAAATTCTTCGAAATTTAACGGCGATGGGAAAAGTTCAAGCTTGCGGCGATCAAACTTATCCATATCAATAATATCGTTAAAGATGTTACCTAGCGTAATGGCGCTCACGTTAATGGTTTGCATGTGGCTGCGTTGCTCTTCGGTCATTTGTGTATCCAGCAACATACGACTTAAACCAACAATGCCATTCAGCGGTGTTCGTAACTCATGACTGATGGTAGAAATGAACGTCGTTTTATCTCGACTGGCTTTCTCTAGCGACTCTTCATGGCGCTTACGTTCGGTAATATCACGCCCAAAACCGACCAAACCCAAGTGACGACCATCTTTACTGTAGAATGGCACCTTACGCAGCTCAAAGTAGTTACGGCGACCGTCTGGGTACTCTAACCACTGCTCATACGTGAGGGATTGATTATCGGTAAATACTTTTTGGTCAGTATCGACAATCGGCTGAGCGACCTCTTTGCTGTACACATCCCAAGGGGTTAATCCCACCAGCTGGTTCTCTTTCTTACCCGTCAGCTCCTCCATTGCACGGTTACAGCCTGAGAAGACACCTTCCGCATTTCGGTAATAAATCAAATCCGGAGACGCATCGATAAAAGATCGTAGCAGCGCCGTTCTCTCTGCAAGTTCTAGCTGGGTTTTTTCGCGTTGATAGACCTCATTTTCAAGATCCAACATCGCTTCTTCGCGCGCTTCTTCTGCTTTAATACGGTCTTCAATTTCTTGATTGAGCTTACTGATATTCTGCTGAAGCTTGTGGTTCAACTCCTGATCGCGTGAGCGCATATCTTTGAGTTTAGACACCAGTTTTGAAAGTCGTTGTCGCGACTCTTCTAGTTGGTCGACAACAACGGATAGGAAATAGACCGCCCAGGGCGTGATCAATAAGCCAAAGAAAACGGAGCGAACAATATCGATATCATCCACATGCCCGCTAAGCACAAGCGTTATGCCGACTTGGACGACGACGGCCAGTGCAACCAAAGCCAGAGCAAGTAAAATCGAGAAACGTAAGATGCCGAGCTTAACCAACAGGTCGACATAATATTGGGCGAGGTTTTTTATCGGCTTCATGAAGGCTCCGAAAGGTAACGAGAGGCAATACCAAGCTAAACAATGGCTTGTGTAGACATCTCTCAATATTACCTGTTTTCGCTACTAACAGCGAAAAGAATCCCTAACCGATATAGGTTAATTGTCTGATGTGTGATGCACACAGGTTTGGTTGCGGCCATTTGATTTTGCTTGATACAACGCGCTATCTGCCAATGCCACAATCGTTTCGTTCGAGCCATCTGGCTGAGGGATAAATGAAGCCACACCAATACTCGCAGTGACAATATCCGCCACCTTAGATTTCTGGTGTTCGAGTTTCAGCTCAGCGACACCTTGATGAATGCGCTCAGCAACCTTGAGAGCTCCCTCAACCGTTGTATTCGGCAAAATAAACGCGAACTCTTCACCGCCGTAACGAGCAACACTATCACTCGACCTTGGCAGCACATTTTTAAACACTTGCGCGACCTGTACTAAAGCGTCATCGCCACGTTGGTGACCATAAAAGTCGTTGTAACCTTTAAAGTAGTCGATATCACAAAGCATGACAGTGAGAGGCTGTTTCTCTCGTGAGTGCAGGTGCCACAACGTCTCTAACTGCTCATCGAAGCGGCGGCGATTTGAGATTTGAGTCAGGCTATCAATAAAGCTCAATCTTTCTAGCTCTTGATTCGCTTCTTCGAGTTTCTGTTCTACCAAGTAGCGTTCAGAAATATCACGCGCCATAATGAGCACCCCATTAGTGCCAGAAGCAGGGTCTTTGAAAGGCGATTTCACCACATCGTACCAAGTAAACTGACCATTGGTACTGATCACACGATCGATGTAGCGCAGTGATTTTCCTTCATGCAGCACTTTCTTGTCGGTTTCAGATAAACGTCCATAAGTATCGTTGGGAATGACATCTTGCAGGCGCTTACCAATTAGGTCATCGACAGTGGAAATCCCCAGAGCTTTAACAAACGGCTTATTACAGGCTTGATAGACCATATTCTCATTGAAAATACCAATCGAGTCCGGACTCGATTCAAGAATGTTCTGTAAGATAGTGTCACGTTGAGCAAGGGCAACCTCGGTATCTTTACGCTTCTCCATCTCATCTCGCAGGCTCTTTTGCATGTCATGCCAATCCGTCACGTCATGACTTATCCCCAAGGTACCGATATGTTCACCTCTCGCAGAGATTAATATCATCTGGTGACTTTCCAGTAGACAGCTTCGACCATCAGGTGACACTGTCCAGCGCCTTTTACTTGCGCGACCTTTAATCACGCCTTGGATATCTGCAATCCCTTCATCTTCACGCTCATGCCAAAAACGTTGAAAAGCGCGATTGCTTGAAATCAGTTTGCCTTCTTTGTCTTTGATATAGATAAGCTCAGATAGGTTATCGAACGCACTTTTCACCACGGAAAGAGAGTTAAGCTCGTTCGTCAGCTCTTGATCGGTCACTTGATGCACAGAGAAATAAAGTAACCAAGCTTGATTGCGGCGAAATAGGGCTTTTCGCCCTGTCACGTCGAGTTGAATTTGGCGATTATTGGAGATTGGCCATTGAAGTAATTCGGTCGAAAACTGAGGGCCGGAAATAGAAGAAACAGTCGAAAGAAGAAACTGCGGAGTTACGGACTCTGGCAGCATAAAATTTTTGCCTACACGGCGAACGCCAAGCAACTGCACCGCTAATGAGTTAGCCAGGAGCAACTCCCCACTTCTACTATCAATCAATAACATTGCATTGGGGGTTGCTTGCAGCAGTTCAGTTAAGTGCTTTTGATAGCGGGTATAAATAAACGTCAATAGCACAAGCAGCAGCAAGATAAAACTGACAGCGACACCATGCTCTTGGGTTGACTCCCATAACCAAACCAATACCTGCTCCATCTCGACACTTAACTCTAACTATTTACCGACTATTATAAGGGTAAAAGATACCAGTTAATTGGTTATTAATCAGCCTTTAATATTGGCTTTGTATATATAAATGGTTGATCAATCGATGATCCTTGAGCCCCATCACTGCTTAATCGGCGACCAATTTCGGTCATGGCTAGCCAACGATTTTCACACCACAAAGGCGCCAGCAATGTTGGTCTTCGCGCCGCTGACGATACACGGTGATAAACAACATCGGGTGGCGTCATACGAATCATCTCACTGGCAATCGCGACATACTCCTCCAGTTCAGGGGCTTGCAACCGACCCGCCTTCCACGCTTTGGCCATGGTACTGCCTTCGACAATGTGTAAGCCATGCAACTTAATCCCATCGGTCCCGACCGCCAGTACTTGCTCCATCGTAGCGACGTTATCTTCTCGCGTCTCTTTGGGTAAACCGACAATTAAATGTGTGCAAACCTTGATACCTAGCGTGCGAGCTCGTTTGGTAATCTCTGCATAGCATTCAAAGTCATGGCCACGGTTAATACGTTTAAGCGTCTGATTATTTGCAGTCTGCAACCCTAACTCCAACCAAATCTCGTATCCCTGCTCGACATAGCCAGATAATAGATCCAGCACCGCATCAGGCACGCAATCGGGACGAGTGCCCACACACAAGCCAACGATGTCCGCCGCTTTTAATGCTTCCTCATACATGTTCTTCAAAACTTGGACTTCGGCATACGTGCTCGTATACGCCTGAAAGTATGCGAGATATTTCTTCGCTCGATCAATTTCACCGGCACGGTCTATTAGCTGTTCTTGAATACTTTTGACTTGCGCCTCTTCATCAGCAAACGAAGCGACATTACAGAAGGTACATCCCCCTCGGCCAATCGTTCCGTCTCGGTTCGGGCAGCTAAACCCACCATGCAAGGTTAGCTTGTGAACTTTTTCGCCATAACGGCGTTGCAGATCTTGTCCAATAGTATTGACGAGTTCGTGAAGTTGCATGGTAACCCTCGGCTTAGATCGAAATGAATCTCATTAAGATTGATGTAAATTAATTACAGTTTTGAAAAAAATCGAGGAGGGAATGTAACGATTTCAAACAGGTGAGAAGTTAAGCAAAGTCAATAAACATGCAGAAATAACGTGCCTCAGGCCATTTGTTACGCAAAAGTTAAACATAATATTCATTTCATAGACGAAAAAAGTGGGCAACAGAGTCGAGTTTTGATTGCATTTCCGCCTAACTAAATTGTAGGATACTTACAGTTTTTGTGCTTTTTTGTGTAATTAGTTACACGGAATCGTGATGAAACATCGGTGTTTTCCAACTCCCACCTATATAAATCACTAGATTGTGATGCAAAAAAAATGGAAACCACCAAGGATTGTTTTTCTCGCAATATTTTTCCTGCGAGATACGGAATGGAATCAAAGTCACCAACCTAGGTCGACTTCGAATCATAAAAATAAAGGACAGGACGTAGAACTAGTTTCGACTAGCCCAATTGCGCCTATTTGAACTGGAAGGATGTATCCATGGTAGATAGAGAGCAAAGATCACAAGGTCTTTATACTCCAGAGCTGGAGCATGACGCTTGTGGTATCGGTTTTGTTGCTCACCTTAAAAACCGCAAATCACACGCAGTCGTGACTCAAGCATTAGATATGCTTGCACGTATGGAACACCGTGGCGGTCAAGGGTGTGACCCTTGTTCGGGTGACGGTGCCGGTATCTTGCTACAAAAACCACACGAATTTCTATTAGAAGAAGCCGTTAAGCTTGGTATCAAGCTGCCTTCTTTTGAGAAGTATGGTGTTGGCGTTGTACTTTTCCCTAAAGATGAGCACAAACGTGCACAATGTCGTGACATTTTAGAACGCAATGCACAACGTCTTGAGTTAGACGTTATTGGTTACCGTGTTCTTCCTACCGACAACTCAATGATCGGTGCAGACCCACTCAGTACAGAACCTCAATTTGAGCATGTGTTTATCTCTGGTGGCCCAGGTATCACGCCAGAAGAATTAGAGCGTAAACTATACGTTCTACGTAACTACACTGTACGTGTTTGTCTTGAGAGTGTTTCAAACATTGGCGATGACTTCTACATCAACTCAATGTCTTACAAGACGGTTGTGTACAAGGGTCAGTTAACCACAGAGCAAGTACCTCAATACTTCCTAGATCTCCAGAATCCAACGATGGTGAGTGCACTAGCGCTTGTACACTCTCGTTTTTCTACCAATACATTCCCGCGCTGGCGTCTTGCTCAGCCTTTCCGCTACATTGCTCACAATGGTGAAATCAACACAGTTCGCGGTAACTTGAACTGGATGAAAGCCCGTGAAGCGATCATCGAATCAGACCTGTTCACTCAGGCTGAGATCGACATGCTACTGCCTATCTGTCAGGAAGGTAGCTCGGATTCATCAAACTTCGATATGGCACTAGAGCTCCTAGTTCTATCTGGTCGCAGCCTGCCACATGCGTTGATGATGATGATCCCTGAAGCATGGCAAGAAAACAAAAACATGGATCCTACACGTCGTGCGTTCTACCAGTACCACGCGAACGTCATGGAACCATGGGATGGCCCTGCATCGGTGTGTTTCACTGACGGTGTTCAAGTAGGTGCGACCCTTGACCGTAACGGTCTACGCCCTTCTCGCTACACAGTGACCAAAGATGACTTCCTAGTGATGGCTTCTGAGTCTGGCGTTGTTGAGATTGAACCTGAGAACGTTGAGTTCCGTGGTCGTCTACAACCAGGTCGAATCTTCGTTGCTGATCTAGAACAAGGTCGCATCATTTCTGATGAAGAAGTGAAAGATGGCATTGCATCAGCACAGCCTTACGAGAAGTGGGTTGAAGAAAACCTACTTAGCCTGAAGAAACTGCCAGATGCGAGCAACGAATTCAGCCAGCCTTCACCAGAGAAGTTACTGCACAAGCAGCAAGCGTTTGGTGTCAGCTCTGAAGAAGTGAACGAAATCATTGTCCCTATGGCGAAAGACGGTAAAGAGCCTCTTTCTGCAATGGGTGCCGACTGGCCACTAGCGATTCTATCGCACCAGTCACAACATCTATCAAACTACTTTAAACAGCTGTTTGCTCAGGTAACTAACCCGCCAATCGACCCGATTCGTGAGCGTATGGTTATGTCACTGAACACTTACCTAGGTAAGGATCAGAACCTGCTTGCTGAGTCTCCAGAACACTGTCAAAAAGTAGAGCTTGAGTCTCCTGTTCTATCTAACTCTGAACTTGAGAAGCTACGTGCTATCGACAACGAGCACCTTCAAGCGAAGACGCTAGACATCGTATTCCAAGCAAGTGAAGACGAAGGCAAATTAGAGCGTGCGCTGAAGCGTATTTGTCAGTATGCAGAAGATGCAGTAATCGACGGTTACTCAATCATCCTTCTAACTGACCGTGCTGTTAACTCTAACCATGCCGCGATTCCAGCAATGCTTGCGGTTGGCGCAGTTCACCACCACCTAATCCGTAAAGGTTTACGTGCGAAGTGTGACATTGTGGTAGAGACCGGTGATGCGCGTGAGACGCACCACTTCGCAACGCTAATCGGTTACGGCGCAAACGCAGTCAACCCATACCTAGTTATCGAAACTATGGTTGAACTGCAACGCACCAAGAAGCTTGATCCTGAAACCAATATTCGTGACCTCTTTGAGAACTACCGTCAATCTATCAACGGCGGCCTATTGAAGATCTTCTCGAAGATGGGTATCTCGACGCTACAGTCTTACCACGGTGCACAGATCTTTGAAGCGCTGGGTATCAGCAAGTCTGTTGTCGATAAATACTTCACTGGTACCGTTTCTCGTATTCAAGGTCTCACGATTGATGACATCGCTAAGGAAGTCCTAGTACGTCACCGTATCGGTTACCCAACTCGTGAAATCCCAGTTCAAGTTCTTGATGTTGGTGGTGTTTACCAGTGGAAACAGCGTGGTGAGAAGCACCTGTTTAACCCTGAAACTATCTCACTACTGCAAGAGTCAACTCGTAACAAAGACTACGCTCAGTTCAAAAAATACGCGAAAGCGGTGGATGACCAAGGCGATAACGCAGCGACGCTACGTAGCCAACTAGACTTCGTTAAGAACCCAGCAGGTTCAATCCCGCTAGAAGAAGTAGAGCCAATCGAAAACATCCTTAAGCGTTTCGCGACAGGTGCAATGTCATTCGGTTCTATCTCTTACGAAGCGCACTCAACACTGGCTGTTGCGATGAACCGTATTGGCGCGAAATCTAACTCTGGTGAAGGTGGTGAAGACCCAACGCGTTTCGAACGTAAAGAAAACGGTGATTGGGAACGCTCTGCAATCAAACAGGTTGCATCAGGTCGCTTTGGTGTAACGTCTTACTACCTAACTAACGCTGATGAGCTACAGATCAAGATGGCTCAAGGTGCGAAACCAGGTGAAGGTGGTCAGCTACCAGGTGATAAGGTTGATGACTGGATCGGTGCAACGCGTCACTCGACTCCGGGCGTAGGTCTAATCTCGCCACCGCCACACCACGATATCTACTCGATCGAAGATTTGGCTCAGCTAATCTACGACTTGAAAAACGCGAACCGCGCTGGCCGCGTCAACGTGAAGCTAGTATCGGAAGCGGGCGTTGGTACGATCGCCTCTGGTGTAGCGAAAGCGAAAGCTGACGTTGTTCTTATTGCAGGTTTTGATGGTGGTACAGGTGCATCCCCGATGTCTTCTATCCGTCACACAGGTCTACCTTGGGAACTGGGTCTAGCGGAAACGCACCAAACGCTTCTAAAGAACGGCCTACGTAACCGTATCGTTGTTCAGTCTGATGGCCAGATGAAAACCCCTCGCGATCTAGCTGTGGCAACCCTACTTGGCGCTGAAGAATGGGGCGTGGCAACGGCCGCATTGGTTGTTGAAGGCTGTATCATGATGCGTAAGTGTCATAAGAACACCTGTCCTGTGGGTATCGCAACGCAGAACAAGACACTACGTGAGCGCTTCGATGGCCGCGTAGAAGATGTCGTAACCTTCTTCCAGTACATGGCTGAAGGCCTACGTGAAGTGATGGCTGAGCTAGGCTACCGCACTATCGAAGAGATGGTTGGTCAATCACACAAACTGAAAGTTCGTGATGATATCGGCCACTGGAAGTACAAGAACTTAGATCTAACGCCTGTTCTACATATTGAGCAAGCGCGTGAAGACGATGGCGTTTATAACCAAACGCAGCAAAACCACAACCTAGAAGACGTTCTCGACCGTAAGTTGATTCAAGCGGCTATTCCTGCGCTTGAGAAAGGTGAAGCAGTCAACGCTGAATTCCCTATCATCAACACGGACCGCTCTGCGGGTACCATGCTGTCAAACGAAATCTCTAAGGTTTACAAAGACGCAGGCCTACCTCAGCCAATGAACGTTAAGTTCAACGGCAGTGCGGGTCAGTCATTCGGTGCTTTCCTTGCTAAGGGCGTGAAGTTCGAAGTGGAAGGTGATGCAAACGACTACTGGGGTAAAGGCCTCTCTGGCGGTACGCTCGTACTTTACCCAGACGCGAAATCCACCATCGTCGCTGAAGATAACATCGTCGTTGGTAACGTATGTTTCTACGGTGCGACTTCGGGTGAGTCTTACATTCGCGGTATGGCTGGCGAACGTTTCTGTGTTCGTAACTCAGGCGCGAAAGTCGTTGTTGAAGGTGTTGGTGACCACGGTTGTGAGTACATGACTGGTGGTGTTGCTGTAATCCTTGGCTCAACAGGCCGTAACTTTGCGGCAGGTATGAGTGGCGGTGTGGCTTACGTTTGGGACAAGTCTGGTGACTTCGAAACGAAGCTCAACCCAGAGTTGGTTGACCTCGATCCAATCGAAACAGAAGACCGTGAACTACTGAAAGAAATGCTAACCAAGCAAGTTCAATTCACAGGAAGTGAAGTTGCTCAGTCTTTCCTTGATAACTTTGAAGCAAGCCTAGCCTCTATGGTCAAGGTTATGCCGCGCGACTACAAAGCGGTACTTCTAAAGCGTAAGGCTGAAGCAGAGCAAGCACAAACGGAACAAGTGGAGGCAGTATAATGGGTAAGCCTACTGGATTTTTAGAACATGGTCGTGAGCTTCCGCAGAAGATCGACCCATCAGTTCGTATTGAAAACAACAAAGAATTCGTTCTTAACGAAGAGTTTGGTGACAAGATCAATACTCAGGCTTCTCGTTGTATGGACTGTGGTGTTCCTTTCTGTCACAACGGTTGTCCGATTGGTAACATCATCCCTGAGTTCAACGACGCGGTTTACCGTGATAGCTGGGAAGAAGCGTGGAACATCCTAAGTTCAACCAACAACTTCCCTGAATTCACAGGTCGAGTGTGTCCTGCTCCGTGTGAAAGTGCTTGTGTACTAGGTATCAACCAAGACCCAATCACTATCTGTAATATCGAGAAAACCATTGTAGAAACTGCGTACCGTGAGGGGTACGCAAAACCTAAAACGCCTCGTTCACGCACAGGCAAAACGATCGCAATCATCGGTTCTGGCCCTGCAGGTCTTGCCGCAGCTGAACAGCTAAACAGTGCTGGTCACTCAGTGACCGTTTTTGAACGTGACGAAAAAGTTGGTGGTCTACTGCGCTTCGGTATTCCTGATTTCAAGCTTGGTATGGATGTGATTGACCGTAAGATCAACCTAATGGCGGAAGCGGGCGTTGAGTTCAAAGTTAATCAACATATTGGTGTTGATGTAAACGCTCAGCAGCTACGTCAAGAGTTTGATGTGGTACTACTGACTGGTGGCTCAACGGTTCCACGTGACCTTCCTGTACCGGGCCGTGAACTAAAAGGTGTCCATTTCGCAATGGAATTCCTAGGTCAAAACAACCGCCGTGCAAACGATATGGACCTTCAAGGTGAAGAAATTCACGCGAAAGACAAACATATTGTCGTTATCGGTGGTGGTGATACGGGCTCTGACTGTGTAGGTACATCGAACCGTCATAAAGCGGCAAGCGTTACTCAGGTAGAGATCATGCCGATCCCGCCAGAGAAGCGTCCTGCAAATATGCCTTGGCCTCAATACCCAATGATCATGAAGACAACAACTTCGCATGAAGAAGGCTGTGATCGTCATTGGAATATCCTGACCAAAGAATTTATCGGCAACGATAAAGGCGAAGTCACTGGTCTACGCATTGCCGATATCGTTTGGCAGGATGCGAAACCAGGTGAACGTCCAGGTTTTGAGGAAGTCGCAAACTCTGAGCGTGTGATTCCATGTGATATGGCATTCCTTGCAATGGGCTTCCTGCACCCAGAACCAACGGGTGTACTTGCTCAACTAGATATCAAACTGGATGACCGTGGTAACGTAGCAACCGATGGTTTTGCGACTAGCCAAAAAGGTGTCTTTGCTGCAGGTGATATGCGTACTGGTCAATCATTAGTCGTTCGTTGTATCAACGAAGGTCGTGAGTGTGCCATCGCCATTGATGATTACCTAATGGGCAACTCGAACCTAGAAGCAAAAGCAGATTCCTTGATGCTATCTGCATAATAACAATGTCACCTAGTTAAATAACTCTAGTTACCACTAGGTGATATTGATTCAACAATCATTCCTTCCAAATTTTATGATTTGACCAGCACATTGTGCTGGTCTTTTTTATTCCTACTGAGCAAATTATTGTTATAAAAATGTAACAACAAAAAAGCTAACCTTCTGAAATATATAGACTATCACAGCTTATTAAGTGGTAAATCGCACATTTACATGATTATCATCCAAGAACTTGACCTTTTTTATAATAAGCTATACGTTGTGAAGCTGATGAAAATGATTTTCTCAACATTTGTTAATTGTTCTATAGAAAAATAGTGCATACATATACAAATAATAACAATTAGAACGAATAGTTAGTCATATATACCAACCCTTTAAATGTTGGTAGTTCTGTCGGAAAGACAGGTGAAGCAAAGGGAGAATTGCAATGGCTCTATATGATCCTAGTCTTGAAAAAGACAACTGTGGATTTGGCTTGATTGCACACATGGAAGGTGAACCAAGCCATAAATTGGTACGCACAGCGATCTCTGCATTAGACCGTATGACACACCGCGGTGGTATTGCTGCAGATGGAAAAACCGGTGATGGTTGTGGCTTATTACTGCAAAAACCAGACTCGTACCTGCGTCTCATCGCCGAAGAAAGCGGCTTCAATCTTGGTAAGCAATATGCCGTCGGCATGATTTTCTTCAACCAAGACCCAACCAAAGTAAAAATAGCTAAAGATGTTATAAACCAAGAACTTGCACAAGAGACCTTGACCGTTTCAGGCTGGCGTGAAGTTCCTACTAACTCAGCTGTACTTGGCCCTATTGCAGCAGATTCGCTGCCTAATATTCAGCAAGTTTTTATCTCTGCTCCTGCCGGATGGCGTGAGCGTGATATCGAGCGCCGACTATACATTGCGCGCCGACGTATCGAAAAACAAATCACCGATGACCGTGATTTCTATATCTGTAGTCTGTCGACTCAAGTGATGGTCTATAAAGGCTTATGTATGCCTGCAGATCTTCCGAGGTTTTACTTAGATCTTGCCGATCTTCGCATGGAATCGGCGATCTGTCTGTTCCACCAGCGCTTCTCAACCAATACGCAACCACGATGGCCGCTTGCTCAGCCATTCCGTTATCTCGCGCACAATGGTGAAATCAATACCATCGAAGGTAACCGCCAATGGGCTCGCGCTCGCGCTTACAAGTTCTCGTCGCCACTGTTACCGGACCTAAAAACGGCCGCACCGTTTGTTAATGAAACAGGTTCAGACTCTTCAAGTCTGGATAACATGCTGGATCTCTTCCTAGCCGGCGGTATGGATATCTTTCGAGCCATGCGTATGCTTGTGCCACCAGCATGGCAAAACCACCCAGATATGGACCCAGATCTGCGCGCATTCTATGACTTTAACTCTAAGCACATGGAACCGTGGGATGGTCCTGCCGGTATCGTTTTATCAGATGGCCGCTACGCTGCATGTAACCTAGACCGTAATGGACTTCGCCCTGCTCGCTACGTGATCACCAAAGATAAACTCATCACACTCGCTTCAGAAGTCGGTATTTGGAACTATGCCCCTGATGAAGTGGCAGAAAAAGGTCGAGTCGGTCCAGGTGAGCTCCTTGTCGTTGACACTCGTCGAGGCAAACTATGGCAATCAAGCGAAATTGATAACGACTTGAAAGGCCGTCACCCTTATCGAGAATGGATGGAAAATAACGTCCATAAACTGACCCCATTCTCTGATTTACCTGATGATAAAGTCGGTAAACGAAGCTTAGACAATGACCAGCTCAAGACCTACCAAAAGCAATTTGCTATGAGTACAGAAGAGGTCGAGCAAGTTCTTCGAGTACTTGGGGATATGGGTCAAGAAGCGGTAGGTTCGATGGGTGATGATACGCCAATGGCGGTGCTCTCTTCTAAAGAACGCTTAGTGACCGACTACTTCCGTCAGAAGTTTGCTCAGGTCACTAACCCACCCATCGATCCACTGCGCGAAAAGCATGTGATGTCTCTAGCTACCAGCATTGGTCAAGAGATGAACGTGTTCTGTGAAACGGATGGACACGCGCACAGGGTGACCTTTGGCTCGCCTGTTCTACTCTACTCCGATATGCAGCAACTTCTTGATCTTAATGACCAATACTACCGAAGCACTGTCATTGATATTAATTACGATCCAGAAGAGAAAGATCTAGAGAAAGCCATTCAAGACTTGTGCGATCAAGCCGTAGAAGTCGTTCAAGACGGCACCGTTTTGGTTGTTTTATCAGACCGTAATCTGAAAAAAGGCTTGCTACCTATCCCGGCTGCGATGGCGGTTGGCGCTGTGCAAAGCCGCTTAATTGATGCAAACCTTCGCTGTGATGCCAACATCCTCGCTGAAACAGGCACAGTTCGAGACCCTCATCAATTTGCCGTTTTACTTGGTTTTGGTGCAACGGCGGTTTACCCATACCTCGCCTACGAGGCGCTTGGGAAAGTTATTGACGATGGTGCGATTGATAAAAGCTATCGTGAAGTGATGCAAAACTACCAATACGGCATCAACAAGGGTCTGTATAAGATCATGTCGAAGATGGGTATTTCGACGGTGGCTTCTTACCGCTGCTCACAACTCTTCGAAGCCGTAGGCCTAAGCCAAGATGTGGTTAACTTATGCTTTAAAGGCGTTACGACACGTATTCAGGGCGCCAACTTCGAAGATTTCGAGCAAGACATTTACAACTTATCTCGTAAAGCGTGGGCAAAACGTAAGCCTATCGAACACGGTGGTTTGCTCAAATATGTTCACGGAGGCGAGTACCATGCCTATAACCCAGATGTGGTTGGCACACTGCAACAGGCGGTCAAGTCGGGTGAGTCATCTGACTATAAGAGCTTTTCCAAGCAGGTAAATGAACGTCCGACCGCCATGCTGCGTGATTTAATGCAGCTGAAGAAGTCAGATTCACCTCTTCCTTTAGAAAAGATTGAACCAAGTACTGACCTATTTAAACGCTTTGACTCCGCAGCCATGTCGATTGGTGCATTAAGCCCTGAAGCCCACGAAGCACTCGCGACTGCAATGAACCGTTTAGGCGGTTATTCAAACTCAGGGGAAGGTGGCGAAGACCCTCGTCGTTTCGGCACTGAACGTAACTCTCGCATCAAGCAAATCGCATCTGGTCGTTTTGGTGTGACTCCTCACTACCTAACCAACGCTGATGTGCTGCAAATTAAAGTAGCACAAGGGGCAAAACCGGGGGAAGGTGGTCAGCTACCGGGTCATAAAGTGACGGCAGAAATTGCTAAGCTACGTTACTCAGTGCAAGGTGTAACACTAATATCACCACCGCCACACCATGATATTTATTCGATTGAAGATTTAGCTCAGCTGATCTTCGATCTTAAGCAAGTTAATCCAAAAGCGCTAGTCTCGGTAAAACTGGTCTCTGAGCCAGGCGTCGGTACTATCGCGACTGGTGTAGCCAAAGCTTATGCCGACCTTATCACTATTTCTGGCTATGACGGCGGTACAGCGGCTAGCCCACTGACCTCGGTAAAATACGCCGGCAGCCCTTGGGAGCTTGGCCTAGCAGAAACTCAACAAGCACTGGTTGCTAATGGACTTCGCCATAAGATTCGCCTGCAAGTCGATGGTGGCCTTAAAACCGGTCTTGATGTAGTCAAAGCTGCTATCTTAGGTGCTGAAAGCTTTGGTTTTGGTACTGCCCCAATGGTAGCAATGGGTTGTAAGTTCCTACGTATCTGTCACTTAAATAATTGTGCTACCGGTGTAGCAACCCAAGATGACACCCTGCGTAGAGAGTACTTTAAGGGCCTACCGGAAATGGTGATGAACTACTTTGTTGCTCTAGCTGATGAAGTACGTCAGCTACTGGCGGAACTCGGTGTCGAGAAGCTGACTGACCTGATTGGCCGGACCGACCTTTTAGAAGCAGTAGAGGGTCGAACTGCGAAGCAGAGTAAACTCGATCTATCAGGTATTTTGGAAGCGCCAATGTCACCGCAAGGGCACCCTGTTTACTGGACGGAGCCTAATGCGCCATTTGATAAAGCAGAGCTCAACCAGCAGATTATTGACGATGCTTTGGCAGCCGTTGAAGCCAAACAACCCGCGGACTTCTTCTATAACGTCATCAATACTGACCGTTCAATTGGTGCTCGCCTATCCGGTGAAATTGCCAAGCGCTATGGTAACCAAGGGATGGCCGCTCAGCCGATTAAGCTCCACTTAGATGGCACTGCAGGTCAGTCTTTCGGTGTATGGAACGCCGGAGGCGTAGAGCTTTACTTAACCGGTGACGCAAATGACTACGTTGGTAAAGGTATGGCAGGCGGCAAGATCGTCATAAAGCCGCACCAGGGCACAGCGTTTAAGTGTAATGAAGCCACCATCATCGGTAACACCTGCTTATACGGTGCTACCGGAGGCAAGCTATTTGCTGCGGGTACCGCAGGTGAGCGTTTCGGCGTACGTAACTCAGGTACGATTTCTGTCATCGAAGGGGCTGGCGATAACGCGTGTGAATACATGACTGGCGGCATTGTCGCAATTCTTGGTGCTACAGGTGTGAACTTCGGTGCGGGTATGACGGGTGGTTTTGCATATGTCTTAGATAAGAATGAGGATTTCCAAGGCCGTGTCAATGAAGAGTCCGTTGAGGCAGTTGCCCTATCAGACTTACACATTCACCAAGAGCATCTACGTGGTCTCATTGCGGAACACCTAGAAGAAACCGGCTCAGTGCATGCTGAAGATATTTTAGCGAACTTTGATGAATGGATTCCAAAGTTCTACTTGGTGAAACCGAAATCAGCCGATCTCAATACTCTGCTTGGTCACCAAAGTCGCAGCGCCGCAGAGTTGCGCGTTCAAGCCCAATAGTCATGGAGGATGTTTGAATCATGAGCCAGAACGTATACCAATTTATTGATGTTCAACGCGTCGACCCTGCGAAAAAGCCAATCAAAATTCGTAAGATCGAGTTTGTTGAAATTTATGAACCCTTTACTAAGCAACAGGCAACAGCTCAAGCGGATCGTTGCTTAGATTGTGGTAACCCATACTGTGAATGGAAATGTCCCGTTCACAACTACATCCCTCAATGGTTAAAGCTAGCCAATGAAGGTCGAATCATTGAAGCGGTTGAACTGTCGCACCAAACCAATAGTCTTCCTGAAGTCTGTGGACGCGTTTGTCCTCAGGACCGTCTCTGTGAAGGTTCGTGTACGCTAAATGATGACTTCGGTGCAGTGACTATTGGTAATATCGAAAAGTACATTACCGACAAAGCTTTTGAGATGGGCTGGAAGCCAGACATGTCGAAAGTGGAATGGACCGACAAAAAGGTCGCCATTATTGGCGCCGGGCCAGCAGGTCTTGCCGCGGCTGATATTTTGGTTCGCAATGGCGTTAAACCGGTAGTGTTTGACCGTTACCCAGAAGTTGGCGGGCTGCTCACTTTTGGTATTCCATCCTTTAAACTTGAAAAAGGCGTGATGGAAAATCGCCGTAAGGTCTTTACCGAGATGGGGGTGGAGTTCCAACTCAATGTTGAAGTCGGTCAAGATATCCAAATGCAGCAACTTGTCGATGAGTACGATGCGGTGTTCCTTGGGGTTGGCACCTACAAGAATATGCGCGCAGGTCTCGAGAACGAAGATGCACCAGGTGTCTATGACGCGCTGCCTTTCTTGATTTCCAATACCTATAAAGTGATGGATTTAGAGGACGATAAGCCATTCATTGATATGAAAGGCAAAAAAGTCGTGGTGCTTGGTGGTGGTGATACCGCTATGGACTGTGTTCGTACTTCTATCCGCCAAAATGCTGACCACGTCATCTGTGCTTACCGCCGAGATGAAGCCAATATGCCAGGTTCACGCCGTGAGGTGAAAAACGCCAAAGAAGAGGGGGTTAACTTTATGTTCAACCTGCAGCCACTTGGCCTTGAACTAGATACCTCAGGTAAAGTTTCTGGTGTGAAGGTAGTTAAAACTGCACTTGGTGAACCAGACGAAGCTGGACGCCGCCGTCCTGAACCCGTCGAAGGCAGTGAGCATGTGCTGGAAGCAGATGCAGTTATCATGGCCTTTGGTTTCCAACCGCACCAAATGAGTTGGTTAGAACCTTACGGTGTCGAACTGGATCAATGGGGACGAATCAAAGCGCCGTCAGAGCAAGAATTCATGTTCCAGACCAGTAATAAGAAAATCTTCGCTGGCGGCGATGCCGTTCGTGGTTCAGACCTCGTAGTGACAGCCATTGATGAAGGACGTAAAGCGGCCGAAGGCATTCTCGACTACCTAGAAGTATAAGAATGACGCATACGACAAAAGGATCCAAAAGTTGGATCCTTTTTTTGTTTCCTACATATAATGAAGTTCGATAATAAAAGGTATCTAGACTAAAGGATTCAACATGAAGAAAGCCGCTCTCCTTTCAACTGTTCTGTTGGGTTTAACCGCTTGTAGCCAAGGAGTGACAACAATGACTGATAGAACAAGCTCTCCATGCGGGGATAAACCGAACTGTGTCTCAACGCAAGACAACCGAGAAAAATACCAACTTGCCCCGTTTACGATCACAAACGATGCCAATATTGATGCGATTGAAAACGCAGCACTGCAATTGCCTGGCGCTAAAACTGCGGTGAAAGAAGAAGGCTATATTCGGATCGAGTGTACTTCTAAGATCATGCGCTTTGTGGATGACTTAGAGCTTAAAATCGAAGGGGAACAATTACTTGTGCGTTCAGAATCTCGTGTTGGGTATTCTGATTTTGGGGTGAACCGAAAGCGTGCGGAACAGCTTAGAGAGCTTCTTCAAGCCGACAACCTTATCCAATAATCCCCTCTTCTGCATAAAAAAACCGAAGCTCGAAGCTTCGGTTTTTTATCATGGATAAAGCACTCTACTGCTCGACTTCATCACGGAAAACAACAAGGCGCTTAGGCGCAACCTTACCGTCACCATTGACTTCAGCAACGCCGATAAACAGTTTCTCTTCACCTGACGTCATACGCAGTGGCGTTCCTTCTGGTGCACCTAATACCTGTACTGGCATACCGTGTTGAACTAAGTTAGTTAACTCAGCGTTTAGATTCACTTCTGGTAAATCTTCTACCGCGGTGTCCATTGGCAGCAGTAACGGATCAAGTAACTCTTTCGGAGCAACTTCATCACGGTGAGCTTGCTCTAGAAGTTCATTGAGCTGCTCAAGGGTGACCATCTTCTCGTAAGGGTATTTCGCAACGCCGGTACGACGAAGCATAGTCACGTGGGCACCACAGCCTAGCATTTCACCAAGATCATCGACGATAGTACGGATGTAAGTCCCCTTCGAGCAGTGAACTTCCATCTCGACTTCATCACCTTCGAAACGGTGGAGCACGATTTCGTACACGGTGATCTTGCGTGATTCACGCGGCACTTCAATGCCTTTACGCGCATATTCGTACAGTGGCTTACCTTGATACTTCAACGCAGAAAACATTGAAGGCACTTGGTCTGACTCACCACGGAACTTATCGATGCATGCTTCTAGTTTTTCTAGAGAAACATCAACTGGGCGAGTCTCTACCACTTCACCATCAGAATCAGACGTATCTGTGCGTTCACCTAATTTGGCGATCACTCGATAACGCTTATCTGAATCTAACAAAAACTGAGAGAACTTGGTCGCTTCACCAAGACAAATTGGCAGCATACCTGTCGCTAGGGGATCCAGTGCACCGGTATGACCTGCCTTTTCTGCAAAGTAAACGCGCTTTACTTTTTGCAGTGCATCATTAGATGAAATGCCTGTGGGTTTATCCAGAAGGATAACACCATTAATTGGACGACCTTTACGACGACGAGCCATTACTCTTCACCCGCCTGATCGTCTTCGCGACCTGAGTCTTGTTGCTTGCGCTTATCTTCGCTTACTACTTCAGACACTAGGTTCGACATACGCATACCCTCGACAAGAGTATTATCGTAGTAGAAACGAACTTCAGGAGTCAGACGGAGACGAATGCGCTTACCTAGCATCATACGGATGTGCACTTCATGCTCACGCAGTGCTTCTAGGCAAGACTCTGGAGTTTGCTCGCCAACGCATAGGAAAGTAACGAATACTTTTACGTAAGCTAGGTCTCGTGACACTTCTACATCAGAGATGGTCACCATACCTAGGCGAGAATCACGAACTTCGCGCTGAAGGATCATCGCAAGTTCTTTTTGCAGCTGCTGTCCAACACGCTGCGTGCGGCTAAATTCTTTTGACATATCTTTTCTCTTATTAGAAAGAATGGGGGGATGGATAAATTCCAGCCCCCCATGGCGTATTCAACAACCAATTACTGCTTATTCATCAAAGAATAAGCCAGTAATTATAGTCAATTAGTCTAGAGTACGTTTAACTTCAACGATTTCGAATACTTCGATTTGGTCGCCAACGCGAACATCGTTGTAGTTCTTAACGCCGATACCACATTCGTAGCCGTTCTTAACTTCTTGAACGTCGTCTTTGAAGCGGCGAAGTGACTCTAGTTCACCTTCGTAGATAACAACGTTTTCACGTAGTACACGGATTGGGTTGCTACGCTTGATGGTGCCTTCTGTAACCATACAACCAGCGATTGCGCCAAGCTTAGGTGACTTAAATACGTCACGAACTTCAGCAAGACCAATGATCTCTTGCTTGAATTCTGGAGCTAGCATACCGCCCATTGCTTGTTTAACTTCATCAATCAATTGATAAATGATTGAGTAGTAACGTAGGTCAACGTTAGCTGATTCGATTGCACGACGCGCTGAAGCATCTGCACGAACGTTAAAGCCAAGGATGATCGCGTTTGAAGCTTCAGCAAGAACTGCATCAGTTTCAGTAATACCACCAACACCAGAACCTACGATGTTCACTTTCACTTCTTCAGTTGAAAGCTTACGTAGAGAATCTGCGATTGCTTCTACAGAACCTTGAACGTCTGCTTTAAGAACAACGTTAAGCTCAGCAACTTCACCAGCGGTCATGTTAGAGAACATGTTCTCTAGTTTAGATTTCTGCTGACGAGCAAGTTTCACGTCACGGAATTTACCTTGACGGTAGTTTGCAACTTCACGCGCTTTACGCTCATCACGAACTACAGTTGCTTCGTCACCTGAAGATGGTACACCAGATAGACCGATGATTTCGACAGGAATAGAAGGACCAGCTGAAGTGATTTCTTTACCATTTTCATCGCGCATTGCACGAACACGGCCATATTCTTGACCACAAAGTAAGATATCACCTTTGTTTAGAGTACCAGACTGAACAAGTACTGTTGCAACTGGACCACGACCTTTATCTAGACGAGATTCAACAACAACACCAGACGCCATGCCTTCTTCAACCGCTGTCAGTTCAAGAACTTCAGATTGTAGAAGGATAGTTTCTAGAAGACCTTCGATGTTTGTACCCTGTTTCGCAGAGATGTGAACGAACATGTTCTCACCGCCCCACTCTTCAGGAATAACGTCGTATTGAGCTAGCTCGTTCTTAACGTTATCTGGATTCGCGTCTTCTTTATCGATCTTGTTTACAGCAACAATCAGAGGAACACCTGCCGCTTTCGCGTGCTGGATTGCTTCGATTGTTTGTGGCATTACGCCATCATCGGCTGCTACTACTAGAACAACGATATCTGTCGCTTGAGCACCACGAGCACGCATTGCTGTAAACGCAGCGTGTCCAGGAGTATCAAGGAAAGTAATCATGCCGTTATCAGTTTCAACGTGGTATGCACCGATGTGCTGTGTGATACCGCCCGCTTCACCTGAAGCAACGTGTGCTTTACGGATGTAGTCAAGTGTAGAAGTCTTACCATGGTCTACGTGACCCATGATAGTTACTACTGGAGCACGAGGCACTGCTTCTGCGCTGTTATCACGATCTGATAGTACCGCTTCTTCTAGCTCGTTCTCTTTACGTAGGATTACCTTGTGACCCATTTCCTCAGCAACAAGCGCTGCTGTTTCTTGGTCGATCACTTGGTTGATAGTCGCCATTGCGCCCATCTTCATCATTACTTTGATAACTTCTGTGCCTTTAACAGACATCTTGTTAGCAAGTTCTGAAACAACGATCGTTTCGCCGATAGCAACGTCAGCTTTCGCTACTGTTGCTGTCTTATCGAAGCCTTGTTGCATTGAAGTTGGTTTAGCTAGCTTACCTTTGTTGCGGTTTCTGCCGCCACGCTGGTTACGGCCACCACGACCTTGGTCATCGTTGTTAGAAGCTTTCTTCTTCTTCTTACGACGGCCGCCTTCTTCTTTACGGTCAGCTGCATCTTCAGCTTCACGAGCGTAAGTAGAAGTCGTTACGTGGTAGTCAGAGTTCTCTAACTCTTTCTTCTTCTTCTCTTCTTCAGTCCAGCGCGCTTCGTTTTCTTCAGCTAGCTTACGAGCTTCTTCAACAAGCTTCGCAGCTTCTTGCTCTGCTTTGCGCTGTGCTTCTTCTTCCTGACGACGCTTAAGTTCGTCAGCTTCTTTCTTCGCTTGAGTATTCACTTCTGCATTTTTTGCATTCATGTCTTTCTTAGCCTTATCAGCTTGTACGCGTTGTGCCTTCTCTTCAGCGTCACGTTTTGCATCCGCTTCTCGTTTCGCTTTCTCTTCGGCTTCGCGTTGTGCTTTGTCTGCAGCTTCACGTTTTGCAAGCTCTTCAGCTTCACGTTTCGCAAGCTCTTCGGCTTCACGCTTTGCTGCTTCCTCAGCTTCGCGTTTTGCTTCGTCTTCGATAGTGCTGCGCTTCACGTAAGTGCGCTTTTTACGCACTTCTACTTGAACATCCTTACTCTTGCCGCCACCTGCATTCACGCTCAGTGTGCTGCGAGTCTTACGCTGTAATGTTAAGCGAGTAGGTTCAGTTTCACCTGAAGTATCACCATGCTCTTTCTTTAGGTGAGTAAGTAGCTTCTGCTTTTCATCATCAGAAACTTGATCACCACTCGCTTTCTTCATACCAGCGTCAGCAAGTTGTTCAATTAAGCGGTCCACTGGAGTTCCAATTTCTTCACTCAGTGCTTTAACAGTAATTTGTGTCATGCCGCTTCCTCCTTGCTGAAAATTATGCGTCTTCGCCGAACCAACAAATATTACGAGCTGCCATGATTAGCTCACCCGCACGTTCTTCGGTCAGACCTTCGATACCTTCAATATCATCGATACCCTGATCAGCTAGGTCTTCTAGTGTTGCTACACCTTTAGCTGCCAGTTTAAATGCCATCTCACGCTCAAGGCCTTCTAGACCAAGTAGGTCTTCTGCAGGCTCAACACCATCGAAAGACTCTTCTTGTGCAAGCGCAAGAGTGGTTAGTGCATTCTTAGCACGACTACGTAGTTCTTCTACTAGGTCTTCATCTAGACCATTCACTTCAAGAAGCTCGTTTACAGGAACGTAAGCAACTTCTTCTAGCGTTGAGAAGCCTTCTTCAACAAGCAGCTGAGCAAAGTCTTCTTCGATATCTAGGTGCTTCATGAAGTTTTCGATTGCAGCTTGAGACTCTTCAGCGTGTTTCTTATGAAGGTCTTCAACTGTCATTACGTTTAGTTCCCAACCAGTTAGTTGAGACGCTAGGCGTACGTTTTGACCATTGCGGCCGATAGCTTGTGCTAGGTTATCTGCTTCAACAGCGATATCCATTGCGTTTGCATCTTCATCAACAATGATAGAAGCAACATCAGCAGGTGCCATAGCGTTAATAACGAATTGCGCCGGGTTATCATCCCAAAGCACGATATCGATACGCTCACCACCAAGCTCACCAGAGACAGCTTGTACACGTGCACCACGCATACCAACACACGCACCAACAGGGTCGATACGCTTATCGTTTGTCTTAACCGCGATCTTAGCGCGAGAACCTGGATCACGTGCCGCGCCTTTAAGCTCGATAATTTCTTCTGCGATTTCCGGAACTTCAACACGGAATAGCTCAGCAAGCATTTCTGACTTAGAACGAGTGATGAATAGCTGGAAGCCACGAGCTTCAGGAGCCACTTTGTACAGAAGACCACGAACACGGTCACCTGGACGGAAGTTTTCACGAGGAAGTTGGTCATCACGCAGGATAACGGCTTCAGCGTTGTTACCTAGGTCAAGAACAACCGTTTCACGGTTTACTTTCTTAACAACACCAGTAACCAGTTCACCTTCATTGTCGATGAACTGTTCTACGATCTGTGCACGCTCAGCTTCACGTACTTTTTGTACGATAACTTGCTTCGCTGTTTGAGTCGTAATACGGTCAAACGTTACTGATTCGATATCATCTTCAACGAAATCGCCCAGTTGTAGCGCTTCATCTTCGAACTGTGCCGCTTCAAGAGAAATCTCTTTCGTTGGGCTCTCTACTTCTTCAACGATCAACCAACGACGGAAAGTTTCGAACTCGCCCGTTTTACGGTCGATTTCAACACGTACGTCGATTTCCATTTCGTGCTTCTTCTTTGTCGAAGTCGCTAGAGCAATTTCAAGGGCTTCAAAGATGCGTTCACGAGGTACCGCTTTTTCGTTCGATACCGCTTCTACTACCGCTAAAATTTCTTTACTCATTTTAAATAGCCTCTAAGACTCAAATTAAAATTTAGGGATCAGGTTAGCTTTTGAGATATTGCTTAGCACAAACTCTTCTTCATTACCTTCAACAGTAAGAGAGATAGTCTCGCCATCAACAGAATGGATAACTCCTTTCCATTTACGACGGTTGCCCACAGCCATCTTCAATACGATGCTTA
Source organism: Vibrio aquaticus (assembly GCF_003970385.1). Lineage (GTDB taxonomy): Bacteria > Pseudomonadota > Gammaproteobacteria > Enterobacterales > Vibrionaceae > Vibrio > Vibrio aquaticus. Next base: position 88,685 of record NZ_RXZH01000003.1, on the reverse strand, counting down.
CCTCGTGACCAATAAATTGTTCATAATGTGCAGCTTTGAAAAGTGGTCTTTCTAAACCTGGTGAAGAAACTTCAAGGTTGTAAGCCACAGTAATTGGATCTTCAACGTCCATAACCGCACTTACCTGACGGCTAACTTCAGCACAATCTTCGACATTAATGCCGTTCTCGTGATCAATAAAAATACGTAACGTTGAATGCTCGCCTGCGCGAATAAATTCTAATCCAACTAACTCATAACCTGATGCCGCTACAGGAGCTTCAAGCATTTCAGTAAGTTGTCTTTCTAAACCAGTCATTTTAACCACTCCAGAAACAAAAAAAGGGCACAGAGCCCATTTTTAAATTCCAAGCAAAGCTCCAAATGTCCAATTAAGGAAATTTAGATAACAAAAAACCCCGAAAAGTCGGGGTTTTTTGTTGCTGGACCCTGATACGTTAAACGATATCGTTGCCGTTTAACTCGTAGTATTGCTACTACGCAAACTTGTCCGAATCCACTCTCTATAAAAGAAAAGGGATTTGGTTGCGGGGGCCGGATTTGAACCGACGACCTTCGGGTTATGAGCCCGACGAGCTACCAAGCTGCTCCACCCCGCGTCCGACTTGTCGAGCATTATACGCTCTCCAAGGTGTTTTACAAGTTTGTAAATCAATGGTGCCGAGAGAGGGACTCGAACCCTCACACCAAAGGCACCAGCACCTCATGCTGGCGTGTCTACCAATTTCACCATCTCGGCAGCTAAATCTATCTAAAAGCTAGAATAGCTTATTGAGGAATTTCGTCACCCTGAGGGGCTGGAATTTCACTCGCATCATCAGCTTGTTGGATAACTTGACCTTGAGTTGGGTCAATCCACTGTGACTCAGTCTTATGTGTAGACATATTACCAAGCACTAAGCTAAGGATGAAAAATACTGTTGCAAAAATTGCAGTCATTCGGGTTAGGAAATTACCTGAGCCGCTTGCGCCAAACACTGTGTTTGATGCGCCTGCACCGAATGAGGCTCCCATATCTGCGCCTTTACCTTGTTGAATCAACACTAGGCCGATTACACCAACCGCTGCCAACAGGTAAATCACAAGTAGAACTGTAAACATTATTTCCACCTATGTTCCAAATTGTTGAGCCAGCGCCGCTCGAAACTGCAATTGCTTATCGTTTTGAACAAGGCTAGCGACCTCCTTATCGAAGGCCGAGCAATACTAGCGAAACACGATAACGCTGACAAGTAGATTTTTTCAAAAAAGTACGCACTTAGAATTAAGCGGTCAAAAAAAGGACAAAAGTAACGCTTTTCTTTACTTTATTCCTTAGCAAACCACTAAAGTTCTAAAAATTCAGGACTATATTCAATCAGACCCGATGCCTCAGCGAATTCACCTTCGGCAAGCGCCACCACCTGAAATGCCCCTTCTGGAACTTCCCACTGACATTGCATATTGTGCTTTGCGCTACTTTCAAAGCCAAAACGGCCATAATATGCAGGATCGCCAAGAACCACACAGGCTGGATAACCAAACTCAAACAGTGAAGAGAAACCTTCTTTCACTAACTGTTCCGCTATTCCTTGCTTATGGTATTCTTTGGCAACCGCTAGCGGAGCCAACCCTTGCCAGTTATGGTCAACACCGTCAAGCGTGACTGGGCTAAACAGAACGTAACCAACAATGTCACCTTCATCACTACAAGCGACAAGAGAGAGAGTCCGGCGGCCATTCTCTCTTAGCTTCATCACTAAGTTCGCTTCAGCATCCGTTTCGAATGTGGATTTCAGTAATCTATCTATAGCCAGGATGTCTGCTGGCGCTTCAGTTCGAATAAGCATTTACAACCTCATTTTGTGTCACTGGCGATTGTAAGCCTTTTTGCACAAAATCGGCTAATTGATTTAAAGCGGTTTGCAAAGTTTTTGGTAAAGATTCGAGATCAACACTGTCCATCAAGTTTTTTACCTCTAATCCCAGCTCAGTATCCCCTTCTATGGATAAGCGACGTTGGAAAAAAAGCGTGTCTGGATCTTCTTTGCGTCCTGCGATTAACACGAGATCATTGAGGTTGCCACTAAACGAGACATCTTCTTTAATCGCTTTATCCGCCACCACCAACTTGTCATCTTGATAGCTAATCATCCAGCTAAGTTGCATATCTTTCACTTCAACTTTCAGCCACTTATTTTCTAGGAACTCAAAGTCGCCATCTTCTAATGCTTCTTTGAAAACCATTTTAAGCCCTTCTAACAAGGCTTTTTTTTGTACAGATTGCGGCAATAAGTGGACTGGAGATCGCAAAATTGATGCGGCATTTTGAACTAGTTGGGTGCGAATCTTGTTAATCACGCGAGTTATCCGTTACTTTGTAAACTAAGTCCTCCATCATAGGGGATGTTTTACTATCGATTCCTGTTATTTATCAAAGAATCTGCGCCCAAACTGAAACTCTTTAAAGTCAACGCTAGGGCGGTTATAGTTATCCATTCAATCGAATTCACTTATACTGTGAATGTAATTCTCTTTGGAGAGTCGGAACAAGCTTGATGCTATCGCAACAATTACAGCACTGGTTTACAAAAATAACGGCCAACAGTCCGTTTTTTTTCGCCATTCTGGATAACCAGCATAACTATGCCATGGTTAACGGACGCTATTGTGACATCGCGGGCTTAACCTCTACCGAACTGGTCGGCATGAACGATAGCCAAATCATGGGCCAACAGTTCTATGACCATCTCAAGCCGTACTATCAACGTGCGTTCAAAGGAGAATCTATTGAGGCCGAGATGACAATGGGGGATCTTGGTTTAGAAACCAGCCTCCACTTCAACGTTTGCCCTATCGAAAATGATGACGGCGTGGAACACATCATTTTTCATGCGTTAGACACCTCTGAGAAGCAGATTCTGATTCGCTCCCTTGAAGAGTCAGAAGGCAAGTTTTCTACCCTCACCTCACTACTTCCCGAAGGAATCCTTCTGGTTGAGGATGATTGCATTATTTCAGCGAACCCAGCTTCATTGCGTTTGCTTGGATTCGATGCGATTCAAGATGTACTAGGTGAAAACTTCTCTCGTTTGTTCGTCGATGAGAAAACCAAAACCGTGTTTCCAGAATCTTTCGTTGAGCAGTTAAGTGAAACGCCGTTAACCTGTTTAACTGGCCCTCGTTGTGGATTCGAACGAAAAGTCCATCTGATGGCGGATTCAACGATGGTGCTCGGAGGCGATTCCCAGCTCATATTGCTTCAAGATGCCGAGTCAGCTTCCGCAACGCTTCCAAACAGTCAGCAGCAAGATGCGCACTTAGACTCGCTCACTGGGCTCTACAATCGATTCGGTTTTACCAAGCGTTTAGAGCAACTCATCCATAACGAAACCCCACTTATCATGCTCTACTTAGACATTGATAACTTTAAAAACATTAATGACTCTCTTGGTCACCATATCGGCGATAAAGTGATTAAAGAAGTCTCATCTCGTCTTAAACGTCTTCTACCTCAGCAAGCGGTGTTAGGGCATTTAGGAGGAGACGAGTTTGGTCTTATTCTGCCTGAACCGGATAACAACCGGATGGCAGAGATGTTGTCTGAACGAATCATCTCATTGATTAACCAACCTTTCGATCTGCACCACTTCAGCAAACGTCTCGCGTGCTCGATTGGTAGTGTTGCCTATCCTGGTGATGGTAACGACGCTCGTATTTTGCTGCAAAATGCCGATACAGCAATGTATGAAGCCAAAGACCGAGGTCGAAATCGTCTGATTAAGTTTAACGATCAGATGAACAAAGAAGCACGTATGCGTCTGTGGCTCGAGATCGAACTGCAAAAAGCGCTACAGCAAAACGGTTTAGAAGTGTGGTATCAGCCCAAGGTCAATGCGCGAGATTTTAGTATCAATGGCGCTGAGGCCCTTATTCGCTGGAAGCACCCCGTTGAAGGCTATATCAGCCCAGGTGCATTTATTCCTGTCGCAGAAAAAGCGGGCCTGATCGAGCATTTAGGCCGTGTTGTCATGCGTGATGTTTTCAGCACCGTCAAACGCTGGAAACTGCAAGGTATCTTGCCTGGACGAGTCGCGATCAACCTGTCTCCTGAGCAATTTGGCAACCCTAAGCTTATCGACTACATGGAGAAGCTGCTGCGTTCTACGGAACTCGATCCAAGCTGCATTACCTTTGAGCTTACAGAAAGTGCCGTTATGAGCGACAGTGACCATACACTGCAAATGCTCAATGCGATAAAAAAACTAGGCTTTGCGCTATCTATTGATGACTTTGGGACGGGGTACTCCTCCCTCTCTTATCTTGCTCGCTTCCCTCTTGATGAGCTTAAAATCGACCGAGCGTTTATTTCTGATATCGATACACTACCAAAACAGATCACCGTTATCGAGAACATCATTAACCTTGGTAAGTCACTTAACCTTACTGTGGTTGCTGAAGGGGTCGAGACTCAACAGCAAGCCACCCTGCTGTCGAACTTAAACTGTAACTCGATTCAAGGTTTCCACTTCTATCGACCACAGCCTCGACAAGAAGTTGAAGAGCTCTTTGCTCAGAACCGCCGCCACAAAAACTAGCCCTAAGTAAGTATTTCACCGAGAAACTCACTCAAACCTGCCTTACATCAAATTTGCCATTCATAATTCTTCATAAAATGCTCGGCAATTTTCTAATAAGATGATCTTGGTAGAGCAATGGAACTCCTATGCCCAGCAGGTAACTTACCTGCTCTAAAAACTGCGATTGATTGTGGTGCTGATGCGGTTTACATCGGTTTCAAAGATGACACCAACGCACGACATTTTGCAGGTTTGAACTTTACTGGCAAGAAGCTAGAGAAAGCCGTTCAGTACGTTCATGACAACAACAAAAAAATCCACGTGGCATTGAATACCTTTGCTCACCCAAATGGCTTTGAGCGATGGACAGATGCCGTCGACCGAGCGGCGCATAGTGGTGTTGACGCTTTGATCGTAGCTGATATTGCCGTTCTGGAGTATGCCGCACGTAGATATCCGGATCTTGAACTGCACCTTTCTGTACAGGCTTCGGCAACCAACGTCGCCGCTGTCGATTTTTACAAACAAAACTTCAATGTTAAGCGTGTTGTTCTGCCTCGTGTCCTTTCTATTCATCAGGTAAAACAGCTTTCCCGTAACATTACTAGCGACGTAGAGCTGGAAGTGTTTGCTTTCGGAAGCCTGTGTATCATGTCTGAGGGTCGTTGCTACCTCTCATCGTATATGACAGGTGAGTCACCAAACACGGTTGGTGCATGCTCACCAGCGAAATACGTTCGCTGGCAAGAAACAGAAAACGGCTTAGAGTCACGTCTTAATGATATTCTCATCGACCGCTACAGTGATGGTGAAAATGCAGGCTACCCAACGTTGTGTAAAGGTCGCTTTACCGCTGATCTTGAAGAACAGACCAAGGCCTACCACGCACTCGAAGAACCAACCAGTTTAAATACCCTATCCATGCTGCCTGACTTATTCGCCGCTAACGTTGCTTCAGTGAAAATTGAAGGTCGCCAACGCAGCCCTGCGTATGTAGAACAAGTCACTCGCACTTGGCGCGCTGCCATTGACCGCTACCTTGCGAATCCAGAGGGTTACCACGTAGAGCCGACATGGAATGCTGCACTGGCTAACGTATCTGAGGGTACACAGACCACGCTTGGTGCTTACCATCGTAAATGGCAGTAGCACTTAAAGAGTGAAGAACAGAATGGAAAACACAATGAAATACGCACTTGGCCCATTACTTTACTTCTGGCCTAAGCAAGATGTTGAAGACTTTTATCAGCAAGCAAAATCGAGTTCAGCAGACATTATTTATCTAGGTGAAAGTGTCTGTTCTAAGCGCCGAGAGATGAAGCCTGCTCATTGGTTTGATATTGCTAAAGAGCTCAGTTCTACTGGTAAACAAGTCGTGCTTTCTACGATGGCACTGCTTGAGGCACCTAGCGAAGTCAATATCATGAAGAGGTACATCGATAACGGTGACTTTGCGATTGAAGCCAATGATGTCTCTGCAATTCAATTAGCCAGCCAAAGCAAAGTGCCTTTTGTGGTTGGCCCTGCGGTCAATACGTACAACGCACACACGTTAAACCTATTCTTAAAACAAGGGATGACACGTTGGTGTATGCCGGTTGAATTATCACGCGAATGGTTAGGCAACGTATTGACTCAATGTGATGAGTTGGGCATCAAAGGTCAGTTTGAAGTTGAAGTATTCAGTCATGGCTATTTGCCACTGGCCTACTCAGCTCGTTGCTTTACTGCTCGTGCTGAGAATAAAGCGAAAGATGACTGTGAGACTTGCTGTATCAAATACCCAACCGGTATTCAGGTCAGCAGCCAAGAGGGCCAAGAGGTGTTTAACCTCAATGGCATTCAGACTCAGTCTGGCTACTGCTATAACCTTATCAATGACTTACCAAGTATGGATGGTTTGGTTGATGTAGTACGCCTTAGCCCGCTTGGTCTCGATACTTTCACTCAAGTCGATAAGTTCCGCGCCAATGAGCAAGGTAATAACCCATCTACTATTGAAAGCCGCCAATGTAATGGCTACTGGCATCAACTTGCTGGCTTAGAAGTGAAAAATATCTAATCTTATTTCTAGCTAAAAACATCAACAAAAAGGGGCTCAATGAGCCCCTTTGTTCTATGCGATAGCTTGCTCTGGTTGAGCTGTTTGATATCGGCGAATATCTTTGAGTAGCATAAATATAACCACCGCGCTCAACGCGATATTCGACAAAGGATACGCGATCCATATTCCTGGCACACCAAACAGCTTTGGCATGATGTACAAGAAAGGTAGCTGAATCAGCATATTACCAACCGTGACAAACATCGCTTTGCTGCCTTTGTTGATCGCTTGATAGTAAGCACCAGCGACAACCAAGAAGCCATCCAAGAACAGCGCAAACATATGCAAGCGAATCCCCAAAACCGTGTTTTCAATCAGTTGACTGTCTGACGAGTTAAACACCGAGACAAACTCGCGAGGAAATAGATTCAACAGTACAACAAAGCCTAAACCAATCAGTATCGATGTGCCCATCGCCACTTTTAACAGCTTGCGAATGTTTTCTTGATTGCGCGCGCCGTGGTTAAAGCTCACTAGTGGCTGCATGCCGTTGGCGACCCCTTCAACGGTGAGATAATAAACCGTAACGATATACCCCAAAATCGCATACGCACCGATAATCATCACATCGCCATATTGAGTAAATAGGCTATTGTGCAGTGCAACCATCATTGAACCGTAGGCATACATAAAAAAGCTTGAAGTACCAATGGCAAAGATCTGCGGAACGGCAGCAAGCTTCAATTTGAACTCACTGATCTTAAGTCGTAAGTTGGCTCTAGATGAGAAGAAATACGCTAAACCTAATGCGGTCACCACTGCTTGCGCGATCGCGGTTGCAATCGCCGCACCAGTCAGCTCCCAGCCCCACAGTGCAATCATGATGTAATCCATCACAATGTTCACTACGGCACCAACCACCATCAGCATCGTGGCTAAATTTGGACTGTCATCATTACGCAGCAGAAACGGCATAGCGATGGAACCCAAGGTGAATACACAGGCTCCGATCAAGATATGAAGGTACTGTAACCCCAGCTCATACACTCGCCCCTCCGCACCTTGCCAACGTAAGAAGTCATCAGCAAACAAGAACAAACCACCAGCGACAATCGGCATTAGCGCCAACAGTAGCAGAAGGCCAGTAGTGAGGATTTGTTTCGCACCGGCATTATCCCCTTCACCTTGGCGAATAGACACAAGGGCTCCGGTACCGACACCCACCAACATCCCAATGCCTAGAATCGAGCCAATCACCGGCCAAGCGACATTAATACCCGCTAAACCATCAGCGCCGACATAGCGGCCAATAAAGATACCATCGACAACTTGGTATAAACCATTCACCAACATCGCAGCAACGGTAGGGATGGTGTATTTCCAAAACTGTTTATAGATTGAAGTTTGCATTCTTATCACCATTAGTTAGCAAGGCTAACTAAATAATTAAATTTAAGCTTTTAATGATTTTTCCAGCAGAGACACCAACTGTTCAGCTTCTTTAGCCGATAACTTGGCGTTCATCGCTTGGGCAATTTCCTTATAAACAACCTGTTCTAGTGATAAATCCTGAATCACTTTTTCTGTCAACGTCACTCGTTTAGAACGTGCATCTTCGTTACAAGGCACTCTAAGCACTAAACCTTTCTTTTCTAACCGTGCCACCATGTTTGATGCCGATGGCTTGCTGACTTTCATCTCGTCCGCTAGGTCAGTAATCCTCATCCCTTCAGGTGACATTTGGATCACTTTGAGATAATCGAACTCATTAAAGCTCAGTAGCGATAACGGGGCTTCCTTGGCATAGATACGCCAAGCTTTAGAACAGAATCGTTCTAATTCAATCAAACTGTTCTCTAAAGTCATCACTGTCGCCAATTAGTTAGCAAGGCTAACTATTTTAGTCATATTCAAATTTTAGGCAATAAAAAACCGCTGATACCAGCGGTTTCTCTTTTGCTCGTTTTACTTACTGAGCGTTTTTAGCTTGCGCTTGCTTTGCTTTAGCTAAGTGCTCGGCTTTGACTTGATTGTAGATGCGGCTTAACTCTAAGAACGAGTAACGATGCTCGACATATTCAAACACGTTAAATGAAATCGCTAACTTGTATAAAGAGATTGCACTAGCAAAATCGCCTTCTGCTTGATAACGCTTACCTAAGTAGAAGTATGCTTCCGTCAGCCGTTGAGCTAAAACGGTGTTGTCTCTTGTACCAGAAAGAATCGCTTTGAAGGCTTGCTCTTCCGTCACATCACCTAGAGTAATCGCAACCAATACCCATCCCCATTGCTCATCACGAGCTTGGTATCGTTGCTCTAACTCTTGGCGCGCTAACTCTGGCGCCTTTTCCGATTTTACAATGTACAGCCATAACGCTCTAAACGGATCGCTAGGATCTTGCTCATAGTGCTTTTGCATATCTTCTAATGCAAGATCAATACGATCACCGTAGTACAAAGCAATCGCTCGGTTACGAGCAGCGTAAGTGTTATCTGGTGCAAGTTCTAGAGTGGAGTCAAACGCGTCATACGCCGCATCAAACTCACCCACTTGAGTGAAGTAAACGCCCAGCAAGTTGAACAGATCAGGCTGCGCTGGGTTTAAAGAAAGTGATTGATTGTAGTCCAGTCGTGCTAAATCACGCAGACCGACACTATCGTAATAGTTACCACGTTCATAGAGCATCTTGGCTCTGACATCATTAGGCAAATCTGTTCGTTGAAGCAACTGAGAAAGACGCGCTATCTGCACCTCTTGTTGAACACTTGCCTGTAAAGGCACAGCCATCGGTGGGTAAAGCCATTGAGCGCTATTATTTGAAGTCGTTGCACAACCTGCTGTAACGAGTAGTGCCACACTCAGCGTTGCCGTTCGAAACCATTTCACTTATCGATACTCCTGTCCTGAGCCGAGCCCAGTATCATCCACATAAAAAAAGGGAGCGTAATGCTCCCTTTATAACATGCTTTTAGCGCAATAGGCTAATTCACCTATTGTTGACCAAATTAAGCGTCAGTTGCTGGTTTTTCTTCAGCTGCTGCTTCTTCCGTCTTTTCTACTGCTTCTTTCATGCTTAGACGTACACGGCCTTGGCGGTCGATTTCAAGTACTTTAACTTGAACTTCTTGACCTTCAGCTAGGTAGTCAGACACTTTCTCAACGCGCTTATCAGCGATTTGAGAGATGTGTACTAGACCATCTTTACCAGGCAGGATAGTAACGAATGCACCGAAGTCAGCTAGACGAGCAACTTTACCAGTGTAGATGCGGCCTACTTCAACTTCTGCAGTGATCTCTTCGATACGACGGATTGCTTCTTTCGCAGCTGTACCTTCAGTTGCAGCAATCTTAATTGTACCGTCGTCTTCGATTTCGATAGTTGTACCTGTCTCTTCAGTTAGAGCACGGATTACAGCACCACCTTTACCGATAACGTCTTTGATCTTCTCAGCGCTGATCTTCATTGTGTGAATACGCGGAGCGAATTCAGAGATATCGTCACGAGCACCAGAAATCGCTTCATCCATTACAGATAGGATGTGCTTACGTGCACCTTGCGCTTGGTTAAGAGCAATTTGCATGATTTCTTTAGTGATACCTTCGATCTTGATATCCATCTGAAGTGCAGTGATACCAGCGTTAGTACCAGCCACTTTAAAGTCCATGTCACCTAGGTGGTCTTCATCACCAAGGATGTCAGAAAGAACAACGAAGTCGTCGCCTTCTTTCACTAGACCCATTGCGATACCCGCAACAGACGCTTTGATTGGAACACCAGCATCCATAAGCGCTAGAGAAGTACCACATACAGAAGCCATTGAAGAAGAACCGTTAGATTCAGTGATTTCTGATACTACACGTACTGTGTATGGGAACTCATCTACAGATGGCATTACTGCTGCAATACCACGCTTAGCCAGTTTACCGTGGCCGATTTCACGACGCTTAGGAGAACCTACAAAACCCGTTTCGCCTACACAGTATGGAGGGAAGTTGTAATGTAGTAGGAAGTGATCTTTACGCTCACCTGTTAGCTCGTCGATGATTTGAGCATCGCGCTGCGTACCTAGAGTCGCAGTTACGATTGCCTGAGTTTCACCACGAGTGAATAGTGAAGAACCGTGTGTACGTGGAAGAACGCCAGTACGTACGTCAAGCGCACGAACCATGTCTTTTTCACGGCCATCGATACGTGGGTTACCCGCGATGATGCTGCGACGAACAACTGTCTTCTCTAGATCGTGGAAGATAGTGTGGATTTCTTTTGTGTTTGCTTCTGGATCTTCAGCAAGCAGCACTTCATTTACTTCTGCAGCAATCGTGTGAATACGGTCGTAACGAGCCATTTTCTCAGTGATTTGGTAAGCTTCAACAAGCTTAGCTTCTGCAAGTTCTGCAATGCGAGTGTTTAGTGCTGTGTTCTCTTCAGGAGCAACCCAGTCCCAAGCTGGAGTCGCAACTTCAGCGGCGAACTCGTTGATTGCTTTGATCACAACTTGTTGTTGATCGTGACCAAATACAACCGCAGAAAGCATCTCTTCTTCTGTTAGGTTGTCAGCTTCTGACTCAACCATAAGAACAGCGCCTTCAGTACCAGCAACGACTAGGTCTAGCTTAGACGTGTCTAGTTCAGTGTTGCTTGGGTTCAGTACTAGTTGACCGTCAACGTGACCAACACGTGCTGCACCGATAGGACCGTTGAACGGGATACCAGAGATAGCAAGAGCAGCAGAAGTACCGATCATTGTTACCATGTCAGGTTGTACGTCTGGATTAACAGACATTACTGTTGCGATAACTTGAACTTCGTTTTTGAATGCATCCGGGAAAAGAGGACGAATTGGGCGGTCGATTAGACGAGCCGTTAGTGTTTCGCCTTCAGAAGGACGGCCTTCACGCTTGAAGAAACCACCAGGAATTTTACCTGCAGCGTAAGTACGCTCTTGGTAGTTTACAGTTAGAGGGAAGAAGTCTTGACCTTCTACCGCTTCTTTTTTACCTACAACAGATACGAATACAGAAGTATCGTCCATTGTAACCATTACTGCTGCTGTAGCTTGACGTGCAATAACGCCAGTTTCTAGAGTAACTGTGTGGTTACCGTACTGGAACGTTTTAACAACTGGTTTTTCGAACATGGAAATTCCTTGTTAGATTAATATTGAAACTTCACTGCTACCAATCGCGACTAGTGAAAACAGGCTCTCTTTATTGCTCTAGTGTTGCCTATAAGCTCACACTAAACCCGCTTTTAATAGCCGCGACCATGTGGTCGACTTACGTGACTGTAGTCAGTGATATAAAGTTGTACTATTTGAATCCACAGTGAGTGAATATAGGAAATAGCGGCCCGATTATAGACTAGTTTTCAGGTCAAATCCCCTTAAATTTCCTGCTTATGTGCTCACCTTCTGAGAAAGCCATTCACATTGAATAACGGGAAAATAATTTAACTAGCCCATATAAAAAAAGCCTCAGCATAAGCTGAGGCTCTTTCATCAAATTTGGAATTTGATTAGCGACGTAGACCTAGACGCTTGATAAGCTCTTGGTAACGACCAAGATCTTTACCTTTTAGGTAGTCTAGAAGCTTACGACGGCTAGAAACCATACGTAGAAGACCACGACGGCTGTGGTGATCGCCTTTGTGAGCTTTGAAGTGACCTTGAAGGTGGTTGATAGAAGCAGTTAGTAGTGCTACTTGTACTTCTGGTGAACCAGTATCGCCTTCACCGCGTGCGTAATCAGCAACGATTGCTGCTTTAGTTTCTGCATTCAGAGACATAATTCTCTCCTAAATAAGAGTAAGTTAAACATTGTGCCAGCCAATCTCTGATTCAGCCGACACGAGAAGCGCGAATTATATGGGATGTATAAAGGTTAAGCAATAGCTATTTGCACGCTTCGCGCGGGAATATATGGATGTGAGATGCGAAAACGGAAGTTCGGGGAAGTCGGCTATAAATGCTTCCCCTTCAGCACTGTCATCCTCAAGAGCGAGGTACGAGTGAATTGGGGACCTCTTGCTGCGAATCGAAGACTTTATGAGATTCCCTACTCCTTCCTTCGTCAGTCTAGGGAATGACAAAGGTAGGTTCGAAAGGCGCTGCCCGTTCCTATCTTTATTGTTTCTGTTACACTTAGCCCATCAAAACCAACCTAATTGAATATATAGGATTCACTATGAAAATCGGCATCATTGGTGCAATGGAACAAGAAGTTTCCATTCTGAAACAAGCAATTGAAAACCGTAAAGAAGTTAACAAAGCAGGTTGTACTTACTTCTCAGGTCAAATCAACGGTGTTGAGGTTGTGTTGCTTCAATCAGGTATTGGTAAAGTTGCCGCAGCCGTTGGTACAACTATCCTACTTGATGAGTACCAGCCAGACGTCGTTATCAACACAGGCTCTGCCGGTGGCTTTGATGCAAGCTTAAATGTAGGTGATGTCGTTATCTCAACTGAAGTTCGCCACCACGATGCTGACGTAACCGCTTTTGGTTATGAAATCGGTCAGATGGCGCAACAGCCAGCCGCGTTCATCGCAGATGAAAAGCTAATGGATGTCGCTGAAAAAGCCCTAGCGCAAATGGAAGAGACTCATGCAGTGCGTGGCCTAATTTGTACCGGTGATGCCTTCATTGCGAGCGCAGAGCGCCAAGCATTTATTCGCCAGAACTTCCCTTCTGTTGTTGCTGTCGAGATGGAAGCCTCAGCGATTGCTCAAACGTGTCATCAATTCAACGTCCCATTTGTCGTTGTACGTGCTATCTCAGACGTTGCTGACAAAGAAGCAGGCATGACCTTCGATGAATTCCTTCCGCTAGCGGCTAAGAGCTCGTCTGAAATGGTCATCAAAATGGTTGAACTGCTTAAGTAACACTTAAGAAGGAAAATACGCGATATCATGGAAGATATATTCAATCAATTCTACTCAAATGGGGCGCTCCTTGTATTATGGGGCGCTCTATTGTTTCACCTAATTCTTCCTTTCCCACGAGAAGCTCACCCCGCGATTCTTTGGCATAAATTCGCCGAGCTGTTGGCCGATAAGGTCAATAACAACAGCAGCTATTCGCAGAGCATCATTTCAGGCACACTCGCATGGTTGCTCATGTTGCTGCCCATGTTAGTAGTCCTCATCGCACTGAAACCATTGGTTTGGCAACCTCAACTTTTCGAGCTCGCTTTTTTGCTCCTGGCCATTGATTGGCGCAATACGGACAAGTTCACCGCTTCGTTTGTTGCCGCACTCGCCAGAGAAGATAAAGAACATGCTAAGATGCTACTCAAACCCATCGTCAACCGTTCTACTGAGCCGCTCTCTCTACTAGGTTTAGGGAAGGCGGGCTCTGAAACATTGATCATGTCTTATGGCCGTAACGTTATCGGCGTGCTGTTTTGGTATGGCATTGGCGGAGGTATCGCTGCGTTTCTTTACAGAATGAGTGTTGAACTCGCCAGAGCTTGGTCACCTTCCCGTCAACAGTTCTCTCCTTTTGGCATTCCAGCAGTCCGCGCGGTCGCAGCACTGGATTATATGCCAATGCGTCTTTTCGCCATGATGATAACGGTAGGTAAGCGCGCCAAAGAGACAGCACAACTCATCTCTCTTCAAGCGAAATCTTGGCCACTACCAGGACCAGCTTGGTTATTGGTTTCGGTGGGGGCAAAACTTGAGCTCTCTTTAGGTGGCCCTGCTATTTACAATAAGCACAAAGCGATTCGAGCAAAGTTGGGCGGCCGAATTGCCCCCTCTGCAATTCATGTTGCCCAAGTTCAAAAGTTACTTGCGTGGCGTATGTTCGCTTGGATTGTTATACAAAGCCTGTTCATGGGCCTGATTTACCAAGGATTTTAAATGCGTTCCATTGCTGCCGTTTTCTCCATTTTGATGAGCTTTTATCTTTACTCCGCCCCCGTTGAACGTGTTATCAGCCTTGCCCCTCACGCCACTGAAATTGCTTACGCAGCCGGTTTAGGGGATAAGCTTGTCGCGGTTAGCGAACGCAGTGACTACCCCGAGCAAGCTCAATCGATTGAAAAAGTCTCTAATTACCAAGGTATTAAGCTTGAGCGTATTATCGCCCTGCAACCTGATCTCATCATTGCATGGCCGTCAGGTAACCCTGCGGGGGAGTTAAAAAAGCTTGAGCAATTTGGCTTCAATATCTACTACTCTCACACAAATAGCCTTGACGACATAGCCAATAACATCGAACAGCTCAGTCAGTATTCTTCAGAGCCAAATATTGGTAAACGGGCTGCTGATGACTTTAGGCAGTCATTGGTCGAACTCAAAGCCCGTTACCATACCGAGCAATCGGTCCGATACTTTTACCAACTCAGTCAGCAACCGATCATCACCTTAGCCCAAGGTAAATGGCCAAGTGAGGTATTTGATTTTTGTGGTGGGGAGAACACCTTTGAGAAGAGCGCGGCACCCTACCCTCAAGTCGGTCTGGAACAGGTGATCGTTCAAAACCCGGATGTCATTTTCACTTCTGCACATGCCCTTGCCAATGGCAATATGTGGGAACAATGGCACGATCAGCTCAACGCAGTTCAAAATGATGCGATTTGGTCCCTCAATTCAGATTGGATTAATCGACCAACACCCCGCACCCTAAAAGCGATTGAACAAGTTTGTGAGTATTTCGAAACAGTTCGTCAAAAACGCTAACGGTTGCTCAGTATATCTCGTACAATTCGAGCTCACTTCTTGTTCCCAATTTTAAGTAAGAGATTCTAGTGTCATGGATTCCATGCTGCTTTACACTATCGACTTGTTCGGTACCGCAATTTTTGCAATTTCAGGCGTCCTACTTGCAGGTCGATTAAAGATGGATCCGTTTGGCGTTGCTGTTCTTGGCAGTGTAACGGCCATCGGTGGTGGCACAATCCGTGATATGGCCTTAGGTGCAACGCCTGTTTTTTGGATCACCGACACCAATTACCTTTGGACGATCCTTATTACTTGCCTACTAACGATGTTGATTGTTAGACGCCCTAAGCGTCTTGCTTGGTGGATTTTACCCGTTTGTGACGCCATCGGCTTAGCCGTGTTTGTCGGCATTGGTGTCGAAAAGACCATGGCCTACCAAGACTCAGCGTTAGTCGCGGTTATCATGGGTGTAATCACTGGCTGTGGTGGCGGTATTATTCGTGACGTTCTCGCTCGAGAAGTCCCGATGGTACTGAGAAGTGAAGTCTATGCGACCGCCTGTATCATTGGTGGCGTGTTCCACACAACTGCTCTTTCAATGGGCTACAGCAGTGATACAGCCTTCTTGGCTGGTGTTTTCTCAACACTGTTAATTCGTTTAGGCGCGATTCGCTGGCACTTATCTTTGCCGACCTTTGCTTTGAATCGTTAAGCAAAAAATATGGGGGCTGATTGTCATTCCTTAAAACGAAGAATGAGTGAGTAAGGAATCTCAAAATGCCATTCGACTTGCTTTAAAAGATCCCCCAACTCGTTCGTTCCTTACTCTTGAGGATGACAATGATAAGCGTCTAGGAATGACGATTAAGTAACAACCCACAGAAACAAAAAAGGTCACCGAGGTGACCTTTTCTATTCGTAGTATTACGCGAGTGATTACTGAACTCGGCGAAGCACTTCTTTCAGTAAGTCAAAGTCATTCGCTAGATCTTCAGAAAGAAGCTCCATCGCTGCATGCTTAGCAAGCGGTGCTGGTAGGTCGATGTCTGACCCTAGGATCTCATCAACTACTTCTTTGAACTTCGCTGGGTGCGCAGTACAAAGGAATATACCTGTTTCACCTTCTTGCAGTTGCTCGTCTAACAGACGGTATGCAATCGCTCCGTGTGGCTCACATAGGTAGCCTTGCGCTTTTAGGTCACGTACAGAGTCAGCACTTTGCTCGTCAGACACTTTACCTTTACCAAGCGTATCCAAACCCCAACCTTTTATCTGGCATAGCTCTTCGATACGTGGCCAGTTGTTTGGCTGACTCACATCCATCGCGTTCGATGTTGTTGCTACGGTTGGTTTTGGATCCCACTGACCCGTTTCTAGGTAACGAGGAACCGTATCGTTCTCATTCGTTGCAGCAATAAAACGTTTAATCGGTAGACCAAGCGCTTTCGCCAATAAACCTGCCGTTAGGTTACCAAAGTTACCACTTGGTACTGATACAACTAGGTTTTCACGCTCTTCTTTACTTAGCTGAGATGCCGCCTCGAAGTAGTAACAGATCTGCGCCATTAGACGAGAAATGTTGATTGAGTTTGCAGAGTTCAGACCAATCTCTTCACGCAGCGCAGCATCGTCAAATGCTTGCTTCACGAGTGCCTGACACGCATCAAAATCGCCATCAATTGCAACGGTGTGAATGTTTTTACCTAGCGTACAGAATAGCTTTTCTTGTAGCGGGCTGATTTTGCCTTTCGGGTAAAGGATAACAACATTGATGTCTTCCATACCGTAGAATGCATGCGCAACTGCAGCGCCAGTATCACCAGACGTTGCGGTTAAGATAGTGATTTTACCGCCATCAGAAACCGCCGCTAGAGACTGAGCCATGAAACGGCCACCGAAATCTTTAAACGCGAGCGTAGGGCCATGGAATAACTCCAGTGCGTAAACGCCGTCTTTCACTTTATTGATTGGTGCTGGGAATTGGAACGCCGCATCAACCATTGAATTAACTTGTTCTGCTGGCAGCTCATCGCCAATTAGCGCAGATAGGATTTTGGTACTACGTGAAACAAAATCTTCAGCTAGCAGTGCATCAATATCATCAAACTTTGGCAGTTCTTGCGGGAAAAATAGACCTTGGTTACGGCCTAGACCTTGGCGAACGGCTTGGCCAAAGGAAACTTGTTCGTCATTTTCTTTTATGTTGTACAGCTTCATAGCTCACTTCCTGTTACGTTCGAACCTTGTTTGTTAAGACGACAAACATGGACGAATCCTTCTTCATTTTGTACGTAGTTTTGTTCAAGCCAGCGAGCAACACGCTCAGCGACATCTTTATCTTTACAAATACTAAATAGTGTTGGGCCACTACCAGAAATGCCGGTAGCTAAAGCCCCTGCGCTTGCTGCGTACTGACGAGCATCAGCAAAGCCAGGTAGCAGTTTCGCACGATATGGTTCAGCGATCACGTCTTTGATCATCTTAGCCGCTAACTCTGGTTGGTTCGAATGACAAGCATGAATAAAACCAGCAAGGTGGCGGCCATGAGCAATGATATCCTGACGGCGGTACTGAGATGGTAGGATCTCTCGCGCTTCCGCCGTCGACACTTTGATGCCTGGATACGCCATTACCCAATACCAATCATCAAAACATGGGACTTCTTGGCTAATGATGCCGAGCTCTTCTAGCATCAGTTGTACGCCACCTAAGTAACATGGGGCGACGTTATCATAGTGAACACCACCAGAGATCTGTCCTTCCATTTCCCCCATGAGAGCGAGAAGTTCGGTCTCATTGAGTGGTTCACCATGGAACCGGTTCAAAGCATCCAGCGCCGCAACAATCGAGCAGGCACTAGAACCTAAACCAGAACCAATTGGCATGTTCTTTTCGAGCGTCATTTCCAGCGGAAGTAGTGATTCCCCTTTCTTTTCAAGCTCTCGAGCAAACACTCGCCAACAATCATAAACAATATTTTCTTTCGGGTCGGTAGGCAACTTAGAAACAAAGCGACCTGCAGTCTTTAGCGCAAACGGCTCATTACCAGCTTTAACCTGAACTCGGTCACCCAACAGCGTACCATCCACCGGAGAGACAGCTGCCCCCAACACATCAAAACCGACACTGACATTACCGATTGATGCTGGAGCATAAACCACGACATCCATACCACGACTCATATATTTAAACTCCTAGCTTCCAACCTAATGTACGCATCACATCTGAGAATACGCCCGCTGCTGTTACTTCCGTACCCGCACCGTAACCACGAAGAACCAATGGGATTGGCTGGTAGTAGCGGCTAAAGAAGGCCAGAGCATTCTCACCATCTTTGATTTTGAACATTGGATCGTTTTCATCCACCGCTGCAACGCTTACGCGACACTGGCCATCGGCGATTTCACCAACATAACGCAGTACTTTGCCCTCTTCAGCGGCTTTTGCTGATTGCTCTTTGAAGTAGGCATCCGCTTCAGGAAGACGAGCCATAAACTCTTCAATGCTGCCTGAATCGTCAAAACCTGGCGGCAACGCTTGATCAACAATCACATCTTCAAGCTCTAAGTTCATACCCGCTTCACGAGCAAGAATCAGTAGCTTACGTGCCACATCCATACCGGAAAGGTCATCACGTGGGTCTGGCTCGGTGAAGCCGTTGTCTTTCGCGATATTGGTCGCTTGGCTTAAAGTCATACCTTCGTCAAGCTTACCGAAGATGTAAGAAAGCGAGCCAGAAAGAATACCGGTGAAGCGCTCTAGTTCATCACCTGCTGAGATTAGGTTTTGAAGGTTTTCAATAACCGGCAGACCTGCACCTACCGTTGTTTCATACATAAGTTTACGGCGAGAGCTACGCGCCACATCACGAAGCTGGTGGTAGTAAGCCATGCTTGCCGTATTGGCTTTCTTGTTTGGCGTTACAACATGGAAACCCGCGGCTAAGAAGTCAGCATATTGATTGGCAATGCCTTCGCTTGAAGTACAGTCAACCAACACTGGGTTGATGATGTGATTGCGCTGAACCAAAGAGATGAGACGAGCTAAGCTGAACTCTTCTGAGGCATCTTTCATACGGTCACGCCAGTGATCAAGCGGTAGCCCTTCGCTATCTAGAAGTAGCCCTTTGCTGTTCGCGAGGCCACATACTCGTAGCACAATGCCTTTTTCTGCCAGTTTTGCTTGCTGACGCTGAATTTGATCCACCAGTTCGCCACCAACACCACCGACACCAACAACAAACACATCAAGGAAGTGCTTAGAGTTAAAGAGGTTTTCGTGACACGCTTTGATTGCTTCAGAGATTTTATCTTCAGGAATCACGGCCGAGATTGCACGCTCAGAAGAACCTTGAGCAATCGCTACGATATTCACGTTCACTTCCGCAAGGGATGAGAAGAACTGAGAAGCGACACCGCGAGACGTACGCATGCCGTCACCAACAAGAGTGACAATAGCCACATCGCTAATAAACTCTACTGGCTCTAGTAGACCGTCTTTCAATTCCAGTTCAAACGTGTCGCTCAGAGCTTGTTCTGCTAGCGCTTTGTCTTGCGCTTCGATACAGAAGCTGATGCTGTACTCAGAAGAAGATTGAGTAATAAGAACAATAGATACACCAGCCGATGACATCGCGCCAAATACACGGCTCGCCATGCCAACCATGCCTTTCATGCCTGGGCCAGAGACGTTAACCATCGTCAGGTCACTTAATGTCGTGATGCCTTTAATCGCAAGGTTGTCTTCACCGGTATCTTGACCAATCAGCGTGCCTGCACCTTGTGGGTTAAAGCTGTTTTTGATTAAGCATGGGATATGGAATTGCGCGATCGGTGCAATGGTTTTCGGGTGAAGAACTGAGGCACCAAAGTATGAAAGCTCCATAGCCTCTTGATAGCTAAGAGACTTCAATAGGCGAGCGTCATCAACGAGGCGAGGGTCACAGTTGTAAACCCCATCAACGTCAGTCCAAATCTCACAGCAGTCTGCACGTAGACACGCTGCTAGTACCGCCGCTGAATAATCTGAACCATTACGGCCAAGGGTGACTAACTCGCCACTTTCATTACCGGCTGTAAAGCCTGGCATGATGTTAACGTGACCTTGAGGAAGTGGGTTTTGACGGAAGTTTTGAGTAGAGACCTCAACGTCCACCATCGCTTCTAAGTGGTCACCACGAGCGAATAGGTACTGAACAGGGTCAATCAGACTCGCAGGCTGCCCCTTCGCTTCCAATACCGCTTTCATCAGCTGAATTGAAACACGTTCACCTTTACTGATGATGCGTGCGTTTACATGGTTAGGGCACATACCTAGCAGGTTTACGCCATGAACAAATTGACGTAGCTGGGTCAGTGACGTTTTTACTTGGTTGTCGTAGCCGCTGCCATCGATATTAGGCAGCTCTTGTTTGATGTCTTGGAATAGATCTCGAAACGAGTCTTCAAGCTCAGCGATTTGTAATTCTGCTTCTCCATTTTTCAAAGCGCCATCAATCACTGAGACCAATTTGTTTGTTGTTTTCCCTGGTGCAGATAGGACAACTGCCACCTCTTCTTGCTGTGCATTATTAGCGATGATATCTGCTGCTCGTAAAAAACGGTCAGCATCAGCTAATGATGAACCTCCAAACTTTAAAACTCGCATCCCTTCCTCCAAATTGTTTTAAATCGGCATAAAAAAAGGCCTGTATCTTGTTGGATACAGGCCTTTTTTTGAATTTCTTTCGCTTAGCAGCCTGCCCCAACAATTGCGATGTCGGTAATAATAATGGTTGTTGTCATTACTAGGCGTTGATGCTGCATATCTTATTTATCGGCGTAATCTGTTTGCTTACCCATACGTTTACCTTATTTTTCATCATTGCGTCAATGAAAAGTTACTATTTTTTGTTTACACCTCGTTTCAATCGCATTCACAAATAGAAATTCAGCCACACAATCATTTTACAGACCAATGAAACAAGAGGCGTATATCATAATAACGAATTACTATAAGAAACTTGCCCCTCACTCTTCCGTTTTATGCTTTAATTATTATCGCAGTGGATAAAAAGTAAGCGAGGGAGCGCGTATGAGAACAATACTAAGCCTATCAGTGCTTGTTGCCGCATGCCCACTATTTGCTACCGAGCTTCCTCCCCTTCCTGCTCACGACGCTACCTCCCCTCATCGACTGTTTTTATCCAGTGGAAGTGACCAAACAGATTTCGATTCTTGGAAGATAGATGGTGGTTACTCATACAATGTGTTCGATAAGATAGATCTGTATGTCGGGGCACGTCTCGATAATAGCGACGCGATCAATGAAACCGGCTTTCTTAGTGGGATCAGCTATCAACTGAGCCCAAGGGTTTCTGTGCAAAGTATGCTGCACTCTTCTAGCGAAGAGAGTCTTGATGAGGGTAAGGAGACAACGCTTTCGGCGGAGGTTTCCAGCCGCCTAAAACTGACTGAAAACCTCGATATTCATGCCACTCTCGATTATCAAGAATGGCAACAAGGAGTGGAAGTTGGCTTAGGGTTTAGGTTCTAACTCCAGTCTAGTAACTCTGTCGACATAAGCACACCATTCCAATCCGCATAAATATAATCACCCGGTTGGATCATTTGATTGTGAATCGTGAGCGTCACGTTGACTTCTCCTGCACCACGCTTTTCCGTTTTGAATGGACACGCACCTAGCGCTTGAACACCCAACTCCATTTCCGCCATAGCCGCCACATCACGCACCGCACCATTGACGATAACGCCTTCCCAATTGTTGTCGATGGCTAAGATGGCCAGTTGATCGCCCAGTAGTGCTTTTTGACAGGAGCCATGACCGTCCACAACGAGCACTTTACCTGTTCCATCTTGACTAAGCACTTCCCGAACTTTTGAGTTATCGTGATAGCAACGCACGGTGACGATCTCACCATAAAAGTTCAGCTTGCGGCCAAAGCTATGCAACGGCAGCGCCAGCAATGTCACTTTGTCTTCATGCTTGTCACAAATATCAGGGGTTATATCGTTCATTTTTCCTCCATGAGCTTCTTAAAATCCTATCGACACCTTTCTTGCCACTTCCCATGTAAAATCGACCGTTGATGTCGCAGGCAAGAAATGAGAAATAACGCCTCTCCTTGTACGTAATAAATGGCATTTTGTTGGTATTTTTTTCCAAGTTCTAACGCTTCTTCAAGGCTCATCGCCGTTGCAAAACTGGCTTCAGCCCAAGTAAACGTCTTGTCACCAACTAACACATGACTATAACAAGTATGGCTTATATCTTTTTCTAAGTGCTGATTATTTCGTGTGTTATCTATGTTAGATAGCCAAACACTGGCTGGGTTCCATGCGGTGATAATGGCGAAGTTCTCACTGTGTAGCTGACTTTCAAAGCGGAAGTATGGGTCGCAGTAAGTTTGCCATAAGGCATCGTCCATTATCGTCACCCCAAATTCTTTACATTCTATAGATACTATTAATATTTGTTACATTCGAACTCTTGATATAAATCAACAAAGTGATTGGAATTAGCAGTTCTACGTTGTTAGCATGCTGTTAACATTATAAAATCCGCCTCAAAGACTAATGGAAAACTGAGGGATTAAAGGCATCTATCAAGAATGACGATGCACCAAGGACGGCGGGCAATCAAAGAGAGTGTAATTTTATAGCCTTTGGTTTATTATCAACATCACATTACCTGTATGTTATGTTTTTGCCTAGAATTTATTCTATTAGCACAAATTTTTCACAAATTTAGGTACCGCCAATGCAAACCCCGCACATTCTTATTGTTGAAGATGAGCAAGTAACTCGTAACACTCTAAAGAGTATTTTTGAAGCAGAGGGATACGCTGTTTTCGAAGCCAGTGACGGTGAAGAGATGCACCAGGTGCTGTCTGATAACCAAGTCAACCTAGTTATCATGGACATCAACCTACCTGGTAAGAATGGCCTACTGCTTGCACGTGAACTGCGTGAGCAAGCAAATGTTGCGCTAATGTTCTTAACAGGCCGTGACAACGAAGTTGATAAGATTCTTGGTCTAGAAATCGGTGCTGATGATTACATCACTAAACCGTTCAACCCACGTGAACTGACAATCCGTGCTCGTAACCTACTAAACCGCTCTATGAGTTCT
Source organism: Vibrio aquaticus (assembly GCF_003970385.1). Lineage (GTDB taxonomy): Bacteria > Pseudomonadota > Gammaproteobacteria > Enterobacterales > Vibrionaceae > Vibrio > Vibrio aquaticus. The sequence goes on along the minus strand of NZ_RXZH01000003.1, from coordinate 65,287 downwards.
GGTGTAGTAAGTGAAGAAAAGCGTAGTGTTGAGAAGTACGTATTCAACGGTTGGGTTCTAGATATCAATAGCCGCTCATTGGTAAGCCCAAGCGGTGACGGTTACAAACTGCCACGTTCTGAGTTCCGTGCCCTGCTTCACTTCTGTGAAAACCCAGGCAAGATTCAAACTCGTGCAGATCTACTGAAGAAAATGACTGGTCGTGAGCTTAAGCCACACGATCGTACGGTAGACGTAACAATTCGTCGTATTCGTAAGCACTTTGAATCAGTTTCTGGCACGCCAGAAATCATCGCGACGATTCACGGTGAAGGTTACCGCTTCTGTGGTGATCTAGAAGAGTAATCAACTCTTTATCAAAAAATGGAGCCAATCGGCTCCATTTTTTATATCTAGATTACAGATACAAAAATGCCCGCGAATTCAGCGGGCATTTGTTATTTAACGGCGAGGTTAGCCTCGGCCACCTTTAATCGCATCAATGATTTCAGTGGTTGAACAACCGTCTTCAAAGTTAAGCACTTCAACTTTACCGCCATTGGCAATCACTTCTTTACCACCAGCAATCTCTTCCGGTTTGTAGTCACCACCTTTAACAAGTAGGTCAGGTAGGACTTCAGAGATTAAACGTTGTGGCGTGTCTTCACCAAATGGAACAACCCAGTCAACCGCACCTAAACCAGCAAGAACCGCCATACGACGATCGGTTGGGTTCACAGGACGACCAGGACCTTTAAGGCGTTTTACTGACTCATCGGTGTTAACAGCCACAATCAGACGATCACCAAGCTCTGCTGCGTGATTCAGATAAGAAACGTGACCAGCATGAAGAATGTCAAAACAGCCATTGGTCATGACCACTTTCTCACCTTTCGCTTGCGCTTTCTTCACTGCTTCAATCAGAGCTTGCTCACCAATCACGCCGAAATCTGTGTCTTGGCTACCGTGAACTGCTTCTGCCAGTTCAATGGTTGATAGCGTTGAAGTACCAAGCTTACCAACAACAATACCAGCAGCAGCATTAGCTAGTGCACACGCTTCGTCTAGTGGCTTACCTGCAGCAACAGAAGCGGCAAGAACAGAAATCACCGTATCACCAGCACCCGTCACGTCGTACACTTCTTTGGCTTGAGTTGGTAAGTGGAATGGTTCTTGGCCACGGCGCAATAGCGTCATGCCATGCTCACTGCGAGTCACCAATAGCGCTTCAAAGTCGAACTCTTCAATCAGCGCTAGGCCTTTCTCTACGAGTTCTTCTTCTGAATTCACCTTACCAACAACTAGCTCAAATTCAGCCATATTAGGCGTCAATAGTGTTGCACCACGGTAGCGCTCAAAGTCCGCACCTTTAGGGTCAATGAATACAGGTACACTCGATGCACGCGCTTTTTGAATAAACTGCTGTACGTGCTCTAACGCGCCTTTTGCGTAGTCAGACAGTACCACTGACTTCACTTTTGGTAACGCTTGCTCCATGCGATCTAGGATCAGCTCGGCATCAATGTTTTCAAATTTATCTTCAAAGTCCAAACGAATCAGCTGCTGGCCACGGCTCATTACGCGAAGCTTAGTAATCGTTGGGTAGTTCGGCAGCCCAACAAAATCACATTTCACTTTCAACGCAGACAGCGTTTCATTCAGCGCTTTAGCTGGTTCATCAATCCCTGTTAAACCAACAATATGAGCGTGACCACCAAGCGAAGCAATATTCATTGCCACGTTCGCAGCACCACCAGGACGCTCTTCATTGTTTTCTACTTTTACTACAGGCACAGGCGCTTCTGGTGAAATGCGGCCAGTTGGGCCATACCAGTAACGATCTAACATTACGTCACCGATGATAAGGACACCAGAGTCACTGTAGTTAGGTAGGATTGGCTTCATTGTTGATCTCCAAATTCTAATTCGGGCAAGAGTTTAGCACAAAGGCTCGGCGTTATTCTAACCACTCGTGCCATAGTTTCGTCACAAGCTCTCGCTCCTTGACGTATTTTTCTTCCGCCACATCGGCGTCTAGGTTCAATAAGTTGCGATAGTGGATTTGATCTCGCATAGTCGTGTAAGCGTGCGTCAGCGCCATCGCCGCACTTTCTTCCATAATGCCTTGTGCCATCATAGATTCGAAGATACGCACATTGTCACTCCAGCGGGTTAGCTTCGGCTTTTCGTGACTGAAACGTAATACTAAATATTGCGCTAAGAACTCCACATCGGTGATGCCACCTGGATCTTGCTTGAGCATAAAGCGGCCAGACTTTTTGCCACCTAAGTGATCGCGCATTTTCACTCGCATCTCAGACACATCTTTAATCAGCTTAGCTTCATCTCGCTTCAAGTTGAGAATTTCATGGCGTGTTTTGGCGAATGCCTGCTGCAAAGCCTCATCACCATAGATCATTCGAGCACGGACAAGAGCTTGGTGCTCCCATGTCCAAGCATCTTGGCGCTGATACTCATCGAAGGCATCCGTTGGGCTAACTAAAAGACCAGATGCTCCTGATGGTCGTAAGCGAGTATCGACTTCATACAAAGTGCCCGATGCAGTACGAGTCGAGAAAATATGGATGATGCGCTGCGCTAAACGAAGGTAAAACTGACGAGCATCGATCTCTTTTTTACCATCTGTGTAAGCCTGAACTGGACTATCATGCATAAACACAATATCCAAATCGGAATTGTAGCCAAGCTCCCAACCGCCGACTTTACCGTAACCAATGACCGCAAAGCCTTTGCCATCACGATCTTTAAGATGATTAGGCGTGCCGTATTTTTCCGTCATTTGTAGCCAAGCTTGATGTACGACAGATTCAACTATCGCCTCAGCCAAATAAGTTAAGTGGTCACTCACTTTCATCACGGGCAGCACACCGGCAATGTCAGCCGCAGCTATTCTCAAAATACAGATTTGCTTAAACTGACGCAGCGCTTCCATTTGCTGCTCCATATCGTCTTCTGGGATACGGGCTAAAAAGTCGCGTAATTCGGTACAGTAGCTTTCAAGTGGGATCGGATTATAAAGCTGCTGCGGGTCGATCAACTCATCAAGAAGAATAGGGTAACGCCCTAGCTGCTCTGAAATCATAGGGCTCGCGGTACATAAACGAACCAGTTGCGTCAACGCGGCCTGATGTTCATCAAGCAGCTCAAGGTAAGTCGTCCTAGTCACGATTTTGTGTAGCAAGTGCAAAACGCGTGGTAAACCAAACTCGGCATCTTTATGATCAAAAATAGCGGCAAAGACTTTCGGCATTAATCTATTCAGCACTTCGCGACCGCGTGGCCCTAACGTTTTTTTAGCGAGATCTTTCTTAAACTGAATGATGGTTTCAGCCATCCTTTGGAATTGTTCAGCTTGAAGATCCGTCTCTAAAATATGTTCGATAACATCTTGCTTCGCCGCCATATCCCAAAGTTCAGAAAAGTGTTTGGCAATATCTTGCTGCTCTTCTTCATCGTCACCAATTAGCTCACCGAATACCGCATGCACATTAGCCATATGAGTTTGAACATCAGCCATCAGTTGCTCCCATTGCTGATAGCCCATTGCCACCGCTAACTGCAGCTGCTCGGTTTCACACTCTGGCAAAGTTTGGGTCTGCTTATCAGCCATCGCCTGTAACAGGTTCTCTAAACGGCGCAAGAACTTATAAGCAGTCTTCAAATCCTGACACTCTTGCTCGGTCAGTTGTTCTAACTCTTCAATCGCGTCTAAGGTTTCTAATAAGCCACGCTGACGAAGAGAAGGTTCACGTCCACCACGGATCAATTGGAACACCTGAGCAATAAACTCAATTTCTCGAATGCCACCAGCACCCAACTTGATGTTATTGCTTAAGCCACGACGGCGCACTTCACTACTGATCATCGACTTCATTCGGCGTAATGACTGTATGGCACTAAAATCGATGTAACGACGGAAGACAAATGGGCGCAGCATTTGACGCAGCTCTTGATATTCAGGGTACATTTCGCGCCCCATAACGCGCGCTTTGATCATGGCGTAACGTTCCCAATCGCGCCCTTGCTCTTGGTAATAATCCTCTAAGGCTGCGTAACTCATGACTAAAGGACCGCTGTCACCAAAAGGTCTTAAGCGCATATCCACTCGATAACAGAAGCCATCGAACGTGTGTTGATCGAGGGCTTTAATGATGCGTTGACCGAGACGGGTAAAGAACTGGGCATTGGCAATGCTTCGGCGAGCACCTTGAGTTTCACCGTTTTCTGGGTAAGTGAAAATCAAATCAATATCGGAAGAAAAGTTAAGCTCACCGCCGCCTAATTTGCCCATACCTATAATCAGCATTGGTTGCGCTTCACCTTCCGCGTTAGTCGGAGTTCCCCATAAATCACAGCACTGCTTATATTGCCATTGATAGGTTTCAAATATCATCGCTTCAGCCAGTTCAGACAGGTGGTTCAAACTCTCTTCTAGTGCCCAAGAGGCCGTAAAGTCACGCCACGCGATGTACACCATTTCTCGATTTCGAAACTGTCTTAAGACACGGTGACCTTGCATCTCATCATTGCACTCCGCTAATAAAGCATGCAATCGCTCTCGATACGATTCATAGCGAGAGCTCTCTTCAAGCATGTCCGGCAAACTCGCTTGAAGATGCTCATCACTGTGCAATGTCTCTGCGACAAATTTACTGAGTCCAGCAACATAACGAAGATGGTCTAGCAACGATTCAGACCAATGTGAAAGCGCATTTGAGTCAAGAAGAGTATCGAGTGCTGCTTGGGATATGGGGGTGAGATGCTCGGGCAATTGCATGGTTCTTCCTTGTTTCGCTAAGCCTTTGAAAGGTTATGGACTATTTATACCAGACTTAAACCAATAAAAAACGCCCACCATCAATGAGTGAGCGTTTTCTTTAATCTCAGTGAAAAAATTAGACTTTAAACGAGGTGATCTTCTTATCTAATTCTTCTGCGTTCTGCTGCATGATTTCTGAAGTTTCAAGCAGCTCCGAAACGACCGTTACCGATGCTTCAACAAGTTCGCGTACATTGGTGAGGTTTTGATCCATCTCTTCCGCAACACTACTCTGTTGGCCGGCAGCCGTTGCAATCTGGAAGTTCATGTCGTTGATCTGGTTCACCTGACCAACAATACCATCCAGTTCGCTGCCCGCATTGGTGACCAGTTCTACACCTTCTGCCGCTTCAACAACGCTTTTCTCCATCAGCTCAACCGCTGAGTTTGCGTTGGTTTGCAATAACGTAATCATCTCTTGAATTTCAACCGTCGCTTGCTGAGTGCGTTGTGCTAGGTTACGAACTTCGTCAGCAACCACGGCAAAACCTCGACCCGCTTCACCCGCACGAGCCGCTTCAATCGCTGCATTCAATGCCAATAAGTTAGTCTGTTCAGAAATACCTTGAATCGTGCCAACCACACTACCGATTGAACCAACACTGTCTTCGACCTGGTTCACCGCCTCCGCTGAAGCAGAAATATCTTTAGAAAGCTCACTGATTTTTAGTACCGTGTCTTGCACAAAGCGCTGGCCTGTTGCCGCCTGGCCGGATGCACTTTCAGTCAATGAAGAAGCGTTCTGTGCATGATCGGCCACCGTTTGAACCGTAGAGCTCATTTCACTCATCGCGGTGGCAAGTTGATCAATTTCATTGAACTCTTCTTGCGCTGATTCTTTGGTTTCAGACATGCTGAGCGTCATCACTTCTGTCAGGCCTGAAAGCTCTTGTGAAGCATCAACTTGCAATTTGATCATCTCTTGCAGCTGAACTCGCGTTTTCTCTAGTTCACGTGCTACGTCACCGTATTCATCTTTACATGCCATTTCGATCGGCACTGACAGATCTCTTTCTGCCATCGTTTTGATCGAGTCACTCAAATATTGGGTTTGACGTAACATAATGCGCGCCGCAAACATCAGTAAAGCAACAAAGACCACAATCAATAGTCCAGTTTGCCACGCAACTTGAACAAGGTAGGCATCATAATGTTCTTGCGCAACCTGAGCATTTTGGGTTGCGGCTAAAAGGGAGTCATGAAAGGTGCTCGCGTCCCATAACTGCTTGGCGATAATCAGTATCGTACTGAACACCATCAGCATCACCATCTTTGGGACTAAGCGAATATCGGTAATCACTCGCTCCCATGGTTTAAATGCCAGTTTGGTCATTGTTACTTCTCCACTAAGTCTTATATATTGTGTGGACCTGGCTAAACACAGGCCACCTAAGCTCTATCCATCTGAATGCAGACGCTATATTTATTTCGAGCCTCGTATGAAAAAGAATGATATCAAAGACGATACAAAGCCGATGAGTTTACTGTCACTAATCCTGTCTTTTATGGCGTTATTTGTGATCTCTGGCTTGTTATTTTTCCCTTTAACCTCTGAAACTCGACAAGTACTTATCGGCCTCGACTTCATTATCTGTAGCATATTTATCCTACAGCTAAGCGTAGATTTGATCCGCGCTGCAGATCGTGTGCAATTTATGAAACGCCACTGGATCGATTTCCTTGCAAGCCTGCCGATGATCGAACCCTTACGATACGCTCGCCTATTCTCTATATTAAGAGTGATCTTAGTCATTCGCTCAAGTCGAAGCGTCATCAGCCAACTTTTGAATAATAAACACGAAACAACACTGGCTTCTATTCTGCTGTTGATGGTGATTTTATTAACGGCAGGCTCAAGCATGATGCTCTTTATTGAAGGGCAATCACCCGATGCCAACATTCAAGATGGTGGTGATGCGATGTGGTGGGCCCTGGTGACAATTTCGACCGTAGGCTACGGCGATCATTATCCAGTCACCGATGCAGGGCGTATTTTGGCTGCGGGGCTGATTATTTGTGGTGTCGGCTTGTTCGGTATGATTTCAGGTTTGGTTACCTCTATGATCACCTCTCCGACAAAAAAACAAACCTCACGAGCTGAAAACAAAGAACGATTGCTGATCGAGCTAGTGGAAAAGCAAGATGAGATACTCAGACGACTTGATAAATTAGAACAACAAAAAGAGAGCAAATAAAAACGGGAGCTTGAGGCTCCCGTTGTCTACTGAATTAATCTTGCCAATAAGGCTCTGCTTCGATGCAGATAATACGAGTCTGCTCCATTGCATGCAGTATTGAGCTTTCTTGACGAGCCAACCACCTCTCAAGCTGCTCACGCTCTTCACCTTCAAGCTTATCGACCAATTGAGACAAGGTTCTTAGCTTGAGCAAATCATCAGTACCATGAAGTAAATCACTCCAAGGCAGGCGAAAGCTGTCTCGTTCATCGAAATCGTACAAACTTGCAAAGCTCACACCAGTGTACAAATTACGCATCAAACGATATTGCTGCTCAATGTAATCTTCGCTAGTCAAGTTTCGCTCTGGTGGAAACGCTTCCATCAGCTCTGCCCAGGTGCGATCAAGCTGCTCTACTGAGAAGTGTTCAATCGTCAGAGCCATCTTGTTGCGAGATTTATCGTCAAGGAATGGCTGCCAACCTCGGGTTAAGATCCAACGGCTCAAATCCAGTAGAAGTCCCGTGTAACGAGCTGAGTTAAGTAACGCCAAAACTTCTTCACGGTTTGGCAATTGCTCTTCAATGAGCTTTAGCTCACCAACAAGAAATTTACGCGCATCGAGCTTACGTAAAGCATGACCTTTGTCTTCAAGCAGATCTTCGAGGTAGTCATACTCGTTCAACCACTCTAAATCTTGTTCTAACCACTTAAGTTCTTGGCGCAATATCGCACTGGCACGACGTGGTACAACACCACCATACACAGTTAAAATTTGTCGGATAAAACTGATGGCGTGTTTGATTTCATACAAGGCTTCTATTGAGTCACGCTCTGAATAGATCTGCTCATGGTAGTGCCAATGAGAAAGCGCATGTTCGAGCGAGTTGATGAAACACGATTCAACCGTGTCTTTTTTCGCTGTCTTCACTAAGGCCAAAGGTTTGACTTCGTCGCCAGTGTATCCCATTGCTAAGCGATAACCCTTTGCGGCTTTACTTAGATTACCCAAACGCATGCCGCCTTCTTCACAGAAGCTACGGGCCAAAGTAAAAAGCGCATCGGTTTGACCCGATTTCAGTTCAAGCTCTACCTCGCAAATCGGATCTTCTTGACCCTTTGCTTCAACTTTACCTTGGTCAAATGCCACTTCGACTTGGCTCCCATCAGGCATGCCAATCAACCACTGTTCGCGAGTAAAGTTGGTAGAGAAAAGAGGGGTGAGCTCGGACTGCAAGGTTTGAACATCTTTACCTTGAGGCCAAATATCACCAGGATGAAGGGTTAAATCCGGATCGTCACTGTCGTGTTCAGCATTGTATTCCGGTCTTTGGTGCAATCCTGCCACCACTCGCCCAGACGTCTTTACTGTTTGCACATAAACATCATCAAAGCGGCGAATACGCATGCCAATATCATGCTGACGCAGCCAGTTATCAGGCGTATCGAAGTAGATGTTACCAAGCTCTCGACAGCTGTGCTGAAGTACTTTGGTTTCAGAGATTTTTTTACGTAATGTCTCTGAAAATTCAGGAGAAACAAAAAACTTCAGTTCTATCTCGGTTTCCATAGCTATACCTTTCAAAGCAGATACAGACAGGATATTGCCAATTTTCTTACTCGGCAAGAAAGAAATATCGCCGTAATGATGATCTAAAACAGTTTAAATGAGTGATTTAATGGGTTAACATGCGCGCCTTTATAGCCATCGTTCAACATTTCACCATGAAATGGTGTATGTTAGTTTTTAGGTTATATTAATTGGGTTGAATGACCATGCCAGTAAATACAATTATGGGGTTATTTGCAAAGTCCCCTATTAAACCTTTGCAGCGCCACGTTGTGTGTGTAAATGAATGTTGCTCACACCTAGTTAACTTCTTTGAAGTCAGTTCAAAGGGCGACTGGGAGAAAGCAGCAGAGATCCGTTCACAGATTTCTCACCTAGAGAAAGAAGCCGACGTATTAAAGCGCGAAATTCGTCTTAAACTTCCTCGTGGTTTGTTTATGCCTGTCGATCGTAGTGACATGTTGGAGCTACTAACGCAGCAAGACAAACTCGCAAACCTTGCAAAAGACATTGCTGGCCGAGTATATGGCCGTCAATTGACTATCCCTGCACCTCTTCAAGAAAACTTCATTGCGTATGTTAAACGTTGTTTAGACGCAGCTGAGCAAGCGCAAAAAGTTATCAATGAGCTTGATGAGTTATTGGAAACTGGATTTAAAGGCCGTGAAGTAACACTTGTGGCTGAAATGATCCATCAACTGGATGTGATTGAGGACGACACAGACGCGATGCAGATTCAACTTCGTCAGCAGCTAATGGCTATCGAAGCAGATCTAAATCCTATTGATGTGATGTTCCTTTACAAAATTCTAGAGTGGGTAGGTGGTATTGCTGATCAGGCGCAACGTGTTGGTGCGCGTCTGGAAGTAATGTTGTCTCGCTCATAAAATAAGTTAACCAAATAACGAAGAGCATCTAATTCGAACACTCCCCTACTAGGCGATAAATACTGACTCGCTGAAGGGGTTTGTCGTGCTTAAATTTTGCTCCGCTTGTTATCAACAACTAGGTATTACGATGGATATCCTTGCGAACTACGGCACTGTCCTGATTATTATTGCAGCCGCTTTCGGTTTTCTGATGGCGATCGGTATTGGCGCAAACGATGTAGCCAATGCGATGGGTACATCAGTAGGTTCTAAAGCGTTAACCGTAAAACAAGCAATCATCATTGCGATGATCTTTGAATTTGCGGGTGCATATTTAGCAGGTGGTGAAGTAACCGACACTATCCGTAAAGGTGTAATTGAAACGTCCCTATTCGCTCATCAGCCTGACGTTCTTGTCTACGGCATGATGTCTGCGCTTCTTGCCGCAGGTACATGGCTATTGCTAGCGTCTTATATGGGCTGGCCAGTATCAACCACTCACTCAATCATCGGTGCGATCATCGGTTTTGCGTGTGTGTCTGTCGGTACAGAAGCCGTGGACTGGGCCTCAGTTCAAGGTATTGTAGGTAGCTGGATTATTACGCCTGTTATCTCTGGTTTCTTTGCATACGTTATCTTTGTCAGTGCTCAGCGCTTAATCTTTGATACAGAAAAACCGCTCTTCAACGCAAAGCGTTTTGTTCCGGTCTACATGTTCATCACAACCATGGTTATCGCTCTGGTAACCATTAAGAAAGGCCTTAAGCACGTTGGCTTACACCTTTCAAATGGTGAAGCTTGGATGTGGGCTGCAGCGGTTTCTGCACTTGTGATGGCTGGTGGCTACTTCTACATTCAGAAGAAATTCTCTAACCGCGAAGATGACCACGGTTTTGCTGGCGTTGAAGGTATTTTCAGCGTGTTAATGGTTATCACAGCGTGTGCGATGGCATTTGCTCACGGTTCAAACGACGTAGCAAACGCGATTGGCCCTCTATCTGCGGTTGTATCGACCGTTGAACACATGGGTGAAATCACCGGTAAGAGCACTATCGCTTGGTGGATTCTACCTCTTGGCGGCTTTGGTATCGTTGTTGGTCTTGCAACACTCGGCCACAAAGTAATGGCAACCGTTGGTACTGGCATTACTGAGCTTACGCCAAGCCGTGGTTTCGCTGCTCAGCTAGCGACAGCATGTACGGTTGTTCTTGCGTCAGGTACTGGTCTACCAATCTCGACTACACAAACACTGGTTGGTGCGGTTCTAGGTGTTGGTTTTGCTCGCGGTATCGCAGCGCTAAACCTTGGCGTAGTTCGTAATATCGTTGCTTCTTGGATCGTAACGCTACCAGCAGGTGCGCTATTGGCAGTGGTATTCTTCTACGCAATCCAAGCAATGTTTGCTTAATCAATAAGGTCAGTGATTTGTAAGCTCACTGTTATTATTGACTCAAAACCACAGAAAGGGAGGCTCAGCCTCCCTTCTTTGTTGCAGTCAGATACGAAACTACTTACTATTTGACGTTAGAAAAATGAAGATATTGGGTTATGGGTTTCCAGCCCTTAAGACTGTTAAAGGATTTACCGTGAAAAAACTGGTGTGCTTAGTTTTAGTATCAATGCTTGCTGTTCCTGCGGCATTTGCTCAAGACCGTTATATTTCAGACAAGCTATTTACTTACATGCATTCAGGCCCTAGCAATCAATTCCGTATTATCGGTAGTGTGGATGCTGGCGATAAAGTGAAGCTACTCTCGACAAACAAAGATTCTGGCTACACCCAGGTTCAAGATAGTAAAGGCCGCAAAGGTTGGGTAGAAAGCCGCTTTATTAGCAACCAAGAAAGCATGGCGTTACGTCTACCAAAACTTGAGAAAGAGCTTTCTGAAGTGAAAGAGAAATTAGCCAATGCCCGCTCAAATGCTGATCAAGAAAAAGCAGGTCTAGTGGATTCGCTGGAAACACGCAATAGTCAAATTAACGAGCTAGAGCAGGGCTACAGCGACATGAGTCAGCAGCTCTCAGCCTCTCAAGAAGAAGTGCGTAAACTGCGTGCTAAGCTCGACACACAAAAAGACGACCTACTGCTGAAATACTTCATGTACGGTGGTGGTGTTGCTGGTCTTGGCCTTCTATTTGGTTTGATTCTTCCTCATATCATTCCACGCAGAAAACGCTCGCCATCAGGCTGGTCATAAGCTCAACATACGAATACTAAAAAGGTCGCCGGAGCGACCTTTTTAATGCTTGTTAACCTTGCCAATCATACAGGGCCGGCACTTCAACTAGCTCACCTTGAAAACGAATCAAACACGATTGCTGTTCAATCGCCACAAGTTCGATATCATCATTAAGCCAATCTCCTTGACTGTATTCAACACCGTTGACTTTCACCCAACGTTTACTCGGCTTACTCGAGAACACGTGAGTTTGAAAATTCAAAGGGGGCAGTTTGCCATACCACTGCTCGGCATTCTGCGCTAAGTTACTCGCATTCGTCGCTACTGGTTTACTCTCTACTTTCTCAGTGAGAGCAGATTGAAATCGCTGCGCTAACTCTGGAGACAACTGCGACAGATCGAGACCGTCAAGAAGCTCATCATCGCTGTTGTCTTGGTTTTCAAACACTGGCTCACTATTCACTGGTTGCGGCGCTGACACAACACTCTCAAGTAAAGTCTCACTCGGCTCTGTCTGTACTTTATAGGTTGTTGCTAGCCTGCCAAAGTCTGGCGCTGAGACTACGTTAAATTCGAATGGTTTTTCAACCAAGATCGTCTCTGCAATGTTGTCTGTTCGCCAAGCTGCGAGATAGTCATGGTAGGTCTGATAGGTCATCCCCCCACCGACAAGAATAGGAGGTAAGATGACTGCCAACACATTAAGCCACGAAGATGATGACTGCGCCGCCGGTAAAGATAGCGGATGCGCAGAGTGTGTTGAGCGATGTAAAGATTGATTGAGTCGCTCAGACTGATCTAACGCTTGCATCACTTTAGACATTTGAATTCTCCTCTACGCGCTGCAAGGTTGGCGCATCTTGCTGAGCGAGTTCTTCTAAAATCCGTAAAGTCCGGTGACCTGCGATCCCATCGACCGTTAATCCTTGCCAACGTTGAAACAGCTCCACTTTGCGTTTCAATTCTGCATCAAAGAGATTGTTGCTTGAATCTGGCTCTCCGAGTACCTTGGACAAGGTTCTATCCAACAGAGCGATCGGTTCACCTCTCATTCCCTCTTTCAAAGTTTCGTTCCATCGGCTTTGCCAAATGTGGCGATATTGCCCCTGCCAAACGGATGACAGCCAATCGCGCTCAAATATCACTAGCTGGCCATTGATGAACAGCTCGACATTCTGATTCGAGACTGAATAAAGCACCGCATAACGCGGCTGCCCATCGATGTCCAACGTTAGCAACACAGGGCGATTTATTTGAACCAACTCAGTTAAGTTAGCTTGTGAACGTTGGCAACGAAACAAACTGTCATTTTCATCCAAACAAAGCTGATCGAGTACCGAAGCTTTATACCCCCATACTTGATAAAGTTCTGAGATCCCCCCTTCTAGGCTAATGCCTTGATTCAGCAATGCCTTGACCTCACTAGGGAAAACCAACTTATCTTGTGTGAGACTCTCGACTTGAGGGTATTGTTGATGAACGGATGCAATGACCCAAGGCGTCACTAACGTTGGCGTATAGAAATAAGCGCCTGCGGCAAGTATCGCTCCCATAACTGAAGCGACGGCTAATGGTCTTATCGAAAACGAATGACGAACCGCCGTTTGAGGAGGATTCACTGAGCCTGTTTGAAAACTCATTACATCGTCGCAAGCGGCTTGTACCGTAGCATTCGACGGCTGTGACTCACCTAAGCTATAAGCTTGCTTTAAGCTCGCATCACACACCAAATTGATCAGGCGTGGAATCCCCGTCGTGTGCTTGGCGATATATTTTATCGATGGTGCGGAAAATAACTCCGGGGAGCCACCAGCTAAAGTCAGTCGAAACTTGACGTAATCACGCGTTTCATCCTGATTAAGCGGAAGAAGGTGGTAGCGCCCCGTCATTCTCTGAGCAAGTTGACGTAACTGAGGCATCTTGAGCTTTTGTTGCAGCTCCGGCTGACCAATCAAGAGTACTTTGAGCAGCTTTTGGCTCTCTGTCTCTAGGTTAGTCAAGAGACGCAGCTGCTCCAATACATCTGCAGAAAGATGTTGCGCTTCATCAATCACCAATAACGTTTGAATGCGTTTAGCGTGGTTATCTAGTAAGAATTGATGAATCTGTTGATTGAGCTGCTTTAAAGAAGATTGTGGCTCATAAATCAAATCAAACTCATCACAAATCGCTTCGAGCAACTCATGATTGGAGAAGGTTGGATTAAGAATAAGCCCAGCACGAGTTGTCTCTGCTAAAGTTTTCAGTATGGATTTAGCGATGGTGGTTTTTCCGGTACCAACCTCGCCAGTCAACATAGCAAAACCACCGCCTTCGCCTAACCCCGCCTGGATTTGGAAGATGGCCTCTTTATGGCGGCGGCTTTGGTAAAGGAAACGAGAGTTAGGCACAATCGAAAAGGGCAACTCTGTTAGTGCAAAATGTTGTTGATACATACGTCTCGTCTCTGGGAATTTGCTGCTAAGAAAAGTACCATTGCTGGCTCTATTAGCCAATGGCATTATCAAGAAAAGGGATCACTCGGTGCAAAGATACCTTGTCGGTGGCGCAGTCCGCGATCAACTGCTAAATATTAACGTCTACGACAGAGACTGGGTTGTGGTTGGATCTACGCCTCATAAACTGCTCGATAAAGGCTACACAGCGGTCGGAAAAGATTTTCCCGTGTTCCTTCACCCAAAGACAAAAGAAGAACATGCCCTCGCTCGTACTGAGCGCAAGGTCGGCCAAGGTTATACCGGCTTTGAATGTTACTTCGCTGCGGATGTTACCCTAGAAGAAGACCTGCTGCGCCGTGACTTAACGATCAACGCCATGGCTCAAGACGCTGAAGGAAATGTTATTGATCCCTTTGGTGGGCAGCAAGATCTTCAAGATCGCGTATTACGTCATGTCTCTGATGCATTCACCGAAGATCCTCTGCGCGTGCTGCGTGTGGCTCGCTTTGCCGCTAAGCTCGATCATTTAGGCTTTACCGTTGCACCTGAAACCTTGAGTTTAATGCGTGAGATCGCCGATTCTGGCGAATTGACTCACCTAACGCCAGAGCGCGTGTGGCAAGAGTGGCATAAGTCTCTCTCAACCCAAAGCCCACAAACATTCTTAAAAGTACTTCGAGACTGCGATGCATTAAAGGTTGTCCTGCCAGAGCTTGATGCATTGTTTGGTGTGCCTCAACCGGAAAAGTGGCATCCAGAGATTGATACGGGACTTCATACCCTGTTGGTAGCTGAGCAAGCGGCTAAGTTAAGTAATTCTCTAGCCGTACGTTTTGCCGCTCAAGTGCATGATTTGGGCAAAGGCATTACGCCTGAATCAGAATGGCCTAGCCATAAACTTCATTGCCATACCGGTCTAAAAATCATTAAAGCGTTATGTGAGCGAGTACGTGTCCCTAACGAATTTCGCGATTTAGCTTTAATGGTGTGCGAACAGCACTCTAATATTCATCGAGCGGCTGAACTTCGCCCTGAGACCAAACTCAAAGTGCTCAATAAGTTCGATGTGTGGCGCAAGCCGGAACGCTTACAAGACATTCTGCTGTGCTGTATGGCTGATAGTCGTGGTCGAACCGGTCATGAAGAGATTGATTACCCACAAAGAGAAATCTTCGCTGACGCTTATCAAGCGGCTTTAGCGGTCAATGTGCAAGACATTATCAAAGATGGTTTTAAAGGCGCAGATATTCGCACTGAGATGGAAAAGCGCAGAGTTGAGGCTATTCTAGAGGCTTAATCAACTGCTGTAATCCTCAAGAGTGAGGGACGAGCGAGTTGGGGGTCTCATAAAGCGAGTCGAATGTTTGAGGAGATTCCCTACTCTCTCCTACGTCGCTCTATGGAATGACGCTCAATGTGACCCAGTCATCCTCAAGAGTGAGGAACGAACGAGTTGGGGATCTCATAAAGCGAGTCGAATGTTTGAGAAGATTCCCTACTCTCTCCTACGTCGCTCTATGGAATGACGAATTTTAGGCAAAAAAATGCCCCGCATAAGCGAGGCATTCAAAGCTTAGATTAATAATCTACGAGAGATTACTGACCTTTAACTTCTTTAAGACCGTTGAAAGGAGCGCGCTCACCTAGAGCTTCCTCGATACGGATAAGTTGGTTGTACTTAGCAACACGGTCAGAACGGCTCATAGAACCAGTCTTGATTTGACCTGCAGCTGTACCTACCGCTAGGTCAGCGATAGTTGCATCTTCAGTTTCGCCAGAACGGTGAGAGATTACTGCTGTGTAACCTGCGTCTTTAGCCATCTTGATTGCAGCTAGAGTCTCAGTTAGAGAACCGATTTGGTTGAACTTGATAAGGATAGAGTTAGCTACGCCTTTCTCGATACCTTCAGCAAGGATCTTAGTGTTAGTAACGAATAGATCGTCACCTACTAGTTGAAGCTTGTCACCTAGTAGTTCAGTTTGGTGCTTGAAGCCAGCCCAATCAGACTCGTCTAGACCGTCTTCGATAGAAACGATTGGGAACTGGTTAGCTAGCTCAGCTAGGTAGTGGTTGAACTCTTCAGAAGTGAAAGTTTTACCTTCGCCCTTCATGTTGTAGATGCCAGCGTCTTTGTCGAAGAACTCAGATGCAGCACAGTCCATAGCTAGCGTAACGTCTTTACCTAGTTCGTAACCAGCAGCTGCAACAGCTTCTGCGATAACTTCTAGAGCTTCAGCGTTAGACTTAAGGTTAGGAGCGAAACCACCTTCGTCACCAACTGCAGTGCTGTAGCCTTTAGACTTAAGAACTTTAGCTAGGTTGTGGAATACTTCTGCACCGATACGTAGACCTTCTTTAAGAGTCTTAGCACCAACTGGTTGGATCATGAACTCTTGGATGTCAACGTTGTTGTCTGCGTGCTCACCACCGTTGATGATGTTCATCATTGGTAGAGGCATAGAGAACTGACCAGCAGTACCGTTTAGTTCAGCGATGTGCTCGTATAAAGGCATGCCTTTAGCAGCAGCTGCAGCTTTAGCGTTTGCTAGAGAAACCGCTAGGATTGCGTTTGCGCCGAACTTAGATTTGTTTTCAGTAGCGTCAAGGTCGATCATTACTGCGTCGATTGCAGCTTGATCTTTCGCGTCTTTACCAACTAGAGCTTCAGCGATTTCGCCGTTTACAGCTTCAACAGCCTTAAGAACACCTTTACCTAGGAAACGAGCTTTGTCGCCGTCACGTAGCTCAAGAGCTTCACGTGAACCAGTTGATGCGCCAGATGGAGCAGCAGCCATACCTACGAAACCGCCTTCTAGGTGTACTTCAGCTTCTACAGTTGGGTTACCACGTGAATCGATGATTTCACGACCTAGAACTTTAACGATCTTAGACATTGAATGTTTCCTTCTCGTTGAATATATAATGTCAAAATTAAGGGCAGCAGCACGACTAACGCTACTGCCCGTATCCTTTACTTCTCGAATTCGCCGCGTTGATATTCACCAGCCGCTTTCACGAAACCTGCAAACAATGGGTGACCATCGCGAGGTGTTGAAGTGAACTCTGGGTGGAATTGAGCCGCTACAAACCATGGGTGAGCTGGGTTCTCAATGACTTCTACCAGTTTCTTGTCTGCAGATAGACCTGATACTTTCAGACCTGCTTTTTCAATCTGCGGACGAAGAACGTTGTTCACTTCGTAACGGTGACGGTGACGTTCATGAATTGTCGCGTTACCGTAAAGTTCACGAGCCTTAGTGCCTTTTTCTAGGTGACATAGCTGTGAACCAAGACGCATAGTACCACCTAGGTCAGAGGTTTCAGTACGTTCTTCAACTTTACCTTCACCATCAACCCACTCAGTGATTAGACCAACCACTGGGTACTTCGTCTCTTTGTTAAATTCTGTTGAGTGTGCACCTTCCATACCCGCAACGTTACGTGCGTATTCGATCAGTGCCACTTGCATACCTAGACAGATACCTAGGTAAGGTACTTTGTTTTCACGTGCGAATTTTGCAGCAAGGATCTTACCTTCTACGCCACGGTCACCAAAGCCACCAGGAACTAGAATTGCGTCAAGACCTTGAAGTGCTTCGTCACCTTTTGACTCAACATCTTGTGAATCTACGTACTTGATCTTCACGCTTAGACGGTTCTTAAGACCTGCGTGTTTCAGCGCTTCGTTCACTGACTTGTATGCGTCTGGTAGTTCAATGTACTTACCAACCATACCGATCGTTACTTCACCCGTTGGGTTCGCTTCTTCGTAGATTACTTGTTCCCATTCAGACAAGTTAGCTTCAGGAGCGTCAATGCCGAAACGAGCACATACAAGATCATCAAGACCTTGAGCTTTGATAAGTTGAGGGATCTTGTAGATGGAATCTACGTCCTTCATTGAGATAACTGCTTTTTCCTGAACATTACAGAATAGAGCAATCTTCTTACGTTCGTTCGCTGGGATCATGCGATCGCTACGACAAACTAGGATGTCTGGCTGGATACCGATAGATAGCAGTTCTTTAACAGAATGCTGAGTCGGCTTAGTTTTCACTTCACCTGCAGCGGCTAGGTAAGGAACTAGAGTAAGGTGCATGAACATTGCGCGTTCACGGCCTAGTTCTACAGCTAGCTGACGAATCGCTTCCATAAATGGTAGAGATTCGATATCACCAACCGTACCACCTACTTCAACGATCGCAACATCATGGCCTTCAGCGCCAGAAATTACACGATCTTTGATTGCGTTAGTGATGTGAGGGATAACCTGAATTGTTGCACCTAGGTAATCACCGCGACGCTCTTTCGCTAGAACGTCTGAGTAAACACGACCTGCAGTGAAGTTGTTGCGCTTGGACATCTTGGTGCGAATGAAACGCTCATAGTGACCAAGGTCAAGGTCAGTTTCAGCGCCATCTTCCGTGACGAACACCTCACCGTGTTGAGTTGGGCTCATAGTGCCTGGGTCAACGTTAATGTAAGGGTCAAGCTTCATCATAGTCACTTTAAGACCACGAGCTTCTAGAATAGCCGCAAGAGATGCTGCTGCAATACCTTTACCTAGAGAGGATACAACCCCGCCAGTAACAAAAATGTAATTTGTCGTCATGTTTAACCTGAAATTGGTTGAATGAGGGAAAATGGATTTCTTCTGGACGGGATATAAATATACCAGAAGCCCTTTTCCGCTACAACGTGAAATCTATCACACTGCAATTTTTTATTTTTTGCTTCAAATCAAATTCGAGTCTCGCGTTATTCGACTCTTTTCTCTAACGCTTCATTCGCTTTCACTTCATCCCAGAAACTGTCTAATTGTTCTAGATTGAAATCAGTCAGTTGCTTACCTTGCTCTGCCACTATCGCCTCAACGCCTTTGAAACGTCTGGAAAACTTCAAATTGGCTTTAGCCAGAGCCACTTCAGGGTCTTTACCCAAATGCCTTGCCAAATTTACGGTAGCAAAGAGTAAATCGCCAAGTTCCAATTCAACTTTATTCTCATCAACGGAAACTTGCAGCGCCTCTTCCATCACCTCTTCGATTTCTTCTTGAACCTTGCCGACCACTGGGCCCAATGAGTCCCAATCAAAGCCAAACTTGGCACACTTTTTCTGTATTTTTGTAGCACGAGAAAGCGCCGGTAGTGAAGCTGGTACTGAGTCTAGAATACTTTGTTCTTGTTTGCCTACTTTGGCTTTCTCTTTGGCTTTTTCCGCTTCCCAATTGGCATTTATTTGCTCATCATTCTCAAATTTGGTATCAGAAAACACGTGAGGATGACGTCGAGTTAATTTTTCATTGACGCTTTCTACCACTTCGGAAAAATCAAACAAACCCTGCTCTTTCGCCATTTGGCTGTAAAAGATAACTTGGAAGAGTAGATCACCCAACTCTTCTTTGAGATTCGACCAGTCGCGGTTTTGAATCGCATCGACCACTTCATAAGTTTCTTCGATGGTATACGGCACGATGGTGTCAAAGCTTTGCTTGATATCCCACGGGCAACCACTTTCTGGGTCACGTAACTTGGTCATGATCTGTTCTAACTGTTCGATTGGGTGACTCATTTTCAAATCTTCCTTTAAATCATTTATCTAAAGAACTTTCATTCAAATAAAAAGGTGAGCAGCCTAAACCACTCACCTTTAATTTTGTCTGTCATCTTTCACAGCAAGCCTGAACGACTTAGAGGTCTCTCATTACTTTAAGAGATTCCCTATCACGTTCGTTCCTCACTGTAGGGAATGACAGCATTCATTTTTGCTTTCACTAAGTAATTGTTACTTTAACAAGGCAACAAGTTTTCGCGACTCCTGAGCATAGCTCGCCTATGTGATGGAGCAAGAAAACGCAGTTAACGCAGTAAAAGTGACAAGTACAACGTGAAAGTTAGCCTAGGCGTTTAACGCTCATTACATCCTTGATTTGCTCAACACGCTTAGACACTCGAGTTAAGATTTCAACGTTCGTCACTTCTAAATCAAAGTCCATGATCGACATTTGTGTACGGTAATCAACACGGTTCTTCATACTGGTGACTTTGATTTTTTCATTGGCAAACAAGGTGGTTACATCTTTTAGTAACCCACTGCGTTCCATTGCTTCGACACGTACTGTCAAAATATATGAACCAACAAAGCCACTACCCCATACAGTATCAATGATACGTTCTGCCGCGTGATGACGAAGCTCTTCTAGCTGCTCACAGTCAGCGCGGTGAACAGAGATGCCTCGGCCTTGAGTAATGTAGCCTGCGATGTCATCGCCTGGGATTGGCTGACAACAACGTGCTAGATGCGTCATCAGGTTATCGACACCTTCAACCACAACCGCATCTTTCTTCGGTCGGCTTTGCGCTGGCGCTTTATTTCCCGCTTCCTGAAGTTTCTCTAATGCTTGCTGATCTTCTTCTTCCGCTGTTGGCTTGTTTACCAGGGCATTGATGTGGTTGATGATTTGGTTAATACGCAAATCACCGCTGCCAACCCCGACATAAAGCTCGTCAGGCGTATTCATGTTGAAACGCTTAAGACCATATTGCTCGGCATCTTTTAGCGTTGCACCAATCCTGGTTAGCTCTTGCTCTAGAATCTCACGCCCCGCTTCGAGGTTCTTTTCGCGGCTTTGAGCGCGGAACCATGCGTTGATCTTGGCACGAGCACGACCAGAGGTAACGAAGCCAGTGGATGGGTTCAACCAGTCGCGCGATGGGTTTGGCTCTTTGGCTGTGATGATCTCAACTTGATCGCCCATTGCTAGCTTATGAGTGAACGGAACGATACGGCCTGCCACTTTGGCACCAATACAACGGTGACCAACCATAGAGTGGATGTGGTAAGCAAAATCGAGAGGAGTAGCACCCATAGGTAGATCGACCACATCACCACGTGGCGTAAACGCATACACTCGGTCATCAAACACCTGGCTTCGAACTTCATCAAGCATTTCGCCTGAATCTGACATCTCTTCTTGCCAATCAAGCAGCTTACGTAGCCAAGTGATCTTCTCGTCGTAACCACTGCGACCGCCGCCACCTTCTTTGTATTTCCAGTGCGCGGCTACCCCAAGCTCAGAGTCTTCGTGCATATCTTTGGTACGAATCTGGATCTCGATGGTTTTGCCTTCAGGGCCTAGAATAACGGTGTGGATCGACTGATAACCATTGGGCTTCGGGTTAGCCACATAGTCATCAAATTCACTTGGGAGGTGCTTGTATTTGGTGTGAACTGTCCCTAGTGCGGCATAACAGTCTTGCAGCTTATCAGCAATAATACGCACGGCGCGTACGTCAAAGAGCTCGTCAAAAGCGAGACCTTTTTTCTGCATTTTGCGCCAGATACTGTAGATGTGTTTAGGACGACCGCTCACTTCTGCATTGATAGAAGAAGCCTTCATTTCTGACGTTAAGTCATCAACAAAGTCGGTAATATACTGCTCGCGAACAATACGGCGCTCAGAAAGCTGCTTAGCGATTTGTTTGTAGGTGTCAGGTTGTTGGTAACGGAATGCGTAGTCTTCCATTTCCCATTTCAGCTGACCGATACCAAGACGGTTAGCCAGAGGCGCATAAATGTTGGCACACTCTTTCGCGGCCGCTTGGCGAACTTCTTCTGGCGCTTGTTTTACTTCAACAAGGTTAGCAATTCGTTCTGCAAGCTTAATGATGACACAACGGAAATCATCCACCATCGCAAGGAGCATGCGGCGAACATTATCCACTTGAGCAGAAGCCGCACTGCCTTCCATTGTGACGTTTAGCTGGCCTAAAGCCGCCATCTCTTCAACGCCATCAATCAGTTTTATGGTTTCTTGACCGAAGTCTTCTTCAAACTGCTCTCTGTCATAGGCGCCACTTGAGACCAGTGGGAACAACAGAGCAGCAACTAACGTGGCTTTATCCATTGAAAGGGTGATGAGAATTTCGATCATCTCTCGACCACGCCACAACAATAGCGAGCCTTGTTCGTTCCCTTCTAAGATCGATTCACCACGTAAGTAAACTTCTTTTAGGCGCTTTGCGACTTTTGGTTCTTGTCCTAGGCTAGCAATCCATTTATCTAGCTCAAACTGTTCGTCTTGATTTAAATGTGCGCTTCTTACCGCAACCATTATTTTCGTCCTGTTATTCTTTTTATATTCGACCCGCCCTACAGTCACTATGTTCATGTAGGGCAAGTTCGCTTAATCCTTTACAAATAGTGCCATTGATTCTAAATGACTGGTATGCGGAAACATATCGAGCATACCTAATTTTTGTAACTTGTAGCCTTGATTTAGCAAGCTCTGTGAATCCCTTGCAAGGGTAGCAGGATTACACGAAACATACACAACTCGTGAGGCTCCGAGTTGAGAAATGTGTTCAATGATGCCACTCGCTCCAGCTCGTGCTGGATCGAGCAGGATTTTATCAAATTTTTCCTCAGCCCAAAGCTGACCAGAGAAATCTTGCTCAAGGTTCGCCTGATAAAAGCGCGCGTTTTCGATTTGGTTAAGCGCGGCATTCTCGCTCGCTTTCTCAACCATCACATCGACACCTTCCACGCCAATCACACTTCGTACTTTCTGAGCGATCGGCAAGCTAAAGTTGCCTAAACCACAAAATAAGTCGAGTACGCGATCGTTTTCACTAAGCGACAACCAGTTAAGAGCCTGTTCAACCATTGATTGATTGACCCCTTGATTGACCTGAATAAAGTTATTTGGTTCAAATGGGATGGTCACACCCGCTTCCGTGTAATGCGCAGAGTTACCCACGACTCGATTCAGCTGATCGGTTTCAGGCATAAGGTACAACGTTGCTTGATGCTGCTGAGCAAATGCTTCCAATGCCTGCTGGTCTTCCTCTTTCAATGCTTTCAAATGGCGTAAGACAATCACTTTGGTATTGTCGCCTTTCACCAACTCCACATGACCTAAACTGTCTTGATGTGAAAAATTAGCAAGCAATTGGTGCAATGGTGTCAGCAAAGCATCAAGATCGTTATCCAATACCGGGCAATGATCAACCGTGACAATGTCTTTACTCTGTTTTTTGCGGAAACCAAACTCGAGCTGACGTGTTTTTTTATTGAACTTCAAGCTAATACGAGCACGGCGTCGATACGCTTTAGACTCGCTCAATACAGGCGCTTCCAATGCGATTCGTTGGCCGGCGAATTTACTCATCAATTGGCTGAGAGTTTGCTGTTTATAATCCTGCTGAGCCTCTAAACCTAAGTGCTGCATATTACAACCACCGCACTCTTGGTAATGAGAGCAGAATGGCTTGATACGTTGCTCACTGGTTTTCTGAATTTTAATCAGGTTTGCACGAGAGAACTTACTTTTGCTCTCAGTCAATTGAGCAAGTACTTGCTCACCGGGTAGCGCCCCCTCAATGAAAACTGGTTTTTTGTTTTGGTAGGCCATCCCTGCACCATGGTGATCCAACTTTTCAATCGTAAAAGACTGATGCTTGGTATTGAGTTGAGTTTTCTTCTTCGGTTGGAAAAAACGCGCCATGTTTTGTGCCTATGTTTGATGACCTTGCGGCCTATTGCTCGAATTGCTGTTCGATTCCAAGCTTTTATACTTGAATCATTGTCTGAGCCGACTGAGTTGATTATGCTAAGTAATTCGACGGCTTCTGTTATATGGAAGTTATTTTCCCATATCCACACCACGATGTTTAGACAATAATGACAAGATATGGCTTACGTGCCCGCGTTATTACGCTAACCTTAGCGCCAACGCTTATTATTGGGCTGCTGCTCAGTGCCTTTTTCTCGTTCAACCGCTATCACGATCTTGAAAAGCAGGTCATCAACTCTGGCCTGAGTATTATTGAGCCCCTAGCGATCGCCAGCGAAGATGGTCTCAAAAATAACAGCCGCGAATCGGTGCGCCGTATCATCAGCTACGCACATCGTAAGAACTCCCAGTTTGTCCGCAGTATCGCGGTGTTTGACTACAATCACGAGCTGTTCGTTACCTCAAACTTCCACCCCAACTTTGAATTGCTAACCTTTCCGCGTAATGAGCCAATTCCATTGCTTGTCAGTTCCGATCTGCAAGAAAATACCCTGATATTACGCGCACCTGTCATTGCAGAGTCTAGCTTCGCAGCCACAGGAGAGGGGCAAGGCAACAATCCAGCGCTTGGTTATATCGCCATTGAGCTTGATCTCTCGTCATTGCGACTGCAACAGTACCAAGAGATTTTCTCTGCTTTCTTAGTGTTGCTGATTGGCTTAGGGTTATCTGCCGTATTCGCATTTCGCTTGATGCACGATGTGACTCGACCAATCTCTCACATGAAAAACATGGTCGACCGTATTCGCCGAGGCCATCTTGATGTTCGTATCGAAGGGAAGATGCATGGTGAGCTCGACTCTTTGAAAAACGGTATCAACTCGATGGCGGTGTCGCTCTCTGAGTATCACGTTGAAATGCAGCATAGTATCGACCAAGCAACATCTGACCTGCGAGAAACCTTAGAGCAGTTAGAAATTCAGAACGTTGAGTTAGACATCGCGAAGAAACGTGCCCAAGAGGCGGCACGTGTGAAATCTGAATTCTTAGCGAATATGTCCCATGAGTTGCGAACACCACTTAATGGCGTGATTGGCTTTACCCGCCAAATGCTCAAAACCACACTGACCAATAGTCAAACCGATTACTTGCAAACGATCGAACGTTCAGCCAATAACTTACTGAACATCATCAACGACATACTCGATTTCTCGAAACTAGAAGCCGGGAAACTCGCGTTAGAAAACATTCCGTTCGATTTCCAAGCGTCACTAGAAGAAGTGGTGAGCTTACAGGCCACCAGCGCCCATGAAAAAGGGTTAGAGCTCACACTTAAAATAGATCCAAAAGTGCCTGCCGGACTTGTCGGTGACCCACTGCGCATTCAGCAGGTTTTAACCAACCTTGTGGGTAACTCGATCAAGTTTACAGAGCGAGGCAACATTGATATTAGTGTTGAGCTGCGTTCACAAAAAGAAGATTCGATTGAACTGCAATTCATGGTTCGTGATACCGGTATTGGTATTTCTGAACGTCAGCAGTCGCAACTTTTCCAAGCCTTTAGCCAAGCGGATGCTAGTATTTCTCGCCGCTACGGTGGTACAGGCCTTGGTCTGGTCATCACCCAGAAACTGGTTAGCCAAATGGGCGGTGAGATTAGCCTGACGAGTCGCCTCCACCAAGGTTCAACCTTCTGGTTTACTCTGCGCCTATCCTCTACCGATATGCCTGTTAGCGATCTGATTGAAACACAAGCATTACAGCAACGCTCTCTTCTTCTGGTTGAGCCAAATATGCAAGCCGCCTCTGTGATTCAACAGACTCTGGTTCAAGAAGGATTGATTGTCACCTATCGTTCTTCTTTGCCGGATGAAACTGAAAGCTATGACTACGTACTCCTGAACCTGTCGCCGAATAAAGAAAACGATGTGGAAACCGTTCAACAATGGGTCGAGCATGCGATGCGATGTGCCTCTAATGTTGTGGTCGGCACGCCGAGTACGACCTTGGCACTCTCTGATCATCTGATTCAGAAATACCATATTCACTGTATTACTAAACCACTGTCACGCAGAAAACTTCTGCAAACCTTAGCGGCAAATCAAGAGAATGTCCCTCTACTTGAAACCCAATCAGTCAATGATGAAACGCTGCCGCTCACGGTGATGGCGGTCGATGACAACCCAGCGAACTTGAAACTGATCAGTGCATTGCTTCATGAGCGTGTCGAGAAAGTCGTGACTTGTACCAATGGTCTAGACGCAGTGAAACAAGCCAAAGAACAGCGCTTTGATATCATCTTGATGGACATTCAAATGCCACAAATGGATGGAGTCACCGCGTGCAGTGAAATCAAGAAACTGGCACTCAATGCCAACACACCGGTCATCGCGGTGACTGCGCACGCGATGAGTGGCGAGCGAGACCGTCTGCTTGACGCTGGTATGGACGATTACCTCACCAAGCCCATTGAAGAGCATGTCTTACAGCAAGTGCTGATGCACTGGAATCCGCATACGAATGAACAAGATCTAGAAAAGCTCGATCTCGCGAATACTTCAGTAACATTAGACCACCAGCCAGAACCAACAGCACAAGAAGAGTATTCGAACATCATCATTGATTGGCAGGCGGCCTTAAAGCAGTCGGCAAACAAAGAAGATTTAGCCAAAGATATGCTGCAAATGTTGGTGGATTACATCCCTGAAGTGAATGCGATTGTCGATGGCGCACTGGAAGATGATCATTTTGATATCGAGCAGCTCATTCATCACGTTCATAAACTGCATGGCAGCAGTTCATACTGTGGCGTGCCTAGGTTGAAGAGCGTGTGTGCCACCATAGAGAAACAACTCCGCTCAGGAGCAAGTATTGAAGATGTTGAGCCAGAACTGTTCGAGCTGCAAGATGAAATGGAAAAGGTTGTAGCAAGTGCAAAGCCTTACCTCGACAACAATTAGATAACGCTTCCACCAAAGCACAGCTGACTTGAGGCGCATTAATCAAAGTGTATTAATGCGCCTTTGTTGAATAAGAGCCATTGTAAAAATGGAAATGGTTTTTCCCTTGTTGCTTCACTTGGTACATTGCCTGATCAGCTCTATGAAGCAGTTTTTCAATTTCCACTCCTTGGCTAGGTTGAACCGCAACACCGATACTGCACCCAACTTGGACAGTTTGCGCCTTGTAAGTCATGGGCTGATTAGCTGACTCAACGGCTTGCTGCGCAATTCGACTCAAGAGTTGATGGTCATTTTTTTGTAGTACCAAGTAAATAACAAATTCATCGCCCCCCATCCGGCCTACAACACCCGGGATGTTGCTGTTGGATTGGATCTCTGAAAATCGATTCGCAATCTCATTTAAAATCATATCCCCTGCGGCGTGCCCATAGGTATCATTAATCGCCTTAAAGCCATCCAAATCAACCAGTAATAAAGCAATAAACTGACTAGAACGCGATGCTTGTTCTAAATACTTTTCACAGCCTAAACGGTTTTTAATCCCAGTTAAAAAATCTTGTTCAGCCATGTTTCGATAGTAATGCTCCCAATGCTCTATTTGAGCGCGCAATTCTCTTTCTCTTTGAATGGCTTGACGGGAGTTCTCAATAAAGGTGTTCACACTATGTATGACCACACCGAGTTCATTGGTTTTATTCTCGATATCCACTGGAATTTTCTTGGCCTCTTCCGGAGTGGTCGTGTTGAGCGCTTCTGATAGTTCAGACAAAGGCCGACCTATAATGCGCTTAAACACCATAACTAAGGTCACGACGGTAATCAGGAACTGGATTAAAATAAACATCACCTGATTAAAGACTTGTTTCAGCGCCGTTTCCTGCAACGCCGCAGAGTTGTTGTGAATATAGAGCTTGCCTAATGGTTTTCCGTCGGTGGGTGAATAGAGACGATAGACGTTTGATAGCGCCCACTGCTTCTGCTCTAGGATTAACTGATTAGAAGAAAACGAAATACCGTCATCTCCTTCAAGTCGAACCGCATCAATTTCTTCATGGAGTAACAAAGCGGAGATGACTTCGTCAGCAATTTCCGCATTATTAACGTACAACGCAATCGCCGCCGATCCAGACAAAGAAAGTACTAACTTTTTTTCTAGATCTTTATGATCGCGATCCGCTTGAACAAAACCGAAAGGAATCATCACCAATAGGATCAGGACGAGATAGAACATTGCTAAGATCGTAATGATTTTAAGTAGCTTGGTGGAAAGTGAGGTCAGCTTCGTTCTACTCATGGATATGCAGCCCTACCCTAACCCCAGAGCTTGCCGGCGGCTCCTTTGTCATATAGCCAATGGCTTGAGGGTTCTCTATGATCTTCTCAAGCATCCCTTGATCGGATGAGACTTTATCTGGTGCTCGCATGCTGCCAGAGAATTTGAGCTTCGCCCAATACGCGTTGACTTGGCTTTCTGTCATATTGGTCACAGCGCTAAAGAAACGCTTGCGATCCTCTCCTGTACGATCCAAAACCTGATCCACATAAGTCGATCCTAAGGTCTTCTTTCTCCCTAAATAGACATCAGCAACCTCTTCTATCTCGAAGTGGCTCATTGGGCTCTTTTCACTGACAACAACGTAGATATCGGCAAAAGCTTGAGTGGTCATTAACAATAAACAGAGGCTAAAACTTCTCATGTTCAGCCTCCTAAAAGATAAAGTTCATATTCAGGCTAAAGACTTGTACCTTCGTCGTAGAATCAAGGTGATCCAACGATGAAGACCAAAGGCCATAGCCATAAGGGTGAATGTTGACGTGATCAAACTGAGCTTTGATTGCCATCGACGGAGAGAAGTCCCAACGTACCCCGATAGAATAGGTTTCTTGATCAATGCGAACTGAGTTGATGCCACTCTCAACTCCTTGTTGAAGCAGTGCAGCATCGCTACCCGCTACGCTCCAATCCTGCGTTAACTTAAAGGGTGAGGTGTCTGACTTAAAATGGCCATATATGGCATAAGGGGTAAGGCTATCGAAAGTATGGCCAAGCAGGGCATAACCGCCATAACCTTGGGGTATAGACCCTTTCTCGGCATCAATATTGAAGAGTTCAGCCTGCATCGTCCACTGCCCATCGAAATAGATAATGGCAGCTTGCAAGTAATCAATTTGTTCTTCATCAATGGTAAATGCCTCTTGGGCAGAGAGCGCTTCTGCACTGATTAGTGGGAAAAACGTTGATATAGCGGGGTTGGTCGCAAGCGCAGACAAACCATTCTGTATCGCTTTGATCTGATCGCCGTGGTTGACCGTCAAGGAACCAATGTAGGCATAAGACAGCTGCCACTTCCAAGGGTGGTTGTCGACTTCAAAGGAAAGGCTGAGTACTTCTTCTAGATCAGTCGAATACGCTTCGCTATTCAGTGGCGTTTCTCCTCGTTCTTGGTTTTGACCAAACTCTAGAGAAGCTTTCCAGTTGAAATTGGGGTTGTTTGAGTAATAGGTGGCGCCAATGCCATCCAACGCATTGAACACAATACTGCCGTACAGCTCTTGAGGAGGCCTAACCCACAGATGAGCGTAATCAATATGGCGGCTATTCGCTGCGGCATAGGTATTCACCCCAATTCGGCCGACTCTGAAATCCCAACTGGCATTAGGAGAGTAGCGCACGAAGGCAAATTCTGTCAGCTCATCCAAATCATAGGAGACGCTTTTATCGAGTAGAAGCTGAGTGGTAAATGACCAATGTCGATTGAATTGACCATCAAGTTGAATCCCGAGATTAGAATCAACAACCCAGGATCCATTCGTATCAAGATCTGCTGTGCGTGTGATATCTCGGCGATACGCTAAGTCGTCTTCATTTTCATAGGTATAACCTAATGTGCCGAAGCCCGAAAACGATAGATCCACTGCGAAAGCAAGCGTGGGTAAACTCAAAAGCCCAAGTGCAATACACCGGCGAGCTACGAACTTATAAAAAAGGGTAAGCATAGACTGCTGTCCTTGTGTCTAAACGCTAGGCAACAAATTCATTCTTATTTTTTATAGTTACAAGTATACCAATAACTCATAAAAGTGTTATTAATCCAAGCTCAAAATATAATCACAGGCAATAAAAAAGCGACCTAAGGTCGCTTATTGTTCGAAGATAACGGTGGCGACTGCATAATGTCGCTCATCCGATATTGAGAGGTGAGTCTGGTTCACACCTTTCCTTTGGGCTATTTGTTTTGCCTTGTTACTCAGCGTTAAAACTGGCGCGCCAAGTTCGTCGTTAGAGACAGAAAAGTCATGAAACGTCACACCTTGTGCGATACCAGTGCCTAACGCTTTTGATGCCGCCTCTTTAACGGCAAAACGTTTTGCCAAATAGCGCCCTTGCTGCTTTAAGCCAGAGAAGGTTTCAAACTCAGACTCGGTTAATATTCGCTTCGCAAAGGCCTCACCAGAGCGAGCAAGCGCTTTCTCTACTCGCTCAATTTCAGCAATGTCTGTACCTAGGCCGACAATCGCCATTGGCTTACTTACGCGCCTCAACCATGATCGCTTTCATATCTGCAACCGCTTTATGTAGGCCATCAAAGACCGCGCGACCAATAATAGAGTGACCGATGTTCAGTTCGTAAATTTCTGGGATAGCCGCAATTGGAGAAACGTTGTGGTACGTCAGGCCATGACCTGCATTGACGGTAATACCGAGATCAGCCGCGTAGCTTGCGCCCGCCGCGATTTTTTTCAGCTCGTCTTGTTGATCGTCTTCTGTTTCTGCATCCGCGTAGTGACCAGTGTGAAGCTCAATGAATGGCGCACCACACGCTTTAGCCGCATCGATTTGCTCGCGATCAGCATCAATAAATAGCGAAACCTTAATACCGGCAGCCGTTAGTTTTTCTGTTGCTGCTTTCACTTTTTCAAGGTGACCAGCCACATCCAAACCGCCTTCAGTCGTGAGCTCTTCACGTTTTTCAGGGACGAGACAAACATACTCAGGCTTGGTTTTTAGCGCAATCTCAACCATCTCATCAGTGACTGCCATCTCTAGGTTCATACGCGTTTGTAACGTTTCACGCAGAATACGAACATCACGATCCACAATATGACGACGATCTTCACGCAAGTGGATCGTAATACCATCAGCTCCAGCGCGCTCTGCGATCTCAGCAGCATGTACCGGATCTGGGTATTTTGTACCACGCGCGTTACGTAGCGTGGCGATATGGTCGATATTGACACCTAGGTAGATTGAGCTCATTTTCCAATACTCCGTGCTCGGGGAATCATCGACATAAACAATTCCCTGCTTTTTAAAGGTTTGCCGCCAAGATACGGCTTTAAGGCTATACGTGTAAAGCGTTTTGCCGCTTTAAGTTGTTCTTTTGTGGTAAATCTACGTTCACTAATGGCGATCAGTTCATCACCTCGGAACGTTAAGTTGTCATGGCGTACTGACGCGATAAATCCTTTCTGCTCACGGTAGCGATAGGTCATGGTCGGGTCAATCGCTTCTCCCGTCCCCGCACAGTGTAGAAAGTCCACGCCGTATCCCATTGCTGAAAGCATCGCCAACTCAAATCGTCTAAGTGCAGGTTCCGGGTTGTCACATTGAGCGAGCTCAGTCAGAGCATGCAAATAATCATGGAAAAGTGCCGGCATCGGGACCTCTGCCATTAACACACGACCAATCAGTTCATTCACGTACATGCCGGAATAAAGGTTGATACCGGTGAGTGGCAAACCTAAGCTTATCGGCTCGGCTTGGCGTAAAGTTTTCATCGACCCATTACCCGACCACTTGAGCAGTAATGGGGTAAAAGGCTGAAGTGCGCCTTTTAGATTCGAACGTTTACTACGGGCACCTTTCGACATTAAGGTGACACGACCATACTCCTCACTGAATACATCAAGGATTAGGCTCGACTCGCTATACGGCCGTCGGTGTAAAACAAAGCAACGTTGTAAACCTTCAGAGGAAGACATGTTAATTCCATACGAAAAAAGGAGCCTCTTGGCTCCTTTTATTACTCTTCATTAGGAGCGAGCAATCATCGCCGCTCGCTAATTATAAATCGTCAATGTAGCCTAGTGAACGCAGTGCACGTTCATCATCCGCCCAACCCGATTTCACTTTCACCCAAGTTTCTAGGTAAACTTTACGACCAAACAGCTCTTCCATGTCGAGGCGAGCTTCACGACCAATCGTCTTGATCTTCTCACCGCCTTTACCAATCACCATCTTCTTCTGACCTGTACGTTCAACAAGAATCAGTGCATTGATGTGGAAACCATCTGTGTCTGGATTGTAGTCAAAACGTTCGATCTCAACCGTTACCGAGTATGGCAGCTCTTCACCAGTGAAACGCATTAACTTTTCACGCACAATCTCTGACGCCATAAAGCGCTGAGAGCGGTCTGTCACATACTCTTCTGGGAAATGGTGCGTCGCTTTTGGTAAATGGTCACGTACATGCTTACGCAAAACTTCGATGTTTTTACCGTGTTTAGCCGAAATTGGCACAACATCAACAAAGTCCATTTTGCTCGACATCTCTTGCATATGCATCATGACTTCGTTGCGGTCTTGCACAACATCTACCTTGTTGACACACAGAACAACTGGGAAGTTTGATTTCTGTAGCTTGGTCAAGACCATCTCATCATCAGCCGTCCAGTGTGTGCCATCAACCAAAAAGAACACTAGGTTTACATCACTTAGCGATGAGTTGGCTGCACGGTTCATTAAGCGGTTAATCGCGCGCTTCTCTTCAATGTGAAGACCTGGAGTGTCCACATAGATCGCTTGATAATCGCCTTCGGTGTCAACACCCATAATACGGTGGCGTGTTGTTTGCGGCTTGCGCGAAGTAATCGAAATCTTCTGACCTAAAATTCGGTTCAGAAGCGTTGATTTACCCACATTTGGGCGACCAACAATCGCGATAAAACCACAGTGCTGTTCTTCTGGTGAGCTCGGCTTTTCAGTGCTCGTTGAGAAAAACGCATCAATATCAAATTCGTTGTTGTCCGTTGAATCAGTCATTGGTTAATTGCTCTAGTGCTAGTTCAGCAGCCGCTTGTTCTGCCTTGCGGCGGCTGGTGCCTTTACCAATAACAGGTTGTCCAATACCTGCTACGTCACACGAAACCGTAAACTCTTGGTTATGTGCTTCACCTTTAATATTAGTCACTGTATACGCAGGCAGCGGCTTTCTTCGACCCTGAAGGAACTCTTGTAGACGAGTTTTTGGATCTTTTTGTGATACGCCCGGCTTGATTGCATCAAGGCGGGTCTTGTACCAACTCAGAATAATGCCACGAACCACTTCAATATCGCTATCTAGGTAGATAGCACCAATGATGGCTTCAACAGCGTCAGCAAGAATTGAATCACGGCGGAAACCGCCACTTTTTAATTCACCTGGACCTAATTTTAAGTGATCTCCTAGTTCGAATTCACGACCTAGCTCCGCCAGCGTATTTCCACGAACGAGTGTCGCTCGCATGCGGCTCATGTCCCCTTCATTAATTTTCGGGAAACGGTGATAAAGATCATCAGCAATGACAAAACTTAAAATTGAATCGCCCAGAAACTCAAGACGCTCGTTATGTTTTCCATTAGCACTGCGGTGTGTCAGCGCTAAACCGATGAGATCAGCATCATTGAACTGATAGCTGATCTTCTTCTCTAGTTTTGGTGTAGGAGAATTCATGCTCTCTCAATAATTTGTGTTCATTCTCAAAATAGTTGAAGTGGTAGTTAGGCGACAAGTAAATTCAGCCCTATGAGCATAGGTTTTCTATGTGATTAGGGTGAATTTACGCCGTCAACAACGCTACAGCTTCAAATATGAAGAGAATTTAGTTAATGCCACCGATGCGGTTAAAACGCACACCAGTTGGAATCCATGAAGGTAATACACTATCTTCGGCGCGCTCAAATTCGAAGCTGATCCAGATAGCGACTGCCTTACCTACAAGGTTTGCTTCCGGAACAAAGCCCCAGTAGCGACTGTCAGCACTGTTGTCACGGTTATCACCCATCACAAAGTACTGACCTTCTGGTACAACCCATTCATTCACACCATTGCGTGGTTGATACAATTCAACACGATCGCGGCGCAGTGGGTTGACCAGAATTTGGTGGCCCTGCTCACTCAACTGTTCATCAAGTTGAATCAGTGGGATACCATTTTGAATAAATTGACTTTCTTCAACGTTAGACAGTTTTACTGGCTTACATGATGTTTCACCAGGAGACTGAATACAGATTTCTTTTTTGCTGTTGTAGCGAACCGTATCACCCGGTAGACCAACGACACGTTTGATGTAATCGATGCTTGGCTGAGGTGGGTATTTAAATACCACGGTATCACCACGCTCAGGTTTACCTGTTTCAACCAGCTGCGTACGCCACACTGGGTCTTTCAGACCGTAAGCGTATTTCTCTACCAAGATGAAATCACCCACCAGCAGTGTTGGCATCATAGAGCCAGATGGAATCTGAAACGGTTCATAGATAAAAGAGCGCAATACGAGTACAGCCGCAATGACTGGGAAAATAGAGACGCTATTTTCAATCCACCACGGTTGAGTCTTCACTTTTTCAAGAACAGCAGCGTCTAAGCCATTGGTTTGCGCTTCGACTTCCGCCACTTTGGCTTGGCGTTTCTTTGCAAAAACCAGCTTTTCTAGCACCCAGACAATACCTGTTACCAAAGTAACAATCACAAGGATGAGTGAAAATGTGTTCGCCATTGACTTCCCTTATCTCAAAAATACGAAAGTGAAAGAGCCGAAACCCTTTCACTTATTTTATTATCTAACGTCTTATGACAGACCAGAATCAGAGTAGTTCAACTCTAGTCTTTACCTACGTGAAGAATTGCTAAGAACGCTTCTTGAGGCAGCTCTACGTTACCGATCTGCTTCATACGTTTCTTACCTTCTTTCTGCTTCTTCAGTAGCTTCTTCTTACGACTCACGTCACCACCGTAACACTTCGCGATTACGTTCTTACGCAGCTGTTTCACTGTTGAACGCGCGATGATGTGGTTACCGATCGCTGCCTGAATAGCAATATCAAACATCTGACGTGGGATGAACTCTTTCATCTTCTCTACTAACTGACGACCACGAGTTTGCGACTGATCTTTATGAGTGATCATCGCTAGGGCATCAACCGTGTCACCGTTAAGAAGTACATCAACACGAACCATGCTCGATGCTTCAAAACGTTGGAAGTTGTAATCAAGAGATGCGTAACCACGTGACGTTGACTTCAAACGGTCAAAGAAGTCGAGTACCACTTCCGCCATAGGAATATCGTAAGTCACTGCAACTTGGTTACCGTGGTAAACCATATCAACCTGAGTACCACGTTTCTCAACACACAGTGTGATTACGTTACCTAGGTAGTCCGATGGGACTAGGATGTTACAGCGAGCAATTGGCTCACGGATTTCTTCAATATCGTTCACCGCTGGTAACTTCGCCGGGCTATCGACGTATAGCGTGTTACCGTTAGTTTCTTCAACTTCGTACACTACCGTTGGCGCTGTAGTGATCAGGTCTAGATCGTACTCACGTTCTAGACGCTCTTGGATGATCTCCATGTGTAGCATACCAAGGAAGCCACAACGGAAACCAAAACCAAGTGCTGCTGAGTTTTCTGGCTCATAAAATAGCGATGCGTCATTCAGGCTTAGTTTACCTAGTGCATCACGGAAGCTTTCGTAATCATCAGAAGAAACAGGGAATAGACCCGCATAGACCTGAGGTTTTACTTTCTTAAAGCCTGGTAGCGCTTTATCACTGCCGTTTTTAGCTAGTGTTAGCGTATCACCTACTGGCGCGCCTAGGATGTCTTTAATACCACAAACAACCCAACCTACTTCACCAGTACGTAGCACATCAGTATCTACTTGCTTAGGTGTGAAAATACCAAGACGGTCTACACCCCAAACCTGACCTGTGCTCATAACTTTGATCTTGTCGTTCTTCTTAAGAGAACCGTTCTTAATTCGAACCAGAGAAACGACACCTAAGTAGTTATCGAACCAAGAGTCAATGATCAATGCTTGTAGCGGCGCTTCAGGATCACCTTCTGGCGCTGGAATCGCTGAAACAATATTTTCTAGAACGTCATCAACACCGATACCTGTCTTCGCACTACAACGAGTGGCTTCCATTGCATCGATACCAACGATCTCTTCAATTTCTTCTGATACACGCTCAGGATCAGCCGCAGGAAGGTCAATCTTGTTTAGGATTGGCACAACCTCTAGATCCATTTCAATCGCGGTGTAACAGTTAGCAAGAGTTTGAGCCTCTACACCCTGACCCGCATCAACAACCAGTAGCGCACCCTCACAAGCCGCTAGAGAACGTGATACTTCGTATGCGAAGTCAACGTGTCCTGGAGTATCGATGAAGTTAAGCTGGTATGTTTCACCATCTTTCGCCGTGTAGTTTAGCGTCACACTCTGTGATTTGATTGTGATACCACGTTCACGTTCAAGATCCATAGAGTCGAGAACCTGGGCGGCCATTTCACGGTCGCTCAATCCACCACATACTTGGATCAAACGGTCTGATAGGGTCGACTTACCATGGTCGATGTGGGCGATAATCGAAAAGTTACGAATGTGCTTCATGATTTGGGGTGACTAAACTCTTATAAATAGGGACAAAAAATACCGCTTCTGTTATTGGCAAAACGCCACGAGTCACGGTATTTCAATCAAGTTGGCAGATTCTACCCAATTTCTAGCCGCTTCGCACTAGCTAATTGGCTCACCTAATATACGAAGCAAGATGACTTGCTGGGAAGATTGCTGCTCTAATCTCACTGACAATCTTTTTGCTATGTAGATTCCCGCAGCGGTTGAGAAGCCAGCAAACAGAATCACGAGGCCTTCTCCCAGTGCGAAAATAGGGGCAATCCACCAATGTGCGATAAAAGCGCCAATAATCAGGGCAAACAAGGGGATAAGATAAACCACAGCCGCTGATTGCAAGAGGCTTTTCTCTGGTAACCCGATTTCTACCACTTGGCCCGGCTTAACATGTTTTTCCGTGTTGAGCTGCCAATTCAAGGACTTATTGCCTACGGCTTTAGAGACGATTCCAGTGCCGCAGCTTTTTTGCGAAGAGCAACTGCTGCAACTGGTTTGTTGCTCACAAGAAAGTTCAACGTCAAACCCGACAGAGGCGGCTCTGACGTCCGAAACCGTAGCGAGAGCGGTCATCATTGGGTGGTACTCTCGTTTTGAGAGAATGTCACCGATTGAGCAATACGCTTCGCCGTTGCCGGTGGAATATCCCCAATCACCGAGATTTCATGTTCACCGCTGACGAAGCTATGCAACGTTCGGCGACCTTGACGTACAAGCTGCCCTTTCAGTGAAAGGTTGTCACTTTGAGAGATATAAACTGAAAAGCTGAATAAGCCATCGCTGTACACCTGACTCTCGACCATACGATCAGTATCATTCATACGGTAACGGTTAAGCTCTTTTGGCTCAAAGCCATTAGGAATCCACGCTACCTTCCAATCTGCATTGTCGACTTGACCTTTTGGCAAAGATAACACTTCCGGCAACTTCACTTTGTTCAGGCCACTTAACGCTTGTTCAATATGGTCATTAACCGCATAAGAAATGGTGCGGTACTGCTCTAGCACCTCACCATCTCGGTCAACCAGATCAGCTCGTAAAGGTAATTTACTCTTCTCATCTACCCATAAGACATATGAGTATCGCTGACCATCTTTTGGCACGATACGTAACACCTGACATGCCACACCTGCTTCGCGCGCGCGGCCAACTTGAACGAAGTCATAAAAGTCATTCAACTGGTCGACATCAGAATTTAGGAGAGGGATTGTTGGGGCTACCATATTGCCCGATTCGATCGTGAAAGGCTCGACACCAGGTTCGATGTAGCTCACCTCGTCACCACGGCGAATCACTTCACGCACAGGGCCACTTAAGTAGACTAAATGGGCGAGCTGCTTTTCTTCAGAGACAGCATGGCGATACAGTAAAGGCTCGATACTGTTTTTCTTTATCAGAATGTAAGAAAGCTCATAATTAAGCTGCTGACTTGCCTCGTTCATTTGATACAACAAAGCCTCTGCAGTGTTTTCTTCTGCAAAGGCTAGTGGTGTGTTCAAACTGAACAGTGTCAGCGCACTGATCAGAATTTTTTTCATTCAACTACCGTTTCAGGATTATCACTATGCTCAACAGCGTTTTCACTATTTAAGCGTAGTTGTAATTCGTAGTCTCGTAACATCGCATTAATGCGATGACGTTGTTCTTGCACGTTCGCATCATTATGTTGTGTTTGTTCAACCGATGAACGAGTCAGGCTCACTGGCTCCGCGCTACCTGCAAACGGAATGGTCTGCAAAACAGGCAGGACATCAGCCTCAGGCGCGGCAGGGTTACTACCACCATACTGCTGAACACCTAATATAACCGCCAAAGACACACACGCAGCCATCGCGACTTGACCAAACTGGCTTAGCCAAGCTGGTAATTGCTTGCGTGCTTGAGCCGGTGTCGGTTGAGATTCAACACGGCGGTGCTCTTCCAACTGAGTTACTGCGGAGTGTGCAGGCTCATCTTCAAGTGCCAGCGCTACGCTTTCAGCAATGTTCCACTCCGGTTTTTCCGGGGCCTCACCACGCATTACATCACCAATCAAATGGTAGTTTTGCCATGATTGTAGGCTATCTTGGTCTTGCTCTAATTCTGAAATTAGTGCTTTATCAACCAACTCTCCATCCATGAGTGCTGAAAGTTTCTCTTTGTCAGCCATTATTTTCACCATTAATGTTACTGGTCTAGCGTTGCAAAAGGGGTTGAATTTTTTTCTCAACCGCTTCACGAGCGCGGAAGATACGCGAGCGTACCGTTCCTACAGGGCAATCCATAACCGCTGCTATTTCCTCGTAGCTTAAGCCGTCAAGCTCACGCAACGTCATCGCGGTTTTTAAGTCATCTGGCAGTGCTTCGATTGCACTGAAAACAACACGTTTCAATTCATTGGACAACGTAAGGTTCTCAGGGTTCGAAATTTCTTTTAGCGCACTACCCGTTTCGTAATATTCAGCATCTTCAGTATCCACATCTTGCGCTGGCGGCCTACGCCCTTGAGCTACAAGGTGGTTTTTCGCAGTATTAACGGCAATCCGATATAACCAAGTATAGAAGGCACTTTCTCCACGAAAACTTGGGATCGCTCGATACGCCTTAATAAATGCTTCTTGTGCTACATCGGGAACATCACCAGGATTATTCACATAGCGAGAAATAAGGTTGCAGACTTTGTTCTGGTATTTGGTTACCAATAAATTGAATGCTTGCTTATCCCCATTCTGAACTCGCTCAATTAATACTTGATCGGTCAGCTGCTCGTTCATTCGAGCGGGTACTCCTATTGTTATTCGCTCTGCCCTTTCAGACATGAGCATTAATTATGCGAAATGTAGTATTGACACCACTGCTTACTTGAGCACTATTGTGACCAAGCAAAAAAATATAAGTTCAATAATTCTTCAAACAAATTTTACACAATGAAGCATCAATCTACCTGTTAGGTAAATTGTGAGGACGAGAGTCGTGAAATGCAATGCTCTTTGCACAGAATTGCACTCGATGCAAAGCGATTCACTCAGTGTTACTATAGTGGATTGACTCTTCAGTTTATAGAGTCGCATTGACAATTCAATGACAGGTTTTAGAGCGGGATCGCTCAGTGACCACTGTGATGTCTTGCCGTTTTAGACAAAGTCAGAGGTGGTCCATATTAACTCGGGAATTTAAAAGTTTTATGAACGCAAACCGTGAACATCAATGTGATGTGTTAGTGGTGGGTAGTGGCGCAGCCGGTCTATCGTTGGCGTTACGCGTAGCTGAACATGGCAAAGTTATCGTCCTTAGCAAAGGGCCTCGTAGCGAAGGGGCAACCTATTATGCCCAAGGTGGTATTGCTGCGGTATTCGATGAATCAGACAGTATTGAATCACACGTAGAGGATACGCTGATTGCCGGAGCCGGTCTTTGCGAACAAGGCACAGTAGAGTTTATCGCCAAGAATGCAAAAGAGTGTGTTCAGTGGTTAATTGATGGGGGTGTCCCTTTCGACCGAGAGGAAAACGACAGCGACGAGGCACCTCGCTATCACTTGACCCGCGAAGGTGGACACAGTCACCGTCGTATTCTTCATGCCGCAGATGCAACTGGCATGGCGATGCAAACCTCTCTTCAAGATAACGTT
This sequence comes from Vibrio aquaticus, assembly GCF_003970385.1. Classification (GTDB taxonomy): domain Bacteria; phylum Pseudomonadota; class Gammaproteobacteria; order Enterobacterales; family Vibrionaceae; genus Vibrio; species Vibrio aquaticus. The sequence continues at coordinate 25,469 of NZ_RXZH01000003.1, read as the reverse complement.
CATAATCACCCAAACATCACCGTCTTAGAGCGTCACAATGCCCTTGACCTGATCACTGAAGATAAAGTCGGTGGCGATCAAAACAAAATTATCGGGGCCTATATTTGGAACCGTAATGATGAAAAGGTTGAGACCGTACGTGCAAAGTACGTGGTTCTCGCAACCGGCGGTGCGTCTAAAGTTTACCAATACACATCGAATCCTGACGTCTCTTCTGGCGATGGTATTGCAATGGCTTGGCGAGCAGGTTGCCGTGTCGCAAACCTTGAGTTCAACCAATTCCACCCTACTTGCCTCTATCACCCTGAAGCAAGAAACTTCCTTCTAACGGAAGCTCTACGTGGTGAAGGCGCATATTTACGCCGCCCTGATGGCTCTCGCTTTATGCCCGATTTCGATGAGCGAGAAGAATTGGCTCCTCGTGACGTGGTGGCTCGTGCGATCGACTTTGAAATGAAGCGCCTTGGTGCCGACTGCATGTACTTAGACATCAGCCACAAGCCTGCTGATTTTATTGAGAAGCACTTTCCAACCATCAACACGCGCTTACTCGATCTCGGCATCGACATGACCAAGGAACCCATCCCTGTTGTTCCAGCTGCACACTACACCTGTGGTGGTGTTATGGTCGATAAAACAGGCCAAACGGATCTTTCACAGCTATACGCGATTGGTGAAGTCAGCTACACCGGCCTGCATGGCGCAAATCGTATGGCTTCAAACTCACTGCTTGAATGTGTGGTCTACGCATGGGCTGCGGCGAATGACATCATCGAAAATTTAGCCAATGCGACCCTGCCACCAGCACTACCAGCTTGGGATGAAAGCCAAGTAAGCTGTTCAGATGAAGAGGTCGTCATTCAACATAACTGGCACGAACTGCGTCTGTTTATGTGGGATTACATGGGCATTGTGCGTACTGATAAGCGACTAGAGCGCGCGTTGCGCCGTATCCAGTTACTGCAGCAAGAAACACACGAGTATTACAGCAACTTCAAAGTATCGAATAACTTGCTTGAGCTTCGAAACCTACTGCAAGTTGCCGAGCTGATGGTTCGCTGCGCCATGGAACGTAAAGAGAGCCGTGGCCTTCACTACACGCTGGATTACCCAGAACTCGCGGAAGAAAGCAGCCCTACGATTTTAGTGCCTGAAAAGCTGAAATAACGCTTACTCACCATTTGTGATTTAAGGGAGCTCATTGCTCCCTTTTTAACATCACGACCAATTGACGATATTGGTCATCAGGCAAACTGTCACGCCATAACAGCACCCTACGGTTATCTTGGGTAACAATCACAAGCACCACTGGCATTAAAAGAAAAAGCACCGTTTTGATGGAGTAACGCTCGTCTCCAAATTCATAGGATGAACAGGAATGAAATTGCACATCACCAACAAGCGCTTGGGCAAATACACCCTGATGTATGGATAGCTGAAAGACGATAGCGATAAGAGGTATGGCTGCAGCCAGGGGAAGCTCAGATAAGAGGACTAAACTACTGGCCAATATGAAAAGGAATATATTGGCCAGACGTGCAAAATAGGATTGGGTTAGAAAAAGCCTAACGCACTTTGCTGAGGTTGTGGGCGACAATTTTATCAACCATAGAGGCATGACCTAGATTTTCGCTGCGGCCATGGCCCATGATCCAAGTAAAAAGATCAGGATCATCACATTCTAATAGCGACACAAAGTCACGCTGTTCATTCTCTTTCAGGTCTTCAAAACACTCTTCAAAAAATGGCATGATCACAACATCGAGTTCTAGCATTCCTCGACGACATCCCCATTTAATACGCGCTTTTTCTTCTGCGGTATACATTCTAATTCCTCACCTAATCGGTTGATTTGCGCCGAGTGTAACAAGCAAAACGCCTTACAACTAGTACGCCAGTCACACTCCAGAACAAGGTCGACATTTTCCGTAACTCCGAACGGTGAAATGACACATAACTCTAAAGGTTGTTTATCACTAGGGTTCAGCGATAACATACGTCTATTCACATTTGATTAGGTAACCCTCATGGATTGGCAGAAAGACTTTGCTGTTTTAGATTTAGCATCAACAGACCCAAAACCCGAGCTAGCAATCGCTCCGTTAACCTCTTGGGGTGCTATTGCTATAACTGGCGATGACAAAAAATCTTACCTTCAGGGTCAGGTAACCTGTGATGTCGTCACCTTAGACGCACAATCATCCACCTTCGGCGCACATTGTGATGCAAAAGGTAAGGTCTGGTCAGTATTCCGCTTCTTCCACCACAATGGTGGCTATGCGATGTTCCAACCAAAGTCCCTCATTGAAAAAGAGTTGGCCGAACTCAAAAAGTACGCAATTTTCTCTAAGGTAGAGATCACGGAAAGCAGCGATATTGCTCTGGGTGTTATGGGTACTCAAGCCCAATCTTTTATCGACTCTATGACAGATAGTGATGACGATGTTCGCCCTGTCGAAGGCGGCAGTGCAATTAAAATTGATGCTCAGCGTTGGTTGCTTCTTCTTACCAACACAGCGGCCGAAACATTGATTTCATCGACACAAGCGGTGAAAGTAGCAGAATCACTTTGGACACTTTTTGACATTCAAGCAGGCACTCCGCTCCTGAATGCCGAACAACAAATTGAACACATTCCACAAGCGCTAAACGTTCAAGCGGTTGACGGAATTAGCTTTAGTAAAGGCTGCTACACCGGACAAGAAACCGTTGCGCGCGCTAAGTATCGTGGTATGAATAAGCGTGCGCTGTTTATCGTAGAAGGCAATGCCGCAGCTGACATTGAACACAACGCAGAACTAGAACGTGCCGTGGGTGAAAACTGGCGCAGTGCCGGCAAAGTGCTCGCGAGCTACCGATTCAGTGATGATAAAGCCCTGGCACTCGTTGTACTGCCGAATAATCTTGATGATGACGTTCAACTGCGCCTAAAAGATCAAACAGATCACATGTGGACTCTCTCGCCGCTGCCTTATTCGTTGGAAGACAATGAGTAATCTATTCTCCACCCATATCACTCAATTTCTCGACTCACAGCAGGTGAATTATCGCCTGCTGCCTCACCAGACACCTGCGACGACAATTGAAGACGCAGCAAAGCAGCGAGGCATTCGGGAAGAGCAGATGGTCAAATGTATCGTGCTTAGAGATATGAGTAACCGCTACGCCATCGCATGCGCGCCTGGTAACCAGTCGGTCGATCCTAAAAAGGTACGCGCTCTACTTGAATGGCGACGCATGACTTGTGTGTCGATGAACGAGGTCGCAAGCCTGACGGGTTATCAAGCTGGGACCGTCGTGCCTTTACTGCTTCGCACACCAATGACCATCGTCTTTGATCAGCAAATATTAAACGAGCCAGAAGTCACCATCAGTAGCGGATCCAATATGGCGGGTATTGCACTCAGTTGTGATGACTTGCTCTCTTTATGCCAACCTCAACTTGCCGACATTTGTCGTGACTAAACGTTAGAGTGAGCCCCCTGCGGCTCACTCGTTTTCGATCAAATGTTGCATGTAATTGCATTGATAGATAGATCGCTGTCGCAATGACAATCACCAATCATTAAATTATTATTCAAAAACAAAGCATAAGTAGTCATTGGCATTTTTTTACAGTAATCTATGTGCGTTGGTTAAAGTTCAAACAGCATGTTGTTTGACACTGGCTAAAATGAGTAAGTATGTGACTCTTAGCTGCGTGTATACCTTCTCCAACAGAAAAGTGAATCCACTGATTGTTTCAGGACATCCACTTTTTGTGTAATGCATCTGTGACTATTCGCCCGCCACTAAGCGGGCCTTTTTTTGCCTAGAATTCACCCAAAAGTTACATCTCACGAAAAAGTTAAACTATTCTATAAAGTAACTGTCATATTTATGAGGCTTAATAAAGCCCATATTCCTCAGCGGGTTCAAAAACTAGAACATAAATGAGGTAACTATCACAATAAATTGGATATTTATCCGTAGATTTGCTCGCAACAGCACAGATATCCAAATAGGCTTTTTTCTACTGCATATTCCACCACCATAATCACAAAATAGACGGTGGATAATTAGTACAATTGCAGTGCTTGCTAAACATAAGGACACATGTATGAGACTGTTTAAGCGCTATACACCAGGTATGATTGCTAAACACATTAGTCGGCTATTCAAGGGAAGAATTTACATTTACGGGGTTGGGAAATTTGAGTTCGATAATGGCAAACTGATTTTGCCTGAACGTGCTGACACTAGACACTTCAAAGCGGTTAAAGAAATTAATCGAGAAGTGATGAGACTACGTTGCGCATACGCTTGATCGTCTTCAAACAGAATTAAAAAGGGTTGGCATTGGCCAACCCTTTTGCTTTTTAGTTCATTTCAACTATTCAGATTTCGCTGTTGTACGATGAGCAAGCTTAGGTAGGTTTCCGGTCAGACCCAGTGCACGTTTCATGATCTCATCTTTTGCACCTGGCAATTGCCCCACCAACTTCATACCAATACCGCGAATCAATTTCTTCGCTGGATTACTGCCTTCAAACAGGTCTTTGAACCCTTGCATTGCCGCAATCATCTTAGCGGCTTCAGCTTTGCGCCAACGTTCATATCCACGCAAATTGCGCTTAGTGCCAAAATCTTCACCATTTTGCCACAGCTCAATCACCTCTTGAGCTAAGCTGGCTGCATCCAGCAAACCAAGGTTAACTCCCTGCCCTGCTAACGGGTGAATGGTATGAGCCGCATCACCCACTAAAGCCACACGTTCCGTAACAAAGTCTCGCGCATATCGCATCTTCAGTGGAAAAGCGAAACGCTCACCAACGACTTCACATAAGCCGAGTCGATTATCAAACTCCGCGGTCAATGCTTTATTGAATGCCGACGTCGACATCTCAATCAAGCGCTCCGCTCGGTTTGGTTCGGTTGACCAAACAATAGAACTTAAGTTGTCTTCATCAAGCGGTAAGAATGCTAGTGGGCCCTGCGGAGTAAACGTTTGGCGAGCGACTCGCTCATGTTCCTCTTTAGTGCGAATATTGGCAACAATCGCACTGTGTCCATAGTCCCAATGGGTCAATGGAATATCTTGTTGTTTACGCACCCAAGAATTTGCTCCATCAGCACCTACCACTAACTTAGCCGTTAGGGCCTGGCCGTTATCAAGCGTTAACCACGTTTCGCTCTCACCCACAGCCATAGAAGCGCATTTCGCTGGCATAAAGAGGGAGACATTGCTTTGCTGCTTTACCTGTTCCAGCAACGCTAGCTGAATGACACGATTTTCTACAATGTGCCCAAGATCAGGTTGAGCGAGCTTCTGAGCTTCGAATTCAATGCGGGCAAAACTGTCTTGCTCCCACACTTCCATTGCGCGGTAGGGAGCCGCTCGACGTTGCATAATGCCCTGCCATGCACCTAAGTTGCGTAAGATAGCTTCACTCGATCGGCTAAGGGCAGAGACACGAACATCGGGTAAAGCTCCGAGTTCACTATCAGGCTCACGACTCTCGATCACCGCGATACGTAAATCTGTCTCTTTAAACGCAGCCGCCAACGCAAGGCCAACCATGCCTCCGCCAACAATCGCAATATCTACACTCTGCATCATCTTATTCTTATCCTTGTTGCTGATTTAGCGAGACACCAAACCTAATGTACGACTCAATAGGGGTGTTTTTAGTGGCGCAACGTTATCCATTGCAAATAAACCCAAGTTTCGGCCAATTCGCATGGTTAAGTAGTCATTCGAGAAAATATGAACCAGTGATGAGGTCAACGTAATCGTCGCCTGACGATCGTCTTTTCTCGCATGTTTAAATTGTTTAAGTGCTGAGTAACACCCAGGGTCTTGAGCGTGCGCTGCGATAGTCTCTGCCAAAGTAGCCACATCTCGAATGCCCAAGTTAAACCCTTGCCCGGCAATTGGGTGTAGGGTTTGCGCAGCATTACCGATCACCGCAAACCGATGCGATACATTCTGCTGACGATAACGAAGCAACAATGGGTAACTGGCCCGCTGACCGACTTTTTCTAACACACCTAAACGCCAACCAAACTTTGTTTGTAAGGCAGACAAGAACTCTTCATCCGTGTAATGCATGATGGTTGGCGCTTCTTCTGGCTTAACACACCATACCAAAGACATTCGCCCTTCAGACATCGGCAACAGGGCTACCGGTCCAGAATCGGTAAAACGCTCAAAAGCACGACCATTGTGCGCTTGCTGAGTGGTCACATTTGCGATCACAGCCACTTGTTCGAAGTCATGCTCCGATAAAGGTAAACCGACTTGCTGGCAGCACGCTGACATCGCGCCATCCGCTGCAACTAAGAGCTTCGTGTCAATTTTCTGCTGATTGCAAAGAAGCAACTCAACGCTATCAGTCTGACGGTTAACCTCTTCGACTGAAGCTTGAATCAGCTCAATCTTAGCGCTCTTTTCAACCTTACGATGGTAAATGCGCCCAACATCAGCCAGTTCAACCACATAGCCTAAAGCGTCGACACTCAATTCTTGAGTTGAGATGCTGGTCATCCCAGCATGAGAGCGATCTGACACATGTATATGTTCGATAGCCGTTGCTACAGGCGCAATATCCTCCCACAAATCGAGTTGCTTCAAGAGATTAACCGTGCCAAAGGAAAGCGCAATTGAGCGAGAGTCAAAGCCAGGGTGTGCTTGATGATCAACCGGGTATGGCTCAATCACCGCTATCGACAGCGGAGCCTGAGCAAGCTTGTTAATGGCCAAGGATAAGGTCATTCCTGCCATTGCGCCACCAGCAATGACGACATCAAACTGCTTCATCGGTGTACCTGCTTAATGAATCGTTGGAGACGCTTGTTCTGTTGGACGTTGACCGAACTCTGCGTGAATCGTCAATACACACGCTTTGACATGCTCGATAACCTGTTCCAACAACTGTGCTTGCTCTTCCAGATCGTCATCCTCATCAATGCCAAGCTTGGCGATCTCTTCTAGGTCAGTCAGGGCTTCTTTTACGTCACTGGATGCTTTCTTTAGCTCAGCATTGACAAGACCTAAGCCAGAAATAAAGTGATTCACCCACTCGGCAAGACCATCGGCAACATCAAACAGTGAAGCACTTGCTTCTTCATCTGGGAGCAGTAGTTCAAGGTCGATACCCGATCCAGTCAACTCACTAATGGTAGCATCCAACGCAGCTTCAGCCAGTTGAAGCGCTTTACTCGGCCAGCCCATGCCTTCGCTAACGTAATCATAAACCATTGGCTGCCAACTTTTATCAGTCAAACTTAGACCACCGCTTAACATACCGGTTAATAGGCCATGAAGTTCAGCAGGATTCACGGCTAATCCTGAAGACTGAAGTTCACTTGCAAATGTCAGATAGTCTGGTAGTTGTTTGTTGCTCATTGGCAGGACCTAATTGAAATAAATAAGTTCAATCGTATCACTTACCAAAGCAGGCGAAAACGAGCGATTACGCAATTGTGGATAGCTTTTACTCAAATTGCCCAATTACTGTGTTATTGTGCGCTGATTTACACATGAGGCTCCTGAAAAGCTTGAATCTTAATTGGGGTTTTTCTATAGTTTCTCCCTCGGTGATTGTCTGCTTTATCACCTTAGACAACAGATATAGAGTCGATATGAGTAATCAAGCGGTAGAAGTTGAAATCTTAGGTAAGCTAACACGGGTAAACTGCCCAGCTGGACAAGAAGAATCTCTCATTAATGCTGCACTACGTCTTGATAACCGCCTGAAAGAAATGGCAGAAAAGACTAAGATTACTAATGAAGTTCAACTTCTGACGTTTGTTGCCTTAAACTTTTGTCATGAGATAGAAACTCGTAACAGCGATGAAAAGCAAGAACAAAACGCACTGCTCGAGCGAATGGAACAGCTCTCTGCATCATTAGACAGTGCGATCAGTAAAGCGAAGCCAGGACAGCAATAGCCTTTACAAACAACACAAGAATTTACCCTGGAGTGTTCGTTAGGGGATTACGTCCCTGAGCCGATAAGCAATCTTTAAGGGTTAGTACTTGGTTGCTATTGAGCAAGCTCGGCATGTACCGAGAAGCCTACGGTAACCATTGCTGATCCGCCCTGAACCAGCTGGTTCATGGGTCAAAAATCTCCAACGGCACTCTGGGGTATCCTCCTTTGAATACCCTTAAGAATGGGTATTAACATGACACTTTCCCGACAAGACTTCCGGCAGGCAATTCGCCTCAAACGCAATCAACTGCCTCAAGACTTCCAGCACCAAGCAGGGTTAGAACTCGCGATACGTTTTTTTGCCCTTAAAGAAGTACAATCAGCCCAGCATATTGCCCTGTATTTATCTGCTGATGGCGAAATCGACACAAAACCACTCATTGAAAGACTGTGGCAATCAGGCAAGCAGGTTTATTTGCCCGTGATTCACCCATTTTCCAAAGGCCATTTGCTGTTTCTGCACTACACGCCTGATTCTTCAATGGTGCTGAATAAGTACAATATTTCCGAGCCAAAACTCGAGCAAAGAAAAATCATTCCAACCTCATCGCTCGATCTTATTTGCACTCCCCTTGTCGCGTTTGACTCTTCTGGTCACCGACTTGGTATGGGAGGCGGATATTATGATCGAACACTCGAACCCTGGTTCAAAACCAAACAAGGCCCCAAACCACTCGGCCTCGCTCATGATTGCCAACACGTAGATTCTTTACCCATTGAATCGTGGGACGTCCCCCTACCTAAAATTGTGACTCCAACCAAGATTTGGCAGTGGTGATCGGTTCGCTCATTCCTGACTTCAAGTATGATAAGGATAAGGCTATAATCGCCGCGCAATCGTTAATATAACCTCTTTTAGGAGATGAGCATGACTCAAGATGAAATGAAGAAAGAAGCTGGCTGGGCTGCACTTAAGTATGTCGAAAAAGGCAGTATTGTAGGTGTAGGTACTGGCTCAACAGTCAATCACTTCATCGATGCATTAGGTACAATGAAAGAGGAAATCAAAGGTGCGGTTTCAAGTTCTGTCGCTTCAACTGAGCGTCTAAAAGAACTGGAAATCGAAGTATTCGATTGTAACGAAGTTGCGGGTCTAGACATCTACGTTGATGGCGCTGACGAAATCAACGCTGATCGTGAAATGATCAAAGGCGGCGGCGCTGCCCTAACACGTGAAAAAATCGTAGCGGCTATCTCAGACAAGTTCATCTGTATCGTAGACAACACCAAAGCAGTCGACGTACTGGGTGAATTCCCACTGCCTGTTGAAGTTATCCCAATGGCTCGCTCTTACGTTGCTCGTGAGCTAGTGAAGCTTGGTGGCGACCCAGTATACCGTGAAGGTTGCACGACTGATAATGGTAACGTGATCCTAGACATATATGGTCTGAAGATTACCAACCCTAAAGATCTAGAAGATAAGATCAACGCGCTACCTGGCGTTGTGACTGTTGGTCTATTTGCTCACCGTGGTGCTGATGTGGTTATCACTGGTACGGCTGAAGGCGCAAAAATCGAAGAGTAATAACAGAGCGAATCGCTCCTAAACTTGTTATTTCATTACAGACGGCACCCTTTGGTGCCGTTTTGCTGTTTATTTCTCCAATAATTATTGCTTATTCCGTAATTTTCTTACCCAAACTGTATTTTTTTTGTTAACTTAGTGAGCAGAAGACGCACAAGGAAAACGTTTGCGTCACCGTATTAGGTAGCAAAACGTTTGCTTTTATTACACTACATACTTTGTGCGCCAGTTAAGCCCCAATTTCCCCACTTTAAGGACGAAGATAATGGCCAAAGTTTCACTGGAAAAAGATAAGATTAAGATCCTCCTGCTCGAAGGTCTTCACCCATCTTCTGTAGAAGTACTTCAAGCGGCAGGTTACACCAACATCGAATACCATAAAGGTTCCCTTCCTGAAGAAGAGCTACTAGAAGCGGTAAAAGACGTTCACTTCATTGGTATCCGTTCTCGTACTAACCTATCCCAAGAAGTCATCGATGCTGCAGAAAAGTTGGTTGCGATTGGCTGTTTCTGTATTGGTACCAACCAAGTGAATCTTAACGCTGCTGCTGCGCGCGGTATTCCAGTGTTTAACGCACCGTTCTCAAACACTCGTAGTGTGGCTGAGTTGGTACTTGGTCAGTTACTTCTTCTTCTTCGTGGTATCCCAGAAAAGAACGCACTAGCGCACCGTGGTATCTGGAAAAAAAGTGCCGACAACTCGTATGAAGCTCGCGGTAAACGCCTTGGTATCATCGGTTACGGCCACATCGGTACTCAGCTAGGTATTATTGCTGAAAACTTAGGTATGCGTGTCTACTTCTACGACATTGAGAACAAGCTGTCACTGGGTAACGCAACGCAAATTCACACCATGAGCGAACTGCTTAACAAATGTGATGTCATCACCCTTCACGTACCAGAAACACCAGAAACGAAAAACATGATGGGTGCTGAAGAGTTCGCTCGTATGAAGCCTGGTTCAATCTTCATCAACGCCGCGCGCGGAACCGTTGTGGATATTGAAGCGCTATGTCACAGCTTAGAATCTGGTCACATTGCTGGTGCAGCGATTGACGTATTCCCTACAGAGCCAAAAACTAACGCTGACCCATTTGAGTCGCCACTGCAGAAGTTCGATAACGTGATTCTGACTCCGCACGTCGGTGGTTCAACACAAGAAGCACAAGAAAACATTGGTGTGGAAGTGGCTGGTAAGCTGGCGAAATACTCAGATAACGGCTCGACGCTTTCAAGTGTTAACTTCCCAGAAGTATCACTGCCTGAGCACCGTGATTGTTCGCGTTTACTGCACATTCACCAGAACCGTCCGGGTATCCTTACTCAGATCAACACCATCTTCGCAGAAGAAGGCATCAACATCGCAGGTCAATACCTACAAACAGCGGCTGATTTTGGCTACGTAGTTATTGATGTGGAAACTGAGCGTTCTGAAGAAGCGCTAGCAAAATTAAAGAGCATCGAAGGTACAATCCGTGCTCGTATCCTGCACTAACTGCATTAATGCAGACACAAAAAAACCACCGAACATTCGGTGGTTTTTTATTGGGTTCAATGTCTTAAGCTTTTAGTGTTCGCTCACCGCGGGCAATACCAACCACCCCACTTCGCGCTACTTCCAACACTTCGGTCACTTCAGACAATGCCTGAATGAAAGCGTCGAGCTTTTCACTGGTACCCGCCATTTGCACAGTGTACTGTGAAGCGGTCACATCGACGATTTGACCACGGAAAATGTCAGCGGTGCGCTTAACTTCAGCGCGAGAAAAGCCACTCGCCTTCACTTTTACCATCATCAACTCACGTTCAATGTGGTCCAGTTCAGTGACTTCTTGTACTTTCAGTACATCAATCAACTTATTGAGCTGCTTTTGAATCTGCTCAAGCTCCATATCATCTGAAATAGTGGTGATATTTAGACGCGATAATGTTTCGTCATCAGTCGGTGATACGGTCAAAGACTCAATGTTGTAAGCGCGTTGAGAAAACAGACCAACCACTCGAGACAAAGCACCCGGCTGGTTTTCCATGAGTAGTGAAATAATGTGTCTCATATTAAGTTCTCTCCGTCTTGCTTAGCCACATATTATCCATACCTTCGCCTTTAATCTGCATTGGGTATACGTGTTCGGTTTCGTCTACATTGATATCAACAAACACTAAACGATCTTTCATATCAAGAGCTTGCTTCAAACCAGATTCAAGCTGATCTGGGGTTTCAATACGAATACCGACATGCCCATACGCTTCAGCGATAGCTGCAAAATCGGGAACGGAACTCATGTACGAGTTTGAGTGGCGACCTTGGTAAATGATGTCTTGCCACTGCTTAACCATACCAAGGAAACGGTTGTTCAAGTTGATGATCTTCACAGGAATATCGTATTGCATTGCCGTCGACAGTTCCTGAATATTCATCTGGATACTCCCGTCACCGGTAACAACAACAACCTCTTCGTCAGGCTTAGCAAATTTAACCCCCATACCAGCAGGTAGACCAAAGCCCATAGTGCCTAAACCACCAGAGTTGATCCAACGGCGAGGTTTATTAAATGGGTAGTAAAGTGCTGCGAACATTTGGTGCTGACCAACATCCGAGGCTACGTAAGCATCACCATTAGTCAGCTTGTGAAGCGTTTCGATTACTTGCTGAGGCTTAATGCGCTCAGGAGAGGTTTCATAAGACAAACATTGACGATCACGCCAGCTTTGAATGTCATCCCACCAGCGGTTAAGTGCTTCTTGATCATTCGTGCTGCCTTGTTCTTCTAGCAAATTGACCATGGCTTCTAGCACTTTTTCAGCTGAACCAACGATCGGCACGTCCGCTTTTACATTCTTAGAGATCGATGATGGATCAATATCGATATGCATCACTTTGGCATTCGGGCAGTACTTCTCTAGGTTATTGGTCGTACGATCATCAAAACGGACGCCAACACCAAAGATAAGATCAGCATTGTGCATCGCCATATTAGCTTCATACACACCATGCATACCCAGCATACCGAGCGCATTTTTATGAGTCCCAGGGAAGGCACCTAAGCCCATCAAAGTGCTTACTACAGGCAGGTTTAACGCTTCAGCGAGTTTGGTTAAGTGTTGCTCAGCTTCTGAGATAACCGCACCACCACCGACATAAAGCACTGGTTTTTTTGCTTCTAGAAGCGTTTTAAGACCTTTTTTGATTTGTCCTTTATGGCCAGTCGTCGTTGGCTTGTAAGAACGCATCGAAATGGATTCTGGATACTCGTAAGGCAACTTAATTTGCGGGTTCATCACGTCTTTCGGTAAATCGATCAGAACCGGACCTGGTCGGCCCGTTGTCGCAATATAAAAGGCTTTTTTAACTGTCTCAGGGATATCTTCTGCTTTCTTCACCAAGAAGCTGTGTTTTACCACCGGGCGAGAAACACCCACGATGTCACATTCTTGGAAGGCATCGTTACCAATCATATTGTTGGGAACGTTACCTGAAATAACAATCATAGGGATAGAGTCCATGTAGGCCGTCGCAATACCCGTAATGGTATTAGTCGCACCTGGACCAGAACAGACAAGAACAACACCCGGATTACCGGTTGCGCGCGCATAGCCATCTGCCATATGCGTTGCTGCTTGTTCGTGACGAACAAGTACGTGTTTAATTTGGTCTGTTTTTGCGTGAAGCGCATCATAGATATCAAGAACAGAACCACCGGGGTAACCGAAGATCTGTTCAACGTTTTCTTCGATCAGAGACTGAATCACCATCTCTGCGCCGGATAACATTGCTGCCATATTTTTCTCCTTAACCAGTTTACCAATGTGTAAGGTCAACACCTTGGGCCGGTTTTACATAGTCTAGGTCTTATTCGTAGCCTAATTCGAAATACTTCCACTTTTTCGGCTATGTCTTGTTTGTAAATAACATCAAACAAGCTGAGCAACAAATGTAACGTTTTATTAGCATCGGGTCTAATGCGATATCTCTCTCACTTTAAACAATATCCCGTTTATCAACAAAATGTAGCAAACACGCCCTAATCAACGTACAAACAATAGATACAAACACTAAATACAAACACAAATTCAATTGAAAATATTAGTTGGAATTCTAGAAATCAGAACATTATTGGTATCAAAGTCCCATACTTAAGGATGAAAAAAATCCCCCACAGCACTTTTTATGCGGTGGGGGATTATTGAACAATCGAAAAATTAACTCAGAGTAAAACTACTTTTTCTCTGGCTTATCACTGTACATTTCTTCGATTTCGTCCTGATATTTATCGTTAATCACTTTTCGGCGCAGTTTCTGAGTTGGTGTCAGTTCACCATCATCCATAGAGAACGCTTTCGGTAACAACTTGAATTTCTTCACTTGCTCAAACTTAGCCAGCTCTTTTTGCAGGTCGTTCACACGAGTCTCTAGCATCTCGACAATCTGGTGATGCTTAATCAGTTCAACACGATCGTGGTATTTGATATTAAGCTCTTTGGCGTACTCTTCAAGTGAGTCATAGCAAGGTACGATAAGCGCCGACACAAACTTACGCGTATCCGCGATGACAGCAATCTGTTCGATAAAGTGATCTTTACCAATCGTGCCTTCAACCATTTGCGGTGCGATGTACTTACCGTTAGACGTTTTCATCAACTCTTTGATACGGTCAGTAATGAAGACATTGCCATTTTCATCAATGTGACCTGCATCACCAGTTTTTAAGAAGCCATGCTCATCGAAGGTTTTCGCCGTTTCTTCAGGCATCTTGTAGTAGCCACGCATCACCATTGGGCCACGCACTAAGATCTCGTTGTTTTCGCCGATCTTAACTTGAGCGCCCGGCATCGACATACCGATAGAGTCAGGGTTAAAGCACTTATCATCCCAACATGAAACCGTCGCCGTGGTTTCTGTCATGCCGTAGCCCAACTTAACGTTGATACCAATGGCATGGAAGAAACGACCAATGGTTTCATCAAGCTTTGCACCGCCACATGGCATAAAATTGATCTTACCACCTAGTAAAGCACGTAGCTTTGACAGAACCAGCTTGTCAGCCAGCGCATAAGATTTCTTAAGCATGATTGATGGCTTGCGACCTTCTTGATGACAGACTGCCATCTTCGCTCCCATATTCACCGCCCAAGTGAAAAGAACTTTACGAATAAACGGCGCTTTCGCCACTTTTTCATGAATAGCTGAGAAGATCTTCTCGTAGAAACGAGGAACCGCACACATCACTGTTGGTTGAACTTCGCTCAGTGCATCACGAACTTGCATTGTGTCTTGCAAGTAGCAGTTGGTCGCACCTTTATAAAGCACGTAGAAGGTCCAAGCGCGCTCAAAGACGTGTGATAGCGGTAAGAAACATAAAGACACATCAGATTCAGACAAACTTAGTCGCTCATCATGACCTTCAAGCTGTGAACCAATATTCGCGTAATCGAGCATTACCCCTTTAGGCTGACCTGTTGTGCCGGAGGTATAGATCAACGTAAGTAAGTCATCAAAATTCGCTTGTTCTAGACGTTGGTCTAGCTCTTGCTGAAAATCAGTCTGAGTATTTGAGATAAAAGATTGCCAACCAATCGCATTCTCAAAGCTTCCAAGGTCTATGTCATCCGACATCGCAACGATCAGTTCAAGTTGCTCACATTCATCGAAGATAGAAACCGCTGCATCAAATTGTGCTTGTTCGCCAACAAAAAGAACACGAACGTCTGCGTTTTGTAGAATATATGCTGACTGAGCAGCGGTATTTGTTGGGTAAATTGGAACAGTGACAGCACGCAGTTGAAGTGCGGCAAAATCTGCTACTGTCCATTGCGGCATGTTGTTGGAAAAGATACCAATCTTATCCTGAACTCTGATTCCTTGAGCCAATAGAGCAAGTGAAAGGGAGTCAACTTGCTGACCAAACTGCTTCCAGCTGATGCCGTTCCACATATTGCCGACTTTATGTTTAAGTGCAATGCGGTCGCCGCCTTTGGCAATTTGGTCTCGAATTCGTTTTACGATATGAAAATCTAAGTTGGCCATCTTTGTCTACCTTTAGCTTACACCTGTAAGCTTTAATCAGCGCACAAGTGTACATTTCGGGTTAGAAAAGGCAACTGATGAGCGTCAAAGTTATCAATATAAATAGTAAAAAACCTTGAATGACTTAGGCCATTCAAGGTTTTTGTTTAACTTGGATTATCAGTTAGTCTAGTGCGACAACTTCACCACAAATCATCATCAGTTGATCACGTAACCAGATGTGACCTTTATCTTTTTCACTTGATTCATGCCAGCTCAAGAACCCGCTAATTTTGCCGTTCTCGAATGGGAACTCAATCACTTGCAGTTGATCTTTATTCGCCGCATTTTCTACCATCCAACGAGGAGCAATCGTCACAAGCTCTGATTGACCAACAACATAAAGTACATTGCTTAGGCTGGTACCTTCATAGTAAGCCTGAACATCTAAATCGCGGTAAGCTTGCTCTGAGAAACTACGCTGACCGTGAACTTTCGATAACTTAGCGTGACGTTCATTTACAAGCAGCTCAGGGGTAACGATACCCTGAATGCGTGGGTGAGCTTTTGAAGCCACAACCACTAGCTCATCTTGGAAAATTTCAGTGCTTGAGAAACCTTGCTCATCAAAGCGAGCGTAATCGATCACAAAATCAATCTCTTGATAGCGCATTCTTTCTGCTAGCTGACGATCAAATTCCGCGTCTAGGTGAAGTTGCACATTTGGCGCTTGTTCATGAATCGTCGACATGATGTTTGGTGCAAAACGCATATCACAAGGGCTGCAGATTGCCAGTTTAAATAAGCGTGTTGAAGTCTCTGGAGAGAATACTGAACTTGGCAACTCATTACGGATCAATTGCAGCGCCTGACGCACAGGCCCAAAGAGTTGGCGCGCACGTTGAGTTGGCTGAATACCGCGACCTTGACGCATGAACAGCTCATCATTAAACATCACTTTTAGGCGAGCAACAGCATTACTTACTGCGGGTTGAGACATGCCCAAGTTATGAGCTGCACGAGTAATATTCTGCTCCTGCATTACCGCATCAAAAACAGTTAATAGGTTTAGATCTACTCCACGTAACGTACTTTCCATACGGTAGCTAGCAATAGCGCTCATAGATTCTTTCTTGTCAATCATCAGGCAGCCTCTTCAATTCTTCAGCGTAAATGGTTCGTTAAAATCAGTTGGAATAGAAAACCGAACTTCGCCTCATCCGTTATATTTATTTTTTGGATGTTTAATCGCGAATCCGTACTATCAACGAATCATTTAGCGAGAAGCAACAAGATTGACAATTAATCAGTATTTTTTACGTATCAAAAATTTATCGTATTTAATAACAATTACTTAGACGCCTTGTAAAAAAAGATAAACGAAGGTATTTCAACTAAATCCATACGTTTTAGATATAAATTCCGTTTGTTACACAAGAGTATGATTAATACCTTAGGGTTATTAATCACTCTAGCGATACAAAAACAGCATCAATAACAGATGCCATTTCAATTGACGTTTGACACCTAACTTCGAGTAAAATAACTAGGAAAGTCGACTTTATCCCAAAGCGATTGAGTCAAGTGAGCGGTCTCTTCCCAGTCCCCTTCCATGATCCAATCAGCGAGAGCCGCCGCCACATCAGGATAACGGACACTTTCTCCTCGTTCTTCATCTAACCAATGTCGCACTAATGCTGCATCTAGAGTATTCATACCGCTCGCTAAGCCAAGCTCTTCTAAGGTTGCCACATTACTCATTTGTTCGAACTGCCCATTCAGCGGCTTTAACAGCAATTTTTTTCCAAGCATCATCGCTTCAGATGGCAATTCAAACCCACCGTTCGCAATTACCCCTTTGCAACGACTCAGGTAGCATTGAAAGGCCTCCAAACTTAATGGGTAATACTCAACATTATCGACCTGATGATACTCCACCACTTCAGGGTGAAAACAGATAAACGGTTGAGTCGTAAAGCGCAATAACAATTCAGAGATGTCACTGAGACTCTCAAATGGTAGATAAACCAGAACAAACGGCTCTTCTTTACTTACAGCATCAGGCGCATGAATGATCGGCGGCAATATGGGCTGATCAAAGTGATGCCAATGCAGACCGATACGATGATCGGCTGGGGCAAAGTGTTCAATGACACGTTTGTCCAACCAATTCGCGCCTCTTAGGGGCACATCATAACGAAAGGCATTTTGATGACTAATACTCATTGAAGGGACATTTTGCTTTTTGGCCGCCCACGCTGATACAGGCTCAAAATCGCTAATGACCAAATCATAGTTCGACAAATCCAAGCGATTCACATCATTCCAAAAGTGCCACAAGCTATTTGAGAACGCTGACTTCAAATAATTCACTCGGCCTCGTTCGGTTACAAAAGAGAGACCTCGACGAGTTTGATAGTCACCAAACTCCTGCATTGAGAAATATTTGCTGTCATCACGACCACTGAATAGGTAGTCCACATCAAGCCCTTTCCTTTCGAGCGATTTAGCCATTGCTCGAGCTCGCGCAA
Organism: Vibrio aquaticus; assembly: GCF_003970385.1. Lineage (GTDB taxonomy): Bacteria > Pseudomonadota > Gammaproteobacteria > Enterobacterales > Vibrionaceae > Vibrio > Vibrio aquaticus. The sequence goes on along the minus strand of NZ_RXZH01000003.1, from coordinate 7,433 downwards.
TATGACCATTACCTGTGCCCTGCACACCATAGAGAACTTTCATTGCTTAACCTCCTAATAAGCTTATCGCTAAATTGGCACACCCAAAACCAAGCAACGCACCGAGTATCACATCCGTTAAAAAATGAACCCCAAGAAAGATGCGTGAACTGGCAATCAAGATCGCCCATACATAAGCAAACTCGCCCACTTCCATATACCAAGTGTTCACTAAAGTAGCCATTAAGAATGCAGCGGCGGTATGCCCAGAAGGAAGGCTATAGCGATCGCTCGGTGTGATGAATGAAGTAACGAGTTCAGAACAATCATGTGGTCTACGTCGCTTAAATGTATTCTTTATGACCCAATAGATAGGCAACTCAAAAGCAAAGGCGACAAGCCCGGCAATCAAGAAGAGCTCGCCGTGTTCTTCCCCAAACATGAAAGCAAGTAACCCAAACACAGCGTAGAGGTGGCCATCCCCTGTATGAGACATCGCCCTGCTAATCCGTGAAATGGGATATTGGAATTTGTGTTGCAAACAAAAAAGCGAAAATGCCAGATCCAACTTAGCGATGGGTTCGATTGAACGCATAACCGACTCCTTAATATACGGTGTACGTTCAAGCTAATGAGATTTAGTGACAAGTCCGTGAAACTTTGACTGAGATTCGGTGACATGTTGCGAATAAATAACACACACCAATCACCATTGATAAAGATGATAAAAGCAGGGGTTAAAATTGCTAATTTTGTAGGATTATGGCTTCAACTGATCTGACTTGAATAAAAATGTCACTTTATAGTTGACCTTCACCTCTGAGTGCGGTACTAATTTGTTAACTTAATTTTGTGGTTTATTTAACGCCTTTACAGGAATCGTTAACAATGATGACTCGTTTTTCTATCCTGCTGCGCCTCCTCCTTATCGTGACATAATCGCGCGGGTAGGCTGTGGAAGAAAAATAACCACACAGAATTACACAAAACCCGCACACCGATGCGGGTTTTTTTATACCTAGCTTTTATCGCTAAGTAATGGAAGTAAACGATTAACTGATGTAATAAACATCAAATCACTAAGGAAGCACTCATGAACGATCAAGTCATTATCTTCGACACCACTCTACGTGATGGCGAACAAGCGTTGTCAGCAAGTTTGACGGTTAAGGAAAAACTGCAAATTGCCTACGCACTTGAAAGACTCGGTGTAGATGTGATCGAAGCAGGTTTCCCTGTTTCGTCTCCTGGTGATTTTGAGTCAGTTCAAACCATTGCTCGTAATATTAAAAACAGCCGTATTTGTGGTCTTTCGCGTGCCGTTGCAAAAGACATTGACGCTGCAGCTGAAGCGTTAAAAGTGGCTGACCAATTCCGTATTCATACCTTTATTTCAACATCTACTGTGCACGTTCAAGACAAACTGCGTCGTAGCTACGATGACGTAGTCGAGATGGGGGTTAAAGCCGTCAAACATGCCCGTAAATATACCGATGACGTTGAGTTTTCTTGTGAAGATGCAGGACGCACTCCAATCGACAACTTATGTCGTATGGTAGAAGCGGCAATCGATGCTGGCGCAAATACTATCAACATTCCTGATACGGTAGGCTATACAGTACCAAACGAATTTGGTGGCATTATTCAGACGCTATTTAACCGCGTACCAAATATCGATAAAGCAATCATCTCTGTGCACTGCCATGACGATTTAGGCATGTCAGTGGCAAACTCAATCGCTGCCGTACAAGCGGGTGCTCGCCAAGTTGAAGGCACCATCAATGGTATCGGTGAACGAGCGGGTAACTGTTCGTTAGAAGAAATCGCGATGATCATCAAAACTCGCCAAGAGTTACTAGGTGTTCACACTGGCTTGAAGTATGACGAAATCCACCGCACCAGTAAGCTAGTCAGTCAGCTTTGTAATATGCCGATTCAAGATAACAAAGCCGTTGTAGGTGCGAATGCATTTAGCCACTCTTCAGGTATCCACCAAGACGGCATGCTAAAAAATAAAAACACTTACGAGATCATGACTCCAGAGTCGATCGGTCTTAAGAACCAAGCGCTAAACCTAACAAGCCGCTCGGGGCGAGCTGCAGTTAAGAGCCACATGGATACCATGGGCTACAAAGATGAAGAGTACAACCTAGACGCTCTATACGAAGACTTCTTGAAACTGGCAGACCGTAAAGGCCAAGTATTCGACTACGACTTAGAAGCGTTGATGCATTTCTCTAACTTGCGTGAAGAAGATGATTTCTACAAGTTGAACTACCTAAGCGTGCAATCAGGCAGTGTAATGGCAACCACCAGTATCAAACTGCAATGTGGTGATGAAGAGCAATCAGAAGCTGCCGTTGGTAATGGCCCAGTCGATGCACTATATCAGTGTATCTATCGTGTGACGGGTTATGATATTGTTCTAGACAAGTTCGATTTAACCGCCAAAGGCGAAGGTGAAGATGGCCTAGGTCAGGCAGACATTATTGCCAACTACAAGGGCCGCAAGTATCACGGTACCGGTGTGTCTACCGATATCGTTGAAGCTTCTGGTCAAGCGCTACTTCACGTAATCAATAGCATTCACCGTGCTGATAAGATCGCTGAGATCAAACAGAAGAAAATCGAAACAGTATAAGTAAGACTCCAGGGATGCGAGTCGTCCCTGGAAGATATAAAAATTAAAGGATTAACATGACAGACAAATCATACAACATTGCCGTTTTACCAGGTGACGGCATTGGCCCAGAAGTAATGGCTCAAGCACACAAAGTTCTAGATGCCATCGAGAAAAAGCACGGTATTCATTTTGCTCGTGACGAGCACGATGTTGGCGGTATCGCTATTGATAACCACGGCAGCCCTCTTCCAGAAAGTACTGTTAAAGCGTGTGAAGAATCAGATGCTGTTCTATTCGGATCGGTTGGCGGCCCTAAGTGGGAACACCTTCCACCAAACGATCAACCTGAGCGCGGCGCTCTACTTCCTCTGCGTAAACATTTCCAACTGTTCTGTAACCTCCGTCCAGCACAGATCCACACAGGTCTAGAAAGCTTCTCTCCTCTGCGCGCAGATATCTCAGGCAACGGTTTTGACATCGTTGTGGTTCGAGAACTAACTGGCGGCATCTACTTCGGTCAACCTAAAGGCCGTGAAGGCGAAGGTCCTAACGAAAAAGCGTTTGATACTGAGGTATACCACCGTTTCGAAATCGAACGTATCGCTAAGATCGCCTTTGAATCTGCACGCCTGCGTGACAAGAAAGTGTGTTCTATCGATAAAGCTAACGTGCTTCAAAGCTCTATCCTATGGCGTGAAGTGGTTGAAGAGATCGCAAAAGACTATCCAGATATTGAGCTGTCACACATGTACATCGATAACGCAACAATGCAGCTCATCAAAGATCCTTCACAGTTCGACGTAATGCTATGTTCAAACATCTTTGGTGACATCATTTCTGATGAGTGCGCAATGATCACTGGCTCTATGGGCATGCTTCCATCTGCATCACTAAACGAGAGCAAATTCGGTCTATACGAACCAGCAGGCGGCAGTGCACCAGACATCGCAGGTAAGAACATTGCTAACCCTGTAGCGCAGATTCTATCAGCAGCATTAATGCTACGTTACAGCCTAGGTGAAGAAGCTGCAGCGCAAGACATTGAAGCTGCAGTATCTCAGGCATTATCAGCAGGCGAGCTAACAGGCGACCTATCAGGTGACAAACCAGCGCTATCGACTTCAGAGATGGGCGATAAGATCGCTGAGTACATCTTAAATTCTTAATTTACGCAGACAGATAATAATTATTCGCTCCTGATAAGCCGTTGTCAGGAGCTACACACAGGATAGTGATAATGGGCAAGACATTATACGAAAAGGTTTATGACGCACACGTTGCCGTAGCCGCTGAGGGTGAAAACCCAATTTTATACATCGACCGTCACTTGGTTCATGAAGTAACTTCACCACAGGCGTTCGATGGCCTACGTGAAAAAGGTCGTAAGGTTCGTCAGGTAGGCAAAACATTTGCAACGATGGACCACAACGTTTCGACGCAAACTAAAGACATCAATGCTTCAGGCGAGATGGCACGCATCCAGATGGAAACGCTATCGAAGAACTGTGAAGAGTTTGGTGTAACGCTTTACGACATCAACCACAAATACCAAGGTATTGTACACGTGATGGGGCCTGAGCTAGGTATTACGCTACCGGGTATGACGATTGTTTGTGGTGACTCACACACGGCAACACATGGCGCATTTGGCTCACTAGCATTCGGCATCGGTACATCTGAAGTTGAGCACGTTCTAGCGACTCAAACGCTAAAACAAGCACGTGCAAAAACGATGAAAATCGAAGTGAAAGGCAAGGTTGCACCTGGCATCACAGCTAAAGACATCGTACTAGCAATCATTGGTAAAACCACAGCAGCAGGCGGCACTGGCTACGTTGTAGAATTCTGTGGTGAAGCGATTACTGATCTTACGATGGAAGGTCGTATGACAGTATGTAACATGGCAATCGAGTTAGGTGCTAAAGCCGGTCTAATTGCACCGGATGAGACTACATTCGAATACATTAAAGGCCGTAAATTCTCTCCTCAAGGCGAAGAGTTAGAAGCAGCAATTGAATACTGGTCATCCCTAAAAACAGACGATGACGCTGAATTTGATGCGGTCGTAACGCTTAATGCCGCAGACATAAAACCTCAGGTAACTTGGGGCACTAACCCAGGTCAGGTAATTGCGGTTGACCAACCTATCCCTGCTCCAGAAAGTTTTGCAGACCCTGTAGAGAAAGCATCCGCTGAAAAAGCGTTAGCTTACATGGGTCTAGAAGCAGGCAAAGCGCTGTCTGATTACAAGGTAGATAAGGTGTTCGTTGGTTCTTGTACTAACTCACGTATCGAAGACATGCGCGCAGCAGCTGAAGTGGCAAAAGGTCGCAAGGTGGCAGATAACGTGCAAGCGCTTATCGTTCCTGGCTCTGAGCAAGTTAAAGCACAAGCTGAGGCTGAAGGCCTAGACGTAATCTTTAAAGATGCAGGCTTTGAGTGGCGTCTACCAGGTTGTTCTATGTGTCTAGCAATGAACAATGACCGTCTAGGTCCACATGAGCGTTGTGCCTCTACCTCAAACCGTAACTTTGAAGGCCGCCAAGGCCGTGATGGTCGTACCCACCTAGTGAGCCCTGCAATGGCAGCGGCGGCAGCGATTGCTGGTCACTTTGTTGATATTCGTGAATTATAAGGAGAATAGTCATGTCAGGTTTTAAACAACACACAGGCTTGGTTGTACCTCTAGATGCAGCGAACGTTGATACCGATGCAATCATCCCTAAGCAGTTCCTACAAAAGGTTTCTCGCCTAGGCTTTGGTAAGCACCTATTCCATGATTGGCGCTTTCTAGATGATGCTGGCGAGCAGCCAAACCCAGAGTTTGTAATGAATGCTCCTCGTTACCAAGGTGCTTCTATCTTGCTAGCTCGTGAAAACTTCGGCTGTGGCTCTTCTCGTGAGCATGCACCATGGGCACTGGCGGATTACGGCATCAAAGCGATGATCGCTCCTAGCTTCGCTGACATCTTCTACGGTAACTCAATCAATAACCAGATGGTTCCCGTTCGTCTAACTGAGCAAGAAGTTGATGAGATCTTCCAATTTGTTGATGCGAATGAAGGCGCACAAGTTGAAGTAGACCTAGAAGCTAATTTGGTTCGAGCAAACGGTAAAGAGTACTCGTTTGAAATCGATGAGTTCCGTCGCCACTGCCTACTTAACGGCTTAGATAATATCGGCTTAACACTTCAGCATGAAGGTAAGATTGCGGAGTTTGAATCGAATATTCCTAGCTTCTTGAAGTAAACTAGACTAGAAATCTGTACTAAAAAGGTTGGCTTGGGCTAACCTTTTTTGTTTCTAACGAAACAAATTCGCGCTTAGTTAGGTCTAGTAGTTAAAGCGCTTTCGACTAAAGGATTTGGCTAATGATACGCATCGTTGCTCTATTACTGACTCTTACTTCATTTCATCTATTCGCGGCACCTAAGTCTGAATTGTGGTCTTTTTGGCAGCAGTCCAATCAAAAAAACACAACCACGATTTCTCATCAAGATTGGCAGAACTTTCTTGATAACTATTTAGTTAAAGATGGAGACTATACGTTAGTAAAATACGGCTCTGTCTCAAGCCAAGATAAGCAGAAGCTAAATCGGTATATCGAATCGCTTGAAAACATTGATCCTCGTGAATATTCGCTAAACGAGCAATATGCGTATTGGGTCAACCTATACAATGCGATTACCGTCGATTTAATCCTTGATGACTACCCCGTTAAATCAATAACCAAGTTAGGTGGGTTATTTAGCTTTGGGCCTTGGGGAAACGACGTGGTAAAAGTTGCGGGGAAAGATTTAACACTCAACGATATTGAGCACCGAATTCTTCGGCCAATTTGGAATGACCCTCGAACTCATTATGCAGTGAACTGTGCAAGCTTGGGCTGTCCAAACCTCCAAGAACAGGCCTTTACTGCAGATAACACTGAAGCTTTGTTGGAAAAAGCGGCTAAAGAATTTGTTAATAGTGATAAGGGGGTTTTACTTTCAGGTAAGAACACTCAGCTGTCATCAATTTACGACTGGTTTGCAGATGATTTTGGCAACAAACAAGAATTGATCCAGCACTTAGCGAAGTATCGCCCAGAATTAAGCACTTTCACTGGGGAATTTAGCTACGAATATAGCTGGGATTTAAATGACAAGAAATAGAGCGTAACAAGAGCCTTGGAAGGGTTAATAGTGGTTGCTCAACCTTCCCTAAGGTAATGAATGATAATAAGGACTACAAAGCCAAGGCGACATTTATATAAGGTAGAGTTCCCAGTTAGGAACGGCACTCTTTCCTTCGGCGCCCGTTAGTTTAGCCATAGCCCTAGGTGTTTTTCACCCCTAAAACGACAAAACCCAGTCCGAAGACTGGGTTTTAAAATATGAACCTGGCGATGTCCTACTCTCACATGGGGAAACCCCACACTACCATCGGCGCTAATTCGTTTCACTTCTGAGTTCGGCATGGAATCAGGTGGGTCCAAATCGCTATGGTCGCCAAGTAAAATTCTTTACATTTTGGTTTAAACTCTAAAAAAAGCTTAAAACAAACAGTAAATGGTGCTGATACCCAGACTCGAACTGGGGACCTCATCCTTACCAAGGATGCGCTCTACCACCTGAGCTATATCAGCATCAAGATGTCCCGTAAGGACTAAAAAAGCCCGCTTTTTCAAACGGGCTCTTTTATAAAATTAAAGCCTGGCGATGTCCTACTCTCACATGGGGAAACCCCACACTACCATCGGCGCTAATTCGTTTCACTTCTGAGTTCGGCATGGAATCAGGTGGGTCCAAATCGCTATGGTCGCCAAGCAAATTCTTTCTCTCTATTTCTA
>NZ_RXZH01000170.1 GCF_003970385.1 Vibrio aquaticus | reverse complement strand
AAAAATTACGCCCTTCCACATAATTTATAACAGATATTCGAATAATCTTTTCCATTAGTTTAACAACTGCACTGGTTAGACTTGTAGTGACTCACATTTATCACGAGAACACGACTGGTTTAATAAAAACAATTATTATTATAACCAACTGTACCAGTGTTTGTTTTAATGTGCTTTTGTTTAACTGTGCTAAAAAGCATCCATTATTCTCACACTTTGATTGTGACTTCGCGCGAATTCGGTTACGTTCTGTAACCAAGCTTGTATCCTGGCACGATCTCGGTATCCTTTCGATGCCACGAGATCGCCAGCAAATATAACTCGACTTGTTCCATTAATTGCCTTCTGATATTTGGCTTCTCGGGGATTTTATGGATTTATTTGGTTACGTTCAACCCTCGCCTTCTGATT
>NZ_RXZH01000169.1 GCF_003970385.1 Vibrio aquaticus | reverse complement strand
TGCGATGGGTATAGAATAGTAGTTGCAGTACTCGAATAATGTTTTTGGTTGATAAATGATGCGGCATGCAGTTATGCATGTGAAAGAATAGATAAGATGAACGTAATGGTTTCTAATCATCTAGTTAGATGCATCCACAGACATAATAGGAGGCGATTTCGAAATGAAAAATGTATGCTGTGATAACATAAATTGCTGACCTCGACTAAGTGAATGAATGCAATATTAGATCAAAATGACATGAAAAATTGGAACGAACTCACTTAAAGCAGGAAAATTTCACGTTTTTGAATAGTAAAAATATTCCAATGAGTTCTCACAAAGTGGAGTGGAATTTTCATAAAATGATAATTTGTTCGGTGAGTAATATGATTGCGAAAATGTCAATTTAGTGACAGCACGAACAAGATTAATAATTCCA
>NZ_RXZH01000168.1 GCF_003970385.1 Vibrio aquaticus | reverse complement strand
GATCCGGGAGGCGGAAGAAACAAAAAAAAGCCTGATGCAGGTAGCCAGTGAGCATATTGCGCCGCTTCAGGATGCTGCAGATCTGGAAATTGCAACGAAGGAAGAAACCTCGTTGCTGGAAGCCTGGAAGAAGTATCGGGTGTTGCTGAACCGTGTTGATACATCAACTGCACCTGATATTGAGTGGCCTGCTGTCCCTGTTATGGAGTAATCGTTTTGTGATATGCCGCAGAAACGTTGTATGAAATAACGTTCTGCGGTTAGTTAGTATATTGTAAAGCTGAGTATTGGTTTATTTGGCGATTATTATCTTCAGGAGAATAATGGAAGTTCTATGACTCAATTGTTCATAGTGTTTACATCACCGCCAATTGCTTTTAAGACTGAACGCATGAAATATGGTTTTTCGTCATGTTTTGAGTC
>NZ_RXZH01000167.1 GCF_003970385.1 Vibrio aquaticus | reverse complement strand
TGTTCTGTGAACGTGCCGTCTTCTATCTCTGAATAAAACCATGTAATATACAGTGTATATATAACGGTATTCGAAAGATCGTGCACTCAGTTGTCACAATACATTCACTGATTTATATTAGTTTTGAGAGCACAGTGAGTCGGAGCTTTGTTTTCATTACTTCTTTGACGAATACTATTATCTGAGTATATAAATACGTATAAAAATATTTCAGTCAATTAGAGATTTTTACGGTCTTCTTATTTCTTAAGTGTGTGTTTTGCACTGCATCAATCATGTTATTTGTCTACTATTTACGGGTCGCTGTATTTTCTTGTGTCAACACTTGTAATCATCCTACATGTTGGATACTGTGAAATTAACTTTTAATACCACAAAGTTCAAGTATATACATGGAGGGATTTTCACAAACACACAAAACATTC
>NZ_RXZH01000166.1 GCF_003970385.1 Vibrio aquaticus | reverse complement strand
TGTTCTGTGAACGTGCCGTCTTCTATCTCTGAATAAAACCATGTAATATACAGTGTATATATAACGGTATTCGAAAGATCGTGCACTCAGTTGTCACAATACATTCACTGATTTATATTAGTTTTGAGAGCACAGTGAGTCGGAGCTTTGTTTTCATTACTTCTTTGAYGAATACTATTATCTGAGTATATAAATACGTATAAAAATATTTCAGTCAATTAGAGATTTTTACGGTCTTCTTATTTCTTAAGTGTGTGTTTTGMACTGCATCAATCATGTTATTTGTCTACTATTTACGGGTCGCTGTATTTTCTTGTGTCAACACTTGTAATCATCCTACATGTTGGATACTGTGAAATTAACTTTTAATACCACAAAGTTCAAGTATATACATGGAGGGATTTTCACAAACACACAAAACATTC
>NZ_RXZH01000020.1 GCF_003970385.1 Vibrio aquaticus | reverse complement strand
CCCTGATATTGACTTAAGTTGATATCGAAAACTGCGCGTCCTTAGCTCAGCTGGATAGAGTACCTGGCTACGAACCAGGCGGTCGGAGGTTCGAATCCTCCAGGACGCGCCACTCTTTAGGTTTTCTTATCACAAGATTAGAAACCCTGATATTGACTTAAGTCGATATCGAAAACTGCGCGTCCTTAGCTCAGCTGGATAGAGTACCTGGCTACGAACCAGGCGGTCGGAGGTTCGAATCCTCCAGGACGCGCCACTCTTTAGGTTTTCTTATCACAAGATTAGAGACCCTGATATTGACTTACGTTGATATCGAAAACCGTGCGTCCTTAGCTCAGCTGGATAGAGTACCTGGCTACGAACCAGGCGGTCGGAGGTTCGAATCCTCCAGGACGCGCCACTATTAGAAAGCCCTGCTAGAAATAGCAGGGCTTTTTTACATTTCTACAACATTAATTTAACATCGATTATGCAAGTTGATGTTTTATTAAGATATTTTCTGTTTCTTTTCCTATTAACACTCTTCTGGCTTGAATACGGTAATAAGTTAATAAAACTCGCAGTTATTTATGCTTGTTTGAGCTTTGATTGCAGATTTATGTGATTTGCGTGAAGAATAATTCCCTAGATTTGTGTTTTATCCTCAATAGCTCATTAAACAAAATTGACAAATTTTAACCAATCGAGATAATCCTAAGCCTCTTGCCAGAATATCTCGCAATATTTCGGCACCAAAGTCACCAACTTGTTGTTGGTCAGCACTGATATTCATAACAATAAAACATGATGTTTTTAGTGAGTATCCAGTGTCATTGTCAGGATGACAAAGAAAGGATGCAAAAATGGATAATATTGGAAGCCTGCTAGTAGACGCCGCAACCATGATGATTACTGGTATGGTTGTTGTGTTTATATTCCTCACTATTCTTGTCTATCTCGTTCGGCTCATGTCAAAACTGGTACCCGAAGAAGTACCTGCGCCGATCGCTACACCAAGTCAAAATAATAAAGTTCAATCACCTTCATCTGCTGTTAGCCCCAAGGTTATGGCGGCGATTTCTGCTGCAGTACATCAATACCGTACTTCAGCAGCAAAGTAGTATTTGAAAGGATTAAAAGGAGTTAATGAGCATGTCTAAACCACTCGCTTTAACGGATGTGGTCCTTCGTGACGCCCATCAATCGCTGTTTGCGACTCGTATGCGTCTAGAGGATATGTTACCTATCGCAGAGGAACTGGATAAGGTCGGTTATTGGTCTCTTGAAACATGGGGCGGTGCAACGTTTGATTCATGTATTCGATTCTTAGGAGAAGATCCTTGGGAGCGTTTACGTGCCTTAAAGAAAGCAATGCCGAATACACCGATGCAAATGTTGCTACGTGGCCAAAACCTATTAGGTTACCGCCATTACGCAGATGATGTGGTTGAAAAGTTTGTTGAACGCGCTCACGCCAACGGTATGGATGTGTTCCGTATCTTTGATGCGATGAACGATGTACGTAACTTTGAAAAAGCGGTGAAGGCCACGGTTGATGTTGGCGCTCACGCGCAGGGTACACTCTCATACACAACCAGCCCAGTACATAACACCGATACTTGGGTCGATTTGGCTAAACGCCTCGAAGACTTAGGCTGTCACTCACTATGTATTAAAGATATGTCGGGTCTGCTTAAGCCTTATGAAGCGGAAGAGCTGATTACTCGTATTAAAGCATCGACTGACATTCCTTTAGCTCTGCACTGTCACGCAACAACCGGGTTATCGACAGCAACGGCTGTTAAAGCAGTAGAAGCCGGTGTAGACATCTTAGATACCGCTATCTCTTCAATGAGCTGTACTTATGGTCACACGCCAACTGAAACGGTTGTCGCTATGCTGCAAGGCACTGAGCGCGATACTAATCTGAAACTCGATCAAATTGAACCTATTGCTGCTTACTTCCGTGAGGTTCGTAAAAAGTATGCGAAGTTTGAAGGCCAACTAAAAGGTGTTGACTCTCGTATCCTCATCGCTCAAGTCCCTGGTGGTATGCTGACCAATATGGAAGGTCAGTTAAAAGAGCAAGGCGCGGCTGATAAGCTTGATGAAGTGTTGGAAGAGATCCCACGCGTACGTGAAGACTTAGGTTACATTCCTCTTGTGACCCCAACTTCTCAGATCGTTGGTACTCAGGCAGTCATTAACGTTCTAACGGGTGAACGATACAAGAGCATCACTAAAGAGACGGCCGGTGTTCTAAAAGGTGAATATGGTGCAGCACCAGCTGAAGTGAACGCCGCGTTACAAGCAAAAGTGTTAGATGGTGCAGAGGCAATCACTTGTCGCCCTGCCGATCTTATTGAAGATGAAATGAACACCCTAACCGATGACCTGTTAACGAAAGCGAAGCAAGAGGGAATTTCTCTCGCTGAAGATACCGTTGATGATGTCCTCACTTACGCACTCTTCCCTCAAGTTGGTCTTAAGTTCCTGAAGAACCGCCATAACCCAGAAGCGTTCGAGCCAGCTCCATGGTTAGAAGAAGCACCGGCTCCTGCTGCTCAAGCAGTGCAAGGTGGTATTGAGTCATACAGCGTGAAAGTGGATGGCCAAGTGTATGATGTTGAAGTAGGCCCTCAGGGTCAGCTAACGTCAGTCGCGCCAACACAAGCTGCAGCGCCTCAGGCCGCATCGGCTCAAGCTGCCCCAGCGGGTAACTCTGAAACGGTTCCGGCTCCGTTAGCGGGTAACATTTTTAAAGTGAATGTACAAAGTGGCGCTGAAGTTGCTGAAGGGGATGTATTACTTATCCTTGAAGCAATGAAGATGGAAACCGAAGTTCGTGCTGCTCGTGGTGGTATTGTTCAAGACCTACACGTCAAAGAAGGTGATTCTGTGACGGTGGGCTCGCCATTGCTTAGCTTGGCATAGGGAACGATCATGGATGGATTAATGACCTTATGGTCCGAAACAGGGATCGCGAACTTTGAGTTTGGCCAGATCTGCATGATGTTGGTTGGGTGTACGCTGCTATTTTTGGCAATTCGTAAAGGTTTTGAACCATTACTGCTTTTGCCAATAGGCTTTGGTGCGATTTTAGCGAATATCCCAAATGCAGGCTTTACTGATGAAGGTGGTTTACTTTACTACGTTTATTACATTGGTATTGAATCTGGCATATTCCCACTACTGATCTTCTTAGGTGTGGGGGCGATGACTGACTTTGGTGCTTTGATCGCTAACCCTAAAACGCTCTGGTTAGGCGCTGCTGCGCAGTTTGGTATTTTCGCAACATTGTTTGGCGCGATCTTACTTAACTATGTACCTGGCATGGAATTTAGCATGCCAGACGCAGCTTCCATTGCGATCATTGGTGGTGCCGATGGCCCAACGGCGATCTTCTTAGCGAGTCAACTTTCGCCGGATCTGTTGGGTGCGATTGCCGTAGCGGCTTATAGCTACATGGCGTTAGTACCGATCATTCAACCGCCGATCATGAAAGCTCTGACAACGCCTGAAGAACGTAAGATCAAAATGGCACAGTTACGTCACGTTGGGAAAGCTGAGAAGATCCTATTTCCATTAGCTGTTCTGTTCATGACGATCTTATTCCTACCGTCTGCGACGCCGCTAGTGGGTATGTTCTGTCTGGGTAACTTAATGCGTGAAGCTGGCGTTGTCGATCGTTTGTCTAAGACCGCTCAAAACGAGTTGATCAACATTGTAACGATCTTCCTCGGTCTGGGTGTCGGTTCAAAGCTACAAGCTGAAGAGTTCTTAAACGTAGAAACACTCGGTATTTTGGCTCTGGGTGCGGTTGCCTTCAGTATTGGTACTGCGGGTGGTGTATTAATGGCGAAACTATTGAACAAGTTCTCGAAAGAAGACATTAACCCGTTGATTGGTGCGGCAGGCGTATCGGCTGTACCGATGGCGGCGCGAGTGGTGAATAAGGTGGGGCTCGATTCAAACCCACAGAACTTCTTGCTTATGCATGCGATGGGACCAAACGTTGCAGGTGTACTTGGCTCGGCAGTTGCTGCGGGTATCTTGCTCGCTCTGGTTGGCTAAAGCGGAAACCGACTCGCTGTTAATAAATAGTCAAATTGAGAGCGAGTGGTTAACTTGCCACCAATAAATGGTATATATTCAAAGGGATGCTTTCGCATCCCTTTTTTGTATCGATAGGGAAATAATGAAATGGAAAACAAACAAATCGCTATCTCTCAATTTGGAGATCCTGACGTTCTCGTGATTCAAACCAGTGAAGTGCCTCAGCCACAAGCTGGGGAAGTACTTATCAAAGTACACTTTGCCGGTATCAACCCTATTGATGTCAAAACTCGAGCCGGCTTAGGTTGGGCGGCATCTGAAAACAAAGACAATTTACCTTGGGTGCCAGGCTATGATATTTCTGGTGAGATTGTTGAATTAGGTGAAGGAAGTGAGCGATTCGCTGTTGGTGAAAATGTTGCTGGATTCATCGGTTTTCCTTTAACAGGCGGTGGCTATAGTCAATACATCTCTGTTCCTGAAAGTACGCTCAGCTTAGTGCCTGATTCGATTACGTTAGAAGCTGCTGCTGCATTACCACTTGCAGGTCAAACAGCCTTGCAGGCGCTGGACAAAGCAGGCGTTAATGAGGGGGATCGTGTTTTGATTCTTGCAGGTGCGGGCGGCGTTGGGCATATTGCTATTCAAGTTGCCGTTGCGGCCAAAGCGGAAGTCTTTACCACCTGTAGTGAAGCTAACCTCGATTATATGGCCACGTTAGGCGCTCATGCTGTTAACTATCAATTCGCTCCTGTATCTGAGCGGGTCGAAGAAGCCGATGTACTCATAGATCTCGTTGGCGGTGATGCTGCACTTGATGCACTTAAATGCTTGAAAGATGGAGCAAAGGTTGTCACAGTGCCGACCCTAACGGCTGAACTCATTTGTGAGAAGGCGAAATTGCTTGGGTTCGAAGCTTCTGGCATGTTAGTTGATCCAAACCCTGAACAGCTTGACGCTTTACTTTATATGGTGAGTGTTGGTTTGGTGAAAACCGAAATTCAGAGAGTTTTTCCGATGGATGAAGTCAGCGCAGCTCACCAACACATAGAAACTGGACACACGAGAGGCAAGATCTTGCTTGATATGCAATGCTAGAAGCGTTTAACAGCGCTTTTGAAAGTTTCGCTTTATGGTTTTCTGATTCAGCACTGTGGGTACTGTTTTTTAGCGGTTTCCTCAGTGCAACCTTGCTCCCCGGCGGCTCTGAAGCCGGTTTAATTGCCACACTCAGCCTCAATCAATTTTCCACATTTATGATCATCTCGGTTGCTACGTTAGGGAACACCCTAGGTGGCTTAACCAATTATTGGCTAGGCTTGTGGCTGCCAAACCGAACTCAAAACGAAAAACATGGTCATAAAGCACTACAATGGCTGAATAAATACGGTTATTGGACTCTTATTTTTAGTTGGTTGCCCATCATTGGTGACCCTTTATGCTTAGCCGCTGGTTGGCTGCGTATGCGTTTTTGGCCGTGTTTCTGGCTGATCCTTATTGGCAAAGCGCTTCGCTATTCAGCTTTGGCTGCGATTTTTTACGGATTCTTTTAAGGGGATGTCATGAGAAAGATTCTGCTTGGTGCATTTTCTCTTGTCGCACTTTATGGTTGCTCTAATAGTAACCTCACTTCTGTTCCATTTTTCTCTTCTCTACCTGAAGGCGTCACACTGATTGAAGAGGTCAGTGCTGAGCCTGGTAAAGCGATGATCCCATACTCAAAATATGAGTTAGATAATGGCTTGACCGTTATTTTGTCTCCGGATCATTCTGATCCTCTTGTTCATGTTGATGTGACTTACCATGTAGGCTCTGCACGAGAAGAAGTCGGTAAATCGGGGTTTGCTCATTTCTTTGAACACATGATGTTCCAAGGCAGTGAGAACGTGGGTGATCAACAACACTTTAAGATCATTACCGAAGCAGGCGGCACGCTAAACGGTACAACGAATCGTGATAGAACCAACTACTTCGAAACGGTGCCCGCTAATCAGCTAGAGAAAATGCTGTGGCTAGAGTCTGATCGAATGGGCTTTTTGTTAGATGCAGTATCGCAGCGTAAGTTTGAGATCCAACGTGACACAGTGAAGAACGAGCGAGCTCAAAATTATGATAACCGCCCGTATGGCTTGATGTGGGAAAAAATGGGTGAAGCCATGTACCCAGAAGGTCACCCGTATTCATGGCAGACGATTGGGTATGTCGAAGATCTTGACCGCGTAGATGTGAATGATCTCAAAGCGTTCTTCTTACGTTGGTATGGTCCGAACAATGCGGTGTTGACCATTGGTGGTGATATCGATAAAGAGCAAACACTGGAATGGGTGAGTAAATACTTTGGCTCGATACCAGAAGGTCCAGAGGTTGAACAAGCTCCAAAACAGCCCGCCAAGTTAACAGAAGATCGTTATGTCACGTTAGAAGACCGAATCCAGCAGCCAATGCTGATGATCGGTTGGCCTACCCAATACAATGGTTCTGAGCAACAAGCTTCACTTAACGCGCTCGCTAATGTACTGGGCAATGGCGCAAATAGCTTACTGTATCAAAAGTTGGTTAAGACTCAGAAAGCGGTAGATGCTGGCGCATTCCAAGACTGTGCTGAACTCTCGTGTACATTTTATGTGTATGCGATGGCACCATCTGGAGAAAAGGGCGCCTTGAAACCGCTTTACCAAGAGCTGATGCAAACATTAGCTGAGTTTGAAGCAAAAGGCGTTGATGAAGCTCGCTTAGAACAAATTACAGGAATGGCCGAAGCCAATGCAGTTTTCGCCTTGCAAAGTGTGCGTGGCAAAGTGTCTCAGTTAGCATCTAATGAAACCTTCTTTAATACGCCTGACCGAATTCAGTCGCAGCTAGAGCAGATTCGATCAGTTACCCCTGAATCGATAATGGACGCCTATAAAACTTACGTCAATGGTCATCATAAGATTGCGCTAAGTGTGGTCCCTCGTGGCAAAATTGAGCTAGCTGCAGCGCCAGCTAACTTTGTGACACCACCAAGAACGTTACCGGAATACCAAAAAATAACTGATGAGCAATTAGCGTATCGTAAAGCAAGCGACGATTTTGACCGATCCGTGATGCCAGAAGTGGCCGAAGGGGTAAAAGCGCAAATGCCAGATTTGTACCGTTTGTATTTTGATAACGGTGCAGAATTGCTCGGGACAGTAAGTTCCGAAACGCCGACAGTACAGCTTGAAATCCGCTTTCCTGCCGGTGAACGTTATGTTAATCGAGGAAAAGAAGGCTTAGCCAACATCACGGCTTCGATGATGGAAGAGGCGACGCTCGATTCTAGTTTAGAAGAGCTGCAAGCTAAGTTAGATAAGCTGGGCAGCACGATTTCAGTCAGTGCAGGTAACTACACGACGAGTATCTCGGTCTCCAGTTTAGAGAAAAACCTGACTGAAACACTTAGCCTAGTCGAAGAGGTGCTGTTTAAGCCGGCATTTCGTGAGCAAGACTTTAAGCGTATTCAAAAACAGATGTTAGAAGGGTTAGTTTACCAACACCAAAAACCAAGTTGGTTAGCTTCTCAGGCCACGCGTCAGGTGCTGTTCTCAGGCTCTGTGTACCAAAGACCAAGTGATGGTACGGAGCGTTCCGTTGCAGCGTTAACTTTGGATGACGTTAAAGCATTCTACAAACAACATTACACGCCTCAAGGGGCGCAGATCATCGTTGTTGGTGATATCTCTAAGCGACAAATCAAGCAAGAGCTTAGCTTTATTGATAACTGGCAAGGAGAGGTAGCACCTTTGCTACGCCCTCAGTTGGTGAAGCCTTTAGAACAACAAAAGGTGTACCTCATTGATAAACCAGGAGCACCGCAAAGTATCGTACGAATGGTTCGTCAGGGCTTGCCTTTTGATGCCACTGGAGAGGTTTACTTAACACAGCTGGCGAACTTCAACCTTGCAGGCAACTTCAATAGTCGAGTGAACCAAAATTTGCGTGAAGATAAAGGCTACACTTATGGTGCGAGCGGTTACCTAGCCTCAAACCGTGAAGTGGGCGCTATCGTGTTTTCCGCGCAAGTGCGTGCAGATTCGACTATTCCATCTATTGAAGAGATGAAAAAAGAGTTAGCCACCTACAGCGAACAGGGCATGAGTGAGGAAGAAATGGCATTCCTTCGTTTAGCCGTTGGTCAACAAGATGCGTTAAAATATGAAACTCCCTCACAGAAAGCGGGTTTACTTAATAGTATTTTGGCGTATAGCTTAGATGAAGACTATTTGAAACAGCGTAATGACATTGTGGAATCGGTAAGCAAACAGACGCTCAATGATTTGGCAGCGAAGTGGTTTAATCCAAACGATTACCAAATTATCGTTGTTGGGGATGCGAAAACGCTGAAACCTCAACTAGAAAGTTTACAGATTCCGATAGAAGAGCTTGAAATCATCCGTTAGAGTACACATAACATAGTGCATGCTAAAAGGGTGAGTGCGCTCACCCTTTATAAATTTATTGTTTAGCCAGTTTGGTATGTTTACCAAACCATTGATATAAGCGAACCTCATTTTGACTGAATTTGCTGCGCGACTTGAGCGAGTTGCTCAAAACCCAGAAGTATTTAAGAGTTTTGGACGTGGTGTAGAGCGCGAAACGTTGCGTTACCATCAAGATGGTCACCTAGCGACAACGCCTCACCCGAGTGAGCTGGGTTCTGCTTATGCCAATAACTGGATCACGACAGACTTTTCTGAATCATTACTCGAGTTCATTACTCCGGTTTCTACTGATATTCCCACGTTAAAAGCCCAGCTAGAAGACATCCACCATTTCACTCAGACTAAATTGGGTGAAGAGAAAATGTGGCCTCTCTCTATGCCTTGTTATGTCGGTAGCGAAGACGACATCAATCTCGCTCAGTATGGTTCATCAAACTCAGGCAAGATGAAGACACTATACCGAGAAGGCTTGAAGAGACGCTATGGAAGCTTGATGCAGATTATTTCAGGCGTGCATTTTAACTTCTCATTCCCAGAGTCTTTTTGGGATCAGTTATTCGGTGAGCAAACTGAAGAAAAACGCCAAGACAGTAAGTCTGAGGCATACTTTGGTTTGATCCGTAATTACTACCGTTTTGGTTGGTTAATTCCTTACTTCTTCGGTGCGTCACCAGCTCTATGTTCTTCATTTATTCAAGGCCGAGATACAAAACTGCCGTTTGAGAAAATTGGTGGGACTTTGTATTTACCTCATGCAACGTCGCTTCGTATGAGTGATTTAGGCTACACCAACAGCGCACAAAGCTCGTTGAAAATTGGCTTTAACAGCTTGGATGAGTATCTTGATGGTTTAAACACGGCGATTCGCACGCCATCGGAAGAGTTTGCCGAGA
This sequence comes from Vibrio aquaticus, assembly GCF_003970385.1. GTDB lineage: Bacteria > Pseudomonadota > Gammaproteobacteria > Enterobacterales > Vibrionaceae > Vibrio > Vibrio aquaticus. Next base: position 5,478 of record NZ_RXZH01000020.1, on the reverse strand, counting down.
TTGGTGTGAAAGTTGAGGGTGAATACCGTCAGCTAAACAGCAATGTACTGCAGATTGAAAATGAACTTTATGCGCCTATTCGTCCTAAGCGTGTGGCTCAGTCTGGAGAAAAGCCGTCAGAAGCGCTAGCACGAGGTGGTGTTGAGTATATTGAAGTTCGCTCGCTAGATGTGAACCCATACAGTTCAGTGGGTATCAACGAAGATCAGATTCGCTTCCTGGACCTATTCTTAGCTTGGGCTGCACTGACAGACTCTGAACCGATGGATTACTGTGAGCAAGCTTGCTGGCGAGAAAACTGGAACAAAGTGATCGCTGAAGGTCGTAAGTCAGGTTTAGAGCTGCAAATCGGTTGCCGAGGAGAAGTATTAACGCTTCAAGATTGGGCTAAACGCGTGTTTGTTGAATTGGTTCAGATTGCTGAGCAAATGGATGCGGCAAACGGTGGTAATGAGTACCAAGAAGTCTGTTTCAAGTTACTGTCATGGATTGATAATCCTGAGCTGACTATCTCAGGTCAATTACTTGAAGACACCAAACGCCACGGTGGTCTTGGTAAAGTAGGGTGTGCATTTGGTAAAGATTACCGCAACCAACATCTCGATCATCAATACCGTGTTTACAGTCAGCAAGAAATGGAACAAGAAGTTGAACGCTCTCGTTTTGCTCAAAAGCAGGTTGAGGAATCAGACACTCAAAGCTTTGAAGTATTTCTGGATGACTACTTTGCTTACCTAAAGGCTTAGGTGCAAGGGTGAAAAAACGTTTATCCCTGCTATTAGGTGTTGTAGTGTTAAGTGGCTGTGCAACTGCGCCGCCACAAAATCAGTCTAACTTGTGTGAGATTTTTCGAGAGAAACCAAGTTGGTATGATGATGCCGTAGATATGCAGGAAGAGTGGGGAACACCCATTCAAGTGGCTATGGCCTTTGTTAAACAAGAAAGTAGTTTTCGCCATGACGCAAGACCACCTAAAGACTATGTTTTAGGTTTTATCCCTTGGGGACGAGTCAGCAGCGCGTATGGGTATGCTCAAGCTCAAGATCCTGCTTGGGAAGACTTTCAGAAAGCGACCAATCATGGTGGATCTCGAACCAATTTTGCCGATGCACTCATGTTCATCGGTTGGTATACCCATGAGACTCAAAGGCAATTGGGTGTCTCTAAGTGGGACAGTTATAACCAATATCTTGCGTACCATGAAGGGCGCGGTGGTTTCAAAAGGAAGAGCTACCAAGCTAAGCCTTCATTGATACGAGTTGCTCGCAAAGTAGAGCAACAGGCAAAAGATTATGGTTGGCAGCTAAAGCAGTGCCGACAGGAATTAGAAAACAATAGAAGCTGGTTCTTTTAAGAGCAGTGACAATGGAGAAGGACAATGCCGTTATTAGATAGTTTTACTGTAGACCACACTCGAATGAATGCACCAGCTGTGCGTGTGGCGAAAACCATGAACACACCAAAAGGCGATACCATCACAGTATTTGACCTTCGTTTTACAGCGCCAAACAAAGATATTCTATCTGAAAAGGGTATTCACACTCTAGAGCACTTATATGCTGGCTTTATGCGTAACCACTTAAACGGTGACAGCGTAGAAATTATTGATATTTCGCCAATGGGATGTCGTACCGGTTTCTATATGAGCCTGATTGGTACTCCTCAAGAGCAGCAAGTAGCGGATGCGTGGCTAAGTGCGATGCAAGACGTACTGAAAGTGGAAAGCCAGAACAAGATCCCTGAGCTTAACGAATACCAGTGTGGTACAGCGGCAATGCACTCTTTGGATGAAGCAAAGCAAATTGCTGAGACTATTCTTGCTGCAGGTATTTCAGTAAACCAAAATGATGAGCTAGCACTACCAGAAGCGATGTTAAAAGAGCTGAAAGTAGACTAAGTTCAATACACATGAAAAAGGAAGGCGATTGCCTTCCTTTTTTGTATCTGAGGAACCTTATTTAGTTCGCTTTTGGTAACACGACAACCTCAGTCTTAGCCCAGATATCGTGAAAACCGCGCTTTTGAGGATCAAGAGGTACGGTGAAGTTTGCTAGACCAAAACCGGATGTGCCGATACGAATCAGAGCTTGTGTAGTAGAAACGGGCGAACCATCATTACTACGTAGGTGCAGTTTCCAAGCGCGCATTCCTAGCGTCTGTCCTGCACGGGTCCAGAAAAAGACAAAGAAGTAAATCCAAACAAAAGCCAAATAAGCTGTGTAGACAGGGCTCCAGATCGGGTGATTGGTTAAGAAGTCACTGACGTCTGCGTAACCCGCCGCATCAAACAGTCCCATGGCCATTAAAGCATGTAAAATCGCCACAATGATTCCAGCAGCCATCATCTCAACAGCCATAATAATCAAGCCATCATAAAAAAGCGCACCCAACCGGCGAAATAACCCAGCTGGTGGCAAAGTGTCAGTCGTTGACATAAAACCCACTTACCCAAATAAAATAAGGCGAAAGAATATAGCTTCAGTTTTGATCTGAAAAGAGAGCTTGCGCACAGCTTATCAATTTATGGCGATTTTATCGGCAAACGGCAAGCAATTCAGTCTTTTGCCCTTGCACGAATCAATCGCATACGTATAATGCCAAACATCGAAAGGCTAATGCCTCAAGATAATGCCGGTATGGTGAAATTGGTATACACGACGGATTCAAAATCCGTTGCCTTCGGGCGTGGCGGTTCAAGTCCGCCTACCGGTACCATATTTAAATGACAAAGCCTCGACGAAAGTCGGGGCTTTGTTGTATCTGGAGTATAGACAGCGTTGCCTTCGCGGTGGCGGCAGGAATGCCTGTCCAATCAGTCCGCCTACCGGTACCATATTTAAATGATAAAGCCTCGACGAAAGTCGGGGCTTTGTTGTATCTACGACCTATACCTTCGAAGTTCTCACTTTCCCAGCATTTATCCTCTAGCTACTTCAAGTCATGAAATCCATTTTGTTTGTGACAACAAACTTTTAGCGTGATCACTAAAATCATTTCTCTATAGCTAATCCAAACAAAACTTGTCTATTTTTCATGTGGATGCCCAATTGATTGCCTATCTTTTAAATGTAGCTTTAGATAGGGAGCCAATAATGTACCAACTTACACCATATTTGTTTTTTTCAGGAAGATGTGAAGAAGCGTTAGATTTTTATACTAAGTGCTTCGGAGGGGTAGTGCTTACCAAGCAACGTTTTAAAGATGCACCAGTCCAGATCGAAGGTGCTGAGCCAAATTGGGTGATGCATGCGGAGATTGAAGCCTTTGGGCTTAAATTGATGCTCTCTGATGGTGTGGTGGCGAGAGAACTCAGTGGTAATAATGTAGCACTCTCCCTAGTGTTCGATGATTTGGATGAACAAGCTCGTGTCTATGATAAGTTGCTAGAGGGGGGACATATTATGAGACCACTCGAAGATGCCTTCTGGGGAGGACGTTTTGGTAAAGTGGAAGATCAATTTGGTGTTCGCTGGATACTGCATTGTGATTTGGTTAAGTAGTAAAGGCCTGAATCGTTATTGATCTCTCATTACTTAATGCGAGTAGTGAATTCGCATTCTTATTCACCTAGAATTATAAATTGATAGAAGATTGATAAGTTGTACATATCGTGGCGAGTATAAAGATTACTGTAGATAGATTGCAGCCAGGGCTGCACATTCGTCTTCCTGTAAAATGGAATGAGCATCCTTTCTTATTTAATAGCTTTAAAGTCAAAGATGAAGAGACCATCCGCTTGATCCGCCACCTTGGTATCAAGCATGTCTTTATTAATCCAAATCAAAGTGACACAGAGCCACTTCCTCCTTCATCTCAAAGTGAATCTCCCATTGAGAAGCCTGACGCCACTGAGTTAGAAGCAAAGAAGCTTTGGAAAGAGAAGCAAGATCGAATTGAAAAGCTGAGCGCATACCGTCGCAGGGTCATCAACTGCGAGAAAGAGTTTGAGCGTTCACTATCACGCATGCGCGCAGTCATGAACAAAATTCGTAATCGCCCAGAGCAGGCTGTTGATGAAGCTAGCCAGTTGGTTAACGATATCGTTGATAAGTTATTGAGTGATGATAACGTCACTCTGCATTTAATGAACGGTAAAAGTGAATTTGAAGATATCTACTTCCATTCTTTAAATGTTTCTGTTGTAGCGATGATGATTGCGAAAGCGAAAAAGCTCAGTGCAGCAGAGATAAAAGAAGTGGCGTTTGCCTCTTTATTTCACGATATGGGTAAAGTAAAAGTCCCGACAGCGATACTACGCAAACAGACTGTCCTGACAGAGCCAGAAAAGAACTACCTCAAGTTGCATACAAAGTATGGCTTAGAGATAGCAGCGAATATGGAGCATTTTCCAGAAAGTGCGCGTACTGTTATTGCGCAGCATCATGAACTCAATGATGGTTCGGGCTATCCTGAAGGTTTAAAGGAAAAAGATATCGATCCTTTAACGCAGATTGTAGCAGTAGCAAATGCCTACGATAATCTTTGCCATAGTAATATAGCAGCAGAGCAGAAAATTCCTTATGTTGCTCTTTCTCACTTATATAAGAACTGTAAACACCTATACAATACCGACAACTTGGGCTTGCTGATCAAGTTCATGGGGATCTACCCGCCCGGAACGGTGGTACAACTGTCCAATGATATGGTCGGCCTCGTTATTTCAGTGAATGCCAAAAACATCCTTTTCCCTAACGTTCTTATCTATGATCCATCAGTACCTCGTACGCAGGCTCCTATTATTGACCTTGCAGAGAAGGAGCTAAAGATTGTGAATGCCGTTTTACCCAACAAACTTCCAGATAAAGTCCGTGAGTATCTCAATCCAAGGTCAAGAATCTCTTACTTCTTTGATTCTGACGACTAGTTATCCACAGTAAACTGTGAATAAGATCTGTGTAATATGGGTGTAAACAAGGCTTTGAGTGATATCTGTTCGCTTAAGCCTTTTTTTTGATAAAAATTCACTATTTCGCTTGCCATCGATCAGGAACTCCCTATAATGCGCATCCACTGACACGGCAGACGCCACAAGGCTTCAGCGGTGAAACAGTAAAGCCAACTAGGAAAATTTCAGATTGAAAAGTTTGAAATAAAAAATTCAAAAAAGTGTTTGACACTTGAGAATGAAACGCTAGAATGGCTGCCTCTTCCGAAGTGATGTGAGTCACAAAGAAGAACGCTCTTTAACAATATAAACCTATCAATCTGTGTGGGCACTCGTTGATGATAATCCAATGCTTATTTCGATAAGCACAAAGATTTCAATGAACTGAGTGACCAATACGAATCGTAAGATTCGGCACAGTCAATTCATTATCGTTCTGTTGGARCGATAATAGCTTTAAAATTACATTAGTAGTTTTGAAGTCAGTATTCATTGAGTCAGTCCTTAGGGACATCAAAATCTTAAATTGAAGAGTTTGATCATGGCTCAGATTGAACGCTGGCGGCAGGCCTAACACATGCAAGTCGAGCGGA
>NZ_RXZH01000165.1 GCF_003970385.1 Vibrio aquaticus | reverse complement strand
AAAAAGAGACAAGGAGGATTCAGGAGATTAGAATTTACAAGAACCCAAAGAGTGGATGCACCTGTGCAATTGCAAACGATTTTGAGCCATATCATTCAGGGTCTCTAACCATCGGTTGCTATCATCTCGCTGTCCCCGACCAGGTAGTCTACACCTACCAACATGACTCAGTCCACTTGTCAGTGACTTCATGGACTTGTGCCATGTTTTGGTCTGGCCGCCCCTAGCTTTCTTCCAACCTACTCCTATACCACTGAACATCGCACATCGAGGCAGTCGGTCGTTGGGCATACGTAACACATGTCTCAGCCATCTCAACTGATCAAGTTTCACTACGTCATCAATTGATTTGCCGTCCTTACCTGGTACCCGTTTCCTAACATCTGCGTTACTTACTCGACGGTCCCAGGATATACGAGCAATATT
>NZ_RXZH01000163.1 GCF_003970385.1 Vibrio aquaticus | reverse complement strand
AAAGTTGTAAATCATATGGATGTTTTGCAGAATGCATGATGCCACACTTGTTCAGGTTGAATGCTAATTGCCATTTAACACTCCACATAGTTAGGTTATTAAAATAACATTGAACCTGTGATATAATTTCGCTGAGTGCTTCAGGCTGAATGGTGTATAGGATTTTGAGATGGTGGGCGCACAAGTATGGTCTGTGAAATGTGATGGTGTGACAGATATATCGTCAGTGTATGACATTGTGTTGCGGTATGAAAGAGAGCTGTAGAGGACTGGCTTCTGTCGGTCGTTCACGACTGCCTGGTTGTGATCCTGGAGACCATGTAACACAGTGGCTACAGACCTTTCCACATATGTCTCACAATAGAAGACAATGGCCATCCTGCTGCTGCAACTTCATTTCACATTCTTCATAACGATCGACGTAACCTG
>NZ_RXZH01000162.1 GCF_003970385.1 Vibrio aquaticus | reverse complement strand
ACGGCGAGTGGGTAGATGTACCCGCGAATGGTTTAGTGACGGTTCCAGCCGGTGAAGATGCGGTCAAAGTACGAGTTAAGACGGCGCAAGATAAAGTCTACGAAGGCGATGAAGACTTCAGTGTGACTGTTGAAGGCGCCGAGGGTGCGCTTACGGCGACAGACCCAGCGGATAAAACAGCCGACGCAACGATCCAAGACGGTGGCCAAAATGGTGGTGATGACGACCGTCCAACCGTGAGCATTGCCGGTGGTGGTGACGTAAGCGAAGGCGATAAAGCGCACTTCACGGTGAGTCTAAGCAAAGCGGCAGACATCGACGTCACAGTTAAGTTGACGTTGAACGAAGAAGAGACTGAGCCAAAAGACATTAAAGCGTTCCAATACAAGAATGCAGACGGCGAGTGGGTAGATGTACCCGCGAATGGTTTAG
>NZ_RXZH01000161.1 GCF_003970385.1 Vibrio aquaticus | reverse complement strand
ACGGCGAGTGGGTAGATGTACCCGCGAATGGTTTAGTGACGGTTCCAGCCGGTGAAGATGCGGTCAAAGTACGAGTTAAGACGGCGCAAGATAAAGTCTACGAAGGCGATGAAGACTTCAGTGTGACTGTTGAAGGCGCCGAGGGTGCGCTTACGGCGACAGACCCAGCGGATAAAACAGCCGACGCAACGATCCAAGACGGTGGCCAAAAYGGTGGTGATGACGACCGTCCAACCGTGAGCATTGCCGGTGGTGGTGACGTAAGCGAAGGCGATAAAGCGCAYTTCACGGTGAGYCTAAGCAAAGCGGCAGACATCGACGTCACAGTTAAGTTGACGTTGAACGAAGAAGAGACTGAGCCAAAAGACATTAAAGCGTTCCAATACAAGAATGCAGACGGCGAGTGGGTAGATGTACCCGCGAATGGTTTAG
>NZ_RXZH01000160.1 GCF_003970385.1 Vibrio aquaticus | reverse complement strand
CGCCCATGATGTCGCCGATCCACGCTTGAAAAATGGATTTCAGACTGGCGGGAGGCAGAGTGGCAAAAATGCGGTTGAATGTGTCGTGTGATGGAATGCCGCCAGGCAAGCTCAACCAGCGCCGGAACCATGGCTCTCGCTCTTGAGCAAACAAGGTAATCTCGCTCCAAGTATCAAAACCGCACATCATGGCGCAGATGGCCATGAAAACAACCTCTGACAAGATATGCGAGCACTTGGCCTGATTGCGTGGGTCTGGAATTGATTCAAGGTAGTCGAGCAAAGACTTCTGGGCCATAAAAATAAACAGTTAGTTAAGATCTCGACTATTTACAGCTTGGCAACGCAAGGTACAATTAAAATCGTACTTGGCGCCGCTCAACTGATCGATACTTGATCAACTAGCGCAAAGAATGATCATGCGTCGGCCCTGGG
>NZ_RXZH01000019.1 GCF_003970385.1 Vibrio aquaticus | reverse complement strand
AAAGTCTTCATAATTTTCAGCTAATACAAACGGAACAAACGCCTCTTCTCTTTCAGAGAACTCACGTACCATTTCAATATACGACTCTTGATATTCTACCCTTGGAGTTACTAACTTCATCCTGAATTCCTCTGATATGCATAACGCCCAATTAAGTTGTGAGCAACGCTGCCACATTACCTAAGTACTTCACCATAATCACCAAACCAATTGAAACCGAAAGTGCCGAGCGTTGCGAATCAGCTTGAATTGCTTGTTAGGTAATTAGCACTCCCCAGCGAATGGGTTACAATCTTTACCAGCTAAAGGGTTAAACATGCCTTCAGATTTCGGCTGTATCTTAGTTTCAACTTCAGTGGAGCTAGGCTCATTTAGCTTCTCAAGCCCCCTTCTAAATTGCTCGTGTTTCCAAGCTTTCTTAGCTTGAGCGCAGTCTTTATTTTTTAACCACTCCATCATTTTATCTGTATTCCCTACGCGAGCTAATGAGTCCAAAACCAAATCACAGTTCTCTGAGACGCTTTTGGCTTCATCTAAGTTCTCCGAGTAATAGTTGGCATCTTTAGAGAAAGCATTAAACGAAAACACCAATCCTAGTATTATAATTTTGTGCATCTTACGACCTATATCCCTTTCAAATTACCTAACGCCAAATTAAGTAGTGAGCAACGCTACCACCCTACCTAAACCATTGTGCCGTAAACACCTAAACTGATTCAAACCGAGAGTGCCAAGCGTTGCGAATCTGCTTAAATTTATTGTTATAAGGCGGACTTTTAGTTAAGCGCCTTTTCCAATCAAACCGAGCTGATGTACTGACCATTTTTCTTTGCATATTCATTGAATACGCCAATTTCTCTAAAACCAAAACGCTTGTGCAAGGCAACTGAAGCGTCATTAGGTAGTGCGATACCTGCCAACACCCTGTGGACACCATAATCAGAAATTGATGAGAACAATTGGGAATATAGTTTTGAACCAACCCCTTTACCTTTCGCGGTTGAAGTAAGGTACACAGTAACTTCAGCTGTATCCTCAAATGCTGAAATGTCCCTATAAGGCTGAGAGCATGCAAAACCTAGCAACTCCCCACTTTCGGTAGCAACGAAAAGTTGATGCTTACTATTGCATGAGAACTGAGAGAACCAATTTAGACGATCTTCTTGCGTAAATGCACTCTCTTCAAAACGAGCATTAGTATGCTCAATGTAAAAATTGAAGATGTCTGTAATAGCTGCAACATCGCTTAGTTTCCCTACTCTAATTTCCACGAAAGTTCCTTTTATTTTCGAGCCTTATAACGCCCAGTTAAGTAGTGAGTAACGCACTGAGTAAGCCTCTGCAAACCGCCTAAAACATCAAACACAACGCATAGTAAATTCGCCGAGCGTTACGAATCTGCTTGAACTGTTTGTTAGGCAAATTTTGCTACGCACTCATTAACTTGCTTTGAAAACAGAATACCTTAAACACGATAAGCAACCAATCACCCACTGACTTTTTGTGATTCAAGAACAACTGAAGCCGCTATGTTACAGCCTAGGTTTCAACAACCACGAAATGCGTCTTTTCAGCGACGAAGTAGCTTTTGAACCGGAAAACTAAAAGCTGCGAACTGACAGCAAAAAAGAACCCTCGATTAACTTGCCCTTTCCACACTTTAAGCCAGTGAAACTCACCACCAACCGATACTGAAAACCAATGAGGCAACCCACGAATCTTGGCATGTTTTACGGTTGGAGAGATTCAAGAATTTGAGCCGACAATACAGAATTGCCGACGAAGAAAAGCAGATGGCCAGAGGAAGCAAGAAGATTAGAACAAAGAACTTTTCTGCCCTTTGCCTAACGCCGCATTAAGGTGTGAACAACGCGACCACTGAACCTAACCTTACCACCGTAAACACTGAACTCAACGATGGAATGAAAAATGCCAAGCGTTGAGAATCACTCTTAAATGCTTTGTTATGTAAATTTGAAGACCACACCGTACTCTAAGAAACAATAGAGCGCCCAAGAACAGAAACAGCCGAACACAATTGGGAAAATTATGTCACTGATATATAGCCATAAATTGTATGCAGCAACGAACTTAGATTTATAGTCACGATCCAATTTGTTTCGTTTACGTTCAATGTCAGCAGCTTCTCCTGAAAGCGTACCTAGGTCTTCATTTACGTGATATTGACCTTGCCTCTCATATTCATCATGGATATCTTTTTCAGAAAACCCCATTACATCTCCACGAAGACCTTTACCCTTATAGCTAATCCAATGAGGAAGCACTTTTTTCACGACTTCAAAAATGGAAAGTACTGAGAACTTAAGAAGGAAATAGCCAAGAATTATGAGCAAAAACCACCCAGCTGTTTCTTTGCTTCCGGAAAGATCTAAACCGATAATTGCAATTTTTTCTGGCAATGCCGCTGTAATCGAAATGAATAGTGCGATTCCAGAAAGAGTCAATGTTTGAGTCTTCAGCTTCTGGACTTCTTCGCTAATCTTGAACAATTTATATCTCCGAACTTAACCAATTTACATAACGCCGCGTTAAGTGGTGAGCAACGCAGACCACTGCACTTAAAGTATTGTGCCGTAAACACTTAAACGGAAGCAAACCAAAATCGCCAAGCGTTGGGAATCCGTCTTAAACGCCTTGTTAGTTGCCAGAGCCAAAGCTTATATTTGAAGGTTTATTTGCACTTTGCCAGCACTATATTTGTGTACTGCAAAGGCTCCAAATCAGGCGTAGTTTCAAAGCGACTGTCAATGAAACCACTTGGAACTCAATACGCCGCAGAAAACGGGCTATCAACACCAAAAAGATCTTTTGGAAAGACAATGCCACCGAGCGAACTTTCAACAAATAAATCCGCTTCTGAAACGGCAAAACCAAACCGAGGAGAAGCTAGAAGCACGATTTCGACAACCTCAGAAACCTAAAATTAAAACTCCAACTCGAACATAAAATCAGACTGAGATTAGCCCTAAAAATCATGCTTAATTTGGATTTTCCACGTTGGCAACTAACGCCCAATTAAGTTGTGAGCAACGCTGCCATAGACCTAAACCATTGCGCATTACTCACTAAAGCTGATTCAAACCAAAAATCCCGAGCGTTGCGAATCAGCTTGAATTGCTTGTTATGTGCCTGATTTAATTGGTTTCGGCTTTGCCTAACATTTGGTCGATAACAGGTGTCATTTTTTCTTTCACACTATCGAACTTAGACATATCTAAACCACCTTTACCGTCTAGGTGATACTCACCATAAGCGATCTTTTTGTGGTTTTTATATAAACGAAGCTCTGCATGAGATAAGTAAGGAACGAAGTCCCATGACCTTAAAGCTGTATAGGTAAGCTTGTAGTCACAGGATTCAGGGACAAAATCAACTAGCTCTGTCGTTATGCCGTGATACTGGAAGCGATCTTCGACAACTCCAACAAACTCATCGACTATGACTTTCGGGTTATTCTGAATACAGATGTGCTCGAGACTGTATTCATTGGACACAGGCTCTACTGTAATTGACGTACAGCCGGATACAATAAGAATTGAGCTTACAGCTAACAAACTTGATGCTTTCATATAGACTACCATTTGCATTATTTTAGTTGTAGCTGATTATACAAGCGGAAACATATTAGTCATTGAAATATGTTAGTTTTTCGACTTGGCACATAACGCCAAATTAAGTAGTGAGCAACGCTGCCACATACCTAAAGCATTGTGCCGTAAACACTAAAGCTGATTCAAACCAAAAGTGCCAAGCGTTGCGAATCTGCTTAAATTTATTGTTAGGTTTTTGCGCTGAACTCCATGAGATAGTAGTCACCCAAGCTGTCAGCGCCCTTTTGGACCTTCATGAAACCATTGGATTCATAGAAACCAATGGCTCTTACGTTTTCCGACATACACTTTAGGCTCAAACCGCTATATGAAGACTTAGCCTTTTCTAATAACTGAGTACCTATATTTTTCCCTTGGTGGTTATTCGAAATATATAAGTGATGTATAAAATTTTCTGGTTCCCAGATTGAAATAAACCCTAATACCTCACTACCAGCAATAGCGACCAAAACACGTTCACCTTCAGTGTCACGGCTAAAGTCTGAAAGTTGATAGCCACTGGTATCAAGCCAAGTAAACGTGGAAACCCTAGCACTCAAATACAGCTCGCTTACTGCTTCCAAAAAGTCATCACTGTAGTCTTTGATTTCCATATATCCCTTTCCGAAACCTAACGCCAAATTAAGTAGTGAGCAACGCTGCCACCAGCCTAAAGCATCGTGCCGTAAACACTTAAGCCAACTCAAACCCAAAGTGCCAAGCGTTGCGAATCTGCTTAAATTTATTGTTATATCACTTTGACAAGTATTTAGGTGGTTCTATCATTAACTCGCTCATAACCTTCAGTGCAGCAACTTCTTCATCAACTGTTGCAAATTCTGACATACCACGAAGTATTACATCACGCTCATGCGCGGACACTATTACAGTAGTAAATATGGCTTCCAAAATAGCGTTTGAAAATCTGTAACCACTTGAAGTTTGACTGTACTCAAACTCGTATAATTTGGCTAAGGTTAATAGTTCTTTAACTGCTGAACCTAAACGGTTTTTTACATCAAATCCATTTATAAGTGCATAGTCTTTCATTGTAAGCAGTGGCTGATCTTCTTTGTGTTTTTCTACTACAGCGCCAAAAGCTTCCCAAGTAATAAACTCTATTTTCTTCATGATTATCTCTTTATGTTAGAAGTTAATGATTGTGATATAACGCCCAATTAACGTGTGAGCAGCGCAAGCACTGAAGTTGAACTCTGCGCCCTAAACACTAAATTCAACCCGAAGTGAGAGCGCCAAGCGTTGCGAATCACTGTTGAATTGTTTGTTATGTTTTACCACAAACACATGATTTACTTGAGAAAGAACTGTTATTTCTGACTAGTTTTCTGAAGCAAGCCACATGATATGGACCTACTTGACCGCCAAAGGCGACCAACTTTAAACGAGTAATTCCACTTCCCTGCCCAATGAGGCAACCCGACCAAGAAACAACTAGCGCCCTATCTTTCCAACCAAAGCGCAAGACAATGCTGAATTGCCGAGACAACTGCCAAACTGAAATGCTGATAGGCTAAGAACCTAAAAGCGACTTTGAGCCAGTTAAACCAAAAGCCGACCGCCACGACCTGACAATGAAGCAACCCACGAACATTGGCATGTTTTACGGGCTGAGAGATTCAAGAAGTTAGACCGCCAATGCGGATTTGCTGAGTCTACTAGGAATGAATTGCCAAAGAGACAAAGAACTAGAGCCTAAGACCTTTAAGCCTTTGAATTACAAGTAAACATAACGCCCAGTTAAGTAGTGAGTAACGCACTGAGTAAGCCTCTGCAAACCGCCTAAAACACCAAACACAACGCATAGTAAATTCGCCGAGCGTTACGAATCCGCTTGAACTGTTTGTTAGGCAAATTTTGCTACGCACTCACTAACTTGATTTGAAAACAGAATACCTTAAACACGATAAGCAACCAATCACCCAATCACTTTTTGTTGTTCGAGAACTACTGAAGTCGCTATGTTACAGCTGAAGTTTCAACAACCACGAAATGCAGCCTTTCAGCGAAAAAGTAACTTTTGAACCTAAGAGACTCAAAGCTGCGAAATGACAGTAATAGCGAAAGCTTCGATCAACTTGACCTTTCCACACTTTAAGCCAGTAAAACTCACAACCAACCAACTCCAAAATCCAATGAGGCAACCCACGAAATTTGGCATGTTTTACGGTTGAAGAGATTCAAGAATTTGAGCCGACAATGCTGAATTGCCGACTACGAAAAACGAACGGCCAGAAGGAACAAGAAGATTAGAACTAAGAACTTTTTGCCCTTTGCCTAACGCCAAATTAAGTAGTGACCAACGCTACCACCCACCTAAAACATTGTGCCGTAAACACTAAAACCAATTCAAACCAAAAGTGCCAAGCGTTGCGAATCTGCTTAAATTTATTGTTAGGTTAAGCTATTTTCTGCAGTGCCACTCTAGCCCAAGTAACACTTTCTTTATGTGGTAAAACACTAGCTTGATTTTCGGACTGAAACACTACTTTAAAACCTAGCTCGTCAGCATAGTTAATTAACTCAGAACAACTCGTTGGGAAAACGCACTTCCCTGCGCCTGCGGGGCCATTTCTTAACGAGATTGCGCAAATTCCACCTTTTAACATTAATGATGAGAACCTTCTTATGCACTCTCGGCGTTCCTCACGATTTAAATGATGCCAAACACCAGCGACTAGAACAAAACTGAACAAGCCATCGTCTTCATTGATACTTGTTAAATTTGGCAAGCTATCATGAACCCAACTAACATCTAGGTGCTTATAATTCGAAATAGCTTTATCAAGAAACTGACGCATCGGCTCAACCCCGACCACGTCATAACCCAACTTGGAGAGTGCTGCTGAATTTTGTCCAACACCACATCCAGCGTCCAAAACTCTTGACGGAGTTGAGGGTAGATAAGGTAGGAAGTCTTTGTTTACTTCCTCAAAGCGTAACGTAAAACTCAGTTCTGCAAACAACTCTATGACTTCTTCATACCCTTTAGTTCCAGCTACCAAATTACTGCCTCCATTTCAGAAATGTCTGAGCTTACCCTAACGCCCAATTAAGTTGTGAGTAACACTACCACATTACCTAAACACTTCACCGTAATCACCAAACTAATTGAAACCGAAAGCGCCGAGCGTTGCGAATCAGCTTGAATTGTTTGTTAGGCAAATTTTCCTACGCACTCACTAACTTGCTTTGAAAACAGAATACCTTAAACACGATAAGCAACCAATCACCCACTGACTTTTTGTGATTCAAAAACTACTGAAGTAACTATGTTACAGCCTCACTTTCAACGTTTACGAGACACAGCCTTTCAACCACAAAGCAGCTTTTGAATCTGAGAAACTTAAAGCTACGAACTGACAACAAGAACGAAAGCTTCGATTCACTTGCCCTTTCCACATTTTAAACCAGTCATATTCACCGCCAACCAACACTGAAACTCAATGAGGCAACCCACGAGCTTTGGCATGTTTTACGGTTGGAGAGATTCAAGGATTTGGGCCGACAATGCTGAATTGCCGACAAAGGACAACAGATAGCCAGAGGGAACAAGAAGAATAAGACAAAGAACTTTTCTGTCCTTTGCCTAACGCCAAATTAAGTAGTGAGCAACGCTACCACCCTACCTAACCCATTGTGCCGTAAACACTAAAGCTGATTCAAACCGAAAATGCCAAGCGTTGCGAATCTGCTTAAATTTATTGTTAGGAGTTTGATTTATAGTGCTCACAATCTTTCGGTATATCTATATATGTTTCCTTTGCCTTCCAATCCTGAGCCTTGTAATCAAAGTAAAGTTCATACGTTGAAACACTATTATATGTGCCTGATGTTATCTGATTACCAACAGAGATGATATTTGGCTCTGAAATAGTAAAAACCCAAACATCTTCACCTGAAACTAACTCAAGACGACTATCAGAAACAAATGAAGCCCCCTCTATAGAAAAGAACTCGTTAGGATAACTCTCACAATAATATTTAAGTCGCTGGCCATAAGAACTGTAGATGGTTCTCATGTTGAATTTCTCATATAGGTCTTTAGTTGTTACCTGTTCTGCTCCAACAGAGCCAAACGCAAGCGATGCTAAAATGCCACTAAAGATGAATTTCATGCGTAAACTCCTAACGCCAAATTAAGTAGTGAGCAACGCAACCACCTAAGCTAAACCATTGCGCCGTAAACACTAAAGCGATTCAAACCGAAAATGCCAAGCGTTGCGAATCTGCTTAAATTTATTGTTATGTCGACGAAGTATCGACTTACCTTCTCTCCCACACAGCTAGGCACAACGTCAATTTTTTTTAATTCTCTGCTCTTCACCCACAAAGAGCAACCAGTAGAATAACAACAAATTACCTAGTATGAATGCAGCAAATGATAATAATTAACTTAGACTCTCTGAATTTGGCTACTGATTTACTTAGAAATATTGATCTCTCATCTGAGAATGTTTATTTCAATGACGGAGTCACTGCCTCAAAGATAGTTGGATTTACAATTCACTATGAAGATTTTGAAGCAAACGGAATGCTTCAGACCATAGAACGAAAGTACACACTAGAACTAAGTAATTCGGACAACCTAACGTATTGGTTCCATGGTGGCCAGATTAAAACCATGCCACGAATGGTAAAAAACCCATCAGATTACCCTCTGTCAATTCCAGTGGAAATATCAAAATACATGTTCTGAGGCTACTCAGCTACATAACGCCGCATTAAGGTGTGAGCGGCGCTTGGCTATACTTGAGCGAAGCGAAACTGCCAAGCGTTGCGAATCACTCTTAAATGCTTTGTTATGCTAATTTTTCACGACGCATCGTTGTAATCGAATACCCCATTTCACGATACTTTTCACAACGTTGTTGTAGAAACTCCGGATACTGACTTTCTTCCACTTCATTGAAGCCAATATGCTTGTAGAAATCTGTTACATGAGCAAGTGGCATACAATAGGCGGTACGCAAATTTAAAACAGGCTCAATGTGCTTAAGAAATTGAAGTCCTAAACCTTGACCTTGAAACTCACTCGCAATGTACATACCCCTGAGTATCGTCACGTCATTGATAAGCTCAACTTTCACTGAGCCGATAATCGCACCATCGTTGAGGCAGATAAATGCTCTTTCAGTATTAGACCAAGCACTATGATAGCCCTGCTCTTTATAGAATTGACCAACAGCATCTTTCATAGAGCTATCGGCTTCAATAATTCTCATTTTTACTCCATTTGCATAACGCCCAATTAAGGGGTGAACAACGCCGCCACCCAAACCTAAAGCATTGTGCCATAAACACTAAATTTGAAGTAGAAGCAAAAGTGCCAAGCGTTGAGAATCCCTCTTAAATTGCTTGTTATAAATATTTTTCGTAACACTGTTCAAGCTGAGCTTGCCCCCAAAGTTCGCACTCTTCCTCATGGATTAACTGAAATCCATTCTTGATATAGAGTGACTTTGAAGCAGCTAAACCTGCAACTGTCCAAAGGATTACTTTTGAATAGTTTTCCTCAATACAAAAGCTAAGTGCCTGCTCAATTAGAGTTTTTCCTAAACCTTTTCCACGAGCCTTTGGGTCTACAGAGAACCAACGAAGTTGAGCTTCAGTATTTGAGTTTTCACAAATGCAAATCGTGCCGACTAATTCACCATCGAGACGAGCCAACCAAATCTTCTCTCGTTTACCATTACGTTTTGCAAACTGAGCTAGAGGTTCTGCAACATATGCTTCGAAGGTAAAATCATAACCATACTCTTTCGAGTAAAGTAAGCCATGCTGCTTAACGATATGACCTAAGTCTCCTGGTTCTAATGTATTGCTAATTATCATTGCTGCTCCCTAGCGATGATTTTGACTGTATTTATAACGCCCAATTAAGTTGTGAGCAACGCTGCCAAAGCACTCAAACACTTCACCGTAATCACCAAACTAATTGAAACCGAAAGCGCCGAGCGTTGCGAATCAGCTTGAATTGTTTGTTAGGCAAATTTTTCTACGCACTCATTCACTTTGTTTGAAAACAGAATACCTTAAACACGATAAGCAACCAATCACCCACTAATTTTTTGTGATTCAAGAACTACTGAAATCGCTATGTTACAGTCGAAAATTCAACAACCACGAAATGCAGCCTTTCAGCGACGAAGTAGCTTTTGAACCGGAAAACTAAAAGCTGCGAAATGACAGCAAAAATGAAAGCTTCGATTAACTTGTCCTTTCTACACTTTAAGCCAGTGAAACTCACCACCAACCGATACTGAAAACCAATGAGGCAACCCACGAATCTTGGCATGTTTACGGTTGGAGAGATTCAAGAATTTGAGCCGACAATACAGAATTGCCGACTAAGAAAAGCAGGTGGCCAGAGGGAGCAAGAAGATTAGAACAAAGAACTTTCCTGCCCTTTGCCTAACGCCCAATTAACGTGTGAGCAGCGCAAGCACTGAACCCAAAAACTGCGCCGTAAACACTAAATTCAACCCGAAGTGAAAGCGCCAAGCGTTGCGAATCACTGTTGAATTGTTTGTTATGTTTTACCACAAGTTACTGACTTAATTGAGAAAGAACTGCTGTTTCTAACTAATTTTCTGAACCAAACCACAAGGCAAGAACCAACTTGGCCGCCAAAAGCGACTAACCCAAAACCAGTAATTCCACTTCCCTGCCCAATGAGGCAACCCGACAAAGCACCAACAAGCGCCCTTTCTTTCCAACCAAAGCGCAAAACAATGCCGAATTGCTGAGGCAACTGCCAAGCCGAAATTGCTAATTGGCTAAGAGCCTAGAAGCGACTTTGAGCCAGTTAAACCAGAATCCCATCGCCACGACCTGACAATGAAGCAACCCACGAACATTGGCATGTTTTACGGCCTGAGAGATTCTAGAATTTAAGCCGACAATGCGGATTTGCTGAGTCTACTAGGGACGGACTGCCAGAGGGACAAAGAACTAGAGCCTAAGACATTTAAGCCTTTGAAATACAAGTAAACATAACGCCCAATTAAGTTGTGAGCAACGCTGACACCTTACTAAAACACTGCACCGTAATCACTAAACAAGTTGAAACCGAACGCGCCGAGCGTTGCGAATCAGCTTGAATTGTTTGTTATAACAACGATTTCTTCGATGCTGATTTTATGCCTTACCCTGTTCGAAAGCTAAAATTTTCTCGAATGCTATTTTGAAGTAAAGATCATAGCTGTTTTGCTCTACATACCCTAAATGTGGGGTAGCCGTAACGTTTGGTAATGACAATAAAGGCTCGTTATCAAGCGATGCTGGTTCATTGTCAAATACATCAACGGCAGCTCGCTTAGTTGAGACTGCTGCCAACTCGTTGTATAGCGCAGAGTTTTCTACAAGCTCTGAGCGACTAATGTTTACAAATAAAGAGTCGGGCTTCATTAAGCTTAAGTCCTGAGCTGTTACGCACGCCCTAGTTATTTCATTCAAACGTAAGTGAAGTGACACAATATCCGAACCAGAGAAAAATGCTTCCTTTGAAGCGACAGCTTCAAAGCCATGTTCAAGCGCAAGATTTCTAGATTCCTCACTACCCCAAACAACCACTGACATTTCAAATGCTTTTGCATATTGGGCAATTCGTTGTCCAATTTTTCCGTAGCCCCAAATACCAAGCTTCAAGCCCTTCAGAGTGCGACCTAAACCAAGCACTCCAGAGTTTTGCCATTTGTCATTTTGGAGATTAGCTGAATAAGTTGGTACGTGGCGACTTGCCGCCATAATCAGCGCCCAAGCTAATTCCGAAGGAGCGACAGGAGAGCCACGCCCCTCCAACACCTTTACTCCATACTTTTCGCATAGGTGGACATCAATATGATTGCTGACTTTACCTGTTTGACTGATAACTTTAAGGTTAGGTAACTGTGCAAGCAGTGACTCTGTAATCACTGTCCGTTCTCGGATTAAAACAAGAACCTCGGTGTCTTTTAGCTTAACTACCAGCTCCGCTTCAGGAAATGTTTCGTTCAAGATGGACACATCGTGATGTGATAGTAATTCGAAACAATCTAACGTTCTAACCACATCCTGGTAGTCATCTAAAACTGTTATTTTCACGGAACTCTCCTTGTTGTTATAACGCCCAATTAAGTTGTGAGCAACTCTGCCACCTTACTAAAGCACTGCACCGGAATCACCAAACAAGTTGAAATCGAAAGCGCTGAGCGTTGCGAATCAGCTTGAATTGTTTGTTATGTGCGTGGTTGGAGTCTTACTACAAACTTGGTTCCGGTAAAACTGGTGGCGTGCTGTCCATATAAGTTAAGAAGTTTTCCCACAATTCATGTGTTCTTTGCTTCGTTAGCTTAGTTTTACAAGATATACCCATAACACCACGAATAGTTCCATCACGCCATTGCGTATATACCGAATCACAATGTGAGGACATATATGTTTGCCAGTCCGTTTGAGCTAGCTTCATCGCTTCAACTAACTTTGGATCAAACGAGTTATGGTCAAAGCTAGCCTTTAGGTATTTCTCTAGCTCAGTTTTCGCTGCATCAAGCTCAATAGCGGCACACTGATTTGCCTCGATTGTTGTGAATGCGGTATCGCAATCAATGGCTTTCTCATCAGCAAGAGCGCCAAACGAAAAACTAGCTAAGGCTAGGATTAGACTCTTTTTCATTGTTTTCTCCGAAAGTACATAACGCCCAATTAACGTGTGAGCAGCGCAGACACTGAATTTGAATACTGCGCCGTAAACACTAAATTCAACCCAAAGTGCGAGCGCCAAGCGTTGCGAATCACTGTTGAATTGTTTGTTAGGCGAAATTGCTTTCAACCCACTGATAATGCTTTCGAGTTTTTTGAATACTGCCAATTTTTTCTTCAAGAGTCAGGGAGTTTTCCATATTACTCAAAATGCTACCAACGTTCATTGTGACTGGTCTTGACACTTTATCACTAGCTTCTCTAATGTTTGCTAAATGTTCCCAGACCAAAGTTTGAATTGCATCCGAGTATTGTTGCTCTAGTCTTGCTAAAACAGGTAAAACAACACCCATTACCGCTTCACCATATGCAATCGCTTGGGCTTTTGTTGCGATCTTGCCTTTGTGTACAACATTATTACGTAGTTCTATCTTGCTTCTTGGTAACTTGGGCGGGATGTCTTTACACCCAAATAAGTATAGATATGAAAAAGCTCCATATTGACGTTCAGATTGAGCTGAAACCATTTTCCAGACTTCATCACGTTGCTCCACACTTATATCATGACCGATACAAATAACATTGATTGCATGTTCGTAAAAACGTTCTAGTGAGGATGTAAACGATGATATGGCCTCTCGGTAATAACCATCTAGAATAGCATTTAGCCCTAGCTCAAATAAAACCTCGTATCGGTGGTTTTGCAGGGAGATATTTGTTTTATGTCCATGGCGACACTCAAGCGTATAAAGACCACTATCTTGGAGTTCTGCTGGGTAACTCCAATGATCACCACTAAAGCATTCCATACAAGTGAGATATAGTTTCATAATTCCTCCTTTCGCCTAACGCCGCATTAAGGTGTGAGCAACGCTACCACGAAACTCAACCTTACCACCGTAAACACTAAACCCAACGATAGAATGAAAAATGCCAAGCGTTGGGAATCACTCTTAAATGCTTTGTTAGTTTCGTTCTAAACAAAAGCTCTGTAATACCTTTAAAGGCTGCCTTAATGTTCCATTACTCCAAAAGGCAGCAGAGTAATATGTAAGCTCTTTATTATGATATGAGCCAATTAATATACCAATGACACCTGAGAATTCTCCCATGTTCATAGAACCATGAGCTTCTATTGTTTTTTGCCATTTTCTTAGATAATCATAAATTTTTTGGTTCTTTGAGCCATCCCAACCATCAAAGACAGTCACCAATACTCTTAGAGGTGAATTTAGCCTACATAGCTTATTCATTTCTTGGTTTGCAGTTCGAATATCATTCTCTGATTCAATTTGTATTTGAGGGACATAAACATCGCCATAGAATGACTTAGACATTACATAGTCAACTGTAAACTCTTCATTGCCTTGGAATAAGCCCAGTTCTTTAGATACTAAAGGGAGAAGTGACTCCTTGTAAAAGGATGTACGGTTACCTTTAGAAGACCAAGCGTCTGACAATTCATCACATGAAAAAGTACTCAATTTATTAACTAGTTCATCTTTGAATGAACTCCACAATGTATAGTTTTTATCTTTTTCAGTATTACCTTTAGGTTCTAGGTATTCTTCAATCCCACAAATCGAACTGAACCAATGCTTATCATCAGGCAATACAGGATTATGCTCGCTTGAAGGAGCAATAACTAAATCACTACACCTCGAGTTGAAAGTTACATCTTCAAACCTAAATTCACCTTTGCCTCGTTCTTTTAACACTGTCGCAGTTGCAGGCACAGCCATCGACAGCATTAGGTTACACTGCGGACATTCCATTAAATCCCAAGTATTCAGGTGAACTTCACTATCGACACATACCGGGCACTTTTTATACTCAACAAATATCATTATTAACCATTTTATTTTACAACTATGCTCATAGAAACTAACGCCCAATTAACGTGTGAGCAGCGCATACACTGAGCTTGAACACTGCACCGTAAACACTAAACTCAACCTGAAGTGGGAACGCCAAGCGTTGCGAATCACTGTTGAATTGTTTGTTAGGCAATAGTTCCAATTTCCTGCGTATAACCTTCTGATACTTGCACTTCAGTCACTGATGTCTCGGGATAAACCCAATTAGTCCAATTTTCAATAAGCCAGGTCTTGCTAATGGCTTGAACTTTTCCTTTCGCACGCGCCTCTAATGGCAGCCCACCTTCATGGTGACCACTTTTATAACCGGTGGTGCAAACAAGGGAAAAACCACTTTCGGAAGCTGAGTCTAAAAACAGCATAAAATCGACAACAGGTTCGAATGGATAAGTAGCAGGAAATCTAAATACAGTTCCCCGCCACAAATTCTCATCTTCCAATTCTACTAATTTTTTCCATTCCATAACTGCATAATTCCTGATATTGCCTAACGCCGCATTAAGGTGTGAACGACGCTTGGCTATACTTGAGCGAAGCGAAACTGCCAAGCGTTGCGAATCACTCTTAAATGCTTTGTTAGTTGCACAATGCGCACTGAATTTTTTGTTTATTTTCAGTGATATATTCTATGTCATTTAGATAGGCCTGAAGATGACCTTGCTCTATGTTTTCAGCAAAGGTTTCATTACCATTTTCAGCTTCACTGCGCATGAACAAAACTAAAGCCTGTAATCGCTCAATCATTGCGTCAGCTAGTTGATTTCTTTCGAACGTAGTTGCACCGTAACTATCACAGAACAACGTAGCTCTAGTTACCTGCTCAGAGATTGTGCCTAACTTATCATTGCTGTCAGTTTTGAAAGGCGACCAACAATAAACTGAATATGCTAAATCCCATATTCTTGGCGCAGGGTGCGCAGTATCAAAGTCAAATACACCTACAACTGTGTTCTCGGATAGAGCAACATTATAAGGGGTAAAGTCACCATGACAGATAACTTCAAAAGGCTCTCTTGGCTTTAGCATCCACTTGTGCGCATTAACATCTACTTGATTCAAAAGTGGCACAGTAGAGTCATGTATTTTACGCAATAGTTTACCTGCTGATGTGAGTGCATCCACAGTAGCAATTGCACCGACTAGAGGGTAATTATAAGTATTCCCAACGACAAAACTTAGGACTTCCTGTTCTTGGTTAACACCAAGAAATCTTGGAGATTCACCTACATTTTCTCGCTCGAGGTGTTTCAAAATAAGGTGAATTGTAGGACTCCACGGCTGAAGAGGACGATAGACAACTTCACCATCTCGATATATTGCTGATTCTCTTCCACCTGATAATTCTTCCACGAAACCTCCTCGTGCAACTAACGCCCAATTAAGGGGTGAACAACGCTGCCACCTACACCTAAAGCATTGTGCCATAGACACTAAATTTGAAGTAGAAGCAAAAATGCCAAGCGTTGTGAATCCCTCTTAAATTGCTTGTTATAGCTGACTTACACCTTGCGCAATTCGCTCTAACATCTCGTTGCACGCAGTATCAAAACTTTGCTGTTCAACGACAAACTCATGCTTGGACAACTTTTCTGGTGCTCTAGCATCCAAATATTTGGCGAGTGACTTTCTAGCGCTATGAACCGATGCCAAATCGGATTTGTATTCAGGGAAGTGGACATTAACAAGCATTTCAATTTTATTAATTGTCCCTACAGTATTAGAAAAACGTTCATTCAAAATAGTTTGAACCTGCTCATAGTCGAGCTCACCGACGAAGTAACGTAAGTGCAGGATGTAAATTGAAGAAAGATCTTTATGCCATTGAAACAAAGATAGATAAAGTTCTTCGCTTTTGGCGGTTTTAGTTTCAACTTGATATCGGGCAACAGAAAGATCATGATTTTGCTGTAACTGCCTACTATTAAACCAGTTTGCGATACTAACACCCAACAAAGTTGCTATCGCGGCTATAGACGCACCAATAATTGGAGCCAGTTCAATTGTCACTTTTTCTTCCATATTTCCTCTAAAGCTATAACGCCCAATTAACGTGTGAGCAGCGCAAACACTGAACTTAAACATTGCGCCGTAAACACTAAACTCAACCCGAAGTGAGAGCGCCAAGCGTTGCGAATCACTGTTGAATTGTTTGTTATGTTTTACCACAAATGTATGATTTACTTGAGAAAGAACTGCTATTTCTAACTAGTTTTCTGAAATAAACCACAAGGCTGAAACCAACTTGAACGCCAAAGGCGAGCAACCTAAAACGTGTAATTCCATTTCCCTTCCCAATGAGGCAACCCGACCAAGTAACAACAAGCGCCCTTTCTTTCCAACCAAAGCGCAAAACAATGCTAAATTGCCGAGGCAACTGCCAAGCTGAAATGCTAATTGTCTAAGAACCTAAAAGCGACTTTAAGCCAGTTAAACAGGAAGCTAGCCGCCACGACCTGACAATGAAGCAACCCGCGAACATTGGCATGTTTTAGGGGCTGAGAAATTCAAGAACTTAGACCGACAATGCGGATTTGCTGAGTCTACTAGAGACGAATTGCCAGAGGGACAAAGAACTAGAGCCTAAGACATTTAAGCCTTTGAAATACAAGTAAACATAACGCCGCATTAAGGTGTGAGCGGCGCTTGGCTATACTTGAGCGAAGCGAAACTGCCAAGCGTTGCGAATCACTCTTAAATGCTTTGTTAGCTGTATTTTCATTCTTAGTCTATGATTCATTTAATACTAGAGACTGAGCATAAGCAATTGAAAATTCTTATTATTGGTGGAAATGGTGGCATTGGAAAGGCGATTACTACGTATGTCAGAGACACATTCCCTAAAGCCAAAATATTTGCGACCTACCGTTCAACGTTACCCGAAGATAAACGAGTCGATATAACGTGGTTGAAAGCTAATGCATCATTAGATGCCGATGTAAAACACCTCGCAAAGCAAATCTCGGATCTAGACATGTTGATTAATACTGCTGGTTTTCTACATGACGCAGCGAATAAGCCAGAAAAATCAATCAACGAATTCACCCCTGAATTTTTTAACCAAAACTTGAGTTCAAATACCCTACCTACACTATTACTAGCAAAGTATTTTTCAAACCACCTCAAAGCCAAACACCAGACATATTTTATTTCACTATCAGCTAGAATCGGAAGTATTGAAGATAACCAGATTGGAGGATGGGTTAGTTACCGTTGCTCTAAAGCAGCACTAAATATGGCTGTGAAAACGATTAGTATAGAATGGCAATTTAAACTACCTAACTGCTGTGTCATTGCGTTTCATCCCGGAACTACAGATACACAGCTATCCCGACCTTTTCAGAAGAACGTACCACCAACCAAGCTCTTTACAAGTGAATATGTGAGCCAACAACTGTTCAAGATAATTAGTAAAGTTCAACCTTCGGACACTGGTAAGTTCTATAGTTTTACCGGCGAAGAGCTTCCTTGGTGACGATTACAGCTAACGCCCAATTAACGTGTGAGCAGCGCTGACACTAAACCAAACCACTGCGCCGTAAACACTAAACTCAACTCGAAGTGAGAGCGCCAAGCGTTGCGAATCACTGTTGAATTGTTTGTTATGTTTTACCACAAACACATGATTTACTTGAGAAAGAACTGCAATTTCTAACTGGTTTTCTGAAGCAAACCACAAGGCTGAAACCAACTTGACCGACAAAGG
>NZ_RXZH01000159.1 GCF_003970385.1 Vibrio aquaticus | reverse complement strand
GAGGGCTCGCTCCTGGGTGTGAGAAGAGGGGTGGCAGGGCCCGGAGCCTGGTTCCTGGAGATGTGTGTTTGGCTGGCCTGGCTGCCTGCCCGGCTGTGTCTTGGGCTCCCAAGACTGGCTGGGCAGGCTCCTCACGGAGCTCTGAGCTCCAGGAGGGAGGAGGGCTGTCTGGAGCCGACGTTTGCCCAGGCAGGAGGGCTCGCTCCTGGGTGTGAGAAGAGGGGTGGCGGGGCCCGGAGCATGGTTCCTGGAGATGTGTGTTTGGCTGGCTGGCCTGGCTGGCTGGCTGGCTGGCTGGCTGGCTGGCTGGCTGGCTGTGTCTTGGGCTCCCAGGACTGGCTGGGCAGGCTCCACACGGAGCTCTGAGCTCCAGGAGGGAGGAGGGCTGTCTGGAGCCGACGTTTGCCCAGGCAGGAGCGCGCGCTGCTGGGTGTGA
>NZ_RXZH01000158.1 GCF_003970385.1 Vibrio aquaticus | reverse complement strand
CTTATTTTGTACCATGTGATCTCTTCTGCAACTATCGCTGACGGTTTGCTGCGTGCTTTCAAGAGAAAGAGTGTGAGAATGTGGAATAAGAATATCTGAGGAAGTGCCGCGAGCGGGCTACCCAACACCATGTTGGTGAGGTACGATTTTTCCATGCTCAGACCGGCTATCAGATGTTTACTCACCTGCCTCTTGAGTCGCCCTCAAGTAAAAAGTAAAGAAGAATCTACTTCAAAGGTAATGGTGAAAACCAATCACACCTGAAGAACTGCTCCACTGCCTGCATAAAAATAATAAGATACAAAATGGAAATACATAAATGTAATTGATAATTTTTCGGTTCCACGTAAGTGATTGGCCTCCAGAAAGGATTGGTATTCTGCAAGGAAATAGACATAGTGTAGCCATCTTGTGTACGAAAAGGTATGAAAACAAAAAAATA
>NZ_RXZH01000156.1 GCF_003970385.1 Vibrio aquaticus | reverse complement strand
TAATTGAACCTTCTCAAACTGTTTCTTTTTAAGAACCAAAAAGATTTGTGCCAAAATAACAGATGCCAAGAAGAACAAAAGGCCTTGGACACGTAATGGATCTTGAAGTACTATTTCGGCATCTCCCTGACCAAATCCACCCACATTAGGATTACTCGTTAATGGTTGATCRAGTTTRATRGATTCRCCCTCTGAAACAAGAAGTTCTRGSCCTSGAGGGATAATATCAAYMACTTSRCGTCCATYCGATGSATCCRCKATRGTTATTTCGTAYCCCCCYTTTTCTTTTCGTAAAATTTTACTTATTATCCCTCCTGCCGTAGCATTATAAACTGTATTGTTACTTTTGCTACCATCAGGATAAATCTGACCCCTTCCCCTGTTTCCACCTACATATATAGGATATTTTAAGAAGTGAACATCTTTATTAGTAGCAGGGTCTGGAGCAT
>NZ_RXZH01000155.1 GCF_003970385.1 Vibrio aquaticus | reverse complement strand
TAGGTGACTCGACACTGCGGGCACTATGTATTGAGATTTAGATGGTGGTTGGAGGTAGTCAACAGGAAAGCCTGGACTCGGGTTTCGTGCTACTTGGCACTCGTCAGCAAGGTGTACCTGTAATCTTCAGGGAACTGATGCTCCCTGACGGATTCGATCTCGTGTCACCCAGCTTCACAGTCAGAGACGTTACCACTGAGCTATCCGAGTCGTGACTAACCTCCTGTAGGACTGAGATGGAATCACAATTGATTGATCACTGGGTGGTGATCAATGTCATGCTTGTCTAGTCCTTATTAGTGCAGATCGAATGCTATCGATCATGTTGCAATGTGGCCAACAGTGTAGGTGACTCGACACTGTGGGCACTATGTATTGAGATTTAGATGGTGGTTGGAGGTAGTCAACAGGAAAGCCTGGACTCGGGTTTCGTGCTACTTGGCACTCGTCA
>NZ_RXZH01000018.1 GCF_003970385.1 Vibrio aquaticus | reverse complement strand
AAAGTCTTCATAATTTTCAGCTAATACAAACGGAACAAACGCCTCTTCTCTTTCAGAGAACTCACGTACCATTTCAATATACGACTCTTGATATTCTACCCTTGGAGTTACTAACTTCATCCTGAATTCCTCTGATATGCATAACGCCGCATTAAGGTGTGAGCGACGCTTGGCTATACTTGAGCGAAGCGAAACTGCCAAGCGTTGCGAATCACTCTTAAATGCTTTGTTATGTTTCGTAGCCCAAGATTTCGATACCCCTATCAGTCCTCACTATCGGAAATTCACCAACCTTGCAAAGTTCCATCAGAAACCTCTCTAAATTCAGTTCACGGTATGTAGTAGGAGCATTTTCATAAGGCTGATATGAATAAGATTTTGGGATACATATGCGTTCAATGTGCTTGTACTCGACAGGTCCACCACAGCCTTTAACGGGGTCATCAATTGCCGAATCCCACACCTGTTGGTTACTAGGAGCATTACCAAAGAAAACTTTTTCAGTATCCGTAAAATGATACTCAATACCAGAAAAATCTGCTCCATACTCTGCCATTACAAGAAAGAACTTCTTCCATTTATGGTTGGACATTAAGCGCACTGAGTATTTCTGTCTCAGAGCTTTATCATTGTGAGCTTTCATTTGAACCTTCCAGAAACATAACGCCTAATTAAGGTGTGAAGCACGCTACCACGACACTCAATTTGACCACCGTAAACACTGAACTCAACCCAAACTAAAAATGCCAAGCGTGCTGAATCACTCTTAAATTGTTTGTTATGGCGTAGTTACAGATAGCCCTAGTTTCTCTTTAGCTAACTCAAGAAAGTCTTGACGAGATAACTCTCTGTCTTGCTTACCAAGATTCAGGTGCTTACCAGTACCTTCAAAAAGACCAAAGAAATTTGCATCTGTCATACCTGTTTCGAGAGTAAATATTGCTATTGGTTTGTTTGTTGTCTTACTTATAAGTGCTGCAACCTGTAGATAAAATAACGGGTGTTCTCCCTCACCGCCAAACTTTTTGAATAATGAAGGAACATTCTCTACCTGAATTAAGATTGTTTCATCATATTCTTGCATTACAACAGGCTGAGCGGACATGATATCTGGCATATTAGGGGTAAACTCGAACCCTTTATTTTCTGTATCATTATCTATTCCCAACCACTCATTTGCTTTCTCAGTAAACCGTTGAACCAAAGCCTGGTCCACAAGACCTTTCGACAACCAATCTTGTTGAACAAACTTCGTTTGATCTAGAATCTCTAACGCTTTATTTTTGTCTCTTTTGAGGTAACCAGATACTACGAGGTAAGACACATAGAGTGCTCCCTCATATTCGTTGTACTTTTGTTGCCAAGCAATATCCAATACATTCAAGGTTTTCATAACTCCCGCTTCCTCTAAATCAAATCCAAATGCGGGTAGTAACGCTGACACCTTGCCGTTGTATTTTTTTCTTCGATTAAAAAACATAGTTCCCTCTATAGTTCATTTTTGATTAGAGCCATAACGCCAAATTAAGTAGTGAGTAACGCTACCACCTACCTAAACCATTGTGCCGTAAACACTTAAGCCGATTCAAACTGAAAATGCCAAGCGTTGCGAATCTGCTTAAATTTATTGTTAGGTGTGGTACGCTGCGCATCTTAGAATTATTGAGAACTCTCTTATGATAGGTAAGTACTTTGTATATTTACTAAAAAGAAATGATGCCATCTGCTGCAAACTAGGTCGAACAAGAGCCCTAGCCCCTAGGATTAAAAGACTAAATAGCAAGTTTGGTCCTCTATCAATAGAGCAATCTTTAGTTTTCAGGGCAGATAACGAAAAGGAAGCTATACAGGTAGAGACCGCACTAAAAAACATCTATTTCCCTTGGAAATTCCCACTGCCTCGAATATATAACTCGACGGACGGTGAAAGTGAATGGTACGCAGACAGCTGTTATTCAAATATGAAAAAAACTTTAAGCCAAATTGCACAAATTCGGCATGGAGAGGCATATAGAATAACCACATTGTATGAACACCTTAACATTGAACTAGGTGCTAGCGGACAAGCGAAATGTGAAGAAATTAAAAATTTATTGCAACTAAAAAAATCTCAAGTAAATAGCATAACATCCGCGTTGCAAGGGGTAAGTGAATTTAAACTACTATTTGAGAAAATAATTCCACATTTTCAGGGGGTTGGAAGAACTATAAATAGTGACGGCAGCTTTGAATACAACGTATATTTCAAAGGTTCATTCAGTTGCGACATGGCACAAGAGTTTACATCTGCTTCCAGAGTTTCATTTGAAAATGATGAAGAAGAATCCTTTATACATACCAATTTATGCTTAAGTGTTGGATGTAAAGAAGGTCTTAATTATCTGCACTACTCAATACCAAGTGATAATAAACACTCAGACTTAACAAAACAGTCCCAAGAGATTGTTGAAAGATATAAATCTTTACTCGAAGATTTGACTAACCACTTTCCTATTTCAAGGTCTGACTTTGATGAAAACGAAGCTGATTTAGTTTTTGGTAAACACTTTAGTGAATTATACACAAATCTGTTTGATGTTTTTGACTGTGATGATTGACACCTAACGCCCAATTAAGTTGTGAGCGACGCTACCACCTGACTAAAACACTTCACCGTAATCACAAAACCAATTGAAACCGAAAGCGCCGAGCGTTGCGAATCAGCTTGAATTGTTTGTTAGGCAAATTTTCCTACGCACTCACCAACTTGGTTTGAAAACAGAATACCTTAAACACGATAAGCAACCAATCACCCACTGACTTTTTGTGATTCAAGAACCATTGAAGCAACTATGTTACAGCCTCATTTTCAACGTTCACGAAACACAGTCTTTCAGCGAAAAAGTAGCCTTTGAACCTGAGAAACTCAAAACTGCGAAATGACAGCTAATACGAAAGCTGCCTTGAACTAGCCCTTTCCACACCTTAAGCCAGTGAAACTCATTACCGACCAACACTGAAAACCAATGAGGCAACTCACGAATATTGGCATGTTTTACGGTTGAAGAAATTCAAGGATTTGAGCCGACAATACGGAGTTGCCGACTAAGAAAAGCAGATGGACAGAGGAAGCAGGAAGATTAGAACAAAGAACTTTTCTGCCCTTTGCCTAACGCCCAATTAACGTGTGAGCAGCGCAAACACTGAACTTGAATACTGCGCCGTAAACACTAAATTCAACCCGAAGTGAGAGCGCCAAGCGTTGCGAATCACTGTTGAATTGTTTGTTATGTTTTACCACAAGTTACTGACTTAATTGAGAAAGAACTGCCATTTCTGACCAGTTTTCTGAAGCAAGCCACAAGGCAAAAACTTACTTGGCCGCCAAAGGCGAGTAACCTTAAACGTGTAATTCCACTTCCCTGCCCAATGAGGCAACCCAACTAATGTTCAACAAGCACCCTGTCTTTCCAACAAAAGCGCAAAACAAGGCTGAATTGCCGAGGCAACTGCCAAGGCGAAATGCTGATTGGCTAAGAACCTTAAAGCGACTTTAATCCAGTTAAACAAAAAGCCAACCGCCACGACCTGACAATGAAGCAACCCGCGAACATTGGTATGTATTACGGGCTGAGAGATTCAAGAACTTAGACCGACAATGTGGATTTGCTGAGTCTACTAGGGACGAATTGCCAGAGGGACAAAGAACTAAAGCCTAAGACCTTTAAGCCTTTGAATTCCAAGTAAACATAACGCCCAATTAAGTTGTGAGCAACGCTACCACCATACTCAAACACTTCACCGTAATCACAAAACCAATTGAAACTGAAAGCGCCGAGCGTTGCGAATCAGCTTGAATTGCTTGTTAGCTGAATTGTTACCGAGGAGCCTTTACTACAAAACCCTTCTCGATACCTGACTGGAAACCTACTTTCTCGTAGAGTCTGTGAGCTGAAGTTCGAGTTTCACCAGACAAAAGCACAACTTGATAGCACCCTTTGCTCCATGCTAACTCAAGAGCCTTTTCCATAACCTTTTGACTTAAGCCCATACGACGGAAGTCTTCGCTTGTAATCACGTGTTCAATAATACCAAACGGTTTTCCAGCATTCGTTACCGTAGGCACTATTCCTAACTGACATGTCGAAGCTAGAGTGCCGTCAACTTCTGCTACTACAACCATAGTATTGGCATTGTTTTGTATCTCTTCCCACGTGGAAGCAAGTTGCTCCGCTGTCCTTTCTGGATCGTTTCCACGAAGCTCTTTGTACAGTTTTAGTACGCCAGGGAGATCATCCTGATTGGCTATACGAACAAATTCCATTTTATCTTCTTCCATATTTGCTAATTAGGGGATTCAGCTAACGCCCAATTAAGGGGTGAACAACGCCTCCACCCAACCTAAAACATTGTGCCATAAACACTAAATTTGAAGTAGAAGCAAAAATGCCGAGCGTTGTGAATCCCTCTTAAATTGCTTGTTAGGTGATTAGTACGATGCACCATTGATCTTACGAACAGGAATACTCGAAAGCACTTCATTTTCGGCCATTCTCATATTTACAGCCAAGATATCTTCGGAACATTTCTGTGTTGTTATGTAGTGCGTTAAACAACCACATGAGTTGCAACGATGAAATTCTACTTCTTTGTCACCCCAACAATAGAAAACCGTTTTATCATTCATGTTGATTTGAACTTGCTCTGGAGTAAAGTACGCCCAAGCTGGCGCATAGCGACGACAAATAGAACAATTACACTCACCCACTTCTTTAGGCAGCGAACTCAATACCAAGCTAACGTTTCCACAGTGACACTTTAATTCCATTCGATAACTCCCTGTATTCACCTAACGCCGCGTTAAGTAGTGAGCAACGCCGCCACTAAGCCTAACCATTGTGCCGTAAACACTAAAGCAGATTCAAACCGTAAGTGCCGAGCGTTGCGAATCTGTCTTAAACGCTTTGTTATAGCGCATTTTCCTGCACTTGCAGTACTGACAGTACTTTTGCCAATACACTCGGAATACCAGTACCTTTGAGGTATTCAATACTTGTTGGGCGACTGGTTGTTTCATCGAACAGTTCATGAAATGGACTTTGTTTATCAATGATGACAGAAGGCAGTTCATAGCCATCATCGTTGAACTGATCAGCTGTGATATCAATAATGTAACCTTGGCATACTAACCATGCGTGAGTCTGGTTTGAGTTATCTCCTAACCCGTGACCACAAACATAGTAACTTTCTAGCCCATGGTACTTCAATAAGTACAAGCCAAGTAAATCAGTAGCATCTCCACAGCAGCCAGCAGGAAAGCCTGATGAAAAATAAAAGCTAGTCATACTATGGAAGTCTGTTTTCTCAAATCGAGCTAGAATCTCTCGAATTTGATAGATCTTTTTTTCGATATCTTTATTCAAATGAAGCTCCAATGTTCACCTGCGCTATAACGCCCAATTAAGTTGTGAGCAACGCTGCCAAAACACTCAAACACTTCACCGTAATCACCAAACTAATTGAAACCGAAAGCGCCGAGCGTTGCGAATCAGCTTGAATTGTTTGTTAGGCTTTGGCCCAAATGCGGCTACAAAGGCTATTACTCATTGTCATTAACTTAATAACTGCATGCCTGATTCAAGAGGCACCTTAAAATGATACCAATTTACTTAATCACACGGAAAGGCTGCTTTTATAGCACTTCCTACCAATTCATCAGCAGGCTTGCTCCACAACTGAGGGTTATCTTCTATATATTTCGCGACTACAGCCATCAACTGGTGTCCTCCAAAATCACGAGGCGTACAATATTCACTATCTGTAGCATCGTAAACACCATAAACATAACCGCGAAAGTTCCAAGCTTGAGTATAGTCAGTATTCGGGTCTTCTCTTTCAGCCTTTCTGTACTCTTTTAAAGGCTCTCTCAAATCATTCCCATTATAAAAATATGCTGAAGCACT
This sequence comes from Vibrio aquaticus, assembly GCF_003970385.1. Taxonomy (GTDB): domain Bacteria; phylum Pseudomonadota; class Gammaproteobacteria; order Enterobacterales; family Vibrionaceae; genus Vibrio; species Vibrio aquaticus. The sequence goes on along the minus strand of NZ_RXZH01000018.1, from coordinate 13,173 downwards.
ATTTGCTACAACAGCAAGTGTTAAACCTATAAATATTCTTCTAAACATCAATTACCTCCATTGAAGCCTAACGCCAAATTAAGTAGTGAGCAACGCCACCACCTGACCTAAAGCATTGTGCTGTAAACACTAAAGTTGATTCAAACCAAAAATGCCAAGCGTTGCGAATCTGCTTGAATTTATTGTTATGTTTAAAGCCAAACGAGCCCACTATACGGCTGAGTTATTAGGGATTCTAATCTGCTTTTAAGGGAGCCTGAGTGTATCTCTAGTTTGTGACCATCAGGGTCTAAGATATAAAGTGACTGCCCTTCACTCTTATTCTCTTTCCAAACTTCTACACCCAATGAAACTACACGCTTCGCAAAGGTTTCAAATTCTTTTGGTTCGATATCAAAAGCTACGTGGGTATAGTCGGTTTTGGGGCAAGGTTCATCGTGAGAAAGGCAAAACCAGAGTTCACCTACTGATAAGTAAGCCCCACTATCCCACTTAGCGTGAGCAGTGAACCCCAACGTCTCCCGATAAAACTTAAGAGAGCGCTCTAAGTCACTAACTGCAATGGTTATATGATTGAGCCCTAAAATCACTGTTTTCTCCCGTAAACATAACGCCAAATTAAGTAGTGAGCAACGCTGCCACCTACCTAAAGCATTGTGCCGTAAACACTAAAGCTGATTCAAACCAAAGGTGCCAAGCGTTGCGAATCTGCTTAAATTTATTGTTATGATTTATTTTACGGTTTTCCAATTCCTTGCGGATGTTCTCCCTGCCAATGAAGTAATAACTGAATTTCCTACCTCACCCGAAGAGTTGTGGGATTTCTTACTTTTTTTACGTTTCTTCTTTTTGGCTTTATTGATAGGTTTGTTCCGGAGCTCAAATTTCTCAACGGCTTCAGATATCGAGCAGCCAGATCTTCGGCGAATGTTCAAAATGGAGAGTTTTTGCTTCTGACCATAATTTTCTAGTAGGTAAAACTCTGGATCTTTAAAAGCAGGAACCAACTCATTAGGTTTATCCCCAGTTAAGTCGGAGGATACAAGCTTTCTTGATGTCGATTTATTCATGAAACCTCCGATAAATCATAACGCCAAATTAAGTAGTGAGTAACGCTACCACCCACCTAAACCATTGTGCCGTAAACACCGAAGCTGATTCAAAGCAAAAATGCCGAGCGTTACGAATCTGCTTAAATTTATTGTTATATGCGTGCTTAAAGTGATATCAAAAAGACGATTATACAGTACAGAAACAAGAAGGTATTAAGTAGTACTGGTGTCAATAGGTCAAAGACTTCCTTACTACCAAATACGATTTTCAAGTAAATCAGGAGAACTGCGGTTCTTAGTTGTGATTTTATTGTAGGACTTGGAATCGAGGATGAAACCATAGCTTCGTTGTCGAACTGATCCCTGAAGTAAGTTAACCCCCAATTTTTCCGGATATTTGCTTTATTGAAAGCAAGATCGTCGTTTTGATACCCCGGATTTTCTGAGCATTCGATCTTCTCGAATTGATAATCCGCTGAATATATAAAATCAAAGGCCGCCATTTTCTCCCAACCAGACCCGGCGTCGTCATAGTGTTCAATTTTAATAACTGGCGTATCACCGCTTTCGTCCATTACAACATTGTACTCAACGGTAGAATCTAAAATGTTTTGACGAATAAATGAGTCACCTATTTTTGTTGTGCTCAAAAACTTCCCCAAAGCAATGAAGTAGTAGCGCCTCATAACATGAACGTTATATAGGCAATAACGATATATTGCATATGCTACTATACCCCAGTACAAATATCCCAACCGTTCTACATGCTCAAAGTTTACAGTTGGAAACCACGGAACAGCGATTTTGGCATCAGTAAGATCTACACCAATGACAGCATGAAACAAACCAATACAAAATAAAGTAAGTAACCCTTTAGCAGAGTTGGTAAAAGTTGGTTCTGTAATTTTATCAATAGGATTCATCACGATTTCTTACGTTGAAGATTAATATTGCACTTATAGCATACATGACCGTATGAGCATATAACGCCCAATTAAGTTGTGAGCAACACTGCCACCTTACTCAAACACTGCACCGTAAACACCAAACCGATTGAAACCGAAAGCGCCGAGTGTTGCGAATCAGCTTGAATTGTTTGTTAGGCAAATTTTCTGTGTACTCACTAACTTGGTTTAAAAACAGAATACCTTAAACATGATAAGCAACCAATTACCCAATGATTTTTTGTGATTCAAGAACAACTGAAGTCGCTATGTTACAGCCTAGGTTTCAACAACCACGAAATGCGCCTTTTCAGCGACGAAGTAGCTTTTGAACCGGAAAACTAAAAGCTGCGAAATGACAGCAATAGCGAAAGCCTCGATTAACTTGCCCTTACCTCAATTTAAGCCAGTGAAACTCACCACCAACTAACACGGAAAACCAATGAGGCACCCCACGAAATTTGGCATGTTTTACGGTTGGAGAGATTAAAGAATTTAAACCGACAATGCTGAATTGCCGACTACGAAAAACGAACTGCCAGAGGGAACAAGAAGATTAGAACTAAGAACTTTTTGCCCTTTGCCTAACGCCCAATTAAGTTGTGAGCAACGCTACCACTTTACTCAAGCACTTCACCGTAATCACTAAACAAATTGAAACCGAAAGTGCCGAGCGTTGCGAATCAGCTTGAATTGCTTGTTATATGCGTATTCGAAGCTACATTGAAACTGCTTCGATTTTGTTTCCGTCTACGTCACGTACGAATGCTGCGTAGTAAGTTTCACCATACTCTGGTCTTAACCCTGGCTTACCTGCACACGAACCACCTAACTCAATGGCTGTAGCATAGAACTGGTCAACAGCTTCTTTTGAAGGCGCATTAAAAGCAATATGAGCACCATTACTTGATGTGGCTTTTCCTTCGCAGGGACTTCCGACCCAAAATTCAAAGTTTTCACCATAAGCCGCTGCGATATTTTCTATATAGTGAGCACGCTTAATAGACAACGTAGAAAGAACTGAGTCATAAAAACCAACTGCTTTTACCACATCAGAAGCGCCAACTGAGACGTGATTTAGAATCATTTTTAAGTCCTTTTATTGTTTGAAACTTGAAAGCATATAACGCCCAATTAACGTGTGAGCAGCGCAGACACTGAACTAAACCACTGCGCCGTAAACACTAAACTCAACCCAAAGTGAGAACGCCAAGCGTTGCGAATCACTGTTGAATTGTTTGTTATGTTTTACCACAAATACATGATTTACTTGAGAAAGAACTGATATTTCCAACTAGTTTTCTGAAGCAAAGCACAAGGCTGAAACCAACTTGCCCGCCAAAGGCGACCAACCAGAAACGAGCAATTCCACTTCCCTACCCAATGAGGCAACCCAACTAACTTTCAACAAGTGCCCTTTCTTTCCAACCAAAGCGCAAAACAATGTTGAGTTGCCGAGGCAACTGCCAAGCCGAAATGCTAATTGGCTAAGAATCCAAAAACGACTTAAAGCCAGTTAAACAAGAAACCAACCGCCACGACCTGATAATGAAGCAACCCACGAACATTGGCATTTTTTACGGGCTGAGTGGTTCAAGAACTTAGGCCGACAATACTGATTTGCTGAGTCTACTAAGGACGAATTGCCAGAGGGACAAACAACTAGAACCTAAGACCTTTAAGCCTTTGAATTACAAGTAAACATAACGCCCAATTAAGTTGTGAGCAACGCTGCCACCTTAACCGAACACTTCACCTTAATCACTAAACCAACTGAAACCGAAAATGCCGAGCGTTGCGAATCAGCTTGAATTGCTTGTTAGGCAATTGCCCCGAAGTCTACGGATTCCTTCAACAAGTTAGTTAGAGGTAGGAATAACGGTTCAGGAAGCTTATCGAGTTCAAACCATTGCCACTGCTTACATTTGTTCGGCTCAACAACCTGAGGCTCTCCTGTTGGACAGGATGCTACAACAAACAATGTTACGTAGTGCTTACCTTCTTTTTCAAACACGTCGTTGGTGAAAGCTAACTTCTTAAATGAGCCTACCGATAGACCTGTTTCTTCGAGAGTTTCCCGCTCGGCGCATTCTTCAATACTTTCACCCAGTTCAAGGTGTCCTCCTGGAGTAGCCCAAGTATTGGCCCCATGAGAACCAATGCGTTCTCCAAGCAAGATACGACCTTCACGCAAAATGACTGCAGCCACTCCTACTCTCACTTCCTTATTCACTATTTACTCCTTTGTGAACACTTATTTGCCTAACGCCCAATTAAGTTGTGAGCAACGCTACCACAGCACCTAAACACTTCACCGTAACCACTAAAAAAATTGAAACTGCAAGCGCCGAGCGTTGCGAATCAGCTTGAATTGTTTGTTATGCAATTTTTTCGATGAACCCTATAAAGGAACTTTCCCAAGATTGCATTCTTATTGTTTTCGGATGTGGTGCTCGGATAGTGACACTTGGCAATTCTGGGTGAGATACTCTTTTAAAATGTCTATCTGGAAGTTCAGGTATATTTTCAAACAAAGCTTCTGGGTACAACTTATGTAACCTTGAGTCATATTTATGATTTGTAAACAAAATAAGCACATCAGGCTTTAAGATTGAAACTTCAGATTTCAACAAATGATCTAACTCTTCTACCCTAACCGATACGGGTAGTTTTGGAGATCCACAAGCTTGATCATAACGATTCAAATTTGACCATGCAATTGAATAGGGTTCTAACCCCATAGTTGATTCAATCTTTCTTATCACATTCCAAAAAGGTGTACTCCGATATTTTTCACCAAAGTTGAAACTCTTATATGCTCCGGTTTGTTCAGAGATTGATGGAGACTGACACCAACCATGTGTTTCCTGACCAACTATCATTACTTTTTTTGGTTGAGTGAAATATGACTCTAAGCTCATTAAAATTGGCCCATGTACGTCAAATTCTTTGTATTTTTCCCAAAAATCTTCGAAGTCGGTTGAATAGCTCTCATATAATTTCAGCAATTCTTTCATTTACATCAATTCCTCAAATTGCATAACGCCAAATTAAGGTGTGAACAACGCTAACACCTAAGCTAATCCATTGTGTCATAAACACTAAACTGGCTTGAGGTGAAAGCGCCAAGCGTTGTGAATCACTCTTAAATTTATTGTTAGCCGTACATTGCCCAACGGAAATACGGACGCTGACCATCCATCCGTTCAACTTCTGCACCTAACTTTTTGTAAAACTCGTGTGCTTTGGTGTTGTGTGGACTAGCTGTCCAAGAAATATGAGACGTTAATGACTTTTGAGCTTCCGTTTTCAAAGCATCCATAAGTTCTGCGCCGTATCCCTTTGACCGATGATTACTAACAACTAGAAGATCATCCAGCCAAATAGACGGCTCACCGCGAAAGGATGAATAACGATAATGAAACAAGGCGAAGCCCTGAACTTCACCATCGACTTCCAATAGCAAAGCGTGGGCAAACGGATAGTCACCAAATAAGGTTCGTTCTATCTTCTCTTTCGTCGTGGAGATTTCACCGTTGAATCCTTTCATACTTCGGTCAAACTCAGCTTTGTGTCCAATGAGTTCTAGCAACTTACTGGAGTCTTCCTTGATCGCTTTCCTTACGTTCACTTTGTTCTCCATAACTCAAGTTTCCGGTTGTCGGCTAACGCCCTGTTAAGGGGTGAGCAACGCAATACCGAAGCTGCCGCAAACCACCTTAATCACTAAAATCAACGCATAGTAAAAATGCCACGCGTTACGAATCCCTCTTGAACAGTTTGTTATACGAATCATGCCTCACTTTAAATTTCAACGATCAACATCACAAAACAACAAAGATATTGACAAGCAAAAACTTACAATAGTAGAATCGACAGCGAGTAGGCTTTACTCGATTCTCGAGAACAAAGTTGAACAAGTTGTTGTTCAGCCTTGTCGTTTGGTAACTAGCGAGAATGAATGCAATCCCCCGGCTAAACGTACGGAGGTGCGTATGAAAGATAAATTAAATGCAAAACCAAAACTACTTGATAACCCTAGCTTCAGAAAATTCATCTATACAACACTGATTGCTACAACCATTATTGTTAATTTGGATTACATTCAGCCTCGTGACTCGAGTAAAGCCAATTCCTACTGCAACCATTCATTTTAGTTCATACCACATCTCAGAAAACGCCTAACACGTAAGTTCGTATAACGCCCAATTAAGTTGTGAGCAACGCTGCCAAAACACTCAAACACTTCACCGTAATCACCAAACTAATTGAAACCGAAAGCGCCGAGCGTTGCGAATCAGCTTGAATTGTTTGTTAGGCAAATTTTCTTCGCACTCACTTACTTTGTTGGAAAACAGGATACCTTAAACACGATAAGCAACCAATCACCCACTGACTTTTTGTGATTCAAGAACAACTGAAGCCGCTATGTTACAGCCTAGGTTTCAACATCCACGAAATGCGTCTTTTCAGCGACGAAGTAGCTTTTGAACCGGAAAACTAAAAGCTGCGAACTGACAGCAAAAATGAAAGCTTCGATTAACTTGTCCTTTCCACACTTTCAACCAGTGAAACTCACGACCAACCGATACTGAAAACCAATGAGGCAACCCACGAATCTTGGCATGTTTTACGGTTGGAGAGATTCTAGAATTTGAGCCGACAATACAGAATTGCCGACTAAGAAAAGCAGGTGGCCAGAGGAAGTAAGAAGATTAGAACAAAGAACTTTTCTGCCCTTTGCCTAACGCCAAATTAAGGTGTGAACAACGCTCACACCTTACCTAAAGCATTGTGCCATAAACACTAAACTGGCTTGAAGTGAAAGTGCCAAGCGTTGTGAATCACTCTTAAATTTATTGTTAGCTGATAAACTCGACTTTTCGTCAAGATAAAACTAATTAGGTATAACTTAATTCATAAACAAAGTATTTTACGCGCCCTTTGTATTACACCATATTAAATCATGAGCATAAAAAACTTACTTACCTATGTAGCTATTCTCTTATTATTGGGCGGCTGTGCAACCACATACCAGAGCCAAAGTTTCACTGGGGGTTACTCAGAAACTCAACTAGACGAAAATGTATTTGTTGTTAGCTTCGAAGGTAATGGGTACACAACAAAAAAAAGAGCGGCTGCATTCACAATGCTTCGGTCGGCAGAACTAACTGTCAATAATGGTTACGCGTTTTTTGCTGTTATTGATAGCGATAGCCACACAATCAATAGCTCTTACACAACACCGACCACAGCCCACACTACAGCCAATGTTTCAGGGTTTGGCAACTTCGCTACAGGGACAGCAACTACAACATTCTCTGGAGGCCAAACTTACGCTATTTCGAAACCAAGTAATACGAACACCATCGTAATGTTTAAAGAACGTCCAGACAATGTTTTCACATACAACGCTAAATTCGTAATGAAATCATTAAAGTCTGAATACGGCATAAAATAATTGAGCTGTAAAGCATGGACGCTATCAGCTAACGCCCAATTAAGTAGTGAACAACGCGACCACTTAACTAAAACATTGTGCCGTAAACACCAATGCCGATTCAAACCAAAATTGCCAAGCGTTGTGAATCTGCTTAAATTGTTTGTTAGCCGATCAGCTCATACGTGAACTCAAACTCGCCATCCGGCTTAGTAGACAAAAACTCAAATAGAACATTGAAATCAGCTTGATCACTTTGATGAGATTTCCAAATTGCTGATGTATCACCTAGTGTCAGGGTCATTTGATTAGCCACTAAGATGTCAACTTTATTGGATTTAGTGATGTTATGCTTTTGTTCCAGTAATTGGCCTGAAACTACTTTTAATGCTATTTGCTCTTGATTTTTGCTTTGCGAGTTGATGACATGCGAGATAACTTTAGAAGTCACTTTTAGAGTTATTTTATTCACTACTTCAAATACCTATTGTGAAAACAGCATTATATAGCATTTACAGAACTTTGTCGGCTAACGCCCAATTAACGTGTGAGCAGCGCAAGCAATGAACTTGACCACTGCGCCGTAAACACTTAACTCAACCCGAAGTGAGAGCGCCAAGCGTTGCGAATCACTGTTTAATTGTTTGTTATGTTTTACCACAAGTTACTGACTTAATTGAGAAAGAACTGCCATTTCAAGCCAGTTTTCTGAACCAAGCCACAAGGTAAGAACCGACTTGACCACCAAAGGCGGCCGACCTAAAACCAGTAAGTCCACTTCCCTGCCCAATGAGGCAACCCGACCAAACAACCACAAACACCCTGTCTTTCCAACCAAAGCGTAAAACAATGTTGAATTGCCGAGGCAACTGCCAAGCCGAAATGCTGATTGGCAAAAAGCCTAAAAGCGACTTTAAGCCAATTAAACAAGAAGCCAACCGCCACGACCTGATAATGAAGCAACCCACGAATATTGGCATGTTTTACGGCCTAAGAAGTTCAAGAACTTAGGCCGACAATACTGACTTGCTGAGTCTACTAGGAACGAATTGCCAGAAGGACAAAGAACTAGAGCCTAAGACACTTAAGCCTTTGAAATACAAGTAAACATAACGCCCTGTTAAGGGGTGAGCAACGCAATACAAAAGCCGCCGCATACCACCTTAATCACTAAATTCAACGCATAGTAAAAATGCCACGCGTTGCGAATCCCTCTTGAACAGTTTGTTAGCTGAATTGCCCAAGCGATCCTATTTATTGTTTCCGCCTTGCTTACCAAAAGCAGGCTTCAAGTCATACGACATCGCATCCTCAATGAGTTGAAGGACTTCTATTGGAGCGTCATATTCAAGAATACGAACCTCATATTTGCCATCAAACCATTGATACATGTGCAAAGAGTAAGTTTTGTTGGGGCAATTAACCAAGTGTTGCCTTAACCGTTTTCGTAAGCCAGTAGTTGAAGATCCAACATATAGAACCTGTGATGGACTATTTACTTTGCTACATGCTTTTAGCTTTTTCCATTTAAAGTCTACGAATGATTCAAACGTGCTTTCTGCACACCCACCAACTTCTTTAATGATATAGATCCCTTTATCGATATCCGGAACCTCTTCAAAGCTAGCAACCGTAAAGTCAGATTTTGGCTTCACTGTTTTAGCGGTTTCGCAATCTCTAATCAGTCTATCCAAGTATTCCATTACTATTGTTTTCATCCTATTCAGCTAACGCCATGTTAAGGGGTGAGCGGCGCAATACCGATGTTGCTGCAAACCACCTTAATCACAAAAATCAACGCATAGTGAAAATGCCACGCGTTGCGAATCCCTCTTAAACATTTTGTTAGTTGCACAATGCGCACTGAATTTTTTGCTTATTTTCAGTGATATAGTTTATGTCATTTAGATAAGCTTGAAGATGGCCTTGCTCAATATTTTCAGCAAAGGATTCGTTGCCATTTTCGGCTTCACTAAGCATGAAAGATACTAAAGCCTGCAATCGTTGAACCATTACATCGGTTAACTGCTCTCTTTCTGATTCAGTAGCACCGTAACTATCACAGAACAACTTAGCTCTAGCGACCTGCTCTGAGATTGTGCCTAACTTATCATTGCTGTCAGTTTTGAACGGAGACCAACAGTAAACTGAATATGCTAGATCCCATAGTCTTGGTGCAGGATGCGCCGTATCGAAATCAAAAACACCAACAACTGTATTTTCTATTAGCGCAACATTGTATGGAGTAAAGTCACCATGGCAAATAACCTCGAATGGCTGTCTCGGTTCTAACATCCATCGGTGTGCATTGACATCTATTTGGTCTAAGAGTGAAACTGTTGAGTCATGTACTTTTCGTAGTAATTTGCCCGCTGAAACGAGTGCTTCATTTGTAGCGATTGCGCCAACAAGCGGATAATTGTAGGTTTTCCCTGCAACAAAACTTAGGATCTCTTGGTCTTGATTTACACCAAGAAATTTTGGACTTTCAGCGATTTTTGCTCGCTCAAGATGCTTCAAAATAAGATGAATCGTAGAACTCCATGGCTGTAGAGGTCGATAGACAACTTCACCATCTCGATATATTGCAGATTCTCTTCCGCCTGATAATTCTTCCACAAGACCTCCCTGTGCAACTAACGCCAAATTAAGGTGTGAACAACGCTAACCACCCTACCTAAAGCATTGTGCCATAAACACTAAACTGGCTTGAAGTGAAAGCGCCGAGCGTTGTGAATCACTCTTAAATTTATTGTTATGTTGTAAACCTAACCTTTCCCTTTCCACTGACACTCTAAGTCTGGAAGCCCTTCTTCATTTTCACTGTTTCCAGGCCTAACAACAAAACCATGTGCACGGTAGAACCTCTGAGCTTTCTCATTTACTTCAAACGTCCGTAAAGTAAGTGAACCATTCGATTGTTCTTTGGCTTGGCTCAGTAAGTACGAGCCGATACCTTTTCCTTGGAATCTAGGTGAAACGTACAGTTGGCTTATTTCTGTTTCCGAACTGGCCATAAAGGCAACTGGATCGGAGTTATCGATACGGACAACAACTAACACTTGATAACTGCTAGGTAGGAGATGTTCGAGAAAGTAAGCTTGAGATTCAAAAGAGTGGACGGGCTCTATACCTAAAGCTTCCATCATTGATTCACGCCAAAGTGACGTCACTTCCTTGATGTGCTCCGAGGCTAAAAGCTCCATTTTGTAGATACTTAAGTCCATTTTTTCTCCTACAACATAACGCCCAATTAAGTTGTGAGCAACGCTGCCACATTGCCTAAGCACTTCACTGTAATCACCAAACCAATTGAAACCGAAAGTGCCGAGCGTTGCGAATCAGCTTGAATTGCTTGTTATGTGCGTGGTTAGCCTTTAGTAAAAGTAATGTAAGCTTGAATAAGCCCTACGAATATCAGTGCAAATGTCAGCTTAGTCATTGCTTTCGATTGACGTAGAGTCTCCTTATGCTTTCTATCCTCCTGCTCGTGTTGTGACAATGAGACCAACGCATGTCTGGATAACCGATAGACGTCATTGTCCTTTTCCAGATCGCCACTTTCTACAAGAGACTCCAAAAGTAACTCGTTGTAGTTTGTATTTCGTTTGCGGTCAGGATGATAATACCAACGCTGACTATGCAAGAGGCTTGATAGACCATAGACAGTGACGCCAAACTCTCTATCATCAATAGTTTTCTCTAGTATCAGTTCTAAAGTAGCCATTCGCTCTGAGCGAGTTAATTCCTTTCTATTGTAGAAAACTTGCGCTGCTTTATTGAACTGTATTGTAAGTTGATAATATGGGAAAACACCCTTTAAAAGGTAATCTTTTAAACTGAAATATTGAATATCATAGGTTTTGTAGAAATGAGTAATTTCAATGTTAGCTTTATCGATATCCACAAAGTCTACGTGGGATTCTTCAGTATAACCATCGTCACTCCACTGGCGACCTTTTACACCAGTACTATCAATGCTCTCGGCTAGAATATTCCAAGCGTCATCTTTCGCTCTGATGTACATGACATAGCAATCAACTTCAGCCGCTTTCTCGCCTGTGCGTGGTACTCTTTCTGGAGCAGGTTTAGATAAAACACTGCCAATAGCCCATCGATAGATTTTATTCACTTTACAGCCTCTTTATTTCGCAAAAGCACATAACGCCCAATTAAGTTGTGAGCAACGCTGCCACCTTACTAAAACACCGCACCGTAATCACCAAACAAGTTGAAACCGAAAGCGCCGAGCGTTGCGAATCAGCTTGAATTGTTTGTTAGGCAAATTTTCTACGTACTCACTAACTTTGTTTGAAAACAGAATACCTTAAACACGATAGGCAACCAATCACCCACTGACTTTTTGTGATTCAAGAACTACTAAAGCCACTATGTTACAGCCTCACTTTTACGCTCACGAAATACAGCCTTTCAGCGAGAAAGTAGCTTTTGAACCTGAGAAACTCAAAGCTGCGAAATGACAGCGAATACGAAAGCTTCTTTGAACTAGCCCTTTCCACACCTTTAGCCAGTGAAACTCACCACCGACCAACACTGAAAACCAATGAGGCAACCCACGAATTTTAACATGTTTTACGGTTGGAGAGGTTCAAGGACTTGAGCCGACAATGCTGAATTGCCGACTACGAAAAACGAACTGTCAAAGGGAACAAGAAGATTAGAACTAAGAACTTTTTTGCCCTTTGCCTAACGCCAAATTAAGTAGTGAGCAACGCTGCCACCTACCTAACGCATTGTGCCGTAAACACTAAAGCTGATTCAAACCAAAAGTGCCAAGCGTTGCGAATCTGCTTAAATTTATTGTTAGGAAAAATCACACTCGATATTGTTTTCATTCAAGAAGTTCTTCCATGACTCAACACATTCAAGCGCAAGTTCGAAACAACATTCATTGCCCCGCTCAGTAATCACTACAGCAGAGTCAATGGCCGACTTTGCGTCGTATCCTTTAGGCCCAACAGAAATTGTCTTGTGAATTTGGAAAACACCTGGGGTCTGTTCACTTCTAATCTTTCTCTCTAAACGTCGATGCTTCAAACGATTACATAGATCAGCACAGATTCGAAGTGCTGGTGTATTATCTATGTACTTTTCAACATTGCTCATGTTTGAGTATCGTTCGTCAGCTTTGATCCAATCTTTGAGGTGGTAGCAAACTTCGAAGAACGTATACAGCTCAAACTCAAGGTTGCCACCGAACTGAGGATACAATCCGTCACGAATGGCTGGTAGCTTGCGATATTGATAAATAACTCTAGCCCACTGATATTCCATACTTTTTCCTAACGCCCTGTTAAGGTGTGAGCAACGCAATACCAATGCTTCCGCATGCCACCTTAAACACTAAACGCAGCGCATAGCAAAAATGCCACGCGTTGCGAATCACTCTTAAACAGTTTGTTATAACACAGTTTTACACGTCATCTTCCGATAAAATTTGACGACAATTACGAACTGTTAGTACGCGAATTTCGTGACTTAAACTGTAGATAATACGATAGTGACCAAAGATGATTTCACGATAATTCGTATGGGGCATTTCAGGAACAAACCGCCCCATTTCAGGCATACTTCCAAGGAGTTCAGTTTTATCAAAAACTTCGTTTACCCACTTCTCTGCCGCAGGTGGATTATCCAAAGAAATAAACTCCGCTGCATCACCTAGTTTCTGAAGTGCTAATGGAGACCAGACTACTTTCATTTCTTAATGCGCCCA
>NZ_RXZH01000154.1 GCF_003970385.1 Vibrio aquaticus | reverse complement strand
TAGGTGACTCGACACTGYGGGCACTATGTATTGAGATTTAGATGGTGGTWGGAGGTAGTCAACAGGAAAGCCTGGACWCGGGTTTCGTGYTACTTGRCACTCGTCAGCAAGGTGTACCTGTAATCTTCAGGGAACTGATGCTCCCTGRCGGATTCGATCTCGTGTCACCCAGCTTCACAGTCAGAGACGTTACCACTGAGCTATCCGAGTCGTGACTAACCTCCTGTAGGACTGAGATGGAATCACAATTGATTGATCACTGRGTGGTGATCAATGTCATGCTTGTCTAGTCCTTATTAGTGCAGATCGAATGCTATCGATCATGTTGCAATGTGGCCAACAGTGTAGGTGAMTCGACACTGYGGGCACTATGTATTGAGATTTAGATGGTGGTTGGAGGTAGTCAACAGGAAAGCCTGGACTCGGGTTTCGTGCTACTTGACACTCGTCA
>NZ_RXZH01000153.1 GCF_003970385.1 Vibrio aquaticus | reverse complement strand
CTCGCACTGCAAACATGCTTACGAAATCTCCATCACAATATTGAATTCGGTGATTATTCATGCATTAGTGTTGAACAGATAAGAATGATGAAACGGAAGAATTGAATGTGTCACTTGATTATTGTTCACTTGGTCCATGTGTCCAGTGTGCAGTGAATGCTCATTGAAAATAATCTGCAATATTGAGCATGGGACTAGCGCTACTGTCAACTGCATTTCGGTTTATGTTGTGTGCTGATTCGCACACAATTTCTCTTCCTCTCACCAATCATCATCCACATTGAAACATTTCCACAATGACCACATTTGAAGCACTCACTCGCACTGCAAACATGCTTGCGAAATCTCCATCACAATATTGAATTCGGTGATTATTCATGCATTAGTGTTGAACAGATAAGAATGATGAAACGGAAGAATTGAATGTGTCACTTGATTATTGTTCACTTGGTC
>NZ_RXZH01000152.1 GCF_003970385.1 Vibrio aquaticus | reverse complement strand
TCTGGCTTATTGCGCCTTTTTCGGCCAAGCCTGCTGGATCGCGGCGGCCAATAGGGCATCGGCCAGCAAATGGCCGCCATCCAGAAGCAGCAGGCCCAAGGGCTGTGGGCCGTAAACCCAAGCATAAAGGCGCGTGGGCAGCAGCAAAAGCAGCCAAACAAGCCCGCCCAGCCCCAAAGCCGCGCCCAAATCCGCGGGTTTGCACCAGTGCAAAACCCATCCAATCCCGGCCGCCAGCAACACCGGCATGATCGGCGAAAGCGCCATGCGCCAGCTTTCTGCGGCCAGCGTTTCAGCGCGATAGCCCGACCAGACGAGCCAAGCCTCTTCGAAAATCAGGCCGTAAAGCAGAAAGCCAACCACATAGATGGCAATTGCCGAAGCAATCAGCGATGGCCAATGGAACGCAATCTTGGGCATGGATCATCCTCCCCGCGCTTGATCTTCGCCAAGCT
>NZ_RXZH01000151.1 GCF_003970385.1 Vibrio aquaticus | reverse complement strand
GAACGAGTCGGTTGAGGTCGGTTCGGGTGGTGTCACGTCGACATGTCTACGAAACGACTAGTTGAATAAACCACAGTGTTGGTCTTCATAACATATCAATCCAATGTGTGTTAAGTCCACATAACCTGTGAAATGGAACTCGCAATCGCAACTCTGAATCTCGAAACACACTGCAAACATAAGCCAGAAGAGTTATTTCTCCGATGTGTGTAATGCAGCAGTAACACTTGTGTAGTGGTATTTCACAGGTGAGTGTCTATCACAACTGTGTTCAAATAGGCCATCAGTTAGGACAATGTATGGTATGTCTCGATTGCAGATTGATTCTGTCATGTGACTAGTGAGCAGAGAGTTGTCTGAGTGCTGATCGACCAGTCGATGGAATATAGCATAGCATATTGTTGGTGGTGGGCGAGCAGAGTGAGAGAGTGTGTGAGTGAATGGTTGAGTGAGTGA
>NZ_RXZH01000150.1 GCF_003970385.1 Vibrio aquaticus | reverse complement strand
GAACGAGTCGGTTGAGGTCGGTTCGGGTGGTGTCACGTCGACATGTCTACGAAACGACTAGTTGAATAAACCACAGTGTTGGTCTTCATAACATATCAAYCCAATGTGTGTTAAGTCCACATAACCTGTGAAATGGAACTCGCAATCGCAACTCTGAATCTCGAAACACACTGCAAACATAAGCCAGAAGAGTTATTTCTCCGATGTGTGTAATGCAGCAGTAACACTTGTGTAGTGGTATTTCACAGGYGASTGTCYATCACAACTGTGTTCWAATAGGCCATCAGTTAGGACAATGTATGGTATGTCTCGATTGCAGATTGATTCTGTCATGTGACTAGTGAGCAGAGAGTTGTCTGAGTGCTGATCGACCAGTCGATGGGATACAGCATAGCATATTGTTGGTGGTGGGCGAGCAGAGTGAGAGAGTGTGTGAGTGAATGGTTGAGTGAGTGA
>NZ_RXZH01000149.1 GCF_003970385.1 Vibrio aquaticus | reverse complement strand
GGATATGAAGAAGTCTACCAGGAAAACTGAATCTTCACTGGTAATCATACACCCAGGATTAACACAGGTCATCTGACCTACTATTATTCTTATTACGGACGACTATACTGCATCCTCAAGGTCGAGCGAATTCCCGTCTAGTTGATGTTAAATTTAGTTCTCGTGAAAATGTCAGTCATATTCCGACCAGTCCAAAAGCAGTGCATGAGCAAACCTGGTCATCCTTCTTATCCCAAGATGTTTGTACATTGTCCACTTCTACTCTGGCCACTTGCTTAATGCAAACTTACGTTTTTCATTATTATTCCAGAATGAGATTATGCTCACCAAATCAGTCTTCATGACTAACGTAAATGGCTGACTGACTAACGTTTTCCGTCATTTTACTCCTTGCTTTCATCATCCTCCTCATAAATCACATTGATTTCAAACATACATTCTTGATTGATTTACAGCCACGTGACT
>NZ_RXZH01000148.1 GCF_003970385.1 Vibrio aquaticus | reverse complement strand
TTGTCAACTCTCTTCCACGCACGATTCTGCAGTTTAGTCCATCATATGAGTTCTGTATGATATTGACTATCTTCTGAGGCACTCCGTAGTATCAAAGAAGCTTCCATAGTGTTGTTCTGTCCACGCTGTCAAATGCTTTCTCGTAGTCAATGAAGTTGATGTAGAGTGATGAATTCCATTCAATTGATTGTTCCACAATGATCCGTAGAGTTGCGATTTGGTCTGTACACGATCTATCCTTACGGAATCCTGCCTGTTGGTCACGAAGTTGGGCGTCTACGCAGTCCTTCATCCTGATTAACAATACCCTGTTGAAGACTTTTCCCGGTATTGAGAGAAGAGTGATGCCCCTGTAGTTATCACACTTGCTGAGATCGCCTTTCTTCGGTATTTTGACCAGAAGTCCTTATTTCCAGTCTGTTGGTACTTCTTCCTCATCCCAAATTTTGCTGAAGAGAATGTGGAGT
>NZ_RXZH01000017.1 GCF_003970385.1 Vibrio aquaticus | reverse complement strand
ATAGATGCGAAGTCTTTCGCAACACCGCCGTACACTTTTGCAAGTGTAGTACAGATAGCAGCAGTTAGAGTTGTTTTACCGTGGTCAACGTGGCCGATAGTACCAACGTTAACGTGCGGTTTAGTACGTTCAAATTTTTCTTTAGACACGATCGTGTTCCTTCCTAGTTATGATTCGCCACGATCCGAATTGATCGAGACGCGCCAGAAATTGCTATTTTATGCGCCAACGTCAGTCAGCGCAATATTTGGACGCATTGATCTTCAAAAAAAACCAGACTTTTTTTTCAGATCAAGTCGTTTTATAAGTAACCACGCGCTGCAATGATTTTCTCTGCAAAGTTTTTCGGTACTTCAGCGTACTCGTTAAACTCCATAGAGTAAGACGCACGGCCTTGAGTTGCAGAACGCAGGTCAGTTGCGTAACCAAACATCTCAGATAGAGGTACTTGAGCGCGGACGATCTTAATACCCGCCACACCGTCATCCATACCTTCGATCATGCCGCGACGACGGTTAAGGTCACCAACAACATCACCCATCCAATCTTCAGGAGTGGTTACTTCAACATTCATCATTGGCTCAAGAAGAACCGGTTGCGCTTCAAGCGAACCTTTCTTGAATGCCATCGAGCCGGCGATCTTAAACGCCATCTCGTTAGAGTCAACATCGTGGTAAGAACCATCGAACAGTGTTGCTTTAATATCTAGTACCGGGTAACCCGCTACCACACCACTGTTCATTTGCTCTTCGATACCTTTCGATACCGAGCTGATGTATTCCTTAGGAACCACACCACCCACAATTTCGTCAACAAAGACAAAACCTTCGCCAGGTTCAGATGGCTCCAGTTTGATCCATACGTGACCGTACTGACCACGACCACCAGATTGACGAACAAATTTACCTTCAACTTCCGCACTTCCACGGATTGTCTCACGGTAAGCAACCTGAGGTTTACCAACGTTACAGTCGACGCTGAATTCACGTTTCATACGGTCAACGATGATATCTAGGTGAAGCTCACCCATACCAGAGATCAGTGTCTGACCTGTTTCGTCATCCGTTTCTACGCGGAAAGATGGATCTTCTGCTGCTAGCTTACCTAGAGCAATACCCATTTTTTCTTGATCGGCAACAGAGCGTGGCTCTACTGCGATTTGAATAACTGGATCAGGGAATTCCATGCGCTCCAGAATCACTTTGTGGTTCTGATCACATAGGGTGTCACCTGTCGTCACGTCTTTTAGACCGATTGCAGCAGCAATGTCACCCGCGCGAACTTCTTTAATTTCGTCACGCTTGTTTGAGTGCATTTGTACAATACGACCGAAACGTTCTTTCTTCTGCTTAACAGAGTTGTAAACCGCATCACCAGAGTTTACGACACCAGAGTAAACACGCATGAATGTCAGCGTACCTACAAACGGGTCAGTTGCGATCTTAAATGCTAATGCTGCGAATGGTTCATTGTCGTCTGCATGACGCTCAACTTCATTCTCATTATCATCAATACCTTTGATCGCAGGAACATCTACAGGTGAAGGCAAATATTCAACCACTGCATCTAGTACCGCTTGAACACCTTTGTTTTTGAACGCACTACCACATGTAGCCAGTACGATTTCGTTATTTAGTGTGCGTATACGTAGAGCTTGCTTGATCTCTGCTTCTGTCAGTTCACCTTCTTCAAGATACTTGTCCATCAGCTCTTCAGTCGCTTCTGCCGCTGACTCAACTAGGTTGTTGTGCCACTCGTCAGCAAGCTCTTGCATGTCTGCTGGGATCTCTTCGTATGTGAAAGTTGTACCCTGGTCAGCTTCATTCCAGTTGATCATCTTCATCTTGATAAGATCAATAACGCCTTTGAAATCCTCTTCCGCACCAACGTTAAGTTGAATTGGAACAGGGTTCGCGCCAAGACGGTTTTTGATTTGATCAACAACACGTAGGAAGTCAGCACCTGCACGGTCCATCTTGTTCACAAACACCATACGTGGAACGTGGTATTTGTCAGCTTGACGCCATACAGTTTCAGATTGAGGCTCAACACCAGATGAACCACAGAACACAACTACGGCACCATCAAGTACACGCAATGAGCGCTCTACTTCGATAGTAAAATCTACGTGTCCAGGAGTATCGATGATGTTGATGCGATGGTCTTGGAATTGAGCATCCATACCACGCCAGAAAGTTGTAGTTGCAGCTGAGGTGATTGTGATACCACGCTCTTGCTCCTGCTCCATCCAGTCCATGGTAGCAGCGCCATCGTGAACTTCACCGATTTTATGAGAAAGACCAGTGTAGAACAGAATACGTTCACTTGTGGTTGTTTTACCTGCGTCTACGTGAGCGACGATACCGATATTACGGTAGCGCTCAATAGGTGTTTTACGAGCCACGATTGAATCCTCTTGAATTAGGGACTATTGCTATTTCTAGATCATTTTAGGAGTGCTTTGGGCAATTTTCCTTACCCCTAGATATAGCAATAGTTCCTAGGCTTGCGCATAGGAACTAGAGTAGCGCCGCGAGGAATCCCGCGGCACTGAAAGGTATTACCAACGGTAATGTGCGAACGCTTTGTTTGCGTCAGCCATGCGGTGAACGTCTTCACGTTTCTTAACCGCAGTACCTTTGTTCTCAGACGCGTCTAGCATTTCAGCAGCTAGGCGTTGAGCCATAGATTTTTCACCACGCTTACGCGCAGCTTCAACCAACCAACGCATAGCAAGTGCGTTACGGCGAACCGGACGTACTTCTACAGGCACTTGGTAAGTTGAACCACCTACACGGCGAGATTTAACTTCTACCGCTGGGCGAACATTTTCAAGAGCTTCTTCAAATACAGCTAAGTGATCTTTACCAGATTTCTCAGCCATTGCATCTAGTGCAGTGTAAACAATTTTCTCTGCAGTAGATTTTTTACCGTCAACCATAAGGATGTTAACGAATTTTGCCAGCAATTCAGATTTGAATTTAGGATCTGGAAGGATCTTACGCTGACCGATGACGCGACGACGTGGCATGGAATTTCTCCGTTGTCTTATTCTTCAGGTTATCCAAAACTTTACAGTTTCTTCAAAAATTAATATTTAATTTTAGTGTTTGGCCTTACTTAACGCTTTTCTTCAAAAGAAAAGTCGATTAAGACTTAGGACGCTTCACACCGTACTTAGAACGACCTTGTTTACGGTCATTTACGCCAGCACAGTCAAGTGCACCACGTACTGTGTGGTAACGTACACCCGGAAGGTCTTTAACACGACCGCCACGGATTAGAACAACTGAGTGCTCTTGAAGGTTGTGACCTTCACCACCGATGTACGAAGTTACTTCGAAACCGTTTGTTAGACGTACACGACATACTTTACGTAGTGCCGAGTTAGGTTTTTTAGGTGTAGTAGTGTAAACACGAGTACATACACCACGTTTTTGTGGACACGCTTCTAGTGCAGGCACGTTGCTTTTAACAACTTGCTTTGCACGAGGCTTACGTACCAACTGGTTAATAGTTGCCATTAACTAGCTCCTGAAATTTACTTGAAAGTAAGCTTTGTGAAAAATCTATCCCTAACGACCAATGGCAATTAGGGACGCAAAATTCTATTCAGCAGTGAGAGGTGTGTCAAGAAATATACGGATCTTTTTTGTTCAATTACGGAGAAAAGAGTGTAAACCTCTAGCGACACAAAGAGAGAAAGGGAATTGATTACTCCCAGGTCATCGAATTAGCGTGATTGGTGGTCAACTCGACAAAGCCGTTGTAGTCCACCAGCACAACATTAGAACTGATTCGATTCTCGATGCCACGCGCTTTGGCATCATTGGCTAATACCGCAATATTGAGGCCTTGAATCTGACGATAAACGTGATGTTGAGGGTTCGCCGCATAGACCGACTCTTCAATCAAGAGCAGCGCATCATCAGCTTGAAACAAGCTCACAACGTCTGGTAGGGCCTGAATGGTTTTGACTATATGAAGCATAAGATACCTAGAATGTCAGTATTTTGCCGCTGTTCTGCAGCACCTTTGCAACCTCTGCCCGTTCTAGCAGATCGGCTTCAATGACCAAATCGGCTTGCGCTAAGCCTCTTTCAGCTAATGATGCCTGACAAGCATAAACACGCTCAATATCGTAGAGATCAAACAGCTTCATCATTGGTGAATAATCTTTACTCAATATCTCTGCGGTCTGTTGACCTTGCAGCAATTGATAAACCCCATCCCCAATAAAGACAACCTGAATATCTTCACAATACGCAGACGCCGCGAGTAGAGCATCAATCCCTTCTCGGCCTGATGCACGGCTATGAGGCGCGCTGCGAAACACGTACGTTAGCTGACTCAAAATTGTACTACCCTATCTTGCACCAACATCGCTTCAGCGAGACTGCCTAACCCCGCTTGTGTAAAGCCTTCCGCCAGGTTGTTTTGACTCAAACCATGTTGATTGGCTTCGTCTTGACTCACAATTCCTCTGCGCAGTGCCGCTGCGACACACGTTTCTAAACGCACACCATGGTCACCTGCAAGGTCTTGCCATGCTTTAACTAGGTTAAACTCATCATTAGCAGGCACCGTTAAGGCACTGCCGTTAGTCACACCATCTTGATAAAAGAAGACGCTGACTAGAGTGTGTCCTTGGCCAATAAGCGCCTTGGCAAATTGGTAAGCGCTTCGTGCTGATTGACTGCCATAAACGGAGCCATTGACCACTAAGGTGTATGTCAACTGGCTCACCCCTCTTCATCCTCAGTTTTACGCTGACGAATGTAAAGATAGACAGTGTGTTTGGAAATGTTTAGGCGGTCAGCAACGCGGTTAATCGCATCTTTGATATCGAAAATACCTTTATCGTACAGCTCCATCACGATCTGACGATTTTTGGTGTTGTTCGAGACCGACTTATCCGCATTAATTTCTTCAATAGTACGCTCAACGGTCTGATCCACCAGCTCTTCCACATCACTGGCAAAGTTTACTGACGATGCCGCTTGTTTCGCCTCTTCGGTAGGCATGAACGACTGAAGTACTTGAGAGAACGGCGCATCTAGGTTGACGTTAATACAAAGCAAACCAATCACACGGTTTTCGCCATTGCGAATCGCGACCGTGATCGACTTCATCAAGACACCGCCTTTTGCGCGCGTGAAGTAAGAACGAGAGAAGTTACGTTCTGACCCTTCAATATCACGCAACATTTTTAGCGCTAAGTCCGTGATTGGAGAGCCTACTTGGCGGCCCGTATTCTCGCCATTGGCAATCTTAATCGCAGACGTATTTAGATCTTCTAATGAGTGCAAAACAATTTCACAAAACGGGCCAATCAGGCTCGCAATGCCATCCACAACCGCTTCATACGATCTCAGAATAATTTTGTCGTGCTCACTAAATGGCATCACATTAACAGATTCCATTTCGAGCAGCATATCCGTGTTTACTGTTTCTGTAGCTGTCACTTTTTTAAGCCTTAGAGCGAAAAATCAACAAATTGATGTAAGTTTATCAGAAATTTTGAATTGAACACCTAGCTAACCCGCTATCTAGTGATTTAGGACAAAAAAATTGATCATTTACCGCAAACTAAAAAGGGCTTGGATCACTCCAAGCCCTTTGTTTTTGATTCAATAAATCTTATTGAGTTGCTTCACCGTTATCGATGTTCAGAAGCTCTACTTCGAATACCAACGTTGAATTAGCAGGAATCGTTGGGGTGTCTTGCTCACCGTATGCTAGCTCAGGTGGGATAACAAACTTGAACTTCGAACCGACAGGCATTAACTGAACGCCTTCAGTCCAACCAGGGATAACACGGTTCAGTGGGAACGTTGCTGGTTCACCACGGTCGTAAGAGCTATCAAACTGAGTACCATCAATTAGTGTACCTTTGTAGTGTACTTGAACAGTGTCAGTATCTTTTGGTTGCTCACCTTCTGCTTTAGTCATCACTTGGTAAAGCAGACCAGATTCAGTCTTCACGACACCGTCTTGCTTTTCAAATTCAGTGCGGAAGTTGTCGCCTTCTGATTTTGCCGCTTCAGCTTTTTCTGCTGCTTGCTTCTGCATTGTTTCAGCTACACGCTTATCTAGTGCTTCTAGTGCTGCGCGAGTTTCTTCTTCGTTTAATTCTGGGTTGCCCGCAAATACGTGCTCGATACCTTTAAGAACAAGATCTTTGTTTAGCGTGATACCAATTTCATTGGGCTTATCTAAGCTGGTGTTTAAGTAGTTCGCAAAAGAAACACCAATTGCGTAAGCCGCTTTGTCATCTTCTGTTTTAAAGTGAACCGCTTTACCCGTTTCAGCTTGCACTTGTTCTACTGCAGGTGCCGCTTCTGTTTTTGGTTCTTCTTCTTTTTGACAGCCAGCAGCTAGAGCAACAGTTGCAGCAAGCAGTGACACTTTAAAAATCGATTTCATTTAACTCTCCAATTGAGACTTTTGTCTTTGTGCACAAATCTTTAATAAAGACTGGTACACCTTCGCATGTTGTACCAATATAACCAATATGCGTTTTAATTAAACGTAAACCAAGCGGATATTTGGACTGAATGCGTATAATTTTTAACTCACTCATCACAACCATTGTCATCTTTGCGTTAAATGGGTGTTTTTTCTCTACCCAAGACTCACAACGATGGACCATAGAACCTCATGGGACCACCAGCTTTGCGCTTAGCCGCGATGCACGATTTGCTTTGCTCTATTCAAAAGAGCATCAACTGGTCCTTTGGGATTTAATTGAGAACCAAGAACTTGCTTCGCTAGGTGAGCAGGATCCGCAAGCCAGTACGGTTTCATCAATTCGTATTTCCGACAATGGCCGCTTCGCTATTACCGCCACACAAATCAATTTTGCCGTTTGGGACTTAGCTTGGACACAAGCTCAAGGGCTGTGGTCAATATCCGATGGACTGATTCGTGATGTCGACATTGCAAGCAACGGAGACCAAATTCTTCTTGGTTTATCCAATGGCAAAGCAATTTACGTTAACTTAGTCACCGGACGTCGTTTAGAGTTCCTTGCTCACAATGAAAAAGTCAATTCCGTTGCCCTTTCTCCTAATGGCCGCTTTGCGCTGTCTGGGGGAAATGACTACAAAGCTTACCTTTGGAGCACGGACACTGGGCAAATCATTCACACATTCGAACATGAGCAACGAGTGAACCGTGTAGCGCTTCAGCGTGATGGAAAACTGGCCTTCACCTCTGATGGGGGGAATCAAGCCATTGTCTGGTCACTACCTTCAGGAGACAAGCAGTCTCAGTTAAGCAGTTTTTCTCGTCAATTGATTTTCTCAAGCGCTCGTTTTTCCGACGACGGCCAGCACCTTGTGACCGGAACCCCATCAAGTCGAATTATGGTTTGGAATACTGAGACAGGTAAAGCCGTGGACCGATTTGAGGCAGAACCGTTAAAAGATACTCGCCCTCCTCGCGCAGTGGTGTATGATGCAGCCTTTGATAGCCAGAATCGTGTCATATCGGGCACTTCGGCGGGTATTGCCCAAGCTTGGGATGTGGACTATTAACCATTTAGAAGCGTTAGCGATGACAGAACAGCGAATTGAACAATTAGAAAGCCGAGTGAATGACTTAGAGTGTCAAATGGCGTTCCAAGAACAGACGATTGAAGAACTTAATGAAGCGCTAAGTCAGCAGCAACTGTTGATCACAAAGATGCGCGATCAGATGAAATATGTCGTGGGCAAAGTAAAGAACATGGACTCATCTAACCTTGCTGATCAATCAGAAGAAACGCCTCCTCCGCACTACTAAATGACGATTGGCTAGCAGCCAGTTCACGCTAGCCAAATACATAAGCAATCACGGCTCCCGCCACCACTAAACAACCTCCGATTCTTCTCAGTTGATCATCTGGCTGTTGGCTCAATTGCGCCACCATATTTCTCCACCCATTAGGGGCAATCAGTGGCCCTAAGCCTTCAACAATTAACACAATTCCGAATGCGAGCCACAAGGAATTAGACATAACAGCACTTCCCTCAATTTAATTGCAGAAAAAAGAAAGGCTCCATGTAGGAGCCTTTCGGTGTCTATATCGCGAATTACTTCGCTGGTGCGCCTGCTGCGTTATTCATGTACTGGAAGAATTCACTCTTTGGATCCAATACTAAGATATCGCTCTTGTTGCTGAACGATTTCTCGTACGCTTTCAGAGAACGCATAAAGCTGTAGAACTCAGGATCTTTGTTGTAAGCATCCGAATAGATCTTCGCAGCTTCCGCATCTGCTTCACCACGTGTTACTCGAGCCGTTCTATCCGCCTCAGCAAGCACTGTTGCGACTTCTAGTTCAGCTTGTGCACGGATAACCTCTGCACGCTCACGACCTTGAGAGCGGTGCTTACGAGCTACCGATTCACGTTCAGCGCGCATACGCTTGTAGATTGAATCGCTGATGTTGTCAGGTAGGTTGATTTTCTTCATACGGAAATCAACGATTTCAACACCAAGGTCAGCCAGTGCACTATCACGGGTACCTTCCAGTACGTTTTCCATGATCTTGTCACGCTCACCATCAATCTCTAACGCTTCTTTCGCCGCTTCTGTGGTTACTTCTTCACTGTCTACACTATCAGGTAGAACATCGTTGTTACGTGGACCAGACACAATCTGTTTGATTTCACGCGCACCGATTTCAGAACGAAGTACGTCTGTCACTTTACGCTCTAATAGCGCTTCTGCGGTGAGTACGTTGCCACCACCTGTCGTTAAGTAGAAACGACCGAAGTCTTCAATACGCCACTTCACGTAAGTATCAATGATAACGTCTTTTTTCTCAGACGTTACAAAACGGTCAGAACGACCATCCATTGTTTGGATACGTGCATCGAGTGTTTTCACACGGTCAAAAAGAGGCATTTTAAAGTGAAGGCCAGGTTCGTAAATCTTAGAAATGCCGTTGTCATCTAGGACACGACCGAATCGGATTACGAGACCTCGTTCACCTTCTTGAATAACGAATACTGACATCAGCAGCAATGCAATCGTTACGACTAATACAGGGATCATTAACTTACGCATTCTTAATATCTCCCTTGACGTGAACCAGTTGTACGAGATTGCGAGTCTGAAGTAGTGTCATTTTTCTGAGTCTCAAGCTCAATTTGGTCATAAGTCGAAGATGACTTCGTCTTACGTTTTGTTTGAGTTTGACCTTCACCAGCCAGCTTATCGATTGGCAAGTAAAGTAGGTTGCCACTTGATTCTGAATCGATCAGAACCTTCGACGTGTTTGAGTACACTTCTTCCATCGTATCTAGGTACAGACGGTTACGAGTAACTTCTGGAGCCGCTTGGTACTCTGGGAGTAGCTTTTCAAACTGAGCCACTTGACCTTTCGCTTCGTTAGTCACACGTTCAGAGTAACCCAGTGCTTCTTTCTTCAGACGTTCAGCACGACCTGTCGCTTTAGGAAGAATGTCGTTACGGTAAGCTTCTGCTTCACGCTCAAAACGCTCTTCATCCTCTCGAGCAGCAATCGCGTCATCAAACGCATCTTTTACTTGCTCAGGTGGACGTGCAGACTGGAAGTTGACGTCAACAATGACAACACCCATGTCGTAGCTATCGATAATTTGATTCAGCGTTTCTTGCGTGCTTTGACGAATTTGCTGACGACCACTTGTTAGGATGCTATCCATCAGTGAGTCACCTACAACGGCACGTAGAGCAGAATCTGTCGCTTGGCGTAAGCTGTCATCTGCGTTCGTTACGCGGAATAGATATTTGTATGGGTCAGCAACACGGTACTGTACGTCCATCGCTACCGTTACAACGTTTTCATCTTTAGTCAGCATTAGACCCGATGAACGAAGAGAACGAATCGCCTGAACGTTAACTGCTTCATACTCGTCAATAAAGCGAGGACGCCAGTTAAGACCAGGATCGACCACGCGATCGTATTTACCTAGGCGTAGTACGACACCACGCTCTGCTTCACCGATAGTGTAAAAGCCAGCAAAGAACCAAATTGCTACTGCGATTGCTGCAATAACGCCTAAACCTAGTACGCTACCACCGCCGCCAATAGACGGTCCATTACCACCTTTGCCACCAAACTTTCCACCCAGTTTCTGACTCAGTTTATTAAATACTTCGTCCAAGTCTGGCGGTCCTTGATCACGGCCACCTTTGTTACCACGATTATTATTACCCCAAGGGTCATTATCGCGGCCATTGTTGCCGTTGTTATTACCAGGCTCATTCCACGCCATTAGAAAGCTCCATCATTTGATATGACGTTATACTTTAGCAGTCATTTAAGTAACTATAAAGTCACGTAAAACTGCCTCATCTCTTTTTTCAAGTCTAGACCAATCTGCCTGCTGCATTCGAACTTCAATCAACAGGTTACCTTCTTGGTCATATTCTTCTTGTTGAATACACTTCATTTGAAAGAATGTACTACGAAGTCTGCCTTGATGTTGTGGCGGAATTCGCATTTGGTACTGAACCATTTGGCTAGCCAAACGATCCGTCAGCGCGTCAAACAAGAGTTCAATACCCTTGCCTTCCATTGCTGAAACCCAAACCGTGCGAGGGACACCTTCGTCATCTCGATCAATTCTTGGGTTTTGACCATCGAGGTTGTCGATCTTATTCATCACAACCAATGCAGGAATTTCATCCGCATCGATTTCAGCTAAGACTTCATGAACAGCTTGAATATTCTCACGAAAACGCTCATCACTGGCATCAACAACATGTAACAAAATGTCAGCTTCTTGCGTTTCTTGAAGTGTTGCTTTAAACGCCGCTACCAAATCATGGGGTAGATGACGGATAAATCCAACTGTATCTGCCAAAATGGCAGGGCCAACATCTGATAACTCGATCTTACGCAAAGTTGGGTCTAACGTAGCAAACAATTGGTCTGCGGCGTATACCCCAGCTTCCGTAATGCGGTTAAACAGTGTCGACTTACCAGCATTGGTATAACCCACTAGGGAAACAGTTGGGATTTCAGCTCGATTTCTTGCTCGGCGACCTTGTTCACGCTGCTTAGCGACTTTCTCTAGGCGACGTAATATCGTTTTTATACGTACACGCAATAGACGTCGGTCAGTTTCTAACTGAGTTTCACCTGGGCCACGTAAACCGATACCACCTTTCTGTCTTTCAAGGTGAGTCCAACCACGAATTAATCGAGTAGAAATATGGCGAAGCTGAGCAAGTTCAACTTGAAGCTTACCTTCGTGGGTGCGGGCACGCTGGGCAAAAATATCGAGGATCAAACCAGTACGGTCGAGAACACGACACTTACACAACGCTTCGAGATTACGTTCTTGGGCAGGAGAGAGGGCGTGATTAAAGATCACAATATCAGCGCCAGCTAACTGCACGGCTTGCGCAATTTCCTGAGCCTTACCCTCTCCGACATAGTATTTAGGGTGTGGTGACTGGCGACTTCCGGTTACAACTTGTAACGCAGATACCCCAGCTGAAGAGACCAGCATCTCAAACTCGCTGAGATCTTCCCACTCCCCTTCTTGCGTGAAGTTGATATGAACAAGTACGGCTCGCTCACCGGCTTCATAACGGTCAAACAAGCAATCAACTCCTTAATTAGTAATTAGATAACTCAGAAAAATTAATCTTCTGATTTCTCTTGCTGACGATCACCTTGAGGACGATCACCACTGTGGTGGCTCACTGGGCGAGCAGGAACTACCGTTGAAATTGCGTGCTTGTATACCATTTGGTTTACAGTGTTTTTCAGCAAGATGACAAATTGGTCAAAAGATTCGATCTGACCTTGCAGTTTAATTCCGTTTACAAGGTAGATTGATACTGGAATACGCTCGCGACGTAATGCATTCAAGAATGGGTCTTGTAGAGATTGCCCCTTAGCCATTTTTATTTTCCTTATTTTGTAATTTTGTTTTAGTTATTTAGCTAGTGGTGCGCTGCACAAAGTATGCGGCCTTTGCTCTGAGCTAAACGAATAAAATAACACCCTGTCGCTACCTGTTATGACGGCTTTAAGCTGAAATTTCAAGTAACAGATCCTTTACAGGGTACATTCACGCAAAAGCGATCACATTATACACAGCTAAAACCGTCAGATGCTATGGCATTTGAAACAGTTTCTAACGCTTCGTCAATGTTCTCACTATCTAACCAAGTTAAGTCATCCCAGCTGCGTAACCAGGTGATTTGTCGCTTGGCCAATTGACGGGTTGCACATACCCCTTTGAAGATCGCTTCATCAAGCGTGCAGTTCCCATCCAAATAGTCCCACATCTGCCGATAACCTACACAACGAATCGATGGAAGATCAGGATGAAGATCATCACGTGAGTATAACTCGCGCATCTCTTGTTCAAACCCTGCTTCAATCATTTTTTCGTAACGTAGCTCAATTCGGCGATGGAGCTCAGCCCTTTCCTTGGGAGCTATTGCAAACTGTTTAACTCGATAAGGCAGACTTTCACCTTTAACTTGAGTTAACTCAGTAAGAGTTTTACCTGAAATTCGATAAACTTCCAATGCCCTAGATAATCTTTGTGGATCATTAGGATGGATTCGCTCTGCTGAAACGGGATCAATTTCTTTTAACTGATCGTGCAATTTTTCCCAGCCCAGCGTAGCAGCTTCGTTTTCAATTTGTTGGCGAATTTCAGGGTTAGCCGCTGGAAGTGGTGATAGCCCTTCAAGCAGCGCTTTGTAATAAAGCATGGTACCACCCACTAACAGTGGGATCTTGCCTTGCTCTACAATCTTATTCATTTCATTAAGCGCATCACGGCGAAAATCCGCCACCGAGTATGCTTCGCTTGGATCAAGGATATCAATCAAACGGTGTGGCGCTAATGCCTGCTCTTGAGCGTCCGGCTTTGCGGTACCAATGTCCATCCCTTTGTAGATCAAAGCAGAGTCGACAGAAATGATCTCTACCGGATACTTTTTTCTTAAACGTATCGCTAAGTCTGTTTTGCCTGATGCGGTCGGCCCCATTAAAAACAGAGCCAAAGGTAATTGTTTATTTTTCATAATTCAAAAGCTGCAATCGTTGCAGAAAAATCAACGGGCCTTACAAAGGTGAAGTCCCCTAGCGGAAGTTGTCCCTGCCAAAGCTGTTCAATATCAGCAATGATTTGAATCGCTTCCGACAAAGTGTAGTCGCTTTTGACTTGGGTAATCTGATCACTGAGCCAATTCGCTATCTGTGAATGAGACAATGGCTTAGCGGCCGCGACATAAGAAGCGGCGTAAGATAACAGATCTGGGATCAGTTGTTGTAAATTTTGTTGCCTCAACGGCTGCGGGACTCCCATCACCATCAACGCTTTATTGCTTCGGCTTTTTAGCTCAATCCCAAACTGCACTAATGTGGCTTGTAGCTGCTCTGCTGCCTGAAGCAGTTCATCATCCAGTTTCAAAGACAAGGGTACGAGTAACGGTTGGCTTTTCAGCGAACCATGTAACGTTGAAAGTTGCCCATTGACTCGCAACCACTCCGCCTTCGCCAAATTCACTAAGCATGTCCCAGACTTATCCGCCATCATCACATAGCGACCTTGAACAACATTCATCGCTTTACCCAAGCTTTCGACCACAGCCTGCGGGGCAGGTTCCCTGGGTGTCACCGACGGTGTGGGTTCCAAGTCTGGCGTTTTGAGTAACTCTTGATATGCCTTCACTTCTTGTTTGCTTGGTGCAGGCTCAGAGTAACGTTCTGTCGCTTTGGGTTTGCTTGCTGGCCGAGACTCATTCCACTCATGACGAGGGCGAGCTTCACGGAGGGCTTCTCGCTCCTCTTGATAACCCGCCTTGCCTGGGTAAGAGGGGGTAGACTCAATGGCTTGATACTCTTGCTCTGAGGTCGAACGCGCTACCTTATCTGCCGGTTGGCTATCAAAGGAGACCGTATTTTCTGGCTCTGACGTGTGTTCTTCGACATGAAACGCGGATTGCGTCTGCTGGGGCTGATCAATATGCTCACTTTGCGCCAAAGCATCGCTTAATGCTTGGTAGATAAAGTCATGCACTAACCTTGCTTGATGAAAGCGGACTTCATGCTTTGCAGGGTGAACATTTACGTCCACTTGATGTGGATCGAGTTCAATAAAGAGCACATACGTCGCAAACTGATCAGGACGTAGGCTGGTTTCATAGCTTTGACGAATCGCATGATTGATCAACTTATCACGCATCATACGGCCGTTTACGTAGCAGTATTGGAGGTCACTTTGCTGGCGAGCCCCATCAGGGGTAGTGATCCAACCATGCAGCTTTAAACCTTGATGCTCTAGCTCGATCTTCAGCATACTGCGAACAAATGCGTTGCCGCACACAGCTGCGATTCGCTTTTCAGCTTGTGCCTCAGTCTTCGCAGCTCGATATTGCTTGATGAGTTTGCCGTTGTGTCTGACGTTGATCGTGACATCAAAACGACTCAAAGCAATGCGCTTTAATAACTCATCAATATGGGCAAACTCTGTTTTTTCGGTGCGTAAGAATTTACGTCTCGCTGGCGTGTTGAAAAACAGGTCGAGCACTTCAACGGTCGTACCAATCGGGTGGGCGGCAGGTTGCAACTTCACCTGCATTTCCCGGCCTTCACTGTACGCTGACCAAGCTTGCTCTTGAGTAGCAGGGCGTGATGTCATCGTAAGACGCGACACAGAGCTAATACTGGCTAGCGCCTCTCCACGAAAGCCCAAACTAATAATGGCTTCGAGATCATCAAGAGTATGTATTTTGGAGGTCGCATGACGACTCAGCGCTAACCCCAATTCGTCTTTGACAATGCCTTTACCATTGTCTCGAACGCGGATTAACTTAGCACCACCTTTCTCAATGTCGATATCGATACGTGTTGCGCCCGAATCTAGACTATTTTCTACCAGCTCTTTTACGACAGAAGCAGGCCTTTCAACCACTTCCCCTGCCGCAATCTGGTTGGCTAAACGAGCAGGTAGAATCTTAATCGTCATGGATAACCACCACTGTTAGTTTCGTGGAATAATCAGTACCTGACCAACAGCCAGTTGATCGGAGCGCAAGTTATTCGCTTTTCTAATCGCACTTACACTCACACCATACTTACTTGCAATCTTACCTAAGAACTCACCACGCTGAACTTTATGTTTCCTCAGTGGCTGGTCTTTCTTGCTCACGGTAATTTTCAGCTTTTTCCCTAGCTTCAACGTATCAGAGCGAAGGTTGTTCTCTCGCTTAATGGAAGTCACGGACACTTTGTACTTCGAAGCAATTTTACCTAAATACTCTCCACGCTGAACAACGTGGGTAATGGTTTCTGTCTCAACCGGATTTTTTATCGTCGGAATAGAAACTGAACCTGATGCCCCCGGAATAGTCAGCACCTGTCCTATCGCAAGGCTAGAGCTCTTTAATTTGTTCGCCTGCATAATAGATTTAGTCGAAGTACCGTATTTCTTTGCGATTACAGACAGTGACTCACCACGAGATACTTTGTGTTTGATCGATTTACCTCGATTGGCAAACAAAGTGCCTTCCGGTGGGTTCTCTTCAAAATATTGAACAATCGCCTTAGTGACAGAGCGAGCTAGCTTATCTTGGTGGCTACGTTGGAATAGCAAGCGCTCTTCAGTCGGGTTAGTAATAAAGCCTGTTTCAACTAATACCGAAGGAATATCAGGAGACTTCAACACAGCCAAACTCGCGTTCACCGGCTTTGTTTTGTGTAAGTGAATCCCTGCACGAGTCATCTCACTGAGAATTTTTGTCGCCGCTTTGTAACCCTCTTTTTGAGAATGACTGAATTGCAGATCAAGCAAGGTTTGGCTGACGTTTTTATCGTTGGTATTTTTCGCTAATACATCACCTGCCCCACCGAGTAGCTGTGATTGCTGTTCGTGGTTTTCAACCCAACGTGCGATCTCAGTATTCGCGCGGCGTGTATTCAGAACAAAGACAGAGCCACCTTTGGGTTGAGGGGTTCTAAAGCCATCCGCATGGATAGAGATGAGAAAATGCGCTTTGTTTTTACGAGCGATAGACGATCGTTTATTCAAGTTAACAAAGTAGTCGCCACTGCGTGTCAGAACCGCTTTCATACCAGGAGTTGCGTTGATTTGTGCAGCAATTTTTTTAGAAATGGCTAACGTTGCATGCTTTTCATAACGTTTACTAGGGCCAATAGACCCTGGGTCTTCACCACCGTGCCCCGCATCAATTGCGACAACAATATCAGCCGTCCCTAACAACTGAGAGGCATCTCGGCTTACCGTTGCTGGACTGGTCGACTTAGCAGGCTCAGACGCCGTTTCTTTTTGGCTGCCGTGAGGCAAGTCAATCACCAGGCGATGCCCATACTGCCCACCAGGGGTTGGAGCTAACTTAAATAGCTGTGGCGTTGATTTGCGTTTTAGCTCAAACACTAGCCGATAGGTGCCTTTATTCGGCGGTGAGCTTTTACGAATCTTTTTTAATACAGGGCTATCTGAAATGTTAATCGGCAGCTTAGTGCTAAGCGAAGTCTGCTTGAGATCCACCACTAATCGTGAAGGGCCAGACAAGGTGAAATAGCTGTATTCTGCTTCTGACTTCAAATCGATAACGATTCGGGTTTCATCAGGCGAGGGCCATACGCGAATCCCTTCTAAGGCGTTCGCGAAGGCAAAATTAGACAATACGCTAAGAGCAAAAAGAAAAGGGAGGAATACAGCTCTTAATAATCGACTCTTCAACATAACTCCAACTGTTCTAATAATTGACATCCGTATGGATTATTTGCCGTCAGTTCAACTACTCGAGCTTCGCCGTTGTATCGCATGTCGATATCAAGATCGGCCTCTGGCAACATTCCGTAACCTTTCTCTGGCCATTCCACAAGGCAAATAGCATCTGGAGTAAAGTAATCACGGATCCCCATAAACTCCAACTCTTCAGGGTCAGCTAAGCGATAAAGATCAAAATGATACACTTGCCACTGATCCAATTGATAAGGTTCAACCAAGGTGTAGGTTGGGCTTTTCACATTACCTTGATGACCAAGCGCTCGGACAAAACCTCGGCTAAACGTTGTTTTTCCTGCACCAAGATCGCCATGTAGATAAATGGTCGTTTGCTGAGAGCATAAATTTGCAAGTGCAGTCCCTAATTGAATCGTTGCGTTCTCATCTTTCAGGGCAAATTGTTTCGTGGTCATGTAGATCAATCTCTAAGGTCTAATGAAGTGACTATATAAAAATCAAAAGAACAGGAATAGTAAACTGGGTTGGATCTGAGAGACAAGAGCTCTTGTGTAAGTAAAACGAAAAATCAGCGTTTTCTTGGACTTTTTCGCTTTTCATTGGCTAGATCCTACCAATAAGATCCGTTAAGATCCTGCCCCCTTTATCAGAGGCGTACCTCCATGAACTATCCAGAGCTGGTTGAAAAGATCAAAATTTGGGGCCAAGAACTTGGCTTTCAAAAAATTGGGATCTGCGATATCGACCTTTCTGAACACGAAGATGCCCTGCAGCAATGGCTTGATGCAGGTTACCACGGTGAAATGGATTGGATGGCCCGCCATGGCATGATGAGAGCTCGTCCTGATGAGCTTCTCGCTGGTACGGTGCGAGTTATCTCTGCACGCATGGACTACCTGCCTCCAGAGGCTCAGTTTGCCTCAAACCTTGCAGACCCAACCCAAGCCTATATCAGCCGATATTCCCTTGGACGTGATTATCACAAGCTGATTCGAAATCAGCTTAAAAAGCTTGGGCAGAAGATTGAACAAGAAGTAGGACAGTTTGGCTACCGTCCCTTTGTCGACTCCGCTCCCATTTTAGAGCGACCTTTAGCTCAGAAAGCAGGTCTTGGATGGACAGGTAAGCACTCACTGATTC
Organism: Vibrio aquaticus; assembly: GCF_003970385.1. Lineage (GTDB taxonomy): Bacteria > Pseudomonadota > Gammaproteobacteria > Enterobacterales > Vibrionaceae > Vibrio > Vibrio aquaticus. The sequence continues at coordinate 1,617 of NZ_RXZH01000017.1, read as the reverse complement.
TTGATAAAGAGTGTGGTTCATGGTTTTTCCTAGGTGAGCTGCTGATCGACTTGCCACTGCCTATTGACGAACCGAGTGTCAATGAATGTGGTAAGTGCACTGCCTGTATAACCTCTTGTCCGACTCAAGCTATTGTTACTGATGGTGTAGTCGACGCTAGGCGTTGCATTTCTTATCTTACTATCGAGTTTGACGGCGTCATCCCAGTCGAATTCAGAAAAGCGATGGGCAACCGTATTTATGGTTGTGATGACTGTCAGCTTGTTTGTCCATGGAATCGCTTTTCTGAGCTTACTCAACAATCAGATTTTCATCGCCGAGAAGCTTTCGATAACTCAGACCTCATCAGGTTGTTCCTTTGGGACGAATCGACTTTTCTTAAAAATATGGAAGGGTCAGCTATTCGCCGTATAGGCCATACGCAGTGGTTAAGAAATTTGTCGATTGCTTTGGGTAATGCGCCCTATTCCCATGATGCAGTGAATGCGTTGCAAGCCAGAGAAGGCTTAAGTGATGTCTTAGATGAACACATCGCTTGGGCTCTAGAGCAACAACAGGCTCAGCTTCCATATACCTCGACTAAACTCGAGCGTCTGATACGTATCGTACAGAGAGGATTGCCTAGAGATGCATAATGTTTGCCGATTTGCATCAAAGAGAGTTTGATTTAGCTCCAAAAATGGAAATGTGGAAAAGAAAAAGGATGGGTGCTCGTTTTCTTACAAAAACAGAAGTTAATCACAATGCAGATAAATGACCAGGATCAAAAAACAGTGACTTAACGATCGAATACGCACTCTATTATGCCTGATCAAAAACAATAAAAATTAAACAAAAACAACAACTTAACTAAAACAAATCGCTAGGCAGTAAAGTTTCAGAAATAAAAAGATCTTTTTCGTCAAGTCTTATTTGTCGCCTAAATTCAATTTACCCACCAAGTTATCCACAATGCATTTTTTGTGGATAAGTCTGTTGACTGATGTGTAAATCCCTAGCTAACACTAGGTTCGCTATGGGTTTAGTCAGCACATCCCGTGCTTGAATAATAAATTTAGACATAAAAACGCCCACCTAATGACTAGGAGGACTTTTTACAATTTTGGGGTTTATGCTTCGCAGCATTAGCTAAAGAGCGGTGACCGTATTGGTCTATTCAAATGAATGTTTCATTTGAAGGAGATTTGGAGCGTCTCGGCTGGATTCAGTCACGAGGTTCCTCGTGTAAGCCAAGCTCTCTAAAATTTGGAGCGACACACGAGGTTCCCTAATCATAAACAGAAAGGCGTGACCTCAACCTTGGAAGGTTGCGCTCAAACTAACTGAGCGGGTGTTGCATCTTTATCATCGTTAAGCACGATGAGGGCTATAAAATTGGAGCGACACACGAGGTTCGAACTCGTGACCTCAACCTTGGCAAGGTTGCGCTCTACCAACTGAGCTAGTGTCGCATTTTCTCATAAGAGAAATTGGTTGCGGGGGCCGGATTTGAACCGACGACCTTCGGGTTATGAGCCCGACGAGCTACCAAGCTGCTCCACCCCGCGTCCGTATTCATCATTTGAGGCATGATGAAAGCCTTAAAATTTGGAGCGACACACGAGGTTCGAACTCGTG
>NZ_RXZH01000146.1 GCF_003970385.1 Vibrio aquaticus | reverse complement strand
TTGCGTCTGCCGCGGCAGAGGCGCTCCGTTCCGCTGCTGTTTCAGATGACCTGGCATTCGTCTCGGACGTTTTTGCCGCCCTGGCAGAATTTTCTGCCGCCGTTGCCGAGGAAGCTGCACGACCGGCACTTGATGATGCGTTCGTTTCTGATGATTTTGCTGCCTCTTTTGAGGCCACCGCATCTCGTGCTGAAGTGGCGGCCTCTGACGCTTTCGTGGCCGCGGTGGAGGCAGACGTGGCGGCTGATTGTTGTGACGCTGCAGCATTCGTTTCTGACGTTTTCGCCGCACCGGCACTGGTGGCCGCCGCGTTTTTTGAGGACTCTGCGGCTGCGGCACTTTTTTCCGCTTCAGTGGCCTTTGCTGATGCCGCTTCTGCGCCGGAGGACGCTTCCTGAGCTGACGATGCAGCCTGTCCGGCGGACGTGCTGGCGGCGCGTGCTGAGTCAGTTGCATCAGTCACAAGGGCCG
>NZ_RXZH01000145.1 GCF_003970385.1 Vibrio aquaticus | reverse complement strand
ATTCTTCCTCGCCAAAAGCTTCGCGCGCGACGCCCGATGGCAGATTTTGGAGAATGGGCAATTTATTGATCGCAATATCCGCCTCACCCTTCACCACATTGGGCGCAAGATCGGCGCCAACAAATATCCGCCGGCTTTGATTATATCGCTGAATCGCCGTCGGGCCGGAGCCATAACTAATCTCCGCAACGCGGCTGAGCGGCACGGTGCCGCCCGATGATGTTGGCACGGGCAAATTGCGGATGGTTTCAATATTTTCGCGCGAATTTTCGCTCAACCTTACTTTGATCGGAATTTGCCGGTCAGACAGGGAAAATTTTGCGGCATTTTGCTCAATTTCGCCCAATGTCGCGATACGGATCGTCTGACTTAAGGATGCGGTCGTCACACCCAGCTGCGACGCCAGATTGGGATAGGGCCGAATAACAATTTCCGGGCGATTAATATCCGCGTTGATCCGCGGCGCAACAACCA
>NZ_RXZH01000144.1 GCF_003970385.1 Vibrio aquaticus | reverse complement strand
GTTTTCTGGTCTCTTCGGTGAAGCAGGATTGTACTGGTTCTTACTTAGCACCAGGTAGATGTGTTTAGTGTGAGTGTGACGAATGATGTCTAGTATTGGTTTGTGTTGGGACGTGTGTTGAACTGTGTTGATTGTTTATAGCTTAGGGATGACTTGTACTGTGATGTTGGTCGTATGTCTGTTGATGATCAGGTGGTTTTGTGTGTGTGTGTGTGGTGGTGKTGGTGGTGGAGGTGGTGGTGKRGTTGTTGTKATGGGTCTGTTGGCCTGCGTGTGTTTGTATGGTAGGGAATAGTGTGGTGGGTTGTGTTGTTTTTGAATATGGTTGGACTGGGATCATTGGGTTGGGGTGTTTGTTTGTTAGTGTAGTTGACGGCTCATTTATTCTGTGTTTGTATCTTTGAGTGTTTCACTTTGTTTGTCAATGGTATTGATTATTCTATTGGCGTGTTTGTGTGTATGTGTGTGTGTGTGTG
>NZ_RXZH01000143.1 GCF_003970385.1 Vibrio aquaticus | reverse complement strand
GGTAGGCATCCCACCAACGGGAAAGAAGCTGGTAGCGTCCGGCGCCTGTTGATTTGAGTTTTGGGTTTAGCGTGACAAGTTTGCGAGGGTGATCGGAGTAATCAGTAAATAGCTCTCCGCCTACAATGACGTCATAACCATGATTTCTGGTTTTCTGACGTCCGTTATCAGTTCCCTCCGACCACGCCAGCATATCGAGGAACGCCTTACGTTGATTATTGATTTCTACCATCTTCTACTCCGGCTTTTTTAGCAGCGAAGCGTTTGATAAGCGAACCAATCGAGTCAGTACCGATGTAGCCGATAAACACGCTCGTTATATAAGCGAGATTGCTACTTAGTCCGGCGAAGTCGAGAAGGTCACGAATGAACTAGGCGATAATGGCGCACATCGTTGCGTAAGCGAGATTGCTACTTAGTCCGGCGAAGTCGAGAAGGTCACGAATGAACTAGGCGATAATGGCGCACATCGTTGCG
>NZ_RXZH01000142.1 GCF_003970385.1 Vibrio aquaticus | reverse complement strand
TTCCTCACCCGGCCCCCATCCCCATACGCGCATTTCGTAGCGGTCCAGCTGGGAGTCGATACCGGCGGTCAGGTAAGCCACACGGTCAGGAACGGGCGCTGAATAATGCTCTTTCCGCTCTGCCATCACTTCAGCATCCGGACGTTCGCCAATTTTCGCCTCCCACGTCTCACCGAGCGTGGTGTTTACGAAGGTTTTACGTTTTCCCGTATCCCCTTTCGTTTTCATCCAGTCTTTGACAATCTGCACCCAGGTGGTGAACGGGCTGTACGCTGTCCAGATGTGAAAGGTCACACTGTCAGGTGGCTCAATCTCTTCACCGGATGACGAAAACCAGAGAATGCCATCACGGGTCCAGATCCCGGTCTTTTCGCAGATATAACGGGCATCAGTAAAGTCCAGCTCCTGCTGGCGGATGACGCAGGCATTATGCTCGCAGAGATAAAACACGCTGGAGGGGTCATCCGGCGTCCATTTG
>NZ_RXZH01000141.1 GCF_003970385.1 Vibrio aquaticus | reverse complement strand
CGAGTGACAAGCATTACAAGAGTAGATGGATGGTGGTGAGCAGTGGTATGTTGAACACGTATTTGGTGCTATTGAACACGGGTTATTTGGATATTGCTACAGCTCACAGTTGATGTTCGCTGTGAGACTGCAAGCCTGTAGCGTTCGCTTCAACCAGCATCACGTTATCCACTGACCAACTGAGTTCACATGGTCATTGGCTTGTGCAATCCGAACACCATATCAATCAGATTTGCATTGGTTGATTCAATGTTGCAAATGTTGTGCACCACTGCAATTGATCAGTGTGTTATTGGCATATGTGCATGCTATGTGCATGCTGTGTGCATTGCCTCGATATTGCTTCGAGTGACAAGCATTACAAGAGTAGATGGATGGTGGTGAGCAGTGGTATGTTGAACACGTATTTGGTGCTATTGAGCAGTGGTATGTTGAACACGTATTTGGTGCTATTGAACACGGGTTATTTGGATATTGCT
>NZ_RXZH01000140.1 GCF_003970385.1 Vibrio aquaticus | reverse complement strand
ACTACCGACTTCGTATATTGTACCGGTCTTTTCGAAGCAACGTATGCAATTAAAATCTGCCTCCTTCAATTTTATCACACTAATGCAGGTTGAAAAACAGATATCGTTGGCCGTGTCATTAGAAAGTCCTAATATGGACGCTTGATGAGTATCCAAGACCTGTATTCAGGACTCTCATGAAGTACTACAAACTCGCTCGACACCAGTCGCTTGGGAAAGCATGTTTAACGTGTGTTTATTTGACGACCGTGTAGCATCTTCGTCTAGTKTTGCTTGTGTCGCACTAAGCGCTAGAGCTGAGGCAGCACTGATCGGTTGGATTCCCATTAACAGTCGTCTTTGTACTGTTAGATTAGAAAGTTTAAGCAAAGTCCAAAGAAATCGGTATGAGAGACAATGTATTTTCGTCATCGCCTACGCTCCGACAGATTGCAGCCCGGATGAGTTCTACAACCACTTAAATGTTCTTCTACAGAAAAT
>NZ_RXZH01000016.1 GCF_003970385.1 Vibrio aquaticus | reverse complement strand
TTCTTAAGATAGAAATCGTATATCTTTCTTTCTCAGTGAGGTGTGTATATTTCATGGTTTTACTTCTTGGCGGGAGCAAAACTTATGAATACCACATCTCACTGTTTTATTTTTCAGAGGTGTCGCACTTCGTACTTGAATCCAAGACGGCTAACAATAAATTTAAGAGTGATTCACAACGCTCGGCGATTTCACTTCAAGCAAGTTTAGTGTTTATGGCACAATGGTTTAGCTAAGGTGTTAGCGTTGTTCACACCTTAATTTGGCGTTATAACACAGAATCAACTTCTTGCTCAAAAGGATTAGTTGAACTATTATTTGTACGTTATTCTGTACTAATGGGAGTTCAATATGAGTCGTATTCATTTCGATCAAGATATTCAGCCTTTRTCTGAGTTTCGTGCCGGTGTAGCTTCATACATCAAACAAATCAATGAGACTCGTCGTCCATTGGTTATTACGCAACGTGGCAAAGGTGTTGCTGTTGTTCTCGATGTTGCTGAGTATGAAGCAATGCAAGAGAAAATCGAATTACTGGAAGAAATGCGCACAGCAGAAGCTCAGTTAGCTTCTGGTCTCGGTGTTTCCAATGATGATGCGCGTGCTCAAGTACTTGGGCGCATTAAGAAATGAAAGTAGTCTGGTCTCCATTAGCACTTCAGAAACTRGGTGATGCAGCGGAGTTTATTTCTTTGGATAATCCACCTGCGGCAGAGAGGTGGGTAAACGAAGTTTTTGACAAAACTGAACTCCTTGGAAGTATGCCTGAAATGGGGCGGTTTGTTCCTGAAATGCCCCACACGAACTATCGCGAAATCATCTTTGGTCACTATCGTATTATCTACAGTTTAAGTCACGAAATCCGCGTACTAACAGTTCGTAATTGTCGTCAAATTTTATCGGAAGATGACGTGTAAAACTGTGTTATAACAAACTGTTTAAGAGTGATTCGCAACGCTTGGCATTTTTGCTATGCGTTGCGTTTAGTGTTTAAGGTGGCATGCGGAAGCATCAGTATTGCGTTGCTCACACCTTAACAGAGCGTTATGAGCTAAAGGTGGAAAGCTGTGATTTTGTGCTAGCTGAATTCGTCCAGCTAGCATCAGAAATCAAGTTAAGCAATTATTCCGAGTGCTTTTGCAAGCCCTCCTAGTACTATGACTGCAAGCCAACTCCAAAACCCCAATGAATTGGCCCACATAAATAGTTTGAATTTGGTAGAACTCGTAGTGGCTCGGTGTCGAATGAGTGGGTAAGCTATACAGTAGTTCATAAACCTAGACATGATGCTGTAAGACAACATATTTTGGTAATCCGAATGTAGTTTGTTTACGTCTCTTGCTAGCTGCTTATCGAGCCATACTATTCGCGCGGGTTCTCCTAAAGATAATACAGCTCCAAAAAACACCCCCGGAATTGACCAGATGAGGGCATACCCACCAAAAAATGCGGCGGGGATCATTATCATCAATTCCCACCAAACTGCTGACGACATAATTTACTCCACAATCCATTCGTATATCGAATATGCAATATCACCGGTTTCTTTGCCAGCCGTAGTACCTAAGACGCCTCCCGCAACTCCACCTACGACAAATGCACTAATAGAAGCAACGGCAATTATTGGGGCCGAAGCCGTACCTAGAACTAGTAGCATACCACCCGCTGCCCATGTAGCAGCTTGTGCGCCTAAGTATGCACCTCCGATAAATCCTGCTATTTCTCTGCTAGTTGTTTGTCCACAGTTGCCCGAGCTATCTACATTACATGCTTCATAAATATTTTTTACGCCGCTAGCGACTCCTAGCCCTAAACCAATGTAACCAACTCCTTTTGCTGCTGAGATTCCGACGGATACATTAGCAATTCGTTTACCTAAGTTTTTCACAAAGCCCGATTTTAATATTTCATCTGCGTTGTGTATAACGGATTTAGTCGACAGTTTCAGGTTTCGCTTTACTTGCGTATACATAGGCAACTGCACAGTGCGTTTGGATAGCCCTGCAAATGAACCATCGAGCTTTTTGAATAACTCTGCGCGTTGAGATATGAACTCACCATAATTCACTCCTCCGGTTCGGCTAGCCATGGCGACTTGACCTGCATATAATTCGTTAATCTCTAGGAGAACGCCATTAATATTTTTTAAATGTTGTTCAACACCAGCGGTAGCCATACCAACGCCTAATGAAGCGTAAGCGTAATAGTCACTCGGTAAGCCTTCATTGGCTAATGTAGGTAGTGTCTCATTTGCGTAGTGGTCAAGAAGCTCTAAGTGTCGACTGACCACCGACACTTGCTCATCGCTGAGCTTGCCTAGCTCCTTACTGGCCGCAGTGGCTTCTTCCTTTAGCTCTTCTAAAGCTTGTTTGTCTTTGGGGTTAGTAGGTTCAGTTGTTGGAACAATAATGATTTCACCCTGTTTCACAGGGTTATTCAGGTGTACGTTACATTGTTTGATATAGCGTTTTTGTGTGTTGGTTGTTTCGGCAGTAAACAGTTCTTCCCAGACCTGTTCAAGTGGTCTGGCTTGCGAGTTTTGTGTCCATCCAAGTAAAAACTGATTTTGTTTCTCAGCTTGTAGTTTTGCCCAGCCTTTTTCTGCTTCTTCGTATCGTTCTTGGCGTTGTCGTTCGATTTTGTCTCTAGTCGTTTCTTTAGGCGCAACAGGTTCAGTTACTGTGTTAACAGAGGCAAATTTAGAGCCCGAAGCAAAGTTTTTTGTTGTGGCAGCTTCTACAGCGGCCCTGCTGGTTTGCACTTTTCTGTTGTTGTCGCATGAAGGACAGGTACAGGTTTTAGGGTCTTTCCAAATTGGACAGCGGTATTCTCGTTGCTTTATCATCGTAAGTAGAGGTTTTGACGTTGTAATGTGGTGATAATACCCCTAAAAGTTCACAGGTAAAAACTTGCCCATTACGTGGCATAGTCACCCCCTTTAAAACGCTCATAACAAGCAATTTAAGAGGGATTCACAACGCTTGGCACTTTTGCTTCTACTCCAAATTTAGTGTTTATGGCACAATGTTTTAGGTTTGGGTGGAGGCGTTGTTCACCCCTTAATTGGGCGTTATGTTAAGCATCTAGTACAATATTCTTTTCCATAGTAGAATGAACATTTTAACACGTCGTATTATATAATGGACCAACCACAACAATTACCTCCTCCGAAAGAACGAATAGAGCTCAGGGTTGAACTCAAGTTTGAAACCATCAAAACTGGTCATTTTTCAGTAACGAAGAAAAGTAGTTTGAGAAATGTAATACAAGGGCAGCCATACAAGACCTATTTGGTTATTACCAATATGTCCAATAAAGCCTTTAAAGGGGCAAGCTTAACAAATATTGTATTTAGATATGTGGGCAATCAGGTTACTCAAACAGTAAATCATGATGTTCAAGTTCCAGCGATGAACCCAAAAGGAAGCCTCGAAGTTGAAATTACAGCATGTACGTTTGACTTAGATGGTGGAGGTTGGCTAGATGTAAACGTAGTTCCAGAATCAAGTGACCAAGAAATTCAATGTTATCAGTATGATTTAGCTCATGAAAAAGATGAACCAGTGAGTGGTTTGAACTACTGGGGCATATCATTTTTTATTGAAGGCAAGCTAGCAACCCTTCAAACCAAAACAAACAACTATATTCTTGGTTTAACTATCATTACAGTAATCGAAGCGGTATTTGGTATAAAAAACACCTTGTTATTTTTAGCTACCAATTTGGCTGTACTTTTTGGTCTTCTAGCCGAATTGTTTAGTTGGCTTGCTTCTTTAACATAACAAAGCATTTAAGAGTGATTCGCAACGCTTGGCAGTTTCGCTTCGCTCAAGTATAGCCAAGCGCCGCTCACACCTTAATGCGGCGTTATGTGACCGAGTACCCCACGTTTAGTAGACACTTTACTAAGTTAGATCTAGGGTCTAATTGAGAGGTGATTTATGGCTAAACATCGTAATCCAGCGTACACCGAAGAGTTCCGCAAAGAGGCAGTGCGTCTGGCCAGCCTTCCTGGCCGAACAGCAGTCTCCGTTGCCAAGGAGCTGGGCATCAGTGCCCAGCAGATCCGGAACTGGAAGCGCCAGTTCACACGCCTATCTGATAAACAGTTTAACACCTTAGATGGTGTCGACTACTCCAAGAAAGAGTCCGAAGAGCTTCGAGCGCTAAGGCGCGAGAACAAGCGGCTCAAAGATGAAATGGAATTCCTAAAAAAGGTCTCGGCGTACTTCGCGAAGCAGCAAGAGTGAAGTACGAGTTCATCGAAAGCTATGTTGGGGAGTACTCGATTAGCTTAATGTGCCGTACGTTAGAGGTGAATCGAAGCGGTTATTATAAGTGGCGTCATCATACGCCGAGTGAGCGTTCAAAGCGGCGAGAGCGCTTTGAACAGCTCGTTATGTGTACCTTTGCCCAATATCGGGCACGTTACGGCTCAGTGCGAATAGCCGAAGAGTTAAACGAAGCAGGCCATGCCTGCTGCGTGAATTATGTCGCTGATATCATGAAGGAAAAAGGTATCAGGGCACGTAATGGTAAAGGGTTTAAATACAGCAAGGATGTGGCTGCGATGACGAATGTGGCTGACAATTTACTGCGAAGAGACTTTGAGTCTGAGACGCCAAATCAGAAGTGGGTCACGGACATCACGTATATCTGGGTGAAGAGCCGTTGGCTCTTCTTGGCGACAGTGATGGACCTGCATTCAAGGCGCATTGTGGGCTGGTCGCTAGGGACAACGATGACTGTCGAGCTCATCACCAATGCCCTAAAAATGGCGTTTGAGTCACGTAAGCCGCCTAAGGGCGTCATTATCCACTCAGACCGTGGTGTACAATACAGAGCATATAAATATCAAGACTTCATGCGCAAGCATGGAGGTGTACCGAGCATGAGTCGACAGGGTAACTGTTGGGATAATGCGGTGATGGAGTCGTTCTACAGTCGACTGAAAGTCGAACTGATATACGCAGAAGACTATCAAACTGTCGAAGAAGCCCGAATGGGCATCTTCGAATACATCGAGGTATTTTACAATCGCAGAAGAAGACACTCAGCGTTGGGGCACGTCAGCCCAGTTGAGTACGAAAGTATGTAGTTATGTACTGTCTACTTTTTGTGGGGTACACCAGTGCCAGTTCCGAAAGCTCAATTTGAAGTGCCTCGAAACTATCCGGTGTTAATCCCTTGGAGCTGAATACTTGCTCTAATATGCACTGAGTTTTCTACTAACTCATTGGGTGGCAGAAGTGACTGGTGAAATGACGGAAATGGCAATTTCTAGCTATCTTGGCTGGTTGTTGCTTCTAATGGGTACATATCCTTTCTTGCTTGTTGGCGTCAGTATGTTTTTCTATGATATTGAACGTAAACATGCCTTGCGTTGGCTAAACGGAATAAGCTTTTTTCTGGCAGCGTTTCTTCTTTATATGCACATGCAAACTGAAGTTATCTATGGTCAAGAATTACTGGAAGCTTGGTATCGAGACAACCCAGAAGACAGACCTCAATAAAAAGCACATAACAATAAATTTAAGCAGATTCGCAACGCTTGGCACTTTCGGTTTGAATCGGCTTAAGTGTTTACGGCACAATGTTTTAGGTAGGTGGTAGTGTTGCTCACTACTTAATTTGGCGTTATGTACTTTGGAGGTCAAATGGATTTATCCTCAAATTTCAGAATGTTGGCGCTGTACAATCAGCGAATGAATAAGCAGTTACTTGGTGTTTGCAGTAAGCTGACTCATGAGCAGTTGCATCGGAATACCAACTCATTTTTCCCCACAATCATGACTCACTGGAATCATATCTTGTTCGGTGACTTGATTATGCTCCAACGCCTTGTAGCAAATGAGTTAGTATCAGTTGAAGCTACAGTTTTAGAGCAATTACCCGTTTCTAAGTCAGTTTCTGACACGTTCGCTTCGAATCTAGACGAACTCTCTGAATTACGAGAACTTGTAGACTCGATCTATATTGAAATTACTAGTCAGTTTACCGCTGATGGCTGTAACCAAATAGTCAGGTACACGACAACAGAAGGGCAGGTGATTCAAAGGACCGTAGGTGAGTTTTGCCAACATATTTTCAACCATCAAACTCACCATAGAGGTCAACTAACCTGTTTGCTAAGTCAGTTTGGTTTAGACTTTGGCTGTACAGACCTGCCTATGATCGTGCCAGAGGGAGCACGTACATAACAATAAATTTAAGAGTGATTCACAACGCTCGGCGCTTTCACTTCAAGCAAGTTTAGTGTTTATGGCACAATGGCTTAGGTAAGGTGGTTAGCGTTGTTCACACCTTAATTTGGCGTTAAATTGCAGGAGGCAACGTGAAAGTATTTGAAGCTGATGAATCTGTTAGAGATGCACTAAATCAGTTTTATCTTGAACAGGGTTATCACAGTGGGTGGAGTAACTCCGAACGTGCATTTATTGCCACCAATGATGGTGAAATCGTTGGTTCTGTAAAAGTTGAAGTTGGCAATGGTATTTCGGTGTTGCGTGGTATGTACCTTGCTAAGGCTTACCAAGGAAGCGGGTTTGGCACAGAGTTTTTAAAGCATATTGAACCGATACTTAATGAAACGATCTCATATTGCATGCCTTTCTCTCATCTCGGTAAGTTTTATGGACAGATAGGTTTTCAACCTATTAGCCCTGATAGTTTCCCCGAGTATCTTGCAAAAAGATATCGTGGTTATGAAGAAAAAGGGTACCAAATAATAGCGATGCGTCGAGAGCAAACAATTTAACAATAAATTTAAGTAGATTCGCAACGCTTGGCATTTTTGGTTTGAATCGGCTTTAGTGTTTACGGCACAATGTTTTAGGTAGGTGGCAGAGTTGCTCACTACTTAATTTGGCGTTAGTACGGGTTTGGCATCAAAGGCCATAAGTTTAGGTGTTTATCTGTTTTGGTGCTCGTATTTACACCTTTCAGCTTGTACCTTTCACGTTCTTTCCGGTGGCACTATATGCGTAGTGTTCGTTTTGATTTCACCGTTTACGGTTTCCAACTCTTAGCCTATTTCTTTGGTGCTTCTTCTCTTTCGTGGCTTTACTAAGTCAGAATTGTCTTTCTTTGGTGTTGCCGTCGAAGTGCGAGGAACGAATCCTTTTCTAATTTGAAGCCAGTGAAATTAGGGCAGTTTAGTGCGTTTTTCTTCTAGCCAACTTTCGTCTTTCAATCGGGATAAAGTTTTGTAGCTGCCCGTCTCACTTCAGTGTTCAAAGCCTTTCATATCATGCCACTTTTCAATATCTTGGAGTGCACAAATAGAAGTAGCGCATGTACTAACAAATTGCTTAAGAGTGATTCGTAACGCGTGGCATTTTTACTTTGCGGTGGCTTATGTGATTAAGGCGCTGTGCGGTAGCTTTTGTATTGCGTTACTCACACCTTAGCAAGGCGTTAGGCAAAGGGCAGAAAAGTTCTTTATTCTAATCTTCTTGCTCCCTCTGGCAGTCCGTTTCTCAAAGTCGGCAATCCAGCATTGTCGGCTCAAATTCTCGAACCTCTCCAACTGTAAAACATGCCAAAGTTCGTAGGTTGCCTCATTGGGTTTCGGTGTTGGTTGGTGTTGAGCTTCACTGGCTTAAAGTGTGGAAAGGGCAAGTTAGTGGAAGCTTTCGTTATTGCTGTCATTTCGCAGCTTTGAGTTTCTCAGGTTCAAAAGCTACTTTGTCGTTGAAAGACTGTGTTTCGTGAACGTTGAAAATGAGGCTGTAACATAGTGGCTTCAGTGGTTCTTGAATCACAAAAAGTTAGTGGCTGATTGGTTGCTTATCGTGTTTAAGGTATTCTGTTTTCAAACCAAGTTAGTGAGCACGTAGGAAAATTTGCCTAACAAACAATTCAAGCTGATTCGCAACGCTCGGCGCTTTCGGTTTCAATTGGCTTTGTGATTACGGTGAAGTGTTTGAGTGCTTTGGCAGCGTTGCTCACAACTTAATTGGGCGTTATGTTTACTTGAAATTCAAAGGCTTAAAGGTCTTAGGCTTTAGTTCTTTGTCCCTCTGGTAATCCTCCCTAGTAGACTCAGCAAATCCGCATTGTCGGTCTAAGTTCTTGAATCTCTCAGCCAGTAAAACATGCCTATGTTCGCGGGTTGCTTCATTGTCAGGTCGTGGTGGTTGGCTTTTCATTTTACTGGCTCAAAGTCGCCTTTGGCGGCCAAGTCGGTTCTTACCTTGTGGTTTAGTTCAGAAAACTGGTCAGAAATTGCAGTTCTTTCTCAAGTAAATCATGCATTTGTGGTAAAACATAACAATAAATTTAAGCAGATTCGCAACGCTTGGCACTTTTGGTTTGAATCAGATTTAGTGTTTACGGCACAATGTTTTAGGTGAGTGGTAGCGTTGCTCACTACTTAATTTGGCGTTAGCTATCTTTTCAAGTTTGGGCACAAAGTCGAATGTATTGAGTAAGAATACGAACTTACTTAGTGCTTTTGGTATTCTTAGTACTGTCGTTTTCCATGCGTGCGTTAATCTCATTGGAGGCAGTATGAATATTAGGTTTTGTGAAAAGTGCGAGAGAGAAACTGAACATACAGAAGCAATCAAGCAGAAACCCTCAAAATATGGAAAGTCAAAAAAAGAACAGTTCAAAGCGTTTCTAGACGGTTTCTTCAGTGGAGCAGCAGCTTCTTTGCCAGGAGGAGCATCATTGGAGTTAACAGACAAGTTCGTAGTGTGCCTTAAATGTGGTAAGCAAACACTAGAAAATCACGGCACAGAATTTCAATAGCTCTCCTCTGTAGACAGAAAGCTAACAATAAATTTAAGAGTGATTCACAACGCTCGGCATTTTTGCTTTGAATCGGCTTAAGTGTTTACGGCACAATGGTTTAGGTGGGTGGTAGGGTTACTCACACCTTAATTTGGCGTTATGTGTTACGAGGAATAAATGAAACAAGAATCTGTCAATGAAATTGCTATTACGTTGCTGAATAAACCAACATGGAGCGACCTAGAATACTACGTCGTTGTCATATTGTTGGTTTTGATATTAGCTTCACTCTTAGCTTTCTTTAGGGCTTTATATTCAGAGAAGGCGAAGTATTCAGCAATTAAATCTAGTTTGGATACGATTAAACTTCAATCCGAAGTGACAGCTAAGACAACTGAAACGATTAAGAATGACTTGGAATACAAGTCGTGGAACCGAAAAGAAATCTTACAAGTACGCAGGGCAAAACTTGAAGAGTATGTCTTGTTAATTATGTGCCTACCAGATGTACTTCATAAGGAAATGGAGGAGAAATTCTTTGGTAAAGACCATTCTTACGATGAACAGCTTTGGCATAAAGCTCAACTAATTCAAAAGCTATATTTTCCTGAATTGGATAAAGAGCACAATGAGTTGCGAAAGTCACTTGCTGACTATAAGCGCTGGCTTGGAAACGGGATGATGGAAGTCGTAGAAAAACGGAAAAATGGCAACGTGAATGCTCGTGTAAGTGAGGAGCATATGGATAAATATAGCTCACTCTTGGATTCACTTAATAACAGTACATTGGAAATTGAGAATAAAGCGAGAAAAATGTCGCAAGAATTCCACACATAACAATAAATTTAAGAGTGATTCACAACGCTTGGCACCGTCACTTCAAGTCAGTTTAGTGTTTATGGCACAATGGTTTAGGTCAGATGTTAGCGTTGTTCACACCTTAATTTGGCGTTATGTTTACTTGTATTTCAAAGGTTTAAAGGTCTTAGGCTTTAGTTCTTTGTCCCTCTGGCAATTCGTCCCTAGCAGTCTCAGCAAATCCGCATTATCGGTCTAAGTTCTTGAATCTCTTAGCCCGTAAAACATGCCAATGTTCGTGGGTTGCTTCATTGTCAGGTCGTGGCGGTCGGGCTCTTGTTTAGCTGGCTTTAAGTCGCTGTTAGGTTCATAGTCAATTGGCATTTGGGTTTGGCAGTTGCCTCGGCAATTCAGCATTGTTTTGCGCTTTGGTTGGAAAGACAGGGTGCTTGTTGAAAGTTAGTTGGGTTGCCTCATTGGGCAGGGAAGTGGAATTACTGGTTTTGGTTTAGTCGCTTTTGGCGGCCAAGTTGGTTCTTGCCTTGTGGTTTGGTTTAGAAAACTGGCTTGAAACAGCAGTTCTTTCTCAATTAAGTCAGTAACTTGTGGTAAAACATAACAAACAATTCAACAGTGATTCGCAACGCTTGGCGCTCTCACTTCGGTTTGAGTTAAGTGTTTACGGCGCAGTGTTTAAGTCTAGTGTCTGCGCTGCTCACACGTTAATTGGGCGTTATAAATCTGGAAGGAACTTCGAACATGGCATTGCTAGAACTACATTCGCTATCGTCATTGCTAGCGTCAGTATCTGAGGAAGACACTCATAAAATTGGAGGCAAAGTAGCTGAAGAAGAGTTGGCTTTATTCTGGCTTATTTGTAAGCAACTGAGCCAGAATAATAAGAGTTATAAGGCAGAATTGTATCCAACCGAAAAAGGTAGAATAGAAAATATGAATTCGCCATTCACCTTAGTCACAGCTACTTCCAGCATTTTGGAGTTATCATTTCAAGTCGAGCGAATTGAGGATACGAAAGTTCGTGAAATTGGCGGTATCAGAGTTCAGTTCAACTCTATCGATGATATCGTCGACGAATTGTTTGGTTACAAGTTAAGGAAAGTTAACAAAGCTAATATGCATGACTATTGGCTTGATTTATAACAATAAATTTAAGAGTGATTCACAACGCTTAGCGCTTGCACTTCAAGCAAGTTAAGTGTCTATGGCACAATGCTTTAAGTTAGGTGGTAGCGTTGTTCACACCTTAATTTGGCGTTATAAGCTTAAAGGGAATTAAATGAAACATCATGTAATGCTAGATATTGATGGAACATTACTACAGTCATATGCAATGGATGAACAGTGTTTTGTTGATGCTGTGCGAGAAACTACAGGGCTTGAAATATCTACAGATTGGGGTAGTTATCCCTTTGTCACAGATAGAGGAATATTAAAAACCTTTATTGAGCAACAAGGCCTCAAATATTCTCTAGCTGAATTAGAGAGTCTCGTTAAGCCTATTTTTATCCGTAATGTTCAGAAATCGGTTAAAACATCACCTACCCAAGAAGTATACGGAGCCAAAAAATTCGTGTCATATCTGTTAGACAGTGACGAATATGTTGTTTCTATTGCTACAGGTGGGTGGGGAGAAACAGCTAAGATAAAGTTGGAATCAGCTGGTTTTGAAACTGAGAAACTAGCGATTATGTCATCAAATGATCACTACTCTCGTATCAAAATTATGGAGTTGGCAAAATCAGCAATCAACCAAATTGATAACTATCCTGTTACCTATTTTGGTGACGCAGAATGGGACTTAGAAGCGTGCAAAGAGTTAGCTGTTAATGTAGTGATTGTCGGTGGTAGAGTAAATCATTACCAGCGTATTCAAGACTTTAACTGTTTAGATACTGCTCTGAGTTTCGTGAAATAGGTCTGTACTACTCTTCACCACGCTTATAACAAAGCGTTTAAGACGGATTCACAACGCTTGGCATTTTCGGTTTTATTCAGTTTAAGTGTTTACGGCATAATGGTTTAGGTTAGGTGGTCGCGTTATTCACCACTTAACGCGGCGTTATGCATTTTAAGCGCTCTTATCACAATTCGCAGAGCACATCACGCTTCTATTATTGCGCTCAATTTCATACAAAAGTAGTATCATAAAGGCGATTTTGCTCTATGACACTGATGTATAGCTACTACTTTAGTTTGTTGCTATATCAGTCTCAAATCAGTATGACTTTGAGGTTTAACAATGGAACAAGAAAAGTACTTGGGTTATATAAAGTATGATGGTGAGTTAGTAGAAGGCGGGCTAATGGATGCCAGAAGACAAGCTAAAGCTCTACTCGCATATGATGGAGCAATTAGAGAGCTTATTTCTAAACAAGCACCAGACTTGAAGCATATTGATTTTGAAATTCCAATGAGGGTCCAAAAGGGTTCTTGGGAAGCTTTAGTTCCAGAAACAGTTGCTGGCTGGGCACAAGCTGGACTTGGGGTTGTTGCGACCGCTTACTTTAGTAAGGCAGCGTCAAAAATGGCTGAGAAAGATTTTGAGAACTTCGGCTTCACCTCAATATTCTCGAAAGCACTAGATGGGATAAAGTGGTTTGCACGAATCAGCAAACATCTAGGAGAAACGGGTAAAAAAGATCTTTCCAACCTTAAGTTTAAAAATAATAACGAACTTATCGGTATTCCTAACAATAGTGGGGAGTACATATATGTTCCAAAACCTGCGTTAGATCTTTATCTAAATTCCAATTCAAAGTTACTAGAAGAATTAGCTCGTAATATAGCCGAAGGACGCTCGTTAAAAATTGGAACATACAACGACGGGGTTAAGGACGAAGTTACTATTGGTAAACAAGACAAAGCAATCTTCTGTAAGGATGACAGTGAAGATGACGATGAGGTTTTAGTTTTACCTGAGCTAGTGCACGGTACAACAGTTGTGATTGAAGGCGAAGTTACAAGGGAAAATAAAACATCCAACTCTCTAGGTTTTAAATATTTAGGACACATCCTTACTGCTTACCCTGATGTGGGTAGTGTTGTTAAATATAAACCTCTTCTATTCTTGCGCTGTAAGCTAGTCGGTACTGTTAGCCGTTTAGACGAAAAAGGTCGAATTGCAGCTAAACGACCAAAACTTATAGTGTCCCATTTGGAAGCGCTCGAACAAACCAATGGTGACCTATTTGACTAAATGCATAACAAAGCATTTAAGAGTGATTCGCAACGCTTGGCAGTTTCGCTTCGCTCAAGTATAGCCAAGCGCCGCTCACACCTTAATGCGGCGTTAGGCGCCATGCATGCGATACAAGGAAAGTATATGAATCTAAATCAAGTAACTTTGGCTGTTGATGATATCAATTTGGCCGTGGATTTTTATAAAGCACTAGGACTTATTCAAATTGTCAGCGATGAACACTATTCCCGTTTTTCTTTTCCCGATGGAGACTCTACATTTTCAATCTACTTAGACACTGAGAAACGCGGGTTAGAATGTAGAGGTGTTGTTTACTTTGAACATGAAGAACTCGATCAATTGGTAGCAAATTTGAAAGATAAAGGTATAGAGTTCGATCAGGAACCTATCGATCAGCCGTTCCTTTGGAAAGAAGCGGTACTAAGTGACCCATCAGGAAACAAAATTAAGTTGTATTGGGCGGGTGAGAATTGATTAAACCCACCGTGGAAAATTGAAGAAAGCGCCTAACAATAAATTTAAGCAGATTCGCAACGCTTGGCACTTTTGGTTTGAATCAACTTTAGTGTTTACGGCACAATGGTTTAGGTAGGTGGTAGCGTTGCTCACTACTTAATTTGGCGTTAAGTTTAGAGGTACATTATTTGAAAGCAGAGAAAGTCCAGAAAAAGAATCCACACAGACTAACAGTTAATCAGCATATATTTCCGACAAATAGTATCAGTCGTTTCACTAACGATCGAAAGCTCGTACAACTGTGTAGGGTTAATGAAAGTCGAGTTATATCAGTTAAACCTAGTAATCCTATATTTTGTGTTGAACGGCGTTGGGATCAACGAGCAGAAGCTGGCTATATGAAATCTATAGAAGACAGGTTTCAAGTAGTAGCTAGTAGACTTAATTCGCAGAAACGACCAATTGTCTATCCTTTTGATTACAAGTCAATTACGGAAATGTATGCGCTATGGTGTCTACGATTTCATGCCAAATACAAGCCGCGACAAAATCGAAATATTATCGGTATACCCGAGGATAACTTAACTAAGGATCAGGAAGAAATATTAGAGTCAAAGCATAGTGCCTACGTACGAGGGCATAAGGGAGAAATCGCTAGCCATGTAATGGCAGGATTAGGAATTCAGCCCGAATTGACGCGCTTCATGAACCACTATCGTCACATTTCATGGGCTATCTTCGATATATCCGATACAGGTCTAGAATTTATTGTCCCTGAATGTTTTCCAGAGTTAGTTTGTCTGCCTTTGTCACCGACAAGGATTTTAATATCAGAACAGTCTGCAAACACAGAAATGACTGAGCAGCATATTAGGCACATAAATAGGCATGCAATAGAAAGTTCAAAAGAGTACTACTTCGCTCGAGATTTCAGCAAATGCGGAGTATAAACTTAACAAAGCATTTAAGAGTGATTCGCAACGCTTGGCAGTTTCGCTTCGCTCAAGTATAGCCAAGCGTCGCTCACACCTTAATGCGGCGTTATGTTTACTTGTATTTCAATGGCTTAAAAGTCTTAGACTCTAGTTCTTTGTCCCTCTGGCAATTTGTTCCGAGTAGACTCAGCAAATTAGTATTGTCGACCTAAGTTCTTGAAGCTCTCAGCCCGTAAAACATGCCAAGATTCGTGAGTTGCTTCATTGTCAGGTCGAGCAGCTTAGGTTTTAGTTTCTCTGGCTTAAAGTCGCTTTGAGGTTCTTTCCCAAGCAGCATCCTACCTTGGCAGTAGTCTCGGCAACTAGCCATTGTTTGGCGCTGTTGTGAGAAGAGACGAGGGTACTTGTTGATTGCTTGTCGAGTTGCCTCATTGGGCAGGGAAGTGTTCATACTTGTTGTTGGTTGGTCGCCTTTGGTGGCCAAGTTATTTTTTGCCTTGTGGTCTAGTTCAGAAAAACAGTCTGAATCATTAGTTTTTTCTCAAGTAAATCATAAGCTTGTGGTAAAACATAACAAGCAATTCAAGCTGATTCGCAACGCTCGGCGCTTTCGGTTTCAATTTGTTTAGTGATTACGGTGAAGTGCTTGAGTAAAGTAGTAGCGTTGCTCACAACTTAATTGGGCGTTAAGTGGCAAATATAATTCGGAGTGTTGATTTGGATTGGAGTTCATTCATAGGTGGGGTTGTTGCTTCATTAGCTGGTGTTGGAGCTACACTTCTCTTAACAAAGAAAATGGAGTTAATGAAAGCTCAAGCTCTCTCTGATTCGTCAGAAAGCTCATTGTATCTAGAGTTATCGGATTTGACTGATGATTTAGGCAAGACTATCGACATTTATTATACTGTATTCGCTCAGTACCGCGCTTACGAGCTCAGTGGCAATAGTGATTTACTGATCAATATTACAATGCCACAAGCAACAAATTTTGAAATACTTAAGTCCTTAACTTATCAATGTTTTAGTGGTTTAACTCGTGAGCAAAGAGGTGGCTTAAAAAAATTGATTACGATGAGTGACAGTCTCAATGATCTTTATCCTAAAGTTCTCGATGAGCTTCGATTCAATAGGGAAAGTGCAAACATTAGAGAGATAAATGTATTAATGTCACTTCTTTGCTCTACATACCACTTAGCAAATGAGCTGTGTAATTGTGAAGTACGGTTCAAATTGTCCGCAAAACATCCCCAAGAAAAATTGAAGGAAGTCTTTACTTCACGCTCTTTACCATTAGAAGATTTTTCCATTATGGAGTATGTCGAAAAAGCCACTTAACAAACAATTCAAGTTGATTCGCAACGCTTGGCGCTTTCGGTTTCAATTAGTGTGGTGATTACGGCGAAGTGTTTAGGTAATGTGGTAGTGTTGCTCACAACTTAATTGGGCGTTATGTTTGCTTGTAATTCAAAGGCTTAAAGGTCTTAGGCTTCAGTTCTTTGTCCCTTTGGCAATTCGTCCCTAGTAGACTCAGCAAATCCGCATTATCGGTCTAAGTTCTTGAATCTCTTAGCTCGTAAAACATGCCAATGTTCGTGGGTTGCTTCATTGTCAGGTCGTGGTGGTCGGTTTCTTGTTTAACTGGCTTTAAGTCGCTTTTAGGCTCTTAGTCAATTGGCATTTTGGCTTGGCAGTTGCCTCGGCAATTGAGCATTGTTTTACGCTTTGGTTGGAAAGACAGGGCGCTTGTTGTTTCTTGCTCGGGTTGCCTCATTGGGCAGGGAAGTGGAATTGCTCGTTTCTGGTTGGTCGCCTTTGGCGGTCAAGTTGATTTCAGCCTTGTGGTTTGGTTCAGAAAACTAGTTGGAAATAGCAGTTCTTTCTCAAACAAATCATATATTTGTGGTAAAACATAACAAACAATTCAACAGTGATTCGCAACGCTTGGCGCCCTCACTTCGGGTTGAGTTTAGTGTTTACGGCGCAGTGTTTAAGTTCAGTGTATGCGCTGCTCACACGTTAATTGGGCGTTAGGGTACAGGCACAAAAAAAGCCCACAGTGTCAGTTGTGGGCTTTCTCAATTAAGCTTCTTGTTCGTCGTTTGGCTTACACTTACTTTTGTCTAAACCAAACTCAAATTTTAGAAACCAAGCACGAAATGCTGCGGAAATACTAAGACTTATTTTCATAGCCAACACCTTTGTGAGGGTTAGTGACTATCAGGCTTACAGGTTTATCATTAGCTTTAAGTTCTATAAGTATATTTTTAGTGTATTTAGTTAGCTTTGAGTATTTTAAGTTTTAGATTCGTATTTTAGTTAGCTTTAATTTATTTAGTCTTGATTTCGTTTATTTAGTATATTGTTAGCTTTTTTAGTTTCAGTAGTTTAGTTTATTAATTAGCTTTGAGTATTTTTAAGTTTAGTCTTTGATTCTTTAGTCTTTTATCTTTACTACCTTTGCCTGACACCTCGCGGATAACCGCTTAAATGTAATAATATGCCTTTTGCCGCATTGGTCAAGCAAAATGTACCCTAACAAGGCATTTAAGACGGATTCACAACGCTCGGCATTTTTGGTTTGCTTCAACTTTAGTGTTTACGGCACAATGGCTTAGGTTCAGTGGTCTGCGTTGCTCACCACTTAATGCGGCGTTAGGGCTTTTGGAGGTAAATTGGAAAATAGTGATAACGTTGTGGATATTCCACAACAAGATAAAGATGAATTGATCAAACAGTTGAAGCTACAAGTTTCTGAGCTGAAAGATGATAAAAATCGTGAGATGGATGAGCAAGAACGTCAGTACTTCATTCGACAGGCTGAATTAAAAAATGACAGAGTCAAGGCAACCGTTATAGGTTGTATATTTGCGTTTTGTCTTACAATTTTGGTTTTTCTATCTTTTCGAAATCCAGATATTTACTTGATTGACGAAGAGACGACTCAATTTGTAGCTCAAGCTGTCAATGCCTTCTTCTTGCTAATGATACCGTTAATTATTGGCTCAATTGGTGCAATTGCCCGAATCATGGTTTCTGGTATGCCCATACTTAAAAATTCAACTTTAGTGCTCTCTTCTGGTTTGATGGCAATGTTTTCATGGGTTGGAATAAAGAGTGAGATATTAGTATCTATAATTGCTCCTCACCTTGAGAAGCAAGGTGTTAAAGTTTCCGAAGTAACCGCGAATACTTCGGCCGAGTTTTATAGCATGGCTCTGGTTGCTATTGTTGTTGGTATGTTTTCATCAAACGTGTACATTTTTATCAATCAAAAAGTAGAGTCTTTGACAAACGGAAGGCAGCCCTAACAAAGCATTTAAGAGTGATTCGCAACGCTTGGCAGTTTCGCTTCGCTCAAGTATAGCCAAGTGTCGCTCACACCTTAATGCGGCGTTATGTTTAAGGAGAAAAATTGGAAAATTTCACTGAAGTGCAAGGGCGATTTTTCGCGCTAAACTCCTTCTTTAGATCGTATTACTCATTTGAAGCTCTAGGGGACATTTGTAATGATTATGACTCAGTATATCAATCGCTAAATCCCTTTACTCACATTCATAATGTCCTTCTTTGTGATGCCGTCATTAGCTGGTGCAAAGTCTTTGGGTCAAACAAAGAAGAGTGCCACTGGAAGAATTTAATTTCTGACCATCAGGCCTTTAGGGATAGGCTGTTTTCTGAACTGAACATCACTCAAAAGGAATTCGTAGCTTATCAATCGAAAGTTCTCGATTTTAGGAATAAGTGGGTGGTTCATTATGAACCAAGCTATAAACACGACGTTGTCCCACATTTTGATTTAATGCTAAAAAGTGCGGTCATATTACATACGTTTTTAAGAGAAAATGTGTCTGACGAGTTCATCTATAATGGACCGGTGTCGATAGAGGGCTTTGGTAGAAGTGTAGGGATGGCAATAATGGATTCCCTCAAACCGATAGATCAAACATAACAATAAATTTAAGAGTGATTCACAACGCTTGGCGCTTTCACTTCAAGCCAGTTTAGTGTTTATGGCACAATGGTTTAGGTAAGGTGGCTAGCGTTGTTCACACCTTAATTTGGCGTTAGGCTTCTCATGGAACGAGGTACTCATGATAAAACTGGTTTGGCTTTTAGTGAGATTCGCAATAGTGTATTTACTCTTAGGAGTAATTATTGGTGTTTTAATATTAACCAATAGTTCGACTCCGAGATTCTTCTCTTTAGGAGTCGATGTCATTGGTTGGATTAGCGTATTTTGGTGTGTTGTTGCTTATGTCTTGGTTCGGTTTGAACCTACGAAAGAAGCCGGAAAGCTTTTGTTCGTAAGCACACTAGGTGCGCTGGTTCTCTTAATGTACATTAAAGAACATTTCTGGCTTCAAGATATGAGAATCCATGCTTGGACAGCATTTTTGGCGGTCATATTTGCGATTTCATTATTGTTTTTCGTCTTACCTCATCGGAATTTAAAACCACTATTATTTCTTTTACCTGTATCGGCATGTTCTTGGTTTTTAGTATGGGTGGGTTACAGACCGGCTAGTTTGGTTATTGAGATAATGGGAGGTAAAGGGAAACTACCAGAAGAGAACATAAACAAGGTCATTGAGTTTATGCCTGAGGTTTTTCTTAGTTGTTTAACTTCGGGGGCATTTATGGTTTGTTTAATTATGCCCTTTTATATTTTTGCAAGGTGGGGGCATGACCCGAAAGGCACCTACCAAAGCCTAACAAAGCGTTTAAGACAGATTCGCAACGCTCGGCATTTTTAGTCGGAATCAAGTATAGTGTTTACGGTGGTATGGTTAGGTTTCGTGGTTGCGTTGCTCACTACTTAACGCGGCGTTAGGCAAAGGGCAGAAAAGTTCTTTGTTCTAATTTTTTTGTTCCCTCTGGCATTTCGCTTTTCATAGTCTGCAATTCCGTATTGTCGGCTCAAATCCTTGAATCTCTTCAACCGTAAAACATGTCAAAATTCGTGGGTTGCCTCATTGGTTTTCAGTGTTGGTCGGTAGTGAGTTTTACTGGCTTAAGGTGTGGAAAGGGCTAGTTCAAGGCAGTTTTCGTATTCGCTGTCATTTCGCAGCTTTGAGTTTCTCAGGTTCAAAGGCTACTTTCTCGCTGAAAGGCTGTATTTCGTGAGCGTAAAAAGAGAGGCTGTAACATAGTGGCTTTAGTAGTTCTTGAATCACAAAAAGTCAGTGGGTGATTGGTTGCTAATCGTGTTTAAGGTATTCTGTTTTTAAACCAAGTAAGTGAGTAAACGAGAAATTTGCCTAACAAACAATTCAAGCTGATTCGCAACGCTCGGCGCTTTGGGTTTCAATTCGTTTGGTGATTACGGTGAAGTGCTAAAGCAATGTGGCAGCGTTGCTCACAACTTAATTGGGCGTTAAGCTACAAACAGTCGAAAGGAATTGGTACTAGAAATGGAAAATCTGAATACAGTAGAAATAAAATCGTTTGTGCCCGCCAAAGATTTTGAGCTTTCGAAGCGCTTTTATCTGAGCATTGGCTTCGAACTCGCATCAGAATT
>NZ_RXZH01000139.1 GCF_003970385.1 Vibrio aquaticus | reverse complement strand
GTTTCTTGTATTTGGCACTGCTAAGGTGCATGTGTCTGCATCTCACAATTGATGGTCAATATCTGACATTCCATCTCAGTAACATTCACCTGAAWCGSCATCGCGTTATCCACTCAGYTACTGAGTGCTCACAGCCACTTGCTTGTGCAATCCCGTCAATWTCAAATTCACTTGACATTGTTCAYTTGAATGTTCTCATTCATGTTCAGCAMTGCAATTGATCAGTGTGTTATTGGCATATGTGAATATTGTGCATAGCATAAATAGTGTGAGTATTGCTTCGGTATCACATTAATTCCATGCATTGTCAACAAACATGSATGSTGGTTAKTAATGGARTATATGATGMWGTTTCTTGTMTTTGGCACTGCTAWGGTGCATGTGTCTGATTCTGACACCTCACGTTCATTATCGGATACTCCAACCCACATACATTCACCTGAAACGGCATCGCGTTATCCACTCAGCTACTGAGTTGAGT
>NZ_RXZH01000137.1 GCF_003970385.1 Vibrio aquaticus | reverse complement strand
TACTCTTATCTTGTCTGTGTTCTCCGCGTTGGAGAAGATAAAAGAGCAGTATTTAAGGGAAGGTCGTACACACATTTTATAGAGGGTAAGCATAGCCTCTGTTGTGAAGAAAGTATTCGTTACGAAACCAGTTAACCGTCTAGATTTAAAAATAATAGAGGAGGCATGTTCTTCRAAGTTTAGGCTTCCTGTGTAATTAATTTCTAGATGRTGTACTGACTTSAGTGTCTAGATTCTACTWTTATTTAAGTAGATTTGCAGTTCATAAGGATGCCKCATTAGTGGACGRGAKTTCAACGAATAGCTGAAGCTCTTTACAGTYTAGYAACARGGTTATTAGCCTTTTGAATTTGGTAAAACTGTCACAGTTACGGATAGGTATTGGTAACCTGTTCTACAATAAACTATACCACACTGTAAACAACTTACAACGCATTTGTTTTTTGATATTTTACGGTATGTGGTGTATGTGTGTGTTGTTTCTT
>NZ_RXZH01000135.1 GCF_003970385.1 Vibrio aquaticus | reverse complement strand
CTTGCTCTGTTGCTGTCGTTGTGGTTGTCGCTGTCACTTACATTGAATCTSACTGTGACGCACGATATTACTCAGTGTTCATGTGGATTTCTACTTTTGCATGTTGTTGTTTGTGGGCATTTGTAGGTGTTGAGCGTTGATTATTGTTGTTATTCSTGGACACTTGTGTGTTGATTGGTGGTGATTGTGGTGTGGATAGGTATTTGTCAGTATTTGGAGCGCATAGAATGATTGTCTGAGAATGTGGTGGTGGTGARAAGTTGGCTTCGGAGGGGATCGAACCCTCGACATTCGCGTTATTAGCACGACGCTCTAACCAACTGAGCTACGAAGCCGACCATTTKACTCACACAACACGTCCAACGGCAATCACCATCTGGAACAATCACCAAATAACGCGTCTCACACAACGCGTACAACGAAAATCACCATCAAATAACACCTACACAAATCACACATACACAACATCAACATCAACATCAACAAC
>NZ_RXZH01000133.1 GCF_003970385.1 Vibrio aquaticus | reverse complement strand
CAAAGAATGGATCAAACACTTATGGCTATCCAGACTAAATTCACTATCGCCACTTTTATTGGCGATGAAAAGATGTTTCGTGAAGCCGTCGACGCTTATAAAAAATGGATATTAATACTGAAACTGAGATCAAGCAAAAGCATTCACTAACCCCCTTTCCTGTTTTCCTAATCAGCCCGGCATTTCGCGGGCGATATTTTCACAGCTATTTCAGGAGTTCAGCCATGAACGCTTATTACATTCAGGATCGTCTTGAGGCTCAGAGCTGGGCGCGTCACTACCAGCAGCTCGCCCGTGAAGAGAAAGAGGCAGAACTGGCAGACGACATGGAAAAAGGCCTGCCCCAGCACCTGTTTGAATCGCTATGCATCGATCATTTGCAACGCCACGGGGCCAGCCAAAAATCCATTACCCGTGCGTTTGATGCCGATGTTGAGTTTCAGGAGCGCATGGCAGAACACATCCGGTACATGGTTGAAACCATTGCTC
>NZ_RXZH01000132.1 GCF_003970385.1 Vibrio aquaticus | reverse complement strand
CGGGCACTATGTATTGAGATTAGATGGTGGTTGGAKGTAGTCAACAGGAAACMCTRGRYCCGGGTTTCGTGCTACTTGGCACTCGTCAGCAASGTGTACCTGTAATCTTGAGGGAACTGGTGYTCCSTGGCGGATTCGATCTCGTGTCACCCRRCTTCACAGTCAGAGACGTTACCACTGAGCTATCCGAGCCGTGACTAAYCTCCTRTAGRACTGAGATGTAATCASAATTGATTGATCACTGGGTGGTGATCAATSTCATGCTTGTCTAGTCCYTRTTAGTGCAGATCGAATGCTATCGATCATGTTGCAATGTGGCCACCAGTCTAGGTGACTCGACACTGMGGGCACTATGTATTGAGATTAGATGGTGGTTGGAGGTAGTSAACAGGAAACCSTGGACMCGGGTTTCGTGCTACTTGGCACTCGTCAGCAAGGTGTACCTGTAATGTTGAGCAGCAAGGTGTACCTGTAATCTTGAGGGAACTGGTG
>NZ_RXZH01000015.1 GCF_003970385.1 Vibrio aquaticus | reverse complement strand
TGTCTAAAGAAAAATTTGAACGTACTAAACCGCACGTTAACGTTGGTACTATCGGCCACGTTGACCACGGTAAAACAACTCTAACTGCTGCTATCTGTACTACACTTGCAAAAGTGTACGGCGGTGTTGCGAAAGACTTCGCATCTATCGATAACGCTCCAGAAGAGCGTGAGCGCGGTATCACAATCGCTACTTCTCACGTAGAGTACGACACTCCATCACGTCACTACGCACACGTAGACTGTCCAGGACACGCGGATTATGTTAAGAACATGATCACAGGTGCTGCACAGATGGACGGTGGTATCCTAGTTGTTGCTGCAACAGATGGTCCAATGCCACAAACTCGTGAGCACATCCTACTAGGCCGTCAGGTTGGTATCCCTTACATCATCGTATTCATGAACAAATGTGACATGGTTGATGATGAAGAGCTTCTAGAGCTAGTAGAAATGGAAGTTCGTGAACTTCTTTCTGAGTACGATTTCCCAGGTGATGACCTACCAGTTATCCAAGGTTCTGCACTAGGCGCACTAAACGGCGAAGAGCAGTGGGAAGCGAAAATCGTTGAGCTTGCTGAAGCACTAGACTCTTACATCCCAGAGCCAGAGCGTGCAGTAGACCAACCATTCCTACTACCAATCGAAGACGTATTCTCAATCCAAGGTCGTGGTACAGTAGTAACTGGCCGTATCGAGCGCGGTATCCTAACTGTAGGTGACGAAGTAGAAATCGTTGGTATCAAAGAAACAACAGTAACTACATGTACTGGTGTTGAAATGTTCCGTAAGCTTCTAGACGAAGGTCGTGCAGGTGAGAACGTTGGTGCACTTCTACGTGGTACTAAGCGTGACGAAGTTGAGCGTGGTCAAGTACTAGCGGCTCCTAAGTCAATCAACCCACACACTAAGTTTGAGTCTGAAGTATACGTACTTTCTAAAGACGAAGGCGGCCGTCACACTCCATTCTTCAAGGGCTACCGTCCACAGTTCTACTTCCGTACTACGGACGTAACTGGTGACATCACTCTTCCAGAAGGCGTAGAAATGGTAATGCCAGGCGACAACGTTCAAATGACTGTTGAACTAATCGCTCCAATCGCTATGGACGAAGGTCTACGTTTCGCAATCCGCGAAGGTGGCCGTACTGTAGGTGCTGGTGTTGTTGCTAAGATCTTCGACTAATTCCTAGGAATTAGCTAAAGACTTCGGAAAATCTATGAATTAGATTTGACGAACCAGTAGCAAAAAGGGCATCATTTGATGCCCTTTTTCTGCACTCAATAAAATGTCTGTTGTTTTCTTATTCAATAGTACATTTAGCAGGAATTTTTGGTCGAGGTGTTGCGTCTTGATCAATAAAAGAGTACGTCAATTTATTTAGATTGACGTTTCATGGATTTGCCCTGCAACAGCGGGGTTGTTGTCGTCTATATTAAGACTTAGACAGGTTGGTTTTATGAAAGCAAATAATGCTGAAACTCCTGAGAGCTCAAATGGCGCAGATATCTTTAAGTGGATTGTCACTTTTGCTCTGTTAGCTGCCGCTGTTGTGGGTAATTACCTGTACGGTGAGATGTCTGTAGTGATTCGCGCTGCAGGTGTTGTTGTACTTATTGCTGCGGCACTTGGTGTTGCTGCTACAACAACGAAAGGTAAAGCTGCGATCGAGTTTGCAAAAGAATCTCGTATGGAAGTACGTAAAGTTGTTTGGCCTACACGCCAAGAAACTATGCAAACAACACTGATCGTTTTAGCTGTAAGTATTGTAATGGCTCTAGTGCTATGGGGAATTGACGGCATTATGGTTCGTCTTGTTGCTCTAGCAACTGGGGTATAGAGGGTTTTAATTCATGAGTGAAGCTCCAAAAAAACGCTGGTATGTGGTTCAAGCCTTCTCTGGATTTGAAGGCCGTGTAGCCCAATCTCTTCGCGAGCATATCAAAATGCACAGCATGGAAGAGCTGTTTGGTGAAGTACTAGTTCCTACTGAAGAAGTAGTTGAAATGCGCGCGGGTCAGCGTCGTAAGTCTGAACGTAAGTTCTTCCCAGGTTACGTCCTTGTTCAGATGATCATGAACGATGAATCATGGCACTTAGTACGCAGTGTGCCGCGTGTCATGGGCTTCATTGGTGGTACCTCTGATCGTCCAGCTCCTATCACTGATAAGGAAGCTGACGCGATTCTTAACCGTCTTGAGAAAGCAAGTGAAGCGCCTCGTCCACGTACTATGTACGAAGCGGGTGAAGTTGTACGTGTTACTGACGGTCCATTCGCTGACTTCAACGGTACTGTTGAAGAAGTGGATTACGATAAGAGCCGCGTGAAAGTGTCTGTATCGATCTTTGGTCGTGCGACACCGGTTGAGCTTGAATTTGGTCAGGTTGAAAAACTTGATTAAAAAAACACCTTAATAGGGTTGTTTAAGGCGCGAATTATGACTATAATTTCGCGCCTTTTTACTTCTGAGGAAGTAAAAAGAATTTACATCAACGGGGAGCTGATCAGCCGATTAGCGCTAGTACCCAAAATTAGGAATAATCATGGCTAAGAAAGTTGAAGCTTACATCAAGCTACAAGTTGCTGCTGGTATGGCGAACCCAAGTCCACCAGTTGGTCCTGCACTAGGTCAACACGGTGTTAACATCATGGAATTCTGTAAAGCGTTCAACGCGAAAACAGAATCTATCGAGAAAGGTCTTCCTACTCCAGTTGTTATCACAGTATACAACGACCGTTCTTTCACGTTCGTAACTAAGACTCCACCTGCTGCTGTTCTTCTTAAGAAAGCTGCTGGCGTTAAGTCTGGTTCAGGTCGTCCAAACACTGAAAAAGTGGGTACTGTAACTGACGCTCAAATCCAAGAAATCGCAGAAACTAAAGCTGCTGATATGACTGGTGCTGACATCGAAGCAATGAAGCGTTCAATCGCTGGTACTGCTCGTTCAATGGGCCTAGTGGTAGAGGGTTAATAAGATGGCTAAACTAACTAAGCGCATGCGCGTTATCCGCGAAAAAGTTGACGTAACTAAAGAATACGAAATCAATGAAGCTGTAGCTCTTCTTCAAGAACTAGCTACTGCTAAATTCGTTGAGTCTGTAGACGTTGCTGTTAACCTTGGCATCGATGCTCGTAAATCTGACCAGAACGTACGTGGTGCAACTGTACTACCTCACGGTACTGGCCGCGACATCCGCGTTGCAGTGTTCACTCAAGGTGCAAACGCTGAAGCAGCTAAAGAAGCTGGCGCAGACATCGTTGGTATGGAAGATCTTGCTGAGCAAGTGAAGAAAGGCGAAATGAACTTTGACGTAGTTGTTGCTTCTCCAGATGCAATGCGCGTTGTAGGTCAACTAGGTACTATCCTAGGTCCTCGCGGTCTAATGCCAAACCCTAAAGTTGGTACTGTAACTCCTAACGTTGCTGAAGCGGTTAAGAACGCTAAAGCTGGTCAGGTTCGTTACCGTAACGACAAGAACGGCATCATCCACACTACAATCGGTAAAGCAAACTTCTCTGCTGAGCAGATCAAAGAGAACCTAGAAGCACTTCTAGTTGCTCTTAAGAAAGCTAAGCCGTCTTCTGCTAAGGGTACATTCCTTCAGAAGGTTAGCATCTCTACTACAATGGGTGCTGGTGTTGCTGTTGATCAGGGTAGCCTGAACACAGTTGCGTAATTAATTTTACGACACACTTATTTACTTAGGTGCAAAGTTTATGTATAATTTTGCGCCTAATATTTGTGGTTGGGGCTGAACTTTGGTTCATTAAATTCGCAAGAATTTAGTCTGAATTATGACCCAGTCTCCGTCCAAGACCGTAGGTGTTTGCTTTTGTAAACTTAATTTTCCTACGTAGATGGTGCCCGAACTGACAGAAAGCTCTATGCAAATAGTTACTTTCTTCTGGGAAGCACCTAAATAACTCTCACTGTCGTGATGATAGTGAGTGGTGTAACGACAACCAGGAGTAAATCCAAGATGGCTTTAAACCTTCAAGACAAAAAAGCAATTGTTGCTGAAGTCAACGAAGCTGCCAGTGGTGCACTTTCTGCAGTTGTAGCTGATTCTCGTGGCGTTGAAGTTGGTGCTATGACTTCACTACGTAAACAGGCTCGTGAAGCTGGTGTTTATGTACGTGTTGTTCGTAACACGCTTATGCGTCGTGCGGTTGAAGGTACTGACTACGAGTGTCTAACTGACACTTTCACTGGTCCTACTCTAATCGCATTCTCTAACGAGCACCCAGGTGCTGCAGCGCGTCTTTTCAAAGACTTCGCTAAAGAGAACAAAGACTTCGAGATCAAAGCTGCTGCATTTGAAGGCGCGCTAACTGACGCTGAAGTACTAGCGACACTACCAACTTACGACGAAGCTATCGCACGCCTAATGATGTGCATGAAAGAAGCTTCTGCAGGCAAGCTGGTACGTACTATCGCTGCACTACGCGACCAAAAAGAAGAAGCTGCGGCTTAAGCCTTGCTTTTCACTGGTTGCTATTTAAACTTATTGTTGATTTAAAAGAGAATTGTTATGTCTATCACTAACGAGCAAATCCTAGACGCAGTTGCAGAAATGTCTGTAATGCAAGTTGTTGAACTAATCGAAGCAATGGAAGAGAAATTCGGTGTTTCTGCTGCTGCTGCTGTTGTAGCTGGCGGCGCTGCTGCAGGCGAAGCTGCTGCTGAGCAAACTGAATTCGACGTAATCCTAGAATCTGCTGGCGGTAACAAAGTTGCTGTAATCAAAGCAGTACGTGGCGCAACTGGCCTAGGTCTTAAAGAAGCTAAAGGTCTTGTAGACTCAGCTCCTGCTGCACTTAAAGAAGGCGTTGACAAAGCTGAAGCTGACGCTCTTAAAGCTCAGCTAGAAGAAGCTGGCGCAACTGTTGCTGTTAAGTAATTATTACTTAAGCTTCTTAGCCTAACGGCTAATGGCTGGTGGTTTTATAACCACCGGCCTTTTTGCGCTGTAGGGGTTGGGTGATTTTTCCGCTGTTTGAGCACCCATATCTCGAGCAAAAAACGTTTCATTAGCTCTTAATGAAACGCAACTACAATCAAACAGATATTCAGTCACTGTCTCATAACGATTGGAGACAGTTTGGGTCACTTATCAGCGAGCTGAGGAACCCCATGGTTTACTCTTATACCGAGAAAAAGCGCATCCGTAAGGACTTTGGTAGTCGTCCACAAGTTTTGGACATTCCATACCTGCTATCGATCCAGCTCGATTCGTTCGAAAAATTCATCGAACAGGATCCTGAGGGTCAATACGGTCTTGAAGCTGCTTTCCGTTCTGTATTCCCGATTCAGAGCTACAACGGCAACTCTGAGCTGCAATACGTTAGCTACCGTCTTGGTGAGCCAGTATTTGATGTTAAAGAATGTCAAATCCGCGGCGTAACGTACTCAAAGCCACTACGCGTAAAACTACGTCTAGTTATTTTTGATAAAGACGCGCCAGCAGGCACCGTTAAAGACATCAAAGAACAAGAAGTCTACATGGGCGAAATTCCGCTTATGACAGACAATGGTACCTTTGTAATCAATGGTACTGAACGAGTTATCGTATCCCAGCTTCATAGAAGCCCTGGCGTATTCTTCGACAGCGATAAGGGTAAGACTCACTCTTCGGGTAAAGTTTTATATAACGCACGTGTTATTCCTTACCGTGGTTCATGGCTTGATTTCGAGTTTGATCCTAAGGATAACCTATACGTACGTATTGACCGCCGTCGTAAGCTTCCAGCATCTATCATTCTTCGCGCACTAGGTAAGACGACAGAAGAGATCCTGGACATCTTCTTCGACAAGATTAACTTCGAAGTGAAAGATCAAACTCTACTTATGGAGCTTGTTCCTGATCGTCTACGTGGTGAAACTGCGTCATTCGATATCGAAGCTAACGGTAAGACTTACGTTGAGACAGGTCGTCGTGTAACTGCACGCCACATCCGTCAACTTGAAAAAGATGGCGTTGAGCAGATCGAAGTACCAGTAGAGTACATCGTAGGCAAAGTTGCATCGAAAGATTACATCAACGAAGCGACTGGCGAGATCATTGTTGGTGCAAACCAAGAAATCAGCCTAGAAGCACTAGCTAACCTTTCACAAGCTGGCCATAAAGCACTAGAAGTTCTATTTACGAACGATCTAGACCACGGTCCATTCATGTCAGACACGCTACGCATCGACAGCACTGTTGATCGTATCTCTGCACTGGTAGAAATCTACCGCATGATGCGCCCTGGTGAGCCGCCAACGAAAGAAGCTGCTGAAGCACTATTCGAAAGCCTATTCTTCTCTGAAGAGCGTTACGATCTATCGACTGTTGGTCGTATGAAGTTCAACAGCTCTATCGAACGTGAAGATGCTCAAGAGCAAGGCACACTTGACGAAACTGATATCGTTGAAGTGATGAAGAAGCTTATCGCTATCCGTAACGGCATCGGTGAAGTGGACGATATCGACCACCTAGGTAACCGTCGTATCCGTTCTGTTGGCGAAATGGCAGAAAACCAATTCCGCGTTGGTCTAGTACGTGTTGAACGTGCTGTTAAAGAACGCCTAAGCCTTGGTGACCTTGATGCAATCATGCCTCAAGATCTAATCAATGCTAAGCCGATCTCTGCTGCGGTTAAAGAATTCTTTGGCTCTTCACAGCTTTCACAGTTCATGGACCAAAACAACCCGTTATCAGAAGTAACGCACAAGCGTCGTATTTCTGCATTGGGTCCTGGCGGTCTAACTCGTGAACGTGCTGGCTTCGAAGTACGTGACGTACACGTAACTCACTACGGTCGTCTATGTCCTATCGAAACGCCTGAAGGTCCAAACATCGGTCTGATCAACTCTCTATCTGCGTTTGCGCGTTGTAACGAGTACGGTTTCCTAGAGACTCCATACCGTCGCGTTGTAGATGGCGTAGTAACAGACGAAGTAGATTACCTATCTGCTATTCAGGAAGGTCAGTATGTTATCGCTCAGGCGAACACTGTTCTTACTGAAGAAGGCACATTTGCTGAAGAGCTAATCACAGCTCGTCAGAAAGGTGAATCTGGCCTACACCCACGCGAACATGTTGACTACATGGACGTTGCAACTAACCAGGTTGTATCTATCGCTGCATCGCTTATCCCGTTCCTAGAACACGATGATGCGAACCGTGCATTGATGGGTGCCAACATGCAACGTCAGGCCGTTCCAACACTTAAGGCTGATAAGCCTCTAGTTGGTACTGGTATCGAGCGTAACATCGCAGTTGACTCTGGTGTTACAGCGGTAGCGAAACGTGGTGGTGTAATCCAGTCTGTAGATGCTTCTCGTATCGTTGTTAAAGTGAACGAAGACGAGCTGATCCCTGGTGAAGCAGGTATCGATATCTACAACCTAACTAAATACACTCGTTCGAACCAAAACACGTGTATCAACCAGCGTCCATGTGTGATGCCGGGTGAACCAGTAGCACGTGGCGACGTTCTTGCTGATGGTCCTTCAACAGACCTTGGTGAGCTAGCGCTTGGTCAGAACATGCGTATCGCATTCATGCCTTGGAACGGTTACAACTTCGAAGACTCGATCTTAGTATCTGAGCGCGTAGTTCAAGAAGACCGTTTCACGACTATCCACATCCAAGAGCTATCTTGTGTGGCGCGTGATACTAAGCTTGGTGCTGAAGAAATCACAGCTGACATTCCAAACGTAGGTGAGTCTGCTCTGTCTAAACTAGACGAGTCAGGTATCGTTTACATCGGTGCGGAAGTGAAAGGCGGTGACATCCTTGTAGGTAAAGTAACGCCTAAAGGTGAAACTCAGCTAACTCCTGAAGAGAAGCTACTACGTGCTATCTTCGGTGAGAAAGCGTCAGACGTTAAAGACACGTCTCTACGCGTACCAAACTCTGTATCAGGTACGATCATCGATGTTCAAGTATTTACTCGTGACGGTGTTGAAAAAGACAAACGTGCACTTGAAATTGAACAGATGCAGCTTAAAGAAGCGAAGAAAGACCTTACTGAAGAATTCCAGATTCTTGAGGGTGGCCTTCTAAACCGTGTTAAAGCTGTACTAATCGACGGTGGTTACACTGAAGCGAAGCTAGACTCTATCGACCGTAAGAAGTGGTTAGAACTAACGCTTGAAGACGATGCGCAACAGTCACAGCTTGAGCAACTTGCTGAGCAGTGGGATGAGCTAAAAGCTGACTTCGATAAGAAGTTTGAAACTAAGCGTCGTAAGATCACACAAGGTGATGATCTAGCACCTGGCGTACTGAAGATCGTTAAGGTTTACCTAGCGGTTAAACGTCGTATCCAGCCTGGTGATAAGATGGCGGGTCGTCACGGTAACAAGGGTGTAATCTCTAAGATCAACCCTGTTGAAGACATGCCTTACGATGAGAAAGGTCAGCCGGTAGACATCGTACTAAACCCACTGGGTGTACCATCGCGTATGAACATCGGTCAGATCCTAGAAGTACACTTAGGTCTGGCAGCGAAAGGCATCGGTGACAA
Source organism: Vibrio aquaticus (assembly GCF_003970385.1). Classification (GTDB taxonomy): domain Bacteria; phylum Pseudomonadota; class Gammaproteobacteria; order Enterobacterales; family Vibrionaceae; genus Vibrio; species Vibrio aquaticus. Next base: position 21,590 of record NZ_RXZH01000015.1, on the reverse strand, counting down.
GATCAACCAGATGGTGAAAGAGCAGCAAGAGCTAGCTAAGTTCCGTGACTTCCTACAGAAGGTTTACGATCTTGGTGATACTCGTCAGAAAGTAGACATCGCGTCTCTATCTGATGACGAAGTTCGTACGCTGATCAAGAACCTACGTGGTGGTCTACCGATCGCAACGCCAGTATTTGACGGTGCAAACGAATCTTCAATCAAAGAGCTTCTAAAACTAGGTGACCTACCAGAATCTGGTCAGCTAACGCTGTTTGATGGTCGCACAGGTGATGCGTTTGAGCGTCCTGTAACTGTTGGTTACATGTACATGCTGAAACTGAACCACCTTGTTGATGACAAGATGCACGCTCGTTCAACTGGTTCGTACAGCCTAGTAACTCAGCAACCACTTGGTGGTAAAGCTCAGTTCGGTGGTCAGCGTTTCGGTGAGATGGAAGTATGGGCACTAGAAGCATACGGTGCTGCTTACACGCTTCAAGAAATGCTAACAGTCAAGTCGGATGACGTTAACGGCCGTACTAAGATGTACAAGAACATCGTAGATGGTAACCACAGCATGGAACCTGGCATGCCAGAATCGTTCAACGTACTGTTGAAAGAGATCCGCTCGCTAGGTATCAACATCGAGCTAGAAGACGAAGAGTAATCCCTTCTTTCTTAATTGAGAAAAGCGATTATTTGGTAGAAGGTGCTCACTTTTGCGGGTGAGCTCCTTTTAACTCCTTACAGGAGCTGATTGTGAAAGACTTATTAAACTTTCTAAAAGCGCAGCATAAGACCGAAGAATTTGATGCAATCAAAATCGGTCTATCTTCACCGGACATGATCCGTTCATGGTCTTTCGGTGAAGTTAAGAAACCTGAAACGATCAACTATCGTACGTTCAAGCCTGAGCGTGATGGTCTGTTCTGTGCGCGTATTTTTGGTCCAGTAAAAGACTACGAATGTCTTTGTGGCAAATATAAGCGTCTGAAACACCGTGGTGTTATCTGTGAGAAGTGTGGCGTTGAAGTTACACAGACTAAAGTTCGTCGTGACCGTATGGGCCACATCGAGCTTGCTTCACCAGTTGCTCACATCTGGTTCCTAAAATCACTACCGTCTCGCATCGGTCTACTAATGGATATCCCTCTACGTGATATCGAACGTGTTCTTTACTTCGAAATGTACGTAGTAACTGAACCGGGTATGACTGATCTAGAAAAATCTCAGATGCTTACTGAAGAAGAGTATCTGGATCGTCTAGAAGAGTGGGGTGATGAATTCACGGCTAAGATGGGTGCGGAAGCGATCAAAGACCTACTTGCGTCTATGGATCTGCCTGCTGAAATCGAAGAAATGCGTGAAGAGCTTCAGTCTACTAACTCAGAGACTAAGCGTAAGAAAATCACTAAGCGTCTGAAGCTTGTTGAAGCGTTCGTTCAATCTGGCAACAACCCAGAGTGGATGATCCTAACTGTGCTTCCGGTACTTCCGCCAGATCTACGTCCTCTAGTACCACTAGACGGCGGTCGCTTCGCGACTTCTGATCTGAACGACCTATACCGTCGCGTAATCAACCGTAACAACCGTTTGAAGCGTCTTCTAGAGCTAGCTGCTCCGGACATCATCGTACGTAACGAAAAACGTATGCTGCAAGAGTCTGTTGATGCACTTCTAGATAACGGTCGTCGCGGTCGTGCGATCACTGGTTCGAACAAACGTCCTCTGAAATCTCTTGCTGATATGATCAAGGGTAAACAAGGTCGTTTCCGTCAGAACCTTCTAGGTAAGCGTGTAGACTACTCTGGCCGTTCTGTAATCACAGTAGGTCCATACCTTCGTTTGCACCAGTGTGGTCTTCCTAAGAAGATGGCACTTGAGCTATTCAAACCATTCATCTACAGCAAGCTAGAGACTCGTGGCCTGGCGACGACAATCAAAGCTGCTAAGAAGATGGTAGAGCGCGAAGAAGCGATCGTTTGGGATATCCTAGACGAAGTAATCCGCGAACACCCAGTACTATTGAACCGTGCACCTACACTTCACCGTCTAGGTATCCAGGCGTTCGAACCAGTACTAATCGAAGGTAAAGCGATTCAGCTTCACCCACTAGTGTGTGCGGCATACAACGCCGACTTCGATGGTGACCAAATGGCGGTTCACGTGCCTCTAACTCTAGAAGCACAGCTTGAAGCTCGTACTCTGATGATGTCGACAAACAACATTCTGTCGCCAGCGTCAGGTGATCCGATCATCGTACCTTCTCAGGACGTTGTATTGGGTCTGTACTACATGACTCGTGACAAGATCAACGTGAAAGGCGAAGGTATGTACCTTTCTGGCCCAGCTGAGGCAGAGAAAGCGTACCGTACTAAAGAAGCTGAACTGCACGCTCGCGTAAAAGTTCGTATCACTGAGACTGTTAAAGACGAAGATGGTAATAGCACTACAGAGACTAAGATGGTTGATACAACTATCGGTCGTGCAATGCTATGGCAAATTGTACCGGAAGGTCTACCGTACAGCATCGTTAACCAAAAGCTAGGTAAGAAGCAAATCTCTAACCTACTTAACGAAGCGTACCGTAAGCTAGGTCTTAAAGACACGGTAATCTTTGCTGACCAAATCATGTACACAGGTTTCGCTTACGCGGCACTTTCTGGTGTATCTGTTGGTATCGACGACATGGTTGTACCTGCAGCTAAGTACACTGAGATCGAAGAAGCGGAAGCAGAAGTTCGCGAAATCCAGGAACAGTACCAATCTGGTCTTGTTACTGCGGGTGAGCGCTACAACAAAGTGATCGATATTTGGGCATCGACCAACGATCGCGTAGCGAAAGCGATGATGGAAAACCTTTCATCTGAAACGGTAGTTAACCGTGAAGGTGATGAGGAACAGCAAGAGTCATTCAACAGCATCTACATGATGGCCGACTCAGGCGCACGTGGTTCTGCAGCTCAGATTCGTCAGCTTGCAGGTATGCGTGGTCTGATGGCACGTCCAGATGGCTCAATCATCGAAACGCCGATCACGGCGAACTTTAAAGAAGGTCTAAACGTACTTCAGTACTTTATCTCAACGCACGGTGCTCGTAAGGGTCTTGCGGATACGGCACTGAAAACAGCGAACTCGGGTTACCTAACTCGTCGTCTAGTAGACGTTGCTCAAGACGTTGTAGTACACGAACATGACTGTGGCACCCACGAAGGTGTTGACATGATGCCGCACATCGAAGGTGGTGACGTTAAAGTTGCACTTTCTGAGCTGGCACTAGGTCGTGTAGTAGCAGAAGACGTTCTTAAGCCAGGTACTGATGAAGTCCTGATTCCACGTAATACTCTAATCGATGAGAAGTGGTGTCAGATCATGGAAGAGAACTCAGTAGACAGCATGAAAGTGCGCTCTGTAGTTACCTGTGATGCAGACTTCGGTTGTTGTGCACAGTGTTACGGTCGTGACCTAGCACGTGGTCACCTAGTGAACCAAGGTGAAGCAGTTGGTGTAATCGCTGCTCAGTCTATCGGTGAGCCGGGTACACAGCTTACGATGCGTACGTTCCACATCGGTGGTGCGGCATCTACTGCAGCAGCAGAGAACAGCATCCAAGCTAAGACAACCGGTACGGTTAAGCTACACAACGCTAAGTTTGTAACGAACAAAGACGGTAAGCTTGTAATCACTTCTCGTGCATCTGAACTAACCATCATCGATGAGTTCGGTCGTACGAAAGAGAAACACAAACTTCCTTACGGTTCTCTACTAAGCAAAGGCGACAACGATGCAGTAACTGCTGGTGATACAGTAGCTAACTGGGAAGCGCACACAATGCCAATCATCACTGAAGTGGCAGGTCGCATCCAATTCGTTGACATGATCGACGGTGTAACAGTTTCTCGTCAAACAGATGATCTAACTGGTCTTTCTTCTTCTGAAGTTACAGATGCAGCGGCTCGTCCAGCGGCAGGTAAAGATATGCGTCCAGCTATCAAACTTGTTGATGAGCAAGGTAACGACGTAATGATCCCTGGTACTGAAATGCCAGCTCACTACTTCCTACCTGGTAAAGCTATCGTTAACATCGAAGACGGCGCTGAAGTAGGCGTGGGTGATACACTTTCTCGTATCCCTCAAAAATCTGGCGGTAACAAAGATATCACCGGTGGTCTACCACGCGTAGCAGACCTATTTGAAGCACGTAAGCCGAAAGAGCCTGCGATTCTTGCTGAGCACACAGGTACTGTGTCTTTCGGTAAAGAAACGAAAGGTAAACGTCGTCTAGTAATCACTCGTGAAGGCGGTGACGCTTACGAAGAGATGATTCCTAAGCATCGTCAGCTTAACGTATTCGAAGGCGAGAAAGTTGAACGTGGTGATGTGATCGCAGATGGTCCAGAAACTCCACACGACATTCTACGTCTACGTGGCATCCACGCTGTGACTCAATACATCGCGAACGAAGTTCAAGAAGTATACCGTCTCCAAGGCGTAAAGATTAACGATAAGCACATTGAGACTATCGTTCGTCAGATGCTACGTAAGTGTACAATCACTCACGCTGGTGACTCTACAGAGTTCCTAGTGGGCGAGCAGGTTGAATACGCGAACGTTAAGATCGCTAACCGTGCACTAGAAGCTGAAGGCAAAGAGCTAGTTCGCTTTGAACGTGACCTTCTAGGTATCACGAAAGCGTCTCTTGCTACTGAGTCGTTCATCTCTGCAGCATCGTTCCAGGAAACAACTCGCGTACTAACAGAAGCAGCCGTTTCTGGTAAGCGTGATGAGTTACGTGGTCTGAAAGAAAACGTAATTGTTGGTCGTCTAATCCCAGCAGGTACAGGTTTCGCTTACCACCAAGAGCGTCAAGCTAAGCGTGTAGAAGAGCAAGAAGGTCCTTCAGCTGAACAAGCGACTGACAACCTTGCAGCACTACTTAACGCAGGCTTCTCTGCAGACGAGTAATCGCTAGCTAAGAAATGATAAAAGGCACCTTCGGGTGCCTTTTTTGTTTTTGGCGAAAGGGAATTTGTCATTCCATAGAGTGACGAAGGAGCGAGTAGGGAATCTCTGTTTATTTTCGACTCGATTTAAGAGATCCCTAACTCGGTCGTCCCTCCCTCTCAGGGATGACGGTATTAAAGCAAAGGTCAGGAATCTCTGTTTGCTTTTGACTTGCTTTAAGAAGCCCCACCGTTCTAAAAACGCAAAAGGGTTGACGCATACACGTCAACCCTCAAGATTAAATCTCGCTTCTCGCTTCTCGCTTCTCGCTTCTCGCTTTATGCGCCTGGCGGAATAGCTAGGCTATCGGCAATCAGTTGAATTAAGTTATCTTCTACTTCAAAGCGCACTTCGAGTAGCTCACCCACTTTCGACATATCGACTTCAAAGTTCGGAAGTTCGTCATCCGCAGTCACTTTGACGTATTTGTCATTAAACTCGAGAAGAGGTTCGGTGGTGAGGATAATCTTAGCGTAAGCCCCATCAATATCGTCATTGGTTTTAAAGCCAGTGGCTTGCCACTTCTCCATCACCATATCGTAGATCTTGAAATGCCCTTCGGAGATGTAGTCAACGACATGGTCGCAAAATGAGCTAATTTCTTTTGGGGAGGGAAGTTCGACAACGTTGGCATGCCCGTTGGCAGGTTGAAGGGATCCTAGCTTACAATATTCAACGATGAGTGACTGACGGGTTTCAAGCCAGTGATCAATAACTTCACTTGAGCCACCCCATTGTTCTTGCGTCTGTTTAAATTTATTTAGCATGACCACATCCTCATGATCGGGTCACTTCTTGGGTGACCATTAAGCTTTGAGCTTAAAGCAACTACAGAAATACAAGCTCTTGTCCTTACAAGAATTTATAGCGCTAAAATTGTCTGACTACAAACTCTGGTATGAATTTAGATTGCCAGTAAAATAGACGAACTGCAAGTAAGAGGAGGTGGAATGTTAAATAAAAGTGACACAAACCGTACGCAAAATTGTTATTGGTGCGTTGTATCAGGAAGTGACGTGTGGTTGGTGGATAATACAATTCCATTCGGTACTGCTCAGGATTTCTCTCTGCCTTCGGCCTCTGCGATAGAAATTGGTCGCTATGAAAATACTCCCGTCTTGTGGCTAAATAGCGATGACCTAGAAGTGAATCTTGAACTGGTCTCGTTACGTGATTGCCTCGAGTTTCCTAGTGAGTTATTCCTTTTGCTGAGTAAGGCGGTCCAATACAGTTATATGACTCAGAGCATGCGTTTTTGCCCACTGTGTGGCGGTCGAAACCACCTCAATCATAATCAACTCGCGATGCAATGTGGCGATTGCCGTACCTTGCACTATCCCCGTATTTTTCCGTGCATCATCGTTGCGGTACGCAAACAAGGTCAAATATTATTGGCTCAGCACCCAAGGCACCGTAACGGTATGTACACCGTAATCGCTGGGTTCCTTGAGGTTGGTGAAACATTAGAGCAGTGCGTCGCGCGTGAAGTGAAAGAGGAAACGGGCGTAGATGTGAAAAACATTCAATACTTTGGAAGTCAGCCTTGGGCATTTCCATCAAGTATGATGATGGGCTTTGTCGCTGAGTATGAGTCAGGAATACTAAAACCAGATTACAGCGAGCTGAGTGATGCGAAATGGTTCGACTTCGATGCGCTTCCTCCTGTGGCTCCTAAGGGGACGATTGCGCGTGAGTTGATTGAATTTACGTGTGACCAATAAAATGCATCTTATTGAAATTTAGACAAAAAAAACCCTCCAGAAGGAGGGGGTAAGTAAGATGTCGTTATGAGATGCCAAGCACTGAGTGCTCGGTTTATAATTGTAGTTTTCGCTAGCAAACAAATTTTTAACACTGTTATTAATTGGGTGCAAATTAAGCACTGATTTAAAAGTTAATAACTTGATCTAGGTTGCAAAGCACACAGCTTTTGAGAGCCAAACAGTGTTAGAATAGCCGCAACAAAACTAAGCCTAACAATCGGAAAAACGGAATGACTGAATTAAAGAACGACCGCTATCTTCGTGCGCTATTAAAAGAGCCGGTAGATTACACTCCAGTATGGATGATGCGTCAGGCAGGTCGATACCTTCCAGAATACAAAGCGACTCGCGCTGAAGCGGGTGACTTCATGTCTCTGTGTAAAAACGCAGAGCTTGCATCTGAAGTAACGCTTCAACCATTACGCCGTTTTCCTCTTGATGCTGCGATCCTGTTTTCAGATATCCTAACTATTCCAGATGCAATGGGTCTTGAGCTGCGTTTTGCAGCGGGTGAAGGCCCTGTGTTTGATAAGCCAATCACATGTAAAGCAGACGTAGAAAAGATTGGTCTGCCAGATCCTGAAGGTGAGCTTCAGTACGTGATGAACGCTGTTCGTCAGATCCGTAAAGATTTGAATGGTGATGTACCACTGATTGGTTTCTCTGGTAGCCCATGGACTCTTGCGACATACATGGTTGAAGGTGGCAGCTCGAAAGCGTTCACTAAGATCAAAAAGATGATGTACGCAGAGCCACAAACTCTGCACCTACTGCTTGATAAGCTAGCAGACAGCGTGATCGAATACCTAAACGCTCAGATCAAAGCAGGTGCACAATCTGTGATGGTATTTGATACTTGGGGCGGTGTACTGACTCCACGCGACTACAACCTATTCTCGCTACAGTACATGCACAAAATTGTAGACGGCTTAATCCGTGAAAATGATGGTCGCCGTGTTCCAGTTACTCTGTTCACTAAGAATGGTGGTATGTGGCTAGAGCAAATCGCAGCAACAGGTTGTGATGCAGTTGGTCTAGACTGGACAATCAACATCCAAGACGCTGTGAAGCGCGTGGGTGATAAAGTTGCACTGCAAGGCAACATGGACCCATCAATGCTTTACGCTTCACCAGAGCGTATCCGTGAAGAGGTTTCGACTATCCTTGAAGGCTTTGGTGATGCAGGCACAGGCCATGTGTTCAACCTTGGTCACGGTATCCACTTGGATGTACCGCCAGAAAATGCGGGTGTATTTGTTGAAGCGGTTCATGAGTTATCTAAGCCGTACCACAAATAAGTAAGAAACACATGAAAGCGTCTGGTCTAATCAGGCGCTTTTTTGTTATTGGGTAATATACTCAGTTATACTGACTAGATTAATGGAATAGGGTTCGGGAAAGAATGAAAACACGCGATAAAATCGTGCTTGCAGCACTAGAACTATTTAATGAGCACGGCGAGCGTAATATCACGACCAATCATATTGCCGCGCATATCGATATCAGCCCGGGTAACCTGTACTACCACTTCCGCAACAAGCAAGAGATTGTGCGTGAGATCTTCGCACTGTACTCGAATGAGTTGTTGGAACGCTTTACTCCGATCCAAGGTCAACAAGAAAGCTTGGTGTTACTCAAGCACTATCTAGACTCCATCTTTACACTGATGTGGAAATATCGTTTCTTCTACGCCAATCTACCAGAGATCTTGCAACGTGATGAGCAGCTGCATGAGGAGTACATTCAGGTTCAGGAGAAACTTCAGTCGAACCTGATCAATATTATGCGTGCTTTCGTCGACTTAGAGCTGCTTTCGGTTGAAGACAGTGAAATGAAGTCACTAGTGACGACTCTGCACCTTATCGCATCAAGCTGGTTAGGCTATCAAGCGGCCATGTCACCTAAGACGCAGATTACGGAACAGGTCATTCACCAAGGCATGTTACAGATGATCTCGGTTGTGAAACCAAAAGCAACGGCACAAGGATTGGAACAGCTTCAGCTTTTAGAAGATGGTGTGAAAGCGATTCATGCCTAAACGTGTGGATCCTAGTTATAACTAACTGAAATTGTTAACTCAGTCAGAACCCATTAGAGTATCGAGAGATATTTTAATGGGTTTTGTTGTTTATGCACTTTGACGTTTTTAATGGTGATGCCGATGGCATCATCGCACTTTTACAGCTTCGCCTAGCCGAACCTAAAGATGCTCAGCTTGTGACTGGGGTAAAGCGCGATATTCAGTTGCTTGAGAAGCTCTCTGTAACTCTAGGTGATTCGGTCACGGTGCTTGATATCTCGATGGAGAAGAACAAAGCTGGACTAGAGAAAGCCCTTGCTGCTGATGCAAAGGTCTTTTATGCCGATCACCATAAGTCAGGAGACATCCCGCAGCATCCCAACCTTGATGCTCATATCGATCTCGATGCAAACACGTGTACTGCGCTTATTGTCGACAAGTTATTGAATGGTCGTTATCACACGTGGGCGATTACAGCCGCTTACGGAGACAACTTAATCGCCAAGGCGGATCAATTGGCAGAAGATGCCGGCTTAAGCTCTGAGCAACAAGCACAGCTAAAAGAGCTAGGCACTTTGACCAACTACAACGGTTATGGCTCCAAGCTAGAAGACCTTCATTTTGACCCTGCCGTACTGTTTCAAGCGCTTTTGGCCTACGATGATCCATTTGCTGTTATAGCTGATCAAAGCTCCCCTTTTTATGTGCTTCAATCCGCTTATCAACAAGATATGGATAAAGCGCTGGCGATTAAGCCTCAATACCAAAGTGACAAGCTGGGTGTGTTTGAATTGCCAAATGAAGCGTCTTCGCGCCGTATCAGTGGCGTATATGGCAACTTATTGGCGAACCAATCTGCAGACTCAGCGCATGCTGTACTCACGGAAAACAGTGATGGTACATACACCGTGTCGTTGCGAGCACCATTGAATGATAAACAAGGGGCGGGAGATATTTGCTCACTATTTCCAACGGGGGGTGGCCGAGCGGCAGCGGCAGGCATCAATGCTTTGCCGAAAGAGCAGGTGAGTGCGTTTATTGAGGCGGTTGAAAAGCAATACGCCTAGTACGAAAAGAAACAAGGCGTCTTATCACTAGAGAAGACGCCTTGCTTTATCTGCGTTTATTGGTTGGTTAGCGAGTTAACCAGCTTTTCGGATTTTGGGTTTTACTATTACGTCGGATTTCGAAGTAAAGCGATGCTTGAGACTGACCACCCGTATCACCAGCAAGAGCAATCGTCTCGCCTTTGGTCACCTTATCCCCTTCTTTCTTCAGCAGGCTTTGGTTAAAGCCATACAAGGTCATATCGCCTTTACCGTGGTCGAGTAAGACCACTAAACCATAGCCACGTAGATAGTCAGCAAAGACAACCGTACCTGAATACACCGCTTTGACTGATTGACCGTAATTGGCATCAATCACCATACCTTTCCAGTTGATTTGCCCTGTCTGCCTTGAGCCGTAGTTATGCAGAACACGACCTTTAACTGGCCAAGGCAGCTTTCCTTTCTGACGAGTAAGACCATCCATAGGAACAGCATTACGCTTGGCGGCTTTCGCAATTTCAGCTTTTAGACGCGTCTCGTTTCTCTGTAGCTCAGAAAGGTAAACCTTATCGTTGGAGATGCTCTTACGAATATTAGACACTGTCCCTTTACGTTGAGATTGCGTCTTGGCTAGTTGGTCACGCTTTTGAGTTTGCTGGTTCAGCAAGGTGGTGAGTTGTTGTTTCTCTAGTTGAAGTTGCTGGTGGCTGTTATCCAACTCACTCACCGTTGCTTCCAGCTCACTGATGGTTTCGGCTCTTGCTTTTGCCAGGTGTTGGAAATATTGGCTGATACGATCTTCTTCAATCCCGTGATTGAGAATATTAGACGAAGTTTTGGCTCGCTGAGTCACGTAGTACGTTTGAATTAACTCGGCAAGTCGGTCACTTTGCGCTTGTTTACGAGCTTCGAGAGCATCGATTTTACTGTCGAGATTAGCAATGTTTGCGTTGGTTGTTTTGAGTGATGAACGCGTTTCTTTGATCTCTTTCTCGAGCCTAGTAATGGTGGTCTCTTGGCTTTTTAGAGACTTTTGTAGTGAATCGAGTTTTTTCTGCTGGCTTGAAAGAGATTGCTTTTGACGAGAAATTTCACCACTCACGCCCTTGAGCTCTGCATTATTTGCCGCATAGCTAGGAATTGGAGAAAGACTACAAAGTATCAGCCCGAGCGACAGTAAGCTCTTACGCGACAAGAGAGGCTTGAATGGGGTGATAGCCATTGTGTGAGGGTGTCCTAACTATTTGAGAAGTAGCCAGTATACCCAAACCTTTTGATGGGAAGAAAGGGGAATGTCAAAAGTTGCTAGTGCGTCATATCTAACAAGATTTAAGAAAACAAAAAGCCCAAGCAGTTGAGTGCTCGGGCTTCAAAACGTCAGTCTGTATTAATTACTTAACCAGGACGTCACCTGTCATTTCTGATGGGATTTCTAAACCTACTAGAGAAAGCATCGTTGGAGCTAGGTCAGACAGTTTACCGCCTTCTTTGAACTCAACGTCTTTGTCACCCACGTAGATGAGTGGTACTGGTAGGTTAGTGTGAGCCGTGTGGATGCCACCTGTCTCTGGGTCTACCATCATTTCTGCGTTACCGTGGTCAGCTGTGATCAGCATTTGACCGCCAACTTCTTCGATAGCTGCTGTGACTTTAGCAACACACTCATCCATTGCTTCGATCGCTTTTTCAGCCGCTTCATAAACGCCAGTGTGACCAACCATATCTGGGTTAGGGTAGTTACAGATGATCGTGTCGTACTTACCCGATTTGATAGCTGCAACCATCTTCTCAGTTAGCTCAGCAGAGCTCATTTCTGGTTGAAGGTCGTAAGTCGCAACTTTAGGAGAAGCAACTAGCTGACGTTCTTCACCTTCAAACTCGTTTTCAACACCACCGTTGAAGAAGAACGTAACGTGTGCGTATTTCTCTGTTTCAGAGATACGTAGCTGAGTTTGACCTTGTTTAGATAGCCACTCGCCGTACGTGTTCTCTAGAGATGCTGGTGGGAATGCTGTTGTTAGCGGGATATCAGCTGCGTATTGCGTTAGCATCACGAAATTGATTGCTGGGAATACAGCGCGCTCGAAGCCATCAAATGCAGGTACGAAAGTACGAGTGATTTGACGAGCACGGTCAGCACGGTAGTTCATGAAGATCACGGCATCACCGTCTGCGATTACCGCATCTTCTTGACCTTCTGCTTTGATGGCTGTCGCTTTAACGAACTCATCGTTCTCGTCACGAGCGTATGCCGCTTCAAGACCTGCTACTGCTGTATCGAAAGTGAATTCAGCTTTTGCTTGAGTAAGAAGATCGTAAGCAACTTGAACGCGATCCCAGTTGTTATCACGGTCCATAGCGTAGTAACGACCAACTAGAGAAGCCACACGGCCTTTACCTAGTTTTGCGAAGAGATCTTGGAAGCGTTGTAGAGAGTTCTCTGCGCTGCGTGGTGGCGTGTCACGGCCATCTAAGAAACAGTGTAGGTAAATTTTCTCTGCGCCACGTGCTGCTGCCATTTCAACGGCTGCGTAGATGTGGTCTTCGTGAGAGTGTACGCCACCTGGAGACATAAGACCCATGATGTGTACTGCTTTTTCTGCTTTAACTGCAGAATCGATCGCTTCAACTAGAGCTGGCGTTTCTGCGAACTCGCCGTCAGCGATAGATTTAGTGATGCGAGTTAGATCTTGGTATACAACGCGACCTGCACCGATGTTGGTGTGGCCAACCTCAGAGTTACCCATTTGACCGTCAGGTAGGCCAACATCCATGCCAGAAGCAGAGATTAGCGTGTTTGGTTTGTTAGCAAACAGGCTGTCAATGAATGGAGTTTTCGCGTTTGCGATTGCGTTGTTTGCTGTATCTTCACGGTGACCGTAACCGTCAAGAATAACTAGAGCCATAGGCTTCTTAGCTGTCATAGTGGATGACCTCGTCAAATTTCAAAGTAACTTTGGAAACTAAATTAGCGTAATTTTACTACACTTTTTAACCAAAACTGTAGGTTAAGATCAAATATTGTTTGTGAAATATTGTTGTAATCTTTCACCTTACAAACAGTATGTATAATCCGAGTTGCTCATTCTTGCTGCTTTCTGCTCGCTATTCTCAACGTATTAGCGTGAAAAGAAAGTGGGATTTACCGATTACTGCAATAGCTTATTGAACCAAAATGCCAGTACCGATGACGGCGACAATTGCACCGATCCAAGCAAATCGATTGGGTCGCTTGCCAGAGTAAACCCAAAGTATAGGCAATAACATGATAGGGGTTGTGGAAGAGAGTAGCGCTACCATGCCGACATTTCCTTCCTGTAGTGCATACAGAATTAATGTCATACCGACCGCCATTGCAAGAAACCCATTTACAGCAGTGATCGAGAAAATCTTTAAATTCATTGGCTTTGTAGCGCGGGCGAGCTTAGCGCCAGTGAGAAAATACAGGCAGTGTGCCGCAAACGCCGTCATCATCCGCATCGCAGAGGCGGCCACAGGATCGATACTGGTCTGCATCACAGGTTTAGCGATGATCCCTCCCAATGCCTGACATAACGCGGCCAGTAAACCTAAACCGATGCCAACCCACACCTTACCTTTTACTGACTCAAGCTGATTGTTTGTCTGCCCTCGGCGACCAAAAAAGATCGCAGTTAGAACGCCAGAAAAAACCAGCAAAGCGCCCAGCAGCTCAAAGCTAGTCATGGTTTCACTAAACAGGAAATAGCCTAACACCGCCGAGAACACGGCATGGCAAGAGAACAGTAAGCCGGCTTGCCTTGGTCCCATCCTATTCAGGCAAGCAAATAGAGCGGTATCGCCAATAAAAATACCAATGACACCAGACAGCATCATGGCTGAGATGGCGCTGACTTCTACGCTTGCCCAGCCGCCGGTTAGCAGTGCCATTGAGCCGAGAATCAAAGAAGTACACCCCATTCTCCAACGGCTGTAGGCAAACGTGCCTAGATGCTGCGCAGGTACCACAGACAATATACTGGCCACGGCCCAAAGAAATGCGGCAGCGAGTGCCAGCCATTCGTAACCCATTGATTCGCTATCCTTGTGAATACGGAAAGTCAGGCTGACAATATGCATTAAATCATGCTTAAAACAAAGCTACACCTTAAAGCGGGCCACTTCCGTGCGCATCGTTTCTGCGGATTGACGCATCTGGGTAGCACTGTCACTACTTTGCAGCGCTTGGTTTGCCAGTACGTCAGAAGCGTCTTTTATTCCTTGAGTATTGCGGCTGATGTCTTCACTGACGGCGCGTTGTTCTTCTGCCGCGCTCGCGATTTGTAGCGCCATATCATTGATGTTGCTAATCGCATCGGTGATATGCCCCAAACTCTCAGCGGCTTGTTGAGCGTAGTCCACACTCGTATCCGCGAGTGACGTACTGCTTCGCATGCTAGTAACCGCAAGTTGAGTATTGCTTTGTAGTGTCTCTATCATGTGACGAATTTCTTCTGTCGGGCCATGGGTGCGTTGGCTCAAGACTCGGACTTCATCGGCGACCACAGCAAAACCACGACCTTGTTCGCCTGCACGAGCGGCTTCAATGGCCGCATTAAGGGCGAGTAAGTTGGTCTGTTCGGCAATCTCTTGGATAGTCGATAGAATCTGATTGATGCTTTGGGTGTTGTTTTCCAGCTCAGAGATCACTTTGGCTGCGGCCGTCACTTGCTCCGCCAGCTTAATGATCGCTTCACGGTTTTGCTGAATGACCTTCTGGCCATCATGACATGCATCTGCCGAGGTTTGGGAAGCGGTTGCGGTTGTTTCTGCGTGGTTTGCTACTTCACTTGCGGTTGCAGACATCTCATGGATTGCCGTTGCAATTTGGTTGACGTCATTTTGCTGAACTTCGACTTGCTCTGCTGACTGCAATGACAGTGAGTTCGCTTGGTTTGCTTGCTGTACGAGTTGCTCACTGTGATTGATGATGTCAGTGATCATGCGCTGCATCTGACTCAAGAATTGGTTAACGTGCTCAGCCACTTCGCCGATTTCATCACGGCGCTTGATCTCTACTCGTTGAGTGAGATCGCCTTCCCCTTTTGCTAGCTGAGAAAGTGAAGATGACAAGTCTTGCAGCGGTTTTAGCAGCCTTGTAATGGTGTAGGTGCTGAATGTCGCAATGATCAGATACAAGATCAGTGAAGCGACGGCAGTAAACTGGATTTGTTCAGTAACAGATGCGAATGCCAGTTCTTTATCGACCACAATACCTAGTGACCAATCAGTCGATGGAACATTCGTTACATAGATCAGCTTGTCACCTTGCTGTGGCCATTCAATGGTTGAAATTGAAGAGTCTTTTACGAGCGCTTGAACCTCAGATTGCGTCAATTTTGAATTCAGCTTGGTGAGTGGTTGCTGGCTTAGAGATTCGTCTTGGTAAGCAACGATGTTATTGTTGCCATCAACAAGAAAAGTAAACCCATCGTTGTCTAAGGTAATGTTGAGTACCTCATCAATGATGTTGGTCACAGTAAGGTCAGCGGCGAGCACACCGTGTTTGTTGCCAGAAAATGCTTTGGCAAAGCTGACCACAATGCTCCCATCAAAATCTTGGTATGGTTCGGTGATGATCAGACCGTTGCTGGCCATTGCATCTTGATACCAAGGGCGTGTTCTTGGATCGTAATCGGCTGGCCAATCTTCGGTTTTGTCTCCAAACGCAATTGAGCCATCATCAAATCCAGCGTAGACCGAAAGAAAATCCCCAGCTCGTTTCGTGAGGAGCATCTCTCGATCAGAGTTGTTTGATTCAATGAGGGTTTTTTCGTTCGCTAGCATCATATCGCTACGAATTGCCAGCCAATCACTAATATAACGCGAAGTTGAGTGACTGATATTGGCCATTTCGCTGTTCAGCGCAGAGGTGGTTTCTTGTTGCAGTTGATTGACAGAGATCCAAGCTTGAACACCACTGACGACGGCAATCACGATCGCAATGGCGATTTGAATTTTTAGTTTGATTGTATTTCTCATTGCCTTTCCTTATTTTTCAGACAACAGGACGAGAAGAATAGGGGCTATCACCACGATTTCACAGGGATGAAAAAGGGGGCATTGATGGTGATATCGGCACAATGTTATAGATGGCGGAAATGTGGATTGTTGATCTATATGCTGATTTTAAGAAAAGCCATTTAAAGTTGTAAGGATTTGTGACCTCCAGCCCAGCATGCTAGAGGTCAGATTTATCGGGTTATCAGGTAAGTATCAAGGTCGCGACATAAACAATAAGCAGCCCAATTACACCAATGATAATACCAGTCTTCGCCATATCTTTACTTTCGATTAAGCCGGTTGAGTAGGCCAATGAATTGGGTGGCGTTGAGACTGGTAAGATCATGCCAAGTGAGGCAGAGAAGGCGACAACAACCAACAGACCTTGCAAGCCGCCGACACTCGCTAGACTTTCCATTGAGGCACCAATCGCAGCCGCGATCGGCATCAACAAGTTTGCTGTCGCGGTATTGGACATGAAATTCGCCATTAGCCAGCAAACGATCGACATTGTGAAGACTACGGCAAGCGGCGAGAGCGATTCATAATCAATCGCATGGGCTAAAGCGGCTGCCAGGCCAGTTTTATCCAAACCAATACCAATCGCGATACCGCCAGCGACCAGCCACAACACGTCCCAGTTAATTAGCTTAAGCTCGGCTTTGCCCATTATTCCGGTTAGCGTAAAGACCGCCAGTGGGATGATGGATACCACGTAGGTATTCATGCCGTGCAGTTTGGTTGTCATCCACAGCAAGATGGTTGCAGCAAAGGTCGTATACACGACGATAGCGCGCCAGTTTCTTTGAAATTGACCATCCAGTTTCAGCTTCATCTCTTTTTGTGCTGATGGAAACAGCTTTTGCAGCAAGAACCAAGCAATGGTGAGCTGAATAATCACAAACGGCAGCCCCATCATCATCCAGCTGAGAAAGTCGATGCTGTTCTCACCGGTTAAATACTGCAGAGCAATTGCGTTGGGTGGCGTACCAATTGGCGTCGCGATGCCTCCCGTGTTGGCCGCAATAGGAATACATAGCACTAGTGCTTTGATGCCGAGATCGCCCTTAGGTGCTGAGGCGACAATTGGCCCCAATAGCGCCAGCATCATCACTGTTGTGGCGGTATTGGACATAAACATTGAGAACACAGCAGTGATCAACATTAAGCCTAGCATGATGAATCTAGGCTGGTGGCCAAAAGGCTTGAGTAACACTCGTGCTAGATTGTTATCAAGCTCATACTTGGAAGCGGCAATCGCCAAAGCAAAACCACCCATAAACAGAATGATAATTGGGGAGGAGAAGGCGCTAAAGATATCGGTGTATTGCATCAATTCACCAAGGTCGTGTCCGGCTGGTGGCGTACGAAATAGGTGTAAGCCTTTGTTGGAGATCATGATCAGTTCAAGAGCGATGATCAAAATGGAAGTCGCGAATACCGGGACGGGTTCGAGCACCCAAAGCAAGGCGGCGAGTAAGAAAATTGCCAGCAAACGGTGTTGAATCAGCGTGAGATCATCAATAGGAATCCAATCGATCGGCATGAACAATACGCCAAGAGGTAAGCCAAAACTAATCAGTAGCTTAACAATGATCCCAGCATCTAATTTTGGCATAGCAATACTCACCCCAATAACTGCGTTGAGGCTATAGCATAAATGACAATGAAATGAGCGTCTTAGACTGAGTTTGTAGTTTTAATAAACAGTGGAAATTGTTGCGTTGAGTTTGTTTTGGGTCAAAAAAAGCCTCGACGAATCGAGGCTTATGGACGTTCTGAAGACGGGTTTACTCAGCGTCTTGAGCAACGGTATGTGCGTAAGGTGAGCCCATTACAGTTGATTGACCATTTTGCATCGTTTCATCGAAGCTGATCGCGCCTTTTGCAAATAGGTTAATAACGGTAGAGCCAAGCTTAAAGCGGCCCATTTCTTCACCTTTCTTCAAGATAACCGCTTTGTCGCCTTCTGCAGGGTAATCCCATTTGTATACAGTGTTACCACGAGGTGGAGTTACGGTACCCGCCCAAACTTGTTCGATGCTACCTACAATTGTTGCGCCTACAAGAACCTGAGCCATCGGGCCAAATTCCGTATCGAAGATACACACAACGCGTTCATTGCGCGCGAATAGGTTCGGTACATTTTCTGCGGTAAGTGGGTTTACTGAAAACAGATCACCAGGGACATAGATCATCTGACGTAACGTGCCGTCACATGGCATGTGAACACGGTGATAATCACGAGGTGAGAGATACAGTGTCGCAAATTCACCGTCAGCAAATTCTTCCGCCAGTACACCGTCGCCACCTAACAGTTCTTGAGCAGTAAAGTCATGACCTTTTGCTTGGATAAGTTTACCGTCAGTGATAGGACCAAATTGGCTTACACACGCATCAGCAGGATGGGTGATAACAGTGGTCTCTTCCGTGATTGGGCGTGCGCCTTCCTTCAATTCACGAACAAAAAATTCGTTGAACGTTTTGAAGTGTTTTGGATCTGAGTGCAAAGCCTCATCCATGTTCACGTTGTATTGTTTAATAAACCACTTAATGATCGCTGTTGTTAGACCGCCCGCTTTTGCAGAAGCTAGCTTACCCACTAGACGTGTTAGGCCGTGTTGTGGGATCCAATATTGAAGTCCAACTTTAATCTTATCCATTGTGTTCAATTCCAATGTTATTTGTTCAATTGACTATATTCTGGGCGCGAGATACTACTCAAATTGCCCGATAATGTCAGCAGTTACGAGAGTTTGCTTACAAAATTGCGGTTACAAATCCGCTTTTTTGCTACGAGAGTACTGACGGTTTGCTTTGACTTCCGCCATGCCTTCAATGATTCGATGGTAGTTTGCAAAGCGTACTTCGTTGATCTCGCCATCTTCTACCGCTTGGCGTAACACACAGCCAGGATCGTCATTGTGTTTACAATCACGGAATTTACAGCTGCCAAGGAGAGGACGGAACTCAACGAATGCTTTGGTCACTTCCTCTGCTTCTAGGTGCCATAAGCCAAACTCACGAACTCCAGGAGAATCAATAAGATCGCCGCCCGTAGGAATATGATAAAGGCGAGATGCGGTGGTGGTGTGCTGACCTAAGCCAGAGTTTTCAGAGACCTCGCCTTCTTCCACGTTGAACTGTGGCATCAGCGCATTCACTAAGCTGGATTTACCTACACCCGATTGGCCAACGAAGATGTTAATGCGATCTTTAAGTTCTGCTTCCAGTTCCGCAATGCCTTCACCCGTTTGTTTGCTGACGAGCAAGACCTTGTATCCAATACGCTCATACACTGTTAACCATTCTTGGTATTGAGCACGTTGCTCATCGTCCAGTAAGTCGATTTTGTTGAGTACTAACAGAGGCGCAATGTTCAGCGTTTCAGACGCGACAAGGTATCGGTCGATAATATTCAATGAGAGCTCTGGCAGCACGGAAGAGACAATGATCATCTGATCGACATTAGCCGCAACAGGCTTTAGACCATCATAGTAATCTGGGCGAGTCAAAATTGAAGTGCGTGGTTCTACTGCTTCAACCACACCGCTGATGCCTTCCATAGACTCAAGTCCTGGACGCCAAATCACTTTGTCCCCAGAAACGAGAGTCTCGATACCTCGACGTAGGTTACAGCGCTGAACGTCACCTGTTTCAAGATCTTCGATATCGGCGTGTTGTCCAAAACGAGTGATAACTAGGCCCGATTTGCTGCCCCCAAGCATCGATTCGTCCCATTGGACCGATTCTTCTTGTTTGAGTTTGCGCTTCTGGTTATGGCGAACACGCCTTACCTGACCTTTGGTTAGCTTTTTCTTTTTAGCCACGTTTATCTACTTCAATTGCTTAATTTATCGGGCGATACTCACAAGAAGCGAGTTATCTCAAGCTATCTTGGGTATCGGAATTTGGGTATAGTACCTTTTTTATCAGAAAACCAATAGGCAACGATTTATGTCCTTTAGCGATCAGAACTTAATTTGGATTGATTTAGAGATGACTGGCCTTGATCCAGAAACTCACAAAGTCATCGAAATTGCTACCATAGTGACGGATAGTGAATTGAATATTCTAGCTGAAGGACCAGTACTTGCCATTCATCAGCCTGAAGAAGAGCTCGAAAAAATGGATGAGTGGTGTACGACAACACATACTGGCAGTGGCTTAGTTGAACGTATTCGTGCAAGTAAGATTGATGAGCAAGAAGCGGTTCGTCAAACCATCGAGTTTTTAGAGAAGTGGGTACCGAAAGGGAAATCTCCTATCTGTGGTAATAGTGTTGGTCAGGATCGTCGTTTCTTGTACAAGCACATGGCGGACTTGGAAGAGTATTTCCACTATCGCTACATTGACGTGAGTACGTTGAAAGAGTTGACTCGTCGTTGGAAACCAGAAGTACTTGATGGTTTTAGTAAGACAGGCAGCCACCTAGCACTGGATGACATTAGAGAGTCGATTGCCGAGCTGCAATACTACCGAAAAACGATCATCTCTATCTAATCAAGAAAGCCAGCATTCAATGCTGGTTTTTTTATTGCTATTTATGGCACAGGTAGGAAGACAAACTGTGCGACTCCATGTGCGACTTTGGTGATACCACGGTTGGTTTTATCAGCAACAATCAACGCCATCATATCTTGAATCATGACCATCTTAGTAAACAAACGGTCGAAGCTAATATCGCCACCATATTCTGTGGTGTCGTTGGTGTAGATGAGAGGATTGCCATTGTCACCTTTACGGTGGTATAGCCTCCAAACGAAAATCTCGATGTTTCTTGCGCTGTTATACAAAGCTTGCTCATCTAATGAATCAATGATGAAAAATTCTTGCTGGTGGTTGTATGAACGGCGCAACATTTCAGACAAACCGACCACGGCTGCAAATACGCGGTCACCTTCAAATGCTTCCTCAAAACTCAGCAAAATGGCATCGATCCCAGTGACACCATTCAGTTCATCAAAAACCAACGGTGGGAGCGAAATAGTGTCTTCGGGGCCAAAGATTTGAGCAATGCGACTGTCGATGGTTGCTGTGGGGTTCTTGGCAAGTTGAATGGGGTTACGAACATAAAGCTTACGGGTTAACTCCACCATTTGAGCTTTTAGTTGCTTGGCGTGAACATCCATGACGAAATCAACATCACTCTTACCCAGATTGCGAACTGGTTTAGGCATTGATCCACAGCCGCTTATGAGGATCATTAGCGATAGAATAGTGATGATTTTGACTAGCGCTGCGTGAAACGGCATAGCAAGTGAGCCTCTTCTTCGTTAAGAAGTTGTTTAGCAATACAAATCTATATCAGACAGTTATATAAAAAATGGGAGTTATTCGCGATAAAGAGATCGAAAAACGTGGTGGGAGTTCGCATTTTGATCCTGTAGGTGAGATTTGAGACTGGTAATCTGTATGCTTTTCAAGCTTTTTGATTGATAAATGTGTTCTTTTTATCCGATAAGAAAAAAAAAGCGCTTTTTTTTAATGAAGGACTTGCATCACAAAAAAATGCTCTTATAATTCGCAGCCCTGAACGACGGAAACGTTGTTGATGCGACACTAGCTCAGTTGGTAGAGCGCAACCTTGCCAAGGTTGAGGTCACGAGTTCGAACCTCGTGTGTCGCTCCAAATTTTAAGGCTTTCATCATGCCTCAAATGATGAATACGGACGCGGGGTGGAGCAGCTTGGTAGCTCGTCGGGCTCATAACCCGAAGGTCGTCGGTTCAAATCCGGCCCCCGCAACCAA
>NZ_RXZH01000128.1 GCF_003970385.1 Vibrio aquaticus | reverse complement strand
TGGGCATCGATTCCACCCGCCTAGGTTGGATGGGCGTGCTTCGTTGGAAAGCATGGATCCGCCTAGGCTGTCCCGAGTGTGAGCGAGGTGTGAGTGTCGCCCATGGGCATCGACACCTTGCGGCTAGGAACTGGAACGAGACGGGTGGCAAAGATTTCGAGTAGCACTTCATACTACCGTGGGTTTTTTAAACCTTCCGAGTTTTGTYGATGTTATTCCGAGAATTAGCAAACCGTAACGAAGATGTTCTTGGCAACCATCTTTTGATGGGAGTCCGGCTGTTCGAWAGCCGGCCAAGGGTGATGAACGAAATGTGAACCCTTGTCTCGCCTAGGTTGGATGGGCGTGCTTCGTTGGAAAGCATGGATCCGCCTAGGCTGTCCCGAAGGTATCTCGCGCTTGTACGGCTTTGGCTCGGATTCGTCCGTCTTCTTTCTTCTTAGCCGAGTACTTCGGTAGATTAGTTGGAACGATTGATGATTTTGAGTTAATTGAAC
>NZ_RXZH01000126.1 GCF_003970385.1 Vibrio aquaticus | reverse complement strand
CCTAAACATAATCTTTAATTTCAGCCTTAAGACACTAAACTAATTTAAGGAGTATAATCACATTTGCTATTAAGTATGCAATACGCTCACCTTATTACTTTCCCCCCTATTATTATATTTATTTTATTTTACATTATATTATATTATATTATATATAAATAAATTAAAACATACTTTTTAACAAAWATTTTTACCAAATTAAACTTACCACCACCAAAAAAAACAAAAACAAAAATTAAATAGAGATTTGTAAATCTTACTCACCATTCGATGGTGAAGCTTACTATAAGCCTTTCTATCCAACTGTATAACCTTAAKAAACCCCAAATATAACCTTAATAGACTATATATATTTAGGAAGTACAATCATATTTGCTTTAGAATCCTTAGCCCCCTAAACATAATCTTTAATTTCAGCCTTAAGACACTAAACTAATTTAAGGAGTATAATCACATTTGCTATTAAGTGGAGTATAATCACATTTGCTATTAAGTATGCAA
>NZ_RXZH01000125.1 GCF_003970385.1 Vibrio aquaticus | reverse complement strand
CCACCCTTCGTCCGTCTTTCTGTACTGTTGCCACCCGTTTACCTGTCATCAGGTCATGCAGTGCCGCACGGGCAGCGGCAAGTTCTTCCTGTCGCGTCATTCATCCTCTCCGGATAAGGCACGGGCGTAATCTGCCAGTGTTTTCTTGTTGGTTGCTGCACCATCCTCTTCCTGCAGGCTCGCCAGCAGCGCACTGAGATCCAGCTGCCAGCGGGAAATACTGATGCSCAGCSCCGCCAGCGCATAAACGAAGCAGTCGAGTGCCTCATTGCGTCGCTTTTTGCTGTCCCACAGTATTTTTTTCCTGCCATCCACCCATTTTTCGACCTGCTCTTCAGCAGTCAGCTGCTGCGCTTCGGTCAGATCAAAAATATCCGGGTTATTCGGGAAGTGAACGGCACCGGGAAGCGGTTCATCCCCTTCCGGCGTCAGTGTGAAGCGGTTATAAATCTGCTCTTTCGCGGTATCCGTACCGATTTCGGTAAGGTAAACCCCGTTTTTGT
>NZ_RXZH01000124.1 GCF_003970385.1 Vibrio aquaticus | reverse complement strand
AAGAGCTTTAGCCAGAATTTCTTTGTCGTAATCGAGATTAAAGAACCAGCCACCGCCATTAAGCAGCCAGTGATTAACGTTTCCACGCTCTGATAAGCCATCAATCATCATTTGCTCATGGTTTCCACGTACAGCTCTGAACCAGGGGAATGTGATTAATTCCAGGCATTCAACGTTCTCTGCACCACGATCAACCAAATCGCCCACCGAGATAAGCAGGTCTTTTTTGTTGTCGAATCCAATCGTATCCAGTTTGTTCATCAGGTTCGTGTAGCATCCGTGCAGATCGCCAACTACCCAAATATTTCGGTATTTGCTGCCATCAATTTTTTCGTAATAGCGCATCTCTTTCACTCCATCCGCGATGAACCATGAGAACGTCGTTGACGATGGCGTGCATTTTCCCGTCTTTATCATCAACGTATTTTCTGACCGTACCGCGACTACATTTCAGTCTGCGTGCTACTTCTGTCTGATTTCCGTATGTTTCAACGAGCATGTCTGG
>NZ_RXZH01000123.1 GCF_003970385.1 Vibrio aquaticus | reverse complement strand
AAGACACACGTTCAATCTATAAGTCAAAGCCAACGATGTAGCACCGTCTACTGACGAAGGTTACTGAGCTTTTGAAGGTCAATCTGTTGTACAACGATTCGTGCGTCACCTCGACAAATCGCAAGGTTTTGCAGAAGCGGTCAATTCAAGACAACTTTGAATTTGATTTGAATTTAKGTACACTGTCTGTGGATACACCTGCTCCTWAGCAAACGATTCTGAGCCATKTATGTCATTCAGGGTCTTTAACCGTCACCACCGCGTAGATATATCTGGTGGGAATTCTTAATGCTGTGACACTGATTTTGCTTCTCACTATGTCACATCAATTGTCGCTTGTGGTGATTACCACCCATACCCTTGATAGTGACAAGTAATGCCTCAAAATAGTGTTTCTATCTGGGTTGGCAACACTACAATAGTCATATAAGTAACAGCATTATACCTACATTTATGAGTTACAATTGTCCAAACTAACCTAGGATAAATTATGTATTCTAACTACT
>NZ_RXZH01000014.1 GCF_003970385.1 Vibrio aquaticus | reverse complement strand
TGACTGTGCCAAATAACCCCTCTCTATAAAGAAAGTAATTATTTGTATTGGTCACTCAGTTCATTGAAATCTTTGTGCTTATCGAAATAAGCTTTGGATTATCATCAACGAGTGCCCACACAGATTGATAGGTCTATATTTTTAAAGAGCTTTTTCTAGCGAACGTTGCGTTGAATGCCTCGCTGCTAGGGGTGCGTATCTTACGCTTCCCGATTTGAGAGTCAAGCATTTTTTCAAACTTTCTTTTCTCTCGTTTCAACACGGTGTGTGATGTTCGTCTCACTCCGTGTCGATGGAGCGGCATTATAGGGAGGTCTGAGAGGATGACAAGTGTTTTTTTGAAATTAATTTCTGTTTGCTCAAAAAGAAATCAAATCATTAAAAATAGAATAAAATTTCAACATTTGAGTCATGTCACACCAATACGTTGGAAAAACAACAACCATATACGTAATATCTCTGTGTCTATTTTGTTAACAGTAGACACTCTATTTTTCGTAAACTAATAGTTGTATTCCGATATGAATTCAAACAAATCGACGTTAATGATTGTCGCCTTAGCAGTTTTAGGTGGAATCATCTTTTCGCAAGTAGCGATATCTCCGGCTCTAAGCTTTGTATTGGGTGTTTTGGCTTCCGCTTTTATTCTTAAACTTTCAAGCACCAGTGTTGAACAAGAATCAGCAACCGACCCTTCAACAAACACATTGTATGTAGGTAACCTTCCATATAAGGCAAACGAGTCTCACGTCAAAGAACTTTTCGCTAAACATGGTGAAGTCTTTGCGGTGCGTTTAATGAAAGACAAACGCACAGGTAAAAGAAGAGGCTTTGGCTTTGTAGTAATGGCGGCATCTGATGCTCAAAACGCCATCGATGCTTTAAATGAACAAGATTATATGCAGCGAACTCTAAAAGTACGTATTGCTAATGATCCTAAATCGCAATCGGATAATGTTGAACAGAACTAAACCCGAGATGATTTAGCGCTTTATTCAACGCTCCCTCTTTCCATGGGGGAGCTGTTGAGAAAATCTCTCTTGTACCGACCTCTCTTTCTTCTTTCTCTATTCTTAATAGATCTTCTACTCTTCGAGCAATTGCTTCCCCTGAGTCAACTAATAAGACTCTATCGCTTAGCACGATCTGTATTTCATCTTTAATTAGCGGAAAGTGAGTGCACCCAAGCACTGCAACGTCAATTTTATTCTCTATGGGTAAAAGTATTTTCTTAAGCTCGTCCAAATCAACGCTTTTGCCTCTTAACTTCTCTTCAGCGATATCCACCAAGCGTGTCGACCCCAAAAGCTCGACAGGTTTGCTTTGGGAAAAGTCTCTGATCAGTTCGTGAGTATAAGGTCGAGTGATGGTTGCCGGAGTCGCAATTAGGCCAACAGCTTTATTAGCCAAATTTGAAGCAGGCTTAATGGCGGGTACAACCCCAACCACTGGAATGGTTAATTTAGCGCGTAATGTTGGCAGAACAATAGTACTTGCCGTATTACAAGCAATCACTACTAGGTCGATGTTGTACTTTTCAACAAGGGAAGTGACTAGGTTATCAACGCGAGCGATCAATGTATCGTGGTCAAGCTCACCATAAGGGTAAGCCTCATTATCAAAAATATAGAGGTACTCAAGTTGCGGTAACTTATTGTGGATTTCTTTATAAACAGATAAACCGCCAACACCAGAATCAAAGATAAGGATTTTTGCTTGTTGATTTGACACTTGAGTCACTCATTCTATATCGACCCGGCAATGATACTCGCTAGTGACTATTTGGCAATCTCTTCGCTACGTAACGTTGATGACTAAAACGTTCCCCATATTCAATGTGGGTTAGTTCAAGCTTGATGCTCCCTGAGTAGCTTCTGGTTTCGGTGACTAAGGTATGGAACTCGCCATCTTCACCACAAGGGTCAACCCCTTCAGGCAGGCGGTCTAAAAACTCTTGGCTATACCACTGACCACAATAGTCCGATGAGATTTGTGTGCCGTCCGTCGTAACCACCAGCGTTTTGATACCACGTTGGAGGATCTCTTGGGCTAATGATTCACTCTCTTCGCCAAGCAATGGAAATACACACTCCCAGCCTGCGGGTTCTATATAGCTACGGCGATATGCTTCGATACCATTGCAGAACATATCTCCGAATGCGACGGCTTCTATATTGAGATCACTTTCTTTCAAAGCTTTCACAATCGTGGATTGGTATATATCGTTCGGTGGGAACGATTCTGGCATTTCAATTTTGAAGATAGGAAGCCCCAGCAACTCAGCCTGAATATCGAGAACTTCTATTGGCGTTGCTTGAAATGGGACTTCGTCTTTTACATAGGTAGTATAGAGGCCAACAACTTGGTAATCGTCGCTATCGATTAATCTTTCTAGAGTGAGGGTCGAGTCTTTGCCGCTCGACCAACTAATAATGACGTTCTTTTTCATAACTTGTTTCTATAGATAAGAAAAAACCGCCCGAAGGCGGTTTAGAGTAATTAGAAATGGTAAGCACCGGTTAGCATTACTTTACGACCATCCCCTGGGTAGTAAGCTCCCCAGTTGTTTGCGCTTGCCGCATACTTTTCATCAAACGCATTATCAACACGCAAACTTGCTGACCAAGTGTCTTGAGTAAAGTTGATTGCAATGTTGCTCAACCAGTATGCTGGTAATTTATCTAGACTATTTGACGTATCACCATCTTTATATCTAGTACCAGTGTAAACGCCTTCAACAAAAAGCTGCCAATCGTAGCTAATGTCATAAGTTGCAAATGCTCGACCAGTATTACGAGCTACCCAAGGGAGCTGTTTACCTTTGTTGTCACCGCTAGAGAACTCCGCATCGATGAGACTATATTCCACGCCAAGTAGCAGCTCTTCAAGTGCGTAAAAATCACCGCTTACGCTAACCCCATTTCTTTCCGACTCATCAGCGTTAACATTCGCACCAGAGAAAAAACCACCAACTGGCGTAGGCGCACTACTATCAAAGACAATCTCATCTTCTAGCTGTAAGTTAAATACATCAACTTTTACACTATAAGCCGTCTCAAAAAGTCCCCAACCCGCTTCGATTGATTTACCGGTTTGAGGTTTAAGGCCCATAACACCCGGGGATGTGTAAGCTTGCTCATCAATTTTAGCAAATCTAAAGTTCGTCTCTCCCCTTAGGTAGACTCGTTGAGATTCGTTAATTTTGTAGTTAAGGCCTAATTCATAGGCATCTTGAGATTCTGATAGTTTCTCTGTTCCTGGGTAGATAGCGCTATCGAACAGTTTGTCTTCTACAGCACTGTATCGTGCACCTGTTGTCAGGGTCAGTTTATCAATCAATGGATAATTAATTTGCCCATAGACGCTATAATTATTTTGCTCATTCGCTCGGTCTGTTGAAGAAGACTTGTATGAATGGTCTCTGTCTGCGCCTTCAAGGCCTAAAAGGATATTGCCTTGACCCAAGTCGTTCGAAAATTGATTTTCTACTTTAACCGAACCAAATAGCTGCTTGCTCTTACTGGTTGTCGCACTGCCCCAAGCTAAGCCTGATCCCGACGTATTGTCATAGATCACATCAGTCCCAATAACCCAATCACTATTTAGATTACGCTTATACCCTGCACGTAAGGCTTTGGTGATATCGTGAGAGTAATCAGTAGGGTTCGGAGAACCGGCTTGCGTCGGATCTTCTTTAAACTGTTCCTCGGTTAGAGAGCCAGCATATTCGCGATTATTATCGTAGTAACTTGCTTCCGCGAAAAACTCCGTCTCGTCCTGTTCGTAGTTGAGACGACCTAACAACACACCCGTTTCACGCTTATTGTGTTCACGGTAGTTATCGCTGTTATCTTGGCTTGCGCTAAAGAAAACATTCCACTGGTCATTTAGCTGCTTTGAAACATCAACGCTACCCGCAACAGAATCAAAACTCCCCACGCTGATTGACGCATTACCACCATCTTGACGACCACCTTTAGTAATGATGTTAATTACACCACCTACCGCTTGATCACCATAAAGTACACCTGCACTACCAGATAACACTTCTACACGTTCAATTTGAGAAACCAGAATAGAGCTTAACTGAGGGGCTGATAAGTCCTGCTTATTCAAACGGCGACCATCAACTAAGATTAAAGTGTTATGCGCACCTTGCTCCCCAGTAAAGCCTCGTAAAGAAAAAGAAGGGCCGCTATTTGTATCTGATACTTGAATACCGGCACGGGCGCGCAGTAAACCCTCTATGCTTTTTGCTCCACTTGCAGCAATATCATCAGAACTAATTACAGTTACATTCGCCGGAATATCTTCAATCGAGTTATTGAAATCACTTCTGGCTAAAACCACCATAGTCTCATCTGCTGAGACTTCTTGTGCATAAGAATAAGAGGCGTGTGAAAGTAACGATGCCACTGTCATCGCTAAAATAGATCGGTTCATTTTTATAATCCTAAATCGCGTAAGTCCTACTGAGCATGGAGCGCCTTGCTTCCAGTGTGTTTGCTCAGCTGCTGGCAGGTCTTCGGACTTAAGAGCGTGGTTAACCGCCTACTTACTCGACTTCCCGCACTATGCTAAGTGCAGTGTCTATGAGTGTTCGTTCTCTTTTACCGCTGCGCGTCAGTTCTGGATTTGCACCAGATTCCCTATTCAGCCATCTATACTTCTAGATGACACCAGCTTGGCGATGATGGTATTAACCAAACTGTTGTTTGTCTAGCCAATATTGCAGATTTATATCATTTAGATACATTTCATCGCACTCACAACTGCGTCTTTACACACTATCTTTAACACATAACAGGACAATACTGGACATAGCGCTGAGATTGAATAAAATCTGCGCTCTCAAATTAAAACCACCTTCCGCAGGTACAAAACCCCAAAGGTAATAATCATGGCGACTCTTGATGTAAACCCGCAAACCTACCAAGAACAATTGGCTGATAAAGTCGATCGTCTTAACGAAATGTTCGCATCTTACAATGTACCTGAGTTGGAAGTATTTGAATCTCCAGAGCAGCACTACCGCATGCGCGCAGAATTTCGTGTTTGGCATGAAGGTGAAGACCTTTACTACATCATGTTTAATCAAGAAACGCGTGAAAAATACCGTGTTGACCAATTCCCAGCGGCGAGCCGCCTAATCAACGATTTAATGCCGCTACTTATCGATGCAATGAAAGACAATGATTCACTGCGCCGTAAGCTATTCCAAGTAGATTTCCTTTCTACGCTAAGCGGGGAGATTTTAGTCTCACTGCTTTACCATCGTCAGCTTGATGATACGTGGACAGAAAACGCGAAAGCCCTGAAGCAGCGCCTGAACGATGAAGGTTTTAACCTAAACATCATTGGTCGTGCTCGTAAGATGAAGATTGTTCTAGATCGCGATTACGTGATTGAAAAGCTGGACGTGAACGGTAAGCCATACATCTACCAACAAGTAGAAAACAGTTTTACTCAGCCAAACGGTAAAGTGGCAGAGAAGATGCTTGAGTGGGCAGTGGACTGTACTCAAGAAAGTACGGGTGATTTGTTAGAGCTGTACTGTGGTAACGGCAACTTCTCGCTTGCACTGGCACAAAACTTTGACCGCGTTCTAGCGACGGAACTTGCAAAACCGTCTGTTGTTTCTGCGCAGTACAACATCGCGGCAAACAAGATTGATAACGTACAGATCCTACGTTTATCTGCAGAAGAGTTTACCGAAGCTATCGAAGGCAAGCGTGAATTCCGCCGCCTAAAAGATGCCGGTGTTGATCTTCAGAGCTACAACTGTAATACCATCTTCGTTGATCCACCGCGCGCAGGTATGGATATTGATACTTGTAAGATGGTCCAAGGCTATGAGCGCATCATGTACATCTCTTGTAACCCTGACACACTAAAAGAGAACCTCGATGTGCTTTGCGAAACACATAACGTGACACGCTTTGCTCTATTTGATCAGTTCCCTTACACCCACCACATGGAAGCGGGTGTGTTGCTAGAGCGAAAAGCATAATTTCCCTTAGCCTAAGACATAAAAAAACGAGCCAAGTGGCTCGTTTTTTATTGAGTCTGATTTGAATCGATTAGGATTCTGCTTTTTCTGACGCCGGTGTCAAAAAGCCAAGTTTCTTTGCTACCCACAGTAGCAAACCTAGCGTCACAAAAATCGCCAGCATGTTAGAGCCTGCATCTGGGTATTGCGCCTTAACAAATGCTGAGTGACCAAAAGCACCAACGAAGAAACACGCAAGGCCGACAAGCGGAATATCTTCTGATACTGGGTTACTTAAGTATTCTTGGTAAAGAGCTTGTACTGATAGAACAAGCGCAATCAGTGGAAAAATAGAGAAAGAAACTTCGCTCATCGTCATCCAAGACAACATAGCGTCACCACACATACCTGCGATCAGCGCAAGTACTAAGGTTTTTTTCTCTGAACCACGATTAACTTGGTTTGTTTCGTTCGACATTAATCTATCCCACCTTTTAATCGGTTACGTTCACGTTCTTTGCGATACCAGAAAGCCCCTTTGGCTATCATTCGCAATTGCATTATTAGACGTTCAGCAAGTTCATCTCGCTCAGGTCCATCCAAGTCTAGCGCTTCTGCGCCAGAGCTAAAAACTAGAGTGACGGAAGCTTCCGCTTGGGTAAACGCTTCGTCACGAGTCATACCTGTACTGATCAGGTATTCGGTCATTTCGGCTACAAAGTGCTGCATTTCTCGTGCAACGGCAGTACGGAAATCAAAGGAAGTCCCAGAGCGCTCACGTAATAATAGTCGGAATACGTTTGGGCTACTTTCGATAAACTCCATAAACGTTTCAACCGAAGTACGAATCACGCTGCCCTCTTTCACAATGCGTTGGCGAGCCTGACGCATTAATTGGCGCAGCAATAAACCGCCTTCATCGACCATGGTCAAACCCAGCTCATCCATATCCTTGAAATGACGATAAAATGAGGTAGGAGCAATGCCTGCTTCACGTGCAACTTCACGTAGACTTAGGTTGGAGAAGCTTCGATCGGCACTGAGTTGACTGAACGCAGCATCAATTAAAGAACGTCGTGTTTTCTCTTTCTGCTGTGCTCGGATTCCCATGGATTTCATATTCGTTTTCTACTTCGTACTGCGATGGTCATTAATATACAACGATTGACTTAAGGAGATAACCCAAAATCTCTCGCTTTGACGATCGAGTGGCAATTAAACCGAGTTCCGTTGATTTTTCAATCTTTTCCCCCTCAATTAGAGACATACGACATACCCTTTAATCTATTTGCTTGATTCTACGTGATCCCACCGACTCTCTAGTGTGCTTTTAGTGTACGAGCCCTACGAATCAGTTAAAATCTCGCTACAGCAATGTTAAGACAATATAACAAGGAAGAAGCTATGGTGGAGAGTAACCACTTTGATGTAATCGTTATTGGTAGTGGCCCCGGTGGTGAAGGGGCAGCGATGGGATTAACCAAAGCAGGGCTTAATGTCGCCATTGTCGAAAAAGAAAGCAGTGTCGGTGGTGGTTGTACTCACTGGGGGACTATTCCTTCAAAAGCACTTCGCCATGCTGTCAGCCGAATTATTGAGTTCAACAACAACCCACTGTTTTGCCATAACAACACTAGCCTGCATTCCACGTTTTCTAATATCTTAGGCCACGCTAAATCAGTGATCGATAAGCAGACTCGCTTACGCCAAGGCTTCTATGATCGCAACCAGTGTTCACTGATTTTTGGTACCGCTCGTTTTATTGATAAGTACACCATTGCCGTTATGCAGAGCGATGGTACAGAAGAGACATACAGCGCCGATCGGTTTGTGATTGCCACCGGCTCTCGTCCATATCAACCAGAGGGTGTTGATTTTACTCATGAACGTATCTACGACAGCGACTCAATCTTAAGTCTTAAGCACGATCCTCGTCATATCATTATCTATGGTGCCGGCGTGATTGGTTGTGAATATGCGTCTATCTTCCGTGGTTTAGGGGTAAAAACAGACCTCATCAACACTCGTGACCGTCTATTGGCCTTCTTAGATAACGAAGTGTCAGACGCGCTTTCCTACCACTTCTGGAACAGCGGTGTCGTCATTCGTAACGATGAAACGTTTGAAAAAATTGAAGGCACAGAAGATGGGGTGATTGTTCACCTAGAGTCGGGCAAGAAGATGCGAGCAGACTGCATTCTTTACGCCAACGGACGTACCGGTAACACAGATAAACTGAACCTTTCTGCCGTGGGTCTAGAGGCTGACTCGCGCGGCCAATTAAAGGTCGATGGCAACTACCAAACAGAAATTGAGCATGTTTACGCAGTGGGTGATGTGATTGGTTACCCTAGCCTTGCCAGTGCTGCATATGACCAAGGTCGATTTGTCGCGCAAGCCATCAACAAAGGTCAGGCTGATGGTCATCTGATTGAAGATATTCCAACCGGTATTTATACCATTCCTGAAATCAGCTCAGTAGGTAAAACGGAGCAGGAACTGACCGCCGCTAAAGTGCCTTACGAAGTAGGTCGCTCTTCATTTAAACACCTTGCTCGCGCACAGATTGCGGGCAAAGACATCGGCAGCTTGAAGATTCTATTCCACCGCGAAACCAAAGAGATTTTAGGTATTCACTGTTTCGGTGAACGTGCCGCTGAGATCATTCACATCGGCCAGGCGATCATGGAGCAGAAAGGCGAAGCGAATACCATCGAGTACTTCGTCAACACGACATTCAACTACCCAACGATGGCTGAAGCTTACCGCGTAGCTGCATTGAACGGGTTGAATCGCTTATTTTAAGATTCTGAATCTCTCCGATCTAAAAAAGCCGCACTTCCATCGAAGTGCGGCTTTTCTATTTGTACTCTCAGTCGCGCTTATTGATTTAAGTAAGCGGCATGAAACTCCAAATGCTCACCGATAAAGCTAGAAATGAAGTAGTAGCTGTGGTCATAGCCTGGTTGGATACGCACTTCCACATCGGAATCATGTGCTTTCGCCGCTGCCTGCAATGCTTCTGGTTTTAACTGCTCAACCAAGAAGTTATCAGCATCGCCTTGGTCAACCAAGATAGGTAGCTTAGCTTGCGCCTGTTTCAGCAACTCGCTTGCGTCATACTGCTTCCAAGTTTCAAAGTCACTGCCAAGGTAAGCTTGGAACGCTTTTTGTCCCCATGGTGCTTGCATCGGATTGCTGATTGGGCTGAACGCAGAAATAGAACGGTAGCTATCTGCATTCTTTAAACCAATCGTTAATGCGCCATGACCACCCATGCTGTGACCAGAAATCGACTTAATGCTCGATACAGGGAAGTTCGCCTCAATCAATGCCGGTAACTCTTGTGTCACGTAGTCATACATGTGGTAATGCTGAGACCAAGGAGCTTGAGTCGCATTGAGATAAAAACCTGCACCCTGACCCAGATCGTAGCCTTCATCATCAGCCACCTCGTCACCACGCGGGCTGGTATCAGGCGCAACAATGGCAATACCTAACTCAGCAGCACGTTGGAACGCCCCAGCTTTCTGCATGAAATTTTCATCGGTACAGGTTAAACCTGACAGCCAATAAAGAACGGGCACAGGGCTTGATTTTGATACGTTTGGCGGTAGGAATATCGCAAAGCGCATATCGCAATTCAGCGTTGAAGAACGGTGAGTATATTGCTTATGCCAACCACCAGCGACTTTGGCTTGGCTAATATTTTCGATAGTCATTAGTTATTCTCCATAAGGCTGACGGTTTCATTTCTTAAAACATTCACTTTATTAAAAGCACTTGGCTTAAAGCTCTTAATAAAAGGAATGTCACCACCTCCCGGGCGAAAGGTGGCGAACATTGTGTCTGAGTCAACAGACGGTCTCTTATCAATAGGACAGTTTATTAATCAGAGACCTAAGTGAATTACTTATCCATGTGTAGAACAGTACGGATAGACTCACCTTTGTGCATTAGTTCAAATGCTTCATTTACGTCATCAAGACCCATTGTGTGAGTGATGAACTCTTGAAGGCCAAATTCGCCTTCCATGTAACGGTCAACGATACCAGGTAGTTCAGTGCGGCCTTTTACGCCACCGAATGCGCTACCGCGCCATACACGACCAGTAACAAGCTGGAATGGACGAGTTGAGATCTCTTGACCTGCACCCGCAACACCGATGATGATTGATTCACCCCAGCCTTTGTGACAACACTCTAGAGCTTGACGCATTACGTTTACGTTACCGATACACTCGAATGAGTAATCAACACCGCCATCTGTCATCTCAACGATCACTTCTTGGATAGGCTTGTCGAATTTCATTGGGTTAATGCAGTCTGTCGCACCAAGCTGTTTCGCAAGTTCAAATTTGCTTTCATTGATATCAACGCCAATGATTTTGCTTGCGCCAGCCATACGAGCACCAATGATTGCAGAAAGACCGATACCACCTAGGCCGAATACCGCAACAGTGTCGCCTTTTTCAACTTTCGCCGTGTTTAGTACCGCACCCATACCGGTTGTTACACCACAGCCAAGAAGACAGACTTCTTCTAGCGGTGCTTCTTTGCTTACTTTCGCCAGTGAGATTTCTGGAAGCACTGTGTACTCAGAGAACGTTGAACAACCCATGTAGTGGAAGATTGGCTCACCGTTGATAGAGAAACGGCTTGTACCATCTGGCATTAGGCCTTTACCTTGAGTTTCACGCACTGCCTGACAAAGGTTTGTTTTGCCAGATTTACAGAACTTACACTCGCCACATTCAGCTGTGTAAAGTGGGATAACGTGGTCGCCGACTTCAACGCTTGTTACGCCTTCGCCAACCATTTCAACAATACCGCCACCTTCGTGACCAAGGATTGAAGGGAAGATACCTTCTGGATCGTCACCTGACAGTGTAAATGCGTCAGTATGACAAACGCCCGTTGCAACGATGCGGACTAGAACTTCACCCGCTTTCGGAAGTTGTACATCAACTTCTTCGCGCTTAAGTGGTTCGCCCGCTGCCCATGCAACCATTGCTTTTGATTTAATATGAGTTTGACCAGGTTTCAGTTCTAGTGCCATTGGATTTTCCTTCAATAAGGGAGTTAAGAGGACGCAGTAAGCGTAGTAGAGCTTTTTTCTTATTGCTGCGTCGTTTTGTTGGTGCCCATTTTAGTCATTTGCTCAGATTTGATAATCCCATCATTTTGAAAATAATTATTACAAATAGGTAATAATAAAAGTAAGCCCAAAACTCAGATACAAGAAACCGAGCACATAGGCTCGGTTTGATGGTTGGCTTAACCCGATAGCGATTCAGGCAAGGAACTCCCCTCGTTTCCACTGCCTCGCGAAAACGATAGCCAGTGTCACACCTCGCGTAGCCATAAAGCTGAGCATGGCCAACCACAGCGCATGATTTCCCCAGCCCGCCGATAAATAAAATATCGCGAAGAAACTACAAGTGGATAAGAACATACTGTTACGCATCTCTTTGCCTTTTGTCGCGCCAACGAAAATACCATCAAGAAGAAAACACCACATTGATACTAGCGGCATGGCGACTAACCAAGGTAAGTAGGTTAACGCTATTGCATGGACACGATCGATGTCGGTGATCAAACCGATCAACGCCGATCCCGCCAAACCAAACATCAAGGTGAGCCCGAGACAAATCACCAAGCTCCAGAAAAACGTCCCGATAAGAGACTGATTGAGTTGGTTGCGATCTTTCGCCCCTATTGCCTTACCGACCATTGCTTCCATGGCATAAGCAAAACCATCCATGCCATAAGAAATCATCATCAAGAAGCTCATCAATACCGCATTGGCCGCCACAATCTCATCACCAAAGCTTGCCCCTTGGAATGTCATGAAGGTAAAGGTGGCTTGCAAGCAGAGCGAACGTAAAAAGATATCTCGATTAAGCTTTACGAATCGGCTGAGCCCTTGCGTGGTCTGTTTAATCAGGCCCAGAACAGCAGGCAAATTGTCTTGATGCCACTTTCGCCATACACACCATAAGCCAAAGCTCATCCCCGTATAATCAGCTATAACGGAAGCGAGCGCCGCACCTTCCACTTTCCAGCCAAAACCAATCACGAACAACACATCCAAGGCGATATTGGTAACGTTGGAAATGATCACCATCCACATTGGGGCTTTGGCGTTCTGAGTGCCTAATAGCCAACCTAAAAGAACAAAGTTTGCCAATGCCGCCGGCGCACTCCACGCCCGAATAGAGAAGTATTGCTCGCCATAGTGTTTGACTTGCTCACTGGCATCACTAAAGCCAAAGACCCAATTGGCAATCGCTTGGTGGAACAAAAGAAAAAGGGCTGCGAACCCAAACGCCATCGCCATACCTTGGGTGAACACTAGGCCTAGCTGCTGTTTGTCACTCGCACCATAAGATTGTGCTGCCAAACCCGTTGTCGACATCCGTAAGAAACCAAGCAACCAAAAGGTTACACTGATCATGGTGCTGCCCAGTGCCACCCCACCTAAATACCAGGCGTGATCGAGATGGCCAATAACAGCCGCGTCCACCAGCCCAAGTAAAGGGACAGTGATATTGGAGAGCACCATAGGGATCGCGAGCAGTAGCACTTGTTTGTGCATGTCACGATTGGAGAGAGTTTGAAGTATTTGCACGTTGTCACTCTAAAGAAATTCGAGTGACAAGTGTAACGGGATCACCAGCGAAGCTGAACCACCACGGGTGTTAATCGCTGCTTCAAGAAATGAATTTTGTTAAGTAGGCGCTGCCATAATTTCCATCGGCCACAATTCTGCTCTAAAGGTTGATAGGCTTTAACCCAACGAGCCCAAGGTAAATAGCCTAGCATCGCCGCCCCCGGATCACTGTAGCCGTGACGATAGATGTCTGAACCCAGTTTCTGACCTAAAGCGGAATCGGTAAGATCACCGGCTAACACAATACAAGCTCGGGCAGAATCAAAGTGACACCCTAACGCCTGAACAAACTTTGCGACCTGCTGCTCTTTACAATCAAGCAGCGCATGCTCACAGACAATCATTACTGGCGTTTTTTCTGGGATAGGCAGTTGAGCTAGCCACTCAAGATTATCGACGCTGCCGCAGACATGATGATAACGCTCGCTACGGTGGAACAGCTTTTGGCGCCATAGAAGGTTTTCGGTCACATCAAGTTCAAGCCAATGACAACGGCCATTATCGACTCGGTAAAAACGGGTATCGAGGCCAGCCCCAACATTGACGATCCAGCCATCAGGGTTACGCTTGATAAAGTCGGTTACGTGCAGATCGCACAATTGGGTAAGTGTGGCGTGGAGGAGTTGCTTTTGATCAATGTCGCCCGAAAAACATTCCGGCGCTAATTGGCAACGTTGGCAAGCACGAGCAGCAATAGGATCATAAACTAAGCCGTTATCAACCAAGCTTTCACGGCTACGAAACCACAATGGCTTGAGCAAGTTACTGGGGATTTGGTAACGGTGTTGTGTGGATGTCTGCTTGGTGGCCATTATCATCTTCCTTCTGTAGCCAGAAAGTAGATGATAATGAATATCAATTGCAAAATCAACAGATGAGAATAAATCTCAAGAAGACTTACATCCAGTCAGTATTACGGATGATACCTACCGCCAGACCTTCAATCGCTAGGTGTTGGCTAGTTAGGTCAACTTTAATCGGCTCGAACTCTTCATTTTCAGCATGAAGTAGAACTGTTGAGCCTTTACGCTCTAAGCGTTTAACCGTCACATCATCATCAACACGAGCGACAACAACCTGGCCATCACGCACGTCTTGAGTTTTGTGTACTGCCAGTAAATCGCCGTCCATAATACCGATGTCTTTCATACTCTCGCCATTTACGCGCAGTAGGAAATCCGCTTGAGGCTTAAACATGCCTGGATCGACTTGATAATGGGTCTCTACATGCTCTTGAGCAAGAATAGGTTCACCCGCCGCAACCTGACCAATCAGAGGTAGACCGTCATCATTGGCTGCATCTTCAAGTAGAATGCGAATACCTCGAGAGGCACCCGGAATAATTTCAATCGCTTGTTTGCGAGCAAGGGCTTTCAAATGCTCTTCCGCTGCATTAGCGGAGCGGAAGCCAAGTTCACGTGCGATTTCAGCACGAGTTGGTGGCATACCGGTTGTATCAATTTTGTCTTTGATTAAGTCAAAAACTTGTTGTTGGCGGGGCGTTAACGGCTTCATAAGTCACCTGTCTTTTTATACAGTTAACTGTGAGTATATCCAGTAATTGTTTAAATGAAAAGCCAATTGATTGTTTTTTGGTAAGTTTAGAAAAACAGCACTTCTAGCCATACATAAGCGGTTAACAGCATGGTCACCATCACTGCCGCTGAACCAATATCTTTTGCTCGTCCTGCTAATGGATGATGCTCCGGACTCGCTCTATCAACCACCGCTTCAATTGCACTGTTAAACAGCTCCGCCACCAACACCAAAACAACGGTGCCAATCAGGGCGAAACGTTCTAACTGAGAATCAGCAATAAAGAAGGCTGCCGGGATCATTAACGAGGCCAAGACGACTTCTTCTTGAAAAGCCGGCTCATGTTTAAATGCGGCTTTTAATCCCTGACAAGAGTAGCGAGTGGCATTTTTGATCCGTTTAAATCCATGGGTTGTTTTTGGCTTCACGCACTTTTTCCTATTTTGTTTAACACACCGCCCCTCTTAAGTGAAAAAATTGCTGCTTTCATAATCAATAATCAGTAAAAGGTTCGACCAGTTTCTGTTATCCTTGCCGGCTATAAAAATACCCGCTTGGGTACATTACCACTTCTATAGTTAAAGAACTGGTAATGTGCTTATGCAAACACCTATTTGAGGCTAAGAACCTTATGTCTTCTGGACGAATGTTATCGCGTTCTTTACTAAAACTGCCAATGTCAGTGCTAGTGAAAGGAACCACCATCCCTTCAAACCCAATTGAAGATCATAGCATTGATATCAACAAGCCTATTGTCTACGCTTTGCCATATCGCTCGGATGTTGACTTACTCGCATTGCAAACTCAGGTCCTACAGCTCGGGCTACCAGACCCATTGACCCCAGTCGAGATCAACGGCAAGTCCTTTACTCGTTATGTGTTTACCTCTTCCCGTGACACCCTTATGGGTAACGATGAAGATGTGCCTAGCGATTCTATTACGCTCTTCTCTGAATTATTAGAGCAGCACAAGTTCGATTCAGAGCTTGATGTACAAGTTATCCCAACCACTGTGTTGTGGGGACGAAAGCCAGGTAAAGAATCTCAACACAAGCCTTACTTGCAATCACTCAATGGCCCTCAAAAAGCGAAAGCGATGCTGTTGGCTGGCCGTGACTGTTTGGTTCGAATCAGTCCAGTAGTATCACTACGATACATGGCGGACTCTCACGGGACGGATGCATCCATTGCGCACAAACTGGCGCGCGTGGCTCGTATTCACTTCTCTCGTCAAAAGCTAGCGGCATCTGGCCCTAACTTACCAAGTCGCCAAGCGCTGTTTGATCGCTTAATGAAATCCAAAGCGATTGAAAAAGCGATTCAAGACGAAGCAAACGCGAAAAACATCCCAATAGAAAAAGCACGTAAAGAAGCGCAAGCGATCATGGATGAGATTGCTGCAGACTTCTCTTACTCACTGATTAAAAATGGTGAACGACTATTAGGTTGGTTATGGAACCGTATCTACCAAGGTTTAAACATCACCAATGCGACAACTGTTCGTAAACTAGCCCAAGATGGCCATGAAATTGTCTACGTGCCATGTCACCGTAGCCATATGGACTACCTACTGCTGTCTTACGTTCTATACCGTGAAGGCATGGTTCCTCCACACATCGCAGCCGGTATCAACCTGAACTTCTTCCCGGCAGGCCCTATCTTCCGCCGTGGTGGTGCGTTCTTTATTCGCCGTAGCTTCAAAGGCAACAAACTTTACTCAACGATTTTCCGTGAGTACTTAGCAGAGCTGTTTGCCAAAGGTTACTCAGTGGAATACTTCAGTGAAGGCGGTCGCTCACGTACGGGTCGCCTATTGCAAGCGAAAACCGGCATGTTAGCAATGACGATTCAAGCGATGCTGCGCGGCCTTAACCGCCCGGTTACGTTAGTGCCTGTTTATATTGGCTACGAACACGTAATGGAAGTAGCAACGTATGCCAAAGAGCTACGTGGTAAGCGTAAAGAGAAAGAGAATGCCGGTCAGGTACTTAGAACGATTCGTAAGCTGCGCAACTTTGGCCAAGGCTATGTGAACTTCGGTGAGCCGATTCCACTAAACCAATACCTTAACGAAAAAGCACCAGAGTGGACGAAAGACATCGACCCAATGGGTTCAAGCAAGCCACAATGGCTTAATCCTGTGGTGAACGATCTTGCGACCAAGATGATGACGCACATTAACGATGCGGCAGCGACTAACGCTCTGACACTCTGTGCTACAGCGCTATTGGCTTCTCGCCAACGTGCCTTATCTCGTGACAGCTTGGTGAATCAGATCGATTGTTACTTATCTATTCTGAAGCATGTGCCTTATTCGAGTACTTACACAGTACCGACCGAAGATGCGGAATCTCTAGTTAAGCATGCTGAGTCTCTGGATAAGTTTATGCTTGAAGCAGACAGCATGGGCGACATCGTCTCACTTGACCGTAACCAGTCAATCTTGATGACGTATTACCGCAACAACATCATTCACTTGCTTGCTCTACCATCGCTGATTGCACAGATGCTAGTTCGTCATCAACAGCTGTCGCTAGAGCAAATCAAACAGAACGTGGCAATGGTTTATCCATTCCTTAAGCAAGAGCTGTTCTTAAGCGTAGACGAAGCCGACCTTGGTCAGCTAACCGAAGCGTATATTGAAGAGATCGCTCGTCAAGGCCTGGTTACCATTAACAGTGAGCAGCAGGTGTCTATCAACCCAGCGAACAGCCAAGTGCTCGTGCTGTTGGGTCGCACGATTACGGAAACTCTGCAACGTTACTCAATTGCGCTGAACCTATTGGTCGCTAACCCTGAGTTTGGTAAGTCTGACCTAGAGCAGAAGAGCCAAGACATTGCACAGCGCCTTGGCCGTCTGCACGGTATCAATGCGCCAGAGTTCTTTGATAAAGGCGTGTTCTCAGCTCTGTTTACGACGTTGAAGCAGCAAGCGTATCTCGATGTTGATGGAAACTGCGATAGCGAGAAGAGCGAGCAACTGGCGTCCCTTCTCTACTCGATGCTGTATCCAGAAGTGCGTTTAACGATTGAAGAGAGTATCTACCAAACGGTAGAAGCAAAATAAGCGCAACGGACCACGTACAAAAAAGGGCATCTCAATAGATGCCCTTTCTTTTTACCAGAATGCGATAAACAACCCGATGGTAACGATCATACCCACGTAGTTGTTATTGAGAAATGCCCGGAAACAGAGCTCTCTATCACGGTGGCGAATCAGGTGCTGCTGATAAACAAACAACGCGCCCACCATGAGTAAGCTCCAGTAGTAACTGGCACCCAGCTGACACCAAGTACCCACTGCCATTAGC
Source organism: Vibrio aquaticus (assembly GCF_003970385.1). GTDB lineage: Bacteria > Pseudomonadota > Gammaproteobacteria > Enterobacterales > Vibrionaceae > Vibrio > Vibrio aquaticus. The sequence continues at coordinate 39,047 of NZ_RXZH01000014.1, read as the reverse complement.
ATAGCTAAAGTGGCTAGCTGCAGCACACCAATGATCATCTTGTCAAAACGGCCAAATAGAATCGCGGTCGATTTAATCCCAATTTTCAAGTCGTCGTCTCTATCGACCATGGCATATTGCGTGTCGTACGCAATTGTCCACAGCGCATTAATAGCGAAGATAAACCACACCATCATTGGTACTTCATGCGCTTGTGCCGCCCATGCCATCGGGATCGCCCAACTGAACGCCAAACCTAGAAATAACTGCGGTAAGTGAGTAAAACGCTTCATAAATGGGTAAATAAACGCGAGCACGATGCCGACAAAAGAGAGTTGAATCGTGAGTGCATTCATACTCAATACCAACAAAAATGAGCTAATAGAGAGAAGAAAGAATAAGCCCAGTGCTTCTTTTGAACTTACTCGCCCTGAAGGCAAAGGACGCTGCTTAGTACGTTTTACATGACCATCGACTTTGCGATCGGCGAAATCGTTGATCACACAGCCAGCAGCTCGCATGAAGACAACCCCAAGAATAAACACAATCAACACTTTGATGTCTGGCATACCTTGCGCCGAAATGATCAACGCCCATAACGTCGGCCACAGCAGCAATAAGGTTCCAATTGGCTTGTCCATTCGCATCAGTTGCCAGTAAGCAACCGCCTTATCCGAGGTCATTCAACGCTCTCCTCTTGGTAGATAGGTGCTGTTGGTAAGAATAACTCTGCCACTAACATCGGCTTATGATTCATCCACAAACGAGAACGGCGAGCTAACAGCTGCTGATCATTCACCTCAACCAGACTGACTTGAAGCGCATCTCGCTTAACATTGTTGGCACTGAACACCGTTAAGCCAAGCGGGATTTCACCTTGCTGCGTTAAATCAAATTGTTGATCTTGCAGTGATGAATGCGGAATTAAAGTTCGGCCCAATACCCAAGCTTCACCATCGCCTTTCAACACGACTTTACGTAACAGGCACGACTCTTTGGCTAACAAAGCGATCTCTTGATCATTAAGCTTTTCAGCTTTGACCACCTTGTTATGAATGAGGTCTACGTTCAAAGATTGGCAGTAAGACTCTAATAAACGAGATAATGAGCCCTGTTCTAACAACCATTTTTTTGCACTTTGTGTAGGAAAGCTAAAATTATCGGGGTCTTGCCACTTGGCCTGACGTAATGCCGATAAATAAAGCGCAGTCAATTGATTCATACTAGTATTCAATAAGTAGCCTTATCATCGTACAATAAAGCTTCAATCTTTTATGTTAACCGCAATTTCGAGCAGTTAACGCATTTTTATTACAAATAGATGCGCCATTGTAACAAGACTCTGGCGATTCGAGTATCGTGATTGGAAGAAAGAAAAGTTATAAATATGATTAAACGTTACCTAGCCCAAATATTTTGCGTTTTAAGCTTGCTCATCACCTTGCCTGCACTAGCGGAAGATGAATCAGCCCCGAAGTTAGCCTATTTCACTTTAGAGCCTGATCTCACCACCAATTTTTTTACCAAAGGCAAAAAGCTCGGCTACATTCAGGTCCGTATCGATATTATGGTCGCCAGTGAGGCCGATTTGAAAGTGATCGAACAGCACCAGCCATTGATTCGCGACGCGGTCATTGAGCTGCTTGGTCGACAGTCAGAAGAGACCATCACGTCATTAGCAGGCCGTGAGGATTTACGTAAAACACTGGTGAGTCAGCTTAACGAAACTCTACTTCCAGAAACGGGTAAAACCATCATCGCAGACTTATTGTTTACTAAGTATCTTTACCAGTAGAACTAACACTCACAAAAAAGCGGCGATATTCGCCGCTTTTTTTATTTCGCTTTGAACCGACTGGCATCGACCAAGCCGAATACAACACCCGATATCAGTCCAACCAAATGTGCCGTATTGGCAATAGCCATAAAGGGCTGCATAAAGCCCAAAACCAACCACACTAACATAAAGCCAATGACCGGCTTAGGCATGCTCAAACCCACTTGCGGTGCTTTATAGCCTAGCATCCATAAGTAGCCGACTAACGCGTAAACAACACCGGATAAGCCGCCAAAATTCGCCCCTTCAACCCAGAACTGCCCTGCCCCAGACAGCGCCGCCGACACCACAAACAACTGGACTAGCTTACCTGAACCAAGCTTTTGCTCAATGTCTCCGCCTAGTTGCCACCACCAAAGTAAGTTAAAAGCAATGTGCATGACCGAGAAGTGCAGCAATGCGTGGCTCACCCAACGCCACAACTGCCACTCTTGCCCAGTAAACGCGGGGAAGTGCAGTAGTGAGAAGATCGCCTGACCAGAGCCGATTTGCTGCAAAATAAAAATAACACTACACACCAACATCACCAGCAGTGTCATTGGCCCGGCTTTCGCTTTGATCATCGCGAGCATACTCGGAGAGTGGTAGTTAAAAGACGTCTTACGTGACTCTGCCATCTCCCAAGAAGCTGCTTGGTATTTGTTGGCGTTTGGATTAGCTAAAAAGTGGTCCAGTTCGGCTTGCGCTTCCACTTGGTGTTGAGCATCGGTTAGCCACAGTGCAAATTGCCCATCTCCCTCAGGCATCATTTGAATATCAATCTGGCGAGATGCCATGTAATCGATAAAAGCTTGTGCCATCCGTGGATTGTTGAGAGAGATGAGTCGATGCATATAACTATCCTAAATGAGATTCTGTCGGCAATTGGGCTCTTTGCCACGCTTCAAAGCCACCATCAACACTATACACCTGCTCAAAGCCTTGGTTAACCAAATACTGAGCGGCACCTTGGCTGCTGATTCCGTGGTAGCACATCACTAAGATAGGCGTTTCAAACTCCACGTCGTCCATGAAGCTCACCATAGTGTCGTTGGTTAAATGGAACGCTTCATTGGCATGGGCAACAGCGTAAGATTGAGGGTCACGAATATCGACCATTCTCGCTTCTTCTTGCTCTAACAATCGCTGAGCGCCCGCAACATCTATGTGCTTAAACTGGTCCATGAATCATTCTCTTTTGTCGTGTACTTAAATTGCCGCCATTGTAACCTATCCAGTGGTTAACAAGTACATAGCACGAGTAAGGTTATCCACTAGCGATCATATTTTCATCATCTGTGGATAAATCTGTGGATTGCGTTGATAAAGTGCCTAAATGATCTTGGATCCACAATATATAGTGATGATCCTTATTTCTTTGTGTGTAATGAGAAAACTATCCCCATTGCAAATCATGCCTAAACGCCTTTATTCACCCTGCTTTCTGACAGATAGCGAAGAAATTTGTCACAGAGTTACCCACAGGCAAACGTTTTGCTTTTCGATCCGAAAATGAGCGGAATGGATGATTTTCGATCAAGAATAAAAAAGCCGAGATCATACGACCTCGGCTTATTAAATTTGGGGATTGTCAGGAGATTAGAACTCGCCGACTGCTGCCTTTAGCTTTTTCATGGCGTTCTTCTCTAGCTGGCGAATACGCTCAGCAGAGACGCTATACGTTTCCGCTAGCTCTTGCAGTGTTGACTTGTTGTCATCCAACCAACGAGAGCGAACAATGTGCTGGCTGCGCTCATCAAGCGTTTTAAGCGCCAGGCTTAAACGATTGTTAGTGTGAGCTTCCCAGTTATCCGCTTCAACGTTATCAGCAAGATCAGAAGATTTGTCTTCTAGGTACACCATCGGCGCGGTGTAAGACGATGGCGAGTCATCATCATCACTTGGCATTTCGAACGTGGCATCTTGTGCAGCAAGACGAGATTCCATCTCACGCACTTCAGCAGGTGCCACACCTAGCTCTTTTGCAACCGTTTCTACTTCACCATTATTGAACCAACCTAAACGCTTTTTAGACTTACGTAGGTTAAAGAACAATTTACGTTGTGCTTTGGTCGTTGCGATCTTCACAATACGCCAGTTACGCAGCACATACTCGTGGATTTCTGCTTTGATCCAATGCACGGCAAAAGAAACCAAGCGAACGCCCACTTCTGGGTTAAAGCGTTTTACCGCTTTCATTAGACCAATATTACCTTCTTGAACAAGGTCAGCCATTGGCAGGCCATAACCCGAATAACCGCGAGCCACGTGCACAACGAAACGAAGGTGCGAAAGGATCAGCCCTTTTGCCGCATCAATTTCAGCATCATAGTGCAGTCTTTCCGCTAAATCACGCTCCTCTTCAGGAGTTAGCATTGGGTAGCTGTTCACTGAGCGAATGTAGCTATCTAAGCTATCTTGCGTTACAGCTGCCATTGGGTATGCTTGATTTGTCATTCAGTTCCTCATCAATCTCTGATCTGGAGTAATTTTTAACCCATCAATCTTGAACCTAAAATGAACAGGATTCAAGCAGGGGAAAGTTATTATGCATAAACAAACTGTCTATACAAGACAAAAGTACACGGTAGCGTGTACTTTTTTCAATATTATGACAGCAGCAAAATAAGCAGGTTCAATTTATCTTGTGCAGGTTGTTAAACTGGCTCAATTTCTTTCAGATGACGCTGAGCTGATACCTTAGCCGCTAAGCAACCTAAGAAAGTGCCTAGCATGATCAGCAATAACGACTCATCCCAGCTTAAGCCTACCAGTCTAAAGCGGCTATCATATAGTAATGCTAATTGCTCAACACTGTTATTGAGTAAAACTGTGATAACCGCGGTAAGAACCCAAGCAATGATGGCACCCAATAGGCCAAACCACATCCCCGAGTATAAATAAGGGCGTAAGATATAGCTGTTGGTTGCACCAATCAGCTTCATGGTTTGAATCTCATCTTTATTCGCTAACACATTAAATCGCAGTGTGTTGCCAACGATAAGAAACACCGAACCAAGCATCAAGACTGAGAGTGTGACGACAATGCCGCCAACCAGGTTTTTGATTGCATCCAGTCGAGTCAACCAATCTTCATCCAAGCGAACATCGGTAATGCCCTCTTGCTCAGCAATGCGCGCTGCCAATTGCTTAATCGACTGCTTATCGTCCTGACTTGGTGTGATGATCAACACGCCAGGTAGAGCATAGTCATCCAGCATGGTGAGCGCGCGCTCAAAACCAGAATACTGACTTAAGTCATCAAGCCCTTGCTGAGGTGAAATGTATTCCACCAGCGCTACATCATCTGCCGTTTCAAGTTGGTCTTTCAATACCATGACTCTTGCTTCGGGCATCTGTTCAGCTAAGTAAGCACTAACTTTAGAAGGACTGGTCACATTGGTTGAGGCTTCAGAAATGTTTTTTCCTAACAGATAAAGCGCAGACGGCATGGCGAGCGCCATTGAAATCACCGCCAATGTTAATAGGTTCCCCATCGGACGCAACCAGAACTCACCTAATGAGGTTTTAGCTTGTTTAAGGTGAACGGTGAAGAAACTATCACGCTTTACGCGATTCTTATTGCGAGCGGATTGGTTGTTCTTCTTGCGTGAATTAGCGGCCATAGTCTTCGACCTCACTTAGAAAACCTTGGTTTAGTTCTAGGTGACGATATTGTGGGCGAGTATTCACTAACCCCAAATCGTGCGTTGCTAAAAGAATGGTGACACCTGCCCGGTTAAACTCTTCAAACAAATTTAACACTCGATTTGATAATTCAGGGTCTAAGTTACCCGTTGGCTCGTCGGCCAAAAGCAAGGTTGGGCGATTCACCACTGCTCGCGCGATCCCGACACGTTGCTGTTCACCGCCCGATAGTTGGCTTGGCAAACACTTCGCTTTATCTAGTAGACCCGTTTTATCGAGAGCTGCTGAGACTCGACGTTTAATCTCATTTTCAGAAATAGACTCGATGCGCATCGGCAACGCCACGTTATCAAACACGCTTCTGTCCATCAGTAAACGGTGGTCTTGAAACACGATGCCGATGTTGCGACGTAAGAATGGAATGTCTTTACTAGGAATTCGAGTGATGTCGTGCTCATTAAAGCTGATCTTGCCATCAGTTGGACGCTCAATGGCACAAATCAACTTTAGCAATGTGCTCTTTCCGGCGCCTGAGTGGCCACCAAGAAAGGCCATTTCACCTCGGCGGAGATGAAAATCAACCTTCTGCAAAGCCTGTCGACCACCTCGATAAGCTTTGCTCACTTGCTGAAATTTTATCACTCGAAATCCCTCTTAACTGAGTTTCTTCAATTGCTGATTAAGTTGTTAGTCTTCTCGGCTAAACAGTGCGTCGATAAACTCTTGAGTTTCAAATGGGCGCAGATCATCAATACCTTCGCCCACACCGATGTAACGAATTGGTATTTGGAACTGATCCGCAAGCGCAAAGATCACACCGCCTTTCGCCGTACCGTCTAATTTAGTCAGGGTAATACCGGTAAGTGGCGCCACGTCGCTGAAGAGTTTTGCTTGGCTAATCGCGTTTTGACCGGTACCTGCGTCCAATGTCAGCATGATTTCGTGCGGTGCAGAGCCATCCACTTTCTGCATCACGCGTACAATTTTGCGCAGCTCTTCCATTAGGTTCGATTTGTTCTGCAAACGACCTGCCGTATCGGCGATAACAACATCCACGCCTTTTGCTTTCGCTGATTCAATCGCGTCATAGATAACCGATGCGCTGTCTGCACCAGTGTGTTGCGCCACAACAGGCACGTTATTGCGCTCACCCCAAACTTGAAGCTGTTCTACTGCAGCTGCACGGAACGTATCGCCCGCCGCCAGCATCACTTTTTTGCCTTCTGCTTGGAATTGTTTTGCTAGCTTACCAATCGTGGTCGTTTTACCAACACCGTTCACACCGACCATCAAAATAACGTAAGGTGTTTTGCTGGTGTCGACTTCTAATGGCTTTTCAACGTTAGATAAGATTTCGGCCATTTCTTCTTTAAGTAGGCCATACAGCGCTTCGCCATCTTTTAGATCTTGGCGAGACGCTTTTTCTGTCAGGTTTTCGATGATTTTTAGTGTGGTATCCATGCCCACATCAGCGATCAGTAGCTGCTCTTCAAGCTCTTCGAACAAGTCATCATCGATTTGCTTGCCTTTAAATAGACCAAAGAAACCTGCGCCAATATTCGCTTTTGTACGCGCTAAGCTGCGTTTTAGGCGAGCAAAGAAGCTTTCTGTTGGTTTCTCTTGTTCTGCAACGCGAGGTTCCGCTGGCGCTGAAACTTCTTCTTCAACTACAATTTCTGCTTCTGCTTCTGCTTCTGCTTCTGCTTCTGCTTCTGCTTCTGCTTCTGCTTCTGCTTCTGCTAGTTGATTTTTCTCGTCCGATTGCGGCTCGTCAATCGTCTCTACTTGTTCTTGCTGCTGTTCTTCGGCAATTGGCTGGTTGTCTTCTACAGGCTGTTTTGCTTGTTGTTCTTCATCACCAAAACCAAGCCAAGAGAGTAATCCGCGCTTCTTTTTTTCCGTCATCTGGGGCTATTCCTAGATCGTCTTAATTTAATCAGACTCTTTTCGTCTGCATTATCGCTACTTTGAAAAGACAAATGACAACAAAGTGAAAAGTTTTCACTGCAAAGGCGATGGTATACACTTTGTTATCAACAAATTTGGGCTGTACTCAACGCTTATTCGCTGAGCGACTGGGTATAGTATCACTTTATTAGCGGTCAAAAAATCTATGGTAAGACGTCGCCAGCAAAACTCATCACAAAAAAAGCCATCGGCGGGCTTTGTTCGTATTATTAGCGGTTTATGGAGAGGTAGAAAACTGCCTGTTCATGATGTGGAAGGTCTGCGACCTACGACCGATCGTGTAAAAGAGACTCTGTTTAACTGGATTGCGCAAGATGTGCCTCGAGCAAAATGCCTCGACCTTTTTGCAGGTTCTGGCGGATTAGGTTTCGAAGCCGCCTCTCGACAAGCAGAAATGGTGACGCTCATTGAGCTAAACCCACAAGCGTTTAAGCAGCTTCAGACCAATATCGCGTCATTAAAAGGCAATAACTTGCAGGCGATTAACAGTGATGCGCTAAGCTATTTAAAGCAGCCAGGCACACCTCATCACGTTGTCTTTATTGACCCTCCATTTAGAAAAGGGCTTTTGGATGAAACCGTCAGCCTGCTGGAAAGTAATGGGTGGCTGGCCGATGACGCCATGATTTATATTGAAACAGAAAAAGAGTTGGCTCTGGAAGCAATTCCGGCACACTGGCACTTACACCGAGAAAAAACAGCAGGACAGGTTCGTTACTGCCTGTTTGAACGACAACAAAGTGAATAATAGGACGTCGTCATGAAAGCGTTATTAATGCTCGCAAAAGCCGCGATTGGATTCGTATGGCTTATTCTAATTCTTAATATCTTTATGCCATTTCCGGGCAACGCTGCGATTGCGTTGTACATTATGACGGCGTTTCTCTTCATCATGCATGGCTTGCAGATGCTGATCTTCATCGGTGCCTTTGGTGACAAAATCAGTATGAGCCGTTGGGAGAAATGGTCGATTTTGATTTTTGGTATCTTTGCCCTACTCGACATTCGACGCAAATACATGATGTAAAAAAACGCCGCTCAGTTGAGCGGCGTTTTTATTTATGACATCAAGTAACTCTTCACCCCATCGAGGAACATCTGGGTTGAAATCATAATCAATAGTAATCCCATCAGACGCTCAACTGCTTTCAAGCCTCGTTCGCCAAGAATACGGTGGAAGAAGTTGTAGAACATCAAAATAAAGAATGTGGCTCCCCATGCGAGAATCACAGCCCCTGAGAGTTCTAAAAGATTGTCTGGATGTTGGCTCGACAATAATAAAATCGCCGCAATCACCGATGGACCCGCAATCATTGGGATCGCCATAGGGACAAAGAACGGTTCTTCACCCGCGGCTAAACCAACAATGCTGCCACCACTTGGGAAAATCATCTTAATCGCGATGATAAAGAGAATGATACCGCCAGAAATGCTGAGCGTTTCTGGTTGAACGTGCAAGAAGTTCAGGATGTTCTTACCCGCAAAGAGGAACAGCATCAAGATAGCGAGCGCAAAAAACAGTTCTCGAACAAGAACAATGCGGCGGCGCTTAGGGTCTAAGTGCTTAAGAATCGATAGGACGATAGGCAGGTTGCCGAGTGGATCCATGATTAAAAAGATCATGGTTGCGGCAGAAAGGATGTCCATGAATTAAGCCTCCAAAGTGGGTTACATCAAGCGCACAAAAAAAGTTGGCGAAGTATAACAATCTCAATGTTCAATTTGGAGGCGTAACAAGAATTAAAATTACAAAGTCTGTTGGCTTAAATTAATGGCTACAAACACGCTCTGCATTCACCTGCCATACTCCACCTTCAATCGTCACCTTCTGACGTTCAATGAAGAACTCCAGCAAAGTATCTAGCGTAAAGCCACTGCATTTGCAGGTACGGAATCTTGCTTGCTCTCCAAACTCTTGGAAGACAACCTGTTCGAGCGCCTCTTTAGACATTGGACGCTCTCTCAGTAAGTTTAGAACCTTATGGGCATGAATTTCAGTCGTCATCACTTTTCCTCTTCACTCTTTTGGCAAAGCATAGCGAAGTCGTGCTGAGTTTCTTTGATATTAGATAATCAATGATGCAGTAATCAAGCTGTGAGCCAGCAAGTAACTACCAGAGATAAGGTATCGGCCTTGATACAAGGGATGCTTGTAGTCATGAATCGCCAGTAAAACGGCGGAAAGCGTGAGTGTTAGTGAACCAATAAAGCCAACCGCGCTAGCCAAACCACCGTTAATCAACCAAACCTCGCCTGCCGCCCAGTTAAGTTGAAGTAATACGATCCCCATCATAACAACAGGGAAGATAAGCTGATCAATTTTCGGTAAGAGTAAGAAGAAACAAACGACCCCTACACCTAACAGCATTGCTGGTAACCATAAGACCATGTCACCGGAAAGCTTCAGCCAAAAAGCGGCGCTGTAACTTAACTGCGCAGCAATAAACCCAGCAAAGCAAAGGCGTAAGTGTTTTTTGAATAGATAGAGGGCATCCGCAATCATTGAGATCACTAGACCAGCACTAACCCACAACGCCGCAGGGGTAGCTAATGAATACTGACTCCATAGCATCACCAGCAACATAAGTAGCGACATTGTTTTAAACATCACAGCCTGCTTGGTGTGATTATTTTCATTAGCAGAAATACTGATATACCCAGAAAGGGCAACCGATAACCAGCTCCACATTCGAACACCTCAAGAAAAATCAGCTGCCAGTTTAGGCAGACCGGATGAGATGTCTACCAACAGACCACAAAACTTGGATCTTGATATGACTTCTTTACCCAGGCATATGCAACCCTACATTCCCGCATAAAACGGCTAGTCTACTCAAAAATCATAAAAACAGCCCTGTTTTATTAGACAGCACCAACTGAGTTTGAAAACTGACACTATATGGAAAGAAACAATGACCAACAAAACCACCAATCCAACAAAATCAATAAGTTAAACAAAAAACCAATTACCTTTGAAATCCATTAGGTACAATTTCATTCTCAAACACTGGCATTAAACTGACAAGTTACTGCCTATGTCAGAAAAACATCAGCCCCAGAACAGCCTTTAATTAAAAAAATAAGCACTAGAGTAGCTGAGAGATCGAAGTCTTTAAAATCAAACAAAAATCAGATTAACAATAAAGAAACACCAATAAAAACAAATAAAAACAACACCTTAATTAGAAATCAAAACACTCGAGATTATTTAATACGCAATCTATCAATTTATAAAAGCAAACAAAACCTAGATAAACGAGCAGATAAACATGAGAAAAGTTATAATTTTAAGGCTTAGGCAATAAATAACTTGATCAAACCGTCAAAACACTGCTATTCTAATAAGCATAGAATCAAACATCATTCAAAAGGAGCAGTGCTATGATTTCTTCTTCACAAAAACAAGGACTTGTAATGATCGCAGTAGTTGTAGGCCTAATGACACTGCCGATGATGTACTAAGTCAAAGTATAAAAACAAAAAGGGACGCATCAGCGTCCCTTTTTGTTTTTATAGCGTTTATAAGATCATTAATGGCTTAAAAATCAGCGATATGTCTAGTTCTGACACAACCACATAAAGTGGTGTTTTTACTAAAGATGTTTCGATAGCACATCCCAATGAGCATAATAGAAAAGTAATGCCGCAAGTGTGCTCAGCGCCATTAACGTTATCGCTGCTCGCCAAATAAAACGGCTACTTCTCGGTGTGAGCTCTTTTTCACATTCATCGCATGTCGACAAAAAGTCTTTCCGACTATCAAGCTTATAGCCATCTTCATGAACAATTTTGTTCCTGATCGTCGCAATGTATCTGAGCTTACCTATCACATCATGAGGTAACCGCTCTTCACAGCTGGTAATCAACTGATGAAGCCCTTTGCCATCAGCATGATATTGGGTACGGAGAAGCTTCTCGATACGACGAGTGCGTATAACCACTTTTTCGATATCAGACATGATTTCCCTCCATTGCTACTCTTATTCTAGCGGTGTTTGGTCCCTCTAGTTTCCACTCTCCCACTTTTTCTCTAAGTTGCAAGAAAATTTGTGCAGAAGAATCAACACTTAAACGTCGATCCCAATCTTAATGAAAGATTGAATGTGATGTAGCTCGAATAGTTTCTGCATCATTGACGGTTTTATTTTTATAGCAAGACTCATACCCAGAATCCAAACGCGAATCAGGCTAAGATATTCGGATAAGTCTTTCTGAGAGTCTCTTTATGCCTGTAACGCTATTTATCGCTGTTGTTCTTTTCGCTGCCATCAGTGGGTGGGCTTTCGTCCATTTCTATCGCAAGCACATTCAAGGCGAAAACGCACCAGAGCAAACCGCCGTCGTTACCGTACTCGATAAACAGTCGATTGATGTTGAAGACGCGCAGCCAGGACAGGATGATCAAGAGTATTGGATCTACGTTCAGAAAGGACGCTTAGGTCCAAAGCGCGAATTTCAGGTTGGTATTCACTATTTCCACGCTTTGAACCCTGGCGATCAAGGCACACTGACTTATCAGGGCGATAAGTTTCTTCACTTTGCCCTAAAACGTTAAGGCAGCAACCAACGCGTTTTCTCCGACTTCGAGAGTGAATAACTTAACGCTAGCGCACCGGCACCACTTAGCAGAATCCATAATGGAATTACCCAAGCAGGGTGGCCTTGGTACCAACCAAACTCTTTCATCGGCCATAAGAAAATAGGATGTAAGATGTAGATGCCCAGACTATGTTGGCTCACAAAGCCCACAACTCGATTCACCCCATCAGACAGCCCTTCTCCGACGTATCGACAGACCATAAAGACCATACTCGCTGCCAAGACGACATTGAGCGTCTTGTACGATAACCAACGCCCTACGGTGTATTCACCCATTTGCTGACTTGTGCCGATCACCATGTAAGCGGTTGTCACTAACGCAGCGAATCCGAGGACTGCAAACACCGCCACATAGAATTTATTCAACGGCACTCGCTGGTATAACAAATAGCCTAGCGGTAAGTAACCACTATAGAGCCACAATTCGTGACTCCATGGCCCATCAATTTTCATCAAATAGAGTAACGTTGTCGTTAACCAAACCGCGACAAATCCATACAATGCCGTCGGCCCAGAATGCTTCACGACCAGTTGGAAAAACGGAATCACAAAATAGAGGGGAATAAAGTAGTAGAAAAAGCCTAGGTGGTAATAAGTGGCATGATGAGGGCTGTCCGCCAACACCTGCTGAGTGACAGAAACGTCATAACCTGCGCTACTTAAACCAGATAAGATGGCATAGAAGAGAGACCAAATAAGAAATGGGACAAGCACTTTCCCCAATCGACGCTTCACATAATATTTTGCATCAAATGGCCGTTTGTCACTGAGCATCAAAGCGCCAGTAATCAGAATGAACACGGGTACCGCCCAGCGAGTCACACTGTTCACACCAACTGCTGTTGCCCATTCACCAAAAGGGATTACGCCCAATTCATGTCGATAAGGTGCGAGAACATGGATCGCAATGACCGCTATCGCAGCCACACAACGCAACAAATCAAAAAACAGAACTCTTTCTCTCATACTCACACTCTCGCTTAGTAACCTACTGAATATAGCAATAAAAAAGCTGACCAGGTAACACACTTGGTCAGCTTTTAGTCAGTAAATTGTTGGCGGCTATGCAGTAACGGTGGGTTTTACTTTCGGTAGTTTCACCGATATCAAAGTAGTTAGTGCTAAGAACGCAAACGAGACCCAAAGACAAGCAGCGAGCCCTGCCATTTGGAACACCCATCCAGACAAAATCGTGCCAATTAAGCGCCCCATGGCATTAGCCATGTAGTAGAAACCAACATCGAGTGACACACCATCACCTTTGGCATAACTCACGATCATGTAAGAATGTAATGAAGAGTTCACCGCAAAAATGGCACCAAATATCATCAAACCACCGACAATGACTATCTCAGGCTGCCAGCCAATTTGCACTGAATAAGCGATTAAAGCGGTCACCAAAGCCAGTCCACCAGCCCACAACATAGCCGCGCGACCATCTGGTACCTTACCTTCCGCTTTACCGGTAAGCTTAGGCGCAATGCCCTGAACAAAGCCATACGCAATCGTCCAGGCTGCTAAGAAGCCACCCACCATCGAATGATTCCAGCCAAAGACACTGCCCAAGTAGATAGGCAACGCAATCACGAACCACACGTCACGTGCGCCAAATAGGAACATACGCGCGGCTGACAGAATGTTTATCGACTCTGATTTAGAAAAGATCTGCTTAAACTTAGGCTTGTTCTTTGCTTTACCCATATCAGCTTCAAGGCTCAACACACTGCCCATGAACACCAAGGTGAGCACTGCCGCCATTGCAAGCACCGCATATTGAAAGCCGATAGTCGCAAGTAATAGGCCACCGACAAAGAACCCCGCCCCTTTCAAAGCGTTCTTCGAACCCGTCAGGATCGCAATCCACTTATACAAAGCGCCTTGCTGTTCATCTGGTACCAAAGTTTTGATAGAGCTTTTGGCGCTCATCTTATTGAGATCTTTGGCAATGCCCGACAGTGCTTGAGCCGCCATCACCCAAGGAATGGTTAACATCGCACTTGGCACTGCTAACATACCCAAAGCGACAATTTGCATCCCTAGGCCTAAGTTCATGGTTTTGTTCAGACCCAACCTAGCGCCTAACCAACCACCAATCAGGTTGGTAACCACACCAAAAAATTCGTAAAACAGGAACAGTGAGGCAATTTCTAACGAGCTATAACCTAAGTCATAAAAATAGAGCACCACCAGCATACGCAGTGCGCCATCCGTAATGGTGAAGTTCCAGTAATTGAAGGTCACCAGCATATATTGGCGAACACTCTTACTCAGGTTTGAGAACATAACATCTTACCCATAGGACGGAATAAAACAGAGAAGTGACCGATCAGAGAGCTTTTGGATCATGGTGATCCAAAAGCTCAAAACGCTGAACAAACTATTATTTGCTTGCCACACCGTTAATGTAATCAACTTGAATCGGCTTGGTAAAAGCCCCCGGACGAAGCGCTTGAACTTGCGTTACGATCTCTGCAAGTGGCCAGTTTTTCTCAAGTAGCAGGTGAGCTGCTAGCAGTCCTGTACGACCTGAGCCGCCCATACAATGCACCGCCACTTTGCCACCGTTATCGACAACATTGTGTAAGGCAGGGCTTGCTGTTTGCCATTTCGCAGCAAATGCATCACCTGGCGCACAGTCGTCTTCAATCTCGATTTGGAACCACTGCATACCTAGTGCGTTCGCCTTCTCACCGAGAGCTGCTACGTCTTTACTCGCAAGTTCCGCATCATCCAGTGCGGTGACAATCGCTTGTACACCTTGTGCTTTCAGCTGCTCAAGTGATGCGTCTAAATCCGTGCCTTTCGTACCCGGACAAGGAGTCAGAACCAAAGCGCCATTATCAACATCAAGTTGCCATGTAGGATGTGTCATAGTCATTACCAAAATTATTATATGTTTAGGTGAATACTCAAAATAATTGGAGTTGCAGCTAGGCAACCAGTAAGCTCAGCCCTATGAGCATAGATCTTCTATGTGATTAGGGTGAGCTTACGCAGTTAACAACGCTGCGATTTCAAGTATGAAGAGTATTATGCTAAGCCAACGTTACGAACCAACTCAGCTGTACGCGTTGCGTAACCCATTTCATTGTCATACCAAGCGTAGATCTTCACCATACGCTTGCCGACTAGCATTGTTGAAAGTGCATCGACGATGGTTGAACGCTGGTCCCCTTTGTAATCAATAGAAACCAGTGGACGTTCTTCAAAACCAAGTATGCCTTTCAGCTCACCTTGTGATGCTTCTTTTAGTAATGCATTCACTTCTTCAGCAGTCGTATCTTGCTTCACTTCAAAGATGATGTCAGTCAGAGAAGCATTCGCCAGTGGTACACGTACAGCGTGGCCGTTGATGCGGTTTTCTAACTCAGGGAAGATTTCAACAATTGCTTTAGCCGAACCCGTCGTCGTTGGGATTAGGCTCATACCACATGCACGAGCACGACGTAGATCTTTATGTGGCGCATCGAGAATTGTTTGAGTATTGGTTAAGTCATGAATTGTCGTAAATGAAGCGTTCTCAATGCCCAGCTTTTCATTGATCACTTTAACTACCGGCGCAATACAGTTGGTCGTACATGAAGCCGCCGTCACGATCTTATGCACAGCTGGGTCGAAGATGTGGTCGTTCACGCCCACCACGATGTTGGCAACGCCCTCTTCTTTCACCGGAGCAGAAACAACAACACGCTTAACACCCTGTTCAAGATACTTGTTTAGGAAAGAGGTTTTACGGTGAACACCTGTCGCTTCGATGACGACATCACAATCCGACCAGTCGATCGCTTCGATATCACGCTCTTGCGTTGTCTTAATGCTGTGACCATTGATGATCATCTCTGAACCATCGGCTGCCACTTCATGGTGCCAACGACCTTGAACTGAATCAAACTCTAGAAGATGTGCCAGTGTCTTGGTATCACCTGCCACATCATTGATTTGAACAAACTCTAGCTCAGGCCAATCATAAGCCGCTCGAAGTGCTAAACGTCCAATACGACCGAAACCGTTAATTCCTACTTTAATCGTCATAACTTAATCTCTTTCTTTCAATTTATTGGCAGCAAACAGGGCGAGCCTGAATCGCATGTAATCGTTCTAAATCTTGTTGGTATTCTGTTTTTAGGCAATTTGAAGCCACAAGGTCATCAATCAGTTTATTCATCCAACCAGGCAAACCTGACGCTAAACGGTAGAAGACCCACTGCCCTTGTCTTACATCGACCAAAATGCCATTGGTACGTAGTTGAGCAAGATGACGAGAGACTTTAGGTTGACTCTCTTGCAGTGCTTCAGTCAGTTCACCCACGCTCAAGCACTCCTCACGCACAATCAGCATCAGGCTGCGTACGCGAGTTTCATCGGATAATAATTTGAAAAACTGATGCGGTAACATTCAAAACATACTCATATATGGATATGCGCATATATTTATTTATTCTTGTGCGGAGATCAACACCTAATTCAAAGTGTCATAAAAGTTTCATCTAGCTAAAGGATTGGGTTGAGCTCTTGGCTCCAACGTTGAGCTTGTGTGATTCGTGGCATCACATCACTGACTGATAGACTTAGTTTCTGGCAGGCATCTTCGACACCAAACCAATCGGCTCTCTCATAACACTCTTCCAACTGTAGAAGTTGGCCGAACGGCCCTTTACGCTCCAGCAGCGCTTGTTTGATGGAAGGACAAAGTGGCAACTGCTCGACAAGATCGCTCAAAGAGACGTCCATGAGTGCGTCAAGCAGAGAAAACAGACCAATCAAAAACGCCTGATCGCGGAATTGGCTAAAGGGGTTCTCACGAGCCATCAACATGAAAAACTGGGCTCGTTGCAAGGAGAGTGTGTAGAGTTCTTTGGGTTTATTGGCAGACACAAACGAAGCGACGGCAAGCGAGACAAATAGCTTAAGTTTATCTTGCCCTAAATAGACAAGTGCTTGTCGAAATGACGAAATATTCACTTCTAGCCGATCTGACATGGTATTCACAAATCGCAGCAACTTATACGACAGAGCAACATCTTTCGCCACGATCGCTTCTACTTTGGCAAAGTCGACTTCCGCCTTACACACTTCATGGAACAGCTCCATCGCGATCAACTGCTCTGGGCTTAAGTAACGTTGGCGCACGATCTCAGGCTTACTAAAGAAGTAACCTTGAAAGAAACTGAACCCTGCAGAACGTGCCGCAAGAAACTCCTCCTCGGTTTCAACCCGCTCGGCGACGAATTTTCGTTTAGAGCTCTTAGCCTTGAGTTCTTTCACCATCGCGCAGGCTTGCTCTAACCCCACCGCCATAATATCGATTTTCACAATATGTACGAATGGCAGAAAGCGTTCCCACTCCGGCGTATAGATAAAGTCATCTAGGGCAATCAGGTAGCCATTCGCGTAGAGCTGTTTGATGGCTTCAAGCAACTCATCGTTCGGTGTGCATGTCTCGAGCACCTCAACCACGATACGGTTCTTTGGCAATGAGAGCGGCAGCAAGCGAACTAAACTTTCATGAGGGAAGTTAATAAAACAGCGAGAGTTGGCAAAGGTTGGGTTTGTTCCTGCGGTCAGGAAGTTCTCAACAATTAGACGATAGGTCGCACGATTGGCATTAATGTGGCTGGGGTAAGCATTATTGTCACTATCACGAAACAGCAATTCGTAACCTAATGTTTGTCGCTTGGCGTTCAAGATAGGTTGACGAGCGACATAGGTCTCTTTAATTCGTTGCGGCATCGTGACAGTGAAATCTCTTGGTTAAATTAGGCTTTGGCAGCGGCGAGTAACGCCCCACACCCCATAAACATAGAGCCAAATACTTTGTTGATCTTAGACATGATCTTGTCTGAACGAATGAAACGTCCCATCTGAGAAGCAAGGCTGGTATAGCCAAGCATCACCACCGCATCAATAAAGACCGTTGTCAGACCTAACACCATAATCTGTGTCACTTGATCCTTAGTAGGGTCAATAAACTGAGGGAACAGCGCCACCAAGAAAACAATCGACTTAGGGTTAGTTAGGTTAATCAATATGGCATTCCGCATCAAGCGCATTGATGAAAGTTGGTTCACAGTTTGCGCTGTTGCAAGCGTTGAACGATCACGCCATTTTTGAAGACCTAACCACACAAGATAAGCCGCACCAACCCACTTGATAATAGTGAAGGCTAAAGCTGATTGAGCAACCAACGCACCGATGCCTGCCCCCACCAGAACAATATGCACAGCAAGCCCAATTTGCAGCCCGGCGATGGCCGCCAATGAACGTTTGGTTCCATAGCTTAAGCCATTACTGATCGAATTGACCGTACCAGACCC
Source organism: Vibrio aquaticus (assembly GCF_003970385.1). Taxonomy (GTDB): domain Bacteria; phylum Pseudomonadota; class Gammaproteobacteria; order Enterobacterales; family Vibrionaceae; genus Vibrio; species Vibrio aquaticus. Next base: position 20,723 of record NZ_RXZH01000014.1, on the reverse strand, counting down.
CGGCGCCAAGCTAAAAACAATCGCCGTCACTACATAAGCCAGCCAAACATGCATATCCATTACGAATTCCTCTCGACTAAAGGCTGCTCGCCCCACATAATCTAATCTTGTCGCATAGCTGAAACGAAAATCAGGCCGTACTACACCATGAATGATTCACGCTCCCATATTATTTCATCTTATACTCAAGAGTCCGATTTTGAGCAAGCAATCAATGGCAATATTGCTGAGTTATGGCGCACTCGTGAAGAAGGCTATCTCAAGGCTTTTGACAAGCGTTCTCTTTACTGGATGAAGCTCACCTCTCCAGAACATAACAAAGCAATTTTGGTAGTCAACGGGCGTATTGAATGTTGCTCTAAGTATCAGGAGTTGTTCTACGACTTGTTCCAACAAGGCTATGACGTTTATTCCTATGACCATCGTGGTCAAGGATTGTCTGACAGGTTGATTGAAGATAAGCAAATGGGCTACGTTGATGAGTTCGACGACTACATTAAAGATCTCGAGCAGGTCGTGAGTCACTTTGATTTATCAAGCTATGCAAAGCGCTTTATGCTCGGTCACTCAATGGGTGGCAACATTGTCACGCGATATCTTCAAACCCATGATGCGACATTTGATGCGGTTGCTCTGAGCGCACCTATGTTTGGCGTAAACTTACCTTGGCACTTAAAACCCGTTGCCACATTATTGGGCCAGCTGCTCACGGCCGTTTATCCAAAGCCAACCTTTGCACCAGGCCAAGTGGCTTATTTCCCGAAACCGTTTGAAGGCAACTTCTTAAGCCAAAGCGATGTACGTTATCACTGGTTTAGAGGTTGGTATGAGCAGAACCCAGAACTGAAAATTGGCGGAGCAAGCACACGCTGGGTGTGGCAAGGTTTAATGGCGTGTAAGCAGTGTTACCAAATGACCAGACAAATCAAAGTACCATTGCTGGTGATGCAAGCCGGTGACGACCAAATAGTAGCTAACCAAGCTCAAGTTCAATTTATGAAGAAGCTTGCCAAAACACATACTCAGTGTGCATTTAAGATCATCCATGAAGCCAAACATGAATTGCTGTTTGAGAAAGATGAATACCGCAATCAAGCATTAGACGCCACCTTAACCTTCTTCAATCAGTATTAAGTGGTACGCCTTCCACTTATCTGCGCGCAAAAATAGGAAATACTAGAGGGTGATCTTTACCCTCTTTTTCCCCTTTCTATTCCAGTAAACTACACTCTCTCCCAGCAGGGACTTTAACGCTGTACACACGAGGGTGATATGACCGAAGCACGCAAAGATACTCCTTTTCACATTGTTGCCTCTGATCTAGATGGCACTTTACTCGCACCAAACCATCAGCTCAGCACATTTTCCAAACAAACTCTGAAAACATTGCATGAGAAAGGCTTCACTTTCATTTTTGCAACAGGTCGTCACCATGTCGATGTGGCGGGTATTCGTGAGATTGCCGGTATCCCTGCTTATATGATTACCTCCAATGGCGCGCGCGTTCATGACCAAAATGATCAACTGATGTACAGCAAAAACGTACCTGAGGAACTCGTGCAGTCAGTGATCGATGTGATCAGACAGGATCCTGAGATTTTTATCCACATGTACCAAAATGATGATTGGCTACTGGATAGAGACGATGAGATGTTGGCTAAGTTCCACAGTGAATCTGGCTTTGCTTACAAACGTTTTTCTGCTGAGAGCGCACCGACAGATGGCATTGCTAAGATCTTCTTTACCCACCCAGAGCAAGACCATGACCACCTAGTTACGTTTGAAAACAAGCTAAGAGAAGCGTTTGGTGATCAACTGAATATCGCCTTTTCTACACCTTGGTGTTTAGAAGTCATGGCTGCAGAAGTTTCGAAAGGTCACGCACTGGAAGCGGTTGCTCAATCGCTAAACCTAACGCTAGAAAACTGTATCGCTTTCGGTGATGGTATGAATGACGCTGAAATGCTGGCGATGGCAGGTAAAGGCTTGGTGATGGGCACATCACACCACAAAGTCAAAGAGGCGCTGCCAAACAATGAAGTGATTGGCAGTAATGCAGACGATGCGGTTGCGCACTACTTGCAAGACCACCTGCTTTAAACTCGGCGAACATTTATCAGGCAGCGATTCGCTGCCTGATTTATTTCAATTCTAACGCTGACTCGGTAGTTTTTCTTTACTCAGAATCGCCAACCACTCTTCTTCGCTGACCGGCATTATTGACAGACGATTACCCCTCTTCACTAGTGGCATGTTCTCCAATTCCGGCATGGCTTTCATCACGCTGAGCGAAATCAGTCGCTCTGTCTTACGCACAAATTCAATATCAACCATCACCCAACGCGGATTCTCTGGTGTCGACTTAGCATCGTAGTAGTCACTTTCCGGATCAAAGGCAAAATGGTCGGGATACGCTTCTTTGGTCACTTTCGCAATTCCAGCAACACCAACTTTCTTACAAGAAGAGTGGTAGATCAGCACCAAGTCGCCTTCTTTCACTTCATCACGCATCATATTCCGCGCTTGATAATTACGAACTCCCTCCCAGCATGAGCGGTTTTGTGTTCGTAATGTGTCAATAGAGAAGGTGTCAGGTTCAGTTTTGAACAACCAATATGCCATAATAGATTCCGCCAGTTTCTGAATAGGGAAGATATAGCATGAAGGCGCTTCGAAACCCAGTCGCACTAATCACATTACTTACACTACAAGCGTGTTCTACGGCAACTCAACAAGCCAGCCAAGTCGAGTCTAAACAGCCACCAGCGAGCTTAGACAAACCCGCTAGCATCAAGCCACAAACGTTTGTGATGCGAGGTGAAGTCGTTTTGGGCCATGAGGTTCGCTCGATTACCCCTTGTGGAAGTCAGCAACAATACTGGCTTGAAATGCCAAATGACCGATTCCAGCAGGCGATGTCACTCGTTCGCCGCCCATATGAACCTCTTTATGGTGAAGTGATTGGCCACTTAGAAACAGGCATCGCGGATGGCTTTGTATCGGATTACGCTGCTCGCTTTGTGGTGGACTCAATCAATATTCTGAGTGCCGAAAACCCGAAGCGCTGTGATCAGCCCGTCCGACCAACTAGAGCCTTTGGCAATGAGCCATTTTGGTCTGTCAGCTTTGAAAAGAGCCAGTTGGTTTTTGCCAAACTCGGCGAAGAGAAACGTCAGTTCGATCTTAGCTCAAGCAGAATTGAACTCGATCGCCGCTCTTATCAGTTTGACCAAGGTTCTCTTGAACTGGCGAAGCGCAGCTGTGTCGATGGAATGAGCGACTCTCTGTACGGTTGGAGTGCTTCGTTGACCATTGAAGATGAGAAATACCAAGGCTGTGCGACGCTCTCAAATAAAGACAGTACGCAAAACTGGACTGGACTTTACCAAGCGGCCTCAACCCAAGGCAGTGACTTTACTGTCTCTCTGAAACTCAATTCTGACCACACAGCGACAACGTCTTACCAATACAACAATGGCCAGGCTGATTCGGTGGAACGTGGCTACTGGCAGCAGTTGAGCCCTGACCAAGTACAGGCCGTGATGACGCACCACCAGCAGCAACCTCTGCTTTCTGAACGCTTATTTACCCGTGATGGATATCAGTTAACCGCCACAAAAGAGAAAGTGGGTAATATCGTCTACCCGATTTCAGATGGCGGCCTGACTTTGTTCAAAACCAAATCTCAGGCACAGACGGTGATGACACAGACTGAATTAGACCCTGTATTATCTGAAGATAAAGTCCCGTCTTCTGCCGAGTTCAATCCTAAAGTTGATCGTGCCTTACGCGACTACTTCGCGATTAACAAAACGGATCCTACAGGCACGCGCTATCGTTGGCTCACCTACGATCTGAATGGTGACGGCAATGAAGAGCTAATTACCCAACTTGATTGGTGTGGATCGGGTGGTTGTACCCTACTCATTTTTGAAAACCATCAAGATAACTGGCGTTTCAATAGCCGTATGACCTTAGTCAACACACCTATAAACCTAGGCGTAAACTCATCTGAAGGCTGGCGAGATCTGGTGCTGTTTGTTAGTGGTGGCGGAGCTACACCCAATCAACACATCATGGAATACACTGGGGTTAGTTACCCACTTAACCCAAGTACAGCTCCGGTGGCAAGCTATGAACAAATCAGCCAAGTTCAGCTTTTTTCTGATGGCTTAACCCCTCACCAAGAAGGCCTTCGTCTGTGACCAAGGTAGATAACGCCGAGGGCATGTCAGATACGTGCCCTCCAAGTACTTGCCCTCAATGCCAATTGCGGTTTCAGTGCGTGTGTGAACAACTGCCTAAGCTAGACAGCTCAATACATTTCGCCCTGCTAATACATGAAAATGAGCAAAATAGGGAAACCAACACTGGTCAATGGCTCCTGAAAAGTATGCCTTCCACCACCAGTGTTCATATTTGGCAGCGCAAATCCCCGTGTCCGAAGCTCGTTGCCTTACTCGAAAACCCTCGCTATCAAGCCTATTTGCTTTTCCCTGGTGATGAGAGCATCGAGGTCACACGAGCATGTGCCAAAGCTGGAGAGACACAAACACTTCCACTCTTTATTGTGCTTGATGGTACATGGCAAGAAGCGAAGAAGATGCTGCGCAAAAGCCCATGGTTACAGTCAATTCCATTGGCGCATGTGACGCCCAGTAAGACGTCTAATTATCAGCTACGCCGCAATCAAGAAGAGGGGCACTTGTGTACCCTAGAGGTCGGCTGTGAGGTATTGAGTGCAGTCGGTGAAAAAGCCCAGTCGGAACAGCTTCTGCAGTTTTTTGACCACTACATGCTAGCCTTTAAAGCCGACAAGAGTGGTCATTCACTCAAGAGTTAAAACAGACGGGTTGGTTCAGCCAAATAGAAGCCTTGTAAATAGTCCACGCCAAGATCTTCGGCAATATTGCATACCTCTTGGTTGTGGACAAATTCTGCGATGGTTTTGGCGTTGAGTACCTGACACAATTTCACCAGCTGCCCGGTGATTTGGCGTTGCTTCTTGTCGACATCAATCGTCTTAATCAAACTACCATCTAGCTTAATGATATCCGGCTCTAAACGGATGATTTCATCGATGTTGGAATAGCCAGAGCCAAAGTCATCCACCAGCAGACGAACTCCCATCTGCTTAAAGTGGCTACAGATTTCTGACATGCGCCCAAAATCTTTAATCTGCTCTGATTCCAGTACCTCAATCCCCAATCGGTAAGGGTCATTCAGCTTAGCAATCGACTCTTCTAGCAGGTATAAGGTTTTATCACTGAGCATGTCTTGTGGAGATAAGTTGATCGAAAAAGACTCTTCTCTATCCGCCATATAGCCTAACGTTGAGGAAAGCATGTAGCGACTCAATCGTGTATAAAGATGAGTTCCTTCAATAATCGGTAAAAAGCGCCCTGGTGAAATAATGTTGCCTTCATCTTCAATACGAACCAGACACTCTTGTGATTTTTGCTCACGCGTATGCGCGGCAAAAATGGGTTGGCTATAAGTGATGATGTTCTTTCTGAGAATAGCGCGGCTCACTACCCCCATTAGCTCTATCTTGTCTTGTTGCTGCTCAGCGGTCACAAGGCAATCTTTAGCGTTAAAGAAATGTGTGTTGCGCTCTTTACCCGTACGCCTTGCATCAATCGACTTCAATAACAGCTCATCACCCTGCACTTCAGGAAAATCACTGGCACTGGCGATCCCTCCAGTAATAGAGACAGAAAGGTAGTCTATATCCGGTAGCCCATAAGGTTCGAAGTTGATGCGTTCCATTTGGTCGGCGAAAGCAGAGAACTCGCGCTGTATCAATTCACTGGATACCTCTGCTTTAAAGACGATCGCCCACTCAGCAGTGCCAATGTAGTAGAGATTTTTCACGAAGTCATTGCCGCGGCGCTGAGATAAACGCTCAATGAAGTGGTCACTCAGATCTCGAATAAGTTCATCCGCCACTTGGTAACCATACTTTTCATTCACTTGATGGAAATTAGATAGCTTAATCGTAATCACATGCTCATCGGCTTTCAGTGATTTTAAGCGTTCTTGTAGCGCCACGCGGTTTTTGAGCCCCGTATGCTTATCCAGTCGATAGCTTTCAATCAGCTTTTCAGCTTGCTTGGCTAACTTATTCTCCATACCCTTTTGAGTCTGATCGAGCTCATCAATGGAGTGGCGAATCAAATGAAAAAGCGGAGAGATAGGACCATCTTCTGTCTGTTCAATTTCTAACGGTGGGCGCTCAGCATCTTCACTTAATGCCAAATAGGTCATGCTATGGTGCAGAGTACCTTGCGATTCACCGCGATAAATTTCACCCATGCAGTAGGAACCATTACACAGATCAAAATGCTCAAACGGTTTAATTTCACTGGTGCCTTCAAGAAACTCTAAACGTGATTCACAGTTATAAATAAACACCGATTCCGGGTTATGGCGCGCCAGTTTCAGCACATCATGGCGAACCTGCTCTAATGTCAGCGATGGGTGGTTGTAACAAATACGAACTTCATCGCCGATGTCCACCGATTGATCAAATCGAATACCGCCATCGTCATAGATTTCTCTCGGGCTACAGATTTTCCCTGAGCTGGTTCGTAGTGGGAAGCTATAAAGGTGCTCAAGCATGATGGGGTGATTTTCTGCCAACCTCTGCTGATAGATCTGATAGGTTGTTTGATAATCTAACGATTTTAGCACCGTGCCTTCGACATCCGTGACTCGCAGTGCACCACCAATAGGGCTCCATTCAGAAAACGCATTACGCTGCACCTGAAGATATTCACCATGCAAGGCGGCAAAGACCACGGCGTTACGGTAAGTTTGAGTGCCGTGCAATACCCATTCGCAACGTTCATCTACGGAGCTCGCGAGACCACCACTAATTGGCACTTCACTGTGTTGACCAAACGCACTAAAAATCGGATTTGCCTGAGTAGCAAAGCTAATGATCGACTTACTGCTTTCCGTCAAAACCAATGATTCACTTACAGTGTCCACATGGTGAGTCACCTTCTCCGACAACGGCATGACCGTTGACGTAATCGCCGTACGCTCAAAAACAGAGACAATAATCAGAGAGCCTTCATGATGAATTTGATCATCAAAGATGGTGTGGCGTGTGCTGTGGCCGATAATGTGGCTACTTGGTAAAGCAGCAGAAACCTGCCGTGCGTAATCACGCACTCTTTCTTCAAGGTCGACAGAAAGAATCTGAACCAAATAAGAAGCAGGATCGGTCGTTGAGAACGTCTGAAAAAAAGACGTGAGTTGCTGATGATCAGTAATCAGAGCGGAATAGCTGCGCATTCTATTAGCCTGAGACGTTGTAATGTTATTGGTATTTTTCTATACGGTAATTCATGTGCAGCTATATGAAAAGAGTTGATTTGATTTGCTGTTATTTACATCTCAATCAATAGCAGTAAATCACGCAAACGATTTACTTCCACATCAGGTAACACTCGGCTTTTGGGACATGAATAGATATCTAGCTGTTGATCGTTAAACCAACACGCTTTAAAGCCCGCTCGAACAGCACCTGCCACATCTGAATTGACATGATCACCCACATGCAGAATATTCTGAGCTGGAACAGAGAGAAATTGCTGCGCCTTATCAAACATCTCTTGATGCGGCTTAGCATAGCCATCTGGCCCTGCTTTTAGAACCAAAGAAAAATAATCAGATAAGCCGATTTTATCAACATCCACATTGCCATTCGTGATCGCGACTAAGGGAAGCTTATCTGCTAACGCCGCCAATACCTGATGGGATTCTTGAGGAACCGTAAAGTCACTGCGCAGGCGATGTACTTGTTCTATGGCATCATTTGCGGCTTGGTTCGCTTGCTCTAAGGTATAGCCTAACGCCATTAAGCCTTGTTCAATCTGCTTGAATCGCCATAGCGTCATATCGTTCGTCAACCAAGTATCTTCTTGAGCAAGACGAAGCTTAATACCGTTCCACCAGCTCAGTGGCTGAGAAGCCGATACTGGGTGATGGTGATGAAGCCACTTTGCCATTTCCGCTTCAACATGACGAATCACTGGACGGTTGTCATACAAGGTATCATCAAGATCAAACGTCATGGCTTTTATAGACGATAGCGGTCGATAAAACTTCATCACTCTTTTCCTTTCTTTTTCGCTCGTGGGTGTGCTTGGTCATACACTTCCGCAAGGTGTTGAAAATCGAGGTGGGTGTAGATTTGGGTGGTTGAGATATTCTCATGGCCCAATAACTCTTGCACTGCTCTTAGGTTATTACTCGACTCCAGCATGTGAGTCGCAAAGGAGTGACGCAATTTATGCGGGCTGACATGACTCGCGGTCCCCTGTTTTTGTCCCCACTCTGCCATCCGTTTTTGCACATTGCGGTGAGAGATACGCACACCCAGTTTCGATACAAATAGCGCAGGTTCACCGCTGTCAGATAAGCTTGGACGTAGCTTAAGCCACTTAGAGACCCACTCCGCCGCCATTCCGGTAAAAGGCACTTTACGCTCTTTATCACCCTTACCAACAACGCGAATTTCACCCGCAGAAATACTGATATCTTTGACGTTGATACTGACCAATTCCGCCAAACGTAGGCCCGCGCCATACATCAGTTCCATCATGGCACGATCTCGAACGGCCAAAGGATCGCCTTCGTTCACTTCCAGCAGTTGGTTAACTTCATCTACATCTAAATTTTTTGGTAGTGGGCGCTTCTTACGCGGTGCAGACACTCCTTTTGCAGGGTTAGCGGTCATTTCTCCGCGTAGCATCAGAAAATCAAAGAAGCTGCGTAAAGACGACAGGCGTGTTGCTAAGCTGCTGGCTTTCATTCCTTCACGCATGCCTTTACTGGCCAACTGACGGACCCAACCGGCGTCTACTTGCTGCCACTCTTTCAGCCCCATTTGGGCGAGATGGTTAGCCATGGTTTCCAGTTGCTGTTTGTAGTTACGTTGAGTATGAAGACTGAGCCCCTTTTCGCTTCTAAGGTATTCATAGAAACGCTCAAGAGGCTGTTGCAGTCCGTTAGGCAGAGGTAGTGCTGATTCGCTCATTGATGTCGCATTGCCAAGGAAGAGATTCAATTAAATGGGAAAGAACTAGTGAAAGGTGGCGTAGGAATAAGGTGTCCATGTGCGGCTGGAAATGCCCACCATCACTGCTTGAAAACGCTAAGACACCTTGGAACGCTTTTTTGTATAGCGGTAAAACAACATACGACCCCATTTCTGGCGCATGCGAGTTCTCACCAAACAACAGTTCGCGATCCACTTTACGCATACGGCCTAGATAGGCACTCTTGCCATTGAGATGGTTAGTCGCAAATCGTTGGTAGTTATCTTTGTTGAGCTCATAGTAATTGGAGTCACAATTGAGCAAGCGAACATACGCCACTAAGCCCAGTGATTTCGCCTTCTCTTCAATCGCCTTGATGACGTTCAATAGTGCCTCACTCTTTAAAATCTGTTCTTGCAGATCCATAAACTCATGAAACGTTTGATCGTTATTTTTAGCCAGAGACATTAGCGCTGTAATTTCTTCTTCCAACTCTTCAATACGCTGACGTTGGCGGTTCATCTGCACGTGAACCAAAGAGACGGCTCCTTGCTCTTGATGAGATAAAGCAAGGCTGTCCACCAGCTCTCGGCGATGAGAGAAAAAGTCAGGGTTATCACGCAGGTATTCAGCTACGACTTCTGCCGTCAGCGCATCTGCTTCGATATGAGACACAATTGTTCCTTTTTATTATTATCTACCCAAAATAGTTGGGGATTCAGCTAGGCGACAAGTCAATTCAACCCTATGAGCATAGGTGTTTCTATGTGATTAGGGCGAATTGATGCAGTCAACGACGCTGAAGCTTCAAATGTGCAGGGTATATTAGCAGCTTAGTTGCCCATCAAAGACATGGGTAGCCGGGCCAGTCATGTAAAGCGGTTTACCTGGGCCTTGCCATTGAATCTTCAATGAACCGCCTGGCAGGTTAACCGTAACTTTCTCATCCAATAAACCTTGAACGATACCTACAGCTACTGCACCACATGCGCCACTGCCACATGCTTGAGTTTCACCGGCACCACGCTCATAGACACGTAGGTTAACTTCGTTGCGGTCAAGTACCTGCATGAAACCTGCATTGACGCGCTCAGGGAAACGTTCATGCGATTCTAACAAAGGACCTAGCGTTTCAACTTCTGCGGTAGCGACATCATCGACTACGGTCACAACATGAGGGTTACCCATGCTTACTGCACCACAAAACAGGGTTTTGTCTTCAGTACGTAGAATGTAGGTTTTCTCCATCTGCTTCGCTTTAAAAGGAATCTTACTCGGCTCAAACACAGGGACTCCCATGTTGACCGTGATTTGATCATCTTCTTCGATGTTCAGAACCATTTTGCCTTTCTTGGTACTCACACTAACGCTGTATTTATTGGTTAGTCCTTTCATACGCACAAAGCGAGCAAAGCAGCGAGCGCCATTACCACACTGCTCGACTTCACTGCCATCTGCATTAAAAATACGATAGTGGAAGTCGGTTTCTGGGTCATACGGAGCTTCAACGACTAAAAGCTGATCAAAGCCAATACCCGTATGACGATCCGCCAAACGGCGGATCAAATCAGGGGAAAAGAAAATATTTTGGGTAATGCAGTCAACGACCATGAAGTCATTCCCCAAACCGTGCATTTTTGAAAAGTGGAAATGCATAAGACTTCAATTACTCCGGAAGTACGTTTTCAAGCGCCCATAGGCTAGTGAGTTCTTCACGCTGACGAACAAGGTGCGCTTGCTTTCCATCAACCATCACTTCTGCCGCACGAGAGCGTGTGTTGTAGTTAGATGACATCACAAAGCCATAAGCACCGGCTGAGCGAACCGCAAGAAGATCGTTCTCTTCTAGAACCAATGCGCGGTCTTTACCTAGGAAATCACCCGTTTCACAAATAGGGCCAACCAAATCATACGTTACTGCCTCTCCTTCACGAGGAGAAACCGGCACGATATCTTGCCATGCTTGATACAACGCAGGACGCATTAAGTCATTCATCGCAGCATCGATAATGGCGAAGTTTTTGTGCTCTGTGTGTTTTAGAAACTCGACTTTGGTCAGAAGCACACCGGCATTCGCTGCAATCGCTCGGCCAGGCTCAAAAATAAGCTCTAGGTCTTGATGGTTTTCAAGGCGACCTAACAGTGCTTTCGCATAGTCCGATGGTTCAGGTGGCAGTTCATCACGATACACAACCCCTAAGCCACCACCGACATCAAGGTGTTCAATGGTTACGCCTTGCGCTTTCAGATCGTCAATCAAAGCCAACAAACGGTCTGTTGCATCAATGAAAGGTTCAATATCAGTCAGCTGAGAGCCGATGTGGCAATCAATGCCTTTCACATCTAGGTTCTTTAAGCTTTGAGCAAATTTATACACGGTAGGCGCACGATCAAACGCGATACCAAACTTGTTATCACGCAGACCAGTAGAAATATAAGGATGAGTATGAGCATCTACATCAGGATTAATTCTCAGCGAGATAGGCGCTTGAACACCAAGCTCACCAGCAACTTTGTTTAGTCGCTCTAGCTCTGGCTCCGATTCCACGTTGAAACACTTGATACCAAGCTCAAGTGCTCGCTTCATTTCCTCTTCTGTTTTACCCACACCAGAGAACACAACTTTGCTTGCTTCACCGCCTGCAGCGATAACACGCTCTAATTCACCACCCGATACGATATCGAAGCCAGAGCCTAAACGTGCCAGTGCGTTCAAAACACCAAGGTTGGAGTTTGCTTTCACCGCATAACAAACCAAGTGTGGGTGCTCGCCAACCGATTTATCAAACGCATGCCAGTGGCGTTCTAAAGTCGCACGAGAGTAAACATACAAAGGTGTGCCAAATTGCTGAGCCAGTTCTGCTAGTGAGACTTCTTCAGCCCAAAGCTGGCCATCATCCTGATAATTGAAGTAATCCAAAGTTCTTTCCCTTATATTCTGATTCTATTTTTATTGCGAAGGTTGCTCGTTCTGCGGAGCATCATTCGGCATGTAAAGAGGTCCAGTTTGACCACAGCCAGCTAAGCCAAGAAGTGTGAAGATAAATAGCGCTAAGAGTGATTTTTTCATCGGTTGTATCGTGATTATTCTTTCAATGCCCCCTATAATCGCACCACACTCAAGAAAAGCAATAGGATAGATTGGATGAACGAGACTGAATTTCATCAGTTAGTAGATGTAAAAATGCAAATCATCGAGGAAATGATTGATGATTCAGGCGCGGACATCGACTACGAGACTTCTGGCAATGTTATGACACTAGAATTTGAAGACCGTAGCCAAATCATTATCAACCGCCAAGAACCAATGAAAGAGATCTGGTTAGCATCGAAATCTGGCGGCTTTCACTTCTCACTGATTGATGATCAATGGACTTGCTCTAAAACACAAATGGAGCTGATCGCCATGGTTAAACAAGAGTGTGAAAAGCACTGTGATGAAGAGATTGAGTGGGTTTAAAACTCCAAAAAAATCAAAAAAAAGAGCACTCACTGTGCTCTTTTTTGTTTCAACTGATTTCGTGTTACGCATTGACCGTTTTATTTGGTCTTGAGTAACTTGCACCATCATTACGGTAAGGCACGATATAGGGCTCATCATCCTCACACTGAACAATCTGATAGTATTGAGGTAAGTTAAAGTTAATGAGCTTAGAAGAGAGTGTGTTCTCGTCCTGAACCGAAGTATAGAAACTATTTACACTCGCGATCATGTCGTCTTTCTCACCTTTGAACTGGTGATAGACTTCAACGCGATTGGCTTCATCCAATACATAAATATTGAAGCCCTGCTCATTATCCTCAAAGAAGAACTGAACCAAACCTTCACTCGCAAAACCATCCACCACTTCTGGCAACTGATAATCTTGCTCTTTATCCAACATCAGTAAAGGGGAGCCCTTAAGTTTGTTGGTTGAAATACTGCGGTAGAAATCGACCGAGTTCTCAAGCATTTGCACCGACACGCCACGACGTTCAAAGAACAAGCCATGCGTTTGCTGACCAATGCGTAGTGCTTTAAAGCGGCGACGTTTTTCTTGCTCAACTGGCTTTAAACGTAAATCAATGCATTCAGCCAATAGCTGATACACCATATTACGCATCACACCACGTAGGTTTTTGCTGTAACAGAACACATCCACAGACTCAGGTGGAATCGCATCTTGGTGCATCTTACCCAGTACGGTTTTCAGCGCATCCAGCATCGCTGTTTCGCCCTTAAAATGTAAGGTACGAACTTCATGCCATGAATTGCGGTACACCAAATCAACGCTGCCCACTAAGCATTTCTGCTCTGGACCAAAACTGAAGATGTCAGTGCTTCTTGGGTCCAGTTTCAGTGACTTGCCGCTGAGCTCTGAGGTTGGATCGCTTTCAAAGTTGATGAACATCGCCAACTGGCTAATCTCACACGGGCTCGACAGAGCTTGCATGGTCGGGCGACGCTTACGCAATGAGAAGGTGTTTCGCAGGTCACTTACCATCTGATAGAACTTATCGATGTCTAAATGCGCATCACGAATCACCGAATGCAAACGCGTCGATTCCGTAATCAAACCATTAAAGAATGACCACGCAACCAGCTTACTCAAATATTCGTTGTGTTCGAGTGGTGCTTGGCCAAGAATTCGATGTGGCGTCAGTGGCTGCTTATACAGATACCAACCAGACTTATTGGTGCGCCCAGGACGAACTTCAATAAACGTCAGATCAGATTCATGTAAATCAGGCGAAATCTGCGGATTTAACAGAGTGACTTTGCCCGGAAGAACCTCAAACGCAGCATACAGCTTACGCGCTAGGATACTGATATCTTGCGGGCTGATCGCCGAAGTAATGTCATTGCGGCGTGCGAACTGAATTAGGTTACGGTAACTCTGCATTAATGCATCAAGCAAAGCGTGGTGAACGTCTTTAACCTGCTCAACCTTCCAGTTACGACGATCATCGAGCTCAGCAATCACTGAGTCTGACCAGTCCCATTTCTGGACCATGTCCGTCATCGCTTCACGACGCCAAGCTACTGACCCAACACTTGGCTCTCGTGAGAGCTTTTCGTGGGTTTTCAGATAGAAACAGCGACGCACTAAATCCAAACGCGTGGTATCACCAATACGCTCCAGGTAACGAGTTACCTTTTCAAGCATCAGATAATACGCATCCATGCCATAGAGATCAGGCTCATGAGCAAAGAAGCGGCGTTTGGTATCTAAGCTAAGAAGTTGAGTGTTTGGGTACTCCCACGAATAGGCTTCAAGTAAAATCGCTTTCAGAACCGATTTGTATGGTGAGTCGATACTCTTATACAGTTGCCATAGGTTCGAGCCAAAATACTCCTCTGCAGGGATACGATTAAGTTGACCGAAATCGATCCACTTAGAACAATCAATGTACCCTTTACTGCATAGGTCTGACACATATTCGTCGTAGCACTCTTCCATCTCTGGCGGCACGATTTGCCACAGTAAACGTTGTCCGGCTAAGCGGACCGCACTGCGATAGAATTCATCCAGAAGAAGTAGGTGTTGAGACGAGCCACAGTTGTCACCAGTCATCTCTTCTGAATGATTCGAGCGGAATCGCTCTTCATCCATCAAGAAGAAGTTGGCTTCGACACCCTGAGTCTGAGCCCAGTCTGTAATTAGTAGGCATTTATTGGTGAGGCTTTCGCGAACATCGGCGCTCATACTAGGAGAAACACACACCCAAATGTCGAGATCACTCGACGTGCTTTGACCAATGGAAGAAGTACTGCCCATGGTGTACAAACCCAAGATTTCGGGTTCATCAGCTTTCGGTAAGTCTTGGCCAATCGTTAACTGTGTATCTTCTACAAACTGTTGTTGAATTTCATTAAGTTCAAAGTCACAAATACCAAAAGGGACATTGGCATCGAAGTAACCCGGCATGACTGGGTGATTGAAATGAAATAAGGTTGGAATGAGATGGAATACACGCTGACTAGGTAAATCCATAAGAGCCAGCGCACGTTCAATACGTTGCTGGTTGAGGTTATCAAGTCTTTTAGTTAGCGTCTTGGTGTAAGCCTGCAAGAGAGCTTCCTTGGTTCATATCCTAGAGAGTGCTTTGACTATTAATTGTTCTAAAGCACCAACAAAACGTGATCAATCTAACACTTTTCTTTCAGCTGGTAAAGAAATGTACGATCAATTCGACACTATTTTGCCCACCCATCATTGTCGTCCATAGTGTGGTACGTAACTCCTATTAATAATAATAGCCTACTTTACAAACGAGACCTTAATCACACTCTTTTAATGATTTTATGCTAGCGGTTATTAAACCGAAGCTCGAAGAAAGAACCAATAATACTTTTTGAGTCGACAGTGGTAGGATTAGCTCATTATTTTGTTTTCAGTAGAACGCTATGACTCAATCCACTCCTATTCGAATCGCAACGCGAAAAAGCCCACTTGCTCTTTGGCAAGCTCACTTCGTTAAAGATGCACTCAAAGCGGCGCACCCTGGTCTAGAAGTTGAACTTGTTACTATGGTGACTAAAGGTGACATCATTCTAGATACACCATTAGCTAAAGTAGGTGGCAAAGGTCTGTTCGTTAAAGAATTAGAAGTTGCGATGCTAGAAGGACGTGCTGACTTAGCCGTTCACTCAATGAAAGATGTCCCGGTCGACTTTCCTGAAGGACTAGGTCTTGTGACGATTTGTGAACGTGAAGACCCGCGTGACGCCTTCGTTTCGAACACTTACAACAACATTGATGAGCTGCCACAAGGCGCGGTTGTGGGTACATGCAGCCTACGTCGTCAATGCCAACTGAAAGAATACCGCCCTGACTTAGTGATTAAAGAATTACGCGGAAATGTGGGCACTCGTTTAGGGAAACTGGACGATGGTCAATATGATGCGATTATTCTTGCTGCTGCAGGTCTAAAACGTTTAGAGCTTGAAGAGCGCATTAAGAGCTTTATTGAGCCAGAGCAATCACTGCCAGCGGTTGGCCAAGGCGCCGTGGGTATTGAGTGTCGCCTTGATGATGAACGCCTAATTAAGTTACTTGAGCCGCTAAACCACAAAGAAACCGCTGATCGTGTTCTTTGTGAACGTGCAATGAATCTTACTTTAGAGGGCGGCTGTCAGGTGCCAATTGGTAGCTACTCTCTTATTGACGGTGACAACATTTGGCTACGTGCGTTAGTCGGTGAACCTGATGGTTCGAAGATTGTTCGAGGTGAAATTCGTGGTTCGCGCCAAGACGCAGAGTCACTCGGTGTTGAGCTCGCCAATCAGCTACTCGACGATGGCGCTAAAGAAATTTTAACCAAACTTTACGCTGATCACGAGTAATGCTCTATGGCAGTACTGGTCACTAGGCCGGGAAAGCAAGGCCTTTCACTTTGCCAACAATTATCAACGGTGGGGATAGATAACTGTCACCACCCTCTGATTGAAATCCAGTCCGGAGATCAACTCAAAGGACTGGAGAACCACCTCTCTTCTTTCGATATTATTATCGCTGTCAGTCAACACGCAGTGTCCCAAACTAGCGACTATCTTACAGAAATAGGTCAAAGTTGGCCGTCAAATGCACTCTATCTTGCCGTTGGTCAAAAAACTGCACATGTTTTAAGCAAATCTATTCAGCAGACAGTACACTACCCAGACATTGGTGACAGTGAACACTTATTGCTGATGAGTTTTCTGCAAAATGTCACCAACAAAAAGATCCTTATCTTGCGAGGAAACGGAGGACGAGAGCTCATCTTTGAGACCTTGTTGAAAAGAGGGGCTCTAGTTGAATATCGCGAAGTCTACAAACGAGAAAACCTAGCTTTCCGCTCAGATTTATTCATTCCTCTCTGGCAAGATAAACAAATTACCCAGTTAGTCATAACCAGTTCAGGTCAGCTTGAGTATTTTATCTCTCAACTTTCGAGTATTGAACGTAACTGGTTATTCACGCTTCACTTGTATGTTCCAAGTGAACGAATTGCACAGCAAGCACGTGAGATTGGTTTTAACGCTGTCACCAATACCTTAAGTGCTTCTAACCCAGTGTTATTGGCTGCTCTCCAGTCAGATGAAACAGGACAATAAGTAATGACAAGCAAGAATAAAAACGAAACCATTGCCCCTGACCAAGAAAAGAATAAGGCAGAGGAAACACAAGCGAATCAAGCTGCCTCGACCGATGCTAAAGAAACGACGGCAAAAGAACCCGAGTCCCCAGCCACAGCCACGTCGACTTCCGTTGAATTCGAAGAAAAACACGGTAAGCGAGGTGTTAAATTAGGCGCGGTTGCGCTAGTTATCTCAATCTTATTCGGCGGTGGTCTAACTATCTATACGCAGCAGAAGAATGCCGAGTATCAAGCTCAAATCAATGCCCTCCAGACTCAGCTACAGCAAACTCAATCGAGCATTCAATCTGATCTCGAAACAAGCCAACAAAAAGCAATCGCAAAAGCGACTGAAATTACTCACCGCGCGGAAACCGTTCTTGAACAGCAACAGAAAAGCATCGAAAGCCTTCAGCTTGCCATGGCTGACGTCAAAGGACGCCGCCCAAATGATTGGCTTTTGGCTGAAGCAGATTACTTGGTTAAACTCGCGGGTCGTAAACTGTTCTTAGAACATGACGCAGTAAGCGCTACTCAGTTAATGGAAAGTGCAGATCAACGCATCGCAGCGCTCAATGATCCTAGCTTGGTGCCATTACGTAAATCGATGGCGAATGACATTACCAAGCTCAAGACCGTACCTTTGATTGACCGTGAGGGTTTGGTTCTGCGCATCACTGCATTACAACAACAAGTTGACAAGCTTCCTCTCGCTAACGCGCTACTGCCTGAAGCCGATAAAGTTGAAAAGCAAGTCGTATCGCAAGATGTTACTGACTGGCAAGACAACCTAATGACTTCGTTGAAAGATTTTTCAGAGAACTTCATTACCTTCCGCACCCGTGATGGCAATGTCATTCCTCTACTATCACCTCAACAACATTTCTACTTAAAAGAGAACATTAAGGCGAAATTAGAAACAGCGATTAAAGCGGTCTATGTTGAGCAACAAGAGATTTACTCAACGGCTTTAACGACCGCAGATAAGTGGTCGAGCACTTTCTTTAACCAAGACTCTAACGAAGTAAAAGAGTTTAACAGCGCTCTAGAACTACTCTCGAAGCAGACAATCCAAGTCGAATACCCAGTGAAGTTAGAAACTCAGCAAGAGTTATCTGATGTCATTCGTGATCGCCTACGCCGTGAGGTCACGACTCTAATAGCGGAGGATAAATAATGTTTCGTCTGATTTTCCTCTTTGTTGTACTTGGGCTAGGGCTATTTGCTGGAACGCAATATGCTGGTCAACAAGGCTACGTGCTGATTTCTGTAGCGAGTAAAACCATAGAAATGAGTGTTACGACCTTAGTCATCTTTGTGATTGCTGCTTTGGCTGGTCTATTTGGTCTTGAGTACCTAGTGAAAAAAGCGTTCTACGCTAGCTCAGCGACGTGGAACTACTTCAGTGTGCGTAAGATGCGCCGTTCACGACGCAATACGAATGAAGGTATCATTAAGCTACTTGAAGGTGACTTCAAACAAGCAGAGAAAAAGGTAACTCGCTGGGCAAACCACCACGATATGCCACTGCTATGTTACTTAGTTGCATCGGAAGCCGCGCAAGGTATGGGCGATGACGTACAACGTGATCGCTACCTTGAATTAGCCGCTAAACAGGAAAACTCTCAACTGGCAGTGGAGTTAACTCGAGCTAAGCAGCAAATCCGCGAGGCAAACTATTCTAGCGCCTTCGATACACTATCAACGTTGAAGGGAAGCTACCCTAATAACGCTATAGTGCTCAACCTTCTGAAACAGGTCTACACTGAACTCAAGCTCTGGCAACCACTATTGGATTTGCTGCCAAACCTAGTGAAGCACAAAATCGTATCGAAAGAAGAACAAGAGCCATTAGTCCAACGAGCTCAATGTGGTCTTCTGCAAGAGGTCGCAGAGCAAAAAGGAAGTGAAGGTTTAGTGGCGCATTGGAACGCTTTACCACGCAAAGTGAAAGCGGATACTCATTTGATTGAATGTTTTGCTAAACAGCTGATCTCTCGTCAAGCTGACAATGAAGCCTTTACCTTAATCAAAGAGACGTTGAAGAAACACCCTAACTCCAATCTCTATGCGTTGCTGCCTGAGCTGAAGCTAGCAGATAGCCATCCAGCCGTTACCTTCCTAGAAGGCGTTCTTCGCAAGGATGGCAATAATGCTGATGCACACAGCGCCGTTGCTCAGTTCTATCTCCGCGAAGAAAAATGGTCTGAGGCACAAACACACTTCGAAAAAGCACTTTCTGTTCGTTCTAATGTGTCCGATTACGGTTACCTATCTGATGCCCTAGAAAAACAGAACCTCACGAAAGCTGCCCATGAGGTTTCAAAGAAAGCGCTAACGCTTATCAAAGAACCCGCAGCCTAACTTGACCACTGAGACAAAAACCACCTCCTGTAGGTGGTTTTTTTATATCTGACGAGCCTGTTCACCTAGCGTTAACAGTGTATAGCTTATCATTAATGCAAATACTGATAGTGAGAGCGATACTGATGAAAAACCTTGTGCTGATTCCCGTTATTTCCCTTTCTGTGTTCTCACTCACTCAAGCGAATACCATCGATGTGGAAAAAGGTGAACAGAACTATAAGACCCTATGTATAGCCTGTCATGGGGAGAAAGGCCATGGTGACGGTATTGCAGGAAAAGCTCTCTCAGAAAAGCCATCTAATATAAATGATGGACTCAATTCGTGGTTTGAGAGTGAAGCAGAGTTAATCGATACGGTACTGAATGGAAATGAAGGTATGCCTGCCTGGAAGTCGATACTAACAGCAGATGACGTGAAAGATATCTTCGCATATGTGAAGAAGGTGAATACCCCGTAGCAATAGCCACTATAACCATTACAAATGAACCCTGCCTCTAGGCTGGGTTCTTTCTGTTGATCCAGGAAGCTACCCAATCTGAGTCCATATAAGACTTTATTGATAAAGATATTCGATGAAACCGTCAACACAGTAATTAGGAAACAAACTCAAGCCTGAGAAATAGGGATGAGCAAACACTCGAGATCTGAGCATTAGGTTGAAGGGATGTTTATGAGAGGCTGGATTTGCTAACACTAGAAACGACGAAAGCCTAGTCGTAAGACTAGGCTTTCTGATAAGTGGCGGAGTGGACGGGACTCGAACCCGCGACCCCCGGCGTGACAGGCCGGTATTCTAACCAACTGAACTACCACTCCGCAGTGGTAAACATGCCCTTRGGCATGGTTCCATAATTTAAAGCCTGGCGATGTCCTACTCTCACATGGGGAAACCCCACACTACCATCGGCGCTAMTTCGTTTCACTTCTGAGTTCGGCATGGAATCAGGTGGGTCCAAAKCGCTATGGTCGCCAAGCAAATTCTTTCTCTCTATTTCYAGAGAATAATCTGGAAAGCTGTTTGCGTTCTCTAAAACACAATCAAGTTAATTCTTGTATCGAGTCCATCAAAACCCTTTGGGTGTTGTATGGTTAAGCCTCACGGGCAATTAGTACAGGTTAGCTCAATGCCTCACAGCACTTACACACCCTGCCTATCAACGTTCTAGTCTCGAACAACCCTTTAGGACCCTCAAGGGGTCAGGGAA
>NZ_RXZH01000121.1 GCF_003970385.1 Vibrio aquaticus | reverse complement strand
GATTGCCGACGGTTTTTGACTGACTAATGACAAATTCATGATCCACGTCCCTATGCTCAATGCAGCCTGTTATTCGGCTGCTGCCCATAAGACTAAATAGCTGTTCCGAATAGTAGATCACCGGAGGAAGGGAACTCAGTCCAGTTTGTGCGATCTGATTAGTCGCTAAACAAAACAAGCCMCACCCAAAGGACTGAGTTGATGCCTATCCTACCACCTCTGCCACGACCACAACGGCGCCGCATTCACAAAATCATCCATGCCACCCGTGATAAAGGACATGCTCGTCGCTTGATGGCCATCTTGCTKTTACATGAAGGACGCACGATCACCGATGTTCATCACCTTACCGGCGCTGCGCGCTCGACCATCGGTCGTTGGCTTCGGTGGTATCGAGATGAAGGCATAGATGCGCTAGAAGCCTTACCGGCTGGCCGTGCCCCAGTCTTACCTATCGCCAAGATTGTCACCTTACTGGTGCTGCTCATGCAGTTTTCTCCGCAAGATTTTGG
>NZ_RXZH01000120.1 GCF_003970385.1 Vibrio aquaticus | reverse complement strand
CAGACCAGAATTTCCTTGCCTTCGGCGTATTTTTCTCAGAAACAGCTAATGATGTTTCTGTGACTTCCACAGCAGCAATCGTAACCATGGGRATGAATGRACCTTCTTTTACAGTKTCCAAAAGCCTRCTATCKACACCAATAAGAAAAAMTTCGAGTCTATTTTTCCAGATTGAAAAATTATCTCTMGCCAATCTTGRGGGTTTTCCCATCGAACCATTGTTATCAAATTGATTGTTYGTCGTCATTTAGATCTTTTGATAATCGAAGATTAATCAAAAACYGCTCTGATACCAATTGTTGTTCCCGTTTTTCGTAATTTGACAATGAATYGAACAAACAATGTAACAGKAATAAAGAACGAGTGCGAAGAACAATGATTTCTTTTCAAATATTTTCTATTATCAAAATCACTTGTTCAATCGACAAGGATTACTATGATAACAAAAGGAACGATATRAAATATCGATGTACAAGTATAAAGTAGAAAACCCTAATCTATTTATACATGTG
>NZ_RXZH01000119.1 GCF_003970385.1 Vibrio aquaticus | reverse complement strand
AGGCTTAGGTTTCGGGGGAGGGTCCCGTTTCGGGGTCGGGTTAGGGTTAGGGTTAGGTCCCAGGAGGTTCCAGGCGCCGAACMCACAGCAGGGCAGTGGTCTCCCYGAAGGGCTGAGTTGAGGGCACAAGGSACGGTGCCGGTCAGGATCCCTCTTTGGCTGCCACGGCCRCACAWGTTGTTCCTCCCKCGGTCGAGGAGGCCTCCGSAATCCTCTCRRGAGCTGCAGCCGGGCCTGGGAAACGACATGGTGRGCTTCCAGGTKCCTTGCCGAGYCAGCCTGCACCGCTTCKGGACCCCAGGYGCGTGATGCTGTSAGACGTTGGAATTGGGTCCCCATGAGGGSAGAGCCTTAGCTAGGGTTAGGGTTCGGGCCAGGGACGKCGCCAGGGCCGAMGCGACTCCGGTCTCGTGATCTCCCTCGAGGGCTGAAGTGAGGGCCCACGCCAGAAGGCGGCTCAAATGCAGGATTAGGGATCGAGGCAGGCTTAGGTTTCGGGGGAGGGTCCCGGTTCG
>NZ_RXZH01000117.1 GCF_003970385.1 Vibrio aquaticus | reverse complement strand
CGAAGTTGAGTATTTTTGCTGTATTTGTCATAATGACTCCTGTTGATAGATCCAGTAATGACCTCAGAACTCCATCTGGATTTGTTCAGAACGCTCGGTTGCCGCCGGGCGTTTTTTATTGGTGAGAATCGCAGCAACTTGTCGCGCCAATCGAGCCATGTCGTCGTCAACGACCCCCCATTCAAGAACAGCAAGCAGCATTGAGAACTTTGGAATCCAGTCCCTCTTCCACCTGCTGATCTGCGACTTATCAACGCCCACAGCTTCCGCTGTCTTCTCAGTTCCAAGCATTGCGATTTTGTTAAGCAACGCACTCTCGATTCGTAGAGCCTCGTTGCGTTTGTTTGCACGAACCATATGTAAGTATTTCCTTAGATAACAATTGATTGAATGTATGCAAATAAATGCATACACCATAGGTGTGGTTTAATTTGATGCCCTTTTTCAGGGCTGGAATGTGTAAGAGCGGGGTTATTTATGCTGTTGTTTTTTTGTTACTCGGGAAGGGCTTTACCTCTTC
>NZ_RXZH01000116.1 GCF_003970385.1 Vibrio aquaticus | reverse complement strand
ATATGCAGAACGTCGCAAGTATACGATATATGGATATATGTTATGCACAAGCCGAGACTCATGCATCCCATAGTATACACATAGGTATAAATGCTTTAACCAGACCGAAGTCTAGCGCAATAAGGGAAATGATAGAGGAACATGTCCTCAAATCATTACGTCAAGCAGGGATAGGATTCAATGCCTCGCAGTGTGAAAGCTGCTCGAGCACGTACGTCTCCCCGACAAAACATTAAGTCGTCTACAAACGATTTAGTATCCTCACGCTCATACCACAATTAGATATCGTGTCGACCCCCGTACCCCAAAATCCGGAGCACGGTTTATGGTCATCGCTCTGGCATAACACCAGACCTAATGGGCCTAGCCGAACACATGGTCCAGTCCAGACACCAAAAGGAATACGTAAGCTTGCCCAGCCACGTGTCGGATACAGAATGTACCGTTGCAAATTTGGACGGGATTCAGACTTAGAGGCGTTCAGTCTTAATCCCTCAGATGGTAGCTTCGCACCATTGGCC
>NZ_RXZH01000115.1 GCF_003970385.1 Vibrio aquaticus | reverse complement strand
TATCTAAATCTATTAATTTCCTCATTATTTGTAACAGTTCTATACTTAGGCGGTTGGAATATTTCTATTCCGTATATATCTATTCTGGAGCTATTTCAAAGGGATCAAATTTTTGGAACAACAATTGGTATCTTTATTACATTAGCTAAAGTTATCAAACTTTTGTTCGTTTCTATCGCAACAAGATGGACTTTACCTAGGCTAAGAATGGATCAACTATTAAATCTTGGATGGAAATTTCTTTTACCTATTTCCCTTGGTAATCTATTATTAACCACTTCTTTCCAACTCTTTTCACTCTAAATTTAA
>NZ_RXZH01000113.1 GCF_003970385.1 Vibrio aquaticus | reverse complement strand
CAGCTTGCAGGCGGGCAAAGTCCGTGGCTGATCCTGCTGCAACAGGGGGGGCAGGTGAAGGACTCCTKCGGCGGGMTGATCCCCATGTTCAGGGGGCTTGCCGGTGCGATCACCCTGCCGATGGTGGGGGCCACCTCGCTGGCGGTGGCGACCGGTGCGCTGGCGTATGCCTGGCATCAGGGCAACTCAACCCTGTCCGATTTCAACAAAACGCTGGTCCTTTCCGGCAATCAGGCGGGACTGACGGCAGATCGTATGCTGGTCCTGTCCAGAGCCGGGCAGGCGGCAGGGCTGACGTTTAACCAGACCAGCGAGTCACTCAGCGCACTGGTTAAGGCGGGGGTAAGCGGTGAGGCTCAGATTGCGTCCGTTTAACCAGACCAGCGAGTCACTCAGCGCACTGGTTAAGGCGGGGGTAAGCGGTGAGGCTCAGATTGCGTCCATCAGCCAGAGTGTGGCGCGTTTCTCCTCTGCATCCGGAGTGGAGGTGGACAAGGTCGCTGAAGCCTTCGGGAAGCTGACCAC
>NZ_RXZH01000013.1 GCF_003970385.1 Vibrio aquaticus | reverse complement strand
CCCCATGTGAGAGTAGGACATCGCCAGGCTTTAAATTATGGAACCATGCCTAAGGGCATGTTTACCACTGCGGAGTGGTAGTTCAGTTGGTTAGAATACCGGCCTGTCACGCCGGGGGTCGCGGGTTCGAGTCCCGTCCACTCCGCCATTATATTAGAAGCCCTGCTAGAAATAGCAGGGCTTTTTCGTATACGAAAAACCAATAGCCCAGCCTGATGGTTGGGTTTTGTCGTTTTTACTCCCCCTTTAGCTCCGCTTCGTAAGCACCTCCGGGATGAATACTAATAGCAAAAGTATGTCATTCTGTTAATATGTGGCCTCTTCTCAATATAGTGAAAATACAGTGACATCAACTAGTGAGATAGGACTTAAAAAAGCTTTTGCATGGATAACAGTTGCCTTTCTTCTGTTTATAGCATTATTAATATTTGACTCAGCCGACGACTCTAAATCTGAATATCTTCAAGAGAAGCAGAGAGTAGAACAGTCTTTGGAAGAGCTGACTCAGGTAATCAATGCGCTTGAATACAACATTACAGCGTTATATCCACTGCATAACGAAGAGTATGTCCTACCTCATACCATCAACTTAACCGGTAATACTTGTAACTTTGGTGGTATTAGTAATGACGGTGAAGACTATGATTTCCTTTTTTCAGGGCCTGTCGAGATGTGTGCTCCTGACTCGCCACTGTATCAGGAAGCTTATCGCCGTCTTTTTATCGCTCCGTCAATGGCTTATTTTTCTAAGTCAATTGATCAGATCTCTTCTATTTATTTCTTGTCGAAAGACAAATTCATCATCTCATCACCTAAAGAGTTCGCCCAGTCGATTAAAGGCGACACATTTGATAGCGTTGTGATGAATCGTCCTTATTGGGTCAAGACTGTGCGTAATGGCCTCAGCCAACAAAGAAATCGGATTATATATACCGGTGAATACGAAGACTATTTGACGGGCCTTAAAGTGGTTACAATTACTAAGGGCGTTTATGTAAATGATGAATTTAAGGGCGTACTTGCTATAGATGCTTACTTAGATAGCCTGATCGCGAATACTAGTTCTGGCTATCAACTCTCTTCTCAGCCAGGCCCAAATCTACGTGATTTAGTCAGTTTTACGTTCTCGGAGCCCGTTACAATACAAGAGCAGTTTTCTGGCCTATACCTCAATGTAGACGAGCCTAAACGCATACACATCATCCATATTATTAATCATGAGCAGAGTCAGCTAATGGTACTTCTGCTCTTCTACGCTTTATCTATAGGGGCTATCTGGTATCGTTATACACAAGCGACACAAGGTACCTTACGCGAACTTGCTATGCGTGACCCTCTAACTAGCTTGAGTAACCGAAGAGGCTTTGAAGAGCGCCTTAAAGATAAAGAGGAGCTTAGATATATAGGTATTGGAGTCTTCGATATCGATGATTTCAAAGGTGTTAACGATGAATATGGCCATGAGGTGGGCGATCAAGTCATTTGTCATATTGGAGCGTTGATTACCGATAGTTTACGCCAATGCGACATCGTTGCGCGTTTTGGGGGAGAAGAGTTTGTTGTTGCTGTTTCGGGCGAGTCGGACGAACTTATCTCATCAATCTTTGAGCGAATTCAGCGAGATGTGAGTCTTCAAGGCTTTAGGATGAAAAATGGTGAAAAGATTCAAATAACGGTGTCCGGGGGGATTCACATCTACGCGGCTCACTTGTTTGAAAACTTACGCCACCTATGGGCTACGCAGGGAATCCGTAAAGCAGATGAAGCGTTATACACCGCGAAATCAACGGGTAAGAATAAAGTCTGTATCAGTTCGGATTAGAAAAAAGGTCAGTGATTACTGACCTTTTTCTATCAATTCAATTAAAGAATAATTTCTCTAACTTCTGGATCTTTACGCTCTAGATAGTGCGTAGATTTGATTCGACGGATGGTTCGGCAACGTCCACGAATTAGTAGGGTTTCAGTCGTCGCAATATTGCCTTGGCGTGAAATACCTTCTAGAAGGTCACCTTTAGTAATGCCTGTCGCAGAGAAGACAACGTTATCGCTGCGTGCCATATCTTCCATCTTAAGCACGACGTTCGCTTTTACACCCATCTCTTCACAACGCTTTAGCTCAGCAGCACCATAGATACGGTTCTCTTCGCTGTCGCCTTTTACTTCGTGGCGAGGAAGTAATTGACCATGCATGTCACCGTCTAGTGCGCGAATCACAGCAGCTGATACTACACCTTCAGGAGCGCCACCAATACAATACATGACGTCTACTTCACTGTCTGGCATACAAGTTAGAATAGAGGCAGCTACGTCGCCATCTGGGACAGCAAAAACGCGAATACCCATAGATTGCATTTCAGCGATAACTTTATCGTGACGAGGCTTTGCTAGCGTTACTACAACGAGAGTGTCGAGGGTCTTGTTGAGGGCATTCGCGATATTTTCTAGGTTCTCTTTCAATGGCTTGTTTAGATCGATACATCCTTTTGCACCAGGACCAACAACCAGTTTTTCCATGTACATGTCAGGTGCTTTTAGGAAGCTGCCTTTTTCACCTGCGGCTAAAACGGCGAGTGCGTTTGATTGTCCCATTGCAGTCATACGCGTGCCTTCAATCGGGTCAACAGCAATATCTACTGCGTCACCACCGACACCTACTGTTTCGCCGATGTACAGCATAGGAGCATCATCGATCTCGCCTTCACCAATCACGATCTCTCCACTGATCTCTGTTTTGTTCAGTAGGGTGCGCATTACTTCCACTGCTGCACCATCAGCGGCATTCTTGTCGCCTCGACCAAGCCACTTATAACCAGCGAGTGCTGCGCCTTCGGTAACTCGAGAAAATGCCATTGCTAAATCGCGTTTCATGATGACTCCAAAATTAAAAGGAAAGAGAATAATAAAAACGGCAGGATTCTATCATACCAAGAAGGAAACGTTTGCTTTTTTCATTAAACGACCATTGAACTGCATCAATCTAGTGAGTTAAATTGTGTATCGAACAATGCCAGCTCTCTAGATGTAAGGTGATTGTCAATTTGCGCTGTTTTTTTAACCGAATGGCGAAAATATTAAATATAGGGAGTGTTTATCAGCTCTCGGCTGAGTAGAATGGAACAAAATGGTTTTAGGCTCGCTTGTGACCAAAACCTTCTCCAGATCAATATAGGTAGGCTAAGATGTCTTTTGAAGTACTAGAACAACTAGAAGCAAAAATCCAAACCGCAGTAGATACAATTGCCCTTCTACAAATGGAAGTTGAAGAGCTAAAAGAAGAGAAAGAACAATTAGCGACAGAAGCTAATGAGCTGCGTTCAAACCGTGAAGAGCTTGAGCAAAAAGCTCAGCAGATGCAACAAGAGCACTCTGCATGGCAAGAGCGCATCCGCAACCTACTAGGTAAGATGGACGAAGTAGAATAATCATCTACTTTGCTTAAGATTCAAAAAGGCTGAGCATATGTGCTCAGCCTTTTTATTATCGACTCAAGAAAAATGGCCGCTGGGATGAGCGGCCATTTTTTGTATTGTTTCAACGCATTACGCTTTAGGGCGAACACCTAACGTGTGACATAGAGCGTAAGTCATTTCTGCACGGTTCAACGTGTAGAAATGGAAGTCTTTCACGCCTTCGCGGCTAAGTGTACGTACCATATCGATAGCTTGGCTAGCACCTACTAGCTGACGCGTTGTTGGATCGTCATCGAGCCCTTCAAACTGCTGTGCCATCCAACCAGGGACTTTTACATTGTTCATCGCAGCAAAGCGTGAAGCTTGCTTGAAGTTTGATACAGGCAGGATACCCGGTACGATTTCGACATCGATACCTGCCGCCACGCTGCGGTCGCGGAAACGCAGGTAGCTCTCAACATCAAAGAAGAACTGAGTGATTGCGCGATTTGCACCCGCATCTACTTTACGCTTCAGGTTAAGTAGGTCTGCTTGGGCGCTTTTTGCTTCTGGGTGCACTTCAGGGAAAGCCGCAACCGAGATATCAAAGTCATGACGCTCTTTAAGCAGTGTTACCAGGTCTGAGGCGTACATATCTGGAGCGCCGCCACCTGGTGGAATATCGCCTCGTAGTGCAACGATGCTTTGGATACCATTGGCCCAATAGTCATCCGCGATCTGAATTAACTCTTCTCGTGAGGCATCGATACAGGTGAGGTGAGGGGCCGCAACAAGACCCGTTTGATCTTTGATTTCTTTGATAATGGAATGAGTTCTATCACGTTCACCAGAGTTCGCACCGTAAGTCACAGAGACAAACTTTGGTTGAAGTGTTTTAAGGCGGTGTACAGAGTTCCACAGCGTCTCTTCCATCTTCTCACTGCTTGGTGGAAAAAACTCAAATGACACGTTGATATTGTCAGACAATTCAGCGATATTCTGATTTAAAGCGTCTATATGACTGGCGTGCGTGTATCCCATCTTACTCTCCCTGTGGCCATCAGTGCCGAAACTCTAAAAATTCCAAATTGACGTTTAGACGTCTATATGTCTACAGAATGTATTGAATACGATTTAATGTCAACCGTACCATTATGAATTTTTTTCAAGTTTATTATGAGGTGAGTTCAAGTTGGTGGGATTGGGACTTGAAGAGGAAGATGGCGCAGAATCTCTCTGCGCCATTAGTTTACTATAGTTGGCTTGAAAGCAGGTTAAGATCGGATTGAATCGCTCCTGCTGTGACTTCTCGGCCAGCGCCAGGGCCACGAATCACAAGTGGGTTGTCTTTATACCATTTACTCTCGATGGCAAAGATGTTGTCACACGGCAATAAGTTCGCGAGTGCGTGTTCTTTGTTGAGGGCTTCAACACCAACCGTTGCGCTGCCGTTCTTTTCTAATCGAGCGACATAACGTAATACGCGGTCTTCTCGTTGTGCTTTCTCTAGACGTTCGGCCAAGCGCTCACTCAAGATATGAGACTTATCTAGGAAGTCATCTAAGTTGAGGTCAGCTAGCTCTTGAGGTACTAAACTTTCTACTTTCACCGCTTCAGGCTCGATCGCTAAACCGGACTCACGAGCCAAAATAACAAGTTTACGCATCACATCAGAACCATCAAGGTCACTGCGTGGGTCGGGCTCTGTCAGGCCTTGCTGCCATGCAAGATCAACCAATTCAGCAAAAGGAACACTGCCATCATATTGCTGGAATAGCCAAGACAGCGTGCCTGAGAAGATACCTGATAGCGCAATGATATCATCACCGCTTTCACGTAAATCACGCACCGTGTGGTTGATAGGCAGACCTGCGCCTACCGTTGCATTGTATAACCAATGGCGATTGATCTTAGCGAACGCATCTTGCACTTGGTGGTAGTACTCACTTGATGCTGAACCCGCTACTTTGTTTGCTGAGATTAGGTGCATGCCTTGCTCGGCAATTTCTAAATAACGCTCTGCCAGAGTTTTACTCGCCGTCACATCCAGAACGACGACATCATCATAGCCTTGAATTGCACCCAAACGTTTAATCCAGTCACTGTCTGTATGAGGGATCGCTTCTTCATCAAAGTGAGCAGTAACCTTGGCGGCCTCGATACCATTTGAATCAAACCAATACGTTTGACTATCAACGACAGCAACGAGGTCAAAGCTCATACCGTGACGCTTTTCTAATTCGTTCTTTTGCTCTGTAAACAGCTCAAGCCAGCTCGAACCAATATTGCCTTTACCACACAGTGCGATAGCGACGTGCTTTTGAGCTTGGAAAAGCTGGCTATGAATCGATTTGACCAGTGGCTTGGTGTCGGTTTTACGTAACACTGCAACCAGGCTTAAACGAGAAAGAGACTCTGAAATGAACTCTATCGGTGCGTTTTTTAATTGTTGGTAGAAGCCGTAGCAGTGGTTAGCATTGGTGGTGACGCCGGCGCCAACCGCAGCAACCATCGAATACCCTTCTTTGAGCTTAATTTCTGCTTCAATCGCGGCATCTTGTAGATGTTCTAGTGCACCACCGGCAATTTCGGCCGTGTAGGCTAAACGTAGACAATATTGATCAGGTTGAGATTCATAAGTGAGTGGCTCTAGCTGCGCTCGTTTGAGGCTGCTTAGCACGTCATTTTCTACGCGTTGGAAATCATGACCCGATGCGAAGCTCAGTTCTATCAATAACACTTCATCGAGCGAAGAGATGATTTTTGCTCCGCGCCCTGATGCGAGGACTCGTTCAATACGCGTAGAGCCTGATTCAGGTTGGTAGCTACAGCGCAGGCTCAAATCCATTGCACTTTGTGCCACAGGTTGGAGTGTACGACTGTGTAATACAGGTGCAGCAAGTCGAGCCAGTTCGCTAGCTTCATCTAAGCGAAGCAGTGGTAGCAAGCAAGCGTCAGAGACAAGGCGAGGGTCTGCGCTGTATACACCCGCCACATCGCTCCAAATTGTCACACGCTCTGCTTCTGCTAACGCACCAATGACTGTCGCTGAATAGTCTGAACCATTACGTCCAAGTAGCACGGTATGGCCCTGAGCATCTTGCGCCATGAAGCCAGTGATTACGATACGATGGTGAGAGTGTTGAGCTAAGACTTCTTTTATCAGCGGATAAGAGGCACCAAAGTCGACTTCTGGTTGAGTACCAGCTTCTGCACGTAGAAATGCTCTTGCATCTTGTGCAACGGCGGCCAGTTCACTTTGGGAAAGCAGTGCGGCGAGTAGCCGAGAAGACCACACTTCGCCATGTCCTAACACCGCTGCTTTCTCTGCTTCTGTTAGAGGAGCAGTAAGCTCGCCTAAAGTGCTAAACTCATCGCTGAGTGTGGCGATGAGCGTTTGTTTCTCATCCCCCTCTATAAGGGCTTCAATCAGCTCAAGCTGGAATTGGCGTAAGCTTTGTAGCTCTTCATGAGCAATACGACCATCTTTGCTTAACCCGTCTAAAAAGGCGATTAAGCGATTGGTGGTTTTACCTGCTGCAGAAACGACAATTAGGTCATTATCGCTCGAGTATTCTTTCAAGATGCCCACAACACGGCGGTAGCATTCTGGGTCAGCCAGACTGCTTCCACCAAATTTATGCAATTGACGCACAATCGACATTAGAACGCCTCCTTGGCTTGAGCAAAGGCTTGTTCTAGGTCTTGAATAAGATCATCGGCATCTTCTAAGCCAACAGATAAACGCAGTAATTGTTGTGAAACGCCAGCTTCAGCAAGGGCTTCTTCACCCATAGCACGGTGTGTCATGGAAGCAGGGTGACAAATCAGGCTTTCAACACCACCAAGAGATTCCGCCAGCGAGAACAGATCCAACTTACCAACAAAATATTTCAGTTGTTCAAAGCTACCGGCGAACTCAAAGCTGAGCATTGAACCAAATCCCGACTGCTGTTTTTTCGCGATTTCATGTCCTGGGTGATCAGGTAGGCTTGGGTGATAGATGTTGCCTACCAACTCTTGAGTCTGTAAGAAATCCAGAATCTTCGCTGAGCTCTCTTCATGCACTTTCATGCGCGCGCCTAACGTACGAATGCCGCGCAGTGTCATATAGCTATCAAATGGTGTGCCTGTCGCACCAATACAGTTGCCCCACCATGCGAGCTCTTCAGCGTGCTCTTCAGACTTGGTGATCACAACACCGCCAATCACATCTGAGTGACCATTGATGTATTTGGTTGTGGAGTGAATAACGAAGTCAGCACCGAGCTCTAAAGGCTTTTGGAACACAGGTGTCAAAAAGGTGTTGTCGACAGCGACTAGCGCACCGACTTGTTTCGCTTTCTCACACACTTTGGCAATATCAACCACGCGTACGAGGGGGTTTGATGGTGTTTCTAATAGAATCAACTTCGGCTTCTTGGCGATAGCGGCATCGAACGCTTGCTCATCCGATTGGTCAACAAACTCAACCTTGAAGTCACCTTTATTCGCGCGTGTGTTAAACAGTCGGTAAGAGCCACCATAGCAGTCGTGAGGCGCAACAATGAGGTCATCTGGGCCAAGGAAAGCGGAAGCCCAAAGGTTCAGGGCCGATGTCCCACAGTTGGTAACGACAGCACCTTTACCAGACTCAAGCTCAAACAGAGCCGTTTCTAGCAAACCACGGTTTGGGTTTCCTGAGCGGGTGTAGTCATATTTAGGTACTTCCCCAAAAGCTGGGAAGCCATAGTTGGTCGATAGGTAGATTGGTGGAACAACTGCGTGATGCTGAGTGTCAGACTCGATACCAGTACGTACCGCGATTGTGGCTGGTTTGCGGGTGCTCATAAGTGTTTCCTTTCGAACTTTAGTGACTTCTTTTAGGGAATACGCTATACCTGTTGGTTGTTAGATATATGTTATTCCAACTCCATATCTGTTCACTTTACTTGCCAAAAGTGTGGCCGTCAACACTTCTAGACGTCTATATGTCTTTGCTTGTGGCCATAAATGCCGCTAAAATTACGGATTCTCAAATTAATCACAACGAATAATAAAAGGTGCGCAATGGCAGACTGGAATGGCGAATACATTAGCCCATATGCTGAACATGGAAAGAAAAGCGAACAAGTAAAGAAGATAACTGTATCTATTCCATTGAAAGTATTGAAGGTCTTAACTGATGAGCGTACTCGCCGTCAGATTAATAATCTGCGCCACGCAACGAACAGTGAGCTACTGTGTGAAGCATTTTTGCATGCTTATACAGGGCAACCATTGCCAACGGATGAAGACTTACGTAAAGATCGCCCAGATGATATTCCTGCAGAAGTGAAAAAACTGATGACAGAAATGGGCATAGAGTTCGAAGCGTTTGACGAAGAATAATAAAAACGACAAGCACCTCGTTTTTTCGCTGAGAGCCGACTAAAGATACAAAAAAACCGCTGTGTAGCCACAGCGGTTTTTTATTGGGTCTAATCTGGTGGATTAGCTTTCCATGTAGTTTTCTGGCATCTCGATGCGCGCAACACCTGAATCAACAGCGGCTTGTGCAACTGCTTTTGCAACACGTGGAAGTAGGCGAGAATCCATTGGTTTCGGAATGATGTAACCAGGACCAAATGACAAAGCGTCGACACCGGCAGCGGTTAGTACTTCAGCAGGTACTTCTTCTTTCGCTAGTTGGCGGATCGCATCAACAGCCGCTAGCTTCATTTCATCGTTAATTTCGCTTGCACGTACGTCTAATGCACCACGGAAGATGAATGGGAAACACAGCACGTTGTTTACTTGGTTAGGGTAGTCAGAGCGACCTGTACCCATAATTAAGTCATCGCGCACTTCATAGGCCAGTTCCGGTTTGATTTCTGGATCTGGGTTTGAACACGCAAATACCACTGGCTTGTCGGCCATCAGTTTCAATGCTTCTGGTGCGAGTAGGTTAGGGCCAGAAACGCCAAGGAATAGGTCAGCACCTTCAATCACATCTTCAAGCGTGCGCTTATCTGTGTTGTTTGCGAATAGCTGTTTGTATTCGTTTAGATCTTCACGACGAGTGTGGATAACACCCTTACGGTCAAGCATGTAGATCTTTTCACGCATTGCGCCACACTTGATCAGAAGCTCCATACAAGCTACCGCTGCTGCACCTGCACCTAAACAAACGATGGTCGCTTCTTCAAGCTTCTTACCTTGAAGTTCAATCGCATTAAGCATACCTGCAGCCGTTACGATAGCCGTACCGTGCTGGTCATCGTGGAATACAGGAACATCACAACGCTCAATCAGCTGCTTTTCAATTTCAAAACAGTCTGGGGCTTTGATGTCTTCAAGGTTAATACCACCAAAGGTATCGGCAATGTTAGCTACCGTATCAACGAACTCTTCGATCGTGCGGTGTTTCACTTCAATATCAATCGAGTCTAGGCCAGCAAAACGTTTGAATAGAAGAGATTTCCCTTCCATTACTGGTTTTGATGCTAGAGGGCCTAAGTTACCCAAGCCAAGAATCGCTGTGCCGTTAGAGATAACCGCAACCATATTTCCTTTAGAAGTGTACTTGTAGACGTTATCGGCGTTCTGCGCGATTTCACGTACAGGTTCTGCCACGCCCGGGCTGTAGGCTAGCGCTAGATCTTTCGCTGTTTCAGCAGGGGTCGTTAGTGCGACAGCAATTTTGCCTGGGGTAGGGTAAGCATGGTAATCCAATGCTTGCTGGCGAAACTGTTCTTCAGGAGATAATTCTTGGCGATTGTCATCTGACATGGGTGTAGGTACTCATTAATAATAATATGGAAAGGGGAAATCCATTCTAGAGTAACTAAGTCAAGCTGCAAAGGTCAGAATGCGACCCATCGCGCCAAAAGATCGGAAATAACTGGTGATAAGACCAGATGAAAAGAGATATGGCTGGCAAATATCGGTTTGCTAAAAATAATTCCCTACAATGATAGGGTTACTTCGAAGCGCAAAGAAAAATAGAGGCAACAAAAAAGGACGCCTGAGCGTCCTTTTTAGATTCGGCTAAGCAGAAATTACTTCTTGCTTGATAGAGCACCGAAACGCTTGTTAAAGCGATCAACACGGCCGCCTGTATCTACGATACGTTGCTTACCAGTGTAGAATGGGTGACATTTGTCACATACGTCTAGGTGGATTGACTCTTTAGTTAGAGTTGAGTTGAACTCAAAAGAGTTGCCACAAGAACAAGTTGCTTTAACAGCTTTGTATTCTGGGTGGATACCAGCTTTCATGGGATAACCTCAATAATGGGCCGTGTCGCTATCCGATTCTAATGCCGGACACCACACGTAGTTAAAAAATAGTAGTTAGGGATACCGCTGCCATAGGCGAGCCATATCTCTAAGGCGCGATATAGTAATGAATACGTGACTCAGGATCAACCGATTTGACAATAAAGTTGCTACTTTTTTAGCCGCTGTTCTCGTTCTGTACGATAGAGCCTCTCTTTCCACTGACGGGCTTTTCCCTTAGACTAGTTCTTCTCTCCTTCCAGCGAGCTATAAAGCCAAACTATGCGACCTTTGATTGCCCGAGTAGCACTGCCAGTGCCACTGGATAAACAGTTTGATTATCAGATCCCTAGCCATCTATTTCCTATTGTTGGTGGGCGAGTTTCTGTGCCTTTCGGTCGTCAAACTTTGGTGGGTATCGTGACATCATTTTCAAATGAGTCCGAGTTTGGCTTCGATAAGCTCAAGCCGATAAAACAAGTGCTCGATAGCCAGCCTGTCTGGCCAGAAAAGCTCTATGGCTTATTGCTATGGTGCAGCCAGTTCTATCAATACCCTTTGGGCGATACCTTATTGAATGCAATGCCGAGTGCGCTGCGTAAAGGCAAACCGGCGGATTTTGCAACGCTGGTGGAGTGGCGATTGACCATAACGGGTCGTGATCAGCTGATGCAAGGCTTTGGGCGGGCGATTAAGCAAGAAAAAGTGATGCGAATGTTGGAGCCAGGAGCGGTATCGCACCAACGCTTTATTGATGAAGAAGTCTCGTCTTCAGTGTTAAAAACGCTCGCAGAAAAAGGTTGGATAGAATCCGTTGAAACCAAGCCGGTTATTCGAGATTGGCGTCAGCATGTTGAAGCCAACGTGGACAAGCCTAAGCTAAACGCCGAGCAAGCTATTGCTATCGCAACGGTTAACAGTGGCGAAGGGTTTGGCTGTTATTTGTTGGAAGGGGTCACGGGGTCAGGCAAAACGGAAGTGTACCTGAACCTCATCAAGCCGGTATTAGAGCAAGGCAAGCAAGCTTTAGTGCTGGTACCTGAGATCGGCCTTACCCCACAAACCATTAATCGCTTTAGAAAACGCTTTGATGTACCGGTTGAGGTGATTCACTCTGGCTTAAATGATACAGAGCGCCTTAATGCGTGGCTCTCTGCACGAGATAATGCCTGTGGTATTGTGATTGGCACTCGTTCTGCACTGCTCACTCCGTTTAATGACCTTGGTATCATCATTGTCGATGAAGAGCATGATGCCTCTTATAAGCAACAAGACAGTCTTCGCTATCACGCTCGTGATGTGGCAGTGATGCGAGCCAACAAAGAGCAAATCCCGATTGTATTGGGTTCAGCGACACCTGCCCTTGAAACACTGCACAATGCCTTAGCAGGCAAATATCACCACCTTGTTCTCTCATCTCGTGCTGGGAACGCAACGCCAACCACGAATAAAGTGCTTGATGTCAAAGGCCTGTATTTAGAGAGCGGCTTATCGGCTCCACTGATTGCTGAAATGCGTAAGCACCTTGAGGCGGGCAATCAGGTGATGTTATTTTTGAATCGTCGTGGTTTCTCGCCAGCCTTAATGTGTCATGAGTGTGGCTGGATTGCCGAATGTAAACGCTGTGATGCTTATTACACTTACCATCAATACAGTAACGAAATTCGCTGCCACCACTGCGGTTCTCAGCAACCGATCATTCACCAATGCCAAGGGTGTGGTTCAACGCACTTGGTGACGGTCGGTGTCGGTACTGAACAACTAGAAAAGCAACTTGCAGAGCTTTTCCCAGAATATAAGACCATTCGAATTGACCGAGACAGTACTCGTCGTAAAGGCAGCTTAGAGAGCGCTTTAGGCGCGATTCGCAATGGTGAATACCAAATTCTTATTGGTACGCAAATGCTGGCGAAAGGTCACCACTTTCCAGATGTTACGCTGGTGGCTTTATTGGATGTCGACGGTTCGCTCTACAGTAGTGATTTCCGTGCATCGGAACGCTTGGCTCAGCTGTTTATTCAGGTGGCTGGGCGAGCAGGTCGCGCAAGTAAACCAGGTGAAGTGGTATTACAAACCCACCATCCTGAACACAGTTTGTTGCAAGCTCTACTGACGAAGAGTTATCGCCATTTTGCTGACACAGCATTAGAAGAACGTAAACTGGCCCAGTTACCGCCATACAGCTTTTTGACTCTGTTTAGAGCAGAGGCGAACCAATCAGAAGTGGTGGAAGAGTTCCTTCGACAGGTTCGTCATACATTAGAGTTTCATCCTCTCTTTGATGATTACTGTCTGGTATTAGGGCCAACGCCGGCCCCTTTAGCCAAGCGAGCAGGGAAGTATCGTTGGCAACTCTTATTGCAAACGCAAAGTCGCCCTACGATGCAAAAACTGTTGTCGAGTGCTAAGCCGGTGATTCAGATGTTGCCTCATGCGAAAAAGGTGCGTTGGACGCTGGATATCGAACCGCAAGATTTAAGCTAACTGGATCATTTGCTCGCTTCTTTCTTTTCTAAACGCCACATCCTTGGCTTTGATGGCGGTCAATATGCAGACTTTTTTCATTTATTTGTGATTGAGATCTCTATTTGGCTGCCTGTTTTGTTAAATCTCCCGTAACTTTACTCGTTGAAATGAATACACTAGGTGATGTGCAAGTCGCTTAATTTAGACGATTGTTTTGAAGTTAAACGTTTGCGCGCAGAAGATAATAGAGAAGATAGGCCAATAGCCTACACAACATCCAATTGTCCTACTTGGTCGATACGATGCAATTCATTAGGTTTAGGTGGCAATAGGCTACTAAATTAGGAAATTTAAGAGGGTTAAGAAGATATGGCGACAATGAAGGATGTTGCCCAGCTTGCGGGAGTTTCAACAGCGACGGTTTCACGTGCGCTTATGAATCCAGAAAAAGTCTCATCAGCAACACGGAAAAGAGTTGAAGATGCGGTTCTAGAAGCTGGTTATTCACCTAACTCACTTGCGCGCAACTTGCGTCGTAATGAGTCCAAAACAATCATCGCAATCATTCCAGATATTTGTGACCCATACTATACCGAGATCATTCGTGGTATCGAAGATGCTGCGATGGAGCATGGCTACATTGTTCTACTTGGTGATAGTGGTCAGCAGAAAAAACGTGAGAGCTCATTCGTAAACTTAGTGTTTACCAAACAAGCCGATGGCATGTTACTGCTTGGGACTGACTTACCATTTGATGTGAGCAAGCCGGAACAAAAGAATTTGCCGCCAATGGTGATGGCGTGTGAATTCGCACCAGAGCTTGAGCTTCCTACTGTCCATATCGATAACCTCACTTCGGCCTTTGAAGCGGTTAACTACCTAACCCAAATGGGCCACAAACGAGTTGCACAAATTTCAGGGCCAGAGTCAGCGGCATTATGTCAGTTCCGTCATCAAGGTTACCAACAGGCGTTGCGTCGTGCTGGGATCACCATGACGACGAGTTACTGCACCTATGGTGACTTCTCGTTTGAGTCTGGTGCAAAAGCGATTCGTCAATTGTTAGCGTTACCTGAGCCACCAACAGCGGTGTTCTCACACAATGACGCAATGGCTATTGGTGCTATTCAAGAAGCGAAAAAGCTCGGTTTACGCGTTCCTCAAGACCTTTCGGTTGTGGGCTTCGATGATATTCATTTCGCCCAGTACTGCGATCCACCGCTGACGACGATCTCTCAGCCTCGTTACGAAATTGGCCGCCAGGCTATGCTAATGATGCTAGAACTGCTGCGTGGGCATGATGTTCGAGCGGGGTCTCGACTCCTGGAAACCAACTTGGTTGTCAGAGAAAGTGCAGCTCCCCCAAGAGTGCTATAAACAGGACTTTTAAGCGGCGCAATCTGATGCGCCGCTTCCATTTCTACTCTGTTATCTCTAGGCATTCTGGATTAACATAGCGACAGTAGTAACCAATTTAATTGATGTTTAGTTGTGGCAAATAGAGATTACGTAAAAAGAGGCCGTGGCGGGAATAACCGCAAGCCAGCCAAGAAGAAAAATTCACCTCGCCGCAAACCTTGGCGCAGTGGACTGCTTGCCGTGTTGTTGGTGAGCCTTTTTGGGTATGGCCTATATTTGCTTAGCACTGACCCTGAGCCGCCTGCGCCTGTGGCAGAGCCTGTAAAACCGAAGCCAAAGCCTAAACCTCAAGCGAAATTACCTCCACCACCAGAAGAAAAATGGGATTACGTGGAAAGCTTGCCAAGCCGTGAAGTGGAAGTGAAAGCGAAAGAGCAAGTGGTGTCAGAGATCCCATATATCATGCAGTGTGGCGCTTACAAAAATGCTCAGCAGGCAGAAGCTCGCAAGCTGGATATTGCCTTCCAAGGTATCAACAGCAAAATTCGCAAGAAAGAGGGCAGCAGCTGGTACCGAGTGGTGCTAGGGCCATATAAATTTAAGCGAGATGCCGAGCGTGATAAGCACAAATTGCAACGAGCGAAAATTGAGCCGTGTGCGATTTGGAAAGAAACGCAATAAGAACAACAAAACGAACCTTTCGGGGTTCGTTTTTCGTTTCTATCTCTGCTCTATTCCCTTGAATTCCTCTATCCATAACCTCATATAGTTTTTAACACTGAGATTAAAACAACTATGAGGCCCTACTCGTGACTACCATTGTATCTGTACGTCGTAATAACAAAGTCGTCATCGCTGGTGATGGACAAGTCTCTCTGGGTAACACAGTAATGAAGGGCAATGCGCGCAAAGTGCGTCGCCTTTACAACAACAAAGTTCTAGCAGGCTTTGCTGGTGGTACGGCTGATGCTTTCACTCTATTTGAAAAGTTTGAGAGCAAGCTGCAAATGCACCAAGGCCACCTAACGAAGGCCGCAGTAGAGTTAGCGAAAGATTGGCGTAGTGACCGAGCGCTACGCAAGCTTGAAGCACTATTAGCCGTAGCTGATGAAACGGCATCACTGATCATCACGGGTAACGGTGATGTTGTTCAACCAGAGAACGATCTGATTGCGATTGGTTCAGGTGGTAACTTTGCTCAAGCGGCAGCAACCGCACTGCTTGAAAATACCGAATTGGATGCACGTGAAGTTGCAGAAAAATCACTGAAAATTGCTGGTGATATCTGTGTGTTCACTAACCATCATCACACTATCGAAGAACTAGAAATCCCAGCTACTCAATCTGAGTAATAAAGCTGAATAAGCAAAGATAGTGCTAAGAGAATTTAAGGAAAATTGATTATGTCTGAAATGACACCTCGCGAAATTGTTCATGAGCTTAACCGCCACATCATTGGCCAAGAAAATGCAAAGCGTTCGGTAGCGATCGCGCTACGTAACCGCTGGCGCCGTATGCAGCTTGAAGAGAGCTTGCGTGTAGAAGTGACACCAAAGAACATCCTAATGATTGGTCCTACGGGTGTGGGTAAAACGGAGATTGCTCGTCGTCTAGCTAAACTAGCGAATGCACCTTTCATTAAGGTAGAAGCGACTAAGTTTACGGAAGTGGGCTACGTAGGTAAGGAAGTGGAAACCATCATCCGTGACCTGACAGACGTTGCGATTAAAATGACTCATCAGCAGGCGATGGAAAAAGTGAAATTCCGCGCGGAAGAGCAAGCTGAAGAGCGTATCTTAGACGCGCTACTTCCACCTGCTCGTGATGCTTGGGGGCAAAACGAACAGCAAGATGAAAGCGCATCGAATACTCGCCAAATCTTCCGTAAGAAATTACGTGAAGGCAAATTAGACGACAAAGAGATCGAAATTGATGTTGCTGCGCCGCAAATGGGCGTGGAAATCATGGCGCCTCCTGGGATGGAAGAGATGACCAACCAGCTACAAGGCATGTTCCAAAACTTAGCTGGTGACACCAAGAAGAAGCGCAAGCTGAAAATCAAAGAAGCGTTTAAAGCACTGACTGAAGAAGAAGCGGCGAAGCTGGTCAATCAAGAAGAGCTCAAAGAGCAGGCGATCTTTAACGTTGAAAACAACGGCATCGTATTCATCGATGAGATCGACAAGATTTGTAAGCGTGGTGAAAGCTCTGGCCCTGACGTATCTCGTGAAGGTGTTCAGCGCGATCTTCTACCTTTGATTGAAGGTAGCACAGTGTCGACTAAGCACGGCATGGTGAAAACAGACCACATCTTGTTTGTTGCGTCTGGTGCATTCCAAGTCGCGAAACCATCGGATTTAATCCCTGAACTGCAAGGCCGTCTGCCAATTCGTGTTGAGCTAGAAGCGCTATCAAGCAATGATTTCAAACGTATTCTGACTGAGCCAAAAGCGTCTCTGACTGAGCAGTACGTTGCTTTGATGAAGACAGAAGACGTCGACGTTGAGTTCACAGAAGACGGTATTACTCAAATCGCAGAAGCAGCATGGACAGTCAACGAAACCACTGAAAACATCGGTGCTCGTCGTCTGCATACTGTTATGGAGCGTTTGATGGATGAGATCTCATTCGAAGCGACAGACAAAGCGGGCGCTAAGTTGACTATCGATGCCGAGTACGTGAGAGCGAAACTAGGCGATACGATTGAAGATGAAGATCTAAGCCGCTTCATTCTGTAGGTTTGCACAGAAACGAAAAAGCCCGCTCATCAACTGAGCGGGCTTTGTTTTATCTATCGTTGATTAAATCATGAAGATAAAAACAACAGCCAATGCAGAGATTAAACCTGCAAAAGCATAACAAGCTATTTTACCTACGAGACCCGTGTGAAACTTAAGGTCATGCATACCATGGTGAACACGGTGCATGGCATGCCACATTGGCAATGCTAGCGTACCAATGATAAACAAGGCACCAATGATGCTGGTGGCAAACTCAGACACACGTTCGTAGCTAAGCGCTTCTGCGTTAATCACGCCCAGTGGCGCGAGCACGCCAAGCACTAAGATAGTGATTGGTGTGATCATCGCAAACCAAGTACCGCCAGCGCCAAATAGGCCCCACCAGATTGGCTCATCAGAACGTTTCGGAGCTCTATCTACAGAATAATTCGGTTTCATAGTCATAGCTCCTTAAACAACGACAAGCACAATCAGTGAAATAAATGCCACGGCAGCCCACTGAGTAAGAACAATGATTTTCTTATCTACTGGCTTACCTTTAAGGCGAATTGGCATTACTTGAGGCATCATGCTGAAGAAAGTTTGTGCATGCAGCAGGCTACCAAGTAGCGCAACGATGTTAATCGCAATCACAACTGGGTTGGCCATAAAGCCTAACCAAGTTTGCCAAGCTTCTGGGCCTTTCACTAAAGAACCTAAACCGAACGTTAGGAATAGAGTGAATAGGATCAGTGGCAGTACCGTTGCTTCACGCAGCATGTAGAAGCGGTAAAACGGATGGTTCTTCCACCAAGTACGTTTAACTTCACGAACGTAAGGTTTACGGTTACTCATCTTACGCCTCCTCTGCAGTTTTTGTTGGTGTGCCATCAGGCTTGAACATTGAGATAACGAAGTCCATTGAAGACTCAACTTTACCTTGGTTTACTGCCGCTGCTGGGTCTACGTTCTTCGGACAAACGTCAGAACAGTAACCAACGAACGTACAACCCCAAGCGCCGTTTTCACCATTGATCAGTGACATACGCTCAGCTTTACCGTTATCACGGCTATCTAAGTTGTAGCGGTGAGCAAGCGTCAGAGCAGCAGGGCCGATAAACTCAGGGTTCAAGCCGAACTGTGGACATGCCGCGTAACACAAACCACAGTTGATACAGCCAGCGAACTGTTTGTATTTCGCCATCTGCTCAGGTGTTTGCAGGTTTGCACCATCTTCAGGTTTACGGTCGTTACCAATAATGTAAGGCTTGATCGCTTCTAGGCGCTCGATAAACGGCGTCATATCAACGATTAAGTCTTTCTCAATTGGGAAGTTTGCTAGTGGCTCGATCTTCACGCCATTTGGGTAATCACGTAAGAAGCTCTTACACGCCAGTTTTGGTACGCCGTTAACCATGATGCCGCACGAACCACAGATCGCCATACGACAAGACCAACGGTAAGACAGGTCTTTGTCTAGGTTATCTTTGATGTAGCCAAGCGCGTCAAGCGTTGACATGGTTTCATCAAACGGCACTTCGAAGGCTTGAAAATGTGGCTCTGCGTCTTTCTCTGGGTCATAACGTAGAACTTCTATTTTTTGGATGCGATTCGCTGACATTATGCTTGCTCCTCTGCTTTCTTCTCTGCCGCTTTCGCCGCTTCTTCGGCTGCTGCTTTCTCTGCCGCTTCACCGTATAGACGCGCTTTAGGTTGCGACTTAGTGATCTTCACATTGCTGTAGTCGATACTTGGTGCTGAATCTTCTTTGAAGAAGGCCAGAGAGTGTTTCAGGAAGTTCACGTCATCACGCTCAGTGCAGTTGTCATCAAGACGTTGGTGCGCACCACGAGACTCTTTACGTAGAATCGCAGAGTGAACCATCGCTTCAGCAACTTCTAAGCCATAACCCACTTCGATAGCGTAAAGAAGGTCAGTGTTGAAGACTTTACCTTTGTCTTTGATGCTGATCTTTTTGTAACGTGCTTTTAGTTCAGTGATCTTATCGATCGTTGCTTGCATCAGATCTTCTTGGCGGTAGATACCACAACCCGCTTCCATGGTGTGACCCATTTCAGTGCGGATATCAGCCCAGTTTTCATCACCTTCTTGGTTCATCAGTGCAGCGATGCGTGCTTCAACTGCTTTCACTTGAGCCGCGATTGACTCTTCGTTCCAGCCTTTAAATTCTGCTACGCGTTTCACGGCTTGTTCACCTGCTACGCGGCCAAATACTACGAACTCAGCCAGCGAGTTAGAACCGAGACGGTTAGCACCGTGAAGGCCAACAGAAGCACACTCACCGACAGCGAATAGACCTTTAATGCGTGTTTCACATTCACCGTTAGTTTCAATACCACCCATGGTGTAGTGAACCGTTGGACGAATTGGAATCGGCTCTTTTGCAGGGTCAACGTTTACGTACGCTTTTGCAAGTTCACAGATAAACGGTAGACGCTCTTGCAGGTACTCTTCACCTAGGTGGCGAAGGTCTAGATGCACCACGTCACCAAGAGGGTGCTTAATGGTGTTGCCTTTCTGCTGTTCGTGCCAGAAAGCTTGGGAAACTTTGTCACGTGGACCCAGTTCCATGTATTTGTTTTTCGGCTCGCCCACTGGTGTTTCAGGGCCCATGCCGTAGTCTTGTAGGTAACGGTAGCCGTTCTTGTTGACGATGATACCGCCTTCACCACGACAACCTTCAGTCATCAAGATGCCGGTACCAGGAAGACCCGTTGGGTGATATTGAACGAACTCCATATCGCGTAGAGGCACACCATGACGGTAAGCCATCGCCATGCCGTCACCCGTTACGATACCGCCGTTAGTGTTGCAGTGGTAAACACGACCTGCACCACCCGTTGCCAATACAACTGATTTTGCTTTGATGGTAACTAATTCACCTTCTGACATGTGGATCGCGATCAGGCCTTGGACCTCACCTTCATCAACAAGCAGATCCACTACAAAGTACTCATCAAAACGTTTGATGTTGTCGTACTTCATTGACGTCTGGAATAGGGTGTGAAGCATGTGGAAGCCAGTTTTATCGGCAGCGAACCAAGTACGCTCGACTTTCATACCACCGAAACGGCGCACGTTCACTTCACCGTTTTCTTTACGGCTCCATGGACAGCCCCACTGTTCCATCTGAATCATTTCACGAGTAGCATTCTCTACGAAGTACTCAACCACATCCTGTTCACAAAGCCAGTCACCACCGCCAACGGTATCGTTGAAATGGTTGTCTAGGCTATCTTCATCCTTGATAACTGCTGCTGAACCGCCTTCCGCTGCAACTGTATGAGAACGCATTGGATAAACTTTAGAAATTAGAGCAACTTCTAAGTCAGGGTTTGCTTCAGCTGCTGCAATAGCAGTGCGAAGACCAGCGCCGCCTGCGCCG
Source organism: Vibrio aquaticus (assembly GCF_003970385.1). Classification (GTDB taxonomy): domain Bacteria; phylum Pseudomonadota; class Gammaproteobacteria; order Enterobacterales; family Vibrionaceae; genus Vibrio; species Vibrio aquaticus. The sequence goes on along the minus strand of NZ_RXZH01000013.1, from coordinate 49,550 downwards.
ATCACTGCGATATCTGTGGTGATAATTTGCACAGTTATCCTCCAGTGTGAAATTGCGGAATTGTCCGCTTGTTATAATAAAAATGGGGAACACCCCAAAAGTGGTAGGGTTAGTGTAGAAGAGCTAATTTTTCGAAAAATTGATTTATTTAGGTTTTTGCTCCGGTAATGCATCAAAGAGCATAAAATTTATAGGTTATGTGACTGCAATCACGGCAAGGAATGATTCGTTCCAAAGTGCTCAGCTTGGATTGTTAAGTCGCTGTTAAGGCCTATTAGCCGCATTGATATTAAACTGAGTAAAGGATGTTTTTTGTACTGTGTAACGTAGAATGCTTGCTTCAATAAGGACGGCATTACGGGCTTTAGTCAGAGGGAGAATTCCGCTAGGCAAATGCCCGCAAACTTGATATTTTTCCCGCCAGTTTAAGAGATGAGATTTTCAAATATGACGAGTCATTGGAAGCCAACCGCATCGGTTGAACAGCTTCGTCAACGTGCCGATATTATGGCGACAATCCGCCAGTTCTTTGCACAGCGTGATGTGTTGGAAGTCGACACACCAGCCATGAGCCATGCCACAGTGACAGACATTCACCTACATACCTTTCAAACTGAGTTTGTCGGCCCAGGGTATGCGGATGGCAGTAAGCTGTACTTTATGACTAGCCCTGAGTTTCACATGAAGCGCCTACTTGCCGCTGGCAGCGGTTGTATTTATCAGATTAACAAAGCGTTTCGTAATGAAGAGAATGGCCGCTATCACAACCCAGAGTTCACCATGCTTGAATGGTATCGAGTTGGATTCGACCACCACGCGTTGATGGATGAAATGAACCAACTTTTGCAACTCGTACTTGAATGTAACGAGGCTGAGCGTATGACGTATCAGCAAGCGTTTATTAATGTGCTTGGAGTGTGTCCGCTTGAAGGTTCGATGGACGAGTTGAAAGTGGTAGCGGGTACGCTTGGGTTAAGTGATATCGCTGAGCCTGAAGAAGATCGCGATACCTTATTGCAGTTGCTCTTTAGCATAGGCATAGAAGGCAAAATAGGTCAGCAAAGCCCAGCGTTTGTGTATGACTTTCCTGCTTCTCAAGCTGCGCTAGCGAAGATGAACCAAGCTGACCCGCGAGTCGCGGATCGTTTCGAGGTGTACTTTAAAGGGATTGAGTTGGCGAACGGTTTCCACGAGCTTGATAACCCACAAGAGCAATTGAAACGTTTTGAATCAGACAATGCGAAACGTATCGAGATGGGATTATCTCCTCAACCGATCGATCATCACCTTATTGCCGCGTTAGAATCAGGACTACCAGAATGTGCAGGGGTCGCATTGGGCATTGATCGCTTAATTATGTTGGCGATCGGTTGTGATCATATCGATCAAGTCACGGCGTTTCCGTTTCCAAGAGCCTAGAGAAATGTGTAATAGATTCCTATTCTGTGTGTAATTGACTCGCTTAGGCATCTTATCCTCGCTATACTTCGAGACTGAATTTTTAGCCTAGAGCCGCAATTCCCTTCATATTTGAAGCGACAGCGTTGTTGACGGCGTCAATTCACCGGATCGCCGGGCCGCCCTAATCACATAGAAGGTCTATGCTAGTAGGGGCGAATTGACTTGTCGCCTAGCTGTAGCTCCAACTATTTTGGGCATTCAACCTTTTATTGGAAGCTGCGGTTCTATCATCAAAGAGCACAGGACATGCAAGAGTACATCGCATTTTTTCAAGAGAACATGATTCTATCTGTGGTTTGGGCCGGTCTTGTTATCGCCTTAATCATGAACATCGTTAAGTCTTCTACAGCGGCTTATAAAGAGATCACCGCGGCGCAAACAACACAACTTATGAACCGTGAAAACGGTGTTGTGGTTGATATCCGTAGTAAAGATGAGTTCCGCAAAGGTCACATTACCGATGCAGTTCACATTTTGCCGTCAGATATTAAAGCGGGTAACTTCGGTAGCCTTGAAAACCATAAATCAGACCCAATCATTGTGGTATGTAAGACTGGTCAAACGGCTCAAGAGAGTGCGAACCTTCTTGCAAAAGCAGGCTTTGAAAACGTGAGCTTGCTGAAAAGCGGTTTGATTGCTTGGAGCGAAGCAAACATGCCTTTAGTTAAAGGCAAAAAGTAACTCCGACACTGAATACCCAAAACGCTGATTGAAAAATCGGCGTTTGTTTTAGAGAGATGTGAGAAGTTCCACGAATTTCACCTCAAGCCTAGTCATGGCAACGTCTCTCGGTTAGTCTCAAGTCAGACTATTCATCGCAGGATTAAAGGATTTTTAAAATGGCTGAAGCAGCACCACAACAAGAAGCACAAAACTTCGCAATTCAACGTATCTTCCTAAAAGACGTCTCTTTTGAAGCGCCTAACTCTCCAGACATGTTCCAAAAAGAATGGAACCCAGATGTTAAACTGGATCTAGATACGCAAAGCCGTGAACTAGGCGAAGGTGTATACGAAGTGGTTCTTCGCCTGACTGTGACTGTTAAGAATGCAGAAGAAACAGCATTCCTATGTGAAGTTCAGCAAGGTGGTATTTTCACAGCAGATAAGATGGAAGCAGGTCAACTAGCACATTGTCTAGGTGCATTCTGCCCGAACATCCTATTCCCATACGCTCGTGAGACTATCTCAAGTCTAGTGGTTAAAGGTACGTTCCCACAACTAAACCTAGCACCAGTTAACTTTGATGCTCTGTTTATGAACTACCTACAGCAGCAAGCGCAGGAAGAAGGCCAAGCTGAAGCGTAATTAATTTCCTCTGACACACAGAGGAACGGTATAAAATGCACAGAGTGTCCCAATGCGGCGCGATGTGCATTTTTTGTTTTAACTCTATAGCTAGGACTTTATGATTCACCTTTCTCAGCACAGAGAGTCGAACCATAAGATTCTAGTTACCTAATGATAATCAGGCGGAACAATGACAGATAAGACCAACAATGCCTATGGAAAAGAGATTTCAATGACAGTACTGGGTGCTGGTTCATACGGTACTTCTCTTGCTATCTCTTTGGCACGTAATGGTGCGAATGTAGTAATCTGGGGTCACGATCCTGAGCACATGGCTCAGCTAGAAGCGGATCGTGCTAATCATGCCTTCTTACCGAATATCGACTTTCCTGAATCTCTAATCGTTGAATCTGATCTGGAAAAAGCCGTTCAAGCGAGCCGTGACCTATTGGTTGTCGTGCCTAGCCACGTTTTTGGTATTGTGCTTGAGAGCGTTAAACCGCACCTGCGTGAAGATTCACGCATTTGTTGGGCAACCAAAGGGCTTGAGCCTGAAACTGGTCGTCTTCTTAAAGAAGTGGCGTTCGATACTATCGGCGAAGGGTATTCTTTGGCGGTTTTGTCTGGCCCTACGTTCGCCAAAGAGCTTGCGATGGGTATGCCAACAGCTATCTCTGTGGCTTCGCCAGACGCTGACTTTGTTGCTGACCTGCAGGAGAAGATTCATTGCAGCAAAACATTCCGTGTTTACGCAAACAGTGACTTCATTGGTATGCAGCTTGGCGGTGCGGTGAAGAACGTGATTGCGATTGGCGCAGGCATGTCTGATGGTATTGGTTTTGGTGCCAATGCTCGTACTGCATTAATTACCCGTGGCTTAGCGGAAATGACGCGCTTAGGCGCTGCGCTTGGTGCTCAACCAGAAACCTTTATGGGCATGGCAGGTTTAGGCGATCTTGTTCTAACGTGTACCGATAACCAATCACGTAACCGCCGTTTTGGTTTGGCTCTGGGTCAAGGCAAAGATGTCGATACCGCGCAAGACGAAATTGGTCAGGTTGTTGAAGGCTACCGCAACACCAAAGAGGTCTTTTTACTGGCAGAGCGCATGGGTGTAGAGATGCCAATTGTTGACCAAATTTATCAAGTATTGTATCAAGGGAAAGATGCACACTTAGCGGCAAAAGATCTGCTTGCTCGAGATAAGAAAGCAGAAGCATAATTTTCCCGTAGGATTGAATGAACTGTGTATCTAGAAACAGGGATAGGATACTAGGAAAACCCATGAAACATTGCGAAAAACAGAAAGTCTGGCAAGCCATTGTTCAAGAGGCGAGAGACTTATCTGAACAAGAACCGATGCTAGCGAGCTTCTACCATGCGACCATTATTAAGCATGATAGTTTGGCTTCTGCATTGAGTTATATTCTTGCCAACAAGCTTAATACCGCGTCAATGCCAGCGATGGCAGTACGAGAGGTTGTCGAAGAGGCATTTAATGCGGATCCAAGCATTACAGAAGCGGCGGCTTGTGATATCTGCGCTACGGTCAATCGAGATCCAGCGGTCGCAATGTATTCAATGCCTTTGTTATACCTAAAAGGTTACCATGCCCTGCAAGGCTACCGCGTGGCGAACTGGCTGTGGAAGCAAGGCCGCATTGCTCTGGCGACTTATCTACAAAATCAGATTTCAGTCGCGTGTCAGGTAGACATTCACCCAGCGGCCAAAATTGGTCGCGCCATCATGCTCGACCATGCGACAGGTATTGTGATTGGTGAAACGGCAGTGGTTGAGAACGATGTTTCTATCCTGCAGGACGTAACCTTAGGCGGTACCGGCAAGGAGTGCGGAGATCGTCACCCGAAAATCCGTGAAGGTGTGATGATCGGTGCTGGGGCAAAAATTCTTGGCAATATTGAAGTGGGCGAAGGGGCTAAGATTGGCTCGTGTTCAGTCGTGCTTCAGCCTGTTCCGGCGCACACAACCGTTGCTGGCGTGCCTGCTAAGATTGTTGGTCGACCTAAGACGGATAAACCTTCGCTGGACATGGATCAACAGTTTAACGGTCGCTCGCAGAGTTTTATTGGTGGGGACGGCATTTAAGAAGAATGTGTTTCGGCAGGAAAATTTGTCATTCCATAGAGTGACGAAGGAGCGAGTAGGGAATCTTTATTAGTTTCCACTCGTTGTCAGAGATCCCTAACTCACTCGTACCTCGTTCTTGAGGATGACCGTGAAGAAAAAAGGCTTGGTGCATGCACCAAGCCTTTTAATTATTCCGCTTCTCGCTTAACCGAGCTCATTTAGCTCAGTGAGAACTTCTTCTGCCCACTCAATCCAAGCTTGGCGAAGTAGTAGGTTTCTACGCAGTGTTAAGCGCTCAAGACGTTGCTGTTTGTCTAGATTTGCTGATACTGGGTAGTAGGCATTTTCAATTTCTTGGTAATGAGCAACTAGCTTACGAGACTCTTCAACCAATTCAGCAAGCTGCTGACGGTAAGGCGTTGACGGTTGAACAGCACAAGCCATTAGCTTAGCTGAGAACTCATCACGTACCGTTGGGTGTGCAGTTGGTTGGTCGAACCATTCGCCTAGGGCAATACGGCCTGAATCTGTGATTGAGTAAACTTTGCGGTCTGGTTTGCCTTCTTGGGGCTCAAGTACACAAGTCACTAAGTTGTTCTGCGCCATTTTGTTTAGCTCGCGGTAAACTTGCTGGTGGCTCGCTTTCCAAAAGTAGCCGATAGTTGCAGAAAACTCTTTAGTGATGTCGTATCCAGTTGCGTCGCGTGTGCTTAGAACGGTTAAGATTACGTGTGGTAATGACATGTCTTCAATCCAAATGGTCAATAAACTCTAAATACAACTGCTTAATCTCTGTCGTGCTTCTTGAGGCACTCATCATCAGTATCAGAAAGCAGCACCAACTTACTGCGTTGGTCATGTCACCTTGAAAAGCCGTTTATCACCTAGGATCGATAAATGAATTATCGAAGAGCTGTAGCGTGTAGATTTTATATTATGTTACAGCGGCTGAGTATTATATCTAAATAATAAGCATAAAGTGGAATAGAAGGACAAAATAACCCAAAAAACTGACAAAAATCTCAATAACAAGATTTGGGTGGATAATAATCCTGTGAGTGGCGGTAAATTGTCTTAGTTTTTGTATGAATATTTTATCTTTTTGTGAATGGTATTAAAAAAGGCTGACGTAAAGACGTCAGCCTCAAGGGGTATTATCTGTAAATTAACCTGTGTTACGCATACCAGCAGCGATACCTGCGATAGTCACCATTAATGCTTCTTCAAGCTCTGGTGCTGACTCTTCGTTCTGACGAGTGCGGTACAACAGTTCAGCCTGAAGCATGTTCAATGGCTCAACGTAGATGTTGCGTAGGCGAATGGACTCTAAGCCCCAAGGGTCACTCTGCATCAAGTTCTCGTTGTTTTCTACGTTAAGTACTGCTTTGATGTCTTTCTGCAGTTGGTCACGTAAGCGATCACCCAGTGGTAATAGCGGAGTTTCTACAAGACGTTCATCGTAGTAGCGAGAAATCTCTAGGTTACACTTGGTGTAAACCATTTCTAGCATGCCCAAGCGAGTCGAGAAGAACGGCCACTCACGACACATCTCTTCTAACAGGGCTTGATGACCTTTATCAATGGAGTATTGAATCGCTTCACCAGCCCCAAGCCATGCAGGGAGTACTAAACGGTTTTGGCTCCATGAGAAAATCCATGGAATCGCACGTAAGCTTTCAACGCCGCCATTTGGATTACGTTTCGCTGGACGAGAACCCAGTGGCAGTTTGCCAAGCTCAAGTTCAGGTGTAGTTTGACGGAAGTAAGGAACAAAATCCGGCTCGCCACGAACGACGCTGCGGTAAGCTTCACAGCTCACTTCTGATAGAACGTCCATCAGATCGCGCCACTCTTGCTTAGGCTCTGGTGGTGGCAGCAGGTTTGCTTCTAGAATCGCACTTGCGTACAAGTTGAAGCTGTTTACGGCAACGTCTGGTAGGCCAAGCTTAAAGCGGATCATCTCGCCTTGCTCTGTCACACGTAGACCGCCTTTGAGGCTCTTCGGTGGCTGAGAAAGCAGTGCTGCATGTGCTGGCGCACCACCACGACCAATTGTACCGCCGCGGCCGTGGAATAGCGTCAGTTCTACGCCTTCTTCTTCGGCCACTTTAACCAGTGAATCCATCGCATGGTATTGCGCCCAACCTGCCGACATTACGCCCGCATCTTTTGCTGAGTCAGAGTAGCCGATCATGACCATCTGATGGTTCTGGATGAAGCCGCGGTATAAGTCGATACCCATCAGCTGTTTAATTACGGCTTCTGCGTTGTTCAAGTCGTCTAGCGTTTCGAACAGCGGGCACACGTCCATGCGGTAAGGGCAGCCTGATTCTTGTAGCAGTAGGTGAACCGCTAATACATCAGACGCAGTACGCGCCATTGAGATAACGTAAGCACCAAACGCTTCACGTGGCTGCGCTGCAACTATCTTACAGGTATCAAGCACTTCTTTAACGGCTTCTGAAGGTTCCCAGTCACGTGGAAGAAGTGGACGCTTAGAAGCAAGTTCATTAGTCAGGAAGGCTACTTTATCTTGCTCGCTCCACTGATCGTAATCTCCAATGCCTAGGTAGCGAGTTAGCTCTGACAGGACATCTGAATGGCGTGTACTTTCTTGACGAACGTCGAGACGAACTAGGTGAACACCAAAGGCTTTAATGCGGCGCAGCGTATCAAGCAGTGAACCATCAGCGATGATGCCCATGCCACACTCATGCAGTGACTGGTAACACGCGTATAGCGGTTCCCACAGTTGTTCAATGCGTTGTAGTGGCGCTTTCACTGCCAGCTTTTGACCGTGAATCTTAGCATCCAGAATTTCTTTGGTTTCGTTAAGTAGTGCGCGAAGCTCTTTAAGCACTGCACGGTATGGTTCGTGTTCATCATCACCGGCCAATGCGCGAACTGCGTCGTTACACTGCGTCATCGACAGTTCACTGATTAGCTCGTTAATGTCACCAAGGTAAAGGTCTGCCGCTTTCCAGCGAGAGAGCAGTAATACTTCACGCGTAATAGTATGAGTCACAAATGGGTTACCATCGCGGTCGCCACCCATCCAAGAAGAGAAGTGCACAGGGCGTGCATCGATTGGTAGGCCTTCACCAAGGTAACCTTCTAGGCGCTGATCGAGCTCGCGTAAAAAGTCTGGTACCGCTTCCCAAAGCGAGTTTTCAACAACGGCAAAGCCCCATTTTGCTTCATCAAGTGGCGTTGGGCGCTGTTGACGAATGGTATCAGAGTGCCAGCTCTGGGCGATAAGTTGTTCTAGGCGGCGTTCTGTTTTCGCACGCTCTTTAACCGACAGCTCGCCAAGCTCAAGCTTAGAGAGACACTCATTGATTTTGACCAACTTGTTGATCATGGTGCGGCGAGTGATTTCAGTTGGGTGAGCGGTCAATACCAGCTCAATGTTGAGATCACGAACGGCTTGCGCGGTATCTAGCTTACTGATGTCATTTTGTGCCAGTTTAGAGAATAGCGAGTTGATCGCATCTGGCTCGCAAACGTGAGCGTCACAGTGGCGAGAGATAGTATGGTACTGCTCGGCCATGTTGGTTAGGTTTAGAAATTGGTTGAATGCGTGAGCAACGGGAGTGAGTTGTTCATTTGGCAGGCTTTTAATCTCTTCGATCAAGCTGTCGCGATCTTGTTGATTGCCTGCGAGGGCGGACTTTGAAAGTTTACGAATGGTTTCTACTTTCTCTAGAAGTACGTCACCATGTGCGTCCTTGATGGTGTTGCCGAGCAAGTGTCCTAGCATGCTCACATTGCTTCTGAGAGCAGAGTATTTCTCGTTCATTGTCATCCTGCCTTGTAAAAAAATTACATTCAATGTTCCTTGTAAGGTAAACAATCTAGCGAAAAATGTCGCTCGGAGTCAATTACTGTAGGCTAAGTTTGCAAATATTGTGCAAGTGAATGTAACCCAATGCGAGCTATGCGATTGATTAATTATGTTGAAAATTTATTACAGAATTGGACGTATCTGTATTCTGTCATTCCTTAGAGAGAAGAATGACCGAGTAAGGAATCTCATAAAGTCTTCGGTTCTCTCCAAGAGATCCCCAACTCGTTCGTTCCTCACTCTTGAGGATGACAAACAAAAAAGGGTTGGTGTAAGCCACCAACCCTTTTCTTAAAAAGTCAGACACTAGAAGCAATACTTATGCATCGCTTTTGAAAGAACATCGATAGTTGGATCGATAAAGTCAAATGCCAAGAACTCATCGGGCTGGTGGGCTTGGTCAATTGAACCTGGGCCGAGTACCAATGTTGGACATAGCTGTTGCAAGAACGGCGCTTCAGTACAGTAGTTGACGGTTTCTGAGTCCACACCACAGATTTCTTCTACACCACCAATGAATGGGTGGTCGTGTTGACATTCGTAACCTGGAATCGGTTCGTGCAGTGGGGTAATCGCAATACGCCCCGGCCATTTTGCTTCGACTTCTTTCAGCGCACCACGCAGCATGTTATCGAGGCCGTCTAAACTGATGCCCGGCAGCGGTCGCACATCATAGTGCAGCTCACAACAGCCACAAATTCGGTTGGCACTGTCGCCGCCATGAATATGCCCAAGGTTAAGAGTAGGGCTAGGAATCGCAAACCCAGGGTGGTGGTACTCTTTGATCAGCTTGTCACGTAGCTGCATCAGAGCAAATAGAACTTCATGCATGATCTCAATCGCGTTAACGCCTAAAGCTGGGTCAGAAGAGTGGCCTGATTTACCTGTAACCCGTACCGCATTAGCTACGTGACCTTTATGGCCACGCACCGGAACCAGACTGGTTGGTTCACCAATAATGCAGTAGTCAGGTTTGAAAGGGGCATTTTCTGTGAAATGGCGAGCGCCAAGCATAGTGGTCTCTTCGTCACAGGTTGCAAGTATATAGAGCGGCTTGGTCTGCTTGCTCCAATCGACCTTCTTTACCGCTTCAATGATAAAAGCAAAAAAGCCCTTCATATCGGCCGTGCCTAAACCATAAAAACGATTATTGGCTTCTGTCAAAGCATGAGGTTCGTAATTCCAACGACCTTCATCAAATGGCACCGTATCACTGTGCCCTGCAAGCAGTAGGCCGCCTTCACCCGTTCCTTTCTTCGCAATTAAGTTGAATTTTCCTGCTTCGACTTCCTCAAGGTTGACTTCAAAACCGATGTCTTTAAGCCAAGTTGCCAGCTTTTCAATGACTTTGGCATTACCTTCATCCCAACTTGGATCTGTCGAGCTAATTGAAGAGGTGGAGATTAGGCCACTATAGACCTCTAGAAAACTTGGTAATTGCATAATTAGTTTACTTTCCCTGTTGACAGATTTGGGTTAAGAAGGTAAAACACATATTAAATCACTTTTATTGAATAAAAAACCAATAAAAGCAAAATAAATTAAATTAATAGTCACTATTGAGTGGCGGTTTTAAGTCGAAATGGATGTCTGAGATGCTAAAAACCACAATTATAGGCGCAAGCGGTTATACCGGAGCAGAGTTAGCGTTAATGGTGCACAAACACCCAGAGCTTACGCTAACAGGTTTATATGTTTCCGCCAATAGTCTAGATGCTGGTAAGAGCATCGCTGAGCTGCACGGCAAGCTAGCGGGCATTATTAGTCATTCAGTAGAGCCGTTAAAAGATCCGGCTGAAGTCGCCAAGCAGAGTGATGTGGTGTTTTTAGCCACTGCTCATGAAGTCAGTCATGATTTAGCGCCAATCTTTTTAGCTGAGGGTTGCCAAGTGTTCGACTTATCCGGTGCGTTCCGCGTGAAGAAGGAAGGCTTTTACGATGAGTTCTATGGTTTTGCGCATCAGCATGAAGCGTGGCTAGACAACTCGGTATACGGGCTTGCTGAGTGGAATGCGGAAGGGATTAAGCAGAGCCAGTTGATTGCGGTTCCTGGTTGTTACCCGACCGCTTCTCAGTTAGCGATCAAACCGTTACTGGATGAAGCTTTGGTCGATACCAACCAATGGCCAGTGATTAATGCGACGAGCGGTGTGTCAGGTGCAGGTAGAAAGGCCTCAATGACCAACAGTTTCTGTGAAGTGAGTCTGCAAGCTTATGGTGTGTTTAATCACCGCCATCAGCCAGAGATTGCTTCTCACCTTGGTACGGATGTGATTTTTACTCCCCACCTTGGCAACTTTAAGCGTGGCATTTTGGCCACCATCACAATGAAACTCAAAGCAGGCGTAACGGAAGCTCAGATCGCTGATGCATTTACGTCGGCTTACCAAAAAAAACCGGCAGTGAGACTGACAGAGTCCACATTGCCAACACTCAAGAATGTAGAGAATACGCCTTTCTGCGATATCGGTTGGAAGGTTCAGGGTGAGCATATCATTGTTGTTTCAGCGATTGATAACTTACTTAAAGGTGCATCAAGTCAAGCGATGCAGTGTGTAAACATCCACTACGGATTTCCAGAGCTGACTGCTCTTGTTTAATTGGGCAGGGAAGGAATAAGTGATGACAGATAACAAACAAACTCCATTAGTGATCAAATTAGGCGGTGCTGCACTGTCGTGTACTGAGACGTTAAGCCAGGTATTTGTGGCGATTGCCAACTACCAACAACAAGCTCAGCGACGAATTGTGATCGTCCATGGTGGAGGTTATCTAGTGGACGATCTTATGGCGAAGCTACAACTGGAAACCGTTAAGAAAAATGGTTTACGAGTGACCCCTTACGAGCAGATCCCTGTGATTGCAGGTGCATTGGCTGGTACGGCAAATAAAATGCTGCAAGGGCAAGCGATTAAAGATGGCCTTAATGCTGTTGGTTTAAGCCTTGCGGATGGTGGCCTATGTCATATCAAAGAGCTTGATCCAGAGCTAGGTGCGGTTGGCAAAGCGACCCCCGGTGATTCATCGATACTTCAAGCAGTATTAGCTGCAGGTGCATTGCCAATCATTAGTTCGATTGGTTTGACTGAGCAAGGCCAGATGATGAACGTTAATGCTGATCAAGCTGCGGTAGCAGTAGCGGGTAGCCTTGATGCGGAATTAGTCCTGCTTTCAGATGTGAGCGGTGTATTGGATGGCAAAGGTCATCTGATTAAAAGCCTCGATGAGAAACAAGCCCAAAGCTTGATTGATGGCCACGTTATCACTGACGGCATGATCGTTAAGGTTCAAGCTGCACTCGAAGCCGCTAACGACCTTGGTCGACCAATTGAAGTTGCAACTTGGCGCTACCCAGAAAAGCTCACTGACCTATTTGCTGGTCAAAGCATTGGTACCCAGTTTCTACCTCAGTAAGCAAATACGAAAGAATTGAAACTCATCGCTAAGGCGTTGAACATAATAGAATTAACAGGAAGTAACCCGTAGCACTGACCGCCAAGCGCAGCGCCGGGAATTTGGAGAAGTAAAATGAGCAAAGTTCAAGTAAATAAAGTAGTTGTCGCATACTCTGGCGGTCTGGATACATCAGTGATCATTCCATGGCTAAAAGAGAACTATGATTGTGAAGTAGTTGCGTTTGTGGCTGATGTTGGCCAAGGCGAAGAAGAGCTAGCAGGCATCGAAGAAAAAGCCAAAGCGTCAGGTGCTTCTGAGTGCTACATCGCTGACCTGAAAGAAGAGATGGTTGCTGATTACATCTACCCAACGCTAAAAACAGGTGCTTACTACGAAGGTAAATACCTGCTAGGTACTTCAATGGCGCGTCCAATCATTGCGAAGGCTCAAGTAGAAGTGGCACGTAAAGTGGGCGCAGACGCTTTATGCCATGGCTGTACTGGTAAAGGTAATGACCAAGTACGTTTCGAAGGTGCGTTTGCAGCACTAGCTCCTGACCTGCACGTAATTGCCCCATGGCGTGAATGGGATCTAGTGAGCCGTGAAGAGTGTCTAGATTACCTCGCAGAGCGTAACATTCCATGTACTGCATCTTTAACTAAGATTTACTCGCGTGATGCGAACGCGTGGCATATTTCTACTGAAGGTGGTGTTCTTGAAGATACTTGGAATGCGCCAAACGATGATTGTTGGGCGTGGACGGTTGACCCTGAGCAAGCACCAAACGAAGCGGAATACGTAACGCTGAAAGTTGAAAAAGGCGCAGTGGTTGCGGTCGATGGTGAGACAATGACGCCATACAACGCGCTTGTGTACCTGAATGAGAAAGGTGTGAAACACGGTGTTGGTCGTATTGATATCGTTGAGAACCGTCTAGTGGGTATGAAATCTCGTGGCTGTTACGAAACTCCAGGGGGCACCATCATGATGGAAGCACTGCGTGCAGTAGAGCAGCTCGTTCTGGATAAAACAGCGTTTGAATTCCGTGAAGAGCTAGGTGTGAAAGCCTCTCACCTCGTTTACGATGGTCGTTGGTTCACTCCGCTATGTAAATCTATCCTAGCAGCGTCAGAAGAGCTGGCTCAAGATGTTAATGGTGAAGTGGTTGTTAAGCTATACAAAGGCCATGCAATCGTCACGCAGAAGCGCTCAGATAACAGCTTGTACTGTGAAGAGTTTGCAACCTTTGGTGAAGATGAAGTGTATGACCAAAGCCACGCTGAAGGCTTTATCCGCCTTTACTCTCTATCAAGCCGCATTCGTGCGCTGAACAGCCAGAAAAAATAATCATATCTAGATTGAATTAACGAAAGCCCGTTTGTGAAAGCAAGCGGGCTTTTTTCATTCTCAAAGGATAAGAACACAAAAATCACTCGTGAATAAATATGTTAAAAAAGTGAATTAATACTTTATTTTTGTTTTGATTTGCCGTAACTTTGAACCATCATAAAATACTGAATACGATTCAGAGTCAATCTAAGCAATAACAGCAATTCACTATTTATAGTGAGCGTAGGTAATCAGGAGAAACGCAATGGCATTATGGGGCGGAAGATTTACCCAAGCGGCAGATACGAGATTCAAAGATTTTAACGACTCATTGCGTTTCGATTACCGACTAGCTGAACAAGATATCGTAGGTTCGATTGCTTGGTCAAAAGCCTTACTTTCCGTTGATGTATTAACGGAAGAAGAGCAACAGAAGCTTGAACTAGCTCTCAATGAGTTAAAGCTTGAAGTGATGGAAGACCCGCATCAAATCTTACGTTCTGATGCTGAAGATATTCACTCTTGGGTTGAGCAGCAACTGATCAGCAAAGTTGGTGACCTAGGTAAGAAACTTCATACTGGTCGTTCGCGTAACGATCAGGTGGCGACAGACCTTAAACTTTGGTGTCGTCAACAAGGTCAACAGTTATTAATGGCACTGGATCGCCTACAAGCTCAAATGGTATCTGTTGCTAAAGAGCATCAAGGTACGGTTCTTCCTGGTTATACTCACCTGCAACGTGCTCAGCCTGTGACGTTTGCTCACTGGTGTCTTGCCTACGTTGAAATGTTCGAACGTGATTACTCTCGTCTGCATGATGCAATCCACCGTTTAGATACTTGCCCATTAGGTTCAGGTGCGCTGGCTGGTACGGCCTACCCAATGGATCGTGAGCAATTGGCTCACAATTTAGGGTTTCGCCGTGCAACGCGTAACTCGTTAGACTCAGTTTCTGACCGTGACCATGTGATGGAGCTGATGTCGATTGCTTCGATCTCTATGTTGCACCTTTCTCGTCTTGCAGAAGATATGATTTTCTACAATTCTGGTGAATCTAACTTCATTGAGCTGGCTGATACTGTGACGTCAGGTTCATCTTTGATGCCACAGAAGAAAAACCCAGATGCACTAGAGCTTATCCGTGGTAAGACAGGCCGTGTCTATGGTTCTTTAGCTGGCATGATGATGACAGTAAAAGCACTACCACTTGCCTACAACAAAGATATGCAGGAAGACAAAGAAGGTCTGTTCGATGCGCTAGATACGTGGAACGACTGTATGGAAATGGCAGCGCTCTGTTTTGACGGCATCAAGGTGAACGGTGAACGTACTCTAGAAGCGGCGAAGCAAGGCTATGCTAACTCAACTGAGCTTGCTGACTACCTAGTGGCGAAAGGCATTCCGTTCCGTGAAGCTCACCATATTGTGGGTGTTGCGGTCGTCAGTGCCATCGCAAAAGGCTGTGCACTTGAAGAGCTTTCTATTGCGGAATTAAAAGAGTTCTCAGAGGTGATTGAAGCCGATGTGTACGACATTCTAACCATTGAATCATGTCTAGAGAAACGCAGCGCCTTAGGCGGCGTATCACCTAAGCAGGTAGCACATGCCGTTGAGCAAGCCGAAGGTCGTTTGACCCAGCGCGATACGTCTGCGGTGAAAGTGCGCCCTGCACGCCTAACTGATATTGAATCGTTAGAAGGCATGGTGACTTACTGGGCGAATATGGGGGAAAACTTACCTCGTTCTCGCAGTGAGCTAGTGCGTGATATCGGATCATTTGCGGTTGCTGAGCATCACGGTGAAGTAACAGGTTGTGCGTCATTGTACGTTTACGATTCTGGTCTCGCTGAAATTCGTTCGCTAGGTATCGAAGCTGGCTGGCAGGGTCAAGGGCAGGGCAGTGCGATAGTGCAATACTTAGTGGATAAAGCTCGCCAGATGGCAATCAAGAAAGTGTTTGTTCTGACTCGTACGCCAGAGTTCTTTATGAAGCAGTCGTTCTTGCCAACATCGAAATCGCTGTTGCCTGAGAAAGTGCTAAAAGATTGCGATCAGTGTCCTCGTCAGCATGCTTGTGATGAAGTCGCACTGGAAGTGAACTTAGTTGAGAAATCAATTGCACGTGTTAATGTTGCATAACTTACTGATTGCTAAGGTGTCCAAAAAAAGATCAAAAAAGATCGAATGTCTTTGGAACTAAAGAGAAAGGGCAGGGTCTATTAAAGTACCACTGCTTTTTCTTAGAAGAATCTAAGAAGGCCCCAAACCATAATTGGTTTTGGGGCTTTTTTCTTTCTACTCTTTGCCGCCGTTTCGTTTTCGCCACGGCAAGATGACAAAGCGCATCCATAAGTGCAAAGCCAGCAAACCATTAAACGCAAACCCTGCGATGAGTAAAGCAATAGACTCGATACTTTTCGGATCGTCTTTGAACAGAAACCACCACACTATCCAGCACAACACCGACAGTACGGTGAGCTGATCCATGCAGCGCTTACATCGGCCAATCTTTTTCCAAAACCAATCGCTATTTTTGCAGTATGGACATGTCATGATGAGTCTATTTAGGTAACATTAGTTGCCTAAGAATATCGCAATACAAAGAGAAAGTGACAAAAATGATTGAACGCCAACACACGAAACAG
Source organism: Vibrio aquaticus (assembly GCF_003970385.1). Lineage (GTDB taxonomy): Bacteria > Pseudomonadota > Gammaproteobacteria > Enterobacterales > Vibrionaceae > Vibrio > Vibrio aquaticus. The sequence goes on along the minus strand of NZ_RXZH01000013.1, from coordinate 33,497 downwards.
CGCATGAGTCGTATCGTTAAACACAATGGGACGATTTACCTATGTGGACAAGTTTGTGCTGATGCAACGAAAGACATTACTGAGCAAACTCAAACCATGCTAGATAAAGTTGAGCAACTGCTTGTTGAAGCTGGAAGCGATAAAGAACACATGCTGTCAGCAACGATTTATCTAAAAGATATGGCAGATTTCCAAGCGATGAATGCAGTTTGGGATGCATGGGTGCCTGAAGGTCATGCGCCTGCGCGTGCTTGTGTAACTGGTGATATGGCTCGTGAAGCGTTGCTGGTGGAAATCTCAGTGATAGCGGCAGAAAAGTAACTACTAGCAAGATAATAAAAAACGAACCCTGAGGTTCGTTTTTTATTATTAAAGTAACAACTGAAAGTTTAGCCTAAGTAAGCTTCTAACTCTTCGCTGCCACCAATGTGCTTACCACCAATGAATACTTGAGGAACTGTTGAGCGGCCAGTAATTGCACGTAGACTTACTGATGTCGCATCTTTACCTAGTACCACTTCTTCATATTGCAGGTCATGGTCGATTAGGTTCTGTTTTGCCTTCATACAGAATGGGCAGCCAGGCTTAGTAAAGACAGTGATCGATTCTTGAGTCTTGTAAGTTGGTGCAATGTGCTTAAGCATGGTATCTGCGTCAGATACTTTGAACGGGTCGCCTGGCTCGTTTGGCTCAATGAACATCTTCTCTACAACGCCATTTTTAACTAGCATGCTGTAGCGCCATGAGCGTTTGCCAAAGCCGATCTCATTCTTATCGACTAACATGCCCATGCCATCAGTGAACTCACCATTACCATCAGGAATGAATGTGATGTTTTCTGCTTCTTGGTCTGCTTTCCAAGCGTTCATAACGAACGTATCGTTCACTGAAACACACACAATCTCATCAACACCGTGCTCTTTGAAAACAGGGAATAACTCGTTATAACGTGGCAGGTGGCTTGATGAACATGTTGGTGTAAAAGCACCTGGTAGACTAAACACGATAACCGTTTTGTCTTTAAATAGTTCATCGGTTGTTACGTTAACCCAAGCATCACCTTGGCGTGTTGGAAAAGTAACCTGTGGGACGTTTTGACCTTCTTTCGATACAAACATAATTATTTCCTGTGTCATCTTGTTTAACTGTATTGGAGTCTTGTTAGCCATTGGCTGTGCTCGTTTGATGGAGCTATTATTAAAGAAAATCTTTGATAGTTCTAATCGTTTAATGCTATGGTTTTGATAGTTTTCTTCTATCTACCTTAAGAGGGCAGAAATGAATATCAGAGATTTTGAATACCTAGTGGCCTTAGCTGAGCATAAACACTTTCGTAAAGCAGCGGAAGCCTGTTTTGTTAGCCAACCTACTCTGAGTGGTCAAATTCGAAAACTGGAAGATGAGCTAGGAACGGCATTGCTAGAGCGTAGCAGTCGCCGAGTGCTCTTTACAGATTCGGGTCTGCAGTTGGTCGATCAAGCCAAGCGTATTTTGACAGAAGTGAAGACATTCAAAGACATGGCCAGTGGGCAAGCGGGTGAAATGGTTGGCCCATTGCACATCGGCTTTATTCCGACGGTAGGGCCTTATCTATTACCCAAGATTGTCCCGATGCTCAAAGAGACGTTCCCTCAATTAGAACTTTACCTGCATGAAGCACAAACACACCAACTTGTCCGTCAGCTTGAAGACGGAAAGCTAGATTGTTTAGTGCTAGCCGCTGTTGATGAAACCGCTGCATTTAAAGAGATTGAGATTTACAACGAGCCTATGAGTGTCGCGGTACCTTGTGATCATGAATGGGCTGATCTGACAGAGGTCGACATGTTGGATCTTAACGGCAGAACGGTTCTAGCATTGGGTGATGGGCATTGCTTACGTGATCAGGCATTAGGCTTTTGCTTCGCAGCAGGCGCGAAAGATGACGAACGCTTTAAAGCGACAAGTCTAGAAACTCTGCGCAATATGGTTGCAGCAGGTGCGGGGATCACTTTGCTACCTGAGCTGTCATTACCAAAAGAAAAGAAAAAAGACGGAGTTTGCTATTTACGTGCCGTGAACCCTGTTCCATCACGCAGTATCGTACTCGCGTATCGACCAGGCTCTCCGTTAAGAGCTCGCTTCGAACAACTCGCAGAGGCAATTCAGCTACGACTTAGCGCTCCAGCAGAGTGATAGGGAAAAACAAAAAAAGGGGCTGATGTGATGCATCAGCCCCTTTCTATTTCTCTTTCTGTTTTTACAAGCGTTTTTAGAATAGCTCTTCGCCACCCTCAGAGGTGTAGATGCTGTCTGTCAGCTCGTTTGTGATGTACTCGGTTGGTTCAGTACCTTTGACGAAATACTCAAACATCGAACTTGAATCAAACTTGTTGGTCAGCAGCCCTGAATCACGGTCGATACGAACGCGAACGATATCCTCCGGGATCTCTTTTTGTTGCTGAGGGACACCTTCCAGAGCGGTATGCATGAAGTCTACCCATGCAGGCTGCGCTGTCTTAGCTCCAGCTTCTGCACCAGAAATTTGTGACTTGCTGTCTAGGTTGCTGTTTGGTTTAGTGCGACCTAGCTTACGGTTGTGATCATCAAAACCAACCCAAGCAACCGCAACCATTCCTGGACCATAACCATTATACCAAGCGTCTTTAGAGTCGTTGGTTGTACCGGTTTTACCACCGATGTCACGGCGCTCAAGTTTTTGTGCTCGCCAACCTGTACCGTTCCAGCCAGTACCGTCACGCCAGTTGCCTCCGCCCCAGACGTTGCTGTACATCATTTCACGAACAAGGAAAGCCGTCTGCTCTGTGATCACTTGAGGTGCGTATTGCACAGTCTGAGCTTCATCTTCGACCACGTCTTGTTCGTTGAACTCAGTGTCAATCACTGGGTTCGTTTCACAATCCTGTGTACAGATAGTTTTTGGTGTTGCCTCGAATTCGAGATCGCCATAAGGGCCTTCTACTTTACTGATGTAGAAAGGTTCAACGTAGTAACCACCGTTTGCAAAGACAGAGTAACCTTGAGCCATCTTCATTGGCGTCAAACTACCCGCACCTAAGGCAATGGTTTCAGAACGTGGCACTTGGTCAACGTCAAAGCCGAAACGCGCTAGGTATTGACGAGTCTCTTCTAAGCCAACTTCACGTAATACACGAACAGCCATTACGTTTTTAGACTGCGCTAAACCAATGCGAAGACGTGTAGGGCCAGTGTAAGTCGGTGGTGAGTTCTTTGGTCTCCACGCCGTACCTTGGCTCTTGTCCCATTGGTTGATTGGTGCATCGTTGATCAGTGTTGCTAGGGTTAACCCTTGATCGACGGCAGCAGAATAGATAAATGGTTTAATACTTGAACCGACCTGACGCACTGACTGAGTCGCGCGGTTAAATTTGTTGTGGATGAAGTTGAAACCGCCAACAAGTGATAGCACAGCGCCATTTTCAGGGTTCATTGAAACAAAGGCGGTATTGGCGTTTGGTACTTGGCTTAAGTGCCATTCAGCGGTGCTTTCTTCATTATCACTGCTGATACTCACTTGGCGAACCCAAACTTGTTCACCTACTTCTAAAACATCTTGGATACGTTTAGGGGCAGGGCCTTGACGGTCATCGGTTAGGAACTTACGTGCCCACTTTACGCCATCCCAAGAGAGAATTTGTTCGCCTTCCCCTTTGATAATCACGGTAGCTTGCTTGTTGCTGACTTCTGTTACGACCGCAGGAACAAGCTTTCCGTAAGTCGGAACACGACGCAGTGTTTTCTCTATTTTATCAAACTCAAATGCGGCTTCACCTTGCTTCCATAACACTTTCTCTGCACCACGGTAGCCGTGTCGCTCGTCGTAAGCCAAAAGGTTGTTAATGGCAGCTTCATTCGCTGCCTGTTGCAGTTTTGAATCGACAGTGGTGTAGATGTTCATACCAGAGGTGTATGCCTCTTCACCATAGCGTTTCACCATCCAAGCGCGAGCAAGCTCTGCGACATACGGCGCGCTGAGTTCGATTTCTGCACCGTGGTAGCGAGAAGTGATCACTTCAGAACGTGCTTGGTCATACTCTGCTTGCGTGATGTATTTTTCATCGAGCATTCGAAGGAGAACAACATTACGGCGATGCGTTGCACGTTCTAGTGAGTGAATAGGGTTCATGGTTGAAGGGGCTTTTGGCATACCGGCTAATGTTGCCATTTCACTCAGTGTGAGGTTTTTGAGTTCTTTACCAAAGTAAGTTTGTGCCGCAGCACCAAAACCATATGAGCGGTAGCCTAAGAAGATCTTATTGACGTACAGCTCCATGATCTCTTCTTTAGAGAGAAGCTGCTCAATATGGATCGCAATAAAGATCTCTTTAATCTTACGCATGATCTTCTTTTCGTTTGAAAGGAAGAAGTTACGCGCAAGCTGCTGAGTGATGGTACTTGCACCTTGCTTAGCCGAGCCTGACATGGCCACGACCACGGCTGCACGAGTAATACCAATCGGGTCGATACCTGGGTGATCATAGAAGCGGCTGTCTTCTGTCGCGATCAGAGCCTCAATGAGGTGCTGAGGAATGTCATCGTAGGCAACAGGAATACGGCGCTTTTCACCAAACTGAGAAATCAGCTTCCCATCTTGGCTAAATACCTGCATTGGTGTTTGCAGTTCTACATCTTTCAATGTTGCTACATCGGGTAGCTCTGGTTTGACATAAAGATAGAAGCCAAAAATTGTACCGACTCCAAGAATTATGCAAATCAATGTGAATATAAACAGTCGCTTTATGAACTTCACCGGATATTCCCTGATTAGTAGGGTTCACTTTATGCAAACCCTTGTACTTTAAGCTAAAAAGTTAGCTCAATTATTTTATGTGTTTATTTAACCACCAATTTAAGCATCAGAGCTAAGCAAAGTACGGAGCTAAGCTGAATGGGTAAATCATTAGTTACAGGCATTGATATTGGCCATCACAGTATAAAAGCTGTGGTCCTCAAGCCCTACAAAGGCACATTTGCGCTGGTAGGTTATCAAGAGCTGCCAATCGACGCTGACATATTCTCTGATAATCACATGTTAAATTATCAGAAAATTGTAAAGAAACTCAAAGAACTAAGGAAGTCTTTACCAAGATTTAGCCATAAAGTTTCACTTGCAGTCCCAGATAACGCTGTAATTAGTAAAGTATTACAAATAGATAGTGATTTGGAAGCGCAAGAAAGAGAGTTCGCCATATTTCAGGCTTTTTCTCATCAGTCGCCTTTTCCCGTTGAGGAACTCAACCTAGATTTTGTTCAGCTAGAGAAAACAGGCTCAACTCAAACGAGCAGTTATCAAGTCTATGCGACCAAAAAAGAGGTGGTAGAGAGCCGAGTCGACGCCGTCGCTAAAGCGGGCTATAAGCCTGTATTGATGGATGTTCAAGCGCATGCCTTAACACAGATGTGGCAACTGGCTTCGCGTGCACATCAGCAGTCAAAATGGTTAATGCTGGATGTCGGGCTTACTCAATCCTCCCTTTGCATCGACTTCTTTGATAAAGCCCCCTTTTGCAAAGATATCCCCTTGGGTACACAGAGTATCGAGAATCTCAACGGCATAGATGATCTGGTCCATAGCAACACGGAGCGTTTCACTCGCGCATTGATTGAAAAGATCCAGCGCAATGTTCAGTTACTTGCGTCACTTCATAGCACGAATGTTGAAGGGATCTGGTTATGTGGTGGCGGGGCAATGACCCCAATGTTGGCTGAAGAGATTACTCGTCATCTTCATATTCCATGTGAGCTTTTCAATCCGCTTTCTCTGTTTGATGGTAAGAAGATCCGTTCGCAAGCTGAGCTTTCTAATGGTTATGCGTATGCCACAGCGGTCGGATTAGCGCTGCGTGGTATTGATTGGTTGGAGCACAGACATGCTGCATAACGTCAACTTACTTCCATGGCGTGATGAGCAGCGTCTGCGTCACAAAAAACGATTTGTCTTAATGCTACTTGGTGCTGTCATGGTGGCTGTTCTAGCCCAGTGGGGAATGGGGAGTTATCTGAAAACACAAGCCCAAGCTCAGCAAGCTCGCCTCAATTACCTGACGTCTTATATTGCTCAACTGGATAAACGTATCAATGCGTTAAAAGAAGTGGAACAAGAGCACAAAGCGTTATTGACTCGCCTTGAAGTTGTTGAACAGCTGCAAACCTTAAGAAACAAAACCACTGACTTTATGAATGCGATTCCGACCCTGATTCCTGAAGGGGTCTATGTCGACAAAATCAAGATGAACGGTCAGCAAATTCAAATCTCTGGCATCAGTGATACCACTTCACGCCTTGCGACAATGCTCGATAATTTAGAGAAATCAGCCTTACTCAGTAATGTGGAGATGCACTCAATCGTGCATGGTAAAGCGCGTTTTGGTAAGAAATTCCAAACGTTCAATGTCTCTTTTTCTTTTAACTCCAGTCCTTCAGATAAAGGAGCTTAACGATGGCCAATTATTCTGATTTGGATATTGAAGAGATTGCCGATTGGCCTTTATTACCGCAAGGGATCTTAATTCTATTGCTGGTGGCCATTATTCAAGGCTTTGGCTATTGGTTCTATTTGAAGCCTCAGGTAGAGCATATTGATGGGCTGAAAACGAAAGAACAGACACTGAAAACAACAGTAGCGATTAAGGCGAATAAAGTCGCGACCTTACCTAAGTTACAGGCTCAGCTTGATGAGTTATCGGAACGATATGACTACCTGTCTCGTCAACTGCCTGTGCAAAAAGAGCTCGCGAGCATGCTTGCCTCTGTCAACGAAGTCGGTCTGAAAAACTCATTGACCTTTACTCGTATCGATTGGGGCCAGAAACAGAACCAAGAATTTCTCTATCGCCTACCACTCAATATCGAATTAACGGGCGACTTCCACAATATTGGCGACTTCACCCTAGCGATTGCCGAACTACCAAGAATCATCAACTTTGACGATGTCTATTGGCAGCGAGTGAGTCAAGAAAGTAGCACACTTCATTTTCGTGTTCGCGCCTATACCTACCAGTTCAAGCCGGAGGTCAAAGATGAAAAGTAGAACGTTACTCTCTCTTGCTTTGCTGACCCTTCTTACGGGCTGTCAGGCGAATGAAGACTCTCTGGATGACCATATTGCCAAAGTAGAAAGTCAGGCTCGACAAGATGTCATCGATCTCGCACCAGTGATCGACTTTAAAATTTCAAAGTACGTGGCTCACCAAAGTCGAGAGCCATTTGTCCTGCCTCAAGAAGCCTTAGTCCTCAACCAACCGACCGTGAAGAAAAACTGTTGGCAGCCCAGCAAACGCAGAAAAAGTGGAGAGCTAGAAAGGTACCCACTTTCGAAACTTCGTTTAAAGGGAGTCATGAGCAGCAATGGTCGCGTCTCAGCCTTGGTGCAAACTCCTGCAGGCAGTGTCGTCAAGGTCAATGCAGGCCAGTACATCGGCGTGAACAACGGCAAAGTCACTCGAGTGACCGCGAAATACTTACAGATTAATGAAACCTTACCGGATGGTTTAGGGTGTTGGAATAAGCGTAACGTCAAGTTAGCGCTCAAGTAGATGTCAAAGGTTAGTATAAAAATGATAAACGGATTTAAGCAGAATTATTTTCGCTACATGAGAGTCATGTGGCTGATGTGTCTGGCGAGTTTTTCCGCCATGAGTATCGCTCAGGATGGTGGAGAGAACTTACTTAAAGGCATCGATTTTAGAGTGGATGACGAGAAGCATGCCAAAATTATTGTCCAGTTGGCTAACCCACAAGTCGCGGTTGATTTACAAAAGTCAGAGCAGGGCTTAAGCATCGAACTACTCAATACTCAAGTACCAGACGATAAGCTCTACCTTGTGGATGTGAAAGACTTCGCGACTAACGTTGAATCAATTGAAGTGTTTCGTAAACAACCGAGTGCATTGCTGGTGGCGTCGATTAACGGTAATTACAGCTACGACTACAGCCTAAATGGCAACTACCTAGAAGTGGTGGTTAAAGAGGTTAAAGAAGCCGAAAAGCCAAAACAAAAAAGCATTCTTGAGCAAGAGGGTAAGAAGATCTCCATCAACTTCCAAGATATCCCTGTTCGAAACGTATTGCAGCTCATCGCTGATTACAACGACTTTAACTTAGTGGTTTCTGATTCGGTAAGCGGTAACTTAACCTTGCGTCTAGACGGTGTCCCTTGGCAGCAAGTATTAGACATTATCCTTCAAGTCAAAGGCCTAGATAAGCGTGTCGATGGCAATGTTGTCCTTATTGCGCCCAAAGCGGAACTGGATGCTCGTGAGCGCCAAATCTTAGAGAAGGCTCGCCTAGAAGAAGAATTAGGCGACCTGACCTCAGAAATTGTTAAAGTAAACTTCGCTAAAGCGTCAGAAATTGCTGAAATGATCGATGGTGACGGCGCGATTAGCATGCTCTCTGAGAGAGGTTCATTAAGTGTTGATGAGCGTACCAATGCGCTACTCATTCGCGACCTTCAAGAAAATATTGATGTGATTCGAGAGATTGTCAGTTCGCTCGATATTCCTGTGAAACAAGTTCAAATTGAAGCACGTATTGTGACGGTGAACGAGGGTAACCTTGATGAGCTTGGCGTTCGTTGGGGATACAGCAACACCAACGGCAGCACCTCAATTGGTGGCAGCATTGAAGATAACGTTTTTGGTGTGGTGCCGATTGATGACATGCTCAACGTCAATTTAGCGGCCACTTCAGCTAATGCATCCACACTGGCATTCCAAGTCGCTAAGCTTGGCTCTGATATGTTGTTGGATTTGGAACTCTCTGCACTTCAACGTGAATCGAAAGCGGAAGTAATCTCAAGTCCTCGCCTTATTACTACCAACAAAAAACCGGCTTATATTGAGCAAGGTACAGAAATCCCTTACCTTGAGTCTTCTTCTAGCGGCGCGACCAGCGTTGCCTTTAAAAAAGCGGTACTTAGCCTCAAGGTTACCCCTCAAATCACGCCTGACAACCGACTGGTGCTTGATCTGAGCGTCACTCAAGATAGACCAGGTGACATAGTTAAAACAGGAACAGGTGAAGCGGTCGCGATCAATACTCAGCGTATTGGTACGCAAGTGTTGGTTGAAAATGGTGAGACAGTCGTACTGGGTGGTATTTTCCAACACAGTGTGACTGATGCGGTTGATAAGGTGCCACTGCTGGGTGACTTACCCGTACTTGGTGCGCTTTTCCGCCGAACGTATCAACAAATGGGCAAAAGTGAGCTGCTTATTTTCGTCACGCCGAAAGTCGTAATTCAATAAGAATTGGTTCAGGTGAAAAAATAAAGTTTGCATTAAGGGCACCTTATCTAGATAATTTCGGGTCTTATCACGAATTATCTGTGAGGAATAGGTGCCACAAGCATTTTTACTGCTAGTTATAAACTGGCTTTCCTTGTGGCGATGTCATTGAATTAACGTTGTAAATTACTGCTAAACATGGCTGAGAAACGCAATATTTTCCTTGTTGGCCCTATGGGTGCCGGCAAGAGCACAATCGGTAGACACCTAGCTCAACAACTTCACATGGAGTTTGTTGATTCTGATACCGTTATTGAAGAACGCACTGGCGCAGATATCGCTTGGGTATTTGATGTTGAAGGCGAAGACGGCTTCCGCAAACGCGAAGAATCTGTGATTAATGACCTCACCGATGAGCAAGGCATTGTTCTTGCGACGGGTGGTGGTTCAATTAAGAGCAAAGAAAACCGTAACCGTCTTTCTGCGCGCGGTATTGTTGTATACCTAGAAACAACAATTGAAAAGCAACTTGCTCGTACTAACCGCGACAAGAAGCGCCCATTACTACAAACTGATGATCCACGTGAAGTGTTAGTGTCTCTAGCTGGAGAACGTAACCCACTTTATGAAGAAATTGCGGATTACACAGTACGTACAGACGATCAAAGTGCAAAAGTGGTAGCCAACCAGATCGTAAAAATGCTAGAAGAACGTTAAGACTTTTAGCAATTGGAGAATACCCATGGAACGGATTACGGTCAGCTTAGGTGAGCGTAGCTATCCAATCTCAATTGGCGCCGGATTATTTAATGATCCGGCCCACCTTTCTTTCTTATCAGCAAAACAAAAAGTGGTCGTGATATCGAATATCACAGTGGCTCCACTTTACGCCGATAAAATCCTATCTCAGTTACAGCACCTTGGTTGTGACGCTTCTCTTCTTGAACTGCCTGATGGCGAGCAGTACAAGTCACTCGATACGTTTAACACCGTAATGAGCTACCTGCTTGAAGGTAACTTTGCTCGTGATGTGGTTGTTATTGCGCTTGGCGGCGGTGTGATCGGTGATTTGGTTGGATTTTCTTCGGCTTGTTATCAACGTGGCGTCGACTTCATTCAAATTCCAACCACACTGTTGTCCCAAGTGGACTCGTCAGTCGGTGGAAAAACCGCAGTGAATCACCCACTTGGTAAAAACATGATTGGTGCGTTTTACCAACCCAAAGCGGTGGTGATCGATACCGACTGTTTGAAGACTCTGCCTGAACGAGAGTTTGCCGCTGGTATTGCTGAAGTGATCAAATACGGCATTATTTACGATCCCGATTTCTTTGTTTGGTTAGAAGAGAACCTAGACAAACTGTATCAGCTTGATGAGCAAGCTCTGACTTATGCGATTGCGCGCTGCTGCCAAATTAAGGCAGAAGTCGTGGCAAAAGATGAGAAAGAGTCAGGTATTCGTGCATTGCTGAACCTAGGTCATACATTTGGTCATGCGATTGAAGCTGAACTGGGTTATGGTAACTGGCTACATGGTGAAGCGGTCTCTTCTGGTACGGTAATGGCGGCTAAAACGGCGCAGCTTCAAGGTCTTATCAGCGAAGAGCAAGTTGAGCGAATCCTCTCTATACTGAAAAGAGCAAAGCTACCGGTACACACACCAGAGCAGATGTCATTTGCTGACTTTATGAAGCATATGATGCGCGATAAAAAGGTGTTGGCAGGAGAGCTTCGTCTAGTATTACCAACCAGTATCGGCACGGCCGAAGTGGTAAAAGGTGTGCCTGAGTCGATCATAGAGCAAGCCATCGACTTTGCACGCAACGTTTAAATCTTCTTGTTTGTAGTATCAGCTGAGCGCGTACTCGTGTGTCGGTTGATGCTGCTGCATCGATTCTTTAGGGTTTTGAAATGAGCTTGGCGCATGATCCACGTGTGTTGGAGTTAGACTCACAAATTGAGCTGTTAGAGCGATTACAGCTGCTGACCAATTTTGGTTCCAATCTTGTCACCATTGCGGGGGCAAAAGGGGCCGGGAAAACTTGGCTGGCTCAGTACTATTTGGAGTCTTGGGCTCAAGAGAAGAATCAGTCTCTGCTGATGTGTTTTCCAAACCAAGATGATGACCAACGTCGGTCTACCATCTTAACGCAGCTCATCTCTGAACCGCTTTTTAATCCAGCCGACTCGATTACAGAATCCTTCCGCCGTTTAATGGACGGTGAAACGTGCGATGTGGTGATCGTCATTGATGATGCACATCTCTTGAATGAATCGTTCATTTCCGAGTTGTGGATGCTAGTACTTGAAGCACAAATGAATCCGGGTTGGACGGTGAATGTTTTGCTGTTCACTTTGCCGAAAAATTTGGACGCCTTGTTGACGCGTTTGAGTTATGGCCAAGAGCACAAGCCGATCGATTTGGAAATTGATACGTTATCGCAACAAGAAGCTGACCGCTTTTTTGAACATTTGGTGATTCGCCATGTCGAAGATGACATGGAAAAACGAGTGCGTAATGCATATCGTACCGTTGCTCGCCGTCCGGGCGAACTTATGGCATTAGGGGAACACAAAGTGGAAAAAAGGATTGTTATCCGCTCTATCGTAGGCTCACCAATAAACATTGCATTATTGGTGTTGGTGTTATTGTTACTGATTGGGGGAGGCTATTGGTGGATGATGTCTCAACCGACTCCCGATGACAAAGCACAACAGATCACAAGCAGTATCGAACAAACAGTGATTCCTACCTTACCTGAAGACGTTCCGGATACCGCTATCGATGGTGAAGTAATTGAGCCTGAGACTGTAGTTGATCCTACTTTGGCATCCGCTGAAGATGATTCACTATCATTGCCACCTGATGTCACAGAGCAAATCTCGAGTGTGGGCAATGCAGATGATGACCACCAACGTGTGATAATTACCTCTGATGTGGTTGATGCCTTGCTGGAAAACAAACCAGAAAGTGTCGATACCAAACCAATTGAGCAAGTGGTTGAGCAGTCAATTCCAACAGAAGAGGCTCCTGCTACAACGGTTGACGTACCTGTAGAGCAAGCGGCGGCAACTCAAGCTGAGCAGCCTGCACCTACTGTGATTAAATTCTCTTTCACTAAAGATGAGCTTAAGAGCTTTTCTCCTCGTAGCTATACCTTACAGCTCGCCGCCGTTAATTCACTGGAAGAAGTACAAAAGTTTATCGATCAATACGATTTAGCGAATCAGGTCTTTATCTATCCAACGATTCGAAATGATGTTGATTGGTACATCATCACTTACGATAACTTCCCAACGATCCAAGTGGCTCGTGATGCAGTGCAAAGCCTTTCCGAAGAGCTGCAAAACTTAGAACCTTGGGCAAAATCTCTTACCCAGGTTCAACGTGAAATTGAACGCGTTGAACGAGACAACTAGAAACCGCACTTTAGCCAGAAAATAGTCTGAGATTAATTGCAAAATATGTTACATTCCGCAGCCTTAATTTGTGGTTGATAGATAGAGCAGTAGATGAAGAAGCAGCGTGCCTTCCTGAAATGGGCAGGTGGAAAATACGGACTTGTCGAAGATATCCAGCGTCACTTGCCTGAGGCTCGTAAACTGGTAGAGCCGTTCGTTGGTGCTGGTTCTGTCTTTCTGAATACTGACTATGAGCAGTACCTACTGGCGGATATCAACCCAGATCTGATCAACCTCTACAACCTGCTCAAAGAGAACCCACAAGCGTATATTTCTGAAGCGAAGCGTTGGTTCTGCCCAGAGAACAACCGCAAAGAAGCGTATCTTGATGTTCGTGCGCAGTTTAATGCTACCGATGATGTGATGTACCGTTCGCTTGCGTTCCTTTACATGAATCGCTTTGGCTTTAATGGTCTGTGCCGTTACAACAAAAAAGGCGGTTTTAATGTACCGTTTGGCTCGTACAAGAAACCGTATTTCCCTGAAGCCGAGTTGGAGTTTTTTGCAGAGAAAGCCAAGAAAGCAACGTTCGTTTGTGAAGGTTACACAGAAACCTTTAAACGCGCGCGCAAGGGCAGTGTGGTTTATTGTGATCCACCGTATGCGCCGCTTTCTAGTACCGCTAACTTCACTTCCTATGCAGGTAATGGTTTCACCTTGGATGACCAAGCTGCACTGGCCGATGTTGCAGAAAGGGCCGCGACAGAACGTGGTATTCCCGTGCTTATCTCAAACCACGACACCACATTGACACGCCGTTTGTATCATGGTGCTGAGCTTAATGTGGTGAAGGTGAAACGTACCATTAGCCGCAATGGAGCAGGTCGCAACAAAGTTGATGAACTTCTTGCGCTTTTCCGACCGGTTGAAGGCAAATAGTCACATTTCATTAAGCTTCCCTATCTTCTGACCTTTAGCTTAGGTAGAATTGCGCGCAAAGTTTCTTCAGTGTGCAATGATGCCAATTAATACTAGAGGTCAGGTATGAAAGATTTCCTTATCGCTCCATCAATTCTGTCTGCGGATATGGCTCGCCTAGGCGAAGACGTAGAAAAAGTGCTCGCAGCAGGGGCTGATGTCGTTCACTTTGACGTAATGGATAACCACTACGTACCTAACCTAACTTTTGGCGCACCTATCTGTCAGGCACTGCGTGACTACGGCATCACGGCACCGATTGATGTACACCTAATGGTTAAGCCTGTTGATCGCATCATTCCTGACTTTGCTAAAGCTGGCGCTTCCATGATCACTTTCCACATTGAAGCTTCGGAGCACGTTGACCGCACACTTCAACTGATCAAAGAGCACGGTTGTAAAGCGGGCGTGGTACTAAACCCTGCAACGCCACTCTCTCATCTTGAATACATCATGGACAAAGTGGACATGATTCTGCTGATGTCTGTGAACCCAGGCTTTGGCGGTCAATCATTCATCCCGAACACGTTAGATAAGCTTCGTGCAGTACGTAAGATGATTGACGAATCAGGTCGTGACATTCGCCTAGAAATCGACGGTGGTGTTAAGGTTGATAACATCAAAGAGATTGCTGAAGCGGGCGCGGATATGTTTGTCGCAGGTTCTGCAATCTTTAACCAACCAGATTACAAAGAAGTGTTCGACCAAATGCGCGCTGAGCTAGCAAAGGTTAACTGATTCAATGAGTAATATTAAATTAATCGCTTTCGATTTAGACGGTACGCTATTAGACAGTGTGCCAGATTTAGCGGTCGCTGCTGACCAAGCAGTACAAGCGTTAGGTTACCCGTCAGTGACTGAAGAACAGGTACGCGATTATGTGGGCAATGGCGCAGACATCTTAATTGGCCGTGCATTGAGCCGCAGCTTAACGTTGTCACCGGATCTTGACCCTGAATTGCATGCTAAAGCTCGTGTGTTATTTGATGATTACTATGAGAAAAGTGGTCATAAGCTTAGTCATCTTTACCCTGCGGTAAAAGAGACGCTAGCTGAGCTGCACAAAGCGGGCTTTACGATGGCGCTGGTCACCAACAAGCCATCGAAGTTTGTACCAGAAGTGCTGGCGAAACATGGCATTGATAAGTACTTTGTTGATGTGATTGGTGGTGATACTTTCCCTGAGAAAAAGCCGAACCCGATGGCGCTGAACTGGCTGCTAGAGAAACACAACTGCCAAGCTGATGAAATGATGATGGTCGGTGACTCAAGCAATGACATCAAAGCCGCGAAAAATGCGGGTTGCCATTCGTTCGGTTTGACTTACGGCTACAACCACGGTGAACCTATTTCGGCATCAACCCCTGATTATGTCGCTGACACCATCGCAGAATTGTTAGAAGCCGTATCAGTTTGTACTGAAGCCTAATAAAAGATCTTTAAAAATACTCGTTAATGAGTACACTGAGTAAACCGTGTGATGAGGTAATGACTACCTGAGATTACACGGTTTTTTTCATTTATTCGTAATAAGAAGTCAAAGGAATTATTCCCATGAGCAAGCCCATTGTATTGAGTGGTGTTCAACCATCAGGTGAACTAAGTATCGGTAACTACCTGGGTGCTCTACGTCAATGGCAGCAGATGCAAGACGATTACGATTGCCAATACTGTGTTGTAGACCTGCACGCGATTACGGTTCGCCAAGATCCGAAAGCGTTGCATGAAGCAACATTGGATGCATTAGCAATCTGTCTCGCGGTTGGTGTTGATCCACAAAAGAGCACGTTATTTGTTCAGTCACACGTACCAGAGCATGCTCAACTTGGTTGGCTTCTTAACTGTTACACGCAAATGGGCGAGCTGGGCCGTATGACTCAGTTTAAAGACAAGTCTGCACGTTACTCAAAAGACTCATCGAGCCAATTTGGTGACGTAAACGTGGGTCTGTTTGATTACCCAGTGCTTATGGCTGCAGACATTCTGCTTTACGGTGCGCATCAAGTGCCAGTAGGTAGTGACCAGAAGCAACACCTAGAGCTCGCGCGTGATATCGCTAACCGCTTTAACAATATCTACTCGCCTGAGCAGCCAATCTTCCAGGTGCCTGAGCCGTATATTCCAACTGTGAATGCACGTGTAATGAGCCTACAAGATGCAACGAAGAAGATGTCTAAGTCTGACGATAACCGTAAGAACGTGATTACTCTGCTTGAAGAGCCGAAATCAATCATCAAGAAGATCAACAAAGCTCAGACAGATGCAGAAACGCCACCACGTATCGCACATGACTGGGATAACAAAGCGGGCATCTCTAACCTAATGGGTCTGTACTCAGCAGCAACAGGCATGAGCTTCGAAGAGATTGAAGCGAAATACCAAGGCGTTGAAATGTATGGTCCGTTTAAGAAAGACGTTGGTGAAGCCTTGGTTGCAATGCTTGAGCCAATTCAATCTGAATACCACCGTATCCGCGCTGATCGCGCTTATATGGATCAAGTGATGAAGCAGGGTGCAGAGAAAGCCTCAGCTCGCGCAGCAGAAACGCTGAAGAAAGCATACGAAGCCGTTGGTTTTGTGGCTCGTCCATAGACCTATCTGTTTTCGATAAACATAAAAAACGGACTCATCAGAGTCCGTTTTTTTACATCTAAATTTGTCCTTCCCTAGAACGACGAAGGAGAGAGTAGGGAATCTTTTAAGGTTTGTGATTACTTGAAGAGATCCCCAATTCGTTCGTTCCTCACTCTTGAGGATGGCAGAAGAAAAAAGGGCTGGCGAAAACGCCAGCCCTTTCAGATTCAGATACTTGTTACTGAGCGCCATCAAAACCCATTTGTCGCCAAGCTTCAAAAGCAATAATTGCGACGGCATTTGACAGGTTCAAGCTGCGCGCATCCGGCATCATTGGAATGCGAATACGCTGCTCCATAGGCATGCTTTCAATCAGCTCTGCGGGTAACCCGCGTGTTTCTGGACCAAATAGCAGGACATCGCCTTTTTGGAAATTTGCGTCCACATGGTGGCCAGTCGTTTTGGTCGTGCAGGCAAAAATGCGGTAATCCCCACGCTCTTTCTCTAGGAACTCAACAAACGCTTGGTAGTTTTTATGACGAGTCACACGAGCAAGGTCGTGGTAATCCAGGCCCGCTCGGCGCACTTTTTTCTCTTCTAAATCAAAACCCAGTGGCTCAATTAGATGAAGGTTAGCGCCGCAATTGGCACATAGGCGGATAATGTTACCCGTGTTAGGGGCGATCTCTGGCTCGTAAAGGGCGATATCAAACATACTGTCATTCTTGCACTATGGGATTTAGACCGGAAAGTATAAGGCGACATAGAACAACCGCCAAGCCTGACGTTGTGAGTTTTTATATCCGAGGGCATTACTTCCCTTGTGCGAGAGCCACGGCATAGTTCTCACTTACGGCGTCCCAATTCACCACATTCCACCAAGCATCAATGTATTCCGGGCGACGATTTTGGTAACTGATGTAATAGGCATGTTCCCAAACATCGAGAGCCAAGATCGGTTCACCTTGTGCCTCAGCGACGTCCATCAAAGGGTTGTCTTGATTAGTCGTTGAGGTAATGTGCAGCTCTCCATCTTTGACAATAAGCCAAGCGAAACCAGAGCCAAAGGTATTGATTGCTGCTTGTGCAAACAACTCTTGAAACTGTTTGAAGCTGCCAAATGTCTTCACGATCGCTTCAGCCAATGTGCCTTCTGGCGCTCCGCCACCATTTGGTGTCATGCAATTCCAATACAGAATGTGATTGTAATAACCGCCGCCATTATTGCGAACGGCAGGAGAGTGCTGAGATACACCGGAAAAAATATCGACTAAGCTGGTGGTTTCAAGCTCGCTGCCTTTGACTGCGGTCATGAACTTGTCAAAGTAGGTGCGATGGTGTTTGCTGTAATGCACTTCCATGGTTTTCGCATCGATGTAAGGCTCAAGAGAGTCGTAAGCGTAGGGCAGTTCTGGGAAAGTATGAGACATAGTAAATCCTCCATAATTGAAGGACTTACTATAAATGATAATGAGATCTATTATCAACTAACTAATTGTGGGGTTATTTCTCTGTTCCAGTAGGCAGTGTTATCTCGACTCTTAATCCCCCCAATTGACTGCGCTTGGCTACGATTGAGCCACTGTGCTGTCGAATGGCACTTTCGGTAATGGTTAAACCAAGACCGGTGCCGCCACTGTGTCTATCTCTCGCGGTAGAGACACGGTAGAACGGGCGGAAAATCGCATCCAACTCTTGTTCTGGAACGCCTTCACCATTGTCATCGACCGAAATCATAATCTGCTGGTGTGACTCAGTGAAGTTCACTTCTATCTGATCCTTACCATAGTAGATGGCATTGCGGATGATGTTGTCTAATGCACTCATGAGCAATTTCGGATTACCTGAAATAACTCGCTCAGGGATGTCATTGAAGGTGAGCGTTTTGTCCATCTGCTCTGCTTCAAATTGTGCGTCTGCTAAGATGGCTTCCCATAGACTCGCCATAGGTTGCTCTTCTCGCGTTAAGTGACTATCAACTTGCATGCGTGATAACTCAAGAAGTTCACCGATCATTTGTTCCAAGCGCTGAGCTTCGGTGTCAATACGCGTCAATTCGGCACTTTCGCCTTGTTTACGCGTTGCTAAGGCGTTAGCCATGCGCAAGCGAGTGAGTGGCGAGCGCAGTTCGTGTGAAATGTCAGACAGTAAACGCTGCTGGCCTGAAATCATTTGATTCACGGCCTCAACCATTTGGTTAAAGCTTGCGCCCGCTTGGCGAAACTCACTGGTGCCTTTTTCGAGTTCTGGATCGACTTCAAATTCCCCTTTCGCCACTCGCTTAGCCGCGCGCTCTAACTTTCGTGCAGGCTGGCTGAGTGCCCAAGCTAACCACAGTAGCAGCGGTGTACTAACCACCATTACCGCAAACAGCAGTTGGAATGGCTTATCAAACATGCGCAGCAAAAACGGTGGTGGTTCATTCCACTTCACTCCGATGTAGAGGAGCAAATCTTGTTTTGCTAGGGTGACAGGTAACGGGCCTGCGACCATGTAGTGACCATAAAGCTTTTGTTTAGGCTGCCCTGGCACTTCAACACTGGTGATGAAGTTTTGCAGAGCTCGGATACGGTAGTTCTTACGTTCCTGGGTGGTTAGGATATTGCCTTCAAGATCAGTCACAAAGAAACGAGGTCGAGGATCTTTTGGTGAACGCTTTGGACCTTCTAGCTTGAATAAAACTTTGGCTAAGTTATCGGCATCGGCGTATTTGTTCTCAATGTTCTGAGTGATGTCGATTAAACGCTTGTAATGCTCAGCAGGGATATCGCGCGCTTTTCTTGGATCAAGGTGGGGTAGTGACAATACCGCCACCAAGACAAGAAACATGGTGAACCAGAAAATGGCAAAGATACGGCCATATAAGCTGGTGATTTTAGGTAAGCGCATTAATCTTCCTCAATCAGTAAGTAGCCACGACCGCGCAGCGTTTTAATACGTGATTTACCGTCGCTGCGCTCAGGGAGCTTTTTACGTAGGTTAGAAACGTGCATATCAATCGCGCGATCGAACGCAGCCAAACGCTTACCGAGTACATCCAAACTCAGGGCTTCTTTGGTTAGCGTTGCCCCTGGGTTTTGTACGAAGTGGGTTAACAGAGCGAACTCCGTGGTGGTGAGATCAATGAGAGCACCTTGACAGTACGCTTCCTGTTTTCCCGGATAGACCTGAATATCTTGGTATTCGATACAGTCCGAGTTTTTGCTGCTCTTTGGTGCAGAGGTCGTTTGAGTACGACGTAAGATTGCGCGAATACGTGCCATCAACTCTCGGTCGCTGAACGGTTTTGGCAGGTAGTCATCTGCGCCGAGTTCCAAACCAATCACTCGGTCGATCTCTTCCCCTTTCGCAGTCAGCATTAACACTGGGGTTTCCCAGTTTTCACGTAAGCGCTTTAACGTTTCCATTCCATTGAGCTTTGGCATCATGACATCAAGCAGAATCAGATCGATCTCATCACTGAGTTTCTCTAAACCCTCTTCACCGTTATTGGCTTCAGAGACTTCAAAGCCTTCAAATGAGAGCACCTCTTTCAATAGGCTTGTCAGTTCAGTATCGTCATCAATCAACAAGATATGTGGCATAGCTAAATCTCTAAATAGTCGGTATGGGGTTATCTTACTGCGAATTTGGGGCGATATTTAGCGTCAAGATTGCTCTTTACGATTCTTTACGCTCTCTAGACGTCACTTTACACAGCAGATCGTATTCTACACTCAAGCGCTGCAGAGAACCGCAGCACAATCCAATAGATTAAGTGAAAGGTACGATTATGAAATTAGCAAAGAAATTAGTATTAGCGGCAGTTGTTGTTCCTCTAACTCTTGGTACTGCAAGTGCCTTCGCTTTCGGTGGTAAGGACCATAAAAAAGGTGGCCACGGTGAATGTGGTGGTGGTTTTGACCGTGGCATTATGCGTAAACTTGATTTAACTGACGCTCAGAAAGACCAGCTGAAAGAAATGCGTGAAGCAGGTAAGACAGAAATGAAAGCGAAGTTTAAAGACAACTTCGAAGTTCACCACGCTGAGATGCAAGCGCACAAAGCAAAAGTGCAAGAGTTGGTACTAGCGGATAACTTCGACCAAGCAGCGGCAAATGAGCTAGCGAAAGCAATGGTTGAGAAGCAGACAGAACGTAAAGTGAAGATGCTAGAGAAGCAACACAAGATGCTGAGCGTTTTAACACCAGAGCAGAAAACTAAGTTCGTTGAGCTGCAGTCTGAACGTGCTGAAAAGTGCGCTGAAAAAATGCAAAAGCGACTAGCTGACTAACAATTTCACTCCATGAACTCAGGCGACCAAAACGGTCGCCTTTTTTGTGTCACTGTTATTCAATGCTTTTATCATTATACTAAAGCTATGTTGTTTTATTGTTCAGAGAGTTATGAAACACGAGTACGCACGTTTAGTCACGATGGCCGCTTGGACTGCAACCATCGTGGCGACCTTATTATTAGTGGTAAAAGTCGGAGCTTGGTGGGTAACCGGTTCCGTGAGTCTACTTGCTTCGCTGATTGACTCTATGCTTGATATCGCCGCTTCGTTAGTCAACTTGGTGGTGGTTCGATACTCATTGCAGCCTGCTGACCGTGAGCATACGTTTGGACATGGTAAAGCCGAATCTTTAGCCGCTTTAGCACAAGCGATGTTTATCTCGGGCTCGGCGGTCTTTTTGATTCTAAATGGTATTGAGCGTTTCTTTAGACCTCATGCTCTCCAATCGCCAGAATACGGTGTGTATGTCAGCCTATTTGCTATCTTTGTGACCTTTGCGCTGGTGCGATTCCAAAAGCATGTAGTGAAGAAAACCGGCAGTCAGGCCATTGCTGCTGACTCACTCCATTACCAGTCTGATCTGTATATGAACGCAGCGATCATGTTGGCGTTAGGCTTAAGCTGGTTTGGTATTACTCAGGCCGATGCGGTGTTTGCTGTCGGGATTGGCGTGTTTATTTTGTACAGTGCCTTCAAGATGGTCCAAGAAGCAACGCAAACCTTGCTCGATCGTAAATTGCCAGACGATGAGCTCAGTGCGATTCGAGATGTGTGTGTCAAAGTACCGGGCGTTCTAGGAGTGCACCAACTTCGAACGCGTGTGTCGGGGCCAACTCGCTTTATTCAATTGCATTTAGAGTTGGAAGATCAGCTGGCATTAATTGAAGCCCATCGAATCTCTGATGAAGTAGAAGCTAAACTGCTTGAACTCTTCCCTGAATCGGATGTATTGATTCACCAAGATCCTTACTCAGTGGTGTTGAGTGAAGAAAAAGCCCAGAAGTCTCAAGATTGGTAAATTCACGGAGCGAGACAAATCATCACTTATTGACTATCTTTTCAGCGAGATGACTTTTTGCGGTGATTCTGATGTGTATCAATTAAGTGAATTCACAAAGCTGTAATACTCTTACATAAGTAGAAAAGTTACATAATTTCGTGCAAATAAAAGTAGTATTCCTGATTAGGAAAGGTAACATATTGCACAGTTAAAGGAATTAAGTCAGTGACTGGCATTGAAAGTGGCTGACGTAAAAATTGAAATAAGATTCCCAAAAATCGAGGGTGAGCATGATTAAGAAGATCGGTGTCTTGACTAGTGGCGGTGACGCACCAGGTATGAACGCAGCAGTTCGTGGCGTGGTACGTACAGCACTATCTGAAGGTTTAGAAGTTTACGGTGTATTTGATGGCTACCTAGGCCTTTACGAAGACCGTATCGAGAAACTAGATCGTTCAAGCGTTTCTGATGTGATCAACAAGGGCGGTACTTTCCTAGGTTCTGCACGTTTCCCTGAATTCAAAGAAGTGGAAGTGCGCCAGAAAGCGATCGAGAACCTACAGAAACACGGCATTGAAGCACTAGTAGTAGTGGGCGGTGACGGTTCTTACATGGGTGCTAAGAAACTGACTGAAATGGGTTACCCTTGTATCGGTCTTCCAGGCACTATCGATAACGATATCGCAGGTACTGACTACACGATCGGTTACCTAACAGCATTAAACACAGTTATCGATGCGATTGACCGTCTACGTGATACTTCATCATCTCACCAGCGAATCTCTATTGTTGAGATCATGGGCCGCCACTGTGGTGACCTAACGCTAATGTCTGCAATTGCAGGTGGTTGTGAGTACATCATCACTCCAGAAACGGGCCTAGATAAAGAAAAGCTTATCAGCAACATCCAAGATGGGATTGCGAAAGGTAAGAAGCATGCGATCATCGCTCTAACTGAGCTAATGATGGATGCGAACGAGCTAGCAAAAGAGATTGAAACGGCAACAGGTCGTGAAACTCGTGCAACGGTTC
Source organism: Vibrio aquaticus (assembly GCF_003970385.1). Taxonomy (GTDB): domain Bacteria; phylum Pseudomonadota; class Gammaproteobacteria; order Enterobacterales; family Vibrionaceae; genus Vibrio; species Vibrio aquaticus. Next base: position 10,987 of record NZ_RXZH01000013.1, on the reverse strand, counting down.
TTGGTCATATTCAACGTGGTGGCCGTCCAACGGCATTTGACCGCGTTCTGGCTTCTCGCATGGGCAACTACGCTGTTCACCTACTAATGGAAGGCCAAGGTGGTCGTTGTGTTGGTATTCAGAAAGAGCAACTTGTTCACCATGACATCATCGATGCGATTGAGAACATGAAGCGTCCAGTTCGCAACGATCTATTCAAAGTTGCTGAAGAGCTATTCTAAGCAAGCTTGCGAAATCGATATCAATAAAAAGCCAGTTGGATTCCCAACTGGCTTTTTTCGTTTTGGTTCGTGTTTCGTTTTATTTTGTCAGTTAACTAGCATGGTTGAGAGGACATAACCCACGGTTGTTGCAGTGATGACACCGATAAAACCTGGCAACAAGAAACTGTGGTTGAGTACATACTTACCAATCTGCGTTGTCCCTGAGCGGTCAAAGGTAATCGCTGCAAGGTCGCTTGGGTAGAACGGGAAGAAGAAGTAGGCATAGCACGCTGGTAATACACCAATCAGCACTGGGGCAGGAATCCCCATCGCAAAACCCAGTGGGAGCATGATGGTTAGCACTGCTGCTTGGCTTTTCAAGAATACTGACACCACGAACATCGCAATGGCAAAGGTCCATGGGTGAGCGGCAACAAGATCACTGACTAAGCTGATCAAGTAGGGCTTATGGAAGCCAATGATGGTGTCACTCATCCAAGCGATACCGAAGATGATGATCACGGCCGTCATACCGGCAATAAAGACGTTGCTGTGGACGATCTTCTTCGGCTCAACCTTAGTGGTTAACAGAATTAAAGCACCAACCGAAAGCATCAAGAACTGAATCGCCACTGACATTTTCACGCCTTCTGGTAGCAGGCCCAGATCTTTACCAAACATCGCGACAAAAATAACCGTAGCGATACCAGCAAGGAAGATAGTTAACCCTTTCTTCGCGACGCCTTCATGAGCCTGATCATCGTCGTCATCGCTGCTGGCATCAATCAGCTGAGCCTTAAACTCAGGATCTTGGCAACGTTCAATAAAGGCTTGGTCTTGATCCAATTCTTTACCGCGTTTCAGACTCCATAGACAGCCGACTAACACGCCAATCAGTGTCGCAGGAATGGTGACGAGAAGTACATTGACGAGTCCAATATCCAAGTTGTTATCTGCCGCTGTTGCCATCACTACCGCAGCTGCAGCTGCGATCGGGCTTGCTGTAATGCCCATTTGTGAGGCAACCGTGGCCATCGCCATTGGACGTTCTGGGCGAATGCCTTTCTTATAGGCCACATCGTAAATGACAGGTAGGAGTGGATAAACAGAGTGACCCGTCCCGACAAGTACCGTTAAAGAGTAGGTACACAGTGGGCCGAGGAAAACAATTTGGCTTGGGTGTTTACGTAATAAACGTTCGGCGAACTTAACCAGTAGTTTCAGGCCACCCGTCGCTTCTAAAGTTGCAGATGCAGCAACCACCGCAAGAATAATCAACATGACGCTGATTGGTGGAGAGCCTGGTGCGATACCAAAGACAAAGGCGAGGACGGAAACGCCCAAGCCTCCAAGTAGACCAAAAGCAATGCCTCCGTGGCGGATACCGATAAATATCACCGTAAGAAGCAGGAGCATATGCACGTAAAACATAACTAAACCCTACAATGGTAATGAGACTCTCTGTACACTACCCAAAAGTGGTAGGGGTTAATGTGAGGCGCGATGCCTATATCGCTTGATGCTTTTGTTTTCGAACGCTTCTTTGTTTTTCATCAAGATGCGGCGCTGTATCGATAAACTTGTGTCGATTTCGCCGCATAGCTCAAGCTTTTGGACGAGGGGTTTTTCGGCTTTGAAATTTTTGGTGGACACCGCGGCGCAATGATTTGATGCGATTCTCCGCCTTATCGACACCGAGCAGCACCGTTAACACCAAGGCAGTGATGACGACAGATTGCTGTAAGTAGCCAAGCCCAATCATCATACCGAGTGCAGCTAATACCCAGATGACCGCAGCAGACGTCACGCCATGAATTTTACCATCGAGCGTCATCATGACACCGGCCCCTAAGAAGCCGACACCCGTAATGATCTGTCCGAGTACGCGAGCTTGGTCGAGTGTGTTCGGTGATAGGGATACCGCCATCGACATAAAAAAGTAAGTGCCGGATATCACCAAAATAGAGGTACGAATACCTACGGGTTTACCGCGAGTTTGGCGCTCAACACCAACCAAAATACCATTGATGGCGCAGCAAAGAAGACCGGCCCAAGTAAATGGACCAAGGTCGAGAAGTTGTTCGATAGTTGGTTGCATAGTGAGCTCCAAAAGTGCGGAGTATGCATAGAATAGACCTTGCTATCGAACAAAAGATTTTTGTCTTGAGGATTAACTTGCTGATATTTACTCTAGATGAAGATCTAATGGGGTCTTGCTGGTTCTGCCACCAATTTCGCGCGTCAACTTAGGCACAAGGTAGCCGGACACTTTCTCCATCACGCCGGCCATGATCTGTTTAGCTTGTTGATCGGAGATGTTAAAATGCGCCGCGCCTTGTACTTTATCGAGCACGTGTAGGTAATAAGGTAAAACTCCAGCATCAAAAAGGGATTGGCTAAGAGCAACTTGTGCATCAACACTGTCGTTTACCCCTTTGAGCATAACCCCCTGATTTAAAAGAGTCACACCAATACTTTTTAGCTTCGTTAGACTCTCTCGCAATTCTTGATTGATCTCTTGAGCATGGTTGATATGCGTGACCAAAATCGCTTGAAGCCGAGTGCGATCCAATACATCGACTAATTCATTGGTAATGCGTGCGGGAATCACGACGGGCAGCCTTGAGTGGATGCGCAGTCTTTTGACATGAGGTATGTCAGCAATGCGATCAATGAGCCACGTTAGCTCGCTGTCTTTGGCCATTAAAGGATCGCCACCAGAGAGAATGATCTCGTCGATCTCAGGATGCGTCTGTACGTAGTCTAAACTTTGCTGCCAAACCGTTTTCGAACCTTTATTGTCATCGTATGGGAAGTGACGCCTAAAGCAGTAACGACAGTTTATGGCACAGCCACCCTTCACAATCATCAAGGCGCGATTGTGGTATTTGTGCAGCAGTCCAGGAACCGAATTGTTCTGCTCTTCTAAAGGATCGTTAGAGTATCCTTCGTGAATTTCAAATTCTTCACTCAGCGGTAAGACTTGACGTAAAAGCGGATCAAAGGGATTGCCTTTTTCCATTCTATCGACAAAACTTTGCGGCACACGCTGCGCAAAAAGCTTACGAGCGTCAAACCCGTTTTGCCAAGGAGTAGGATCAATTTCTAGCTCCTTTAGCAATTTTGCAGGATCAGAGATCCCATTCGCTAGCTGTTTGAGCCAGTTTTGCTCAACAGAAACAACTTTTCGGGTTATGATGTGCGGCATTGAATTTAGCTCTAAGAATGTAAGAGGAAAAAATGGCTACTGTTAGCACCAATGAATTTAAAGGCGGTCTAAAACTAATGCTTGATAGCGAGCCTTGCGTTATCTTGGAAAACGAATACGTTAAGCCAGGTAAAGGCCAAGCATTCAACCGCGTAAAAATTCGTAAACTTCTTTCTGGTAAAGTGCTAGAGAAAACCTTTAAGTCTGGTGAATCTTTTGAAGTTGCAGACGTAATGGATACCGACCTAGATTATCTATATAACGACGGCGAATTCTACCACTTTATGAACAATGAAACATTTGAACAGATCGCTGCAGATGCTAAAGCGGTCGGTGACAATGCGAAATGGTTGGTAGAAAACAACACATGTATGCTAACGCTTTGGAACGATAATCCAATTGCCGTTACGCCGCCAAACTTCGTTGAGCTAGAAGTTACTGACACTGATCCTGGCCTAAAAGGTGACACTCAGGGTACAGGTGGTAAACCAGCAACTCTCTCTACTGGCGCAGTAGTACGTGTTCCTCTATTCATCTCAATTGGCGAAGTGATCAAAGTTGACACTCGTACTGGTGAATACGTAGGTCGTGTGAAATAAGCTCGATTTATGTCAAGTTTTGGAAAAAGGTCACTTCGGTGGCCTTTTTTTGTTTTTCACTGCATGTATTGATGTGCCACAATTTTACTTTGGCCATAGGTAACTACACTACTATCCATGAAACAGTCTCTTAGAATTTGGCTTGATGCCGCTCGCCCTAAAACTTTGCCATTGGCATTGGTCTCTATCTTAACCGGTAGTGTGTTGGCGTACTCTACCCATCAGTTCTCGTTTGTTGTTGCTTTGCTGGCATTCTTAACCGCAACGCTACTACAAATATTGTCGAACTTAGCCAATGATTATGGTGATGCGGTTAAAGGCACTGACAACGAAAATCGCCTAGGGCCGATGCGTGCAATCCAGTCTGGAGCAGTGACGCAGAAAGATATGAAGCGAGCTATGATCATTAACGTGGTTTTGACCATGGCGTCGGGTCTGATTCTAGTGATGTATGCGCTTGAGAGTCTACAAAGTATTTTGGCCTTTATTGGCTTAGGCGTATTGGCCATCATTGCTGCGATCGCCTATACCGTGGGCAATAAGCCTTACGGTTATGTTGGCCTTGGGGACATCTCTGTGTTTATCTTCTTTGGTTTATTAGGCGTTGCAGGTACTTACTTTTTGCATACTGGTATTGTCGCTCCGCAATTAATTTTACCGGCCATCGGATGTGGTTTATTAGCGGTGGCGGTATTGAACATCAACAACATGCGTGACATTGAAAATGATGCCGTGTGTGGTAAGAAAACCGTGGCTGTTCGCCTTGGGCAAAAGCGTGCTAAGCAGTACCACTTTTTCTTACTGTCTGGTGCTGTCCTCGCGTTTGCTGTGTATCTCATTCATCAGCCTTCACCAGTCTGGATCAGCTTGCCATTTTTGCTGAGTTTACTTGTGACATACAAACATGGCCGAGCAGTATGGCTCGCAGATAAGCCGGCTCAAATCGCGCCAATGATGCCCGTCATTGTAAAATGTTCAATGGTGACTAACCTGTTGTTTGCTGGTGTGGTTATAGCTCAAACTCTGGTCAGTTAAATGATGCATGTCATTGCAATGACTTACTCAGCCTTTATACTCGATTGAAGAGACCTACGGTATAGGAAGGAATACTATGGAATACAACACTTCTGCCTTATGTGACATCTACTTAGAGCAAGTGGATGTGGTTGAACCCATGTTCAGTAACTTTGGCGGTAGCGCTTCCTTTGCCGGCCAAGTCACCACTGTAAAGTGTTTCGAAGACAATGGTCTTATCCGCGAAATCTTGGAACAAGATGGCCTAGGCCGAGTGCTGTTGATTGATGGAGGCGGCTCACTAAGACGCGCTTTGATTGATGCTGAACTCGCTACATTGGCCGAAGAGAACGAATGGGAAGGCATTGTTGCCTATGGCTGCGTTCGTGAAGTTGATGAACTAGAAGACATGAGCATTGGTATTCAAGCGTTGGCTTCAATTCCCGTCGGAGCAACGTCACAAGGTATTGGTGAAGTGGATGTGCCGGTGAACTTCGGCGGTGTGACTTTCCTCCCTGAAGACTACCTTTATGCAGACAATACCGGAGTTATTCTTTCTCAAGAGCCACTAGACGTTGATTTAGAAGTGGACGAAGAAGAAATCGTGATTACCGAGTAGAATTTAAAAACACCGACAGAGATGTCGGTGTTTTGCTATTTGCGACGCGTCATTGCTCGTTTAGCTCAAGATACTGCTTTCTTAGCCTCAGGGCATAGAGGTACCCTAATGTGCCACCTAAGATATTCCCCACCGCAATACCAATAAATAGCCCTTCAATATCGTAGAGTTGGCTACCTAGCCAGGCGCATGGCAACGTAAAGAGAAACAAACGCATAAAGCTCCATTGAAAGGCTTTTAAAGGCTGATGCAGTGCGTTTAATCCAGACACTAACATCATCATTACGCCTTGGAAACCATAGCTGAATGGCACCACCAATAAGTAATGCCACAGCAGATCCTTAACACTTTGTTCCTGAGAGAAGAGGGCCGCTAAAGGAATGCTCAATGGCACCATCGCAATAAAGACCCCCAGCTGAAATACCATCGAGAAACGCATACTCAGAAACAGGCCGGAAAAACTGCGATTCGGGTTATTTGCTCCCATGTTTTGCGCGATAAACGGTGTGAGTGTGGAGGTTAGGGACATCAATACCAAGATTAAAATGGACTCGACTCGTTGCGCTGCACCATAGGCAGCAACGGCTGCTGTCCCATGACTGGATAGCATCATCATCAGAAGTGCGCCTGAAAGGGGAGTGAGCGCGTTGGAAAGCGCAGCGGGAGTGCCTATTTTCAGTATTTGTTGCCAGTCAGTGGTGAGAGTGCGAAGGCAGGGCAGAGCGAGTAACTTCTCTCGTTTGGCTAACACATACAGTGACCCCATCAGAGCACCGAACCAACTAAAGGCACTGGCGATAGCTGCCCCTTGAATACCAAGCTCTGGGAAAGGGCCATAACCAAAGATCAGTAGTGGGTCGAGAATGCCATTAATAAGGCCTGCGAGCATCATGATTTTTGCTGGCGTTTTGGTGTCACCCGTGGCTCGAATCGCAGCATTGCCTGCCATTGGAATCACCAGTAATGGGATGGTGAGATACCAAATGTCCATGTATTGATGAATAAGCGGTAACAGGGCTTCATCAGCACCGAGAAATAAAAACAATGGCTCTATGGTAAGCAAGCCTATCGCTGAGGCGCTAATAACCAAAAGTACTGCAAGAATAAGCCCGTGAGTGGAAAAGCGTGCCGCGTCTTTTGAATGGCCTTGACCAAGCAGTCGGCCAATATTGGTCGATAGCCCCATGCCGATGCCCATTGTGATGCAATTGACCGCAAAGGTGACGGGGAAGGTATAGCTCACCGCAGCTAACGCTTCGGTACCCAGCAGAGAGATAAAGAACGTATCCACTAGGTTAAACATCAATATAGCGACCATGCCGAACGTCATCGGAACGGTCATTTGACGTAAAACAGTGGGGATCGAGCCAGTTAAAAGGCCGTGTTTATCCTGCATGCGATACAACTGTGTTGGTGAGGAAGTGCGTAGAATACTCGATTGAAGTTCCAGACACAAAAAAGGCCAGCCGAAGCTGACCTTAATCTGTGATATTTTTCGATTAGTAGAAGTTGTAGCTAGGCGACTAGCGAACGAAGCCCCTGAGCATAGGTCTCCTATGTGATGGGGTGAGTGAGAGCAGTCAACAACGCTACAACGATAACTAAGATGAAAAAATTATGCTTTTGCTTTAGCTGCTGCTTTAGCGATAGCCGCAAAACCAGCTGCGTTAAGAGCTGCGCCGCCAACTAGAGCACCATCGATGTCTGGTTGTGCGAAGTAAGCTTCAGCGTTTTCAGGCTTAACAGAACCACCGTATTGGATGATTACTTGCTCAGCTATTGCTGCATCTTTTTCAGCGATCATTGCACGGATAGAAGCGTGGATGCGTTGTGCATCTTCAGCTGTTGCTGCTTTACCAGTACCGATAGCCCAGATTGGTTCGTAAGCGATGATTGCGCCGTTTAGAGCTTCAACACCGTAAGTGTCGATAACTGCGTTGATTTGACGTGCACATACTGCTTCAGTTTCGCCCGCTTCGTTTTGAGCGTCAGATTCACCGATACAGAAAACGGGCTTCAGGCCGTTCTCTTGTAGGAACTTGAATTTCTTAGCAACAAACTCGTCTGATTCGTTGTGGTATTCACGACGCTCAGAGTGACCGATGATGATGTGAGTTGCACCGAAATCTTTCAGCATTTCTGGAGACATGTCGCCAGTGAATGCACCGCTGTTGTTTAGGTCAGTGTTCTGTGCACCTAGGATGATCTTGTTACCGCCTTCAGCGATTAGACGCTCCGCTAGATCGATGTAAAGTGCTGGTGGAGCTACTGCTACGTCAACACCTTCAACGCCTTCAAGTTCAGCATTAAGACCAGTTAGCAGCTCAGTTACCATTGCTTTGCTACCGTTAAGTTTCCAGTTACCCATCACTACAGGACGACGCATAGGAATATCTCCGTATTTAATCAGTTAATGTAAAAAATCTTCGTAAGAATATAACAGATAAAATTGACCAGATCATGATTACCGTCATGTCTTATCCGGATATGATGGATTGGTTGGAGCAGTCACTGCACAGATCTCCCGTTATTATTGGGCTTATCAGTGATCTATTGAGCAGATTGAGGGTAATCCTCTCGGAATTCAGCATAGAACTTGTTAATAGTGAGAATTGATTTTTCTTCAATCTGAAACTCACTTACATCTGAGGACACTATGCCGAACCTAGTAATGGAATACTCCAACTCTGTTGATGAACGCGTGAACGTGCAAGGACTATTAGAAGACTTACATCAAGTCGCGCTACAATCGGGCTTGTTTGATGTAGGCTCCGTAAAATCGCGCGCAATACGAGTTCATAATTGGTTAATTGGTGATGAGAGTGACAGTGTCGACTTTATCCACATTAGTTTTGAGCTGTTAGCTGGGCGAACGGATGAGCAAAAACGCGATCTCTCTCGTCAACTGATGGCGGAGCTACAACAACAAGCAAGTCATGTCCGCAGTCTAACCGTTAATATGCGTGATATGGACACCGAATGTTTTCAAAAGGTCGTGAATTAACGGTCTCTATTTTTAAAAGTAACCATGTTTTAGGTAATGTTAAGATGTCGATGAAAGAGCTGTTGTTTTCGTTCCAAGGGCGAATAGGGCGAAAAACCTATTGGATCTGGAATGCTGTTTATTATTTGATGATTGTCGGTTTTGCGCTGGGGATGAACGTTTTGTTTCCATCGCTGGCTCACCTCATCCTTCCGGTCTTTTTGATCGTGGTGTTGATCCCTGATTTAGCGATCACAGCTAAACGTTGGCACGATAGAGGCAAATCGAGCTGGTGGCTACTTTTGAATGTTCCTTTGGTGATTGGTCGTATGACGGTTCCTGTTGGTGACCCGTCACTGGCAACGGATACGACAATGCTTCAGGCCGTGAGCTCGTTTGCTGCGTTACTATGTGGCGCATGGATTCTGGTGGAATGTGGTTTCTTAAAAGGAACGTCAGGTCAGAACCAGTACGGCCCGGAGCCGAAATAAATAAAAAGGGTTGGTATTTATACCAACCCTTAACTTTTGTTCTCTTCTCACTACTTCCTGAGTAACACTTCTTCCACTCGGTGACTTTGCCCTTTCTTCAAAATTAAGTGAGCTCGCCCTTTCGTTGGCAAAATGTTCGCATCCAAGTTTACGCCATTAATCGACTGCCAAATGCTATGAGCTTTATCGATAGCTTGGGTTTCATTTAGTTGTGTGTAGTGACTGAAGTAAGATCCCGGCTTGGTAAACGCTCCTTGACGGAATTTTAAAAAGCGATCGACATACCATTGCTCGATGACATTGCTTTCTGCATCGACATATAAAGAGAAGTCTAGAAAATCGGAGACAAACACACGGTGAGGATCGTGAGGGTAGTCCATACCACTTTGTAAAACATTCAAACCTTCGATAATTAGTACATCGGGCCTATCTACGGTTTTTACTTCTTCTGTGATGTCGTAAGTAATGTGGGAATAGACCGGAACCTCTAAATTAGGCTTTGCCGCTTTCACATCAGAGACAAACTGCACCAAACGTTTAATATCATAAGACTCAGGAAAGCCTTTGCGGTGCATGATATTACGCTCATCAAGTACCTTCTTCGGATACAAAAAGCCGTCAGTGGTGACCAATTCAACTTTAGGGTGGTTGTCCCAACGAGAGAGCAACGCTTTAAGCAGTCGTGCTGTCGTACTTTTACCCACTGCAACGCTGCCCGCAATGCCGATAATAAACGGCGGTGCGGTTTCTTGGTTGCCCAAAAAGTTATTCAAGACCGAATTGCGGTTTTGTCTTGCGGCTATATAAAGGTTGAGTAAACGAGCAAGTGGCAAGTAGATCTCTTCGACTTCTTCCATCGTTAGGCTTTCGTTTACGCCTTGCAACTCGACCAGATCGGTCTCGGATAACGTCATTGGCACGGAATTACGCAATTCAGCCCATTGTTGACGATTAAAAGAGAGATACGGGGTCATAGTCATCCTAACTTGGTTTTACGATAGAGGTGGGAAAATACAACAACGGACGGATATTGCAAATGACCTATACGACATTCGTGCTTTTTATAAATGGAATTGCGTGAATTTTCATCAAACGAGCTTAAAGTTAGGGAAAACTGATTTTTTTTTAGTTTTACTATTGCAAGGCAGAAAATCATTCAATAGAATGCGCACCACTTATGCCGACTTAGCTCAGTAGGTAGAGCAACTGACTTGTAATCAGTAGGTCACCAGTTCGATTCCGGTAGTCGGCACCATTTTCACCTTGCCTAGGGCAATGATGACGAAAGTGGAAGTAATTTGGAGGGGTTCCCGAGTGGCCAAAGGGATCAGACTGTAAATCTGCTGGCACTGCCTTCGATGGTTCGAATCCGTCCCCCTCCACCATATTCTTAAGGAAATAGCTCACAGAGTTACGTGTTGCGGGCATCGTATAATGGCTATTACCTCAGCCTTCCAAGCTGATGATGCGGGTTCGATTCCCGCTGCCCGCTCCACTCAATAGTGATGCTGATATAGCTCAGGCGGTAGAGCGCATCCTTGGTAAGGATGAGGTCCCCAGTTCGACTCTGGGTATCAGCACCAGCTCTCAAGCACACTTTTCCTTTTGATACTTTCTGTCGACTAAACTACGTTTAGTGATTGAAGGTAACTATATCACCAATACTTTTTTGGTTGCGTGGTCATCAAAGCCACCTAAATCCGTACCTAGAGGGACAACTCATGTCTAAAGAAAAATTTGAACGTACTAAACCGCACGTTAACGTTGGTACTATCGGCCACGTTGACCACGGTAAAACAACTCTAACTGCTGCTATCTGTACTACACTTGCAAAAGTGTACGGCGGTGTTGCGAAAGACTTCGCATCTAT
>NZ_RXZH01000112.1 GCF_003970385.1 Vibrio aquaticus | reverse complement strand
ATTTACCCTATACTATATAAACTTCTTTCTTCTAATTCTATCAGCAGTGTATTCTACTTACCAAATTGAAATAATTTTTAATGCTTTTAAATATAACCACATTTGAGTACATAAAAGTATGAAAAAATATCGTTAAATTGACCTCAATTGAAAACAATATTATCTTATAAACTCCTAATCTAAACAATTTTGCTGTATATCCCTCTTACAAAAAATTAAATATAAATTTATCTTCATAATATAACCTTAATAGACTATATATATTTAGGAAGTACAATCATATTTGCTTTAGAATCCTTAGCCCCCTAAACATAATCTTTAATTTCAGCCTTAAGACACTAAACTAATTTAAGGAGTATAATCACATTTGCTATTAAGTATGCAAAACCTTAATAGACTATATATATTTAGGAAGTACAATCATATTTGCTTTAGAATCCTTAGCCCCCTAAACATAATCTTTAATTTCAGCCTTAAGACACTAAACTAATTTAAGGAGTATAATCACATTTGCTATTAAGTATGCAA
>NZ_RXZH01000111.1 GCF_003970385.1 Vibrio aquaticus | reverse complement strand
ATAAAAACGAGTCAAAGTGGATTGTCCAACACTAGCACTTCCGCGTAATAATTCTACMARAGGTGATCCTATTACMGGAATAGCKTCAGGTACACCTGTTACAATTTTSACYGCCCAATAACCAATTTGRTCCCRAGGTAARGAATAACCWGTTACACCAAAAGATGCRGTCAATACASCCAGAACCACACCWGTAACCCAAGTTAATTCGCGAGGTTTTTTAAAWCCACCGGTGAGRTAYACACGAAATACRTGYAGGATCATCATTAGGACCATCATACTTGCCGACCATCGATGAACTGATCGGATTAACCAACCAAARTTAGCTTCAGTCATTATRTATTGAACAGAAGCAAAAGCYTCAGTAACGGTYGGACGRTARTAAAAAGTCATAGCAAAYCCCGTAGCTACTTGTACTAAAAAACAAGTAAGCGTAATTCCTCCTAGACAATAAAAGATGTTGACATGAGGAGGAACGTATTTACTAGTTATATCATCTGCAATCGCCTGAATCTCGAGGCGTTCTTCG
>NZ_RXZH01000110.1 GCF_003970385.1 Vibrio aquaticus | reverse complement strand
TAACGCCCAATTAAGGGGTGAACAACGCCTCCACCCAAACCTAAAGCATTGTGCCATAAACACTAAACTTGAAGTAGAAGCAAAAGTGCCAAGCGTTGTGAATCCCTCTTAAATTGCTTGTTAAGCTACTTGTTCTCGGCTATACGCCACAACACACCGCTAGGGTCTGTCACACAAAACTCTAGCATTCCCCAAGGCTGTTCAACCAATTCTGTCACCTTGGAACCAAACTCTTCCTCTAAATTGAGTTTCAGCACATGCTCATACCAACTGTGGGCATCTTCGACTAAAAGGTGCATCATGAAATTGTCACTATGAGCCGGTTCATAAAAGTCTTGGAGCAAAAACGGACAAGAGCCAAACTTGAAATACGCGATTYCATCAAATTCTGATGCGAGTTCGAAGCCAATGCTCAGATAAAAGCGCTTCGAAAGCTCAAAATCTTTGGCGGGCACAAACGATTTTATTTCTACTGTATTCAGATTTTCCATTTCTAGTACCAATTCCTTTCGACTGTTTGTAGCTTAACGCC
>NZ_RXZH01000107.1 GCF_003970385.1 Vibrio aquaticus | reverse complement strand
CCCGCCTGGAGGAATGGAGCTGGCCGTGCCGCCCCGGTTCCAAGTCAAACCACGTCTGCCGTACATAATCCTCTATTCTGCACACTTCAGGGCAAGAGAGCTGCAAATCTGKGYTTCTGGGCGGCCGCGRCAGGCCACTCTTTGCTTTYTATGCGCGCAAACGCCGTATCTCGCCGAGAGAATCACGCTGTGTACACCGAAGCATAAAAGTGCCATAACCTCCGAAATCCAAGCTGGAGGCAGGTGAAACCATGCTTGCCTTAAAATATATTCTATTCTGCAGCCTCCTGGCCAGGAAAGCTGTGGATCAGTGCCTCTGGGAGGCACGGGCAGAGCCATCTTTCCTGGCCGCCCGGGGACGCTCTGTGCCCGGCTGAGAGCAGTRGCACGGYCCGCCTGGAGGAATGGAGCTGGCCGTGCCGCCCCGGTTCCAAGTCAAACCACGTCTGCCGTACATAATCCTCTATTCTGCACACTTCAGGGCAAGAGAGCTGCAAATCTGGGCTTCTGGGCGGCCGCGACAGGCCACTCTTTGCTTT
>NZ_RXZH01000104.1 GCF_003970385.1 Vibrio aquaticus | reverse complement strand
TAGAAATAGAGAGAAAGAATTTGCTTGGCGACCATAGCGATTTGGACCCACCTGATTCCATGCCGAACTCAGAAGTGAAACGAATTAGCGCCGATGGTAGTGTGGGGTTTCCCCATGTGAGAGTAGGACATCGCCAGGCTTTAATTTTGACCGATTTCCATTGGAAATCAGTCACCATAAAATTTTAAGAAATATCTTAGAGTTTTATGTTGACTTACAGAGTCAATAGCGTATTATACGCGTCCTGCTTCGGTGCTAAGGCATTGAAAGCAAAGCTCTTTAACAATATAAACCTATCAATCTGTGTGGGCACTCGTTGATGATAATCCAACGCTTATTTCGATAAGCACAAAGATTTCAATGAACTGAGTGACCAATACGAATCGTAAGATTCGGCACAGTCAATTCATTATCGTTCTGTTGGAACGATAATAGCTTTAAAATTACATTAGTAGTTTTGAAGTCAGTATTCATTGAGTCAGTCCTTAGGGACATCAAAATCTTAAATTGAAGAGTTTGATCATGGCTCAGATTGAACGCTG